>NZ_JCACRX010000004.1:0-5337 GCF_059072655.1 Psychrobacter sp. H27 | reverse complement strand
TAATCAAATCATACTGACAGATAAGGCAACTATCGAGCTATCAGATACCAAGCGCCTAACGCTAGGGCTTAAGCGTGTCAGTCATGAGATTAAAGAGGTGCGCCAAATTTGGGAGCAGATCGCCAACGAAAAACTAGCCGAGTTTAATCATGATCTGATTGATTCACGCAGCTATGCCGAACAAGGGATTGATATTGAGCCACAGCTCAAAATGGGGGCAGTCGCTACCAAGCTAGAACGTGAAAAATATGAGCAAGAACTCAGAAAAGCAGAGAAAGCCAAAGCAAAGGGTGAGCATTACGAGATTGATAAAACACCGGCAACAGAGCTTGGCACCATCAATGAAATAATCAATGAGCGTAACGAGCTGGTTTGGAGCGTTGAGCTTACCAAAAATCAAAAAGTGAATGCTGCCGCTGACAAGATAATCTTTGAAAGTCGCGCTAACAACGAGCGAGAACAAAATGAGCAACGATTTAAAGATATTAAATACAGACTTGATATTAGCGAATACGAAGTTGGAGTCGGTAATATCAGAATTAACACAGTTAAACGAAGAATTGATGACAGTAAACAGCGAGTTGAGTTCAACAAACAGCGCACTCAAGGAGAGCAGCGAGGTGATACGTGGTCGCTTGAAAGAATTAGCGACATCATCGAGCACGTTGATGACAGCAAACAACGAGTTGAGTACAGCGAACGACGACTTGAGGATAGCAAACAGCAGCTTGCAGGCAGAATTGGAACAATCTATACAGCAGCCCCAAGCCCATTCAATGACGCAGCACGACGAGAAAGAGCTTCTAAGCTTGATCAGCAGCAAAGACGAGTTGATCAAGACGCTAGAAAACACTCTTACCGAGATGAGAGAATCCATCAGTATGCTGAACGTATAAAACTGTTTTTGGCTAGTAAATTATTGACACGAAATGATATTAACAACCGTATTCGTTGGGAAAGTTACGAAACAGCAGAAGATTATCCCGATAAATACGATAAAAGACAGATTGAAAAGCTAGATAACTTCGCGCAATCATTAGGCTTGCAGAAATCACGTGATTACAGAGTAAGCAGTAGAGACATTGCTAGTCACTTCACAGCTGATTTTGTAAATCAGAACAAACCAATAGTTAACTTAATCAAAAACCCAGCAGCTGAGCGAGAGCATTATAACAACGTGGTTAAAGACTTTGAGCGTTTCAAAAAGCAGATAGATGATAAGCGTACAGAGTTTAACGCTAGTCTTATAGAAAAGTTAGGCGGTAAAGGTGGTGATGTTGGAGAAATGGCTAGGGATATTATTTCATCGTTTAGTTATTTAGAAGCTCTAGATTCTTATATCGCTAATGATAATAGAGCTGATGAAGCTAAGGAGGCTGCCAAGCTACATCGAGCAGATACAATCAATTTCACGTGTATACAATTCAAACATGCGCTTTTCGATGTTCACAAGCTACCATCTAACGAACGTGAGAAGCACTCAGATGCGCTCAGAACGTCTTTAAACAGTTTTATTGAACAATATAGCTCAGAGTTATCTGAAGACCAAAATACGGCAATACAGCGCGGTATAAACTCATTCAATCACTATCAAAATGGAACTGTTACTCGAAGTCACGGTTTGAGTCGCTAGTAAATCATTTTTTTATTCTTTTTTAACCCCTTTAATTCCTTTTAAGATATTTTAAAAGATTTTAAAAGATTTTAAACACCTTCAAACCATTTATATATATAGGCTTCAGAGGCTATATGACTACAAATCCAAGGTTTAATGACTACAAATCCAAGGTTTAATGACTACAAATCCAAGGTTTAATGACTACAAATCCAAGCTATTTAACTACATTATTGTTATAGTATGTAGTTAAATGCTTTTTAGGGTGTGTAGCAATGAAAAAAATCTCAGACATGGTAGTCAAAAGTAATTCGTTGATTGAAGCTAGTTATTCTCTTACGGTTCAAGAAATAAGGTTGCTTGATATAGCTCTAGCTGACTTAACGACTTACGAAGAAAGTGAGAAACAGCTAACGACTATGTCCGAGTTTGTAGAAGTTAGAGCAGATGAATATGCCAAGATGTACGGGGTTGATATGAAAACAGCTTATACAGCCTTGAGAGAAGCTAGCGAAAAATTATTCGTTAGATATTTCACATATAGCGTTCAAAGCGAACAGTTTCCAAGTCATCAAGAGCATCGGAAGTCTCGATGGGTTTGGAACATAGCTTATATAGAAGGTCAGGGGCTAGTTAAATTAGCGTTTACTCCTGATCTGATTAGCCTTGCAGGAAAGTTAAGAGGTAACTTCTCACGCTATCACCTTGAGCAAAAAGCTCCGTTAACAAGTGTTTATGCTCATCGTCTCTATGAAATGATGATGCAGTGGCGGAATTCTAAAGTAGTCCCTTCAATCCCATATCACGAGTTAAGACATAGGTTTGATATCGCTGACGATGAATATGTGAGAATAACGAATTTTAAGGCTAGAGCGTTAGAGCCAGCAATTAAACAAATTAATGAACATACTGATATAACTGTGAGCTATGACCAGTACAAGGAAGGGCGCAAGGTTGTAGGCTTTATTTTCAAATTTAAATTTAAGCAGACAACGAAGCCTATTATTAAAGATACCAACAAAGATACTAATAAGACCGCCAGTGCTGATAAGCCGATCACTAAGCGTACACCCAAAGTTATACCTACAATGAGCGCACCACAACGAAATACATTTGCTAATAAGCTAGCAAATCATTTTGATTTTACTAGAGACTATAGCGCACAGACTTATGGCAAGAGCCGTGGAGAAGTAGTTACATGGATTGAGGAAGGATTGCAAGACGATAAGAAGCGTCAAGAATGGCGCAAATATCTATTGTTGGCAGGCTATGAGTTCCCAATCCGATAAACACCTAAAACAGAACGTTATAAGTGGTTCCATTATAGCAGTCTGTTTTAAGTGGTCTGTTAATAGGTTTGAAGGGTGAAATAGCTGGTTCCCTTGGGGTATAGCCTAAAAAAATTAAGGTGAACATAAAAAATGACAGAAGATCATCATTATATTTCTCATAAAACTATGGTTAATCTATTAAACGATTTATCGCCCTTTAATTATGCTTATTTTTATGGATTTTTTGCAATTTTTTTCACTTCTTTAATACTAGGCTCCAAGTTCAAAAACTATCAAGGTATTACTCCCTTTGCACAATCAATGGAATTAGCTTCGGGTAGAATAAGGTTGCTGAACGATGCAGTTCTACTATATTTTGTATTAATATTTTTTATAATTACTCTCACTTATTTCATGAAAGGGGTATCAAACAAAGTTGTCAGGGAATTTAAACTAGCGGCAAAAAACCCAGATAAGTTAAATCATGCAGTCGGTGAAAATCCCAAAAGAACTATTCTTATAACTGCATTAATATTACTTTTTATAAATATAGGTTGGTTTATGTTCTTTGGCTTTACCTCAGCGGGAAACTCAAGAATCATGAGAAGCTTTCTAGTGGGTTCTGAATATTTCATTATAATAAATATTTTCTTAGGTTTTTTGTCAAACTTTTATCTATTAGTCTATTCATTAGTAATGATGGAAGGACGCAAGCACGTCGTATTCTCACGCTAAGCTCATATATGGTAAATAAAAATAATGATCCAAAAGCTCACTACATGTACACAACGAAGTACACTGCTGTTACTCCAACAACTCGAACCATCGCTACCACTAGCCTACAGCCGAAGATTCAAGTCCTCACTAGGGAACCGAACTGCTAATCTACCTCAATGCTCTTTATCTTATAAACAAACTCTGGCTCATTAATATAACCCATAGCCCTATCCCAAAGTGGATTGGTTTTATCTAAAAGATTATTGGCGAGCGCTTTAATCTCAGGGGGCGCATCGCTCCTAAAATACCCTTTGTTATCTTTATTCTTATCGTAGCTTACTCCAGTTATTCTAAATTTCTTCGCAACCACTCCTGCAAGCTTTTGCTGTTTTATGTCTTCATGAGCAGTTGCCCAAGTAATCGCTCTTACAGCAAAATAATAACGTCGATCATCAAACTTTCCATGAGTAAAATATTCTGTTTTTGGAGGGTATTTTGGTTTTATCTTCCTTTGATAAATAGCTCCTACTACTAAGCGAAAATGTAACTTGTCGTCAGACATCTCATAGCGTTGACAATGGGCTATATCAACCCAATGCCCTTCTGATTGTGAAAGATTTTGTTTTACAAAGAGCACTGCACAAGCTTCATCAGAATTTGCATACTCACGATATCTCTTAAGTAAATCGTTATCCATTAACCTTCCTTTATCTTGTTTTCATCGTTATTCCCAGTAACAACCTTACCACCAAGCCCCTTTACCAAATCTGCCATCAACTCCTTATCTGTCTGTCTGCTCAAAAAATCTAACAGATTATCAGCTGTGTATTTCTTTAAGCCCCCCACTGAATCATTCTCTAAAGCATCTACTAGAAAAGCACCGAGTAGTATTTTTTGCCTTGTCAGCTTCTTATCTAACTTCTGTTTTTCTCTATTTATCTTAAGCTCAAGATCATTAATCTTCTGCTGTTCTTTTAAATCATTACCACCTAGTAAGCTCATATCATACCCTTATATCATTAATTTTTTTACTCACCTGACTATAGCAACTTCGCCAATAGCTAACAACAGTTTATGATATAGTTATTCGACAGATGGTTGCGTCCCACTGACTAAGTGCGAGTTTTCGACTTTACAAATGTCTAGTCCTATCGGACACACATTTATAAAATCAAAACATCGGCAGGGGCAAAGCCCCCACACCCCCAACACTATGAAAAGACGTAGTGCTAAAAACTAAAAAATAGAGCTTTTAGTAATGGCTATTTTTATCGCATCGACTAAATCAATATCTCGAAGTAACGGACAAAGTGCTGTTGCCAGTGCAAGCTATCGCGCAGGTGTTGAGCTAGAAGATAAACGCTATGGTAAGACCCACGATTACTCAAAAAAGCATGGGGTAATGAGTGCGGATATCATTTTACCGTCAGCATTGGCTGCTGCCAATGCTGATATTGATCGTAGTGATTTATGGAACAAAGCGGAAGCTGCCGAAAAAAGAAAAGATGCGCGTGTGGCTCGTGAATGGTTAATCAATTTACCGTATGAGCTGGACGAGCAAAACCGCAAAGAGCTAGCGCATACCTTCGCCCAAACGCTTGCGGATCGTTACGGCACGATTGCCGATTGCGCTATCCATCAACCGACCCAAAAAGAAGTTGATCGAGGGGCAGATCCTCGCAACTTCCACGCTCACATCATGTTTACTACTCGAACCGCAGAGCTGGACGCAGA
>NZ_JCACRX010000003.1:0-14912 GCF_059072655.1 Psychrobacter sp. H27 | reverse complement strand
CTCATAAATTCAGTGCTGCGTTCAGGTTGAAGCGCTATATATGAGGTAGGCAGCTCTTTTGATACGATAGAGAGCTTTTTTTCTGATAGCATTCTTTTGAGCGTATCCCAATCAGCTTGGTTCAGACGCGCCAAGCGATCAATCTGCTCAACTAAGATAATATCGCCTTTATGAGCATCTTCAATCAGCTGCATAAGCTTTGGTCGCACCAAAATAGCTCCTGATTCGTTTTCGACATAGAAGGCAGCAATTTTGTGGCCATGATCGTTGGCAAATGCTATGAGCTCGCTTTTGGCACGCTTAGCATCTTGTTCTTTGGTAGACGCTCGTAGATACGCTCTAATAAACATAAACACCTAAAATAGTCTGTTATAAGTGGTTCCATTATACCAGTCTGTTTTAAGTGGTCTGTTAATAGGTTTGAAGGGTGAAATAGGTGGTTCCCTTAGGGTATACCCTAAATAGAACCATCTAATATTTTATGCATAGCTTAAGTATTATGACGTGTGATTATAGGTGTTAATAATAAATGTAGTTATCAACTTATCAAAGTATTAGACTCAATGTTTCTGCCTTCATAAATGGTTGCTTTTTTGAATAAGAAGCTGGCAAATGTACAAGTTGTTGTCAGTGACAGCAGCATTGATACCAGCGTATGGCTAAAAAAGTGATCGCCAAAACTCATTTTATACAGCCCCATCGTCCAGCCTAAAACAGTCACTACTGTAAATATCCTATAGCGATATTTGTGTAGACTAGGTAAAAAAGCCAGGCCATATAAAGAGAACCCTGCACTGGCATGGGCGGCTGGGAAGCATTTGGAATCGGTTTTAGCGGTTATGTTTTGCCAAATATTCAGATAAGGTAAGTCCCCACCAAACAGCGTTAAATGATTGGGGCAACTGACATGAGTGACACTCTTTAATAGGGCAACAGTAGAAGGTACGACGATAAGAATAATCAGTAGGTAGCTTATTTCACGTACTGAAAAGGGAACCATAAATTGATTGATACTTCTATTCTTGATGATAGAAACATTATTCGAAGGCTGTCTGTATTTAATAATTAACACAGTGATTAAGTAGAGGGCTAGCAAAATCAATAATGCTTTAGGAGCATCATAAAAGATGAAAGCATAAGGCTGTGCGCCCTTTTGTATAAGCCATTGCCCATTAGTATAAAAAAGCTCGCTGATGTGAATATCAAACTGGCTATGTTCAAAGATTAACGCTGTAATGATCGTTAAGCAAAGCAGCTTAAGCCACATCCAATCAGATGAGTTATTTTCCAATGCCATTGAAATACCTTTCAATATATTAATTTGCAAAACCTCAAGTGCTATTCGCTATAAGACGTTAAATAATGCCATCAGCCATAAAACAAACAATAACAATAACGCCAAAAACTGGGCAGCAGAACCGACATCTTTAGCTATTTTAGCGAGCGGATGTTGTTCTGTAGAAGTATGGTCAACGCAGGCTTCGATACCTGTATTGAATAGCTCGACGATAAGCGATAGAAACGAAACTATTAACAGCAGCATTTTTATATAGATAGCAAAAGGCATAAATATTAAAACGATAAGTAGTAAAAAGTTAAGCCAAATAACTTGCCTAAAGGCCGCTTCATATTTATAAGCCGCTTTAAAACCATCTATCGAGTAGCCCGTCGCTTTTAAAATACGAGACAGCCCCTTTTTACCTTTAACTTCACTCGCAAAGCTATCAGCTACCAGTAGAGAGCCAGTTGTTTCTTTAAGTTTATAATCAAAATCTGCGGCTTCATTATCGAGAATAGTAGGTTTGCGAGTACTCATGTTGATTGCTTAATAGTCATTAAAGTTAGAGGGTATGGCAAGCTTTGGGAATAAAATAAAAAGTGCAATCACCGATATAATTCTTGTTGTAATGATCCCAGTGTAGGAGGGCACTGGTTAGCACTTAGGTATCATTATAAGATTGGTATCGTTAAGAAAGCGTTAAGATAAAACCCTGAAATTAAATTTATACCGTTGCTTAAGTAGGGCAATTGCGGGTTTTAGACTTTTGATATAGCGTCTTTACTAAGCTTAATACCTAAATACTGGACAAACCAAAAAGCAGTAACTAACACCTGTGCTATTGAGGTGTCGGCTACTGCTTTGACTAAAGCTATATAATTGGGCTTATCGTTCGATAGCCTTAACGATAATAAATACTAAAGCTGCTGCCCCCAGTTTTATTGGCTTGATGGGTTAATTCCCAATCCATATGCGTCATAATACGCTGCACGATACTAAGTCCTAAGCCCGACCCTTCAACCTTATTACTAAATGCCTTATCTGTGCTCGAATTGTCATCCGTTTTGCCATCCGTATTGCTATGCTCTAAACGCTCAAAGCGCTCATACAGCAGCGGCATCATACTCTCAGGAATACCAAGACCCGTATCAGTAACGACTATTTTGTCACTATCGATAGTTATGATGACTTCGCCATCATCTGTGTATTGAAAGGCATTTTTAATGAGGTTACCTAGCGCCATTTTTAGCAGTTCAGGACGCACGTTTGTAAAATACACTTGTTCAGCGATTATTGTACAAGTGACTGACTTATATTTGAGTAGATAGTTTAAGCGCTGCGCCTCATTTATAGCAATACTATTAATAGAGGTTTGCGGGGCATCCAGTTTTTCAGGGGCACGAGAGAGTAGTAATAAGGCGCTGATAATCTCAGTGGTCTCCTTTGCAGTCGTGTTGATACGGTTGGTAAATTCGCTTAAATAGCTGTCGTGCGCTAATTGGGAGGCTAATACCTCGGATGCGCCCATTATTATGGTTAAAGGGGTACGCAATTCATGGCTGACATCGCCTGTGAATAATTGCTCACGCTTTAGATACTGCTCAAGGTTATTATTTTTCTCATCAATCGCTCGTGCTAACACCCCAACTTCTGAGGGTAGGTGGGTTAATTCGGTTAAATTTTGATGATCGGTCTCTACCGCTTTTTTTAGATCTAATAAAGGCTTGATGATTTGCTTAGAGGATAAATAAGAGAATAGCGCAGCGATTAGTAAGCTCAAAAGGACCGCAATTTTTAGTGCATCAGCAAATATATCTTCTAGATTCTCAAAGATTGCTAAAACAGGATAATTCTCCATCGCCATTTCAGACCCTTCTAAGTAGGTCAAAATATAGTTTTGCTCATTTTGTGGATAAGCAAAAAAATGCAGATTAGTTTCAGTTTTACCCGCTTTATTATTTACGGTTACTCGCATTTCTTGAACGGTTCCGTTGGCTATTGTTTTTAAATTCTCAGGCGCACTACCATAACGATAAATTTTAATACCCGGATTTGCTGTATAAACAGCCTGTTCACCATATTTTTCTTGACTGATTTGTAGCTGCTGTAAAAGTCGCCCTTTCACTAAGTCCTGTTCAATTCGCATCTCAGCATACATAAAAATGCTGACGAAAGCCGTGCAAAGCAATAAAGCGAATACAAAATAGGAGATTCGAAACTTATTGGCGATTGAGTCTATAGTGAACATGGCAGACGCTTATTTAGTGTAAGGCAATAGATAGCGTAAGAAAAAATATAGATATGACTGCTTATAATAGACTCTAATCTGTAAATCGTATTGTGAAATTTTAGACTTTATCAGGGTTGATAATCTGATAGCCAACGCCCGCTATGGTCATGATCATCGGCTCAATAAACGGTTTATCAACTTGAGCGCGCACACTATGCATATGCGTACGTAAAGCATCGCTGTGAGGTATATCTTCACCCCATAATTTTTCCTCAAGCTCATTCTTATTGACGACTCGAGGTGCGGCGCTCATCAGGGTATTCAGTATTTTAAACCCTGTTGGCGTGAGCTTGAGTGATTTACCCTCACGAGTAACCGTGTGCTCATCGGTATTTAAAGACAGTTTGCCAACGGTAATATTATGTTGAAAATGATCGTCTTGATGCCGACGAATCAAAGCTTTAATACGGGATTCTAATTCGACGAGCGAAAAAGGCTTGACCAAATAATCATCAGCGCCACTATCAAAACCTGTGACTTTATCCAGAATCGTATCACGTGCCGTCAGCATGAGCACAGGTGTTTTATTATGCAATTCCTCTCGAAGCGCCTTGCACAATTTGGTGCCATCCATGCCAGGCAACATCACATCTAGTAAGATAACGTCATAACGATTATTTGAAGCTAGCGTTAAGCCACTAATGCCATTATGAGCATTGTCTAACTCAAAGCCTTTAGGCTCAAAAAAAGCGTAAATGTTGGCGACGATATCGGGATTGTCTTCAATAATAAGTATTTTATACATAATGGCTACTACTCTATAAAAAGCGTGAGGCGGATAAAAAATAATTTAATGGGTATACTGGAAAAAAGTAGGTTTTGATAGCATCTCGTCGGTGGTAATACCGAAAAATTGAAGTAAAGTTGGGGTAATAAAATCGTGTGATACTGGCTTATCAAGCATAAGGCTGTTTTTATCAATACTATTATTAGTAGGCGACCAAATAATGACAGGCACCTGCTTTTGCGCAGCGGGTGCTATAGAGTAAGGCAGGCCGTGCAAGTAGATATTATTCTCACCTAAACTCTCACCATGATCGCTAATATATACCATTACCACATCATAATCGGGCTCGTAAGTTTTTAGCGTATCAATCACGTTATTCAAGAAGTAATCGGTATAACGAATCGCATTGTCATAGCCGTTAATAACTGATTGGTCATCGCACTTGGATAGCTCATTGGTCATACAGACGGGTTTATATTCTTCAAAAGCCTTAGGATAACGCTTGTAGTAAGCGGGACCATGATTGCCCATTTGATGTAATAAAATCAGTGTATCTTTAGCAGAAGCGCCTGTTTTTACAAGCTTATCAAAACCATCAAGCATACCGATATCGCGACATTCATCATCGCAATTTGGATTG
Organism: Psychrobacter sp. H27; assembly: GCF_059072655.1. Taxonomy (NCBI): domain Bacteria; kingdom Pseudomonadati; phylum Pseudomonadota; class Gammaproteobacteria; order Moraxellales; family Moraxellaceae; genus Psychrobacter; species Psychrobacter sp. H27. The sequence continues at coordinate 9,976 of NZ_JCACRX010000003.1, read as the reverse complement.
ATATCGCTCGTTTTGTAGTCTTCAAAAGTCACTCGATCCGCCACGCCTTTAGAGCTTGAATTATTATCGCGCCAAATAACGTTTACGCCTTGTTTATTGAGCGTATCTAGCACGTTTTCATTATAGTCTGCTTCATCCGGATTATAGTCTGAACGATTAGCATAACTGAACATACAAGGCACTGAGTAAGCTGTAGAAGTACCGCAAGAGGTGGCATTTTTGAAGCTATAAATATTAGATTGCTTGGCAAGTAGTGGCATCGTATCGCGCTTATAACCATTTAAGCTAATATGGTCAGCGCGCACTGTTTCACCAACGACAAATACCATGAGTTTTGGTTTTGCTGTACTACCATTAGCAGCGTTACGTTTGGCATCAGTTGCGTGCAGTATCATCGTATCAGGACGGCGTAGCTCATCAATATAATCAGTACCGAGTTTGATGACTGAATAAATAGGAGTAATAGGATTGGTATAACTACGCACCATTTTATGCTGACGAAAAAAGGTGGCGTATTGATCACCAAAGGGCAATAAGCAAACGCCTACTAAGGCAATAGCCGCTATCAAAGTAGCTGTCTTTTGTAGTATCGAGCGTCGTAAGGAAGTAGGTTTTATTTTTAATTTGCTAATAATAACAGCAGGTACAACACCTAATATTAGCAGCCGAATAAAAAAGCTTAGCGACATCAGTCCCATCGCTTCTGCTTGATCAGTCTGTAAGCTATTAATTAGCATATTAGTATCAAATATGGTGCCGTAAGCATCGGTAAAATACCCGCACACAGCTGCTATCAGCACTAAAGCAATCAGCACTGGTTTGGCAATGGGTCGATAGCATAGCAACTGAACGATTAGCCACATCAAGCTAAATAATAAGCCTGAGAGAGACACTATAAAGCCAATGTTTGTGCTAAGTGGATAAACACTTAACACTTGCGTAAAAAAGCCAATATTGGCAGTAGCTATTAAATAAAGCACGACAATGATAATCAGAAAGCTAAGATTAATCTTGCGATCAAAAATTTTGCTTGCAAAGCTTTTTTTCGTATTAGCTTGATTACTAATAGTGCTAAGTGCTTGAGAGGGTAACATAAACGGGATTCTCAACAGGATCGTAAGGAATATGATTCCTTACGATAGCAAGTAGCCTGTTAAGAAGACGTTAAGGGGATTGAATAGGAGTTTGTGTTTTAGTGCTACTATTGAAATTTTTCAGGTATGTAGGATCAAAACCCCATTATTAACCACATCACCTAAGAAGAGTGAGTTTGAAAAACGTTATTATGATCTTTTAACCCTGTCAGGCAGCGATGCCTGACTCAAGTAAATCAACCTTCGATATAGTCGGGGCGTTTTACTGCCATGTACACTGACCTGCTATAAATAATGTAGGCTATTGTTATCACTAGCCTACACCCTAAGATTCAAGTCCTCACTAGGGAACCGAACCCGTGAAAGCACCTGATTGGTTAGCTAGATTATCAAGCGCCACCCCGAGTAACTAGCTGTTCAAATCAATACTCTCTACTTTACGAAAAAACTAATTACACTCCACGTTATTCCCAATAAACCTATAAAAAACCCTGCTCTAGTCATGTTTTTTTCTTTAGAAATACTACGTTGATTTGATACATATAAAGTACTAAGAGAAGCAGCTAATTGATTTATCTTATTTCTATTTACGTCATCTAGAGTATTTTGTACTAAAGAACCTTGAATATCGTTCAGTTGTATACTTATATTTTCAGGAAGCTCAGCAAAGGGTTCGTTTTTTTGATGAGCTGCTAATAGCTCTCTAATATAATCAACTGAACTAGCCAACTCTCCTTCTTCACGTATAGCTTCAGAAAGTAACATTCTCAAATTATATAGAATAGACTTTCTGTTTTGATTCCAACATTCAGCTATATGTTGCAAATCCTCATAAGTGATTTTTTCTTTTATCACACCGTCTTTTAAAGCTTGTCTGAAAGATCTTTGATCTCTACTCCCCGATAGGCTATTCATTACTGGCAAAGCTGCTAAGGAACCGAGTAAAGAGGCTGCAACAACAGAAATCGAAACTATTAGATCACTCATTTTACTAAATCCACCTTTCTTGATTAAATACCCTAGAGCTTGTACTTTGCTTTTTTGTACGCCTGATGAACAGTCTTTTGACACCATTCAAATGCTTAATCTTAAGGCTTGTTGTTCATCAACGAGGCTACGTTTTGGTTTAAGCTTAACCATTCAGCTGTATCCTCACACCTATATCCGATTATTTTTATGATTGCCTTATAATCCTCATCGAGTTTTCTTCTAAATATTGGCTCATGGTGGGCGATACGATTTCTTAATTTTCGAATCTTCTCTAAATCATTATATATCTCACCTCTTAGCACTTTTATTGCAATACTGGCATCAGTATTAGGAAAAGTAGTTCTAAAGTGAGGCAGCCACAACTGATCATCATGACGACTGGTAAACATTTTTTGCCAAAATACAAAGTTCAGTTCAGGTATGATCTTATTGACATCAGATGACTTGGTGCTTGCTTGCTTTAGGTTTCTTCTTGGATTGTCGCCATATTTAGGGTTAGGCAAAGTATTTATAAAACCGTTATTCCATGGCCATTGGTTACCGTGTAGCTTAAACAGCACCTCTGAAACCGCGTTTCTGATAGTCACCTCACAAATATGTAGGCAAGGGAAAAATGCGCCTGATACATTTGCATTCCATAGATACAATTCTAAAGCGCTATCTAAGTCAGAAGCCTCTCTTTCGTAAGTAGATAGTCTTGGTGAAGATAGCGTACCTTTTACCCTTTCACCGTTAACAGTTGAATTCATACCTAGAAAGCCTTATAATCAAATTGTGAGCTAGGGGTATCGTAGGTTAACACCTCCCCCCTAGACAGATGCGAAAACCCTGCCTTTGTGCAGGGTTTTCTTTTTTAATTTTATCAAATATTTCTTTCAATATTTGCTTTGTCTTCATTATTCTCAGCCACCATAGTACCACCCAAGTTCTCAATGAGACCCTTTAATAGCTCCCTATCTGTTTCTCTGGTTAAATATTGGGGCAGTCTCTTAGCGATATATTCTTTTAATCCATGTACCTGATCTTTTTCTAAAGTATCAATAAGAAAAGTACCCAGCAGTATTTTTTGCCGTGTCAGCTTCTTATCCAGTTTCTGTTTCTCTCTATTTATCTTAAGCTCAAGCTCGTTAATCTTCTGCTGTTCTTTTAAATCATTACCACCAAGTAAGCTCATATCCATTCCTTGATTTATTAAAATATTCATATACTTAACTATAGCAACTTCGCCAATACCTAACAACAGTTTATGATATAGTTATTTGACAGATGGTTGCGTCCCACTGACCAAGTGCGAGTTTTCGACTTCACAAATGTTTACTCCCTTCGGTCGTACATTTATGAAGTCAAAACATCGGCAGGGGTAAGACCCCCACACCCCCAACACTACGAAAATATATAGTGCTAAAAATCAAAAGCTATAGGATATAGAAATGGCTATTTTTATCGCATCGACTAAATCTATATCACGGGGTAATGGACAAAGTGCCGTTGCTTCTGCGAGCTATCGTGCTGGTGTTGAGCTTGACGATAAGCGATACGGTAAAACCCATGATTACTCTAAACGATCAGGCGTTATGAGTGCCGATATCATTTTACCGACAGCATTGGCTTCTGCTTATACTGATATTTCACGCAGCGATTTATGGAATAAGGCAGAGGCTGCCGAGAAGCGTAAAGATGCGCGTGTGGCTCGCGAATGGCTGGTCAATCTGCCCTATGAACTTGACGAGAATGACCGTAAAGATATTGCACACAAGTTCGCTCAGACGCTTGCGGATCGTTACGGCACGATTGCCGATTGTGCCATTCACAAACCAACTCAAAGAGAAATTGATCGTGGTGCCGATCCTCGTAACTTTCATGCTCATATCATGTTCACCACGCGTACCGCAGCACTTGGCAACAACAACGAGATCATATTGACTGAAAAAGCTGATATTGAGCTGTCCGACACGAAGCGTCATAAGCTTGGCATGGAACGAGTCAGTGTTGAGATTAAAGAGGTTCGCCAACTATGGGAGCAGCTTGCTAATGAAAAATTAGCCGAGCATAAGCACGATTTGATAGATTGCCGTAGCTATGCAGATCAAGGCAAAGATATTGAGCCACAGCTTAAGATGGGCAGTGTTGCGACTAAGCTGGAGCGTGACGCATATGAGACAGCTAAATTGGTAGCAATGGAAAAAGGCGAGGTATTTAACGGCATTGCGCCAGTGACGATCAGGGGTGAAATCAACGCCATGATCGCGGAGCGTAATAGTTTAGTGCTAGAAGCGTCCAATAGAATTATTTTTGAGCAGCGAGATTATGATGAACGACTTGAAACAACAAAACGATATATTGATCGAGCGGATCAAAGAATTAGAAACACAAAACGAGACATTGAGTGGTCAAGTAAGCGATGCAAAAACCTACCAAACTGGATTGATGGAAACCACAAAGCAATTGAGAGCAACACAAGAAAAAGTTCAAACACAGCACGAGCAAATGAAAAACTCACACAAAGAATTAACAACTCAAAACAAGCAATTAACAGCATCACTAAAGCTATCGGAAGATCAGATATTGAAATTAACAGCGCAGTTGAACAAAGCGCCAGACCAGCTCCAAACCCCTTTGACGACAACTACAGACGAGCCTTTTATGAGCGAAAAAGACGAATTGATCGAGAGCTTAGAGAGTACGATAGACAAGCTAAAAGAGAAAGTTACGCAGATGAGAAAGACAATAATGATCTTAGAGCGACGTTAGGCGCTTTTGCTCATCGTTTAATGACTCGACACCATGAAAAGTTCAGTTTACGCCCAGGCTTTCGCGATAATCCTGCTGATTACCCTGAAAAATTTGACTATCGCCAAGTCAAAATCCTTGATCGCTTCGCTAACAAATTGGGCTTAACCAACGATTTTGATGATTTTAGAGAGGAACAACGGCGCATTGCGGACTTGTTTACGTTTGACGTAATGCAAGACAACCTGAATGCCATGGATATATTGATTAACAGACAAAAAGAACGTAAAAACTATCATGAAGTCACAGCCGATTTTGATGTATTTCTTACTCGATTAGATGCTAGCAGAACAGCCAAAAACAATGAATTGCAAGGCTCGTTGGGTCGTAGTGACATTAGCCGAATGACGGCAGAAACGCTAACAGCGGTCAGTTATTTGGATAACATTGAGCAGTACATAAACAAAGAAACCACCGCTGAAGAATGCAAAGTATTAGCTCAGGAGCATATCAGCGAGATTCTAAGAAGAACTTCCAAGCAGTATGAACTGGCATATCAAGGATTAAGAACATTAGATAGCAATGAGAGCGTCCAGAAGCACGCTAGAGCGCTTGAATCTAGTCTAAGTGGGTTTAATACCAAATATGCTGATAAGTTGACTGAAAGCGATATCCAGAGCATTAATAACGGATTGAAAGCTCTTAGTCAGAAATTAGAGATTGCTAAACCTATCAATCGACCCTCTCCTTCTCCTTTTTAATCTTATCCACAACTTTTTTATTCACCCGTTTCTTTAAGGGTTTTTATTTATTCCTGTTTACTCCTGTTTACTCCTGTTTAAGAGACTTTTTTACCTTTTAAAATCAATGTGTTACGGAGAGAAAAAACACAAAATGAGTAGAAAAAACACAAAATGAGTAGAAAAAACACAAAATGAGTAGAAAAAACACAAAATGAGTAGAAAAAACACAAATAAAAATTTATGATATTATTTATGGTTTTATATGCTAAAGTAAAGCTTAGTTATTATTGGAAATAACAGTATATTAAGCAGGGATTCGAAAAAAATATGGAAAACAATCTAGTCGTACAATCCAATGAGCTTGTCCTAGCAGCTTATACCATGACCACTAAAGAGAAACAGCTTTTATTAACTTGTATTAGTCGTATTGATAGTAGACCTGATGCGCCAAACATTACTAAGCAAACCAAGTTCACAGTGACAGTCGAGGAAGTAGCAAAGATATTCTATAACGATAGTACTAAGAAGAATGCTTTTAGAGATTTAGAGCAAGCTAGCAATCGGCTTTTTGATAGAGAAGTTCTGATAGCACTGGAGGATAATAAAACGCTTCGTACCCGCTTTGTTAGCGGCGTTCTTTATGATCCCAACGGAGAGCAGATAACAATAACATTTGCAGAGGATGTACTGCCTTATTTGACACAGCTGAAAGCTAACTTCACAAAATATAGGCTGATGGAGGTATCTGAGCTATCAAGTATTCATTCGATACGCCTATATGAATTAATTGTTTGTTGGGTAGGTCAGTATCAATATACTAAAGCTATGAATTTAGATGATTTTCGCTACGTTATGGGCATTAAAGGTAAGTATAAGCAATTTGGACAGCTTAGAGAGCGTGTGATTGACACTGCTATAGATGAAGTCAATGAGAGTACAAACTACAAGGTCACTGTTGAGTATCACAAAAAAAGTAGAGGCAAAGGTTATGAGGGATTAACGCTCAAGTTCCATAAAAAAACATTAGACAAATTAACCAGTAAAGACGGCACCTTGTCACCGTCCGCCATTCAATCCATCGTCGATAGCGTGCAGTTTATGAATGACTATAACAACCACTCAAGCCTAAGTTATGACGGCAGAATGCATACTGATGCATTTAAGCGTGAAATGATTAATATCATACAGCGAGAGCCTGAAAGTTTTAACAAACCCAATAAAGGCTTAGAAAGTTATTTACCAAAAGTTAAACACTAACATCTTGTCCAACACGAATTATAATTGAAAGAACCACCGTTTCTTCTTCTTGGGAGCTGTTGCTGGTGTCATCGTTGGTTTTTGTTCTGGCTGTGCCTCACCATCTGATGAAAGTTGCTTGAATTCTAGTAACTTCACTTGAGCAAAATCGTGAATACTAGCGTTGGCTTTATCCAGAGTCTTGTTTAGCTGACCAATCTGTTGTTGGTAATTCTCTATCAGCTGCTTTTGATCGCTGACTTGCTGTCGAAGGTGTTCGTTCTTTAATTTCTCTAAATCTAATTGGTGTTCAAGCTCTGTACAAGACTGTCCAGCTTGACTGTTCAAGTGCGTACTATCAGGAACGTTCAGTGATTGTTCAGTACGTTTTTTGGACAAAGGTTCTCCAAATACTCGAAGCATTTCCGCAGTGTCAATTTTTTTATCTGCTGCTCTAGATAGCTCGCCATCATTAACTTTCTGATAGATTGTTGTTCTTGACACACCCCATTCTTTTGCTGCTTTCGTCACCGATATTTTCATTGTTCACCTAATGTTCAAGTACGTTTTTAGAGCCTGTACAGTTCAACTGTCCAGAACGTTCAGTGAACAACTATGGCACTCACGTGCTTGTGTGGCAAACTATAAATACTTTATACGGAAATTAGGGGTTCAGATACATAAGTGTCAATAGTCGTATGAAAATATGGTTGGGATAAGGCTTGCAAAATATTAGTCTTGCCCTAATGACAGCGATTATTATGGATGATCTATTAAATAACTAAATTAATAAATCTAATAACATATGAAATTTTAAGGCTGCTTTATCTGTATTATTTAATGTTTAGGAGAAGGTTATGAAATATGGATTTCTAACGGCTGAAAACGCTCGTATATGGCGTATTGTTCGTCGTAGTGATATATCTTCTCTGATCGAGAAAGGTCTATATAGTGCGAATCATGTTCCACCAACTGCCAACTACAAAACGATGGGTAACGAGGAAATTATAGAAAGACGTAATTCTAGAGATGTACCAATTGCAACTGGAGGAGTACTTAACGATTATGTACCTTTCTACTTTACGCCATTTTCACCTATGATGTATAACATACATACAGGGTATAATGTACCCAAGGTAGCCAATGAAGATATCATTATCTTAGTTGCTAGCTTGAATAGTCTTAAAAATAATAGCAGTGTGAATTTCGTATTTACAAATATGCATGCATTAATGGCTTACGCTGATTTTTACTCAGATCTACAGCACTTAAATAGTATTGATTGGGGAATTCTGCAAAACTGTAATTTCACACGCGTAAACATGGAGCGTTATCAAGCCGAGGCCTTAATTCATAAGCATCTTCCCATTGAGCAGTTAGAAGCAATTTTATGCTATAGCGAAACTGTTAAATCAGAAGTAGAAAGTTATTTAAAACAACATGGTAAGAATATGACAGTGAAAGTGGCGAAACATATGTATTTTACTTAAGAATTAATCGACTATTGAGTCTTGGCTATTAATGAATAGCTTAGAGCACAAATTTTATTGTATCTATCATTGGTACGTGAAAGTAAGTTATTCACTACTGTAAAGGTAGACGGAGAAAAGCTATGATTACCTATACTACTGGCAATTTGTTAGAAGCCGATGTTGAAGCACTTGTGAATACTGTGAATACTGTTGGCGTAATGGGTAAAGGTGTTGCCTTGATGTTTAAAGAGCGCTTTTCAAAGAATATGGAAGAGTACGCAGAAGCTTGCAAATCAGGCGATATTCAAACGGGTAAGATGTTTATCACACATACAGATGAGTTATCAGGAGCTACATGGATAGTTAATTTTCCTACAAAACAGCATTGGCGCAACAAGTCAAAGATGGAATGGATTGAATCAGGGTTGCAAGATTTACGTAAGTTTATTATTGAAAAAAATATCAAGTCCATTGCTATTCCTCCGCTAGGAGCAGGGAACGGCGGGTTAAAGTGGCATGAAGTAAAACCTAAAATTGTAGAGGCTTTAAATGATTTAGAGGATGTTGATATCTTTGTCTATGAGCCAACTAAACAATATCAGAACGTCAAAAATAAAGTAGGCGTTACCAATTTAACTCCTGCTAGGGCATTAGTATTAGAACTAATACGACGTTATTTGATTATTGGAATGGACTGTAGCCAAGTCGAAATACAGAAACTAGTCTACTTGCTAGACCGTAGTATTACTTCCAAAAATTTAGGTGATCCATTTAAATTGGATTTCGTTGCGAATCGCTATGGTCCTTATGCTTATAACTTAACGCATTTATTAAATAGCCTTGATGGGCATTATTTAATTTCAGATAAACGCATTACCGACATTCAAGCGTTTGAGAGTACGATCAGATTTAACTATGACCATAAGCAGGTTATACAAAGTTATTTACAAACTGAGAGTAAGAGTCAGTCATATCTGCCAGCACTAAAACAAATAATTGATGTGATAGAAGGTTTTGAGTCACCTTATGGTATGGAGTTGTTAGCGACCGTTGATTGGCTTATTCATAAAGAAGGTGTAGAACCAAAACTTGAGTGCGTTAAACAAGGTTTAGAAAAGTGGTTCATAGAATCTAATGATCTCAAATGGGGACAGCGTAAACTAGAGATATTCGATGACAAATCTTTAGCTTTAGCCATTGAACGCTTGGCTGGATTTAGTTATTCATAGCTAACAAGAAAGTATTTAAAATATTTATTCAGCTATAAGAAGCAAAAAGCCACCGAGTAGCTACTCGGTGGCTTTTTGCTAACCATCACATCTACTGCTTTAATAAGATTTATCTGGAAGGACATTATGATATCCCCCCGAAGGAATCATCTAAAAAGGCTCATTAATAGACCACTCGTAGTAGATTGCTGTAATAGAACCACTTAATGGTCAGTGATCAGTCTCTGTCTTTGGCTACGTCAGCGATCAGATGCCGTGAACACTTGGCTATTTTTTGAATATCAGAATAGCTATGACTTGATTCGAGTAGACTGGCAATGATCTTACGTTTTTCAGTATCTTTCCTACGTCCTAAATACTTACCTTCTGCCTTAGCACGAGCAACACCTTGCATCTGACGGTTACGGCGATCCTCATAATCTTTTCGAGCAATGGCTGCAAGCATATCCAGCATCATCGAGTTGATGGCCTGCAATATACTG
>NZ_JCACRX010000002.1:0-39434 GCF_059072655.1 Psychrobacter sp. H27 | reverse complement strand
GCTGCATGAAGAGTTAGCGCACCAGTCTAAACAGATTATTACCATTGATAAAAACATTAAGAGTACCCAGCGGTTCACCGAGGAGGTGGGACAGGATTTTAGCGAGCCCCGCCAAAAAATGATTGAGCTTGCCCGGAAAATACATACGAAAGAGCAAAGTGAGGCACTAAAGACGGCTTTAGTGTTGGTTGATCAATTTAGACAAGATGACACCCTACAAACAGGCCGCGCTGTTAGCCGTCTTGAAGAGCAGCTGTCACAGATTGATAAAACGATGCTGAACAATAAAACGGTTTTAAAAAAGCTTATTCCCCTTAACAATCGAGTTATTGATGATCATAAGGCGCTAAAGGCCACCCTAAAACCGTTTGCCGCAACGCTGAATAAGCTGGCTACTGATTTTAAAGCGCTTGATGAGATTGATGTTGAAAAAACTGAGCTGCAGCGGCACTGGCGGGAGGCGTTTGAGGATTTGCAGACGATCGAGGTAACGAGCAACCTTGACACCTATCATAAGTTCGCGACAATGGCAGATCTTGATGTTGAGCGTTTTAAAGCGCTTGAGCAAGAGCGTGAGGCGCTGCGTGCTCTTAAAGCGGTAGAGATAGATGATACCGCTGAGGCACGTTTGAAGATGCTTGTATCTGATGTAAAGACATTTAAAACCGCCAATAATGAAGACATCAAACAATTAAAGCTGCAAATCAATACTAGTCAAAAAACCTATCAGCGCCTATCGCCGTTTTATGAGCAGCGTATTGCCCTTCTTGATCAAAGTGAAGCGGTGATTGTGCAAGATGATAACTTATACGATGAGATTACCCGTACCAAGACCACTCAATTGAACGCAGATCGGCTTGATGACTGGCGTACTCGTACCATGGCGCTCCAATACCAGCTCAACAAAGCGCATGAGCAAGCCGAAACTGAGAACAAAGCCAGGCGTGAGCGAGAGGAAGCAGAGAAGCGGCGGCAAGAAAAACAACAAAAAGAGCAAGATGCTACTGCCCTTGCGCGTACCCGACAGGCAGAAGTCAAGGCGTATCAGAGCAGGTTTGATAATATGCTGGTACGGGTTAAATACCGTATTGATAAGATCGACTTTAAAGCGATTGATACTACTGCCACTGTGATAGAGGCGGCTGAAAAGTTAGCTGCTGAGGCCCTCGTTTTAAAAACGCTTCAGCATACTGATAACGTCACCGCGTTGCAAAAGCGTTTGCGAGACACGGATGCAGAACGGGTGATGATAGACAGAGATACGTCGGTACAGACACTATTACAAGCGCTCGGCACGCTTCCTAGCGACCGTCATAAAATTGATACTATAAACGCGCTTAATGAGCGTTTTGAGCAGGTTCCTGACATCCGCGTGGGCACGCAAAATTTAGCGCAAATCTTGGCCGCACAAGTGCTGGATATAGACAATGCTATTCAAGAAAAAGCGCGCCATTACTCGTCACCACGCCCATTTTAGTTGTGATGATTACAATAATGAGTACTTACTATGAATAAAAATGACCGCACTGAGCAAGACATACACGATCAACTTGTTAACCTAGTGACTTCATTGACTCCGGTCATTGGGGCCTTGCGTGAGCTGATTAAGCGAGCCGATGATGCGGTAGCGAGGCGGCTTGAGCGTTCGCTTAGCGGTATTGATAGCAAGGTGAATGAGGTGTCTTCTGCCATTGAAGAATTAGGTAGTAGCGCAAGCACGACTTCGCAGGCATTGAGTCAGTATCAAGAACTCGTGTTAAAGCAGCTACAAGCGGCAGTGACTGCTTTTACTGACAATGAGATGCCGCGTCGTTATGATGACAAAATAGCAGGCATCATCACCGATATGAAACAGCAGATTGATACGGCTGTAGAGTCGGTCGTTACTGCTAAAAACGACAGCATAGAGGTACAAGTGAGTACCATGCAAGCGGTGGCTGACAAGCTTGGCGCAAGCGCTGACAATCTAGCCCTATTCACCAATCAGTACCAAGCTGGTCATAAGCAGATTATTGAAGATATTGAGACCTTTGAGACCACCACCAAAACGCGGATTGAGCAGGTTGAGGGTAGAGCTAGTAAAGACTTGGACAAAATTCATAAGTCCATTGAGACTATGAGTATTAAAAGGATTGCAGCCGTTGTCGCAGCGGGTACGATGGCTGTGATAATAAGTTTGGTGGCCCTGGTATTTTGGTATGTGCCAAGCTTTGATGAGATTGCAGAGATGAGATACCAGCAAGCAGAGCTACAGCGCGGCATCGATGAGCTTGAAACGGGGTGGAAGCAGGCATTTGATAACGCTCAAAGTCAGCAGATTATTTTGGCTTGTGATGTTAATGAAGCGCAGCCTGATGCAATCAGCTGGTGCGTTAGAGCAGACAGCAAAAGTGTTTTGAGAGATGAGAGAGGCTTTGTTTATTATAAAATAGCTGGGGTGCCGCGTGCAGAGCCGACTGAGTAAAGGCATATGGTAACAGTAAGCCATATTGCCCAAAAGTGCGTCTTCTGAGACATATAAGACTGAAAAAAGCTTGTTTGATTGTCGTTATCTTTGTCTATATCAAGAAGCCAGATAATGACACTTTATCTGGCTTTAAGGATTATTGTTTCTTGTTAAACAAGAAGTCTGTAAATATAAGCTAAAGCCATTACGCTGCTTGGTCAGTGTGAGCTGTGACCAACTCTATAAAAGCAGTTTCAAGGGTGCTTAACGCATGATCGTCAACGATAAGACCGTCATCTAGCTGTCGTTGCACCCAGACATAAACCGCTTCATCATTATAAAGAATGGGGTCAACACCAAGTAGGGTTGCCAGCTGTAAGCCTTGCTGTATTTGTAAGCTTAATAACAGCTGAGAGGCTAACGTTTTAGTCTGTTCACTAAACCATGTGCAGCTATTGAGCCGAGATAGATTGTTATTCATTGGTATTCTCCTATAGACCATTATATGCATATAATAAATAAAATGACTTACTACAGGTCAAATTATACCTATATTTTAATCTATTGCAAGAGAAAATAACCTTCTGTAGGTCTTTTTATTCGTTTAAAGACAATCACAGCTCATGACAACGTTATTTATGCTGGTGACTCACTGCTGTCCTCATTTATGATTTCGTATAAATCACCAACATTGATTCTAAGATAAGTACATAAAGACTCGATGACATCTAGATCAACGCGGGTGGCTTCTTCATGATACATGCGAGTAATGGTGCCACGATTGATGCCAGTATCTCTTGAGATATCGGCAATTTTAAGGCGTCTTTCACCCATGATGGTCGATAAGTGACACTTCACTATAGTGGTTCCCTCATTCATATTAGTGGTTTTTGATTGGTGAGCGGATTATAACGAATATGAGCGGCTAAAGTATTGCTTTTAGTAGCTCATATTGATACTTGATAGCTACACTTTATATGTTAGCAGTCAGTTTACTGGGGCATCTCAGTCTTTGATAAATTTATGCATTTTTATGAATATTATTCACATAGAAATTCAGTCGATATCAAAGATATAGTTATTTTTTAAAAATGTTGCTATTCATCTAACTATTGAGTAAAGTCTTAATAATACTCAAATACTCAAATACTCAAATACTCAAATACTCAAATACTCAAATACTCAAATACTCAAATACTCAAATACTCAAATACTCAAATACTCAAACTTAGGATTGCTCTATGAAAGTCATTGCTGTGTTGAATCAAAAAGGAGGCAGTGGCAAGACAACTATTGCCACTCAATTAGCTCGTGGCTTGCAGCTGCAAGGACATAGTGTATTGCTAGTAGATAGTGATCAGCAGGGCAGTGCACGGGATTGGCGAGCTGTAGATGAAGATAATCCAGTACCAGTGATAGGTCTCGATAGACCTACGCTTGATAAAGATCTAAAAAACGTCTCTGATAAAGAGTATGTGGTGATTGATGGTTCACCACAAGCAACTAGTTTGGCTTTATCTGCAATTAAGGCGGCTGATTTTGTATTAATTCCTGTACAGCCTAGCCCATACGATGTCTGGGCGACTAGCGATTTAGTAGACTTAGTAAAGCAGCGTATAGAGATGACTGACGGTAAACTAAAAGCAGCCTTTGTAGTGTCTAGGGCAATTCAGAATACTAATATTGGTAAGGATGTGGCTTCAGTTTTACTAGAGTACGGTCTACCTGTGTTAGATAGTAGAATTATGCAACGTGTAAGTTATCCAAATAGCGCAGCATTAGGCAAGACCGTGTTTGATACTGAGTCAGTGAATAGTAATGCGGTACAAGAAATGACAGCATTGGTTAATGAAATTAAAACATTCTTTGATAAGGAGTAAATGATGAGCTTAGCAGCAGGTCGTCCCAGCAAGAAGGTAAAAGATGAGTTATCTTTGTCAGACGTGACCGATAGTCCTCAAAAAACGGCACGAGTAAACTTTAACATTGACAAAGATAAGTATATTGCATTCAAAAAGTTTGCGCTTGATAACCGAAAGACAGTGACTGAGCTATTAACTGAAATGATTGAAGAAAAGTTGGTTGAGCGATAGGCATAAAAAATCCGATTTTTTATGCCTATAAAAAGGATATGTATAAAAAACTCAAAAAACTATACATATTATCGGATTTTAGGGCTGATTTTTGACAACTCCCATTCAGCCAGAATTTTTCATAGTGACAGACTAATAACGAGTATTGTTACCCTTGATTTGTTACTGTTAATCTATACGTAGTTGCGCTATCTATGCGCTATTTAGAAACTATCTTTTACTGCCTAACCTGTAGAAAGATTGTACTTCTTACAGGTTAGATTTGTTTTAGTCCGATATTTCTACAGGTTAGCTTTATAAATACCTATTAAAACAACTGGCTAACTGAATTCAAACTTTAACTAATACTGCCCCTCAGAACATAGAGAACAAAAAAACATGGCTAAAACACCTGCAAATAAGAACGACACTATAAAAGACGGTCGCTTTGAAGAAGCCCTTTGGGATGCTGCCAACAAGCTACGAGGTAGTGTTGAATCCTCAGAATATAAGCATATCGTCCTTAGCCTGATTTTCTTAAAATTCATCAGTGATACTTTTGAGCAGCAGCGCCAAAAGCTTATTGATACGGGCTATGAAAAGCATATCGACATGGTGCAAGCCTATACCAAAGACAACGTATTCTATTTACCGGAGGAGAGTCGTTGGAGTTTTATCCAGCAGAATGCTAAGCAAGAAGACATCGCGCTTAAAATCGATACGGCGCTCAGTACCATTGAAAAGACCAATCAATCCCTCAAAGGTGCATTGCCTGACAACTACTTCTCGCGTCTTGGCTTAACAGCCAGTAAGCTTGCTGCCTTGATTGATGTGGTCAATAACATCGATACCATCGGCAATCCAGAAGAAGACACCGTAGGGCGCGTGTATGAGTATTTTTTAGGTAAGTTTGCCGCGACTGAAGGCAAGGGTGGCGGTGAGTTCTATACGCCTAAATCGGTGGTCAATCTGATTGCAGAAATGGTTGAGCCGTATCAAGGCAAAATCTATGATCCGTGCTGCGGTTCAGGCGGTATGTTCGTCCAGTCCATCAAGTTCATCGAGAGTCACCACGGCAATACCAAAGACGTGTCTATCTATGGGCAAGAGTACACCAGCACGACCTACAAGCTCGCCAAGATGAACCTTGCCATTCGTGGTATCTCTAGCAACTTGGGCGATGTGGCTGCCGATACCTTCTTTAAAGATCAGCACGAAGACCTAAAAGCCGACTTCATTATGGCAAACCCACCTTTTAACCAAAAGGATTGGCGCGCGCCTGATGAGCTGGTTGATGATCCACGTTGGGCAGGCTATCCAACACCACCTACGGGCAATGCCAACTATGCATGGATATTGCATATGATATCCAAGCTCTCTGAGCACGGTACAGCAGGTTTCGTATTGGCCAATGGTTCGATGTCTACCACTACTAGCGGTGAAGGTGATATACGCGAGCAAATCATCAAAAACGATCTGGTCGATTGTATGATTGCGCTGCCGGGTCAGCTGTTTTATACCACTCAAATTCCGGTGTGCTTATGGTTTATCAGTAAAGACAAACCTGCTAAATCCGCTGATAGCAAAGCACGTGGACTTCGCAATCGTAGCGGTGAGACGCTATTCATCGATGCGCGTAATATCGGGGCGATGATTGACCGTACTCATAAAGAGTTCTCTACTGATGATATCGAAGCGATTGCCAAGACGTATCATGCATGGCGCGGTGAGAAAGAAGCAGGTGGTTATGAAGCCTATGCAGATGAGGCAGGCTACTGTAAATCAGCAAGCCTAGCGGATATCGAAGCTAATGATTATGTACTGACTCCGGGGCGTTATGTAGGTGCAGCAGCGATTGAGGATGATGGCATACCGTTTGAGACTAAAATGTTAGAGCTAAGCCAAACGTTATATGCGCAGATGCAAGAGTCGCAAAAGCTAGACGCGACCATCCGTCAGAACTTGGAGGTGTTGGGTTATGGCGAGTGATTGGATAGTTGCAAAACTAGGGGATGTATTGGAAATTAAGTATGGCAAAGACCATAAAAAACTTAACGACGGTGACATTCCTTGTTTTGGTTCTGGTGGACTAATGCGCTATGTGGAAAACTCCATATACGAGAAAGAGTCAATTTTAATACCAAGAAAAGGCTCATTAAATAATATTTACTATGTAGACCAACCATTTTGGACAGTTGATACTTTATTTTGGACAAAGATAAATCTTGAAAACGTGTTTCCAAAGTTCCTTTTTTATCAATTAAGACTAACGGATTTTGTATCTCTTAATGTAGGTTCTGCTGTGCCAAGTTTGACTGTGCCAGTTCTTAATGACTTAAAGATTAAGCTACCACCACTTCCAGAACAAAAATCCATTGCCCATATCCTTGGCTCATTAGACGACAAAATCGAGCTAAACCGCCAAATGAACGAAACGCTAGAAGCGATGGCGCAGGCGTTGTTTAAAAGCTGGTTTGTTGACTTTGATCCCGTGATTGATAATGCGCTCGCAGCTGGTAATGCCATTCCTGATGAATTTATCGAACGTGCTGAGCAACGTAAAGGCATTGAGAAAAAAGACAATTCAGATATTCAGGCATTATTCCCTGATGAGTTTGAGTTTACGGAAGAGATGGGATGGATTCCGAAGGGGTGGAAGATAAGCACGTTAGGACAGGAAAGTGATTTTTCAAATGGTTATGCTTTTAAAAGTAAGGAGTTAACGGCAGCCCCTGAAGATGCTTTTTATGTATTTAAGATGGGGCATATTAAGCGGGGTGGCGGTTTTAATTACGATGGTACTAAGTCGTATTTTCCTATTGAATCTGCTAAGGACTTAGAGAGATATCTTCTAAAAAAGGGAGATTTACTTATGGCTATGACCGATATGAAGTCAAGTATGGCTCTTTTGGGACATACTGCTTTAATGCCAGAAGATGATAAGTTTTTGGTTAATCAGCGAGTTGGAAGGTTGAGTGTTAAAGAAGACGCTACTTTGAATTATCCATATATTTATATTTATTCAAACCTTGATACTACTATAAGTGAATTAAGAAGTAGGGCAAATAGTGGTGTTCAAGTGAATTTGTCCACTGCTGAGATAAAAGCGACAAATATTCTGGTTCCAAGTAAAAGCGTACATGACATCTTTGACGTAAAGGCAGTTAGCTTTTTTGAGAAGACCTTTCTTAATGACCAATTGAATAGGAAGTTAGCGGAAACTCGCGACACTCTTTTACCTAAGTTAATGTCAGGTGAATTACGCATCCCAGATGCTGCTGCGTTTGTGGATGAAGCTATATAGTTTTTGACAATAAACGTTTATCTCAAAAATATAATCATTAATGGAGTTTAAGATGAAGAAGCTTTTACTTAGTTTGGCACTTAGTTTAGGTGCTTTATCAGTAACTCCTGCAATGGCTGCCGCTCCTGCTTTCTCTGCTACTCAAATGTCTCAGGTTAAAATCAAAGACTTAAGCTTTAAAGAGGTCATGCGTGAGTTTTATAGTGGTCGTATGGGCTATGCTTCTGTCAATGATGAGTATGTTGAGTCGATGCCAAATATTGGTTTAGACAGCGTTAACAGCGATGGAGAGAGAACGATCGCTTTAATGCATCCGGTACTACCTTATGAGAATGTAACAGGTGAGCCACGTTATTTGGTTATCATCGAAAAAGTTCAGGTTAAAGATGGCTCGCTTGTATCTTGTCATGCATGTCAGGCAACAGCTGATCTGTATAGCTTTAAAAAACTAGATAATGGACTATTTCAAATGGTCAGCAAAACGCCAGAAAATGTAGAGTTTTCTAGCGGTTGGGGAAGAGTGAGTCTCAATCAAACAAGTATTCAAGAAGGCTTACAGCCATTGGGAAAAAACCTAATAGGTAGTGTGTTTATGAATAACTATATGTCTTTCGGTACGATAAGTAGCTGGTGGGACGTACTGCATTTGCCTGAAAGTAACTTTATCAATTTATATACATTAGGTGACGCTGGTGCAGAAAATAGCGGTCATTATGAGGAAGGTTCACCTTTACATTATGATTATAAAGTTGCTTTTAAAGTGCTACCTGAAAACGCTACGTACTATCCTATTATGTTGACCTATGAAGGTGAAAAGCCTACTGAGGATTACGACCGTATCAATAGTGTCAATTACAGCAAGATTGTGAAGTTCAATCCGGTGAAAAAGGCTTATGAATAATTTAGCTTTGGCTTAATATTAGACTTGCATAGCAGGTTTTGAACTAAATAATAGAAAACGATAAGAAAGGATGCATCATTGAAATTCACCGAAGACAGACTTGAACAAGCCATTGTCGAGCTACTAGCATCTGAGGGCTATCCACATACGGTTGGCGAAGCACTCGACCGTAATCCTGACGATGTGCTGATTAAGCCTGATCTTCGACAGTTTCTAGCCACCCGTTATAAAGATGACTTGATCACAGAATATGAGATTGAGTCCATCATTCATAAGCTTGAGTACCTTCCTGCATCTGATCTGTACGATACCAACAAAGCCATCATGAAGTTTGTCGCTGACGGGTTTTTCTTGAAGCGTGAGGACTATACCCAAAAAGACCTATACATCCAGCTCATCGATTATGAAGCACTCGATAACAATCGCTTTCGTATCGTCAATCAAATGGAGATACAAGGCTTTGAGCTGCGTATTCCTGATGGCATTCTTTATATCAACGGCTTACCACTGGTAGTGTTTGAGTTTAAGAGCAGCATTCGTGAAGATGCCACCATGTTTGATGCCTACACCCAGCTAACCACCCGTTATAAGCGCGATATTCCAGGGCTGTTTAAATACAATGCCCTATGTGTCATCAGTGATGGGGTCAACTCAAAGATGGGCTCGTTCTTTGCCCCGTATGAGTTCTACTACTCTTGGCGCAAAGTCACTGGCGATGAGAAATTAGAGAAAGACGGCATCCATTCCTTACTGAGCATGATGAGCGGATTATTTGATAAAGCGCGTTTGCTCGATGTCATCCGCAATTTTATCTATGTGCCTGACAAATCCAGCAAGGAAGAAAAAATCGTTTGTCGTTACCCGCAATATTATGCAGCCACCAAACTGTTTGATAATATTAAACGTCATATGAAAGTGCTTGATGCAAACGGCAAGTTTGACGAGAGCGATGCTTTACGAGATGGAAAGGGCGGTACGTACTTTGGCGCCACTGGCTGTGGTAAGAGCTATACCATGCTGTTTCTAGCGCGTCTGCTGATGCGCGACGTTGAGCTTGGCAGTCCAACCATTATTTTAATCACTGATCGCACTGATTTAGACGGTCAGCTGTCTGAAACCTTTACCAATGCTAAGACCTATATCGGTGATGAGAATATCATCAGTGTGGAAAGTCGAGCGCATCTACGCGAACAGTTAAAAGGTCGCAGAAGTGGCGGTGTGTTTTTGACCACCGTCCATAAGTTCACTGAAGATTTAGCGTTGCTGACTGAGCGTACCAACGTCATTTGTATCTCAGATGAAGCACACCGTAGCCAGATTAATCTTCAGCAGAAGATTACCGTCACTGAAGACGGTGTCAAGAAGAGCTACGGCTTCGCTAAGTACCTGCATGATTCATTGCCCAATGCCACTTACGTTGGCTTCACAGGTACGCCGATTGATGCCACCCTTGATGTCTTCGGCCCAGTCATTGATAGCTATACCATGGTTGAGTCGGTATTCGATGAAATCACGGTACGTATCGTCTATGAAGGCCGTGCGGCCAAAGTGCTACTCGATAGCAAGCAGCTTGATGAAGTCGAAAAATACTATAAAGAAAGTGCGGACGCTGGCACCAATGAGTACCAGATAGAGAAAAGCAAGAAAGCCATGGCGAGTATGTCCACCATTCTTGGTGATCCTGACCGCATCAGAGCCATTGCTGAAGACTTTGTTCAGCATTATGAGGCGCGAGTAGAAGAGGGCACGACGCAAAAAGGTAAGGCGATGTTTGTCTGTAGCAGCCGTGAAGCTGCTTATCAGCTCTATAAAGACATCATTGACCTGCGTCCTGAATGGAATGAAGTAAGAGCGTGTGAGGAAGGCTCAACCTTATCAGAGAGTGATAAGAAAAATGTCATGCCCATGGAGCGCGTCAAAATGATCATGACTCGTAACAAAGACGACGCAAAAGGCATGTGGGACAATCTCGGTAATAAAGACTATCGTAAAGAGCTCGACCGTCAGTTTAAAAACGGCAAATCTAACTTTAAGATCGCCATCGTTGTTGATATGTGGCTTACAGGCTTTGATGTACCCTTTCTTGATACCATCTACATTGATAAACCCCTACAAAAGCATAGCTTGATTCAGACCATATCACGGGTCAATCGTAAATTTGAAGGCAAGGAAAGCGGCTTAGTCGTTGATTACATCGGCATCAAAAAGCAGATGAATCTAGCGCTCTCGCATTACACTGGTGGTCAGGTTCAAAACCTAGACGATATCCAAAAGTCAGTCGTGGTGGTCAAAGACCATTTAAACCTACTGGATACCGTCTATCATAAGTTTGACTCTAGCCTTTACTTTAACGGCACGCCATTAGAGCAGCTCAATTGCTTAAATGCAGCAGCTGACTTTGCGCTACAATCTAAAAAGCTAGAAAAGCGCTTTATGGATTTAGCTAAACGTCTTAAGTCTGCCTATGATATTTGCGTAGGTAGTGAAGCACTCACCAAGACTCACAAAGACAAGATTCATTACTACCTAGCCATTCGTACCATCATCTTTAAAATAACCACTGGCGGCGCACCTGACGTTGAACAGATGAACCAAAAGGTACGTGATCTAGTGAAAGATGCGCTGATGAGTGATGGCGTAGAAGAGATCTTTAAGCTCGGCGATAATACCGACGGTGAGATTGATATCTTCGATGAAGACTACTTAGCCAAGCTTGAAGTAATCAAGCAGCCAAGTACCAAGCTAGAGCTACTACAACAGCTGCTCGCAAAAGCCATTGGTGAGCTTAAAAAGACCAATAAGGTGAAGGGCGTTGATTTTAGTAAGAAGATGAATGCTTTGGTCGAGAAGTATAATGACCGTGACGAGCAAGACATACTGCGCGCTGAGGTCATTGGTGATTTCTCCGATGAGATCATCAAGCTATATAACGAGCTACGGGTTGAGATGGCGTCGTTTGGTGAGATGGGTATCGACTTTGAAGAAAAAGCGTTTTATGACATTCTGCTATCATTGGCGCATAAGTACGATTTCACTTATCCAGAGGACAAGCTGATTGAGCTGTCTAAAGAAGTGAAAAAGCTCATCGATGAGAAGGCTAAATACACTGACTGGAACAAGCGTGATGACATCAAAGCTGAGCTACAGTTTGATTTGATGGTATTGCTCGATGAATGGGGCTATCCACCTGTAGATTCCAAAGAGGTCTACAAAGAGATATTTGAGCAGGCTGAGAACTTTAAGAGGCATCGGGTGGTTTAGTTATATTTACACGAATTTAGTATACTTTTATTTATCAAAATACACTAAGACCTTTCTATACGGATAGCGTTATGATCGAAAGTTTCCAAGTAAAAAATATTGCTACCTACAATGAGTCAGGCATTAGTTGTAATGATTTAGGTAAGATTAACTTTATATATGGAACCAATGGAAGTGGAAAAACCACTCTTTCTAATCTATTAAGAACTCGTTCTCCCAACTGTACAATAAGATGGTTGTCAGATAGACCCCTTGATATTCATGTTTATAATAAGGATTTTAAAGAGAAAAATATACTCAATAATGCCAGCTTGAACGGGGTGTTTACAATTGGTGAGGACGATATAGATAACGAAAAATTGATCTTAAAAAAACAAAATGAAGTTGAAGGTTTAGAAAAAGTAAGTTTCGGACTAGGAAAAAGCTTAGCAGATAAGAAAAAAGACTTACTAGATTTAAAGAAAGAGGTCGTTGATGCTGTCTGGTTTGATAGCGGAGAGTTGAGAAAAAATGCTTTAAAAAGCCCACTATCGGGATATCTTGGGAAGAAAGAGGATTTTTTTGCGAAAAGTTTGATCGAATTGGGTGGCACAGCAGCACTCCTAGATTTGAAGGAATTAGAAGAACAGTCAGAGACTCTTTATGGCAAGGCTCCTTCGTCTTTGCCAAAGATTATAAGCCCTTCATCAGGGCTAGATCAGGTAGAGAACAATGATATTTGGAAAGAGATCATTGTAGGAAAAGGTGACATTAACATATCAGCACTGATAGAAAGTTTGAATATCAGCTCTTGGGTACGTGAAGGATCGACCTATCTCCAAGATAATGTGGAAACATGTCCATTCTGTCAAAAGGACACAATAGACCATAATTTCAGAGAAGATATTCACAGTTATTTTGATAACAACTACACAATCAAAGAAAATCTATTAAAGTCTTTGCAAAATGCATATACCAGCTACTCAGATAAGTTGCTCAATTCATTCCAACAGATAGCCGACGCTCACAAAGTTAAAACCTCCTATGCTTTCGATTCGGTTTCGTTTGAACGGTTTATGGCTCAACTTAGAACTAAAATCCAATTAAATATAAACCTTATAGCTAGCAAGTTAGAGAAACCTAACAGGGTTATCGACATAGATGTCACTATGACTGAAATCGGGCAACTACAGAAAATTATTAATGAAGCAAATAGCCTGATTGATAAACAAAATGCATTGGTTTCAAGATTAGGTGCTTCAAAAGCAGAACTAGTAAGAAATTCTTGGCGATACATAGCTGAACTAAATAAGGATAATCTAAAGAAATATAATAGGGAGAGTAAAAATGCTAATAGTGCTATTAGGAGTATTAATGAGCGTCTAGCGACGACGGAAGCTAACATTAAGAAAATAAATAGAGAGATAGCACAACTATCTCAGAAAAAGACGAATACTAAAAAAACAATTGATGATATAAACAGCTCTTTGAGTTACTTCGGGTTTACGGGATTTTCTATAGTGGAAAGTCCAGATAGTAACAAACACTATCAATTAAAGAGAAATGATGGTTCTATTGCTAATGAAACGTTGAGTGAAGGTGAAGTTTCTTTTATAACTTTTCTTTATTTTTATCATCTTTGCAAAGGTGGATCGACAGAAAGTACGATAAATTCAAACCGAGTGATCGTTATTGATGACCCTATATCAAGCTTAGATAGTAACATCCTATTTGTTGTTAGTAGCTTAGTAAAAGATATCATTTACGATATAAACAATGATAGCAACCACAAGATAAAACAACTAATAGTCCTGACTCATAATGTATATTTTCATAAAGAAATTTCCTATACAAGTAACAAACTAAAAGCCAGCTGTAGAGCTAACTTCTGGAATCTTAGAAAAGTTGGAAATGTTACGAGCATAAAAAACTATTATAATAAAAACCCTATAAAAAGCTCTTATGAGCTTTTATGGCAAGAGTTAAGAGAAGATTCAACGTCTCAAACAACACTTCAAAATTCTATGCGACGTATCATTGAAAATTATTTCAAGATCCTTGGAGGGATTGAGGATAATGACATTTTGGCATGCTTCTCATGTACTCACGAGCAATTGATTTGTAGATCTCTTATATGTTGGGTTAATGATGGATCTCACTGTATACCAGACGACTTGTACGTTGATGACCAAAGCTCAACTATAGATGAATACAAACGCATATTTAAAGATATCTTCAAGCATACTAACCATCTTGCACATTATGAAATGATGGTAAGAGAAAAATGAATTTGAGTATTTGAGTATTTGAGTATTTGAGTATTTGAGTATTTGAGTATTTGAGTATTTGAGTATCATTCCGTTTCTTTAGCTACAACAACTATCAGTTGACGCGAGCACTTAGCCGTAATTTGTATTTCAGAATAGCTATGCCCAAATTTTAGGAGACTAGCGATAATCTTACGCTTCCCGGTATCTTTCCTACGTCCTGAGTATTTACCCTCTGTCTTAACACGAGCAATACCTTGCATCTGACGGTTACGCCGATCTTTATAGTTCTTTCTAGCAATATCAACGAAAATATCAAGCACCATTGAGGTGATGGCTTGCAATACGCTAGTCATAAACTCAGTATTGTTTGCAGGCTACAAGGCCATATATGAAGTCGGCAGCTCTTTTGATACTACCGCTAGCTTTTTCCCAGACAGTATTTTTTAAGATGTCCCAGTCATACTGATTTAAAAGTGCTAAGCGGTCTACCATTAACCTATACCCAAAACATAAAACTTCTAAACGATAACCTATCTATCATTTGACTTTTATTTGATATTAAATGATAGTAATATCTTGCTATTATCAATGAACATCAATTATTAAGTCTAACTGATACAAAGAGGTATTATGACCGTTCGTATTTATGTGAGAGCCAGCACTAAGGATCAAGACGCTACTAGAGCATTAATAGATTTGGTTGCCTTCAGTAGCCGCTATGGTGATAGCTATGTTGATTACGTTGAGCACTTCAGTGGTACAAAGCTCGATAGACCAATCTTAGCTAAGTTGCTAAAGGACGCCGAGCAAGGCGATATTTTATTGGTTGAAAGCGTGGATAGATTAAGCAGACTATCTCAAGATGATTTTTCGATTCTAAAGCAGCGTATTAAAGATAAGGGCTTACGATTGGTGGTGGCTGATCTACCAACCACACATACGATGAGTGACGGTATGACAGGTGAGATCCTAAAAGTGATTAACGATATGCTGATCGATTTATTAGCGACCATGGCAAAGCTTGATAATGACAAGCGTAGAGAGCGCATTAAACAAGGATTGGCCAACAGTGGCTATAAACCCACTGGTAAGAAAGCCAATACCGCAAAACACAATCGTATTAAAGCATTGGCTAGTCAAAACAATATGACAAAAGAAGAGATCGCTAAGGCGGTTGGTGTTGGCGTAGCTACCGTTTATCGTGTCTTAAAGCAGGTCAATAGCTGAGGTATTTTAAATATCGACTCAACGTGACCTTTGGTCTTGATTTAAAGGCATCGCAACGTCATAAGAAAATCGTTTTAATGCAATAAGGCTTTATAATAATCATTATATTGCATTCATAATTGTTTTTGCGCAAAATGGCTTATCTATAATCGCTTGAGCCACTCATGATGAATACCCCTATCTCAGATCCTATTGGCGCAGCATGGCTTGTCCGTTATGCCAGCATAGAGCTGGTTTCGCCTTTATATGTCAGCAGTAGTATCGGTGGGCGCAGACAAACCTATAAAGACGGTGACGTCATTCATAACGCTTATCAGGAAACCGCACGTCCACTGGACACTATCATTGCGCACTTACAGTTTCACATGCGTCATGAAGTACTGAATTTAGAGTTACTGGTTCGTCTATTTGAGCAGATAGGGGCAAATGACGTGCAAGCATGGGTAAACGCTGAGCCGACAGGCAGCTATGCCCGTAGAATGGCTTTCTTGTATGAGTGGCTCATGGATAAGCATTTAGAGGTACCGAGTAATATAGGCGGTAACTATGTGGATGCTTTGGATACCAAGAAGTTGGTTACTTCAAGTCCTTCGCAGGTCATCAAGAACGCTCGCTGGCGTATCAATGACAATCTAGCAGGAACCCGTCATTTCTGTCCGATGCTGGTAAAAACAGAGGCCTTTACGCAAGCAGCTGCACTCGATATTGCCACAATGGTTGACAAACTTAACGATGAATTTGGGCAAGACTTACTGATGCGCGCCTCCGTATGGATGACCCTACGAGAGAGTAAAGCCAGCTTTACTATAGAAGGTGAGGGAAAAGAGTTAAAACGCATTGAACGTTTTGCCGATGTGATGGCACGGCGTACCGGCACCGGTGACATTCCGCTTGATCCTGAATCACTAGCAGAGTTGCAACAAGAGATACTCGGTAGCAAAACGGTTATCCAGCAGTATGGTGTCCGTCAATCACCAGTTTTTGTGTCGCATACTCAGGTCAATGGCTTTAAAGAAATTGTGCATTATATTGCTCCACCAGCTGATGACATTGCTGATAAGTTAGAAGGATTACAGGTATTTATGGAAAAGACTGAGGGACAATCAGCACTGATGCGTAGTGCGGTTGCCTCCTTTGCCTTTGTATATATTCATCCGCTGGCGGATGGCAATGGCCGTGTACATCGCTTTTTAATTAATGACGTCCTCAGGCGAGACCAGGTCATTCATGAGCCGATTATCCTACCTATATCACAAGCCATTGCCGAGCATCCCTCAGACCGGCATGCCTATGATAAGATTTTAGACCGTGTCTCTGTGCCGCTCATGAAGCAAATCCGTGATCATTACAGCTTTGATAAACAGGCAGTTACCTACCCTGATGGTATTCGCTCAAACTTAAATTTTGGAAATACTCACCTGATTCAACCTGCATGGCGCTTCATGGATCTAACGCCTCACGTTCAGTACTTATCAGGACTGATTGCTCATGTTATTGAAAAAGAGATGCATAACGAGTCACAGTACCTAAGAAAGCATGACCATGCACGACTGGCGATAAAAGAGATTGTTGAGATGCCCAACAGCTATGCCGATAGAATCATTCGCAGCATGCTACAAAATAAGGGTGCTAAAAGTAATAAGCTACTGAAGGATTATCCGTTTTTGGCAAATGATGAGGTTTGGGACGATATTTTCTCTATCGTTGTAGAGACCTTTAAAGATGAAGCAGATGGTTTGAATAGTTAGACGAACCCTGCTATACGCAGGAAAGTCTGCCTTGATAATCAAGCTCAAGCTAGTCTCAATATTATCGTTCCAATGATGATTCGTTTGTAAAACGATTCGGCGAAAATACCGTAGCCTGAAAAGTAATCAATATTTTTCTTGACCCTATTCAAGCTAATAAACTACTAAAAATAGAATATGTTAAAGGAACTTTGATAACAGATTACTTTTGTTTGACAAGAATTATTACAGCTCCTAAAATTTGAGTATTTGAGTATTTGAGTATTTGAGTATTTGAGTATTTGAGTATTTGAGTATTTGAGTATTTGTTTAGCTATAACAGCTATCAGCTGACGCGAACACTTAGCTGTAGCTTGTATTTCAGAATAGCTATGCCCAGATTTTAGGAGGCTAGCAATAATCTTACGCTTTTCGGTATCTTTCCTACGCCCTAAATATTTACCTTCTGTCTTAGCATGAGCAATACCTTGCACCTGACGGTTATGTCGATCTTTATAGTCCTTTCTAGCAATAGCAGCGAGCATATCAAGCATCATCGAATTAATGGACTGTAATACGCTGCTCATAAATTCAGTGCTGCTCTCAGATTGAGGCGTCATATATGAGGTCGGTAGCTCTTTTGATACTACCCCAGATTCTTTTCTAATAGCATTCTTTTGAGAGTATCCCAATTAGCTTGGTTTAAACGTGCTAAGCGGTCAATCTGCTCTACCAAAATTATATCGCCTTCATAGGCATCATCGATCACTTACATTAACTGTGGACGTATTAAAGTTGCGCCTGATTCGTTTTCGACATAGAAGGCGGCAATTTTGTGATCATGATCAGTAGCAAACTGTATAAGCTCGTTTTTGGTACGCTTGGCATCTTATTCTTTGGTAGACGCTCGTAGACACGCTCTGATAAACATAAACACGTACAATAGTCTGTTATAAGTCGTCTATTAATCGGTTTTTGATGCCTTTTAGATGGTTCCCTTGGGGTATACCCTACGATAACAGGAAAGCCATCGCGAATGACAAAACCTGTTTAGCTTTTAAACAAGACGGGTTTGTCGATAGTATGTAAGATAAGTTCGAAAAGTAACTGGAGTGTGAGGCTATTCATACTTGGTCTGAATTAAAGTTTTATTGTGATTAATTTCTGCTCAATGTTATTCATTTGTCGCCATGATGAGTGATGGCGGCTTGTGATTTAGTTAGGAAAAATAATCTTGAGTAATAAGATACGTTTGTGGCATTTGTAGCAGAGCTTGTTCTAGGCTTCTTTACTTGCATTTTCCTGCAAGTTCTTTTTTAGTAAATGATCGAATATAAATGGGCCAAAAGGTAAGAGTGAGCCGAGTACGCCCGCAGGTATTGCCCAAAGAGGCATTTTTATTTTGATAGCTGAGCCTATAAGTATTATGATATAGGTAATAAACAACATACCGTGTGCCATACCGATGTATTTCACACCTTCTGGAATGTCCATCATATATTTTAGTGGCATGGCGATGAAGAGCAATAATAAGAAAGAGGTGCCTTCTAGATAGCCTATAAGGGTAAGACTTTTTAACGCTGTCTCTTGTTTTTTTCTAAGGCTGTGAATTTTTTCAATAGTTGGCTGAGCCTGTGACACTGTATTTTCCTTTTGTTATGATCAATAAAGAATTTATGGATTATTCAATGTCTCTATAATAATGGCTCTACGCAGAGCTTTTAAGTATTGAGTTTTAAGACCTAAAATGAGTGAGTACCTATACCAGTCATACATTATCTTCCAGTTCACATTTTATAAACATACTCAAGTATAAAAAGTATGTTTCCGTATAGAGTGACTACGACGCTAGTTCATTTTGTTTGTGATAATCGGCATCAATGTGCTTATTTATTACGCTTACTTTCTAAAAATATCATGTCAATTATAATCAATGCGACACCGACACAGACACCTATATCTGCAACATTGAAAATAGGATAATTCCATACATCAGCATAATGCACATGGATAAAGTCAACCACTTTACCAATTCTTAAACGATCGATTAAGTTGCCAATCGCACCACCAAGCATTAAGGCCAACCCCATAGATAATAGCTTGGCTGCACGTGGCGCTTTGATTAAATAAACCGTTAAAAAGATAGCCATTACAAAAGCTAAGCCTGAGAAAAACCATTTCTGCCAACCGCCAGCGTCGGCTAAAAAGCTAAATGCTGCCCCATAGTTATAAGCGAGTGTCCAGTTGAGAAATGGTTCAATGACCGGTACGGGGTCATTGAACGCTAATGTGGTTTGGGCCAACCACTTAGTCCATTGATCAAGTATTAATACCATTATCGCCAACAAATACCAGATAAAAGCGCGACTGCCATTGGCAACCATTTTTGGCATTTTGTCCAACTTACCTTTAGGTGTTATTGAGTTGCCTGAAGTCACGTACATAGCTTTAGGCGTATGATTCATGGTTTTAGAGTCAATCGATTGATGAGTACTACTCACAGCTATAGGTACTTTATTGTCAGCAATATTAGTACTAGCCGATTCAACGCTATTCAATTTAGTACTATCTAATCTGTCGGTAGATTCAGTCATAGTTGTTTTCTTTATCTATGTTTATACAATGAACAATGTTAAACGTATATGTTTTTGGTATACAATTATTAATCGCGCCACTTTCATAAACGGCTCCACTTACCGCTCTGGTTTTATGAAACTTACGGTAATAATTTTTTATTAGGGAATCTGTTGATTGATTTCAACATTAACCTGAGTCTGTTCAACGCTAATCATTATAGGATTACCCGATAAGTCGCCTGATTCTGCTATGGCATTACCGCTATGACTAATACGAGCAACGACTGCTAACTGAGTTTTGTCACTACGAGCTGAATTTAACGTGCGATCTGGCATCATCGCATCAAGATTACTTAAGCGGATACTAGCCTCACCTTGCTTGATAATACTAATGGGTAAACGTTTGGCGGCAAACGGTGGACCTCCTTTAACGTCACGTATCGCAACAAACAACACATCATCAGCTTTCACTAACGGTAATAAATTAGCGTTAATTTTCACTGTCACGTCAATACCTTCTAGCGCTTGCTTTTCTTGCGTGCTAACGTAGTTGCTTAACTCATCTAAGCTTGCTAAAGCTTTAGTATGATCACCTGGTTTGGCCACAATGCTGCCTTGTAAGCGTTTAATCCAACCTTGCGCTTGGGCAAAGTTACTACTACGAGTCTCACCCATTGCCATGAGCATTTGAGCCCGTTCATGCTGCGGATTCTTAGCTAATATAGCTTGTAATAGACGGCGAATATTGGCGTCTAACTGACCTTCATTAACAAAAAAACTAGTCTGAGCATAAGTAGTAGCAATCTCCTCGTTATCAGGTGCTAAACGATAGGCACGCGATAAGGCTTCTAACGCAGAGTCAGTCGCCTCCATCGATAAGAAAAGTTCAGATAGGCGCATCCAGCGATTAGGATCATCAGCGTTACGATGGACGTTGGTCTGCATAGCGCTAATCAACTGACGACCGTTTTCAGTCGCCCACTTTGGTGGCTTATCAATCTTAGCCGTCAATAGGTCATCAGCCACTTGTCCTACTTTGTCCTCGCTTGTCCACAAATCAAACACGGGCGTACGATTGCCTATTAGTAAGTACGCCATTGCAGCCAATATTGGGATCCAAGCTGCGACAATTAAACGGCTTTTGACATCAGGGGTGACCATAGGTGTTATCTGACGCTGCGCATCTAATAGCTGACGCTCCAGTTCCAGCTTTTGATTTTGATAATGGCTATTATTAATAGTACCGCTGTATTTATCTGTTTGTAGCTCAGCTAAACGTTCGCGAAATACTGCAACATTAATATCTAGCAGTTGATTGTCTATTGGTTTGGACTGCAAACGCGGTGCTCGTAGCCATGGCATAATAGCAATTAGCGCAAATATAAGAGCAATCAGCAAGCTTAGAGCTACAAATAAGCCAAAAGTAGAAAATAGAGTCATTTTTTGTCCTCTATGCTAGTAATATCGTGGTCGACATTCTCAGCTTGCGATAATAGACGATCAAGCTCAGCCTTTTCCGCAGAGGTCAAGGCAGCAGTACTGTTCACTGTAACGCCGTTTTGGCCACGGGCGACAACTTGGCGGCGTTTACTTTGCCAAAACCAACCAACAATTAAGACGAGCAATAATAGTGGTGGAAAAAACCATAGGATCCATGTCGATGGTCGCATAGGCGGCTTGTAGCTAATAAAGTCACCGTAGCGCTCTTGCATATAGGCGCGTATTTCAGCATCACTACGTCTATCTTTAATTAAATCATAGACTTTTTGCTTTAGATCCTGTGCAATCGGTGCATCAGAGGCTGCAAGGTTTTGATTTTGGCATTTTGGGCAGCGAAACTCTTCTATTAATCCACGATACTGAGCTTCTTGCTGTGGTGAATCAAAATCGTATACGTCAATAGCTGCGTTTGCCGTCATGTTAAGCAGACACGCTAGTATTAAGCTTGCTAGTTTTAAAATTATATTGAGTTTTATTTGAGGAGCTCTTATTCGAGTAACGTTCATTTGCACATCTCCTCAACCTGAATGAGATCAGGGCTATCGTTGTTCTTATTAGCCTCATTAAGTACGGTCAGGCACGGCTTAACACGCTGTTGCCAATTGGCTTCATTAATCTCACCAACAATATGCTGACGAATGATGCCATCTCCATCCACAACAAAGGTTTCGGGCGCACCAGTTATGCCTAAGTCTAGAGCAAACTGACCCAATGAATCCTGAATAGACATAGAAAATGGATCACCGCCTCGGTTTAAGTAACTGAGCGCATTACCAATCTCATCCTTATAATTCACACCAACGATATCAACGCCGCGCTCTTCTAGTTGCATTAAAAACGGATGCTCAATAACGCAAGTTGGACACCATGAGCCCCAAACATTAAGTAAGAACGGCTTATCCGGCAAATTATCATTGGTGATAGTACGGGTAGTATCTGCTAATACCGGCAGCTCAAAGGTAGGAACCGGACGCTCAAGAGCGGTATTGGTCACAATGTCTGTTGGTTTACCTAAGCGCATGTACAATATAACTACCAAACCAAAAAAGAGGATAAGCGGAACTAAGAACCATAGCTTCGTCTGCTTTTTTTTCATTGTCTTTGGGTTACGCTGCTTACTGTTTTGGCTATCTTTTTGCTCAGGAGTATTATTCGACATAGTCATTTATTTCTCCTTTAATGTCGACATCGTCGATGCTGAGATTGCCTGTTCAATAGCTACCTCATTGACTCCATCAGTAGCCAAACTACCAGTAACTAGCAACGGAGCTTTAACTTTTTTGATGCGGTATCGTTTATCAAGCATGCTAATTAATCCACCTAGAGCCATGATAATTGCCCCTAACCAAATCCAGCGAATTAATGGTTTTACATAAATCCTTAATGCCCATTGGTTACTACCATCGGCAATAGGTTCGCCCAGTGCGACATAAACATCGCGCATAAGACTGGGGTCAATAGCGGCTTCAGTCGTTGGCATCGTGCTGATAATATAAGTACGCTTTTCTGGAGTCAGTTTCGCCACTTCACGACCGTCTTTGGATACCACGACTTGCGCTTGCGTTGCATCAAAGTTACTACCCTTTATTTCAAAAAATTCAGTTACTTCAAAATCGTAACCTTGAACATTGACTGTATCGCCAATACCCATTGCTACGTCACGCTCAATACTCAGGCTACTAGTAAAGGCTATGCCAATGACAGCAACCAATACGCCAATATGAGCAGTCTGTTGACCCCAATAGCTCAGACGCAACTGCCGCAAACCGTTAAAAAGATTAGGCGCATTCTTAGTTTTATCTTTAAAATCAACTGCCATCCATAGCAGTGCCCAAAAGCTAACGGCTAAAGTCACACCAATATTAAGCATAGACGATGGATTAACAAAGTAAGTAATAATGGCAGCTAATACTAAGCTACTAACGGCGATGACCATGCCTATACCCAGTAGTGGACGGGTGTCTTTTTTCCAGCGAATATTTGAGCCCATACCCATAGCTATTAATAACAGCCACGTTAAAGGTACAAATAATGCATTAAAATAAGGAGGGCCAACGGACACTTGTCCTAAACCAAAGGCATCAGCGATAATAGGGTAAAGGGTGCCGAGCAGCACCACTAAGGTTGCAATCAAAATGATGGCGTTGTTGATCACTAAAAAGGACTCACGTGAAATCAGCTGATATTGACTTTCAACGGTTAAACGCCAACCTCGAACGGCAAACATTAATAGACCACTACCGATGATAATGCCAAGAATAGCTAAGATAACCAAACCACGCGTCGGATCAGCGGCAAACGAATGCACTGAGGTAAGGACTCCAGAGCGTACCAGGAACGTGCCAAGCAAGCTTAAGGCAAAGGCGAAAATAGCCAGCATAATGGTCCATGCTTTAAACACCCCGCGCTTTTCAGTGACTGCTAATGAATGCAGCAATGCTAAGCCGACAAGCCAAGGCATAAACGAGGCATTCTCTACCGGATCCCAAAACCACCAACCGCCCCAGCCAAGCTCGTAGTAGGCCCACCACGAGCCCAGTGCAATACCAATGGTCAAAAACCCCCAAGCCGCGAGCGCCCATGGACGTGACCAGCGTGTCCAAGCAGCATCTAAACGCCCTTCCCACAATGCCGCCATACAAAATGCAAAAGGTACTACCATACCCACATAGCCCATATATAACATGGGCGGATGAATAATCAGACCGAAATCTTGTAGGACAGGATTTAAATCAGCGCCATCGACCGCTAGATTGGGTAAGGTACGCTCAAACGGTGACGAGGTAAATATCAGCATCGTTAGCATCATTAACTGTACACCGGCCAAAATAACTAATACCCGCGCACGCATTGATAACGGCAAGCCGCGACTAAAGTATGATACCAGTGCACACCATGTGGCCATGATGGTCATCCATAGCAGCAAAGAGCCCTCGTGTCCGCCCCATGTCGCCGATAACTTATAGTACCAAGGCAACAGCGTATTGGAATGCTGCGCGACGTAACTGAGGCTAAAATCATTATAATAAAAACCTGCTATCAAAGCGCCAAATGACGTTATCATGGCGGCAAACTGTGCCCAAGCTAAGCTAGGGGCTAGTCGTTGCCAAGCAACTTGGTTATGAATAACACCAATAGTTGGCAGAATTACCTGCAATAACGCCAATACAAAAGCGGTAAGCAAGGCAAAATAGCCCAATTCTGTAATCAACATACGGTCTAACCTTATTTACTCTAATGCGGTTGCAGTTTACTGTGGCGGTGGAATTTTTATTATTAGAACCCACCCCCGAAATCTGCTGCTATCTCTAGTTTTTAATTGATTTCGAAGGGTTTTATTTAACTACTTTAGGCGGATTTACCAGTGGAGGCGCTCCCTTAAAGCGCAGTAAACGTAACGCATTAAGAGTAACGAGCACTGTTGCTCCAGCATCAGCTAGAACCGCAATCCATAGTCCAGTAATGCCGAATACGGTCGTGATCAGAAAGACGCCTTTGAGACCCAAAGCGAAAATGACGTTCTGATGAATGTTGCGCATGGTGGCACGTGAAAGTGCGATGAGATGAGCCATATCCGTAACACGACTTTTTAATAATGCGATATCGGCCGTCTCAATGGCCACATCGGTACCACCACCCATCGCGATGCCAACATCGGCAGTTGCTAGCGCTGGCGCATCGTTAATACCATCACCAACCATCGCTATTTTGCGGTTGTTCTTCATCTCGTTAAGCAGGCGCAGTTTGTCCTCAGGCAACAGCTCAGCTTCCCATTCCACGTCTAAATTACTGGCAAGTGCTTGAGCGGTTAAGCGGTTGTCGCCTGTTAGCATGACGGAGCGCACACCCATCGCTTTGAGCTGAGCCACACCTTCATGAGCGTCGTCTCGTAATTCGTCTCTTAGCGCGATTAATCCAAGCACTTCACGGTTTTGCTCATCGAAAAGAACAGAGACGGTCTTACCCTCATTTTGCAGCGCCTCAATTTGCGCCTGTTGTGTGGATGAAATCAATGCCTCATCGGCTGCGTAAACAGGCGAACCGATAGCTAGCGCGCGCTCCGCGACAGTTGCGTGTACCGCTTTACCCGCAGTAGCAGAAGCTTTGGAAGCCACAGGTATAACAACTTTAGCGGCTTCAGCATGGCTGACAATGGCTTCAGCAAGTGGGTGACTAGAACCAGTCTCCACACTGGCAAAAAGTGCCAATATCTCATCTTGACCTTGAGAATTCTGACCTTGAATACTTGAGTCCTCTTGTGTAAAGGCAACAACATCGGTCACGCGTGGTTTGCCTTCAGTTAAAGTGCCTGTCTTGTCAAAAGCGACCGTCTTCACTTGGCCGATAGTTTCTAAAGCACTACCGCCTTTGATCAGCAAGCCACGGCGCGCACCAACAGCAAGACCAGAGGCGATGGCAGCGGGTGTTGATAGTACAAGAGCACAGGGACAGGCAATCAGCAACAGTGCTAGACCGCGATACAACCAAGTCGACCAATCTCCACCCATGGCTAACGGTGGAATGATAATAATTAGGGCGGCAATAGCCATCACTGCCGGTGTGTAATAGCGACTGAATTTCTCAATAAAACGGGCAGTGGGTGCTTTGGAGGCTTGGGCTTGCTCTACCAGCTCAATAATGCGCGAAATGGTGTTATCGGCGGCTGTCTTTTCTACGCGCACTTGGAGCACACCATCGATGTTAATTGACCCTGCAAATACATTGTCACCCATCGTCTTGGCAACAGGAACAGACTCTCCCGTCACGGGCGAATCATCAAGGCTGGACGCACCTTGAACAATGGAACCATCAGCAGATACCCTATCTCCAGGACGCACCAGCACAAGGTCATTCACTTGTAATGAAGTCGCTGGAACGTTACGCTGCCCACCTTGAGCATCAAGTAAAATTGCACTTTTCGGAACCAGCGATGATAAGGCTCTGATGCCAGCGCGAGCGCGATCAGCAGCGATACTCTCAAACAGTTCACCGATTGAGAACAAAAAGACAACTGCTGCGGCCTCTTCAGCTTCACCAATGATAAGTGCGCCAAGCACGGCGACGGACATCAGCGTTTCAATTGAAAAGAATGAACCTGTTTTAGCCAGTGCTAAGGCTTTGCGCGCAAATGGAAAAACGCCTACAATCACAGCGATGGCAAACACCCATATCCCATAAGCGGGCAACAGTAGTGACAGTGCATAAGCGCTGCCCATCAAAATACCGAGGCCAACAACCTGTTTGCCTTTTTGAGTTTGCCACCATTGCTTATCCTGCGGAGCCATCTGATTGTCGCTGTCAATATCAATAGCCGATACAGTTTGTTGACCAGTATTGGCAGAGATGCCGAACCCTAGGCTTTTGATTGTTTTTTCGATATCACTAGCCTGAGTCGGCGCACCAGGGGCTAAATTTAGCTCTAGCGTTTCTGTAGCGAAATTCAGCTGAACATCAGAAACCCCAGGCATACGTTTCAAAGCTGTTTCAATCTTGCCGATGCAACTGGCACAGTCCATACCTTCAATATGATATTTCATAATAATTTACCCTTTGAATAATGATATTATGAACCCTATAGTGGCTTTAGAGTCAAGGTTATTTATCTACAGTTTCGTAATTTTAATTTCTCTAGCGCTAGTCTTTACAGCCACTTTAATTATTTAAATCATAGAGGTTGTTATGACAATCAAAATTGGTGAGCTCGCTAAACGCACAGGTGCCACAGTAGAAACCATTCGCTATTATGAAAAAGAGCGTTTATTACCCGAGCCTTCTCGTAGCGAAGGGAATTATCGTTTATATAATGAAGAGCACATTGAGCGTCTACAATTTATCCTACATTGCCGTACGCTCGATATGGCTTTAGATGATGTGCGAATCTTACTTGAATACTGGGAGTCGCCTGACAAGGACTGCGGCGATGTGAACTCATTACTAGATAAGCAAATTTATGCTGTAGAAATACGAATGGAAGAATTGATGCACTTAAAGCATCACTTGACCGTTTTGCGCCAGAAATGTGCAAGTAGTGCACCAGCGTCATCATGTGGCATTTTAAACGCGCTTGTCGATAACTCCTGTCATGAGTAATGATATCAGTAGTGTTCATTTCTGACGGATCAA
Organism: Psychrobacter sp. H27; assembly: GCF_059072655.1. Classification (NCBI taxonomy): domain Bacteria; kingdom Pseudomonadati; phylum Pseudomonadota; class Gammaproteobacteria; order Moraxellales; family Moraxellaceae; genus Psychrobacter; species Psychrobacter sp. H27. The sequence continues at coordinate 12,048 of NZ_JCACRX010000002.1, read as the reverse complement.
ATCATGAAAGGTTAAATACGCCCTGATGTTAAGCACAAAAAAACCCAGCAATGATATTAAGATCACTACTGGGTTGGAGGAAATAACAACTATGTTGTGCTGACTTAGAAAGTCTTATTTATCATTCATAGCAAGGTAGATATTACGATCTGATGCGGATGCGTCATCCACGTATTTTGAATCGCGCCATGTCGTATAAGCATAGACACCACTGTATGGGCTGATGCTGTTCTGACGGAAATCAGAAATCCAATTTTCGCCATCAAATATTTGGATATGGCCATGCGGGCGCTTTGATGAGCGATCATAGACAATAACATCACCTACTTGGGTTGGCATATCATTACTGATTTTGCTAAAACCTGCTTTATCAAGCGTGCCACGAGTGGCGTACTGATAGGCTGAAGGATTGGGTGTAAATTCATAACCAGCTGATTGTAGTGCTTTACGTACGTAACGGGCACAATATCCAGAGCTGCCAGATAAAGCCACTTTTGAGGCGCGAGCAGCAGCGATAGCGGGGGCTGAATTGCTGTCAGGAACCTTATTGACTTGCTGCTGTTGTTTTTCAGCGTATAAGCGGCTGTTTAATGATGAAAGCTGATTCTCTTTTTGCTTGGCCTGCGCACTTAGGTTGCTAATTGCTTGACTAATTTCATCATTATTAGAAACATAAGCACCACTTTTGGTGCTATAGATGTTTTTTGATGAACCGTAGTTTGATGCCACAGAAGTATTGGTGATGGTATTATTTGTTTGAGAGATTGTGATAGCAGCACCACTCGTTTGTGCTATGCCCATACCCAGTACTGACAAAATCAATAAAGCCTGTTTCATAAATCTAATACCTACGGTTAATTCAAAATCGTCTGTTATCAACAACAGCGCAGTCAATTAAATCTCAATAACTCAAGTATATATATGTCATAGTGACTGATACTTCTGCTGCATATTATTCATATAAAAAATGATTATTGGCGATCACAGCTCATTGAAGTCTTACGAAGCTGTTACAAATCAAGCTGCTGACCAAAACACAAAGCCGACTTTAGCATAGGCTGTTTAGCCTGTCATCCCCCTTAAAAACCCCAAAAATACTTTTTTGATGTCGAAAAAATTGCTAATATCCCACATTTTACAATGTAAGTTTGTGTAACATGTACAGAATATAGCTGACTAGATTGACCACAATTTCTACTGTTTTATAAGCAAAAAAACGTCTGAGGGTTAAATCTATAATTTAGATTTAACCCTCAGACGTTTTTCTATTGGATGAAGTAATTACCCTATATAGGGTCTAACTAATTATTAAGATAATATAATAATTTATAATATTGATATAGATGTTAATTCCCTACTGGCTTATTTAATATTACGTAATTGTTTCGATACATCCTGTATATTCTTGTATTAACCCTTAGTTATTTATCTATTTTAAGGGTTAATAACCGATAAATCCGCTTACATTGTCATCAAAAGTTACAAATTCAAAGTTATTTTTAATTTTAAAGTCGCAATAGCTAATGAATTTTTTGATGAAGAATCATTTTATAAGCAATAGAACAGTCTTATACTTGCTTCATTCGCTTTTAACGCTAACACTATAATCAAAGTATTCTTAACTGCTAACACACTATAATTGCTGCTCTACCGATTCAATATCAGCATAAACTTGGGTCGTCCCGTCTTTATTGAGTTGCATAACCTGATAGGGCATGAATTTATTTTGATACTCCATACCCGGGCTACCAACAGGCATGCCAGGTACGGCAAGACCCATAGCTTGTACTGGCGGATTTTCTAAAAACTGCGCCATATATTTAGCGGGTACATGACCTTCAAAGACGTAACCATCAGTAGTGACTACAGTATGGCAAGAACGCATTTCATTTGGAACGCTGTAGCGCTCTTTAAATACGGCTAAGTCCGCAACATCTTGCGCGGTTGCACTTAGACCATTATCTTCTGCATGACTTATCCATTCTTTACAGCAGCCGCAATTGGCATCTTTATAGACAGTGGCTGAGACGTTTTTTAGTAGGTCTGGTTTACTTACTGATGTCATCATAGGAGTATTTATAACGTTTGGTTCAGCTGTCTTCGGAACAGTCACTACATCTTCAGTTGATGCCGATGTTGTGCTTGCATCAGATACGCCACTACTCGGTTGGCTACAAGCAAATAGTGATGAGGCGGCAAGTAATACTAACGTACTACGCAACCCCTTAGACAGATAACGATTGAATATAAGACTGGATTTTATTTTTAAGGGGGTCATAGTGCTCTCTCATGTACTGTAGATATTGTGAGCTATAGAAGGTCAAGTAACACTTCATATCGTTTGGTAATGTAGCATAATAACCCATCAAACGGAGTACGTAAATTTATCCATTGAGCAGTGCGGACTGGTATCATAAGCAGTTTTCATTTTGAAATGCTGCCTGTAGTATTAACAGGTCTATCCGAGTTTTGGATTTTGACTAAAAATTCAAAACTCATAATTTTGGATAATTTGCGATGCGCCTGTCTACTATTAATCTACAAAAGCGTTTGAGTACTCACTCAAATCAATTACCGCTATGGTTTACGCTAGTAGCAGCATGGCTTGCAGGGGCTATTTTTTTATTTGCGCTAGCGCCTCATGGGTTCTGGCCGCTAGCAATAGTGTCACCAGCGATTTTATATGCGCTGTTGGTACCAAATATGAGTGGTCGTCGCGCTTTTATTATCGGTGAAGCTTACGGTATGGGGCTATGGTGCGTCGGCGGCTTTTGGCTCTATACTGCCATCCATGATTATAGCGATACTCCAACGTGGCTCGCATTGATTATGATTGGATTGATGGGTCTCGGTATGGGACTGTTTCATGGATTTTTAGCACTAGTCTTTAACCGTATGGTAGGCAAACAACCCTTTTCATTTGCTGCTCTTTGGGTGCTACAAGAATGGTTAAAAACTTGGTTATTCACAGGCTTTCCGTGGCTGTTTGTTGGTTATGCATTTACTGAAGAGTATTGGTTATCGTCCTTAGCACCCGTTGCTGGTGTTTTTGCCGTCTCTTTTGTTGCCATACTATTGGCTGCAAGTTTAGTAGAGCTACTGCTTCGACGCAGTAGTTATGCCGTCGTTTCTGTACTGTTATTAGCCATTAGCACATCATTATGGCTGGTCAATCCGCAATGGACAAAACCTAAGGGCACACCTGATCTGTCAGTGTCATTGATTCAAGGTAATATTTCACAAGATATAAAGTGGCTGACGCAATATCAAGTAGAAACGCTAAAGATTTATGCGAAGTTAACGCGCACTGAGTGGGGACGTGATGTGGTGGTGTGGCCTGAATCATCTATTCCGATGTTTCAGGATGAGGCTGCGGGCTTTATTAGTGAAATGATAGAAATGGCCAATGCGACCAATACGACATGGATAACTGGTATCCCTTATAAGGATAAAGCGGCATTCAATGCCAGTACGGATAAGTATCCCCCATTTTACAATAGCGTGATTGCTCGAGGTGTAGAAGCGGAAGGCCTATACAAGAAGCAGCGTCTAGTGCCTTTTGGAGAGTATATTCCATTTGAAGGCGTGCTCGATATTTTCCCAAGTTTGGCCGGTAGTCAGGATATTAAGAGCTATAGTCGTGGTAGTGATCAGCAGTCACCGCTAAAGGTGCGTGAACACAATATAGGGACGGCTATCTGTTATGAGGTAGCTTATCCAGATACCACGCGTAAAAATGCCATCGATACTGACTTTTTGTTGACCGTCTCTAACGATGCCTGGTTTGGCACTTCAGCAGGACCATTGCAACATTTGCAAATGGTACAAATGCGCGCGCTTGAGAACGGGCGCTGGTTTATTCGAGCGACCAATACTGGTGTTACCGCTATCATTAACCATAAAGGTCGTATTGTAAAACGCGCACCGCAGTTTGAGCGTACTGTACTACGTGGTGAGATACAGGCACGGGTTGGTAACACGCCCTTTATGCTTATGGGAAATTATCCTATCTTGATAATAATAACCCTGTTATTACTAATAAGCTATTTTGGCAAAGGTCTAACCACACTTAGAAGACGAGGGTAATAGTAAACTTAATCATAATAATTTAATCAGCGTAAGTTTTTTATTTTTTCTAGGTAACGTCCTAACGCACGTAAATATAAAAGTTTTAAACTATTGATCACATAAGAACTGATTGAAAAAATTATGTTGACATAAGGCACGCGCCTCATACTTAAAAAGAGATAGCTATATACGGTCTATCATCTTTTAGTTGATACTTTCATTTAATGCACGCGATTTTTGATTGTCATCTGCCTTAGTACCAAATTCAATAGTTGCATGTTGTATATTCTGATGCGCCAAATCTTCCTTGATGTTTTCTTTCATAGTAATAGTCTCTTCAAACGTTATATCGGTCTTCGGTACAATATGAACTGTAAGAGCATTCTCAGTGGTACTCAAAGCCCAGATATGTAAATGATGAAAGTTTTGAATAAAATTATAGCTCTCTAAGATAGCAGTGATTTTACTGAGATCAACATTTTGAGGTACTCCGTCGATAGCAAGCTTGATACTCTCTTTTAGTAGACCCCAAGTCGATAACAGTATAACGACTGAAATAATCAAGCTAACTAGAGGATCAACGATATTCCAACTTGTATAGTAAATAATAATGCCCGAGATAACGACACCTACAGAGACCAATGCATCTACCATTAGATGCAAGAAAGCACCTTTGACATTAATATCGTCTTTTTGACCTTTGTAGAATGCAAAAGCAGAAACAGTATTTATAAATACACCTATTAGAGCTGTAATAATAATAACTTTTCCTGCAACTTCCGGTATCGTATCAAATCGACCCAAGGCCTCATACGCAATACCTATAACGATTGTAACTAACAATATGGCGTTAATAAGAGACGCCATTATAGAAGCTTTTTTGTAGCCATAGGTATAAAGCGTAGTAGATGCTTTCTGTGCTAATTTCATTCCAATTAACGAGATTATTAAACTGGCAACATCACTTAAGTTGTGGCTAGCGTCTGCGATTAAAGCTAATGAATTAGTTGAGTAGCCCACTATAAACTCGATGAGCGTAAATGCAGAATTTAGACCAATCCCAATATAAAAAGCTTTATTCATATTTTTAGGGTCTGGAGCTTGATGACTGTGGTTATCTGAATTACTCATAATTTACCCTTGTTTAGGTTGCTGCATTTTATTAAAGGTAGAAAATAAGTTTATTGCATATTTTCTATATTGCACAGTCAATATTGCTCTAATACCGTAGACCCACTTATTTTTATCAATAAACTGAGCCACAACTTGATTGTGTGTCCTATCTCTCCTTGGGCGAAAAAAGCGGATTTTACTGTAATCTAACTGGCTTACGTAAGCTTCTTGTTCTCATGTTCAAGCTCTTTAGTATGTGTAGCTTAGTCTTGAATGTTGGTTAGTATAGTTTCATTAGTGTGCTTTTTATGACATGACCACATAAAGGTGTAATCGTTTAATGCTTCAATCAGCATACGAACGGCGCGTTCTTTAATCTCAGGAGTGTAGGTTTGTCTTTTCATTATCGTATTCTCTCAGAAAGATGATTTACCGCTTCTTAACAGCGCGTGTAAAACCTTGCATCTGACGACTAAGCCGGTCTTCATAGTAAACTATCCCAGTATTGTCAGAAACTTAACGTCTTGTGAGGATGTACTAAGTGCTAACTTCAAAATAATTGAAATGCTTACGCTAAATGACGACAAGAAAAGCCTAAGCAATCTAACGAAGAATCAGATATTAAAAACCTAATCTGTATGACAAATAAAAAAATGCCTCTGGGAGTTGACTCCCAGAGGCATTTAGTTTTAAATGTAGATAACGGTTACAGTGTGTTGACGCACCCTGTAACGAACAAATAAGCACACAGACTGCGTTATTTGAACAGCATTAAATGCCCGTATAGGTGCATTTTATCCAAAATCTGCTTTCATATCAACTCTATTTGCTATACATTTTAAAAACTGCTTGTTCGCTCGTTACATTTTCGTGCTGCTCTCTCTGTACCCGTTACCCGTCAAATGGGTGGCAGGCCTCGGTGACGACTGCGTTTGACATAAGGGTGAGCTCCCTACAGGGGTGACTAGACAAAGGATCAGAGCAACGCAATGAGTGGTTACTTGTGCATATCGTAGCGGTATATTGGGCGAACGCCCTTGCTAGCGTATGACAGCACAGTAGCGGTTATGAGCGTGTCTAGGCGGTGCTATCAGCCGTAATCATAACAGCCGTAGCTTGATACAGTGATACGGTCTTGATGACGCGATGGGCGATGAAGTCGGCATGACTAATCACATCAAATTCAAGGAATGCACTAAAGTGTTTGTGAGTATTTTTATTATACTCATAATTGCTTTAGGGTGAGTGTTCCTTGAAATCTGCTCAAGGCTCCAAAATCAGCATAAATTCACTTAGGCTAATTTAAGTAGTATATAGCCCACTAGGCTATATACTATGAGAGTTCAGAGAAAAATTTAGAATATTTATTATACAACCATCATTTATTCAGTGAGTCGATATTGTCATGGTGGATTCATAAGCTTAGTGTGAATAGAACGGGATTGACTTATTTATTGTTAATTGTCTCTCGCATCTTTTCAATCTCTGCAGTCAATGAGCTACTCTTTTCCTGTTCTGATTGATAGTTAATTGAAAGCTCATCATACTGCTCACTCAATGCAGTGTGCTCAGTACTAAGCAAAGTTCTCTCATGATTTAACGTGTCGTGTTGCTTAATCAGTAGCTGATGATCTGCTTCAATCTTAGCTTGCTTTTGAGTAAGCTGCTCATTAATCCCTGATAACTTATCACGTTCAGCGATTATGGCCTTTAACTCTCCTTTCACTTCTGCTGTAAGATTCGTTATCTCGTTGCGCTCAATAACGACTGTCTTTAGCTCATCCTTAGTTGCTGTCAGTTCTGTTTGCAGACGCGCGATCTCTGCTTTATCGCTATTAGCAGTGGCTTCAAGCGTGGCCACCTTCGATATGTTGGCACTCAGCTCTTTTGATTGCTGATCAAAACTGCTACGCAGGTCACCAAGTTGGGCCTGAGCTGCCACTGTTTTAGCTCGTTCAAGTTCTAGCTGGTGCTGAGTATCGCTGAGTGTCTGTGTCAGCACATCCCGTTCAGCAGTCACTTGAGCCGCGGTGATAGCCGTTGCCTCTGCAGTTGCTGTGACCTCATCGAGCTGTTCTAACAAATCAGCCTGCTCACTCTCTAGGGTCTTAACCGCTTCTTGAGCCTCATCTGTCTCAGCTTGCGACTTGGCCTTAATACTCTCTAGAGCCTCCCGTTCTTTAACCAGACGATCATTGGCAATATCAATGGCCGTCTGCCACATATCCGCACCAAGCGTTTGTAAGCGTTCAGTGATACCACTTGGTAGCTCAACCTGTCTTAGCTGCTCTTCTTGTTGGTTATCCTGACGCCAAGACTTCATAGCTTCACTGATGGTCGTGAATGATCCACCACCCAGCGCCTTACGCACTTCGGCTAAAGTAGGTTTGATACCTTGTTCGTGCAGTTGATCAGCAATAGCATGAATTTGCTGTGTAGTAATGGCCATAATTATTGTCCTTAATTTTGTATGAGTAAATATGTAGCGTTTGTAGTATTTTTTATATAGTATAATACAATATACAACATACTACAATATAAGGCTTAAAAAAACCTCAAGTAATCTTGAGGTCACAATCATTAGATTAGGGCTAACGATCAGTTAAGTACTCTTCTAGCGCATTACTATCATTTATTAATGATTAGCGCCTGTTTGCTTGGTTTTATCCTTAAATTTGGCAATGATACTGGCCTCAGTAAAGAACGCTTATGGTTTAATACTGCCACGGCTAACACCTGACCAGTCGGTGACTTCTGGAATGTCTGATAGATCAATGTCGTCATCATTAAGCGTTGCTAAATGCTCTAAATCTACTTGTTGCTTGGCCGTTAGTGGTGGTAGCTCGTCTATTTGATAACTAACTTTGTTCACACTGGCTCCCTTTCATTTTTTTGACACGTCTAGCTGAGATAATGCGTATAACCTCACCATTATCTATTTCTGTTTGCGTATGGGCTACCAATAGGACGGCGGTACCGTCTACTGTACCCAGCGCTTGCCACTGCTTTTCATCATTTTCATACCTGTCTTGCTGACGCAGGCATAAAAGGTCTAGAAAAACTCGGGCGGCTGCCTCAAATAATAAACGGTGCTTACGCTGATTGGTGTTTTTTTTGTTCATCCCATTCAAATCTAATACTTATCTGTTCTCTCTGTCAGTATGCTCTTTATAGATTAGCAATTCATCTTGACTGACAGCTGTTACTTTCTGGTATTCAAAAGATAGCGGTACTTGATTGGTTTGCGCCACTTGGGTCAAGAACAATTTAATCGCTTGAGACGGCGTTAGACCATAGCTTTCAAACACGGCAAAAGCATTTTCTTTTAGCTCTTGATCGAGCCTGATATTATAATTAGTTGTCGTCATGGCATTACAAATGGCTTATCTGTGTACATATAATATAAACCATTTGTATAGACAGTACCAGATTAATCACTCTTTTTTCTTTGCTATGATTTTTGCTTAGGGAACGTATAACCTACCGCCAGCAAATGCTTTTTATGGGTCTTTAAAAAAGCTTCATCTCTTAATTGAGTGTGTAACCAGCTGATCACTTCTTGGGTACTTTTTCCTGAAGGCGCATAGCTACCAAATGGGGCATAGTTAGCCAATAGAGGCGCAAAACGGTCGATCTGTTTGACTGTTAAGGATGGTATATCTCTATTCTCATTATTCTGATTTAAGTCCTCCAGACTTTTTTTCTTGGTGGGCTTAGCTTTTACATTAAATTTTAGTCCTGTGACGGTACGACCACGTTTGACGTTTTCATAGGTGATTTTAATATCTGACTTTTCTGTTATTTCTTCAACGCTTGGGTTGATGACTCGACTTTTTAGGTTGTTAATACGTTCGTAAGATTTAGAAAGAGCTAGCTCCTCTCTAATTTCTTCAAGTGACATTGTCCACGAGCTCATTGCCTCATGTTTTTTGGCCAGATGGTATATATCTATTGAATATTCACCCTTCAGTTTAAGTACATCTTCTTTTTTATATTTAGTGAATGGATTATTTTCATTAAAAACCTTCAACATCAGTAGCACTTCATCTGTAAAACATAGAGACACATAGCCATCTTCATATATTGATCTGATGACCCACTGTACATTGACACGGCTACCGCGTTCATTTCTATAGCTAAAAAATCGCCTCATCATCGTTTCACTAGCATCTTTTAATTGAGTATAAGCAGAATCCACTTGAATGTTGCAAGCCTCTGCAAATGCTTTCGCGGTTATCTCTATAGTGTCTTTTTCAGTGGCATCTATCAAACGCACTACTGAACTAGCAAGCAACAGCAACCGTTTTTCATCAAGTGTCATTTCATAAAACGCTTGTAGAATACGATTTTGCATAACAACCCAATTTGCAGGGTATTTCTTCTCATATAAACCAACTTGGTTAGTCATATCTACGCCTTAATACTCAAATCTATCTAATTGTAGCATAATACCTGCTGATTGTAGCTTTTAACCTAGCTGATTGTAGCATTAACCTAGCTGATTGTAGCATTAACCTAGCTGATTGTAGCTTTATAGATCTTGAAGCCCTTAACTGGTAAGGTCTGAGAGCTTCCTAAAAGTCTTTAAAAATCTTTAAAAGTAAAAAATATGTTTTTATATTAAATAATAGGAAAAAAGCTCAAGAACTGACGGATTTGAGATGATAATATGAGCGACCAATCACTTATAGAACTGTTCAGTAGCTCAAAACGCTATGGTCAATTTACTCGGTATCAATCTTTATTCTCATAGTTCGGATTAAGCTTTGATCTTTGAAAATCTTCAAAAGCACGGTCAAAGATATTTTGAATGTCTTCATCTGTCATTCTGGCCAACGCTGTTTTCATACTCTCAGTATCAGTCTCATTTTTTGTAGATAACTTGTCTTCATTTTCAATAGTCATTATCGACACATCTGTAAACACATCTTAAAGCATTGCTAAAACGCATAAAAAATACTCTTATATGCGTTCTACGCTCTGTTCGATACGATGGTAGCTAAAGCTATTTTAAAACGCTTAAAACGGCCAATAATAACCTCCTAACTTTTCGCTGATTAGCAGACGATTCATCTGTACTGCTAATAATCCAATTCCTAGCTACTACTGCTCCAATGAATCATCCTCAAACAATGAACCGTGCTTACTATTCTGACTGTCTTTAGGTGGTGTAAAGTTGCTTAGTGTTACCTTAGCCTCACCTTGCATCTTATGAGCAATTGACTTTAAAAACTCACGGTGCTTTTTCAAACGGACATACTTTTCATTATCGTGTGCGTCTAAAAAAATAGCTTGCAGTTCATGATTATCATCATCGTCTAATGCGTTGGCCAACCACTCCCCCAATATTTTATGTGCTTCAAGCCTGTCCTGATCAATCTCTTTTTTAAGAGCCTGTAATTGCTTAATCTTATTTGCAAATAGATCATCTGATATTACTGACATTACTTCATCTTTTTTTTAGCCAACTATGATAGAGTTGATCCTAGCAGTACATACACAGGTATGCAAGGTAGTAAAATACACAAGACCACATCGTTTCGTGGGCGCAGTAGTATTTTAACCCTCTGTTAAGAGCGAACTTAGGAGTTTATGTAAAAAATGCCCACAAGGGGCGCTATTTTTTTACATAAACTCCTAAGTTCGGCAGGGGGCGAACCCCCTACAACCCCCAAAAAATCATCTCTCAATATTGGGTTTTTTTGCTATGAATAATAAAGGGTTTCATCTGTCGGTTAGCGCCGTTAGTAAGGCGAAAAATCATAGTGTGGTGGCAAAGTCGGCTTATAATTCTGGCTCAAAACTGGTTGATGAGCAGTCAGGAGTCGTCCACGATTATACCAGTAAAGCTAAAGACAAAATCTTAAACTTAGTGGACAGTGATGGCACTAAATACACGCAAGTTATTGAGAAAAATGTGGTGCATACGGCGTTGTTAACGCCAACTCTTGCTGGGGATCTAGCAGTGACACGTGAGGGTTTTTGGAATGATATCGAACGCATTGAGACTCGTAAAAACGCGCAATTGGGTACTGAGATTGATGTGATGTTTCCTGATGGAATCACCGCTGATCAGCGTATAGTTCTGGCCGAGTGCTACGCTCAAACCTTATCTGATCGCTATAACGTGCTTGTCGATGTGGCCATTCATCGGCCCCACAGTCACGAGAAACATGTGGGGGAGGTTGAAGTGGTTGAGCTGACCAGTCGTAACTTTCATGCCCATATTTTACTCTCAAGCCGTGAGATAGTAGCGGATGTTAAGGGTTATGCTTTATCAGCACGCAAGAATTGGTTGCAGTGGTCAACGGAGGAGCGGTTATCTAAGGGGTTAAACGGGCGCGGCGATGAACTTAAATATCAACGCACCCTTTGGGCGGATATGGCCAATGAGCTACTGCCTGAGAATAAAACCATTAGTGAGAAATCCTACCGTGAGCTGGGCATCAGTCGTTTACCAAAAATGAAACTGGGTAAGTCACTATATAAGGATATTCTCAAAGGCAATCGTTCAGTGATTCATGAGTACAACGAGACGATTGATGAGATCAATGCTTACATTGAAAAAAATGGTCTGGTAATTGAGTATGACGACAAGGGACGTATTGACCTAGAAAGCAATGAACAAGAGGTTAACGGCGTCACAATACATTATAAAAAGCGTAAACCCTTTGCGCGAATTGAGCTCAGTAATATCCGCTTTGTAGATCCTGCCGCTGAACTTGAACCCGCTATTCCTAAAAATAAGAGTCAGACGCATAGTGATGCGGCCAATGATCACGCACTTGATGAGCTTTTAGCAATCTCAGCCAACTTTGTGAGTCAAAAAAAGATGGTACGCAGCGCCTTATTTTCAACCATTGATGC
>NZ_JCACRX010000001.1:0-3150088 GCF_059072655.1 Psychrobacter sp. H27 | reverse complement strand
GATTTACTTCAGTCATTATTTTTTCCTTTAAAAGTTTTATTATTAGTTAATTAATAGCTTAATAGCTATCAAAAATAGATAAAAGCGTCTGTCATATAGTGGACGAAATATGACTTTAGTACAAGTCAGCAATGTGAGTTCAAAGCGAACGAACCTCTAATAACTGAATTTTTTTACACACTTAAAAAAAATATTTTTCCAAAAAATTAACCAGCCATAAAAAAATCGAATACCAAAAACGATAAATAGATATAAACCGTTGATATATAAATTATGAAACCATGCTTCTTGATCTATCAGTCCTAAAGTAAACCAGTTTGCATTAGTCAAAAACCCCCATGTACCAATCGCCATGAAAAAAGCAAAGATAAGCGACCAAGCACAACTACGTAAAAAAGACATGACGCTGTGAATATTTCTAGGGTCAATCTGCTGCATGCCGATCCATTTCAGCGGCTTCCACAATACGATCGACAATGCCGCTAAGATAGGAACAAACATGACCACTCGAATAAAGTGGTAAAACATTGCCGCATCTCCAAATGGGGAAGCCAAAAACGCCCATTCGTCGCCAAACTGTTGCTTCAGTTTGGTATCTGCACTATTACCACTAAAATACAGATTAAAGAATTTTCTATTCTCACTAGTCGGAGGCAGCGCCAAATTATTATGTATCCAACCAATGCACATATTGACCCAGTCAGGCTGCCACACTAGGCTCAGATCTCTTATCCAGCAGCGGGTATACAATATATCGAAGAGTATGAATACAAATAAAAATGCCAGTGATAGTGTTTCTAATCGGTTGGGTGGCAACTTGCCATTGCTAGTAATCTGCTTATGTACCTGCTCTCTTTGCTCAATATCCTCTATGCTGTCTAGCGTTTCATACACTTTGGCAGTGGCTTGAAACAGGTACGCATTTTTGCCTTTTATCAGCCGATACCAAAATTTAGGAACGCTTAATGCGACACACAGGATTAAAAACCATACCGTATTAAATGCTAAATTCTGCAAATCATTGAATACAGGTATGCGTATACCGATAGAAAACAAACCAACGAAAAACCAAAATAGGCAGATGAGTAAGTAGTAGAAGAGGTATTCTTCATAGAGACGATTTGATGTTATCCACTCTTGAATAGATTCGTTATCGGAAGGGGTTTTCATTAATTACTCTATCTATATACTTATCTAAAAATTCGGTTATATTCTACATTCTTTTAACAAACAAAATACGACTAGTTCATAATTGACTATTTACCCAATGATATTCTTTTATTAGCATAAATCACTTCCTCAGATCACCAATTTATTGGCGAGTCATGCCTTTTAAATGTTATATTAACCCTCTATTTTAACAACGCTATGTTTATGGATTTGCCTACTTTGCCGACCAATACATCAGACAACTCAGATAGCCTAGATAACGGCGACCCGTCTTCAACACTCAATGACAATGTCCAAACGTTTGGGGCAAATATCCCTATATCTGACAGCATTGCTTCAGAACAACCCAATGCTGAATCTGAAAATATGACTCAGACCATCGACCCAAACGCCATCATCTTGGCAGAAGCGTTGACAGACAAAGCCATCAGCTGGCAAATACATAACTGTAAAATCATAAAAAAGACAATCACTCAAGACTTACCACTACCTTTTCTATATCACTATGATAGCTTAGACGATACCATCAAACAGGCGTACCCCCTTACGCCTGAACTACTGACTCAATTCAATACGCCTATGTCAGCTCAAGAGGCTGCTAACTTAATTGGTATTAATCAAGAGTTATTGACCAGTCCTTGGCATGTAAAGGTAATTGGCTCATTAGTCGTGTTTAGTGAATCATTACAATTGGCTGTACGGCTACATTGGACCAATACTGGCAAAGAGACTCAGCAGGTATATACCAAAGATGCAGCAGATGCGATTACCGCAGCTTTTAAAGACTGGCAGTTTTTTGGTCGTGTGGACGTTCTTTATAAGAATAACAAGCAGACATTGATCAGTATTGATGAGCAAAATCCCAGTACCCCAGCATTACCTACCGAATCACTGCTAACGATTGGCGCAAGTAGCGACTATCAACAGCTTTTAGCCACTCATGCACTGGCAGCTATTGTCAAACTAGAAGCTGACAAAGCTGATTTACCTTGGTTTGACACAGCCATATTGGCGCGTCTTGAATAGTCATTTTCACTCATCTTTAGTGGCTCTCAAGCCGTTATTATTGGCATATTATTTTAAGTTATTCATATCTAATGGTATGGTAACGACTTAGTATTATTCACTAGTCCTCACTCTCTATAAAAAGCACACTATCCCTATTAAAACTGAGGGTGTAATTTTTAATAACTCCGCCTATTTGTAAGGAATATCACATGGATTATCGCTCAAAAACCTCTACCGGCGGTCGTAATATGGCAGGTGCGCGTGCATTATGGCGTGCAACTGGTATGACTGACGGCGACTTTGGCAAACCAATCATTGCGATTGCTAACTCTTTCACCCAGTTTGTACCTGGTCATGTGCATCTAAAAGATTTGGGACAACTGGTCGCACGTGAGATTGAACAAGCAGGCGGCGTGGCAAAAGAATTCAACACCATTGCCGTTGATGATGGCATTGCGATGGGTCATAGCGGCATGTTGTATTCACTGCCAAGTCGTGATTTGATTGCTGATTCGGTCGAGTATATGGTCAATGCTCACTGTGCTGACGCGCTCGTTTGTATCTCAAACTGCGATAAGATCACTCCAGGTATGCTGATGGCTGCCATGCGCCTGAATATTCCAGTAGTATTCATTTCAGGTGGTCCAATGGAAGCAGGCAAAATCCTAGCCAGCACCGTCGGTAAGAGCCACAATACTGATAGTAATGACAGCAGTGCTGTTCGTAAACTCGATCTGGTCGATGCCATGATGGACGCTGCTGATGACAGCATTAGTGATGAAGATGTGGCCGCGATTGAAGCCTCAGCCTGTCCGACATGTGGTTCGTGCTCTGGGATGTTCACTGCCAACTCTATGAACTGTCTTACGGAAGCCTTAGGATTGGCATTACCAGGTAATGGTTCACTACTGGCGACCCACTCATTACGCCGTGAGCTGTTCTTAGAAGCGGGACGTACTATTGTCTCACTTGCCAAACGTCGCTACGAGCAAGATGATGACTCGGTCTTACCTCGCTCGATCGCTAGCAAAGCCGCCTTTGAAAACGCGATGACACTAGATATCGCGATGGGCGGCTCGACCAATACTATTTTGCATTTATTAGCCGCAGCGAACGAAGCAGAAGTCGACTTTAAGATGTCAGATATTGATCGCCTAAGCCGCGGTGTGCCCTGTCTGGCAAAAGTCGCCCCTGCCTCACAAAAGTACCATATGGAAGATGTACATCGTGCTGGCGGCGTGTTTGCGCTATTGGCCGAGCTTGACCGTGCAGGATTAATGAATACGGACGTTCCGACCATTCATAGCCCAACGATGAAAGCGGCGATTGATAAATGGGATATCATGAATGCGGACAACCAAGAGGCACGCGCACGCTATCTAGCCGCGCCTGGTGGCGTACGTACTACTGAGGCGTTTTCACAATCAAAAGAATGGTCAAACCTCGATGTCAATCGTGAGTCTGGCTGTATCCGCAGTGCCAAGCATGCTTACTCACAAGATGGTGGCTTGGCTGTACTGTATGGCAACATTGCCGAGCGTGGCTGTGTGGTCAAAACCGCAGGCGTTGATGAAAGCATCTTAGTATTTACTGGGCGTGCACGTTTATTTGAGTCTCAAGATGATGCGGTTGCCGCAGTGTTGGATGACAAAATCGTTGCTGGCGATGTGGTCATCATCCGCTATGAAGGCCCTAAAGGCGGTCCTGGTATGCAAGAGATGCTTTATCCAACCACGTACTTGAAGTCAAAAGGACTGGGTAAAGAATGCGCCCTACTCACTGACGGTCGTTTCTCTGGTGGTACATCAGGTCTCTCAATAGGTCATGCCAGCCCAGAAGCTGCTGAAGGCGGGGCGATTGGTCTGGTTGAAGAAGGCGATACTATCCATATTGACATCCCTAATCGTACTATCAACATGCAGGTTAGCGATGCTGATTTGGCGACTCGCCGTGAAGCCATGGAAGCTCGTGGACGCGATGCGTGGAAGCCTGTCAGTCGTGAACGTTATGTGACCCCTGCGTTACGTGCCTACGCTGCTATGACTACGAGTGCCGATACTGGTGCCATACGCGACGTGAGCCAGGTTGAGCGCTAAGCCCTACTTGAGTAGTTAAGCCTGACTTGAGCCGTTAAGAACTAAAGCCTACTTGTATCATTCATTAAGCCTGCGCTATGCAGGCTTTTTTTTCACCAAAAAACAACGCAGTAATCGTTTTGATAACTATTTTTTTCGGTAATAGCGTTTTTTTATCGGCATGATAAGGCTTACCGTTAGCCAAAGTTTTTGTTGATATAGACTTTCGTCAACGTCAAAAAGCAGCATCTAAAACAACGCCTCAAAACTGACATTCAAAACCTAACAACGTGCGCAGACCTTATGATTGAAAAATATAACTTATTCTTATTGATTTGCGGTATTGCCTTTTTATTAGGGGCATTGTTTCCTGTCATCTTTAAGCGCAATTTTATCTCTTTACCCATGCTACAAGTTAGCTTTGGTTTGATGATGGGCTATTGGTGGACCTCTTTGTCCTTTTTGGACCCTATAGACAATGGCATGCTCATCGAAAAGCTAACTGAGATCGTGGTATTGGTTTCGTTGGTTGGTGCGGGTATAAAGATTGATACCGAGCTCTCTTGGCAGTTATGGCGACCTACTGTCAGGCTATTGCTGATCACCATGCCCATTGGTATCTTTGCAATGGCAGTGTTGGGTTACTACGCATTTGGCTTAAGCCTAGGCGCTGCTATCTTGTTAGGGGCAGTATTGGCACCTACCGACCCTGTCTTGGCATCGAGCATTCAGGTTGGACCGCCTAATACTGGTGGAGAAGACACACCGCGCTTTACGTTAACGTCAGAGGCAGGATTGAACGATGGGCTTGCTTTTCCCTTCGTCTATTTGGCCATCAAAATTGCAGAAGCCTTTAGTGAAGGACAGGCCTTTACCTACGATATGCTATGGTCGTGGTTCACTCATGATGTCTTGTGGAAAATTGGCGCAGGCGTCGTTGTGGGTGTCTTGGTCGGCAAAGCTATGGCCAAAGTCGTGTTTTCTAAACATACTCGTGACACGACTATCTCACAGGGGTATGTTGTTATTGCACTCACCTTAGTCGCCTATGGTGTCGCAGAATACGTACACAGCTATGGTTTTATCGCAGTTTTCGTTGCGGCATTTGCCTTTCGGCGTTCAGAATGTGAGCATAGCTATCATCAAAAACTTCACGACTTTGCTGAGCAGTCAGAAGGCTTGCTGATGTCGCTGGTGCTGGTGATTTTCGGTATTTTCTTGGGCCAAGGGTTACAGTCTGGGATTGAGCTGACATGGCGTGTCTATATCGTCAGCTTTACTTTTCTATTACTCATACGTCCGATTGGGGGGTTCATCGCCTTATCGGGACTTAACTTACCGCATACCGAAAAATACGCAATCTCAGCACTGGGCATTCGTGGTATTGGTACGCTGTACTATCTATCTTATGCGCTCAATAAAGATTTCTTTGCTGATGAAGATGCACTCAAACTATGGATTGTCTGCTCAATTGTGATTTTGGCCTCTATCTTTATCCATGGTTTAAGTGCTGCTAGGCTCCTAAAACTAACCCCTCAAAAGTCCAGTTGATTATTCATACTGGATTTATTTTTAATAAAGCTGTTTGGGCAAAATCAGTTTGACTACAGCAACTGTTTAAGAGCACGTTAACTTGAGAGCGCACTAACTAATGTAGCTCATTGATCCAGCCTAAAACCGCCTCTGTAAGCGCAAACTGACGGATGTCGTTGAGCATCGTGGTGTCAAAATTATGAATAAAGGTAAATGACAATTGCTGCGTAGGATCACACCACGCCACTGAGCCATTGTACCCCATATGCCCAAACCCTGATGTGGCAGGCGTTACGCTACTATCGGTGGCTCTCTCGTTGTTGCCTATACTAAATAGCTTATGGTACCCTAAGCGCCATTGCATGGCCGCTGGCATTACTGCATCTAGACCGGTGACTTGCGGCGTAGACAGTTGCTCAAAAGTAGCACTATCGATCAGCGTCTGCCCTTGCCATACGCCGCCATTGGCTAGCATGGCGTAGATAGTGGCTAATGCATCAGCTGAGGCGACACCGTTCGCAGCGGGAATGATGGCCTCTAACGTTTTGCGATTATGGTAGTCAAGTGCTTGTTTACCAGCAGGAATGAGCGCCGCTTTATAGTTCTTTAGATTGAGCTGACTGGTATCAAAGTACAAACGACTAATATAAGCTGTATCCATGAGTGGTAACTTATCTTGCTCATTACCTGTATCTTGCTCATTAGCTATAGCTGGATTGGGTGTCTGGTCATTGATCAAGCCCTGCTGCTGCCAGTATGTATAGCTGGGTAAATTGGCATAGGTACGCAATGTGTCTTGTGAGTCGGATTTCAGCGTTGGTTTATTGCGTTTGTTACGTAGCAATACGCTATCCTCGTCTGAAGCTTCAAAGTCTTTTGCCAGTTTTGCTACTTGATCGACCTTGTCTTTTGGCACACCAAAATAACAACTGTCTGAAATACCTAAAGGGTCAGTGAGATACTGGCGTAGTGCTTCAGCTAGTGACATCTGCGTCACTGCTTCTATCACACCGCCCAGCACCCAGCCATATATCAACGCACTGTACGCGCTATCATATTTTGCTGCATCTTCAGGTGCGGTGACAGGCATACCTTCAACGTGTCTCAGCATCGCGTCCCAATCGAGCACAGTGTCACTATCAACATCGATACTGGTGATCGAAAACAGATCAGCCTGATGTGACATCACTTGTCTCAAGGTGATGTTATCTTTGCCATTTGCAGCAAACTCTGGCCAATACTTAGCGATGGGCACGTCATAAGTGAGCAGCTGCTGAGAGACCAGCACATGTACGAGCGTCGCTAAAATACCTTTACCCGTAGAAAAGTTAATCGCTAGCGTGCTAGGCTGCCACGGCTCATCAGGACGCGCCATTCCTATACTTGCTTGCGCGATGCACTCACCTGCCTGATATACCACCACCGCACCACCTGCTGGTGCATCCTCAAGCTGTAATACAGTTAGTAGCTGCTGCAAACGTTGCTGCAAGTCCATTCTTGTTAGTGCATGAGAGTGTTCTTTATTATGTTCCGTCATTATTGCCTGGCTCCAGTGCTATAAATTATTGTCGTTTTGAAAGTGCATAAACACACTATTAAGAGGTTTAAACTAGTATAAATGAATGTGCAATTAATAAAAAAGGCCACCTACTGGTCGCCTTTGATTATTCAACAATAATATTTTAGGGTGTTACTAAAACTATGTACACGCTAGTATTCATTGAGTCACTTCACCCAGCTTAAATATCTGGTCTAGCGTGGCACTAACAAACGATTATGAACTTCTTGTTCAAGCTTGGTCAAACCATGACTACGGCCACGTTCCATGGCCGTATCCATTTTGCGTCCACGGAGCCAACCTGCTCGTAGCGCAATCGCTGCACCAACTCTATTACCGGATCCACAATGCATGGCAATTTTTTTGCCATAATGCTGGCGAAGTATGTTATCAAATGCCAGTATTTTGAGCTGCTTTAGCTCGGCAGCCCCATTGATAGGCAGATGCTCATAGCTCATTCCTGCCTGCTCAACCGCTACTGCTTCATCAAAAGTAAGCTCATCATCTGGCTGTAAATTGATGACTAACTCTACACCAGATTTTGCCAAAACAGTGACTTTTTCGTCATCCAATGCCCCGCACACAATAGTCTTGTCATCCGGACGGAAGTAAGGCTCAAAGACAGCAGCTAAGTCGATACCGTTGTCACTATCTAAGTCAGTATCTAAAGCCTCAGTGACTAAGGTGTCATTAGCAGCGACTGTGTCAGTAGCTGCTAAACTATTAGCGTGGTTGGTGCTTGTCTCATTGCTTTGTGGGTTTGTATTTTGTGACGTCATAATGATAAATGTGTTCGTTAAATATGGCTATTAAGATAAAAGCTACGCTATATGGTATGTGCTACTTGCTGTCGCTGTTTAATGTCATAACACCAGCCAAATGTGGCTTGCTGTTTTTAGAGCTATATAGGCCAAACTCACAAGTATCACCTGTATTTTCTAGCTGTGCTACTGGCTCAGCGATGAGCTCTACTTCAGCTGGCAAAAAGATAGGCAGCTTGAATGAAACCTCGACAGTATAAGCGTCAGGCAGCTCATCCATTAAAGCAAGACACTTGGCTTTTGACCACATACCGTGTGCAATCGCTTTTGGAAAACCAAAGGCACGAGCTGATAACGGATGCAGGTGAATCAAATTGAAGTCACCTGAAACGAATGCATAACGGCGACCGATATCTTCTGGCACTTCAAAAATACTATGCACATCTTTCTCACCGACTTCTGGCTTGACAGCAACTGGACGCGGTGCGCTTTTCTTGTCTTTGCTACTGCTGGATTTTTTGCTGCGTGACAGATAAGTTGACGTCCCTTCCCAAATAACTTCGTCTTCTGATTTGACTGTTGTTACAAAGTCAAACTGCTGACCTTGGGCATGATCGCGCAAGTTACTAAATGTGACGGCCATTGCGACCGTTTCGCGCTCACCTATCGGACGATACTGAGTGACGCTGTTGTCGATATGCACCAGACCTAACATAGCAAATGGGAATGGCTCTTTTACCATCATGTTCATCTGCAACGTTTGCGACAATACTGAAAAATAAGTCGCTGGAACTTTTCCATCGTCAGCGAATCCGCAAATTTTACGATAGTCATTTAGATTGTCTTGATCGATATGCAAGTCATCGACGTAATAAGTCGCTTGTGGTAATTGATCTTTGCTGATTTTTTCGCTGTTGCCAATAGGCAATAAGCTTTTGACGATATTGGCGTAGGTAGTGTGCGCTTTTGGCAACGCATCATAATGTGTGTCTGACATAAGTAAATCCTAAATGTGGCTTGAACAAGTTTTAACGTATCTAAAGACATTCTGCAGTCGTTGATTAGAACCTATTATTAAATCATTTAATAAGCGCCATATTCAATCAATCTTATGAGTATCTCTAATAGCAAAAAATAGTTTGGCTAATGGGTCTTGTGTTTTTATCATAAAAAAGCCACCCGTGGGCAGCTTTATTACAATTTATCAGCAATTATTCGTAAGCATATGTGAAACCAATCAAAATTGAGAGGGGTTGCTATGCAGCTCCCCGCCCGTTAATTATCACAAATGCTGGCAAATAAATCCATATTATGCACCAAGTAGGCTTTGACCACAGACACGGACAGTGTTGCCGTTCAGACCGCCAGAAGCCGGTGAAGCAAACCATGCAATAGTCTCAGCCACATCTACTGGCAAACCACCTTGGCTCATTGAGTTCATACGGCGACCCGCTTCACGAATAGCAAAAGGAATGGCTTCAGTCATTTGTGTTTCGATGAATCCTGGTGCCACTGCATTGATGGTCATGCCTTTAGCATTGTCTTCTAGCTGCTTGGCAGTTGCGTTGACCAAACCGATCACACCCGCTTTAGAAGTCGCGTAGTTAGTCTGACCCATGTTACCAGCGATACCTGAGATTGATGACACACAGACGATACGAGCGTTTGCTTTTAGTACGTCATTATCAAGTAGATAGCGGTTCAATTTAGCAATGCTGCCTAGGTTAATATCGATAACCATATCCCACTTTTTCTCATCCATTCTGGCCAGCGTCTTATCACGTGTTACGCCAGCATTATGAATGATTGAGTCTAAACCGCCACGCTTTTGCGCCGCATCTGCAATTTCTGCACCAGCATCATCACTCGTGATGTCTACCGTCAGTGCAGAGCCACTGATTTCACTTGCTACTTTTTGTAGGTCAGCTTGCTGCTGTGGTACATCCAAACAGATCACATGCGCGCCTTCGCGAGCCAAGACACGAGCAATTGCTTCACCGATACCGCGACTGGCACCAGTCACTAGCATGGTTTTGCCACCTAAAGGTTGATTCCAATCGACATCGACCGACTCGCCTTTGCTCACACGTACCACTTGTCCTGAAACGTACGCTGAACGTGCTGAAGTGAAAAAGCGCAAGGTTGAATCTAGGTTCTGCTCGGCACCTGCTTCTACATAGATAAGCTGCGCCGTAACGCCGCGCTTGAATTCCTTACCGACTGATTTTACAAAACCTTCGAGTGCGCGCTGTGCCATTGCCGTTTCGATATCAGTGATACTCTCTGGCGTACGACCCACAATGATGACTCGGCCTGATTTTTCTACGCGGCGGGCAACGGTATGAAAAAAGTCATATACTTCTTTTAGTTGATCGGCGTTGCTGATGTTACTGGCATCAAAAAGTAAAACCTTGAATTGATCATCGCCACCTGTGTTTGCTTTTGCTTCAATGCCTGCATCAGCCAATGCGTCTTTGATATCATCGCTGCTGTTTACATAAACCTCAGCATGAACATCTGACAAAATACGCGCAACTGATTCGCCAACGCTCTTGTCGTCCCCATTCGCACGGCCAACCAACACACTACCGCGAACCAAACGCTCACCGCTCTCAAAACGATCAAGCGTGGTTGGCATCGGCAAACCTAAGTTTTTTGCTACTTTTTTGCCAAGAGAAGATTGAACAAAATCACCATAACGGTCTGACATAATATATTCCCTATAAATAATAAATGGTTAGAAGAATAGTAAACACAAGAGGTAATGCACCTATTATATAGGCTCATCGACATTGTAATTATTGATATTTGGTAAATCATTTTAAAACCAGCCTAACTATACACTGCCCTTGTAAACAAGTCCAAAAACAGACAATGTCTACAACAATCTGTAAACAACTCAGTATACAAGCCAGCAACTTTTTGTCGCCTTAATCGCCACCATATCATGCTAGAATCCGACCTATAAGTTATGGCAAGTTTAATTATCGATAACAATATATTATCAAACGAACCATTATGCAATGCTAATATCTAATGTTGGTTGGGCGATTAACGTCTTACCCATTATTACTAAGACTGATGATAACGCTTGTATAAGCGTCACATCGTTTGCTAAAGATATACATTAAACGAGTAAAAACGCCTTATCATACACAGCTATACGATGTAATAAATGATAATATTTGCTTCTTGCTTAAAATAACATTACCTATTCTTTACCCTCCATTTCTTCTACCCATACTTCTTAAGGATAATATTATGAGTAACAAAAATAACCACCCTGATAGCCCAGTTGTCGAAAGTACTGTCGTTAAAGCGAATGATGCAAAACCACAAGAAACAGCGGCAAGCAGTGAGCCTACTGCAGATGTCAAAGACGTGGCAAAAAAAGCGGTCGATACTAGCAGTACAAAAGATACCAACAATACAAAAACAGATAGCTCAAAAAAAGACGTGCCTGCAAAAGACACCAAAACTGAAGCACCTAAAAAGCCTGACACTAAAGATGCGGCTACTGATACAGTTACTCAAGAAACCGCTACTAAAGATACTGCAAAAAAAGCAGATGACGAAAAGGCAGCAACCCCTGCTGCTAGAAAGCCAGCGGCCACTGCCAAAAAGACGAGTAAAGCCAAGCCTGCCTCAAACCAAAACCGTGTCGCTATCCTAGGTGGCAACCGTATCCCATTCGCACGTTCGAACGGCTCATATGCTGATGTTAGCAATACAGATATGCTGACTGCTGCCCTAGACGGTTTGGTTGAGCGTTACAACCTACAAGATGAGATACTAGGCGAAGTGGTATCTGGTGCTGTCATGAAGCTAAGCCGTGACATCAACCTAACTCGTGAAGCGACGCTAAACACAGCGCTAAACCCGCACACACCAACTTATGATATCGCACAAGCGTGTGGTACTGGTTTGCAAGCGACGTTTGCATCTGCCAACAAAATCGCCTTGGGTCTAATCGACTCGGCCATCACTGGCGGCGTAGACACAACCTCTGATGCGCCTATCGCTATTGGTGATGGCTTGCGCAAGGTACTCATTAAGCTGGGTGCAGCAAGAGACAACAAACAACGTCTAAAAGCATTGATGGGTCTAAATCCAAAAGATCTAATCGACTCTCCACAAAACGGTGAGCCACGCACAGGTCTATCAATGGGCGAGCATCAAGCAATCACCACACTTGAGTGGAATATCAGCCGTGAAGCTCAGGATGAGTTGGCATTTAACAGCCATCAAAACCTAGCGCGTGCTTATGACGAAGGTTTCTTTGATGATTTGATCACACCATACAAAGGTCTGACTCGTGACAACAACTTGCGTCCAGATACCACACTAGAAAAACTGGGCAAGCTAAAGCCAGTCTTTGGTAAAAAGAGTGCTAACCCAACGATGACTGCTGCTAACTCTACGCCACTGACTGATGGTGCGTCTTGTGTGTTACTAGGTACTGATGAATGGGCAAAAGAGCACGGTCTAAAGCCACTGGCTTATATCGCTCATCAAGAAACCGCAGCGGTAGATTTCATTGGTAAATCTGGTACCACAGAAGGTCTACTAATGGCACCAGCATATGCGGTACCGCGTATGCTCGAGCGTGCTGGTCTAACCTTGCAAGATTTTGATTTCTATGAGATCCATGAAGCCTTTGCCTCACAAGTGCTATCAACCCTTGCCTCTTGGGAAGATGAGAAGTTCTGTGAAGAGCGTCTGGGTCTTGACGCGCCTCTAGGATCTATCGACCGTAGCAAGCTAAACGTAAATGGCTCGTCATTGGCAGCAGGCCATCCATTTGCTGCAACTGGTGCTCGTATCCTAGCGACTGCCGCAAAACTACTGGATCAAAAAGGTTCAGGTCGTGCGCTTATCTCTATCTGTGCGGCTGGTGGTCAAGGTGTGACTTGCATCTTAGAAAAATAAGACTTAATGCCAATATAGTTTGCTAGTTAAGCGTCATTAATACAGATGACGCTGTCAAAAAATAAATGCCTTCTAATTGAATTAGAGGGCATTTTATTTGCCTTTATTTTGTTATCATAAATTTGCTCTATGACGATAGCCTTTTACAAACGCAAGCTTATCAAACAAAGGTAATATTTATGAGTACAATGAAATACTTGTTAAAAAAGCTCAGGCAAGTGATTTTTGATGAGCATCAAACTGTCCAACATGATAAAAAAAAGCCCTCAACGGTGACTGAATTTAAACCTATCTCATCTCATACCTACGACAATGCCAATAAGAGCCGATACGAGCGTGAGCAGACCACTTTGTCCAAGCGTATCGAAAAAGAAGTCGACTATGATGAGTTACGTCGAAAAATGCACCAAGACCTGATCGATAGCCATGACGAAGAGTTAGAGAACGAAATAGACGATTATATGCGTAACTTTTATTTTGACGGATGTCAGTTAACCACCCAAGAGAAGCTCGACCGCCGCACTTATTTTCAAGAATTGGTTCGTTTACAACGTGAACTCATCAAACTACAAGACTGGGTCGTTGAGAATGGCGAACGTATCGTTGTGATATTTGAAGGGCGTGATTCTGCAGGTAAAGGTGGGGCTATCAAGCGCATCACCCAACGGCTAAACCCACGAGTTTGCAGAGTTGCCGCATTGCCTGCGCCGACTGAGCGTGAGCAAACGCAGTGGTATTTTCAGCGCTATGTTGCACATCTACCAGCAGCGGGCGAGATTGTATTGTTTGATCGCAGCTGGTACAACCGCGGCGGTGTTGAGCGGGTGATGGGGTTTTGTACTGATGAGCAGTACGAGGAGTTTTTTCAGTCCGTACCAGATTTTGAGCGTATGTTGGTCCGTTCGGGCATACGCTTGGTAAAATACTGGTTTTCTATTACCGATGATGAGCAACATTCGCGCTTTATGAGCCGTATCCATGACCCTTTAAAACAGTGGAAGCTCTCGCCAATGGACTTAGAGTCACGTAGACGTTGGGAAGACTATACCAAAGCAAAAGAGACCATGTTTGAGCGTACTCATATCCCTGAAGCGCCATGGTGGGTGGTTGAAGGCAATAGCAAAAAGCGCGCAAGGCTCAATTGTATTGCTCACCTGCTCGAACAAATCCCTTATAAAGAAGTCCCTCGTGATGAGATCGAACTGCCTGATCGTAAGCGCGACGATGAGTACTACCGCGAACCCATACCTGATGACATGTATGTACCGCCCCGCTACTAGCCTATATTTATATACAATCAAAGAGACTTTAATTGCTATAAGCAGCCTTTATTTAATAGGGCTGCTTTTTCGTATACACCTTCAAAAACATTACATCGTATATGTGGATTGTAAGCTATCGATTTTACCAGCCAGCAGGCGCTCAACTTCGTTTTTGATACGCTGTCCAGAAATATCACTACCAATTTGCACTGCAAAACCTGCCGGACGACCACCTTGGGTTTTAGAATTAATCCAAACGACCTTACCGTTCATGGGTAAGCGTTCGCTAGAGTTTGGTAAGGTGATAGCAATAAACACTTCATTACCTAACTGCTGCGGCTGATCAGAGGGCACAAACAGTGCGCCATTACTCACAAAGGATAAATAGCTGGCATACAATGTCTCGATACTTTCAATGTGGCAGGTTAAAATCCCGCCGCGGCCTGGCATTGCCATAGTCAGCTTCCTTTATCGAATGAGTTAAATGTATTTTATGAGCGGCGTATATAAATGAAAGCAATTGTGAGTTAGCAATCCCTTATAAGACGCTACAGCACTGCCTTACAAGTATGCCAACTCTTGCATTAGCTTATCATAGGCAAATTTTTCTTGCACATTTTGTTGTAGAGCAACTTTGGTCTGCTGCAAGCTCATAGCTACGGTTTCTAGTCCGCTACCTGTGGGTTGGTACGATGCCAATGCTGATGAGAGATTAATGTCTTTTTGTAGTTCGCTAAGTCCCAAACAAACACGGCGTATATCAAGAATCATCAACTCAGACAACTGAATAAACTCTTTGATACTCAGCTGACTTTGCCAATAATCACTTGCTGCCACGCTACTACGCTTACCGCTACGCAGTGCCTGCCAGGTGGTCAACCATAGCGCGCGCTTGCTGTACCATGGTGCTTGCGCTAAGTTTATAGCAGCGAGCGGAGCACCATTTGCCAGCTGTATGAGCTGCTCGATGGCTGTTTGACCCACTGCCTCACGGTTGATCGTATGACCTAGCACTTGGGTCACATAATCGATGGCAACAGCAGGCTCTATCGTCTGTAGCGCTAACTGCTGTACTCGGCTCTTAATAGTTGGAAGTAGCTGAGCGGGTGTATCACTAATCAGAAACAAATGAACCTGCGCTTGCGGCTCTTCTAAAGTTTTAAGTAAAGCATTGGCAGCAGCAACCGTCATTTGCTCAGCATGATCTAACACGCAAATACGCATCCCCTGTCCACCTTGATATATAAAAGGCTGGAGCGCTCGAATGTCATCAACTTTAATTTTAAAAGCGCTATTACTTGTGCTCTTGGTATTCTTCTTGTCTTTTGTATTGCTTGATTTTTCTTTGAGAGGCTCATTGTCTGCCTTGACGGGCATACTGACTAGCGGTAAGACTTGCAAGCTTGGGTGGGTGCCCGACTTTAACCATTGACAGCTTTCACATACGCCGCAAGCTCCTGATGGGTGTGTACTACGCTTGCGGCACAATAACCAAGTAGCCAATCGCCACACAAAGGCCCGTTTACCCATACCCTGCATACCAGCAGCAAGTAGTGCGTGCGGCAATGACTGCTGCATCAATACTCGCTGTGTCAATTGCGTCCACAGCGTTTGCTGCCATGGCAACAATGGTGCAAAATAGATACTGCCTGACGCCTCCAGTGTACCTACATTCCCTGTCATATCATTCATAGTTATAGCTCTATTGGCTCTATCACGTTTTTGGGTACTTGGGCTTTAAAGGCAGCATGCGACCACTGCTCTAAAAATATGTGGTTAGATTACTGTGCAATGGTGCTTTGAGTAATGCCATTTTGGGTAGCAGGGTTTTAAACAGTAGGACTCTGAAAGTCAGCTAAGCTCATCGCATTTAAACGCTCTAGATCTTCCTGTGTGTCCACACCAGCAGGTAATTGGCAGGCAGCTTCGGCAATGGCAATATGCTCACCGTTTTCTAGCACACGTAGCTGCTCTAGACTTTCGAGTAACTCGAGCGGCGTCTGTGGCCAATGTACAAACTGCTGTAATAAACTGACTCGATACGCGTATAAACCCAAATGGCGATACGCATTTTTTGGTGGTTGTCTTTGACTGCTACCAGCCAGCGCAACATCACGATCACAAGGGATGGGCGCGCGACTAAAATAGAGTGCACGCTGTAGGTTGTTTGCCTGTTGACTGACGACTTTTACCACAGATGGTCGCTGAAACGTATCGTAATCATCGATAGGTTCACAGAGTGTCGCCATGACGCTAGCCTCATCCGCGACCAAAAGTGCTTGTACCTGCTCGAGCAGCAATGGCGGTACAAGTGGCTCATCCCCTTGCATATTAACGACAATGTCATGGTCAGCCCAGCCTTTGATAGCAGCTACTTCTGCCAAACGGTCCGTCCCCGAAGCATGTTCGCTACTGGTCATAACAACATCGAAACCTGCATCGGTGCAAACCTTTGCAATACTCTCATCATCAGTCGCGATACACATATCATCTGCAAAGGTAGCTGCCTGTGCTTTTTCAGCCACCCACAGTATCATCGGCTTGCCATGAATGCTGAGCAATGGCTTACCAGGTAGCCGAATGCTCTTAAAGCGAGCAGGAATTACGATATGGGTTTTAGTAGAGGGAGCGAAAAGCGACATGGTTGATTCCTATAAAATTATGGTGCAGTTTGGTGTATCGACCAATGTTTATAATGATGTTTTTATATCAACATCAGCCTCAATACCCAAAGCCTTTAATTGCTGGTTGAGATTATCGTAGCAGTTATCGGATAAAACGGCTGTCACGGGTAATACCCATAATCTACTGATCAGCTTTGTGTACTCAGCACTCAGCACTTGATTCGTTATGTAGTCTGACAACAACGCGCTTATTTTTACCGCATCTTTACTGGTCACCACGATTGGATAATCACTATATTGCAATAACTCAGCCAAACTAAAGTCATAATGATCAGGATAAGGGTGTCCTACGACATCAAAACCAAGAGATTTTAAGGTATTAAAAAAACGTTGTGGATAGCCGATGCCACTGACTGCATGTACTCTACTATTACTAACCGGTATTGCGTTATCGGTCTGAGGCGTATCCGACTGTGGACTCCATAGCCTTTGCAATGTATCCGCTTGCAAATGCATGGTTAAGCGCTCAGCACGTCGCGCTTTCTCACCACTTTTATTATCATAAGCCGAACCTATGACAGGCTTCTCGTGATAGATGACGTCAGCCCCTTGCAGTCGTGACATCGGCTCACGCAAAAACCCAGTCGGGAGCAACTGCTCATTGCCAAACCCTCGCGCGGCATCTACCACAATCCACTCTATATCGCGCTTGAGCGCATAATGCTGCAAACCATCATCAGCGATGATCAATTGTAGATCAGGCTGAGCATCCAGCAAAGCAGCAATCGCCTGCTGACGGTTGGGACATACTGCCATAGCAACGCCTGTCGTATGAACAATCAAACAAGGCTCATCACCTACCACGCTCGGCAAACTGGTAGCACTTACCACGGCTGGCATTTGACTGGTATCACCACCATAACCGCGGCTGATAACCCCTACCTTTATGCCTTGTCTTTGCAAATAACTAACTAAAGCGATGATAAGCGGCGTCTTACCACTACCCCCTACCGTAATATTGCCAATGACCATGACGGGTACAGATGCACGGTAACTCGATAGCAACCCAGATTTATAAGCATTGCGGCGAAGCATGGTAATCAACCCATAAAGCCAGCTAACAGGCAACAATAGCCAAAGCCAAAGGGCGCGGCGTTGCCATGCACGGGTGATTGTCGTCTCGATGCTCATTAATAATTGCCATTCATTCTATTGATGCATTGCATAGGTGCTAACGGTTGTTCCAGTTTTTAAGACTACCAGACTTACCATAAATCAAAGTACAGATATGTGATGCTATTCAAAATCTCGAGCATACATTTGCGCATAGTGACCCTGTAGTTGCATCAGCTCGTCATGCGTTCCTAGCTCAACGATTTGACCGCCATCCATCACAGCAATACGATCAGCGGACTCGATCGTCGTCAAACGATGCGCGATTACTAGTGTCGTGCGGTCTTTCATGACATTATCGAGGGCTTGTTGAATGTAGTATTCTGACTCATTATCAAGCGCACTAGTGGCCTCATCTAAAATTAAAATCGGTGCATCTTTTAGTAGCGCACGAGCAATAGACAGTCGTTGACGCTGCCCACCCGACAGCTGTAGTCCTTCAGCACCGATTTCACTTTGGTAGCCGTTTGGCATCTTCATAATAAAGTCATGCGCAAAAGCCGCTTTTGCAGCCTGTTCGATCTCAGCTTGGGTTCTATCAGCCAAGCCGCCATAAGCAATATTGTTCAATACTGTCGTGTTAAATAGCACCACTTGTTGATTCACCATGGCGATTTGTGCACGCAAGCTTTCTAATTTGATGTCTTCAATGGGCATGTTATCTAGAGTAATTTGCCCTGAGGACGTCTCTAAGGTACGTGTTAGAAGATTCACTAAGGATGACTTACCCGCCCCGCTTCTTCCGACTAGTGCAACTGTCTCGCCTGCTTTTATATCTAAGGTAAAGTCGCGTAGAGCGACCGTTGAGTCTGGATATACCAAGCTGATATTGTCCAAAGACATTTGACCGGATAACGCCTTACTAATAGTACCTGTGTCTTCCTCTTCTGGTTCATCAAGTAACGCAAAAATCGACTCACCAGCAGCAATACCTTTTTGCAACTTTTGATTGATATCGGTCAGTGATCGGACAGGCTTACTAAGCAGACCAGCCGCCGCAATATAAGAGATAAACTCGCCCGCTGAAATATTACTGATGACTGAAGGTCTAAGGGCAAGCCATACCACCACTGACATGGCTATCGCCATTAATAGCTGTACTGCTGGGGTATTGATACTATTGGTGACGACTACCTTCATGCCTTGGCGTAAATTCTTTTTTGAAGTCTTATCAAAACGCTCAGCTTCGTACGCTTGTCCACCGTAGTTCTTTACCACCTGATAGCCACCGATGACTTCATTGGTGATATGACTGACACTACCCATCGTTTTTTGGATACCTTTAGACAGCTTAAGGTAACGCTTAGAAGCGATACGGATAAGCCATAAAATAGGTGGTAACACCACAAACAAAATGAGCGTCAAGCGCCAGTTGCTGTACAACAAAAAGCCTATCAATGCCACAACCGTCAAACCATCACGTAGCAAGGTCTTCATTGAGTCGGTACTGGCAGCAGTGACTTGCTCTACATCAAATATCAACTTGGATGAAATCGTACCAGCAGGGTTGGCCAAATAGAATGAACTTGGTAGACGTAGTAGTTTATTAAATACCTCTACACGCAGCTCATAGACCAGATTACGTGACACCAAAGCAGTGTAATAGTTACCCAAAAAGCTACCCACACCGCGTACAAAAAACAAGGCAATGATCAATAAAGGGAATAAAGCTTGTTTGCTTCGGTCACTTTGATTGATGGCATCAGTGATGTATTGCAATAGCTTGGCAATCCAAATCTCAGTGCCTGCATTGATAGCAAAACCCACAACCGTTAGGAGCAAAGCCCACCAATACGGCTTTAGATATCTCAATAAGCGCAATAAGGTCTTACTTTTGGGCGGACTAGAGGGTGCTGCTGAAGGTTTTTTAGCAGAAGGTTTTGTAGAGTCAGATGTATAAGCTTGGCTCATAAAAGCCTCAATGTAGGTGTCATGACATGAATGGGCTGTGCTTGACACACAGTTTATAGTAATGATGCGCAAGTATTATTGCGGCAAAGTTTGACCAAGTGGGACAACGGTGCTGATATTCAGGTTCAAAAAGCCAAGTTTGCCAGCGACATCCATCACCCGTACGACAGACTGATGGGTAGCGTTGGCATCCGCTGCAATCACAAAGAGCATATTGCGATTGCTCCCTGCTTCTTGCTGCAACATGCTGGTCAGTTCAGCCTCGTTGCTACTGGCGAGCGTAATACCATTGACCAGGTAACTGCCATCTTCTTGTACAGCCACTTCAATGCTATTTTGTGGTTCTGTCTGTGCCACACCTTCTGCTTCAGGAAGGATAATGTTTAAGCGACTAAAGTGGTTAAAGGAGGTAGCCAGTAGCAAAAAGACAATCAAAAATAATAAGCAGTCGATCATCGGTGTTAGATTAATCTCAAGCGGCTCAACCGTCGGTTTTCTAAAGCGCATATGAATCTCTTCAAATTATCTAGTGCGCATGGGCATACTTTCGTATGAAAACCATCGCTATTATATAGAATCAAAACTATGACCGTTATGGTGTCGCCATGTTGACCTTGTCTGTATCTAAGCCTGCATCTAACTGACTTCTAACATGCTCATCCGTGGCTACTATACTATTGGCAGATGCCGACGTGCGAGTGTTTTCGAGCAATTGGTAGTCGTATAGCTCTTGAATCATAAGTCCTGCTTGCGTCTCGAACTGCGCATTGATATCGATGATACGGCGCTGAAAATATCGATACGCCACCAGTGCTGGGATAGCCACGATCATGCCAGCAGCCGTCGTGATTAGTGCTTGTGACACACCAGCAGCAAGCATAGTTGGATCTTGCATCGCACCATCAGTGATGGCTAAGAATGAAGAGATAATACCTAATACGGTACCCAATAATCCAAGCAATGGCGCAATAGCACCAATCGTACCCAGCATATTGATATTTTTTTCTAATTGATGCACTTGTACGCTGGCACGGTTTTGCATATGCATGGTCATAGACTCTAAGCCATACTGACGATAGAGCAGACCTGTTGCCAAAATATCACCAAGCGCTGTCTTTTCTTTGACATTCATCAGCTGCGTACGGCCAATATCACCATTTTCACGTAAGCGAGTGATGAGCTGCTCTCGTAGTCTAGTGGGCACAATTTTGTTAAATTGTAGCGTATGGCTACGCTCAATGATGATAACCAGTGCTAATATAGAACAGACGACGATAGGTGTCATTAGCCAGCCACCTGCCTTTACTAACTCCCACATACTTACTTTCTTCCATGTTCTCAAAACAGTTATGACGTAGACGGATTCATGCGTAAACAATTGCTACTAATAAATCAGTCCTACTAATTCGCGTGTTGTCCTAAGCCTGCGCTTCTATATGCTTGATCAAAGCGGCCAGTTGATCTTGATTATGGAAGAATATCTCAACACTACCCTGTCCATCTTTTTTATGCTTGAGTTTGACTTCGGCGCCTAGCATATCCGTCAGTCTTTGAGTGAGACGCTCAGCGTCACGAGATTGCGCTTGTTCGATACGATTGGCTTTGGGAGCCGGCTGCAAGATAGATTTGACCAGTTTTTCCGCTTCTCGCACCGTCATGCCGCCATCGATAATTTTTTGCGCGATAATAGGCTGCTGCTCAGAAGACAATGCCAATAGCGTACGGGCATGACCCATATCTAGCGCGCTGGTTGCCAAATGGTCTTTTACCGTATCATGTAATTGATTCAACCGCAGTAGATTCGATACCGTTGTACGTGCCTTGCCAACGACTTCAGCAATCATGGCATGACTCATACCGAACTCAGTATGAAAGCGCTGCAATGCTGCTGCTTGCTCAATGACGGATAAGTCTTCACGCTGGATGTTCTCGATCAATGCGAGTGCAATGGCGAGCTCGTCAGATAGCGCACGTTCAATAGCTGGAATAACCGACTTTCCTGCCATTTTTGCCGCGCGCCAGCGACGCTCACCCGCGATAATTTCGTGAGTAACAAAATCTTCACTTTTATCTTCATTGGCTAGCAAAGGACGAATCACAATAGGCTGCATCACGCCATGCTGCTCAATAGAAGACGCCAACTCTGCAAGCGCCGTTTCACTCATATCACGACGTGGCTGATATTTGCCCGCTTGTAAAAGGGTGACATCGATTTGTACGAGGCTGATTTGATCTTCTTGCGTACTTGCCTCTGTGCTGCTATTGCGTGACTTAGCAGCAGTAGACTTACTTGCAGCTCGCGGACTACGCGGTGCGCGAGTACCGTTGTCGCTATCAGCATCATTAGACGTTGTAGTCGATTTTTTGCTAGTTTTAATCGAAGTAGTATCAGCAGTCGCAGCTGCCGCGTTGGTATCGGCAGGCACTTTGGGATTCGGTGTTTCAGCTGGCGACATGTTGTCACGTGCAGCCATATCGTCTTGCAAGGCAGAGGCGGTGATTTGCTTTTCTTTTTTGATTGATCCCAATAAGGCATCTAAGCCTCGATTGGCAGCCAACCCTCTTTTCTTCGCCATGATTACCTATCCTCTAACGCTAAAATAAAAGCCTATTGATTACTATTACGGCTTACTAAATACAATTTTCAGTGCTTTGTTGTCCAACTGATTGCTTACTGTCTTTACCAGTGACACTCGCTTATATAAACAACGCTTATATAAAAATCAACTGCTCTGCTTTATGACTTCAGCAGCCAGCTTTTGGTACGCGCGTGCGCCTTTTGACCATCTCTCATAAGCAATGACGGGCAAACCATGTGCAGGCGCTTCTGCTAGGCGAATATTTCTTGGAATATGTGTCTTGTACATGATATCGCCAAAATGCGCTTCTAATTCAGCAGACACATCTCGAGCAAGCGTATTACGCGCATCAAACAGCGTTCTCACGACGCCGCGAATGTATAACTTAGGGTTTAACTCTGTTAGACGCTCAATCGTCTGGGATAAATCAGCCAACCCTTCTAACGCATAGTACTCACACTGCATCGGAATAATGACACTATCGGTTGCGACCAACGCATTAATGGTCAGCAGATTCAAACTAGGCGCACAATCTATAATTACATAATCGTATGGCTGTTTTTTATTAGCGATTTGATTATTAACCAAATCTGCCATGGCGGTTTTGAACAATTCATGGCTATCAGTCTTACTCATTAACGTGATATCCATACCTGCCAAATCACGGTTGGCACCGATAACATCAAACCCAGCAGGGCTAGTGACAATGGCTTCAGTCAATGATACCCCATCAAGCAAAACGTCTGCTATGGTAAGCGTTAGCTCATTTTTATCAACACCAGTGCCGCTGGTTGCATTACCCTGTGGGTCTAAGTCAATCAACAGTACATGCTTGCGCTTAGCAGCTAAACTGGCGGTCAAATTTACCGCCGTTGTGGTTTTGCCCACACCGCCCTTTTGATTCGCAATTGCTATGATTTCCATACACTCACTCAATATTATTAAAATCTATTACTTGATTTTTCTTTTAATGTATTTAATGCAGTTGGTAACACTCATACTGGTAAATTCGTACTGGACCAGCACTCTCAATCCGCAGCCGTTTCAGACGTTCACTGCTTAGTTTTCGCTTGCGTAGTTTTAGCGCTTTTAAATACTATGTCATTTGAGTACAAACGTAAACTATGTTTCACAAAAAATGATAGTTGTTTCATGACTGAGAAGTGTTTGTCATTTCGATGTTTTGACAGACATCTCAATCAAATGACGGCTGTCATGCAGACGTGGTACTGATAACTTGATCGTTTTGATATGCCACTCACTATTGAGCGCTTGCAGCTCTTCATCACTCGGTGCTTTGCCTTTCATGGCACACAGATAGCCGCCATCTACTAATCTTGGCTGCGCTACCTCAACAAAATCTATCAAACTGGCAAATGCTCTAGAAGTCACTACGTCGTAACTGGCCTCGTGTGCTTCGATACGTGAAGCGATTGGCTGCATATTACCCAAACCAAGTTCACTGCTGATTTGCTTGATAAAGCGAATCTTTTTCTGATTGCTATCAAGTGCTGTACATTGGCGATCAGGCTGACAAATCGCAATAATCACTGCAGGCAACCCTGCTCCTGTGCCAATATCAAGCAGTGAACCTGCTGGTAAATGCATTATAATAGACAAACAATCAATCACATGTTTGATCAGTGCTTCTTCTGGATCGGTAATGGCGGTCAGATTATACGCTTTATTCCATAACAAAAGCTGGTCTAAGTATAATAATAACGTGCGCTGCTGTTTATCACTTAGAGATAAACCGAGCTCGGCTATTGCTTGTGCTAAGATATTAGCAAGCGTTGGCAGCTGTGCCCCAAGTTTGACAAAGCCAGTCGGATCAATACGGATGTTACCCGTGTTAGCAGACGATGAAGAGGTTTTAGCGGAAGCTGACATACAACGAGTTATCCAGTTTTACATGTGAACCGCCTATTTTATCATGTGACCCGCTCATTGAATAGTTGCAGATTGCGCCAATGTGGGACATCTTATACTATCTACGCTTATTGTGAGGCGTTATTCTGCTGTAATAGCATGACATGAGCCATTTATTGTTTTTTTATTCATTGTGCTATGTCAATTATCCAAATATGATACAAAACTGCGCTCAATGACTTCGTTAAAATGCAGCTACATCTTGTAAGATGTCTTTATTGAAAGTGATAGTTTTAGAACAAACAAGCCTCGTATAAAATACCATACCCCAATCTATACCTTTAAGATGATGTTTTAATATCCTATGACTGAGCAACTCCGCACCCCTATATCTCAAATATCAAAAGACGCTAACAATATGGTACTACCTACCGCTGACTCAAAAAATAATCAGCAAGACACACCTAATACGCCCAATCCTATTTTTATAGAGGTTCAGCAAAATTGCCGCATATCAGCTGAGCAACTAAAGCGCTATAGTGACCCTGATGAGCTGCCTACAGACACCCGCACGGCACCGGACTTGGATGTCGGTTTTGGTCAGCAGCGCGCACTCAAAGCATTGCATACGGCTCTAGATATCAAGGCTAGTGGCTACCATGTATTTGCTGCTGGTGAGAACGGTTTGGGCAAACGCACGGTTATTAGTCGCCTGCTTACCCGCATCGCCGCTGATGCACCAACGCCTGACGATTGGGTCTATGTGCATAATTTTACTGATCCCCGTACGCCGCTCGCACTGCATCTGCCTGCAGGTCAAGCATTACAACTACAGCAGCACGTTAATAGCTTATGGCAACAAGCCAAAAAGCGACTGAGCCAACGGTTTCGTAGTGACCAATACCAAAGTAAAATTGAAGCGATAAAGAACAATACGCATCAAAAAGAAAGTCATGCCTATGATGCGCTAAACGCTGAAGGCAAACAATATGACTTAGCTTTGACGTTTCGCTCGTTTGATAATAAAGCAGTTTTTGTGCATCCCAGTCAACTGACGACAGACAATAGCAGCGACCACTCAAAGGATTCAAAATCATCTAGCAATGATGAAGACTCATCGCCGATAAATAGTACCGAAAAAGCCAATATACCAAGTAACGATAAAACTAACGGTAATAAAGATCAAAACAACGCCCAAAATTCTGAGTATGGCAATAGCGAGTACGAAGCGGAGTTAAATAACTTTGTACAGAAAAACCATATGCAAAAACGGCTCAGCCAACTGACAATCGCTTTAGAGCAGTTAGAAGATGAAGCCAACGATGCAATCGAGTCATTGCATCGCAGTATCGCGCACCGTGCGCTACAACCTTTGTTTGCGCCAATTTATGAGCAGTTTGCCACTCACCCGCTGGTTGTTGATTACCTCAAAACTGTGTTTGCTGATATGGTTGCTCATGTAGAGCGCATCGTCAACGGTGATGATGAAGAATTTGTGTCGGCAGTATTAACCACGACACCCAGCCGTTATGCGGTCAATATTATTGTCAGCCACGTACCAGACAGTGGTGCACCTGTTGTCTTTGAAGACCTGCCGACTCACCTTAATCTGTTGGGTCACGTTGAGCAAATCACTCAATTGGGTACCGTAACGACGGACGTCAGTATGATTCGCGCAGGCGCCTTGCACCGTGCCAATGGCGGCTACCTGCTCCTAGAAGCCAGTCATTTACTTGAGCACCCTTATGCATGGCAAGGTCTAAAGCGCGCATTACAGTCACGCAAAATTAAGCTCTCAAGTCTTGAGCAGATGCTGACCCTAACAGGTAGCTTGTCCTTATCACCTGCGCCCATTGATCTTGATATCAAAGTGATCTTATTAGGTGAAGCAGACTTGTACTATGAGCTGTTAGAGCTTGAGCCTGAGTTCGATGCGGTGTTTAAAGTTCGCGCGGACTTTCATGATGATGTGACGCGCACCAGCGAGCATGAATTGGCACTGGTAGCGAAAATGGCAGACATCATTGACTACGCCGATCTGTATCCTTTCGATAGTAGCGCGCAAGCCACGTTACTTGAGCATTTAAGTTTACAAGCCGAAGAACAAGACCGCCTAAGCTTACATAGTGACTTGCTTATCAAGCTGCTACATGAGTCTAACCGTCATGCGCGTTTGAACGCACAAAATATGGTTACTGCTGACCATGTCGTTCAAGCCATCGACGATATGGATGAGCGTTCAGGATACTTGCGTGATCTGTATTGGGATGAGCTCAAAAACGGGCAGCAACTGATTCAAACCCAAGGCAGTGCTGTTGGACAGGTCAACGCCCTAACTGTCGTCAGTTACGCTGATAGTGAGTTTGGTATGCCTGCGCGTCTCACTGCGGTTATTCAACCCAATATTGGCGCAGGCGAAATACTTGATATTGAGCGTGATGTAGATTTGGGTGGTAGCTTGCATGCTAAGGGCATGCTGATCATGACCAGCTATTTACGAGCGCTTTTTAGCCAGCACCATGCCCTAAATTTTAGTGCCTCGCTCGCATTTGAACAAAGCTACGCTCATATCGATGGCGATAGCGCCACTGTCAGCGAAGGCTGCGCCCTACTATCCGCCTTAGCTAATGTCCCCATTGATCAATCATTTGCCATCACTGGTTCCATGAATCAGCTGGGTGAAGTACAGGCTGTTGGCGGCATCAACGCCAAAATCGCTGGGTTTTTTGATGCCTGCCGTGAGCAAGAACTCACAGGTGGGCAAGGCGTGGTTATTCCGATGGCCAATGTCAAACAACTGATGTTACGTGACGATATCATTGCTGCTGTAAGAGACGGCAACTTTCATATCTATGGTGTTTATACATTGAGTGAAGCCTTGACCTTGATGACAGGTCTACCCATCGACACCATGAACAAGAAAGGTCGATATCGCAAAAATACGCTATTCGGTAAAGTTCTGGATCGTCTGATGCTGTGGGATGAAAACCAAGATGGTGATGATGAGGTCGATGATAAAAAGTCAAAAAAGAAAGAGAAAAAAAAGCGTAAAGCAAAACGTCAGAAAAAAGAGGATAAAAGAAAGGAAGAAAATCGTAAAGACGAAAATGGTGAGACTGAAGTCATTGATGATGAATCGCTTTAGTACCTACTAGCTTTAGTATCTACCATATTAGTCTTCATTATTAAATGAAGAGCGTTCGATATGGCGTTGACATGTACGAACGTCCCTAGACGCCACGATGCTTTTCTGCGATGATAAACGGCTGCTAACTGGTTAAAACCTATAAAATATTAGCCTTTAAAGCATTAATCTTGAAAATATTGACCTATAAAAAAATGACCTATGACTTCATAAAGGGTATCTCTTAATGACTGTACGTCCTACCACTGCCAATGACATCCACGCTCAAGCCAACGCTACTGAGCAAGAGAATATGCTGGTGGCTACAGACAGCAACGCGCTAAAAGAGAGCAATGACAACCGTCATGGAGCGGCGACGACCGCTCGTCAATGGCAGGTGTTGTCACAGCTACAGCGCAATCGCTGGGTAGGCACCACCCATATTTACGAACAGCTCATGATGGCAGGTTTCGATATCAGCCTACGTACTGTACAGCGTGATTTGAATGCGCTGGCCAAACGCTTTCCTATCGAAAAAAACAATGCCAATCCTCAAGGCTGGCGCTGGAAAGAAGATGCCCCGCTACAAAGCTTACCGCACATGAACTTATCGCAAGCCGTTGCCTTCAATATGGTCGAGGCCAATCTGACTCAGCTATTGCCACCTGTCATTTTAGATGAGCTGTTCCCTTGGTTTGACTTGGCAAGACGACAACTCAAAAATAGTAAAGTGACACATTCTTGGATAGACCGCGTTCGTATCGAGCCTGCGACTCAGCCACTCATTGCGCCACACATAGACTTAGACAGCAAAGACAACATCTATCATGCTCTATTTTATCAGTTACAAATCAATGCCTGCTATACTCGCAGCAATAAGTCAGAAGCCAGTGAGTATACGCTAAACCCTATTGCTATCATTCAGCGTGGTGTGATTATCTATCTACTGGCCACTCGTACCGATGATCCAGACGTCATCATTCGCACCTTTGCGCTACACCGATTTGATAGTGTGGAGATTTTAGAAAGTACCGCACAAACCCCAGATAACTTTCAACTCGATACGTATCTGGACGAAGGCAGTATGGGGTTTAGTCACCCGTTTTTCGGTGAACTGGCTGAGCGTGGTAAAAACACCACCATTGAGCTACAATTTACGCAGCAAGCAGGTAGAAGCCTCACCGAGAGTAAATTGAGTGACGATCAAGTTGTCATAGCAAATGATGACGGAACCTTAACGATAAAAGCGACGGTTAATCTGACCTCACAACTGGTTTGGTGGCTACGTGGTTTTGGCAATGGGTTGTTAGGTGCTAAGCCTGAGTTGTTATACCAAGCGGTATTAGACAAACCTCGAGCGACAACGAATACTGATAGTGATGTCTAAGCTGAGTAATACTTAGACCACAATATGCGCTAAGAACCAAGAACCAAGAACCAAGAACCAAGAACCAAGAATTAACCACTAAGAATTGAAAAAAGGAATGTTATGCCGACCACTGCCCCATCACCACTGCTTTCCGACAGTTTAAGAGGACTGGGCTTGGATACGGGAACCTTATTTTTTGCGCTCAATTATGAATTTACCAAGATTGAGCCAAAAGGGTTATTTAAGCGTTTTAAAAAGGACAAAAGCGCAGTCGATATCGACTTAGCGTGCGTCTTATATGATGACAACTGCATCATTAGTGACATTGTCTGGTTCAAACAACTGCGTGATAGAGCCGAATCAGTCAAGCATCAAGGAGACAGTCTAAACGGAAAGGATCGCGGTGAGCAAGCCATGTATCTTGCGCCACTTGACCAAGAGCAAATTAGATTGGAGTTAGAAGAAGTTCCAGAACATATCACTCATATTGCGTTGCTTGCCAACTCATACCATGGTCACGCGTTTTCAAGAGTTAAGAAAGGCGAGATTCATCTGAGCGATGACGAGGGCAACCGCTGTTTTGAAGTCAACCTAAAACAGCTGCCACGTGACTGTAAAACACTTTGGGTTGCTCATTTGCGTCGTTCTGTTGATGACTGGCATCTGACGCTACAAAACCTACCACTAGATGCAGAAGATCTATCAAGTGCAGGACAGCAAGTGGCCCATGAGTTGGCACGTGCGATGCCGATTCCTCAGGGTGTATAGTCCTAGATATACATTATCAACAAATAGTAAAATGTAAAAATGGTGCTGCGTTTTGATCACACAGCACTATTTTTTGACCGCTCACACCGTTATCTGGTGACTGTTTAGATTACTATTTGAATGGCCACTTCGATAGCTCCTTCAATAGTCACCTCAATAGCTACTTTAAAAAACATCTACTCCTATCTAATTTTTATCTATAAGACCTCGCC
This sequence comes from Psychrobacter sp. H27, assembly GCF_059072655.1. NCBI lineage: Bacteria > Pseudomonadati > Pseudomonadota > Gammaproteobacteria > Moraxellales > Moraxellaceae > Psychrobacter > Psychrobacter sp. H27. Next base: position 3,120,163 of record NZ_JCACRX010000001.1, on the reverse strand, counting down.
ACAATGTGGACAAAAATTCTTTTGACGGTTCTCTACTTCTTTTTCGCGGCGCTCCAACTCTTGTTCACGCAGCACTTGTAATACGATATTTTGCGCCTGCTCTTTGTCCAGTCCTAGCTCGCGGCGAATCTTATCAATCATCATCTGATTTTGTACCAAATCAAAGTCGCTATCGATCAGCTGCTCTCGGAAATGCTGCTCCAGCTCTTCACGCCGCTGCGCGAGCTCATTTGCCAGACCTGTGGCCAGAATACCTGCAGGCAGTGCTGCGAGACCCACACCCAATATGGTAATGATTGCCCCCAATATCTTGCCAGCATTGGTGATTGGGGTTACATCGCCGTAGCCCACAGTAGTAAGCGTAACTACAGCCCACCACATCGCTTTGGGTATCGACTCAAACTCTTCTGGTTGGGCGTGATTTTCAACCAAGTAAATACCGCTCGATGCCGTCACAATCATGATAATTAATATAAAAATAACAGCTTGAAACGAGCCTCGCTCTTTACTGATAACCACCAGTAGAATACGCATGGACGCAAAATAGCGAGTCAGCTTGAGGATACGGAACAGACGCAGAATCCGTAGGAAACGCAAATCAATCGTGACAAAGAAGTTTAGGAACGCTGGGACAATCGCTACCAAATCGATGAGTGCTGACGGGCTTCTGATCCAATCCCAACGCTGCTTCCACGTTGTATTGTCAGGCTTGGCTTCAGCGACGCTCCATAATCGCAACAAATACTCGATAGAAAATATCACAATAGAGAAGTTTTCAAACCACGTAAAATATTCCTGATACGGGTAATACCAACTATCTACTGACTCCGCTATCACGGCTGCCACATTGGTCATAATCAAGAATATAAGAAAATAATCGAGATAACGACTAAATAACGTGTCGTGCGCTTCGTTTTGCAAAACATCATAAACAAAATGACGCAAGCGCCGTATAGATTGGAATAGCATGCCGTCCCTATGCGGTGAAACACCGGTATTATATTAGTAGAATAAAACAGTGATCATAGAATATGACTACCTATATGTTCAAAAAGACAGATGGTCAAAAAATAGCTCATTTGATGGAGCGCCTGACAGCTTATGACAGCCCCTGACTTGAAGCCACTCATATTACTCATAGTTTTATCATACTTGACCATAAAGGGTTACGTAAATTTTGAATAATAGATATAGACAGATATGAGCAGCATCAGTGCGGTTGATAAAATAGAGAGTCTTAAAAACTGCTCATCAGCAATGAGCTGTTGGCTTATATCTTGAGCAGGCACCAAAAACAAATTGCATTCAGGGCAACAAGAGTCTACCTGATTCAATATCTTTGTAGAGCGTGCATTCTCACAGCGTAGAGGAGAATTACTACAATAACCGAGCATAATATATTACGCCTCTTGTCATATCATCAATATCAATTCCATAAGCCATTATCAATCGTTAATAATTTGACGCTCATCAACTCTTCGATTCAGATAACCATTATTATCTCAGTTTTTTGAACCAGTTATATCAGAGTATCACAATGCGGTTGTACCCTATCCCACAATAATTAGTTTTTTAACAGTCAAAAGCTGTCAAATAATTCCTTCTATCGTTAGTGACTAAATAAAAGCACTTAAATCTCAAATTAAAACCTTACAATAAATGTGGTTTTAAACTATAATGATGCCATGATGTTACAGATTAATTATCTATTATAACATTATGTATCAGTGTACAATGCCATCCCTCATTTCACTGACCCTTTTCACATTTTAGGAACCAACCAATGAAACTACAATCCCTAGTTTTGGTAGCTGCTGCACTTACGATGACCACTGCTTTCGCTGTTCCTGCTGGCACATGGTCTGTTGCCGCTGGCGCCCATATGGTCGACCCAAAAAGCGACAACGGTACATTAGTCGACGGTACACTAGCAGTAAAAGTAGATGATGATATCCGTCCAACTATCAGCGGCGAATACTTTATCGCTAACAATGTTGGTGTCGAATTACTTGCAGCCATCCCATTTCATCATGACTTCGACCTGAACAACGCTGATGGCAATGAATTTTTGACAGGTAGTACCCAACATTTACCACCTACGCTTTCTGTACAGTATCACTTCGATAATGACAGTATGCCAATGAATATCAAGCCTTTTATCGGTGTTGGTGTGAACTACACGACATTTTTTAAAGAAAGAATCTCTAGTGGTGGTGATTTAGATCTTGATGATAGCGTTGGCGTAGCTGGTCACGTAGGTCTTGATATTCCTTTTGCCCCTACTGAGGCATTCCGAATCGATGCACGCTACATGGACATCAAAACCGATGCTACTTTAGACGGTAGTGATATCGGTGAAATTGATATCAGCCCTTGGGTATATGGCGTTGCCTTTGTCAAACAGTTCTAAGCCAGTCAAGTATCATGACTCAAAAGAGCCAGCTTATTAGCTGGCTCTTTTATACTTACTAATTACTGTTTATCACTTGCTACTCACTATGACTACCATCTACACCTAGCCTAATCATTAAATAGCTGTTTTTAGAATAGTGGTTTCTAGAAACGAAAAGCAAGCCATAAAAAAGACCATCCGTAGACAGTCTTTTTTTGTTTATCAGTGAGTGTTAGATCAAGATACGACGTGGATCTGCAAGCAAGGTCGCAACATAGCGGGTAAACACTGCGGCATCGGCACCATTGATAACACGGTGATCATAAGATAATGATAATGGCAGCATCAGGCGCGGCTCGAAAGTCTGCTTAGCATCATTCCAGACAGGCTGCATAGTGGCTTCTGAAGCTCCTAAGATACCTACTTGTGGCCAGTTGACCAGTGGTGTAAATGCTGTACCACCTAGGATACCTTGGCTTGAGATAGTAAAGCTTGCACCTTGTAGATCTTTGGTACTGAGCTTCTTATCGCGAGCCTTGACAGCAAGCTCTCCAATCTCAATTGCGATTTGCTTGATACCTTTATCTTGCGCATCCTTAATAACAGGTACAATCAGACCATCATCAGTTGCTACTGCGATACCCATATTGACACTCTTACGCAAGATAATTTGCGTGTTGTCATCGCTTAAATGACTGTTGAAGCGAGGGTGCTGAGTGAGCGCATATGCAGTCGCCTTAACGATAAAGGCCAAGATAGTCAGCCCAACCCCTTCAGCTTTCATGCCCCCTTTTAACTCACCACGCAGTTTTTCAGTCTCGGTAATATCAGACAAATCAAACTGTGTCACTTGTGGCAGCAAGGTATTGTAGTTCAGCTGCGGTATTGATACTTTTTGCAGACGGCTGAGGTCTTGGGTTTCTGTCTCACCCCAAACCTCTGTATTACTCATGTCAGGCAGTTTCGGTAGACCTGAGCTTACAGCACTGCTGCTCACAGGCGCTGCTTTTTGCTTGGTTAGGCTGTCTTTGACATGAGCAAACAGATCTTCTTTTAGGATACGATCATTTAATGCTGAGCCAGACACTTGCGTGATATCCACACCTAACTGACGCGCAAGCTTACGCACGGCAGGACCTGCATACACATCAACTAGTTTTTCATTGACCTGTGCTTCAGTGAGTTTACCCTCTGGTCTGCTAGCAGCTGTGTCAGTACTGCTCGGTTTGGCGGCTTGTTTTGGCTCACCAGTGGTTTTAGGCGCTGTTTTATCTTCTGCTTTAGCGGATGCTGACTCTTGTGGTTTAGAGGCTTCAGGCTCACTATCACTAGCACTATCTGTACCGCTTTCTATAATAACGATAAAGTCCTGACCGTTGGCAACCATATCCCCTGCTTCGACCAATATTTTTTCGATCTTACCGGCAACGGGTGCCGGCACTTCAACTGAAGCTTTATCAGATTCGATCAATAAAATCGACTGTTCAGCGCTGACAGTATCACCAACACTAACCATAATCTCAGAAACCTGTGCTTCATCAACACCTAGGTCAGGCAACACATGAGTCGTTGCTTGACCAGCACCAGTGGCTGGCTTAGCAGTAGACTCTGATCGCTCTGGTTCAGTAGTGTCAGGCTCAGATTTTTCTTCTGTTTCAGCAGATGCGTCCTTTGCAGTGTTCTCATCTTGTTTGTCATCAGCAGCGCTATCGCTGTCATTGCTATCATCTACACTTTCAAGCTCAATCAGCACCATACCTTCACTGACTTGATCACCAATAGCAATACTAATTTTAGTGACTTTACCAGCAGCGGAGCTTGGCACTTCGACTGATGCTTTGTCAGACTCTAACAACACGATGTTGTCGTCTTTTGCAATGACATCGCCAACTTCTACCATAATCTCGCTGACTTCGGCGCTATCCACACCTAAATCGGGGGCTTTAATGTCCATGATTTATTTCCTCGTCTTATGGTTATTATTCTTTGACATCACTATCATCGAGTACATTTGCATCTGCTTGGTCTTCAGCGCGTCCCTCATCACTGATTTCATCATCATCTTCTTCAACAAACTCAGGAACAGGTTTTGGATTGACATTACCTGGTGCTGGTGCATCTGGAGACTGATCATAATAAGACTGCTGTTGCCATGCAGGTGGGTGATCCACATCGATACCTAAGCTTGAAATCGCGTCTTTGACCAAACGCATCTCAACTTCACCTTCATCCGCTAAGCGCTTCAGCGTTGCCACAACAATATGTGCAGCATCAACGTTAAAGAAACTGCGTAGGTTTTCACGCGTGTCAGAGCGGCCATAACCATCCGTACCCAAAGTCGTATAAGGACGGTTGTCTGGCAACCAAGCACGAATCTGCTCTGAGTAGTTACGCATATAATCTGTCGCAGCAACCACGATACCTTCGTGCGGTGCCAACTGTTCAGTAACCCAAGGCACTTTTTCTTCATCCATTGGATGCAAGCGGTTGTAGTCGTCGCAATCCATACCATCACGAGTCAGCTCATTAAAGCTGGTAACGCTCCAGACGTTAGATGTGATATTGAACTCATCTTTTAGTATCTGTGATGCTTTTTGTACTTCGCGTAAGATCACACCAGACCCTAACAGCTGTACCTGTGCTGAGCCATTGTCTTCTAATAAGTACATACCACGCTTGATACCTTCTTCGCTTCCTTCTGGCATTTCAGGTTGCTCGTAGTTTTCATTCATCAGCGTCAAGTAATAATAGACGCGCTCACCTTCACCATACATACGGCGCAGGCCATCATGCATCACTACCGCCAGCTCATAACCGAAACAAGGGTCATAGGTGACACAATTCGGTACGGTATTGAATAGTATCTGTGAATGACCATCCTGATGCTGCAAACCTTCACCGTTAAGCGTTGTACGACCAGCTGTTGCACCTAGTAAGAAACCCTGTGCCTGACAATCGCCTGCGGCCCAAGCCAAATCACCCACACGCTGGAAACCAAACATTGAGTAATAGATATACATCGGAATCATTGGCAGGGCGTTCACAGAGTAGCTGGTTGCCAAGGCAATCCACGTACTCATTGCGCCCGCTTCGTTGATACCTTCTTCTAACATATGACCATCGATGGCTTCTTTATAACCCATCAACGCTTCACTATCTTCTGGCGTATACTTTTGACCGACCGCTGAATAGATACCCAATTGACGGAACATGCCCTCTAGACCAAATGTACGTGCTTCATCAGGTACGATTGGTACAACGCGATCTTGGATGTCTTTGTTTTTGAGCATCGCAGATAGCAAACGTACAAAGACCATCGTGGTAGATTGCTCTTTGCCATTACTGCCTTTTAATACGCGATCAAACATCGATAGCTCAGGAATATTAAGCGGGATGTGACCACTACGGCGGTTGGGCAGATGACCACCTAACGACTCGCGGCGCCCTTTGAGATATTTCATCTCCGCCGAACCTTCTTCAGGGCGATAGAATGGTAGGGTCTCTAGTTGCTCATCAGTAAACGGTAAATCAAAACGATCACGGAAATACATCAAGGCTTCTTGATCTAGTTTCTTGATCTGATGTGACTTGTTAACGGCTTGCGTTTGAGTAGATAAGCCGTAGCCTTTGACAGTTTTGACCAAAATAACGGTTGGCTGACCTTTTGTCTTCATTGCTTCACTAAAAGCAGCATAGACTTTCACTGGATCGTGGCCACCGCGGTTCAGACGTGCAATCTCTTCGTCTGTCAGCGCATCTGCCATCTCTTCTAACTCTGGGTATTTACCAAAAAACTCTTTTCGGGTAAATTCAGGCGTACGTGCTTCATATAATTGGTACTCACCATCGACCACTTCTTCCATGCGATGTTTAAGCACGCCGGTATGATCTTTACTAAGTAGTGAATCCCAGTTGCCACCCCAGATAACTTTGATGACGCGCCAGCCTGCACCGCGGAACACAGACTCTAGCTCTTGAATGATCTTGCCATTACCACGTACAGGACCATCAAGGCGCTGTAAGTTACAATTGACTACCCATATCAAGTTATCTAGCTTCTCACGACCAGCAAGAGAGATTGCACCTAAGCTTTCTGGCTCATCTGTTTCACCATCACCCAAGAACGTCCAGATTTTACGACCTTCTTTTTCTAGTAATTCGCGGTTTTCCATATAGCGATGTACATGGGCATGGTAAATCGACATGATGGGACCAAGTCCCATTGATACCGTTGGGAACTGCCAATAATCGGGCATTAAGTATGGATGTGGATAGCTTGATAGACCTTTACCACCCACTTCACGGCGGAAGTTATCAAGCTGATCTTCGGTCAAACGACCTTCTAAATAAGAGCGAGCATAGATACCTGGTGCTGAGTGACCTTGGTAATAAATCATATCGCCACCGAAATGATCGCTGGCTGCTCGGAAGAAATGGTTAAAACCAGTCTCATAAAGCGTTGCACTAGAGGCGAATGTCGCTAAGTGACCACCCAAGTCATCATCGTTTTTGTTGGCACGCATAACCATGGCAAGTGCGTTATAACGAATCAAAGCACGTATCTTACGCTCCATGCCTAGATCGCCTGGATACATTGGCTCATCTTCTGCAGCGATACTATTGACGTAAGCGGTATCTAGTCTATTAAAAGGCAGGCCTTCTTGAACTGCCATGTTGTACAACGCCTTTAGTAGAAACTGGGCACGGTCCTTGTCTGCGTGTTTGACCACAGATTCAAAGGCTGCCAGCCACTCTTGGGTTTCGGTGCTATCAGCATCCTTATAATAATTCATTGGTGTTAATCCTTTTATATCAGTCGTACCTGCCTATATGGCAGGGCTTTGTTAAATACTGGTGAGTGATGGGATATCGACTTACTGATGGCTTCCTTGCTATCTTCAATCATTCCATTGTTTTGTGCGGTGGTATAGAACATGATGGTAAAAAACACTGCTACGGTGAGCTGACTTGTACATCAAATAGATGCCATGACAAAACAGCTCATACTGTTATCCCTGTATATCCTGTCATAGATGATTTTGACAGTCCATTATAGGCGTTTGCGAGGAAATTGTTTATGGCTGTAAAGAAATGGAGAAATAACAAGTATTTTTTAAATAAATAACGATTAGTTTTTTTAAAAATGATTACTGATGACTCACTGAGAGAGATATAATTTTGTTGAATGTGCAAAAACAAGTATAGCCTTTGCAGTAGGGGTTCAGCTCTCTAAATATATTATCTGGAAAAGCTTTCTGCTATTCATACCCTATAAATAGACTTTCGTCTCATTTTTGTATATTAATTGTCACTTAAATATTATTCTTATAACAAAATTATATCTACATTCCATCCTTGCTCTCGGAGCTATTATGAATTCGTCTGTTGAACTATCAGCTCTTAAGTCGAGAGTAACGCGTTGGATAGCTTTGCCATCTTTGTTGATACTATTGCCCAACTATCTGGCTTTGGCGGCAATTACGACTTGCCCTGCTAACTTTGTGTCTGATGAGTTTGCAAGCACTGATTACAGTAACTTAGGATCGACAGCATCGCCACCTATCCTTGGTGTAAACCAACTTTTAAACGGTCTCAGAAGTGAAAGTTACACTATTGCTTCTAACAGTTTAGTGACTACTGGCAGTTTAGATGCTGGCGGCTCAAATTTTTATAGACCTAAGACGCTAACAGGCAACCTTCAATCGTTTGAATTTTTTCAGGATTTTACTAATAAGGGATCGTCTCGTGCGGTCTCATACACTTTTAAAAACAGTTTCACCAACGAATCTCAAGCCTTTACCAATGTCAGCTTAAGTATTTATGATATAGATGTGAACTATTTAGGTACAGGGACAGGAAACGGAGGAACAACAGCAGGTACTAGGTATTTCGAGTTTTCCGACCAAGTAACAATCACTGGTTTTACTAGTGCGGGTGCTAGTGTGACGCCAACTTTGACATATAGAGGCACCGGAATAACGACTACTGCACCCTATCGTCAAACAACTACTACTGGTAGCGTTTTATGTAGTACAGATTCTGTAGATGAGAGATGTAAAGTATCCGTTGCTTTTAATCAACCTATCGTTAGAGTAGATGTGTCTTATGGCAATAACCCTAACCTAGAATACTACGATAATACTACTGGCACTGTAGGTAACCCTGGTGATCAGCTGATCAACATTGTATTTGATGGTTACTGCTACCTACCACAGCCGCGCCTAACATATACTAAAGTTCTCTCTTCTTCTCGTAAAACAAATACCGATCAATTTACTGTTCAAATCAAGGACAATGCAGATAACTCAGTTGTTACCAACGGCATCAGCTCGGTCACTACATCGGGTTCAGGCAATACAGTTACTACGGGCACAGGCACTACAGGAACCTTTAAGGTGAACCCTGCCAAGACCTATACACTGACAGAAGCCGTCTCAGGAACGACCAACCTAGTAGATTATACTGCGTTATATGCATGTAGAAGATCGGATGGTACAACCGTTACCACTTTAGATCCAAAAAATCTCAAGCTTACGTACGGAGATAATTGGGCATGTACAATCACAAATGACAGATCCAATTATGTCTTTTCAGGTATTGTATTTAACGATAACGGTCAAATTACATCTCCAGCCAAAGATGATGTCTCTACTAAATATCTAAATAATAGTCTTTATTTTAATGGTAGATATGACTCACCAACTGAATCTGGAATCCCCTTTACCACTGGTCACACCATTACTTTGAATAAATGTGCTGGTGATAGTGGGACGTTTTCGCCTCAAACAGTGAATATCAATAGTGACGGTACCTACAACTTCAATTTGACATCTGCACAAGTTGGCAGTTACACAAGACTCTGTGTCACTCAGAATGAACCTAGCAATTATGCATATTCTGTAGACACGACAAGCGATGTGCGACAAATAAACATTATTAATAGTCAGTACAACTATCCTAGCAATGACTTTGGTGATGTCATCCAAGAAAATGCTGCATTAGTATTAATCAAAAGTCAGTATGTTCATGACTGTAGTCTAAATAACCTTGCTACAATTGGTGTCAATTATGAAGGTAGTGCTAACAGCGCGTATAGTATAAAACCAATATCTGGCATTGTGCCAGGACAATGTATCGCTTATAGAATTGAAGCCATCAACCGGGGCAACGTTTCTCTGACAGATATTGTTATCAAGGATACGCTACAGAGTAAAAATGACTCTAATAATTCGCTGATTACCTCTACCTTAGTTAATCCAACACCTATTGGTGAAAATAGCGGCACTCCATCATTTGCAACAAACTCGGTATCTATTGGTAACAACGGTACAGTGACTACCAATACTTTTTCTTTAGGTGCTACTACAGCCACTCGCCGTCAGGCCATTCGTTTTAATACTAAATATGGTACTACCATTAGTAACTAAACACCTGTGTATCAAATTACTGAATACTCAATCAAGCCCTATCTTCCTAGATAGGGCTTTTACCGTTTGGTCATCTCGAAATACCATTTGTCGTCTTTATAATGAAAGTTTGTATTGGTTACGTGACAATAGCTTAAAGGGAGATGTGTGCTTTTTACAGACGAGCCTGATATCTAGTTATAGACAGCCTCACTGGAGCCCAAAGCATCAATATCCCAATGATAGCAACGGTATAAGAAAGGATTTTATATGAAACGTTTCAAGATTCTACGCAATGTTCTATTAGCAACGGTTGCTTCTACTTGCATGTTAGGCCTCGCGCATGCTGAAGATGCTCTAAAGATGGAACTGACTGCCAATCAAGTCATCAAAAATGCTGACGGTAAGACAGTCTATACGGCAGTACGTACCGCACCAGCAGGTACTGTCATCCAATACAAGGCAACTTATACCAATACCATTAATAAAGATATTAATGATCTAATGGTGACTCTACCTATTCCTGCCAACATGACCTTTACTGGTGATGCGATGCCTGCAAGCGCACAAGCTAGCACTGATGGCAAGAACTATGCTGATATGCCGCTAATGCGCAAAGTCGATGGCAAAATGGTTAAAGTGCCCTACTCTGAATACCGTACGCTACGCTGGAACATCAAATTACTACCCGCAAAAAAGGCAGCAGCTGTTGCCCTCAATACTGTCGTTAACAAATAACCCTTCATCCTTACTGATTTAATCTTTCGGAGATTTACTGCATGAAACCAAATTCTTTTAAATATTCAGTATTAGCCGTAGGTGTTGTGGCTGCAATGGGTATCTCTACTGCCGCTAATGCAGCTACTCCTAATACTACTGGTGGTATTAGTGCAGGAGCAGCACCGATTACCAACGTCGCAACCGCAAACTATAGCGTTGCTGGCATTGCTCAGCCAAACGTTACTTCTAACACAGTGACTGTGAGCGTTAGCGAAACAGCTAACTTTGCACTCGTATCGACTGTTGATGATGGTAGCATTGGTGACGATATTGCTATCAATCAGACTGCTACGCCAGGTGGTACGACTACCTTTACTCATGCCTTAACCAATACGGGTAACGTGACGGATACTTATACCGTTAATACCACAGGTAATGACTCAGCACTAGTAACAGCTACGCCAGACTATGCTTTAGGTACTGCGCCTGTCACGTTTACGATTGTACAAGCAGATGGCACTGCTTTAACTCCTACTCAAGTCACCGCTTTGAATGGTCAGGCACAGACAGGTACCCTAGCCAACGGTGGTACTATTAGACTACAACCAGGTACCAGAGCTAACTTAAGCTACGAAGCAGCTACACCAGCCGCTCGTAACGGTAATGACAAAGGTGTAGGCACATTAACAGCAACCAGTAGTTTCTTTACTGCTAATCTTCCAGCAAATGCGACATTGGTGAACGAAAACCAAACTATCGTGAGACTGCCTACCTTCAAAATAGAAAAAACAGCGACCAGTACTGTCGATTTGACAGTCGCTAACCCACAGATCGCTTATAGTATCGTAGTCACTAACGTGGATACTGACTATAGTACTGCTGCGACTGATATTGTCATCCGAGATGTCCTTCCTGCAGGTTTGAGTTTGCCTAATGGCACAGCCTCAGACGTGACCGTAACTGGTGCTGGCACTGCTACGATTTCTACTGTTGGTACTCGACAAGCTATTAATGTTGCTGTAGCGAACTTAGCCGTTGGCGCAAGTCGCACAATTACTTTCACGGTTAATGTCGATAGAGATCAGTATACAGCTGCTAATAGTTCAGTAACTAACAATGCAGAAGTCTACGATAAGTTCGTCGGTGCGGTTAGTCCGTTAATTGCTGCTCCTGTACTTGGTACTGACTATGACATTTTGGATAGTACAAATAACAATTTAGATATGACTAGAGTACCTGCTGCTGCGGATCAAGCTAACGGCGCTGGTATAGATACTGCTGGTGTGACTAACTTTACCAGACGAGCGGTTATAGTGAGCAATCCAACAACTAGAGAAGTTCCCCCTGCCTCAGGTACTGCTAGTCAAGCGACTCATTCAACTCTCATTACTAACAGTGGTCAAGATGCTGAAGGTACTAATACTAACCCATTGACTTTCACTATTGCTGATGGTGGCAATAATGGGGCTGTTAGACCTGTTACTGGTCCTGTTAGTGTTACTTATACGCCGCCTGGTAATGGTGCCCCGGTTACTATGACGTTGCAACCTACCGTTGCTGGTGGTAATACGTACACCCTTAATAGCGCTACACTACCAGCCGCTCAATTTCCAAATGGTATTGCACCTGGTGGCACACTAGCGATCAACTATAATGTATCGTCGGGCAATGTAACCACTCCTGCAACTGTTGCTGATGCTGCAGCTGTTGGTAGCACTGAAACTTCTGTCGTAACGCTAACGCCTGCCGGTATTAATCCACCTGCTGTTACTTCAGTGACTGATACGACTAACGTTAGAGGCTTAACGTTGGTGAAGTCTCAATCACTAGATGCTGCTTGTGAAGCTACCGTTGCTACAAGTACCTTTGTTCAGACTACGCTCAATGCGGCACCTGATCAATGTGTTATCTATCGTATTCAGGCAACTAACACTTCTTCAACAGCATTAGGTTTTAATCTTAACGCATTAACTATCTCGGATTTGTTGTCTAACTTCTCAGCTGGTGCGGATTTAGTAGCTGGTTCACCTGCTACTTCGGCGACTGCTTCATCTACTGCAGGCACGCCTAGTGCGACTAGTACTGCAGTTCTTGGTACTAACTTTACTATAGTTCCTCAGGGCGTTGGCACCTTGACTTTCAAAATCAAAATCAAAAACGATCGTTAATTTATATTTAATATTTCAAAGTCTATAAGCGTCACAAGACGTTTATAGACTAACGCTCCAGTTTGACCTGATCGTTTTTGGTTAGCCAAGCTGGAGGGTTACTACCCTACCCTTCTATGTTTTATTGGATAAGCGACATATGACTACATACTCAACGTCTAATCGTATTACGTTGCATACAGCGAAGATCTCTGCGCTGACAGCTGCAATGTTGCTTATGCAATCAAATGTGGCGCTTGCTGCGCCTAGCACGCTCGTACAGACTATCAACAACATTGCTAATGCGACTTATGATGTCGATTCTATTGAACAAAGCGGCATTTCAAACCAAGTTCAAGTCAAAACCTCTGCCCTACCTGAATATGGTATTAATTTAACTCAGCAACCTCTGCGTACTGTCGCACCCAACACATTAGTGAATTGGGTCAATGTTCTTAGTAATACTGGCTATAGTAGTCAGACTGTTGAGCTGACGCTTGATGTATCGCCAACTCTATCTAATTTGAAAGTTTATCAAGACCTGAATAACAATGGTATCGTCGACAGTGGCGATAGACAACTTATTCTTGATAACATGAGTGCTCAAATTAAGCTTGGTCAGAGTGAAAACATTCAGCTTATTGTACAAGCGCTATCAGATGTTGATGGTCAGGATGGGGATGCTGCTGATATTAAGATTGGTGCAGTTGTGTTAGCAGATTCGTCAGTAGCCAGCGTGAGTGCGACCGATAGCCTGGTCATTATCGAATCTGGTATCAAATTCACCACTCCTAAATTTGATGAAAGTAAAACTGTTTCACAAATTAATGATGATGTTTATGTCAGTGCCAGCTATGCGCAATGTAACGTACAAACTGATAAGCCTGATCAAGTATGGGTAACCATCAAGTCGCCGATAACTGGAGATAGCTATTCACTTAAAGCTATAGAAACTGGTAATAACACGGGTAAATATCAGCTATCAGCGGCCACTCAAAATAACGCCAACGCTATTAATGATAAGCTCATCCAGACGTTGAACAGTGACACATTGACTGTCAGCTTAGACGCCTGTATCGCCCCTTCGGTTGGCATTGGTGCTGATGAATTGCCGAACGCGTCTGACTTCACCGTGCGTATCAGTGATCTGAGCTCACAAATTAATATCGTCGATGACAACCCAGCTTTAGTTGTCACAAAGGAAAGTGACGTAAAAAGTGCTGAGCTCGGTGATTACGTCAGCTACACCATCAATATCACGAACAACGGTAGTGCTACTGCTTACGATGTGCAGCTAAAAGACGCATTACCACGCGGTTTTGATTATGTCGATAGCAGTGTGCGTGTGAGCCCAGCGACTGATATCGATATCAATCAGACACAAACTACTGAGTTTAAGTCTGACGGTAAATACCAGGTATTGAACTTAGGCAATATGGCAAATGGCGAAAGTAAAAAAATTACTTATCGTGTGCTTGTTGGTGCTGCATCACTAGGTGGTGATGGTATCAACCGCGCAATCGCAGTTGCTAACAACGAGCAAGGCCAAAGCTTAGTATCAAGAGAAGCACAGTGGAAAATCGACGTAGAACGTGGCGTCATGAACACTGACGGCATCATCATCGGTAAGGTCTATCACGACATCAACCGCGATGGTATTCAGCAAAAAGAAGACGGTGAGCTTGGTGTTGCTGGTGTACGTATCTACATGGAGAACGGTAACTTCATCGTTACTGATCCTGAAGGTAAATACAACTTTTATGGCATCAGTGCCAAAACGCACGTACTGAAAGTAGACCGCACGACGATCCCTAGAGAAACAGAACTGGTCACCCAAAGCAACCGTAATACTGGTGATGCTGGCAGCCGTTTTGTCGACTTAAAATACGGCGAGTTACATCGTGCAGATTTTGCAATAGTCGCTGGTATGGCGGATAGCACTGAGCGTCTGAACGCTGAGCTAATCGCTCGTAGCAAATCAGTGAGCGCTAAAAACGATACGCTAGAGCAAGCGGTAAAAACAGCGCTAACACTAGAGCCAGACTACGATACCGACACGACTGATAATATCGATGCAAGTGGCTGTAATATCAATGGTGACTTAGACCTTGGTAACAACTGTGATTCTGCTATTGTCAACGATATGGTTGGGCAAGCGACCAATCGTGTCGATATGGCCGTGACAACGATTGCCCCTCCAGTAGAAAAAGAGCTCGAAGAATACTTAAAAGAAGTGGCTAACAACAATGTCGCCTTTATTAATCTAGGTGAAGGTCAACAGCTTAGCACTTACAAGCAGATGGTACAGGTGCAAGCCCCTCTTGGCTCAATATTTACTTTATACGCCAATGGCAAAGCGGTATCAGAGCAAAATATCGGTAAAACTGCTAAGCAAGAAAAGCAAAATGTGACGGCTTTTGACTATTATGCGGTTGACCTACAACGTGGAAGTAATACCCTGCGCGGTGTGGCCACTGATATCAACGGCAAAATCATCTCTGAGCAGACGATTAAAGTATTGACACCTGATAGCTTACAATCTATCGATTATCGCACTCAGACTCAGCTAGTAGCTGCAGACGGCATTAGCGAATACCAGATAGTCGTTAGTCTAAAAGATCGTGACAATCGCCCCTATATTGGTACTACTTCTCTTACACTTGATACTAATATCGGTCGTATCAATTTGGAAGACAGCAGCAAAGATCAAGCTGGTACCCAAGTGACTGTATCAGGTGGTGAGTTATTAATACCAGTCATCGCGTCGAGCGTACCCGGTAAGGGCGAGCTCGTCATTGACACGGGTAGTAGTAAACAAGTCATCCCATTACAGTTCACTGCTCAATTGCGTCCACTGATTGCCGTTGGTATCGTCGAAGGTGCTATCTCGCTCAAAGATTTTGATGGTGGCAGCATCACTGATGCTCAAGGTGCATTTGAACAAGAGCTCAATGATTTTGCCGGTAACGACGATTACACAGCTTCTGGTCGTGCGGCGATGTTCCTCAAAGGCAAGGTACGCGGCGATTATTTGCTGACGCTTGCTTATGATAGTGATAAAAAAGGTGAGCGACTCTTTCGTGATATCGAGCCTGGCGAATACTATCCTGTATATGGCGATTCATCAGCTAAAGGCTTTGATGCGCAGTCCACAAGCAAGCTCTATGTGCGCTTGGACAAAGGTCGCTCATTCGCTATGTATGGTGACCTAAAGACACAGATTGATAACGATGAAGGTATCAAGCTGGGTCAATACAACCGTACCCTAACTGGTCTAAAAGCTCAGTTTGAGGACAGCAATACTCGTGTCACGGCATTTTTGGCAGAGACCAGTACCAGCCAGCGTGTTAATGAGACGCGTGGCCTAGGCATTTCAGGTCCATATCCATTGGCTGAGAACTTCGATGCGGTATTAGAAAACTCTGAAACGATTGAAGTGATCACTCGTGATGCCAATAATCCTGGTCTTATCATCAGCCGTGAAACGCTGACACGTTTTGCTGATTATGAGATTGATCCGATTAGCCGCAGCTTATTTTTGAAATCACCGATTGCCAGTCAAGACATCGAAGGCAATCCTGTCTATATCCGTGTTACGGTAGAAGTAGATGAAGGTGGTGAGGACTATCTAGTTGGTGGTATCGCTGCTAAGCAACAGCTAACCAACAAAGTCTCTATTGG
Source organism: Psychrobacter sp. H27 (assembly GCF_059072655.1). Taxonomy (NCBI): domain Bacteria; kingdom Pseudomonadati; phylum Pseudomonadota; class Gammaproteobacteria; order Moraxellales; family Moraxellaceae; genus Psychrobacter; species Psychrobacter sp. H27. Next base: position 3,103,817 of record NZ_JCACRX010000001.1, on the reverse strand, counting down.
TGGTAGCTATATCAATAGTGACGATCCACTAAACAAAGAAGAGCTTGCAAGTCTCAACAGCGTTATCAAATTTAACGACAAGTTAAAGCTAGTCGCTGAATACGCCATGAATAAAGCTGAGAATCCAAATTTTCAAGCCAGCAATCAAATCAACACCACAGAACTCGACGATAGTGATGTTGAGGGTAATGCGCTGCGTCTTGAGATTGACTTTGATAATAAGAAAAACACCCGTGCCAAAGCGTACTACAATGATGCTGACGAAGGTTTTGTCACTGGTGCGTCACCGCTTACGGCGGGTCGTACCGAGTCTGGTGTAGAAGTCGTTCACACGATAAACAACAAAAAAACAGCATTAAAGCTAGAAGGTGTACGTACCGAAGACCATACTACCGAGGCGAGCGTCGAAGGTATCCAGGCTAGCATAGAGCAGCGTTTGAGTGAGAATGTGGTCGGTGAGATTGGCGTACGCTACTATAAGCAAGATGCCACTGCTGCTTCACGCAATACCCAAGCGGCGACAGACGTTTTGGATATTACAGACGATACGCTATTTAATGATGACATCATCAATCAATCAGCTTTAAGTAGCGTTAGTAATGCTGATGAAGACATCGAAGGTACAACCGTTCGTGCTCGTATTACCTCTCGCCTGCCTAAATTGAATAATAGCTTGGTATTTGCAGAGTATGAGCAAGATATCGACAATAGCTCACGTAATGCCACTTCTATTGGCGGCGAGACCCCTCTTGGTAGCTTGGGACGACTGTACGCGCGTCACGATTTGATCAACAGCTTATCGGGTACTTATGGTCTTGATGATACTGATGAGCGTCAACGTACTGTTTTTGGTTTCGATGCCACTTATATGAAAGACGGTAAAGTGTATAGCGAATACCGTATGAGTGACGCTATTAGTGCACGCGAGGCCGAAGCCGCTATCGGTCTAAAAAACAAATGGTATGTCCAAGAAGGTCTAACTCTAAATACCTTGTTTGAGCGTGTTGAGTCCCTTGAAGGTGAAGAAGACAACACGGCAACCGCAGCAGGTATTGGTGTTGAGTATCTTGCCAAAGAAAACTACAAAGCATCGGGGCGTTTTGAAAAACGCTGGGGCGAAACAAGTGATACATTACTAGGTAGTGCTGGTATTGCCTATCGCTATACTGATGAGATCACCCTACTTGCCAAAGATATCTACTCACGCACTGATTACACTGATGGCGACCGTACTATTAATCGCTTTCAGCTAGGCGCAGCTTATCGTGATTATGATAGCAACCAGTTAGATATGCTGGCAAAGCTTGAGTATCGCTTGGATGATAACAACACTGGTGATGACACTTATCGAAAAGACACGACCATCTGGTCATGGAATGGTAACTACCATCCGACGCGTCCGCTAACCTTATCTGGACGTTATGCTGGTAAATACACAGAGTACAAAGCAGACGCATTGACCAGTGACAATACGGCGCATGCTGTCTATGGTCGTGGGCTCTATGACCTCAGTGAGCGCTGGGATATTGGCTTACAAGCAGGCACTTACTGGAACGATCAAGCAAACGACTTGGCTTATATGCTTGGTGCAGAGGTTGGCTATAGTCCAATGACCAACCTGTGGTTATCACTTGGCTACAACTTTATGGGCTTTGAAGACGAAGACATCGCCTATGATGACAGTACTCAAGAAGGGGCTTATTTCAGACTGCGCTTCAAATTCGATGAAGATCTATTCAAACGTGAAGATCCACGAAAAAACCAGCGTTTGATGAGCAGCTCTACTACTATAAGCGATAATACGTTGTAAATTGACAACGCGATCTAATGGCATTGCTTCAGTACCGTCTTATGATAATGCCACTATAACTGCATTACGACCTACCAAGCTATGAGTAGCACTAGCCCTGATAATGGTAAATAACACCCCTTATTACCTTCATACAAGGTTTGCATTATGTTTAAAGCTGTCATGAAAACCATACCTGATAAGCAAACGATATCTACTGCCTTATCGGCAATACTGCTACTGACTGTAGCCCCACCTGCTTTAGCTAACAGTGACATCGTTAATACTTCAGCTCAAATCACTAATACGACCAATATTACTGACTGTCGTGATGACTTGCAGAGCCATGTGCAGAAACAAGCGCATTCTTATAAGTATCAAAGCCAACAACAGCGTGTATTGAACTGTATGGTAGCGCAATTAGAGCCGTATCAACAAAAAGACAAGACAGCTCATGAGCAGTATCTCGCTTATAAAGCACAAGCATGGCTTACTTATGCTATCAACAAAGACAGTATGAATAGCCGCTCATCTACAGGCTCAGTTGCAGTAGAAATGGCAGAGACTATTTTGCAAGCACTAAAAAATAATAGTGCACAAGACATGAGTATATATCAGGATATTCCTACTACCTCTGCGCTAATGCGACCTGACCTATGGGCAACGCTGAGTGCGCTCAAAGATAGTAATGGTATAGCGTCAGCACCTCGTGAAATGGCATTTGGTGAAGTGGCTCTAATATGGGCCGCCACCAACCAATGCGAACGAGGCTGGCGAGAGTCCGGTATACATTTTCGTATGGCAGATCGATGGCTTGAGCAAGCACGTGAAGCTTATGTCAACGCTCATGACTCACAGACCACTGTAGCGTTAGAAGCATCAATAGGCAGCTACTATCAGCAATATTCCCCTTTAGATGCTGTCGATGATGTCTGCCGCGGACAAGACTTAACGCCCAATAGTTGAGAAATAGCTTGTTATTAACAAATACCATTGATCATTGCTACGGTTATATGACATCTTGATAAGCGATAGCCATGTGTGTTTAAGAAATTGTAGTAAACACAAGACGTAAAAAAGCCGACAGAGATGTCGGCTTTTTGTGTTTAGTATGAAGAATTAAACGCTTTTGCGTCGTAGCTTCTCTGGCAGATAGCAGCGTAGATACGCGATAAATGCTGTATTTGCTTCTTGAATATAGTCCTCAGTAATGCTCTGATGACGACGATAAGACAAGGTAAAAATAGCGTTGACGATACTATAAGCAATCAACAGGGTATTTTGGATATCATCAAAGTTTGGCATTTCATAACGCTCTGACAAGCGCTTATATACCAAGTCAACGATTTGATGGTCCATATCTTCACCAAAGCTGTCGCCTTCAAAGTCAGGCGTATTGGTATCGTAAATTAGCTTGGCTTTGGTCTCATCACTATGAAAAATCATTACACACTGATCAATAAGAGCAGTCAGATATCCTTGCCATCTATCATAATTACCGATATCAACTGTTTCTACCATCTCCAATATTTCGATGGCATTCAAAAAACGCAATGCTAGAAATATTGCTTCAATATTAGGAAAGAAGTGATAAGCAGAGGCTCTTGGTATGCCCGCTTCTTCGCATACGGCAGCCAAGGTAATATCATTAATTGCTTGTGTTTCACTCAATTTCTTGGCACCAGCCAAAAGTTTTTGGCGGCGTACACGGCCTTGTTGGCTGGTAAATTTAAACTTGTTCGGTACAAGTTTTTTTGCCAATTCTGAGTCTACCAACACATCTTCAATTTTGTCGTCTTTGTTATCACTCATTATAAATCTCTTTATGTTACGCCCTATTGTATAGATATAATCTTCATTAGACAGTATTCATCCAAAACTAACGGATTACTGGCTATTGGCTAAAATATAGCGCTAATATTATCGTTACCACACTCGATGAGGAGGCATCATAAACGCTTGTACACTATCAAGCAAGGGACATGAATGGGTTAGAAGTTCATGTATCGATTAATACTCTACTAGAGTTAACTGTTTAATTTTAAAAAGTTAATCATTAAGTTTGATTTTCGCTCTTATAATACCATGATCAGTGACTCTGTCTGCATAATCCCATCTAAGGTGATCATTGAAATAATCAACGCGTTCAACCTGACCAAGCGAAAACTTACTATCAGGTAAAAACTCCTCTGAGACAAACAGCTGATCGATTACTTCTGGCATGCCTTGGTGTATATGGGTGTAAGCGACATCTTTCATCCAGCCATAACGAGCCTGAATACGAGCGGCATCAAAAAGTGCGACGTCGCGCATACTTTTATCATAATTGACCTCACCAGTTTCGGTCATCAGCTGAGTGGTGACACTACCTGTCACATCATTCATGTCACCCAGCAATATCAATGGCTCACGCGTATGATGCAAACGCTCCATAATAGCCATTCGAATCGATGCAGCTTCTGCAGCACGCATGCACAAACTGCGCAGCTTGGCACGAATACGAATATTGGGATCATCCATATCTTCTAGTAGATTGCCGTTCTTATCACGTAAGAAAAAAGCACGTTTACTTTTTAAATGCGCAGTAATAATCGTTATTGGTTGACCATATGCATCGACACGCAATACGAGCGGTGGACGATTAAAACGCTCATAAGGTCCTATATCTGGAATATCAATCACAGCCTTTGGTGCAATACCTTCTAATAGACTGGTTTCTAACTGCTCAAATCGACTGATAATACCAACAGCTGGTGTGCCTTGTGCCCCCATACCTTGAGTATATGGACTGGCACTATCATTACTTGCTAATGGAATCACAGCATGCTCTGGTTTGAACCCTAACGAAACAGATAGCGCCTCTAGTGCCTCACTGTCCCATACTTCCTGCACGGCAATGATATCAGCATTCGCCTTAGATAATAAGTCTGTAAGACCATGCAGCTTATGCTCATAGGATTGCTTATCATAAGCCGGTGCATTGTCGTAATAAATCCGATCAGGGTTGGCGAAATTCAATAAGTTGGCTGTGGCAACATAAAACTGCTTATTATTATCAGCGTGATTACTCATATATTCCCTATTGTTTTCATCATTATAATACATAATATTCATTTATGTGTATAAACAGCAAATTTTATGCCTAAAAAAACCTCCAAGGTCAACCTTGGAAGTTTTAAAATAGCATAAATTTGATAGTTAAAGCCACTCGTAGAGCTAGTTATACAATTAGCCTATTTTTAGCAATGAATCAACAATATTTCGGATTATCCGTTTACTTGATAATTTTATGAATCAATGCTGCTTCAAAATATAACCTGACAAACCCTGACTAATTCAGTAGCTAAAAGGCAGCTATGTGGCTTTTTATGTTGCATGTGTTACGAAACGCGGTGCCATGCATCACGTGACGCTAGACGTGCCTCATCCCATGCCAGACGAGACTCACCTTTTACTTCGTGCCATGAACGCTCTAAATCTGCTTCGTGATCTTCAAAACGAGCATCTGCTGGATAACGAGCACGGTTTGCATATCCTACTGCATAGGCTGGATGCAGATCGCGATCGAAATCATGTCCTTCTTTATAGTAGTCAGCGTTTGCATATTCTGCACGCCAGTAAGCTTCTTCGTGTGTTGGATTTATCGCTTCACCTGCTGCATGACCTGCACCGCCACCAACAACTGCACCGATAGCACCACCGATCAATGTACCTAATGGACCTGCCATCGAACCGATTGCTGCGCCTGCTGCTGCACCGCCCACACCACCGATACCAGTACCCACTGGATGTGAACCTGGTTCACCTGTGATCATATCAGCGTTCAAATCGTCTTTTGTCTCATCAGACATATGTTTCACTTCGCTACGGTCGATGGCATCATGGTCACGGTTGTAGTCGTCTGTTACATTTGTATGTGTAGTACCATCTGCATTAATTTTTGTTTTATTTAGTTCGTCATGGTTATTCATAATAAATATATCCTTAATTAGTTATTGATTTCCGTTTGTTCTTATAGGTCTTGTCAAAATCATTGCTTGACTGCATTTGAAGTATAGGAACAATCACTACCCTACGATATACAGGTTATGTAAGCTATGTCGATATCTTTGTAGGCTTGCGTTACAGCCTGTATCTTTATCGCGTTTGTGTACGGTTGACCTATACTTTGAGTAATTGCAAAAACGCGTTGATACTTAACTTACCAAGTAAAATAGGCTTATAGCGGCATTAACGACCTCTCGATAGCACGTTGCCATTTATCAAGATGTTGTTCGCGAGCAGCAGTAGACATACTTGGCTCAAAGATACGATCTACCTGCCATGATGCTTTCATTGTTGACTCATCGTATAGCCCAGTTTTTAGACCTGCGAGTAACGCCGCGCCTTTTGCGGTAATTTCTGTGTCTCTTGGACGCAGTACAGGAACATCTAACAAATCCGCCTGAAACTGCATCAGCAAATCGTTGTTTGCTGCGCCGCCATCTACTCTCAGCTCGGTCAATGGATGGGGACTGTCTTTTTGCATAGCGATAAGTACATCGTATGTCTGATAGGCTACCGCCTCTAATGCTGCACGGGCAATGTGCGCTTTGGTTGTACCGCGGCTCATCCCTGTGATACTAGCACTGATATCAGAACGCCAATAAGGTGCCCCAAGCCCAGTAAACGCTGGTAGTAGCACCACATCTTCACTACTATCCACTTGACGCGCTAGGTCCTCAACATCACTACTTTGTTGAATCATACCTAAGTTGTCACGTAGCCATTGGACGATAGCGCCCGCCATAAAGACACTCCCTTCTAACGCATAAGTGACTTCCTTTTTGGGCGGTTGTAGCATACGCTTTCCTGACTGTACAATCTGATCAAACGATAAGTTATCTGGACGAGTTGGCGATGTTTTTCGTTGCCACGCGATAGTGGTCAGTAGCTTATGGTCGCTCAACTTTGGCTGCTGACCGATATTCATTAGCATAAAACACCCTGTACCATAGGTGTTCTTTGCCATACCTGCATCAAGACAACCTTGCCCAAAGAGCGCCGCTTGCTGATCGCCAAGCACGGCTTGAATGGGTATTTGTTTGGCAAACAAGCCTTTTTTGGTTTTACCAAAATCACCATCTGAGGGCAGCACTTTGGGTAAGATATTCATAGGAATGGCAAAGCGGTCACAAAGTGTCTCTGACCACGCCAGTTTATGGATGTCAAATAACAAAGTGCGAGAGGCGTTAGTCACATCGATAACGTGCTCTCCACCTGTTAGCTTGTATATCAGCCAACTGTCGATAGTACCGACAGCTATCTCACCTTTACTGGCTCGCACGCTAAGCTTTGGATTGTTTTCGAGCAACCACGCAATCTTGCTGGCACTAAAATAAGGGTCTAACCGCAGGCCTGTAATACGCTGTACCTCATGCGCCATATTATTTTGATGATTTTCAGACGTGTTCGTATGAGCGCTGTTTTTATAGCCGCTATCATCCATACTATTGGTAGCGCTTTCGGCAGCAAGCGTCTTACAGTAGTTTGCCGTCCGTCTGTCCTGCCAGATGATAGCAGGTGCCAATGGTTTACCCGTTTGTTTGTCCCACATCACGATAGATTCGCGCTGATTGGTAATGGCAATGCTGGTGACGTCCGTTGCAAGCAAACCTGACCGATTGATAACATCGTGAGCACAGCTGATCTGGGTTTGCCAAATCTGCTGTGCATCTTGCTCTACAAATCCAGCACTTGGCGTTTGGAGGGTCGTTGGTTGTTGTACCATTTTTATAGGGCGTGCATGATCGTCATAGAGGATCGCTCGACTCGATGTTGTTCCCTGATCCAGCGCCAAAATATATCCTGCCATTACGCACATCCTCTACTAAGGTTATTTATTTTATTTGACAAAAATTCGTAATAAGTGACTACTTACTGTTCATTGATTAACGTTCATCGCTTGCTGTTTTTTTATGAATGACTGATTAATTATTTTAATAGTAAAACTAAAAACAAAGTTTATTTGAAGACAAATAGAATCATCTCAAAATACCTCCTAAGCTATGTTGTTAGTTATAAAGAGATATTTAAATATAGAGTTGAGCTTCTATCATACCGCTACTGCCCATACAATAGAAAACCAAAAAATACTGAGCATTGACCCGTCACCATTGTGGCTCTACAGTGTATGCCTTAATTTAAATGATATTTCAAATGATAGACTGTCAGCGACGCTATGATAAGACCCTTTTTATTTAAAAGCCCTGACCTATTTGACAATAAATGTTTTGTATCGGCATCATTTACTCGATGACTGGTAGACGCGGTCACTCATAGATAGTCTATAATAATTTGATCAGTTAATATCTGAGCAATACGGTCTATCAATGATAACCGTTGTCTTATAATACCTTACCTCTCAATTAATGGTTTATGTGACTTATGAAATTCGCTTTATCAGCGCTACCGTCCGCTATGATGACTGTTACACTCATAAGTGTTGCGCCTGTGACTTACGCAAGTACTGATGCCGATCGTATCGAATCAACTGGTATGGCATCTGGCCCTGTAACACAAATCGTGGAGGCTAACGATCCGAGCAATCATAAGTCAACTGAAACACCTAATAACACATCGATAAATACTTATGATGGGCAACCTTCACTGGCTACCCTTGTCGATCCCATCTCACACAAAACGATTGATAATAGCTATCCGTTAGAGGTCTCCAGCTTTTTGAGCTTAGCGCAAGCACAAAAACTTTTAGTCCAAGTATCGCCCAAGATAGCGGCCAATCAAGCAGCCATTGCTGCCAGCGAATACCAAACTGATGCTCTAAGAACCATCGATAACCCGCTCGTATTTGCTCGCGTATCTGCCAGTGCTTACCATCTAGACCAAGATATAGATTTATCCACTCTTAAAAACGGCATCATAGATGGGGTGAATAATCGTGTCGATAGTGTCATTCCTCCTATTGCAAGCTTGCCAGACTTACCCAACTTTGGCGAATTGGTTGGTGAGCGGATTCCAGACTCGTATGACCTCAAACGCTCAGGCTCCACAACTGGAGCAGGTGTTGGTGTGGTCTGGCCTATTTATACTGCTGGACGTACAGATGCCTTGACTGGCGCCTCCGATGCACGCACCCAAGAAGCGCTAGCAGATAGTATTCTTGATAAAAACGAGCTGTATAATACGTTGATTGAGCGCTACTTCAAGGCGCAGCTAGCTATCATTGCCGCTTACTTACGTGAAGACGCTTACGATACACTGCAACAAACTGACCATATGGCAGAGCGTCTATTTGAAGAAGGCTTTATCTCACGGGTAGATAGGTTGGAAGCGCAATCTGCGCTTGCCGACGCCAAAAGCGAGTCTGTTAATGCCAATAACGATGCACGCTTGGCTATGATTGCACTCCAGCGGTTACTACGTACCAACTACCGTATTAAGCCGACGACGCCTTTGTTTGTGTCTAGTCGCCCGCTACCAGATGTCAGTTATTTTCAAGATCTGGCTCTGAGTCATCACCCAGGATTACAGAAAGTTGCCGCTAAACGTGCGCAGGCACAGCAGCTGCATGCGTTATCTGATACTGGTTATAAGCCGACCGTTTTGCTTTATGGTTATGGTCAGGTAGAGAAGGATCCAAGCTGGGTTGCTGGTATATCTGCCAGTTGGAAACTCTGGGGCGGACTTGATAAAACAGCCTCATTGGCATCAAGTAGCGCTCAAATCCGTCAAGCCGATCTCTCTGAAATTGAAGTCAGTGACAACCTACTCCTGCTCGTAGAAAAAAACTGGCATGATGTCAATAATGCCCAATCTCGCTATCAGGCACTTCAGAGTAATGTTGATTTGGCGGCAGAAGTGTTGCGACTGCGCCGCCTTGGCTTACAAGAAGGCGTAAATACCACCGTTGATGTGGTACAAGCACAGACTCAGTCGCTCAAAGCACGTACTGAGCAAGCACAAGCTGCCAATAGCTATGTACAGTCATTGGCCGCACTCATGCAAAGCTGTGGTACCCCGCTTGCTTTTAATGCTTATCTGAATGCCGCTGACATTCAACTGCCAACTTTGTATACTGAACAATAATGAACATGAAAACCATAAGTCGTATGGATGAGCGCTTGTACAGTCGATTTAGTTTTTTATTATAACGATGTCCTTGAGCGGTACGGTACGTCGACTGACTCAAGTGCGTGAGGTGCGATCATACCTTTGTAATGCACTGAATAAGGGGCCTGTCACAACGCTGACAACATCCATACTGTTACTCATTCTATTGTGAATAATTGTTTTATGAAAAAATCTACTTCTAAATCGATAAGTCATTGGCTACAGCCTTTACTCAAAACATGGCAGCTTGCAAACACCTCCAACGTTTGGGCACATTGTGCAAGCGTGGGGTTTTTTGGTTTTTTGTCAATATTTCCCGTAATGGCAGTGTTTGTACTCATTTATGGCCTCGTGTTTTCACCCGTCCAGATGCAAGAACAGATCTCACTTTTGAGTCCATTTATACCCGATACCGTGTATGAAGTCCTCAACTCACGCCTGAATGACCTAGTCTCTACTACCACGTCCAAGCTGACTTTTAGCCTTATTTTATCGTCACTGCTCGCCCTTTATGCTGGCTCTAAAGGAATTAAGTCTTTAATTATCCTTATCAACCTCGCCTTTCATATCACTCATGAGCGTGGGTTCATTCAAGGTACTATTCGAGCCGTTGGACTGACCTTTGGCGCAGTAGTTGTTTTGATTATAGCAGTCTCCTCTATTGCTATTATTCCTGTGGGAGCGGCTTTTTTCCCCTTTCCTCAGATAGCTGAAACGATTGCACTTTGGAGCAGATGGCCAATACTGGCTGGCATTATATTCCTAAGCTTTTTGGGGCTCTACCGCTTAGCACCTAATCGCGATGCTGTCGCGCTCAAAAAGCTAGTACCAGGCGCCGCACTAGCGACTATTATGTGGATTGTACTGTCTGTGCTGTTCTCTATCTATGTACAAAACTTCAATAACTATAGTGCTGAATTTGGGGCGCTTTCAGCTGCTGTAGTGATTATGCTATGGCTGTACTATTCGGCATTTATCGTCGCTTTTGGTGCGATCTTCAACTCTGAAGCGTTAGACAGTGCTAAGCCTTATGCTGTTCGAATGTATTAATCATAGCCCCTTTATTCTAGACCCTTTATTCTCAACTTTGCTGCTTTAGGAATCCCGCTGTCATGTCTGAATTGCCAAATGAATCAAACGACTCAAATCAATCTGATGATTCAACCGAGTTAGCGACCTCTCAGGACAGTCAATACTCAGCTAAACCAGCAGAAAACACGCCTGACGCTGAGCCGGTGCAGCCTACGCCACCGTACAATCGCGGTAATGCTAACGCTGATAAATCTGCTCGTGTAAAAAAAGCGCTACTTGCAGGGCTTGCATTGATTGTTCTTGCTGTGATTGCCTATGGTCTATATAAAAGCAATCAACAGAGCGAGCCTGAAATCATTACGCTTCAAGGGCAAATGCAAATGCAGCAAACCTCTATCGCTGCAAAAGTGCCTGGCCGCATTGCACAGATTATGGTGACAGAAGGTGATACCGTTACCGCGGGTCAACAGCTGGTCGAAATGGATTCGCCTGAAATTAATGCCAAGATCAACCAGGCGCGGGCTGGCAAGCAAATCGCACAGAGCCAGTTGGACAAAGCCGAAAATGGCGCACGCCCGCAAGAAATCGCTCAAGCAAAAGCGGCTTGGCAAGCCAATAAAGCAGCCTCTGATTTGGCGAAGAACACTTATCAGCGCGTTAATCGCCTCTACGAAGAAGGATTGATGGCGCGGCAAAAGCGCGATGAGGCGTATGCACAGTACCTTGCTACCGAAGATCAGACTGAAGCGGCACGTCTGCAATATGACTTGGCGTTAGAGGGCGCGCGTAGTGAAGATAAGTCAGCCGCTACCGCCCAAGTCGCACAGGTCGATGCCCAACTGGACGAGGCACTGGTCGCAAAAGAAGAAGCCAATCTAAAAAGCCCTATCGCAGGTATCGTTGACAACGTCATCGTCAGTGCTGGTGAAGTCATCGGTCAAGGCGTTCCTTTGCTCACCTTAGTAGATACCAATGACCAATGGGTGGTACTCAATGTCACTGAATCTTATCTGAATCAATTTGCTATCGGTCAAACATTCACAGGGACTATCCCAGCGTTATCATCAGCAGACAAACCTTATAGCAAACAGTTCACTGTGTATGCAACATCGACCCTATCTGATTTTGCAACTTGGCGACCGACCAACAATGACGACGGGTTTGATGTGCGTACCTTTGAGGTAAAGGCTCGACCATCAACGCCAGATACTCGTATTCGCTCGGGTATGAGCGTGGTTGTGCGTATCAATCCTACGCCTATTAACCAGAACCAAGAGTAAACCATGCGCTTAATTGAGGCGTTTTTGCGCAGTGCAGCCTATGAGCGGCGATTTTTGATCAAAAACCAGTGGGACCTTAGCATGGTGGTATGGATACCGCTGGCAACCGTCCTACTTATTTGGTGGATATTTTCACAGACTCAGATTACTGATTTGCCTATAGGCATTATCGATCAAGACAATAGTGCGATGGCCAATACTGCTGTACGCTACTTAGAAGCCAGTCCTACGCTCACAGTCAGGCAGTTGTATTATTCTCAAGCAGAGGCCGAGGCTGCGATATTGCAACGCGATATTTACGCAGTCGTGACGATTCCTGAAGACTTCTCTCGCCATATTCTATCGAATACACCTGCGCCACTCACACTACAAGTAAACGCACAGTATGGTACTCACTCTGGTATTATTCAAACGAGTGTTCAAGCAGTTGCAAGTACACTGTCCGCAGGCGTCGAGATACAGCGATTGGTCAAGCAAGGCGTAGCGCCATCGCAAGCCGCAACTGCTTACGCGCCTATCAGTATTCAACGTATCAGTCTGTTCAATGCGGCCACCAATTATCAACAGTTTTTGGCCTCAACCGTGATACCTGCCCTGCTACATATATTGGCAATGGTCGTTGGTGCAACGACCATTGGACGTGAGCTACGTGATAAGAATATTGGTCGCTGGTATCGTTTTATTGATACCAAAAACCCTAAACGAACGTCACCTCGATATCCGAAAACACTAACCGCACCGTTCATCAAGCAAGATAGTGTCAATAACAACAGCGATAATGCCACGGTGTCGTCAACCTTAAGAGCGCCACAGGCACTCAGCCTGTCAGTATTATTGTTTGGTTTGTTAGGTAAATATTTTTGGCCAATGCTGGCCTATAGTGTATGGTCGGCTATGATACTGTGGCTGGCAACCTCGAACCAATCTATAAGCATAGCTTCGCTTGCCGTAGTATATGCCGGTCTTTTATGCCTAATGGCGCTCTCGTTTTGGCTGGGTGCGATCTTTACGTTGAATGCTTTTTCTCTACGTATGGGGCTGTCTGCTACTGGTTTTATCTCAGCGCCTTCTTACGCCTTTGCTGGTGTGACCTTTCCTTATATTGCGATTAGTGATAGCGCGCAATATTGGTCAAATATCCTACCACTGACGCATTATCTCAAGCTTCATATTGCACAACTACAGATGCAAGCACCCATTGCTATATCCCTGCCTAGTGTCTACGGTCTTACCCTTGCTATGATCATAGCACTGCTACTAGCCGCATTATTAACCAAACGTGCATTGGCACATCCTGAACGTTGGGGAGCACGCTAATGTCAATACGATCCAACCCCAATCTCAAAAAATCTGAATCAACAAAGTCTTCGCCATCACCGTCGTTCTGGACAAGCTTTGTCCAAACGCTTAAAGATATTTTTGGGGATAAAGGCATCTTGCTGATGTTGATCATCGCCCCTATTATTTATGGCTTCTTTTATCCGTGGCCTTATTCTACTGAGGTGGTCAATCATGTACCGGTAGGTATCATCGATTATGACAATAGCAACTTATCGCGTACGCTCGCTCGTTATTCAAGCTCCAGCCCCTATTTAGATACCGAGCGTTTTGTCAATGAGCAAGCCGCCAAAGAAGCCATGTGGTCCAATCAAATTGCAGGTTATATGGTGATTCCTAGTGGGCTTGAAGCGCAAGTACTATCAGGTCAACAAGCCCATGTCAGTGTTTTGGGTAATGGTGGCTATTTTATCTTAAATAAAAATGTTCAGCTGGGCTTCTCTCAAGCAGTGGGTACGGTATCAGCAGGCATAAAGGTAAAGAAGGCCGTTGCGAAAGGGGCTTATGCACCCACTGCCGCACAGAGCACGCAAGCAATACCGCTACGCATCATACCACTGTATAACCAAACTGAAGGCTATGGTGCTTATGTCGTGCCAGCTGTCTCTGTCATTATCTTGCAACAAACACTACTGATGGCGACAGCGATGCTGATTGGCACATGGTATGAGCAACGCCGCCATGCGACGAGCATACGTGGCTGGCTAGGACGCATCGGAGCGCTAAGCACGCTAAGCTTTATCGTCGGCTGTTTTTATTATGGCTGGGCGTTTGAGCTACATCATTATCCACGTGGTCAAAACATGCTTGGTACGTTGTTGTTTTTGGCATTATTCTGCCTAACGGTCGCCACGCTCGGCTGTGTGCTTGGGCTATGGTTCCGGCAGCGAGAACGTAGCATGCAAATCTTAATCTTTGTCTCGCTACCGATATTTTTCTTGAGTGGCTACCCATGGCCAGCAGACCAGTTGCCTCAGATATTACAAGTCATACGCTGGATCGTGCCCACAACCCCTGCCATCAATACCTCTGTACAGCTGAACCAAATGGGTGCCAGCGTGTCCCAAGTCGCTATTGGGTTTTATGTACTGGCAGGCTTATGGCTATTTTACTTTGCTTTGCTACTATTTTTACGCAAACGTATACCGCAAAGACAATCCGCTTATAGCGCTTGATAGTAACTGAGCTCAAGCCCCTGACAAAAAAGCGCCTGCTAACAATAGCAGGCGCTTTTTATGGAGAGGACTTTATACTTCCAAGCTTGTTACTTCTAAACGTTGTAATTCCGAACCTTGTACTTCCAAACGTTGAAGCATTCTCAGTAGTTAAAGATAATCGTTAAAACACTCGGTTCAGACCATTGAGCGCCGCAACACGATATGCTTCTGCCATCGTTGGATAGTTAAAGGTCGTATTGACGAAGTACTCAAGCGTATTGTTACACTTCATAACCGCTTGTCCGATATGGATAATCTCTGAGGCATGGTTA
This sequence comes from Psychrobacter sp. H27, assembly GCF_059072655.1. Lineage (NCBI taxonomy): Bacteria > Pseudomonadati > Pseudomonadota > Gammaproteobacteria > Moraxellales > Moraxellaceae > Psychrobacter > Psychrobacter sp. H27. Next base: position 3,088,780 of record NZ_JCACRX010000001.1, on the reverse strand, counting down.
CCGTAGCAGTGAATACCCAAAATCTCTAGTGTCTCACGATGGAATAGTATCTTTAGTACGCCTGTACGCTCACCAATGATTTGTGCGCGAGCCAGATGCTTAAAGAAAGCTTGCCCAACTTCGTAAGGTACTTTCTCATCTGTCAGCTCTTGCTCGGTTTTGCCAATACAAGAAATCTCAGGGATCGTATAGATACCCGTTGGTACGCTAGATACAGGTTCAGCATCACTGTCGCCAACCATAAATGCAGCCGCACAGCGTCCTTGATCATATGCCGCTGATGCTAATGATGGCCAGCCGATCACATCGCCTGCTGCATAGATATTATCAACATCAGTGCGATAAGTATCATCAACTTTTAGCTGACCACGGCTGTTCGCTTTTAGCCCGATAGCTTCTAGGTTTAGACCTTCAGTGTTACCTGAGCGTCCATTTGACCACAGAATGGCATCTGATTTGATTTTCTTACCGCTTTTGAGATGTAGGATTACGCAGTCATCATGGGTCTCAAGATGATCAATCTCTTCGTTACTGCGAATGAGCACACCGAACTGTCTAAAATCGTGCGCGATGGCATCGCTAATCTCGCTATCGAGGTAGTTAAGCAACTGATCTTGGTTGTTGATCAGATCCACTTTATAGCCAAGACCAGTAAAGATGGAAGCGTATTCACAGCCAATCACGCCAGCACCATAGATGATGATTTTTTTGACGATATAATCCATCTGTAGGATCTTGTCAGAATCAAAAACACGCGGATGATTGAAGTCTAAGATATCAGGACGATATGGACGACTACCGACCGTTACGATGGCTTTATTAAAGGTAATGGTTTCAAACACATTGTCATCCGTTTCAACACGTAAAGTATGTTTGTCAACAAAACTGCCCCACCCTTGAATGACTTCAATACGGTTGCGCTCATAAAAACCCGTATGCGTGTTCACTTGACGGCGTATCACTTGACGAGCGTTGGCAAGCACTTTATTCAGCGGAACTTGCTTATACTCCATCGCTTTTGTGAACATTGGATCACGGCGAAAGTTAATCAAGTTAAATACCGATTGGCGCAGTGCTTTACTCGGGATCGTACCTACATGAGTCGAGTTACCACCCACCTGATCACGCGGATCGACCACCACCACTCTCTTACCAGATTTGGTAAGCTTCATGGCAGCAGCCTCTCCAGCTGGTCCTGCACCCAATACCACAACATCGTATTCATAGTCGTGATTGTCGCTTTTTAAGCGACGAGAGTCTTTGGCAAAACCCGATTGAATATCGATACGGGTGTCATCGAGCGGGTTGATAAGGTCTGGATGGTGCATGACATCATCAGTAACTTGCTCGTGGGTTTGTTCAATTTTTTGTTTTTTGTCTTTACCTTCGGTATGTTCAGGGTTGGGCGTGCGACCGTTCTCTTTATTAGATACTTCGGTATGAATATCTTTACCAGTATCATTGGTCGCGTCGCTTGCACTTTTACTTACCATGATGTCCTCTTTATTTATTGATTATATGAATAAGTTTGTATGGGAGTGAGTTTTTACGATCTACGTAGGTTAATAAAATTAGGTTAGTAAAATCACGCCACCATAAAGTATGGATATCTTTTTTGCAATCTTGATACGTATTGCGCACTGTAATAATTTATCAGCCAATACGGCGCTTAAGACCAGTCATTTGCAAGATACGGGTGGCAATCTCTTCAACAGACATCTCCGATACGTCCAAGCTTGGAATACCATGAGTAATATAGATACCTTGTATCGCACGCTGCTCTTGCTGACATTGTTGGTAGCTGGAATAACGACTGCCTGCACGGCGCTCTTGACGGATTTTTACTAAGCGATCGGTATCAATGAGCAAGCCAAACAGTTTGTCTTTGTGCTCACGTAATGCTTTTGGCAACTGATTGTCGTACAAATCATCTTCGGTCAAAGGATAGTTTGCCGCTCGAATACCAAACTGTAATGCCAAGTATAGCGATGTCGGTGTCTTACCAGAACGCGACACCCCCACTAAGATAATATCTGCTGCATTATAGTGGCGAGTACGCGCTCCATCGTCATTGTCCAAAGCAAAATGAACCGCATCGATACGCTCTTTGTAGGTTTCAGAGTCAACGTCGTCGTGCGCATGACCAGAGTGACCATCTGGCTCAACGCCGGTTTCTTCTGCAACGCGTCCTATTAATCCCTCATACATATCCAAGTTACAGCTGTGGGCTGAGTTAATCTTTTCGCGGATCTCTGAATTAACGATAGTATCGAACACCAGCGGCAGTGAGCCATCGCGCTGATAAGCCATATTGATTTGCTCGACTGCGTCTTCAGCACGCTCTAGGCTGTCAACGTATGGCAAAACACGCGTCTCAAAAGGCACTGAAGCAAACTGACTTAAAATAGCGCGACCCAATGTCTCAGCAGTAATCGCTGTGCCATCTGAGATGAAAAATGCCGTTCTGATGGCTTGTGAGCTGTCCAAGTTGAGTGCGTGATGGTTTTGGATAGTGGACTTAACTTGTTCAGATGGATTGCTTGAGTACATGACGTTGGCACCTTGGTTGAAAACTCAATAATGATCTTCATTTAGCTTCTAGTGATGATTTGATAGCGTTTATCTAAATTTGGCGGCTTAATTGAGTTACCTGATTAGCTATTTAAGTACTCAATGATTGCTCTTGAACGAGATACACAGCGGCATCTGTATCGTACGTTGATAGAACCATGCACATCACCTATCTATGCGCTACATTATACGCATATTAAGCCCTTAATAGAAATCAATGTTACAGGCACACACTTAGAACCAACACGGTTTTTCACGCAATCATTACCTTCAACTGCCTACTCATTAAATGTTTTTATTACTGAACCTTTTATGTAGAAATAGAAGTTGTGAGAATACTCGAATACCGTCGCTCGAATGCACTCATCTTCAAATTTCTTGACAATTATAAGCACTCAACAAGCACATACTATTACTGATACTGTTGATATTTTTTGTGCTTTCAGACAAAAAAATATCAGCCACTTACCAAAATTTATGTGGCAATTCCTACAATTTGTGTATTTTTAACAAGTTTTTTGGTCAAACCCCTCGAAATCCTCATAATATGGCGGTATAATTCACCGTTATAATCTTTACTAAATAACCTTATTTTCTGGAGTTATCATGGCAGCGCAATCTACAGCACTTGTAATCAATCTTGATCAGCTAGGAAAAGACGATATCGAAATGGTTGGCGGCAAGAATGCCTCTCTTGGTGAAATGATCAGCCATCTATCTGATTTAGGCGTTAGTGTTCCAGGCGGTTTTGCCACCACTTCAAATGCTTTCAATCGCTTTTTGACAGAAACAGGCTTGCTTGACAAAATCAACAACGAGCTAAAAACACTAGATGTTGATGATGTCAAAAAACTTGCAGAAACAGGTAAAAAGATCCGTACTTGGATTATTGAACAAGAGCTGCCAAAAGATCTTGAGCAAGAAGTACGTCAGTCATTTGAAACGATGAGTGGCGGTGAAGACATCGCGGTTGCTGTCCGTTCTTCTGCTACCGCTGAAGATTTGCCAGATGCCTCATTTGCTGGTCAGCAAGAAACCTTCTTGAACATTCGTGGTATTGATAACGTTCTAATCGCTATTAAAGAAGTATTTGCCTCTTTATATAACGACCGTGCCATCTCTTATCGTGTTCATAAAGGTTTTGAGCATGAAGGCGTTGCCTTGTCTGCTGCTGTACAGCGTATGGTGCGTTCAGAGACTGGTGCTGCTGGTGTTATGTTCACACTAGATACCGAAAGTGGTTTTGATCAGGTGGTATTCATCACCTCAAGCTACGGTCTAGGTGAGATGGTTGTACAGGGCGCAGTTAACCCAGATGAGTTTTATATCTCAAAACGTCTGCTAGCTGATGGTAAGCCTTCTGTTATCCGTCGTAACCTAGGTAGCAAGCACAAGAAAATGGTTTATGGTGATGAAGGCAGCACGGCTAAATCAGTGAAAACTGTTGATGTTGAAAAGCAAGAGCGTATGCAGTTCTCTTTATCTACTGAAGAGCTGACCTCACTTGCCAAACAAGCCGTAACCATTGAGCAGCATTATGGTCATGCAATGGACATCGAATGGGCAAAAGACGGCGATAGCGGTGAGATCTTTATCGTTCAAGCACGTCCTGAGACTGTTAAGAGCCGCCAAGACAGCAATGTCATGGAGCGTTATGTTATCGACACGACTGGCGCAAAAGTATTGTGTGAAGGTCGTTCAATCGGTCAGCGTATCGGTTCAGGTAAAGTGCGTATCGTTAGCAACCTAAACGAGATGGACAAAGTAGAAGAAGGCGACGTACTGGTATCAGACATGACTGATCCGGATTGGGAGCCAGTTATGAAGCGCGCTTCTGCTATCATCACTAACCGTGGTGGCCGTACGTGTCATGCGGCTATTATCGCGCGTGAGCTAGGTGTGCCAGCTATCGTTGGTTGTGGTAACGCCACTGAGTTATTGGTTGATGGTCAAGACGTGACTGCGTCTTGTGCTGAAGGTGACACTGGTTTCATTTATGAGAGCCAGATTGATTTTGAAGTACAGACCAACTCTGTTGAGTCTATGCCAGAGCTTGCATTTAAAGTGATGATGAACGTTGGTAACCCGGATCGCGCGTTCTCATTCACCCAAATGCCAAACGAAGGTATTGGTCTTGCGCGTCTAGAGTTCATCATCAACCGTATGATTGGTGTGCATCCAAAAGCGCTACTAAACATGAACAGCTTGCCACGTGAGATCTCACAAGCAATCCAAGAGCGTATTGCAGGCTATGCCTCACCAGTTGATTTCTACGTTGATAAATTGGTTGAAGGTATCTCAACCCTAGCCGTTGCCTTTATGGATCAGCCAGTTATCGTTCGTATGTCAGATTTCAAATCAAACGAATATGCTAACCTACTCGGTGGTAAGTTATACGAGCCATCAGAAGAAAACCCAATGCTTGGTTTCCGCGGTGCTAGCCGTTATGTCTCTGACAACTTCCGTGATTGCTTTGAGCTTGAGTGTAAAGCACTAAAACGTGTTCGTGATGAGATGGGTCTGACCAATGTTGAGATCATGATCCCATTTGTCCGTACCACTGACGAAGCAGCACAAGTAATTGAGCTACTTGAAAAGAATGGTCTAAAACGCGGCGAAAATGGTCTACGCGTCATTATGATGTGTGAACTACCAACCAACGCCTTACTCGCAGAAGAGTTCCTAGAGCACTTCGATGGTTTCTCTATTGGTTCTAACGATTTGACTCAGCTAACGCTTGGTCTTGATCGTGACTCAGGCATCGTCTCACATCTATTTGATGAGCGTGACCCTGCAGTTAAGAAACTATTGACGATGGCTATTGACGCCTGCCGTAAACAGAACAAATATGTTGGTATCTGTGGTCAGGGTCCATCAGATCATCCAGATCTAGCATTCTGGCTTATGGAGCAAGGCATCAGCTCAGTATCATTGAATCCTGATTCTGTACTAGATACTTGGTTCTTCTTAGCTGGTGAAGAAGCACAGTAAGTCACTGTGTTAAGTGATCATTGTGTTAAGTAACTATATTGACTCACTATGCTAAGTCACAGTATTAAGTTACTGGGGTAATTCACACAGTCATTAAAGATACCACTATTAGGGTCTATTTGATTTTTTCAAATAGACCCTAATATAATGTGTTAAGACATGACTAACTATGCAGGCAATTATGCAGATTTTCCTTGCTCGAAATAACGTACAAGCTGGCCCATATGATTTGGAGCAGCTGAATATTATGCTCGCCTCTGGTGAAGTACTGCTAGATGATTTGATGTGGCATGAAGGCCTGAGCCAATGGCAACGTGTAGGCAATCTCACCAACAACCAAGCGGCTTATAGACCTACTGCTAGTGGTCGTTCTGAAAACAACGATTCCATTATCAACAATGTAACCGTGTTTCCTGAAGACAATGCTAATAGCGCGAGTGGTCAAGAAGATAAGTCTGTCTCACTAGATAGATTGTACGGCAAGCCTGAACGTCCCAAAAGCGTCAAGGCAGATATGACGACCAATCGTCATCAAACGCCGCATAACAATGTATCGTTGAACAAGTCCAATCTCAAAAAGACGGCCGCAGACAAAACCGTGGGTAACGTCGTGCTCGCGCCTATTATGTCGCGTGTATTGGCAACGGCATTAAATGGTTTACTTTATGTCTTAGCCATTTTGCCATTGGTCATGGCATTGACCAAATTGGATGTGGATTACACCAAGTTCCAAAACATCCAAGACATGGACGCCGCCTATCAGTATTCAATGACGCTGATGGAAAGCCTTCCTAGTAGCACGTTAATGATGTCGCAAGTGATGGTATTTGGTCTATTTGCTTTGCAATTGTTATTTATTGCCATGCGCGGTCAATCACTAGGCAAACTGATTACTGGTATTCGAGTGGTGGATCAAACCACGCATCGACTGCCTTCATTCATAAAGCTTATCGGTACGCGTACATTGTTACTGTTCATCATCTACAACTTGCTGTTTTCATTTACCAGCTTTTTAGGTTTTGTGATTATCGCTATTCATTATTACATGGCATCAAGAAACCCTCAAAATATCGGCTGGCATGACAAACTTGCCAAAACCTTAGTCGTCAAAGCGGACAGTAGCCAGTTAGAAAAAAAGTCTAAAACGAAGTAAATCTTTTTTATACTCGATTATCAATACTGTCTCTACTTTTTCTTGTAGTTACTATAAAAAAACTGCGTATAATCGCGGCTTTTTTATTTGGCAGAGATTATTTATCCTCTTTTTATATCTTATTGGCAACAGCTTGGTGATTAACCTTTGTGTTAATCACCGAGTACTGTTATAATACGGCGCTTTATAAACTAAGCTTTTTTCTTATTATATTTTTAGGAATTAGGGCTTACCTTATAAATCTCCTTGCTATTAACATAGGGTTAATAGCTACTAATCCGTAAGGAGTCATAATGCGACATTACGAACTGGTGTTACTTGTACACCCAGACCAAAGCGACCAAGTGGTCGGCATGGTTGAGCGCTACATCAAGTTAGTTCAAGACAACAACGGTGTTATCCACCGTCTAGAAGATTGGGGCCGTCGTCAACTGGCTTACCCAATTAACAAGATTCACAAAGCTCATTACGTTCTTTTCAACATTGAAACTGACGGTGAAACTTTAGCTGAACTTGAAGAATTATTCCGCTATAACGACGCGATCATTCGTAGTCTAGTTATGCGCCGTGACGAAGCTGTCACTGAAGAGTCGCAGTTAGCCAAGAATGCCGATGAAAAACGCGCACGCAAAGCAACTACTCGTCGTCCAGACAATCGTGAAAACGATAATGACGACAACGACAACAGTGAAGACTAATTAAAGGAGAATACTCATGGCACGTTTCTATCGCCGTCGCAAATTCTGCCGTTTCACTGCTGAAGGCATCACTCACATCGACTATAAAGATGTTGAATTGCTAAAACAGTATATTAGTGATAATGGTAAAATCGTACCTAGCCGTATTACTGGTACATCTACTAAATATCAGCGTCAACTAGCGACTGCTATCAAGCAAGCTCGTTATTTATCGCTACTTCCATACACTGATAACCATCAAGGTTAACCGCTAACTAGGAATGACTCATGCAAATTATTTTGTTACAGCGTATCGTCAACCTTGGTAAACTCGGTGAAACTGTCGATGTAAAACCAGGTTACGGACGTAACTTTCTTATCCCTCAGGGCCGCGCTCTACCTGCTACTAAAGCTAACATCGAAAAGTTCGAAGCACGTCGTGCTGAGCTTGAAGCTGAAGAAGCAAAAGAGATCGCTGTTGCTCAAGAGCGTGCTGATGCACTAACTGACGTTAATGTTATCATGCGTGCTAAATCAGGTGACGAAGGCAAGCTATTCGGTTCTATCGGTACTCGCGATATCGCTGAAGCATTGACTAACTCAGGTCTAGAAGTTGACCGTGCTGAAATCAAGCTACCTGAAGGCACTCTACGTCAAATTGGCGAATACAATGTTGATATTCAGCTACACCATGACGTTACTGCTAGCATCTTAGTTACTATTCTTTCTGAAGATGGTAACAACGAAGATTCAGCTGACGAAGAAGAATCTGAAGAAGACTACTCTGAAGAGTAATTCTTTAGACAGTTAGATTTATTCAAAAAAACCAGCAGCCTTGTGTTGCTGGTTTTTTTATTGTGTACGGTTTTTGATTAATTGTAGACTAGTTTACTGTCGTCTTGCGCAGCGCTATTCTGATAGATCGAAATTCAATTCAATATTAGTCGGCTAAATATTAGTCGTTTATAAGTTACTTAAAAAAATACTGTCCTAACGGCGATGTTACCTATGTAATGATATAGCAACTATTTGCTACAACTACCTTAAAAATGGTATACCAAACAATAAGATAGTGCCTATATAATCGTCTTTATTATCAACAGCAGGATTGATATTCTGCTGTTTTATTTACAACAGGGCACACAAGTATGAAAGACAATGAAATATACACTGATGATAAGCTTCTATGTATTCAAGGCAATGATATTTACCTAGAAGGTGAAATTTATACAGTAGGCAGAATCGTCAATGACAAGTACTTCCAACTATTGACGAGTGATAATGACGATCATTGGTATGCCACTCACGACGAACAAGGTATTCATGTGAGTTTTGATACAACGATATCAACCACGCCAAACAAAGCGTTTTTCGATAAAATCGCGTAGTCATGTATAGTTGTTCGTTAGTTCAATACCATATCGTATAAATACCGCTTACTCATACCTTGTTTTGGGCTAAAACTTTGATATGAGCATTGCGTTAGACATTATCTCTTATCAGTACAAACTGGTCACTACATGTGGCCAGTTTTTTTTGCCCTATCCATATAACCTATTCTAATAAAATAGACCTCAATAGTTTCGATGCAATGAAATACTTTGAACAAACGTTGATTTTCTTTTAGAATGGCTTTAATAAACAGTAGTCCGATACAGCCATATTATTTTTCAATATGGCATGGATAGAAATAGCACTATATTTCTGCTGAATATATTTCCTAGTAGCAGCCATTTGCTATAGAATATGCCCCTTCAAAATTTCGTATCGTTATTCATGTTTATAATCAGTTCAAGATGACTCATATAAAAACCTGTGCAAATAAGATTCCTGCCACTATGACATATAGTCTGAGCAGCGCTGATGCCGTATATGATTTATATAAAATTGACTGTATTTGTATTAATAATCCATTAAGTTCTAAACCATATTGAGACAGTGATGATTGTATTTTGGCTTGTACTGACCATTCTTTTTATTATTTTCGCTACTGCAAAACTGAAGTGGCATCCTTTTTTAGTATTGATTCTATCTGCTTTTTTGGTCGCGCTATTTTATCAAGTACCGCTCAATACAGTCGCAAAAACAATCTCTGATGGTTTCGGTGGGATTCTAGGATACATCGGTCTAGTTATTGTATTTGGTACGATTATTGGTTTAATCCTTGAAAAGACAGGCGCTGCTATCGTAATGGCAGAGTCAGTGATCAAAGTGTTGGGGCCGCGCTTTCCTACTTTGACGATGTCTATCGTTGGTGCGGTAGTATCAATACCTGTGTTTTGTGACTCAGGCTACATCATCTTGAACTCTCTAAAAGAATCTCTAGCTGAGCGCTTGAACGTCTCAAGTGTGGCGATGAGTATTGCTTTGGCAACAGGTCTATATGCTACTCATACTTTCGTACCACCTACACCAGGTCCAATCGCGGCAGCGGGGAATTTAGGACTAGAGTCTAACTTGGGTTTGGTCATCATGGTGGGTGTGGTCGTGACTGCCGTGGCGGTACTGGCTGGCTGGTGGTGGTCTAACCGTTTTCTCAATGCAACACCTGACAACATAAACAAGGCTGACGCGCCAGCAGCAGCAATGCCTGAAGGCATGAAAACTCGTGATGATTATAGTCACTTACCATCAGCGACAATGGCGTTTTTACCTATTATTGTTCCTATTATATTGATCTGCTTGTCTTCGGTTGCTAATTTCCCAAGTGCACCATTTGGCAGTAGCATGGTAGCTGATATTTTAATATTCATTGGTAATCCACTGACTGCGTTACTTATCGGCTTGTTCTTATCATTCTTCTTAATCAAATCAAGCCAAAAAACGCAAGAAATTAGCGATAGCATCTCACAAGGTTTGGTTGTTGCTGCTCCTATCCTACTGATCACTGGTGCTGGTGGCGCATTTGGTGCCATGTTAAAAGTGACACCAATTGGCGATTATTTGGGTTCAACGCTATCTGCTTTGGGTTTAGGTATCTTCATGCCATTTATCGTCTCTGCTGCGCTAAAAACAGCGCAAGGCTCAACCACAGTCGCATTGGTTACGACTTCTGCAATGGTCGCACCTCTTCTAAACCAAATCGGTCTAGACAGCGAGCTTGGCCGGGTATTCTGTGTGATGGCAATTGGTGCCGGTGCCATGACCATCTCACATGCCAATGACAGCTTCTTTTGGATTGTGAGCCAGTTTAGTCGCATGAGTGTGGCACAAGCGTACAAAGCTCATTCAATGGCTACTGGTATCCAAGGTGTGACTAGCATTGTGTTTATCTGGTTGTTGACGCTAGTATTTATCTAATCCTAAGATTAGCTGTTTTTACAGACGTTTATTTGGCTGTTACTAAGTAAACGTTTTAAAACATGACACCATCGCAATGATCGTGTCATTAAGATATTCAAAGAGAGCCGTATGAAAATTTTGATTGCCCCTGACTCGTTTAAAGAAAGTCTAGAAGCGCTCGATGTCTGCCGTGCCATTCAGTCTGGCTTTAGCCAAGTGTTTCCAGATGCTGATTACAAGCTACTGCCAATGGCAGATGGCGGCGAAGGCACATCAGCAGTGTTGTCTTATGTATTAGGGGGTCACTGGAAAGAAGTCAAAGTACACGATCCATTGATGAGACCAATCACCGCAAAGTACTTATTGTTGCCTGACGCGACTGCGGTAATCGAAGTGGCTCAAGCGTGCGGATTGCATCTACTGACAGCTGATGAGCGTAATCCTGTTATTGCGAGTAGTTATGGTGTGGGTGAGCTGATCGAAGATGCGTTAGCAGAAGGGGCCAAGCGCATCATTATCGGTCTTGGTGGTAGCGCAACCAATGATGCAGGTCTTGGTATGCTCATGGCATTAGGTGTGACATTTCATGACATCAATAATAGCTTACTCACTCATGGTGGCGGTGCACTTGCCAGCCTACATCATATCGACAGCACCAACCTCAATGCCAAGATATTGAATACTGTATTTGAGGTCGCTTGTGATGTGACCAATCCATTATGCGGCCTGCTAGGAGCAAGCGCAGTATTTGGCCCGCAAAAAGGCGCTAACCCAGAGCAAGTCAATACTTTGGACAAGGCACTAAATCACTTTGCAACAATGTGCAATCAGCATGGTTATGAAGACTGTCAACACGTTGAAGGTGCTGGTGCTGCTGGTGGTCTTGGCTATGCGATGATGACGTTCTTCCAAGCTCAGCTAAAGTCAGGCTTTGATACAGTTGCTGGAGTGGCTCATCTGTCACAGCATATTGCAGAGACTGATCTTGTCATCACTGGCGAGGGTAAGCTCGATGCGCAGACCGCCATGGGTAAAGTGGCAGGCGGTATCAGCCAAATCGCTAAGGCTAGCCGTACACCTGTCATCGCTATCTGCGGCAGCGTCGATGGACTAAAACCTGCCCAGACCAGTCAGTTCGATGTGGTTATGCCGAGTATCCAAAAAGTAGATACGATCGATAATGTGTTAGGCTCTGCTTACAACAATATTGAGACTACTGCTGCTAATATTGCTGCAAGTATTAAGCTGGGCCAAAGCCTAAAGTAGCGCAACGCTCACAAATTCATAGTCTTCTCTAGATATAAAAACGTTAAATGCACCGCTCCTATATACCTGCTAGCGGTGCATTTATTGTTTTCAACATATCTATAGCCATTTTCTTATATCATCAATGACCGTATGCATTCTATTAGAGAGTACCTGCTGTCGTCTGACTGCCAGATATAGCGTTTCGCTAACGGCAACTGGTAAAGCATGGCTGTTGATGAGCTCAGGCTTTGAGTAAGCAGCTACTGCGTGTGCAGGTAAAACCGTAAAGCCTATTCCTCTGCTGACAGGCTCTAAAATCAGACCAATTTGATTAGAAAAGCCTTTTTTCTCAAAATCGTTGATATGCTGAAATTGTTCATAGTTGGCAGTCAGGAGCATGCCTGCATGATGGGCTCCATCCGGATGATCAATAAATCCAAGCTGGGTAAGCTGCTCCCAGCTCGGCTCGGTTGTCGTGGCAGGTGTCACCAGTATCAATGCTTCTTGCGCCATAGGCTTACAGCTAACCGTTTCATTCTCTGAGATATCTGTCATAAACCCAATATCAATCTCATGGTTGGCAAGTGCTTGCTCGATATCTGAGTTGGGTGCAAAACGATAATCAATCACCAGCTGTGGGTGTTGCTGCTGTAGATTTAGAAGCTTTGGATATAGCTTAAGCCCTACACTACCCGGTGACATTAGCCGTACCAACCCTTCATAAGGCGGGTCTTCACCGATACGTTGCTCTAAATTTGATAGACGCTGCAATATCTCACCTGCTTCTTTATAAAGCTGTTCACCTGCATTGGTCAGTGAGAACTGCTTACCTTGTCGAATCAACAAATCCGTATCTAGTTGCTCTTCTAACTTACGTATGTGCTGGCTCACGCCAGACTGCGTCATGTATAAGCGCTCAGCAGTACGCGTAAAATGCCCGACCTCAGCAAGCGTGCAAAAAGTACGTAGCCATGTGATATTTGTCATTACGTTTTATACTTATTTATATAATATTTGATAATTTTACATAATTGATCTGTATTTGTATACTGGCTCCACGTTAAAGAAAACGCACATTAAACAGGAGCACAAACTATGAATAACGTCTATCCAAGAAGCTTTTCGCACATTGGTCTATCAGTCCCAGACCTAGATGCTGCCGTAAAATTTTATACCGAAGTGATGGGTTGGTACACCATCATGGAACCAACTGAGATTGTCGAAGATGACAGTCCGATTGGTGAGATGTGTACTGAAGTATTTGGTGCAGGTTGGGGAAGCTTTCGTATCGCTCATTTGTCTACTGGTGACCGTATCGGTGTTGAGATTTTTGAATTCAAAAATCAAGAAAACCCTGAAAATAACTTTGAATACTGGAAAACGGGCATCTTTCATTTCTGTGTTCAAGATCCAAATGTTGAAGAACTGGCTGAGCGTATGGTTGCAGCAGGTGGTAAAAAGCGTATGGAAAAACCACGCTACTACTATCCTGGCGAAAAACCTTACCGCATGATTTATATGGAAGACCCGTTCGGTAACATCGTCGAGATATATAGCCATAGCTACGAGCTTATCTATAGCGAAGGCGCATACTAGGTTTAGTATAAATTTAGCTTATATCTGATTGAAAAACCAATAGCGTACTCATCATCTGAGTGCGCTATTTTGTTATGAGCTTTCTATGTGCTCCATCTATTGTATAGAATATGAGCCATGCTACTATTTATATAACTTCATAGATAGCAGCATTTGCCAAATCAAACCACCCATTATCAAGGATGATAAATGACACAATCTGGCATTACTCTAGGCATAGACAATCTTCTCGTTATTAGAGAAGACAATAAAGAAAGTGGCATAGTCACGCTGACCTTAAACCAACCCAAACAATTCAATGCCCTGTCCGTTGAAGTACTATCTGCCATGCAAGCAGAACTGGACAATATCGCTCAAGACGATACGATCAGAGTGGTGGTTATTCAAGCGACGGGCAAGGCGTTCTGTGCGGGTCACAATCTAAAACAAATGCGCGCAAACGATGATGAAGCATTTCATCGTGCCCTATTCCAGCAATGTAGCAAAATGATGCTTACCATCAACTGTATGCCACAAGTCGTTATCGCAAAAGTACAAGGCGTTGCCACAGCCGCAGGATGTCAGCTGGTCGCAGCTTGTGACTTAGCCGTTGCCGCTGACAATGCAAAATTTGCTACTTCTGGGATAAACGTTGGACTTTTTTGCTCTACGCCTGCCGTTGCCGTCAGTCGTAATTTACCCCGTAAGCAAGCATTTGAGATGTTAATCACAGGTGAATTTATCGATGCGCATACTGCCTTACAATATGGATTGATCAATCGAGTTGCGCCAGCAGAGCAACTCGATCAAACACTACAATCACTGATAACGGCGATTACTACCAAGTCTCCGGTGGCAGTAAAAACTGGCAAAGGTATGTTTTATAAGCAGCTGGGTATGAACATCGAAGATGCATATGACTATGCCAGTGAAGTAATGACGGACAATATGATGGCAGACGATGTGAGTGAAGGCATTGATGCGTTTATTGAGAAACGCCAAGCGGTATGGAAAGGATGCTAATAGCTATATGAGTAACTGTGTTAGTAGCTACATTAGTCACTATGCTAGCTTATCTTCACACATAGAAAAGGACAGGATATTGCTATCCTGTCCTTTCTACTGCTTTTACTATTAGTTACAAGTACTACGAACAGACTATTACTCAGCAGCGATGGCAATCATCTCAACCAATAACTCAGGACGTGCCAGTGCTGATTCGCCACAAGCGCGCGCTGGTGGCTCGATACCTTCAAACCACTCGTCATAAACTTCATTCATAGCTGCAAAATCAGCCATGTCTTTGATCCAAACCGTCACTGAAAGCAGTTTTGATTTATCACTACCCACTTCTTGTAATAGCGTTTGGATTTTTTCTAGACATGTCAATGTTTGCGCTTTGATATCGTCTTCTGCATTACCGACCTGACCACATAAGTAAACGGTCTGGTTGTGGACGACGATTCTGCTCATGCGTGGGGTGCTATGTAATTTCTTTATCATGTTATCTACCTTTAATTTATTAACTTAAAATGGTGCTAAATTTGCTAGACGCGCTTTTAATTAGAAAAACGCTGTGCACTAAATGGTGCCAAATCTACCAATGCCGGCTTGTCATGAATCATCTCTTCAACCAGGCGCCCTGTCATTGGCCCTAAGGTAAAGCCTTGATGACTGTGACCAAACGCAAACCATAGTTTGTCATGCTTGTCAGCAGGTCCGATGACGGGCTTCATATCTGGCATACAAGGACGTGATCCAGCCCATGCTTCACTTTCAACGGCATCTTCTAATGGCAAGATTTTCTTAGCAAGTTTCAATACGGTTTTTAACTGACCAAAGTTCTTTGGCGCATTCATGGTCGTCATCTCAGCACCAGTCGTGATACGGATACCCTGCTGCATTGGACCCATGACAAAGCCTTTGTCCATATCAAACATACTATGATTGATGGTGTTCTTATCTGTTACTTTGAAATGCTGATGGTAGCCACGCATCGGGAATAACGGTAGGTCATATCCCAGTGGTCTGATCAAATCATTCGACCATGGACCTGCTGCAATGACTAATTTATCACTGTAGTAAGTATCTTTATCAGTGATAACTTTCCAGCCGTCAGCATCTTTGACGATTTCTTTAACGTCATTCTCTTTGATCGTACCCTGCATGTCTTGGAAGTTTTTTGCATAGGCTTTTACAAGCGAGCTTGGGTTTGATACTTGCCAAGAGTTTTTCCAATGAATCGCACCAACGAACCCTTCAAAATTGGCGCTTGGCTCCATGGCTTTTAGTTCTTCAAGGTTGAGAACATTGTGCTCAACACCTTGGTTACGAGCATCAATGGCTGATGTTTGCGCTTCTTTAAACGTTTCTTCTGAGCGATGCAATTGCAACCAACCATCACGAGTAATGAGCTCGTCAGCACCAGAGGCGCTGATCATGGTTTGGTGCTCACTGGTACAATGCTCGATCAACGTCTGCCATTCAGATTCAATTTTTTTGACGGATGCTGGCGTAGAGTATTTCCAGTACTGTAATAGCGCTTGGTGATAACGCAAAATAGCTGGTATGCGGTAGCGAATATCTGTCCCTTGGTTTGGCAATACTCTAATCATTTCTGTCAGCTGACGCGGAAAAGGATGCGTATGAATCGCTTCGCGCTGAATCAATCCTGCATTGCCATACGAGGTCTCTGAACCTGGCAATTTCTTATCTAAGAGTAATACATTTGAGTTATTTTTTTGTAGATGCCACGCGATTGACGTGCCAACCATACCTGCACCGATAACGATCACTTCGTAGCGCATAACCTATCCTTTTCTTAGGGTGTTAATACAGAGTATCAAATATAAGGGTCGAACCGAATTAGGTGCTAATAGTAACGCATTGGGCTAAATATGAAACCCTTATCTGAAAAATATTTTCGCCATTAAATACTTTTAGTTATGCCTTTATTGGTAGAGTATTTTCAAAAGGAATAACTGAGGTGTGGCATGGTTATCTGGTCATAAAAATGGGAGGGAATAAGCTAAAAATCAGCACGAATTTCTACTGTAGATCTCATGTGATATAAAAAATACGCTCTCCTCCTTTACCTTATAAAAATAACTCAATTACGCAGTCTCATCAACAGTTACCACCACATTGGATCATCATTATCCATGATAGGCGGTTTTACTGTTTCTACTGTTACCTCGTCGGCAGATAACTCCGCGATGAAGCGTGATGCCATATCAAAATATCCAGAGTAGCTAGAAAAATAATTCGGCGCGGTCAGATATAACTGTGTCTTTGCACGACTACAGGCCACATAAAACAGTTTACGCTCTTCTTCTAGTGCTTCAAAGTCATCCAGCGAGCGGTGATGCGGCGTGATGCCATCTACCAATGAGTTAACAAATACCACTGGCCACTCTAGACCTTTAGCACTATGAATGGTTGAAATGGTGACCTTATCATTACTCTGTTCATCGTCAGAGCGCCCCATGACCGCGACCGAATCATTCGGTGGGTCGAGCGCGAGATTTTCCAAAAAGCTATCGAGGCTGGTATGCTCTGTCGCTAAGTTCTTTAACACCCGAAAGTCCTCAGTACGCTCACGCCAGTTGTCTTCAATCAGCTTTAACACAGGTATATAAAAATCAAGAATACGCTCAATGGCTATTTCAACCGATTCCGCTTTCTGGGCGCTGACAAGTGTATGGTACAGCGGTTGTAGCTGTTCGCTTTTTTTGGCAAACGGCACTGCCAATAACGGCTCAAACGCATTGTTGTCAGCAGTGATGGCTTGTGTGAGACGAGTTGCGGTAACTGCACCTACTCCTTTAAACAAGGTCAATATACGGTGCCACGCAATCGTATCATTTGGGTTATAGAGTATTTTGACGAACGCCAGCACATCTTTGATATGTCGCCTTTCGATGAATTTGATACCGCCCACCACGATAAAGGGAATATTGCGCGCCATAAACTCCAACTGTACATAATTGGACTGAAAAGACGTACGGCACAACACAGCAAAATCGTTATAGTCAAACTCTGGCTTGAGCGCGATAATTTTATTAGTAATATAACTCGCTTCTTTCGTCTCATCGCTGAGTCGTCGAAATATTGGTTTGTCGCCTGCTACGGGTGCGTCAGAGTGCAACTGCTTTTGATAGCCCAAGGTAATTTGCGCTGACAATGCATTGATGTAGTTTAAAACTGATGGCGTGCTGCGATAATTTTGTTCAAGCTTGATAAGTTTGGCAGCAGGATATGTCTCACCGAACAGCAAAATGTTTTCATAATTGGCACCGCGAAAGGCGTAGATGCTTTGATTGTCATCACCAACGACCATTAGTGACACCGAGTCAGGCTCACAGATCAAATCGATCAGCTGCTTTTGCGGGATATTGGTGTCTTGGTATTCATCAACCATGACATAACCGTACGTGCTTTGGAGTCGCTGCCGAAAAGTGTCGTTGGTTTTTAGATGGCGAACCACTTGACTAATGATATCGTCAAAATCATATAAGTGATTGGCGCGTTTATACTCATGGAAGTCAACTGCCAACTGCTCGATGATAGGAATGTGTACCGCGATATCAGGGTAATTGCTTTCTATTAAGTCGCGAATATGAATGCGCCTGTTTCTAGACGTTGATATGATATTTTGCAGTGTTTTTTTACGTGGAAAAGCTTGGGTTTTAGTTTGTGCGGGATATTTTTTTTCTTTATGTACCAAGTCAATCGCATCTTCGCTATCACTGGTATCCAAAATAGTAAATCGTGGATTGATACCAAGCAGCCCAGAATACTGGCGTAGCAGCATATTGCAAAACGAATGGAACGTGCCACTCGTGATGCTGTTTAATGTCTTGTCTGTTGGTAGCTTATCTTCAGCTAGCTCTTCGTTTGTTAGCCTACTTGCCAGCAAAGACTTAGCGCGATCTTTGATTTCATTCGCGGCTTTACGAGTGAATGTCAGTAGTAATATCTCTTTAGGCGATACCCCGTTTTCGAGCAAGTAACTGGTACGATAGGTCAAGGTTTTGGTTTTGCCAGAGCCTGCGCCCGCAATGACCAACACTTTACCTTCGGTGGTAGTGGCTGCCATAAGCTGATCGGGATTTAACCCGCTGGCATAGTCAACCGTTAATCCTAAATGACTATCTAACCGTTGAGCGAGAAGCTTGGTATTTTTGACATCACTGGTATGAATTAAATTTGCCTCTAGCTTTTTTACGGCCTGCTCAAGTCGAGCAAGCTTAGGCTTCATCTCAAGGAAGTTTTGCGGATATTTATAGCGCTGTGTATCAAAGATCGAGATTGTCATCGTCAGATATTGCCTTACGTTTTATTTTGGTGCGAACTGATTGTTTTTTGGTCAGCTTTTTATCGCTGTGATATCAGGCTATAGAATCAGTATTAGCTGTTAAGTCAAACACCACACAAGTGCTTCATCGTCTTGTGCTTTAGGGTACTGTTTGTATCAGATAGCTTACCATACTAAAAAGTCTTGAATAACCGCGCAAAAGTAATGCTTACCACTCATATAAGCTGCCCGACTCGTTTATGGACGCTCTATGTATACGAACCTAGCCATCGAGCAGGCTGTCATTGGCAGGCAAAAACCTTAGCATATAAAGTAACAACCTCACCCCTATTCAGGTAAATTTGCTACAATGTGCCCAATTTTGATTGACTATCTGACTGCTGTTCTAAATGCCTATTTTAAACGCGCTTCGTTTCGTACAGGTGAGGTTTTAGGCTTACGCCATAATCAGTCTGATAGTCACTACATACCAACTATTTTTATTAATACATTGAGAGAATGTTATGGGTTTTAATTGCGGCATCGTCGGCCTACCAAACGTGGGTAAATCCACCTTGTTTAATGCATTAACCAAAGCGGGTATTGCCGCTGAAAACTTTCCATTTTGTACCAAAGATCCCAATACTGGTATCGTACCAGTACCTGACCCTCGCCTAAAGCAACTGGCTGATATCGTCAATCCTGAGCGCGTGATGCCTACGACGATGGAGTTTGTCGATATTGCAGGGCTGGTCGCAGGCGCCTCAAAAGGTGAAGGTATGGGCAACCAGTTCCTAGCCAATATCCGTGAGACTGATGCGATTGCTCACGTCGTTCGCTGTTTTGACGATGACAACGTGGTACACGTTGATGGTCGCGTCAGCCCGATTGACGATATTGAAACCATCAATACTGAACTGGCTTTAGCCGACTTAGAAGCCGTTGAACGCGCTATCCTTAACTTGACCAAGAAAGCCAAGGGCGGTGACAAAGACGCCAGTGCCATGCTTGATGTGTTCAAAAAGATTGAGCCATTATTAGCAGAAGGTAAAGCGGCACGTGCGGCTACTCTAGATGCTGATGAGAAAAAATTAATCAGAAGCTATGGTTTAATCACCCTAAAACCTACCATGTATATCGCAAACGTTGCTGAAGATGGTTTTGAAAACAACCCATATCTCGATGCGGTGCGCGACTATGCAACTGGTGAAGACTCTATCGTGATCGCTCTATGCAACCAAATCGAAGCTGAAATCGCTCAGCTGGACGAAGAAGATAAGAAAGACTTCTTAGCTGAGATGGATATGGAAGAGGCCGGTCTTGACCAAGTCATCCGCGGTGGTTACGACTTACTTGATATGCAGACCTACTTCACAGCTGGCGTAAAAGAAGTGCGCGCATGGACAGTAGCCATTGGCGCAACCGCACCGCAAGCAGCAGGTGTGATCCACACTGATTTTGAGCGTGGTTTTATTCGTGCCGAAGTCATTGCCTATGATGATTTCATCGAACATAATGGTGAGAAAGGCGCTGCCGCTGCTGGTAAATCACGTCTAGAAGGCAAAACTTATATCGTGCAAGATGGCGATGTCATGCACTTTAGATTTAACGTGTAGCTTTAGATAGTTAACACTGTTTAGTCGCTAACAAGCCGATGCTGGATATTCTCCAGCATCGGCTTTATTTTATTACTTAATTGTTATAATATAACATATCTTTTTTGTCTTACTCTAGGATTATATTGTGATCAATTCTTTTACTTTCTCCAAATTCGTAAGCATTTCTCTAATAAGCAGTGTTATGACAGTTTCACTGTTAGGTTGCCAGTCCAAAACAGACAGTGAACCAGTAGCATCTGAAGATGTAACAACCACAGACAGTCATGCAGGACACGATGAACATGCTCATGAAGAGCATGACCACGAAGCACATGATGATATGGAACACGATCATGAAGGACATGACCATGAAAGCCATAGTGACATGGACACTCACGAAGGACATGAGCATGCAGGTCACGACCATTCTGAGCACGCCAGCAACAGCATAACGTTCACCTGTGAGCCAGCTGCTACTATCGGTGTCTCTTATCATAATGATGTTACGCCGCAGACAGCACATCTGCTTATCGATGGTATTGAGTACGATTTGTCAGCGGCTTCTGATAGCAATGTGAATACGGATAAAGCCATCTACACCAGTGATATTGGCTTAGATAACGATCATGGTATTATCTGGCAAGTAAATGGTGACCGTGCAACATTGTTAAACAAGACATTAGACAGCAACGTAGCTATCGAAGAAGAAGACGTACTTTTTGACTGTCAAAAATCTTAATATAGTCTGTTCAATATCTATTAGTTATAAGGGCGGCGAGTGATAGTACTATAATGAGTCAGCTAAGCAAGACTGACACCATATCTAATTTATAAAGAGTTGACTATAGCTGTACCAAGGGCGCTATTTTGCTATGCTAGAAGCTCCCTTGGTTTCGGATGTTTTAGTATGCTAAGTACCTCTCCCTCTTTGCTGTCTTCTACCGCGCAATGGTCTCATCTTCTCAACTCGCAACGTCTTGGCGCTGCCAAAAAGTCCAATACCAATACCAGTACTCGCTCTCAGTTTCATAAAGACTATGACAGGTTGATATTTTCTCACTCATTTCGTCAGTTAAACCAAAAAACCCAAGTCCATCCCTTGACCAATCAACTGGGTATTCATACACGTCTCACCCATTCGCTTGAGGTCTCCTCTATTGGGCGCTCATTGGGCATGCTGGCAGCAGAAAAACTCCATGATAAGTTGGGCAGTGGTCTACCAGCAGGCGTCTCACCATACGATGTAGGGGTAATAGTACAGGCTGCCTGTCTCGCTCATGATATTGGTAACCCGCCTTTTGGACATGCTGGAGAGTACGCCATTCGTGATTGGTTTAGGCAGTCCGATCCTCAAGCAGTACTACAACAGCTAAGTAGCAATGAGCGTTTGGACTTACTGGCCTACGAAGGCAATGCCCAAGGGTTTCGGCTCTTAGTACGCAATGAGCACCATCCTGATAAAGGCGGTATGCGTCTCACCTGCGCAACGCTAGGCGCTTTTATGAAGTATCCTTGGCTCGCCACTCACAGCAATGACGCTGATGATAAAAATCACAATATACAGAAGTTTGGCTGTTTTTATAGTGAGGCTGCTCAGTTAGAGGAGCTGGCAGCGTGTTTACAGCTGCCGCGCGCCGCACAACACGATGGGTTTGCTCGTCATCCTTTAGCTTATCTGTTGGAAGCGGCAGACGATATCTGCTATGCCCTAATTGATTTAGAAGATGGCATTAATCTCAATATGCTCACCTATCATGAGGTTGCCACGATATTCTATGAATTGATTGGTGAGCGTCCTGATAGCGTCAGCCTGCCCGCGCACATGTCTGTCAGGCAGAGCCTCGCCTCATTACGATCACGTGCTATGATGCGGTTGGTCAATACGGTCACCGATGCTTTTGTCGCCAACAGTGCAGCGCTGCTGGCTGGTACACTGCAAGGTAGCTTGTTTGCTCACTGTGATACTAGCGTACAAAACGGTATATTGCAGGCAAAGCAATTAGCGCGCGAAAAAATATTCAATCACCCAAGCAAAGTCAGAATGGAGCTGATGGCCAATCAATGTCTGCATCGCCTGATGGATGCTTTTGTGCCATTGGCTTGGACAGGCTCTCAAGTAGGCAACTTATCATCGATGTCTTTTGAGCAGCAGCGTCTGCTGAGCTTGCTACGGCCACATTTTGACGAACATCGCCGCGTGTTGTCAGACGATATTTATGACAATATATTGAATATTTTAGATTTTATTACCGGTATGAATGATCACGAGGCTTATCGATTGGCGCAAGAACTACAAGGCCATTGGGATACCCTGGTTTAAAAAACCAAGTACAGCTCTAGTAAATTCACACGAATTGCGCATTTTGGTCGTATTTATGCGTTGAAATGAGTATGATAAACACTAATCGGACAATTTTGAAATATTATGAGCAGTCGCGAACAAAAGAAACTTCAAACTCGGCACGCTTTTTTTAACGCCGTACTTGATCTATGTATGACAGGGCAATCTTTTAGCTCTATTAGTCTCAGGCAAGTCACCCGCGAGGTTGGCGTAGTGCCGACTGCGTTTTATCGTCATTTTGATGATATGGAGTCCCTAGGGCGCGCCTTAGTCATCGAGGAGCTGGGCGGTACGCTAGCCGCACTTAGCGATAGTCTACAAATTGGACGTAAACGCAGTTTTGATCGTCAGATAGCTAAGAGTATTCAGCTGTTTTTGTATATGGTCAGCGACCAGCCTTATTACTGGCAGTTTTTGGTCAGTGAGCGTTATGGCGGTTCAGAAGCGGTACGCAAAGCTATTAATGAGTTAGTAAAAAAGCATGCTCAAAGCTTAGCAGATGATTTGGCGTTACAGCCAGCGTTTACGCATATCAATGCTTATGATCGCCGTTTGCTTGCTGAGGCTGGCGTAAATATGTTCTTTTCTTGGATTATCGACTGGTTGGAGTTGACCTATACTGAAGACCACGATGATGAGATCGATCTAAATGAGATCGAAGAGAATAAGCAGTTGATGCTCCATAATTGTACTCGTCAAGCACAGATGTTGTTTTATGGTGCTTATAACTGGAAATCGAGTGAAGAGACTCGCCTGCGAGATTGATGAGTCATTCACGATGATTCACTAAAAACTCGGACGAAAAGCCCATAGTCGCTGTCCAATCACTTTGATTTCTTTGGGCGTGTCGCTATTGGTATTACTACCATCAGTACCGTTTGGGGTTTGGTTATTATTTGACCGCTGGCTGTCGTTCACTGCGGTCTTGCTGATTAAAACGGTAGCAAAGCGCTGTCTACCCCGTCCATTATCAGTAACAACATTGTCACTTGCTGTGATAAGCGCCATAAAAGCCTGACTGTCAACTGCTAGCAACGGGGCTATCGCTTGACGCTGTGTATCATCTACGTCGCTCAGATTTGTCAGCTGCCATATCTCATCGATAGAGGTCAATGCTTGTCTTGCGCGCGCGTCGACCAATCCTTGCATCTGCTGGCTGGTTGCACCATCAATCAGTGCTGCTAACAATACTGGGCTGGCAGCATTGATGTTGATAGGCACGTAATAAGGAACCGCAGTCAG
Source organism: Psychrobacter sp. H27 (assembly GCF_059072655.1). NCBI lineage: Bacteria > Pseudomonadati > Pseudomonadota > Gammaproteobacteria > Moraxellales > Moraxellaceae > Psychrobacter > Psychrobacter sp. H27. The sequence continues at coordinate 3,064,806 of NZ_JCACRX010000001.1, read as the reverse complement.
ATAAGGTCGCATGGTCGCTAACGCCTCAGCGCTCACTCCCCGCACTTCTTGTAACTGATCAATACTGACAAAAGGTTGATTAGGTAAAGAACCATTTGTAGTGCCGTTTAACTGCTGGGCGTATACTGTGCTTTCATCACCACCATCTTGATAGACATCGCTGTCCGCGTCTTGCCAATCAAGTACCGCAATAGCAATATCTGTCTCTAGGTTTAGTTCAGTCAATAATCGTTGAAAGACTGCCAGTGCAGCCGTATTAACCGCACCGCCTTGATACAAATTATTGATATTAAAACGACCCGCCTCATCGCGTAACTCAACACTAATACCATGGTTCGCCAATGTGTAAGGCGGAATTGGCTGTGCCCAAATGTCTCGCTCACTATCGGTATCGTTAAGCTGACTATCCGCGCGAATCATCGTCACTGCCAACTGCTGACCAGCATCGATATCTTGCAATAGCTGATTTTGATCAAACAATAAGCCGCTACGCCTAATAGCGACCTTTTGACTGGCCAACATCGCTCCTGCAACCACGGTAATACTCACGACCAATAGTAATATCGTAAGCAGCGCCACACCGCGCTGAGCATTCACTGTTATTGACATATATAGCCTTTATTGCTCGGCAAGTGATGCCTATTATATACCACCATCTCAATTACCATTTTCTATACTGCCATTATCTGTATTGCTGCTACCATTACTATCACTATCGTTACTATTACCCTCAGGATTGTTAGTCACGCTTGGCGTACTTTGTGGTATCGGCTGCGGAGTAAGCGCCCACTGCCACGTGATTGGCATATCTTGATACGTAAAATTAATAGAAACACCTTTTGGGAGCAGAATAGCATCGGGCTCACTACTCTCGGTATTTGCTGTCTGTCCCAAGGCGGTATTGATAGTAGTGCTACTACTATTGATATCATCACTTGGAAATTTAGGGCTTAGCTCTGGTAGATAGGCTTGCCAACGTCCTACGCTAATATCTTCTAATAGCACGCTGTCTAAGCTAACGCTATTGCTTCCATTTTCTAGACTAGTGTACTGCCGACGTATCAAGCGCCCATCTGCAAATACATATTCGATATGCTGGATACTCGTGCTGCTTTGATAGCGTGGGTCAGGATCAGCAAAACGTACAAAGCTGATGTGCTCACTATCTACCTTCATAAAAGGCTCAGGTACTGTTTCGCTGGTTTGCTCGCCTGCTGGACTGGTACTATCTGTACGGTTATTTGTAGGCACAGCAACATTGACGTTTGGATCGCTAAGCGCTTGGTAAGGGACTACTTGTGCCATATCTTGTTGCAGCTGCAAATAAGCATACTGTAGTACAGCCAAGTTATCCGCATGGGTTTGGGCGCGTTCACGAGCGCGGTTGACACTATCAAACACTTGCCAGCCTGCGACTGCTAGCATCGCGAATATCGCCATAGCAACCATCAGCTCGAGCAGTGTAAATCCACGCTGTCGCTTCACAGGCCATCTCCTGCTTGCCGGGTATTATCACCACCCACGTTATTAAAGTCTAAGCTTGCCGTATCTTGCTCAGCATTACTTAGCATGATACTAATATCAGTGACCGAGGTACGCGTTTGTCCATCTATGATAGGTGCCACCGATATATTAACTTCTTTTAACGCAGGTGTAATGGCATCGCCAACTGTCATCACTATTTGCCAGTCACGACCTTGAGCATTCACGGTTTGGGTACGATTGGCAGTCAGCCATGTCTCTTGGATTCGTAAGTCAGCAGCGGCATTTTGCGCCACAAAATGAGCGAGCGTACGGGTACGCAATATATCAACCGATCTCAAATACGCACTGCTGGCACGGCTGGCTGCTACTGCTACTACTGCCAAGATAGCTAAAGCAACCATAACTTCGATTAATGTAAATCCACTCTCACGTTTAGCATTGATTGCTCTCGGCTTATTCATCATTCTGGGACTGTTAGATCGTTTACTCACTATAGTCCCTGCCCTATCATCATACTACCATCAGGCATAATGGTAATCACTTCCCCTACTAGTCGCGAATCATGAATGACTTCAATGGTAACCGGTGTCGCTTGTCCCGTACCAAACCATAATAGCTGTGGTACGGTTTGATCACTAAACCAAGGTTGTAGCGACTGCGTCTGTCTTGTATTTGCCAGATTGATAGCGTCCAAGCTTTGGATTCTGATACTGACACCAGCAGGTAACTCAGGCATGCTCACTTCTGACTCAAGATCCCAGCTCGGTGTTGGCTGCTGCTCTCCAGTGGAGCCTGACATACCGCCCAGATCTGCAGACAGCTCCATCGAGTTTTTCGACTGGCTGTCGAGGTTATTTGAGAAGGAGCCTGATAGGTTGCCTGATACGCTATCAGCAGTTTGATAAGCGATATAGGGATTTGACAAGGTGACGATGACGGGCTCTATTTGACCTTGATTATCTGCTTGTAGACGTAAGCCCATTGGCTGCATACGCTCAGCTGATAGTAGACGAACGTAGCTTAAGGAGTCGGTAAGGTGCTCATAAAAGGCGCGGTTTTTTCGGGACTCGCTACTCCCAACAGAAAGGCTCATCATGCCAGCAAATATAGACAAAATAACCACCACTACTACGATTTCAACCAGCGTAAAACCAGTCTGCGCGGTCCTATATCTTGAGAAAGAAGATAATGAGTCACAAACAGCTGAAGAAGCACCGCTGTAGTGAGGGTTGGTAGCTATCGTACCAAAGTGGGGTGAGCGTGAGGTTTGACTGATTAGGGCTAAAGGGCGAGTGGCCACTGAGCTGGACTGAGTCTTGACAGTGACCGGCATATTGCACCTATAGAGCCTGTAATTCGTTTATATATGTAGGATAATAGACTTTGCTTTTGTAAATGCTAAAAAAAGTCATTTCAATGTGCTGCCATATCGGGTATGACAACACAGAAATGACGTCATTGAGGGTAGCCAAAATAATAGATCATAGACCGTTTAATAGTTGGTATTACGATGCTCTTCTGACTCAGTGTCAATCTGCTCTACTAGCTCTTGCATGTCCTCATCCATCACCTCATCATCCTCAGCGGGATAATGACTAGGCAACTCTAGCATTTGTTGAACAAAAGCGTAGCGCAAGGTATCACGGCGACCTAAATAACGCTGATAAAAACTTGAATTTAACAGCCCTGCACCGCCTTGACCCATCGCCCAAATAGATGACAAATAGTCACGTGTGCTCAAACTACTGTGTTCATCTTTTAAGTAAGCACTAATAATATCAATTAAGCGCTTCATACGTTGGCGGCGAATATCATATAACTCACCAAACAAGCGATTGAGACCAGTAACTGATGCAGCAAGACGCTCTTCGATTTGATTCAGTAGCATTGCTTTTTGTGGATTAAATAACTGCTGAAAAATCATGCGGGCAACACCTGCTGATGGGCAGTCATCGATACGGTTGATATCGAACAGTTGCTCTTCATAACGAATAATAATACGTAGGTAGAGCTCATCTTTACTAGAAAAATGCTTATATAGCGTGCCTTTGGCCAAGTCTAGCTGATCTGCCAAACTGTCCAACGTAATATCACCATCGCCTGACTCAAGTAGCAATTGCTCTGCCATCGCTAAGATATTCTCTTCTCGTGCCTTGAACTGATGCTGACGACTCATAATCTCTCCTAAAACATGACAAGATTAAGCATACAACCATCATTCACAGCAGTATAGGTAGTAAGCGTTTAATGCTATACCAAAACTGCTAAAGCTCTACAACGGGGAATATGCTTATGTTTGCTGACATAGTTATCGGTAGTCATGTGGTTATATTTATTGTGATAAATACTTAGGGGGATTGAACCACAAGACTATCGAATAAATGACTGATTGGTCATAGCATAACCATTTTAGTGGTACTGTGCCAGTAAATTTTCAAAGTTTTTTGCCGTCAATGCCCCTACTTCTTTTGCACTACAACCATACATGTCTGCGATGCAGCTCGCCACGTAGGGCACATACGCAGGCTCATTGGGTCTACCGCGTTTGGGGACTGGCGCCAAGTACGGACTATCAGTTTCGATTAATATTCTATCTCTTGGCATTTGTTTAGCAGCATCCTTGATATCTTGCGCGCTCTTAAAACTCACGATACCTGAAAATGAGATATAAAAACCCAGATCCAAAGCACGCTTTGCGGTCTCCCAGTCTTCAGTAAAACAATGAATGATGCCATGCTCAGCGCCCTCACTTTTTAGGATATCTATCGTATCCTCTTTTGCATCGCGCATATGTATCACCAGCGGCTTTTTTAACTGTTGACTGGCATGAACATGGCGCGCAAGGCTGGCTTGCTGCTCTTTTTTATTTTCTGTTGACCAATAGTAGTCAAGACCCGTTTCTCCTATTGCCCATACGTGATCAGCCTTTGCAGTTTCTATCAGACGCTCGACTGTCGCTGATTGCAAGACACCAATATCTTCACAGGGATGGATACCCACACTCATCCCTAAATTGAGTGTCTCATCGCCATAGGTACTAACAATATTTGCAATCTCATCATATTCCGCAAAATCACACATAATTGCCATCGCACGCGTCACATTGGCAGCTTTCATGGCATCAATTGCGCCTGTCAGTTGACCATCATACTTGGTTAAATCTAAGCGGTTTAGGTGGCAATGTGTATCTGTAAACATAAATAATCTCGTTATTGGAAGCGTATCGGTAAAAACTATGCAAATTAAAAAGTCGTTAGTATCTTAATTGTTCTATCGATAATGGTTTTCAAGTAGTGGATGACTTTCGAGCGGCGTAAGTTCAAGCCAAGTAGCGTAAGTGCAGCTACGTGCAACGGAAAATAGACTTAAGCTCGGTTGAGTGTTTAATGAGTATATTTTCACTTAACGTATGGTGCCTAACGTTAATGCAGCGGCACCACACGCATGACTTCTTCTATCGTTGTCACCCCTTCGCTAATGCGTTTAGCACCTGAGAGACGCAGTGGCTGTACCCCTTCACGGTACGCTTGTTGTTTGAGCACATCCAAGTTTGCATCAGCGGCGACCAATTTTTTCAATTCATTAGATAATGGCATAATCTCGTAGAGGCCAACTCGGCCCTGATAGCCTGTATGGCGGCAGTGCTCACAGCCCTGCGCCATATAAATCTGTGCAGGTACTGCTGCACGCCATGGTTGGACCAACTCTTGCCATTGAATGGCGATTTCGCTATCTGGTGTCACGTCTATTGCTTGCTTGCAATGCGAGCATAGCGTACGTAGCAATCGCTGTGCCATAACCCCTAGTATCGTCGCTGACGTCAAAAATGGCTGGATACCGAGATCATGCAGACGAGTGAGCGAGCTTGGCGCATCGTTGGTGTGAAGCGTCGAGAGTACCAAATGCCCTGTTAGTGAAGCCTGTACGGCCATATTTGCCGTTTCGGCATCCCGAATCTCTCCTACCATAATAATGTCAGGATCCTGACGCATCAACGAGCGAATACCATCAGCAAAGTACAGATCAACTCCTGGATTGACCTGCATTTGGTTAAATGCAGGCTCTATCATCTCAATCGGATCTTCAATCGTACAGACATTGACTTGCTCAGTGGCCAGTTGCTTGAGCGTGCTATAAAGAGTCGTGGTCTTACCTGAGCCTGTCGGGCCCGTGACTAGAATAATACCATTAGGGTTCGCAGTCAGCTGATGCCAAGTCTCAAGCTGCTTACCTGAGAGACCGAGCTGAGCAAATGAGCGTACGAGTACTTCAGGATCAAATACACGCATGACCAGCTTTTCACCAAAGGCAGTGGGCATGGTTGAGAGACGTAACTCAGTCTCCAATCCTTTTGGTGTACGGGTTTTTAAGCGACCATCTTGGGGTTTGCGTTTTTCTGCGACATTGAGACGCCCCAAAATTTTGATACGTGCTGTCACTGCCACGATGATCGCAAGCGGCATCTCATACACAGTATGTAGCACGCCATCGATACGGAACCGCACTTTTCCCGTCTCACGGCGTGGCTCTAAATGGATGTCACTGGCGCGCTGTTCAAAGGCATATTGCAACAGCCAATCAACGACTCTGACAATATGCTGATCATTGGCATCAGGATTGGTATTGTCACCCAACTGCAATAACGCTTCGACGTTAGTGACATCAGCCGCGGCGCGTTTGTGAACACTATTTGCCCCAGCGATCGCTTGCGTGACTTGATAGAACTCCTGACGGTAACGGTTGATTTGGTCAGGACTAATATAAACCGTGCGATAGTTCTTTAATTTAATCAGCTTTTCAATGCTAGGGTGCCAATCGGTATAAAAAGGCTGGTCGGTACCGATGACGACCTCATCTAGAGTAACCTCTATCGGCAAAATATGCTGTGAGCGCGCGTACTCAAATGACATCAGCTGCGTGACGGCAGGCACATCAATCTTGAGCGGGTCGATACGGACCAGCGGTATGCCCGCTTTTGATGCTAGCCACTGATTTAACCATGCCAGCGTCAGTTTACTTTCAGCGCTCGTGTCTGCTGCATGACCATTCGGCAACCCAAACTCACTAATCGTCAGCAGTGGATGCTGCGTTTTATCACGGCGACTGGTAATCACTAGGTTGTAGCTGCGCTGATCAATGATTTTATCTGCCAATAACTCATCTAGGCACCAACGCAAATCAATCACTATCGAGTAATTTTGAGCAGACATATTTTTCTTCTTCTATTATGGTTAAATGGTCTCTTATTAGACAAGGCATCAACTCATACGAGCGCTATTGCCACCACTGATGTTATGTGTAGCTGCCCTGACGCTATTAGCCTAAAGCCCACATCAACAGACTTATAACGCATCACAAATGATGCATCCACCTCTTGACGACGATAAGCTGGACGCGGGTCTTGAGCGATTAGCGCTTTGATAGCATCGATATCAGAGACCACCAGCTGGCTTTGTATCTGACGAAGTGTTGCAGCTACTGTAGCATTTCTGGATGCACTTTTTATATGGCTACTTATGTGGTTACTTATATGAGTACTGCCCTCGTCACTATCGTTGATACCAGCTGGTTCTTTAGTGCTCACTAGCAGCATAAATTGCTCGTAAGCATGCTCGGTCATAATCACGTCTAGCAGCGTTGGCGCAGCGGGTGCAAATCCGCTTTGTGCCTGTATGAGTGCATCGCTATAGGACACATACGGCTTTATATCAATAATTGGGGTACCGTCTATCATATCAGCACCTTTAATGATGAGTAGTATACGACCTTGTATCACCTCTACACGCTCAAGTTTAACGACAGATAACCCCAATGCTGATGGTCGATACATACTACGACTGGCAAACACCCCTATCTTTTGGTTACCACCCAATCTTGGAGGGCGCACTTGTGCTCGAAAGTTACTATCCGCTTGATGGTTGTCATTATGTCCAGAATTTTTGTATCGATAATTATGATGAAACTGCCAACTGATCCATATATGGCTAAAAGCGTCTAAACCCTCAAACGCGGCTGGCGTATCATAGGGCGCGACCATTTCAATAGCGCTGGTCAGCGCGACCAAATTTGGCTGGCGCGGTGCCCCAAACTTTTGTGAAAGCGGTGCACGGTGGTAACCAATGATAGGCGATTGATGATAACCAACTAAAGGCATATTGCCATCAGACATAAGCCTGCTCCAGTAATAGCTGACTGTCTTTTTTAGACAGTTCTATCAAATGATACAAAATTACTCACTAACGATATTCCATTTTATCATGCTAGAAGGTAACGGCCAGACGGATTTTTATTTTAAAGTTTGGTATTATGAGCAATAATTTTGATGAGAGTCTTTTTCATTTGTACTCTCTGATACTTATTTGTAAAGGCTATTAGCATCGATTATGAATGGGTATACGAAATACAATACAGGCTATCTTCCCTTTTATAGAGACTGATAGGCCAGATTTATTATTAAACCTTCGTTACTTACGTTTTAATAATCAGGATTTTCGATAACTATTAGAATACTGGTAGGTTTTTATATTTTTTAATCTATCATTGAAAATTTTGATTTAATACGTATTTAAACGTGACGACACCGACAGCAACTTATTAATTAACGAGGACTTTATGTCAAAACTTCGCACCGAAAAGGTCACAGAGGTTCATCACTGGAATGACTCTCTATTTAGCATCAAAACCACTCGTGACGATGGCTTACGCTTTCGTAATGGCGAATTTGCGATGATTGGACTTGTTGTCGATGGTAAACCATTGCTACGTGCTTACTCGATTGCCAGTCCTAACTACGAAGACCAACTAGAGTTCTTTTCTATCAAAGTTCAAGACGGTCCATTGACGTCACGCTTACAGCATATCAAAGTGGGCGATGAGTTATTGGTCAGCAAAAAACCCACTGGCACATTGGTACTAGATGACCTATTGCCTGGTAAGCATCTGTATATGCTCTCGACGGGTACTGGGCTTGCACCATTCTTAGCATTAGCACGTGATCCTGAAGTTTATGAACGCTTTGATAAAATCATCTTAGTACATGGTGTCCGTCATGCTCATGACTTGGCTTATCGTGATATGTTCGAAAACGAGCTGCCTAATGATGAGATATTTGGTGAATGGTACCGCGAAAAATTCATCTACTACCCGACTGTTACTCGTGAAGAGTTTAAGAATCAGGGACGTGTCACAGACTTAATGAAGTCAGGTAAACTGTTTGAAGATATTGGCTTGCCACCGATGAATAAAGACGATGACCGTGTCATGTTATGTGGTAGCATGCCGTTCAATGCTGAGGTTTCAGAGATTCTAGATGGCTTTGGTCTTACTGTTTCACCACGTATGGGTGTGCAAGCTGACTATGCCGTTGAGCGTGCCTTTGTCGGTTAGATTGAGAGTAACTTAGGGAATAAAAAATTATCTAAAATAATTCTTGACGCCTGCAAATAGGCTGCTATAATACGCAGCCTATACAGTCAACACTGTAGCCAAATTCGATAATAGTTGTAATAAACATTATCTCCTAACATGCCAGTGTGATGGAATTGGTAGACATGACGGATTCAAAATCCGTTGCCTTTAAAAGCGTGTCGGTTCGAGTCCGACCACTGGTACCAATATATAGTTCTATAGCTACTTATAGAGCAGCTAAAGCCCCTGATATCAGGGGCTTTGTTGTATCTGGCGTTCCATACTGTCCCATGAATCTATCCTAATCCATGCATCTGATGTACACTACTATGTACACTGGTTTTTAAATGTACATTGGAGATGTCAGCCATGGAAGCACGCAAGCCAATCAGCTCTGACCGTAGCATCAGCAGTCATAAAGCCGATGATAAAGAATATCTGGTCTCTGTAAAAAATCATCCTATGCTTTATCTCATGGTTAGACCTAACGGCACTAAATCTTGGGTTTATCGCTACCTGTCTCCTACTCATTCAAAAAACAAACGTATATCGCTTGGCGTGTATCCAAACGTATCGTTTTCACGTGCCTGTGAAATTTGGCGTGAATATGAAGAGCTATTAAGCCGTAGCATTGACCCCAAAAACCATCGTGAAGAATTGAAGAAAAGTCTTGTTAGTAAAACTAAAAATTCTTTTAATCATTTTGCTTGGGAGTATTTTGAAGGACTAGAGAAGACTCAAAAAGGTAATACGTTAATTCGTAAAAGAGGCCGTTTAGAGCTTATATGCTCCTATATTGGTAATGAACCTATTAGTGAAATTGGCTCACCTAGAATGCTCGAAGTGTTACTAGACATCCAAGCTAACTCATTAAATAAAGTTGGCAAACCCACGGATAAGGCTGAACGCTGTGCAGGCATCGCTAGTGACGTATTTATCTATGCTGGAGCTCGTGGATTCTGTAGCAGCAATCCTGCGGCGCTTATTAAGAGTCAATTAGCTAAGTCTAGCTATGGTCATCGTCCTGCTATCACTAATCCTAAAGATTTGGGCAAACTACTGCGAGCTGTTGAAACCATAGAAGGCGATCCGAACACTATTAACTCCCTTAGGCTATTGGCATTACTATTCGTACGTAACGGTGATCTACGCCGTATGAGATGGGCTGATATTGATCTAGAGGCTAGTAGGTGGCAATTAAAGCCATTAAAAGGCCAAGGTAAGGTAAACATGGTTAAGGATATGGTGGTTCCCCTACCTGATCAAGCTGTAGCTATACTACGTGAACAGCAAAAGATTAATGGTCATACCGAATATGTCTTTTTTAGCAAAACGGCAAAAAAGCACCAGATTATCTCTGAAAATACAGCAAACAAACGCCTTAAGGATTTAGGCTATCAAAACATACATTGTGCTCATGGCTTTCGAGCGACAGCAAAGACACTCTTACAAGAGCAGTTAAAGTATCCGCTTGTGCTTGTAGAGATGGCATTGGGTCATACCACTAAAGATCCTAATGGAAGCGCTTACGGTCGATTTGAGTACATTGATGATCGTAGCGATATGATGCAGAAGTGGGCTGACTATTTAGATGCACTCAGAGAAGGAAGAGATACGGCTGAGTTTAGAGCGGATGCACAAACCAAAGCTGACTCTACCGCGCAACTGCAAGCGTTAGTCGATCAGCTTGGAGAGGATAAGGTTTTAGAACTGTTGAAAAACAAAGGTTAAGATACTGCTTTCTAAGTAAATTGAGTCATATACTATTTACTAAAAAACGTTTAACAATCACTCTCAAAAGGCTCAATCAGTAATACATTTAAAGGTCTGCGCAGATATCCATGTTTATTTTGACGAAATCACTCCAACCTATTTGATCAGTTAAATAAGTTTTATAGTAGTCTCCTACTCTACAGATTAAAGGCCTTTCACTATAGCTATTGCACAGATTACTCACCTCATTAAAATACTGACATACTCCATCATCGCGATCTAAGTAGATAGTTAACTTGCTTAAGTTAATACGGTGACAGCATTTGCCACACGAGGCGAAATATAAGGCACTGGTGCACAAGATTTATGAGCAGTGTATTGCAGCTTGATATGTTCGCTGCTATAGCTCGAAAAGACTACTAGGATCGCCATAACCGTCAGATATAATGTATTGCCTCATCAACGGCAACACCATATTGATTGGCTAAGTCCTTGGCGAACTCATTAACCAACATGATCCGTTCACGTCCTGATAACTTATGAGGCAAATTAACGACAATCTCTCTAGCAGTTCTGCTGTTCTTTCTTGTTTCGGTGGCTTCCGCTAAGTTCCAAAGCTCATCACGCTTAATTTCTAAATCGTTTGGGGTATGAAGTCAAGTAGATACTACACCGCTTCTTTTGGTGTAGTCGTGTTCTTTGCCTGTGCGTTCATCTTTGATAGCAATACCGGCACGATAAGCAATAGACGCAGTGGCGGTTCTTCCGCTACTGCGCGATACTGGCTTAGTCGATAGGTGATAAATCGCCATACTTACTCAACAGAGGTATGTTTTAACTTGATGGCATCAAGGTCAATCGAATTATTGGTATCTAATGCTTTTCCTAGTTCTTGAAAAATCTTGTCAGCGACATCTTTCTCGCTAACTCTAAGCTGTAAAAAAATTCTGTTTCCTTGAGCTGGATGAATATTAATATCGTGGCAGGTAGCTGAGGTTGAATCTAGTTCAACTTGAGCAATATTATTTATGCTAATGTATTTATTCTCAAATTTTAAAAAAGCAGCCATTAGAAAATCCTTTATTTTATCTTTTAGGGGTCAAGGGGATTACCCCCTCTGCGAATTATGAAATCTATCTAACTATAACAAAGTGAAATGTTAGCATAGTTTTTGTAAGTTTATACTTATCCAAAAAACTGGAAGGTAAATAAAAAATACCTGTACTTAAAATATATTCGGTGGTTACTTTAGGTTTTAATAAGGTTGCTATAATAAATTAGAACTCGGAACTTATCCATAAGGAGTGTAGCCAATACAGTGTGCCGTACTTCTTTGGTTTTCAATACCTAACTCTGAACAAATGATGTCATACATGTCTGGAGAAAAACCGCCTCTGCGAAACCATGTTCTTCCTTCTTTACTCATTTCCACTGTCCCAGATATCTTTCCATAAACACCTTCAAGATTATTTTTTACAATAAAATTAGATATTTCTATTATCGTTGTGAAATTACTATAGTAAGCATTTTCTAAGAGATTATTTAACATTTCGGTAACTTCAGGTTCAAAACAATATTTGTGAGTGAGTGTTAACAATGTGAAATTTTTCATGTTTTTACTAAAATGCCTATAGAAATGTAAATTTATTAAACCTTAAAAAATCTAATATTTGGAGAACAGTCTAAGTCCAATATTAAATATTAAGGATCTTGAGTAGAAAAGAAACACTGGATGAAGCTAATCGTTTACAAAAGTAGATTTAAAAACAGCTAAATGGTCAGAAATTTGTGCTTGGTAGTATGATAATGAAAATAGCTGATAAAGATCCTAGCCGTATTACTCAACTTTTAGCTGATACTGATGAATATGTGAATATGAAAGCTGATATTAGCTATTTATAGGGCTTTGAAAGAAAATTGGGTATAATGTGCCAGGAAATGGTAATCAGAATGGTATGAGCAAAAATAGAGCTGTTTACGATACTAATTAATCATCGTCATCGTCGTAGTAATCATTGTAAGCTTTAGAAGCTTCTACATTACCGCTTCCACCATGGTTGCTGTTGGTCCATATTGTTCTGTATAAGACCTATACCGAAACATATATCACATTCTCTTGTAAACATAAATTCGCCTCATTAAATTAAATACAAAAATATGATGTTACTACTCAATTTGTGAATTTTCAAGAAACTGAACCGCCCCGACTATATCGGAGGTTGATTTACTTGAGTCAGGCAGCCATGCCTGACATGATGAAGTTGTCATAACTCTGCTTTACAAACTCAGAGAGGTCATACCAAATTACGTCTGAGTACAACTAAACCACCCTACTTTTCTTAAAGTTCTCAGCCTGCTCAAATATCTCTTTATAGACCTCTTTTGAATCAACAGGTGGATAGCCCCATTCATCGAGCAATACCATTAGATCAAACTGTAGCTCAGCTTTGATGTCATCACGCTTGTTCCAGTCAGTGTATCTAGCCTTTTCATCGATGAGCTTTTTCACTTCTTTTGACAGCTCAAGCAGCTTATCTTCTGGATAGGTAAAGTCGTACTTATGCGCTAGTGATAGTAAGATGTCGTAAAACGCTTTTTCTTCAAAGTCGATACCCATCTCACTAAATGATGCCATCTCTTCACGCAGCTCGTGATACAGCTTGATGATCTCATCAGAGAAGTCGCCAATGACTTCAGCGCGCAGTAAATCTTGCTCGTTACGGTCGTTATACTTCTCAACGAGCGCATTCATTTTCTTACTGAAATCCACGCCCTTCACCTTATTGGTCTTTTTCAGCTCACCAATGGCTTTTGCGAGAAGCTGTTGTAGCAGCTCTAACTTGGTATTCGGCTGCTTAATCACCTCAAGCTTGGCTAAATAATCTTCATCAAAGATATCGATCTCACCGTCGGTGTTATCGCCCAGCTTAAAGATCTCTTCAACGCCATCACTCATCAGTGCAGCTTTTACCAAGTCACGTACCTTTTGATTCATTTGTTCAACGTCAGGCGCACCGCCAGTGGTAATTTTAAAGATGATGGTACGAATAGCTAGGTAGTAATGAATCTTGTCCTTGTGCACCTTGTTAAGCGCTTCACTACCCACGCAAATATCATAGGCAGACTTCAGACGCTTGGCCAAATCCATAAAGCGTTTCTCTAGCTTTTTAGATTGCAGCGCAAAGTCAGCTGCTGCATTTAAGCAATTGAGCTGCTCTAGTGGCGTGCCGTTAAAGTAAAGGCTTGCGTCAAACTTATGATAGACCGTATCGAGTAGCTTTAAATGGTCTTTGACTACTACGACTGACTTTTGGATATCGTCCAGGTTTTGAACCTGACCGCCTGTGTAATGCGAGAGCGCCAGATTCATCTGCTTTTTGATACCGATATAATCAACGACTAAGCCACTCTCTTTGCCTTCAAACTTACGGTTGACCCGTGAGATGGTCTGAATCAAGCTATGTTTTTGTAAGGGTTTATCAATATAGATGGTATCTAGGAATGGCACGTCAAAGCCTGTGAGCCACATGTCGACGACGATGGCGATCTTAAAGTTAGATTTGCCGTTCTTAAACTGACGATCAAGCTCTTTGCGGTAGTCTTTATTACCCAGATTGTCCCACATGCCTTTTTCATCGTCTTTGTTACGAGTCATGATCATCTTGACTCGCTCCATAGGCATGACATTTTTCTTGTCGCTCTCTGACAAGGTTGAGCCTTCCTCACACGCTCGTACCTCATTCCATTCAGGACGCAGCTCTATAATGTCTTTATATAACTGATAGGCAGCTTCACGGCTGCTACAGACAAACATCGCTTTGCCTTTTTGCGTCGTGCCTTCCTCTACTCGCGCCTCGTAATGTGTCACAAAGTCTTCAGCGATGGCTCTGATGCGATCAGGGTCACCCAGAATGGTGGACATACTCGCCATGGCTTTCTTGCTTTTCTCTATCTGATACTCATTGGTGCCAGCATCGGCGCTTTCTTTATAGTATTTCTCTACCTCATCAAGCTGCTTGCTATCGAGTAGCACTTTGGCAGCGCGACCTTCATAGACGATACGTACGGTGATTTCATCGAATACCGATTCAATCATGGTATAGCTATCAATGACTGGACCGAAGACATCAAGGGTGGCATCAATCGGTGTACCCGTGAAGCCCACGTAAGTAGCATTGGGCAATGAGTCATGCAAGTATTTAGCAAAGCCGTAAGTCTTTTTCACCCCATTTTCAGTGACGGTGATCTTTTGCTGGAGGTTGATTTGGCTACGGTGCGCTTCATCTGAGATACAGATAACGTTGGTACGCTCGGTCAGTAGTGCTAGGTCTTCGGTGAACTTATGAATGGTGGTCAAGAACACACCGCCACTTCTGCGACCTTTTAACTGTTCGCGTAGATGCGCTCGACTTTCAACACTGATGATATTGTCATCGCCGATATAGGTCTTAGCATTGGTAAAGGTTTCAGACAGCTGACCGTCTAAATCGGTGCGATCAGTGATTAAGATAATGGTTGGACTGCCAAGCTCAACATCGCGCATCAGCAGACGTGCTAGAAACAGCATGGTAAAGCTCTTACCACAGCCAGTCGCGCCAAAGTACGTACCACCCTTTCCATCTCGAACGCCGTCACGTAAAGCATCGCTCTCATCAAACTTGCCGTTTGCATCAAGCACTTTCATATGACGTTTAATATTGTCAAACAGTTTGGTAGCAGCATAATACTGCGGATAACGACAAACTATCTTTGCATCAAAGCTTGATTTATCAGGCACATAGATAAAATTGCGAATGACATCAACCAAACGTGCTTTATCAAATAATCCTCTAATCATGGTTAGTAAGGAATGGATGCCGTCTTTCTCTAGCTTCTCATCGCCCGTCACTTTGCGCCAAGAGTAGTAGAACTCATACGGGGCAAAGAACGAACCCATTTTTGAGTTAACCCCATCACTGATGACACATAGGGCATTGTATTTAAACAGCTCTGGAATATCGCGCTTATAGCGAGTGGTCAGCTGGGTGTAGGCATCAAACATAGTAGCATCTTCACGGATGCTGCTCTTAAACTCAAGCACCACCAGTGGTAAGCCATTGATATAAAGAATGCCATCAGGAATACGCAGCTCAAAGCCTTGTATCTCCATCTGATTGACGATGCGATAGTGATTGTTATCGAGTGCTTCATAATCGATGAGCTGGATATATAAGTCTTTTTGGGTATAGTCCTCACGCTTCAAGAAAAACCCGTCAGCGACAAACTTCATGATGGCTTTGTTGGTATCGTACAGATCGGAAGCAGGAAGGTATTCGAGCTTATGAATGATGGACTCAATCTCATACTCTGTGATCAAGTTATCTTTGTAACGGATTGCCAGAAACTGTCGAAGATCGAATTTAATCAGCACATCGTCAGGATTACGATCGAGTACTTCACCAACTGTATGTGGATAGTCCTCAGCAGATAGTAGCTCGATAATGGCCTGTTCAAGTCTGTCTTCGGTGAATTTCAATGGTAAGTCCTTTTTATTATTTTGATATAATCAATATTATTCTATAATATTAAATTATACGTAGAGTGCTTTAAGCTCCGTCCATGCTTCAAAATCGCGTTTGCAAAAAGACTAGTGCTATTTTTCGACAGGTTTATAAGTCGTGAAATAACCTGTCCATACTTTGCCATATGTAGCTTTAAACAATACTTTCTCAGTAGGGTAAATAATTATTTCTTTGTCTAGTCGGTGGACGCATCTATCAATAGTGCATAGCTTAACGAAAATATATTTATCATTAAAATATTCTACGCTGTAATCCTTAGTTTTGAACTCATCATATATTATAGACTCCAAATTTTTAGTGTTATATAGGTCAGGAGGCAAGATAAAGTTCTGACTTAACATCTTCAATAATGCAACTAGAGTAAAAGCAATAACGATAATGGTCAAAATAACTGACCAGTAAATATGATTTTTATATTTATTGACAACGCTTACTACATATCGCTTTGCATCATCTTTGCTAGAATGTTTGCTATATAGCTTTATAATCAGGAGTATTAGGGTATCGATCCAGTACAACATTGTTCCCGTGAAACTGAATGCTATAAGAAATATGGTAAAAATAGGTGATTTAACAAACGTGACTGCGAACAGCGCAGGGAAAAAATACACCATAGATAGTAGTAATAAGACACTAATTACGATATTTATTTTTAACGTCTTATTTAATTTAACCTTAATTTTTTCAAGTAGAGTCTCATCTTCAAATTGCTTAAGTCTATGCTCAAAGGAAAACTTTATGAAGGGTATTATAAGCTTACTTAAACCAATCAGTAGCACAGCTAAAGATAGTATTAGTGCGCCATCAATGGGTATTTGACTGATGGAAAAAAACCTAATATAGGCAATATTCATGCTCGAAAGTTCTAAAATTTGCCATACTGCTCCTAAAAAAGATGGCAATAGTAAAACAATCGTCAGGTTGTTAAAGACCCACTTTAATTGCGCCTTTATAGTATTCTTCTTTTCTGACTTTTGCTCCTCTACGTAATTTTCTGGTAAAAACAAACCCTTATCATTTTTATACCACTTCCTACCCTCAATCTCTTTTCTGTCAGAATCCAGCATAAAGAAATTCAACCTTTTATCGTTTGTATAATTGAACATTAGTCGTAAGGAGCCTCATAAGTACTCTTTGAGGTCAAAACTGAATCGGTGGTGCAATAGATATCACTCTATAAAATATCATTTGTAATGCACAATTCGCCTGACATGAGTTTAGGTAAAAGGGTATCGCGAAGTTTGGCGAGGGTGTAGCTTTGTTTAGTATTTTCCAAAATACTGTCTATAGTACTTTGAAAATTTGAATCTAATGAGCTAAGAAGCTTCTCACTTGGACAAAGAACTGGAAAGGCTTCAAAATTTGATTTGTTAAGAATTGGCATTGTTGAACCACTACTTCCCAAAAGAAATATCTCATCTCTTCTTCTACGTAAATTGAAAAACAGATAATTACGCCAAAACTGATTGCAGCCTGTTATAGAGTTAATTTGTTGATTGCTAACTGAAGCTAAAGGCGCAATTGTTGTTTTTCCCATCTGGCTTCCTATGCAAGTAACACAAATTGAACCAGCACTGATTCTTGAGTTTTTAACTGCTTGAACACCATCTTCTGATAGGTATCGATTCGTATAGATAACAAAGGGCAAGTCGTCAATATCTGTCGGTGTGATAAATGGTATTCCATTTTCGCTGTATGCATTATCAATTTTTTTAGGTGGTGTCTTTCCAGTCACTACTTTTCCAATGTCTTTTATACGTTTAACTGCCCACCCCTTTGGAATCCAGCCCATTTCCTGCGTAAACTCAAACTCATCAGGAAATAAGCTCTGAATATTTGAGTTGTCTTTTTTCTCAATCGTTTTACGCTGCTCAGCACGTTCGAAAAATTCATCCGGAATGGTATTACCGGCTTCGAGCGCATTATCAATCACCGGATCAAAATCAACAAACCAACTCTTAAACAACGCCTGCGCCATCGCTTCTAGCGTTTCGTTCATTTGGCGGTTTAGCTCAATTTTGTCATCTAAAGAACCGAGAATATGAGCAATGGCTTTTTGAGTATCTAAATTTGGTAAATCTAAAGGATATAACCCTAATACTTTAGCATTAGCACCTGCTTGAGCTGAACCAGTTTTAGATGAGTTGACGAATGCCCACCAATTAGGTGAACGCATGGAATACCAAACATAAAAAGGATTAGCTATATTCTCATCAATCCTAAATCTTATTAAATAAGACGCATACACTGTCTCTTCATTACCAGTAAAGATATAATTTTCACCAGTACTATTACCTGTTCTTGCGACTACAATATCGCCTTTTTCTAGAACGTACTTATCTAGCTTAGAGTTATCAATTGGACAATAAGGAACGGATTTCCAATCTACGACACCATTTTGAATATCAGTAATCCTTAAGAATTTAGGACCTACTTTTTCAGTATTGGCACTTTCTGTATAACCGTACGAAACATCAATTGAGATATCTCCAAGCGTAGTTTCTATCCAATCATTCGCCATAACCCAATACCTCCAAGTTCCGACGAATGGTCGCATCTAGTTTTTGTGACGCTTGCATCTGTGCATACAGCGTTTGGCTGAGTTCTAACATTTTAGTCTCAAACGGAATGCCGTCATCCTCAATTGCCGCAGCACCAACATAACGCCCCGGTGTCAGTACATAGTCATTGGCCTTGATATCAGCTAGGCTTGCCGATTTACAGTAGCCTGCCTCATCGCTATAGGCTTCATAACCACCTGCTTCCTTCTCACCGCGCCATGCATGATAGGTCTTGGCAATCGCTTCGATATCATCAGTAGAAAATTCTTTATGAGTACGATCAATCATCGCCCCGATATTACGGGCATCGATGAATAGCGTCTCACCGCTACGATTGCGCAGTCCACGTGCTTGACTATCAGCGGACTTGGCGGCTTTGTCTTTACTGATGAACCATAAGCACACCGGAATGGTCGTGGTATAAAACAGCTGACCCGGCAGCGCAATCATACAATCGACCAGATCGTTTTTGATGATTTGCTCACGTATCTCACCCTCACCACTGGTGGTGGTGGACATCGAACCATTGGCAAGTACGAAACCTGCTGTACCATGCTCAGAGAGTTTGGATATCATGTGCAATATCCATGCATAGTTGGCATTGCCCGTCGGCGGTGTCGGATAGCCTGCCCAACGTGGATCATCAACCAGCTCATCAGCGGCGCGCCAATCTTTTTGGTTAAAAGGAGGGTTTGCCATGATGAAGTCGGCTTTTAGGTCTTCGTGCTGATCTTTAAAGAACGTATCGGCAGCCACATCGCCCAAGTTGCTAGAGATACCACGAATGGCAAGGTTCATCTTGGCGAGCTTGTAGGTCGTGCTGGTGTACTCTTGCCCATAGATAGACACGTCTTTGGTATTGCCGTGGTGACTCTCGATGAATTTGATGGACTGGACGAACATACCGCCCGAACCGCAGCAGGGATCATAGATTTTGCCTTGATACGGCTCAACCATTTCTGCAATGAGATTGACCACAGACTTGGGCGTATAGAACTCACCTCCGCCCTTGCCTTCAGTCGCAGCAAACTTACCTAAGAAATACTCATATACGCGCCCGACGGTGTCTTCTTCTGGATTACCAATAGTATCAATGTTATTGACCACGTCAATCAAGGCGGCAAGCTTACTGGCCGTTAAGCCCAGACGCGAGAAGTAGTTGTCAGGCAATGCGCCTTTTAATGATTGGTTGGTCTTTTCAATGGTACTGAGCGCTGTATCGATTTTAAGCGCGATGTCTTCTTGCTTGGCATTCTGCTGAATAAAGCGCCAACGGCTCTCCTCTGGCAAATAGAACACGTTGTCTTTGGTATAAGCAGGCACCATATCGATATGCTTTTCATAGCCCGTATCGATGAGCTTTTGGCGCTGCTGCTCAAAAGTATCACTGATGAATTTTAAAAAAATTAGGCTAAGGACGATGTGCTTATATTCTGATGATTCGACGCTACCTCGTAGCTTGTTGGCCGCATCCCAAAGGGCTTCTTCAAAATTGCCATTGTCTGTTTTATCTTTTTTGCTTACCGGTGTTTTAGCCATGTTTTTTGATTCTCTATGTTCTGATAGCTAACCATGCAATGAATGCATGATCAGCCGTACAAGAAAGTGATTTGTTTTGTGGTAACAATTTTAGCTAGATTGTGCTTTTAAGCAAGCTTATCTATCCACTCATTTTGGAAGGAACTGCTATTTCGTACTCAATATAGATCATAAACAAGGGTTAATTTTTATTTTATTGGACTCAAAGTTCGTATAAACATAGCAAGGGTATGGTATGGATAACAACGGCGATTTTCCTGTCGAATACTAAAAGGTATTTTAATAAACAGGTGTTTATTAAATTGTTTTACAAGTCAACTAATGTTAGCATTAATTTCTAAATGTTACTACTATGTAAATCTGCATAAATTCATGACATTGGTAAAAATTATACTTTGTAAATATAGCAGCTAAGCATTTCAGTCTAAGCGTTAGCTATTCGTATTGCTTTATCGTCTTTTAATATTATTAGAAATTCAGGAGAGATTCTTTGAAAAAGCTTTTACCTTGGTTGGCAGGCTTGTTGGTTATGTTTGCGATTTATCTCTATGCTTCACCATATATAGCTTTGTATAACATCAAAAATGCTGCTGAACAGAAAGACGCAGACAAGCTGTCAGGGTATATTGACTTCCCTAGCGTTAAGCAGAGCATAAAAGATCAAGTCAAAGCCGCTATGGTTGAAGAGCTTGCTGCAAGTGATGAGCAAGATGGCTTTGAGGCTTTAGGAACGATGTTGGCCGCTGCCATGATAGACCCAATCGTCGATGGTGTGGTCACACCTGATGGTGTTGCATTAATGCTTCAAGGGCAAGAGTTAGACTTTGGCTTAGATGACAAGACAACTAAAGATAAACCCAAAGTCAAAGATACAGATATTGATTATAAAGCAGGCTACTTGTCATTTAATCGATTCAAAGTTCAGATCATTGATGCTGATGACACGGATGAGTCATTAGATGTAATCATGCATAGAGACGGTCTTAGCTGGAAAGTCACAAGGATTTCTTTCTCGTTAGACTTAACAGATAAAAATTCTAACAAGAACGTTGAAGCATCATCTGACGTCGATTTAGGCTGGATTGATGAAGAGGTTGCTAGTGAAACCTATGACGATATGTTCCAAGATCTAAGTGAGCAGCTGGATGCTGACATGACATCCATATCAGATGAAAGTGAAACTACTTATGATACTTCGAATAACGACTACTACAATAATGAAGCCGGTGCTTACGCTGTAGAAACGACCGAACTACTGACACCAACGCAAGCAGCGCACATTGACTACCTTGTAGACAACAATATTGAAGTACCACAAGACATGATAGATTTGTTGAATGATTTTACCCTTGGTGATGGCACAGATGCTGATTTGCGTAAATTCGTGATTGAACGTTCAGGTTATGATGACGGATATGATCCATTAACCGATTGTCGTAACCCAGATCTGACAGAAGCACAGTATATGAGTAGCTGTACTTGATAGGTAGCTAGTCGTTCTGAAAAAAAGCCACCTTAGCATTTTGCAAGGTGGCTTTTTTATGGATAGAGGGTTGTGAGCGGTTATACGGTTTTTGGGAAATTTTCACTGTTCCCTATTTAATAAAACGTATTCATCACAACTAGGCTCATATCCATTGTCACAAGACTTGCTATACCACTCTTGCGATTTAACATTATCTTGCTCCACACCTCTGCCTTCGAAGTACATCAAGCCAAGACTGTTTTGCGCTTCGGCTACTTCTTGATTTGCAGCTTTTAGATACCATTCGGCTGCTTTTTTATCATTGAGCTCAACACCTTTACCCGTTTCGTACATGTCACCAATATTGTTTTGAGCTCCAGCATATCCTTGATCAGCAGCTTTTCTTAACCATTTCAGTGTCTCTGCATAATCCTGACTCACTCCTTGACCCTCATAGTACATTGCAGCTAAATTGTACTGAGCCAATGCAAAACCTTGATCAGCTGACTTCCGATACCATCCAACTGCTTTATAATAATCTTGAGGAATATCTTCGCCATTCTGATAAAGAGTTCCAAGATTATATTGAATTTCAGCATTACCTTGTTTGGCAGCTTTTTCATACCACTCAATGGCCTTAGCATAATTTTGACGTACGCCAGTTCCATTACTATACATCTCTCCAAGTGCATATTGAGAAAATACTCTACCTCTATAAGCAGCTTCTTTAGTCTTTTCAAATGCTTTAACATCATCTTGACTAATACCATCTCCAGTAAGGTACATGTGGCCAAGAGTCGCTTGCGTGGTCGCTATACCTTTATTCATTAACATACTTACGATACCAAGATCGGCAGTAGCTGGTATGGCTAACCCACACGATAATCCCACTAGCATCACTTTACAAATTAATGTTCTATTGAATTTTTGCATGATAATTATTCTTTCTCATCCAGTTTTTGATTAGTATCCCAGCCTGCTTGATCACATTGATCACTTAAAAACAATCCATGCTATGACTTTAATAATGAAATCGGTACTGTACTAATAACAGCGTTGATGCTATCTCAACTATTCTATGTCTCACCTGTCAAATATCTTGGCACACCCAAAAAGTAACCCTTCATCGTCATCCGATCAAAGCTATACACATGAGCATGCGGCGCTTCCCTACAGCGTCCTACCAATGGCTGTTTTTGATCTGGTTTACCTTTAGCAAGCTCGATTACGCCAGAGCAAATTGGACAGGTTGCAGTGAACTCTGTAATCCTTGCTATATTGAGCTTATCTTTATTTCGGTACATTTCAATATCTGCATTATCGACATTGATATTAGCAAAGAACATAGGCGCTTTAACGACACGGTGATAAGGCAGCATATATAGTGGCATAAAAAAATACCGCCAGTTTAGATAAGCTACAGGAATGAATGCTACGAAAAGCATAGCTTGCCAAAGCTTAAAATTTTGTAATTCGCTTAGTAATAGGATGACAAGTAACGCAAAGATAGCAACACAGATATCTACCAAAAAACTTAGCATCAGCAAGATCATTAGCAAAATGCCTCGAAAGCTTAAGATCTTTAGCTCACCTTTTTTGAAGAATAGCTTAGTGAATAAAGATGGCTTAATCTCAGAAGTCGCTTTGCGCTCATAAGTAATACCACTTAAATCCTCATCATCCTCATCAGACTCAAAGACAGCAGATTCAGCTATTCGCTCTTCATCTACTTCCTTGTTTTCAATAGCTTTAATGCTCATCCATATTAGGGTTCTGTTCTTGGCACCACCCTCTGATACAGATGAAATAACTTCTGGTAAATAACCTATATCCTTAAAAGCCTGTTTACAGTCTGGTTGTGAGTTAATGAATTTTTCTAACTCTACATTTAATCTATCCGTTTTTATCTTATTTTTAGCAACTTGACTGCTCACAGTATTTTTATTCACGCCCCTCGCTTTGGCATAGATATCTTGTCTTGATAACTTATTAGGTTCAAACGCTTCATCCGAATACTTTATTTTGTTGAGCTGTGCTTCGACTATTATTCTGAGGCAATGATCATAAAAAGTATTTCTTGGAAAATTAAGAAATTGTTTTTCGAGCTCTTCAAAGACACCTAAGTGTATGTTTTTCATAGTTAAATACCGATTAAAATCCTATTACGCCCCCAATAGCAGTCTGTTTTAGAGGCAGAATTCTTCTCATAATTACCTCACTCCTAACCAACTAACAAGAGGATGGTAACTATGACTATGTCAATAGCTGTTAATGAGCAAAAGCAAATCGTCAATGTTAAGCAAGTCGAGCGAGGGCTGGCTTGTATGTGTTTTTGCTTTGAATGCGCGGAGCCTGTAGTGGCTCGTAAAGGTGAAAAGAATGAGCACCATTTTGCACACCTAAACAATAAGGAAAGCTGCACTATTCATCCTGAAAGTATCCTACACAAGTTTGCTAAACAAGTCATTATGCAAGAGAGGTATTTAACACTGCCATCACTACCTGATGACGAAAATAGCGAGGATAAAACTTGGCAGTTTGACCACCTTATCGAGGAGCAATCTGTAGGCTGTATTCGACCGGATATAGTCGCAACGGTCGATGATGAAATGATGTTTATTGAAGTTGCCGTGACTTCTTTCATCGATACTGATAAAGCCGATTTTATTAAGCAGTTAGGTATTAAGACTGTTGAGATCGATTTGAGAGAGATCATGACACAAGGTATTGAGGTACCGAGTGAGGAAGCCAAAGATTATATTCTAGACTGTGTCAGTAATAAGCAGTGGATATTCCCAGCACCGAAATCGCTCACAATGCCAGTAGTCCCTACACCATTACCTGAGCCTCTTTATAACTGTCAGAGCAGCACTACTGACGAGAGTAGCAACGGAAGCTTTGATAAAGGCTATACCATCTATCGCTTTACCATCAAACACGCTTGGGTAGATGTCAGGGTCTTTAATTCAGGCATGGTGTCTATTAAGTGTGTGACCTACAACCATGATGTTATTGAGATACTCAAGCAATGGCGTAACGAAGGCGGTGGTCAATACAATCAAAAATATAAGTCATGGAATTACTTTAAGCCGTTTTCAGATACTGTCTTTCAACGACTGCAAGAAATGGATATGGCCCCTACTGCTTAAATATGACCCTACTTGATACTACGGAGAATAAAACTATGACGCTCAATACTATGCTGCTAATTATAATCTTGCTAATGATTGCACTCCTTGTATGGACTATACAGCGAATACAATTGCAAAATAAAGCTCTACTAGAGAGCGAACGGAATATTGCGCAAATTAAGAACGATATGCTTGAAAAAGAAGCAGGCTTTCAACAGCGATTAGATAAAGACATTAAAGAGGCACAAAAGCGTTCAAACAACATGCAGCGTAACGTCCTAAAAGGTCAAATTGGTGAACAGTTCACGCCCTTTATTACTGATTTTCCTTACAACCCTTCAGACTGCCGATTTATGGGGGAACCGATTGACTATGTCATCTTCCAAAATTTACACGAATGCGCTGATGGCAATGTTCCGATTGAAGACGTACATCTCATTATTGCAGAAGTTAAAACAGGAAATGCAAGACTTAACCAAAGACAGAAAATTATTAAGCAAGTAATCGAAAATGGGCAGGTTAGCTTTAAGGAGCTTAGAATAAGACACTGTGAGGATACAGAAGATATGCGTGTTCAGGTAAGCATATAACCAGTTTTATCTACTCGCTTTCACTCTTAAACAGCCTACCTACCTTTTCAATCAAAACACTAAAAAACATTACTTATTGACAAATTTAAGACTATTTAATCGTCTCTAGAGATGGGTTTAAGCCATTGTTTTATATAGTTTTATTAATAAATAATAGTTTAAAAATAGTCTTTTTTTATAAAAAGACTATTTTTTCAATATTCGTAATAATAAATATTATCTTATAGAAATTTGCTAAATAATCATTATAAATAAAACTACTTAATACTTCTCCCTTCATAAAAGCTTGGCAAACGACAATTAGCAGCTCACATGGTCGATAGATACCTGAAATAACAGAATCATTTATCAGTGATGAGGCTCTGAAAAGAGCAGCTAAAAAGCTATCTTGTCAGTTTGATATAGACATTGATAAGATTGACACAAAAAAAAGCGATAATGGCAATGAGGGCTAGCATCAAAAAGTGCTGCTGCCCTTTAACGTCAACAAGGTTAGAGATAGATCGTTTGAATTATAATAATCGTCAGTTTCTGCTAGAAGAACTCATGCAACTCGATGAACAAAGAGCAAAAGTCGCTAATAGCTATAGCAACGCTTTGATAACAACAGGGGCCAGTCTTTGTGGAAATCGGGGTTTACATTTCATCTGTTAGTTCTTGTGGAATATCTTTGCCTTTAATTTCGTCATTATGCCTACGATTGTCAGACATACTTTCTAACCTGAAGTGTTGAGAGTAGCTATTATCTTGATGCACTACGGCTATTTTGACGTGAATGACACAGTTAAAAACATAAAGCCTAACTGATTACGTTAGGCTTTATGATAAAAATTATCGAGTGTTAATCCTCATTTTCATCGGTCAAGTACCACTCCATAAACTCATAGAAGCTATCCCAATGCGGTAATGTACCGTCCGTTAGTTGCTGTAGCTGTCCCATCTGAAAATCCCATACGCTATCATCTTCTGTATTGTAAAAATAACCGCCTTCACCTTCGCCTGTACTAAATAAAATGTAATTCTTAGGTACATCCCAATAGTCATGTGCCATTTTAGCTGAGAAACCCTGAGGTGGCATAGGATCAACTATTTCATCAGCACCCGAACGACTATTCAAAAATCTTAAAAAATATTTTGTATATAATTTAAAAAAACCACTGTCCTTTTTAACACCATATTCTAAAAGAATATTTTCTGTACTTTCTTTCTTTTCAGTTTTTTTTTGCATTAGACATGCAGCATGATTTTTTTCAGATAACAACTTTTCCACTGTATTGAATGAACTCACATTAATCTCCTTGCAGTTGGTTTAAACGATCTTTCCAATAGGTTTCTTTATCAGTCTTAAATTTTGGTCTATCGACTGGATAATCTGGATGCTGCTGAGGTGAATATGGATGCACCGCTTGCCTACCATTTTGATCATTACGCCCTAAATGAGTTGATTTAGAAGTTTCAAATAAAGCACCGCGCCCATCTTGACGTGAATGATGAAGCTGAACTTGCTCATATCGACCATTCTTAAATACGGAAGGTGACCTACCTTGTTTCATTAAATCAGCATTTGTAGTTAAATTATCACCATCAGCCTGTAGTGGTTTAGCATTTAAATCAATTTCTTGCTGAGGGTTTTACCTTTAGGACACTAACCACACTTGCCACACCTTCAATGCGTACGCTTGAGGCACTATTACTCGCGGCAAATAGACTTTGAACATTTTGGGCATTGTCGACAAGGCTGTTTAATGATCAGGTGAGGCAATCTTATTAAATATATTTAAGATGCTAAGCATTATTTTTAAAAAGTAAAAAAGCAATAATACTTAATTTGTATTATTGCCTTTTAAGATCGTTTCTAAGAGTATCTATTGATACTTTTTACTAGCTTCCAATGCTCGTTCGATAAAATCTTGTTTGATATAAGGTACAAATCCCATAGAGTCTGAATTTTGAAAATGCTCAAGATAGTCAGTCAATTGTGTAGATTTCCCACTGATGGCCAAGGCGGATAAATGATGTAAAGGAAGATTTCCTTTAGAATCAGTTGGCAACTTACAGTATTCTTTCAACCCTGCTTCAATATCTTGCTCCTGTGCCCACACTTCAATTTCGTTGAGATATTTTTCGATAACTTCTCTAGTTGGATTTTTAGTGTAGATAGATTGTTCCTTATTCCTGACGATACCAGAATGTACTATTCTTCTAGGTTTTTTATTCTCAAAAATGTATTTAACTAAAACACTAAAATCTTTAGTACTCACACTTGGCATCATGATTATTTGATATTCGTTTGGTAATCTTTTTATACCAGGTATGACTTGAATTTGTCTGTCTGGCAATTGCTTATAGGCACAGTCATCAATACCTTTTTTTATCGTCCAGCCATTGTCTAATAAAACATTACATAGCTCTATTTTAGTCATTTTTTAATCCTTCGAATTGTATTATTTCTATAGGAATACCATTAGGATAACCCTGTTCTTTGAGTGATAAACCTGGTGTTAGCCCAAAATTATCTGCTACATCGCCACGTGGAATAGCATCACCATTTCTAATCTGTGGATAAATCTCACTTTGGCGGATAGACAAATCGGCATTGCCAGTTTTTACTTCAAATAGTACTATTTTACCGTCTGGTCCTCTGCCAATTATATCAGGTCTACAGAGCCCTTCTTTCCCACAATCATAACCAAAACTTGCCTCTTTATCACTGACAGTATAGCCTCTAGCTTCCAGCTCAGATTTGTATTCTGTAACTTTAGCATCATGGTGAAGTTTTTGCGCACCGATATTACTATTATTTTCATAAGGTGAGGCAGCGGTTCGTTGCACGCCATTATCATCAATATAATAGTAACCACCGCTATCTCTTTGATAGATCTCATTACCATTATCATCACGTTTACCCGTGCTGGTTGCTCTTCCTTTGCCTGGACCTGTGATACTACCACCAGAGTTATTGGTATATGCGCCTTCTTTAGCATCACCGATAGCCAATATCGCGCCACCAGTTTCAGCGGCACCGATGCCATTTTTAGTGCCATCAGGTCTTCCTGTTATCGTAGTTGCACCGCCCATGTCAAGATTACCTACTATGGTAGCGGGCTTCGGGGTCACATCGATATTCACTTTTCCAAGCTGACCCAAACCCTCTTTGGTGAGTTTTACCCCACGACCAGCCGCACTACCCATCATAGCATCAGCACCCAGCTCTCCAACTATTTGAGCATCTTTATAAGTGACGTCATATGGTAGCGCTTGCTGTCTCTTCAACTTACGGTAGTTCCACTCGGTCAGAGCACCTTCTTGTAATTGCCCAGCTTTATCTACCGCACTATCCCAAGTACCACTTGGATCATTGACCACGTTGCTTGTCGCACCTTTTACTGTCTCGACAATATTTTTGCTTACCGTTATCGCATCATTAAGATGGTCTTTGGCAGATTTATTCGCTTCTGCTTTGATCGTTTCAACGTTATTATCAACCGCCTTATTTGCACCTGATATCAGACCTGCTATATTGGCGACATTGTTTGCACCATATATCATGGCAGCTTCTTTGGCACTAATATCTGTACCAAACTTCATATTTGCTGACTGATCATACAAGTCCGTAGTTTGTTCATCTGCATAAGCCGTATTCATAAATAAAGTTTGATTGTTAAAATCTTCCTTCGTAGCAGTAAAACCGTTAGCAGCAGTATCTACATAATAGACTGCTCGTTGTTTTTCAAAGTCTAATACGTTACTTTTATTAGCAGTGACAACAATATTATCTAGAGTGACATGAGGTAGATTGGGATCAGATGCTCCAATTGTAGGTTGATCTGCTTCAGGTATAGGTTGATTAGCTAAAGATATCTGATTTGATAAATCATAAACTGAAATATTACGCGTTTGATTCGTCAAATAGTTATAAGCCTGTTGATAAGTCTGTATTTCTTTATCGTCAATATAGTTTTCAATGCTGCTCTGCCATCCTACGTCAATATTGTACAAAGCACCTCTGGTCAGCCGTTTTTCTGCTTCTGTTATAGAAATGCCCTTATCTTGAGCATAGTCCTGCGCCAGTTGTTTAATCAGTGCTGCTTCTTCAGGATGCAGTTGTCTATTATTCGCATCGACATTGACAGCCGTCACCGTACTTGATGTGTTTAGCCCAGCAGCAACTCCCGCTCCTGCCAATGCCAGACTGGTAATACCTTTAGTTGCATTACTAGCAGTATCCGTATCCATACCTTGAGCAATGAGCGCATCTCTCATTTTAGCTTCAACATTACTGATAGTAGGCGCAGCAGCCGCAACGCCGCCTGTAGTTAGAACGCCTTCAATACTCCCTGTACCAAGTCCACCTAGCACTAGAGCATGGGTAGCAACTCGATATTTACCGCCTTCTTTCCAATTCTGGTAATCTGTTTCATTTTCCTTAAGTTGTTGTTCCGCAAGTCGTAATTGGTCACTGATATAAACTATTTTTTCAGGGTCTTTGGTCGCTTCCAAATCTTCTCTAAGCATATTAACGGCTTTCTGAGCAGTTTCGTAAGCCTCCATCTTTTTCTCTGCAAACTCAGCCACTGCCTTTGGCGCTTCCTTACCAAACTCCTGCGTAATCTGCGTCTGCGCCCCCAGCTCCTCATTCACTCGACTGGCATCA
Source organism: Psychrobacter sp. H27 (assembly GCF_059072655.1). Lineage (NCBI taxonomy): Bacteria > Pseudomonadati > Pseudomonadota > Gammaproteobacteria > Moraxellales > Moraxellaceae > Psychrobacter > Psychrobacter sp. H27. The sequence continues at coordinate 3,034,700 of NZ_JCACRX010000001.1, read as the reverse complement.
AAGCTATTCTCTAGGACACCTGCATACTCAGCACGGTTGTCCGTGGTGATGTCTTTATTACCTGCAATACCTGTGATACCTGCTCGAGTCACACTGCTGTCACTGTCGCTATCGCTGCCATAACCTAGGCCGTTCATACTGGCTTGCGGTTTATTATCGGTACTACCGATGCTCACACCCACTTGGATGGCATCACCATCATAGCTCGTGGTGTTCTCAATCTCTGTGGTCTCAATGCCGCCAAGACTCGTATAGCTATTGCGCCCAGCCGCAACCGCCGCATCAGTGGTGGTAATCGCGCCACCTATCAGCGTCGTTTTTCCCTTAGCAGCAAGATCAAAGCCACCATCGCCTGTGAAAAGGCCTGACTGCTCACCAACCCCTTTATAGTCTGCATTTAAGTCAGTCTTACTACCATTGACCGAGAGACTGGAGCCTGCACCTTTTAGATCAAGGTCAGCACTAAAGCCCATGTTCTTTTGCTTGCTGGCGTAGGTGGCGGTGTCTTAGTTTTAGATACGAAAAAAGCTACGATAATTAATGTATCGTAGCTTTTTTTGATTTAAATCGTTTTAGGATTGTGAGCCCTACCTCGCCTGTAGTAAAACAATACTATACAAATGATTAATAACTAAATATTCATTAAATCTTCAATGTCTTCACAATCACCTGAAACTTCAATAACATACCAATTTACAGCAATTAAAAAGCTCAAGTCACTGTTTGATAAAAAGTACTCAATGCCGAAAGATTCTTCCATCAACTCACCGACTCTTTGCACATTTTCAACTTCCAAAACTAAATTTCTATCAACTCCTTCTTGGTCAAAAAACAGGTAACCTTTTTGCTTTTTTATTGCTAAAGTATATGTAAACTCATTCTCTTCTAGAGAAATAACTTTACTATTATCTGATATTGCTAAATGACCACTCGTTCTTAAAGGATCAAACTTTTTAAAAATTTTAGAGATTAATTTTTCAGCTTCTACTCCCTTGATAATTGAATAATTGAGACCTATTTTATCTGCATTCGATTTTAATTCATTTATAATATACATTACCTTTATCTCCTTGTCGTTGGAATATGATCTACAAATATATGCCCTCTAACTCTATCTGAACCTTTACCAGGAGTCTGATATCCTATATGTGGCTGGTGAGGTCCTTCACCTAACTGACCGTTACCTTTTACATTATTAAATTTAGGTATATCTATATTGACATTAGCACCATTAGGACCTACATATTCAGTAGGGATTGTTTTTCCATTGATATCTTTACCCCATTTTGAAACTTTAAAACTTGTTCTAGGAATGCCAGTTTTTTGAAAGGCTAGATTTAAAGCATCTCTATAATTTGAAGAAGTTCCTCTTAAATCAAAATCTTTTTTAGGATTGAACTTCCAATTACTTCCAGTCAATCCTTTTCCTACTACAGTTGCTTTACCAATACGCGAAGCACCTATACCTACTGCGCCTTGAGCTATTACTCCAAGAATACCATCTTCTCTATACGCCGCATCACCTTGCCATCTTAAACTTTGATTTGCAAACTGATCGTTGTTAAATGTTACCCCTGAACGTAAGCTTCCGTTTCCAAGGCCACCTAGATTCTCTATCTGAGAATACAATTTAGGATCAAAAAGTGTATCGCCATTATATCGCTCGCTTCCAGCATAGTAGTTTTTAATATGCTGCCCACATCTTTGATAGCTGTAATTTGTCTCGCAATCATTAGTAAACGCAGCTTGCTGCTTTTTATCAAGGTTCTTATAATACGTATTAATCTCATCTATACGTCTTCCGTTTCCTTTCGCTTTTTTCAAGTCATTAATCCATTGTTGCAGTTGGATATGATTCAAATAATTATTGTGCGTCTGATTCACACTACTCGCCGTACTTGCCGTGTCTCCGCCAACAATACTACCAACACCAGCTGACAACCCTAGAAGTAGAGCACTTTTAGTTGTTTCATCAACGCCTTGTTTCTCTAAATACGCATCTACTGCTGGAATTGATACTGCCGTCGTTCCACTAGCTAAGGCACCGTCTACACTTCCTGTGGCAATAGCGCCAACTAGCGTATGCAAACCAACCCGATAAGCGCCACCTTCTGCCCATTTTTCTGCTTCTTCTAAATCACCATCAAGTATAAGCTGTGTTTGTATATTTCCAGAAAACTCAGCCACTGCCTTTGGCGCTTCCTTGCCAAACTCCTGCGTAATCTGCGTCTGCGCGCAAGCTCCTCATTCACTCGACCAGCATTAAAGCTATTCTCAAGCGCACCTGCATACTCGGCGCGGTTGTCTGTCGTGATGTCTTGGCTACCTGCAATACCTGTAATACCAGCGCGCGTCACACTGCTGTCACTGTCGCTATCTGTGCCATAGCCTAGACCGTTTAGATTGGCTTGGGGTTTGCCTGTTGTATCGCCGAGACTGAGTCCTGCTTGTAGCGCAGCATCAGTCGTGGTAATCGCCCCGCCTATAAGTGTAGTTTTACCGCCAGCAGTAAGATCAATACCACCATCGCCTGTAAAGATGCCTGGCTGCTCACCGACTGCTTGATAGTCTGCATTTAGATTGGTTTTGCCACCATTGACCGATAGACTAGAGCCTGCGCCACCACCTGCGATGTCAATATCAGCACTAAAGCCAATGTTCTTTTGTTTGCTATCGTAGGTGGCGGTGTCTTAGTTTTAGATACGAAAAAAGCTACGATATATTGAGTATCGTAGCTTTCAATTACTATTCAGAACTTTAGATCATCACTTTAAAAAAGTTTGATTTATCTCTTCTCCTGTGATGAGCTCATCAGTTTCTTCATAGTCTTCAGGTTTGTCATAATCATATTCAATTTCAAACTTACCATCAGGATACAAGGTAAAAGTTAAACCCCATATTCGGTCGCCTGTTAACTTTAACATATAATCTCTAATAAATATTGCAGCGTCCAGTCCTTCCCATATAGCATCTGAATTATTTTCAAACCCTGCTGTATCTGTTTTATTACCTTTAAAAATTAAGAAATGGTCAGCAGTTGCCATTTTAAAGTAAATATTAAAATCAACCTTGATAAGATCCCAAGGCCGTTCATTTGCAAAAGCTAAACCATACTTTCCAAGATATTCGTAAGCTTGGTCAATTGAGTCCATGTCTTATACTCACATTTATTGATTGAATTTGAAAGGTGTTACTTTACCATCGACGTTTACTGTGACATTGAATTCATTAGGCCTTCCTGAATTAGAACTAGGATATTTTAGATCAACTTTAATTGAAACATTCTTACCAGCCTCAAGTTCTCTTCTTGCAAAGTTCTCCATAGCTTTCCAATCGCCTCTATTTAATGTTCTTGCCTGAGGTACCATATTTATTCTATCACCTGCACCGCCTAGAGAACTAGCAATTAAATGTCCACCATCGTCACCAGTAGCATTTTCTGCTTTACCTGCATTTCTTTGCTGGTTTTTGTTTCTATCCATTTTATTAAGAGATAATTCACCTTCTACTTTATTGACACGTCCTTTACTATCAGTTAAATATTTATGTCCGTTTGAAAGTCTATACTGCTTATTAGGTTGAAAGCTAGGCTGATTAATTTGACGATCCCAATTGTTTTTAGAACCAGCTTGAACATCAATGATAGGTTTAACTTTCTCACCATTTTCAACTTTCCTGATAAGCTGAGTGCCAGACACCTCAGTCGCTAAACCACTTTTTTTGATATCTTTTTCTACTAAGTCTTTGGCCTTCATTACATCTTCAAGACTTCCAGATGCTTTTGCTTCTTTATAAGCAAGCTTAGCACCATCACCTATTACTGGTATTATTGCAGCAGACGCGAAAACATAATCTAAAGCGGATTTTGCTTCATTTAAACCCTTAATATCACCAAAGACAGGTAAGAAGTCCGTTCCAATCAAAATATATTTTTGGTTCTTGTTTAAGAGTTTGCCAATAGGCCCATTGTTCATCTCCCACGTTTCTTTCATGAGCTCAGCTTTCGACTGACCATAAGTCTGAGGCCCACCGTCATTATTCTCAGCTGCAACCTTACTCGTCTCCGCTGCATTGGCTGCATCACTTGCATTACCTGTTGTTGCACCAATACCAGCACCCAAAGCACTAACAATACTACTAATCGTATCCTTTTGTTCAGCCGTTAGCTTATCGGTGTCTTTTTCGTACAGCAGCTGAGACAATAACGGTGCAGCGGCTTCTCCTGTACCAGCAGATACACTGCCAGTAAGTACATCATTTCCTGTAGCATAGCTGACGGCTGCCCCTAGTAAGGTATGAGCTAAAATATGACCTGCTTGCTGTCCATCAGTGAGTTTATTATCTTGATTAGCTTCAAGCTCTTTATAATACTGTCCAACTTTAAAAGACACCGCTGGACTGACAGCCTTAGCCACATAACCCGTCGCGCCATTACTGTTTGGTCCATATATTGCACCTGCGACGGCATCAAATAGCAGACCTTGGTTTACAAGCTTATCTGCCGCATCAAACTTTTCTCGTGCTGTCTCATAGTCTCCAGCATTGCTTGCTTCTTCTGCCTCATCTCTTAACTTCTTCTCTTTGGCGTTAATCTCAGTCTTAATCTTACGACGCTCTTGATCAAAGGCTTGGGTTATCTGCGTCTGCGCCCCAAGCTCCTCATTGATTTTCTCTGCATCAAAGCTATTCTCAAGGATGCCTGCATACTCGGCAAGGTTGTCTGTCGTAATATCTTGACTGCCTGCAATGCCTGTAATACCAGCGCGCGTCACACTGTTGTCACTGTCGCTATCGCTGCCATAACCTAAGCCATTCATACTGGCTTGCGGTTTATTATCGGTTTGACCGATGCTGAGTCCTGCTTGAATAGCATCACCGTCATAGCTGATTGTGTTATTAATATCTTGCGTGTCTATACCGTCTGCACTGGTGTAACGGTTACGTCCAGCATCACGAGCGGCTTTGGTGGTGGTGATTGCACCGCCTATGAGCGTGGTTTTACCGCCAGCAGTGAGATCAAGACCACCATCGCCAGTAAAGATGCCTGACTGCTCACCGACTGCTTGATAGTCTGCATTAAGGTTCGTCTTGCCACCATTGACCGATAGGCTAGAGCCTGCGCCACCGCCTGCTATGTCGATATCAGCACTAAAGCCCATGTTCTTTTGTTTGCTGTCGTAGGTGGCGGTGTCTTGTAATGATTCGATATTGACATCACCACCAATTTTGCCTTGGGCGCGATTTGTATTAATGACCCCGCCTTTGATGTTGACGTCATTACCGATGTCAAAGGTGGTGGTGCCACCAACGTTAATTTGGCTGTTGGCATAGGTGGTGCTATCACTGTTGGCATAGCCTTTAGCACGGCTGGCACTAGCAGTGATACCTGCACTAGTGTTTTGACCAAAGCTGGCATAACCCCCTATGGCGGTACTTGAGCTTTTGTTATTACTACGGGTATTACTGTTTTGCGCGACACCATTGACGTTTAAGTCATTGTCTGCTTGGAATAAGGCATCATTGCTGACGGTTAGACTACTGCCATTGATGTTGATATTGCTGTCTGACCCTGCCCCTGTAGCGATCAAGGCAAGATTGTTAGTATCAATACTTGAACCTTGACTCTTCTCCGTATAGCTGCTGCTGTTCGATTGGCTCTTTTGACTACCGATGGTGGCTTGTATGCGGGTGTTGCCCACTCCATTTTGAATACTACCAAGTGTTTCCTGTGCTTGCTCTGCAAGTGCTTGTGCTTTTAAAAGGCCGCTGATCGCTGCTATACCTTTCATACGTGTACTGCCTGTATTACCAGCAGCCTCTTCTAGATCTCTAATAGCGTTGACATTATCCACTAAACTATTAGAAACAGAAACAGTCAGACCCGTCTGCTTAAACTTTTGCTCGCTTTGACTGGTAGTGACATTCATATTATTATCAATATTGATGTCTTGCGCGCGTACCACTGCATTACCACGATTGGCATCTTTGATATCTTTACCAGTGTCAGCGCCCATACCTGCGATAAGATTGCTACCGGTCTGTTGATAGGTGCGCCCCGCGTCAATGATGACGTTACCGTCAATGGTGCCAACATTGCTACTTGCATATTGGGTCTCGGTTTTAGTATTGCTATCATCGGTTTGCTGCTTGCCGATGGTGAAGCCTGTGCTACCTTCGCTACCAAATATTCCTTTTTTCTTCTCTTGATTAGAGCTATTTTCGCTAAAAGTATTTTTTGCAGCCAATATACTGACATCACGACCAGCACTTAATTGGGTTCCGCTATCACTAAGCGCATTGGCTCCCGTCAAACTGATATCTCGTCCAGCTTGAATAGAGACAGTATCACCTTCAATGTTACTAAAGTTAGTCACTTCTCTACTTTTAGCACCACTCTCTTTAATAGTGCTACGAGATAACTGCCCACTAACTTTATAGCTAGATTTGGCATTTACGCTCTCAGAAGAAAGGCTATTCTCTATCTTGACATCTTGACCTGCTGAGATTCCTACAGGTCCTTCGTCACTTTTGACATTGCTACCTCTAATACTAATATCATTATCGGCTATTGCAGTGATACTACCTTTGGCAGTAACATTGCTACCCACTTCATTACTGACTTTTACAGTACGCTGATTGTCCTCGTCTACATATAAAGATTCGCTAAAGCCAGTCGTTAGGGTCCCTAGATTGATATCTTTACCCGCATACAGAACTGTATTACCTTGCTCAGTAGCATTGTCTATATTGACCGCTTTTAGGTTAATATCTTGTCCAGCAGTAGCTTGTAGTCGCCCTTTTAGTTCGTCATCGACATAAAATCCTGCAATACGATCAAGATTGATTCGTTTGCCATTGTTACTTTCTTGAGTGGTAGACTCAATATTAATATCATTGCCAGCAGTGGCGAATAAGGCATTATTGACTCTGACTTCTCCACCTACGTTATCAATATCTTCCACAGCATTGAGATTGACGATATCACTAGTCAGTAGACCTGAGATATTATCAATGTTATTTGCACTGATATTCATAACATCACGACCCATTACGACTCCCGAGACATTTTTGAAGTCTCCAGATAGGTTGACGTTGAATCCTTCTCCTGCAGATATAAGTGACCCGTTAGCTCTTAACTGTAGCCCCTCAGGACGCAAGTACACTTTCGGTACTAGGGCGGTGACTGATTTACCATCATCTAGGGTGACCGTCTCTTCAACTAACCATACAATATCACTGGTCAATTGTGCGACTTGGGCCGCTGATAAAGCTATCCCTGGTCGAATACTGTAGCCCTCAGCAAAGGTTAAACCGTTGTCCATGAGCATTTGATATTGGGTTTGATCATCTTGATTATTGTCTAAGAAATAGTTACCAGTTAGATGATGGATTTGATCGCGAATGAGTGCTTGCTCATAAAACCCATCTCCAAGCCTTTTTTGGGTAACGGTAGGATCAAGCTGTAGGCGATCTAGCATATAATCAGATGACAGCCACTTATTATAATTATTAAAGGCAGGATCTACTTCCACCAAATAGTTAGCATTGCTATCAGGATTGATACCGAACAAACTACTAGTAGGTAAAAGTGGACCATTATTCTGCACAGAAACAGTATCTTGGTTTTGATTATCGATAGCTTGCTGACGCCCGCTATAACTTTCTAGAGTCGCTTTATTAATATCGACAGCTATATTATCGGTATTTTTTGCTGCTTTGACGTCTGGTGACTGAGTATTACCGTCGACATTTTCAACGCGTTTTGACTCTAAGTTGTTGATAATATTTTTTTGGATAATCCGATTGTCTTGGACCGCCTCTGCGTCACTATTACTGATCGTTGTCTGCTCAATATCCTGCTGTGCAATGTCTACATTTGCATTTTTGATAAAGGTAGTGGTATCTAAATCGAAAGTGGTTTTGAGAGAATCGCTATAATCATCAGTATCTTTACGCGATTCCCATTTACTGTCTCCAAATGTCCCGTTGTTGTCTCTGGTAATTCTATATTGCAGTTGCGTGCCATTTCTCTCAAGTACGCGCTCACCTTCTGTACTGATATTCTTTACAGAGTTGCCATTAGTACTATTTACCGAACCACCAACGATAATTTCACTGTCAATATTGGTCAAATTATCTGAAAATATTAAATTTCCGCCAATAGTGATACTACCCGGGTCAGAGCTAAGAACTGCCGTCTCAGAAGTCGTTTCTTTAAATCTTTTACTGACATGCTTAGTTATTTGCTTACCATCGGGCAACTCAATACCCCATTTTGCATCAAACTCTTCAGTATAATCAATCTCACCAAACCACTCAAAAAATTCCGACGTATTGTCGTTATATTGAGTAGCTTTAGGATCATCATCGTTCCAAGTACGCCACAACCTAATTTCATCAGCAGCATATTCTTTACTCTCTAGTGATTCACTAAAGACCACTTTGGTATTTGGATCCTGCGTTACTTTGGTTGTCGTAGTGAGATATCTATTTTCATTATTGATGTCTGTCACATTTAAAGAAGCATCACCGATTACTTTGATGTCAGCAGAAGCATTGGTTAAAAGAGTAGCACTGCCAATAGTATTACCCGCATCATCTAAGCGGCCACCTACGGACAAACCACCTTGAGCATAGATCAGTGCGCCTTCTTCGTTGAGGATTGTATTTCCCGCTAATGCTAAATCACCACGTGACGCGATAGCACCACCAGTTGTATTACTACCACCCACATTACTTAGGGCAGCCGTCTTATCTTTGCCATTTACTAATCTATTAGCTTGTATCGCAATATCACCACCAAATATCTTTTCACTGTTTAGTAACTCATCAGATTTGATCGTTACTTTTCCAGCATTGATAAGACCTGTATTTTGAAGCGTATTATCTATGTTTACAGTAAGTTTTCCGCTATTCGCCTCTGCGATAATCTGTCCTGAATTATTAAGACTGTTGGCACCAATAGCAAGAGAGGAGATACCATCTATGCTGCCATTATTAGTCAGTGTACCCTTAGCTTGTACATCGTTATTATTTGCAATAACTTTGGCATTAATATGATTGGTGATATTATCTGCTGTTAAATCAACCTCCTGATTACTTTGAATTTTATTGAAGTTTTCAAGATTTTTAGTCGTTGTGATACTTACACTATTACCGGCTTCTACTATCCCTTGATTGGTAAAATCTCCTTGTGTCTTAAATACAATATTACCGTTTGCACTCATTGTTTTAGACTGATTAAAACCTGATGTCAAATCTACAGCAATATCCTGAAAAGAGAGAATACTGCCATTACCTGAGAGACTGCGTGCGGTAATATCATTGGTAATATTTGCAACAAGCGACCCCTCTTTATTGATAATATCAAGTTGTCTGTTGTCTATATTACTATCAGTTATAGATAAAGACCCGCCTGACGCCACCAATCCACTGGTATTATCGATGCTTGTATCGGCTGATATATTTGCCTGCTCTTTTGCCTCAATCAACCCTGATTGATTGGATAACGTATTGACATTAAGTGCAATATTGTCCGCTAGAATACCTAGATTATTCTGTCCTAGCGTTCCGTCATTGTTGAAGCTATCAGCTGATATGGTTAGATTTTTTTCACTACTAACAAGTCCTGACTGATTATTTAGCTGCCCACTAATATCGAGCAGCACATCTGCTTTACTGGCTAGTAGCCCTTTTTCATTAATGAGCTGATCAACATTAACTTTTAACCCATTCTCTGAGACAATATCGCCAGTTGTATTATTAATACTCCCAGCGTCAATCAATAGTTGCTTATTCTGTGAAGCAATGCGGCCATCAATATTGTTCAGCTGTTGTTGTACGTCAATTAGGCTGTCGTGGGCTTTGTCGGTTAAGATGATTTCACCATCTTGGTTGCTAAGTGTCTTGGCGGTTAGCTGAATACTACCTGCTTGAGTACTGGCGCCACTCAAGTCAATATCTTGTCCGCTTAAGGTTAAGATATTGCCAGTTATTAATTGCCCTTCTTGACCTTGTAGTTGCTCTGTGGCACTAATATTCAGCGCATCCGATCCTGAGTGCTGAATCACTCCTTTGCTATTGTTTAGGCGCTCGGAGTTGATGGTCAGGGTTTGAGCGTTACTGCCAAGATAACCACTTTGGTTGTTGATGTCAGCGATGGCTAGTGTCAGAGGCGATGCGCCCACATGACGGATGTCACCTGCTTCGTTGTTGAGCAAATCGGTATTGAGTGCCAATCCTTCAGCAGCAACAATGAGACCTGTGCTGTTGTCTATTTGCTTGCTTGTTAAGGCGATGTTATCACCATTGATAACGCCGTTTTTGTTGATCAGTGCGTCATCAGCTTGCATATCGATGCTGATACCTTGGCTACTGCCATCACTCAAGTCAAGGCTGCTGCCTTGCAGGTATATATCGCCAGTCGCAATATTGGTACCTGCATTACGCTGGGTGCCTGTACTAGTGACGCGCAATGTAGATGGGGTGTTGCTCAGAGTATTGTCGGCATTCAACCCTGCTATCATCTGTCCATCAGCACTTTGCACCAGGCTGCCTGTATTCACGCTGGTATTGCCTTGGGCGGCAATACTGCCTGTGTTATTCATCGCGCCTTGGTTGACTATATCTACGTCAGCTTGGCTGTATAGGCTGCCGCTGTTGGTCAAAGTACGAGTTTTAAGACTCAAGTCGTTGACGCTTGAAATTTGTCCTTTGTTGTCTATCTCACCAGCAGTGACTGCAAGACTACCCGTATCGCTCGCAACAATGCCTATACCTGCATTGGTGAAGCTCTCTTGTATCTGTAACTTATTATTACTAGATGCTGTATTTTTTGCAGCGACTTGGGTGGTATCAACCGCGACAATACGTCCATCGGTGTTATCGATACTTTGTGCCGTGATATCAAAGCGATTGGCTTGTACCACCCCTGATGTGTTGTCGATATCTTTGGCGACCTGCCACGTTTGCGCACCTACACTTAAGATCTCACCTTCAGTATTGTTCACACTGTCTACATTGATGCTTAAACGACTGTCATCATTGCTGCTTGTACCAGCGTGAATAATTTTTCCGCTACTGTTATCGAGCGTTGTGGTACTCAGTGTTAGATTATCTGAATTACTCGCAATCTCACCACGTGTGTTGTCGATGCCTTCTGCCATTGCAAGCGTCAGGTCTTGTTTGCCCGTTTGTGTCAGTTTGCCATCGGTGTTGTTTAAGCGCTGGGCATCAATCTCTAGCACACGACCACTTAGGACGCCTGCTGTATTATCTAAAGCGCCGTTCGTACTGCTTAAAGTAAGCTTATCTGTCGCTGTTATCGAAGCATTTGTAGTATTGATACCAGTACGAGCAGTTGTATTAATACTGCTACCTTGGGTGTTGCTGTCTAACAGACTAATGTCACCACCACTTAAGCTCACATCGCCTGTGGCAATATGATTGCCTTGACTGGTGATATCACCGCTCGCTAGGATATTGAGATTTGCACTGTTATCTAGCAATGTCCCATCAGCACTCATTCCTGCGACCAGGCTACCACTATCTGTCTGTGTGAGACTGCCAGTCGTCATATCCACATTACCGCCACTGGCAATCGCGCCACTGTTGTTAATGGTGCCTGCCGACGTTACTTGTGTGTCAGTTTCACCATAGAGCTGACCACTGTTGTTAACGCTATCTGAGCTTGTCGTCAGACTGCCTTGTGCGGTAATTTGACCATTATCATTATCTAGAGATTTACTGGTAATGACGGCATCTTTGGTACTGTTAATCGCACCTTGAGTATTCGTTAAATCACCACGACTGTTGATCGTCAAACCTTCTTGCGATATCAACTTACCACTGCTGTTGTTAATATGATGACTGTCAGTAGTTAACTTAGCACCACTTTGAATAACACCTGAGTTATTATTGATGTCACCATTAGCGTTCAGTGTAATATCACCATTACTGGCAAGCGTCCCTTTGGTATTATCGATATCGCTATTTGTGCTAATGTTAATGCCAGCATTAGTGATAATCTGACTTTCAGTATTATCAAAGTCAGTTAATTGCCAATCTATTGACTCAAGTTGCAAGCGACTGTCAGTATTAGAGGCGCTACCATTATCAGCGATATTTAGAGTACTGACCGCTAAGCTAGATTTATCTTGGTTAGCCACACTTTCGGTTGCAACATTGATCTTACCATTGCTATAGATACTGCCCGTATTGGTGAGATTATTTGCGTTAATATTGCCATCGCGAGTAATAACAGGTAATGGCGCGGGCGTTTCAGATGGCTGACTGGTTGGATTTGTACCCACACTACTGCCATTGTTGGCAGTCGTCGGCGGGGTTTTAGAAGGTGTCACACTGGGCGGAGTGCTACTATCACTCGGATAAAGATCTTGCCCGATGATACCGCCTTGCTTATTGATTAGCTGAGAGCTATCAATGGCAAGTTTTCCTGAGCCCGTTTGCAGCAGTGAGCCACTGTTATTTAATGATGCCGCTTTTACATCAAAGCTGCCTGTAGATATTTCGCCTGAGTTACTGATAACGCCTGTTTGCTGGAGTTGTAACGTATCGCGGCTACTGAGCACACCGCTGTTATTTAAGGTACTGCTATTCAGCGTAGCGGTCTCACGAGAGCTTGCAATCGTCCCTGAATTATCAACATCAAAGCCTTTGGTGACGATGTTAACCTTACCTTGATTGGCAATCATACTCCCTGAATTGGTCAGGTTACCGTTACTGTCTAATTGCAGACCTCCAGTGCTTGCGATAATACTACCCGCGTTGGTCACGCCCATGCCTTTATCCGTACCGATCAGACGGATTTTCCCTGCGTACATTGCACCCAGCGCTGAGACATCCAGCGCTACACCCGTCGCTTGGTTGGTGCTATTGGTTGCACTGTTAGAAGTAATGACAGTATCTTTGGCATCCGCTTCATAGCTGACTTTATTATCACCAGTGATCACATCTAAATTTTTGGCATAGATACCTGCATTAATCTCAGCGGTCTTGGCAATGATTTGAGTGTAATCACTACTGCTAGTATCTAAGCCATCACCATCGATACGAATCTTACCACCTGTCACATCAAAGCCTGTCAAGCGGCCTTGATCCATGAGTGCTTGACCGGTCGTCAACGTGGTACGGGAGGCATTAATAAAACCGCAACCAGCACAACTGATGCCCGCAGGGTTGGCAATCACTAGCTCAGCTCGGCCACCTGCAATCTCAGTGTAGCCGCTGAGATGACTTGGATCGCTTGAATTGACCTCGTTTAGAATGACGCGAGCCTCACCGCGTGCCAGATACGGGTTACCCTCAACCCAACCTGCAAGCTGCGTTTGTGCGTTTTTACGGCTGTTATTAAGGATGGCGCCGTCAGCACCAACATCAAACTGGCTAAAGACATTGCGTGATACGCCAGCAGCACTTGGCGTCTGAATATTGACTTGTGCCGTGCCATTTGATGCTTTCAAGACCGCAGCTTGCTGGGCAGCGGCGGCATTACGATCAGCGACAATTTTGGTATTATCGGCATAAGCGCTGTTGCTAACACTTGTACTAATAATAGTCGCCATACCAAGCGCTAGTAGCATATGCGCACGCAGGGGCGTAAACCTGCCGCCTTGATAGTAGCCATTAATTTGAGTGGCCGTTTGCGAGCCACCTACAATCTGACTGATCGCACTGCCACCCTCGCTAGGGTTACTTGTTTTACCTTGAGAGCGTGCGGCCTCTGACACCACCATGAGCATTCCACGGGCTTTATTAAAAATAACTCGGTAGCATTGAGCGTTCATGGTGGTGTCCTTTGAAATAATTTTTTATAGAAGAAGTTTGATAGCAAATATAATGTTGACAACAATATGATTTAGTACTGCCATCCAAGGCTAAAGCCTGTGACCCATTCTTTATCGCTAAAATTGTCAGGCTGGGCCAGTGGATAACCAGCAAATACGTCATAACTGGTACGAATCGGGGTGACATAGCCTTTTACCCCGACGACGCCACCAACTAGATGATGACCAAGTAGCAAATCATCTTGGTCATCATTATCAAGCCTCACATACCCTGCATCGACGCCTGCATAAACGGCATGTGGCTTGTCACCAATATAAGCACTCAGCTCTTGTCTTAAGATGGCACCATGATCCCCGCTCAAACTACGCTCGCCATCAAACCCGCGTACACTATAACGACCGCCAATACTCAAACGTTCATTCGGTACCAATGCCTCAGTTGCATACTGACCTTTAAAAGTGGCATGATAATTTAAGGCTTTATCAGCGACTTGAATGGGCTGGTTGACATCCATACCAACCTTTACGATACCCGCACGCGCACTGCCTTCATTAAATAACGCCTCAGGCGGGTCAATAGCATCAAAGGCACCTGTACCGCGCTGATACATCACATCGCCAATCCACTGCGTTTTACCAATAATAGTCTCGTAGCCTACCCCTGCTTGATAGCCTGCCGTGCGGCGCTTTTGTACCTCAACCTCGGTATCATCGATAAAGTTGCTTTGCTGCTTGGCAAAGCCGCCTGCTTTTAGATAGGTTTTGCTGTGATTATCACGATGGACCAAATGACTAACAAGCACGTCGGTGTTGTAGGACTCACCGCTATAAACATAGTCTTGATTGACCCCTGCGACGGTCTGATCATAGTTGTAACCACTGTGAGTTAAAATCAGCTGAGTATTATTAAACGGCAGTACATAACCGACGTTGTAGCCCCAGCTACCATTATCTTCGCCATCGCCACCACCATCTAAGTTGTGGTTATAAGAGAGGTATAACAGATCGTTGTGCCACGTTGGGTTGTCGAGTGATAGTGTCACATTGCCTTGATAGACGCCTGTACTGTCTTGGCCTGAATCATCTACGGTTGCCGATAGACGCCAGCGCTTGCCCTGTTGCCATTTAACCTGAAGATCACTATAACCAGGCTCAGCCATTCGACTGCTAGGTGCAATAGAGAAATCCGCGTCAGCGGTTGGTACGCGCTTAAAGTTTTCTAGTGCCTGCTCGATATCACGGACATTAAGCAAATCACCAGACTGCATTGGTATGGCAGGAGCAAAGTTGGCAGGGTTGCCGCTATTATCAATATACACAGGTCGACTGGTTTGAACATCGACAGCGGTAATTTGGTCAATACGACCGGGAATGAGGGTAAGCGTCAAGTGACCAGATTTGAGGTTTTGGTTCTGCACCAATACCCGAGTGGTGACGTAACCTCTTTCGATAATCCGGTTCTGTACATTGGTGACCAGCTGGTTGATATCATTGACTGATAGACAGCTACCCAGTAGGGATGATTTACCTTTGGTATAAGGCATGAGTGCGAAAGTAAATTTTTCGCTCAGCTCACCTGTTAGGTAAATATGATCAATATCGAAACAAGGGATTGAAGCAGGATCAGTATTCTGAGAACTGGCGGGCACTATAGAAGTGGAAGGTGCTTGTTGATACGTATCAGTATTTATACTGACATTAGGCTTAACCAATTGTTGCTGTTTTAAGGCGTCACTACGCTGCTCTTGATACTGCTCAGGCGTAATCGCATTGGCATTGACACCCATACAAATGCTGACAATACTGACCGTTAACAGGCTTAAAGTGTGGCCAGCTATATCTGTTCTCAAAATACTTGTATACATAAGTCCACCATTTTTATAATAGCGAATTATGCTGTTAATAGTCGATTATTGCAAGATATTCAATTCTATTTTAATCATTACTGCATTGTTGTTAATATAAAAAACTGCTGAAATGATTTGTTGAGCGTGTTTAAACTCATAAAAACTTACTCAATTGCCTCAAACAAAAAAATAGCATTTTGAAATGATCTAATTGGAACCTACTAAAAAAACAAACTGCCCTACTCTTAGTGGTAAGGCGGTTCAGTAAGCCTAGGCTGAACGCTCAGCTATCTTAGTTTCAATCCATTCTGCAATTTCACTAGCTACCCACACTACCCTAACCTTTGTAAGCTGTACTTTCTTAGGAAATGTTGAATCATAACGTTCGGAGTCTTCATTATTAAGCTCGTATATCGTGGAACGACTAAGACCTGTGTAATGACCAACATCTTTGATGCTTAGTAGCTGTGGGATGTGATTACATTGTTTGATTACAGGCTGTGTTGTATTAAAATTTTCCATGACTAGCTCCTTTGTAAGTTAATGAGAACCTTTCTTCTCATACAGTTACGGAGTCCCATATTTTTTTACGGCATCCCATGTAGTCCAGTGCCTAGACTTAGACAATGCAATAAAAAAGGAGCTAATTATTCAGCTCCCTTTTTATGCCGTATATCTTTACCACTGCTCTAACTTATAGCTGTCACACTCTCCCTTAAACTTCTTTCAATATTACCGACATTGTAGGAAGCCATACCTTTTTGTGACCCTCCTTGATGACTACTATCAACCTCATCTGTCTCTACGGAATAAAACTCTTCAACCATATCGAGCAAGCCATCACTATCAATCTCAAAGCACGAGTTCACATAGCCAAGCTTTGCCGCTGCCTCTAATGCTGCTTGATCAAAGCCATGTTCGCTAAGCTCCGCATCTATCGTTTGTGCATCTTGTACCGCTTGTTTCAGCGTTACATCATCGCGCAGGGTTAAGTCCACGAAGTAAATCGGCGTGCGATAGCTTTGTGTGGTGCTCTTACCTCTAAGCGTGAGTTGCAATGGTAAACACGACAGCTTATTACCTGATACTGCTGCAAAGTAGCTTAAGCGTGCTGCCAAGGTACGGATACTGTTAAAGCCAGTCGTTCGAAAGATAAACGTACCCAGCTCATCGTCTTCACTCAGATTTGCGTACAGTCTGCCATACGGCTTACAAGCACCGCCTTGTGCCAGTGGACAGCGATCAGGTGATGGGCAAGGCAGTTGCTCGACACCATTATTGGTTCTGCGCTGACATTGTTCGCCATCACCCACACATAGTGGACGACCTGTTTGTCTATCGAACAGCGTGTACTCTGCTCTGAGGTTAAGCTCAGGATCATTAAACAACATGCGTACGGGTATCTGTCTGAGTTTACCGTCGTTCTTTTCGCGTAGCTTTGCATCGAGTGGATGATTGATCCAGCCATCTTTGTTCTGAACTTGACTGGTGATAGTGAATTGGTCGTCTTTGGCAGGGAGACGCTTGCCGTCTTTTACAATGACACGTCCAATGCTGATACGACCTAAGACTGGTGGGGTTATCGTTAGACCTTTAATCATGATGGTATTCCTTATATGTTTAATGGAATGTGTTTGCCCATAAAAAAGCCCACCTGTGCTAGGTGGGAAATTATGCGCTTGCTTTGATTTATTAGCTTTGACTGGTTGATTGTTGCGCTGATGATTGAGTGATCTTTAGCTTAGTCATTAAGTACAACGAAGCGTCTGCTGCCTTGCTTTGTTTTACTAAATTGCTTAAGCAATTCAGGATGGGCCTTGATGACAGCTTTGCTATCTAGACCAATGCTGTCTTTCGAGCGCTTCCACGAAATAGCGCCTTTATCAAACACAGCGACCTCGTTATCGGCAATCAGCGTTTGCAGCTGATGCTTCACTTGGTCATGACGCTGCTCTAACTCCTGCATATAGTCACGGTAGCTTAGTAATTGCTCAAACAGCTTGTTAGCACCGTCATCATTCGTTAGATCAACCTTGCTTGAGGGCTTAGCCATTGGATACAGCTGCTTTAATGCACGGGCGGCTGACTCAGAATGATCAGGGGTTGGCGGAGTTTCTGTTTCCACGTACTGCCAGAACAGACGCTCATGCTCAATGATAGAATCAATCAAGTGCTCGTCACGCTCAACTTTATAAATCTTCGCTTCATGTCCACAAAGTAGCACGCAGATATGTGCAGCCTGTTTACCAGTCACTGCCAGTTGATGCTGGACTTGGCAGGTAACGTACAACGGCACGCCATCACGCCACAGCTTGGCACCATGTTCACCAGCGGTTTTACACTCTAGTATCTGTACCTCGTCATTGCCAGTGATGGCATAGTCTAGGTTAGCAAGCATAAAGGCTTTATCAGGATCAGGGTGCTGCAAGATGGCATTGACGCGGCGAACCTTATTGCCGGTATGTTCTTGATAGTATTTAGCCACCATCGGCTCTAAGGTATTGCCCCAGTACAGTGGCGAATAGCCTTCAATGCCGTTATTACTACTGGCATCAATGTTTGAGTTCGTGCGTCCTGTTTTAATCATCCATAGCTCAAGCATGGATAGGTATGGATGGATACCACAAGCGGCTGCGGCATCCGAGCTGCCAATACCCTGCTTGCGAAACTGTAGCCAATCTTCACGGCTTAAATCTTTGGTATTGATTAAACGCTTAGGCGTGGTTGATGTCTTTGCTTGAACAGATTTATCAACCGTTTCATTTTGCTTTAGTGTGACTTTTACTGGCTTGCTCTTGGTTTTAGATTTAGCGATTCGAGACGTCTTACCTGTAATGACTGAACGTTTAGGTCTTAGCTGAGTCGTGGTTGTATTGTTTAATGCAATCATGTTCATGGTGAACTCCTTTATTAAGTTTATTCTTGGTGATCTGTGGATGTGCCTTGGTTCATTGACGGCATAAAAAAACCACGCTCAAAGGCGTGGCTGATTCATTAGATAGATAGAGTGGCTAGGCAATTAAGCGTAGCGCTTCATCAAGGCTTTTGTCTTTGAGTTTAGCGCCTGCGCCAAACCATGCAGAGTCCAAACGATGATCTCTCGACATGGCACGTCGTTCATGATCGACATATTCAGTCATGGCAGAGAGTAAGCCATAAGCCGTATCTTTGGCAGAATCTAGGTCAGCACCGCGACCTTGACCGTTAAACATATTCATCACCTGATTCATCGCTTTTGCATTAGGAACCGCATCTTTTTCCTTCTTAGCCGTATTAAACAGAATAAGGCCATCGTCCTTAACATCGTTAAACACACGATTTAAATAATTGGCCGCTTCTGCTTGAGTGACTCGTCTATTGCTCAATTGCTTCATCTCATAATTAAACTCATTCCATTGATTGACGGATACGCCTAATTGCTGCTTAACCTTTTTGGCATCAAAGGTAGTGCTATGCGGTACTTTCACCACACCGCCACTACCATCAGCTAAGCTGATCGCTAAAGTGTTATTACATACCACGCGAATATTGGTAAATTGTGCTGTGGTGGCAAGCGTGCCATCACAAGCAGTTGCTAGTAGCAAATAGCCATGACTGACATCACCGCCGCGTAACGTCGCGGATTGCCCCGTACGGGCGAGTGCCCAGAACTTACGTCCACCTTTTAACACCCCTGCGGTCTCCAGCTCAAAGTCAGCTTGTTCAGTCAGGTCACGATAAAACTCTAAAATCTCACTGGGTTGTACTTCTTGATAGCGCTGACTCACAACAGATAGTGGCTCTAAAGTGTCACTACGGTACAGTACCTTGTTATTGTCATAAGGCATGATTAGGTTTTGACCTTTATCATTGGTTGCCATGTAGCTCACATCTGATGATTCAATACGCCAATCCATACCTGCTTGCTTAGCCCAGACTTCAATAGGCTGCTTGGGTGACAACTCGTTGCCAAGTCCGTGCCAAGGGGTTTCGCCAACGTATGCCATGCTCTCGATTAAATGTGCCATGTTATTGCTCCTCTATGGTTCGATAAAATAAGTACTTGGATAAGTGAGTAGGTCAGATACTGAAGGTATGCTGACAGGTATTGCATAGATAGCGCGGTGTGAGAACCGCTTTAACGAGTGGCGGTTGGATAAGCTTTTGTTGTGCCAGATTAATCACGGTAGCAATAGCGCCACCTGCGACCGTACCAATCATGGGGTTGATCTTATAGTACTTGCAGACGCTAGCACCGATACCAGCAAGTAGCTTCGGTGAGAACATATCCTCTGCCATACCTTGCGTACTGGTATCCATATTTTCTACGACATTGGCTGAATGACAGTTGGGACAGATAGGTTTCATAGTATCTCCTTGATAGTGGCGCATAAAAAAGGCCTGCTATGAGCAGACCTTGATTAAACGTTTAGGGATAGATGGATAAGGTAGCTAGGCTCCTTATCTAAACTCATGGGGATACTATATATCTGAAATTATTTTGCTATTAAGGCACATCTATATTGTAGCTGTGTCGAACATCGTCCTTACTGAGCTAGTGAGTAATGCTTTGCCCAAACGTATTCATATTCGGTAAAGACACTTTAAGACGCTGATAGCTACCATCAGGCTTGTCAGGACTGGTTAAATACAAGGCAGCATTAACTGCATTCTCGACTTCCTGTGAATTCTTACGATGGATCATCCCAATACCAAGTTTACCGTAGCGCGTAAGCCCTTCCTTATATTCCCTAGTATTTAAGATAAAGCAATATCCAATATCATCAGTTATATCTCGCCATTTTTGTCCAACTCGATCAGCTAAATAACTGTCCTGGTAATGTTTTGAGCTATCAAAGATCAATAGCAAATGACAGTGAAAGCCACCATTATTCTCACCCTGTTCTAACGACCAGGCATAACCCAATAAATGCGTAAAACAAGTATCGCCATTATGAATAGCCTCTCTTAGTTTTTTCATATGAAAGTCAAAATCACGAATAGTAATGTGGTGACTGAGGTCTTGTATATATTTTAAATCCACTCTGACAAACAATAATCTTGAGTAATTTGATATTAGCATTCGAATATTATTTTCTAAACGTTCGCTATTTTTATTACTTTGATAATACCAAGCACTATAATCTTTTTTGACTGCCTTTTCATAACTTAATATCAACCGAATAAATTGCGCCGTCTTTTCGTTATCCCAAAATACATTATAAGCATAATTATTGCCAATAACTATATTGGTACTTTCTATAAATGCTTGGATAGGTTTTGAATATCTATTTTCAGGATTAAGGCTAATCATGAACGAGTAATAGAACTCGTTCAATTGACTTTTGATTTGTTGAAAATTTATCGTACCATGCAGTATCTGTCTGACAAGTCTGTCGACGTTAGAGATAAGTTGTGAGTGATTAACAGGTGAGTAGATCATGGCTTGATTTCCTATAAATATAAAGTTGAATGGATGTTACATATATTCATAGGGTTGTGTATTTCTTTACAATTGAGTGCGGATAGGATCTGCCTTAGTTAGGTAATACTTAATATAAGTTATATTATAGTACCAACAGTTTGAGGGTCTACAGATCACAATTTTCTGCAAGCCACGCTTGGGCTAATGAAAAATACGATACAGTAAATCACTGTGTTTCGTAGAATAAAGTGAAGATGGAGTTAGCTGATTGTGATTGATGTCAATTTATAAAAAATTAATAGCTAAAGCATATATAATTCCTACAACATACTAAATTTATAACGACGTTTTAATGACGTTTTAGTGATATTATAATGACGAAAAATTCAACAGTATGACGATCAGTAATTAGCAAGAAATGACTTGCCTTTAGTTGTTGTATGGAGACAAATAATGAGAAACGGACTTAGAAATAGGAGCCAGACTTTGATAGAGAATGAAAGGTATATTGAAAAAAAGATCAATGCTCTTAGCATTTACAATGTGTATTGGTGCCTTTTCGAGTTGGGACGACGAGGTCGACTACTAACAGAAACTGTATTAAAAAACGACTCATTTTGTAAATTACAGTTGATAAGAATTTTAAAACAGCAACGATATAATGTTAGAAATTTGAATATACTTTTAGAAGTCAGTGCGGAAAACAGCATTCCATTGTCATACGTCAAGTGGTTCTACGACGATACAAGAGCCGCACTATGGTTAAATATGGTTTTAAGAAACACTATCAATTCAAGTGAATCAATAATCACAGAATCCGATATATCAATTTTTATTCATGATGTTATTTTCAATAAAAAACTACTGATATCGAATCAAGAAATTATTGATAGAACTAACGATTCACAAATTGCAATGAAAAAGATAGCTTTAGAATTGTTAAAAGACGCTTATCTTCTTAGTCAAGTAAATTCAACAGATATTAAATGGCTGACTAATAATGGAGGTAGTGTTAAAATAAACCATATATATCAATATATGAATAAATTGCATGATCTTAACAATTTGAGAAGAAACAAAGAGAATAAAAAAAAGAACGGAGGGCGAAAAATAAACATTGATAAGGATGGGTACCAACAGGCTTTAATTTGTTCTGACACTATTAAATTTAAAGCGACAGATATACCTATGCGGCTTTGTCACATACTGGCATCACTAGATTATTGGATGTTTGATACTTATTGGCTTTACAAAGAGGGTAAAGTTGTAGACAGAGAAACGGCTGATAATAGAGGCCTCTTTATTAGTAATATGGAAGACGTTTGGAATTCGAAGCAAAGGCGTGATCGCAATAAAATTAAGAAAAATCAGGGTATAGATCTCACAAGCGACAATAAGAAAAACCTAAAGTATCTTGCTAAGGCTTATGGTAAAAAACAGCGTGAAGTCTTAAACGACTTAGTTGAATCTGCTTATAGTCAAATGAGAGGTCAAGACATTCAGCTAGACCCATCTTTTCCTAATCAATATGCTTCTTTTGATAAGATACCTCTAGAGCAGCCCTGTAATTCGCAAAGCGAAGATAGTGAGGAAAAGTCCATTCTTAAAGAAACCTCACGTACTGACAATAAAGAAGAGCGGAGTCGCTCGTATGATACAGATTCCGCTATTTCATCAATGTACGATAATGAAAAGCTACCAACTGGCACCCCTCCACCCAAACAGGAAGCTAGTTCACTACAAACATTTCTTCCTGAAGAAAATTATGGAAAACAAATCAAAGATGCAGGTAATGTCAATACAGATAGCTATCATAAGTTATAACTCAAGACAGGGATAAATTTTCTAGCTTGCGTAAAATTAAGGTACAATACACTTATTAAACATTCATCTTTGATCCAAAATTTTGAAATCAATATTCTATGTACACTGTGGTGTACACAAAAACTCATTAATAATATTTTTTTATTTAATATCAATAACTTAACTAATATGTATCGTTCCGACCACTGGTACCAATATGTAGTACAATTCAACCTCCCCTTTCGGAGGTTTTTTTGTGCCTGCAACTTTATGACTATTACGTTACGCTTGTCACTTCTTACTGGCAATATTTGCTTGTACTTATACCGCTACTTCGTATTGCGTAACCGCACTTATCTTAATCGGTACGGCATAGCTCCATGGCATGCCCGCACTGCAGTAAAAAAATCCATCACGGAATGATACGATATAGGCGGTAAAGTCATTGCCACAATGATCCATCATTGCTTGCTCATCGCTGTCATCACAAACCGCACACCATATTCGCTTGGTACCGCGTGCTAGCATTGCCCGTGTTAGGTCACTCCCCTTCAGTTCGTTATTCATCATCGGCTCCTTGACATCCTGCACTCTCTCACAATACCTACCTTTCAAGAGTTGATTTATCCGTACTCAATTCGTAAATTTGGTATTAACGACAAACAATGTTTTCGTATAAAAAAGCATGTTAGGCGTTATTTATTTTTTACCGCGCTTATTACTATTGAGTATCTACTAGTGTAAAACTTTAATGGACTGACTGTAATAGATAGCTATCAGATTAGCGATGAATGGCAAAACTACTAAGACAAACGGCTTAGTTGAATAAAAACACTTAACAAACTTTTTAATAAAACTGGGCAAAAAGAAACAACTGTTCACTAACGTTGCAAAAGCATGAAACTTCCTATCTATCTAGAACAGCGGTGCGCCACTTATATTATATTTACTTTATGATATATATCAAAATATGGATATTAATGCAACTTTGTTTATCAGTTTTTATTGGCTCCTATCAAATCTAACAATTGATAATAGAAAAAGTCAGCAAGTCAGGTAAAATATCGACTATGAACATTTCTGAAGAATCCAGTCCTCGCAAAATCATTCATATTGATATGGATGCTTTTTATGCCAGTGTTGAGCAGCGCGACTTTCCCGAGCTTCGAGGTAAGCCATTGGTAGTTGGCGGCGATCCTAACGGTCGCGGTGTGGTTGCTGCTGCCAGTTACGAGGTGCGTCAATTTGGCGTACGTTCAGCAATGTCCTGTTATGAGGCGCGTAGACGCTGTCCAGAGGTGGTATTTGTCAGACCGCGTTTTGAGGTTTATCGAGCGGTCAGTAGTGACATTCGCCGTATTATGCATAGTTTGACCCCCCATGTTGAGCCATTATCACTAGATGAAGCCTATTTGGACGTTACTGGGCTTAGCGCGCACAAAGGCTCAGCAACGCTAATGGCCAACTGGTTGAGGGCACAAATTCTAGAGCAGACAGGGTTGACTGCTTCTGCTGGCGTCTCATTTAATAAAATGCTGGCTAAAATTGCTTCCGATATCAATAAGCCCAATGGCACCGCTATCATCACACCAAAAGATGCTGATGCGTTTATTAGTACGCTACCTATTGAACGCTTTCACGGTATAGGGAAAGCAACAGCAAAGCGATTGCATGCGATGGGTGTGAGCAATGGCGCAGATCTCCGGCGTGTGCCAGCAGCTACTATGGTTGAAGAGTTCGGTAAACGTGGTCAGTTTTATTACGATATCGCTCATGGCCGTGATGAGCGACCAGTCAAGTCTGAGCGTACTCACAAATCAGTCGGTTCAGAGACGACTTTTAGAGATAACTTGAATGATAATGACGAGCTGCGTATACAGATTTATGAGCAGAATGCTGATGCTTTTAGCCAGCTGCACAAAAAAAACCTCGTTGCCCATACCATCACGCTCAAAATAAAATACTCGGACTTCACTCAAATTACGCGCTCGCATACTTTATCTACCACTTTTGATAGCGCTGAGTCTGCACATTACTGGTTAGACAAGCTATTTGCAGATATTCCACGCGAGCTGCCCATTCGGCTGGTAGGTGTGACCTTTTCTTCTTTATTACCTTCTACGCAGTTATTGCCTCAATTAACTTTATTTGAATAACCTAATCGCTGACTGATGGTTATTTTTAATAAAAGCAATCAGTTTCGTATTTCCGCTTAGGCTATTACTCTGTTCTAACAGTCATATCATACGCTGCTATCATCGGGTAAAGTATCCTTTCATAAAAGCATTTCTGCTACAATTATGCCAAAATCTCTATTGAACTAAAGACTGATTATGACTGACTCTCACACTGCATTTACTGATACAAACACATCGCTTGATACCATCGCCAATAACGATACCTCAAACTATTTGAGCGTTGAGGACTATGATTATGAGCTGCCAGATAGCTTGATTGCCCGCTATCCTCTAGCACAGCGTTCTGCTTCAAAATTGCTATACTTGCCTGCTAACTCTCAGACAAACACTACTCGAATAGAAGACTGTTTGTTTTCTGCATTGCCCGACTTATTGGATGCAGGCGATCTAATTGTCTTTAATGATACAAAGGTAATGAAGGCGCGTCTGTTCGGCCAAAAAGATACTGGCGGCAAACTTGAAGTCCTGATTGAACGCTTAGTTAATCTTGATGATTTAGATACTGCAGCCCTGCATCTAAAAGACATGAGTGATGAGCCAGTGAATCAAGAACACATTGCGCTTTGTCATGTAAAAGCAAGCAAAGCACTTAAGCTGGGTCAGCGCTTGCAACTTGCTGACGGTCATATGAGTGCTGCAATGATTGGACGTCAAGACAACTTGTTTATTTTGGCATTTGATGCGCCGATTTTACCGCAATTAGAGCTCTATGGTGAACTTCCTATTCCACCTTATTTTGAGCGTCATGCCGATGAGACTGACAACACTCGTTATCAAACCGTTTTTCATGATCCTACTAAGCTTGCTAGCGTAGCGGCTCCTACAGCGAGTTTGCACTTCGATGAAGCGGTACTGAGCAAGCTTGCAGAAAAAGGCATCAATACTGCTTTTGTCACATTACACGTTGGGGCTGGTACCTTTGCGCCAGTCAAAACAGACAACCTACTCAATCACACCATGCATAGCGAATATGCACACCTACCGCAAACGACGGCCGAGCTAATCAATCAGACTCATGCAAATGGGAACAAAGTTATCGCTATCGGTACAACAGTAACTCGTGTCCTAGAGACGGCTTATCAAAAGACAGCTATGGACGGGCAAAAGCTCTCTAGCTGGTCAGGTGATACCGATATTTTTATCTACCCAGGATTTAAGTTTGGCGTTATCGATCGATTGTTAACGAACTTTCACTTACCTAAATCAACACTGCTGATGCTAGTGTCGGCATTTGCAGGCAAATCATCTATTGAGCACGCCTATCAACATGCTATTGACAAACAGTATCGGTTTTTCAGCTATGGTGATGCCATGCTGTTAGATAGAAAAGTTGACTAAACATGACATAAACATTTTGTGCATTGCACACAACAGTTGTGAAATAAACTGGTAAACTAAACCGTATTTTGTTATAACAGCAAAGATAACTTATATCCTAAAGGACTACTCATGTCTTGTCATCTATCTCGTCGCTTGACTCCTGTACATCGCGCGGTATCGATGGCAATGCTTTGCTCTATAGGTTGGGCGGTCCTAGTATCAAGCGCACAGGCAGCAACTATCGGTAAAACGGTAGTTACCTCAGCTCAGCATGAGCCACTAGCCGCTAGTATCGCTGTTAGCAATATAGAAGCAGCGGACTTTTCAGCCAGTTTGGCAAACTCTACTATCTACCAGCAAATGGGGCTCTCCCCTACTGACTCTATGATGGTACGATTTCAACCGACCTCGGCGACCAGTGGCCAGTTGCTTATCACTACCTCGCAGCCTGTATCCAAGCCGTTTGCTGATGTTGTTTTGGCGATAAACGACAAGGGGCAGCGCAATATGTTACCAAAAACATTACTGATGCCTTTGAAAGAAACCCTGCCTATCAATACCAGTAACACTATGGCGACAGCAGCAAAGAAACCAAATCTACCTAGCGTCTCTGCAAGTACTGCCATGCCTTTGACAGTCCGCAGAGGTGCTCCGCCACCGCTGATTTCGGTACCTGCAATATCCTCGCCTAAATTATCAACGCCCCAATTATCAACACCAAAAGCACCAACAGACGCCTTATTGGCGACCACGTTAGCGGCGCCTAACGTACAAGCGCCCACTGTGACCGTTACCTCACAGGTCAACCGTCTCGCTTATGCACCTAGTCGCCTTGATAATGGACGTTTGAAGCGTATCTCTGATACAGATAATAATTCTAGCCCTACTGATAATCGCGGTAACTTAACAAACTCTATGAGCAATAGCCTCTTGAGTACCGCAAGTAGCAATAGTGGCTCGGCGACAATTGACAGTAGCGCTATCAATGAACGCTCTAATAAAAACAGCATAAATACAGTGGCAGCAGATAAACCAAGAACCAATCAGCAGCTCGATATTCTCAATATACAAGTGACACGTCAAATACAGCCAAGCAGCAAAGCAGATGCTATAGCAAGCTCACCTCTCGTACCAACGAGCAAGCCCATAAGCGTATCAACAATCGCGCAAGATGCGAGTGATACTCCTACGGCGGCCTCTCAAGACCGCAAGACCGCGGATAGCACAGCACTACCACCTGATGATTCGACGACAGCCAGTAATAAAGTTGTGAGTAGCGCTACCACTCAGTATCAGGTACAGCGCAACGATAGCTTGTGGGTGATTGCTCAGCAGATTGCAGAAGAAAACAATCTAGATACGCCAACAGTAATGAAGCAGATTCAATCACAAAACCCTGATGCCTTTATCAATAAAGATGCCGATCAGTTAAAAGCAGATGCGAAGCTGAGCCTGCCCAGTTACGATATCATACCGTCGCAGCAGAGTTTGGAAGCTGCTATTAGCGCCCAGAGACAGTATAACCGTAGAGCAAATACACCTATAACCAAAAAAGCTGCACCATCACCAACCAAAAAATCATCTGAAACAGCGCAAGTAGCCAAGCGTCCTGACACACCTACAACGACTAAAACAAAGATACTGCCACAAGCGCAGTTTTCTGTGCTTGCCCCTGGTAGTGACGGCAATGCAGATGGAACACAAGCAAAATCTGCAGCGGATACTGGTAATGGTCTAAGCACTGATATTTTAGCAACGCTCAAATCGTCAAGACAAGGAACAGCCTCACAGGCGAAGCGTTTGTCAAAGACTAGCAGCGCACTCAATAGCTATACTAAAAAGCTCCAACTACAAAATCAAAAACTGGCTGAGCTACAAGCTCGTCTTAAAAAACTACGCAATCAATAATTGCCTAACTGATCAACGCAAGACGCTATGATCATAGGCGTAGGAGTAACAATGGACAATATGCTATATATTATCGCCGGATTGGTGCTTATTCTGTTAGTTGCAGGCTTGTTATTGCGCAAAAACAAAGCACAAAAACAGAGTGCTCAACCCCCTGTCAACTCGCTAAGAAACTCTGCTACTCGGGCACCGCAGACGGATTATGGCACTACTGCCCAAAGCAATGAACACGCTAACAATAAATTTGATCACATTACCATTGCTCAGCGCTTCATAGATCAACAACGTTATGACAAAGCGATCGAAACAATCAATCGTGGTCTAAGTGAAAAACCTAATGATGGTCAATTATCTATCAAGTTACTCAGTATATACGCCACTATTGATCAGCCAGAAAACTTCGATAACGTCTATAACACCATTAAACTTAATAACGATGGCAAGACCCTTACGCTCGCTGATGAACTCAAAGATCTGTATGTTGGCGAGCCACGTCCAGTCGCTACACAAGAACTAGCAACTGAGGATGCTGTTGATAATACCTTTGACGGTCTAGATTTTGATTTACCAACCAGCCAAGTCAATGACACAGATACAATCTCTGATCAGCCAGTCTTCGAAGACAACAAAGATATTGTAATAGACGAGCCTATTGCTCAGCCAGTACTTTCCGATGAACTCAATGATACCAGTCCAACTACTGAAAATGCAGCAGATAGCTTTGACCTGACGCTTAGTGATTTAGAAAGCGACTCATTAGAAAGCGACTTAGAAAGTGATTTTGACGAGCCTCATACTACTGCTGACAATCCTGTTGCACCATTGTCTATTACAGATGATGACGCCTCTATTACATCTACTGATGAAAATACTGAAGTTATTGAAGACAATGATTTCAGTGACTTTGAGTTTGATTTTGACTCGACGACTGACGATACGTCGACTGACAACGCTATCATCTCAGATACTGTAGACGACCAAAACGAAGAGTTAGCGTTAGAAGATGACGATTTTGTCTTAGATTTTGATGACTTAGCAGCGGATACAGATACAGCAATAACTAACGATGTAACTGATAACTTAGTAGGCACTTCTACTGATCCTGTCCAAAGCAGTGAAGATGACTTTTCTTTATCTCTAGATAGTTTAGATACGCCAGATAACGTTGATGCTGTCTCTAATGTCGATACCGGTTTTGATAACGAATTATCTACTACCGAAGAAAGTAATGACCTCGATAGCTTTATTTTAGAAAACACTGACTTTGAAGAAGTTGCTGCTGAAGACAATACGTTTGAAAACAGCACATTTGAAGATGATAGTTTTGTAGATCTTAATCTTGAAGAACAACTACTCGCTGATGATATTGAAGATAGTCCTGTTGAAGCGTCGGATGATTCATCACCTGCACCGCTGAGATTTGATGACAATACAAGCATAGATGATGATTTTGGTATTGATGATGCCGACTCTTTATTAGAAGCTCCCGCTTCTACAACCGCACCAGTAGAGATCGAAACTGATAACACCACTGAAGCTGTTGAATCAGTAGAAGACTTTTCATCACGCTTTGCCGCTGATTTCGATTTTGTGAAGTCTCTAGATAGCAATCAGGTAACATTGGACTTAGCAGGTCAGTATCTACAGCTGGGTGAGTATGATAGTGCAAAACGTTTATTGAATGAAGTGATTGCTCAAGGTAATAGCGAGCAAAAACAACAAGCACAAGTGCTGCTTGAACGTACTGCGTAATCAACAAACAAAGTAGTCATCAGCAAGCACGCCTTAATCAGCAAATATTCTCTGATTAAGGCGTGCTTGCTGATTTTTTGCATCTGACTCTGATACCATCTATTATTAAATGCTATCACTGCTACTAAACTCTATAGCACCTCTTTTCTTTCATACTTTTTACTGTGTTGATATTATGCCATCTTCTGCTACATCCAAAAACCTGTCCGATCCTATTCAACTGATTTATGCTGGTGGTACCTTTGGTAGCTATGGCCGCCCTTTGGCCCCTTTATCAGCAGAAATCTTTTTGCCCACACTAAAAAAACTATTGTCTGAACAAGATAACGCCGTTACTTCACCAGCCATTTCATGGCTGGACAACACGCTAATCAAAGACAGCAGCCAGCTTACCCCCAGCGATTTTGTACATTTTTATCAGTTACTACTCAATGCTTACACGCAAGGTGAGAGACGCTTTGTACTGATTAGTGGCACCGACACATTGAGTTACTTAGGTGCATTTTTAGCAGAGGCTTTTGCCGGTAGCGATATTTGTATCGTAGTGACTGGAAGCATGCGGCCATTGCTAAACAGTGAGGTAATACAGTCCTATGAGATTGACGACCATAGCGATGCTTGGGGCAATCTTAACGACTCATTAAAGTTAGCTGCTGCTGGTGAGTCAGGCGTCAAAATTAGCTTTGGCGGTGAATCATGGCCTGCACAAACCGTGCAAAAGATTCACAGTCATGATCTTATGGCATTTACGGGTCATTCACGTGCGGCATATCCGGCCAACAGTTATATCAGAAACCTCCCAGATACTCGCAGACAGCATTGGCTTGATGATCAGCAAGTCTTGCTACCTAATATCACGGCACGCGCTGAGCAGTCCAAGATCCATGCCTTATACTGCTTGCCCAATGATGCGTCTGTGATAAATAATCAATTACAAAACTTATTATCTCAGCCGCCATGCGGTATTATCCTGCTAGGGTTTGGCGCTGGTAATATTCCTTATTCAGATACACTAGCAGATACGCTCAGTCTTGCTCATGAGCAGGGACACATCGTGATATGCGCCAGCCAATGTCCGTTTGGCGGTGTAAGCGACAGCTATGCCGCTGGTAGTTGGCAATACGACTATCATGTAATTGCTGGTGGTCGTTTAACTATCCCTGCTATTTATGCACGGTTGCTGTGGTTGCTACTGCGCTATGACAGTCCAGCAAGACGTCGACAGCGTTGGTTGAACAATGTCAGTCAAGCGGGTACAAGCATCAAAAAAAGATAAGCAACTCTGCATCCATTCCAAATTTATAAGCTTAGAAACCACAATGTCTGATACTAAAATCATCGATCATGAACAATCGCCACTATATACTTTAGCGATTGCCATCGAATTCTTGGGTACACATTATCATGGCTGGCAGCGACAACGAGAAGTGCTGGGTGTCCAAGAAGCGTTAGAGAATGCCATTAGCAAGGTCGCCAACGAATCAGTTGAAGTTATTGCTGCTGGACGTACTGACGCCAGTGTCCATGCCAGTAACATGATTGCTCATTTCACCACCCATGCGTATCGCCCTACTCATAACTGGTTACGCGGCGTAAACAGCCTCTTGCCTGATGATATTGCGCTACGCTGGGTTCAGCCAATGCCCGCTGATTTCCATGCGCGCTTTGGCGCGATTGCCCGGCGTTATCGCTATATCACGCTCAATCAAACACAGAGACCTGCGATACTGAATCATCAAGTGACTCACATCTATGAGCCTCTTGATCTCACCGCTATGCAACAGGCGGCGTCCGATATTGTTGGCACGCAAGACTTTAGCAGCTACCGTGCTGCGGCTTGCCAGTCCAACCAGCCAGTCCGTACCATCAGTCATGCTCATCTTTTTGCTCATGGACAGTTTATTGTATTCGACATACAGGCAGATGGTTTTTTGCATCATATGGTTCGTAATCTAATGGGTACGTTATACGCTATCGGTAGACATGAGCTAAAACCAGCAGATTTTTTGAACATTTTGAATAAAAAAGATCGAACCATTGCGCCGCCCACGGCGTCAGGCGACGGTCTGTATTTTATCAATGCCTACTACCCCGAACGCTTCCAATCCTTATTACCAGATGCACCATTAACGCCTGTCTGGCTAAATCTACCTGATTGATGCAACATAACCTGATATACATATCACTTACAGGCTGTCAAGTCAAAACCAGGTTCTGTATTGCTTTAATCTACTAACTTACGTATAATATGGGCTTATTTTTAATTGATTGATACAAATTATGGCAAAAGACGATATTATCGAATTTGAAGGCGAAGTCATTGATACCCTTCCTAACACCTTGTTCAAAGTTCGTTTAGAAAACGGACACGAAATCATTGCACACATCTCAGGTAAGATGCGTAAGCATTATATTCGTATTTTGACAGGTGATAAAGTTAAGGTCGAGATGACCCCCTATGACCTATCTAAGGGTCGTATCACGTACCGTGGTAAGAACTAAATACATACCAACCAAATAGTTACAAACGTATTTGTAAAAATACAGCCAACAACCAAATAGCTACTTTATCGCTGAT
This sequence comes from Psychrobacter sp. H27, assembly GCF_059072655.1. Lineage (NCBI taxonomy): Bacteria > Pseudomonadati > Pseudomonadota > Gammaproteobacteria > Moraxellales > Moraxellaceae > Psychrobacter > Psychrobacter sp. H27. Next base: position 3,002,085 of record NZ_JCACRX010000001.1, on the reverse strand, counting down.
AGCTGATATAGACGCTTGGGTGGTTTAACTGATAATAATAATGAAAATGCCGACCTACTCATTATTGCCTATCACAGTTTTAGTTATTTAGTATTCGCTGTTTATTTTTACCAAAAAATACCGCTCAATATTAGCGGTATTTTTTTGTCTGCGTTTTATGAACTGCTTGAATTATAGATTAATTAAACTCGACAGTTGCATCGCTCTTGATAACTCCTAATAGACTAAGTGCATCCCAGTTGGTGAGGCGAACACAGCCTGCTGATGCTTGACGGCTGATACGCTCAGGATCTGGTGAACCATGAATGCCATAAGAGGGCTTGCTTAACCCAATCCACACTGATCCGACTGGATTATTAGGGCCTGGAGGTATAATCGACTTTTTACCATCATCACTAGTATAGGTGTAATTGGGCTCATGAATTTTTACTTTGACCTGATGCGTACCTGTTGGTGAAGGTGTTGCTGTACTGCCTACTGTCGTCGGGTAACTGGCTACCAAATTATTACTATCGTCATAAGCATATAGCGTTTGGGTGTCTTTATCAGCGACCACGCGACTTACTGGTGTGGTGTTGGGATTGCCTGGATTATAGACGATAATAGTTTCACCACTTTCGAAGCTAGCATTAGGATTGAGCGATTTAAGATAGTCACGACTGATATGGAATTTTTCACCTAAAGATTCTAGAACGCTTTCGTAATACATACCATCTAGCTTCGCTTTGGCTTCTGCGCTAGCCGGGATCTGAGTTGTCGTGACGTTTACATCAGCGTCGGTTAACTGATAGCTGACCAATACGGGCTGTGAAGTAAGCGTACTATTTTGAGTTAATGCTTGCCACGTTGTTTCGTTCAGCGATTCTGTCACTGGTAGGCCTTGTGCTTTTTGGAACGCTTGCATAGCTTTACGTGTATTCTTCCCCCAGTAACCATCCACTGCCCCAACACCACTATGATTCCAGTTCAATAGTGCTTGTACTTTAGTACCGACATTTCGATCTATTTTACTATCAGCTGTCCATGTGGCGTCATTTACTTTTTTGGCAGTTTCCGATAATTCTGTTGTACTATATTTAATTTTAGGAAGGAGTTTATTCAACGAGTTGGCAATGTTGCTATCCCCTTCTATTTGCTGACTGACACCATTGGTGACGGGACTGGTATCGTTGCCACCCATCATCGTGCTGTCTGTTGCCCCATTATTGGTACTGTCACTATTTTGATTGCTCATCGTGCCCATGTCAGTGTCTGTATCTACAGTCATACTATTATCTGTTGTAGTAGCTTCTGCACTCGTATCCATATCTGTTGCGCCATTACTCGCTGACTTATCTTCCGTTGTTTGTACGCTGTTTTCACTGGTATTGGCATTGCTGCAACCTACTGAAAACAATGATGCGGTACCTATAGCAACGACAACACCAACTTTGAGTAGTTGAGACATAAAACCTCCTAAATAATTACTATATATCAAAAAAAGCATCGAAAAATTTATTGTAGGAATATATTGCCACAGCGCTACCACTATCCTCTAACAGCTTTATGTTAATAACTGACTATTCATACTATGCATTTGTTAATAGGGCGCATAAATATACTGATTTGTTTACACTAGGATTTGCCTCGGTGCCTATAGTGCAAAAAACCCATAAGTTACTTAATAACTTATGGGTTCAAAAAACACAAATAAGACTGTCAAAGAAATCTATATGATATCAGTAAACTTACGATAATTTAGCTAGAACAGCTTGCCCCATCTCCTGGCACCCTACTTGTTTTAAGCCAGCTTCGCTACTGTCTAGAATATCAAGCGTACGCAAACCATCATCAAGAACCTCACTAACTGCTTGCTCGATCGCTTGTGCTGCTGCTTCTTGCTTAAAGGTGTAACGCAGCATCATAGCAACAGACAAAATAGTCGCCAGTGGATTGGCTTTATCCTGCCCAGCGATATCTGGTGCTGAACCATGGCATGGCTCATACATACCTTTGCCAGCTTCATCTAAGCTTGCTGATGGCAACATACCAATGGAGCCTGTCAACATTGCTGCTTCATCAGATAAGATATCACCGAACATATTGCCCGTCACCATAACATCAAACTGTTTAGGATCTTTGATCAATTGCATGCACGCATTGTCCGCATACATGTGCGACAGCGCTACATCGCTATAATTAGCTTGTTGCATCTGAGTTATCGTCTGCTTCCACAGCTCAGTCACTTCTAGGACATTGGCTTTGTCTACTGAGCATACTTGAGCAGCTCTACCTGCGGCTTCGGCACGTGTTTTTGCCAGATCAAAAGCAACTTTACCGATACGCTCAATCTCGCTGGTGCTATACACCATTGTGTTATAGCCTTGCTGCTCGCCGTTATCTAGTGTACGGATGCCACGTGGCTCACCAAAATAGATACCACCTGTCAGCTCACGAACGATAAGCAAATCTAAACCAGATATAATCTCAGGTTTGATGCTTGACGCATTGGCTAGCTGCGGATAAAGTTTTGCTACACGTAAGTTAGCAAATAGACCAAGCTCGCCGCGAATTTTTAGCAAACCGCGCTCAGGGCGTTTGCTGCGTTCAATTGTATCCCACTTAGGTCCACCGACTGCACCTAATAATACAGCATCTGCTGCGCGCGCACGCGCTAACGTCTCATCAGGTAAGGGCTCACCTGTTGCATCAATGGCTACGCCGCCAATCAATCCAGACTCTAATGTTAAGTCTAGCGAAAACTTATCATTGACTGCTTTGAGCACATCAATAGCTTGAGTCATGATTTCAGGGCCAATACCATCGCCCGCTAATGTTAAAATCGTTGCCATACTAATCCTTTTGGATATATTTTTATTGGTAAATTAATTTTATTACGCTTTGATCTTTTTGGCTTTGGATGATGATACAGTTTTTATGATGTCAGTCTCTACAAACTCACCTTGATGCTCAGCCCCCAGTTGCTTACAGAAGCGGCGCTGCACCTCATTACCTTGCAATAGCTCGATACACAAAGGCTCAGGTGATGCTGTTTCTAGTAGGCTGCCAGGCTTTTTGCTCATGTTTTTTTGATAAGCACGTAACTGATAAGTACCTGCTTCAGCAAAATCATGAATCATCGCAAAACGCTCAATATAGCCCATGTTGTTTTCTGGATAAAAATTCACATGGACTTCGTGTTTTGCAGGCAGTACTCGAGCATAGTAATTGGTCAACCCAGGCATGCTAGACGCTGCTAGTGGCACTATCTTTATAGCGTTTTTATTGATAAGAGGCGTCATATCCATACTTGCAGGGGCGTTTATCGCACCTTGGTAACTCGGCATATCTACTACAATCTGAGGATTGACTGGTTTGTGACTGTCAGGCGCGATGATGAGCGTCTTATCTATTTGCACAATTTCACAGTGATAAGTGCCTACACATGCGATGTTTACTTCCCCATCGATAGGTTGAATTTTACCTACCCACGCCTGCGCACTTTTTGCCTCGTCTATTTTTTGGTAACCCGTCAGCAGCTGACAGCCTGACAAAAATAAGCTTGCAGTAACAATGGTGCTTGTCCATAGAGCATAATGTTTTTTATTCATAATGGCGGCTACTATTTATAAGAGAGATAATAAAATATTGTAAAAAACTACCTTTCATTTTAGCCAGTTCACCGCCATAACTCAACGCTGCGTTACGCCTGTCCGGTAGTTTTGTAAGCAATAACCCATAAACTCATCGTCGACCCACCAGCTAAGCGCGTACGCTGTTGAATATCCATGGCGTTTTTTGCATCATTTTGTGCTCATAGTCTTTGATAGCATCACTTTGCTGCAATGTTAAGCCAATATCATCAAGTCCATTGAGTAAGCAATGTTTGCGAAAAGCATCGACATCAAAGGCGTACTCTTCGCCTGTTGGCGTGATAACCACCTGACGCTCTAAATCAGCGGTAAGCTCATAGCCTTCATTGGCAATCGTGGCTTTCATTAGAGTATCTACAATAGCTTCGTCTAAAACAATCGGGAGCATACCGTTTTTGAAGCAGTTATTATAAAAAATATCTGCAAAGCTTGGCGCAATGACGGTGCGAAAGCCATACTCTGAAAGCGCCCAAGGGGCATGCTCGCGACTAGAGCCACAGCCAAAGTTTCTGCGTGCCAGCAATATAGTAGCACCTTGATAACGCGGCTTATTCAATACAAAGTCTGGATTAATAACGCGTGTACTATTGTCCTGACCTGGATAGCCTTCATCCAGATAGCGCCAATCGTCAAATAGATTTACGCCGAAGCCTGTACGTTTAATAGATTTCAAAAACTGTTTTGCGATAATTTGATCGGTATCGACATTTGCGCGATCAAGTGGGCAAACGATGCCGGTTTGGGTGTTATAAGCTTGCATAAAATTCCCTATCAATTGTATTTTTGCTGGCGGAAGACTTTGATGAGTCAGTAAAACGGCAATCAATCTCTCACTGATTCAAACAATATACTGGCATAAGTAATAACTATATATACCAGTTTTCAACTCATCTTCATCGGGCCTAAAATGTACGAACATCCACAAAATGACCGGCCAATGCTGCAGCGGCTGCCATTGCTGGACTCACCAAATGCGTACGTCCACCATTGCCTTGACGACCTTCAAAATTACGGTTAGAGGTTGAAGCGCAGTGCTCTTGTGGCTCAAGTTTGTCTGCATTCATCGCAAGACACATTGAACAACCCGGCTCGCGCCACTCAAAGCCCGCTTCAGTAAATAAAGCATCCAAACCCTCTGCTTCTGCTTGCAATTTTACTTGTCCAGAGCCTGCAACGACGATAGCTTCTTTGACGTTATCAGCAACTTTACGGCCTTTAATTACCGCTGCTGCATCACGCAGATCTTCAATACGAGAGTTGGTACATGAGCCAATAAAGATACGATCAAGCTGGATATCTGTTATTTTCTGACCTGCCTCTAGCCCCATATAGGTATAAGCGCGTAACCAGCCCTCTTCTTGCGCTTCATCAATAGCTTGATCAGGCGTTGGTACAGATTGCGTGATATCTACCACCATCTCAGGTGAGGTACCCCAAGACACCTGAGGCGCTATTTGACTACCATCGATTTCAACCACAGTATCAAATACCGCATCATTGTCTGAATATAGTGTGCGCCAGTAAGCTTCCGCTTGTGGCCACTGTGATTCATCAGGCGCATACGGACGACCTTTGACATAATCTATCGTCGTATCATCAACTGCTACCATACCTACGCGGGCACCGGCTTCGATGGCCATATTACAGACGGTCATACGACCTTCCATACTCATGTCTTCAAATACTTGGCCTGCAAACTCAATCGCATGTCCTGTGCCACCCGCCGTACCGATCTTAGCGATAATAGCCAATACGACATCTTTTGATGTCACACCAGTACCCAGTTGACCAGTAACACGGATCTGCATGTTTTTTGATTTCTTTTGAATCAAACACTGCGTTGCCAATACATGCTCAACTTCAGAGGTACCGATACCATGAGCCAAACAACCAAGCGCCCCGTGGGTGGCTGTGTGCGAATCGCCGCAGACAACGGTCATACCAGGTAGTACTAAGCCTTGCTCAGGACCAACGACGTGCAAAATGCCTTGACGCGCATCATTAATGGTAAACTCAGCAATATCAAACTTGGTACAGTTCTCGTCTAAAGTGACAACTTGCAAGCGTGACACTTTGTCTTTAATACCAGGCACACCTTCTGAGCGCTCTTTGGTGACAGTCGGTACATTATGGTCAGGACTTGCGATATTGGCAGATAGGCGCCATGGTGCTCTATTGGCAAGCTCTAACCCTTCAAAGGCTTGTGGACTGGTTACTTCATGTAAAAGATGACGATCGATATAGATTAAGCTCGAACCATCATCGCGCTTGGTGACTTCGTGAGCGTTCCAAAGTTTGTCATATAATGTTTGACCGGCCATGATGCTATCCTTTATTGATGACTAATGACTTAATTTTCGCAGACTTACTCAATGGCAAGCTGGGATTTTATCTATTTGAATGGTTGTTTAAATATTATGCTGGTCTATAACGTTGTCTCTACAAGCGTGATAATTATCTATGCTGTTTAGGTTATACCCTTTAAATTATATTCTTTAGGCTATGGTTTTTAAGGCCAAAAGTAAGACTGCTAATTTTTCAATCGCTATTTTTAGACCCGTAGTTAAACCAGTAGTACAGATTGCTTACCTATAACTTGCACTCTATGACGATTATCAGTGCTCAAAGCATGTCTTTGTGTCGTAAATAATCAGGTTTGTAGAATAAATATGTGACAATACGTCTTGATGTCTTGTGATTATAGCAGGCAAATCCTATAATAATAATTGATGATTTTTAACCAGATGCAAACTTTTATTTCTAATACGTTATAATTAGATACGCCAACTTTTATTTATAGCTCATAAAGTAGCTAAGGACACCCGCTTGAACACTACAAACTTGACGACATTCGTTACCGTTATGCACACCGGCAGTATATCAGGTGCAGCAGAAAAGCTGTTTATCACTCAGCCGGCCGTCAGCAAGCGCATCAAAAACCTAGAAGATGAATTTAATATTACTCTGTTCGATACTGTAGGGCGCGGGATTGTACCTACTCAAGCAGCCAGCGAGATGTTACCACATGCCAAGCGCTGGTTAGAAGATTATGAGAATTTTAAGATTAATCTACAGCACTCTCAGCATATTGTATCTGGAAAGCTTGTGATTGGTACGAGCCATCATATTGGCCTACATCACTTAGCACCAGTACTGAAGCACTTTATCCAGACTTATCCAGCAGTTCAGTTAGAAGTGCATTTTGTCGATTCAGAAAAAGCGCACAAAGCGGTATTGGATGGTGATCTGTCGCTGGCATTTGTGACACTACCTCCTGTATATGATAAGCGTCTAACGTATCACACGCTATGGTCAGACCCGCTCTACTTTATGACCGGTACGTTATCACCTTTGGCTACCAAATCGAATGTCACACTAGAGCAGCTAGCGCGTTACCCTGCCATTTTACCCTCTGCCAATACTTTTACCAGTCAGATCACCTTGGCTGAATTTGCTAAGCATAACCTAAAGCCATATGCCACGATGAGCACCAACCCTCTTGAGTCCATTCGTATGTTGGTCTCTGTTGGACTTGGCTGGTCCGTGTTGCCACAAACAATGGTCAGTCAAGATTTAGAACGTATCGATATGGCTGACAATATCGAATTACAACGCTATTTAGGTGTGGTTATCAATCCAAAGTTAACCCAATCTAGTAGCGTGACTGCATTATTAGACCTGCTTGCACCTATCGAGTAAAAACCGTTTGCTATAACAATTTATCAGATTAAGCTATTCGCATTTGTGACTGCCATGCGTTATAATGCGCTTGACGTTGCTTTAATAACAAAAACTTACCACAGGGACACTGATAGTCATATATCGAATACTTCTAGTAAGATATGATGGTTAACAGTAAGTTTAATGGTTTCATCTGATTGATTATGTAGGTTGCTAATACTCATATATAAATAGCAGATGCGAGCAATAATAAATAAGCGGAATGCGACATTCCCGTTGTTCTCTATCTCTATATGAGTGCTAGCCATAGAGCCATCTCAATCATATAAAACTACATTAGATACTGAAAAAAGCCATTATGTCTCACATTAATGGCTTTTTTTGTCTTTAGATATTGTTTTGAACATCGCCTTGTAGGATGAAGACTTTTATAGTTAAAAAATAATTACAGCCAACCATGTTGGTTAAGGATAATTTATATGAACGGAGTTTCTAGTGGCGTGCTGATATCGCTTGGCGCCTATTTTTTAGTGATGATCGGCATTGGCGTCTATGCTTACTTTAAGCAAGCCAATGATACTGAAGGCTACATGCTTGGGGGTCGTAACTTGGGCCCAGCGGTAACTGCACTATCAGCAGGCGCCTCAGATATGTCAGGTTGGTTATTACTTGGTCTTCCAGGCTATATGTATGCTGACGGTGTCGTCAGTGTATGGATTGCACTTGGTTTGACCCTTGGTGCCCTTCTAAACTACATTATTGTAGCGCCTCGCCTTCGTGTTTATACCGAAGTTGCAGACAATGCTATCACCTTACCAGATTACTTTGCCAACCGCTTTGAAGATAAGTCGCATATGCTACGCGTCATCTCTGCAGTGGTTATCATCTTATTCTTTACCGTTTACACCGCTGCAAGTTTAGTAGGTGGCGGTAAGCTTTTCGAAAGCTCACTTAACCTATCCTATAGTACTGGTCTGTGGGTTACTGCTGGTGTCGTTGTTGCTTACACGTTATTCGGCGGCTTCCTAGCGGTATCAATGACGGATTTTGTGCAGGGTGTTATCATGCTTTTTGCAATGGTAATCGTACCTGTCGTTGCCTTTACTGATCTTGGTGGTATTTCTGCTACAAGTGAAGCAGTTAGAAATATTGATCCAAGCCTATTAAATGTGACTAGCGGTATGAGTGTCATCGGTATTATCTCACTCATGGCATGGGGTCTTGGTTACTTCGGTCAGCCGCATATCATCGTACGTTTTATGGCCATTCGCTCGGTTAGAGATGTACCAACAGCACGTAATATCGGTATGAGCTGGATGGTTGTCAGCCTTATCGGTTCATTAATGACTGGTTTTGCGGGTCGCGCATATGTACAAAAAACAGCGATGACGCTTGATGATCCTGAGACGATTTTCTTAGTATTTACTCAGTTCTTGTTCCATCCATTAGTGTCAGGTTTCTTATTAGCGGCTATTCTAGCTGCCATCATGAGCACAATTTCATCACAGCTGTTGGTGGTATCAAGTTCTCTAACAAAAGATGTTTACAAGCTATTCTTTGATAAAGATGCGCCAGAAGCTCGTCAGGTACTGGTTGGTCGTATCTCAGTGATAGTCGTTGCTGTTGTCGCCATTATGTTGGCCTCTAACCCAGATAGTTCAGTATTAAACTTGGTTTCTAATGCATGGGCAGGATTTGGTGCAGCCTTCGGTCCGTTGGTTATCTTTAGCTTAACATGGCGTGGTATGAACCGTAACGGTGCTGTCGCTGGTATGGTTGTTGGTGCGTTGACAGTTATCCTATGGATCTATGGTCCGTTCCAAGTCGATGGTATGGCGCTTAACAGCTGGTTATATGCTATCGTTCCAGGCTTTATCTTAAGCACTATCGCTATCTTTGCCGTTAGTATTATGACTGGTGGTCCAAGACCTTCAGTATCTGCTAAGTATAAAGAGATGGAGCTTAACTTAAATAAATAAGTTGATACACTCGCTTTATTTTATGATTAAAAAACCTCGCCATTAGTGGCGAGGTTTTTTTGACTGTGCTTATCAGTAACTCTTAACTATAAGCTAAGCAGCTGCAACAAGTGAAGTAATTGAGGTAAGTGAGGTGGTGATCTGAAGCACTATATAGGCATCTATTCCTGAGCGAATAATGATCTAGCCATCATGGCGCTAGACGTATACTCTACTAGAGTCTGAGTAACTGACTAGTATTATGAATACGTTAGCGATTAATAGAGACGACTATCGTGACACTCATTGAGCAACTAAAAGATATCTTTTATAAATATAAAGCTAGCATCAACACATAGATAAACAAGAGATAGTAGCTACGAAGCCAAACGTTGTTATTGAAATAGCACTCGTCCCTCTAACTGACTATGATCACATAACCACCTGCACTCAAAACCTTTCATAACAATCACAATATTACAGTCCACAAAAAAGCGACCTATTGTAGGTCGCTTTTTCATTATCTAACAGTTATATCAAGAAACTATTTTCCTTGATAAGACAGTTTTACACCAGCGATGAAGCCATCATTGTCTTCAAAATCAGCAACGATTTTTCCACTAGGTAGCTGACCTTGTGCGTCACCGAACCACAAGTATTTACCGCCAGCAGATACTGCCCAGTTTTGAGTTACGTTGTACTTGGCACCAAGACCGACACTATAGTAGCCATCAACAGGACCTAATGATGTTGTTGGGTCACCAGCGCCACTATCCCAACCAACCGTACCACTAACAGCTAATGCTGGAGCAATACGTTTAGCAAGACCTAGCTCTACTTGCCACTGGTCATCATCATACTCAACCAAGTTTAAACCGTCAGGACGTGCTGCATTAGTACTCACTTCGTTATATAGTGGCGGCGTGATAACAAAGTCGCTCCACGGTACCCAGCGCACTTTTGCAGTAGCTAGGGTTGTTGGATTGATGCCAGTTTGGAAGTCAAAGTTAATTGATTCGGGAGTAGTAATCTCATATCTACTATCTTGAGTGCTTGGAAGAACACGTGGAGGAACTCCAATTCCACCAATGGTTGGTGCTAGAGGATAGGTCTCAGATATGTCAACATTATGATCAATCTCAGAACGATAAGTCAAAGCCGCTTTTAAAGCTATTTCAGGCTTACTAAAAGACACACCTGCGATATAACCATAGTCCATATCAGGGTTACTGTTTGACGTATAGCCAGTAGCAGGACCGTAAGCAAGACCACGTAGTTTTGTTTCTGCTTGAATACGCTGTGCTACTGGACCGCCATAAACTTGGAAGTTTTTGTTGGCGCCAAATTTCATACCAAGTAGTCCAGTCAAGCTCTGGCTACGAACTTCTACGTTAGTGTTTTCGCCAGCGTTTCCAGCTTCGGCTCCAACTATCGCATTACCTAGTGGCCCGCTAGGTGCTGGATCATTTGCGAACTCGGCAGCTGAGTCAGCTGGATTTGTGTTTGCAACGAAGTTATTATCCCCAGTATATTCAGCTGCTGCGCCAAAAGGCTCATCATATAGTAAACCAATACTAAAGGTATCATTGATATCCGTTTTTACACCATAACGGAAAAAGTCATATGATTCAGCAATATCACCCGTTTTATTACCGCGTACATAGGTATTATCGAATGGGTTGTTATTGGAGCTATCATAGCCACTCACATCAGCATCAATATAAGTATAAACAGCTTCTGCATAGGTACCATCTTGGAAAAAGGCGGTGACATCCTGACCTGAACGATCAAGACCAGCAGCGTTGGTTACGCTAGCGAAAGAAAGAGCGGCAATTGCTACTGCAAGGGTTTTCAAGTGAAAGGTAGTGCGCATTATGTATCTCCAACGGTCCTTGTTGTATTACTACTCTAATAATCAGTATTTAGCATGGATTTACCAAACATTGAAACTATCAAAGTCGTGTCCTAAGTTGAATACTAATGCCTTTTTGACACTAAAACAACAATTAAAGTGCTTTATTTCTCAATTATGACCGGACAGTACAAATAAGATATTAGTGAAACATTGTTTTTTAGTTTTTATTTCACTTTGATATTTACATTGCCGAGTACTATTAACAATCTAAATATATTGGCATAAAATATTTCAAACGGGATTTGTCGAAAAATACAGCATAAAAAAGCGACCCTTAACAGAGTCGCTCTTTTTATTACTAGACGATAAAAATCATTTTATAGTGAAACTATAATTTACTGAGCTTGGTAAGAAACCTTTACACCCAATACAAAACCGTCATTGCTTTCAAAATCACTAACGATGGTTTTACTTGGGATTTGACCTTCGGCATCACCGAACCATAAGTACTTACCACCAGCAGATACTGCCCAGTTTTCGGTCACGTTGTATTTGGCACCAAGACCCGCACTATAATAGCCTTCGATAGGTCCTAGTGAAGTTACAGGGTTACCTGCTCCGCTATCCCAACCTACAGTACCGCTAACAGCCAATGCTGGTGCGAGGCGCTTAGCCAAACCTAATTCTACTTGCCACTGGTCGTCGTCATAACTGACTAAATCTAAACCATCTAAAGGTATACCAGCACCAGCAGGTGTTGTTGCAAGTACTTGGCTGACACCATTATATAGCGATGGGGTAATTGCAAAATCGCTCCATGGCACCCAACGCACCTTTGCAGTCGCTAGCGTTGTAGGGTTGATACCTGTTTGGAAATCAAAGTTTATCGACTCAGGAGTAGTAACCTCAATAGTATTGGTGCTATCTGTTGATAACCCTACTCTTGGAGCGAAAGGATAAATTTCAGCCGCTTGCGTATTGTGTTCGATTTCTGAACGGTACGTTAATGCTGCTTTTAATGCAATTTCAGGCTTACTATACGCCACACCTGCGATATAACCGTAATCTTGATCAGCACTAATATGTGTTGTATAGCCATTTGCAGCACTATAAGCAGGACCACGTAACTTTACATCTGCCTCTACGCGCTGAGCAACTGGGCCACCGTATATTTGGAAGTTTTTGTTTTGACCAAGTTTTGCACCAAGGATACCAGTGATGCTCTCTGTACGTACTTCTACATTCGTACCTTCACCTGTTGCATCTACAAAGTTACTATCGCCTACATAATCAGCCGCTGCACCGAAAGGCTCATCATATAAAACACCAATGCTAAAGGTTTCGTTGATGTCTGCTTTTACACCATAACGGAAAAAGTCATAAGACTCTGCAATATCATCGAGCTTGTTGCCTGAAGTATCTTCACCCGTTACATCAGCGTCGATATAAGTATAAACAGCTTCAGCATAGGTGCCATCTTGTAGGAATGCGGTGACATCTTGACCTGAACGATCAAGACCAGCAGCACTAGCGACGCTAGCAACAGAAAGAGCAGCGATAGCTACTGCAAGAGTTTTTAAATGAAAAGTGGCGCGCATTTTATATCTCCAAACATCCGCATTGTTTTACCGCTATATCCGATTTTTTAGATAAGCAGTATCCGAGGTGGAAGATAGTAAAGATTTTTTAACACCAAAACAACTGCAAAAACACATTATTTCCGAATTATGACTTCATAGTCACCAGACGTTACTATTATTCAAAAATGCTCATATAGTATTGATTAATTACCAGCTGTATGTCTTATTTACGTCTATTTTTGCACTTGTTAGTAATGTGGTGGGCGGTCTGCCATGACATCGAATGGTGCAATACCATTATCTGTATCCTGTCCCTCAATTTGTTTGTAAATCAGCTGAAGTTGACGCTGTAGGGTCTGAATGTCCTTATCTTGACGTGCAATAACCTCATCGAGTCGCTCTACTGTAACCTCAAGATGCGTCAAGCTCATTTGCAGGTCAATCACTTGGTTTTGCAGGTCATCTTGCATATTGTAAGCCTCGTTTTTGTTATCGAATTGGTTCATATGGTTCTCTACGGTATAGTGAGTATAGGTCGGAGGGCAAGCGAGCACAGTGGTCGATAAATACTGGACACCAGCGGTAAGCCTATGATGACAATCACAAAATGTCAGTTGTTGGTCATCGCCATAAATAGTACTGATAAAACCATTTACGCGCACTACAGTTAGACGGTGGCATGTTATACTGCTGGCAATTTTGCAACAACCCCTACCTCACTATTATATAAGCTTAAGATACTCTATGGCACTGATACATTTAAAAGACATTCACTTAGCCTTTGGCGTCGCCCCTGTCCTTGATGGTATTGATTTTTCTATCAACTCAGGTGAGCGTGTTTGTTTGATTGGCCGTAATGGCGAAGGCAAGTCAACTCTATTCAAACTTATCAATGGCTCATTGCAGCCTGATAGCGGTGAGATTATCACCAATAGCAGCATGCGTGTCGCTATGCTAGAACAAGATGTTCCTGAGTCTAGTGGTCGTATATTAGACATCGTTATGGGCGGTAGTCGCCGTACAGCTGACTTGCTCATTAACTATAACAAGCAAGTCGATATGTGTGCCAATGGCGATATGGATGCTTGCGAGCATATGGCGACATTACAACATGATATTGATGCGGTACATGGCTGGGATTTAGAACGCGATGCTAGGCGTCTTATCACCACCATGGGTCTTGATCCGGACGATGATTTGTCATCACTCTCGGGTGGCCGTAAGCGCCGCGTGTTACTTGCGCGCTCACTAGTGACTAAGCCTGATGTACTCCTACTTGATGAGCCAACCAACCATTTGGACGTTGAAAGTATCGAATGGCTTGAGCGCTTCTTGCTTGACTGGCAAGGTCTGACTTTATTGTTTGTGACCCATGACAGAGCATTTGTAAACAAGCTATCGACTCGAATTATTGAGCTTGATCGCGGTCAACTGACCAGCTACGACGTCACACAAGGCGAAGGGGGTTATGCTCGTTATCAAGAGCTAAAAGAACTACAGTTACAGGCTGAAGAAAAGAACAACGCTAACTTTGATAAAAAGCTGGCACAAGAAGAAGTATGGATTCGCCAAGGTATCAAAGCACGCCGTACCCGTAATGAAGGCCGTGTCCGCGAACTAAAAGCCCTACGTGAAGAGCGCAGCGATCGCCGTGAGCAAGTGGGCAACGTAAACATCACAATGGGTCAAGGCGAAAAAAGCGGCAAGCTCGTTTGTAAGGTTAAAAACTTGCACCTTGAATACGATGGTAATGTATTAGTAAATGACTTTACGACCACTATCATGCGTGGCGATAAAATCGGTATCGTTGGTCCTAATGGCGCTGGTAAGACTACCCTTATCAAGGCCCTACTCGATATGTCTGATGATGAAGTTACCAAGACTGGTAATGTTGAGCTGGGTACTAATCTAAAGATCGCCTTTTTTGATCAGTTGCGCGATCAGTTAGATTTAGAAGCAAGCGTGGCGCAAAACGTCTCAGAAGGTTCTGACTTTGTCGAAGTTGGCGGTCGCAAGACACACATCATGAGCTATCTGCAAGACTTCTTGTTTGCACCAGAGCGTGCGCGTACCCCTGTCAAAGCATTGTCAGGTGGTGAGCGTAACCGTGTTTTACTTGCCAAGCAATTGCTAAAGCCTGCCAATATTCTAGTACTCGATGAGCCAACCAATGATTTGGATATGGCAACGCTTGAACTGCTAGAAGAATCAGTAGCCAGCTTTGGCGGTACAATATTGCTGATCAGTCATGATCGCTCATTCATGGATAATGTTGTCACCTCTACATGGGTGTTTGGCGAAGATGAAGATGGTAAAGGGGTGGTCAGCGAATATGTAGGTGGCTACCAAGAGTATCTGGTGCAAAAAAACCGTGAAGAAGCCGCGCGTGCGGCAAAAGCACCAACCAACAATGTCACTAGCAAAAAAGCAGCACATAAATCTGGCACAGATACCAAGCCAAATAAAGCTACTAAGAAGCTAAATTTCAATGAACAGCGCGAGCTGGATAATCTGCCGAAAGAAATCGCGGCGCTCGAGACTGAACAAGCTCAGTTGCAAGAAAAACTGGCTGATGGGTCTTGGTTCAATACCGACGTAGATGCTGCGACTGCCGCAAGTGAGCGTTTATTAACGATTGAAGATGAAATGATGGTTAAGCTTGAACGCTGGAGCGCGCTTGAAGGCTAGTAGCAACTCGCTAGCTGTCTTTGTTTGGGTATGCCTTATTTAGGCTTCAGGCTATATTAAATAGCACGCTGCAATAGATAGGTATTTGTATCTAGATAAAGATGATGTCTGTCATGATACAAACATCACCACTTCATTATATATAGTGGTGATGTCTATTTTACAGCGTTCTACAAAACAGTTAGGTAGTGAAAGTTAGTGAACATTGCCTAGTTTTCAAGTATCATTCGCTGTTGCTAAAAATCCTTATTAATTATAAGGTCATCGCACTTACAACCCTGATCAAAATAAAGTTGACGTTACACATTGATAATCCAGCTGTTTTGGTTTGATTGTCATATTCAACCTTATAATATGTCCTATCAAGGTTGCTTTATTTTTAACGCAATAATTTATTTTATCACCGAAATAGCTTAGAATAGCAACAATTAGCAAAATTAGGCACAGCTAAAGTGGCTTGATATTGTATATTTTCTAAGCCACAAACCCAGTGTGGGATAATCCCATTTCATTCACCTGGAGGAAGTATTAATGAGCCAAGCCGAAGGCGTTAATGTACAACGCCGTAGAGTTCTTATTGCCTCAACTGCCGCAATTGGTGCAGCTGGGGTAGCTGCCGTGGCGACACCTTTTGTCCGTTCTTGGTACCCAAGCGCTAAAGCTGAGGCTGCAGGGGCTGCAGTAACCCAAGATATTGGTTCTATCGAAGATGGACAAATGATCGTTGTCAAATATCGTGGTAAACCTATTTATGTGGTTAAACGCACAGAAGACATGGTCGCAGGACTAGAATCAGTCAAACCTTTATTATCTGATCCTGAGTCTGATGCGTCTCTACAGCCAGAATATTGCAAAAACCCTACTCGCTCTTTAGAACCAACCGTATTGGTTGTGGAAGGCGTTTGTACCCATTTAGGCTGTGCACCAAACTACCGTCCTGATGTGGGCGCGGTTGATTTAGGTGGTAATGATTGGTATGGCGGGTTTTTCTGTCCGTGCCACGGGTCAAAATATGACTTAGCAGGCCGCGTATACAGTGGCGTTCCTGCACCGCTTAATTTACCCGTTCCAGAATATGGTATGGATGGTACCATTTTGACGGTTGGGGAGGCTTAACATGAGTATAGGTAAAAAGTTAATGCACTGGGTGGACGCGCGTTTTCCGGCGACTGAAACCTATGAATACCATATGTCGAAGTACTACGCACCAAAGAACTTCAATTTCTGGTACTTCTTTGGCGTGCTATCGATGATTGTACTGGTCAACCAATTGGTGACTGGTATATGGCTGACGATGATGTACAACCCAAGTGCCGAAGGGGCATTTGCGTCTGTTGAATACATCATGCGTGACGTAAAAGGCGGTTGGCTCATTCGCTATATGCACTCAACTGGCGCCTCTGCGTTTTTCGTGGTTGTGTACCTGCATATGTTTAGAGCCTTGCTGTACGGTTCATATCAAAAACCTCGTGAGCTTATCTGGCTTATCGGTATGGGTATTTACCTAGCATTGATGGCTGAAGGTTTCTTCGGTTACCTACTACCGTGGGGCAACATGTCATTTTGGGGTGCACAGGTTATCTTGAACCTACCTGCAGCGCTACCAGTGATTGGTGACGGTCTTGCTGAATGGGTACGTGGTGACTATATCATCTCTGGTATCACCCTAAACCGCTTCTTCGCTCTACATGTTGTTGCTATTCCGCTAGTCCTAGTGGGCTTAGTATTTATGCACATTGTAGCGCTACACCATGTGGGTTCAAACAACCCTGATGGCATCGACATCAAGAAACTAAAAGACAAAAACGGTGTGCCACTGGACGGTATCGAATTCCATCCTTACTACACTGTGCATGACATGGTTGGTATCGTTGTATTCTTTATCTGCTTCTTTGCAGTGGTGTTCTTCTTCCCAGAAGGCGGCGGCTTCTTCCTTGAGCCACCAAACTTTGAAACGGCAAACTCACTGAAAACGCCAGCGCACATTGCACCAGTATGGTACTACACACCATTTTATGCCATCTTGCGTGCAGTTCCAGATAAGCTTGGCGGTGTGATTGCGATGGGTGCGGCTATTGCGGTATTGTTCTTAATGCCTTGGCTAGATAGATCTCCTGTTCGCTCAATGCGCTACAAAGGTATCTTGTCTAAGATTGCCCTGACTATCTTTGCTATTAGCTTTGTTGTATTGGGTTACTTGGGTGCGACACCTGCAACGCCAACAGCAACGTTGATGTCTCGTATATTCACGGTTCTATATTTCTTGTTTTTCTTACTGATGCCGTTCTACACTGCTATCGAGAAGTGTAAACAGCCACCAGAACGCGTCACCGGAGGTCACTAATGAACACGCTAATTAAATCCCTAGCTGGTCTAGGCTTAGGCGCGGCATTGACCTTAACTGCTGGTACTGCCCAAGCAGCTGGTGGTGGATGTGGTACGTTCACCAATGCTGAAGGTGTTGACGAGCAATTGGCCTGTAGCACTGCCCCTATTGATTTTACTAATAAGGGCTCGTTACAGAACGGTGCAAAGATCTTTATGAACTACTGCGCTGGGTGTCACTCAGCAAAGTATGTTCGTCATTCGCGCATTGCCAAAGATTTAGAGATACCACCTGAGTTGGTCGAAAAATATCTGATGGTTACCACTGATCAAATCGGTGACCATATCGATGCTGAGATCGATCCTGAAGTTCAAGCGTCTTGGTTTGGTGCTGCACCTCCCGATCTGTCACTTGAGACGCGCTTGCGCGGTGATGACTGGGTATACACATACCTACTATCGTTCTATGAAGATCCAAGTCGTCCTTGGGGTGCTAATAACTTAGTACTGGCAAATGCTGCTATGCCTCATGTATTGCACAATATGCAAGAAGAGCTAAGCCAAGAAGAGTTTGAATCTGAAGTTGGTGACTTGGTCAACTTTATGGCATGGATGGGTGAGCCTGCTCGTCATGATCGTCAAGTCATCGGTTTCTTTGTGATTTTATTCTTATTAGTGTTGCTCATCCCAGTATACTTATTGAATAAAGAATTCTGGAAAGACGTCAAATAAGTCATTATTGATAGATATTTCTTAGAAATGAAAAAGGCACTACTTCGGTAGTGCTTTTTTATGCTTTGGTATTAAGTCCAAATGCCAGATAAGCTGAAAAACAAGCCTCTCAGGGGCAATGTTTACGTACACTACCTTGATAAACAGAGCGAGTTTGTTTACGATGACAGCCTTCACTCTTAACATTAGGCTTTCATGATTGATGCGAATGACATTCCAAGTAGTCAGCTAATTCTGTATGCTGATGACGGCTACGACAGTCATGTGGTACGCCTGTTACTTGAAGAAAAAAAGCTCGCTTATTACTTGTCTCGTCTGCATTCTGAGCGCCCTGAAGATTTGACTGAGCTTAACCCTTATCATACCTTGCCTGTATTACAGCAGCGTGAGATCGCTCTTTATGAAACCAACGTGATCTTTGAATATCTTGAAGAGCGTTATCATACTAATAAACTGCTCCCTGACACGCCGCAAGAGCGTGCACAGTTTCGTCAGCTGGCTTGGCGCATTCAACGTGATTGGCTAGTACTTGGCAAGCGCTTATTGACACATCCAGATAGCTTTAATAAAGCGCAAGCTGGTGCTGCCAAAAAGCAACTGAGCGATTCTTTGATTACTTTATCGCCTTTGTTTGCTCATAAGCCTTATTTTATGGCTGATGAGTTTGGCTGGTGTGATGTACTGTTGGCACCGTTGTTATGGCGATTGGATGAGATGGGTATCGAGTTGCCGCGTGCGATCAGCCGTCCATTGTTCGAGTACCAAACGAGAGTCTTTGAACGTAGTAGCTTTCAGAAAAGTGTTAAATAGCATTTGTCATTTGATACATGACGAAAAAACATATTTTTCAATTCTTAAAAATCATTAGTATAGGAAATCATTAGATGAGCGAAACCACCTCTATCACACCGACCCGTCCTTATATGGTACGCGCATTGTATCAATGGATAGAAGACAACGCTTTGACGCCTTATTTGATGGTAGATGCCACTGCCGATAATGTTCAGATACCCACAGAGCATGTACAGGACGGTCGCATCGTACTCAACATTGCCAGTCGTGCGACAGGTAATATGAGTATGGAAAATGATTACATACACTTTAGCGCCCGTTTTGGCGGCGTTTCGCAAGAGATTTGGGTACCACTCACTGCAGTAATGGGTATATACGCCAAAGAAAACTCACAGGGAATGTTTTTTGATCCTAAAGAGTATGATGACTATGTACCAGAAGATGACTCAATGCCAAAAGCCAGCCAAAGCCCTACAAAAGCACCAAAACCAAAGCGTGATAATAAAGCAGGTCTAAAAGTATTGAAGTAGTTGGAACACCATATCTATTCTTTTTGACATAAAAAAAGCCAGCCATAATTAATATGACTGGCTTTTTTGTTACCTATTTAAAGGCTTAGGCTCTTAATATGATGAATAGAAGCTGACTGTCTAGGTTCTTGGCAGTGTCACGCCACGCTGACCTTGGTATTTACCGCCACGGTCTTTATAACTGGTCTCGCAGACGTCATCAGCATCGCTTTGGAAGAACAGCATCTGCGCCACCCCTTCACCGGCATAAATGCGGGCTGGAAGGTTGGTCGTATTACTAAATTCTAGCGTTACATGTCCTTCCCATTCAGGCTCAAGCGGCGTTACATTGACGATAATACCGCAGCGTGCATACGTTGATTTACCAAGGCAGATAGTCAGTACATCACGCGGAATACGGAAATATTCCATCGTGCGCGCTAACGCAAATGAGTTTGGTGGAATGATACACTCGTCACCAACGATATCGATAAAGCTTTTATCATCGAAGTTTTTAGGATCAACGACCACTGAATGCACGTTGGTAAAAACTTTGAACTCAGGAGCACAGCGCACATCATAACCGTAGCTTGAGGTGCCGTAGCTAACCAAACGCTCGCCTGCATCATTAAAGCGCACTTGACCTGGCTCGTACGGTTCAATCATGCCGTGCTCTTCGGCCATTTTACGAATCCAGCGGTCAGACTTAATAGACATTGTTGTTCCTTAGCAAATATTTAATAGCGACGATTATACGGAATTGACAGCTAGATTTATAGCGTGATGGCTGCTTTATCCTATATTGGTTTTAAACTGACTAAGTAACCAACACCCTATCTTATTATTACCTACTAGAAAATTCGCTTATCATCGACAGGTTTTGCAAATTTATTGATATTGGTTTCGATGTTTTTGGCGATGTTCAAATAATAAGTCGCAAACTCATCATTAGCCAATACGCTTGGCTCGCCTTTATCTACTTGTGCACGGATACCACTGGCAAGCGGTAATTGACCCAATAATGGCACATGGTACTGCTCAGCGATAAACTCACCGCCGCCAATACCAAAGATCGCTTCGGTATGATTGCAATTACTACAGGTATGTAGTGCCATGTTCTCAACCACTCCTAGCACAGGTATGTTGGTTTTGTTAAACATCTCCACACCTTTTTGTGCATCTAGTAATGCAACATGCTGCGGTGTTGTCACAATCACTGCTCCCGTGACTGGGATACGCTGTGCCAATGTCAGCTGTATATCGCCTGTACCTGGTGGCATGTCAATCACCAAGTAATCTAGCTGTGGCCAGTTGGTTTGATTATACAGCTGCATCAGTGCGCCTGTGGCTTTTGGTCCACGCCATGCAACAGGCGTGCTGTCTCCATCGAGCAGACTGCCAATAGAAAGCATAGCCATGCCATGCGCATCGACTGGCACAAATTGCTCGTTCTCTAGCTGCGGCTTTACATCAGCGACGCCCAGCATCGTTGGCATACTAGGGCCATAAATATCCGCATCGAGCACACCCACGCGATTGCCGAGCTTTTGTAGTGCTAGTGCGATATTGACCGTTGTCGTTGATTTACCAACGCCGCCCTTACCTGATGCCACAACGATAATATGGCGAATACGAGGGTGCGCGGCCAATGAGGCTTGGGTAGGTGCAGCCTTAGTGATCGGCGGCTCAGCATTGTTAGCATTACTATTAGCATTAGACGTCGGCTTGGACTGTGATTCCATCGCGTTCGTTGTCTTCGGCATTTGCTTTGGCAAGCTTGAGCCTGCCCCTTTTTCTGGCGCGGGTAGACGCACATTCATATGAATCGTAGTAATACCGTGCGGATGTAACAGTTGTCCAAGCTCCTGCTGAATAGCTTCAGGGTTGCTGTCTTGCGGTAGACGCAAGTCTAAGGTGAGTGCTTCGCCATCACGCTCAAGCCCTGTAACCATCGTTGCGATACTGACGGTGCCTATCTCATATCCTAGTAGGACTTTGTCAACGGCGCTATCACGCTCTGCCTGCTGCTCAGGCGTTTCAGTTTTTGTGGGTTTTTTCTTCATAAAATTAAACATAGCTATTATTGTTGCCTATAAAAGTGGGTGGGCTTAGTGAACGGCTTATCTTATATCTTAGCGCATCTGTTGATGCGATAGCGTCGATGAGCATTTCACCAAACCTTTTACCGTGACAGTGTAGCTGAATTGGACGCATAAAAAAACCACAACGCCAGTAGGTCTGACGCTGTGGTATACAAGAGTCATATTGCTACAACTCGATATCAATCCTAGTTCATAAACCAGCCATGGCTGGCAACGATAGACTGCCCTGTAAATACATTGGTTGGGAAAGCCGCTAAAAACAGCGCCAGCTGAGCAATATCTTCGACTGTCGTGAACTCTTTATCGACGGTATTCACCAGCATGATATCGTTGATGACCGACTCTTCACTGATGCCCTTTTCGGCAGCCTGCTCTGGAATTTGTTTTTCGACCAAAGGTGTTTTAACGAACCCTGGGCAAATCACATGCGAGCGTACTTTGTGCGTGGCGCCTTCTTTAGCCAAAACGCGGCACAGACCCAGCAGTCCGTGTTTGGCAGTCACGTAAGGGGCTTTATATAATGAAGCCTCATGCGAATGAGCAGAGCCCATATAAATGACGGTGCCCCCTTTATCAGCTTTATACATATGCTGAATTGCGGCTTTGGTGGTCAAAAATGCGCCATCTAAATGAATATCGAGCATTTTTTTCCAATCGCTAAATGCCATTTTATCGATAGGATCAATAATCTGAATACCAGCATTAGAGACCAAGATATCAATACCACCAAAAGCATCGACCAGCTTTTGTACACCGTCGTTTACTGCCTGCTCTGACGTCACATCCATAGCAATCGCAAGCGCGCGGCCACCAGTAGCTTCGATAGCATCAACGGTTTTTTGTGCTGCTTCAAGATTGATATCGGCAATACCAACAGCTGCACCTGCCTGAGCATAAGTCTCAGCGATATCACGGCCGATACCACTTGCAGAGCCTGTGACTAACGCTACTTTACCTGTCAAATCTTGTTGTAATTGGGTCGCCATATATATTCCTTATCATGGTCTAACATATTATTTGAATACTATAAAAACAGAGCTGAATAAATACGCCACTATAATCATAGTGGCGTATTTATTTAGTAGTAAAGCTCATTTATTTAAAACAGTTGCATTGCTATAAAGAGCTTACCGTGCAATGCTTACTGGATAATGTTTACTGGCGTTTTTTCTTGTAATTCCTCAAAGCTCACACCGTCTGCCAACTCTACCAGCTTCAGCCCGCTATCCGTGACATCTAATACGGCAAGCTCAGTAATGATGCGATCAACCACGCCTTTACCGGTTAATGGTAGTTCACAGTTGGCTAAAATTTTAGGGTCACCGTGCTTGTTGACTTGCTCCATCAATACGATGACACGCTGTACGCCTGCGACCAAATCCATCGCCCCGCCCATACCTTTGACCATTTTTTTGGGGATCATCCAGTTGGCAAGATCGCCTTTTTCTGAGACTTCCATAGCGCCCAATATAGCCAAATTGACATGACCACCACGAATCATTGAAAAAGACTCTGAACTACTAAAATAACTGGCACCTGCTTCTGCGGTGACCGTTTGCTTACCGGCGTTAATCAAGTCCGCATCGACGTTCTGTTCTGTAGGGAACTCACCAATACCTAATAAGCCATTCTCTGACTGTAGCCACACATCAACGCCTTCAGGGATATAGTTGGCAACTAACGTTGGTAGACCAATTCCCAAGTTCACATAGTAGCCATCTTGTAGCTCTTGTGAAGCGCGCTGCGCCATTTGTTCTCTTGTCCATGCCATGTCGATTTCCTTATTTTTGCAATATTCGATTGTTATTATTTAGACAGCCAGTTATTTAATCGATAAGCTGTATGAACTATGATTCATTTAAAACTGACTATCAATGTTATATACGATTAAGCTTCGATCGTTTTTCTATCTACGCACCTTCTACCGCTTTAGTCGTGGTTTTTTCGATACGTTTTTCAGGATTAGCATTCAGCACAATACGCTGAACGAAAATACCTGGCAGATGCACTTCATCTGGATCAAATGTACCTGTTTCGACGATTTCTTCTACTTCGACGATGGTGACTTTGCCAGCCATCGCACAGTCTGGGTTGAAGTTACGAGCGGTTTTGTTAAATATCAAATTACCCGCTTTATCAGCTTTTTGCGCTTTTATAAGTGCAACATCAGCGCGTAAGGTATGCTCGAGCACGTAAGTGCGACCATCAAAATCGCGCGTCTCTTTGCCTTCAGCAACTAGTGTGCCTACGCCAGTTGCAGTATAAAAAGCAGGAATGCCAGCACCACCTGAACGCAGCTTTTCAGCCAATGTGCCTTGCGGCGTCAGCTCAACTTCTAACTCGCCTGCCAAATACTGACGCTCAAACTCTTTGTTTTCACCCACATATGATGAGATCATTTTTTTGATTTGACGCGTTTGTAGCAGCAGACCAAGACCGAAGTCATCGACACCAGCGTTATTACTGATACAGGTCAGTTCTTTAACTTTGCTATCACGTAATGCTTCGATTAATGCCTCTGGAATACCGCACAGACCAAAACCGCCGATAGCAAGCGTTTGTCCGTCACTGACGACATCTTTTAGCGCCTCTTCAGCACTGCTATATACTTTTGATTGACTCATGCTAGTCTCCTATAATTATCGTTTATATTTTTAATTCTTGCGCAAACTAATGCTGAATTAAGTGTTTCAATTATCCATTTGAGTGATGCTCTTGGCAAAAACCAACAGCGAAAATGAATCATGCTTTTTTCTTTTGAGCGTTATAACGTTATACAGTCGATTCCATTTAAAAATAGTATAAGCGAGGTTAACGCCGTATTACTTTTATAGTGGAGTGGCTATACCACTAGCCAAAATACACCCATGATAATGGCTCCAGATACGGCAAGTACGATCAAGCAATAGCCCATAATGGCTCGCGCATCCAGACCTGCAATACCGAGTAACGGTAAGGCCCAAAAAGGTTGAATCATATTGGTCCATGCATCACCCCATGCTACGGCCATTGCTGTAACGGCTGGACTCACACCCAGCTCAATACCGGCAGGTATCATGACAGGTCCCTGTACCGCAAACTGCCCACCACCCGATGGTACAAAAACGTTAACCAATCCAGCACTCAAAAATGCAAAAATCGGAAAGCTGTCTGCAGAGGCGGAGTTGACAAAAAACTGGGTCACTTGGGTACTAATAGAGATGCCATCAGCGTTTGCGCCCGTCATAATGCCCATGATACCGCCATAAAACGGGAACAATAACACAATACCGGTGATACCACCTATCCCTGAATTGACGGCACGATAATAACGCTCTAGTGTCCCATGCGACAGCAGACCTATGAACAAGAATAGACCGATGACAATGTTTAGTCCTAGATTAAAACCATTGGTACCAAACTCGCT
Organism: Psychrobacter sp. H27; assembly: GCF_059072655.1. Lineage (NCBI taxonomy): Bacteria > Pseudomonadati > Pseudomonadota > Gammaproteobacteria > Moraxellales > Moraxellaceae > Psychrobacter > Psychrobacter sp. H27. The sequence continues at coordinate 2,976,825 of NZ_JCACRX010000001.1, read as the reverse complement.
AATGTAATACATCAATGCCAAGGTTAATAATACCACCGCGATAATACGGCTATCATCTAGCTTTTGCGCAGGCGTGTCTCTTTGCGGCGCGACATACACTTCTTCCTTGATGAGCTTAGGATCAATAACCGTAGGATTCTTTGGATGCATAAAGCGGTTTAGAATTGGCAGAATAACGATAAGCAGACCCACGATCAGCAAATTATAGCCAGCAAAAACAGTCTCCGATAACGGTACTGCCTCCGTCATAGTATTGCCTGACAATGTCAGCAAAGTATCACCACCAGAGCTAAGCGTTAGAGGTATCGACCCTGAAAAACCCCCATGCCAAATCACAAATCCTGAGTAGGCAGCAGCGACGAGCAAAGGATAATCAACGTTGGCGACTTTTTTTGCTAGTGCTTTGGCAAAAATAGCACCAATAATCAGACCAAACCCCCAGTTTATCCATGAACCCACCAATCCGACCAAGGTCGATACCATAATGGCAGTCGTAGGAGAATGGACTCTGCTGGCTAAATTATCCAATAAACGCTGAATGAATGGCGCACTGGCAAACGCATAACCTGTCACTAAAATAAGCGCCATTTGCATCGCAAAGCTATGTAACGACCAAAGCCCATTACCCCAGTGTCCTGCCATCGCGATCATGTCTTGACCAGTAATCGCAAGACCGACAGCAAAGGCAATGAGTGTCAACACAATAGAGAAGACAAATGGAGATGGCAGGTAGCGATTGACTAACTGCACGCTCATGTTGGTAATGGCACTAAACATATTCACATTCCTTGTAAATTTGATGTTTGGTTCTGAGGATGACTACTGCTTATTTTTAACGCTTACTTTGCGTAACTATCAGACTCAAGCTCACTTACTGCGCTCTGCATCTGATAAGTAGCAAACATTATATTTTATCGTATTTTTTATAATAATACATTCTATATCGCTATATCATGCATGAAACAGTTGTGCTAACTTAACATATTATTTTCGTAGCGACTAGAAAATAACACCAAAAGCACGCGAGTCAATGCAATGCGCTATATAGATCGACAGAATAGCTGTTATTAATTAAGTGATAATCTGGATTTATGTTTGATAAAACAGACGAAATAGGCTTATTTTGATTAATTTTATTGACCTATAACGATAAGAACGGCATACTCGCTGCCTTATTTTTTTGCCAATTTTGCCAAGGAGGGCCAGTCATGTTTAGTACGCTTGCTATTGTCATTACCCTATTATTACTCATGTTTTTTGCATATCGCGGTTATTCAGTGCTTATCCTCGCACCGATTATGGCGACACTAGCAGTCTTACTATCAGGTGATTTCTTAAGTACCATCCCCGCCTATACCGACATCTTTATGGGCGCACTCAGTGGATTCTTACTCAAATTCTTCCCTATATTTCTGCTGGGCGCACTGTTTGGGCGTTTGATGGCAGACTCTGGTGCAGCAACCGCCATTGCCAATACGGTTGTCGAAAAGCTCGGTGCAAGTAAAGCCATACTCGCTGTGATTTTGGTCTGTGCCATCTTGACCTATGGCGGTGTATCGTTGTTTGTTGTGGCTTTTGCTATCTATCCAATCGCCAAAGACCTATTTAAAGCCGCAGACATTCCAAAGCGTTTGATTCCAGCAGCCATCGCTCTAGGGTCATTTACCTTTACGATGACTGCACTGCCAGGCACACCAGCGATTCAGAATGCTATTCCTATCCCTTACTACAATACCAACGTCTTTGCTGCCCCTATTTTGGGTATTATTGGTGGTACGATCATGTTCATCGGTGGGTGGATGTGGCTACAAACGCGCGCCAAAAAAGCCAATGCAGCAGGCGAAGGTTATGGTCAGCATGATGAAGAGGATGTAGGTGGTATAGGTGCAGCTGAGAAAGAAGCTGAGGTATTAAACACTCATCAAACCTCATTCACTGTTGCTATGATTCCACTCGTATTGGTTATTGGCTTGAACGCTTTATTGACCTATGTGATTTTTCCAACGATAGATTTTGGTAGTCTGCAAACTCAGTTTCCGGACTTAAATGTCGCAGGATCGCTTGGGCTGTGGTCGATTATCATCTCATTAGTTGTGGCTTGTGTGGTGTTAATTTTGCTTCGTATCGGACATTGGAATAACCTACAAAAAACCATCAACCGCGGTACTTATGATTCTATGCTGCCTATTTTTAACACTGCATCAGAAGTCGGTTACGGGGCAGTTATCGCGTCACTAGCTGGTTTTCTTCTTATCCGTGATAGCATCCTGAACCTAAACCCTAACAACCCTTTGATATCAGAAGCAGTCGCTATGACCACGCTGGCTGGTATCACAGGATCATCGTCTGGTGGTTTGAGTATTGCGCTATCGACGTTGGGCGAAGACTATCTCAGAATGGCTGTCAATGCGGGTATCGACCCTGAACTCATGCACCGTGTTGCCGTTATGGCGGCGGGTGGTCTTGATACGCTGCCGCACAGTGGTGCTGTCATTACGCTATTGGCTATCTGTGGTCTCACCCACAAGCAGTCTTATCTAAACTTGGCAATGGTCACCATGGTCATTCCATTGGTCGCTGTGGTTGCTGTGATCACGCTAGGTACAATGTTTGGTTCATTCTAGGACAGTCTAGTTGCAAGTTGATATGTGCTCCTAGTGTTCAAGCGCATCGCATCACAAATAAAACCCACTTAGCTCAATGCTTGGTGGGTTTTTTGTGGCAGCACACCGTCTATAAACACAGTGAAAATCGACTGTCTACAACTCGTAAATAGCTGGTAAATGAGAAGTAATTACTAAGGAATATCACAAAATTATCTGAATTACGGTATCATAGGCACACTTTTTTAATTTTTATTATTTTTAGAAGTTTTTAGTATGAATAACATCGCATCGATGAGTGATGAATCACTTGAGATGTTCGATAACCAATCCGTTTATATAAAAGTATAGGTGACAAAAGTGCGTGAGATTCTAGTAACCAGTGCGCTGCCCTACGCCAATGGCTATATCCATTTGGGGCATCTTGTAGAATATATTCAGACTGACATTTGGGTGCGTGCGATGAAAGCGCAAGGCCATCAGGTCACCTATGTCTGCGCGGATGATGCACACGGTACGGCAATCATGCTAAAGGCAGAAGCCAATGGCGTAACGGCCGAGGCGCAAATTGCCTCAGTTAAAGCCTCACATGAAGCAGATTTTTCAAAGTTTCTAATCGATTTTGACAACTATCACACCACCCATTCAGAAGAAAACAAAGAATTCTCTGAGCTAATTTATCGTCGCCTCAATGACGCAGGTCATATCAGTACCAAAGATGTCGAGCAGCTGTTTGATCCTGAAAAGCAATTGTTTCTAGCGGATCGCTTTGTCAAAGGTATTTGTCCTGAGTGCGACTCACCAGATCAGTATGGCGATAACTGCGAAGTCTGCGGTACGACTTATGATGCTACTGAGCTAAAAGATCCCTACTCAACCTTGTCTGATGCAACGCCTGTCCTCAAAACCTCCAAGCACTACTTCTTTGATTTGCCAGAATTTGAGCAGTTCTTGCAGGACTGGACACGCAGTGACAATCGCCTGCAAACCTCAGTCGCTAACAAACTCCAAGAATGGTTTGATGCCGGACTTGCCAGCTGGGACATCTCACGTGATGCGCCCTATTTTGGTTTTCAAATTCCAGATACGCCAAGCGATGAGCCAGACAAATACTTTTATGTATGGCTAGATGCGCCAGTTGGCTACATGGCAAGCTTCAAGAACTTGTGTGACAAGCGCGCAGGCACGGACCAAGCGCTTGATTTTGACCGTTACTGGGCACAAGAAAACGAGCACAAAACCGAAGTCTATCACTTCATTGGTAAAGACATCGTTTACTTCCATGCTCTGTTTTGGCCAGCGATGCTAGCGGGTAGCGAATTGCGTACACCAACTGGTGTCTTTGCCCATGGCTTCTTGATGGTCAATGGCGAAAAAATGAGTAAGTCACGCGGTACTTTTATTAAGGCCGAAACTTATGCTGAGCACTTACATCCTGAATATCTGCGTTATTATTTCGCCAGCAAACTGTCTGACAAAGTTGAAGATATCAACTTAGATCTAGAAGACTTTATGCAAAAGGTCAACTCTGACTTGGTGGGTAAAGTCGTCAATATCGCCAGTCGTAGCGCCGGGTTCTTGGTTAAAAAATACGATGGTATGCTGTCAGAGGTTTGCGTCGAGTCAGCGCTATTAGAAGACATCACCAAAACAGGCGATGAAATTGCCGCTGCTTACGAGAATCGTGAATTCTCACGTGCAATGCGTCTCATCATGCAATGTGCGGACAAAGCTAACGAATATATCGATGCCAAAAAACCATGGTCGCTAGCGAAGCAGGAAGGTACTGAACAAGAAGTTCAAGATGTGTGCTCGGTTGCTATTAATATCTTCCGTCAATTGATGGTCTATCTGGCGCCAGTATTGCCTGAGCTGACTAATAATGCTAAAGAGTTTTTGAACATTGATGATTTAAGCTTTGCCAGTCGTAATGAATGGTTATTAGGTCATAAAATCAATAAGTTCAAACCATTGATGCAGCGTATCGAAGAAAAAGATATCGAAGCCATGGTAGAAGACTCCAAAGCATCGTTAACTCAAGCCGACGCACCTGCCGCAACTGAAAGTAGCAAGTCTGCCGCAAAAGATAAAGCATCTGCAACAGATGCTGATGCTGAGCAAACGGACTACATTGGCATCGAAGACTTCGCCAAAGTCGAGATGAAAGTAGCACACGTCTTAGAGTGCAGTCATGTAGAAGGCGCAGACAAGTTACTACAGTTCACGCTAGACGTCGGTGAAGACAAGCCACGTAACGTATTCAGTGGTATTCGCAAGTTTTATGAGCCTGAGCAATTGACGGGTAAGAAAGTCATTTGCGTGACCAACCTTGCCCCGCGTAAAATGAAATTTGGCATATCAGAAGGCATGGTGCTATCAACGGGTAATCCAAAAACCCAGCTAACGGTCGTTACGCTACCTGATAACTGTGTCATTGGTGATGTCCTCGCATAAAAATGTTGGCTTCACTAATGATGTAAGTAATCATTAAAGAACAAAAAAAACGGTCTATTTAGACCGTTTTTTTGTGGCTTACTTAAAAAGACTAGAGATTGTTGTTATCTATGTAAGATACTATCTACTTGAAATCTTATCTACTTAAAATATCGATGATCTGCAACGTGTCATTGATTACGGTCACAATATTATTATCTGGCGTACGGATACGAACGTAGCGATCATCATAACGATCTAAAATGACAGAACGATCATAATCTCTTCTATCAATCTTGCCGACTACTCTATAACCGTACTTATCAAGATCACGCTTGAACGAAGCGTTTGGGCTCGCATTACGATAAGCGTTAATATTAGGCTGGGCATTACCGTTTTGTTTATAACCTTTACTACTATAAGTAGATTTGCCTTTGGCATTACCGTTACCATTGCCATTGTTATCTTTTGCCATAGCAGGTAGGCAAACTAAAGAAGTGGCCGTAATACCAGCGATAGTTAATAGCTTGAGATTAGCGATATTCATCATGTCATCCTTAAAATAGTTATTTGAAAAATTAGTAGGTAAGCAGTAGAGCGCATCACATATCTATTATTTCATTACAATGATGATTTGAATGTTATATGCATTAGCGCATTAGCATTACCGTATTAAAATGAGCTTACATTAACAATGAAGCGGGTACGTGATAGATAGGTTGCGCGCATGTAAGTTTTTTATTATCATTTTTTTGAGTATAAAGTTCAGTCAAAAGGTATTACTTTATGATGACCTCTCTAAAATAAGCCTTTACGCTGCTCGTCAACGTGTTTACCTATTACTCCTATGACGAATGCGCTTTAATTTTTTATTGCGATAACTTACATTGCTGTCATAATATAAACATAATAATCGATGGAACGATTACTGTATTTAATGGTTAGCCGGCTATCTTGTTATCGACGTAGCATTGACTCGACTAATCTGCATTCTCCAATATCCTTTTTCAACAATCAAAAAAAGAGCCTGACAGATGGTTTGAGCACTACTACAAGTAGTCACGACCACTCTGATAGCACTCATTTGACTTTTGTGATTGATATAACCTATGAGTTAATCTAATAATGACTATTGCTTCTACTCTACGCTTGAGCCTATATGGCGTTGCTCTTAGTGCTGTTAGCACACTTAGCCTCATCGGCTGCTCAAACTCCTCTACTGATACTGCAGCGACAACTGAAAATAGTAGCGCTACAGACAAACCCGCCAAATCCATTGCCATTACCCAAATTGTTGAGCACCCCTCATTAGATGATATGCGCCGCGGTATTATTGATGAATTGGCAGATAATGGTTATGTCGAAGGTCAAAACCTAACGGTTAATTTTCAAAGTGCGCAAGGTAATACAGCGACAGCCGGACAGATTGCCAAGCAGTTTGCAGGAGACAATCCAGATGCCATCGTGGCAATCTCTACACCATCAGCTCAGTCGATTGTAGCGGCGACCACCACGATTCCTATTATCTATACCGCGGTATCAGACCCACTAGGTGCCAAGCTCATCACCGAAGATGGCAAGCCTTTTCAAAGCAATTTGACCGGACTATCAAGTCAGCTCCCGCTAGAGCCGCAGTTAGATTTGTTGCAGCAGATAAAGCCTGACCTAAAAACGATAGGCTATGTCTACAGTCCAGGCGAAGCCAATTCAGTATCATTGCGAGAGAGTCTCAAACAAGCCTTGCCAGCACGAGGTCTGTCGTTATTAGATATTCCTGCCAACCGCCCAACCGATATCGGTATGGCAACACGTAGTTTGCAGGGACGTGCAGATATTATTTATACCTCATTTGACAACAACGTTGCATCTGCCTTTGAAGCAATGACGCAAGCAGCAAATGAGCTAAAGCTACCGATTATCGCATCTGATGAATTCAGTGTGAAACGCGGCGCCACCGCTGCTTTGGGTGTCAACGATTATGACTTTGGACGTACCACAGGCAAAATGGTATATCGTGTATTAAACGGTGAAGCCGTCAATACTATCGAACCTGAAGTCATGAACGATCTGACCTTGTATGTCAGTCCTAAGCACGCTAAAACACAAGGTGCCAACTTGCCGGCAGACTTGTTAAAAAATGCCATCAATGTTGATACTGATACCAAATAAAAAGTATTCAGCTATCCATTAGCACATTCATTATTTATATAGTGTATGGACACACTATTATTTTAGGAGTAAAACCCATGTTGTCTCAAAATCGTTTTGGTCGTTTTAATTTTGGCAAAGCTATCTTATTAGGCGGCGTCTGCACCGCTATCTTGACAGGCTGTAATCAGTCACCCACAGATGATCCAGATACTATTGATGGTGCAGTAGGCGGTGATACGGTAGCGATGAAGACAGTCGCTATCACTGCTATCGTCGAACACCCAGCGCTTGATGATGTGCGTAAAGGGGTCATTGATGAACTGAACGAAGCAGGATTCAAGGACGGCGAAAACCTAACGGTTAACTTCCAAAGCGCGCAGGGTAATACGGCGACTGCAGGACAGATTGCCAAGCAATTCGTCGCTGATGCACCAGATGTTATCGTTGCCATCGCCACACCATCTGCACAGTCTGTTGCCGCTTCTACTAGCAGCATTCCACTAGTATTCTCTGCTGTGACTGACCCAGTAGCGGCCAAGCTCGTACCTACTCTAGATGGTTCTGGTACCAATGTCACAGGCGCATCAGACGCCCTACCATATGAGCCACAAATCGAGTTAATGCGTCAAATCATTCCAGAGTTAAAGAACGTCGGTTATGTCTATAGCCCAGGCGAGGTCAACTCGACTATTATCCTAAAGAACCTAAAAGAGAAACTAACGCCGCTAGGTATCAATGTACTCGAAGCGCCAGCACAGCGTAGTAATGATATTGCGATGGCAGCCCGTAGTCTTGAAGGCAAGGTCGATATGATCTATACGTCGACTGATAACAACGTGGTATCTGCGTACGAGTCACTCTATCAAATCGCAAGAGAAAGCAAAATCCCGCTTATCGCATCGGATACCAGCTCGGTTGAGCGCGGTGCAGTTGCAGCATTAGGCGTGGACTACTATGAGCTTGGCCGTGAAACGGGCAAAATCGTCGTGCGTATCCTGAACGGTGAAAAAGCAGGCGCTATCCCTGTTTATACCCCGCAAGCGCTTAATCTATATGTCAGCCCAAAACATGCCAAAGAAGAAGGCATTACTTTGTCACAAGCGGTTATCGATAAAGCAAAAGAAGTGGTAGAATAACGCACCTTTATATTTGGCTCAGAGTAGCAGCCGTTATAAGATAGCCGTAACGCTTATTAATTGATCGTCTATCTTATGCTTCGATGTTAAATGTTAGACAAGAAACCCAGCTATGAATCAGTAGGCTGGGCTTCTTGTTTCAGTAACGCCTATTTCAATAAGCTTGTTTCGTATATTGCGGTATTTAGCTTGTGGCTTATCTGGTACTTGTTGCGTAAAATACACTTTACCTCATCGAATATTGCTGTTGCTTGAATCAGAGCTTTAAACCAAGGTAACTTATGATCGTTATTAATCGTGACCTGTTTTGGTTTACCCTAACCGCAGATTGCTTAATCTGTTAAATTCACCGCTTAGCTGTTTAGCATGTAGAGGTTTTGGCCATTGCCACTTACCTATCTTGATACCATACGCTAGACACTGGGTTATGACTTACTGATCTCTTATGTCTTTAATTGCTTTTTTTGGTGCGCTTGAAAGTGGTCTGATTTACGGCCTAGTCGCACTCGGTGTGCTGATTTCATTTCGTACGCTCGACTTTCCTGATTTGACCGCTGACGGTAGTTTTCCGTTAGGCGGCGCCGTCGCTGGTATCTCTATCGTCGCTGGTATCAACCCGTGGATCGCCTGTGCTTTTGGTATGTTAGCAGGGTCAGTCGCTGGTATCGTCACCGCATGGCTGCACGTCAAGCTCGGTATCCTGCAACTGCTCGCTAGTATCTTGGTGATGGTCGCTCTATATTCTGTCAACCTACGTATTATGGGTGCGCCAAACCTACCCTTACTTGGTGAAACGACAGTATTTAGTAGCTTAGTCACTGACGGTAATGGCTATTGGATGCGCTGTCTGATTATCGGTGTCGTCGTCGCGCTCGCGATGTTATTTTTAAACTGGTTTTATAGCACCGAAACCGGGCTATCGATGCGCGCTACTGGCTCAAACTTAAGAATGGCACAGGCGCAAGGTATCAATACCTCATGGATGACCATCATCGGTATGGCGATTTCTAACGGCTTGATTGCCTTAGCGGGTGCGCTATTTGTCCAGACCCAAGGCGGCGCTGATATCTCTATCGGTATCGGTACCATCGTCATCGGTCTAGCAGCGGTCATCATTGGTGAGACCATCATTCCTGCCAAGCGTATTTGGCTGATTACCTTTGCTGTTGTGGTCGGTGCGGTATTGTACAAGCTGTTCATTCAGGTAGCGCTATCAAGCGATACCTTACGTAGTATCGGTTTTGGTCCGCAGGATTTGAACTTGATTACTGCTCTACTCGTGGTATTGGCTTTAGTATTGCCAAAAGCAAAAACGAAGTTTTTATCACGCAGGGTTCGCGCCTAATGACAGTTAAAGCAAGTGCTCACAGCACTTGCAATGCTTGAAGAGACAATAAGGAATAACGATTATGATGCAAGCCACTGATTTACAGCTGACCTTTAATCCGGGCACACCTATCGAAAACCCTGCCCTACGTGGTATCAGTTTGAATATCGCTGATGGTGAGTTTGTTACCGTCATTGGTACCAATGGCGCAGGCAAATCGACTTTTTTGAATGCCGTCAGCGGTACAACGCGCGTCGATAGTGGCTCAATCTTGCTAAATGGCATTGATGTCACCAAAAAATCCGCCCATCAACGTGCACACTGGGTTGCTCGCGTTTTTCAGGATCCGATGGCAGGTACTTGTGAAGCGCTGACCATCGAAGAAAACATGGCATTGGCTTACAAGCGTGGCGGCAAGCGCGGTTTGAAGTTTGCACTTAACCAAGACAACCGTGACTTGTTCCGAGAAAAGTTATCAGTATTGAAATTAGGTCTAGAGAATCGTCTGACAGACCGTATGGGTTTACTTTCTGGTGGTCAACGTCAAGCCGTAAGTTTGCTTATGGCATCATTGCAGCCCTCTAAGATTTTATTGCTCGATGAGCATACTGCTGCCCTCGATCCAAAAACCGCCGCTTTCGTTTTAGAATTGACAGATAAAATCGTCACCGACAACAAACTCACCACCATGATGGTGACGCATTCTATGCAGCAAGCCTTGGCACATGGTACGCGTACCGTAATGCTGCACCAAGGGCAAGTGGTCTTGGATGTGTCTGGAGATATTCGTAAAGGCATGACCGTACACGATCTACTAGATATGTTTGAGCAAACACGCGGCGAAAAGGTTGAAGACGACAGCTTAATTTTAAGCTAAAACCTTTCAACTTATAAATCTTACGTAGCAGATATAACTGTTTTAGCAACTCCTAAAACCTTCAAGAGAATTGATTTTTCTTGAAGGTTTTTTGTTATCTATAGTTAATGATCATATGAAGTTTCTGTTGACCATTATATAGTTGTTGTCTATCAATGCTTCGCTATTGTCATCTATCTATGAGGTCTGTCATGCGCAAAATTCCTATTTATTCCCACCCTGCTGCTGGTTGGCCTGCGCTGATCTCATCGACTCAAAAACTGATGGACTATCAGACGTTTTTACGAGGTGGTCTTAGCGTGCTCAAAAGTAACCAACCTCAAGGCGGATTTGACTGTCCAGGCTGTGCATGGCCTGATCATAAGTCGCATAAAGCCATCGATGTTTGTGAAAACGGCATCAAGGTCATTGCTAGTGAGACCATGACTCACAAAGCAGATGCTGAGTTTTTTGCGAAGCATACCGTCACCGAGTTACAAGGATGGTCTGGCTACGAGCTTGAGCATAGTGGTCGTTTATCAGAGCCTGTCTATTATGATACCGCGCAAGATCGCTACGTCCCTATTCCTTGGGAAACGGCTTATAGCTTGATCGCTGAACAACTAGGACAGCTTGATTCACCCGATGAAGCCCTATTTTACACATCAGGGCGCGTGACCAACGAGCCAGCCTTTTTATATCAGTTATTTGTACGCTGTTTTGGTACCAATAATTTACCTGATTGCTCCAATATGTGTCATGAGCCCACATCGGTCATGCTCAGCAAACAGTTAGGTATTGGTAAAGCGACGGTCATGCTAGAAGACTTTGAGCAAGCCAAGCTTATTTTGATGTTTGGGCAAAACCCAGCAACAAACCATCCACGTATGCTGGAGATGCTTGCATACGCACATGAGCAAGGGTGCCGAATCATCTCAATCAATCCGATGCGTGAGCAAGGTTTAAATAAATTTAGAAATCCGCAAAAACCAACGCATATGGCAGCTGGTCAAAGTGCTGACATGGTTGATGATGTCATTCAGATTCAAATCGGCGGGGATGCCGCGCTATTGACGGGCATTGCCAAATGGCTGATTGAAAACGATAGAATCAACCATGACTTTATCACCACTCATACCTCAGGTTTTGAACCGCTAAAACAATGGCTAACAGCGCAAACTTGGGAAGATATCACGCTTGGATGCGGTATCACTCAAACAGATATTGTTAATCTCGCTAAGTTGGTTGCTGACAGCCCAGCGACGATTTGTACTTGGGGCATGGGCATCACCCAGCATGTGCAAGGCGATGACAATGTCGCAATGATTACCAATTTGCTGCTACTGATGGGTATGATCGGTATTGATGGTGCAGGCGCCTCTCCCGTTCGTGGTCACTCCAACGTACAGGGCGATCGCACCATGGGTATCCACGAGCGCCCTAGCAAGAGCCTACTGGACAATCTTGAACGTGTCTTTGAGCGCCCTATGCCGCAAGAGCATGGCTACGACGTCGTCACAGGTGCCAAAGCGCTTATCGCGGGTCAATTAAAAGTCTTTATGGGTATGGGCGGTAATTACGCGGTAGCAGCCCCTGATACGAGCGCTATAGAACAAGCATTAACCACTACTCAGCTCAATATATTTGTCGGCACTAAGCTTAATGAGACGATGTTATATCCAGGTGCAAATAATATAATTTTGCCGTGCCTAGGTCGTACTGAGCGCATTACGACGACAAAAGGTGAGCAGTTTGCCACGATCGAAGACTCAATGTGTCAGATCGTTCCCACTCAAGGCAAGCTAAAACCTGTGAGCGACACTTTAAAATCTGAAGCACAAATTGTGGCAGATATCGCGGTTCATGTGCTCGGCGCCGACTCCTCTATTCCTTGGCTTGCGATGAGCGAAGATTTTGACCTTATTCGCGACTATATCGCCCAAGCTATTAACGGTTTTGAAGATTTCAATCAGCGCATTCGCAACTCGGAACGCGGTTTTCATTTGTATCATGCGGCGCGTCACCGCGTATGGAATACTGAGAGCGGCAAAGCGCAGTTTGAAATACCGCAGTACCCCATTACGTATGTTGCAGCCCAAATGGAAGATGCGCAGGGCATTGATGACGAGAATACAACGCAGAACGTAACGCAAAAAGTTTGGCAATTGACCAGCGTCCGTAGTCATGACCAGTTCAATACCATGATATTCGGGTTCAAAGACCGCTATCGCCAAACCAATCGCCGCGATGTGCTATTTATGCATCCAGATGAGATAAGCCGCCTAGGCTGGCAAAAAGGTGACCATATTATGGTGACTCGCCAACGTGCTAAAGACCGTTCAGGACAACCACGCATACTAGGTCCACTGATATTAACGGAGATGGACATTGCCTCTAACGCCATTGCCGCTTACTATCCTGAATGTAATGACCTATTCGATTTAGACACACATGCGCCAGACTCTCATATTCCAGCGTACAAGTCGACGACCGTTATTTTGGAGCGCGTCAATGCAGGTGCTCGAATAGCTGAGCCTGCGTAAATGACTACGATAACTGAAGATAGCATTGAGCAAAATGAGTTGCCTAGCACTACTGCTATGATCAATGATACAGCTGAAACTAAAGTGGTTATGACTGGCGCATCTGAGGATAACGTAGTATCTGAGATGCTGCTTGCTCGTAACCACTTAGCGCATAAGCATTATTACTCATCAGATAATGACGGACTTAATAGTGAGGACCATACTGCTCAAGCTTATATCGAATCTCAGACCACCAGTTTGGCCATAGAAGCAGCGGTTTCAATTATCATTAATGGGATTCATTATGCGGTACTGATGGCTAGCCCTTATCAGCTAGAGTACCTGGCTGTTGGCTTCTTATTTAGTGAAGGATTGATCCAGCACAGTCACGAGTTACTCGACTGGGAAGTAACTCATCTTATGGATATTGATAGCTACCAAAAGTTTGCTCAGGCTTCAAGAGATGAGAATTTCGAACCATCATCATTGGAGCAAAGCTTACAACAATTTCAAGATTATGATATCTATGTCGTAGAGCTGGTCTTAAGCCAGCGTTGCCATCAACGCATTCAAGCTCAGAAACGTCAACTAGCAGGGCGTACAGGCTGCGGTATGTGCGGTATTACTGGCCTGACACAGGCGTTGCCCGACTTGAGCCATCACTCACGAGCAAACATACATAGTTCTAAGGCGACTGCACCAAGCCTTGACTATCTATTGGCATTACGTCAGCAAGTGGATGCCGCACAGCACACCCATCAATTAACGGGTGCTGTGCATGCTGCAGCAACAATATATAATCAGCAGTTATACTTGTTTGAGGATGTAGGGCGCCACAATGCGCTTGATAAATTAATCGGTTGGCAACTACGCCAAAAAGTAGCGGTGGATTGCGTACTCATGACCTCACGCCTATCGATTGAGCTGGTGCAGAAGTCTATTCGAAGTCGCATACCTTGGCTCGTCGGTATGTCTGCTCCTACCAGTACAGCCGTGCGTGTCGCTGAACGTTACGGTCTTGGATTAGCGGGATTTTTGCGTAATAACCGAGTCACTTACTACTCGCAGGTATGATTATCCATAGATACAAACGACGCCAAAAAAAATAAAAAGGCTAAAGGTAATGATAAAGAGATTGGTCATCAAATTGACATTTGATATTTAACACATCTTTATCCTTTTATTATCTAATCATAACTAAATGACTAGCGACTCAACCAGTTGAAAATAAAGGGTAAATATATATTAATCAAAAATAACCTTTGTTTGCATGAAAAATGACTTGTAATTTGGCATATTTTTGCTAATATAGTCCACCTTGATTGGCTGGATGGCAGAGTGGTCATGCAGCGGACTGCAACTCCGTTAACGCCGGTTCGATTCCGACTCCAGCCTCCAATTATTTATTAACTTTACGTTAATTTTGGCTTGCATTATTATCCCAACCGATTATAATAGCGACCACTTATCTAGTAACCAGATGGTCTATCAGCTGGTTTACATATTAGATAAAACAAGTTTTGCCCGGGTGGTGAAATTGGTAGACACAAGGGATTTAAAATCCCTCGCTAGCAATAGCGTGCCGGTTCAAGTCCGGCTCCGGGTACCATTACATAGTCCTATACTATCTTATAGAACAGCTAAAGCCCCTGATATCAGGGGCTTTGTTGTATCTGGCGTTCTATACTGTCCTGCTCTATCGAAGTTTATTCAAAAGCGCCGTCCATTAATTTTCCATGCGCCATTGCCATAGCAATTAAAGTTGCGGTACAAGTCAGAAAACATTTAAATATCCTAACCTGTACCACTACACTCAGCAAAACCTATGTCGTTATCATATTAGAGCCTTTTAAGATGATACTGATGCCATGGTCTAAGAACACGCCATCACATCTCTAGTAATGCATCACCATAGTCATCACGTAAATCTTTTTTCACCATTTTTCCAGCACCATTGAGCAAAATACTGTCTGTAAAGATAACTTTGTCAGGTATTTGCCAGCTAGCAATCTTGTCTTCATAAAAACTCAGTACTTGTGCCTCGTCGAGCTCTGCATTTTCTTCTTTAACTACAATTAATACTGGACGCTCACCCCATTTTTTGTGTTTTGCAGCAATTGCGGCTGCCATTTTTATCTGTGGATGTGCTACTGCAATATTCTCAAGTTCTACTGAAGATATCCACTCCCCGCCAGATTTGATTAAGTCTTTTGATCGATCACGAATATTCATATAACCATCAGAATCAATGGTGGCAATATCACCGGTATCAAACCAGCCATCTTCCGTAATGGCATCAGGGTTTTCTGTATAGTAGTCGTTGATAATCCAGTGACCTTTGATTTGTAGGCGACCTTGTGAGATACCATCTTCTTTCACTTTTTTAAGCGGCTCATCAGTATCTATGAGGCGTAACTGCACGCCATAAGGCGGACGACCTTGAGAGTTACGTAATTCATTAATCTCATCTTTACTCAAAGATTTATGCTTAGCTTTGATTTGGTTCATTGTTCCAAGCGGACTGGTCTCCGTCATACCCCAGCCATGTACCGCATCGCAGTTGAAATCCTCTCTAAAGGTTTTGATTACTGATGGTGGACAGGCAGCCCCGCCAACGATAGTACGTGTCATGCTGTCTAGCTTACTTCCTCTGGCTTTAGCTGCCGTTAATAAGCTTTGCCAAATTGTTGGGACACCCAAAGCGACGGTTACGTGATAATCGTCAATGAGGGAAACTAAGCTGTCGCCATCAAGATTGGGACCTGGAAGCATCAAGGAACAACCAGTCAACGCAGCGGCATAAGGTGTGCCCCACGCATTGACGTGGAACATAGGCACGACAGGCAGCAAGACATCTTGAGCAGATAGCGCTGAGACATCAGGCATACACAGTGCCATCGCATGAAGTACAGACGAGCGATGGGTATACAATATCCCTTTAGGGTTGCCTGTCGTACCTGAGGTGTAGCACAACGAGCTGGCAGTAGACTCATCGAACTGAGGCCACTCAAAGTCAGGAGAGTGATCTGCTAGTAATTCGTCAAAGAATAATACATTCGGTAGCTTTGCGACAACATCATCATCTCGATCACTTAGACAAATAAAGTGTTCAATACCTTTAATATCTTCTTTAATTGCCATAATTAATGGCAAAAAGGTGACATCAAAGAAAAGCACACGATCATCAGCATCATTGATAATGTAGCTTAGCTGCTCAGGGAATAAGCGTGGATTGATGGTATGACAAACCATCCCACTGCCTGAAATGGCGTACCACGCTTCTAGATGACGATGGTTATTCCACGCTAGTGTCGCAAGGCGCTCTGAAGACTTGAGTCCAAGGGCAGACAAGGCATTAGCCAGTCGTTTTGAGTTATCCGAAATACTCTGCCAATTGGTATGAGTCATCTGACCATCTACCTCTTTGGACAAAACCGCCGTATCGCCATGGTAGCGCGCGGCGTGTTCGATAAGACCGCTGATCAGCAATGGCTGATACATCATTTTTCCTAACATAGTACATTCCCTGTAGTTGTTTTAATGTCACCTTACTCTTATGAGTACATCTTCTGATGCTAAAATTAGGCCACAACTAAGAATAATCAGAATTATGGATGATGACAAGTGAATATTATGAGCTGATTAGATAACAAAAGCCTACTACCAAGCATCTAGTGCTAGATTATTAAAATCACGCCTTTTATTTATGACTTCTCTAACAGAGATTTATAAGCCCCCCTGCTGTTAACGCTTTCAACAAGTAATAGTAAAACAAAAAATCCGACCACCTTAAGTGATCGGATTTTTGATATTTAGTAGTCATGAGCAAAGACAGTAAACGAGTGCTCAACTTATAATGTCATCAAAATTAAGTATGGTGCGACATACTTTTGAGCCGGGCGCTATAGCTACTTTTTTAATTACAAAGGTAACAGACGATGCCGAAATGTGTTTGCGTTATTAGCCATTACATACTCTCTTCGACTGGCTAATTTTGCCATTCTTACACACGAACTTGCCACCTTCGCAATGAGACACACCGCCCATTTTACCAGAGCATGGCTTATTCTGAGCATTCGCCTGCATGGCGGGTGCCATGAGTAATAACGATACAATAAACGCTGACCACAATTTCATCATAACACCCTCAATAGTTGCGCAATATAATCGAAAATATATCACTACAAATGACTCTCATCAACAACTATCTGACTTATGTCTATTACTCAGAAACCAGCTTCATCTTGTGTCAGTTCACTTATCTCGATTGGCACAGCATAAAGCCACGTCCTATCAGCATTACAATAAAACTGCCCCTCTTCAAAATTTACAATACAAGCTGTAAAATCGTTATCCGCTTGGTCATCTAACGCATCTTCATCGCTTATGTCGCTCACTGCACACCATACTTCTTGGTGACCATTCTTAAGCATTGAACGGGTCAACTCGCTTCCTACAACTCCCCTATCCATAATGACGACTCCTACGATGAATATGATTGTTCAGTTAAACAATTGGGATAATAGGAGCAGCCACCTGAATATATCTTAGAGTTCCGATGTCCTAACTGTTTTATGCGTGCCATTGTTATTCTACATAAACATCATGACATACAATTAACCGCTAAAGAAGCAACTAAAGTAGTCCAAGCGCATCGTTGAATGACTATAAATCCTCATGCTCAGACCCACAAGGCCTAACTGTTTTAGACAATAACCGCTTATAGTCCTACTTCATCCTGAGTAAGCTCAACTTTTTTAATCGGTACAGCATAGCGCCATAAATTGCCTTGATCGCAGAAAAACTTATCTTGTTCAAAAGATACGATAGTGACCAATAATTCGTAATACTCATTATCGATAGTTGCCATCGCATGATCGTCATTAACATTGCTCACAGCACACCATACACCGGTATCGCTGCGTTCTAGGATCGCTTGTGTCAACCTACTTCCTTGTAGTTCGATAATCATCTCTAATCCTTAAAATATGACCCGTTGAGTCTCTACTTTACCTATAAATTCACTTTCTGCAATATATTTTTTAGACTCAGAAGTTTTGAATGGGCGTATTAGAGCGCAAACCTCATCACTTAAGATAGAGATTTCGTTGATTAAAATGGTACAACTGACATGATTTATTAGACCAGAAACTATGCGATTTGATGATAGGATAGCGTGGGAGGGTCAAACTATTTTTGTTGATATTGAGCAGGTTTATAATATTCGGTACTACTAGTAATACCAACATTCTATATAGATCATTATAGAACAAGATAGAAATTAAAACCTAAAAAACAGGCAAAATAAAGGGCTGATCGTCTATGACGGTCAGCCCTTTATCAATGTTTGGTGGAGATGGCGGGAGTTGAACCCGCGTCCGCCAGCATTACGCTCATGAATCTACATGTTTAGTTTCTGTCTTTAATTTTAGTCCGCACCGATCCGACAGTCAGGATGGATTGGACGATTCTCTACTTTTGAACCCAAGCGATTGAGACAATCCCTTGTGGCGAGCCTACATGCGGACGCTTCAACTTAGTTAACCAACTGTAGGTGATCAGCAACTAAGTAAGCAGGGTTTATGCTGCTAGAGCGTAAGTTTCGTCGTTTGCGACTATAACAATATATGTTTGATTAACGAGAGGACATACACTCTCGACATGCATCATTGAGTTTCATCACCAGCGTCGAAGCCAGAACATCCCCAATAAGGTCGCCTATTATATAGGAGATATCGGTTATGTTTCAACCTATAAGTAGCCTGCATTACATTACGTTACAGCTTAATAATTTACGCCAAAACAGTGTTTAACCACTGACCAATATTTTGAATCTGCGGCATACAAACTTGATGTGCCATCGGATACGTATTGTAAGACACATTATAGTCCTTTGCTGACAATAACTGCTTCGCTTGCTCACCTAGGATGACAGGCACGACTGGATCATGAGAACCATGCTCAATCAAAATGGGCATGTCTTTGTTCGCGGCACTATACTCAATATTATCATTGGTCGCTAAGTAGGTAGAGAGCGTCATCAAGCCAGCCAAACGTTCTGGATAGCCAAGTGCCACGTGATATGCCACTGCCCCGCCCTGCGAAAACCCTGCAATAACGATATGCTCTGGTAACACGCCGCGCTCTATCTCACGACTGATCAAATCTTGTATCTGCTGAGCAGACTCTTCAATCTGAGCCACATCTACTTTACGCTCCAGACTCATCTCTATGATGTCGTACCATGCTGGCATCACCATGCCGCCATTTACCGTGACTGGGCGTTTAGGTGCATGTGGGAAGATAAAACGTACTGCCATATCATCAGCCAAGCCAAGCTGCGGTACCACTGGCTCAAAATCATGACCGCTAGCACCTAAGCCATGCAGCCAAATCACTGCGCGATCTATCTTTTTTTGAGAGGGATTGTGCTCAACGACGACTGCGTCTAAATAGTTACTCATAGTTATCCTTAATAATGTAGTGAGATATGCCTTAAGCATTTCTATCTTTTTTGCCAAAATAATGTGTGTGTCATTATATGGTCAATATCATCTGTTAGTTTGAGAGTATGGTCAATAGTGCAGCATGAAACAGACCATAGCAAAAATGTGAACTCTAGAAAAAGACACATATGATCTTAAGACCGATAGGTTCAATACTATCAAGCTTAAATACTGTTAACTGTCTATTCTTTAGTACACTTGCCTACAATAGTGTCCGCATTAATGCTAAATTCTTACACGGTTAAGCTTTTACAAGAATACATTGACTTTAGTGCTTTTTAGCAAAACGTTATTTTTTTAATTCCTATCCATATAACCGATGGGATTTTTATAATTTTGCAGGAACATTTTACATGACAATTTCTAATAAATCAGCGCTTGAGCTGAGTAAGCAGACGCCGGCCAAGGTTAATAAGATTAATCTCGCCTTACCTTTAACGCTGATCAGCTCATTATTGATAGTAGGTTGCACTGCCGATAGCCGCTCAATGCTCACATCAAAAGCCCCTTCATCGACGACGCAACCGCAATCGTCTTCACCTATTGCATACACCTATGGCGTGCGTCCGTTTTATCTGATCAATGATATGGACGAGGGACCACTAAAAGAAGAGCTACAGGCCTGCAGAGGGCAACTGCCAAGTAAGACTGACTTCTCTATTGCCCATCGAGGTGCGCCATTACAACTGCCTGAACATACCTATGACAGCTACGTGGCGTCAGCGCAAATGGGTGCTGGCATCTTGGAATGTGATGTGGCGTTTACCAATGATGGGGAGCTTGTCTGTCGTCATGCCCAAAACGATTTGCACACCACTACTAATATTTTGACCACGCCGCTGGCCAAGCAATGTACCGTACCGCCCATCTTAGATGCTAAAGGCAAACTTACCAATGCCGGCAGTATCGAATGCCGCACCTCAGATATTAGCGGTGCTGAGTTTAAAACCTTGACAGGTAAAATGGATGCTGCCAATAAAGAAGCGACCAGCATTAGTGACTATATGAATGCAACCGCGCCTTGGCGAACGGATTTGTACTCACAAAACGGCAAGGTGATGACGTTAAAAGAGCATATTGCATTGGCACGCCAGCTGGGTATGAAGCACACACCTGAGCTAAAAGCGCCTGCAGTAGCTATGCCGTTTAATGGCTATCGTTTAGATGACTATCGCCAACAGCTGATAGACACTTATAAAGCTGCCAACGTACCTGCAAGCGATGTGTTTGCTCAGTCATTCAATATAGAAGATCTTGATTACTGGATCAAAAAAGAGCCAGCTTATGGCGCCAATGCCGTCTACCTCATTGATGACAGCAACGAGACCGCTGACGATAAAACGTTTGATAAAGATGACGCAACCACTTGGAAGCACTCATTGGCTGATATCAAAGCACGTGGCATCAACACCATTGCACCAGCACTTTGGCTATTAGTCACTACTGACGGTAAGGGAAATATGCAACCATCAGAATACGCAAAACAAGCCAAAGCTAATGGTCTTAAAATCATTACGTGGTCAATAGAGCGTTCAGGACCATTAACTGATGGTGGTGATTGGTACTATAGCGGTCTTGGTGATGCTATCAACAATGATGGTGATATGATGAATTATATTGACGTACTAGCACAAGACGTTGGTGTTCAGGGTATTTTTTCAGATTGGCCTGCTACAGTGAGTTACTATGCCAACTGCAAAGGTCTGAAATAGGTTT
The DNA here is from genome assembly GCF_059072655.1 of Psychrobacter sp. H27. Classification (NCBI taxonomy): domain Bacteria; kingdom Pseudomonadati; phylum Pseudomonadota; class Gammaproteobacteria; order Moraxellales; family Moraxellaceae; genus Psychrobacter; species Psychrobacter sp. H27. Next base: position 2,955,572 of record NZ_JCACRX010000001.1, on the reverse strand, counting down.
TCGCTTAATCTGTTAATAGACAATCACGCTTAATCTTTATTATCAAGGTCAGCTGGTTCATTGAGCTGACCTTTTTTATTGAATGCATTAAGGGAGTAACGTCATAAACGGTTTACTTAGCACCTCCCTTTTCCATTAACTTTTCACATCATTTGACTCATGGCAGCAATAGCAATATACGCTTTTGTGCTACGATAATTTAATAAGCTTATAAGACGATGTAGAGACTATGACCCATATTTTACTAGTAGAAGATGATCCTGCTATTGCCATGTCACTCAAAGTGACTTGCAAGCGTGAAGGCTGGGATATGACATGGTTAGATAATGCCAGTAGTGTGTTACCCATGCTGCATAGTGATGAGGCTCGCGACCTATCGGCGATTATTATGGATGTCGGTCTGCCAGATGGTGATGGTCTGAGTCTGTGCCAACAAATACGCCATGCAACTGATATCGATACGCTAAAAGATTTACCTATCGTTTTTTTGACTGCTCGTAGCGATGAGGTCGATCGTATTTTGGGGTTGGAGATGGGCGGTGATGACTATTGTGCCAAGCCCTTTAGTCCACGTGAACTAGTCGCACGCTTAAAAGCCATTTGGCGACGTGAGCAGTTACTGGTTCAGCAGTCTGAATCTTATACAACTAATGACAAAGTTGAAAACACGCCCGCAAGCAACCTAACTGGGCAGGCACTGACGTTCGAAAATCAATCTGGTGTTTGGCACTATCAGCCGCTTAATTACTCATTGAGATGGCAAGAACAAAAGCTTGAGCTCAGTAATACAGAACGCAAAATCTTACTGTCATTATTACAAGCACCGAACCAAGTGTTTAGTCGCGAACAACTGCTTAATGCAGTAAGTGACTATCCCGATCATCGCTTGGCGCGAACCATAGACAGTCATGTTAAGTCGATTCGTAAGCAGTTGGCGACCGTCGATGCGAGTATCGATGTGATTCACACACATCGCGGACTGGGTTACGCACTATGTCCTGCTTGATAATGGCTTTGAACCTATGAATCACAAAGCCGATAACCGTAGTGATAGTAATAGCAATAGTGACATCAATCGTGATCACAACATCGACGATGATCAAAGCAATTGGTATGCCAAGCTGCACCCTATTGGTACTGCGCAGCAAGTCCCTAAACGCAAACGACTGCTCAATCTGAGTATATTCTTTAGAATTTGGTTGGCGGTCGCTTTGGTACTCATTGTCTGCGGTGTGGTTGCCTTTACTCAGTTATTTGGCTACGTCAAGCCCACTGCACAGCAAGTCATTGAAGATACCCTACTAGATACCAGTAAATTACTTGCTGCTAGTCTACAGGTACCTCTATCTACAGGTCAGCTTTATGATGAAGCTTATCAGGCACAGCTTGATGCTGCGTTTGTTGATATGTCAACGACTGACGATAGTCTGGGCCCTGTCTACCAGACCAAAAACCATACCAGCTTTCGAGTATATGTGACAGACAGTAGTGGCAAGGTCATTTACGATTCGCTCCCCAAACCTGATAACAACGAAGGACAGAATTACGGACGCTGGAACGATGTCTATCTCACACTAAGAGGTCAGTACGGCGCAAGAAGTACGCTAAAAGATTACCAACGGCGTGATGGTTCAGTCATGTATGTGGCTCAGCCCATCAAAAATCCGTCTGGTGACATTATGGGCGTGGTCAGTGTCGGCAAGCCTGTCGCTAGCATATTGCCCTACTTAGACGATACGCGTAATCGCATGCTCATCACCGCGCTATTTATGAGCATCGCAGCCCTTATTCTGGCAGGACTAGTAGCATGGTGGCTTAAGCAAAGTATCACCTTAGTCACCCAATATACCAGCGCACTGGCAGAAGACACCAAAAAGCCCTACTTTTATCTCGGTCATGAACTAAACAGCCTGACAGACACCATCGAATCCATGAAACATCGCTTGGAGAATCGTGCTTACGTCACTGACTATGTGCATACGTTGACGCACGAGCTTAAAAGCCCGCTGACTGCGATACGCGCCAGTGGTGAGCTATTAGAGGATGATGGCATCGATGGAAATGCCCTTGATCATGATGATCGGCAGATGCTTATCGAAACGATAGGTGAACAAAGTATAAAAATGCAGCAGCTTATCGATCGACTGCTATTACTTGCTAAAGTGGAGCAGCCTACCTTTAAGCTCAATCGTCAGCCAACGTCCCTACTGCCATTATTGCAGAGCCTGATAAAAGACAATACAGCTAAACAGCAGCAGCAGAACCTTAAACCTATTGATATCTATATTGATAATGAGCAAGTGACCAACAACATAGACTTGCCAGCAGATATCTTAGCGTCTACTAGCGTGTTCGCTGATGAGTTTTGGTTGATACAAGTGCTACAGAACGTACTAGATAATGCCATTCATTTTGCTGACAGCATTGTTGAAGTTTCTTTGCATGGTACAGCGCGGACGGTAACTATCGACATATTTAATGATGGCAAGCTATTACCGGATTATGCTATCGCAAAAGCTTTCGAGCGTTATTTTAGCTTATCGCATCAGAGCCAACCCACTTACCAAACCGCTGAATCAAAACCGGCTACTAACGCTGGTAGTACGCTCAAAAAAGGTACAGGGCTTGGACTGACTTTGGTAAAACAAGTCATCGAACATCACGGTGGTCAAGTCACTATTAGCAACACCCATGCCGACAAGAGTAAACCTAGTGCTAGTAAACTCAGCACCCATCAAAAGCAACGTTCTGGCGTTATCGTTAGCATCACCCTGCCATTGGCTTAAAAATAAACATATACGGCAGTTCATCAATTTTCCATCATGACTGCATATGATTTCTATCTCTTCACTTTACGATAGCGCTATAGGCTGTTGAACAGCCAAATTCGTAAAGCAAATTAGGAAAAGATATCAAATGGCAAAATTACTCACTGACAGCCTTACTATTAGAAATTTAGTAGGTCATAGCCGTTATCATTGTATAGAGATATTATCAAACCAAGGGCTGAGTAGCATTGATTTTGGGCACTGGTTAGCAATTCCCAGTCAGCGATTATTACTGGTCTTTCGGCATCAGCAATATGTGGCTATTGATGCGTATCAATTGGCAGCCTAATACCTTAACAGTTCAACACGCTGAATGTATTTAAACATAATCGATATTATAACGAGCCACAAAAAAGCCCTTTATCGCCTCTAGTAATTGAATACTAAAAACGATGAAGGGCTGATTACTCTACGACGGAAATACTAGGTGATTGATTGCACTGGTGGTTTCACGTCCGCGTTTTGACCGCGGTGACGCAGATAGTGATCGAGCACTACAATTGCTAGCATCGCCTCTGCGATGGGCGTCGCACGTACACCAACGCATGGGTCATGGCGACCTTTAGTCAGCATATCGACTGCCTCGCCTTGCGTATTGATACTCTTACCAGCCGTGGTAATACTAGACGTTGGTTTTAGCGCAATACTCACACGGATATCTTGCCCTGATGAGATACCGCCCAAGATACCACCTGCATGATTGGCCGCAAACCCATCTGGCGTCAGCTCATCACGAGCACTATGTCCGAATTGACCTGCCACGTCCATACCATCACCAATCTCAACCCCTTTGACCGCATTAATACTCATCATCGCATGCGCGATATCGGCATCTAAACGATCGAACACTGGTTCGCCCAAACCTACGGGTACACCGCTTGCAATGACTTCAAGACGGGCACCGCAACTGGTCCCTTCGCGGCGCAGACTATCAATGAGAGTCTCAAAACGGCCAATCGCTTCTTTATCAGCACAAAAGAACGGATTGCTATTTACGAACGCCCAATCGATTTGGCTGGGCTCTAGGACATTACTGTGCTCACTACCGATTTGGGTCACGTGACCACGAATTTGTACGCCCAGACGTTCTTGCAAGTATTTCTTTGCAATAGCACCCGCTGCCACACGCATGGCAGTCTCACGAGCAGATGAACGACCACCGCCACGATAATCACGGAAGCCATATTTCATGCTATAAGTATAATCAGCATGCCCAGGGCGGAAGGTATCTTTGATGTCGCTATAATCTTTTGATTTTTGATTGGTGTTACGAATCAATAGACCGATAGACGTCCCCGTGGTTTTGCCTTCGAAAACACCAGAGATGATTTCGACTTCATCAGACTCGCGACGCTGGGTTGAGTACTTAGACGATCCTGGCTTGCGGCGATCCAAGTCTACTTGCAAATCTTCTGCAGATAACGCCAAACCTGGTGGCACACCGTCAACAATCGCCATAAGGCCTGCGCCATGCGACTCACCGCAAGTGGTAACCGTAAAAACCTGCCCAATACTATTGCCTGCCATAACTATCCTTAAACAAGTAAACGTTACTGATGACTATTTGATTCATCTTTTATGATTAGTGCTTATAATTATCGATTACAGATATCTATGCAACCCAATGCTTGGCTATTGAATACTGTCCAATAGCTGAACAAAAGAGGCAAACAGTTGACGATGTGATACCAGCTCATCATAAGTGATGGCAAACACCCCATGTCCGCCATGTGCAAACTTCAACCAATCGAACTGAATTTCAGGATAAGCTTGTTTTAATGCCCATTCGCTATCACCCACTTCACAGATCAGCAATCCTTCTGGGCTCAGATAATCTGGCGCTTCAAACAAGATACGATGCACCAAGTCCAAACCATCTTGACCCGCGGCTAGCGCATGCTCAGGCTCATACAAAAACTCAGGGGGCAAATCTGCCATGATAGCGGCATCGACGTATGGCGGATTGGTGACGATAAGCTCATACTGGTTCTCAGCAGGTATCTTAGCAAACAGATCTGATTCAATCACATTGACTTGATGTCCAAGGTCATGATGATCGACATTGACCATGGCCACTTCTAACGCGCCCTTGTCGATATCGACCGCATCAACCAACGCGTCGACGAAACGGGTCGCAAGCGCAATCGCAATACAAGCAGAACCAGTGCACAGATCCAAGATACGCTCAGGCTGTGACAACTGCTTCACGTCTAAACCATGGTCATAAAACACCGCTGACTGCTCATTTGGACTAACGCCTAGAGGCTTGGCAAGTTCAGTCACATCAAAGTATGGATGGAACTGCTGGCGAATCAACTCTGCGATTGGCGAGCGAGGGATAAGGACACGCTCATCCACATAAAAAGGCAAATCACAGAAATAAGATAAGTTAATCAGATAACTCAATGGCTTACGTTCAGCGATACGCTCTTCTAATAATCCAAGTACTGCCTGCTTCTCTGACGTGGTCAAACGGCAGTCTAAAATTTGCTCATTGGCTGACCAGTCTAACGATAGCGAATGCAATACGATGGCTGAGGCTTCTGCAAACTCATCTGTAGTGCCTTGCGCGACAACCACATCATAGTTACGCAACTGCGTGACCGAAAAACGAATAAAGTCGCGGATACTTACCAGTTGCTCACGCGCTTCATTCAGCTCTGCTTGTAGGTTAGCAAATTCATCGTGCTCACCAAGAAGTCCAGTCTCTAAATCATACTCCATCTCGCCGTCTAAGCCCTCAGACTCATCGTTAAAGTATTGGTTTTGAAACTCTTCTGCACTCATTGTTTGGTCTTCTGACATATCGCACCTTATGGATTAACTACATAGCGGATTAAATTGCTTTTTGCTAAAAACTGCTTTTTGCTAAAAGTCGGTTTATTAACCAAAAATTTAATCCTACATTATAGACGTAAACACCTAATAGCGCCAATCAGTGTCACTATTACTGCAACAAAAAACAGGGGCAGTATCAGATCATTTGCGTAAGAATCGCGCACCATGCCATACATATATTCGTTAAATTATTACCCAACTGTAGCGAATACGTCAGCAGCTGACGTTTGGCAACCGTTAAATACAAAAACATGTGTCAAAAGTTTGCGATGGCGACAAATTATGCGCATAATAGCCGCATTAGTAGCAACCACAAGTGATTCAACATGATGAAAATAAAGCCTATTATTACTGCTATATCTATTGCCACCATAAGTGCTAGCGTTGCCGCGCTAGCTGCGCCTGCTGATGCTACTCGCACATTGCCAGTACGCACATCAGATACGATGCCGAGCCTTGCCCAAAAGGTGAGCTTGGATGTACAAGAAAATCGTAGCAGCTCGTTAGACAGTCGCTTGCCAGCTGATCGTATGACTCAGCTTATTGATTCAAAGAGTGAGTCAAAGGCTGCCGACAACATGAGCGCGGCAGAATTGACACGTAAAGATGAGCAAGCTGACCGTGATGATGATATAACTGAAGGCCAAGCTGTTGCTGCTCCTAGCGATTTGTCATCTATCAATTCATCTGATCCACTTGCTTTTGAGCTGCCAGAGAGTGAGAAACGTCAAGACTTCAGTGATGATCCAACCATCAAAAGCATTGAAGACAAAGATGGTAAACGACACACCACACTAAACTTATCAAACTATGCTAAGCAAGTGAATAGTGCTGTCTGGTCACCAAACATGAACGTCAACTCAGCAATGACCATCAAAATACAAGCACTACTTGATTGGAACCATGCGTCTCCTGGTCCTATCGATGGCGGTTGGGGCATGAACAGCAAAAAAGCCTTGGTCAACTTTCAAGCGATGAGAGGCCTGCCAAAGACAGGTAAAATGGACCAAAAAACGTGGGATGCCTTAGTAAAAAATATTCCTGCAACCAAACCTGTATTGGTCACTTATACCCTGACTGAAGACGATCTTAATACCAATTTTGCAACCACGCCTTCTGGTTCAGAAGCCAAGTCAAAAATGAAAGGTTTGTATTATCAAGACATCAAAGAGATGCTAGGTGAACGTTTCCATATGGACGTACGCTACCTTGATAAATTGAATAAGAATAAAGAGTACAAAGTTGGTGAGACGATCACCGTACTGAACAATCGTGGCAAGCTCAACCAACGTATCAACCGTATCGTTGCCAACAAAGCAGATAAGACACTTTATGCATATAACGGTGATAAACTGGTTGCTACCTACCCAACGACCGTCGGTAGTGACGCCACACCGTCACCAAAAGGGTCATTTAAGATCATCAATAAAGTAAAAATGCCTTGGTATAAATCAACTGTCGGTGAAGGCGCTCAAAAGAAAGTCCATATGATAGCACCAGGACCGAACAATCCAGTGGGTGTGGTATGGATGGGCTTATCTAAGCCCTCTTATGGGTTACATGGTTCACCAGTACCTGAAGGTATCAGTCGCCAAGGATCAGCAGGTTGTGTTCGTTTGACCAACTGGGATGTGTTAGAGGTTTATGCCAATGTTGAAAATGGCGCGGTTGTCGAACTTCAGTAAGTCTGACTGACTATCCCAATCCATCATAAAAATCATGACAAAAAAGACCTCCATCGTGAGGTCTTTTTGATACCTACTTGTTTTTTTCTGCTTATTTATAACATCACTTTCCATATAGTCGCCTTATATATAGCGACCTTTTATAGAATCACTTTGTTGTAAAGCTGCCTTAGAATCAAAGCGTTTTAGCACAGCTTCTCACTTACAAAACGTAGGTCTTATTAACTACGCCTCGTAGCCCTCCTCATCACCCGTAATGTTGCCAATTTTTTTGGCAAAGAACATCGTTACAGGAATAGAAGCCAAAGCCCCCACCGCGACCGCTATTTGCATATGAGCAATCTCATCGAACCCCATAATGAGCGTACCAATGATGACAACGCCTGTGGTGACCGTGCCTGCTATGATGTAAATGACAGCAAATAATGACCAATTCATGATTTAATCCTTACTTTTTTTGTGGGTATAATCTATTTATACTTTAATTCCACAATTTTAGTAAGTATTTAATCTGAACGCTTATATCACCTATATCAGATGACTTTTATTCAAAACCATGTTAGCTTTAAGGTTTTAGATGAATGCTAATAAACTGCTCTTTTATCACACGCTTACCTATCTATACTCTCCTTTGCCTAATCGCAAAAAACCCCTATACCTTTGTCCGTTTATCATTACAATAGTGACTTTCTTCATTCGTTGAGAAAGTTATCTGTTATGACCTCATCTAAAAAAAACGTATCTACTGACTCAGCTCAGCAGAATAAAACTTCAGCCAATGCTGATCCTAAAAACGATCAAGATGCTTTGACTGATTCAGTAGCGGATACGGCGATAAGTGACACTGAAATGACCAACATGACTCAAGAAGCACTAGAAAATGAAGATCTAGCCTGTGCTGAAAACCCTGAAGCCAATGTTAAGATAGAGTCAATCAGTGAAGATGTAGTGGTAGCCACGCTGGAGACAACTGAACCTATGTCCCAGTCCAACTCTGAGCAGCCTAACCCTAATAAGCCCAATTCTGAGCAGTCCAATCCTAAACAGCAGAACCCTGAAGACTCATCTGAATCCAAATCAGATTTCTTTCAGTCAGATGCGACTGATACATCAGAGATGAGCGCTCAAGACAAAAAAAATGCTGACATAACGGAATCAACAGACGACGACCTAACTGTCGATGCTCAACACGCACCCGTAGACAGCTCTGATGAGCAAGCAGACAGTCAAGCGAAAACGAATAATACATTGAAAGATAAAAGTGTACATGAGCACGATAGTTTGCAAAGCGATGATCAATACAATGATCAAAGTAACGATCAGAACGAGGAAAAAGACAACAGCCCCAATGTAGATGAACATAAAGAACACGAAAGCGATGAAGAAGAGGTTCAGGAAGAAAAAGAAGCCAAGCTCGAGTCTTATAAGCAGTTTGTCGCTGAGCAGTTCAATAACAAAAAAGTAGATTATCCAGAGGTGCGGGTTAGGATTGAAGCCAATGCACTGCCCAGCAGAATGTACTTCATTATGAATATCCTCTCTGCCATCATCGCAAGCTATGGTCTAGTAACCAACTCAGCAGCGGTCGTGATTGGCGCGATGCTGGTGGCGATGATGCTAGGTCCCATCACTGGCGTCGCGTTAGCGATCATCGACTACCGTATGCCCCTACTACGTAAGTCACTAGTCACCGTGTTTTTAGGTGTGTCATTGGTATTAGTCGTCGGCTTTATCGTCGGCTGGCTACACAAAGATCAACCCTTGACCGCTGAAATACTATCGCGTACCCAGCCCACCTCTATGGATCTTATGATTGCATTGGCAGGTGGTACGGCTGGTGCCTATGCGATGGTGTCTCCGCATTTATCAGTCGCGGTAGTCGGCGTTGCAGTAGCCACTGCGTTGGTGCCACCGCTTGCTGCTAGTGGTATTTTATTTGCTAACGGTGAGCTACAGCTTGGATTTGGTGCGCTTTTATTGGCAGTAACCAACATCATTGCTATTCAGTTTACTAATGCACTTGTGTTATGGGTTTTGGGTTTTCGCCGCTTGGTCGACAACGACTATAAATCAAACAACTATCTGACTTTTTTGCAGCGTAACGCGGTGACTTTGTTATTACTGGGTGGTTTGGGTACCTATTTGACCATCAACCTACAGACCAATGCCAAGCAGCAGGTGTTTGAAAGTAGTGTAAAAGAAGCCATCAACAGCTACTTTATCGATCAAGGCAACGTGCTGACCAATACTCAATTTGACACATCAGATGAGAATCAAGTCGTACGTGCAGTCGTACGCGGTGAGACGACACCAACCTCAACCGATGTCCGTAAAATCGAGGCAGTCATTACCCAAGATATGGTAGACAATTTTCCTGAGTATCTACCCATCAAGTTGCAATTACGCTATCTGCCCGTGCAAGTGATTGAGTCTGACCCCGTGATAAAAGATAAACTAGATGAAACTGATGCTGCTATTTTGACCAACTAGCTTGTCCATTGGACTGACCTGGTTGCACGACTGGCTTGTTTAAACCGCCAATCTTGATGCGCTACCAATCAAGCAGCGGTAAGCATGCGCATAATAACCTAGCAGTTATAACTCTTGTACCAAGAGCTTAGGCGTTTGTGCTAAAATCGCTTGCAAAATTATTTTATGTTATTTACTCAATTCTATCCGTCAGTAAGGAGCCGCTGTGAGCCAGCCATTTCGCTCAGCCGATATTCGCCAAGCCTTTATCGATTTTTTCATAAGCAAGCAGCACACCCAAGTTTCATCGTCTAGCTTGATTCCTCATAATGATCCGACATTACTATTTACCAATGCCGGTATGAATCAGTTCAAAGAAACCTTTTTGGGTATGGAACCACGTGACTACACCCGTGCTGTAACTTCTCAAAAGTGCGTCCGTGCTGGCGGCAAGCATAACGATCTAGATAATGTCGGCTACACTGCCCGCCATCATACATTCTTTGAAATGCTAGGCAACTTCTCGTTTGGCGATTACTTCAAACAAGCAGGTATCGAGTATATCTGGGAGTTTTTGACGTCAAAAGAGTGGCTCGCGATTGATAAAGATCGTCTGTATGTCACTATTTATGAAACTGATGATGAAGCGTTTGAGATTTGGAATAAAAACATCGGTATTCCAAGCGATCGCATCATTCGTATTGGCGATAACAAAGGTGCGCCTTACGCTTCTGATAATTTTTGGACCATGGGTGATACTGGTCCTTGTGGTCCTTGTACCGAAGTCTTTTATGACCACGGCGCCGATATCGAAGGCGGCTTGCCAGGTACTCCTGAAGAAGATGGCGACCGCTTTATTGAGATTTGGAACTGTGTCTTCATGCAGTTTAATCGTCAAAAAGACGGCACTCTATTACCGCTACCTGCCCCGAGTGTCGATACCGGCATGGGACTTGAGCGTATTAGTGCCATCATGCAAGGCGTCCATGGCAACTATGAGATCGACCTATTTGTCCATTTGATGGATGCGGCGGCTGAAATCCTAGAGATTGATAATGAGCAACAGTCATCATTAAAAGTCATTGCAGACCATATTCGTGCCGTAGCGTTTTTGATTGCTGATGGCGTTACGCCAAGCAATGAAGGTCGTGGCTATGTCCTACGCCGCGTCATTCGCCGTGCCGTACGTCATGGCAACAAACTTGGTGCAGATAGTGAGTTTTTCTACAAGATGGTTGCGCCGCTCGTCGCAGAAATGGGCAACGCCTATCCAGATTTAAAAGAAAAACAAACTGCCATTGAAAGTGCCATTCAAAAAGAAGAAGCACAGTTTGCCAAAACATTAGCCCAAGGTTTGCGTTTGCTTGCCAGCGAACTTGAAGGCTTACAAGATGGCGATACCCTATCTGGCGAAGCTGCCTTTAAGCTTTACGATACTTACGGCTTCCCGCTTGATTTGACTGCCGATATCACTCGTGAGCGCGGTATTGTCATTGATGAAGCAGAATTCGATGAGCATATGCAAGCGCAGCGTGAGCGTGCCCGTGATGCTGGCAAATTCGACGTTGATTACAGCAGCGTCATCCAAGTAGAAACGCCAACGACATTTATCGGCTATGAGCAGCTTGAAGAAGAAGGTGTCACTGTTGATGCCCTTTACCAGGATGGTAACCCAGCAGACAGCTTAACAGAAGGCATGGAAGGCGTTGTCGTACTTGATCGCACCCCATTCTATGCAGAAGGCGGCGGTCAAGTTGGTGAGCTTGGTGAAATTCGTACCGAATCAGGCGTTTTTGAAGTGCAAGACACCAAAAAGTCTGGGCAGGCGATTATTCATTATGGTGTCGTGACTATGGGTGAGATTAGCCCTAAGCAGACGGCTGACGCTCATGTACTCTCAAGCATCCGTGCCGCTAGTGCAAAAAACCATTCTGCTACTCACCTATTACATGCAGCGCTAAGAGAAGTATTAGGTGATGCGGTTACGCAAAAAGGCTCATTGGTCTCAAGCGAAGTACTACGTTTTGACTTTGCTTATGATAAGCCTGTCAGTGCCGCTGAAATCACGCGAATCGAACGCCTCGTCAATGAACAAATCCAAGCCAACACCCCTGCCCGCATCGAGCACATGTCGATTGATGAGGCCATGAACCAAGGCGCTATGGCACTGTTTGGCGAAAAATACGGTAGTGACGTTCGAGTCCTAACCATGGGTACAGACAGTATCGTAGACGGTCAGCGAAAGCCTTTCTCTATTGAGCTATGCGGCGGCTTACATGTGCAGCGTACTGGCGATATCGGCGTGCTAAAGATCACCAGTGAATCAGGTATCGCAGCTGGTATTCGCCGTATCGAAGCAGTTACTGGCATGAACGCTGTCAAAAACATGCAGCAAAGCGAGCAGCAACTGGGTGAATTGGCAAGTCAGCTCAAAGTAAAACGTCCTGAAGTGGCGCAGCGTGTCCGCACCATGGCAGATAAGCAGCGCGATCTTGAAAAACAACTAGAGCGTCTGCAGCAAAAGATGGCCAGTGCTCAAGCAGCTAACTTACTTGATGATGTGCAGACTATCGCAGGTACACCAGTTCTTATCAGCACCCTAAGCGGCATCGATGGTAAATCTATCCGTACGCTGATGGACGATATCAAATCAAAACTGCCTGATAGCGTGATTGTACTCGTCGGTGATAAAGACGAGCAGTTGGCGCTCGCAGCGAGCGTAGCGAAGTCTGTCACTGCTAAGATAAAAGCTGGTGATATCATTCGTCATTTGGCGAGTGAGCTTGGTGGTAAGGGCGGTGGTAAGCCTGACTACGCCCAAGGCGGCGCGCCGAAGTCTGGCAACACCAACGCGGTCGTTAGCGCTCTACCTGCTTGGATTGAAACCCAGCTAAGCTAAGCTAAGCTAAGCTAAGCTAAGCTAAGCTAGTGAATATTAGACCAGCGAGTATATTGGTATAGCGCGTCATAATATACCTTATATTTATCGCATAGCTTTACTCGACTACGCACCAAATACGCGATTGGTTATAACCACTATAACCAATCGCCATATATCTAGGCAGTACTGAGACTTAAAGTTGTGCTGTAGATATGGTATAAAGGTCAACGTTTGGGCATGTTTTTCGTTCATTGAAGATGGTAGACACAACCAGATGAACAAAAACCTAGGGCATCACTTTTATAATCTGGCTTTATGTATACAAGCATTGATAAGTCTCACATTGACACTCATCACTGATCATAAAAAGTCATTATTGAATAATAGGTAGATTTTTATGGCGTTAATAGTACAAAAATACGGCGGCACCTCGATGGGCAGTATCGACCGCATCAAAAACGTCGCCAAACGAGTCAAACGCTGGCATGACAATGGTCACCAAGTGGTCGTTGTGGTTTCAGCTATGAGCGGCGAAACCAACCGCTTAATTGATTTAGCACGCCAAATTAGCAACAATCCTGACGCACGTGAATACGATCAAATGGTCTCAACGGGTGAGCAAGTCTCTATCTCTCTACTCGCTATGGCGATTAAAGAGCTTGGTATTGGTGCTCGCTCATTTACTGGTCGTCAAGTCGCTATCAAAACTGACAACGCCCATAATAAAGCACGTATCGAAAGCATCGATGATAAAAACATACGCGAGCAACTAGATGCTGGCAATATCGTTATTGTGGCAGGCTTTCAAGGTATTGATGAAGAAGGCAACGCGACCACACTCGGACGCGGCGGCTCTGATACGACAGGTGTGGCGATTGCAGCAGCTTTGGGTGCTGATGAGTGTCAGATCTATACTGATGTCGATGGCGTCTATACCACTGATCCTCGTGTGACCTCAAAAGCCAAAAAACTCGAAAAAATCACCTTTGAAGAAATGTTAGAGATGGCGAGCCTTGGTTCAAAGATTCTACAGATTCGTTCAGTAGAGTTTGCTGGCAAGTACGGTGTACCTCTACGCGTACTATCTAGCTTTGATGAAAATACTGACGGCAGCTTTGACCAAGAATTTCAAGACAATGTGGGCACCCTAATTACGATAGACGAAGGAGACAATATGGAACAGGCAATCATCTCAGGTATCGCGTTTAATCGAGACGAAGCAAAAATCTTAGTACGCGGTGTGCCCGATCATCCTGGTATCGCCTCTGCTATCTTGAGTCCCATTGGTCGCGCCAATATCGAAATCGATATGATTGTCCAAAACCTATCAGACAATGGCACTACTGACTTTACCTTTACCGTAAACCGCACTGACTTGGACAAGACCCTAAAAGTGCTCAATGAAGAAGTCAAAGACGAGATTGGTGCCAAAGAAATCTCAGGCAATAGTGAAGTTGTCAAAGTCTCACTAGTCGGTGTTGGTATGCGTTCACACGCAGGGGTTGCTAGCCTAATGTTCCAGACATTGGCTGAAAACAACATCAATATCCAAATGATATCGACCAGCGAAATCAAAGTGTCTGTACTGATTCAAGACCAGCACTTAGAAAAAGCTGTCAAGTCGCTGCATACTGCATTTGGTCTTGACCGTGAAGACGGCGAAAGCAAAATCGCTGGGCTATAATCTCCAAAAACTGTTAAAATACCGCCTGAGCATTGCCGGTAATTTGTCCAGTGCTACTGATATATTGATATAATACTCAAATAAAATAGGATCTCTTTAGGTCCTATTTTTATTTTTTGCCCTAGCTGAAATGAGCACTTACCTAATAGTTTTGTGAAAAAACCGTGACAGTATCTGTTATGCCACCTATAATGGGGCTTTCATTTGGGCTAAATGAATCTACCTATCGTTACCGTTATTAGCACGATGTCGAGCATTGTAATTATTGATACATTGCTTGCTTAGTGCTACGGTAATGTTCTGCAATTGAGAAGTAATCTGATGAGTAATAATTTGTTGATGCGACATAAGGAGTGTGACGCATGTTAATTTTGACACGCCGCGTGGGCGAAACGCTAATGATTGGCGATGAAGTCAGTGTGACGGTTTTGGGCGTCAAAGGCAATCAAGTACGTATCGGTGTAAACGCACCAAAAGATATTGCCGTACATCGCGAAGAGATTTATCAACGTATTCAGCATGAGCGTTCTGTACAGTCGCAAATGCAGCATCTTGAGCAAGGCAACTTTTCGCCTTCATTCGATGACGAAGACTATTTCAATCGCTAATTTATAATACTTAGTGCTCAGCTGCTATCGAGTATCAATAAGTATTATATTGTTTTTTTAATCTGCTCTGAGGTCATTTATTTATGAGTATCCGCCAATCAGATATATCGGCACTACTTAATGGTTTGAACAAAAAAGCCATTGGATTCAATGATGTCATCAGCTTTATTGATGATTTTTATCGCTATGCGCCTGCCCCATTTGTGAATGGGATGGTACATAATGCAGCTGGTGAAAACGAAGGTAGTGCAAAAATTTTTGGTTTTGCTAAGCACCACGGTTTGAACCAGCTGGACACGCTAAAACTATTTGGCGAACACTATGCCAAAGTGCAAGCAACGCCTAATGGTACTGATCACGCCAACATTCGTAATTTTTTGCATTGGGGCTGGCAGGGATTTTTGATGCAGAAAAACCCACTAACGGTTCGTCCTAGTGTCGACACGACTGCAATTTAAGCATGTGTTGTGATTAGAACACTATAAAGTAAAAAAGCCACGCTAATGAGCGTGGCTTTTTTGTAATAGCTGTATTTATAATGCCTATATTTGTTATGTCTGTATTTACGGCTATTACAGACCTACCTATTTGTAGGTCTATTTATCACGAAAATTATTTATCACGAAATTTGACAGGCTGCACGGCACCTTTAGGGTTCGGCATATTAGGATAATGATGTTCATGCTCGACATCACATTCAGCACCGACCACTGAACCGTCGTCTTTTACTGGTTTGTGGATATAGCCAGTACGTTCAGCAGGCGGTAGGTGCTCATGCTCCCATACCATTACCGCTTGCATACAGGTGTCGCGCTGCTCAGCAGTAATTTTGCGACCATCAGGCCATTTGCCCAGCTCAATCGCCATACGGAATTTATCGACTACCTCAGGCGTTAGACTTGCTAGTATTGTTTGTTTATCCATTTTGCCTACTCCACTGCGATTTTTGGATCATATTTCTCTGTAAAAAACTGACTTATTCATCGTCCATGATATCATCATCGACATCAAGACTGAATTCTTCAGCGTGGACATTCCAGTGTAACTTTGTCCGGCACGCTTCATAAAAATCAAACCCAGGTGGGTGCAACAAAGTCAGTTTGTCAGGGTGCTTACGAATATGTAAGCGTTGCTCTTGTTCGAGCGGTACACTGGGCTTGCCATCTGCACTAACCATTGGCTGCGTACGGTTGTCTTCATGGATACGAATACAGACTTCACTATTACCGCTGACCACAATCGGACGACTAGATAAGGTATGAGGATGCATAGGCACGAGACAAATGGCATCCATACTCGGATGTATGATAGGACCACCACCAGATAGCGCATAGGCAGTTGAGCCTGTCGGTGTTGCTGCTATTAGCCCGTCACTATGCTGTCTATATACATCGTGTCCGTCAATTTTCATCTGAAAATCAATCATATGTACCGACTTGCCAGCATGCAACACGATATCATTGAGCGCCATATCCTCATGGACTATTTTGCGCCCTTCTCGTATTTCCATCGTAAGCAAAAACCGATGATCCAGCTGATAGTCTCCCATCAACACCTGACGCAGTTTAAACGCCGCTTCATCAGGCTTTACATCTGCCAAAAACCCTAAACGGCCACGGTTAACTCCCAGTACAGGCACACGGTAACGTGCTAATGCTTCAGCAGCATGTAGTATCGAGCCGTCACCACCGACCACAATAACCAAGTCGCAAATCTCACCAATTAAGCCGCGCTTTACGATTTTGACTTTTTCTATGTCTATAAGATCCAGTGTGGGCAAATTGGCAGTTTGCACATCCATGATCAATGTCAAATTCATATCATTGATGGTTTGGGCGATCTGCACCAGACTTTGAGTGACGCTGCGTTTACCAGCGCGGCCCATCAGCCCAATGCGCCTAAAAGCAGGGTTCTTGATAGCGTGGAATAGCTCTGATTCATGTAAGTGTGGCAATCTTGCTGACTGCGCTGAGTTTTCCATAAAACGACTCGGTATAACGGTGAAGTACAGGGCAATGATAGCGATAAATGCGCGCTTAGACTAGCATGTTTCTCAATTATCGTTGTTAACTGTCGTAACTGACCCCATATAAAAGCTATCAAATGACTTACTTAGCCTTACTTGCCTGCCCAATATACGCACAAGCGTGCAGCAGTTTGATACGTGAGCTACTGACACTATTAGACAGCTAGGAAGACAGTCACCATGGCTGTCACGCAAACACAGTTGACAATAATGGCGGTTTTGCTAAAGTAGCTAACATCTCTATTTTCATATTTTATTATTAAGGATTTATGTATGGCTAATCCTATTGTCAGTCGCGCAGAACTTGCGATCGGCGGTAATCCAATGACGGTCAAGGGTGTTATTCAAAAGACCAGCCTATTACTTGGATTATCAGCTATTACTGGTGTGGGCTTTTTCTTTTATGCGCTTATGGCAGGTTTATCGCAAGGTTTTATTACCATGGCAGCCTTCGGTAGCATGATTGCTGCGTTTGTTCTTGCCCTTTTTATCACTTTTAAGCCACAAAAAGCCAAGACGTTGGCAGTGCCTTATGCATTGCTAGAAGGTATCTTTTTGGGCGGTATCTCTCTGTTCTTTATGAGAATGTACCCAACCGTACCAGTAACTGCAATGTGTGCAACGTTCGTCACAGCAGCAGTCATGCTAGGTCTCTATCGCTCAGGTTTGGTTAAGGTCACTGAAAAGTTCCGCTCTATTGTGACCTCAGCTGTCATTGCCATTATGCTTGTATACGTCGCGCAATGGGTGCTTTCTCTAGCATTTGGTTCAACGCTACCGTTCTTGTTTGAAGGCGGCGCTATCGCTATTGGCTTTAGTTTGTTTGTGATTGTTATCGCTTCTTTTACGCTATTATTAGATTTTGATAATATCGATCGCGGTGTTGCAATGGGTATCTCAGAAGACTACGAATGGTTATTCAGCATTGGCATTCTGGCGACTCTAGTCTGGATGTATATCGAATTCATGCGTCTATTGAGCTACTTACAAGACTAACTCGCTACACTGTCTGATAGCAACTCTATATAAAAACCGCCTTAACTATTTATAGTTGAAGGTGGTTTTTATATAGCTGAATGTTGCAGGCTGGCTTAACGTCAGTGCGTTCTGAAGTGACTAGGCACGTTTCAGACGCAGCGCATTTAACACAACAAACAATGAGCTAAGCGACATACCAATAGCAGCAAGCCATGGTGGTACATAACCTAAAGCCGCTGGTATCAGGACAATACTGTTGTAAGCGAGCGCCCAGCGAAAATTTTGCTTAATGATGCGCTCTGTTTTATCAGAAATACGTTTAGCAGCAGTGATGGCCTCTATTTGACCGTTTAAGATAATACTATCACTAGATACTTGTGCCAGATCTGCCGCACCAGCAATTGAGGTGGACACGTCTGCTGCTGCCAATACTGGCGCATCATTGATGCCATCGCCAACCATCAATACGACTGCACCTTTGGCTTGCAGCTGCTGAATATGATTGACCTTATCCGTCGGTGATAGACCATTATAGGCAGCCTGCATTCCTAAGCTATCAGCCATCGTCAGCGCTTGCGGGCTTGGGTCTCCTGTTAGCATCACAGACTCAATACCTAGCCCTTTTATAGTATTAAGCATCGTCTGAGCACTATCTCGCACTTTATCATTAAAATAAAAGCATGCCAGCGCCTGCCAGTCATTCATATTTGCGTTTTGGCAAGACAAAACAACAGCTGAGCTTGCGCGATGAGTTAGTAAATCGATGGTCAAATCATTGTTTTTTTCAATACTATTTATATCACTGTCTAAAGCGAAACCTTCATGACCGATGCGATATCTTGCGCCATCAATCACCGCCTCTACACCGCCTGCCGGATGATGCTGTACCGCCATTGTCGGTGGCAGATGTAATTGATAGGCAGCAGTCAGCAGAGCGTGCGCAATCGGGTGACGACTACCGACTTCTAAGGCAGCCGCAATTGCTAATAGTGTCTCTTTTTGTGCTATTGACGACCTATCATCCGTTTCTGTTTGATCTACGGGCTTCGCCAGCTCAATATGTAATAGGTTTGGCTTACCGTAGGTCAGCGTTCCTGTTTTATCAAAAGCAATATGAGTGATTTCAGCCAGCGTCTGTAGCGTATGCCCACGAGTCGTCAAAAAACCATAGCTGGCTAAGCGATTGGTGGAAACAGTCAACGCTATTGGCGTCGCCAATGATAGCGCACAGGGACAAGTAGCGACCAATACAGCGACCGTTGCCCAAATAGCCTGACTTGGATCGACGATATACCAGCCAACAAATACTAAGACTGATAACACTAAAATACGGGCGACAAACCAACGTGCCAGCTTATCCGCTTGCTGTGCCAGTTTGGGCTTTTCACTCATCGCCCTGTTCATTAGCCTATCGATGAGACCTATCTGACTGTCTTGTGGTAGCGATGTAACTAGCATCTCAAACGGTTGGCTATCGTTTTGGGCGCCGCCGACGATATAATCGCCTTGGGTCTTGATGATTAAGTCACCCTCGCCCGTCAGTAAGCTCTGTGACACGGTTGCCGTCGAGCTCAGCAAGATACCGTCACTGATAATCTCAGAACCCGCTTCTACCAAAATAACATCACCCACTTGCAAGCTGTGAGCCGTCACCATTTGCTTTAACGATACATCACCTTCTAACGGTGAGATTGCATTTTTTTGATTACGAGAGTGCTGCCACTCTTGCGCAATATCTGATGTGAGCTGATGGACATCCGCATCTATCTTCTGCATAAAGTTAGGCATCACGTCAGTTGCAGAGACTGCCACCTCATGAGACTCATTTTCGATACTGTCATCTTGCTGAGCGCTATTGCCCCTAAGCTGCTGCAAGATACGCGCTGCCGCTGCTTTGTCTTCAGCCACTTTTCGGACCAATACAGGCTCGACCACGACCAAATCATTAGCCATAGTGGCAGCTTTTAGACGTGCATTGTGCTCGATATAACGCCCTGCTAACAAAAAGAAAATAAACATGCTGACCGAGTCATAGTATGTCTCCCCTTGCCCAGTTATAGTGGCGTAGAGACTGGCAAAGAAAGTAATAATCAACGCCAGACTGACGGGTACATCCATATTTACTTGGCGTGCCCGAATCGCCGACCAAGCTGAGGTAAAGAACGGAATGCCAGCATAAAAGAAAACAGGCGTACTCACAAATAATGATACCCAGCGCAAAAAGTCGCGCTGGAATATCAGCATGTCACTATACTCACCAAAGTAAAGCGCAACAGCGTACATCATTGCCTGCATCGAACCCAATGCTGCAATACCGAGACGCAAGAGCATTTGGTTATTATGACGTGCTAGCATTGCTTCATGAGTATCTTGCCGGTAAGGCTTGGCTTCGTAGCCGATTTCATTAATGACCGCCAGAATGCGACTGATTGGTAACATGTCCTCGTTCCAAACGACTCGCATACGCTGATTAGTCAGATTTACCTGACACTTACTGATGCCTTGTAGCTCATCGAGACGCGACTCAATGAGCCACGTACAAGCAGCACAGCGCAAGTTATTAACAGACAACTCGGCAACTGACAGCCCATCTTGCGCGTACACAAACTGCGACTTTATCTCGTCATGATCGTAGACTTCAAGGCGCGTCAACTGGGTCGGCAGACTTGCTGTACGGTTAATCTCTGAACGGTCAAGATAGTATTGTTCAAGACCTGCCTCTACGATACTCTGCGCTGCTAGCTGACAGCCCATACAACACATCTCACGCGACTTACCTAATATCTCGGCATGAAACGGTGGCTGCGGTACGGGATCGCCGCAATGGAAGCAGTGATTAGCCAATGGAAGCACTAATCCTTCAGTAATAGAATTATCTTCGTAGGAATGAGTTGTGGTAGATACTACAGATGATGAGGTACTAGACATAGTCGGCGCTTACTTCCTTTAACAGGCTTACTCAAAACGTACTCACTAAAAGCAAGCTTGCTGTTATTGACTATTAATTAAATAAGAACAGTCATTTTTGACGATACTGACATTACTACTGGTTGAAACTGTTACTAATTGGAGTTACTACTCGTTAAGATTACTATTGATTGCGACTACTATTAATCGAGACTGCTAT
This sequence comes from Psychrobacter sp. H27, assembly GCF_059072655.1. Classification (NCBI taxonomy): domain Bacteria; kingdom Pseudomonadati; phylum Pseudomonadota; class Gammaproteobacteria; order Moraxellales; family Moraxellaceae; genus Psychrobacter; species Psychrobacter sp. H27. The sequence continues at coordinate 2,934,448 of NZ_JCACRX010000001.1, read as the reverse complement.
TAATTGATATTGGCATTGCTACTGTTAGCATAAAATAAACAGCAGAAGGCTGATGGTAAAAATAAATCCAGCAGCAGTTTCATACAAATTACATCGTTGCAGCAATAATAAATTGTTATCCTATATACGTTTATCAACGCTATACAAGTTGCTCACACCTCACTGCTCTTAACGGTGTTTCAGTTAAGATTATACTACAAGCAATCACCCTAGGCAGTAACATCAGCACTGCTCTGATGCCAATGAATGCGCCCGTTGACGATGATAGATTGAAAAATTCATCAATTTACGTCATTATGAGGCAGTTTTTTATCCAAAAATGGTGCGACGTCCGTGCAAAAATCCAATTTTAAGTTATTAAATACTAAGTCAGCTCCATCATCTAAGCCTGCTATGAGTACATTACCTTCACAGCAGCGCGGCTTGGTGTTTAGTAGCCTTCTATTAATTGTTATCATCGCAGGCATGGTGCTCTTGGCCCTGTACCTGATCAAACTTGATCGCACCATTACCCATAAGTTTGAAGGTAAGCGTTGGGATATTCCAGCCAAAGTATACTCGCAACCACTTGAGCTGTATCAAGGCGCCAACGTCGATAGAGATACGATGAAGACGTGGCTAGAATTGCTTAATTATCAGAGCAATAAAGCTTACGACCGTACTGGTACTTACCATAGATCAGGCAATACTTATTTTATCCATACACGCGGCTTTACTTATAGCTCCAGCGACAAAGATGCTGAGCAAGTCATCAAAATGACGATTGCTAATAATAAAGTGGACTCTATTCAAAGTACCGTACCTGCCAAAAGCGGCATCATACGTCTAGAGCCAGTGAATATCGGTGGCATCTATCCTGATAGTAACGAAGATCGAATGGTGGTGTCATTAGATGACGTGCCTCAGCCATTGATTGACGCTTTGATTGCCACCGAAGATCGCGCATTTTATGAGCACAAAGGCGTGTCGATACGTGGTATTGCTCGTGCTGTTTACAATAATTTTTCTGGTGGCGCAAGACAGGGCGGCTCAACCATTACCCAGCAGCTTATCAAAAACTTTTATCTCAACTCAGATCGCACCATAAAGCGCAAAGCCAACGAAGCGTTAATGGCAGTATTGCTTGAACTGCATTACAGCAAAGATGAGATCCTACAAACCTATTTGAATGAGATTTATTTGGGTCAAAATGGCAACCGCTCTATTAACGGTTTTGGATTGGCCGCACAGTTTTATTTTGACAAACCGCTCAATGAACTGCGCTTAGATCAGCAAGCCATGCTAGTTGGTATGGCAAAGGGACCAAGTATTTATAACCCTCGCCGCAACCCAAACGATTCAAAAGCACGCCGTGATGTGGTACTTAATAACATGCTCACAGTGGGCACGCTAAGCCAAGAGGATTACGATAAAGCCTTAGAGCAGCCTCTTGGTATCGTGGACAAACCTGCCGAAGGCAAAAGCCAGTTCCCTGACTTTTTGGATATCGTTAAACGCGAGCTCAACACTGTTTACTATTCAGACGATCTCAAAAACGAAGGTCTCATTATTATCAGCACCTTAGACCCTATCGCGCAATTAGCAGCAGATAAAGCAGTTGATAAGAAACTTGGTGAACTGCGCCGTAGCGGTAGCAAAACTAAAGACTTGCAAGGGGCGCTCGTCAGTGCCAACCCGGAGACTGGTGAACTGGTTTCTGTCGTCGGTAGTGGCAGTGAGTTCACAGGATTCAACCGTGCTGTTGATGCCAAACGCCAAGTTGGTTCTTTATTGAAGCCTATTATTTATATGACAGCGCTTGAGAGTGGTCGTTATAACTTGGCAAGCTCAGTGGATGACTCCCCTATCACAGTCAACCTAAGCGATGGTACCGACTGGAATCCCAAAAACTATGACAACCGCGATCATGGCTATGTACCTTTTACCACAGGATTATCGCAATCTTATAACCAATCTGCGGTACGTCTGGGTATGGAATTTGGGGTTGATACCTTTGCCAAACAATTACGCCGTATGGGAGTTGAAGAAAAGATACCACCGTACCCATCAGCATTGTTAGGTTCTGTCAATCTTAGCCCAATGGATATGCTGGGTATTTATCAGGTCTTTGCCACTGGTGGTTTCCGCACCCCTATTCATAGTATTCGTACGGTTATTGACGATCGTGGGCGTATTTTGCAGCGTACTGGATTGAACACTCAGCGTAGCATTCCACCTGAGACCAACTTTTTGACGAACTATGCGCTACAGCAGGTGGTTTCAAACGGTACCGCCAGACGTGCCCAGTCGCTTGGTAGCAATCTAAACCTTGCTGGTAAAACGGGAACGACGAATGATTACCGTGATGCTTGGTTTGCAGGCTATAGCGGCAACTATGTCAGTGTGGTTTGGGTTGGCCGTGATGACAACAAACCTATTGGCCTGAGCGGTGGTACTGGTGCGCTTCCTGTCTGGGTTGACTACATGAATCGTCTAAAACTCACCCCTGTAGCGTTACCAGAACCAGAAGGTATAGAATGGTTGTGGTTAGAGAACAACTCAGGCAAGCTGTCTAATGAGCGCTGTGCCAATGCGCGCTATTTACCAGTCATGTCCGCGTATCTACCAGAAGAAGCCAGTAGCTGTGCGCTGAGTTTGTACCAACAAGATCGTGCCCGTGAGCAAACGCAATTCCAGAGCCAGCAAGGTGCCATCAATCAGCAGCGTCGCCGTGAAGGTTTAGAGATTCCAAATGGTGAAGCAGTTGAGAACACGGATTCAGAAAACAGCAATGAGCAAGACAATGGTAACGAAGAACGCGCTGATACTTGGTACGACCGTGCTGTTGAATGGTTCTAACGTTATTTTTGATATTTAGCTTTTAATATTTAAAAAAGGTCTCGACATGATCCCATCTTTACAGCAATTTGCCACTGTTAAAGAAGAAGTGACTCAGTGGCGCCAAAAGCTGATGTCAGCCAACACTTTGCTTGTAGGTGGTGCCTTAGCCGGCATGCTGAGTCTCAGCGCTTGTCAGACCGTACCCAGTACGTCGACAACTGCGACAAACACAGTACCGATACAGACAATCCCATCATCACAGCCGCCAGTTGCAAGCACAACAATCATCACCCAGGCGCCCATTGTTGACGTAGATGATGAAAATGAGTATCCAGTTGAGCCTTATATCCCACCTGAGCAGCTCGAGTCGCCAAACCCATTGACGCAAGAGGCGCCTATATTTGAGCCCTCTACTCCAGTAACGACAGAGCCTGACCTAGGCATTGCCGTACCCTCGCGTAATGACTATATCATCTCTGAGCCATCAGCACCCTCCCACAACGATTTACTGGAGCAGGCACGAAAAAACTCGCAACAACGGGCGCAACAGTCGACCAGCAACAACAGTACATTGCCTGCATTTCGTAACTTGATGCAGGTCGGTATCAATCAGCTAAAAGCCGGTCAACTGACCAACGCCGAAAATAGCTTCACTCGCGCACAGCGTTTGGCACCTAAATCATCCGCCGTGTACTTCTATTTGGCCCAAGTCGCCTTGAAAAAGAACCAACCACGCAAGGCAGAAGCAATGGCGCGGCGCGGTCTTAGTGTGTCACAAGATGCCAATCGCAGACGGGCACTGTGGCAAATTATCTTACAATCAGGTCAAGCCCAAGGTAATTCACGCGTTATCAATGAAGCAAGGCGAGCTTTGCGCTAATAGACAGGTACATAGTTGATAGACGATACATAGTTAATAGGCAGATATCTAACTGATAGGGATCTACTCAGAAACCTATAAAATTTCGAATTATTATTTGACAGATATTTGGCGTCCCACTTTCGACACCAAATATCTGTCTTTCATTCAAAATACACATTTATTATTTTAGCTTAAGGTTATCTTTATGGCATGGCAACAACTGCACTTACAATGTGAAAAATCAAACGTCGATTTGGCCGAAGCGCTTTTATTAGAGGCCGGCGCTCTATCAATTGCCCTAGATGATGCAGGTGATCAGCCTTTGTTTGAACCACTACCAGGCGAATCCCCACTGTGGGATGAGGTGATATTGACTGGTTTATTTGACGCGACCACTGATTCTGGTAGCCGTCAGGCTGTTGAGCAGCTCAGTCACGAAATCGCAGCACAAGTACAAGCGACCCGCATTTGGCTAACGGCCGTTGATGACAAAGACTGGGAGCGCGAATGGATGAGCAACTATCATCCTATTGAATGTGCCAATGACTTATGGATTGTGCCAGACTGGCTAACGCCGCCTAACCCTCAGGCGACAAATATCATCATGGATCCAGGCTTAGCTTTTGGTACCGGTTACCATGCTACAACTCGTCTCTGCCTTGATTGGCTGACAGAGCAAGATTTGACAGATAAAGTGGTCATCGATTACGGTTGTGGCTCAGGTATTTTAGGTATCGCTGCTTTATTATTGGGTGCACGCCAAGTATATGCAGTTGATATCGACCCGCAAGCGGTGCTCGCGACCAACCAAAACGCGGTACGCAATCATGTGGGTGACCGTCTGCAAGCGTTTTTGCCAGAAGCGTTTACTGAACACTGTTCGCAAAACAATATCTTACCTGTAGAAATCATCGTCGCAAATATCCTAGCAAAACCTTTAATTGGCTTGGCGCCTTACTTCTCAACCTTGATTGCACCAAAGGGCCGTATTGTTTTAGCAGGCTTGATTGAGTCACAAACTGAGCAAGTTATGGCCGCTTATCAGCCCTATTTTGCTCTCGATCCTAAACATGCTTTTACCGCTCAAGAAGACCAACATTGGCAGCGTTTATCTGGTACATTTACTAGCTAGCAACATTTAATTACATCTGTTACGATAGAGGGCAGTCAAACGTTAGGTGTTTGACGCCACTCTGTCTTTGCTCATGATTGATATAATCTTAAGAGCACTGTAGGTAGCTGTTGGTGAGTGGCGATGCGGTATTGATAACCATACTTTTTTGGATTCGGCCCTATGACCACCCCTATAAAAACTCAGTGCCCTCATTGCCAAGCTTACTTTAATATTCAACAAACTCAGCTAAATAAAGTCAATGCTACCGTCAGCTGTGATCAGTGTCATCAAAGTTTTTTGGTCAACAAGAACCTCGTCGTAACTTCTGATACCTCAGCAATTCAAAATACTAAAGCAAAACGTCCTAATACTAAACCGTCACTCAATCAAAAACGTTCATCTGACACTCTCATTCATGATGATCTTATCTACGATGATATGGATATTGATGAGCCAGACGATAATCCTACAGAATATGCATCTTTAGATAGTATGGATGCTTGGCTGACCCAAGTCAGCAACACACCTTCTACTACAGAAACATCAGCTACTGGGCAACACTCGCCCTCTGATATTAAACATAAAAATAACGATCCAATGGCAAAACCTGCTACGACACATGTGGTACCAGAGTCTTCCTCGATAGCACAAGAAGTCCTCAGTTCTGCAGCCGCCAATGACATTCACGCCAGTGTAGATGATACAACTGACAACTCATGGCTTGAGGCACTTCTTGACGAGCAAAGTAAACGCGACGAAAAGCCAATAAACGACACAGATTTATCACAGCTACTAATAGATATGGGTGTTCCTATTAGAGATGAAGAAATCTCTGCCGCAGAACGTGCAAAAATAGCACAGGCACATTTTGCGCCCACATCAGTAGCACTTTCGATCGCCTCTATCCTTTGGATACTCGGGTGCTTGGTATTGGCGCTCCTGCTTGCTGCACAATATGTTATGTTTAATTTAGAGACTTTAGTCAAGAATCCTGCCAATGCCAAAAGGCTACAAGCCGTATGCTCTGTTGCAGCGTGCAGCTTGCCAAGTGCAGACTTGACTGCTTTTACTATCACTACTCCAAATCATAGAGCCAGCCAAATACAAACAGCGGGCACATTTAGCGATATAAGTGCGACACTTAACAACCAAAGCACACAAGCGCAGCTCTATCCAAATATAAAAGTTAGTGTTTATGGCGCCGATAGCCTTATCGGAGAGTTTATTGCAGCGCCCACCGATTACTTATTGGGTAAACAAAGCCAGCTACCCGCTAACGATAAAAAACGTCTGCTGTTTACTATACCCGTTGACGACAGACAAATCCGTGAAGTTACCATGACACCACTTTATTGATTTTTATTGGTATCAGCATAAATATTTTTCATAGGTGATATGCACCATACTTACTCTCGATGCGTATCGTTGTAATCAAGATAGCCATCAATCTGTCAGCGTTATACGATATTAATTTGATATACTATTATTCTGACATCTTATGGTTTGACACTTTTTTCATTTCAAGGATATTATCTTATGGCACCTCATGCACAGCATAATGCCCACCATTTTGCTAAAAGCTCTGAGCATCCTGCCGACTATAATAAAGAAGACTATCACTCCTCTACTCATGATTTTTCGCGCTCTTTAGATAGTGCTGCGAGTAGCGTACAACAACCTCTGCATGTACATGTTGAGCGTGTGGTACGTCAATACTTTGCAATGCTAGGTGACGAGATGCCGACCGACCTATACGAACTGATCTTAAAACAGGTTGAGGAGCCTCTTTTATCTGTGGTTCTCGAAAAGACTCGTGGCAATCAAACCAAGTGTGCGCAAATATTGGGTCTGAATCGGGGTACTTTACGCAAAAAACTCAAAACCTACGACTTAATGTAGCACTGCTATATGAGCTTACTCATCGTCGCTAATTATCATGCATGGCAATTGAATATTTATAGCTTTATCTATCACGATAGAGTTTATGCTCATTGTCATCACCACCTTGCCAGACGTTTACGTCAGGCTTTTTTTATGGAAGATTTTTTATGAGTACAACCCCACTTGCCCTACTCTCGGTCTCTGATAAATCCAATATCGTTGAGTTTGCTCAAGACCTTATCAAAGCAGGTTTTGGCTTACTCTCTACTGGCGGTACTTATCGCCTACTTACAGAAAACAATGTTGCTGTGACGGAAGTTTCAGACTACACCGGCTTTCCTGAAATGATGGATGGTCGTGTAAAGACACTGCACCCTAAAATCCATGGTGGTATTTTGGGTCGTCGTGGAACAGACGATGCGATTATGAGTGACCACGCCATCGAACGTATTGATTTGGTGGTCGTAAACTTATATCCATTTGCTGAGACGATTGCTCGCGCTGACGTGGCTATGAACGATGCTATCGAAAATATCGATATTGGCGGCCCTACTATGGTACGTTCAGCGGCAAAGAATCACGCTCATGTTGGTATCGTAACTGACCCTGCCGACTATGATCGCGTAATTGATGCTTTAGATGGTACCACTGAGCTAACCACTGCGCTGCGCTACGATTTGGCAGTCAAAGCCTTTGAGCATACCGCACAGTATGACGGTATGATTGCCAATTTCTTAGGTAGCCGTGTCAATGAGACACAAGAGCCAGAAAACTTCTCACGTACATTCAATGTACAGCTAGAAAAAGCACAAGACCTACGCTATGGTGAAAACCCGCATCAAAACGCGGCATTTTATACTGAAAACCAACCCCTAAAAAGCCAGCAGGCCTCTATCGCTACAGCTAAGCAGTTGCAAGGTAAGGCGCTATCATATAACAATATTGCCGATACTGATGCTGCCCTTGAATGCGTAAAAGCCTTTAGTACCCCTGCTTGCGTAATCGTCAAACATGCCAATCCTTGCGGTGTTGCAGTTGATAATGATCAAGTAGCGGCCTATCGCACTGCTTTTAGCACTGACCCTGAGTCTTCTTTTGGCGGTATCATTGCATTCAACCGTCCATTGACCCTTGCTGCTGCAAAGGCCATCATTGACAATCAATTTGTAGAAGTCATCATTGCGCCTAGCATTGAAGACGGTGTGCTTGAAGCGACAGTGACTAAGAAGAACGTACGCGTATTGGTATGCGGCGAGCTACCAGCACCAGATCAACGTGATAGTCAGCTAGACTATAAGCGCGTCAATGGTGGTCTACTGGTACAAGAGCAAGACCTTGGTTTGATTACCGCAAACGATCTAAAAATTGTAACTGATGTCCAGCCAACTGAAGCACAAGTGGCAGATCTGTTGTTCAGCTGGAACGTGGCAAAATATGTCAAATCTAATGCTATTGTTTATGCCAAAGGTCAACGTACCATCGGGGTTGGTGCAGGTCAAATGAGCCGCGTCAACTCAGCACGTATCGCTGCTATCAAAGCAGAACATGCTGGATTAGCTACTGAAGGTGCGGTCATGGCCTCAGATGCCTTCTTCCCTTTCCGTGACGGTATCGATAACGCTGCCGAAGTGGGTATCTCTGCTATCATTCAGCCAGGCGGCTCTATGCGTGACGACGAGACCATTGCTGCTGCCAATGAGCATGGTATTGCGATGGTATTTACAGGTATGCGTCATTTCCGTCATTAGGCTGTCATGTCGTTTTATAGATTGACACAAATAGCAGTCGTGATATTCAGCTGCTACTTATAATCAACCTTCACAATATAAGTGCTATCCACAAAAAAGCCACTGTAACGTTACAGTGGCTTTTTTTCGGTCAATGCTTTTTTTTAGTAACAGGATAAACGCTTAGCGTCCTTGCGCATTAGCCATATTAGATTCATTGATCTCAACCTGATACATCAGACGCAGATAATCTAAGTAGTCTTGCAACTGATCTTGACCCAAATTGTCACGAATGATGCTAGCGGTCTGCGCTCGTTGCATATCAGACAGTTGTGACTGTTGCTCAGTTTGGATGCGATCACCCACCAACAGCGTTGCACCAAGCTCAGTCTCACTAGCAAGGGCTACCACGTTACCATCAGTAGCTTGCTTGCTAAAAGCCAAGCCGCGCTCTTTGTCTGTTAGCAGTGTCGTCTGACGGTTTATCTCACCCAATGCTCGTAAGCTTACTGACTGCTTAGAGATATCGCCTGATGTTTTGATACCAGCAGCTACCGCCTTGGCTTCTTTTAGTGCCAATGCTGTGGCTCTTTGCTGACGTAATATCTGAGTGATTCTTGGTGTAGCAGCACTCAGAGCAAGCGTCTTGGTAGGACGATAGTTGGTTGGTTGTACCCATACCGTACCATTACCGACTTCTATACCAGCTGTTACTGCTTGATCTTGAATCGTAAACTCATCAAAAGCCTGTTTGACCACTGCTGGTTGCGACAGGACTGAGCTGTTGTTTTGTTTGCGGTAATCTTTGATATTTTTTAGCGTCACATTCTCTTGCTGTGCTATATCTTCGATACTAAAACCATCTGCTGCCAAATCATTAATCGACGTTACTTTGTCCGCATAAATCTCTTGACGCTTATATTCTTTCGCTTTTGCTGTTAGCTCTTCACGCATACTCTCAAGACTCGGTATTTTTTCACCATTGTCTTCGGTAACTGTAAATATCTGATAGCCAAAGCTGGTTTTGATAGGTGCGGTCACATCACCGACGCTCAATCCTTCTAACGCATTCTGAACCGTATCAGCATCACTACCAAATACAGAAGGGTTGAATCGACCGATATCACCGCCTGTTTCTCCTGAAGGGTCATCTGATTCTGTTTTGGCCACAGCAGCAAAAGACTCGCCTTTCGCTAAGCGCGCTTTGATTTTGTCTGCTCGTGTCTTAGCGTCATCACCCGTCAATAGAATTTGGCTCACTCGGCGCTCGTCAGTAGCAGCAATACTTTGCTTATACGCTTCATACTGCTGCTGTAATTCTTCTGAGGTTATCTCATCGACTTTGATGGTCTGCGGGCTAAGCTGGATGTAAGCCAAATTGACCATCGCCGCACTTTTTAATGTGTCTTTGTTGGCATCATAGTACGTTTGGATGTCGGCTTTGCTGAGCTTGACCTGATCTGCGTAGTCTTGCCAGTTAAAACGGTGTATCCAGACATTGCGTGACTCTAGTTGTAAGTCAATTAACTGACTAACCGCCTGCATGGGATATACCGCTGTCCCTACGATACTGGCATTCAATTGATCCAAACTTAGCTGATTACGAAACTCTGCAAACAACTGGTTTTTGGTCATACCACGTTGACGCAAGAAGTTTGAAAACTGGTCATTAGAAAAATTGCCATCCGCGTCTTTAAATATATCTTCTTCGCGCAGTAGACGATTGATCGTATCATCAGAGACTGTCATGCCAAGCTTGCCCGCCTGCTGCTCTAACAGGGTACGGTCAATCAGACCTTTTAGCACTTGTTCATGCAGTACGTCTTCATTTAATAAACTGGCATCATCAACTTGCTCGAGTATTTCGCTACGGCGGTTATTGACGGCAGTCTGATACTCGGACAACCCTACGCTTGCCTCACCTACCTGAGCGACTTGATTGGGATCAACTCCACCGCCAAAATAGCTTTCGACACCCAATAAGGCAAGTGGCGATAGGCATAAAATCAATAAAATGCGACCCGGCCAGCTTTTTAAGAAATCGCGCAATTTATCCATAGTTATCTCTGCTTTATTAACCTATATTGATGAAAAACCATTGTAATACCGCTAGGAGCCAATAAATGCAACCTGCCAATATCAATGCTATCTAAGCCGGCAATGGCAAAAAAGAAGAACGTCTGCATGTTATAAAATAAAACAAGGCTGAATAGCAAACCTTACTTGAACAACGCATCTATCGCGCGCCCTATGATACGTGATTTTTCATCTATACTCAAAATATTCACATCGTATTATTCACGTTATATGATGCAAACTATAGCGACAAAAAAAGCACCTAAATATTAGGTGCTTTCTTGGTGCTTAGCTTATGACATCAGCCAAAGCACCCATTTGCTATAGGGCGTCTTAGTTCAAGCGCTCTTTTAGGTTTTTGCCAGCTTTAAAGCTTGGTACTTTGCTTGCTGGGATGCTTAGCTCTTCACCAGTTTTTGGGTTACGGCCCGTGCGCGCTTTGCGATCTTTTACGCTAAAAGTACCGAAACCAACTAGAGAGATGCTATCGCCAGCTTCTAAAGCTTCGCCAACACTTTCCATTACAGCATTCAAAGCATCACCAGCTTGAGTCTTATTTAGACCACTTTTGTCCGCGATGCTATCAATTAATTCTGACTTATTCATAAAATTTCCTTCAAGTTTAAGGGGGTAATAAACGCTCACGCCAAGCATTGTAACGCTCTCATGGTACTTACGCAATAAAAACTACCTGACTGGCGTATTAACAGGTTTCACTTTGTTATCGTCTTTATATCAAGGCAGCATAAGGAGCGCAAGCGATTTTACATATTTTTGTGCGATATACTACGTATTTGACACCCAATGTTACGCAAAACATCTGCAACCTGTATTCAGGCAGGTTACTTTATCCTATCTAACTACCCTGCATATCTATTTATGCTTTGAAACGATTGTCAGACGGTGTCTGTGCACTGCCAGTCATAAATAGTAGTGTCTTTATTGACTGCTAAATTGTACTGTAATAATTTTGCCACTGACAGAAACTAGCGTTACTTTTTATTATAAAGGCGTTACTATAAACGAAATATCACTGCAAATTCTGTATGCAGATAAACTTAAGTTTACTGATGTTCAATTTGCTAAATAAAAAAATGGATTACTTGCATGAAGCGTTCTACGTTGTCTCACTCTCTTCTTAATATTATTCTGGTGTTCATAGAGTCAGCGCTAACACTATTGTTGCGTTTAGATCCTGAACTGCGTAAAGCCGCTTATCCACTTGCTAAGCAGGGTACCGTTGTGGCACTACGTTTATACCTACCTCATGTAGAAGTGTTTGCTACTTTTAGCACCAAAGGTGTGTTATTGGATGCTCAGCTACCTGTTGGACGTAGCGAGCCTGATGTTGTCATCAATGCCTATAGTATTCAGGTCATCAATGCCATCACGACTCATGACAGGGAAACAACCGAAAAATTACAAATGCGCGGTGAATCTCTACAAGTGCAACTGGTCAAGCAGTTCATTATACAGCTTGGTCTTGGCAGCCTGATTCAGGGTTTGATCAGAAAAATAAAAGGCGGTAAAGGCAAAACCAAATCGACCGATGCTGAAATGGCAGAGAAAAAAGATAACTACAAGCAGCGCATCAAAGAACAACAAACTCAAATTAATACATTGACCATCAAAAACCGCGAGCTTGAGACCACGGTAAAAGAGCTACAAAGTAAGCAAAAAACCTTAGTGGTTGTGACCGTCGTAGCGCTTGTCATTATGATCGGCTCAGTCATTGCTCTACTTATGAACTAACGCTAATCAAAACCAGTTTCAACACTTATATACTTAATACTAGCTATACATAAGCGTTTAATACTCGAAGTAGTACTAAATGCTTATATATAGCACTCTCCTCTCTACTCCATACCTTTATCGCTAGCTACCTTATCACTACCCATTATTTAACAAGCTTTTTATAATCTGTATATATAACCAACTCTACTACTGGTTTATAAGTGCATGTCACACGTCATTGTTTTTATCAATCATAGCGATAAGCTCTATTAACCGTTCGACCACACTTTAATCTTGACTAAATTACTCAGGATTAAGTATAATTGACCTAATCGTTGCATACATCGGGCTAACCATCTGTTGTCTAATAACGATAGAACACAACTTAGTTGGGCGAGATTGCAAAATTCTATATCGCTATAGTATTACCTTTCTATATACCCTTCTAAGATCGTTGTTAAATAAAAATGACATACAAGTTTGGAGATGACACATGCGTTTAACTACTCGAGGCAGATATGCTGTCACTGCTTTATTAGATTTAGCACTACAAACCAGTCAACAAGACAGTGCCGTTTCTTTATCTGATATCGCTAAACGACAATCGATTTCTATCTCCTACCTCGAACAGTTGTTTTCCAAACTTCGCAAGCGTGGTCTTGTGACCAGTATCCGCGGTGCTGCAGGTGGCTACCACCTAGCTAAACCATTAGATGAGATAGATGTGATGAGTATCATATCTGCGGTCGATGAGTCGGTAAATGCCATGCAGTGTGAAGGACGCGGTGACTGTCAAGGTGGTACAATGTGCCTGACCCATGACCTATGGTGTGCACTATCAAATCATATTGAGCAGTACTTGAAAAATATAACATTAGCGCAATTATTAGATATGGAAAACGTGCAGTCAGTATCAGAGCGTCAGCACACCTCTACAAAAGATATTTCCATAAAAGACATCAATACTATTACTTTATCGAACAGCGAGGCAAACCCAGCATGAGCCAACATAACAACCTTATATACTTAGATTATGCCGCCACCACACCAGTTGCTAGACCAGTAGCTGCTAAGATGAGCGAATATCTGACAGTAGATGGCATTTTTGGTAATCCAGCCTCTCGCTCACATGGCTATGGCTGGCAAGCAGAAGAAGCTGTTGAGACTGCTCGCGGACAAGTTGCTGAAGTTATCAACGCTGATCCACGCGAAATCGTCTTTACTTCTGGCGCGACTGAGTCTGACAACCTAGCTATTAAAGGTGCAGCTCACTTCTATCAGTCTCGTGGTAAACACATCATCACTAGCAAAATTGAGCATAAAGCAGTGCTAGACACGTGCCGTGAGCTTGAGCAAGAAGGTTTTGAGATTACTTATCTTGAGCCGCAACCAAGCACTGGCCTTATCTTAGCAGGGCAAGTAAAAGAAGCGCTACGTGACGATACTATCTTAGTATCACTTATGATGGTGAACAACGAGCTTGGTACCATTACTGATGTGACTGCAATCGGTGAAATCACTCGTGAAGCTGGCGTAGTATTCCACGTCGATGGCGCACAGTCTGTTGGTAAAGTAAAAATCGACCTTGAAGAAATGAAAATTGATTTGATGAGCTTCTCAGGTCATAAAGCGTATGGCCCTAAAGGTATCGGCGCATTATTTGTTCGTCGTAAGCCACGTATTCGTCTAAAAGCAGAGCAACATGGTGGTGGTCATGAGCGTGGTATGCGTTCAGGTACACTGCCGACGCATCAGATCGTTGGTCTTGGTGCCGCATTTGCTCTAGCTAACGAAAGCTTTGAGACAGATCATGCTCATGCAGCAAAATTACGTCAAAAGCTGTGGGATGGTCTTCAAGATATCGAAGAGATTTATCTAAACGGCGATCTTGAAAATAGCGTACCTAATATCGTTAATATCAGCTTTAACTTTGTTGAAGGTGAGTCGCTAATGATGTCGCTAAAAGATTTAGCTGTATCGTCAGGATCAGCCTGTACATCAGCAACGCTTGAGCCATCATACGTGTTGCGCGCTATCGGTCGTCCAGATGAATTGGCACACAGCTCAATCCGCTTCAGCTTTGGTCGTTATACGACTGACGAAGACATCGATACCGTTATTAAGCAAATGCATGAAGCTGTTGACAAACTGCGTGCCCTATCACCACTTTGGGATATGTACCAAGAAGGTGTTGACCTGAACTCAGTTGAGTGGGCCGAGCATTAATTTTTAGTATAGCTTTTTAGTATTAAGTAACCATATATAGTTTATTAAACGATTGATTAGACAATTAAGTTAAGCGTTTGACCCCAATTATCGATGAGTAGTCGGACATTCAAAGTTAACAAACGACTATTCATCATCTAACCAGGAGAAAACCCCATGGCCTATAGTGACCAAGTTATTGATCATTACGAAAACCCACGCAACGTTGGTAATCTTGATAAAAATGCCAAAAACGTTGGTACCGGCATGGTCGGTGCCCCAGCTTGTGGCGATGTAATGCGCCTACAAATCCAAGTTGATGATAATGGCATTATCGAAGACGCACGCTTCAAAACTTATGGCTGCGGTTCAGCCATTGCTTCAAGCTCGCTTGTTACTGAGTGGCTAAAAGGCAAGAGCTTGGATCAAGCTGGCGAAATCAAAAACAATGATATTGCTCAAGAGTTAGCGTTACCACCAGTAAAGGTCCATTGCTCTGTACTTGCAGAAGACGCTATTAAAGCAGCTATCAGCGACTATAAAGGTAAGCACGGTACAGCAGTAACGGCAGAAGAAGCTGCTATCTAAGCTCAACCTATTAGCGTCTGCGTTATGATTTACTAGCAATGCTAAAGTGGCAATATCTAAATAGCTACTGACGCTAAAGAGGTGACAATGACATTATGTAATTGTCACCTTTTGTTTTCTGGTAGTCGCTAGTCTATTATTTTGGCAAACTTCTAATTTTAGTTGCCAATTTATACAAATTTTTATTAATACTTATGATTATTAATAGTCAATGGGAGTTGGCATGATTGAAATGACAGAACGCGCCGCTCAGCATGTTCGAGACTTTTTGGACAATCGCGGTAAAGGTGAAGGCATTCGCGTTGGCATCCGTACAGCGGGTTGCTCGGGTTTGGCTTATGTCTTGGAGTTTGTAGATACTCCTGATGAGAATGACACGCGCTATGAAAGCCGCGGTGTGAGCATTTTTATCGATCCTAAAAGCCTAGTGTATTTAGACGGTTTGTTAATGGACTACGAAAAAGAAGGTTTAAATGAAGGCTTCAAATTCACCAATCCTAATCAGAAAGGCGAATGTGGCTGCGGTGAATCTTTTACTGTCTGATAATTCGATGAGCTACTAGCCAAATAAAGACTTTAAAAAACAAATAAAAAGTAAGGCGTATGATATGACAGACTCTATTCTAGACACGCAATTTGGGAACTTCTTTGCCCTATTCGAGCAACCTGTACAATTTGAAGTCAACCAAGACAGTCTGGATCAACATCTACGTCTATTACAAAAGCGCTATCATCCTGATAATGTCGCAAAGAATTTAGCAGATACTAAGCAAGCTCAGCAGCAATCAGAGCAAGCCTCCGCTATCATCAACCAAGCATACCAAACGCTCAGCGCACCTGATAGCCGTGCTGGTTATCTATTGGATATGGCAGATCAAGCTCAAAATGTAGAGCACTCAATTGCAGATTTGGATTTTTTAGAAGATGCGATGGAAATGCGAATGGATCTAGATGACGCTATTACAGGTAAAGACCTTGCAACCTTGCAGCAGTTACATCCTCAAATTACAGCACGCTTGAACAATCAGTCTGAACGCTTTAATGCTGCTTATACAGAGCAAGACTGGGGTACAGCCATTGATGCGACGCAAAAACTGAAATTCTTAGTTAAGCTAAATGCTGATGTGATGACTGGTCTCGATGATGTCGCCAATACAGCGCATTCAGATGATGACGATCTCTATGTTTAGATGTCCGTAGGTTGTGTATTTTTTGACAATTAGATTTTAGTTTTGGCGTTAGATTCTGTATAGATGGTTAAATTAATATCAACTATGCCGTATAATCTCTAACCCTAAGTATGCATGACTGCCAAGATTTTCTGTCCTTAATGTGAGAACGTAGCTGTTATATCTACACTATACTTGTTCCATTTTACTTATTCATTTTATCCCTGAGTTATTCTTATGTCTTTAATGCAAATTGCCGAACCCAATCAAAGCGCCCAACCTCACCAGCATCGTTTTGGTCTAGGGATTGATCTTGGCACCACGCGCTCACTGGTCGCCGTAGTACGTTCAGGCAAGGCGCAAGTCTTAGAAGCAGGCAAAGCGTCAGATACGTTGTTGCCTTCTGTAGTCTATTATCCAGCGACAGGTAACCCATTAGTGGGCTATGATGCCTTATCTCATTTAGCAGACGATCCAAAAAATACGATCGTCTCGGCTAAGCGTTTTATGGGTCGTAGCCAAGCTGATATCAAATTTTCTCATCCTTATGAGTTGTCTGGTAATACAGATGCTATGCCAGCATTTGTCACGGCTCAAGGTGAAGTGTCACCTGTGGAAGTATCAGCTCGTATATTGGCGGCGCTTGAGCAACGTGCAGCAAGTGCCCTACCTGCAGATAGCATAGAAGGCGCTGTCATTACGGTTCCTGCCTACTTCGATGAAGCGCAGCGTCAAGCTACTAAAGATGCTGCCCAAGCGGCTGGCATCAATGTACTACGTTTGTTGAATGAACCAACTGCTGCCGCGGTCGCTTACGGCCTTGATCAGCAACATCAAAATGATAACAAAGAAAACTATTACCTAATCTATGATTTGGGCGGTGGTACTTTTGATGTGTCTATCTTAAAGTTGAATGATGGCGTCTTTGAAGTATTGGCAACAGGCGGTAACAGTGCGCTAGGCGGGGACGATATTGACCGTCTTATTACCAACTGGATCATCAAGCAGTTGAGTATTGATCCAAAACAGGTAAGCCTTCATGACAAATCGATACTCGCACAACAAGCCAAAGCTTATAAGCAAGCACTAACTGAAGCAGAACAGGTTGATATTGACGTTACTGTCAACGGACAGTCTTACAAAGGCACACTAAGCCGTGAAGACGTGTTAGCTATTGTCGAGCCTGTTAGTCGTCGTACTTTGAGCGTATGTGAACAAGTACTGCGCGATGCTAAGCTAAATGCTACAGATTTAGACGAAGTGATTTTAGTTGGCGGTTCAACCCGTATGCCCGCCATACAAGCAGTCGTTACTGAATTTTTTGCTAAGCAGCCGCTTTCTCGTCTCAATCCAGATGAAGTCGTTGCTTTAGGCGCGGCTCAAACTGCTCACCAGTTGGTCAATGGCGACAGTGATAGCAACCTATTGTTGTTAGATGTGACGCCATTGTCATTAGGTCTTGAGACCATGGGTGGCCTTGTTGAAGTACTGATTCCGCGTAACACGCCTATTCCTGTCAAAAAACGCCAAGTGTTTACTACTTATCAAGATGGTCAAACTGGCATGGTTATCCATGTGGTACAAGGCGAACGCGAAACCGTCGAAAATTGCCGCTCGCTTGGACGTTTTGAGCTATATGGTATTCCGCCTATGAAAGCTGGGTTTGCTCGTATCGAAGTCACCTTTAGTATCGATGCCAATGGTCAGCTTACTGTCAGTGCTCAGGAAACGACGACCAAAACAGAAAGTAAGATCGAAATTGTGCCGTCTTATGGTTTGTCTGATGAGCAAAAAGAACAATTGCTGGTTGCTGGGTTTAAGCATGCAGAAGAAGATAAAAATACGCGTTCTTTAATTGAAACCAAGGTAGAAGCTGAACGTGAAGTGTTGGCTTTAGAGTCTGCACTGAACGAGTTTGCAGCGCTACTCTATTCTGATGAGCAGCAGTCTTTAGCAGAGCAAATACAAGCACTGAAGACCGCACTTGGCACTAGCGATTTAACACTTATAGAAGCGCAGCAGGCTCAGCTCAAGCCACATAGCGATGCTTTTGCTGCTCGCATTATGAATCAAAGCGTCAAAGCCAGCATGGCAGGTACTAGTGCTAAAGACTGGTAAGCGATACGCTTAAAATGATAGCTTAGTCATTATACTAAGCTAATTTCTTATTTTTAGATTGATTAGCATTGGACACATAATTTATGCCAAAAGTTACTGTACTACCCCATCACGAAATTTGCCCAGAAGGTGCAGAAGTTGAGCTAGAGTCTGGCGAAAACCTATGCAAAGCGTTATTAGGAAAAGGCATCAAAATTGAGCATGCTTGTGAGATGTCAAAAGCGTGCACGACGTGTCACGTTGTCGTACGCAAAGGTTTTAATAGTCTAGATGAGATGGATGATGTGGAAGCGGATCTATTGGATCGCGCATGGGGTTTAGAACCTGACTCGCGTCTGTCATGTCAGGTCATGCTTGATGATGAGGATTTAACCATCGAAGTACCCAAATATACGCTGAACCATGCAAAAGAAAATCATTAATAAATAATAAGTTGTATTTCACTCTCAAAAAAGCCAGCTATGATTAAATAGCTGGCTTTTTTCATCAATAACATGCCACGATATTACTGCTCATATCATGACTTTTTCTGAGTACTATGGCGTTTACTTTCTTCAGCTATGCTAGTGGCCAGCTTTTCTTCTTCTTGCTCGATACGCTCAAGCGCAAAATTCAAGCGTGTTCTGATGTCCTGATAATCATTGTCTTTCATATCTTTAAAGTTCAAATGCAAGTTAAAACCCGGCAAGGTATGATCCACCCATTTAGACAAGTGACCTTTATTAGCATCAGGGTCAAACACCTGCCATGCGTCAATTTTATTATCAAAACCCTTTAGTCGAAACGCACCAGCATGCTGACACTCATAGTTATGGCAAATATAATCATAGGTGCTTTCGCTGACCAGTATCTCATCTTTGCCAGCATGTGCTTCAAGCCTTGATGCTAGGTTAGCTTCTTTACCGATGAGCGTATAGCTGAGGCGATTGTTGCTCCCGAAATTACCAACGTGGCAATAGCCCGTGGTAATACCGATGCGTATATACAAACCCTCAAACCCCATAAGCCGCCACTTCTGACGTAAGGTGCGCATCTCTCGGCGCATATCTATCGCCATTGCCACACAGTCTAATGCATCTTGACGTGAACCACGGCTATCAGGCTCTCCAAAAAAACAGACCATACCATCGCCAATAAACTTGTCCAGTACAGCCCCATGCTTTTCGGCAATCAACGTCATACAATGCATATAGGTATTCAAAATATCAGCCAAATTATCCGCACTTAAACTATCAGAAAGCTCCGTAAAGCCTACGATGTCTGAGAACATAATGGTTAATTTAGCACGCTTGTTGGATACACTGACTGGACTATCTGTTCTGACAATGGGCTCCCAGATTTGCGGTGGTACAAAACGAGTCAGCTTATTGATAACTGATACCATCGTACTCAAACGCTCACCTGCCTGCTGAGCACATGATTTGTAGGCAACATACTCTCCATACATACGCCGAAACTGGCATAGAATTACAGCCATACTTGCCAATAGTACTGTAGGTGGTAACCAGCTATCATTACATTCTATTCCACTGGGTCTTAGAATGGCGCTGACATAATAGAAAATGACAGCAGTCACTAAGGCTACGGTAAACAATCTTAGGCGATTCTGAGGCTTATTCAGAATGATTCTAACGGCAATCAAAGACGCCAAGCTGAGCGATATAATGATGCAAAACTGTGTCACGCCAATAACAACTGCCAGCAAAACAATGACAATGTTGGACGTCCAAAAGTTGGTTTGGCGTCGATAGTTATAGATGAGAATCATGAGACTAGGCAATGCGATGATAACTAGCAATGCCATTGAGGTGGGACGAAAGTCGTAGTATACAGCGAGTAACATGACCGTGAGTATTAAAACAAAAACTTCTGGGTAGTCAAATCGGCAGATGCCTTTACCCTCTAATAAAGTTTTTGGTTTCAATGTCTCTTTAAAAGGCATATTGAGTGTTCACTTAAATAAGACGGACTATCGAAGAGACAAGACATATAAGGATAACATGTATAGGCACTTTGTCTTTATGATAAATAATCATAAGATATATCTAATAATATATTATACTTTTTAAATAGTACGAAACCTAGGTCATCGGTAACTAAAAAAACACCATTTATCATCTAATTGCACTGCTGGTTCGTAGCGCTTCATGGCTGCAAACACCTAATAGCATTAAAAAAGAAGCCAGATACAATCAGGTATCTGGCTTCTTTTCATTTCTGCATTATTTATTATTTCATAACTGTCGTAGTTACACTGACACATCGAATATTTTTTATTACCGATTTCTTTTGTTAGCGGCACTATTAATAAATAGTATCAACTAACAATAGTGTCGATCACTTACTACATTTGCCAATCGAACGGCATTTGATGATGACCGCGTAGTGCCATCATCAATGTCTGCTGCATTTGTGCCAACACTTCTTTGGTATAAGGGACTGCTGGTACACCCCATACTGGATGTGGCCATTGCATGTCGTTTTGATAACGGACAATATGGTGAAAATGAAGTTGGGGTACTTGGTTACCAAGGGCAGCGACATTCATCTTGTCAGCTTGAAACGTTTTAGCTAACTGGCTCGATAACCAGCTCGACTCACGCAAAAACTGAGTCTGATCTGCTTCAGACAGCTCGTAAAGCTCTTTGATACCTGATACGCGCGGCACTAATATCAGCCATGGAAATTGACAGTCATTAATTAAACGACAAGTGGATAATGGAAAATCCCCTACTAAAAAACTATCAGCAGCAAGTTTATGATGAAGTTGGAACATAATGACGGTTCTCTTGTTGTTTAATGCAAATAAAAGTAGGTACAAAATATAAAAGGTAAAATACAGTTTGGCTATTTTATCAGTTATCGGGTTGATAAAATAGCATCATAATTTATTGCCTTAGTATGATTACCTAGCCTACTTGATATCCAGCTAAGTACTAAGCAGGCTCTGTCACCATATGCTCGCTGAAATAGCGCAACAGTTCTTGTATGACCGTCACGCGCTGCTGCGATGTTGCCAACTTATCGCTATGTTGATAGCGAATACCAGATGCGCCATTCATACGGTAATGCTGACCATTCGATTGAATTAGCTTAATAATAGCTAAGGCATCGACTGGCGTATCTGGCGCAAACTCCAGCGTCATACTACTACTATTCGCATCAATCTTGTTGATCTTCAGTGGTTCTGCTTGCAAACGTAGTCCATGAATGGCGAATAGCTGCTTGGTTTGGTCCGGTAACGCGCCAAAGCGGTCAATCATCTCTGTACGAATATCCGTCAACGATTCTTTGTCATCGGTGTTACTAATGCGTTTATAAAACAATAAGCGCTGATGTACGTCGTGTAGATACTCTTCTGGAATAAGCGCCGAGCTATGCAAGTTAATCTCGCTGGTTAGCGATAATGGCGTGTTCAAGTCAGGCTCTTTACCGGCCTTTATTGCCTTAGTCGCTCGCTCCAGCATATCCATATACAGGCTAAAACCAATCGCTTGCATATTACCACTTTGCTGTTTACCCAATATCTCACCTGCTCCGCGAATCTCTAGATCTTCACTCGCCAGCATAAAGCCTGCACCAAGTGTATTGGCGCGTTCAATCGCGTGGAGGCGACGCTTGGCATCTCCTTTAAGACCTTTAAGAGAAGGCACTAATAAGTAGCAATACGCCTGATGATGACTACGTCCTACGCGGCCTCGCAGCTGGTGTAATTGCGCCAGACCAAATTTATCAGCACGCTCAATGATAATGGTATTGGCATTGGGCACATCGATACCGGTTTCGATGATAGTCGAGCATACCAGTACATTAAACTTTTTGTGATAGAACTGCTGCATGATTTGCTCAAGTTGGCGCTCTTGCATTTGCCCGTGAGCGACACCTACTCGCGCTTCTGGTACTAGGTCACGAATGGTCTCTGCCATACGCTCAATACTAGCCACATCGTTATGTAATAGATATACCTGCCCGCCGCGTAGCAGCTCACGTAGGATAGCCTCTTTCATCAATGCTTCTGTCTTTTGCATGACAAAAGTTTTGATGGCAAGTCGGCGTGCAGGTGGGGTTGCGATAATAGACATATCACGCATGCCTGAGAGCGCCATATTAAGCGTTCTAGGAATAGGCGTCGCTGTCATAGACATACTGTCTACATCTGTCTGAATAGCCTTAATACGCTCTTTGTGGCGCACGCCAAATCGGTGCTCTTCATCAACGATCATCAGCCCAAGGTTGGCAAACTTCACATCGGGCTGTAATAGTTTATGAGTACCAATCACGATATCGACTTTACCATCAGCCAAATCCGCCAGCACCATGTCTTGATGTTTTTTACCACCGAAACGTGACAAGCTCTCAATACGCACTGGCCAATCAGCGAAACGATCGCGGAAGTTGTCTTCGTGCTGTCCTGCGAGCAGTGTGGTAGGTACCAATACCGCCACTTGATAACCTGCACTGACGGCAATGAAAGCGGCGCGCATGGCCACTTCTGTTTTGCCAAAGCCAACATCTCCGCAAATGAGACGATCCATTGGCTGGTTTTGTCTCATGTCTTCCATAACGGCATGGATGGCATTGGCTTGGTCAGCAGTCTCTTCAAACGCAAATTGACTGGCAAATAGCTCATATTGCGACGGGTCTATTTTAAAGTGGATGCCAACTTTAGCCTCACGCCTCGCTTGCATGTTGAGCAGCTCTGCGGCAACATCATGAATCTGTTCTAACGCCTTTTGCTTGGCCCTATCCCACTTACCACTACCAATCTTATGGAGCGGTGCTAACGCTGGATCACCGCCACTGTAGCGACTGATCATTTGCAGATTAGCGACCGGTACATAGATACTGGCATCATCATCATATTTTAAATGAATAAATTCTTGCTCACCATCGCCCACATCTAGCGTAATCAGACCGTTATAGCGACCGATACCATGCTCAATATGAACCACTGGGCTACCGTCTGTTATCTCAGTGACGCTTTTGACTAAGAACTCTTCTGATACACCGCTTTGACGACGGCGACGCGTTTGTAAGACTTGACGACCGAACAGCTGCGTCTCACTGATTAATACTAAGCGTTCAGGCACGTAGACACCGCGCTCAATCGGAGCCACAGTCAGACCGACATGCGGTAGACGAGCATTATTCATAGCACTCGTTTTATCTGCTGCTAAGAATGCGTCAAAACTATCGTATGCCTTGATATCAATCTTGCCTTTAAACAGTTCAATGAGAATCTCACGACGGCCAGCGGTTTCTGCGACGATTAGTACTGGTGTTGCTGTTTCTTGTTGTGTGGTTAAGAACGCTAGTAGCTCAGTCAAAGGTTCAGATTTTTGGTGGTTGACTGCCAGCTCTGGCGGTTTTTGCGCACTTAATGTGACTAGGCCTTGCTGTTTAGTCTCATTATCAATGATATCGAGCGGCAGCTGCCTCTCAGATGGGAGTTTACTTTCAATATCCTGTGTCGCTAGCTCATCGCGTGCGCTTAGTATCACTCGCGGGTACTGGTTTAACTGCTCATTGAGCGCGTTAGATAATAGATATAACAGCGCAGGGTCAACGATAGGCTTATCAATATCGTGCCGACGCTCCTCATAACGGCGCTGGATCTGTGACCAATAATCTGCCTGCTTTTCGTTGATCAGCTCATCTGTGATAAACAACGCGTCATTGGGTAGGTAAGAGAATAAACTACTCTCTTCTTGCCAGTCTTTTAAATCAAAAAATAGCGGCTGATAATATTCCAGTCCGCTACTCGCAATACCTGCCATCACATCTTTATGCAGCTCAGACTTGCGGCTACTGGCATTAGGGAACATGGCCGCAAAATTCATGCGGAAGGTCTCGCGACCCTCATCCAGTGGGAACTCTTTTGCGGGAAGTATTTGAAACTGCTCGATAGGCTTAGAAATATCCGGCATCTTATGTAGTAGCGACAGTGACTCTTTGCCCATACTGGTATCATTACCCGTTAGCATTGCCTTGAGATCGTCAGCGGTCAAAGTACGCTGCGTTTGCGGATGAAAAAAGCGAATGGTTTCGATTTCATCGTCAAATAGGTCCAAACGCAACGGGAAAGGCTGACCCATAGCAAAAATATCAATAATGCTGCCACGTACAGCAAACTCACCAGGCTCAAAGACATTGTCAACAGCACGGTAGCCCGCTTTTGCCAATAGCCCGCGTTGAGTGCTGATATCGAACCGATCGCCAACACTCAAATCAAAATGCTGACCGATTAACCAACTCGGCGGCGCCACGCGATGCATTAGCGCCTGTACTGAGATAAGTAGCACGCCTGAGCTTGGCATATCTGTCAACAAGTTAATACGTTCGCTGACGATATCTTGATGCGGGGACAGCTCATCATATGTCAGTGTTTCCCAGTCGGGGAACACATAGGCATCGACCCCGCAAAATGCCAGCTCGGTTTCTATCTGATTGAGTTGGTTTTGGTCGCGTGCCACCACGACCTTTAATCGCTCGGCAACATTCCATAGTGGCGTCTGAACCAAACTTGCCAACCACAAGCTACTGACCGCACCATGGACAGGCGCTAGCCAACGCCGCTCGGCATTTTGGATAGGAAACAACTGCTGGTTAATAGGGTCGAACGCATCAGTCAAAGCAGTAATAGGCATAAAAGATAGGATCAAAGTTAGGGAATTAGAAAGCTATTATACGAATATTTGAGCAATTACCAATACGATTTGACAAAACCAAACAGTTTGTTAGTATGGCACGCTTTTTATAATTACCGATCTTAACGTTTATTGTTTTGAGCTCTCTTTCTATTATTAGCATTTTATTGTTTTTATATACGCTTTCGCATATTAGCTTAAACAATTATCTCCTATAAAGGCTTCTGACTGAGTGTCAATTACTCAGTAGCTTTTACGATTTATAGATCCTTAGAAGCCCTTTTATATCACCTAAAATTTAAAGCTTGTAGCTGCCAAAAACTATTTACTATTAATGAGTAGTCGATACTTTGACGGTGTCCAGCTCAGCTAACTCATCAGGAGATTCGTCACCTATGAACGAGCAAAAACAGATTCCAAAGCACCTTCTCGACAAGTTCCGTCGCAGACTCTATACCACTGAGCATACCACTGGTGAAAATAACACTGAGATATTAGGGTTAGATTTACACAGACCTGTATTCTTCTTTACCGCGTTTGCCGTTATTGGCTTTGTTTTATTTGCATTATTACTACCTAATATAGCTAACGCTTGGCTCAATGGTACTCAGGATTGGGTGGTCAATAGTTTTGATTGGCTGTTTATCAGTACCGCCAATATCATGGTGATATTTAGTCTAATATTAATTGTGTCGCCCTATGGCAGTATCCGAATTGGCGGTATCAATGCCAAACCTGATTTCAACCGGGGCTCATGGCTCTCAATGCTGTTCGCAGCGGGTATGGGCATCGGTCTTATGTTTTGGAGTGTGGCTGAACCATTGGCTTATGCAAGCGGCTGGGCAGGTACACCACTTGGCGTAACCGCAGGCAGTCCTGAAGCGTATCGTGCTGCTATGGGTGCAACGATGTATCATTGGGGTTTGCACCCTTGGGGTATCTATGCCGTCGTTGGTTTATCATTGGCCCTATTTGCTTATAATTTCCGCTTTCCATTGACCATGCGCTCCGTGTTTTATCCTATTTTTAAAGAAAAAACGTGGGGGTTACCTGGCCATATTATTGATATATTGGCCGTACTAGCGACGATATTTGGTTTGGCGACGTCACTAGGCTTGGGTGCTCAACAAGCAGCCAGCGGACTCAATTATTTGTTTGGTTGGGACTTCGCAGGTAATTCACTTGAGATTGCCATCATAGTGGTCGTCACTGCGCTTGCCACAATATCAGTAGCACGTGGTCTCGATGGCGGGGTCAAGCTGTTGAGCAACGTTAATATGCTAGTCGCTTTGGCGTTACTATTGTTTGTATTCTTCGTTGGAGACTCACTCGGACTCCTAAGTAAAATAGGCGCCACCACTATTGATTATGCAACTTATATCATCCCTTTATCTAATCCTATAGGCCGCAGTGATGGTGAGTTCTTTCACGGCTGGACCGTGTTTTATTGGGCGTGGTGGATCAGCTGGTCACCATTTGTAGGTATGTTTATTGCTCGTATCTCAAAGGGCCGTACCGTACGTGAGTTTATTACTTCAGTGATGTTAGCCCCTACCATGGTAACCATCGTCTGGATGACGGTCTTTGGACAGTCAGGATTGAGTCAATATGACAATAAAGTCGGTGAGCTGGCAGGTGGGGTTAGTGATGCGTCCTTAACCTTGTTTCAGATGCTGGCAAACCTTCCTCTAGGAACCATTACTTCTTTAATTGCTATTATCTTAGTGATGGTGTTTTTTGTGACCTCATCAGACTCAGGCTCTTTGGTCGTCGACACGATTACAGCGGGTGGTAAACTTGAAGCGTCAATATATCAGCGTATATTTTGGGCAGTTGCTCAGGGTCTTATTGCTATTGCGCTGCTTTATGGCGGCGGTGCACAAGCTCTAAAAACCATCCAAGCAGGCTCAGTAAGCACCGGCTTGCCTTTTACTTCGGTATTGATCGTAATGTGTATTAGCTTGTGGCTTGGCTTACGCAGAATTTATAAAGCACGTGAGCAGATGCTTTCAGAGCTTGAAAAATACTAACGATCTGCTTATTTTCAATCGAAAAACCCAGTTCTATCATTGAACTGGGTTTTTTCTTTATAGTCGTTTGGGATATATATTTGTTAGTGATTATATGAAGTTTAGACCAATAATAATTTACGCTATTAAAGGCTCATAACTTGCAATAATGCCATTGTTATCTGCATAAACAAACATGCCTGAGTTGAGCGTCAAATCACCAAAGCTGATTTTGATATCTGTCTGTCCCTCATCACGTCGGGTCGACTTGCGCGGGATACAACCAAGCGCCATGACACCAATATCCATCGCTGCCATGTCATCAACATCACGTACACACCCATATACGATCACGCCAGCCCAGCCATTGTCGATGGCTGATTGCGCAATCATATCGCCCAGTAGTGCACAGCGCATAGACCCGCCGCCGTCGACGACCAGCACTTTACCGTTGCCCGCTTCATCTTTGCCATTACTATTCAATAGTGACTTAACGCGGCTATTGTCCTCAAAGCATTTGACTGTCACGATTTCGCCGCAGAACTTATCTTTTGCGCCAAAGCTATGAAAAGACTTACCTTCTATATTAGGTAGGCATACTTGCGACTCAGGATTAGCATCCAATAAGTCACACGTCACAAAATTATCTCTATTCATTTCCATTGATTCTGACATTTCTTCTACTCCTTATCATTAATGAGTTTGCTCGTTGATATTTTTATGCCTACTAAAGATACTGTATTTTCTGCCAATGTTATAATTTTAGGCTCGTATCATTGGTAAATGCTCACTCTAGATGAGCAGTCTCGTATGTCAACTTTAGAACGTACTCTACATTGAAAAGACACCACACCTTTATTTTTTGACGCGAGTCATCGACAGCATCTTTTTATTTTCGATAATGTCTGTCTGCTGAGTCTGAGGTTCGGAGCGGTATTTGCTACGATGATAGATATCATGCGCACTCATCGCCATAGCACTAGCGACACGTTTGGCAGAGATCGGATGTAGTGAAAGCGACTCTGAAACCAAAGGCGAGATCAGTTTAAACGCTTTTTGACCAATACTCTCAAGCGGACGCCCTTGATGCTTGCCTAGCAATAACGAAGGCCGTAAAATCACCAATTGCGTAAAACCCAATGCCATAATAGACTGCTCAGTCTCGCCCTTGACACGATTGTACAAAAAGCGACTGTCGATATCAGCGTTCATCGACGACAGTAGAAAGAAGTTTTCCACACCTTTATCACGACATAGTTTGGCAAAGTTGACATTGTAATCGTGATCTATCTTTCGAAAAGCCTCATCGCTACCAGCTTGTTTTTTGGTCGTACCCAGACAGCTAAAGGCATCTGTCGTTCGGTCAGCACCGACGCTTGCGAACACCTCAGAGAGGTTTTCAAAATCATTAACCTGATAAAATCGCATGCTGGCATTAATGTAGCGTGGCGGGCGCCGAGCGATCACAATCAGTGTGTCATAAAGCTCACTCAGCTGTTTTGCCAAATGCTGCCCTACCAATCCCGTTGCGCCAATCACAATCGCTTTTCGCTGCATACTCTATCCACTTATATGACATTAAAAATTCTATATTGATGAAGAATGACCCATGCTAAGGTCTATCGTTAGGATATCATACCTAAATTCATAGCCAGCTGACGCCATTATGCACAATATATTGTAAAAGATTTTATCAGCTACTTATATCTTCTAGTGTCTATGATTGGTTTCGTTATCTAAATGCGCCAAATTTATAAAATTACACCACTTCTTTGAGCATTAATCATCAAATATATTGTCCTATGCTCAATAATTTGCTAAGATAACCGGCTTTACACGTCAACGCTGTTTAATTATTCCAAACAGTTCTGGCGCTTTCGATGATCTATTCATATTAGATACTTTAATATCAGACATCGACATCATGTTTGACGAGAGGCTGCTCGTCACCGATGATTGTTAAACCCATTATTGCAATCAACATTCATATTTTTATCTGTCTTTATCAAGGAGATACGCGTGGCTAATACTGCACAAGCTCGTAAACGCGCCCGTCAAAACACCAAACGTCGTCAGAACTCTGCGTCACAACGCTCTATGGTTCGTACTTACTTAAAACGTGTTGATGCGGCTATCGAAGCTAAAGATTATAACGCGGCTACCGAAGCTTACAAAAAAGCGGTACCAGTTATTGATCGTATGGCTGACAAAGGTATTATTCATAAGAATAAAGCTGCTCGTCGCAAGAGCCGCCTAAACAAAACAATCAAAGGCCTACAAGCTTAAGATTTGTATTGTTTAGACCGCATCACGCTTTTATAGCGTAATGACTAAAACCTTGCCACTGGTTCTCATACCGGGGCAAGGTTTTTTTATGCTACTCTCATGTACATATAAATATCTAGGAGAGGCTTAGTGGAATCAATAAATAAGCGGGCAATCGTGATTGGTGGTTCATTAGCTGGGCTGTTTTCAGGGACACTATTACGCTCTATTGGCTGGCAAGTAGATATTTATGAGCGCTCTACTCATGATTTGGACAGCAGAGGCGGCGGTATTGTATTGCAGGCCGATGTCGTCACCGCCCTCAAAAAAGCAGGCATTGCGACAGAAAATTTAGGTGTCGATGCCCTTGAGCGTTATTACCTACAAAAAAATGGCCAAATTGAAAAAATGGCCATGCGTCAGACACTTACCTCTTGGAATATTCTGTATCGCTCGATGCGAAGGCACTTTTCAGATGCGCATTATCATCAGGGTAAAGTATTGGCGCAGGTACAATCGAAAGGCGCTAAGGTAACCGCTACTTTCGTTGATGGCTCTTATGAGACTGCAGACTTATTAATTGGTGCTGACGGCCCAACCTCAACAGTGCGTCGGCAGCTTTTGCCTACTTACGAGCCTCAATATGCAGGTTACGTGGCTTATAGAGGCTTGGTCGACGAGGCTGACTTAGAGCCAGAAGCCGCCGAGATATTTACGGAACGATTCGTATTTTATGATTTCCCAAACTCCCATATTTTGGCCTACGTCATTCCTGCCGAAAACGAATCACTGGTTCCAGGAAAACGTCGATTCAATTGGGTATGGTACGTCAACTACGACGAGAAGACAGAGCTTGCTCACATACTTACTGACAAGAACGGCAAGCAGAGAAAGTATTCTATTCCACCAGAAATGATGTCACCTGCGGTTGAGGAAGCAATGCGACACTACGCAGATAGTGTACTTGCTGACCCTTTCAAAAAGTTAGTAGCCGCAACTAAAGCGCCCTTTGTACAGTCTATTTTGGATTTGACAGTGCCGCAAATGGCTTTCGACAACGTTGCCCTGATAGGCGATGCGGCTTTTATTCCTCGCCCTCATACAGCAGCAGGCACCTCAAAAGCTGCGGCAAATGCGACTTCACTGGTAGAGGCACTGTTCAATCACAACCATAACGTAACCAACGCTTTACAGGCGTGGGAGAGCAATCAGTTATCGTATGGCATGACCCTCTGGAAACATGGTCGTAGCGTAGGTGATCGTTCTCAGTTCTCCTATGGCAAAGACCGAACAGCAGGATAAAACACCAGATTAGAATGGTTTCTCGCTTTTGAGTTGCTTAGGTGACATTGGTGCTTAGATGACATTGGTGCTTGGGTCAAGTTGATGATTAAATTGATGCCTAATAAAAATTAAGCATTTTAGCAATCAGCGCCAATCCAATGTTGGCGGCAGCAGCAACTTACTTGGATGAAAGCCCGCTGCCCGATAACCCTCTAGTAAAGAGCTGATCGGCCTGGTATATACTTGTCCTCGCCAAATAAAATGCGCGTTTGCCTGATCGAAAGGTTCGTCATCAAACCATAAGAATACGCCTTCCATCATCTTTGGCCAGTCATTCCAGTCAATCTCAACCAAATCAAACATCACTGCTAAAAATGCAGACAACAATGTATCGTGACTCACAGCAAGCATTAAATGACCCTGCTGTGGTTGGTTTTGATAAAAAAGCGATAGAATATCAAGACCACCTTGATAGGCATTTTTGGTACCCTCAAGATTGCCTTGCAAAAAGCGATTGATAAAATTTAGCACCCCAATCTCTTTAAATACTGGATTTGCTATTTCAGGCTCAGTGACAAGGCTACCAGGCTCAACCAATAGTGATTGATGTGCAATATCACGTTTGAGACCAGCCCCTTCTTGCATCAACTGCGCGGTATCAATACAGCGTCCAATCGGACTTGAAATACTATCGACATCGAGTGAGTATGGGAGGTGACCTGCAAGCCAACGCCCCCAAGACTTAGCCAATACGCGACCTTTAGGCGTCAGCGGTAGCTGATAACTGGCAAACCCATTGCCATCAGAGCGCTCACGCAAAGAATGCCTAGTAAACAATATCAGACGTTTGTCTTCAGGTAATAAACTGACAGAGGGAATCATACTATCTGGTAGGTGCGAAGGTGCAGGCGCGCTTGGGGTGTGACTCGCAAGCTTGTCAGTAGATATTTTTGATGGGGTATTATTCAGGTATTTACTCATGGTAGCAAGCGTAGCAGATTTTTTGTCAGGAATGAACAACATACAAATTCAGTTGCAATATATCTTGTAAATATTTGGTAGTATTTTAATGTTATATCAAAGCTAATTTAACCAATATCGATGACTCTATCCCATGCAAACGCTAATGCCGTACTACTAACTTCATTGGGATAGGCTCTTGGATTGACGACTACCCGCGTATTGCCTATCTGATAATCAAAGGCTTCATGAGTATGTCCATGTACCCATAGCATTGGTGCCCAGTCCTCATCCATCCATCCAGATAGATCACTAACGAAGGCCGCATTACTCGGTAAGTTGGCGTATTTTTTGGACACGGACAATGCGCTAACGCTATGATGGCTCATTACTATGGTCTTTCTACCCAGTGCTTTGGCAGTGATCAATGCTTGTTGCAACCACTGACGGTGTTTTGCATGAATTTGCATTGAGATTTCAGGCGAGAACATCTCTTTACCAGCATAGATTTGCTTATAATCACGCATAAAATGCCTAGCAGCAGCCATGGTGTCTTCATTAGCATGATACTGGTAATCAGTCCATAACGTACAGCCCAAGATCCGTACGTCCCCAATATCAATGTGCTGACATTGCAAGACACGGACACCCTCACCAGACGCTGTGTTGTAGTTATCCCAAGTCGCAAGGTTTTGGTCAAAACTCAGTACATCTTCATCAAAGTACTCATGATTGCCTGCGATAGTAATCAAAGGCACTTGTAAGCGTGCTGCTTGCTCTTGTAGCCATGGCATACCCTTATCACTATTGGCGGTATCTCCTGCTACCAATACGATATCTGCATCAGTCTTAGGAATATGCCCGATAGGCTGCGACTGGCGCACATAACTATCAATATGTAAGTCACTCAATATCTGTAATTTCATATTATTCAATATCATCCAGTAATGTCATTATCGATCATCTCACCAGCATACAAACGTACATCAAGTGCAGCCTCACTCTTTAAGCCAGCGCTTAGCAAGCCAAATATTTACTATGGTCGACAATACTTGAAAAATGCTATGAAGCATAAGACTAAACAGTGTAGCAGCTTTCTGTCCGTCATCGAACAGTCAAAAGGCAGCCTGAACGGCTGCCTTTTGACTGTTAACTACTACAAACCCTATATATCAAATACTCTGAAGTATTTTGTTCAGCTTAGCCGCAGGATCTGTCGCTTGAGTGATCGAGCGCCCAATAACTAGATAATCAGAACCGTCTACCAATGCTTGACTCGGCGTACAGATGCGCTTTTGATCATCAGCACTGTCTTCCGCTAATCGAATGCCAGGTGTGACCAACTTAAAGTCTGGACCACAGAGCTGCTTGAGTACCTTTGCTTCCTGTGCAGAGCAAACCACACCATCCAAACCAGCTTGCTTAGTCAATTGTGCTAAACGGCTCACTTGCGCATCTAAGCCATCAGTAATACCTGTTTGCATCAGCGCTTCATTGTCCATCGAGGTCAATATAGTAACGGCAATAAGCAATGTATCAAGATCTTTATCTAGCAAACGTTGTTTTGCCAGAGACATAGCTTCTAGACCTGCACTTGCATGGACGTTCACCATCCACACACCAAGTTCGGCTGCAGCCACTACTGCTTGAGCAGTCGTATTAGGAATGTCATGAAATTTTAAGTCTAAGAATACTTCGAAATTACGCTGGTGTAGCGCCTTAATAACCTCAGGGCCACAACGGGTAAACAACTCTTTGCCTACTTTCAATCGGCATAACGTTGGATCTAGCTTATCAGCTAACGCCAAAGAGGCTTGCAGAGTCATGTTATCTAGGGCAACAATCACTGGAGAATTAATCGTGTTATTCATGGTTTTGCCATATGTTAGAATTATCAAAGCATTATATTTTTGAGGTCAGCAGTACTGCTATCGCTCAGTAAGCTAATCACGTTTACGCTTGGACAGCGTACCACCAGCATTCAAGTCAGTTTCCGCGCCGCCCTGGACATTCGTAGTCCTCGCACCATAAACGGCTTCATCCACCGTTGGCGCACTTGCTTGACGATCAATAACCGCATTGGCTTGCGTCAGCTGCTCTTCTAAATGTGTGTTCGCCTTATTTAGACGTGATATTTCCCATCTATTCTGTAAGACACGGAATATGAGCAATGACAGCAAGATGCCAATGACAATACCTAGCATTAAGCACAGGATGAGTAGCAGCCCCAAGTTCATCGTAGGCGCTTGCGAAAACAGTAAATTGACTCCGACCTCGGTATTATTTGCTAATACCAAACCAAGCGAATAAGCAAAGCTCAAGAACAGCAATACAAATAGTAAAAAGCGCATGAGACAGTTACCCCTGTTTGGAATGATAAGGTGTGCTTGGTCAATAATAGATAAATATTAGCTATGGGCTACTTTATCGTTGACTGCTTCACGCAGAGCCTTACCTGGTTTAAAGTGTGGAATGGCTTTGGCTGGGACTGGTACACTTTCACCCGTCTTAGGGTTGCGTCCCACACGAGCACGGCGATGATGTAGACAAAAACTACCAAACCCGCGAACCTCGACTCGACCATCACTAGCCAAAGTATGAGTCATTAAATTTAATATTTCACGAACGGCATCATCGACAGTAGTATCTGCCATGTTGTCACAATTCGCACTCAAATTACTAATAAATTCAGATTTGTTGATCGCTTGCTGCATTATTACACTTGCCTTGTTGATTAATGGATAAACTGATGATGAAACAGTATCGTGTGCTTAGTAAATAATTTAATAGCTAATGATTAGCTATTCATTAAAAAGTACACTCATGGCTAGAGTTAGGTTATAGCTCTGCATACACTGATGCTCACATCTCGTTACTCAATGTTGCAAATGATAGCGGATATTGCGGTAAATAGGAATAAGAGTTTGCCCATTTAGCCAAAAACCTTCGCTATTAATTATCCCTATCAAAATTTAATCAAAAAAAAAGCGACCGAAGTCGCTTTTTTATATTACTGCTATATCAATAACTTACAGCTTACTGCATTTGTTCTTTGATCAAGTCACCAATAGTTTTTGGCTGTGCATCAGAACCTGGAGCAGCAGTAGTATTGGTGCTACCAAGATCTTTAATCGCTTGACGCTCTTCAGCTTCGTCTTTCGCTTTGATAGACAAGTTGATGTTGCGTGTTTTACGATCTACACTGATGATTTTCGCTTCAACGTCATCACCAACGCTCAGATGCTTAGTTGCATCTTCAACGCGGTCACGTTGAATCTCAGAAGCACGTAAATAAGCTTCAACTTCGTCAGCAAGCTCGATAGTA
This sequence comes from Psychrobacter sp. H27, assembly GCF_059072655.1. Classification (NCBI taxonomy): domain Bacteria; kingdom Pseudomonadati; phylum Pseudomonadota; class Gammaproteobacteria; order Moraxellales; family Moraxellaceae; genus Psychrobacter; species Psychrobacter sp. H27. The sequence continues at coordinate 2,899,664 of NZ_JCACRX010000001.1, read as the reverse complement.
GCGCCTTTAGCGTCTACTTCTTTTACTTTACCATTAACGATAGCACCGCGGTCGTTACCAACTAGGTATTCGTTAAATGGATCAGAGCTCAACTGTTTCACGCCTAGGCTGATACGGTTAGCTTCTGCATCTACAGACAATACCATAGCTTCTACAGTATCGCCTTTATTGTAGTTACGGATAGCATCTTCGCCAGTCTCGTTCCAAGAGATATCAGATAGATGAACAAGACCATCAATACCACCGTCTAGACCGATAAAGATACCGAAGTCAGTGATTGATTTGATCGTACCAGTGATTTTATCACCGCGCTCATGTTTCTTATCAAACTCATCCCATGGGTTAGCTAGAGTCTGCTTGATACCTAAGCTGATACGGCGACGTTCTTCGTCGATATCAAGAATCATTACTTCAACTTCATCGCCCACTTGAACAACTTTAGATGGGTGGATGTTTTTGTTGGTATGATCCATTTCTGATACGTGTACTAGACCTTCGATACCTTCAGAAATCTCAGCAAAACAACCATAGTCAGTTAGGTTGGTTACGCGTGCTTTAACAACACTACCTACTGGATAAGTACCGCCAACGTTATCCCAAGGATCGGTACCAAGTTGTTTTAGACCTAGGCTAACGCGGTTGCGCTCACGGTCAAACTTCAATACTTTAACTTTTAGGTCTTGGCCAACTTCAACAACTTCAGATGGATGCTTGATACGGCGCCATGCCATGTCAGTGATGTGCAATAGACCATCGATACCACCTAGATCAACGAACGCGCCGTAATCAGTAAGGTTCTTAACGATACCTTCGATCTCGATGCCTTCTTCAAGCTTGTTCAATAGCTCTTCGCGCTCAGCTGAGTTTTCAGCTTCCATAACTGCACGGCGGCTAACAACAACGTTGTTGCGTTTTTGGTCAAGTTTGATGACTTTGAATTCTAGCTCTTTGCCTTCAAGATGCGTCGTATCACGGATAGGACGTACATCTACCAATGAACCTGGTAAGAACGCGCGTACTGAACCGATATCTACAGTGAAACCGCCTTTAACTTTGCTTGAAATGACACCTTTTACGATTTCATCATTGTCAGCGATTTTTTCAAGGAAGTTCCAAGTTTCAACACGCTTAGCTTTTTCACGTGACAGCAAGGTTTGGCCCATGCCGTTATCAACCGCTTCAACTACGACATCAACGCTATCGCCAACTTCAACTTCAAGTTCGCCTTCTTCGCTTAAAAACTCTTCACGAGCGACGATACCTTCAGATTTCAGACCAGTATCTACTGTGATCCAATCGCTATCGATGGCCACAACAGTACCATTGATAACCGAGCCACGCTCGATATCTAGGCCTGTTTCTTCGATGCTCGCTTCAAATAGTTCAGCAAATGATTCCATTATGTCTACCTTTGTATAGCCGTATCCTGTCCAGCACAGTACGGATCAAATTTATGATTGCATAAAACGAGGATACTGGTTTTATATCTCATACAATCATATAAAAAAACGTTTGTTGTTAGTAAGCATATTATCGAGATTACTAACAACAACTGTCTTTTTTTGAGTTTTTCAGCTAACTATTTCCGCCCAGTTAAAGCACCAAATCCTAGCTGTATAATTTTACATCAAAAATAAAGCTTGTGCTGAACTTTTTGGTACTTAATATGTTGTTTTTACTAGCTATTACTCTTTTATTAACTACTAAAAAAAACACCTTGATCTTGGCAGTGCTTCTTTACTTGCTCATAAACAGTATCAGCACTAAGTGTAGAGCTATCAAGCAATAAAGCATCCGTTGCAGGTTTTGATGGCGCTGTACTACGGTTTTCATCACGGTCATCACGTGCTTTGATCGTTGACAAAATCGCTTCAAAATCTGCCGTTTGACCCGCATCAATCAGCTGAGTGACACGGCGCTGAGCACGCGCTTCAGCACTGGCAGTCAAATACACTTTGACGTCCGCATCTGGGAATACAACCGTTCCCATGTCTCGACCATCAGCGACAAGCCCTGAACGTGTGGCCATGTCTTGTTGTAATGTGAGTAAGGCCTGACGAACTTGTGGAAACACTGCAATTTGCGACGCATATCCACCGACTGTCTCATTGCGTACTTGGTCACCAACTGCTTGCCCATTCACGATGATGTCTACACGTCCTGAGTCATTGTTCGGTACAAACGCTATATCCAAGCTTTTTGTAAGTGCTAATACAGCATCTGCGTCAATTGGTTGGCTAGCATCTGCGGTTATTAATCCAGCTTCAAATGCCTTGAGTCCTACGATTCTATATAACGCCCCGGAATCCAACAATTGATAACCCAGTACTTGTGCCAAACGCCAAGTGACCGTACCTTTTCCTGCACCGCTAGGGCCATCAATACAGATCACAGGATAGCGCGTTGGATGACCTTTGCTGTCATTTTTGTTGAGCAAATCGTTGTCAGATGTGGAGACGGTCATAGTGCTTACTCAACAATAATAATTGCTACTTATGGGATCTATCACACAATCTCAATAAAGTAATATTTACTGATATATCATATGTTTGGTAGCAGAACAAAAGGTTCGCTACCAAATAGGGCGACATTATAGCAAAAAATAGACGCTATCACTAGCACCAAGACTGATATCTTGTTTATTAGTTATTTTCAATCAAAGCCTTACTTTTATTCTTTTTTGCTGCTCGCCTACGCTCACGAAAAAACGTCTTTAGCATCTGACTACTATGCTCACTGCACAACCCTCTGTGAACTTGGATATTATGGTTGTAAAAAGGCTGAATTGATAAATCAAGCTGACTACCTACCATACCAGCACGTGGTTCATTCGCTGCATATATTAGCCTATCTACACGAGCGTGAATCAAGGCACCAATACACATAGTACACGGCTCCAACGTCACATATAGAGTCGTGTGTAGTGGCAATCTATAATTCTCTAAACGTTGACACGCATCTCTCAACGCGACTATCTCAGCATGAGCTGTCGCATCGTGACCGCCAATTGGTTGATTAAACCCTTGACCGATTATCTGCTGCTCATGAACTAACACTGCCCCGACTGGTACTTCCCCACACTCAGCTCCCTGTTCAGCGAGCTTCAGCGCTTTTTGCATCCATTTAGTATCTTCAGCTAACCAAAATGTACTGGTATGCACACCTTTGATATCTGGCTGACGACTCAACGATTGATCAGGTTTCAAACTTATACTCGATATGGTCATCATCTATTGTGGCAGTTGCCAATCAATCGGTGTCTGACCGTATTGCACCAAATAATCATTTGTTTTGGAAAAAGGTTTGGTACCAAAGAACCCACCACGGTTGGCAGCCAAGGGTGAAGGATGTACTGCAGTCAGAATCAGATGCTTGTCGGTATCAATATACTTTCCCTTTTTCTGTGCTTTACTACCCCATAGTATAAACACAGTATGCTCTGTCTGTTCGTTCACCGCATCGATGACTGCATCAGTGAACTGCTCCCAGCCTTTATTTTGATGACTATTCGGCTCGCCTTCTCGTACAGTCAGTGAACTATTTAACAGTAAAACACCTTGCTCAGCCCAATAGGTCAGATCCCCATGCGCTGACGGACGAATACCAATATCATCTGCCATCTCTTTTAGGAGGTTATTGAGTGATGGCGGCTTGGGGATGGCTTTAGGAACAGAAAATGACAAACCCATAGCCTGTCCTGGGCGATGATAAGGATCCTGACCCAAGATGACAACTTTGACCCGTGATAAAGGGGTAAGATTAAGTGCATTGAACATCAATGGTGCAGGCGGATAGATACTATCACTCGACTGGTAAGCTTCTTTCAAAAATGCGCGTAAATTATCCATATTTTCAGACGTCAACTCATCGGCCAATGCCGTCTTCCAGTCTTCTGGCAAGCGGACATTATCTAGAATAGCTTGTTTTTGCTCTGGCGTTTTGGTTGTTTGTTCGTCAAACAGTTCCATAGTAAATCCTTTTTATATTTATTATGAGATAGGGCTCAATAATTGGTTTATTTTAAAGGTTAATGGTAACAAAAAACCATATGAGCTTTGTTGATAAATTATAGCAATAAAAAAACGGCTACCGCATTCATACGGTAACCGTTTGTCATTCAATCGAACTCAGCACCTTAGAACTAAACGCATTAGTAGTAAGCGCTTTAGTAAGCTGCTTAGCTGGCTACTGACTCAGAGTCCGAACGCGGCTCGTGAGTTTCAACGACTGTCAGAACGATTCGACTGTCAGATGAGCCTTTATCCGTAGACTTATCTAGCTTCACGGTATCGCCATCTTGTATGTCGTCTGCTTTGGGTTCCAAGGTCAAGTGAACTACCCCACCATTCACCAATTCGCCGAATAAGATCATACTTGCCAATGGCTTTTTGATTTCATCCTGAATCAGGCGCTGCATCGGACGCGCACCCATCAGACGGTCATAACCTTTGTCAGCTAGATAATCCCGTACGTCATCATCAATCTCTAAAGTGACTTGCTTATCATCAAGCTGTACTTGCAGCTCAACCAAGAACTTATCAACAACCGATACGACAACTGAAGTATCTAGGGGATTGAATTGAATAATCGCATCTAAACGGTTACGGAATTCTGGCGTAAAGACGCGCTTGAGTGACTCGGTATTATCACGGCTATGATCTTGCTGAGTAAAGCCCATAGAAGAGCGACTGATACTATCAGCACCAACGTTCGTTGTCATGATAACGATGACTTGCTTGAAGATAGCAACACGGCCGTTATTGTCCGTCAAGGTACCATGATCCATGACTTGCAGTAACAAGTTGAACACATCTGGATGTGCTTTTTCAATTTCATCAAGAAGCAATACACAATGCGGATGTTGGTTGATTTTTTCAGTGAGCAATCCACCTTGATCATACCCGACATAGCCCGGAGGCGCACCAATCAGGCGCGAGGCAGTATGGGCTTCCATATACTCTGACATATCAAAACGTACCAGCTCTACGCCTAACAAGTTAGCAAGCTGACGTGATACTTCTGTTTTACCCACGCCTGTTGGTCCTGCAAACATAAACGAGCCGATTGGCTTATCTGGTGCTTTTAATCCTGCACGAGACAGTTTGATGGCATCAGCAAGTGTTGCAATCGCCTCATCCTGACCAAACACTAGATGCTTGAGGTCGCGATCCAAGTGTTCAAGAATGCTCTTGTCATCACTTGATACAGACTTAGGCGGAATACGTGCAAGCTTAGCAATAATAGCTTCGATATCAGCCACGTCGATTTTCATTGGCGGTTTCGCTGCTTTTGATACTTTTACACCATCAGTAGACTTAGCGCGGTCATCTGCCTTAGCAGCTTCGGCTTCGTCTAACATTTCATTATCACTGCCATTGTCTGCATCGATATCAACCTCTTCGGCATCGATTTGCGCATCAAAATCTTGCTCTAAATCGGCAATAAAGCTCTCTTCAGCATCGATGTCTTCTACATCAGGTACCACGCCCAAACGCTTATAAGCACCTGCTTCGTCGATTACGTCAATAGCTTTATCAGGCAAGAAACGTTCGTGAATGTGCTTGGCTGATAATTGTACTGCCATGACTAGAGCTTCGTCGGTATATTCGACATTGTGGAACTCTTCATAACGAGGTTTGAGACCGCGTAAAATATCAATAGTATCATTGACGCTAGGCTCTTTTACATCGATCTTCTGGAAGCGACGCGATAGTGCATGATCTTTTTCAAACACCTGACGATACTCAGTAAAGGTAGTTGAACCAATACAGCGTAGCTCACCATTAGCAAGTGCAGGCTTAATTAAGTTTGATACATCCATATTACTACTCATCGACGACCCTGCGCCAATGATCATATGAATCTCATCAATAAAAAGAATAGCATTTGGTTTTTTCTTCAAGGCATCAAGCAGTGACTTCATACGCTTTTCAAAATCACCACGATATTTGGTGCCTGCGATCAGTGAGCCAATATCAAGGCTATAGATCACACAACCATTAAGTGGTTTTGGCGCTTTGTCATTGATGATTAACCATGCTAAACCTTCGGCGATAGAGGTTTTACCAACACCAGGCTCACCCACTAACAATGGGTTGTTTTTGCGGCGGCGGCATAAGACCTGAGCTGCACGCTCAATTTCAGAAGCACGTCCAATTAAAGGATCTGTCTTACCTTCTGCAGCACGTTGGTTTAGATTGGTCGCGAACTCAACCAATGGGTCTTTGCTGGTTTTTTCAGATGCACTGCGGCGCTCGCCAGACATAGAAGCACGTGGTTCAGACGGCTCTTCTTTGTCTTGACCATGTGACAAATACTGGGTCAGCTCAAGGCGACTGATGCCCTGCTTTTTGAGCAAATAAACGGCATAAGTATCATGCTCTGAGAACATAGATACCAAAATATCAGAGCCTTCAACTAGGCGACCACCGCCTATAGATTGCACATGGAAAATAGCACGCTGCAAAATACGATCGAAGCTTTGCGTTGGCTGCGGCGATTGTTCCGTGTTTGCATCAATAGTGGGCGTATGCTTATTGATATACGCTTCAAGTTCAGACCGCAGCGCCGACACATTGGCATTACAAGCAGTCAACGTATTGGCAGCGTGGGTGTTTTCTAGTAGCGCTAGTAGCAGGTGTTCAACAGTAAGATACTCATGCGATTTTTGGCGCGCAAGCGTCATTGCTAAACGTAGAGAAACTTCAAGATGACGACTTAACATAACAACTTCCTACGGTTATATCTATCTTTATAATTGATAGTTTTATGAATGAGTTAGTAAGTAAATCAGGGCGGCAGATCGATTGTTCAAGGGTGATATTCGTATTATTACAAGCCGTGGATATATTGTTTGTGGTAAAGACTGTTTTACGAATGCTTAACCTATCTACCAGTTAGCAGTGATTGTGATAATTCATAGTCGCTTGTCTTTATATCAACACGATATTTGGACGGAGTCAATCTATTAACGCAGACTAAAGTGTATCAAAGCATACAAAAAGTAAGTGTTAAAAGGCTAAACAGCAACGACTGACACTCAAAATTTTGAGCAGATAAAAGATGAATGGACTATTAGGGGTATTAATATCGAAAGGATTATTTGAGTACTATGCCAAATGACTATGCTAAATAGCTCTGTAGCCAACAAAGCAGCTATCATCATAGTGCAGCTATCATAATAGTATCGAATTCAAAGCTATTTATAGATACACTTTAATATATAAGGATATATTATGAAAAAATCAAGTCTATCATAGCGACGTGGCTGCTCACTAATATGGTTAATACAATGAAGATTTGAAACAAAGTGATTAGAAAAATAAGTATTGAAAGAAAAGCAGACGTTGAGAAGATAAGTGATCAAGCTCACTGTTATAGTGAGCCGTTGATATATGTTAAAAAATTCGGCATGGTAAGGCAAATACTGATGACAAAACGAGACGCAAACGCTTATTCACCTTGATGAGGTTCAATCTGCGTCAGTAACGGATAACCTTCACGGTGCGCTAAGCTATTTACTTTTTTGGCTTTGGTCTCAGCAATATCTTTGGGGTAAATGCCAGCAATGCCTTTGCTACTGTTATGAATCGTCAACATAATCTCAACCGCAGAATCCATGGTATGGCGAAACTCTGACTGTAAAATATAAACAACGAATTCCATTGGCGTATAGTTGTCATTGTACATAACCACTGCATACATTGGTGGTTTAGCGACTTCTGGTTCTGCGACCAATACATCTGCTTGCGGTGATGTTTCATCATCGGTATCGCCGTCTTGGGCACGATACGCAGGTATATGTGGAAAGTGCCAATCAGCAGCTGTTGGCATGTCTTGTGATATCATTTTTTTCATCATAATCAAAGTATAATTATAAGGTAAGTTTAAAATAAAAGAAGTTGTAAAGGCAGGCGGTGAGCCATGATGCAAAATATAATTACTAACTATAGTCGCTCTACTTTCTATGACTATAATCGTTCTACTTTGCTTTTGGCTATATCATCGCTATTAGATGTTTATTAGGACACGTCCCTATTGCGAAATAGGACTTTCATCGACTTCTGGCAAATCTAAAAGTGATGGTAGCATGTTATCAACTCTATCGCCGAGTCTCCAATCATACAGCTGTTCCACCTCTTGCCCACCTGCTTGCAAACTAAGCTTTGCTTGTAAAGGCTTGAAACCTGATGGCATCACAAAGCGACCACGTATACGGACAATACCTTCAATAGCGTAGCTTGCAGGATCTAAAGGCACTTCTACAAGGTCGTCATTGTTGAGCAGTGTCAACGTTGGTCTAAGACGCTTAGCCTGACCATCGCTGCTAAGCATCCCGATGTCAAAACCATACTCAAAAGCATTTTCGGGTAGTGGCTCAATCTTGGCGCCTAATACTTGCAGTGGCATACCGCCTTTATCACTAATGACATCAGCATATAATTCATTGAGCTGTGTGACTTGTCTGTTTTCTACTGTCAACGCTTGCTGGTTTTCACGCAGCTCGTTGAGGTTCGCTAAGCTTATGGCCAATTCTTGCTTGGCAGCTGCCGCCTGATTCGTCGCTATCTTGTTACTGAGACGCAAATCCTCAAGTGCTGCTGTCGCTTCAGTACCATCGATAATTGCTTGTTTGGCTTGTGTTTCCATCGAGTGAAAGCCGCGCTGATAGCCAAGCTTATGACCAAATACTAATCCAACCACAGCTGTTACTAATACGGCTACCACGAACAATGCCAGTACTAGCGTAGATGCGCCGCGTTGATTGCTCCCGACATGCTGTTCAAGACCATTATCATCTTGATTGGAATGCATTTTGTATCCCAAATCACATAGAACAGGATCTTGACACGATAAGCGTGCTGACTTCGAGAAAAAGCGTAGTTCAAGCTTAGTACGCATCTAGATGGTATCTCTTAAAAGTAAGGGCAAGTCATTATAGCGGAATTTATAATCAATACCTAGTATCATAAATATGAATGACTTAAACGCAACAAAGTCAGCATTAAGGAACAATAGGCGCAAAATTTAGTCCCATTGTTTCATCAAATCCAAACATCACATTCATATTTTGAACGGCCTGTCCTGCTGCACCTTTTACCAAATTATCTTGTACGACAATAACCGTCAATTCGGCGCGCTCATTGTCTTGATGTATCGCAATGCGCAAACGATTACTAGCACGCACACTGCGTGTGTCTGGATAAATACCTTTTGGCATGACATCAACGAAACTTTCTAAGGCGTAGCTGTCTTCAAACGTTTGCTGCCAATCAATAGCCACACCTTCATCAGTCAACTCCATATGAATTGAACTCAGCATGCCACGTATCATCGGTACCAGATGCGGTAAGAAACGGATACGGTGGTCAAACTGACTACCCAATAACTGTGCAACACCCTGCTCTATCTCAGGTAAATGGCGATGACCTTCAACGCTGTAGGCTTTGAAGTTATCGGTTGTCTCAGCATAGTTGAGTGCAAGCGATGCTTGGCGACCAGCGCCAGATACTCCAGATTTGGCATCAATTACGATACGAGACTCAATCAACCTTTTTGTTTGTTCATTTTGTGCTTCAATGATTGGTTTTAGTCCCAAGATTGCAGTGGTCGGATAACAGCCAGGATTACCTACTAACAATGCACTAGCAAGCTTATCCCGATTAATTTCAGGCAATCCATAAACCGCTGTCTTCAACAGCTCAGGACAGGCGTGAGACTGTTTATACCAGTGCTCAAACTCAGTCAATGACTGCAAACGAAAGTCAGCAGCCAAATCAATAACTTTTACGCCAGCTTGCGTGAGCGCTTCAGCTTGCTTCATCGCTACACCATGTGGCGTTGCAAAAAACACAACATCACACTCTTGTAGTGCACTCAGCGTGTTATCACCCAAATCACTGAACACAATGTCAGAGATGCCGCGCAAACTTGGAAATATTTCATCAGCACGAGTGCCAGCTTCGCTACGCGAGGTAAGCAAATCAATAGAAACCTCAGGGTGAGCAGACAATAAGCGAATAAGCTCGATACCTGTATAGCCTGTACCACCGACAATAGCTGCTGAAATCATAAAACACTCTCTTTTATTCAAAATTACTAGACAATACCGATAGGCTCTTACATGGCTCATCTAGCCATACAAGAGTAAGCCCAATTTTAGATTTTATAGTCGTGTACTGCATCGACAAAGACTTTGGCATTGTCAGGGTTGACCCATTGAGTGATGCCATGACCTAAGTTTGCTATATAGCCTGTCTTTTCGCCATCTGCATAAGCACGATCAAGCATCGCATTCACCTCAGCACGTATCGTCGCTGGTGATCCATACAGTGTTGCTGGATCCAAATTACCTTGAATGGCTTTACTGCTTTGCAATTTTTTATGTTTTTTAGTCAATTGGCGCTGGCTTTCAGTTAATACTTGACGCGCACGGTCAAGCGGCATCGTCCAGTCTAGACCTAGCACATCAGCCTCACTATCAGCCTGAGTATCAAGCCATAACCCGCCACCCTTGGTAAACAATACTACTGGTACTTGCGGATGACGCAGCTTCAGTTCAGCGACGATGCGCTTATTGTAGATGTGCGAAAACTCAATAAATTGGCGATGGCCGAGGGCGCCGCCCCAACTGTCAAATATTTGTACGATCTGAGCACCAGCAACGATTTGCGCATCTAGGTAATCAATAACCGAAGTCGCAAGCTTATTCAATAATTGATGTAAAAAATCAGGATTGCTGTACAAAAAGCCTTTGGTATAGCGATAATCTTTTGAGCTTCCGCCCTCAATCATGTATGTAGCCAACGTCCACGGGCTACCAGAAAACCCAAACAATGGTACTTGACCATTCAATGCTTTACGGATGCTGGTGACAGCGCGCATCACGTAGTCAAGAGAATCGTTAGGCTCGAGTACTGGTAATCTATCGAGATCTGCCTGTTCACGAATCGGGTGTTTGAATTTAGGGCCTTCACCTGTTTCGAAATAAAGACCCAAGCCCATCGCATCAGGAATGGTCAAAATGTCACTAAATAAAATAGCAGCATCTAGATCAAAGCGGCGTAATGGCTGAAGCGTCACTTCAGTAGCTCGATCTGTATCTTTGCACAGACTCATAAAGTCGCCTGCTTCGGCACGAGTGGCTTTATACTCTGGTAAATAACGACCAGCTTGACGCATCATCCAAACTGGCGTGGTATCGATGGGTTCAAAGCGCAATGCGCGTAGCAGTCTGTCATTTTTTAAGGGGGCAAACTGCTGCTGAGCCGAGTCACTGTTGTCTAAAGCACTCATGTACAAATCTCCAAAACAACACAATATCTATAATCATTAATGAATACTGTATCGGATAAAATAGATTGAATAAAATAATAAACAGTTATAGCGTATGAACTACATCAACTGAGGTTAAGACAAAGTTTATCACCTATTTGTAGCTGATAAATTCATCTAACGCACCTGATATCCAGCGTACCTAAAACTTAGAGACGCTAGATAAAGTAAAAGCGGCTACACAACTTATGCGCTACACGGTGAGTGCAAGATTATCACGATGTACCATAACCACACGTTCTTCATTGTTACCAAAAATCTTGTCGAACTGTTCAGTACGCTCACGAGCGACGCGGCGTGCATCATTCGATGAAAAATTCACCTGCCCCACTGCAATACGCTCGCCAGTATCTTGATGAGTGATTTCTACGACGTCGCCTTCATCGAAGTCGCCGCGCACATCTACCACGCCAACAGGCAATAGACTTCTATTGTGTTCTGTCAGTGCTTTAGCAGCGCCAGCATCAACCATCAGACTGCCCGACATGCGCAAGTGAGCTGCAAGCCACTGTTTACGTGCAATGATCTTGTCTTCGTCGTTGGTAGTCAGTAGTGTACCTACGGCCTCACCTGACACCACACGAGTGATCACATCATCAATCGCACCGCTCACAATAACGGTTGGGCAACCACCCATTGCAGCCAGACGACCCGCACGGATTTTGGTCAACATACCACCGCGACCGAGCTTACCACCATCACCTGCTATATCAAATAAATAATCAGCCATCGCACGCTCTTGACGGATCATTTTGGCATTAGGGTTATCACGTGGGTTATCAGTAAATACCCCATCTTGATCCGTTAAGATAATATACAAGTCTGCATTGATCATCGCAGCTGCCATGGCACCCAACGTATCATTATCACCGAATTTGATTTCATCAATAGTGATGGTATCGTTTTCATTGATAACGGGTAGCACACGCCATTCTAACAGTTGCGTCAGCGCACTCGTGGTGTTGAGATATCGGCTGCGATTGGACAAATCATCGTGCGTTAATAGAAGCTGCGAGCTTTGAATACCATGCTGAATCAGAGCTGACCACCACGTTTCGATCAAACCCATCTGACCAATAGAAGCACAGGCTTGTAGTGCGGCCAGTTTTTTAGGACGCTCTTCAAGATCCATGCGTACCACACCTTCGGCAACGGCTCCTGATGACACCAGCAACACCTCTACGCCTTTTTTGTGCAGGCGTGCAATTTGCTTTGCCCACTCATATATGGCAGTACGATCCAGCCCCCGACCATTGTTAGTCAGTAATGACGAACCAATCTTGACAATAACGCGCTGAATATCAAAGTTGCGATCTTGTTTAATAAACCTTGCTTCTTCGGTCGTATTTGTGATGTCACCTGCCATATAAACTCCTTTTTCTCACATAAATTGATTAGAGGGATTAATTTAATCATTCAAGTATATCAGCTCAAGCATACTAGCTTAAGGAACGTACATTACTTCAACACCATCGTCGTCATCATCTTCATCAGACAAATCTAAACCTTCACGTGCCGCCTTTTTGGCTGCACGGTATGCTTCACGCTGTGCTTCAGTATTCAGACGTACTTCTGCTTCTAGTCGCTCAAAACGCTCTTTTTGTGCGTCAGCAAAGATAGGATCTTCTATCTCGCGCTCACGCTCACGTTCGATCTCATTCATTAAGTGATATTTGACTGCATCGACGCCTTCACCCGTTAAGGTTGCTGTGCGGAATACGATGCCTGTCCAGCCCAATTCTGCTACGATATGCGTACATAGCTCATTTAGCTCTTCTTCAGCCACTTGGTCAATTTTGTTCAATACTAAAATCTGCGGTAGATTAGCCAATTCGGGCGAAAAACGCTCAAGCTCATTTAAGATAACACGGGCATTTTCGACCGGGTCACTACCATCGACTGGCTTTACATCAACCAAATGCAATAGACGACGGGTACGCGCAACATGCTTTAAAAAGCGAATGCCAAGTCCTGCGCCTTCTGATGCGCCTTCAATTAGACCAGGAATGTCAGCCATCACAAACGAACGATGACGACCGATATCAACCACACCGAGGTTAGGAACTAGCGTGGTAAAAGGATAGTCAGCAACTTTTGGTCTGGCAGCAGAAACCTGACGGATAAAGGTAGACTTACCTGCATTAGGCAAACCAATCAGACCCACATCAGCCACTACTTTTAGCTCAAACTTAAGAACCTTTAGCTCACCTTCAAAACCTGAAGTGGCTTTACGCGGCGCTTGGTTGGTAGAGCTCTTGAAATGCGTATTACCCAGACCACCGTCACCACCTTTGGCAATCAGCAACGTCTGACCAATTTCAATCAAATCACCCAATACTTCATCGGTTTCAGTATCAACGACCGTCGTGCCAACTGGTACAGGTAGATACAAATCATCAGACCCTTTGCCTGAACAATTTCTACTATGACCATTTTCTGCTCTCATGGCGTCATGACGGCGAGTATAACGATAGTCAACTAGGGTATTGGTGTTGTCTTCTGCAATGACATACACATCTCCACCCTTGCCACCATCACCACCATCAGGACCACCGCGTGGGACATATTTTTCTCGGCGAAAACTGGCGATTCCGTTACCACCGTCACCTGCTTTTACCGTTACGACGGCTTCATCAATAAATCGCATTCTACGTTCCTTAATTCACAATCCAGTGTATAAACTGGTAACAACCAACGGCTGTATTTTGGGTTTTGCTAGACTATTACGTCATAATGAAAACTAGACAAGCATCTATTACTCAACGCCCATTATGACAATAACACCCGATAATCAATCGGACTATCGGGTGTTTAAGTATGACAGTTAAAGTCATATCAATCTATTCAAAGTGGTATCTACAAACGCATAATTATTAAATAACGCTGATCTAAAGTAAATACGACTTCGATATGATTAATAATATGTCATTGCTCTAAGATGTTCAGTACATTATGCTGGGATTTGAGCGTAGCTGATTCCTGCCATTTGTGTCGCCAGACGTAGCACCTGAGTGCTGTAACCTACTTCATTGTCATACCAAACATATACGATAGCTTGGTTGTCAGTTAGGATAGTCGCTTGCGCATCAACAATACCGACATGGGTCGTACCCACAAAATCTGTCGATACTGCTTCTGTAGAGTCTGTATAAGCGATTTGCGACTGCCACGTGCTGCTGTTAGCCATTTTACGTAAGAACTCATTTAAAGCTTCAGCATTTGCTGGTGCATTTTTTAAGTTCAAGTTCAAAATGGCTAAGCTGACATTTGGCGTTGGTACACGGATCGCGTTACCAGTTAGCTTGCCGTTCAATTCTGGCAATGCTTTACCAACTGCTTTTGCTGCACCTGTGCTGGTAATAACCATATTCATGACAGCACTACGACCACGGCGATCTGCTTTATGGTAGTTATCAACCAAGTTTTGATCGTTGGTAAATGAGTGAATAGTCTCTACGTGACCATTTTCGATACCGTACTCATCGTTTAGTACGTTTAGCGTTGGCGTAATCGCATTGGTTGTACAGCTCGCAGCACTAACGATATTATCGTCGCCAACCGTATTATTATTCACACCATAAACGACGTTTTTGATATCGCCACCAGCAGGTGCTGTTAATAAGACCTTTTTCACGCCTGTCGCTTGCAAGTGCTTACCAAGACCAGCTTCGTCTTTCCAGATACCTGTGTTATCGATGACTAATGCATCATCAATACCATAAGCAGTATAGTCAATCTCGCTCGGATCTTTGGCATAGATAACTTGTACAAAACGGCCATTCACGATCATGCCATTATTGTCGTCATCAATACTAATGCCGCCTAAGAATCTACCATGGATTGAATCACGTTCAAGCAATGAAATACGCTTAGCAAGATCGCCAGCAGCGGCTGGACGCACAACAATGGCTTTTAGTTGTAAGCCTTTTGCACTTGAGGCTTGTGACAATAATAGTCGAGTCAAAATACGACCAATACGACCAAAACCGTACAGCACAACATCTGTCGCGCCATTTGTAGCGCCAGCATTGTCGATAGACTGTAGTGCTGCTTGTACTTCAGTATCGTTAGCGAGCAGTTGTCCAACATCAATGCGGGTCGCTTGAATCTCTTTGCTCTCTGCAATTACTTTTACCATTGCTAAAGTATCAGAGATGTCGATAGATTTGGCACCGTGGTCACGTAGGGCTACTTTTTGATGTAACGCTAATATCTGGCTGACTGAGGTAGAGTCTAGCGTTTCACCAAACAAAGTCACTTGTACATCTTGCGCATTGTAAAGCTTATTCAATAGCCCCATAAGCTCAATGGCTTGTTGCTCTTGATTGTTGTAATTTTTTAAGTGGTCTTGATGTAATTGGCGTAAGGTATCAGCGTTGCTCACGAGAAACATCCTTATGGTCAGTAATGTATGGTCAATAAAATATGGAGAAGTATAAATGAGATAGGTCGTATATGCTCTAAGTGGTGACTGTAATGCGATTATCAACCACTATCAACATCAGTTCTTGACGTCAGAGTATTCAAATCGCCTAGATTTTAGCCTAAAACGCCTTATTTTGCCAGTGATAACCGTTTACATAGTATCTATTAGCATCCCAGTTCTGATGTGTAGCAATAAAAATAAAGCAGCACGGACGGCTGCTTTGTCTTGAATTAGTCTAGCTATTGAATATGAATCGTTGATGATATATCAAAAACTTGCATCTAAATCTCTGCAGAAGAAAATATGTGGCTTATTCAGCTTTATGGTACCAAGTTCACGGTTTGATCAGTTTGTGACGTCAGCGTAAATTCTTTTAAATCGTAACCTTGCTGCTGCGCAATTTGGCGATACTTAGCATAGGTCTCTTGGCTAATATTTGGTGAACGTGCCAATAACCATAAGTATTTTTTGTCAGGTGTGCCCACGAGAGCCGTTTTGTAGTCTTCATCACGTGCCAGCACCCAATAATCTGCGCGACCTACTGGAATCCACCTGATCCACTTAGGTAAGAATGTCACTTTTAATTTACTGCCACTATCATCTACTGGCTTTGCTAGGCCTTCTGCAACGATATCTGAACCATCTGCAGCCACACATTTATTGGTGACTGTAATGCCTGAACCATCATTATTTTGAGCATAATTTGCGGTTACGTCACCTGCGCACTTACGCTGAAAGTACATCGGTAAACGACCAACTTCATACCATGTCCCTGCGTAAGAATTTAGGTCTACATTATCTACTGTGGTTGGTGTATTTGTAGACTTATAAATAATATCACTTGGCTTGATTGACAACATGTCAGTTGTGGTTTTTTCGCTCATCGCATTACTAGACGTTTCAGTAGTTGCCATATTCACTGGTGGCGTAGCTGCATAGGCTGAAAACGCCGCTAGCGGTATAATAATCGCTAACGCAATGCCTGTATGTTTGATAAGTCCATTCATAAATACGCGCTCCGGTATCTCTTTATATGATGAGTCGATATCGGCTGACGATACGTTAGCATCCTGTTGGACGTTATCTTTTAAATTGCTCATTTGATCATCCAAAAGCCCTGATATCAATGGCTCATCTTTGTTAAGTGTTTTTGGTCGTTTGTAGCCATTAGCAGTATTGAATTGTTCTATGACCTGAC
Source organism: Psychrobacter sp. H27 (assembly GCF_059072655.1). Lineage (NCBI taxonomy): Bacteria > Pseudomonadati > Pseudomonadota > Gammaproteobacteria > Moraxellales > Moraxellaceae > Psychrobacter > Psychrobacter sp. H27. The sequence goes on along the minus strand of NZ_JCACRX010000001.1, from coordinate 2,882,706 downwards.
GATTCATGGCTGACTCTTCTGCATCATTGGAATCTTGGTCAGCGCTTTTGTATCCAGAATAGTTATGTGATAAGACGTTATCTTCTGCCAAGTAGTCTGAGTACTCATTATCTGAACGTTCATTCTTTGCATCTTTATGGCTATAGCTAGCGTCATTACTGGCGTTTTCGGTCTGCTGCGTGACATAACTGTGCCTGCGGTAATCGCTAGACGGTATAGACTGCTGAGATTGAGAACCAGCTGCCTGTGTGTCAGTCCATTCTGACTTAGGTAACTTGTTGGTTTTCATAGGGATACCATTATTAATAGTGATTGTTGAAGTTCTTTGCGTATATCATCTATCTAGTTTCATTTATCCAGTTCCATTTATATAATTTCTAAATGAATATTGGCTATAAAATCGAGAACATATTCAAGCTTCACTACTATCAACACTCTTATTTATTATAATTATTATAGAGTCGTCGTTAGTCGATCCATCACTGAAAAATAAATGTGCTTTAGATATGCAATATATATTAAGGGCAGTCAGGCGATTAAAACAGTAGTCCAATGTAGGGAAACGCAACGGTTTGTAAATAACGATGTGTTTGTGCATTGCTATAAATACATCATAACCACACAGTTACTTACTGAATAAATATTTTAAAAATCAGTCATCTACATTTACTTATTTTAATAGTCGCATGTGATGACTGAGCCAAGGTCTATACAGACAATATCGATAGCTGAACTATATTTGTTTTTGTATTTCTTACAAATGAAACTGACGGATACCAGCAATACTCAGACCGCCATGGTCTAATGCTTGTTCAATCATCGAAGGCGCCAATCCGCCTAAGCCGATAACAGGCATATCAGCCAACTGTGCCAACGATGACCATGATTGCCAACCAAGTGGTACTGTATCAGGATGCGTTTGGGTCGCTAATACAGGAGACAGGAGCATGCCGATGACTGGAGGTAAACCCTGCTCGACACGCGCGCTGGCAAGCTTGTTGACAGCATCAATACTGGCAGTATCATGGCAACTAACAATGAGTGGATAATCATTGAGTGAGTGGCTAGCGAGCAACTGGCAAGTGAATGAATAGGTATCAGGCAGTAACGGATCAGACGCTATAACGCCCTGAGTATTAGTAAGCCATTCCATCAATGCTGAATGTGTTAAGTGCCTAGCGACGATTGAATCGTTGGTTTTTTTGTGAGTAGCTTCTACTGATACTTCAGTGTCAGTGTCAGTGTCAGTGTATTGATAATCGCTGCTATACGGTAAAATTGCCAGAAGATCTGGACGTGCGTCCATTAGCTGCTTGGCTATAGACTCTGAATCAGAATGCTTCAAGCGAATATATGCCCAAGATTTTGGTGGTAGTTTTTCTTGATGATATTGTAGCCATGCTGTTTTTGGATCAGTATGCTGATGAAAGTCAGCCAGAGGATAAGTGATGGCTATTTGTGTAGGTAGCCTTAACCATTCTAGAATGGTTTTGTTGGCAGCAGGCAATGGGTAGTCACCTGCCAGTAGACGCGACTTATCTGCCCACGTTATTGCCTGCCCTTCTAAACCATACTCATGGCTCTTGTACTGCTCGTACTGCTGCGCTGTCAGCTCAATCTTATAAACCTGCAAGCTGACTTGCTTATCACCATAATCATGGTGCAAACGCCCAAGCTTAACGATAGTATTATCATCAACTAAAATACCTGTCTCTTCAGCTACTTCTCGTTTTAGTGCCTGCTCTGCTGATTCAGTCGCCTCTATCTTGCCACCTACAAACTCATAGCGATTGCCTTGATGCTGTGCTGCATCTCGGAACCCCAGCAAATACTGGTTTTGGTAATGTATAACTGCGACAGCCACATTGACGATAGTTACGTTTGTTATTGCTGACGGGCTATTTGAGTCGCTTGGCATAGCGTTGTCCTCTACGATTATGTCTGTTGATGATTTTTAATTATTTGGTTTGAATCGGCTGTATCAATGAAGTTGATTCGAGCATACGAGATTTTTGTGCGTACAAATTTGCGTACATAACTCTCGAACTTTATCGTTTGTGACGCTAATCTTAGATAAGTTTACATAATAACTGCATTTTATTTTATCAATTGCTTGCAAATTCCTTTAATCTAAATGATAATTATTATCGTTAAAGTCAGTTACGATATAGCTAATTTATTAAGCCACTTACTATCAAAAGGAATTCACCATGAGCATGGTTATCTCTCGTTATTTAAACTGCCGTGAAAATCGTCTGCCGACTCTACAATCACAGCATCTATTTGCTTTGACCAAAGAAGTGCGTATTGAGCATGAGGGCGAAGAGTATCGATTACGCCTAACTCGTAATAACCGTTTGATCCTAACCAAATAGTTTAGTACCGTTTATTTGTACTTATAAAAAAACGCCTTCATTACAAGGCGTTTTTTTTGGACAGTCATTATTCAAATAGATTCAATTGACGTCAATAGTGAAACATCTGTCCTTGAGATACGTTATTAAAACTGCCAACTGTAGACGACATCCACGGCGTTTTCTGCCGCTGAACTCGCTTCTACGTAAATACGGCGCGTCAACTGATAACGAACCGACAGACTGTTTTGAGCATTGAACACGCCCACTCCATAGCGGATATACAGATCAGGGGTCACGTAACCGGTGACGTTGACATTAGTATCTTCACTACTACCTGAGGCATCAACCGTTAGACTCTGTAGACCAAAAGCTTGGCCAATTTGGTTGGTCAGACCACGTGTCCCACTTAAGCCAAAGCTCAATCCAGCGGCGGCAAGATTATTGGTCACCTGAGACTTAAATCCTTGCTCACTGATTTGAGTGGCACTCTTATTATCAATACGTCCTGTTACCAGAGCGTTCATTGCTTGCTGCTGGGTCAGTCCTGCATTATTGAAGACAGTGATATTTGGACTCTCTGTACTGCCTTTCACACGTACGCCTACTGTTTTGCCAGTGATCGTTTTGACAGCTTCAATACTTAATATCGGCTTCATCACGTCACCATTGAAGCGTACTTGACCATAATTAAGCTCTAAGTTCTGACCAAAGGCATTAATATTGGTACGGCGTGAGACCTGTACGACACCTGTTGCGCGCATGATACCTGTACCGCTTTGTGTGATATTAATCGCACCTGCTAATGGAATAACAGCACCAAAACCGCGGAAATTAATATCATCACCCAAATCGACACCGATGTCAGCGTTGATTGACCATGGTTTTGAGATGGCTAATACTTCATCAATGTTACCAATCAAACGACGGTCCAATACGACGGCATCTTCAGTTTGAGTAATGATGTCTTCACTGGCTTCTGGTGGACGTATGGTAGCTGAGGGTACGCTAATAGCGCCTTTGATATCGACATAGCGATCACTTGGGCGCACGATAATATCGATATCAGGATCAATCTCAGCCACTAATAATGGTGGCTGAGTGATCACTAAGCGCTCGCCAACGATACTTAATTTGGCCTGAAGCTTTTGCTGCCAGTTGACGGTACCAGACAATTCACCTTTACCATCACCACTGTTGAACGTCCCATCAATAGTCGCTTGCGTACCGCGTATTTTTGCTTCGGCATTCACGTTGGTTAGATTGACTGGTAAGTCAAGCATCGCGACGCGGCCGTCAGAGAGTTTTACATCACCGTAGAACTGCGGCTTAGTCAAAGTACCTCCCAGTCCGCCTGCCATCGTGACGTTACCTCTTAGGACACGCATACCAGGGAAGAAAGGCTTTAATATCGCTAAATCAAGCTCGTTGAGCACTAGGGCACCAGAGATTGGCTTAGGATCTTTGTAAGGATCAACGACAACCTCAGCATAGCCACGGGCACCGCGTCCTGTATTGATATCAGTGCGCAGCTTAATACCTTCCGGCACAGACAAAGCGATAAGGGAAACGCGCTTATAAGGCAAGGTCATTGGTGTACTATCGCCATCTTGAATCAAGCCGATTTTGCCATTGTCTGAGTATAAGGTTGTGTTTATGGTTGGCGGACGACCACGTTGCCAGCCGACAACGGCTTTACCGTTGATTTTGCCATGCCAATCAATATCTTTTGGTAAAAATACTGAAAATAGTGAGGTGTCTAAATTTTGCAGTGCCACATCGACTTCACCACTGGTTGGTGAAGCGACCAGTTTTTGGCGCAGGCATAGCTTGCCCGTTTGGTCAGCCGCCTGCCAGCAATGCGCTGCTAACTGTACCTTTAGGTCTGTATTGTTGCCGTTTTGGTTATCAGGCAAGTTCACAATCAACTGTGCTGGCTGTAATTGGTTTAAGGTGGCGTATTTGGATTTGACGCGGCCTTTACCAATAACCCCTGACCAGCTGAGCTTATCTCTATCAAAGCCACCTTTGAGTCTGGCCCCAATATCTAACTTACTATTGGCGACGTTTAGATCGACTACATGAGATTTTTCGGTACCGTTAAATGATGCTTTTATACTATCGAAACTTTGTCCAGCAGCATCTAGTCCCTCAGCAGTGACAATGAGCTGACTGGGACTATTGGCTAAGTTGACAAGCTTTCCGCGGATACGGCCCTGACGTAAGATAAAGCCCGGTAATGCAAGTCGTTCACCGACCAAGTCGATATAAATCGTTGGTAATGCCTGTCCTGCTGGTTGAGCCAATGTGGCGCCGCCAGTCACTTTTCCAGCAAGCTTATCAGACAATTGATCTAAACTTGTGATATTGATTTTGGTTTGTAGCTGTTTGGCATTGCCATTGGCAGTGACGTAGTTATCACCCCAGCGCAGCACTAGATTATCAGCGTTCAAGCTATCCACTAAAGCATTTACTTGCTTATATTGTGCCTGTGCATCCTGTGCTTGCAGACGCTTAAAATAACTGGCCACGTCTTTTGGCAAGCGCAGTTTTGCAGCCAAGCTACCTTTCGCACTGAGTGGTTGACCTTTTAGCATACCGCTCAAGTTTATTTGATTGATATTAATGGTCTGCTGCGTGTCACCCCAGCGACCATCGGTATCGATAGTACCCGTGATCAGACTTGGCGTGTCTTTTAGGAAATACCCAATGTTGAAACGATCCATCACTGCATTGATATCCCAGGCAATGCCTTGTCGCACATCGACTGTTCCTTCTGCATTGATACTACCTGCTGCCCCTACATGACGGAAGCGATTGATACGAATCAATTGGCTATCACCACTGGCCTCAATATTAAGCTTACCTGCTGGCAATTGCTCAGCATCCAAAACCCCATCGAAGTTAATGGCAAAACGCTGTAATTTACCTGCGGCATTCGCACTGTTTCTGGCAGGGGTTTGCCACTCACCACTAGTTTTTAGATTCCCTGTGATAATGGCTGGATTGTTGGGTAAAAAATACCCTACATTAAATTTGTCAAAGCGGCCGTCGACATTCCAGCCGATATTGTTCCGTAGATCTATGACGCCTTTTGCATTGACTGCACCAGCTTCACCGTTATAGTTTAACTTGCGAATACTGATTAGCTTTGGTGTACCAGCAGCATCAATCGAGAGACGACCTTTTGGTACATCTGCTGTATCGACCTGACCATCAAAGCGCGCGTCAAATACAGACAACTCACCACCCACGATATCAACACTGGCATCGCCACTACCTGTCAGCCCAATAGCACGGCCGTTCTGCGTGGCATCAAGCTGCGCCTGTAAGTCGGTATTGTTTAAAGTAATCACATGACGCTGACCACTTACACCGTTTTTTCTGATATTGAGCAATCGGCCACGAGCACTTAGGCGCCCTGTGAGACGCTCAAGTGGCAGGTCGCTACGGTATTTTTTAGGCAGTAGACCTTTGGTACTGGCATCAATCTGCCACGTCAATGGGCGGTTGCGATTTGCAAGCTGGATCTGCCCAGTACCTGATAGATCACCCACGATACCATCGTAATTGAGTCGATTGATATCAATGACGTCACCTGCTTTACGTAAGCGCACGTCGTAGTTACCCTTAGGCGCAGCGTTGAGCTCATTAATAACCGCATTGGCATCGACTGATAAATTCGAGCCACGAACGATAACATCTGCCTGACCACGAGGACTGTCGATATTACCGATATTAGGGACATCGCGGCGGATCAGATTCTGCCACGTGGCATCGATATACCAAGGCGCCACCTGCTTGGATTTAGCAGAGGTTTTGCCGCGGACCATATTTGCATTGATATGTTCACCATCTCGCTGGCGTAAATCAGCATCAATCTCTGTATTGCCCGTAACATTCTGCTGCTGATAGCGTAGTGATAGTCTGCCATTCAGTGTTTGCGGGGCATAAGCTTTGAAATCAGCATAATCATTAGGGATAGCACGGCGAATATCAAAATTATGACCCGTTGCACGTATCGTGGCATCAAAGCCGTCTCTCCAGCCTAAAATACCTTGTAACGCCAGACGCCCCGCTGGGACATCAGCCTCCAAACGATCAATGCGCAATTGGCTATCGGCAATGACCGCGCGCCCTTGATAATGACCTGACGGAATATCCTTTGCGGTCAGCTCAGTATTGATACGCAACCGTATTTCGGAGATAACCCCTGACGCCGTAGCCGTACCGCTTTGTAAACGGATATCTTGGCTGTCGGCATAAGGGATCAGAATATCATCCCATTGTAATGTTGCGTCAAACGGTGCGCCTGCATCTAACCCCTGCACCACAAAATCACCACTGACATCACTATCGTTGTAGCGACTACGCACCTTACCAACAGTACGTTTCAGTGTGCCGGTCGCACTAATATTTAATGGGTCAATGTATGCTTTTTCAAGCGCACTGACTTCAGCTATCGCGCTCAGATCTAATGGATAGTCGCCTTGTAGATCAATCTCACCTTGTAGCGCACTTATTTTGACGATATCAGCATATTGTAAATCACCGCGGCCTACGGTCACGGTACTACCGACCCACGTCAGATCACGAGCTGTAATATTATTGATAACAACCGGGTCTTTAGTAACTTGTCTATAAATGATTTTATTAATCTTTGCTTGATCAAAACGTAAATTAATGGGTAGTTTTAAGGTTTTATAATCGAACGGCTCACCCGTAGGTGGCTTTTTATTGATAATTTCGATGGTATTTATATCAGCATCACTCAGATGCACTTCTTTTGCAAATACTGCACGCCAGCCTATTTTGACATAGGCTTTGTCTACTAATATTTCAAGGTCTTCAGTTGCATCGACATCGATATCAGTTACCCAAATACCATCACGCAAGTTACCGCGTCCATATTTAAAATCAATACCCGTCTCAGCACTGATTTTTTCTAAAATAAACTTGGTACCAGCATCGGTGCCTGCTGCATAAAAGAATATCGCAAACATAATCGCGAGTACGATAAGAATCAGTACCAGTAATTTGATGAGAAATGATAGCGGATACCAACGCTTGACTGCGCGGGCATCGCGCTGTGCTGGATCTTCATCTGGTGCGTGGTTAGGCGGGGTATTTTCTGTCAGCATGACACTCAACTACGTTAAAAAATGATGACCAGCGATCGGCGCGATGGGTAATAGATAAGACGGTTTAAACAATCTGATTGCACGTTTATAAAGCGAGCACTTACAATGGTGAGCCAATAAAGAAATGTAGGCGCACAGGAATACTTTCTTCTGTCACCCCTGCGGCGACATCGACGCGCACCATTCCAACAGGAGATGCCCAGCGGATACCAACACCAACGCCGACTTTTGTCTCAGTCTCAAAGTCTTTGTCATAGGCGTTACCAACATCGGTAAAGAACGCACCGCGAAAGCCTGGTCTGAACTCATAGTTATACTCTGCACTACCGACCGCCAATACTTGACCACCTGTCAGATAACCATTTTCTAGCGGTGACAGGCTCTCGTAATCATAGCCGCGGATGCTCTGATCACCACCTGCAAAAAAGCGCAGCTTATAAGGAACATCATAAAAATCATCCGCCCAAATATAACCACCATTCACGCTACCTAGCACTTGGTGTTTGTTGTCGTCACCGAAACTATAGATACCGCTGACACCAGCACGAACGATTGCCAAATCCGTATCACTTAGTGCTTTATCAGCACCTGCTTCAATCGAGTAATACTGACGTATACCGCGCGTCGGGTTAGTAGCACTATCCGTATCAGTCTTGTTCATACCATAGCCAAATAGCAACGCTTGCTGCTTAGGGCTGGACGAGGTAAAGCGTATCGGCAAGTCATCAAGCGCTGCGCCATCAACACCCGTCTCAAGCTCATCCAAACGGTAGCGCACAGAGTAGCTGCGATTCCAGCCATTATCACTACGGATATTACGCGCTAGCGCTGCTTTTAGCGTTTTGGTAGACAAATCAAAGTTACCTTCACCTTGGTCAATAACTTCTTCTTCATAAGTAAGTCGGGCGTCCAACTTATCATTGAGCGGATGGTTCCAAGGGCGACTGGCATAGACAGCAACGTTTTTGCTAATTCTTGAGACCTCGGTCTCTGCACCTGCTTGGTAACCCTGACGGTTAAGCAGGTTATAATCAATTTTTGCAGTCGCTCGAACCCCTGTATCCGTACCATAACCCAAACCAACTTGAGCGTCACGGGGCTTATCAGCAGCTACAAAAACATATAGCGGTATTTTTTTGCTCGTCGCAACGTCTTGCGGCGTTTTGCGTCCCGCTAATGTCGGAGGAACGAAGTTTTCGTCGGCCAATATACTTTCTTCGTCAGGGAATATCTTTTGCGCCACGTTACTGATTGAGTCACTGATTTTTCCTAATAGATTATCAGCTTCTTGGTCTTTTTCATCTAGCACACGATCATTTGGTAGGCGGCTTAAGCGCTCTGCTTTTTGTCTTATTGCTTGTAGTTTATCGAGCGTCGCTTCATCAGCTTCAAATTCGATGGCAGCGATATCAGCTTCGTTGACCATCTCCCCGCTGTTGGCAGTCAATGCGCTGTCACCTTCACCGCCAATATCGCTATTGTCGTTGAGAGTATCTTCTCTATTAGTCAGGCTAGCAAACCCATTACCATTGGCAGCATCTAAAATACTGTCGTCATTGACATCATCATCTAATGTACCATCGCTATTGGTAGGCGTATTGTCAAACGCCAATGTACTCGCTTGACTACTATCATCAGGTGGCAGTATGGACTCGACATTGACAGTATTAAAGTAACGGGTCGCTGATAAGTCATTACTGAACTTTGTCACTGATGGGCGATAAAACGGGTCGCCTGGTGTGAATTCGTACAATTGCTGCAGTAATGACAACTCTACTGGTAGTTTGTCAGGGTCTTGTGTCAGCGTGTTGGTCTTTTTGTCATACGTAAAGAAAACCACATCATCAAACTCATAGCGGTCACCTGTGTTGTATACCAACGAGACATCAGCTTTGTTGTCTGGCAAGATAATATCGACAGATTTGTTCAACCAATACTGATCAAAATATCCGTAGGTATTACTCAAAGACTCAAGCGCAGCTTTGCTACTCTTGTACACACGGTGGTTGAAGATATCACCTTCTTGGGGTGGCAGCTCTGTTTTGAGCGCAACAAACTCTTCTTGCTCGCTACCTTCACCGCGAATCTCAACAATACGGCTGTCTACAAGTACAGGCTCGCCCAGCGCCTCAATAACAACGTTGACTGTATCGCGATCAGGCTGGCTCAAACGTAGGGTAACATCATAGTAGCCGACCGCTTTTGCCGCATCTAGTGCCGTCTCACGCAAGCGTGGCAATGCTGCTGTAAAATCAATAACCGACTGTACCGACGTATCATCAAGTGCAGCTTTGATGTTTTTTATCGGTTGAATATCGTTATCAGCCTCAACAAGTACAGCCTTACCATTAGGGGCATCTTCAGCTGACAGTTGCTCTAGATAGACAGTGGTCTCTATATTCGGCAGTGCCATCACGCCGCCGTTGAAAAAGCGATTATAGAGACGCTTAACAATATTGCCTCTGTTGCGAGCACGTGGCTTTGGTTTATCGGCTTGTTCGATACTTTGATTTACCGCTTGGGTATTGCTTTCGTAATCGGGTAAATAATCATCAGGATTGATAATTTCTGCAGGCGTACTGCCTTGATCTGAGGTATCGCTGTTGCCCGCTATTATCTCATCATTGATATTATTTGCTGTATTGACACGTCCGCTACTTACAGAATCACTGACATCAATAGGACGTGCCATAATCTCAGCAGTAGCTGCCCGTTCCTCTATCGTCTCCCCTGTACCTAAGGTATCAAGATTGCTAGGTGTGGGTAGATTGGTCGCATCCAGATCAATATCCAAGCCTATAGGCGGTGTTGTATCATCTAACGTGGCGATTGGCGCATCAAAGGCACTGTCGCCACTGATATTATTTATGTTGTCAATATCTTGAGCGTTTTGCAAGTCCAGCATCGCAAGCTCACGATCGATCTGCTCAGGCGTCATCATCTGATAGCCTTGTTGCTGTACGGCCGTTGCCTGCTGCAACAAATCATCATTAAAGAGGTTCGAATTTCGAAGGGTGTTGTTTTGGGAGCTGCTACTTTGAACACTGCTACTTTGAACACTGCTATTTTGAGTGGACGACTGATTAGCACCAGAGGTTTGGTTACCTAGGGTTTGTTCGTTATAGTCATCTAAGACCGACTGATCGATGATGCCTTGTTCTACGGCTTTTTTTAGACGCAACGCATCCAAGGCAGCATTTAGCTGGGTATCATCGTCTGATAGCGTAGCTGATTGATTGTCAGCAGCTTGGTTACTAACCATCTGATTGCTGGTAAATTGGTTTGTAACCCCTGTGCTACTGGTTGTTTCCGCCAATGCTACAGGGGCAATACTTAGACTGGTTGCTAGCGCAGTACAAAGTGCTGAGCGCTTAAAATACATACGCGGCGCGGTGACATAGACGCTTTGAATACTGGTGTTGCTTTGAATACTCACCCTATCACGCTGCTTTGTGGTTGTGTTGCGTGCTCGAGTTAAAGGGTGCTGTGTCATATCTGTGTCCTATCGCCTCACACGGCGCACTTTTATTAACGATAGCTATCGCTAAGTCTGACCGGTGAATAAGCTTATCGCAGTTTGCTGAATGAATGGTTGACTACTTTGCTCTCAATGATGGACGTTACCAATGCAAACGGTAGCACTAGAACCATGACACCATACAGACAGTTTTGATTGATAGCAGGTCGTCAACTTTACCGTCGCTCGCACCTTTTAATACAACCATATAAAATTTACAAATCATAACTTAGTTAATTATGAAATCATAGCGCAGGTTACATGTATTTTTACCTAAGCCTTGCTATTATACGGCTTAATATTCATAAAACCTATGCTATATTTTGATAAGTTTTTGATAATACTGACGATTACCATAATACTATAAGCTATATTCAGGGCTTTTTCTTACTTTATTAGCCGCGTCTCATCTGTAGGAACGTTCATGTCCAATCAGTTTCAGTTGTTCAAGCGCCGCCGTTTTAGCGCCATGTTTTTCACCCAGTTTTTGGGCGCGTTTAATGACAATATATTCAAACAAGCGCTCATATTGGTTCTTACCTATACCGCTGCCAGTCAGTTGGGTGTAGAAGTCAGTATTTTAAATAATTTGGCGGCGATGCTATTTATTCTGCCTTACTTTTTGTTTTCGGCATTGGCAGGACAGATTGCTGATAAGTATGAAAAATCAAAGCTCACACGATTTATCAAAATGCTTGAGCTGGTCATTATGGCAATCGCTGCGGTCGGCTTTGTCTTTGAGTGGTATGCGCTCTTATTTGTCGCCTTGTTTTTGATGGGTACGCACTCGACCTTCTTTGGACCGATTAAGTACGCGTATCTGCCCCAAGCTATGAAAGAAGATGAGCTGGTCGGTGCTAATGGTCTGTTTCAGATGGGTACGTCCTTGGCTATTCTTGTTGGTATGATCGTCGCTGGCATATTGACTCAGCTATCCCAATCGTTGTATTGGATCAGTGCCACGGTATTAGTTGTCGCTGTATTAGGCTATCTAGCGGCTCGTTATATTCCTAATATGCCAGCCATGCAGCCGGACCTCAAGGTCAACTGGAATATCATCACTACCAGTTTGTCCACGGTACGCTACTTATATTCACTGCCGTTTTTATTCTTTGTCATTCTTGGCAACAGCTGGTTCTGGTTCTATGGGGCGACCTTTTTGACTCAAGTACCAGAATTTAGCAAGGTAATTTTGCACGGTGATGAGTCAGTCGTTATCTTTTTATTGACGCTGTTTTCGGTCGGGGTATCGATCGGATCACTATTATGCAAATCGTTGACCAAAAATCAAGTGAGCTTACGCTTGCTGCCGTTCGGTATTGCTGGATTGAGTATCTTTGCTATTGATTTGTACTTTTCCCTATCCAGCTTAAACATAAACGTGAATAATGATGTATTGCTCGGTATTGGTGATTTGTTTGGTACGAGTGGTAGCTGGCGCGTTTTTGCTGATTTGTTCTTTTTGGGGTTCAGTGGTGGTTTATATATTGTGCCTTTGTATGCCTCGATGCAGGCCTACGCCCCTAAAAGCCACCGCGCACGTATTGTAGGTGCTAACAATATCTTTAATGCGATATTTATGGTGACATCAGCGATTTTTGCGATTGTTATCTTAAACTCACTAGGACTAAGTCTACCGCAACTATTTTTGGTCACTGGTGTGCTCAATATTGCCTTTGGTGCTTTTTTATATATTAAATTGAACAAGCATATCAAACATGCCGTCATTCAAACCAATGACGAGATAACCCCATAAGAGTGATCTTATAAAAAACAGCCCTTTGAACAGGTAATATTGAACTTGGTTGGCTATAGCAATTGATAGTGCTCAAGATCATAATATTGATGCCGATAATTTGGATTGTTTGCTATAGTAATGTGCATAAAAGCTGTGTATAGGATTATTGCCTGAGAGCAGTCGCTACTCTTATTTTATTGATAGAATTTAACGCCATCAGGAGTGAACCATGGCCCTGCGTCCCTTATCCAAAGTCGACCAATTACTACTTGGGGTCGACAAAGCATTACGAGCTGTCGTTCCAAACTCAAACCCCAGTGCGCGCCCGTTACCGGTGAGCAGTGATGAGATTCCTGAGCTGACCATCACTGAGGCGCGTCATGTCGCAGGATTGATGCGTATCAACCATACTGGTGAGGTCTGTGCGCAAGGTCTATACCACGGGCAGGCATTTGCAGCCAAAGACACAGATGTAAAACAAGCCATGCAAGAGTCTGCTGAAGAAGAAGTCGATCATTTGGTCTGGTGCGAAACGCGCTTAAACGAGCTCGGTAGCCATGCTAGTGTCTTTACACCGCTTTGGTATTGCATGTCTTTTGGGCTGGGTGCAGTCGCAGGGGCGATCTCAAATGAGTTTAGTCTGGGGTTTGTCGCGGAGACAGAAGCGCAGGTCAGCGAGCATCTCCAAGACCATATCGATCAGTTACCACAACATGATCAGCGTTCAAGAGAGATACTGGCACAAATGGATATCGAGGAGCTGCATCATCGTGAATTGGCTCTAGCGAGTGGCGGCGCTGCATTGTCACCACCTGTCCGCCAGACCATGCGCTGGATGGCCAATCGTATGAAAGCCACCGCTTATCATTTGTAGGTATTTGTAGATGAGGGTATCGTTGTTTTTATCACTAGTAAGGCGCGTACTGTTGAGCGTATCCAATACTAGCGATTAACATTCCTACCACAGATAGCGTAAAGCTTAATTTGCTAGGGTATTAAAAATTTGTACGATTTGGTAGTGACGATATATCCTGATGATCAACCGGCCAATGAATAAATAACGACTAAATAAATTAAACAAGGTAATGATTTCTATGAAAGCTATCTACTCTAATAATACTGCTGCCACGTCACCGAACAAGTCACCGAAGCTTGCAACTTTGACCGCCCTAGCTGCAGCCTGTACGATGATGCTATCAGCACCTGTACATGCTGCAGAAGCTGACGCTACAGCTACTTCGGTACCCAGTGCTGTAGACTCGAGCAAGCGTGTGATTCGTCTGGCAAGGCCAGGTGCAGTGGCCAATACAGCTCAAGGCACAACAGAAGCTACTCCTTCTAATGGCACTCAGTCAGTTGGTACTCAGCCAATGATGCCGTCAACCAACGCTCAGCCTAACCGTACTCCTTTGAGCACGGCACAGGCAGCACAGATGATGCAATCAAGCAATACTCAACCAAATCGTGTACCTGTCAGCGCCGCTCAGCCACCAGCATCACAAATGATGAGTCCAGCTAATGCCCCCGTGATCAGTGGTACCACTCGCGTCTATGAGCCTGGTCCAATGTCTGCTGCCGGTATTGATCTTCGTAGCGGTCAGTTGCCAAATATTCCAACACCGCGAGTACAGCTTTCAGATATGAGCTTTGTTAAGACCGTACTGATTCCACAGCAAACAGGTCTAGGTACTGATAAACTTGACGTCAGCTTACTTGATGACTTCATCGCAGATGTATCGCCTAATGCTCGTCACTATCCACCAAACTTCCCTAACCGCACTCAGCGCCATTACACGCGCGAAAAAATCAAAGTCTTGACCGACTGGATCGAGCCGTATGCCAAATCACCAAATGCCTCTTATGACGTCTTGCTCCGTGCAGCCAAACTAAATGGTATGGGTCGAAATCTAGATCTAGGCTCAGACTATACGGTGCGCGGCGGACAGTATGTTGACCGTGCCATTAAAATTCAGCCAAATAGCGGCGAAGCTAATTTCTTATACGGTATGATGCTATCAGAAGGTGGCGGGTTTAAGGAAGGTCAAAAGTATCTAGAGAAAGCGGTTTCTGTTGGCTATACCGAAGCTGAACAAAGCTTGGCGCAATCAGACCTACTCAGTGATCGCCGTGCTAATGCATTAGAGCGCTTACGTCGCCTTGAGGGACAATACCCTAACAATACGGTTATCCCTCAACAAATCAAACTCGTTGAAGAAGGTAAGTTCTACATTTGGGATATTCCAGCACCTGACATCAATGTCAAACCCGGTGCGTAGATTGAGTCTGCAGGTTTATGACTAAAATGAGTAAACCACAACACTAGCTCGACACAATAGCTCCAAACAGAAAAGCGCCTTTGTTCTATTAATATAACCATTAATACAAACACAGGCGCTTTTTTGTGTCTGTTACAATAATAATTATAGCGCTCTAGTGGTTACCTCAGCTTATCTAAGCAAATACTCTCGTTTTGAAACTTACCACTTAGTCATAGCATCTCAAATAACATAGTCTAATGTCACAAGTTGCGCTACACTCATTATAGCCAAAAGTATTTTAATTGATCTCTTCTCAAAACTACCCTTTTACTGGACTGACCTATGACTCCTGTTAGCCCTAGCAAGCATACGATGATATCCACCAATAAAAAAACGCCGTTTGTTACTTCAGTCGTATTATTGGTAGCGGCTACCCTACTACCAGCATGTAGTGTCGTCTCGGTAGAAAGACAAGCATCAGCCAAGACCATCTCAGCACAGCGCGGCAACATTGTCACTGACAATGAGCTGAGCAGCGATACTGCATCTGCCTTGTTATCTGCAGGTCTAAATGAACAAGCCTGCTTGCAGCAATTTGAGTTGTGTTTGACCCAGCTTACTGACAGTATTTTAAATAAGCACTACCGACCTGCACTGGCTATTTTTGCGGAATTGCACTACGCAAAAGCGCGCCAGCTCGCCGATTCACAAAACTGTCGTAACGCCCTTGCTCGACCGCCACTTGATCCCTATTATGCCAACGCGCCTTTGAGCGACGCTGATGCGAAAAAACAGCAAGACGCAACCAATCTATGTCTTAATAGCTACCAGGAACGACTATTTGATGCCGTAAAATCCAGCTATACCTATTTGTTTTATGACAGCTTGACCCATGACTTTGAGGGTGCCGATAAGAGTTACAGTAGTGCCCACGCACAGACTCGCATCCCAACTGACAATGATATTCAGACCCAAGATATCTATAATGCTGCTAGCAATGATGTCATCACTCAGCTTTATCGATCGACAGAAGACGCCGATAAGTTGATGAATGACACAAAGGTAGAATACCTGCCTATCCCTGCTGCTAAACGCGATAGTAGCGAGCAAGCAGCCATTGCCAATCGCGCACCGCTACAAGGCAAAGCGGTTGATCAGATCAAGGTCATGAATGTACAGGTAGATGGCTATAACCTTGGTATTTATTTGCCAAATGAAAACAACTATCTGCAAAATGCTCATAAGCAAGACTCTGCACTAGCAGATTTAGTCTCCACTTATGAGCTGCGTCTGTCTGGGCTTAACTCTGTCAGTAAACGCCCAGGTTTGGGCATCAGCTTGGTTGCTTCATTGGACGATCGTTATACCACGACCATTCGTCAGTTACTCACGTCCTCTCTATCAGGTCGATTAGCCGATGATGATAAGAATAAAACGGAGAGTGAACCAAGCACTCGCATTTACCCTACAGGTCACCTACTGCTAACAGGCCTGATAAAACCAAGCGGTGATAGTGTATTGGATGTGTTGGGTAGTCGTCAGCTCGACGTTCATTTGTACAACCCTTACCAGACCGAGACTGTCAACGTCCTCAACGATAACTACCCTTTGGCTGCCAACTTTTCAGCAGGCTACGGCATGTGGCTCGCAGAAAACCAATTGGATAGTGTCGGCTATCTGAACTTGATCACGCGTCAGCCGGAGGCAAGACTGCCTAAACTCTTTATGCTTGAGCCTTATGATCCTGATAAGCGTGTCATCATTATGCTGCATGGTCTGGCCTCTAGTCCGGCAACATGGGTTAATCTGACCAACGATATTCTTAATGACGACAAACTGCGTGACAACTACCAAGTTTGGCAGATATTTTATCCAACCAACTTACCTATTTTAGAAAATCGCTATCAAATTCAACAGTTAATCAATAGTACTTATGAGCAGACGGATCCCAATGGGCAAAACCGCGCCAGTCAGAACAGTCTGATTATCAGCCACAGTATGGGAGCACTCATTGCCAGAATGATGCTATCTGATGATGATTTGGTTGATGACTTAGACAGACTGGATGACCAAGAGGTGCTGTCCAATAGCGAAAAACGACAAATTCGTGATGCACTCAAAGCCTCTTTCGGTGAAAAAGAACTCAAAAAACGGTTTGAGCTACAATCACTGCCACAAGTCGATACCGCTGTGTTTTTGTCCGCACCCTTTCGAGGTACTGACTATGCAGACCGCTGGTTCACGCGTGCACTGCGCCGCATTGTCTATTTGCCAGTTGGGTTGGCGAAGACCGTCACTGACAACTTAGCCACCATTGCGACACAAGGCGATCTGGCGCAAAACCCATTAGGGGCCTTGTACTTACAAAACGGTGCCAGTCAGTTAAGTAATAAGTCCTCTTTTATTGAACTGACCAAAGACCTGACGATTAATGACCGTGTGACCTATCATTCGATTATTGCCAATAATGATGCCGACATTACCCAAGGGCTGGCACAAACACAGCCAGAGGGTGTCAAAGTCGACCTATCTCAAGCGAGAGAAAAAAATCTCGAAGACGAGAATGCTAGTGTTAGCGTGACAGAAAACACATCTGATCAATCCGCTACGCCAACAGTCGCAGCGGTGACTGTCAATGATGATATTAGCCAAGCACTGACTGAACGCCTGTCAGATGGTATCGTTCCTTATACTAGCGCGCACTTAGATGGCGCTGCTTCTGAAACTATTATTAGCGGTGGTCATAGTATCCAAACCAATCCACAGACTATTTTGACGTTACGAAGAATACTTCATAAACAGTTACAAGAATGATGTATGTTTTTGTTATCTATGGGTATCTGGTAGCGTGGATCACCACACAAAAACTGGGACAGTAGCTTCCTTAAACGATATGGCTAATTTTTAAGCTATTGTTTTTTATAAAATTAGTATTATTTTTCAAGGGCGATTAGCAATTATTTCGATGACTGTTAGGTAGGTGACTGGCTACCTACTCGGGTTGCGTGACTATCTAGGGAAGCGCATAATATATCTATAGCACATGACTGTAATATATGAATTTATAGGGACATAAATTATTCAATCCAGCTAAACCGTGACTCGCAAGCTTAGCCACAATTTATGCCTAATGTTGCTAACGTTTGTATCACCAAAAGCCATTGCCCGTAATCATTGTCACCTTGATCTATGTACAGTTACGGACAGTTACTTGAGCGTTGTACGGAAGCCAGCGCTATTCAGCTAACAGATGAGAGTAACCGTTTATGTTCGCTACATTTATGATAGACCAGCTCGATGCGCTGATGCTCGCACGCATTCAGTTTGCTTTTGTTATCTCGTTTCATATTGTCTTTCCTGCCTTCTCTATCGGACTTGCCAGCTGGCTTGCAGTGCTTGAATTTCGCTGGTTGAGAACTGGTAATCCTATCTATGCTGAAGTTTATAAGCATTGGGTCAAGATATTTGCCGTCGTTTTCGGTCTGGGTGTGGTATCTGGCGTGGTGATGTCTTACCAGTTCGGTACCAACTGGGCTGTCTTCTCTGACAAGGCAGGTAACGTTTTAGGCCCACTACTCGCCTATGAAGTATTGACCGCGTTTTTCTTAGAAGCTTCTTTTTTGGGTATCATGCTATTTGGCTGGGGACGTGTCAGCAAGCGCATGCACTTTGCCTCGACTGCCATTGTCGCCATCGGTACGCTAATCTCGGGATTTTGGATCCTGTCTGCCAACAGCTTTATGCAAACCCCTCAAGGTTTTATGATGGGTGCAGACGGTTTACTTTATCCAACCGACTGGCTTGAGATCATTTTCAATCCTTCGTTCCCCTACCGCTACGCCCATATGATGACTGCAGCATTCTTAACGACTGCCTTTGTTATCGGTGGTATTGGTGCTTACTATATCCAATCCAAAAAACACGCCGATCACCGTGAGCATGGTCGCGTGATGCTTGGTATGGCGATGATTATGGCTATCTTTGTCGCGCCAGCGCAGGTATTGATTGGAGATGAGCATGGTCTAAATACGCTTGAGCACCAACCAGCCAAAGTGGCTGCAATGGAGGGTATCTGGGAAGATGAGCGCGGTGCCGCTCTACGACTATTTGCGATTCCTGATCAAGAAAACCAGACCAATAAATATGAAGTAAAAATTCCTTATGTGACTGGTTTGATTCTTACCCATTCATTGGATGGTGAAGTCAAAGGTCTGAAGAACTGGGCCCCTGAAGATCAGCCACCGGTCATCATTGTGTTCTGGGCATTTCGTATCATGGTTGGTATCGGTATGCTTATGGTACTGGTTGGCTTATTTAGTCTCTACAAATACTTTAAGAAACAACAATTCAATTCTGATAGCGTATGGTTCCACCGTGCGTGGATGATGATGACCCCGCTTGGTTTTATTGCTCTATTGTCCGGTTGGTTCGTGACTGAGACAGGACGTCAGCCTTGGACAGTATATGGGGTGATTCGTACTGCTGAAAGTATGTCTCCTCTTGCAGCGCAGCAAGTGGCTACGACACTCATTGGCTTCATTGTGCTCTATATATTTGTTTTTGGTGCCGGTAGTTTTTATATCTTACGCTTGATTGCTCAAGGTCCTAAGCCTTATACAGACCCTGCTGAAGACAACTTCTATGAGCACTCAGTAACAGAAAGCCAAGGTCGCGCATTGAGTGGCGATAGCAATCCTGCCAAAAATACTGAAGAGGACTTAGATGCGCCTGCAGATGACGTCGATGATGGAGGATTACGCTAATGTTTAACTTCGGTGATGTATTAGACTTACCTCTCATTTGGGGCGGATTGATTGCTTTATCTGTCTTTATCTATGTGCTGCTTGATGGGTTTGATTTGGGCTGCGGAATTTTATTCCCATTTGCAGGCTCAGACAAAAATCGCAGTCGTATGATGAATTCTATCGCCCCTTTTTGGGATGGTAACGAGACATGGTTAGTGTTAGGCGGAGGCGGTCTATTTGCCGCATTCCCTGTTGCTTACGGTATTATCATGACAGGTCTCTACCTGCCTGTGACTGCCATGCTGTTCGGTCTTATCATGCGCGGGGTAGCGTTTGAGTTTCGCTTCAAGTCATCGTCGCGTCGACATGTATGGGACACTTTCTTTTTTGTAGGCTCAGTCGTTGCTACCTTTTCTCAGGGCATTATGCTTGGGGCGTTGGTGCAAGGGCTAGAGGCCAGCAACCGTCTCTATACTGGTGGTCCGTTTGATTGGTTTACGCCTTTCTCGATCGTTTGCGGATTTGCCATGATTATTGGTTATGCCTTACTTGGCTCGACATGGCTTATCATAAAAACAGAACATACTCTACAAGTATGGGCGCGTAGAGTCTCAGGCTGGATGCTG
Source organism: Psychrobacter sp. H27 (assembly GCF_059072655.1). Lineage (NCBI taxonomy): Bacteria > Pseudomonadati > Pseudomonadota > Gammaproteobacteria > Moraxellales > Moraxellaceae > Psychrobacter > Psychrobacter sp. H27. The sequence goes on along the minus strand of NZ_JCACRX010000001.1, from coordinate 2,862,327 downwards.
AGCGCCTTAGTGGTAGCGATGATTGTCGTCACCGCGTTTATGTACTTCTCGGACATTGATGCGTTAGAAGGATGGTTTGGTTTTCCAGAGCTGCTATATCTTGCCCCTATGCCTGTCATTGCTGTGATTTTGTTCTTTGTCATGCGTAAAGACTTGAAGACCGAGCGTGAATATCGTCCGTTTTTATTGACGGTTGCGCTATTTCTGATGGGTTATATTGGTGTTTGTTTTGCGCTATTCCCATATATCGTACCGTATCAGATGACGATTTATGAGGCAGCGGCGGCGGATACTTCGCTATCATTTATGCTTATTGGCGCGGTTATCATGCTACCGATTATCTTGAGCTATACCGCTTTTGCTTACTATACGTTCAAGGGTAAATCTGATCATAATCCGATGTACTAATTGCTAATAGTGATAAGTAACGGATCAGCTAGAAACGGTGGCTATTACTGTTGATAGTCGATAGCCACTGTTCATACGCTAATCAGGAGAAAGATATGAAAAAGCTCAGTAAAAAACAATCTCAATGGTTATGGTTTATTGGTCTATATACAGCAGGGTTTTTAGTTGTGTTTACGATTGCACAGCTCATTAAACTTGCTATGGGTGTTTAATAAACAGCATCTGGGACTATAGCTACTGACATTGAAGATAAATGTCGAAACCCATAAAAAAGCAGCGTTGATGATTCAACGCTGCTTTTTTGTGAGTTTTTGCTAAATTAGCTAGTCTGCTCTACCTTGGTGACTCTCCATATCATTTTGTTCAACAAAGTCATTTACTTGTGTCAGACGTTCAGGGGTGCCCACGTCTATCCAGTTATCCGTAATCACTTCAGCAGTAATCTGAAACTTAATCATCGCCTGCTTGAGCAGCGGCGCCAATGCAGCAGGCTGCCCTGGTACTAATCCCTCGACCAATGCGGGTGACATCACACTAATACCTGCAAAGGTATATTTGTCTGCGTCGCCAACCGGGTGCTCACTAGCCAGACCATTGTTGATCGCAAAATCGCCACCATTGTTGTGCTCTGGGTTATCAATGAGTAGCAAATGCGCGCGCTGGTCGGCGCTCAGCACATAGTCTTGTAACTGAGCGAAATTGTAGGTCGTCCAAACATCAGAGTTGACCAAAATAAACGGCTCATCTCGCAGCTTTCCTGATTGTAGCGCTTGAAAGATACCACCTGCCGTCTCTAACGGTTCATCGCCTTCTACTGACCAATGCAGCGTGACTCCGTATTGCGACCCATCACCTAAGCTATCCATAAGTTTGTCAGCCAACCAAGAGGCATTGATTGTAATGTCAGTAATACCTGCTGCCTGTAATGCTTTGATGTGCCACACAATAAGCGGCTGACCACCGACCTCGACCAAGGGCTTTGGCGTCTCTAATGTTAATGGACGCAAACGTGTGCCCTTGCCAGCAGCCAAAATCATTGCTTGCGTAATCTTAGACGTAGATGTCGACATGTACGCTCCTTTTTATATTATTATTTGAGTACTCGTTATTTAAGTGCTCATTATTCAAGTAATCAGTTTAACTGATGTTTATTGTAGCGACTCATCCTAAGAAAGCGAAAGTGATGCAAATTTTTCTTGATATGCAGGCAGGACAGTCTCTTGTAGCCATTGATTAAACGGTCGAACGGCAAGCGCGATGTCGTCACTTCCTTGTTTAGCCAACCAGTTTAATTCAATAATTAGATCACGCATGACCTTGGGAATATCCGCTAGATAACGATCTTTGCCATCACGTTCAGATAATCGAATAAAAATACCCAGCACCTTTAGATGACGCTGTACACCCATGACGTTCACATCGTTTTCAAGCTGTGACGCAGTGTCTGCTGTAGATAGTGAGTTTTGCTGTTGTAACTGCCAAAAGTCGTTAATCCATGTAGACACTTGACTCTCTGGCCATTCGACATAGGCATCGCGTACTAGCGACACCAAATCATACGTGTAAGAGCCGATCACGGCGTCTTGAAAATCAATCACACCCAAACGTGATGTGTCCGCTTGGTCTTGCATCAGGTTGCGGCTATGATAGTCACGATGGACAACTACTTGTGGTTGCAACAAGATTGCATTTATCAATGTGGTTTTTAAATTCTCCCATACCGTCTCGTTTAGATCGACCCCGATATAAGGTATAAACCATTCGCTAAATAGGGTCATCTCACGATCTAATAGCGCTGTATCATAATCTGGCAGCTGGTGCTCCGATTTTGCAGCCTCAACGGGTACCGTTTGCAGCGCTACTAGTGTCTGCATTGCCAGTTGATAATAGTCGTTAATTTGCGCTGGCGCTGCGTCTGTGAGCAGATGCGCAAATTCTGTAGCACCAAAATCTTGTAGTACCAAAAACCCTTTTTCCAGATTTTGTGCGACGAGCGTCGGTACATTGATGGCAGGCGACATGAGCTTGGCGACATTGATAAACTGACGCATGGCATCTTGCTCGTCAGCAGAGTCCATAACAATATAGCGCGTACTTTCTGGCTTATTAGCTTCTGATAGTTGAATGCGATGATAGCGACGGGCGCTCGCATCACCAGGCAAACTCTCCAAACTAAAAGCTTTATCTGTAAATACTTGCTGCAGCCACTGCTCTAGTTGTTGTTGGCGATTGTCGTTATTGTTATCGGTCATGTCAGGCTCTATAGTCATTTTATCAGTCATAATGGGCATCGTTGGTTAAATATAAATCATAAATAATTAAAGTAGTGATAAGTCAGGCAAATACTTGCTAAAATAGCCCTGTCCTGGGCCGCAACATCAGCGCCAGTAGACGTATAAAGATATTACTTAGTATTTGATGCTCAACTGAACGCTCTATCTCGTTCACAATCAGCTTGCTTATATTATAAATTTTGGTAAATAGTGTAGCTGATTTGGTTTTTTTTGACTATGATTAGTCGTCATTATATGTAAATAGCCAAACTCTTGAGACGACGCTATCAATAAGTGATCTTTTAGCAGCTTATTGGCAGTGATGTATTGTCGAACAGTATGGCTATGCAATTCAGTATCGCAATCCAATAGGCTCTGCAATCATAGGTGTGCCCTTGTTATATTCTCCGCTTTACCAAAGCATTCGTTTGATCTTATTTGGTGCCTTAGGCTTTTCTAGTCTATCTGTCAGTGCAGCTATTAACGATGCTGACACCCAGTCAACTGAGCCATCAATGAGCAGTGCGAGCATCTACGCCTCTGACGACTCAGACTCAGACTCAGACGCTGACGCTGACTCAGAGCTAAGCATCACAGCAATTAATGAAGCCGATGATACGTCATCTTTACAACCCGTAAATACAATGGACAGTGCTCCAAAAATCAATGACACACGGGCCAGCACGACCATTACACCTAACCGCACAGTAACAGATAACCAACAGCTCGATACTAGTGATGAGAGCATTCAAGCCAGCCTCACGCGTTTGGCAGAATTTTATGAGCTCACGCCAGAAACAGACACTTCTGCCTTAAATAATGTCGATGAGGTAACGATCGTCGAATCAGAGGATACCCAAAGCACCCTAGCACCAGCAGCCCAAACCATTCCAAAAGTCGGTAAAGACTTACGGCTACTTCCAAGTGCGGTAGATAGCGCGCAGCGCTGTGAAGGGCAATGGGTCTATCCAAAGAGCAACCCTAATTACCAGCGTGCTGTGAATGAAGCTGGTGCTGCAAATGGACAACCTATTGCTGATGTAGATAGCGTACCGAATAACCAAGCGCCCCTGTTTACAGAGTCAGACTATGGTTATTACAATAATATTAATTACGCTGAACTGTCAGGCAATGTCAAAGTCGATCAAGGCACCCAGCACATTGAAGCAGAAAAGGTCGTTATTGACTTGAGTAACGGCGTTGCCGCTGCACAGGGCAAGGTTATGTTTACTGATCAGGCAACTGGAAAATCAGTCGAAAGTACGCTAAACCGCTCTCAAACGAGCCTCAATGACAGAGCAAGGCAAGGCGGTCTGATTGGAGTCGCAGATAGCCTGAACTATAATACAGAAACTGGACAATCAACGGCCAATGATGTGGCCTTTGCTAGTGTCGAGTTACAAGCACATGGTTATGCTAAACGCTTGAACAAACCCAACGATAGTGAGTACGAGTTGGACGAGGTGATGTTCAGTACCTGTCCGCCTACCAATCGTAAATGGCAGTTCGATGCAAAAAGTATCGATCTAAACACCGATACTGGACGCGGTGAAGCTTACGACACCACCTTTCGCATTGCTGACGTACCTGTATTTTATCTCCCCTACTTTAATTTTCCGATAGACAGCCGACGTAGCAGCGGATTTTTGTTACCTAGCGCTAGCGTGAGTAGTGAGAGCGGTGTCGAGCTTGATGTGCCTTATTATTTTAATCTAGCACCCAATTATGACGCCACGCTCAATACTCAAATATATACCAACCGCAACCCTATGTTGTCAGGCGAATTTCGCTACTTGACCGAAAATTATGGTGAAGGGATCGTTAGCGGCTCTTACTTGCCTAACGACAAAGAATTCAATGATGAAGATCGTAAAAGCTTATTTTATGATCACTATTGGTCGTCCAAAGATATTCCACGCTTGAGTGCGGATGCCAAATATAGCTACGTTTCGGATTCAGACTATCTTGACGATTTTGATAATTTAGGTTTATCAGATAACACCATCAACCTACCACGCCGTGCTCGCGTTAATTATTACAATGATTATGTCGATGGTGAGCTAAAGGTTGAAACTTTTCAGACGCTAGATGCTTTTACCGATGATGGTGAGGCGTTAGAAGACAAGGACAAGCCCTATTCACGCCTACCACAGCTCAAGCTTGACTATAGACTACCGTGGGCAAAGAACTTTGACATCACTGGCGTACATGATTCTGCCTATTTCAAAAAGTCTATCGACGATGGTTCTGAGGATGAGAAGAGCGGCGCACGTATCTATAATAAACTGAGCGCCGTTTACCCGATGGAGAGATCTTGGGGCTATATTAGACCGAAGCTAAGCTTGCAACATCTCTACACCTCATATGATGAGGACAGCTTAGCAGATAATGATATTAGTGAGGAAGATGGTAGCCAGTCCGTATTCGTGCCACAAGCCAGTATTGATGCGGCGCTGAACTTCTATCAAGCAGGCTCACCTTTTGGTGCTTTTGATGACACTATGGGTGGCTACCGCTTGCTCAGTCCACGAGTCAAATACACGTACTCGCCGTACAAGAATCAAAATGACATCCCTAACTTTAATACTCGTATTGCCTCTATCAACTATGAGCAGCTATTTTCGGACAGTTGGTTCTTAGGGCATGATCGCTTGCAGGATTTGCATTCTATTACGCCTGGCGTCAATTATCGTTACATCGATGCAACGGGTGTGACACGTTTTGATGGTAGCATTGCAGAACAGTTCTATATAGATGATGGACGTGTAACGCTTGATGATGAGCAACGAGTTTTCAACTCCTCGTCTTCGGGCATGGTATGGGATACCAGTACGCAACCTTACAATAATTTTTGGGTTGATGTCAGCGGCGCGCTGACTAACGATTACGATTTGAACTATATTACGACTGAGCTACGCTATCAGCCCTCAGACAATAGCTTATTCAATGTGGGCTATGTTAAACGCCAGCGTGACGAAAATACGGATCAGTTGCCACTGTCTGCTTTCACAGCTTCTGCGGTTTTCCCTATCAACAATAGCTGGCGGATATTGGCTCAAGGTCAATATGATTATAATAGTAATAAGATGCTTGATTCACTTATCGGCGTTGATTACGAAGACTGTTGCTTTGGTTTTGCAGTTTATGGTCGTCGTTACTATAATGACCTAAATGTGAAAGACGAACCAACAGAAGCGGTTATGGCAGAGATACGGTTGAATGGTCTTGGTAGTGGCAGCAGCCGCTTAACACGATTGCTCGCTGACAAAGTGTTGGGCTTTGAACCTGTTCAGACAGCATGGAAAGACTAATGCACTTTTTGCTAGCTTGACCTATTATTTAGACGAATATTTGTAAGACATTACTTGAACCCCTATTATGGTCAACGCTGTCGAATAATTGATTATTAACAGTATTGGATAGCGTTGACCAACTACCATCCGATGCGATGACATTGATGAGGAGCATCATGAGATTTTTTTCTTTACGTCAAACCAGCCGTGCTGTACTGCTATCTACGGGCGCTAGCCTTGCGCTTACCTTAAGTGCTCAAGCAGCCACTGTAAAACCTGCAGCAGTACCAGCATCGTCGACCGCCGAACAAAGCACGGCAGCTCGTTTGACACCTGCTACTAGTACAGATGGTATCGTTGCCTTAGTAAACGAAAATGCCATTCTAAAAAGTGAGCTGGTCAATGCTATTACGCAGACCCAAGCGCGTGCACGAGCAGCAGGAGAACCTATTGCCAACTCATCGCAGCTACAGTCTGAAGTGCTAAATGCTCTGATCTTGCGTGAACTGCAATTATCAATGGTAAAACGTGTCGGTGTATCGCCTGATGAAGCGGATATCAATCAGCGCTTGGCTCAGATCGCTCAAGCTGAAGGCATCAATAGCATCTCGGGACTGCAGCAACGTCTAGATGCCGCCCGTCCTGGTAGCTACGCTGCGCTGCGTGCTCAGCTTATTGAAGAGGCTTCTATCCAAGCACTGCAGCAGCGTCAAATCAGTCGCCGTGTGCGCATTAGTGAACAAGATATTGATGCCTTTTTGGCTTCACCAGAAGCAAAGCGTCTAAACCAAAGTGAATATCAAACCGTACACGTCCGTGTTCCCTATATAGATGACTACAGCCGCTTGTCAGAAGCGCAGCGCGCAGAAGCCTTAGCAGTGGCTCAAAACTTACGTACTCGCCTGCTTGCGCCAAACGTCAGTGTCTCTGAAGCTGTTGCGGCAAGTCAAGGAAGCTACCCTATTCCTATTCAAGGTGGAGATATGGGCTTTCATAAAGCAGCCTCTCTACCTACAGAGTTATCGAGTAAGATAACCAAGCTTGATGTTGGCGCAGTTAGTGAGCCACTATTAACACCTGAAGGTATCGATATCATCAAATTGGCTGATAAAAAGGCCAGCGATACAATGCTCATACCGCAGTGGCATACTCGTCATATCTTGGTGAAAGTAGATGAACTTCAGACTGATGCGCTTGCTGAACAAAAAATCAACGACCTGTACGACCAATTGCGTAGCGGTGCTGACTTTGCTAGTTTAGCGTCGACTTATTCAGATGATCCCGGCTCAGCTGGGCGCGGTGGTGATCTAGACTGGGTCAGTGAAGAAGATATGGTTGGCCCATTCGAAGCCACTATGAAAAACACGGTAGTTGGTGATTACTCTGCACCGTTCAAAACTCAGTTTGGCTGGCACATACTAAAAGTCGATGGCAAGCGTGAGCAAGATGTTAGCGAACAGTATCGTCGTAATATGGCACGTCAAGCATTGTATCAGCGCCTAGCGCCGCAAGCCAAAGAAGACTGGTTACAAGAGCTACGTGCAGGTGCTTACGTCCAAGTGTTGGGCTAATTACCTATTGTTTGAGTACTCGGCAATAAGTAGTAATACCATTATCAGACAGCTTAACGAAAAAAGGGTATGTGCAGTAGCATGTGCCCTTTTTTTATTGCATACACTACGTCAGAAAATGGGGAGCTCATGAAGAGTACAGCAGATAAAATAGCTGAAAGAATGTATGAACTTAATATTACACAAGCAGATATAAAAAGAGCCACAGGTGCAGGTAAAGCGACTATATCAAGCTGGATAAATGGTTATACGAAACCCTCAAGTCTATATATTTCTAAACTAGCTACCTGTTTACGCTGCACTCCCAACTGGCTACTTGCAAATGATGATCAGAAAAACAATATCTACGAAACTGCTGAAAATCCTTTTATAGAATGCCAAAGTAAAGGGATGACTCCTATCATTAGCTGGACAATAGCTGCCAACTTTTCTGGTAATATACCGACTATAATAGACCCTATAGTTGATTGGACACCTAGGCTGCCTCATCTGTCTGAACAGGCTTTTGGTCTTATTATTCAAGGGAGAAGCATGTGGCCTGAATTCAAACCTAAAGACATTATTTATGTAGAACCAAAAGTAGTTTTAACAGACTTAAAAGATGGCGATTTAATCATTGTTCGCGATAATGACAATAAACAAGCTAATTTCAAACAAGTGATTATTGGTGAGGACAAATCCGACTTATACCTAAAGACTATTAATCCTGATTGGCCACATCAATCAATGCAACCAATGGCTGATTTCACACTAATTGGAATAGTTGATAGCAAACTAGTCAAATACAGATAACTGAATATTATAATTAGTCTGTAAACAACCTATTATCTTTCCGAATCGTACACAAAGAAAAGCCCCGAACCTAGGGCGATTGGTTCAGGGCTTTGACGCTTCATATTATTGTTATTATCTCTCTTCCATGTTGACTCATCCTGAGTCATAAACAGTAACATATAAGACAGCGGGCTGACCTGTTCTTTTATTGGTACCGTCTCAACACTGCATCCTTGCGTATCCTTGTGTTGATGGAGGTATTATAGGACAATCAATGTAGTACGAATAGAAGCTAAAGACCTTATTTGACGTAAGCATATGCTTACGTTACGACAGCACCGGTTACGCCTACCTGCAATATCGATTATTAAGCAAAATTGCGCTGCTCTTCTCTATGCTCATCTGATACTTTTTTGCCTTCTTTTTTGCCCTCTTCTATCTTATGGTCTGCTTCTTCAACATCCTCTGCTTCGGCAGTAGGTGCATTGCCCTCTTGGTTACTAGTCTCCTCTGGCTCGTATTGCAGAGTGGTCATTACAGGAAAATGATCCGACCCTATCGACGGCATACGCTTGATATCGACGACCGTAAAACAAGCACTGTGAAAGATATGGTCTAAAGCCCAGCGTAAAAACGGGTATTTGACATGAAAAGTATTGATAAAATGTCGACCAATACGAGGATCTAGTAGACCCGAGATACGCTGAAAACGTCGCGTTGTTTTTGACCATGCCACATCGTTGAGATCACCGGCCAATATCGCCGTTTGGTTATTTTCTTTAATGTGTTTGCCAACCATGAGTAACTCAGCATCACGCGTGGTTGATTTATCAGCTTCAGTTGGACTAGGCGGCATAGGATGTAAGCAATATAACCAAATCACCCGTCCGCCCTGCAGACGCAGCTGAGTATGAACAGAAGGTATGTCATCGATCATCAGATACTTAACCTCAGGATCTATCAGCTCAAGCTTAGAATACAGATGCATACCATATAGGTTGTCGAGTGGTACCTTAACCGTATAAGGATAATCAGATTCAATTTGGTGCAATGCTTTTTCCCACTTTTTATCACTCTCTAACGTGATTAAAATATCAGGCTGCTTTTGTCCAACCAAATCAACCAGTTTTTGCGTCTCATCATTAGGTGTCAGTACGTTTGATACCATAATTTTTAAGTGATGGACTTTTCCTTCTGGCTTATCTTTTGCTTTTTGGACTTCCTTTTTCCATAGCTTGGTATAAGGCAGGACCATTCTCAGCTGAAAGGCTAAAGTAATACTAAGTATAACGAACAGCACCCATTGACCCAGCTCCCACTCTGAAAAAAACACGATCATCCCCAGCCAAGCAATAATACCAAGCACCATGATCTGAATACGTGGAAACTCAACACCGCGCACCCACCAGTTATCAAGCGGTATCCAGCCCCAGATCGTAACAAATGCGATGAATCCTGCTAGCCACTGTAGGCCATAATATAATAGTGAGAGATCCATAGTATGTACTAACCATTTATTGAGAGGATGATAGAGTCAATGTTGTCAGATATCATTTGTTCAATGACAAAGCGTATTGTAATCGTAGCCCTAATTTGACCGAACTGGCGTTAGGTAATGATACTAGAAGCTTACTTTATCATCTCATAAGATTTTCGCCTACAAGTGAGTCGTAATTATAGGACAACTGTCATAAAAACTTACAATGTCAGACCCTTTAGTATAATAAGGATATGTAAATGCACTAACATTCGGAGCGTTACTCTGTGATACTAGAAACGAATAGATGTTTCAGTAATTCTGAATAGTGATAACCTAAAGTTATGGTAAGCATATTTAATAGTGTATAGAAAATGACCAAATAATAGCCAAAACGCCTTGCTTTTTTGTGCCATTCACGGCATTGTTATCGGTTGATGACGCAACAAATAATTGTAAATAGGATTGAATTTCATGAGTAATTTAACAGTAGGCTTGGTAGGCTGGCGCGGTATGGTAGGGTCAGTATTGATACAACGTATGCAAGAAGAGAATGACTTCAACGGTATCACGCCTGTGTTTTTTTCGACCAGCAATGCGGGTGGCGATGCACCAAAATTTGATGGTATTGAGACCGGTCAATTAAAAGATGCTCATGATATTGACGCACTCGCTGCTTGTGACGTGGTTATTACCTGTCAAGGTGGTGACTATACCTCAAAAGTTCATCAACCACTGCGTGATAGCGGTTGGAGTGGCTACTGGATTGATGCGGCAAGTACCCTACGTATGAAAGATAAGAGCATCATCATTCTTGATCCCGTCAATCGCAGTGTCATTGACGATGCCCTAACTAGTGGCAAAAAAGACTTTATCGGTGGTAACTGTACCGTATCATTGATGCTGATGGCCATCGGTGAGCTGTTTAATAAAGGCTGGGTTGAATGGGTCAGCGCAATGACGTATCAAGCCGCTAGTGGCTCTGGTGCCAATAACATGCGCGAGCTGATTTCAGGCATGGGTGTCTTGCATGACGCTGTGCAAGATGAGCTGGCCAATCCTGCAAGCGCCATTCTTGATATTGATAAAAAAATTGCTCAAACCCAGCGCTCTAAAGACTTTCCTACGCAGTACTTTGGTGTGCCACTTGCAGGTAGCTTGATCCCTTATATCGATGTTCAGTTAGAAAACAAGCAGTCCAAAGAAGAGTGGAAAGGCGGTGTTGAAACCAACAAGATTTTGGGCAATGATGACGCAAGCACCATTCCTATCGATGGTATGTGTGTACGTGTGGGCGCCATGCGCTGCCATGCACAGGGCCTAACGATCAAGCTTAAAAAAGACATTCCACTAGAAGAGATCGAAGCGGCGCTCAAGAACAGTGGCAACGAATGGTTGGACTTAGTCGAAGATGACAAAGAAGCGACTATGAATCGCTTAACGCCAGTGGCAGTAACTGGGACACTAACTGTTGCGCTAGGTCGCCTACGCAAGCTGAATATGGGCCCTGAATATTTAGGCGCATTTACTGTTGGTGATCAACTACTGTGGGGCGCAGCAGAGCCATTACGCCGTATGCTTAACATCATTCGTGAGCAAAACAGCTAAACCAATTAGCTAAAAAATCAGACATAAAAAAGACAGCAATGGCTGTCTTTTTTGATTAATGATCGAGATAATAGGGAAAAATAGTAATATTCATTTGGAACCCAGTAGAACAACTACTTTTGCTCATAAGCGATCATGACTTCATTGCGGCGCAAGAACGGTAGTGTCCATGGTTCATCATAGCGTGCCAACTCAGGATCACCGGTAGGCGTTAGATTTTTGCTTTGCATCCAATCCTGTAGCTCTTGTGTCTTTTTATCTACTTTTTCGCTTCCAGTAAATCCTGAAAATTTAATCACACCGTACGTTTGTGCAGGTACTTCTACAATTTCAACGTCTGGGTTGTTTGGCTTAGGCAATGTTTGCATCGTATATTTGCTAGGCATCGTAAATTGTACGCGCCATTTCCCGTCATCTTGTTGCATACTGACTGGTGCGGTCATCGCTATTTTTTGTGAGTCGCTACCCCCATCATTGTTATTAGGCTGCATGGTGACGGGTGCTGTCATGCTGATCTTACTACTGCCACCTGTTGGTGCGGTATTGTTACCAAAAATATAGTCTGCGAGTACTTTGAACCCTGCACGACTTGCCGCGCGCTGGTCACCGCTCACCCACGTCTGTGCTACGAGCTGTTCATCATAGCGACGTAGTTCAAAATCGCCTGTTTGTGCCAATAACGTGTACTCAGGCTCTTCTACATCAGCCGCCATCCCCCCTTTCGATATCAACAATAATCCGCCTGCTAATAATAAATACCCTGTCTTTTTCATATTATTTTCCTAGTTTTTTAAAGTATGGTTTCTTAAATTTTAATTTTTTAACATATAGCCTAATGACGCTAAATGCCTCACCAGTATGATTGATACTTTATCAATGACGACTCGTACTGTCTGTGTCTTTTGAGGTATGGTCTGTGTTTTTTGGTTATGACAAAGTGACCATAGCCAATGTTATTGAGTACCGCGTCCACCGTATATGGATAGCACTCAATATCTATGTCCAAAAAATTAACCAACAATGCTATAATTAGCGCCATTTTCATAGCTTACATAGCGGTTATCATATGCAATTTGTCTTACATAAAACGGCCAGCGGTGACACGCGTGCACGCCGTGGTACGGTTCATCTCAATCATGGCGATGTGCAAACGCCTGCTTTTATGCCTGTTGGTACTTATGGTACGGTCAAAGGTATGCTGCCACGTGACATCGAAGCCATCGGTGCTGATATTATTCTAGGCAATACTTTTCATCTTTGGCTACGTCCGGGTACTGAGGTGATTGATAAATTTGGTGGTTTGCATAAGTTCATGCATTGGGACAAACCTATCTTGACCGATTCTGGCGGTTTTCAGGTATTTAGCTTGGGCGCCATGCGTAAGATTACCGAAGAAGGCGTCAATTTTAAATCGCCTATCGACGGTGCCAAGGTGTTCCTCTCTCCAGAAAAATCGATGCAGATCCAGTACAGCTTGAATTCAGATATCGTCATGCAGTTCGATGAATGTACGCCTTACCCAGCGACTCACGAAGCAGCAAAAAAATCTCTGGAGTTATCATTACGTTGGGGACAGCGCTGTATTGATGAGCACAACAGGCTGGGCAGTACCAATGCCTTGTTTGGTATCGTACAGGGTAGTATGTATCCTGATCTACGTCAGCAATCCCTTGAGGGTCTGCTAGAGATTGGCTTTGATGGTTATGCTATTGGCGGTCTATCCGTTGGTGAACCCAAAGAAGAGATGATCGATGTCCTAGACTACCTCCCTGATGATATGCCAGCAGACAAACCGCGCTATCTTATGGGTGTTGGTAAGCCTGAGGATCTGGTTGAAGGCGTACGCCGCGGCGTAGATATGTTTGACTGCGTTATGCCTACTCGTAACGCGCGTAATGGTCATTACTTTGTGACGGGCGATGCAGACAATGCTGGTGTGGTACGTATCCGTAATAGCCAGTATCGCAATGACGAAGGTCCATTAGATCCAGAGTGCGATTGCTATACTTGTCAGAACTTTAGCCGTGCTTATTTGTATCATCTGAACAAGTGCAAAGAGATGCTAGGAGCTCAATTGGCAACTATTCATAACTTGCGCTACTATCAGCGTTTGATGCAAGGGATTAGAGATGCCATTGAACAAGATCAGTTCGATGAGTTTGTTAATGAGTTCTATAGTAAACGTGGACAAACCGTGCCTGAGCTGAACTTACGTTAGTCTGTTGCAAGCATTACTGATAGCTTTGATTGTTGATAGCTTCATCGTTAAACATAGAAAAAGGGCTTAAGAATTATCTTAAGCCCTTTTTGCTGTGCGCTATTTTAACATTAGATGATTTAGTAATGCTAAATCACTATTAATATTAGCCCATTAGCGACGTTACAAATACCACCACAACAGCGATTGGGGCAATGAATTTTGCAACGATCTGCCAAAGCTGCCATGTGCCATTAGATAAACCAAGCTCTTGCTGGATAGCACGTTGATCCATCTTCCAACCAACGAATAAAATAGCAGCAAGACCAGTCAGAGGTAATAGGAACTTACTGGTAAGCTTATCAAGTGCATCAAAGATACCATTACCCATGATAGTAAAGTCCGACCATAGGTTGAACGATAGCAATGCAGCAATACCTAATAGCCAGATTACCGTACTTGCAACGATAGTCGATACAGTACGACTCATCGAGGTACGCTCTTCTAATAACTCAACGGTTGGCTCAAGTAGTGAGATAGATGAAGTGATAGCAGCAAAGGTGATAAGCAAGAAGAACAATGCACCAATAATAGTACCTGCACTCATGCTACCAAAAGCAATCGGTAGACTAACAAAGATAAGACCAGGACCTGCAGCAGGGTCTAAACCATTACTAAAGATAATTGGGAAGATGGCTAGACCAGCAGCCAACGCAATAACGGTATCTAAAATAACAACCGTACGTGCTGTTTTTAGTAAGTTCACTTCACGGCCTAAGTACGAACCATAAGCAACCATGATACCCATACCAATCGATAGTGTGAAGAACGCATGACCTAGTGCTGCCAGCATAACGTCAGCTGTCAGTTTGCTAAGGTCTGGCGTGAATAGATAAGCCACTGCCTCACCAAAACCACCATTCATCACGTTATAACCAACGATAACGAACAAGATAACACCCAACAATGGCATTAAGATCTTAGCTGTTTTTTCGATACCACTTGTGACGCCAATACCAACGATGACCGCGGTTAAGATCATAAATACGGTATGCCAAATCGTCAATGTACCCGCTGATGCGAGCATAGCATCGAAGGTTGCAGCGACAGAATCGCTGTCTTGACCCACAAAGCTACCTGTTGAGATTTTTGTAATATAGTTAAGTGCCCAGCCACCAATGACACTATAAAACGATAGAATCAAAAAGCCACCCAAGATACCAGTAGCACCAACGATGCTCCAGCTACGTGACTTGCCTTCACTAGCAGCGACATCTGCAAAAGTGTTGACTGGGTTTTTTTGTCCACGGCGACCAACTAGCCACTCAGCAACCAGTATAGGAAAACCAACCAGAGCGATACAGAATAAATAAGCAATAACGAAAGCTGAACCACCACTTTCACCTACCATGTATGGAAACTTCCAAATATTTCCTAGACCTACTGCTGAGCCTACTGCTGCCAGTACAAAGCCAAAACTCGAGCTCCACTGTGCATGTTCTTGTTTGTTGATAGCCATTTTTTCCGTCCTCGTGCTCAAATTAACGTCACTGATAATCATCCTTGATCACCACAAATAGCCAGTACCACTACCGAACTATTCAGTAAACACTTCGATGTGAAGCGCCCAGTAACATTAAGAAAGAATTGTTTACAATATCGTAAACGCTCAGTTTCTGCTAAGCGACTAAAAAAGTCAAGTATTCATAAATATAAAAAGCCATAACAATTGGTTATGGCTTTTGGCGCTATTATCTTTTATTAATAACCTTTTGGCAAATTAAAAAATATAAAATGGCATCATAGGTTAGTAGTCATAATACCCTTTTAGCGCACCACACCGCGGCGACTGTTTTGTAGTGAATCGATAAGGAGCTGTATTTTTGGCTCTTGAGGCAGTAGCTCATTGTTAAGCGTTTCGAGCGCTTGTACCGTCGTCAAACCTGACCTAAAAATCACACGGTACGCTTGACGGAGTGCGTTAATAGTCTCTTTCGACCAGCCTTTACGGCGCATTCCCTCAACATTCATACCATGGGTTTTGGCTGGATTGCCAGACACCATAGTAAAGGCAGCCACATCTTTTAGAATCAAGCTGGCCCCGCCCACTAAACTATAATCATCTACCGTGCAAAACTGGTGGATACCTGAGTTACCACCTATAATTGTGTGATTACCGATGGACACATGACCTGCTACTCCGACGTTATTTGCCAGTACATTATGATCACCAATCACGCAGTCATGCGCCACATGAGTATTGACCATCAGTAGATTGTGGCACCCTATTTTAGTCAGCCCGCCATCCTGAGCAGTCCCGCGATGTAAGCTGCACGCTTCGCGAATGGTATTATGATCGCCAATCTCAAGCCAAGTGCGCTCTCCTGCATATTTCAGATCTTGTGGATCTTCACCAACACTTGCAAACTGATAAAACTGATTGTGCGCACCGATACGTGTTAGCCGAGTCACTACTACGTGGCGATGCAGTACCGTATGTGCGCCGATGGACACCTCATCACCAACGATACAATAAGGACCAATAATGGCAGTCTCATCAATCTGCGCAGATGGGGAGATGAGTGCTGTGGGATGAATCTGACTCATAGTGTGAACCCTTGTATCATTTAATACGAGTAAATAGTAAGCCAAATACAACCCATCTAGCCTCATTAATGATGCTAATACTAGGCTGTATTGTTAAATATACCTGCTAATTATAATTGTAATGGTCGGTTTGATATCACTTTTTATGCACTTTTATTGAATACGCACTTTTTCGCTTATGCATCTTTGATTTTTTGCTGCTCTTGGCGTGCAATCATAATTTGCGCACTGGCAGCAAGCTCATCTTCAACATGTACTGTACAATCAAACTTATAAATACCATGACGTTGCATGACTGTTTTTGCACGAATGATGAGTTGATCACCTGGAATGACACGACGCTTAAAGCGCACTTTGTCTACGCCTGCAAACAGGTAAAGATAACCATCTTCTGCGGTCAAACCAGCACTAATAAACCCAAGCACGCCTGAAACCTGTGCCATTGACTCTACCATCAGTACCCCTGGCATGATCGGCTCATCAGGAAAGTGACCATTAAAAAACTCTTCATTGATCGTCACGTTCTTGATACCCGTGATGCACTCACCAGGTGTACAAGCGACAATTCTATCTACCAACATAAAAGGATAACGATGTGGCAAATAATGCTTAATCGTCTGGTACGTTAGTGGCAGCTTGAGACCTTGTTCAGCCAAGCTTTTGATATCTTCATCAGTTGGGATATCTATGTTGTTGCTGCTCATAATGCCGCTTCCTTGCTGTATTTTGAATATTGATTGATTGTGTAGATTAATTGCGACCAAGCTGACGAAAGCGTACTGCTGCACGTCGCCAGTTAGCAGTTGGCATCGCAGCGGTGCCAGAAGAATATGAACCAGCAGTTTTTATGGATTTGGTGACCATCGTCATACCAGACAATACGACATCGTCTGTAATTTCGATGTGGCCTGTAATACCAACAGCACCGCCAATAATGCAGCGCTTGCCAATGGTAGTACTACCTGCAATACCCGTATGGGCGGCAATAGCTGTACCATCGCCGATACGCACATTATGAGCAACCTGTACTAGGTTATCAATAATAACATGGTTGCCAATGATCGTATCGTCAATAGCGCCGCGATCGATACAAGTCTGGCTACCAATACGCACGTGATTACCAATGACCACACGGCCTAATTGAGCAATACGCTCCCAACCCGAGGTACTAGGATCTGAGGTAGGTGCAAACCCAAAGCCTTCAGCACCTACGCTCACCCCTGTATGTAGTCTAACGTGGCTGCCAATAACGCAATCATGGCCGATAACGACTTGTGGCTTGATGACACAATCCGTACCGATCTTAGTATGTGCTTCGACGACCACATGAGACTCTAGCGAGCTACGTGACCCTACCTGTACATGCTCACCAATCACACAAAAAGGACCGATAGTAACCTCATCGCCAATAATGGCACTATCAGCAATGACAGCACTGGGATGAATTCCTTTGGACGATAGCTTACGAGCAAACAGCTGACTGGCGCTGGCATAAGCCAAGTATGGATTTGATACTACCAATGCTACGGCTGATGCAGGCACTTGATCCCGATACGAGTCTGTAACTAGAACGGCACCTGCTTGGCTAGTAGACAAGCTAGAGATGTAGTTAGGGTCTGCTAGAAAACTGAGCTGTTGCTCACTAGCAGTGGTTAGACTGCCAACGCTGACAAATGGTCGACATAACTGATCAGCATCCAGATCAGCCTTATTGATAATAGGCTGCCGCTGCTCGATCCGAGTGATAAGTTGCTCAATCGTTATCATAATGACTATTAATAGAATATAGGTGTATATAAAACGGTCGTCAAAACACATTGTTATTTTGACGACCTACTGGAAACTAATGACATTCTAACCTATTCAAATAAACATAAGCGCGGTTAGATAGATTTTATTAGTAATCTAGAATGTATTACCGATCTGGAACTGAACTTTTTCAGTCTCATCACCTTCTTTGTCATTGAAAGGCACCGCGTAACTGAGTGAGATTGGACCAATTGGCGTATACCACGTCACACCGGCACCAGCACTAAAGCGGAATTCATTGTCTTGCGTTAATAGAGGTACATCTGAATCATTAAAGGTTCTGTCTTCTTTATCAGAGGTATCAAAGACCTGACCACCTTCAGCAAATAGCACTGGACGTACTTGATCTGCCCAATCGCCTTTGAATGGCATCGGTAAAATCAGCTCGCTACCAAAAGTAACTAATGCATTACCACCAACCTCTTCTGCTAAAAAGGTTTGGTTATCTGGATCATTAATAGCATCAAAATAAACTTGTGACTTAGGCCCTAATGTCGACGACTCATAACCACGTACTGAGCCATAACCACCCGCGTAGAAGTTTTCGTAAAAAGGCAAATCGTTACCATAGCCAAGCTTGGTGTAACCACGTGCGACTACATCTTTATATAGCGGATAATATACGTTGCCGCTATACACAAGTTTTTGATAATTTGCGTCGCCCAAACCGATAGTGGCATCGACACTATGGCTCATACCTTTAGTTGGAAATACTGGACGATCTAGCGTACTGTAGTCCCAACCAAGTAATAAGTTATAGGTTTGATAGTCATTTCTGAATGTCGAAACGCCATCATCGTCTTCGTCAAATGTTTGTGTACCACCATCATCAAGAATTTCTTGAGCATTTGAGATACCTAGGAAGCGACCGCCACGTACTTTTGTGTTGTCAACATTGAGACCTGCACTAACACGCTTGGTTTCATCAACAGGATAGCTATAATTTAGCGTTGCACCATATGAGTCTGTCACATAGTTACTGACGTTGTCATCATCATACTTGGTCTTACGATAGTAGGCACTAACACCCTGCGAGACGCCATTTTCTGTAAAATACGGATCGGTATAGCCCAAGCTATAAGAGTCACGTGTCTCTGAGCGAGAAAGTGCCGCTTTGACGCGGTTACCTGTACCCATAAAGTTATTTTGGGTCAAATCTAACTGGAAGGTCACACCGCCACTCTGAGAGTAACCCGCTGCAATCGTTGAGCTACCAGAAGGCTGCTCTTCTACCGTGTAGCTAACATCTACCTGATCTGGCTGATTAGGCACTGGCTTTACATCGACATTGACCGCTTTAAAAAAACCTGTACGCATAAGGCGTGTGCGTGACAATTGGATCTTTTCGCTAGACGCAAGCGCCCCTTCTAGCTGGCGCATTTCACGGCGCAGCACTTCGTCTTGTGTTTTTAGATTGCCTGTAAAGTTAATACGGCGAACATAAATAGGACGTGCAGGATCAATATAGTAGTCTACATCAACCATTTTGGTATCGTCATTAATACGTGGTACTGGTCTGACTTGGGCTAGATAATACCCTTCGTTACCATAGCGTCTTTTGAGCGCGGCAGTAGTGGCATCTAATTTGGCTTGTGAGTACTTTTCATTAGGTGCAAAAGTAACCAGCTCATTCAATTCATTGTTATCAAAAGTAGGTTTGCCTAAGAAATTGGTTTCACCAAACTGGTATTGTTCACCTTCAGTCAGACTGACTTCAATAAACACACTCTGCTTGTCTTCACTGATATTTAGTACCGCATTATCTACTGCAAAACGTACATAACCATCATTCTGGTACAGCGCCTTTAAATTCTCTAAACTGGCGGCCAGTTTTTCTTGTGCATATCGGTCAGACTTTGAGAGCAAACGTGTCCATGACGATTCTTTTACCGCAAAGACGTCTTTAATTTCTTCATCGCTAAAGTGTTTGTTACCGATCACATTGATATCGACCACTTTGGCAGGCTTGCCTTCGATAAAGCGCACATCAAGTTTGACGCGATTGCCATCGAGTACCGTCTGATCTACTTCGATATTGCTGTTGTAATATCCTTGACTGATATACTGCTGTTGTAACTCATTAGCTACGCCTTGTAGCGTTGACTGCTTTAGTACATCACCAACTGACAAACCAGCATTGCCAAGGCCTTGCTCAAGACCTTCTTTTGGAATGAGTTTGTTGCCCTCAAAGTTTACCTCAGCAATGGTTGGACGCTCAACCACGTCGAACCTTAGATTGCCGCCTTCGACACGGCTCTGGATATCAGCAAAATTTTCGGTCGCATATAGTGCCTTGATACTGGCAGCCAAGCTACTGTCATTTACCGTATCTCCTACCGTAATAGGTAGGACCGGATAGAGGCTATCAGGGGTTAGGCGTTGCAAACCATTGAAACCGATGTCAGTGACTACAAATTCTGCAGCCTGTACTGGCATACTCATCATTGCTACAACTAACGGCAACCCAGCCGCGCTCATAAATAAAGGCGTACGCATAAACACTATCCGTCAATAAAAAACTTGCTAAAGTTAAGTTAAAAAGTATATGTTATCTAGCCCGTTTTGCATGAAGTTGCAACTCCATACATGGCTGACTCAGAACACTTTATATAAAATGCATCACAAAATAAACTAAAAATTACGATTAGTACAGAGGCTGCGACACAAAATATCTTGCGTATCATAGCAACAATCAGTAGATAAGAGTCACTAAACCATTAGTATATCGTGGTTTATCAAATATATTACGAATTAATCGATTAAAACAGCCTACTGATGTCATTACCAATTGCTAACACCATGAAACCTGCCAGTAAGAGTAAGCCGATGTTTAACCCAACCATTTGCACCCCTTCAGAGAGTGGTTTACCACGAATTAGCTCAATAAAATGATAAACAATATGACCACCATCCAATACTGGAATGGGTAAAAGATTCAATACCGCCAGACTTAAACTAATGAGTGCGGCAGTCGATAGTACCATCTGCCAACTGATATCGAAGCTTTGTTTGGCAACTTTGGCAATGGTAATCGGACCTGATAGGTTATCTAGACCAATCATTCCTGAGAGCATTTTGCCCATAGAGTCTACCGTCATCACAGCGAGCTGTTCAGTCTTCTCGAACGACTTGACCAAAGACTCACCAGGGCCATAGACCACGGTGGTTTTGTAAGCATCAGGGATCACGATCTCAGTTTGGTCTACCATAGCACCAATTTGTCCATAGTCGTTGCCCATGTTGTCCTTTTTCCCTTGCGGCATGATCTGTAGCTGAATAGTCTTATCATCACGCAACACAGTGAACTCAAGTAATACCTCAGGATTATCACGAATGATACGCGTGGCGCTGATCCAGTCTTTGATTGCTTCGTTATTGATGGCTGTAATACGATCGCCTACTTGTAGACCTTGACGACTGGCGGCGCCATCAGGAGCCAAACCGCCAACAATCGGCGCAATCTGTGGCTGCCACGGCAACATCCCAAAGCTGGTCAACGCATCTTTACCCTGTGCTTCACCCTGCATAAATTGGGTGACGGGAGCTTGATAGGTTTGGGTCGACTGATTGGCTTGGGTATCCGACTGTAGGGTGATGCTCACATTGTCCGTCTCACCCATACGCCCTGCAAGACGATAGTTGATACCTTCCCACGTCTGTACATCGTGTCCGTCAATCGCAACAATCTTATCACCGACAGGTAACTGAGCCATTGCCGCAGGCGTATCTGGCAGTACCTGCCCAATCTTAGTAGCCAATTGCTCAGATGGTGTCATGAAGAGCACCCAAAAAAGTCCAATGGCAATGATAAAATTCATGATGGGACCGGCAGCAACAATCGCAATTTTTTTGAGTGGATGCTGATGATTAAATGCCAAGTGCTGCTCATCTTTTGCGACATTGCCTTCACGCTCATCAAGCATTTTGACATAACCGCCCAGTGGTAAGGCCGAGATACGATAGTCGATACCGCTTTTTTTACTGGTCCAACCAAACAGTTTAGGACCAAAACCGATAGAGTATGTTAATACTTTGACACCGCACATCCGTGCCACAATATAGTGCCCCCACTCGTGCAAAGCGATGAGTGGACCTAAGACAAATATTGCTGCAAGAAGCGTTAGTAAAAACGTCATGATCTTTTCTCAGTAGGGTTCTTAGCATCTTTTATTAACATTGACATATTTTATCAGTACTGCCATCGCAACCATCGTTTGGCTCAACTGCACTTGGAGTAATTATGCCAGTTTTGCCACAAGCTTGTCCGTCAAGTGACGTGCTATCTTATCAATGGCCAATATATCTTCGATATCAGCAGCGGCATCTAAGGGTGGCAACTGTATATCATTCAAAGCTTGCTCATTAATATCTGCAATATCAGTCAAGCGTATTTGACCATTCAAAAATGCGGCGACTGCAATTTCATTTGCTGCATTTAAGACAATAGTCGCCTGTGTACCAGTTTGCATGGCTTGACGCGCCAAACGTAGACAGGCAAATTTTTGTAGATCAGGCTCAATAAATTCTAAACCACTGAGTGCAAACAAATCTAAAGGCTGCGAGCCACTATCAATACGATTCGGGTAGCTGAGTGCATGAGCGATTGGCGTTTTCATGTCTGGACTGCCCAGTTGCGCTAAAAAACTGCCATCACTATATTCTACCATTGAGTGAATGATACTTTGTGGGTGAATCACCACATTTATCTTGTCTTCAGGCAAGTCAAACAGATGACAGGCCTCTATCAACTCAAGTCCTTTGTTCATCATCGTGGCCGAGTCGACAGATATTTTTTGCCCCATTGACCAGTTAGGATGTTTGACCGCTTGGGCCACACTTGCTTGCTGCATCTGCTCAAATGATTGTTGCAAGAATGGGCCGCCAGAGGCAGTCAGCCATAGCTTACGGACACCATGGTCTGGCTCATGAATTTGGGTGTTGTCTTGTTGAATAGCAGGCGGTAAACATTGAAAAATAGCATTGTGCTCAGAGTCGAGTGGCAGCAACGTGGCTTTATGCGTTTTGACTGCATTGATCATGACTTGCCCTGCCATCACTAGGGCCTCTTTGTTAGCAAGCAAAATACGCTTGCCTGCACGCGCTGCGGCTAAAGTAGACGGCAGCCCTGCTGCACCTACGATGGCGGCAACAACAGTATCAGTTTGCGGATCAGTGGCGATATCTACTAGCCCTTCTTCTCCGCCTACGACATCACTATCGATTCCTGCTGCTTTGAGCCGTTTAGCAAAATCGTCTACCGCTGCCATTGGCACACTAACGCGCTTTGGCAAGAACTGCTGACACAGTGCAAACAGCTTGTCTAAACGGTAGTAGCCTGATAATGCGTAGACTTCGTAGAGATGTGGCTGCACAGCCAAAATTGCTAACGTACTATCGCCAATCGAGCCTGTCGCGCCTAATACGGCGATGCGTTGGGTCATAACCATTGATGCCTATGATATTTAGAAAGTAAAAGAAGAATAAACAAGATATGAAAAACTATAAAATGATGTAATCGTAAATAAGGCTGTCTATGGGATGCTCGCCAAGACAGTCACTTAGCTTGAGTATCATACTCACACAACCAGCTAAGCGACCCTGTCATTTTATACCACTATTAAACCCAGCTGCTGTATCAGCCAAAAACCAAGGGCAAATATAGGCGTGGCAGATAACAATGAATCAATGCGATCTAATATACCGCCATGACCTGGCAAAATAGTTCCAGAGTCTTTGACATCAGCACGACGTTTGAGCATTGATTCAAACAAATCGCCAAGTACAGAGGCAAGAATAGTGATTGCAGATAGTGCGGCAAAAGCAATTAGCGCAAGTCCTGTCAGCTGTAGCTGGAACACACTGATCGCAACCACTACCAGTAAACCGGTAACCAAGCCACCAGCTAAGCCCTCCATACTTTTATTGGGTGAGACATTGGGTGCCATCTTTCGGCGACCAAGCTTACGGCCAACGAAGTAAGCACCACTGTCAGCGCACCATACCAATAAGAACACGTAAAGGAGCCACCATGCTGATAGCTGCCACAGATAAAACATCGCTGTGATTGACGCTGTCAAAATGACCACACCCATCAATGCTAGTTGTTTACCATACCATTTGGTCTGCGTGGGGAATACTTTGACCCAAGATAACGCCATCAGCCATATGACTAGTGAAGCAATCCACCAGAAGAGCCAAGTTACCTTGAACATAAGCGACAATACAGTGATGACGAATACCAATAACACAAATACAATCGGCTGACGCCATTTCGGCATTAGTTTTGCCCACTCGTGAGCCGCAATAACCACGCCAACCGCTAGCAGCGGCGCAAATAAAACAGGTGTTTGGCTCGCAAACATTGCAATACCAACGATAATAACGAGAACAATTGCCGTCTTAATTCGTTGCCACATACTTATCGAGCCTTATAATGATGATGAAAATACAGCCAAGAGATGTATTGTAGTTGCTAGTCGATTATCGCCCAATAACAGCAGTGACACTAATTAAAGCGGTTTATCATTTCACAAGCAAGCGATATTGACCACTTATAGTGTACTCATTGAATTTGTACAATAACGCGTGCTTCAGTGGCTTTGCTGCTCTGTCACAACCTGCTCGCTAGTTTTGCCAAAGCGGCGTTGACGCTGTGCAAACTCGGCAAGCATCGAAGCAAGTTCTTGTGGGACAAAATCTGGCCATAAAGTTGGCGTAAAAAACAACTCGGCGTAGGCCGCTTGCCACAACAAGAAATTAGATATCCGGTAGTCACCGCCTGTACGCACCAGCATATCTACTGCTGGTACGTCGGCCAGTTGTACCTGCTCACCAAGCCTCTCAGCGTTGATATCTTCAGGATTGAGATCACCTGACTGCACCTGATGTGCCAGTTTTTTTGCAGCGTGGGCAATATCCCACTGTCCACCATAACTGATGGCAATCACTAACGTCATGGCCTCAAAGTTCGCGGTCTTTTGCTCAGCATCTAGCATTAATGCTTGCAGCTCTTCACTAAGCTGACTGCGATCACCAATGAAACGCAAACGAATGCGGTATTTATGCATACGCGGCATTTGCTCATTGATGGTCGATGCCAATAGTTGCATCAATAGTGCGACCTCACTAGGTGGACGTTGCCAATTTTCACTAGAAAACGCAAATACGGTCAGCACTTCGATACCAACATCGACACAATACTCAACCAAAGGATCTAGCGCATTTTTACCAGCGATATGACCTTGGCCCTTACCCAATTTATTGGCTTTACCGTAGCGATTATTGCCATCCATAATGATAGCGATATGATGAGGAAGAACAGTAGGTGCAATAGCGGCTGGAGAGGACATAGGCAAACTTGCTTATTATTAAGGTGAAACAATGATAACGTGTGCAGCAGCGATTAAAAAGCGTCATGTAAATAATTCACAAACTTATCGTCATTGAGAGATAAAATCCCTTAATAGATTGTAAACTAAACCATCTAATCTATAGTCTGCCATGTTGTGGGCAAACACTACAAAGTTATGGATAGATCAATAAATGCATATCGATATATCCAAGAATAAACAGCCAATAGTTATCACGTATTGGCTGTCACATTATAAATAGTCGATTGAATTGAGCATTGCTATAAATAGCAAGTGTATCAATATCAGACTTCCATCAGGTCGCTTTCTTTTTTGCTTAAGCGACTATCGATAGTTTCGATATATTTGTCAGTGATTTTTTGAATATCATCATTGGCGCGGCGCTCGTCATCTTCTGAGATTTCTTTTTCTTTTGCCAAATCTTTGATGTCATTCATCATATCACGGCGGATATTACGGATAGATACACGGCTGCTCTCCGCTTCTCCGCGTGCAAGTTTTTGCATGTCGCGGCGAGTGTCTTCTGTCAATGCTGGCATTGGCACACGAATCACATCAGCAGTCATTGGGTTTAGACCCAAGTCCGCTTCACGAATAGCCTTATCTACTGCTTGAACCATGGTACGGTCAAACGGCTGAACCAATAAGGTACGTGAGTCTTCAACGTTTACGCTTGCAACTTGGTTTAGCGGTGTATCAGAACCGTAGTAGCTGACCATGACACCTGACAACATGCCTGGATGGGCACGTCCAGTACGGACTTTACTAAAAGTGCTCTCAAGCGCTTCTAGTGTTTTTTGCATGCGTGATTCGCCGTCTTGCTTAATCTCTTTAATCATTATGTGTCCTTATTTATCGCTATCGACAAATTTTTTATTTACTATTAGGGTGTTAATTATGAGCTGCTTGCTAAACTCTGCGTTCAGTGCCACATCAATTAATGAAAAACGCGTGTCCCTTCGTTTTCGCCCATGATGACGTTCAACAGGGCATTGGGTTTGGTCATGTCAAAGACTTGTAGCGGTACATTATGCTCACGGCACAACGCAATAGCCGTCAAATCCATCACGCCAAGTTTTTGCTCTAGCACTTCATCAAAAGTGAGACCATCGTATTTTTTGGCATCAGCGTGTAGACTTGGGTCTTTGTCATAAACCCCATCAACCTTAGTTGCTTTTAGGATCAAGCCCGCTTCGATCTCGATACCGCGCAGACATGCTGCTGTATCAGTCGTAAAGAATGGATTGCCCGTCCCTGCAACGAAGATACAAACTTCACCATTTTTGAGATAACGAATCGCATTACGACTGCTATAACTTTCGGTAACCTCACCAATTGGCAATGCTGACATCAGGCGCGTTTTGATATTACGACGCTCAAGGGCATCACGCATCGCCAGACCATTCATTACCGTCGCTAGCATACCCATCTGATCACCAGTGACACGGCCAACCAAGCCTTCTTTTTGTAACTGTGCACCGCGATATAAGTTACCACCGCCGACCACGATACCGACCTGAACCCCTAATCCGCGCAAGTGAGCGATAGACAGGCTCATTTTATCAAGCACTTCGGTATCAATACCCATGTCTTTGCTACCAGCCAAGGCTTCGCCAGAGAGTTTTAGCAAGATACGAGCGTAACGCGGGTTTTTGTCAGACATGAGGTCACCTTATTATCATGAAATTATAAAGAAAATTATGGGTAAAACACAAATCAAGTTTGGTCGCAACGCTGCACTTAAAGACAAGCGTATTAAACAGGCTAAATTGCGCTAATTGTAGCAAAAACTGCCCGCCATTGGGCAATTTTCACTCGTATATCTTGTCAAATGCCTAACCTTGATAACTGGCAAATAGATCGTACTCACTAGCATCATCAATCGTCACAGTCAGGAACTGCCCAACTTTGACTTGATCGTTGATCTCATCGACATAGACGTGACCGTCGATCTCAGGGGCATCCGCATAACTGCGGCAGATAGCAATATTCTCATCACTATCAATCTCATCGACCAATACCATTAAGGTTTTACCTACTTTTTCTTGCAGTTTTTGTGCTGAGATATCTTGTTGCAACGCCATCAAGCGCTCGTAGCGAGACTGCTTAATATCTTCAGGCACATGATCTGGCAAATCATTGGCAACAGCGCCTTCTACTTCTGAATACGTAAAGGCACCTACGCGATCTAGGCGAGCCTCTACTAACCAATCAAGCAAGCACTGAAAGTCTTCTTCGGTCTCACCCGGGAAACCGACCACGAAGGTCGAACGAATCACAATATCAGGACAGATATCACGCCATGCTTTGATACGCGCTAAGGTGTTTTCGCTGTGCGCAGGACGTTTCATCGCTTTTAGGATACGATGGCTGGCGTGCTGAAACGGAATATCCAGATAAGGCAACAGTTTCTTCTCGCCCATCAATTCCACAACTTTATCTACGTGTGGATATGGATAGACATAATGCAAGCGCACCCAAATCCCTAGATCATTCAATGCTTGGCACATGTCATAAAATTTAGACTTGAGCGGCATGCCATTCCAAAAACTGGTCTTATACTTTAGATCAAGGCCATAGGCTGAAGTATCTTGCGAGATGATAAGCAGCTCTTTCACGCCCGCCTTTTTGAGCGCCATGGCTTCATTCATAACATTGTCAATCGGACGCGATGCCAAATCACCACGTAGACTTGGAATAATACAGAACGTACAGCGATGATTACAGCCTTCTGATATCTTTAGATACGCATAATGACTTGGGGTGAGTTTGATACCCGCCTCATCAATCAGATCTATTTTTGGATCATAGTTGGCATCCAAGCTACGGTTTGGCTTTGGCACGTGCTGTGCAACTGCCGTAATTACTTCGTCATAGGCATGTGCGCCCGTCACTGCGAGTACAGCAGGGTGCATCTCACGGATTTTATCCGCCTCTTTACCCAGACAGCCCGTGACAATCACCTTGCCGTTCTTGCTAATGGCCTCGCCGATCGCGTCAAGTGACTCTTGAACCGCTGACTCAATAAAGCCGCAGGTATTAACCACGACCAAATCAGCACCATCGTAGTCGCTGGCAACTTGATAGCCATCACGGCTCAGCTCAGTGATGATACGCTCACTATCTACTAAGGCTTTTGGGCACCCTAGTGACACAAACCCAATCTTTGGTGCAGCGCTGACTGGCATCGTAGCCGTGGCATTCGCTGTCGAGGCTGAAGTGGCATGGCTACTTTGGACAATGCTGCGGTTTTGATTGTGGTTGGCTTTATGATGATAAGGTTGGCTAGTATTAGCTTGGCTGCTATCTGTCTGGCTCTGCTCTTTTGCCACAGCTGGCTTGGCAGGATTAAAGACGGTGGCAGTATCTTTTACGGCTGACGTAGGGATTGTCGTTGTCGTATTCACTGACTCGGTAGAAGTTTTGGACATGGCTGACCTTGCTAGAGATAAATTGGCTGAGCGCATTGTACGTTTTTTTTGCAAAAATCACCAGTTTTGCCGCTCTATAGTCTTGATTTGTGGTTAAATATTCAATCAAACATCCTATTTTTTGGGTAACATCCATGACCGCTGATTTTATCACTACCAAAACCACACCTGATTTAGCATTTGTATCACAGCATCTATTTACTGCTATTTTATGGGTTAATGACCAGTTATCGATTACACGTTTAAATGCACAAGCAGAGCAATTGCTGGCTATTAGCAGTGGAAGGTTAATCAATCAGTCTATCTTAACGCTATTGGCACCTGAAGAATTAAAACCCAAGGAAAGCGCCACTTTGGATAATAGCGACAGTAGTGAGAATGGGCATCT
Source organism: Psychrobacter sp. H27 (assembly GCF_059072655.1). Taxonomy (NCBI): domain Bacteria; kingdom Pseudomonadati; phylum Pseudomonadota; class Gammaproteobacteria; order Moraxellales; family Moraxellaceae; genus Psychrobacter; species Psychrobacter sp. H27. The sequence continues at coordinate 2,833,121 of NZ_JCACRX010000001.1, read as the reverse complement.
GGACGAGCCTATCTGCTCTTTAAGAGAGCGTTTTAGTCAAGCGCAAGATTACCAGCAACCGTTTATTGACCATGATCACCTCATCAAGACGCCATTAAATGGCAACCTACTACTCTCTGTTGACTATAGCGTGACGCCTGTGATCTATGAGCAGCAGTCATACTTCATCATTGAGATGTGGGGTAAAGATCGTCAAAGCCGTATATCAGAGGAGCAGCGACAGCAGCAACAATATGCCGTTGCCCGTCATATGCTGCGGTCAGTCGCTCACGAGATCAAAAACCCACTCGCAGGTATCCGCGGTGCCGCGCAATTATTGCAGCGACAATTTATCAAATTCAGTGATGTCACGACCACCAACAAGGATGCTACCGCTAGCAATACCTCATCGAGTATCAGCGCTGATACAAACAATGATTTGCAAAAAATGAATCAAAAACTGCGCAACTATACTGATATCATCATCTCAGAGACCGATCGCTTGACACATCTGATTGGGCAGTTGCTTGGCTCCAACCAACTACCAAACTGGCAGACACTGAATGTCCATGAACCCCTAGAGCATGTGTTGACTTTGGTCGTCAGCCAGTATCCAAAAATAGCTATACAGCGCGATTATGATTTGTCATTGCCTGAGTTATGCGCTGATAAAGATCAGTTGATTCAGGTATTTTTGAACATTATCAATAATGCTTGTGAATCTATGACTGAGTTTGAGCAAACGCTACAACAAAACAAACTCTCTGACGCTGAGGGCGCATCATCCGCTGACGTGCAAGCCAATATAAATTCTGATTATCAGCCAACTCTGCACATCCAGACTCGCGTTGCCTTTCAGCACACCATTATAGGACAGCAGCACAAGCAAGTATTGCAAATCACCATTACCGATAATGGTTCAGGCATTGATCCTGCACTCATTGGACAGATATTTTTCCCGATGGTGACTAGCCGTGCTGCAGGCACTGGTCTTGGGCTATCCATCGTGCAAGATATCATTAGCCACCACCATGGTATGATTGATGTGAGTTCTACAAAAGAAGCCAGTGACAATCAAACACGTTTTACGCTATATCTGCCCTTTACTCAGCCTATCGCTGAAACGTAGAACACATTATGCTCTAAAACTGCTAAATTATAAGACGCTCAATCCCAAACCAACAATAACAATTGCTCATTAGGCCCGATACATGACCGAATATAGTGATAACCACAAACCTAAAAGCGATGCCAGATCCCCAATAGTAACCGTTAATAATATCCCTAGCGACCACCCTGCTACGCTATGGTTGATCGATGATGATGCTGCACTGCGTATGGTTTTGGCAGATACGTTTGAAGATGCAGGACTGACGGTAATCAGTTTTACCCAAGCGCAAGCAGCATGGACTCGTCTCAACGATTCGTTAAAACAACCAGAATCAGACGCTCAGCTACCAGATGTCATATTAACTGATATTCGTATGCCCATGATGGATGGTCTGTCATTTAGCGACTGGGTACATCAGCACTTTCCTGATATGCCAATTGTCATCATGACAGCGCATTCAGACCTCACTTCTGCTATCAATAGCTATCAGACAGGTGCCTTTGAATACTTGCCCAAGCCCTTTGACTTAGATGATGCCGTGGCTACTATCTACAAAGCCATCAATTACCAGCCAAACATGGCCGCAGCTGACTATCCAAGCGAACCTGACAGTCAGCTCTCCACCACTGATACCTCTGAGAGTGATGTAAAACCTATAGCAACCAGCCCACCTACCAAAAACGCTAAAAATGACGCTGAAGTGATCCCTGATCCAAAAAACAATGGTAATCCTAGCGGTATAGTGGGTCAGTCACAGGCTATGCAAACGGTGTTTCGCGCCATTGGTCGATTGGCACAGTCGCCTATTTCTGTGTTGATCACAGGAGAGTCTGGCACAGGTAAAGAATTGGTCGCCAGTGCCCTGCACCAACACTCACCGCGTAAGCAGCAGCCTTTTATCGCACTTAACATGGCAGCGATACCTCATGATTTGATTGAATCTGAGTTATTTGGTCATGAAAAAGGCGCATTTACTGGTGCAACGACAACCCGGCAAGGTCGCTTTGAGCAGGCTGATGGTGGGACGTTGTTTTTGGATGAAATCGGTGACATGCCTTTTAGCACTCAAACGCGCTTGCTGCGTGTACTGGCTAATGGCGAGTTTTACCGCGTTGGTGGACAGCAGCCTATCCAAGTAGATGTACGTATCATTGCGGCTACTCACCAAAACTTAGAAGAGCTGGTCACCCAAAACCGATTTCGTGAAGACTTATTTTATCGACTCAATGTCATTCGTCTACCGCTACCACCACTGCGCAAACGTCCCGAAGATATTCCAGCATTAGCGGCTCACTTTATGCAGTCTGCCGCTGAGCAGATGAACACGGCCGCCAAGCATTTGCATCCTGCTGCCGTACAGATCATGCAAGCCTTTGACTGGCGAGGTAATGTCCGTCAACTTGAAAATGTCTGCTTATGGCTCACAGTAATGGCGACTGGTGATACCGTGACGGCGGCAGACTTGCCACCTGAGCTGCTCGAAAACATCCCAGCAGATGCAGAGCTGTACCAAGAGCATGGTCTATCACCGCAAGAAATAACTCAAACTCCTGCACTACAAAACAGCGACGCTGCCATAAATAATGCTCAAGACGCTCCAAGCATCGAAGCCAGTCACACTCTTACAAACCCAAGTTGGCAGCAAGTACTTGCTATTTGGGCCGAGCAATCTCTCAACACAGGCGAGACTGATATTTTACAAACCGCAACGCCTGAGTTCGAACGGGTCTTATTGACGGCAGCGCTCAATCATAGCGGCGGTAAAAAGATAGAGGCGGCAAGTTTGCTCGGCTGGGGGCGCAATACCCTAACCCGTAAATTACAGCAACTAGATATCTCTGCACCAAGAGTACCTTCCAAAGATTAATTGAGGGTTAAAGACGCTAAATTTAAATGCTATTAAAATCAGATATTTATAGAAATAACGAAAAATAATTGCGAAATAGTTAAAAATAAATGCAAATAGGGGTTGACCAAAAATTCAAACTCTATATAATAGCCAACCACTGAGACGCACTACCGAATCAGTTAACTGTCTAGATAGCGTTTGAATTTAATCGCTTTTGATGATAGAGTAACGGAAAATGGGGCTGTGGCGGAATTGGTAGACGCACCAGATTTAGGTTCTGGCGCCGCAAGGTGTGAGAGTTCGAGTCTCTCCAGCCCCACCATTTTCGGATAGTACATCTTAGACCAAATATCAAAACCTGCTTTTTAGCAGGTTTTTTTGTGTCTGTAATTTACTACTCACCATTACAATCTTTTAAAGCCTCCAATATAGCTTCCATGCTCTGATATCGTTTCTCTACTCGCTTCGCCAGCATCTTATCGACAATGCCTTGATAGTGAGCGCATGCTATTGGCAGCCTAATAATAGGTTGTTGGCAGTGCCTAATTGCCCAGTCTGTCATCGGTTGCTGACTTTTAGAATTTATACTAAATGGTCGCACGCTCGTCAGTATCTCAACCATCATGTTACCAAACGCGTAAATATCACTTTGTATGGTTGCCTTTTGCCCTTGCCAACGCTCAGGCGCTAAGTATGCTGGTGTGCCGCTAGCAGAATTTATTGCGTTTGCTTGATCACTTCTTTGGGCTAATGCAAAATCCGTCAGTAGTAAGTCAGCTGCTTTATGGTCGCTACCAGCATTATCCTTCGGGATGTTGCTAATATTGCTAAGCAAAAAATTACTGGGTTTAATATCATTATGCAGCCAACCAGCTGTGTGTAGACTGAGGATGAGCTGAGCGGACTGTACAAGCAAATGATGCTTTTGCTCGTCAGTTAGAAATGAGTGGCGCTGATGATTGAGCAGCTTGGCTAGGCTAGCATTTTCATAATACGGCATAACCAATACCGTTAATCGCTGAGGCTGCTCCAACGCTTGGATATCTATATCGTAATTGTCAAATACAGATGGTGTGATAGTAGTAAGTTGAATCTTCTGCGAAACACTTAGCGATTGTAATACGCTTATTTCATGATTCAGATCTGAGATATTTTGTGGCACATCTGAAGTGCTGGATATTTCCCATTTGATCATCACCCTGCCATACTGTAAATGTTGGGCGCGCGTGAGACCTTGATAGCAGTTTTGCTGCCTGCTCTGCCTGATATGTTGCGTGTCGCTCTCTTGAGTCTGCTCTGGGCTTCCCTCTCTGTATTGTTGACTAATACGCTGATGCACTATTTTACTATATGCTCGCTCTGACAATGCTTGGGTGATGACTGGCAATAGTTGCCTAGACTTCGCTTGCAAGGCTTGTTTAATAGGCGAATTACTGGCACTATTTTTCACAGTGTTGTTATCTATCATATTGCACCGCCCCAATCACGCCACCATCTTATTACCCAACCGCCACTTTACCACTAGAGTTATTATGTCACAGTCTACCCAATATGCCCTGCCCGCCTCCTTGTTAGAGTTGCTCAGTCAGTATCTGCAAGAGCACGTCACACCCACCATTGAGATTGACCCTGATCAACTGGCATATCGCTGGGTTGGTGGACGTACTGGTCACCTGCAGCCTTTATCGGTCAATCTATTTTTGAGTTTAGATGACTTGCAAGGTATCGATACGCAAAAATCAAAACTGGTACAGAACACGCGCCAATTTCTAAAAGGTTATCCCGCCAATCACGTTTTGATGACAGGCACACGCGGTGCCGGTAAATCTTCACTGATTCGCGCCTTGCTACAAGCGTATCATAGCGAAGGGTTGCGTATTATTGAGATTGCCCGTGATGACCTACAAGTACTGGATAAGATTCGCACTGCTATTAATGAGCTGCCAGCAGACTCGAACTGTCGCTACATCGTCTACTGTGATGACTTGGCGTTCAATGGTCAAGATGAAAGTTACCGCGCGCTAAAAAGCGTGCTGGATGGCGCGCTAGACTCTGAGCAAGACAAGCTACTGGTCTATGCCACCAGTAATCGCCGTCGTCTGCTCCCTCAGATGATGAAAGACAATCTTGATATTTATAATGGTCAGACCGACGAGGTTAACCCCTACGAGACTATTGATGAGACTGTGTCGTTGTCAGATCGGTTTGGCTTATCATTGACCTTTCATCCTATGGATCAACAGACTTATTTGCAAATTATTCAACATTACCTGAATTTAGAACAACGGAAAATCTCGGCACATACTGATCATGATGTGGAGGTGACTGCGGATGATGGCAGCTTGGCCAACAAGATAAGAATGGATGCTTTGCGCTGGGCCTCTGAACGTGGTGGGCGCTCAGGACGAGTGGCTTATCAATTTAGCCGTTACTGGAGCGGCAAGACGCAATTGGCGCTTGAGGACCACAAATAAGCAATAGCTGCTAATCCATACCCGTAACACCTTACCTATAAAGTCATGCCTATAAAGTTATGTCTATAAAGTTATGTCTATAAAGTTATGTCTATAAAGTCATAACTGATTGCTGCGTGCAGAACCCACATACTGTACGCGGTTATCTTGCTGGTCGTCTACCAAGGTGGCAGCACCATCGACCGTATATTGTGCAAAATCTGACGCTAACCATAGATTACCTTTATAGACACTTTGCGCATCTAAGCGGATATAGGCCATATTTGGTGTTTCGCTCTCTGGGTTATCAAAGCTTTGATAACGAGCGCTAAAATGGGTCAAAATCAGATTCTGCACACCTGTGTTTTGCGCGAAGGTACCCACTATATGCGCGCTACTATGCATGGGATCAAACTCTGGATTTCTGGCTTGAATAGCCATCAATACCTCATGCGTATAAGTGGCTTCGTGCACCAACAGATCTGTATCAGCAACAGCATCACTCAAGCATTCTGGCGTATCATTATCACCCGCCACCACTACTTTTGTACGCTGCATATCATTATAAACATAATCTGCTGAGCGCAATTGCTGACCATCCTCAGTGATAACATCGCAGCCTTGTTGTAATTTGCCCCATAGTGCACTTGCTGGAATACCATTCTCTTTGAGTTTATCAGTATTCAATAGTCGGCGACTGATGGTCTGAGCGATACCAAAACCATGGGACGGCACGCGATGCGATAGCGGGTAGACCTCTATCATAATCTGCTGCTGTCCATCTAACTCTAGCGTCACTTTACCTTTGTCACTCTCTTGTGAGAGTAAGTCTTCTATCGACACAAAATCGAGCGTAAATGGTAGGTATAGCTCAGTCGTTGAGACGATAGCCTCAAGTAAGGTAGCAATCGCATTGGGTGCAATGAGCGTTAGCGGATCACGGCGTCCTGACATCGCAGCACTCGCCAGCAATCCTGGTAGACCATAGCAGTGATCACCATGGACATGGGTGATACAGATAGCAGTCAATTGACGTAAAGACAGCTTGGTATGTAGCAGCTGCTGCTGTGTGCCTTCACCGCAATCAATGAGTAGCCAAGGACGTGATTTTTTATTTTGATTGCTACTATGCTGTGAGCGGCTCTGCTGCTTCGAACCAGAATTGTGAACATTCAAGCACTCGATTGCCAATGCAGTTACGTTACGCTGTTTGGTTGGCGCCCCGGCAGAGGTCCCCAAAAAGGTTAGCTTTAGCATAGATGGTGCCTTTTATTTGTCAGGGACATTTATTATGACCGCTGACATATCATGGTTCGTTGAGCCTCAATCATTTGCCCACCATTTGCGGTACACTCGTTGACCATGTTGGACTCATAAGACTTCCAACCACCATAAAAACTGGCAGCACATAGAATGACAACCAGTAGTTTTTGTGACCATGCCTTGATAGATACCTGCTGGCTGTCAATAGCTTGCCTATCTTGCATATTCTGTCCTGATGGCTGGTTGGAGTTAATGTTTTTGCTTAGATCTTTATGATTCGGTCTATTGGAATCTGTCATTGTTTTATCCTAAAAAAGGCTTTGCTTAAAAATAAACAAAACCTTTTATCTAAATATCTACTCGAGTAATAAGCCAAGTACTGAGCAGTGCTTATTGATAATACCAATTTGATAATACCAGCATTATCTAAAAATTAAGACGACCGCCTTTTTCTTCGGCGCGCTTAAAGGCATCTCGTTCTTCACAGCGTTGTAGCCACGTTAAGATATTGGCATATTTACTCTTATTGAGACCTGCGCCCGCGTTTGCGCCTACGACAGCAAGGTGCATCTGAATATCAGCAGCACTAAACTCACTACCTGCAAACCAATGATTTTTGCTCAAGTGCTGTTCCATCATGTTCAGCATTTTGTCCAAACCATTTCCGATCATGTTCTTTTCGACCTGACCTTGGATTTTTTTGCTAATCGGTTTGATCAGCATAGGCGACTGACTCACAACCTTTGTAAACACCAGACGCATAACCAACAACGGCATCAGCGAGGCTTCTGCAAAATGCAGCCAGAACGTATAGGCTTCCCACGCCGCTTCGTCACTATCGTCAGGCTTGAACTGTTTTTCTTTGTCGTAGTGCTTGATCAAATACTCAATAATGAATCCTGATTCAAGCAATACGCGATCGTCTACTTCTAGCATTGGCGCACTACCGATTGGGTGCACTTTTTTTAGACTATCAGGGGCGCGGTATGCTTTATTGCGCTCATAGCAAGTCAATTGATAATCGGCGTTTAGCTCTTCTAGTAGCCAAATGATACGAAACGAGCGTGAGTTTGCTAAATGATGAAGATGTAACATAAACCGTCCTAGTCATATATTGTTTTGGGTCAGTCCTGAGGTTTAAGAGGTACGTTCTTAGAGACAACCTTTTAGATACCGTCACTTAAATATCGCCATTTAGAGACAGTCTCTCAAATATAATCTCTTAAACATAGTGCAGCGCCCCTAATTAAGCGCAGCAGCATCTTCCTCGATAATAGCGTAATTTAATGCCCTTTGACACAGCAAGTTTGTAGAGTAATAGCAAAAAATCTTACCTACCAAGTCAGTTCTATTGGCTGCTATAGCGATACACTCATTAGCATTATGATAGATTTAGCGCTTCAATCTTGCGCGTCATCTTATCTATCTTTTGCTGGTATTTCTTAATTTGACGGAATCGATGCGCAATCAGCACGCCCTTGATACGGCGGTTTTTGAGACGACGACGCGGCGGAAAACTACCCACTTGTGGCTCATTGTAGCCATGTAAGCGATTGTCACGTTTGCGCGCCAGATAGCCAAGGGCACTATCCGCAATCATAATCAGCAATGCGATAAAAATCATGCTATACATTAGGATGGAGCCGCCCTCATGTAAATTACGGTCTAAAATTGCAATCGAGAATATAAATAGAAATACTGGCTCAAGGTAGCATAAAGTTCCAAACAGTGAGACCGGTAGTTTTTGACTCGCGACCATCGTCAATGACATCGCCGCCGTGCTAATGATGCCGAGCAAAGGCAACAGGTACCAAAGCTTATGGTTGGTGATTGCCACCTCAAAACCACCATTCATATACAGCGCGACCAATACCACTGGCAATAACAATACAAGATCAGATATCAAACCAGTAATAGGTGGTACAGCCAACTTGCGACGTAGTAGATAGTATGGTGGATAACCCAAACACACAAACAACGTCGCCCAAGAGATCGCACCATATGCAAAGATATCGTAAGCGATACCGAGACCTGCACACACAATGGCAACCCACTGAAGTAGACTCATGTCTTCGTTGTAAAAGAACCTACCAACCACAATCATAATCATAGGATATAGGAAGTAACCTAAGGTGACCTCAAGTCCCAACCCATTGACTGGCGCCCACATAAATATCCAGATCTGCGCGCCCAAAATCGGTGTGGGTAATATAAACAACAGCCACTCTTTTGCGTTCTTTAAAGTTTTTAGATAATCAAAAATGTGCTGCCATTGCTTTAGTACGCTGACCAGCAGCACCAGACTAAAAAACATCGTAAGCACACGCCATGAAGCGACTTGCGTACCTGATAAGGGTTGCAGTAGCAAACCAAATAAGAACAGCAAAGAGTATAAAAAGTTTGCAGCCACCGCAGTGATCGTACCCTGCGAGGTTTGGTTAGTAGTCAACATCACAACAGCCTTTAGAGATTGGGGCACATCCTTGGCAATTTTTAAAAAAAACAAAAGCCTCAGACGAGAACGTCTGAGGCTTTTGCATATAAGGTCGTCGCGCAATCTAAGTTGAACGCTTTTGATGTGTTAGGCTTACATCATGGGGCGCATTATGTCAAAGTCAGAATAGATAAGCAATGCCAGTATGCATCTAGTAGATTAACTTCTACATTGAGTAAATTTAATGCAGATAAATGATTATTTTGCATCAAGTTTTTCGATTTTTTGCTGTATCTTATTCATCTTTTTTCGGTAGTGACGAATCTTGCGAAAACGATGGGCTTTTAGTACGCCCTCGATACGCTGATTAATAAAATGACGACGTGGCGGGAAGCCTCCTACCTGCGGCTCTCTATATCCATGCAGATGATCATCTCGGCGACGAGCCAGATACCCTGCCACACTATCAGCCATCATGACCACTAGTGCAAGCGTAATCATGCCGTACATAAAGAGCGAACCACCTTCTTCAAGGTTTTGGTTCAGAACCGTAAAGGACAACACAAACAATAGCATCGGCTCTATATAGCTCAGTGCACCAAATAGTGACACTGGCAACTTACTACTCGCGACCATCGTCAGTGACATCGCCAGCGCACTAAAAGCGCCCAGCAGCGGCAGTAGATACCAAAATTTTATGTTCTGTGCTGCCACACTAAAACCACCGGTCATGTAGAGTACGATGAGCACCACGGGTGTCAATAATGCCAAATCAAAAAGTAAGCCTGTGATGGGTGGTACAGAGAGGGTACGCCGAAGTAGATAATACGGCGGATAACCCAAACACACAAACAGCGTCACCCAAGACACCGAACCATATTGAAACACATCATAGCCAATACCTAACGCTGCAAATATCGCCGCCACACACTGCAAAGTACTCATGTGCTCATGGTAAAAAAACCGACCAAGCACGATCATCATCAATGGTAATAAAAAATAGCCTAGTGTCACATCCAAGCCAAAACCATTAACTGGCGCCCACATAAACAGCCATATCTGGCCGCCTAGAATTGGTGCAGGCAATGTAAATATGAGCCACTCTTTGGGTGTCTTTAGTGTTTTTATATACTCAAAGACATGCTGCCACTGCTTGGTTAGACTGAGCAATATCACCAAGCTTAGTAGCATCATGAGCACCCGCCATGACGCCACCTGTGTCCCTGACAACGGCAACATGAATAGCCCAAACAAAAACATCATCGAGAACAAAAAGCTTGATGATACGGATGCAATCGTTCCCTGAAAAGTTTGATTGGTCGTGAGCATAACAACAGCCTTAAAAATAGAACCCTGTGTAAATTGTTGAGAAAAATAAATCAAAAAAACAAAAGCCTCCGACGAGAACGTCAGAGGCTTTTTTCTAGAAAAATGATGTAAAACTAGACTGAAAAGCTAATTACTATAAGTATTATTTGTCATCATTTAGCGTATGGTCATTTGCAATGTCGATAGCATCATTGGCATCGGTCATTGCGGTATTGTCAGTGGTCGCATCAATATCTATTTGCTCCTGACCTTCTACCTCAAATGTGCCGTCTTCTCTCATGGCATCGACTAACTCATCATCGCTTTCTTCGTGCTCGACACGTGCCATAGCGACCAGTTTCTCATCTTTTGATAGACGGATAAGCGTGACACCCTGTGTATTACGACCAGAGCTAGCGACATGCTCAACTGGCGTACGTACGAGCGTTCCTTTATCAGAGATCAAAATAATATCATCGGTAGAGTCAACCTTGGTTGCTCGTACTAGTGCGCCATTACGCTCGCTGGTCTTGATTGCAATCACACCGCCGCCACCACGGTTTTGTGTGTTGAACTCTTCGACAAAGGTACGTTTGCCAAAGCCATTTTCACAAGCAATCAGGATTTCACGTACGTCATCTTCGATAACGACCAGTGACTTGATAAATTCTTCAGCAGACAGACGCATACCGCGAACGCCTTTTGCTGTACGGCCCATCGCACGTGCATCATTTTCATCAAAACGAATCGCCTTACCACTCGACGCAAACAACATCACTTCTTGGCTACCATTAGTAATACGCGCGCTAACCAATTTATCGCCGTCTTCTAACCCGACTGCGATTAAGCCGTTCGAGCGAATATTAGCAAACTGCTTGAGCTCTACCCGCTTGACAGTACCATTAGCCGTTGCAAAGAAAACAAATGGCGCTTCTGCTTCATTACTGTCTTCTGACAACTCATTATCTGTTGATGAATCGTCATCTTTTACAGGTGATTCTTCTACTATTTTTGGAATCGGTAGTATGGTCGTTACGGTCTCATCACTGTTTAGACCAATTAAGTTGACCAATGGACGACCACGAGCGCCGCGACTAGCGATCGGTACCTCAAAGCCTCGTAGACTAAAGACACGGCCACTATCAGTGAAACACAGTACTGTAGAATGCGTTGATGTCACGACTAAATGATCAATCACATCATCTTCTTTCATGGCTGTGGCAGACTTACCTTTACCGCCGCGTTTTTGTGCAACATAGTCATCGATTGGCTGAGTTTTGGCATAGCCAGTACGCGATACCGTCATAACGACAGTCTGCTCAGGGATGAGGTCTTCGCGACTAAAGTCCATACGCGAATCGATGATATCGGTACGGCGCTCATCACCGAAGTTATCACGAATCTCAATCATCTCATTAGAGATAATAGTCATTAGCTTATCAAAATCACCTAAAATAGACTCTAGATGAGCAATCTCACGTAGCAAGTCTTGGTATTCTTCAGTCAATTTATCTTGCTCAAGCCCAGTCAAGCGATGCAATTGCATATCTAAAATCGCATTGACCTGCTCAAGTGATAAGCGATAACGTTCTTCGCCTTCAATTAAGCCAAACGGCGCTTTTGGATCTTCGCCTTCGATGAACTCAGGACGTACTGACTGGCTACCCGCAGCGGTAAGCATCGCAACGACGCTACCCGAACCCCACGTGTTATTTAATAAGCTTTCACGTGCGAGGCCACGGTTTGCCGACGCTTTAATCGTTGCAATAATTTCATCAATATTGGCTAGAGCAACGGTCAGACCTTCGAGCAAATGACCACGGACGCGGGCTTTGTTTAATTCATAAATCGTACGACGCGTCACAACTTCTTGACGATGGCGGACAAACGCAGCGATAAGCTGACGCAGAGTCAATAGCTTTGGCTGACCATTATCGAGCGCCACCATATTGATACTAAAGCTAGACTCTAGCGGCGTCTGTAAGAACAAGTTGTTGACGATAACCTCAGCGGTCTCACCGCGGCGCAAGTCAATAGCGATACGCATACCGTCTTTATCAGACTCATCACGAATCTCGCTGATACCTTCGATTTTCTTATCACGAACCAGCTCAGCAATACGCTCGATCAGCTTGGCTTTGTTTGCTTGATAAGGAACTTCGGTAAATACGATACGCTCGCGATCACGGTTGACCCCAGAGTTGCTCATTGGCTCGATATGATAACGACCACGGATATGCAGGCGACCTTTACCCGTACGATAAGCGTCTAAAATGCCCGCACGACCATAAATAATGCCGCCCGTTGGGAAATCAGGACCTGAGATATGTGACATCAGCTCTTCGGCAGAGACTTGTGGGTTTTCAGCATACGCTAGACAAGCATTAATCACTTCGGTCAAATTATGCGGTGCCATGTTGGTTGCCATACCAACAGCAATACCCGTCGCACCATTGACCAATAGATTAGGAATACGCGCTGGCATCACACTTGGCATGCGCTCAGAGCCGTCGTAGTTGTCTTCCCAATCGACCGTATCTTTGTCCAAATCAGCCAGCATCTGATGGGTCAGCTTGGTCATACGTACTTCGGTATAACGCATAGCAGCAGGAGGATCATCATCGATCGAGCCAAAGTTACCTTGACCATCGACCATCGGATAGCGCAAGCTAAAGTCCTGCGCCATACGTACGATGGCATCATATACCGCACTATCGCCATGTGGATGATATTTACCGATGACATCACCCACCACACGTGCGGACTTCTTGTATGGCTTATTGTAGTCGTTAGATAGCACATGCATGGCATACATCACGCGGCGATGGACAGGTTTGAACCCGTCACGCACATCAGGTAGCGCACGCGAGACAATCACGCTCATCGCATAATCCAGATAGGACTGCTTCAGTTCATCTACAATGCCAATAGGACTGACCGACTCGCTCATATACACTCCTTCACTCATATCCACGCTATTAATTTTGCAGGCTTTATAGATAGCGTATTTGCCTCATTAAATACTGATAAGAACCAATAAATATAACAAGCAAAGCAACACTATAAAGCGTGAAAAATATTGGGAAAATGATGATATTTTTGATAGTAAATAAAAGAAGCTATTTTAGCACAAATTTGCTGATTTAGGGGTTCTGAGCGTCATTAAAATCAAGCAAAACAGCCTATTAACCCCAATATTTCAAACAATCAATATCCTCTAAAAATATATTACTAACAGGGACGTTTTGATTGGCTAATTTTGCTGTTTTTGGCCCATTTAGCCTGTTTGAATGGTTGTCGAGTAAATCGAAAACACGCTCTAGACAAAAAAAATTTAAACGCTACACTAACTCATCTTCTACAGTATGGCATGTTGAACACGCCCTACTTAAATAACGACCTAACAGGCTACTTATATTATGGATATCATTCTTGCGATTATTTGGATTTTAGCAATGGTGCTATATAGCTTTTCGAGTGATTATGTTGCCAGCTTTCCTAATCATAACAATCGTGCCGTACCTTATGTCCGCTGGGGAGCACTTTTGATTGCTATGGCTTTATCCGCGTACTTGGCACAAGCCTACCAAGAAAACCTACAAGGTAGTGGTATGTGGGTGTTTGTTATCGTCGTATTTATCATCATTGTTTTATCGAAATTCGTTTTCAAATGGGTTATTAATAGACGTTTGAAACGCTAGGCTGTACTGAATATTTTTCTATAGTCAAAGAAATCTAAAACAGCTACAAGGCAGCCGACCGAAGATTGTACATATAGTACCTCTAGGGAAGGTAACACCGTAGCGGCTTAGTAATTCGATGACTATACTCCAAACCTCTCACTTATTGATCTAAATACCTTATGCCAATTAAACATCAAGACAGCCACCCTGACCCAACCCACGCTACAGCATCAGAGAGCAAGCGAGCAGATCGTAGCTTCGATACTATTGCTGATCATTTTGAAAAAAAGGTCTATGGTGGGCTAAAAGGTGAGATTCGACTGGCGGTACTGCGCCGTGATATTTTTGAATATAGCGCGCAAGTTAGTGAGGCGCTTGGGCGACCTCTACGTATCTTAGATGTGGGTGCAGGGCTTGCACAGGTTGCGATAGAGCTCGCCACCCAAGGTCATAGCGTAGTCATTAATGACATATCAGCGAATATGCTCGAAAAAGCAAAAGCGAGTGCAGATCAGATTGAGCAAAAATTAGACATCACTTGGTATGTCTGTCCCTATCAAGCGCTTGAGGAAAAGCTGGCCCACATAGAAACAGAAAAGTTTGATTTGATCATGTGTCATGCGCTACTGGAGTGGCTCGCAGAGCCAGCAGCGGTCATGAACTTTTTTGATCAGTATTTGACCGATAATGGCGCGTTATCTTTGTGCTTTTATAACCCAGCCAGCTTTGATTATCGCAACCTGATTATGGGGAATTTTAATTTACTTGATAATAATGACTATAAGGCAGACAACAAGAAAAGCCTGACACCCAACCATCCGGTTGCCAAAGAAGAGGTTGAGCAGTGGTTAGAGGCGCATGAGTACAAAACCGTGCGCAGCAGTGGTCTGCGAGTATTTCATGATTATGCCCCGCTCAAACGCGGTGGGCATAACGACCCAGATGCAGTGATACGAATGGAGTTACGTTACTCACAGCTAGAGCCGTACAAGTGGCTTGGACGATATTTACATATTTTGGCAACGAAGTACGCTTAATTAGTGTCTGGTGATATCAATGACAAAAGCCATTATTTCTTATAAATAATAGCTTTTATATTTGCTAGAGACTTTCATCGACTCTTGATGACCTATCATATTCTGACCACGTGGTCGCATTGATGTCTTTTTCATCAAATACGACCACATGCTCTAACAACGGCAAAATTCCAATATGTGAGCCAATCGCATGATTGTGGTGGCTGGCAACCAACGACAGGACAGTCTGCCCATCATCTAGTTGCAATCGGTACAAATAATTAGCACCGCGAAAGACGCGTCCCACCACCAAGGCTGTCTGCGTACTGTCATCATCATGAATAATGTCATCAGGACGTACCAGCACTTTGATCGGCGTGCCGTTTGGATAGTCATACTCACAGTACTGTGGTTGGCCCGAGTCATCATAGACTTCCATACGGCGATAAATATTGCCCAGTGCTGTTTTTACATGCCCTTCTTTGATGATACCGTCTATCATCGCACCTTCACCAACGAACTCCGCGACAAAAGGACTAACAGGCTCATGATACAACTCGCTTGGAGTCGCCCACTGTACCAGTCTACCCTTATCCATGACCCCGACTTTGTCTGCTAAGGCAAATGCTTCGTTCTGATCATGAGTGACCAATATCGCTGTGGTATTGGTGCTTTTGAGAATATCGCGGACATTCATTGCCAGCGATTCACGTAATACCACATCTAGGTTAGAGAACGGCTCATCGAGTAGCAGTAATTTAGGTTTTGGTGCGAGCGCCCTTGCAAGAGCCACACGCTGCTGCTGCCCACCAGACAGCTCATTTGGACGTTTGTCCGCATGTTCAGTCAATTCAACTAAGCTCAGCATTTCTGCCACTCGAGCTTTTTTATCAGCAGCTGACCATTTATTGAGACCAAAGGCGATGTTTTTGGCCACGCTTAGATGACCGAAAAGCGCGTAATCCTGAAACACCATCCCCATGCCACGTTTGGCTGGTGCTACGGCAAATGAGTGACGAGTGGTTTTTTCGGTCAAGCGCTGGTTGTTTAAGTGAATGGTACCGCCGCGGCTTTGCTCTAGTCCTGCAATCGCTCGTAATGCTGTCGTCTTTCCGCAACCACTATAACCTAAAAAGCAGCCAATCTCTCCTTGCTCGAGCATCAACGACATGCCATTGACGACAATAGTATCATCGTAGCCGACGATTAGGTTTTGCACACTAAAATAAGGGTTGCCAGCGAGAGTTCTCTCATTGTCTTGGCGTACGCTATTGGTTTTTTCTAAAGGCTCGCTGGGCTGCCTCGGCAATATCCGAGCTTGGGTGAGTGGTGATTTTTTGGCAGGGATGATATCTGCCCCAGCCTTGACTGACTTAGGATCTGATGAGTCGTTGATTGAGTCAGTATACATAGACAATCCCAGTTCGCTATTGGTAAGTACAGTTTTAGGTAAACAGTAAAATAATAATATCAGTTACGCTAAGCGCTATCGAATATAGCAGTTTTTTAAGCAGCAGCAGTTAGCTTTGTTGTTATTAGCTATGTTTGTCACTTTGACGCAATAGTATCCAGACAGGCAGTAAACCAACCAACACAATCAATAGACTGGGTAGTGCTGCCCGTCCCCACATACCCTCGCTCGTCATTTCAAACACTCGCACTGCAAGCGTATCCCAGCCCTGACGCCTTGTCATTAATGTAATTGGCATCTCTTTCATCACTTCCACAAACCCCATCAGCAGTGCCGTGAGCACGCCGGGGCTAAGCACAGGTAACATCACATGACGCCAGCGCTGATAGGCGCTATCGCTTAGTAGCTTTGCCGCCGCCTCTTGATTGACAGTTAATCGTTGCAGCTGCCTGTCTACTGGCTGAAAGCTCACCGTCATAAAACGTGTCGATAATGCCAGTAGCATCACGATGACACTACCAGACAACACTTGCTGCGAGGTAATACCAAAGGCAATCATTTGATTATCAAGCCACGCAATAGGAATAAATATACCTACTGCCAATACCGTACCAGGTACCACATAACCTAAATTGGCCAATGTGGTCATAAGCTTGGTCGACTTATCAGAATACTGCCGTTTGATCCACGCAATAATAATTGCCAAAAAGGCAATAAAAAGCGTGGTCATACTAGCAATCATGAGGCTATTGGTAACAAAATCAATATAGCGCGCATCAAAATCTTGGCGAAAGTTCAATGCTGTCCAATAAATCAGCTGTAAAACTGGCACTAAAAACGCCACCAAAAATACAACTGTGCATAGCAAGGTCATACCTATTTTGGCAGGCTTGCTAGCATCAAAGCGTTGATTACTGCCTTGCGTCAGTGAGCTACCACGCTTGGCCTGCCAATACTGCTCAAACAATACCACGATAAAGATCACACCGATGAGCAACGCGGCCAGCTGCGCCGCCGTAGTCAAACTAAAAAAGCCAAACCACGCCTTATAAATCGCTGTGGTAAAGGTATCAACATTGAATACTGACACCGCCCCAAAATCTGCCAAGGTCTCCATACTTGCCAGCAACAATCCGCCAATGATCCACGGTAATGCCTGCGGCAATGCCAACCGAAAAAACACTCGGCTCCGGCTCAAGCCCAGCATCTGCCCTGCTTCAATCGCTCGCCTGCCTTGAGACAAAAACGCCTGACGGGCTAACAAATAAACGTAAGGATAGAACGCCAGCGACAAGACTAAACCTGCACCCCATACGTTACGTACTGACGGAATTGCGGTGCTGATACCAAAATCGCGTAACCCTGTCTGGAGCGGCCCACTAAAATCAACAATACCGATAGTAACAAATGCCAATACGTAGGCAGGTATCGCTAGCGGCAGCATCAGTGCCCACGAAAAAAACCGCTGACCAGGAAAACGGTACATACTGGTCACCCAAGCAAGAGCCGTACCGATAATGCCTGAGATTACCGTCACCATAAGCAATAAAATTGCGGTGTTTTTGAGCACTTGTGGCAGCACATAGTCTGCCATATGCACCCAAATATCTGCAACTGGCTGAGTCCACGATAACAGCACGATCAAAATTGGCACCAGCATAAACAACGAAATCAGCCCTAAGACTGATTTCGATATAATACGTTTACGAAGGGCGTGGTCTTGGCTGATAGCCTGCTCATCATCGACACCGTCATGGACGGTGTCGTTCTGAGTAAGGGACGTATCTGGCGTTGTGATCATATTCTCATTACCATGTCATACTCATCGAGACCTTATAAACTGATACCAAACTCAAAATTATCATTGCTTTGACAACTATGTCTCAATGACTTATCTGTGAAAACTGTTCGTTAAATCATATATTTTTGAGCTTGGTATATCGATTATTGGTAGCCTCTTATTTATAGCCCGCTTTGTCCATCATCTGGATAGCTTGGGTTTGTAGCTCACCGAATTTCTGTACATTGATATCGTCTTTCTTGAACTCACCCCAGGATCTGAGCATCTCTGACTCATCAACCCCTTCTTTGACTGGGAATTCTTTGTCTGAGCTGGCGTACAGACCTTGTGCCTCATCAGATGACAACCACTCTATAAGCTTAAGCGTACCATCTGGATTGTCCGAGCCTGCAACCACGCCAGCGCCTGAGATGTTTACATGCGTGCCCGTGGTATCTTGGTTTGCCCAGAATATCTTAACAGGGAAGTTTGGCTGTTCGTCCAATAGACGACCATAATAGTAGCTATTGGCAATACCGACTTCACACTGACCAGCAGCAATCGCCTCTAACATGCTGGTATCATCACTGAATACATCAGTCGCTAGATTATCGACCCAACCACGGATGACGACTTCGGTTTTCTCTTCACCCAAATGCTCCATCATACTAGCCACAAGTGACTGGTTATATACTTTTTTAGAAGTACGCAAGCATAACTTGCCTTTCCATTTTGGGTCCGCCAGATCGGCATAAGTAGATAATTGGTCAGCAGTGACCTTGCTTGGATCATAGAAAATCGTACGCGCACGTAGCGACAAACCTGTCCACTGACCCTTTGGATCACGATACTTTGCTGGGACATTGGCCTCTAATACAGACGACGCTACTGGTTGTAGCAACCCTTGCTCTGCCGCTTGCCATAGGTTACCTGCATCTACGGTCAGTAACATATCAGCCGGAGTATTTTGACCTTCGGCTTTTAGGCGAGCCATGAGCGGGCCTGTTTGGTCTGTGACCAATTCAACCTTCACTCCTGTCTGCTCGGTATAACGATCTAGTAGTGGTTTGATGAGCTGTTCGTTACGTGAAGAATAAATAGTAATCGTTTGGCCATCTGCGCTAGTAGCACCATCATCGTTAGCTACTTGTTGTTCAGTACCAGCCGCTGGCGCTTCTACTTCCGCGCTCTCTTCTGTAGTAGATGAATTGCTACAGCCGGCTAATCCCAACATCATGCCAAATACGGCCGCAGGTAAAACAAGCTTTTTAGACGTTAGGTTAGCGCTGATGGTATTCAATGACATGGTTTTCCCCATAATAGTGCTATAAAAAAGGTACAACAAATGGTAAGACAAAATGGCTATAAAACCCTTAAATATCAGGAGTCATAAGACCATAATATGTGAGAACAACATACTAATGGAAATGATAGTAGTTATCAATACATTTATTGAACTCAGAAATACACCCATTATTTACCTTAAGTGCTATTTATGGATACCAATTACAGATACCGAGAATTTTCGTTGGAGACTCGTTTTCAGAAGTTTTAGAGATGTGATATTAGATTAGAGCAGCCACTGTCCCAATATAGCATTGACTGCAGCTTCTGTACGCAATATGCGGGGACCTATATGTACAGGCGTACAGCCCTGCGCTGCGAGTAACGCAATCTCATAGTCGATCCAGCCGCCCTCAGCACCGATGAATACTATGCTTGGTAGTCCTAGAGATGAGTTGCTCTGTAGCCATTCAGAAAATGACTGCTCTCCATAAGGGTGCGCAACGATCGCTTGATTAGTCATCAAACATGGCAAGGTATCTTCGACGAACGGCTTAAAGCGCTTTTGTAACGTAATCCTAGGCGCAATCGTATCAACCCCTTGCTGTAGTCCTTCTAATACAAACTCATCGAGGCGCTCAAGCATCGGACTTTGCCAATAGCTTTTTTGTGTGCGGTAGCTATTAATCAGAACAATACTACGTACACCAAGCGCCGTCATATCAATGATCAGACGCCGTAGCACTTTAGGACGTGGCAAGGCCAAAACAACCGTCACATCTGGTTTGGCAGGCGGTATAGCGTCGAGCTGGACATTGCACAGTTGAATACGGTCAGGTGCAATACTCTCAATAGTAGCTGTACCCAAATGACCACCGAGCTGTCCGATTTTTAGCGTGTCACCGACTTTTGCACCCAGCACTTTATTGACATGATTGACTTGTGCCAGAGCATCAATTTTTGCTTTGTCTGTCGAGAAGTTCTCAGCAGGTAACAGTATACAGTTCATAGCATCTCTTGGTTTAGCTTCTTAATAACTGGTGCTCTAATGGCTAATTCTTTGATCGTTAGTTTTATGAATAGCCAGCTCTTATACAGCCTGTTCTCGAATAGCGTATTGCTCGATGACATCTTCGATCATCGCAAATTGACGGAGCAATACTGCTTGCTGCTGCGCGGTTGTTTTCTCACCAACCTGTCCTACCGCTGCTGCTAATGACAGGTCGCTTAACCAGCGCTCTAACTGTTGATAAATAAGTGCGGTGTCATCCGTACTGCCAGTATTACCAGTAGCGTGGTTGTGAGAGGGTTTGTTATTGCTATTTAATGTCTGTTGATTTGGAGTGCGTTGTGCCGTTTCGGATGACTCATTCATTACAACTGAACGATAACACTCGTTGTTTGGTTGATATAAAGCGCCTACCTCTGCCAGCTTATCGACCACACTTTGGCAAGACTGGGTATAGCGCCCCATGATGACAGGCGTTGCCACGCTAGCCGGCTCAACTGGATTGTGACC
The DNA here is from genome assembly GCF_059072655.1 of Psychrobacter sp. H27. Lineage (NCBI taxonomy): Bacteria > Pseudomonadati > Pseudomonadota > Gammaproteobacteria > Moraxellales > Moraxellaceae > Psychrobacter > Psychrobacter sp. H27. The sequence goes on along the minus strand of NZ_JCACRX010000001.1, from coordinate 2,812,031 downwards.
GCCTATATCTACCAGTGACCCTCCCACTAGTGCAACAGTTGCCAGCGTGTACCACGTCATCATCTCACCCATACTGTCTGCCAAATAAACTTGCGTGTCTGCACCAATCGGCTCATCGTTACTGCGACGAGCCATAGTGAGCCCAGTCTTTTGAATCAGTTCTGCGACCGCATCAAAGCGTTCAGGATGCCTAGGAACGATAATCAACAAGCTCTCAGCCAGTGCTGATTGTGACAATAGCTGTTGATGCAAGGATAGTGCCACCGCCTCTTCGCCCTCATGCGTACTCGCTGCGACCCACACTGGTCGACCTACTGTGGCAAACTCTTTTGCCAGCTGATTTTTTTGATGTGCTATATGTGCATACACCTCTGCTGTATCGGCGTCCTGATCATCAATATTGATAGTATTACTATTGGCTTTGGGTGTATTGATGACCCACTTTAGTGACCCTGCCACGCGAATTTGTGCACTATCAGCCCCCAATTGTCTGAAACGTTTCGCAGAATCGCTGTCTTGTGCAATGATGAGAGCAAGATTTTTCATCATGCTGGTGCTGACTGCCGCAATTTTTTGATAGCTCTTAAAAGAAGCAGACGATAGACGACCATTGACTAAGACGCTAGGTATCTGGTGCTGAGCCAGCTTGGTCAAGATATTGGCCCACAGCTCGGTCTCTACAAATAGCGCAGCGATAGGCTGTACATGAGCCAAAAACGTCTCAATCACAGCAGGACTATCGACAGGCACATAGCTGTGACTCATGCGACCTTGGGCTATCTCATCTACAAAACGACTGGCACCGCGAGCAAACCCTGTCTGTGTGGTATTGGTCAGCCATATCTGATAACCATTCGCCATTAGCATATCTAACAAAGGCGCAACGGTATTGGTTTCTCCAAGCGAGACCGCATGGCACCAAATAACGCCTTTATGATCTTCATCGATAGCTATTGGGGGCGATGGGTATTGCTTCCCAAAACGTTGAGCCACTTCTTGCTGGTAGTTGTCGCGTTTATGAGAGCGACGCCACACTTGCAAGCGGTACAGTGGCTTTAGCAAACTGATCAGGAATTGATAATAAAACGGCGTCTGGTACACCGCCTTTTCAGTCAATGGCTGACTGTCTGCTAGCATAGTGTCCGCCGGGTTCGAAGCGTTGTCAGATGAAGAATGTGTTGATGGCATTGAGCAGCCTAAATTAGTAATGGATCAAACAATAGGAGGGTAAATGTGAAAACGCGCCAATTTTACCTGAAATCAGCGCGTAACAATAAGCTTTTAAACGGTTACTGAAAAACAGTTACTAAAAAAAGAGCACTAAAAACAGCTACTAGACAATAATCAAAATCAATAATGCGATTAGGATCACGGCGCCAAATAATAACTGATAACGTTTAGTACTGTGCTGCTCTTGTTTTTGGGTTGTGATCAATGCTTGCGCTTGCTCCCATTGGCGTACTAGATTGGCAGCTTCCATATGCCCGTTGTCTGAGGCTTGCTCCAACCAGTACTTACCATTAGTCATATCTTGAGGGACACCTACTCCTTGGTAATACAGTTTGCTGAGTAAGCGCTGTGCACGGCTATCGTTTTTGCTAGCGGCTTGCTTCACCCAATCCACAGCCGCTTTTTTATCGCTTTCATTATCTGCCGTCAGTCCTTCGCCCAACAACTGATACATTGCCAAACGCAGCATAGCAGCCGTATTGCCAGTCTCGGCCGCTACTTGCAGGGTTTGCAGCGCTTTATTCTTTGCTTCGATATGATCATCTGAAAAGACAATTTGGCTGCGAGGTTTGTCCTGCTTGGCAATATGCTGCTCAAACTGATCAAGCACTTTGCACGCTTTTTGGTATTCAGCCACACCTACTGTTTGTGGTACTTCAATCTCATCCAATTCTATGAGCAATTGCGTAAACATCTCTGGGGTTGGCGAAGTTTTTGCTGGTGCTATAGGTTTGGTGACTGGCTGTGTCACTTCAGCCACTTCAGTCAGCTCAGGGCGCACATGGTTATCTACTGGTAACGGTGCAGCGCCCATCGATGGCTCAGAGGTCGTAGCGATAGCAGAAGCTGTCTCTGTGTCGGCTACTACCCTGTCAGGTTGAGTCAACGGATGACTGACAGGTGCCTTTTTTAACTGCTCATGGACATTGGCTATTGCACTTGTTTCAGTGTGTGCACTTGGCGTTATCGTCGACTGTACGCTTTGGGCCGCATCGGGCGTTGCTACTTCACTCGTATGATAACTCGATGGATCAGAGAGGTCTGGCAGTCTTGTCTTAACTGCTTGGTACAATCCACTAGCAATCTGCCCACCTTGTACTGCATCAAACGGACGATCAATATGACCAAACAAACGCAGTCCTATCGGCTCCAATGCAAAAAATAAAGGCCTAGCATCAGTAGCCGCATTATTATCATTATAGCCAACCGCCATATGCTGATAAAAGTCATCAGTGCTGAGTGGCAACTCAGAATAGCGCTTACGTAGCTCAAACTGACCATACCAATGGGGCCTGCTTTGCCACTGCTGCGCCAATACCCGTCCTGCATAAAATGCCAAAAACACCAAAAAATTACGGTAGTACTCATCGACTAATAAGGTCGACTCATCCCATATGCCGCTCTTAACCATATCACGGCGTACCTGAGACAATAACGTATCGATACGTTGCAAACTCTCAAGTGACTCATCCAGCACACAAGCATGTAGCTCTGCCTCGTATGCGATACCACCTGCGACAGGACGTCCAGCCAGAAAATCCTGCCAGTAGCCTGCTGCCATATAATCCAGCGGCGTTAAGGGCGATGCAGACGATACAGACATAGACAGGCGAGTCCTTTTAGTAGATAAACTGGTCGTAGAGACGAGACAGTTAGCGTGATCACACGATTAAAAATCTGAATAGCTTACCTTAACCCAAAAACCAAAGCGCTACAATAACGGACTGAACAAGCGTACCACATTATCAAACAAGCGCTTTGAGCCATGGCGCTGCTGCCACTCTTCACTATTCAAGATACGACAGTTTTGCAAGTAGACCTCTTGGCAGTCAGCCACTTGGGCCACCATCTCTGGTGTATAAATCGCCAAACTGACTTCCATATTCAAATAAAAACTGCGCATATCAATATTGACCGTGCCAAATAGACAATAATCGTCATCGATAACCACGGTCTTGGCATGTAATAAACCGCCTCGAAACAATGCAATGGTCACGCCAGCATCGAGTAGCTCTTGGTAATAGGCCTGTGACGCATGCTGTACAAGGAAAGAATCAACCTTCTCAGGAACGATAAGCGTCACCTCTACCCCGCGTTTAGCCGCTATAGTCAATGCACCTGATAGGGATTCATCAGGTACAAAATATGGCGTGGTGATGCGAATGCGTTTGTTGGCACGATGGACGACTGTGACCAACGTGTTATATATCACGTGAGCGGTCAGCTGCGGGGCTGAAGGTATTAACTGCGCCAATACCTTATCGACAACAGGCATCTTTGGTATCACAATGGAGGTAGCACCAATCTCTGGTTGCTCATGCTCATCAATAGTATCGTCCAGTACCTTCACTCGACTATTCAAGTCATTGATGGTTGGGTCCATCACGTACAGCTTACGCGTATAGTTATTGACTCGCTGATGCAACTGGGCAAGATTATCGTTATTTTCGGCGCCGATATCTGTCACGATAACCTTGGCCATCGCTGTATTAATACTGATAGCCTGTTGACTGGTGGTTCGTATCGCCACATCAATCCACTGTCCAACGTTTTTATTTTGTTTAAAAAACCGTGGATCAACCAAATTAAAGCTGCCGATATAACCAATATGTTCATCAATGACGACCATTTTGCGATGATTACGCAAATCAGAGCGCTTAAACAATGTCTTAAACAACCCTACTGGCAATGACTGATGAACAAAAACACCCGCCTTTTCTAAGCGGCGATGCTCGCTACTATTGATAAAGCTAAAACTACCCACACTATCGGCCAATATATGACATTCCACCCCACGCTGCGCCGCTACAGATAGCGCCTCTATTACCTCTAATACTTGTCCTTTTGGGTATACAATATAAAACTCCATAAAAACAAGGCGCTTTGCTGCATGGATATCCTCTATCAAGCGCTGGAAAATCAAAGCAGGATCTGTCAACAACTGCATCTGATGATTGGGGTATATTCCAAGCCCTGTCCAGCGTGTTCCAATTTGACTGACGCCGCGGTATTTGATTGGCAATAGCTCCTGACCTTTATCGAACACCAAATGCGCGCGGCGTGCCATATCATTCATCACGATACTTGCTTGATCCACACGCTCACGATAGCGTCGTCCGATCATCGGCTCGCCCAATAATATGTACGCAATCAGACCGAACACGGGCACCGTATAAAGCACAGCAATCCAAGCAATGGATACCCCAATATTACGCTGTACTGACACCACGCGTAACGTCATGACAATCATGAGTACAATATGCAATATCAGACCCAGACCTGCAAAGTCGCCCAACGACCAATTGGTGAAGGTCTGTCCAATAGTAAAAGTATTTATGCTGACCTCCATCAATGATGCCTAAAAACAAAGTAACCGTAGTATAGTAGCTTTTCATTATCAAACAACAGCTAACGATAATTAATGGGTTATGAAAAATGCCAATCAATATCGGCCTTATGCTGTTGTTTTTAATAATATTAAAAAATTATTATGAATTATTTCATAAAATAGTCAAAATAACGTTTGACAGCCATGTGTAAATCTATATAATACACACCCACAGCAGCAGAGCTTAGTGACAAACTTAGAGCTCAGTTGATGTTGAATAAATTGCATTGCAATTGTTCGAGGGGTGATTAGCTCAGTTGGTAGAGCGTCTGCCTTACACGCAGAATGTCGGCGGTTCGAATCCGTCATCACCCACCACTTCTTAGCAAGTGGGCTCCTTAAATAAGAGCAAAAAGCTAAGACGACCTAAGCAGCGGTAGTTCAGTTGGTTAGAATACCGGCCTGTCACGCCGGGGGTCGCGGGTTCGAGTCCCGTCCGCTGCGCCATATTTAAAACGAATTTAGACTGTAAAGTTTAAGCAAGTTTCGCCTCAAACATTAGATTGTTTGAGGTTTTTTTGTGTCTGTGTTTCTTGCTTTCCATATTTCCTCTAACATCTATACTTTTACTGATATAGGTATCTCTCAATAAGCCTCTATTTTGCATTAGTGATAGTTATAATCATTTAACGGGCATATATCTGTTTATGACTATGGACGCTGATTCATGCGGCTGACACTGGCAATCAACGCCACCATCACCACCCCCATAATAATTAAGACACCCGACATCATGTGCGCCGCCTCATAGTTAAGTGCTTCTACTTGTTCATATATTGCAATCGACACCACCTTAGTCTCACCAGAGATACTGCCGCCGATCATCAGTACGACACCAAATTCGCCAATGGTATGAGCGAAGCTCACTAAACTGCCCAAAATGATACCCACGCGTGCTTGCGGTAGGGAGATTTTGATAAATCGGCGCAATCGACTGGGCTCTAACAGGTGAGCCACTTCCGTCACACTTTGGGGAATACGCAAAAACTGTGCATATACTGGCTGTATATAAAAAGGCAACGAGTAAATAATCGAACCGATCACCAATCCTTCAAAAGTAAAAATCAATGAACTGATATTATGCTCAATGAGCCACTTACCGATACCAGCATTGGGGCTTAGTAGTAGTAGTAAATAAAAACCAATGACGGTAGGTGGTAGCACTAGAGGCATAGCAATGATGCCCATGAGGACTACTTTGAGACGTCCCATAGCTTGTCTACGGCTAGGTTTTGCCAGCCAATAAGCGATAGGCGTGGCAAATAGCAATAGACATAAGGTCGTAACAGTAGCGAGCTTGATACTCACCCAAAATGGACTGAGCATATCTGACATAAGAGACGGGTCGATCATATAATGTCACTGCTCGTTTTATAGGTAGAATGTCTAGTCTAACGAATTAATTGATAGACAGATAGCCTGCTTGTGAGAAGTGTTGTTGCCCCACCTCCGAGCGCAAGTAGCCTATAAACGCTGCGGCAGCAGTTGTATTATTGATGATAATTCCATCTTGTAGAATAGGTGGGTAGGCTGCGGGTGGTAAAATAACAAACTGCTCAGGTTTGGCTTGTATTGAGACAAGCTGAGACTGCGCCACAAAACCATAGTCCACATTGCCTGTGTGTGCATATTGAAACGCTTGACCGATATTCTCTGCCTGTATCAAACGTTTTTGAGCATTTAATGTGTCATACATCTTCTGTGATTGTAGATAGGCTTTTGCCGCGGCGCCATAAGGGGCAAGATCAGGATTAGCAATGGCTATCTTGCCGTTACTGGTAAAGTTGGCAATGCTAAACACCTCACTAAGTGAGGTTGGCGTGATACTACTCAAAGGTTCTGTGACACTATAAAGTGCTAACTGCCCTCTGGTATAGGTAAACGGACGCACTGACTCACTGGCTTTATTTGCGATGCTTTCATCAGCAAGCTTTGCTGGAAATTCCTGATTGGCGGACAAGAATATATCATAAGGCGCCCCTGCCCTAATCTGAGCATATAGCTTGCCAGAGGAGGCATAAGTGACCTCAATATCTAAGGTATCTTGTTTAGAGACATTATTATCTGCCTGATAACTATCAACGATGCTGGGTAGCACATCAGATAGATTAGCAGCCGCAGCGATACGCAGCGTTTTGTCCTGCTCAGTCGTATCAGCCGAAGACTTGGCCCCACTATCTTGTGTACAAGCGCTTAGTGCGAGCAGAAGACAGGTAAATGCTCCGGCAGCAGCTACTGACTTGACCACTTTAACCATTATTGCTTAACCATTTGGACGAGTCGTCTTCGTAATACTCTTGCTTCCAGACGGGAATATCTGCTTTGATGGTATCCAATATCCAGCGACACGCATCAAATGCAGGATAACGATGTGCTGACACCACCCCTACCCATACAGCCACATCACCAATGTCCAAGGCACCAATACGGTGTATCGCAATGGCATGAGTAATCTCAAAGCGTTTTTTGGCCTCTTCTATAATGGCACGGCCTTGGTTGATGGCCAAATCTTCGTAACCATAATAGGTAAGACGATCTACGCTTGTAGCATTATTATGATTGCGCACCCGCCCTTCAAAGCAGACAAACGCACCGCAGCTGTCATTGTCTAGCGTACTTTTGAGCTTGTCTTCATCAATAGCAATATCTAGTAATGCAAAGCCATCGCACTCAGCGATAAGGTAAGCCTCATCAGCGCTACGTTTAATAGTCATTGAATGATCATGGACGTTATCTATCATATCTTGTCTCTTTTGTGCTAATAGCGGCGTTATCACCGCTCATAAATACAAACCTAACCACCAGCAACTGGAGTGATGAATACCACGCTATCGCCATCATTTATGTGATCTGTCCACTTAGCAAAGTAGTCGTTTACAGCGACGCGTAGGTCTGCCTGCGGACGGCTAAAGTGATACTTTTGATTGAGCTGTTCGTACAGTTCAGTCAATGAAGTATTCTGCTGCACTTTTACTGTCTCCTGCTGACGATTGGCTTCATCCGCCAAACTCGCAAAATAGATGACATTGATATCCATCATTGATTCGATATCAGCTTTTGTATCGATAGCACTCATAACCCTCTCCTCTCTTTGCAAGCTTCCCTACTTGATAGTCAATATCTCTTCGAACATGAGCTCATTGTTTTTGTATTAAGCATGACTATAATCTGACTTACCACCTGTCTTTTTGACTAGATGAATATCATCTATAACGATGTCATGCGATAGCGCTTTAGTCATGTCATAGATGGTCAAACAGGCAACACTCACGGCGGTTAATGCTTCCATCTCCACCCCTGTTTTGTGCGTGACTTTGACAGTAGCGCTTACCACAATGCTGCTAAGTGCATCATGGTACGTAAAAACAAGACCGATCTTATCCAATGGCAGTGGATGACAAAGCGGTATCAAATCATGAGTACGTTTGGCCGCCATGATACCAGCGATATGTGCCGTTTGGGTGATGCTGCCTTTTTTGGTCATACCATCAGTTGCTTTGATCTGCGCATAAATCTCGCTGGGAAAACGAACTTGCCCAGTGGCATTGGCTTCTCTTGTCGTGGCGGTCTTGCCACTGACATCAACCATAGTGATATCGCCATTACCGTCTAAATGCGATAAAGCAGATTGCTGATTTTTTTGTGCACTGTTACTCATTGATATAGCCTTTTCTTAGTAATCTTTTTATTAGTATTTTTATTATTTTGGTAGAGCGGCACATGCCTGCTTAAAATCTTTAGGCGTATTAAAGTTGGTTAAATGCTGCCATTCTACAATAAATGGCACAGCCTCTACCCTCGGCTGAATAAATGGCATCACTCGACGCTGACCACTATCAATATAGGCTTTTAGATCAGGCTCGATATCTAAACGGTATAAACCCAGTAGTGGATAAAAATGACTGTTATCTTCTAAACAAATGACTTTTTTATCGACAGCTTGTTTATCAATGGCTTGGTACACCGATTGCTGTAATGTCAACCACAGATCGGTTGCAGGTATTAAGCTGTCACAGCTAATAACCAGTAACCATGATTTATTCTTATTTTTTGATTCATGTGAATCCTGTAATCCAAGCAATGTTTGCAGTGCTGATTCAATAGCGACTAGAGCGCCGCCAGTGTTGATCGTATCGTCGCATTTACTGGCATTACTATTAGAACTATAGTCAGCAATATGCATAACAGGCGAATTGGGGTTTTCTAGATTTATATCTGAACCAATTTGAAAACTACGTCCATTATCTGCAATCAAAATAGGAATTTGTAACTTGCTTGCTTGACGGACATGATAGTCCAATAACTGCTCACCTGATGGCAACGTGAGCATTGCTTTAGGTGTGCCCATGCGTCTGGATGCCCCGCCCGCTAAGATAACGACCCCTGCCAGACCATCCAGATTATTTGAGCAATCTGTTACTACGCTATTACCTTTCAGACTTGATTGTATATCACTCATAGGTCAATTATTTATAACTCAATCATGGCTAGGATTTTGTGCCAAAAAATGTGGTACAAAATTACATGGGCGCGTACGGCTGTCAAACTGCTCTTTTAAGATATTTTCCCAACCAGTACGGCAGGCACCAGATGAGCCTGGTAGACAGAATATACCTGTACCGTTTGCCATACCAGCTACTGCTCTTGACTGCACCGTAGACATCCCAATCTCATCTTTTGAAATCAGACGGAACATTTCACCAAAACCATCAATAGACTTGTCAAATAGTACGCTTACGGCTTCTGGCATACTGTCTCTGATAAAAAACCCTGTACCGCCAGTAGTGATGACCGCGTGCACGTCTGCACTGGCAATCCAGCCACTAATAACGGCGCGAATTTGGTAAATATCATCAGTGATTAATTGGCGATCTGCTAAATGATGACCCGCTTCTGTCAAGCTGTCTACCAAGTACTGACCTGATGTATCTTCTGCCAACGTACGGCTATCAGAGACTGTCAGTACAGCAATATTAAGCGGTTTGAATTGTGCAGCGGACTTACTCATAAACAATCCCTTATAGATGTCATTTTATAATTGTATTAAATATCAGTTGTATCAAAAAAGCGATGTTGAAAAACGATTGCGTTGGAAGACAATCTCTATCAGCGTCATGATTGCAGACTCAAAATATCTTACTCAAAATATCTTAACCGCCGATTATCGACAGATTGTGCATAATACCACTGTTGGAGTCATGCAGATGATGGTGTTCAGGCTTGATCGGCATGAAGCTATGTAAGGTATTCACTAGTCCTTGGATATCGTTCTGCTGTAAGTACGGACGAATATCATAATTACCTTGGTCAAATAAGCACAAATGTACCTTGCCCTGACTGCTGACGCGCAAACGATTACAAGTATCACAAAAATGCGCAGCATAAGGCGCAATCATACCAATACGCCCGGCATAGTCAGGGTGACTGTACTCAACTGCTGGACCATCGGCACTGCCACGCTCATGCGGCTGCCATCCATTCTCTAATAAATAATCAGTGATAATATCAGATTGGGCGTGCTGCGCAAAAAACAAATCGCTATTATCGCTGGTCTGCATAAATTCAATGAAGCGGTACGTGACCTGCCTGTCTTTTACGTAATCGATAGCTGTAATGAGGTTTTCAAAAGCAGTCTCCGCCATCAAAACGCTATTTATTTTGAGCTTGATATCGGTCGTTTCTAACAACGTATCCATGTCAGCCAATATCTGCGGCAAGGTATCAAAGCCCGTCATCTTATGAAAAGTAGCGGCATCAAAGCTGTCCATACTGATATTGAGCTGGTCGAGTCCAGCAGCTTGCCAGCTGGCTAGGTGCTTACCTAATTTATAACCATTACTGGTCATTGCTACTGTTTCGATGCCGTCCGTTTGCTTGATCGTTTCGATGATTTCGACAACATCACGACGAATAGAGGGCTCACCACCAGTGATTCTTACTTTCTTGGTACCTACTTGCGCAAAGCCGCGCACCAATGTCGCAATTTCAGAAATGCTCAGCTCATCGTCAGGACGCTTACCTTGGTAGCCATTAGGCAAACAATACTCACAGCGAAAATTACAAAAATCGGTGATCGATAGGCGCAGATAGGTCAGACGTCGCGAAAACCCATCGGTCAAAGGTTGATGAGCGTGTATTTGATCCGTCGGTGCTACTAGCGCTGACTTTGTATAGCTGTCTGCAAACGCCGGCGCTGACGCAGGAGAGTATAGTTGCGGACTGTCTATTTGGATGTGGTCATCATTCATATTTCACTGCCATCAGTATTGCTTGTCATAAGCGTTACTTTATTATTCGTGTTTAGCATGCCATTACTATGTTGTTTTTTTCACTGTATTCAATCAGCTTATATAAAATTAGCAAACGCCAAGCTAGCGATGTAGCCAAGGAAATGGTTGTACAACAACGTCACTACCCGCTATCACGTTACTGCTGTCTTTGTCCAAAACAACGAAACAATTAGCACGGCTTAGCTGCTTAATCCTGTGCGATTGCTGATTAGAGAAGCATTCAACTTGATAGTTACCTCCATCATCTTCAGACAATATACCGCGCTGAAAGTCTTTACGACCAGGAGATTTTCTGATGTCATTGGTAAGCATCGCTTTGATGGTTAGCGGCATAGGCTGCTCTAATACAGTAGCACCCGACATCTGCCATAGTGCAGGTATGACGAACTGTAGCGTACCCACAACCGTAGAGAGTGGATTACCGGGTAGTCCAAAATACAATACAGGCTTATCAAGATTCTTGTTCAACTCACCAAATACAAAAGGCTTACCCGGCTTCATTGCCACTTTGTAATGGTTAATCTGCCCAAGTGTCTCGATCACCGTTGTCAAAAAGTCATAGTCACCAACTGAGACGCCTGCTGTCGATATCAGCACATCACAGTGTTGCATGGCTTCATGGACAGCGGCTGTGGTCTTGTCTAGATTATCAGGAATGATGCCATAGTCACGAATAACAATTGGCAAATCCGACAGTAGACTTTTGAGCGTTGGGGTATTTGAGTTGTATATTTGGGCTAAGCTCTGAAGCTCATCACCGATAGTGACCAGCTCATCGCCGGTTGCGAGCACACCGACGACGAGTGGTTGAAACACGCTAACTTGGCTGATGCCTAAATTGGCAAGCAAACTGATATCAGCAGAGTTGAGGCGCTTACCTATCTTTAAAACAGCTTCGCCAGACTCAATCTCTTCGCCCTGCGCGCGGATGTTATTGTTGATTTTAGTCGTTTGTGTGAGCGTGATGTTATAGGGCTGCGACTTATCGATGGTATCTCTGATATCAGCAAAGTTGGTATTCTCTTGCATGACAACCGTATTGCAGCTATCAGGTACAACTGCTCCCGTAAAAATACGGACACCCTGCCCTGCTGCTGTCACACCAGTATAAGCACTACCCGCCTGAGATTCACCAATGATTTCGATAGTATTACCGTCTGATAGATCGCTACCATCAGCAATAGCATAACCATCCATGGCAGATAGATTCTGTCTGGGTACGTCGAAAGGTGAGGTAATATCTTGCGCCAGTATATGATTGCGACTGTCCAATAAATCGCAAGTATTGATGGCTCTTTTTTGTAGCGGAAAATCCGTATTATTATAATCATTGATACGCAGCTTTATTGCCGCTTGTAATTCTTCCATGGTAATCATAAAGGCACGCTCTTTTGATCGTTCTAATTATTTTTTATAAAATACATACTATCAATAGCTTCAATTATTACTATCGACAGCTCTAACTAAAAGCAGTTATTAAAGATAAAGATGCTATTAAAGATAAAGCTTTTAAAGATGCAGTATCTAGAGTCTATCACCCAAAGTATCAACTTTCTTGTATTAACCTTGTCCTGATAAGTTTTGAAAAAACGAGCGTATGTCGTTAATTAGAGTACCCTCAACATTCAATGCTCGTAACCACATCTATTGCAGTAATGAGGTATGGCAAGATCAAACATAGACTGGAGCAAAAAAAGCACCTTGGCAAGGTGCTTTTTGTAGAGCAAAGTAAAATGGGTGTTTGAGAGCTGATAGGTAGTTATTAGCAAACTAATGGCTAGTCAACAGCAATCAAAGACAGTTAGCAAAAGTTGCTTTTATCCAGTGTATCAATACCGCCAGTGTACCTCACCAGCCAGCCAATGAAGATGCACTGTTTTGAGTGATAAATCCATCTGCCGTTCGCCCATTGTCTGCCTGCCAGCGCTGAAATGCCATGCGTGTATTGGTACCTACGATACCGTCAGCGCCCTTGGTATCATAACCCATACTGGTTAAACGACGTTGTAGATTCGTGACTTGTGCGGTAGATAATGGACGCTCATAACGAGGCCATGATTTTTGCAACCCACTCTGCCCATCAATCGTTTTGCCCAACAGACTCACCCCTAATGCGTAACTCGATGAGTTATTGTACACTCTAATCACATCAAAGTTAGGACTCAGCAGTAGCACTGGACCATCTTTACCAGCTGGCAACCACAGCTCCATCTCGGTATTAGCGTCTAGGTAAACATCAGCGATCGTATCCACACCCATTGCCGCCCATCTAGCCGCAGGTTGTTTGCTACCAGCGACCGAATAGTCAAATGACGCTGGCACGGTTGCCTCATAAAAAGGCGCTAGACCACGAACCCAACCTGAGTTACTAAGATAGTTGGCCGTAGAAGCTAATGCATCGCCTGTTGCCCATGGATTGCGGTGACCATTATTATCACCATCCACACCTTGTTTGAGCCACGTCTCAGGAATGAACTGTGTCTGTCCCATACCACCTGCCCAAGAGCCATCGAGCTGTGACCATGAGACATCACCGCGCTGTAGCAGCGTTGCTAGCGATAGCAGCTGGGCCTCAGCAAAGGCTTGACGACGACCATCATAGGCAAGACTGGCAAGCGAGCTTGGCAAATCACTATTGCCAGTGACCGCGCCATATGATGACTCCATACCCCATATCGCTGCAATAATCTCGGCATCAACACCATACTGCGACTCTAGCTGCGACAAAAACGCACGCTGCTCTGCAAATTTACGCTTGCCGACGCTGACACGTCCACTTGATACCGCAGAGTCTACATACTCCCACGGCATTTTAGAAAACTCAGGCTGCCCTGAGTCTAGCGAGATAACCTGTTGATTCAGATATGCCGAATCCAACATCCGGCGAATAACCTGAGCATCATAGCCTGCTGATATCGCGCGCATAGAAAAGTCTGACTTCCAATCAGAAAAACTACTATAACTAGGCTTTGGGGCGGGCTGCGGCTTGACAACTGGTGCAGGTGTCGGCTTTACCTGAACAGTTTGAGTCTGAGTGATCTCAACACCGCCTTGACGGACAGGCTTTTTTTGCATTGCTTGTTGACTTGTACACCCGACCATTACTAATGCTGGCATCAGGGCGAGGTATTGTTTTTTTAATTTCATAAAAATCTCAAATATGAATAAATGAATGACTCAAAGTCGCCTAGCCATCAGCAACAATGCCTCAATGTTAATGTATTAATACTGATGTCTTAGTACTGATATATTAGTGCTAACGATCAAGTACCGTACGCGGATCTATCGGATTACCGTTCAAGCGAACTTGGAACTCTAAGCCGACTTGATTGGTTTGACCACTGCTGCCCATATTGGCAATGCGTTGACCACGCTGTACCGTATCCCCTTCTTTTACAAGCAATTGGCTATTATGCGCGTAGGCAGTGATATAGTCATCACTATGACGAATCATAATCAAATTGCCATATTCTGGTAGACCGTTACCTGAGTAAAGCACTGTTCCTGATTGGCTGGCAAGTACTGGATCACCAATGTTTCCAGCAAACCACATACCCATGTTGCCTGCCGCAGGATCAATGTTGCGAGTCACTGGATTACGAGTAGGATAGTCATAGCCAGAGGTCGAACTGGCAGTTGCTCCGTACGCTGGCGTTGGAGCCGTCGTCACAGGAGGCGTATAAGTAGGTTGTGGCTGTGCTGGTCTGCTGTAGCTATTATTGCTAGCCGTCGTTGCCACACTGCCCTGCCATAGCTTGAGCCACTGCCCACTATAAATCGTATATTTACTATCTAGGTTATTCAGCGCCCCAATTTGACGATAGTTGAGACGATAGCGCGCCGCAATTTGGCTGACCGTATCGCCGCGCTGTACGCGATGGTAGTTAGGGACGCCTTGCGCGTTGGTTATGATCTTAGGGCCAGCTTGATTAGGTGATTGATAAGTCGGCTTAGTTGCACAGCCCACCACAGACAAGGTAGCAACTGCCATTGTGCCAATCAACGCCGCTTTGGCAAGGTGCGATCCGGTCGTAATTTTTTTCATACAAGGTTCCTGTTCTTTGTATTGCTGATCTATTGTTTTATCATCCAAAAGCTTTTTACATCACTAAAAGCTCTTTTGGTATTTTGACTGCACACTACACTTAGCCATCCATCGAATGACTTATATCACTAACACAGTAGATGGTAAAGTAACCATGATGGCTATTTATATGGTTTGGATTACATCGTATCGAGCTTATGGCTTTATTGCCTAACTTATAGCTTTAGTGCCTAAACAGCGTCGAAAACTGAGCCAATGCCACCGTCGGCGTATGGTGCAGACGTACTGGCGATAAACTGACATACCCTGCCACTACAGCCTTATCATCTGTCATCACCGGCGTAGCGATATCTCCGCACTTGCCGTCACTTCCAAACCCGCCATCTTTGGGTCTTGATAACGGAGCGGCAGTATCTAGAGGCGATTCTTCCATACACTCGTCGTTTTTACGTTTTCGTAAAGACAGCCAGTATGCATCCCGGCCACGCGGATCAATCATATGACGTACAGGCTGAGCAATCTGTTTGTGTGCCAATGAAGTTATCTTTCGACCTCTAATGTCATCTGCGCTACCCACATCAGGGATATTAACGTTTAATACATGATAGGGCAAACTTTTGAGAGTATCTAAAATCGGTGTATCAGTAAGCAGTTTGACGATTTCATTGGCTGCTACCTTATAATCGTCTGCTGATTCTTGCCCGCCATTTTTTACGCCGCCACCTACTAGAGACGTCGCGATAGCAGGTATTCCAAAGAGCTGTGCTGTCAACGCCGCACCAAAGGTCCCAGAAAACATCACATCTTGACCTAAGTTTGCTCCTGAATTGATACCCGTAATGACGCAATCAAAGTCCATATCACGGTGTAGCTCATGCAGTGCCAAGTGAATACAGTCAGCAGGGGTTCCGTTTACTGCTACAAACCCTGATGGTAATTGATGCGTATGTAATGGTTTTGAGACACTCAGTGCGCTAGCATAGCCACTTTGTTCGTCGTTTGGGGCAACCACTACGACCTCACCAATAGTCGATAGTGCTTGAAACAAAGCCAATAATCCTGGCGCATGCACCCCATCATCATTACTAATCAAAAATTTCATATCAGCTCGTTATGTTTATATCAGACGTTCTATCTGCCCGTGGTTTTGTTACCGTACCATATCTTTATTGATGCAAAAATTGCAACTATAAATGAGATAAAATTTAACGCTTCCATCTTAAAAGCCTTGCCATATTAATATATCGTCAACCCTCTATAAAAGAGTGCTAGCGTTAACTGCACTTGAAGTATTCAATATATATCTATACTAGACACCTGCACTTAGTTACCTTATACCTCTTCCACTTGTATCTCATCTAAATGACGTCAACCATCGTAAGATAGCTCACTTTAATTGCTCGAGTGATTATATCTTAATAATGTACTCTGAAATCCCCGGTTTTCACTAGAAAATGTATTGCGTTTTTTGTCGATAACTGTGCTATTGCTATCAAACCAAACTGAGAAAAAAGTAGGAACAAACAGTGCGTTACAATACGCAACACCATACAACAATACAAACTGATGCATTTATACTGAGGTGACCTCGTTGGTATATGCTACTGATATGTTTCTATAAAGTGCCATCGGCTCACAAGATATCTACACATAAATCAATATTTTATGTGACTTTCGTTTTTTTACCCATTAACATATCACCATCAAATAAAGATAAGCGAGTGTAATACTGAATGAAGAATCAATCGATATTATCTATAGCTTCTGTGATAGCAAAGACTGCCTCAAAAATCGGGCTTGCAGGACTGATAACGTCTGTTGCCATGCTGTCTCAAGCGTCTAATGCTGCAAACAATCCTGCGACCACTATTCCGTTAGATCTGTCTGGCATTAATATCACTAAGCATGAAATCGCTGTGATGCAGGTACTATCAGAGATCTGTCCATCAATGCTGAACGGTAAGCAGAAACAACGTTTTTATAAGTCATACACTGTACAACTGCACGAATTAATGCCAACTCTAGAAGACCCAAAAGCAGCCATTCAATATCTGTCAACGCAGCAAGACTACCGTCAGATATTGCAAGGTATCCGTAGCTGGACAATGGGCTTCTCAAAGCAAGAAAACAAAGCTCTGTGCGAAGATTTGGCAGACGCTGAATATTAATAGAGTGTATTAGCAGATAAAAGAACACTGTTAACCATTAGCTATTAACAGTCGTTATAGAATATGATGATATAGACTATATCTTGTGGTTTATGTCATACAAAGCTTGCCGTAATGCCATTTATAAATCACAGATGGCACGGCAGGCTTTTTTGTGGTTATCACATTTATGACAATCGCAACCTAGTTATACTTCAACAAAAGCAAGCACTTGATTAGTATTCATTTTTCTTTTTATTCTTGTCTTACTTTTTTGCATTTATCGATTCCCCATCGGTTGGCATTTTGCTAAGATAAGGCGTTAATTTTATGTCTATCGTGCCGTCGTCCCTATTTTTGTAGATACATGATTTTAGACATGATGTCTAAGGTATATTGCCTAAAATAATATATGAAAATTGGTACTGAGCATAAGCGATAGATACATTTGGTTCCATGATGCGGTGTAACGATATATGACAGTAAAGCGTGTGAAAAATCAGCTGGTACAGTTGGTAGTGGGTGTAAGTATCTCAATGAGTGCAGTGATGGCAAACGCAGCCATACAGCCACCTGAGATGGATAATACCGCCTATGTATTGATGGATTATAATACTGGTGAGATTTTGGCTCAAAAGAATGCTAATGAAGCGCTACCGCCAGCGTCCCTAACCAAGATGATGACCAGTTACATCATTGAGCAGCGCCTAGCATCGGGTGACCTCAAAGAAGACGACCAAGTGCTCATGAGTCCAAATGCATGGTGCCGTGGTAGTAGCAGCCAGTCTTGTATGTATGTTCCAGTTAATAAGACAGCCAGCGTTATCGACATGCTACGCGGTATCATCATTCAATCAGGTAATGATGCTTCAAAAGCAATGGCTGAGCATATTGCTGGTAGCGAAACATCTTTTGCTATTTTGATGAATGAGCAGGCGCAGAAGATTGGTATGGAAAATACCAACTTCGTCAATGCAACCGGTATGCCTGATGAGGGTCATTTAGCATCAGCCTTAGATTTGTCTAAACTTGCCCGCGCTATTATCAAAAATAGTGGCGATTACTATAGTATTTATGCCGAAAAAGAGTTTACCTACAATGGCATCACCCAAGGTAACCGTAACGCTCTACTCATCACTGACCCAACTGTTGATGGTCTAAAAACAGGTCATACGGATGCTGCAGGCTATTGCTTAGTGGCCTCTAGTAACCGCGACGGTATGCGTCTAATTTCTGTCATTATGGGCACTAAGAGCCAACAAGCGCGTGCGGATCAATCGCGTGAACTACTCAATTGGGGTTTTGGTCACTTCACTACAGTCACCAAAGCACCTGCTGGTCAGTTTGTCAGCAAAATCCCAGTATGGTTTGGGGAAGCAGATGAGATAGAGCTGGCTACTGGCGATAATTTACAGATCCTAACCAGCAAAACACAAAAGAATAAAATCACTACGGTAGTTGATATTCCTGAGAGTTTAGAAGCACCTATCAAAAAAGGTCAAGAAATCGGTAAGATGATGGCGGTTATTGATGGTAAAGCGGTGGCGTCCGTTCCTGTTATCGCGACCAGTGATATCGAACAGTCGGGATTCTTCAGCCGTACTTGGCAACATGTTGTACGCTGGGCAAAGAATCTTTTTTAAGCGTTAATCTGTCTTTATAGAGCGTAGTTTATCTTTATAGGACATACTTTATTCTTTTAGAAGTTGCTCTCTTTATAGATAACAACATAAATAATAACGCTAACAACGTATGAATCAGTAAAGACCCGTTAACAAAAAAGACGCCTCAAAATTGGGCGTCTTTTTTTGTACTAGAAAAACGTTTGCTTAATCGCTAGCAAACATAGTAGCGGTAGGAAACTCTATACGAGACTATTGCTGGTTAATTATATCTAGCGTACTACCGAGCACACCATATCACTTTGACAGAGCCAATCACGTATTGAGCTGTCGCATTACGTCCATACCAACCAGCGCTTTAATAAATCGCTCAATGCCTTATCTTTATAATTGGAACTGTGGCAGTAGTCAATGCCAGCTGCTTTTAGTCCGTATTCAAAACTGTCAACATAGCGCGCTCGGTGCGGTGGATACCAATATACCAATAGAGTGCGCTGCGTACCCTCTTCACTTTCGTACTGACGAATACTCTTGGCTAGCAGCTCAGCTTTCTCTACAAATACATCCTCAGCAAACATCACCATATCAACTTTTTGGGTTCTAACCTCATTTATCACCTGCTGCGGACACTGGTGACAAATAATAGTAGCTCCTAGATACTCCAGCTCACTTAATAGAGCACCTGCCTCCTGATAGTAGTAATAAACAATAGTCAGTCCAGATAAAAGGCGCTGCTGACGGGACTGCTGCTGGTTTGGCATTGCTACAGTAAGCGTAAACTCAGTACCCAAGCCCAATGTACTATCAACTTCGATTGTAGCGCCCATAAGCTGCGCCATTTGCTTCACAACAGGCAAACCTATACCTGAGCCTTCATATTGACGTGTTTGTGATGAGTCCACCTGAAAAAACGGATTGAAGATATCTTCAATATGATCGCTATCGATACCGATACCGGTATCTTTTACGCTGATTTTCCAGCGATTACTCTTATCAAAATGAGTCAATTGCGACGATATAATCACCTGTCCGGTAGGGGTAAACTTGATAGCGTTATTGAGCAGGATCGATAGTATCTGTTGAATTTTGGCCGAATCCCCATGCAAGCTATAGTCTATGTGATGGATATTGCTAATAAGCTCTAAGCCTTTTTGACTGGCAATAGGCTCAAATTTCACTAATAGATCAGAGATTAATTGTAGCGGATTAAATTCGTTGGTATGAATCCTTATTTGACCCTTTTGTATCTGATTGAGCTGAATAATATGGTCGAGCGATAAGACCAATTTATCACTACCATCACTGATAATTTCAACAGCATCTTTCTGCTCTCTGGTTAGACTCTCATAATCCAACAACTGCAGGCCACCCACAATCGCATTGAGCGATGTTTTTAGCTCATGGGTGATCATGCTCTGGAAATTATGCAGCTGTACATCAAGCGAGACATCCTTGTTATGTAGCTGCTGCTCAAAAGCCGCTAATGTCTCATACCCTATTTTGGCCTCTTGTAGTCGACCAAATAGTATGACTAATGCTTTTTTTATTTGCGTAAGCTCTTGGAAATTGAAGCGCTGCGGGATGATCGGTAGCTGCTCTAACTCTGAGTTTTTTGTGATGGTTTGGCAAATATCTGTCAATGCTTCGATATCTTTGACAGGCCAGTTAAGCTTTCTAAAGATATATAAAGCAAATATAACAATCAGTACGACGGTTGTGAGCCATAACCATAAGACACTTTGGAACCAGTGCAGCCGTAGCAACTTTACGTCCATTGTAATGTTGATATAGCCAATCAGCGCACTGTTTTTGGCAGAGTCATCAGTCAACTGACTCGTACTTGGCGCGTTCGCCATACTTTCTGACAAAGTGCTGGCTATTTGTCGGTCAGATGCTGCATTATCAGCACCTGCCTCATTGTCATCTTCATACTTACTCACGACTGGATAATTAAAGCTGACAGTATCGGCAAATAAAGCATTTCGCCAGTCATCAAGGGACTGGTTCACATCGCTGATCGGTTTAGAGGTTGAATAGAAGACAATACTTTGAATCGTAGGTTCGTTTTCTAGCAAAACATTGACTTGATCAGCCACAATATCTGCACCATCTGCTGTCGATGCACTGGTCGTCAATAGCGAAGCCAACTGCTGGATATGCTGCTGCTTTTCTTGGTAATGATGCACCAACCCATAACTAAAAGGCAGCACAAATCCTGCTAGCACGGCCAAAGTTACGGCCTGCCCAACAGAGCGCCAGATAAGCATAGAAATGGTTTGAGACGAACGGTTGTTCATATCACTCTACTGAGTAAAGAAAACTTTTACTTATAGTACAGGTATTTGGGAGATGTTATAAGCGAAAGATTGAGGTAATTTATGACTGCGTTGACCGGACGGATGCAGCATCATTGCTAAATAATGCTTGATACTCATTTTACCGTGTATAGTGACACGGTAAAATGAGTAACTGTTAGACAACGCAATGAATCAAACAGAAGGGTTAGATAAAAAGTTACTAACGAGACTTTTTGTCTTTTGTGGTGAATTTCTTTGCACGATTACGCTCACGTTGGCGCAACTGCTGGGTTTTTGCCTTGGTTGGCGTATCGCTTTTATTAGCATATGGGTTGTCATTTTGCTTGAAAATAACATTGAGCGGTGTGCCTTCAAGTTTGAACACCTGACGGAATTGGTTCTCTAAATAACGCTGATAGCTCTTAGGAAGCGCACTTGTCTGGTTACCATGGATAACAATAACTGGTGGATTGTGACCACCAATGTGCGCATAGCGCAACTTGATACGACGACCAGCAACAGTTGGTGGCGGATTGGCCGTAACCGCATCTTGCAAGATTTGCGTCAAGCGATTGGTTGATACTTCAAACATTGAAGACTTATACGCACGCAAAATAGAGGGGTATAGATTGCCAACGCCAGTGCCATGAAGCGCTGATATTAAATGCACTTTTACGTAGGGAATAAAGTTAAAACGACGATCCATCTCAAGCTTGATGTAATCTCTTTGATCTGGCGTCAGGCCGTCCCATTTATTGATCGCTACTACCAAAGCGCGACCAGCATCCAAGGCGTAACCAATCATGTGTAAGTCTTGGTCAACGATACCTTCGTGCGCATCAATCACAATCACAGTCACATTAGAGTCTTCGATTGCTTGCAACGTCTTGATGACGGAGAACTTCTCTACTTTTTCATCAATTTTACCGCGGCGACGCACACCAGCAGTATCAATCAATACGTAGTCTCTGCCTTCGCGCTGATAAGGGATGTAAATACTATCACGTGTGGTACCTGGCATATCGTACACCACTACTCGGTCTTCACCCAGCAAACGGTTCACTAGGGTTGATTTACCGACGTTTGGACGACCGATAATCGCAAGCTTTAAGCCTCTTGGCTCTACAATGTTTTCTTGCTCAGGCATATCAGCCGTTAAGATTTCGAGTAAGTTACCCACACCGCGACCATGACTGGCGGCCATCGGGTAAGGCTCACCCAATCCTAATGCATAGAATTCGGCAGGCGCGGCGTCATGAACACCATCAACTTTGTTGGCAACGACATAAACAGGCTTGCCTAACGTGTGCAAAAACTTGCCAATTTCGGCATCAGCGCCAATCATACCAGCACGGGCATCAACAACGAATACAATAATATCTGCTTCATGAATCGCAGTATGCGACTGCTCAGACATATAGTCGTCAATATTACCGCTACCATCGTCCGCTTCACCAATACCACCAGTATCCACAACGATGAAAGATTTGTCTTCATAGGTCGCGTCACCGTATTGACGGTCACGAGTCAATCCTGACAAATCAGCGACCAATGCCTGCCGACTCTTTGTGAACTGATTAAATAAGGTGGATTTACCGACGTTTGGACGACCAATTAAGGCGACCACAGGCTTGATACTCATGGGTTACTCTCAGTGAAAGGCACAATGACGGACAGCACAGCTGTTCTTATAACCAGCAACATAACAATAGCAGCGAATAGGCTGTACTTAACCGCAAATTAAAATGAATAATAAAACAATAGCAAAAATAGTAGATAGCTATCTTACAATCAAAAATAATCGTAGTTTTAAAAAATATCTGGAATGACTAAACGATATACAGTATACATGGCTAGCGCATCGGTCGCATAGAGTACGCGAAAGCCTGTCTATAAACAAGCGATTTACACAAAGCACTAAACGCTGACCAAGCAGCGTTTGTGTTCTAAAATAATAATAACTCAGTTGACTGACTAACGCACCAGCTGCCAAATAGCCACTTGTCCTGATGTACTTTGAGTCATAAGGCGGCTGCCCTGTACTTGCAGGTTGGTCAGTGCGCCTTTTGTCTCCACGCGACTAACAATATCGCCAGTCGCAGGATCAAATAAATGCACCACACCATCGAAATCACCAACTGCAATATAATTACCAATCATGACAGGGTTGGTTAGATCACGATACGCTAGCGCTTTACTTTCCCATAACGTCTCGCCACTATTGCGATCGTAAGCGACCACATTGCCATCCAAACCAGTCGCAATAACTTGTTGAGCATTCACGGCAAGCGACTTGAGACTTGCAAGCTCGTTGACGAACATTACTTGACGTGAAGCCAAATCAATACCTAGTAGCTGTCCGCTATAACTAATGGCAAACATCTGCTGCTTATCTACAATTGGCGTGCCATCGACATCGCTCATGCGCTCAACTTCACTACTACCAGAACCGATACCGACACGTCTTGACCACTGCGGTAAGCCATTATCAACGGTAATCGCATGCAGACGACCATCAGCAGTAGACAACAATGCTGTTTCATTATCTAATAAAGTCGGTGCTGCACTACCGCGAACGCTAATGGCTGGTACTTGGGTCGCAAACTGCCATACTGATTGACCCGTCTGTAGTGACAAGCCATGCAAGAAACCATCATTTGCTGATAGCACCACACGATTATTACTGATCAATGCAGAAGACAAGACCGACCCTGATAACTGTTGCTGCCAGCGTTTGGCGCCCGTAGCACTATCAAATGCCATAATTTGACCACTGCGAGTACTGATAACAGCAGTTTGACTGAGCGCGTCTAAAGCAACGCCGCCTGTAATTTGATCACCAACGTTTATTGACCACAAGCGCTCACCTGCTTGATTAAAGCCTATTAAGTCGCCACCGCGTGAGGCAGTAACGACTTGCCCATTGGCATAACCAACCTGCAAATCTAGTGGGTCTTTTTTACTGGCTTTTTTATTGCCCACGTCAGTGCTAAATACTGGCTGTAGCACGCTGATTGGCTGCGCAATTTGTACTAACTTTACTGGGTCATTGACTACGGGCTTGATACCGCGAGTACACCCTATCACTGCAGTGCTCATCACAGCAAGTACTGCTACATGCATGACTGTCTTTTTGACAGTCTTAGTACTGAACCTGGTACTTAACATTTTGCTTGCGCGAATAGATTGGGTCATTATACGTTCTCACTACAGATGAATTATTATTAATTAGTACATTGGCTAACCGCACATTAGTAATCTTATTTAAAAGTTTTTGAGCGACTACTAACTATTATTTAAGCGACTACTATTAGTGTTATCGTTCAATACAATCCTATTTACTGTACCGTCTCAACGGCCACACTTTCTGAGCTATCAACCACTAATGGCTGTTCAGGAGTCGCTGACTCTTGAACAAGACTCGCTTGCTCTGCGATAGGCTCAGGCGTGATACCTAGACTTTCCATTTTTAATGCCAATACTGCACGCGTTTCTTGACGGCTACGTAACAGCTCCCAAGCATTATTGTAAGACTTAATCGCTGAGTCTTTGTTGTCTTGAACCAAATAAATATCACCTAGTAATTCTTGCTGACTGGCTTCAAACGAGCTTGGCATATCGTTATTGGCTTCTGATAAAGCTGCATCTGCGTCCCCAGTAGCCAGTAATGTCTTGGCATAACGCAGACGAGTAATCGCCTCTAACCCCGCATCCCCCAAGTCAATTGCGAGTGCTTGCTTGAGCGTCTCAGCTGCTGCAGTGAAGTCATCGCTATCTACTTGCTGGCGAGCCTTAATCATTAGTGCTTGCCACGCATAAACTGAGTCGCCATGGGTGCTTACTAATGCATCAATATTCTCGTCTAATTGTGTACGGCTCTGTGCCAGAGCTTCTTGCGCTTGTGCTTCTAGATCTGGGTTCTGCGATGCGATGCTGACCTCTTCATTCAATCGCTGGATATCTGCGTATTGATCGGCGGCGACCGTATCTACGCGCGCATGGTTATTCTGCCAGTATGTCCAGCCAAAATAAGCGGCCAGCGCCAACAAAATCGCAGTGACGATATAACTGCCATACTGCTTTAGTGCTTGCATGGAGTTGTCTGCATTCGGCGAGTTGGGGGTCAGAGCCATATATATTTACCTGATAAAATGTACATTAATTTACTGATACCAAAATCAAAACAACGGTATGACAAGATGATTAGCTACGAGAAAAGTTGTCTTTGCTCGATAACCAGTCTTGTACGACCGTTTGCTGCTCACCTGTCTGCATGTCTTTAACACTGATTGTATTATCATCTAGCTCTTGCTGCGCAATAATGACCGTCAATGCAGCACCTGACTTATCTGCTTTTTTCATTTGTGCTTTTAAGCTTGTGGCACTTGCCATTTTTACACGTACATCTGGGCGACTGTAGCGTAAACGTTGTGCATAATCAACACCAGCACCATAAACCTCTGGGTGAGCGACAACGAACACATCACAAGCAGGTACATCAGCAATTGGTGCAACCGCTTCTATAAGTAACAACAAGCGCTCAAGCCCCATCGCAAAACCAACGCCTGGTTCAGATTTTACCGGCTTGCTACCATCAGTGCCCGTAGACTTTAACTGTCCGATCAGACCGTCATAACGACCACCGGCACAAACTGTCGCCTGGCTACCTAACTTGTCCGTTACCCATTCAAAGACCGTTTTGTTATAGTAATCAAGCCCGCGTACCAGATGCGGGTTAATTTCAAAATTGATGCCAAGTGTTGTTAAGTATGACTGAACTTGCTCAAAGTGCGCTTTACTCTCTGTACCCAAGAATTCTGCCAGCTTTGGCGCGTCTGCCAACAGTGCTTGTGTACTCGCCTCTTTACTATCTAGGATACGTAGCGGATTGGTCGTCAAACGGCGCTGACTGTCTTCATCCAACTGATCTTTTTTGTCAGTTAAATAAGCGACCAATGCTTCGCGATAAGCATAACGCTCATCACTCTCACCTAAGCTATTAAGCTGCAAATGCATCTCATTTTTTAGACCCAACTCTTGCCACATTAGATGGGTCATCGCAATCAGTTCAGCGTCAGCGTCTGGTAACGCACTACCAAAGCTCTCGACACCCAACTGATGAAACTGACGATAGCGGCCTTTTTGCGGACGCTCATAGCGAAACATTGGACCGATGTACCAAAGCTTAGGAGTGTCACCGCGCAGTAGATTATGCTCGATGACAGCGCGTACTGCGCCTGCCGTACCTTCAGGACGTAGCGTCAAAGGTGTGGGCGGCTCAGACTTATCCGTAAAGCTATACATCTCTTTTTCGACGATATCAGTAGCGCCGCCAATGGCACGTGCAAACAGATCAGTCTGCTCAACGATAGGCAGGCGGATATGCTCGTAACCATATCTACCAAGTACATCAGCCAATATTGCTTCTAGATGTAGCCATTTTGCTGATTGATCAGGCAAAATATCATTGAACCCTTTAATAGCTTTGATCATGGTACGGTCGTATCCTTAAAAATTTAACAGGTATATCTATTGTTGTTGTCTATCTAAATGTTCATTGTGTTTTAACTTAACTACTTGACGTTGTGTATCAGTTTGAAACATATATCAACACACTGGCCTATCTTACGCGAATGATTTCGTTTTCGCGCTTTTTTGCCAAGTCTTCTGCGTGAGCACGAACCATGCTTTCTATTTCATCGACCAAATTGTCGGTATCAATAAGATGGCTTTTTTCGCCCATACGATAGACTAGCGATCTTGGTGCGGCGCCAACGATACCAATATCTGCCTCTTTTGCTTCTCCTGGACCGTTTACTTTGCAGCCGATGACGGATAAATCCATCGGTTCACGGATATCTTCTAAACGCGACTCTAACGCTGTCATCACTCTAATCACATCAAACTCTTGACGTGAGCAACTTGGGCAAGCAATAAAGTTGACACCATTTGAACGGATATTCAGCGATTTTAAGATATCAAAACCAATCTTAATCTCTTCTTCAGGCTCGGCAGCTAAAGAGATGCGAATAGTATCACCAATACCGTCTAATAAGAGACCACCAAGGGCAATTGCAGACTTTACCGCACCAGTACGATATACCCCAGCTTCGGTTACCCCAAGATGAAGTGGATTATCAATTTGTGCTGATATCAGACGATAAGCATCCAATGTCAAAAACACATTACTGGCTTTGACAGATACTTTGTACTGATCAAAGTTAAGGCGCTCTAAAATATCGATATGGCGCATCGCTGACTCAAGCATCGCCTCCCCAGTTGGCTCAGTATATTTGCGCTGAATGTCTTTTTCTAGAGAGCCTGCATTGACGCCAATACGGATAGGAATATTATGATGTTTAGCACAAGCAACCACTTCACGCACCTTGGCATCGCTACCGATGTTACCAGGGTTGATACGTAAGCAATCAGCGCCTGCTTCAGCAACTGCTAGGGCGATTTTATGATCGAAATGTACGTCCGCAATGAGAGGCACGCTCACAAGTTTGCGAATCTCGCCAAAGGCTTTTACCGTGTCCATCGTTGGCGTTGACACCCGCATTAGATCAGCGCCAGCTTCAACACAGCGCTCAATTTGGGCGACCGTTGCGGCCACATCACAGGTGTCAGTATTGGTCATGCTCTGCACACTGATTGGCGCATCACCACCAATTGCAACATCACCCACATAGATTTTTTTGGTCAAACGACGGTTGATAGGTGATGGCATTGACATACATAAATCCTTGAATCAAAAATAAAAAAGCCACTGGCTTGTATATATAAACGAGCTTGCACATGTGACCACTTTAGCGAAAACAGGCAATCAAACCTTTCATCAACAATTAAGGCGTTAACTCAAAAGTCGCTTGCTTATCAGTTGCATAAGTCTCTAAAGCGACCGTTTCTTGGTTAAGCATCAAGCTGACATTATCGATATTATCGATTTGCACATCGAATGGTGGCATACCTGATAGATCATAGTCGCCAGCTGTCTGGTCCCCGCTAATCAGATTATTGCCAGAGGCATCAGTGATACTAACTACGGCATCATCGCTCAACTTAACATTCAAAAAAGCTGTACTAGCATTGGCATCACCCAGATTCAGCGCAGAGCCAGAAGCGCCAACGCTACTGGCATCATTATCAATATTAATCGCGGCCCCCTGCGCTTGCTCTATGGCTGATACATCTTCCACAGCAGCGACAGGCTCTTGGTTATTTTCTTTACTCGCATTACTCACCATACGGAATAAAAATATCGCCAAAATAATGAGTCCAATCACACCGATGATCAATAGTGGATTGAAACGGATACGACTATGCGTATCACGCTGCAATGTTCCCATTGGTCGCAGTGGCGTATCCGTGTTATTTACTGACTTGGCTTTAAGCTCATTAGGATAGGCGGCATCGAAGCTACTTGCGATTTTGGCTGAATCCAGACCTAAGTATTTGGCATAGTTGATGGCAAAGCCACGAGCAAATGTGGCTTGTGGTAGTTCAGAGAAGTTCTCGCTCTCTAATGCCTCTAGATGGCGTTTTAAAATAAATAACTCGGCAGCCGCCTCATCTAAACTGACTTGCTTAGTTTTTCGGGCTTGCTGCAACATGGCACCAAATGATCCCTGAGCGTTAGATTGAGTGTTCGATGATGGGGTGGTCATTTCCATGGTGCCTCTGGATTGTTAAGCCAAGTCTTAAGTTGTTTCGCTTCATCGCTCAGTGGATAAGCAGATAAAAGCTGCTGGGCCAATTGCTGGCGCGTTGTCGTGTTTTTTTGTGCTGCCGCAAGTTTGATACCTTGTAGGAGTAAGCGGGGGCTGATGCCCTGCCCTTGCACCAATATCAATGTCTCATCATATAATCTTTGAGCCTGAGGTACGCGCTGTTGTTCAAGCAACAAATCAACCAATTCAATATGGGCGATGATGCTATTGCGGTTACCATCAAGCGCTCGCAGGAACGCTTTAGCAGCAGCGCTGTTATCACCCAGCTGAAGGTATGTGCGCCCTAGATTTTCTAATGCACCGATACGGCCTTCATAGCCTAATGATGCGCCTGCAATCTCGAACTGCTCTGCCGCCTCGCGATAGCGCTTCGCCTGTGACAAGTAAACACCATAATTATTGTGTGCTTGCACAAAATCTTTGTCTAGCGCGATTGCTTTTTTGAAGTACTGATCGGCTTTTGCAAGATTGATGCGGCTGCCTTCTTGTTGCAACAAAACGCCCATCATATCATAGGCTGGCGCGTAACGGCTATCGGCAGTAAAGGCTTTTTCGAGCTGACGCTGCGCCGCATCCAGCTCATTTTTACGGATATATTGTGCCGCCAGTGAGGTGCGCACACGTGCAACTTCTTGTTGGTCTGAATTGCGATCACCGCTTGCGCCCGTAGAGGTTTGATAGACTGTACCACCTGTCAGATCATTACTTGGCGTGCTCTGACAACCACTTAATAATGATCCTGCGAGCACAGCCACAAACAACATTTGTTTCGGTACATTCTTCGATACATTGACATGAGTCGTCATCGCGCCTATCTGCTTGTAACGTTTAAAAAATGGTTTGTTAGGTTCAAACTGACAAGAATTTTTAGAAGTCATCATAGCCGCCATCATAAAACTGTGGTTCAATGCATTTGGTCATCGAGCATCAGTTTAATAGATTTAACCCCTATAAGTACAATTTAGTTGTTATTAATTGCTGTGCTCTTCAGTCTCGAGCGTTATTGATACATTTTCGTTACCGTTGCGACAGACAAATGACAGTTAAGCATCTACGTTAAGAACACCTATGATTTATATATCAACCGTTTTCACGATCCTTGATGCTTTGCTGCCATGCAGCCGAACGTCTGGTACGATCAGCCACTTGTCCAACCAACTGACCACAAGCCGCGTCGATATCATCGCCGCGCGTTTGGCGAATAGTACAGACAAATCCAGCTTCGCTAAGTATATTACTAAACGCATGAATACGGTTGTTGCTCGACTTATCATATGGCGCGTGTGGGAACGGATTGAACGGGATAAGATTGATCTTACTTGGTAGACCGTCTAATAGTGCGACCAACTGATGCGCATGTTCATTGCTGTCGTTGACCCCATCGAGCATCACATACTCAATGGTGACGTGCTTTTTGTGACGTGGATTAACATCATAGACGTAGTTTTTTGCAGCGGCAATCAGCTCATCTAGCGGGTACTTTTTGTTTATTGGTACCAGCTCATTACGCAGCTCATCGTTTGGCGCGTGCAATGAGATCGCTAATGCCACATCGATGTCTTGGGCAAGTTGATACATTTTGGGAACGACACCTGATGTTGATAAAGTCACACGGCGCTTTGATAACCCATAAGCATGATCGCTGAGCATCAATTCCATTGAGCCAACCACTGGCTTATAGTTTAATAGCGGCTCACCCATACCCATCATGACGACGTTGGTGACATTGTTTTCCCATAGACTGTGATCGACATTTTCTAAGCTTTCGTTTTCGTCAGTCATATATGAGGCATTGGCAACCCATAGCTGTCCAATAATCTCAGCGGCACTCAAATCGCGCTCAAAACCCTGCTTACCCGTACTACAAAAACTACAATCAAGCGCACAGCCGACTTGTGAAGACACACATAGCGTCTTACGGCCATTTAGCTTACTGTCATCTGCTGGAATCAACACCGTCTCAACCAGTGAGCCGCCCGTCACTTCAAACACCCACTTACGTGTACCATCATCGCTGTATTGGCGATGAATAACCTTTGGCGGTACCACGCAAGCATTAAGTGACAACTTATCGCGCAATGATTTACTCAAATTGGTCATTTGCTCAAAGTCGGTAACCCCATGCTGATAGATCCATTTAACAACCTGAGTAGCACGAAAAGGTTTTTCGCCGATACTTTTGAAGTAATCAGCCAGCTGCGCTTGGGTCATGCCGAGTAGGTTGGTTTTGGCATGTGCCTCATCTACTAATTTGATGCTATCAGTAAGCTTGGCAGGTATATGCTGGGTTGGTGCTTGAACAGTTGACATAATAGGTAACCTTTTTGCATCAGTCTAATAAGCGATGCAATTATTGATATGAGCGTTGCCGTACACACGTATGGCTTGAATGCATGAGCAATCCGTTATGAGCGTAGCGTTTATCTCATGAGCAACCAATGCCAATACAACGCGTTGATACTGATTAGAGGATGCTGATAAGGGATTGTTGACTTCCTCTCTAAAATGAAGAGATTCCTACTGCTAGACGGTCAAGCCCGACCGCAAGAATATTCTTTGCCGCATTGACATCTCTATCATGCGTTGTGCCACACTGAGCACAAGACCATTCTCTTATTCCTAAGCCTTTTCTACCTTTCGGACTGTTTTGGCGTGAACCGCAACACGAACAGGTTTGGGTTGTGTAATTTTCATTCACTTCTAAGTAACGGCAACCTGCATGCTTGCATTTATAATCCAGTTGCCGCTTCACTTCGAACCAACTAGCATCATAAACAGATTTTGCTAGCTTGCTTGAGATGAATGATCTCGATTGAAGTTTACCAATAATAATTATATTGTTGTTTTTAACCAGTTTGCTGGTGAAAACATGGATTAGATGTTGCCGGGTATTTTTTATCTTGGCATGAATCGCTTTGACACGCCTTTTATTATTGGCTCGTTGAGCAATGCCTAATTTAGCTGCATATTCATAAGTTAGCTTGGTAGCTAGAGTATCGCCATCACTGGTAGTTGCCGCTTTTTTACATCCTAAGTCGATACCAACCTTACCAGTACCACACTTCAAGTTTGAGTGCTCTTTAACAGTCACGCACGCATACCATAGTCCACGGCTGTCTTGTACGAGCTCACAGGTGTTAATGTTATACAAAGATAAGTTATAGCTATCCCAGACGTCGATAGTAATTTTTTGGCCTTTTGCAAGGCTAAATTGAATTATAGATTTAAGACTTTTCTTTCCTGCCTTCTTGATACCCAAATACCTGATTGCAGATTTCTTAAAAGGGATCCAGCCAAGCGACCTACGTTTGGCTTTCGGATTATTGGTACGCCAGTTTAATTTGGCTCTTTTAAATTGTTTTCGGCTTTTAGCATGAGTTTCAGTGATTGCTTGAAGCGTTTGGCTGTGCAGACCTAAAAATTCGCCTGCACCTTTGGTGTACGGTGCAATATCGTAAGCTGAAAAGAAACGCCCAGTACGTTGCACATGCTTAAAACTCAAATCATTTACATAGTTCCACACAAAATTAACCGCCTCAGCCAGTTTATTGAGCTGATTGACGTGCTTGTTTTTGATGCGTAATTTAAGTGTTTTCATAGTTTGAGTGTTTAGCAATCTGACAGGGAAATCAACCGACGATATGTGAGTCTTTATATCACTATCCTAAATTGCAAGACTTTATGACGATTTTGGTAAGAATAAATAGGACTTATAATGAGGGACTCTTCAGATAATTTCAATCTAGATTGCTTTATTATAATCTAAGTTGCCCATCAGCAAATAGCTAAAACGGCCTATACCCATAAGATATAAGCCGTCTTGCAAAACCAATCATTAACACTCACTATGCTACAGGGTAGCTGATATCAATAACTGCTGCTATTAGCGCGTACGTGCACAAACTTCATCATCGCTGAAGAAGTAGCTGATTTCACGTGCTGCTGATTCAGCTGAGTCTGAACCATGTACTGCGTTTTCATCGATACTGCTAGCGAAGTCAGCACGGATAGTGCCTTCAGCCGCTTCTTTTGGGTTAGTAGCGCCCATGATTTCACGGTGCTGAGCGATAGCGTTTTCGCCTTCTAGTACTGATACCAATACTGGACCTGACATCATGAAAGATTTTAGGTCATTGTAAAATGGACGCTCAGCATGCTCAGCGTAGAAACCACCTGCTTTTTCGTCATCAAGTTGTAGCATTTTAGCTGCAACGATTTTTAGACCAGCTTGTTCAAAGCGGCTATAGATAGCGCCGATGTGGTTGCCAGCAACTGCGTCAGGTTTGATGATAGATAAAGTACGTTCGTTAGCCATGAAAAGCTCCTAATAAATGATAAATTCGATAAAAAATGAAAGAGTTAATGCTTTGTTTTATCTTTAGCCGCCATATTGACCTCAGCTGAATGAACCAACTCATAGTTAGTCAAATCTAATACCTGAGTGCCAACATAGGATTGCTGCCTATTATAATGATTAAGGCTATAAATGATAGGGTTAATTTATGACCATACCTTGCAAAAAAGTAAAAATCCCAATGCTCAGCACTGGGATTTTTATTAATACTAAAAACGACTCACTAAGATATATAGTAAAAATTAAGCATCATACGGGTCACGTAATACGATCGTCTCTTCGCGATCAGGACCAGTTGAGATGATATCAACTGGGCAACCGATCAATGCTTCGATACGTTTGATGTATTTTTTTGCATTCTCTGGTAGATCGTCATAGTTAGTAACACCAACCGTTGACTCGCTCCAGCCTTGCATAGTCTCGTACTTAGGCGTTACTGATTCATAGAATTCAGCATCATGCGCGCCTGCACACTCAGTCTCAGGTAGGTTGTAACCCACGCCGATGAGCAATTCTTCAAGACCATCTAGTACATCAAGCTTAGTTAAGCAGATACCTGACATCGAGTTCAGCACCACGGCACGGCGTAATGCTTCAGCATCGAACCAACCACAGCGACGCGCACGGCCAGTCGTCGCACCAAATTCATGACCGACTTTGGCTAAATGAGCACCAACATCATCGAACAATTCTGTTGGGAATGGACCACTACCAACACGCGTGGTGTAAGCCTTGGTGATACCAAGTACGTAGTCTAAGTATAATGGACCGATACCAGTACCCGTTGATACGCCGCCTGCTGTTACACTTGAGCTGGTCACAAACGGATAAGTACCATGATCGATATCAAGTAGTGTACCTTGAGCACCTTCAAACATGAGGTTCTTGCCAGCAAGACGCAATTGATTTAGGTCTTCGGTGACATCAGTAACCATACCTTTGATTTCTTCTTTCCATTCTTGGCATAGCTTGAGTGTCTCATCAAAATCAATCGCATCAACTTTGTAGTACTCAGTCAGTTGGAAGTTGTGATATTCGATGAGGTTACGTAGCTTTTCTTCTAGATCGTCACGGAACAAATCGGCAAGCTTGATTGCACGGCGTGCTACTTTGTCTTCGTAGGCAGGACCGATACCACGACCCGTTGTACCAATTTTACCGCTGCCACGCTTGGCTTCACGAGCTTGGTCAAGTGCCACGTGATAAGGCATGATAAGTGGACAGTTTGGAGAGATACGCAGACGCTCACGCACTGGGACGTTGTTGTCTTCTAACTCTTTCATCTCTTTTAGTAATGCGTCAGGTGCGAGCACCACGCCATTACCAATAAAGCAAGTAACGCCTTCACGCAAGATACCTGATGGAATCAAATGCAAGACAGTGGTTTTGCCATCGACAACCAACGTGTGACCAGCAT
Source organism: Psychrobacter sp. H27 (assembly GCF_059072655.1). Taxonomy (NCBI): domain Bacteria; kingdom Pseudomonadati; phylum Pseudomonadota; class Gammaproteobacteria; order Moraxellales; family Moraxellaceae; genus Psychrobacter; species Psychrobacter sp. H27. The sequence continues at coordinate 2,777,511 of NZ_JCACRX010000001.1, read as the reverse complement.
TATGACCGCCTTGGAAGCGGGCTACTGCTGAGGCTTTTTCGGTAAGTAAATCAACGATTTTACCCTTACCTTCGTCGCCCCATTGGCTACCCAAGACTACAACATTCTTACCCATGATCAATCCTTACCTTTATGTATTGAGGTGTGTGCAATAACAGTCGGAAAGCTAAAATAGCTTCATGCTTTATTTACTGTATCTTTTTATCTAACGAACCATTGAGCGTTCTAATAACGTGTACTTAATAAATTGTATTTATTGAACTGGCAACTAAACAGTTTGTAGATGCCATTGATTGTCCGTCATAACCAGTCGATGAGTAACGTCATGTGGACGATCATCTGCGTTTAATGGCATGGTGACGTGATAACCTTGCTGACGCAGACTCTCAACTTGCACAGATAGCGTTTGTGTCTCATCTGCAGTTGCGTCAGCCAGTGATCCAAAATCAACCAGTACAATAGTTGGCGCATCAAGCTGTGTATGAGCGAGCAAGCGACTGATATCCATACTAAAGCCGGTGGCGGCGCGTAAGGTTTGCGTTTGGCTCTGCATACCATCAAAGCGACCACCACGTACTAGTGGCTGGGTCTCACTATTGATATAGCCGTTGAATACGATACCCGTATGATAGTGATAGCCTGATAGCTCGGTCACATCGATACTGACTGGGCACTGCCACTGATCTTCTAAATGAGATTTTAGACGTTGTAGCTCATCCACAGCGGTTGCGATTTGGCTGTCTTGTTGCGCTGCGTCTGACAATTTGGCCAACAAGTTTGCAATATCATGACCGAAGCGTGCCAACACATAAAAATCATCGCCCATCGGCAACTCACGGCAGACGCGCTTGAGTTCTGGAAGGTTTTTGTTGGCATATAGGTACATCAAGCGCTCAGTCGCGTTATCTGGTAACTCAGCCAATTCAGCTAGGCGCTTAAATATCGCTACATGACCCAAATCGATATGAAGCGCGGCGCTCATATTTAAGTTATTTACCATCGTAAACAACACATCAATCAGCTCAATATCTGCTGTCAGTGATTCACAACCAAATATTTCAGCACCTAACTGTAACGGTGTACGCGAGCCAAACAGTCCTGATGGTAAGGTATGGATCACATCACCAACGTAACAGTAACGTGCAATACCTGTACCGCCATGATGCGCATCTATACGTAAGATCTGCGGCGTAATATCAGCACGCACACCCATTAGACGTCCGGTCAGCTGATCGATGATCTTAAAGGTCTGACGCTTGAGATCTTCTGATGCATCACTGAGCAAGGACTCAGTAAACTCGAGCATCGGTGGACAAACAAGCTGATAGCCATGAGTGATAAGCTGCTCAATCAATTGATGCCTAAGCACTTCTTGCTTATGCGCATCTTCGAACAGTACATCGACTACCCCATCAGGTAATAGCCAGCTGTTGGCAACATCGCTCGCAAAACCACTCAGATAGGGCATGCTATTAGATGCAGCGCTGTCCTTTGCAGGCTGAGCTGCTGTCTCGTTTATGGAGTTTTGCTGGGTAGGTTTTGTAGAATCAGAACTAACAGACACAATAAATCCTTGTTTGGCGTATCGCTTACCAAAAACGCGGTACTGAAGCGGTACTCAAAGGGTTGTTTTGTCAAATATTGATGCCGTGTTTTTTCAACACGCAACATCATTGACCCAATTATTTATAAACAAACCAGGTAACCGCAAAAGGGTGAATAATAAGTATAATTTTGAATGATAAGACGAGTATCTTTGTGCGCTAAAAAATTGCGACAAATAATCAAGGCACTTTATGCTTTAGTTTAGCATAGCACTTAAGGTTCGCCTAGTGACAATTATATCCAATCGTTATCTAATTAGCATCTAATGGTGCCTTATAAGTAAAGCAGATATAGCCCTATCTACGACCTGCCTACGAGAGGATTTAACGCGATGCTTATTTACTAAAGGGGTGGCTGACGATAGCGTGTACTTTTTGTTATACATCGAGTGCTGCGCATGTTTACATCAGCGTTTTTGACACATACTCATGGTACACTAACACATATTTTTATCTCGGAAGCCTTATGTCATCTGATTATCACCCAAACCCCGCCAACAACCAAACCAACGTACTAGGTACTGCCCTTGCCAGCTGCTGCTTCGATCCTATCACCGGCTATTACCGCAACGGCTTTTGTCATACTGGCAATCACGACGTCGGTCAGCACACAGTTTGCGCCAAGATGACCAGTGAATTTTTGAACTTTTCGGCCGGTCGCGGTAATGATCTTATTACCCCGCTACCTGAATACAATTTTGCAGGTCTCAAGCCTGGTGATTATTGGTGCATTTGTGCGCTGCGCTGGGTTGAAGCGCTAGACTTTGATATCGCGCCACAAATCAAACTAGAAGCGTGTCACGAAAGCTTATTGGCATTGGTAGATATTGATACCCTAAAAAGCTATGCCTTATAGAGGGTTACTAAATAAAGGGCATTAGTATTTAGCCATATTTAGTCACAGTAGTCATGTTCACGGCTTTTATACTTAAAATTTTAGATTATTGCAGTTTTTTATTATGTGGCAGGAGGATGTATGGAAAACGACAATAACCAATTAATCAAAAAAACGGCTCATATTGCTCCTGACTCTAATATGAGCCACATTTATGCCAATATGAATGACAAGCACCTCTATTTGGATGGTGATGACAGCTATATTTATGGCGATGTTGATGCGACAACAGAAGATACTATCGAGACCATGACGGTCTACGATCCTGATTCTGAGCGCTATGAAGATATTGATTCATCGAGTGCTGATGAAGTGGTCAATTGTTATGCTTACTCTCGCAAGACAGGCGAAAATATAGACAAGGTGGCACTCAATGATGTGAGCCGTGCGCTTAGTAATAACGGTCAGTTTATTTGGCTTGGTCTCTATGACCCCAGCCTAGAAACCATGGTCAAAGTAAAAGATGCTTTTGATATCCATGAGTTGGCAATTGAAGATGCCTTCGCTGATCATCAGCGTGCCAAGGTAGAAAACTACGATAACGACATGGTCTTTGTGGTGCTACGTACTGCTAAGCTTGAGGACAATGTCATTCGCTATGGTACGACTGCGATATTCATGGGCAAAAACTACTTGATTACTATTCGTAATGGTCCATCAAACTCCTACGCCCCTGTCCGTGAGCATTGCCACCGTCGCCCTGAAAAGCTACGTATGGGTCCTATCTTTGTATTACATGCCATACTTGATTTTATCGTTGATAACTATATGCCGATCACTGATCGCTTGGGTCGGTATTTGCGCGAGCAAGAGCGCTATGTCTTTACCTATGAGTTTGATAAAAGCACACTAAAAAACCTCTATGAACTCAAGTCGCAGCTGGTACATATGCGGGCTATTATCCTACCAGTCCAAGACATCTGTAGCTTCTTTATCAATCATAAAAAAAGCGAAATTGTCTCTGGTTTCTCTCAAGCAGCCAAACCATACTTCCGCGATGTCAATGACCATCTCTTGCACTCACTAGACGCCATCAATGGTCTCAATGAAATGTTGAGTGTGGTTATGAATACCTATATGGCCATGGTCAATATGGGGCAGAATGAAGTCGTACGTAAGCTTGCAGCATGGGCAGGTATTTTAGCAGTGCCGACTGCTATTGCTGGTATCTATGGGATGAATTTTGATTTTATGCCTGAGCTGCATTGGAAATACGCTTACCTTGTGATCATGATTATCATCATCGCGTTGTGTAGCTTCTTATACTACAATTTCAAAAAACTAAAATGGCTGTGATCACTCATTTATATAAAAAAAGGCTACCACTGGTAGCCTTTTTTTATATAGGTATCAAACATTACTCACGGCGATGCTTTGTATGACTATCCGGTGCTTGCGCGTCATCAGGTAGCATGGCTTTGACCGTTAAATTTGCATACTGTTTGTCGAGATTATCCTCTGGGCGACCAAAGGTTTTTGCGGTCCACGTCAGCACTACAATAGCGCCACTCAACAGCATGATCGCTACAGAAATTGTCGCCAGTAGCCATAGATGAAAATAATCCGAGACCGCCTGTACGTCGACAACTAAATGTCGTGATAATGCGGTTATGGCAATAAATATCAAAAACTGAACGGGTAAACGATGGGTTTTAAAATAGATACCTATCATGGCCAACAGCTCAAGGTAAATAAACAGCATCAAAATATCTTTTAAGTCCGCTGAACCCTTTTGGACAATATCGACAAACTCCTTGCCTGCCGTCCAAACCACCACCACGCTGATTAAAAACAAAATGACGTAATGACAGATATCGACAAATTCTCTGCCAATGCCTTGCAGTCGCTCATGAAAACCTACGTTTTTCTTAGACATTTTTAGGTCCTATCAACTAAAAGGTGGTTGATTTAGCCTGAGTCTATATTGCCTCAAGCCTCTTAACTATCGGCGATCAGCATTCATTTCACTACTTTCAGCTGATGTTCAGACCTGCTGATTTTTCAGCAGCATCGACCGTTTGGCGAATAAGCGTATTGATAGTCATTGGACCAACGCCGCCTGGCACTGGGGTGTAAGCACTGGCAATATTTTCCATACCCTGCATTTCAATATCACCAACACCGCCATCATCTGTTGGATGGAAGCCTGCATCAACGACAACGGCGCCTGCTTTGATCCACTCTGCTTTAATCAGCTCAGGCACACCCACAGCACCAACTACAATATCGGCACGTCTGATATGTGCTGCTAGATCTTGGGTTCTTGAATGGCAAATGGTCACCGTACAGTTGGCATTGAGTAGCATCATCGCCATTGGTTTGCCCAAGATAGCACTACGTCCCACAACTACCGCTTCTTTACCTGATAATTCGACATTATGATGCTCTAACAAATGCATGATGCCTTGCGGTGTACATGAGCCGTAGGCAGGCTGCTGCATAGCCATACGACCAAAACCAAGACAAGTCACGCCATCGACATCTTTTGCCAAGTCAATCTGCTCAAAGCACGCGCGCTCATCGATATGTTCAGGGACTGGATGTTGCAGCAAAATACCATGTACATCTGAATTACTGTTTAGCTCATCTATCTTTGCCATCAACTGCTCAGTGGTTGTCGCACTTGGCATCTCAACACGTATAGAATCCATACCAACACGCTTACAAGCATTACCTTTCATGCGAACGTAAGTTGCAGAAGCAGGATCATCACCAACCAATATCGTGGCAAGGCTTGGGGTGCGTCCAGTCTTGTCCTTTATCGTATCAACGCGTGTACGCAGATCCTGTTCTATTTGTTTGGCAAGTGCTTTGCCGTCCAAAACGGTGGCGGATTCTTGAGCAGTAGACATAGTAACTCCAATAGGGGGTACGATATAAAAAAATAAAGACAGCGCGCGCAAATACTTTGCATGCCTGTCCTTTGCTTCGTCAACCTTTGACTAAGAATAATATTGTACCTGTGTACGCTGCAAAATCCTAGCATGTATTAGAGTACCGCTAAAAACTAATTCTTTAACTATTGCTATGCAATATACAAGTAAAGGGCTATCAAATTGACAATTACTTATAGAACATACGCGTCAATTTACCAACACGTAGCTCTAGCAACAGCTCAAATAAAAAACAGCCTACTATAATATTAGTAGACCGTTTCTTAATTTTTAAAGCGCTAAGGTATTCACTTATTCTTGTCTAATAAGTCTGGAACTCTATACCCACACCTGCACCAATATCAGTTGACTGAGTATCAGAGTCTACCGCCCATACCCTACTCGTTATTAGTGTCTGAGGTTGCCATTGGTGTGCCCATGATACGTCAATAGCTGTTAATTTAGCCGTCGTTGGAAAGGCTTGATTGTCTGCCTCATCCGCTTGGTTTACTTTGGCATATTGCAGTTTTGTATTGACAAAGTTCCGACTATCGAGCCATAGCTTACCACCTACTGATACACTCTCAGCATCACCGCCTAAAGAGTGTCCGAGCGGATAGCCCTGTTGGTAATAGCCATCGGTGTATAAAAAATGATCGTAAGACACACCTTTTACTTCTCCACTACTACGAGTATCTGCGTATTCAGCATATAACTGATAGGGTTTTCCATAAGCTTCAGAAGCATAGTCTACGCCCGCTAAATACATATTTTTGGCTGGAAGACCACCCGCTTCATCTTCGCCAACATATTGTCCATAGACACTCGCTGGTACATTAAGTAGCGGTGCTAACTGTATTTTGGCATCAAAACCACCCAACTGATTGGCCGGATCATTGTCAGTATTACCTGCAGTAGCCTCATTATCTTTAGTACCTAAAACAGCATCACCAAAGGAGCTAAAACTCTCTGGACGACCTTCTCCGCCCCACATAAAGGTTCGAGACGCACCAACTTCTAACCACTCCCATGGACTCGCAGTGAGGCGAGCACCAAATAGCTTAGCATCTGGTATGGCCTCATAATCATCTAATTGACCAGCAAACAGCTGATATTGCCAAGGGCCAACCCAGTTCAAATACTGGTTAGTCGGTGCAGTTTGTGTATCGCGCTGCATGGTAATACCTGTGACCGGGATGCTGGCATCCCCTCGGATAAGGCTACCATCATTCCCTGGGCCCCACCATGCTGGAATTTTACCTGCTATTAACCACTGATTGGCTGCCGTACCAGCGATATACGACCCCTCAAAACTAACATCACTATCGTCATCGATAAGCTCATCGTTTTTTACGTTGGCTTGTAGCTTCATCTCCCAGTTCTCTTCACTGAGTCCTATCGCAGCTGATATCTGTTGTCCTGCCAGATTGTCATCTGCAAAAGTTTGTGGCAGCTGCTGGCGGTTTGTTTGTAAGTAAGCTTCTGCCTCTGCTTTGACTAAAGAGTTTGGATTTTGAGCAAGCATGATACGTACAGACTGCAATATTCTTTGTTGAGTATCAGTCGTCACTTTAGCCGTATTGAGTGCATTTGCAATTTCATTAGCAGTCAATGGCCATGTGCTGGTGCTGATATGCGTCACACCTTGGGCATTCAACCAGTCAAGCTCTGACTTCAGTTTCATATCATTCATATACAGATTTTGAGCAGATGCTAATACAGACACCATACCAAAGCCTAGTAAAACGCTTATTTTTTTGTACATAATGACCTACTCATCTATAGTTATGCCAACGTTAACCAAATGGCTTATTTACTCTTTTGCTTCGTTTTCTACTATATTGCCAGTAAACCTACTCATTGTCGCCTCACCTTCAGCGCTAATACCTTCTCGGGTAACAACCTGCTTGACAGTTTTTAAAAGAATCTTGATATCTAATAACATGGATTGGTTATCAACATACCAGACATCTAGCTTAAACCTCTTCTCCCAACTGATACCATTGCGACCGTTTACTTGTGCGTATCCTGTCACACCTGGTCGAGCCAAATGTCGTCGAAACTGTTCTTCGTTATAATAAGGCAGGTACTCCATAAGCTGAGGACGAGGACCCACAATGCTCATATCACCTTTAATGACATTCCATAACTGAGGAAGTTCATCGAGACTGGTCGCACGAAGCTGTTTACCAAATTCAGTTAATCTATCTTCATCTGGTAACACATTACCTTCAGAATCTGTTGTATCTGTCATAGTACGGAATTTATAGATTTTGAAAGGTTCACCATGAATACCTGCTCTAGTTTGGCGAAATAAGACCGGTGAGCCTAAATTTTTTTTGACCTTGTACGCCACTACAGTATACACAGGTGAGAGAGTAATTAGAGCAGTTGTGGCGATTGTAATGTCACATATTCTTTTAAGCATTTATAAACCCAGCATCTTTAATTAACGTTAATTAGCGTTTGTAGTAGCAATTCATATTTGATATCTTTACTTTTGAATAACTTCTTATTGATAAACAATTGGAAAGTATCGCTTTTAAGTAAGTAGGAAATACAAGAGTATATATAATAATTAATATATTACAACATCATACGTTTATAACTTATTACTTAATAACATTAACCCCATTTCAGAGATCATATGTGCATTTACTTTTTTTACATCGTACTTTTCCAAAGCAAAACCTCTAGATGCATGACCCATTTTTTCATACAAGCTAGGGTTATCTATAAAGTGCTTCATGGCATCGACTAACTCATCAACAGCTTGGACAGGAACAAGGTAGCCATTGTCACCAGATATCACAGTGTCACGGCACCCTGGAGCATCTGTAGTAATTATTGCTCTACCCATCGACATTGCTTCTAACACAGAACGCGACGTGCCTTCACGGTATGAGGGCAGTACATATACAGAACACTCCTGTATTGCCGGACGAACATCGTCAAGCTTACCCCAATAGTTAATATCACCGTCCTTTATCCAATCATCTAGCTGAGTCTGACTGATGGCTGCAGGGTTCTCGTCTATCCAGCCTACCAAATGAAATTCAGCATTAGGATATTCTGCCTTTATCCTTTTAGCTGCCCTTACATACTCTAATATACCTTTATCTTTGAGTAATCTAGCAATTAATAAGAAAGAAGGTTTGATACTCCCTGCCGTATCTCTAGGAAACGGTAAGACATCAAAATCAGTGACGTCAACACCTGATCCATTTACTACCACACTGGGCGTTTTAGAACTTAACAACTTTAAACTTTTAAATAAGTCACGATCATCTGTATTCTGAAAAAATACCTTTGATGATTTTTTTAGTGCTTGTTGATACATACCATGGACGAGTTTTTGAAATACTGTACGTTTACTCGTTTCTTCCACCTGCTGAAAGGTATAACCCAGTCCAGAAATCAATACGAAACGATTAGGCACTTTAGCAAGCCAAGCAGCCAACGTGCCGTATATAACGGGCTTGATAGTATATGAGAGCATAAAGTCAGGCTGTATCTCATGCAATAGACTATACATCGCCATGAGCATTTTTGTATCTGCAATAGGATTGGTACCAGTACGTTGCATAGGTACTTCATGTAGACTGTATCCAAGCTCACTTAAGACATTGTAATCTGTAGCATAAGCCTTTAGGTCTGGTGCTACTACATGTATCTCATAGCCTAGTGCAGCGATATCTTGTAATAACTTACCGCGAAAGTTCAGCACATGAGGTAAGTAGTTGGCACATATTAAAAATTTCATAGTTAGTACACAGTATATTGGATATAGATAATAAAATTTAGGCCACAAAATTTAAGTTTATTCTGAAGATTTAAATATAGGTTGAGTATAGTTCTTTATTCTTTTATTACTTCTCAGTCTAGTAATATTGCAGTCTGCGCAGACAAACAACACGTAAATCATTACAAATGGGTAGCGATAACGTACGGCTGTACCGTAGTTTGCCACTACCAAACCATACACAGACATAGATAACACCATAAATAGCAGCCAGAAGGTGAGTTTATCAGGGAATTTTCGCCAAGCTTCGCGAGTGATCAAGAATAAAATTACCAATACTGCTAAATTTTCAATTGACTGAACGAGCTGTAAAGCACTCGCTGCTTCCCAAGGTAAAGGTTTAGATAAGAAATAAAGCGCTGAGGTCAAACCCTGAAATACAAAGTCACCTGCGCCAGTAATAAGACTAATATCTTCTGCTCTACCGCCGTCTTCAACAAACATAGCGACCCTAGAACGGTTGAGTATAGGAATTGCGATAGGTGCTGAGAACAATAAAACCACTAGACCAATAACAGCAATAGTAACTGCCTTAGCTACTCCCATGCCTTTTCTTGCAACGTTAAACATGAAATATAATAAGACGATAGGACCCAAAATAAAAAAGTTTTGAAATTTGATCAAATATAAAGGAGCGACAAAAAGTATACTTTTAAATATTTTAGATTCGCGAGCATAAACCAAGGTCAAAATCATAAAGAAAAAAATTAATGTTTCTCTCAAACTTAGTGCTGTATACAAAGCAGCGCTTGGGAATAATAAATAGAACCATATAGATACTTTTGTAAATATTTTTTTTACATATAAAACCAGAAACAGGATAATGTATAAGAAAGTATTATAGAACCCTAAACTTATAACTGAAACAGGTGAAAAAAAAGGAAGGGAGGCCAAAAGAGCACTTGCTTGCTCGACATTTCCACCATTTACTAGTGCATCGATATAACTTAACTCACCATTTCTTAATGCATTAACACCTCGCCAGTACTTAAATTGGTCAGGCATGTAAGAGGCATCAAACAAGACATCGTTTAGTACGAAAGGTAAAAAACAATGGAGGATTAATGTTATTTGATATTTTTGCTTTATTTGAAATTTATATCCAAGCAAAAGTATTAATAGTAAACAAACTAGTAGGCTCGGCAATTCGAATAGCCTAACACCAAAAAAACCATAGGCGTTGATCCAGCTAAGATCTGACATTTAATTGTCTCTGTAACTTAATATCATATGAAAATACTCTATCAAATTGGTTGTATGTATTGCTAGTTATACAACTTAAGATAGGCTTTGACGTTTGCACTTAAGGAGTAATTGTCAATGATGCGTTTTCTCGCAGCAGCTCCGATAATAGATCGCTCATTATCATCCAGATCTAGAGCTCTGTTGAGTGCCTGTGCTAATAGAGTACTATTATTAGGCTGAACGAGGAACCCATTTGAACCGACTACTTCAGAAACACCCCCACAATCCGTAGCTACAACAATACGTTCAGTCGCCATAGCTTCTGCAATGACTAGACCAAACCCTTCCCATGCTGACGATAGGACAAATATATCACTAGCTGACATTAAGGCTGGAATGTCTCGACGTATACCTAAAAACTCAACAAACTTAGAAATTCCTAACTTTTGAACTAGCAGTATAAGCTCTTCTCTAAGAGGACCATCACCAGCGACAAAGAACTTAAAATCTTGTCTTTTTTCTTTTAATAAATGAATAGCGTTGAGTAAATTATGATAGTCTTTTTGAGGATTTAAACGACCTACGGCTAAAACTAATTTTTGATCGGTAACATGCAGTTCAGTACGCTTACTTTTTCGAGCAGCTTCATCAAAGTGAAAGTAATCAACATTTATACCATTAGCAATACTCAGCATACGACCCGATTGAACAGCTCTTTTTTTCACCAAAGAATCTACCGCTTCTTGACTGACATTCGTTGAAATGTGAACTAAGTTATCAGTTAGGCGATAAGCTAGCATTCTAAGGCGACCACCTTCATTTGTATTATGAGATGAAGAAACTAACTTAGGTATATTTACTGTTAAGCGTATTAATCTTGATAACGTATTGGCATGAAACATGTGACTATGCACTACATCAGGTTTGAATTTCTTAACTACTTTTCTTAATCTGAGGTAAGCTCCTATAAAGTCATTCTGACTATTTAACTTTATTGGTATCAATTCTATCTCAGTATTTTTAGGAGATACTATGACATTCCCCGTTAGGTAAGCTATTTTTACTTTATGGCCTAATTCAACAAGCGCATCAGCTAGATTGACTACTACATGCTCAGCACCACCCATACCAAGCCCAGTTATTACTAATAATACTTTCACTTAGCTTACCTTGTATTTGTTGTCCATCAAAGCCTCAACCCCTGCACTAATTTGGCCTAGTACTTTATCCTCACTAAATATCTTAGCCTTATCAATACAGGCATCATAATAATCGTCCGCATGATCAATTAATGAAAGTACGTTTTGTTGAAAATCTATGGAGTCTACATCTTCAGGAACAAAAGAGATGCCAGTTGTAGAACCGAAACCCTCTATAAACTCAGCACAGAATCCAGCACTTTCGGTTGTAATAGCAGGTACACCTCGTGCGTGTGCCTCAAGTAGCGTAGTCGCAAATCCTTCATGATGACTAGTGATAGCAAAACATTTGATGCTATCGTATATAGTTGGTAACTCATTCCTATCAGCCCAGTCTTGCAACTCTATATTGCCTTCTAGACCGGCGAATTTGATAGCCTTAACAATATTATCTTTTTCTTCACCGCGTCCCAAGATAAGTGCTTTAATTGGTTCGTCACTTCGAGCATTAAGGCGTTTAATTAAATCAATAAAGAGAGGAATATTTTTTTCCTGAGATAGCCTAGATATAATGCCTAAATCATACTTCTTTACTGCTTCAGATTTGCCAAAAAACCAAGGTGATATACAGTTACCTACAAAATCAACTTCGACTGGAAAAGTAGCTAAGTTTTCTTTGTTTACGCTAAACACTTTATCGCAAAAATGACTTGAGAATCTTAATAAACGATACTCAATATCATTATGACCCAATCCAGCGGCATTTTTTTTCTGTAGATATAAATGTAAAAGAGAAACTACTTTAAATCCTTGTAACTTGAACATTGGAGCGAGCCAAAGAGAACCTAGGTCATTGAGTACAATAACCTTAACTCCAGCACGTTTGAGCTGCTTTGTAAGCGTCAAGGAGCTTGACAATCGCTTGGGTTTGGAAGCGACTGAATTCATTTTCATTGTAGGACAAGTAAATGTATCTGGTTCTGAAGTTAAGATTGAAGTAGCGATCCCTTTATCATTCATGTAACGACATAAGTTCTCTATATAAATCTGACCACCGCCCCAAATTTTTTCGCTAGAGGAATAAATACATATCATATATAAACTCAGTATATATAGTTTGTAAGAAAAGTAGTTGCCCGAAAAGGCCTACAGACTAAATTTTAATAATTAGTTTTCAAGTATTTTTTCTCAAAAATTTAATAGTGCTTTGAATTTTCTTTTTTATTCTTAAAAAATTTAGTACTTTGATAACATTGTTGTATGCTAATATTGATATTGTTTCAGCTTGAATTTTATAGACAGAATCAGAAAAATAGCCATTGGCATTCATCATATTTCTATAAAATATTTTATTTTCTGGGGATGTTTTATGATCGTAGCTTAGCTTAAGCATGGTCAATAGATAAGGTTTAAGAATACTATCTGGAATTTGAGAACCCCATTTTTTACAAAAATAGACAAATGAATCAAAGTCTACATCTTTTTTCTGAGTTCCACCTTCATTCCAATCAACGTTGACATTTGCTTCAGGACAGTAGCACCAACCTTCTGTTTTATAAAATATAGAGGAAAAATAATCATAGTCTTGATGTCTTTTTAGGTTCTCATCCCACAATACAATATTTCCTATTTTCTCCTTGTCGACTACATAAGTGGGAGTCATCGCGATATAGCCGTCCTGAGAGAGGATAATATCAAAAGGACTATCGAAAAAATTTATATCAGTAGAGAAATTTTTAACTACTTTATTACTCTGATGAATTATAGCACCCGAATAAACAGCTGCCGCATCACTTTTAGATAGTATTTCAATAGAATCTATTAAATGACTTGCCTCCCACCAGTCATCTGAGTCTAAGTAAGCAACATATTTAGTAGAGGCCAAAGAATATCCAAGATTTCTCGCGTAATTTGCATTGCCTGACTTTTCAGTAGAAACACAGCTTAAATTTAAACTTAAATATTTTTTATAGCTTGCGATTCTAATTGCAGATGCGTATTCTTCCTTACTAGATCCATTATCAACCACAAAGACTTCTCTAGGTTTTAGCTTTTGAGCTAAGACACTATCTAACGTTCGCTCTAAAAATGAAGATCTATTAAAAAATGGAATAACCACACTAACATTTGAATTATACATATCTACCTTGAGTTCATATATAGAGAAGCCATCTAAAAAAGAGTAATTGGTATGACTTCATAAAAAAATTAAACTAAAACGATCTAAATAAAACACAAGCATTGTTAGCTTATAATAAATGGTATTTATCTTAACTGAGTTTTAGTAAAGAAATTCTATATATTAATATTGTCGTTCCATCTTTTCGTTAAAGCTTGAGCGAACTCTTCTCCAGACATCTCTAATATATTCCTTAAAGTCCCTCTAGCGCCTACTAAATTTTTTTGATAAAGGATTTTCAATGAAGCATGAACAAAAAATATATCATGTAGTAGATAAGAGTTGATTATGTTTCTCTCTTCTAATAATTTTTCTTTCAAATCATAATTTTCACTTTCATATATCTTATCATTGAGGTAAAAGTCGCCATTATAGAAATAAGGTTTCATAGAACCCCTGTTTAAACACCAGTGGGCGATTCTTAAAGTTATAAAACTATAACTGCATATAGGAGCATCAGGCTCTTCCATTTCAAGGATAGGAATATTTTTTATATTTACATTATTTATTTTTTTACAGCTAATATTGGACACTACCTTTGTTGAAAGATTCAATAAATCATTATTATCCCAATTAAGAAACTCGGTATACCTATCATTATTAAGAAAGGAATAGTCCAAACGAGACCCAGAGTATTTATGGTTTTCCTTAGAAGGTGGTTGTAAACTTGTCCTTCCAACTAAGTCATACTGATCAATTTCTTTTCCAAATTCAATTTTAGAAATTCCAGGTAGGATAATCGCAATTTTTTTATTATTTATTTTTTTATTATTGATATCATCTCTTAAATTAGATAAACACTTATTTACATCGTCGAAATCTTTCCATATCTTATAAGATAGTATGAAATCCTTATTTAGAAAACAATAAATATATTTGACTAACATATTAAAGCTATTTATGTTGCTACAATTAGAATCTTTTTGAATCATAAAATTTAGCTTTTCAATATTATCAATTCTAATATTTTCTTTAAGGTATCCTTCCAAGATTGGATGAGCTATTTCTGCCAACGATAGATCAAATTTAATCAATATATTTAATACAATATCTAAACTAACACTATCAGTAGTAAAATATCTTAAGGCTATATAGTAACAAGATAATGCATCACTTTTTTTAGTCACAAAGCAGTATGCAATTTTTAAAAGATATACAGACTTCAATTTTCTTGCTGATACCAAAAGACCTTTAGTAAAAATTTTCATTCTATTTAGTTAACCATGTTAAATTTTAAAGTTATAAATGTAGTCAACACACTTAATATTTTTATCTAAAAAATATTCATTAAAATCTTCAAACTCTGACCAACCACTAATGAAGACAAAATCCATACCAGCGCTTGTCGAAGCAAGATAATCGTATTTACTATCACCTAAAAATAACGCTGGCTGTTCAATGTTACCATTGGCTATCTCACGCTTTAAAATTTGATCCTTATTATCTGGACTACCAAATATTCCGCCGTTAAAATAATCAGACACTCCTCTCTTTTGGAAAACGTAGCGAAGTTCTTGTTGATCTCCACCTGAAACTATTAAAAAATTTATATTTGGCATTGCTTCGCGTAACTGTGCAACTCCAGGTGATAATTCACAATCCAGTAAACCATCCAGTACTATTTTAGCGTAGTTATATAGCAGGCTTTCTAGATCAGTGCTAGATGCGCTCGGAACTATCTTTTCTAAGAAATATTTAAATTTTTCGTAGCGCGATATGCCACCATTTTCTACATGGTATTCAACCAAAGAATTTGCTGCAACTTTACCATAAGGTAAAGCTACTTGATAAAAAGCTTTTGTTTTAATTTGATTAGAGTTTAAAATCACTCCGTCGCAGTCAAAAACAATTGTCTTGTATTGATGCAGTTTTTTTTTCATGACTATCCTTCATTTATTTTTAAAGCTTTCTCTACTAGTATTACATCTTCAGGTATGTCTACAGCAAGACTGCCTGCTTTTGTTTCAACCATTTTAATAGTTTTATTTAACTCTAAAAAACGAAGAATTTCAATATCCTCGCTTTTCTCTAATTCACTTTTTCTACCGAAATTACTAAAACTTTTTAATTCTGACTTAGTAAACGCATATATACATACCTGCTTCTTATAAACCAGCGGCGCATTTTTTTTATCTTTATACCCGGGCAAAGCTATACGTGACATATAAATCAAGTCATTTGATTCGTTGGTAATAACTTTTGGTATGTTGATGCTAGAAGGATCTTCTTCTCTACCTATCCAGCTAAAACCGTTGATGACGTAATCGATATTTCTTACTTTTTCGTCGCGTACTTTGATAATATCTTCTGGAGAAGCTAGAGGCTCATCACCTTGAACATTGATAAAAATATCAGCTTCTATCCTTTCAGCTGCTTCAGCTAACCTGTCTGTCCCAGTGAGTGCTTCGTTGGAAGTCATAATAAACTGAAAACCAGCCTGATCAACAACATTAGCAATACGTTGATCGTCAGTAGCGACGTAAACGTTTTCTCTACCTACTGCCCGTGAAGATAGCTCTACAACCCATAACACCATAGGCTTACCTAATAGCTTCACTAGTGGTTTACCTGGATAGCGACTCGAATTGAATCGTGCAGGTATAATAACGACACTACGCATACTTCTCCTCATCAATATTACAAGCTATCGAACGAACAACAATATTATTTAACTACAATGCATATACGGATTTGCTATCAATATTATAGCGTGTTGGTGTGATAGCTTGTATTGGTAATGCTTTTTCGCTTTTCCGATAAGTTGTAAGTAAACTTTGCATCTCTTTACTACGTGGATCATCTCCACCATAACCATCAAAACCTGCTACCAAGACTTGCTTTGCTTTGCCACTTGTAGATATTGCAAGTGCATAGGATACAACTAATGAATTAGGTACTATGCAATATTCATCTTCAAACTCAAATGTATCGCTTTCTACACTCAAACCAAAATCTAAAACGTCTTTGTTTTTTAGTTCTAGTTGAACATCTTCGGGAAGCATAGAATAAGGTGTGATTAAAGGTTGTATAAGTTTAGTATGTGCATCACAATCTGCTAATAATCTTACTGGATGACAAGCCACGCGTAAGTCAATAAGTTCTGCATCGATTTCACTTTGAGTATTTAGTGCTAATACCAGCGGTTTTTCATTGCGAATATAACGTTCTAATGCTTCACGATGTTTAGCAACACTCGGTCCTGCACCTAGCAGCAAAATGTTTCTATCTTTAAATATGCTAATTGGTGACCATTTGCCTTGCGGTTCTCCATGATAAAAACGTCGTGCAGCATCTAAAGCATTTAAGCTGAATTTTTTACCACCTTTGACGCGTAAATATTCGATTATAGCTAGTAAATCCTCTTCATCATAACGAGAATCACTTAACATTTCTTGAATATAACTCGGATGAATATTATATTTACCAGAAAGATAATAATATGGGTTACTTCCCCACCCATAAGACTCCTTCATTGGTCCAAAATACTTGCGTATTATCGACATTAGAGGAACTATATTTAATGGTTGAGCGCGATATGCGGCTAGTTCTATTGCGACTTGTTCTGTTAGGGCATTACCCGGACCACGTCCCATACCGGTTACAGTGGCATCTACCCATGTAACTCCTTCACTAATGGCTCTCATAGAGTTTGATAAAGCTAATCCTTGATTATCATGAGTATGTATACCTAAAGCACCTGACCACTCACTACGGAGCCAACTAATTATTGATGCTGCTTGGTCAGGGTTCATACCACCCATACTATCAGCAAAGTATAGTACATCCATTGGATAGTTAGCAGCTAAGCTTGCTAATACTTTTACTTCTTGTTCTGAGCAGTCAGCTATCTGCATCAAATTAAAACCGACTTTATAGCCTTTTTCCTTTAACCACGTAACAGCAGGTAATGATTCTTCAAACTCGTGAACGTGACATGCAATACGAACCAGATCAACTGGTGATTCATCTGCTGGAATTGGAAACAGTTTTTCTAATACCTCATGATATGGAATATCACCTACCAGCTCGCTACCGTTGATCATAACACCAATGGTCAAATTTTTAGGTAAAGGCAATTCGCGCAAAAAATCATCAGTTGTAAAAGCACATGCTCCCTTGAACCCTTTATTTTTTAATGACCTCAAGCCTAATTCAACGACATTCACACCTGCTGACTCCATAGCAACAAGGTAGTCATTGATTAATTCAGGT
Organism: Psychrobacter sp. H27; assembly: GCF_059072655.1. NCBI lineage: Bacteria > Pseudomonadati > Pseudomonadota > Gammaproteobacteria > Moraxellales > Moraxellaceae > Psychrobacter > Psychrobacter sp. H27. The sequence continues at coordinate 2,759,622 of NZ_JCACRX010000001.1, read as the reverse complement.
GAAAAATCCCAAGAATTGTAGTAACCGCCATCACGTAATGTACAGTCCAGTAATAAAATATTCATGTTAAGCATGCTCCGCCATTTCTTTAAATTTAGGGTTGTTATCAACAAGTTGCTGATATGTACCTTGATCTACTATATTTCCTTTATCCATCAGATAAATAATGTCACATTTCTGTACTGTTTTCAGACGGTGAGCAATCATAATTATTGTTTTTTCACCGCTCAAGTTATGAATAGCATCCATGATTATTTTTTCAGTAATGCCGTCAAGAGCACTAGTCGCTTCATCAAATACTAATATACTTGCTCCATGATAAAGCGCTCTTGCTATACCTATACGTTGTCGTTGTCCTCCAGATAGTTGAATACCACGCTCGCCGACTCTAGTATCTAAGCCACTAGGTAATTCTTTTATTAACTCATCTAAATTTGAAAGTTCTATAACTTTTCTGATTTGTTCAAAGTCAATACTAGCTATTGGCAAGCCAAAGGCGATGTTTTCAGCAATAGTTCCTTCACTGAGAAATATACTCTGAGGTACAAACCCTAACTTATCCTGCCAGCTTCTTCTATTTCTAGAAGTAATTTCTATATTATCAACTTGTATTTCACCACTTTGAGGTATCAACAAACCCAATAATATATCTATTAAAGTAGACTTTCCAGATCCTGATGATCCAACTAATCCAATCACACTATTGACTGGAATAGTCATATCTACTCCATTTACTGCTGCGACATCTTTTCCAGGATATTTGAACCTTATATTTTTCAAATCAAGTTGATTACGAAACGTAATAGGTTGAAGAAGTTGGTTGGCTTTATTTTTTATATAACTTTCAGAAGAACGAGCCAGATCTCTTTTTACAGCATCAAATGCGGCTACGCTACCCTTTATTTGTGTGACACTAGCATAAACTTGTTGTAAAGCTGGTAGTAACTTAAAAGCAGCTAGCGCATATACTGCTAAAATCGGCAAAACTTGTCCCAGATTGCCATCGTATAACTTGATAAGTAATAACACTAAACTTATCATTGTACCAAAGGCAATAAGTTCCATAAAATAGCGTGGTACTTGACTAATAGCTAAGTTGACACCTTGAGCACGAGAAAACGTTACACTACTTTCTTGAAAAGAATTGATAAAGTCATAACTACGATCTAGTAACAACACATCTTTAATGCCACCGAACCCTTCGTTCATCAATCTAAATCGTTGAGTGGCTACGTCCGATAGTTTTTGTCCGTTTAAAGTGAGCTTTTTACGGACAAGCTTGTATAGTAAAAGATACGAAATAATAAATATCGTAAGTCCAAACAAAGCAATTAAAGGCTCATATATAATAATAGCAATAGCAATAAAGCAAGTAAGTACTATTTTAGCATTCATTCTCATTAGTGGCTGTATAATACCGTTGGTAATACGCATAGTCTCTGTAGAGACCTGTTTAGTAAGTTGGGCACTGCTACCGTTAGCGTGAAATTGCCAATCTTCTTGCATATAATAAGTATAAAGTCTATCAGATATTTCGGTACCTACGCTTGCACCATATAATGATAGTCTCCAAGTCACGTACATGGACACTATTGTAGATACTGTTAGCGCAGTGAGAACTAGCAGGCCTGTGAAAAATAAAAACTCTGTTGGATCTGTTAAGCCAGACATTTGATATAATCTAGCAAAAAAGCCAGTGCCTTCTAGTAAGCTAATATCACCAACTAAAGCCATAAATGGCGCTATAGACGCAATACCTAATAACTCAGTAAAAGCCATTATAACGACAAGAATCTGAAGTAAATAAAACTGCTTGACTTGTTTTTCTGAAAGCAGCAAAAGAAGCTGCTTTGCCATATTCAACATAATAATCTCATCGTAAAAACTAAGCTAAAAACTTGACATACCAAGGCATCGCTTTTTCTATACCCTGCGTAATGTTGAACTGCGGCGCATAGCCTAACGCCTTCTGTATCTTACTAATATCCGCCTGACTATGACGTACATCTCCCTCTCGGAAGTCGCGATATACAGCCTCTTGCTCGTAGTCCACCCCGTTTGCCGATAGATTCTCTTTTAGAGCCGAGTATAACGTATTAAGTGTCGTACGACCTCCAACAGCGACGTTATAGACTTCGTTTTTGGCGTCATCGTTGGCAGTTGCGGCCAAGATATTGGCCTGTACTGCATTTTCAATAAAGTTAAAATCGCGACTGGTATCACCATCACCATTGATATAGACCGTATCTCCTGTGATCATCGCCGATGTCCACTTCGGAATGACCGCAGCATAAGCGCCATCTGGTGTTTGACGCTTTCCAAAGATATTGAAATAGCGTAAACCAATCGTCTCAAATCCATAAGTGCGAGCGAACACATCAGCATATAGCTCGTTGACATACTTAGTTACCGCATAGGGAGACAGCGGATTACCGATAGCATCTTCTACCTTTGGCAATGCAGGATGATCGCCATATGTTGAGCTACTAGCAGCATAAGTAAAGCTAGCAACATTAGCATCACGAGCGGCTACCAGCATATTTAAGAAGCCTGAAATATTAGTCTCATTGGTCGCGATAGGATCAGCGATAGAGCGTGGTACTGAGCCTAGCGCTGCTTGATGCAGCACGTAATCAACACCTTGACATGCTTTCGAACAATCAGTTGACTGACAAATATCACCATTTATAAAAGTAAACCTATCCCACTGTTCAGTACTTACTAAACTTTTTACTTCATCTAAATTATGTTGAAAACCTGTGGCAAAATTGTCTAACCCTACCACTCTTTGATTGAGTAATAATAATGTCTCAAGCAAGTTCGAACCGATGAATCCTGCTACACCTGTTACTAGCCAGGTTTTAGGTGCTTGTACTAGTGACTCTCTGATTTTCTCGTATGCTGCCGCTGTCATATATTTTTCTCTTGTATAGCACTATAAAGTTATAGACGGATATCTGTGTCTTCTTTGTCGAATACATATTTCAAATCATAGAGCACATGGTTAGGCTTACCTAAACTTCTTATATGTGCTACGCCCATATCGACAAATTCACTGTGAGCCACTGCTAGGATAATGCTGTCATAGCTATTAGCTGCAGGCTCATTGACAGGCTTAATACCGTACTCGCTTTGAGCCTCCGTAGTATCCACCCAAGGATCATAGACATCAACCTCAATATTATACTCCTCTAATTCATTAACAATATCAATAACTTTAGTATTACGTACATCAGGACAGTTTTCTTTAAAGCTAAGCCCAAGTATGAGCACTTTTGCACCCTCTACCTGAATACGTTTTTTGATCATGGTTTTAACTAATTGGGTGACGACATACTCGCCCATGCTATCGTTTAGGCGACGACCCGCTAATATAATCTCTGGGTTATATCCAATGGCTTGGGCTTTATGCGTTAAATAGTATGGATCAACCCCAATACAATGACCGCCGACCAAGCCTGGTCGAAACGGTAGGAAATTCCACTTAGTACCAGCAGCTTCCAACACTGCTTCAGTATCGATATTCATTTTGTTAAAGATAACCGCTAACTCATTAATCAGTGCAATATTGACATCTCGTTGCGTGTTTTCAATAACTTTTGCTGCCTCTGCTACCTTAATAGTAGGTGCTTTATGAGTACCAGCAGTGATGATTAAGTTATAGACTTCGTCGACAAAGTCCGCAATCTCAAGCGTTGAACCAGCTGTTACTTTTAAGATATTAGTAACACGGTGCTCTTTATCACCCGGATTGATACGCTCAGGGCTATAACCTGCATAAAAGTCTTGATTAAAGGTTAGGCCTGATACCTGCTCTAGCACAGGGATACACACTTCTTCAGTCGCGCCAGGGTATACCGTTGACTCATAAACCACAATATCATTTTGTTTTATTAGGCTACCGATAGCTTCCGATGCTTTGATCAAGGGCGTCAGGTCAGGCTGCTTGTAGTCATCAATAGGAGTAGGTACAGTTACAATAAAGAAGTTACAGTCCTTTAACTCATTGATATCTGAGCTATATCTTAAATGTGTAGCTTCTGCCAGCTCCTCTTCGCCAACCTCTAAAGTATGATCAATACCTGTATTGAGAGCTGCAATACGTTCAGCATTGATATCAAAGCCCATAACCGAGTGATGCTTACCGAACTCGACCGCTAATGGTAGACCCACATAGCCGAGACCTATTACTGCTATTTTCAAGTTATTAATATTATACATAGTTACTCTCAAGCTGTTTTTAAAATTTTAGATAATGGCTACATATCTAAAGATATACATTTGTTAATAAAATAGTATCTATTATGCAGTTCGCTCATCAGTGATTACTTGTCGTTGCCATAAGTATAACTGTAGTGATAACTGTATTTACTCGTAAGTCCCTGCTTAACATCATTAAGGACAATACCATCTACTTGGACATTGGATTTATTCAACAGCTTAACCGCATATACCAACTGTCCTTCTATTGACTTATCATACCTTGTGACCATTAGCACCTTGTCCGCGTATTGCGATAAGATCGTAGCATCTGAAGCTGCAAGTACAGGTGGCGAGTCAATAAATATGTAGTCGTAATGAACATTAAGCTCATTCATTAAGGCCTCAAACTTATCGCTCGATAATAACGAGGCTGGGTTGTTAGGTTTTTTGCCTCGTGGCATAAAGTCAACATTATCCATACTGGTCGGATGGATGATACTCACTAAGGTGTGGGCTTCGTCTTGGAAGTAATCTGCAAGGCCATTATCTTGTGTCATAGCGAATACTTTGTGCAGCTCACCTAAGCGCATATCTGCATCAATAATCAACACTTTTTTGTTCAACTGAGCAAACACTTCAGATAAGTTCGATGAAATAAAGGACTTACCAACACCAGGACTTTCACCAGTTATTAAAATAATTTTGGCGCGGTTTCCTATTTTACTGACCGACGGCATACCGAACATCAAACTCGTTCTTAAGCTCTTGATTGCCTCATAACTCAAACTATTGCTATCGCTGTATGCCAATAGCCGGTTGGTAGATTTGCTATTTTTGCCAATTCTAGCCAGTAGCGGAGAGCGCGGCACTGTTGCAATAACAGGGACGCCTGTTTTTGATTCAAGGCGTTCAGGGTCCTTGACAAGATTTCTGAGTAGATTTTTGAGCAGTACAAGCATGATACCAAGTAGTAGGCCAGTGAGCGTGGCAATCAATATGATGAGCGACTTCTTGGGTGCGATCGCGCGATAGGTATTAATCGGTAGATCAATAATACGCGCAAAGCCAACCTGTCCTGCCTGAGCAATTTGTAGCTGTTGGTAATTTTTTAGCAAGTTCAAATATATTTCTCTATTAATATTAACATCTTCTGACAATTGTAAGAACTCGCGCTGTACTTCGGGTAAGCCTTCAATCCGGTTATCGATAACTTGTATGCGGCTTTGTAATTCTGCTATTTGATCATCAATCTGAATGACTAGAGGGTGTTCTTCTGTATAGTAAGTTGTCAAGTCAGCTTTTTTGAGTCTAAGCTCACTGAGTTGACTATCAATTCGGGCATTTTCTGCTAATAGTATGCTTGATTCTTGTCCAATATCGATGGTACCGTTCTCAGTACGAAAAGCATTAAAAGCTTTTTCAGACGCTTCAAGCGTTTGTTTTAACTCTGGAATTTGAGTTTCCATAAATGCAATTGTTCTAGTCGTTTCTTCCGAACCGCGAGAGTTATTTTGATCGATGTAAGATAAAACAATTTGACGTAAAATACGACTGACCTGCTCTTGATTAGCCCCGATCATAGATAATTGAATAATACCCGTCTTGGCACCGAGTTCTGATACGGTCAAAGCACCTTTTATTGCATCTGTTGTATTTTGTAATGACTGCTTGGTAATACTGATAGGACGTTCATTAGCTGGTAAGTTATCAACCGTAATTTCAATGAAACCATCTGTTCCGTTAAAGCGATTTGGCGTATTTAATCGACCTTCAAACGTGTCAAGTCCATTAGTCAATGTGAAGCCTTCACTTGAACCGACTAAAGTAAATGACTTGTCTAGATAGTCTTCTGATACCTTAAACTGACTGACTTGAGCATTCCCATCACCAGTAGCGAGGAATACACTCTCAGGCATATTCTCTTGAGTATAAGTGCGATTGGCTCTGATTTTATCTATTGGATCAACTGTCGGATCGTTTAAGCGAATAGATAAATTGAGCATATCCACTACAGGTTTGAGCACCATACGCGACTTAATCAGTTCAGCTTCTGTTTGCGCAAGATTAGACTCTGAAGCTACCAAATCAGAAATATTTGACCCCAATGCCGAAATACCTCCAGAAGAGGATTCGATCTGTATCAAAGCATCCGATTTAAAAATAGTCGTTTCATAACGGCTATAAAGTACGCCTATTAGCAAACCTAGTAACGCAAGAAACAATATTGTCTTCCAGCCGCGTAATATTGAAAATACAAGGGCTAGCAAATCTATATCATTATTTGCTTCTGCAGAAGGTTTTGATAGATTATCTGAATCTAGGGTCATAGCTATATATTCATCGTATTAGGTTAATTATTTGATACCAATCAATTAGTTTTTTCGTTCAACTAATTTTATCGGCCCAAGGCGTGAGGCTGTTGACAATATCTTGCCTGGCTATCTCAAATAATGATATGTCATGTCTATAAGGGTCAGCAATTTCTTTATTAATCCAATGCCCTATCTTAAAGGTCTTGCCACGGCAATGTGGCCACCGCTCCTCTATCCATTTGGTTTGGCCATCTGACATGGTAAATATAAGATCTGCATTCATAACCAGCTTTTCATTTATCTGCTTTGCGATATGATTCGACATATCGATATCGTAGGGATCCATTACTGCTTGTGAATTTGGATCCACTCGGTTACCAACTACTGCGGAGAGTCCAGCAGAATCAACGTTTTTTTGCGGATATTGTTTTCTTAGTAAAGCTTCAGCGATTGGACTACGGCAAATATTACCGACACAGACAACCAAAATATTATCAAACGCCATACTGATCGCTTCCTATAAAGTTGAGAAACTTCTGATTGCTGAAGTTGATGGTAACAAAGCACTGATAACACGGTTCCAGCGCGTCAGACCTGTTGGGTCAACATAGACGATATCATTAGGCAACATCTCAAACCGGCTGGTCAGTGGGAAACTGGTGAGCGCTTGCATATCTACATAGTATATATTTGTACGCTGATATTCAGGCTGATCGCGCACTACGTAGATCTTAGCCGCATTAGCCGTATTAGAGTTCAGTCCAGCTGACTCCCCAATCACCTGCGCTAAGCTCAATCCTTGGTCAATAATAGGCACAGGTGCAACTTTGCCAAATTCTCCTAAGACATATACTTTATTGATATCTTCGCTACTGACACGAATAGAATCACCATCTTGGACATAAATTTGATTGGCTGATAATCCCGCCTGCTGCAGAGACTGTAACCCCATACGATAGTCAGTACCGTTTCTTCTCAACACGATACTGTTTGAGTTACCTTCTCTCGTCGTACCACCAGCCATAGATATTGCACTATATAGTGACACAGGTTCATCGGCAATATTGAATTGACCAGGCTTGTTAACTTCACCATCGATAAAAAACTTATTGCCCCGATATTCAGCAACTTTCACTTGTGGATCTGCATATTTTAGATAGCGCTGTAATCGTGAACTCAAGTTTGCAGTGAATTGTGGCACACTGAGCCCACTCGCCTGTATACGTCCTATCAACGGAAACTGGATGAACCCTTGCTGATCAACAGGATAACCAGATGCTCCTGCAGCATTAATATCAGGATAGTCCACCAAAACAATACTCAATACATCAGATGGCGCAATACGGTAATTCACCCTATTAGACGATCGTACTAGGCTAGATAGGTTACTACTCATTTGTGAGCGAGCGATTTGCTTAGGCGGTAATGTGGCGAGTGTCAGTGGCAGTACATTAAAATCAATACCATTGTCTGCAGTAAAAGAGCCACTCGGTGGTAACTCTCCAGCTTGAAGCCCAGAATTGATGGTTGTAGTAGCACACCCATAAAGCATACTGCTAGCTAACAAACACGCTGTACTTAACAACTTAGTTGTCTGTCTCATATCAAAGAGCCTCTTCTGTTACTGCAATCACGTAAAACGATTAAGAAAACAATTCTATATTGCTGCTTTTGCCTTGATGTTATTTCTCTACATCTTTAACAAAAATAATCGGCATCATAACATAAGTTAGCTAATAGTAACGAACGTTCTTATTGATTGATACAAAAAGCTATTTCAATACTTCCTGTACTCATACTTACTTTTACTCTACAGTTAATTCATTGTTTTACATACATTAATCTCAAGCAGTATCTGTAAGGGCACAATAAAAGACCTGTCAACTTAGCCTACAACTGCTACCTAACCAAGTTCAAAACACATCTAGAAAGTAAGTTCATACTTACCATGTCATATGAAGATTTTGTGGAGAAGAACGGCTATTGAGCGAATAAAATAAAAGACTAAAAAGTCTGATAATTATTTCAATTTATTAGTATAATATATGCCGCTAAAAGCGAATATACTATTTGCCTATTAATTAGTAGTAGTAAACATTGTCTATACTTAGGCCAATGTCTAGAAGCTATAAACAGTCATACATTGAGAAATGTAAACCCACCGACTCAAGGACATCAAGATGAAAGATGAAAAATTACAGAAAGCACTAGCCCGTATGGGGCTCGGTTCACGTCGTCAAATGGAAGAAGTGATCAAAGCTGGTCGCGTCTCTGTCAATAATGGACCGGCAACCATTGGTGATCGTGTATCACAGGGTGATGAGATTCGCGTCGATGGTCGTCAGATCAAATACACTGCTGAAAACGAGAAGCGTCGTCGTGTATTGGCATACTATAAACCTGAAGGCGAAGTTTGCTCTGCAAAAGACCCAGAAGGTCGTCCAACTGTGTTTGAGCGCCTACCAAAACTGACTCATGATCGCTGGGTTATGGTTGGACGCTTGGATATCAACTCGACTGGTCTACTATTGTTTACCAATGATGGTGAAATGGCACATCGCTTGATGCATCCTTCTAGTGAAGTGACTCGTGAATACGCGGTACGTGTATTGGGTGAAGTGACTCCTGATATCGCTCGCACATTGACCTCTGGTGTCATGTTAGAAGACGGTATGGCACAGTTTGACGATATCAAAGACGGTGGCGGTGAAGGTGTCAATAAGTGGTATCACGTTCAGTTAAAAGAAGGCCGTAATCGTGAAGTACGTCGTCTGTTTGAATCTCAAGGTCTAAAAGTCAGCCGCCTACTACGTACGCGCTATGGTACGATTGCCCTACCAAAAGAGCTACGTACTGGTCGTTTCTTAGAGCTTGATAAAAAAGAAATCAATACGTTGACAGACTTAGTAAGCTTACGCCCACGTTACGGTACGGGTCTGCATGGCGCAGCCAAAGAAAAGCAAGAACGTATCAGAAACAAGCCGCTCAAAGCACGCCGTACTACGGACAGCCGTAGTGATAACCGTAGCGGTAGCGACAACCGTAATAGCAGTGCAAAGTCTAAAAGTAGCGCTAGCCCTGCAAGCCGCGGTACACGCAATACTCGTGACCGCAACAACAAGCGCTAGTCTAAGTTTTTTGTAAAACACTTACAGCGTTAGACGTGCTATAAAAAAGCTGCCAATGATATATAGTCATTGGCAGCTTTTTCTATATTTGTATGTCTGAGAGTTTGTCTATCTGATAGATTCTTTATACATGACTTTCATACCCAGTATATAAAAAATATGGATAATGATTTAATTATCGTGGCTGTCCATGTAACCATCCATAGCTTTTAAGTCCTGTAGATGTTGCGTCTCTATTTGCGCCATTAATATATCTAGACGCTGCTCGATATTGTCCAACATTTTTTGTAGCAATCTATTGGCTTCTATTCTTTTTTCATCACTTGCGTGGTCAGTACTTGCATAAGTATTCATTAAATGGTGATGACTTGCCAGCATTTCAGGTAGCCGAGTTTGCAGTAGTTTGTTCAGCACAAATTGCTGCTCAGTCGCTGCTGGTACTTTATTCTGCGCTGATTGTGACTTCTGATATCTTTGATAGTAAGTGACTTTGTTATCTATACTCTGTAGTTGTCTTAGCTGCTGTTCAGGTATGTCTTGTAGATGCTTTTTATTTAGTTTTAGCTGTTGCCAACTTGTTGTAGCTAATGATAATGCGGCATTACTCTCTTGATATGTGAGCACACCTGGTGTGATACCAACTGCCTTGTGTAGCGCGTGCCAGCCTTTTTTGCCCAGATATAAGGCAGCGGCAGTTGCTACGATGCCAGTACCTATTAATATACTCATATACACTCGCTACTTATTAATCAATTCTGTATATCCCTACTCATCGTTATCACTTATAGCTTGATGTTGTCTACTGTTTCGCTTGTCTCAACGGTATTCTTTGATGCAGGATTTTTTGATGTAGGAGACTGGATTGTTTCTGTATTTTCATCCAGCTCACTCAATGACTGCATTGTTGAGTTCGCACTTGCGTTGTCAAAGCGCGTCTGCAAATAGCGATTGGTCGCGAGTAGTTTTTGTCCATCTTGATGGTACGACGCGTTTAGCAGATCATCGAACTGAACATCGATGGTTTTGAGCACGTCTAGTAAGGCTTGTTTGCCAGTAACGTCTGAGTGCTTAATTTTGGTAGTATCAGCGCGCGCGCCGTCTGCCCCATCTAAATCATGCAAGCGGCGATAGTCTGCGACTGCTTGCGGGATATGTCTGTCCATCAGATTCTGAATCATGATATAGGTTTCATTGACGGTATCTTTATCGTCTATTTTTCCGTCGTTATTGGTATCGCCATAAATCAAACGCAACTTTTTGCCCTTTTGATTGATTTGATCAAGGGCCGCTTTGACATCAACTGGTAAGCTTTTTTCTGGAATATATCCCAATTGTGGCATCGCCGTATATTCGAGCATTTTGGGCGCTGTGACTTTTTTGATACCGCGATATCCTAGATATAACCCAGCGGCTGGTAGCACCCCATATAATACAAACATTACTAGCATGGCAGTCACTTGGGTCATCAGATTATCCTTATGGTTCAGCAGAATGGTGTAGTAAATTTTTATTATGTTAGCCCATACGCTCAGCTAAGTAATTTCAATATAGCCAGTCACATATAGGGTACTGCTTTTATTAAACAAAAAAATAAGGCTCTGTTAAAGCCCTATATTGTTATGTACTGAGTCGATTGTGTTTATCAGTTATGACTTGCTCACAGCAAACGAGAAAACCATTAGCTTTGCGTACGGCTCTTGACATAACGATGTGTCGAGGCAAGGCGGTTTAGAACGGTTTGATGCAGCTCATCTAACAGCTCATCAAGCTCATAATCGATTTCTAAAAACAAATCGGTCAGCATATCACCAGCAGTCATTTTACCTTGTGCCATGTTGTTCTTGGTGCGGTGCGGGCTAAATCGTTGTAGCTGCTCATAATGGTATAGCGCTTCGGGGATACTTTCGGATACGAGCTTGTCGATGACGAACTGGCGCTCATTATGTTGCTGCTGCTGTTGTTCGTTCAGCTCGCTACTCCACTCGCGATAGCGCTTTAGCTTACCATTGATACGGTCTAGTATCGCAACGGCTTCTATAGGCATGGCATTTAGGGTGGCCTCATCGACCACGTCAATAAGCTCAGTCATAATCGGACAACGTCCATGTTTGAGATACCATAGAGTATCTGGGTCAAAAGGCGGTCTGTTGGTTGGGCGCATTTGAGCGTGATTGGCTAAATACCGATCAGTCAAAGGCGTTGCTGAGTGAATATCGCTGACTTGCGCTAAAGCATGACATATACGATCTACCCGCTCAGGCGGTGTCAGCGCGGTACGTTCATGGCTTGCAGTACGTTCGGGGTTTAATGGAGTGCTGCTATCATTATGCTCATCGCTAGTATGATTGACATCCTCTACATGATGACTGTCCCCTAACTGCTGCACGTTTTTGGCAGCGAGCGTTGGCAAATCATCTTGAGCTTGCCCAAATGTCTTTAGCATTCTTGTCAAACTGACTACCATGACTCGCGCTGCCCCTCATCTAATACATGCCTATTGTGCCTGTATTGCATACCTTCATTCAATAGCGTATCTTAACAGGTTTTTGCTGACCTGCCAGTACGCAAAGTGTCAACATTCTTACTCTCTGCACCGATGCTCTAAACGCTAAGCACCTTATTATTATGAATGCTCCCGATTATATTTCTGGTTTTCTGCTTGGGTTGTCGCTTATCTTGGCAATTGGCTCTCAAAACGCGTTTGTACTCAAGCAAGGCATCAAACGTGAACACATCTTCTTTATTTGCTTGTTCTGCGCCGTTAGTGATGCGATCCTGATTTCAGCAGGCGTCGCTGGGTTTGGTGCGGTAACGGCGCGCTATCCACATGCTGTCGATATAGCCAGACTGGCGGGCGCACTATTTTTGCTGGTTTATGGCTTACAGAGCCTACATGCCAGTGTTAAACGATCGCATGCCATGACAGTCGATGGTCAAGTAGTGACCAGCTTAAAAAAGCACTGCTTTTATGCTTTGGTTTCACTTGGCTAAATCCCCATGTCTACTTAGATACATTGGTGCTCGTTGGGATGGTTTCAACAGGTGCAAGTAGCAAGATGACTTTTGCCGCAGGGGCGGTTAGTGCGTCGTTCTTTTTCTTCTTTGCACTTGGTTATGGCGCACGTTTGCTGAGACCTCTATTTGCGAAGCCAAAAGCGTGGAATATACTCGATGCGTTGGTAGGATTGCTGATGCTGTATTTGGCTTGGCATTTATACCAGAGCTAAATACAGGCTAGCCATTAGATATTGAGTGTTAGATTAAGAGGTCGTTATTTGTATCTGGCACGGCCTCTTAATTTAATTATTGGGACTTTGTACGGTGAAGATCGATACTAGAATTGTAGTTGCTAGAATTATAGTTGCTATCAGGGATAAAATAGATAGCCTACATTAAAGCAGGAAACAAGGTACGTAGGCCATTAACGATAATTTCGATAGAAACAGCCGCCAATAGCATACCCATAATTCGGCTCATAATATTTAGACCGGTATCACCCAACAAGCGGCTGATACGACCTGCTGCCATCAATGCCAAATAGCAAAACAAACTGATAAACAGACCCGCGATCAATATGGCAGACACCTGCAACACGCCTGAGACTTGTGAAGAGTAAATAATAACCGTAGAGATACCACCAGGCCCGATCATCATTGGAATGGCGAGAGGTACCACGGCAGCTGCCATAGAAACAGGCGCATCTTTCACATGATCCACATCGAAGTTTTCTTGATCGGGTTTTACGGGGTTACCCTCTCCGTTCATCATATTTAAGGCAATTAAAAACACCAATATACCGCCCGCCAATTGGAACGAGCCGATAGAAATACCAAGGGTTTTTAGTAAGGTCTCACCTGCAAGCGTAAAAAAGCTGATAGTGATAAAAATGGTCAAACAAGCAACGCGCGCAACTTTGCGGCGGTTGTTCATCGAATAGCCACGAGTCAAATCCAAAAATAACGTCAATGCGCTAAATGGATTGATCAACACCATAAAAGCTAGGATTATCTTGATAATTTCAGTATTCACTGAGCGCTCGCTTGTCTATTAATACCACTTGTGCAAAAAGATAAGGCCATCGTGCGAGTGCAACGATGACCAATAGGCAGATACAAACGGCATTGTAACATAGGCAGATAAGCGAATTAAATCATTAACTTTGCTCGATTACACGCTTGCTTTATGTTATTAAACAGTTTGTATCTACAGAACGATATCACTAGTAAACAATCTATCTCCTACAGTTCGCTAAGCGTTTGTATTATGCACTAAAATCCAAGCCAATATCCAAAGCCGTAGTACTGTGTGTCAGATAACCCATCGCAATAAAGTCTACGCCTGTACTTGCGGCTGCCTCTACAGTCTCAGGCGTAATACCACCTGATGCTTCAGTCTTTGCACGTCCTTTGCACATCTCCACTGCTTGCGATAGCGTTTCAGGCGACATATTGTCTAGTAGCACCAAGCTCACACCAGCATCTAACGCCTGTTCTAACTGCTCTAATGTGTCTACTTCAACCTCAATAGGAATCAGATGCCCAGCGAAGTCTTGTGCCTGCTGAATGGCAGTTTTAATATCGCCTGCAATAGCGATATGATTGTCCTTGATTAAAATAGCATCATCCAACCCTAGGCGATGATTGCGACCACCGCCGCAGCGTACAGCGTATTTTTGGACGATACGTAGACCTGGAATGGTCTTGCGTGTACAAGTAATCTGCGCCGGATATTGTGCCACGCTATCGACAATCTGACGGGTCGCTGTTGCAATACCACTAAGGTGCGTCATAAAGTTCAATGCCGTACGCTCAGCGGTGAGCAAATGACGCGCATTACCGCGTACCGTTGCTAGTACTGTACCAGCGGCGACGGTTTCACCATCATGGACGTGTGCCACAAACTCAATCTGCGTATCGACTGTTGCAAAAGACAAGCGAGCCAAATCCATACCACATATCACCCCTGCCTGCCGTGCTTTGATCTGTAGCTTCGCTTGCATATCAGCTGGAATAGTCGCTTGTGACGTGACATCACCGCGTCTCCCCAAATCCTCAGTCAAAGCATCTTTGACTAATGGCGTGAGCAATACTTCATCTAATGCTGGTTCTTTTTCAATTGTCATTTTTGACCCTCATATAGCCATGATAGTAATGGAAACTACTAAGTATTTAAACTCAAAATGAGCATAAATATAACCCAAAGCTGACCACCTGGCAAGGATATGTGACAAACTTATCGGTTCATCAAAAATTTTTAGAGCGAAATGGAACACCTTTTAAATTGAGCACAGGCTCTAAGCTATTTACGCTTGGGAAGTTTACTATCCATCAATAAACTCTGTAGTTCGATATCATGGCGGAAGCAATATAGTTTGGCTGGGCGACCACGCTGAGCGCTACTACTCTCTCCGGTCTCCATCACTAAGTTCTGTGAATCTAGCAGTCGACGGAAATTTTGCTTATGCAAACGCATACCTGATAGAGCCTCAACGCTCTGCTGTAATTGCGATAAGGTAAATACATCTGGCATTAAACCAAAAATAAGTGGGCGGTATTCAATCTTAGCACGCAGTCTGGAGATTGCAGTGGCGATGACACGGCGATGATCATAGTACATGGGCACACCGATACGCTTTGACCAATCCTCTGGCAGCACAACTGCTTGATAATTGGGTGGGTAATTGGGCGCTTCGGGTATTAGACCTACCTCGTAGAGCATCTCATAACGTAGCAGCACATGCTCTGCAATCCACTCTCGCTGCTCATGAGCGTCATCATTTACTGCTTTGATATTCGTCAACTCACCACCTGCCAAAAACGACTCGCTTAACCCCCAACATAGTCCAATACGCTGACGTCGACGCTCTCGAACATTTGAGTCTTCAGCGGTATTTGCCCATTCCAAAAGCACAGGCACGATAAAATCCATAATGATGCTTGGCATACCGTCTAGGTGATTCTCCCATGGGAAATAATCATACCAGTCTCGCCATAACGCTTGGCTTTGCAGCTCTTGCGTCTGTGTCTCTTGTACCAGACCTAAATAGCTGACATAGACGAGCGCATGACCGTCGATATTACGTCTATTGGTATCGACAAAGGTATATAGCTGCTCTAAATACCCAAGCGGCTGCTGTGTCTGCTCTTCCACCCACTGACGTACACCAGCTTGTAGCGAGCGGTGTAGCGGCATAAGAGGCCCGTTTGGCAATAGCTTGCCTTGATCAACGGTCAGGACACGAGCGATATGATCAGTAATAGCAACCAACACGGCGACGACTTCTGTCGTTCCGCTACCTTGCTGATGCGCATGTGAATAAGACAACGTCATAATATTTAGGACTACCTTCTTTTTGAACTGCGACGAGTAGACTACCAACAATAAAAATCTCTTACGCCTCAGTATAACGCGGATCCAGAATATTATAGCGTGAAACTGACACTATAATAGACCGCCGTTGTAAACATAGTGCATCAGCATCGTTTGGTAAAAATCACCAAAAACATATGGTTTAGAAGCGCTTAATCAGCTGATGGATATACATCCGTATACAAAAAACACTTGTAATTATGCTCAAAATGAGCATAATTAAGTCAACTCAATCATTTTTAATCATAAATTATCTGAATTTTTGACACATACATTTATCGTTATCGTACCAATAGAGGTCACCATTATGAAAATTTATCCTTACGACGCACCCATTATGAGTACCGACAACCGTATCGCTACTCAAATGAATATCGACTATGCCAAGGCAAAAATGCCAGCTGACTTGCCGCGTTCTGAGCGCATCGTGATTGAAGAGAACATCAAGAAACTATTAAAGGAACACAACGCCGTACTGGTAGCGCATTATTATGTTGATCCTTTTATCCAAGACTTGGCGCTCGCAACAGGCGGCTGTGTTGGTGACTCGCTCGAGATGGCGCGTTTTGGACAGGCCCATAGTGCCCAAACGCTCGTGGTCGCTGGAGTGCGCTTTATGGGCGAATCGGCAAAGATATTAAGTATGGAAAAAACGGTACTTATGCCAGACCTAGAGGCGGAATGCTCGCTAGATTTGGGCTGTCCTGCTGATGAGTTTTCGGCATTTTGTGACGCGCATCCTGAGCGTACGGTCGTTGTCTATGCCAATACCAGCGCTGCGGTGAAAGCAAGAGCTGACTGGGTAGTGACCTCATCTGTCGGTATCGAAATTATCCGTCATCTGCATGCGCAAGGTGAGCCAATCATTTGGGGACCTGACCGGCATTTGGGCAAATACATTGCTCGAGAGACGGGCGCAGATATGTTGCTGTGGCAGGGTTCTTGCCTTGTACACAATGAATTTAAAGCTACCGAGCTTGAGCAATTAAAAGCAGAGCATCCAGAGGCCAAAGTACTGGTGCATCCTGAGTCACCTGATAGCGTGGTTGCACTCGCTGACGTGGTAGGCTCGACCAGCAAGTTGTTAAAGTCAACTTACGAGATGGACGCTGATACCTTTATCGTAGCCACTGACTTAGGCATATTGCATGAAATGCAGAAACGCTCACCAAACAAACGCTTTTTGGCAGCGCCTACTGCTGGTGAGAGTGCGAGCTGTAAGAGCTGTGCATTTTGTCCTTGGATGGCGATGAATGGTCTAAAAGGTATCGAACAATGCCTAACTAATAACAGCGGTGAAGTGTTAATGACACCTGAGCTGGCAGTAGCCGCCAAAAAACCTTTGCAACGTATGCTTGATTTTGCTGAAGCACAAAAGCAAAACGTCGCTGCCAGTGGCGATATTGTCAAAGACCGTACACTGTTCGCTAATGTTGGAGCAGCATAATATGAAGCAGCAGCACTCAGCCAACCATGCCAGCACTATTGAACCTGATAATAATGGGAGTAACAGTAACATGAACACGATTATAAAAACTGACGTCCTTGTTATTGGTGCTGGATTGGCAGGTTTGAGCACTGCACTATCCCTACCTACATCACTGCATGTTACCGTTTTGAGTAAAGCAGCACTTGAGGTTTGCTCAAGTCACTATGCCCAAGGTGGTATTGCTGCCAGCTTAGACAAAGATGACTCTGTCAGTGACCATATCGCCGATACCCTAGTGGCTGGTGCAGGACTATGCACGGCTGACAATACTGCCAGTATTTTGGGTGCTGGACAGCAGGCAGTTCAGTGGCTATGCGCGCAGGGCGTGCCTTTTACTCAGAACTCACCTAAAGCTTTAGATCATACAAGCGTACAGGACTTCTCTCAGTTACAGACCAGCGAGTTGCATTTAACAAAAGAAGGCGGGCATGGCTGTAGACGCGTCGCCCATGCAGATGATGCGACTGGCAGGCATGTGATGGACACCTTAATCCTAAAAGCACAGTCTGCGCCTAATATTACTATATTGCCTTATCACGAGGCTTTAGAGTTACTCACATCGCCTATAGCTGATACTCAATACCTCGGTGGCTATGGTGCCAAACATTGCCAAGGCGCACTTGTATTCGATCATAAACAGGCGCGTCAACTTACCTTTCAAAGTCGTACAGTCGTACTAGCCAGCGGTGGACTAGGTCAACTCTTTAAGCGGGCAAGCGCACCCAATGTCTGTGTCGGCGATGGCGTGATGATGGCGTGGCAAGCGGGCTGCCGTTTGGCGAATTTGGAGTTCATCCAGTTTCATCCAACTGGATTAGCACTGGGCGACAGTAGCTTTTTGATATCTGAAGCACTACGAGGCGAAGGTGGACGACTATACTGTCCGCAAACAGGCGTGCGTTTTATGCTGGATATAGACGCACGGGCGGAGTTAGCACCGCGAGACATCGTTGCTCGCGCGATAGCCACGCAGATTGATAGCAATGGACTTGGTTATGTACATCTTGATGTCAGTCACTTGCCCGCAGACTTCGTAAAAGCGCATTTCCCGCAGATTTATAAGACCCTGCTGGCACATGGTATCGATATGACTACCGATCCTATCCCAGTTGCACCAACAGCACATTATAGCTGTGGCGGTGTGGTGACTGATGCCGATGGGTTAACGGATTTGCCAGGACTTTATGCGGCTGGTGAGGTGGCTTATACAGGACTGCATGGCGCCAACCGTTTGGCAAGCAACTCCCTACTAGAGTGTGTGGTGGTTGGCCGTAATATCGCAGCCAACCTACCGCATTATCTAGAGCGTTTAGACAACTTACAGAACCTAGAAGACTTAACAGAAATAGCTACGTTCGATCGCGCATCATGTGATGAGTTAACACGATCATACCTTAGTGCATGGTCAGCGCCAGTGCTTAGGGATACGCAGTCTGTGATGCTACCGGCATCTGTATCATCAGCATATCACTATGAGCTTACCCATAAATCGCTCACCTCTGATATTGACACTGACACTGATATTGCAACCATAACCGCAGCATTAAAAACGCTGATGACTGCTAATATGGGTATCACTCGCAGCGCCGAGCAATTAGAGCAAGCAATGCAACAAATACAAAACTGGCAACATTGGAGTACAGAGTCTAAGGTGAGCCAGCTTGGCGTAAATAATGCGAGCAGCCCTACTACTGCCAATGAGTTGTTATACTTTCAATTAGAAAGACAACTTACATTAGCAACCTTAATTATCCAGTCTGCCTATCAGCGCTTTGAGAGTCGCGGTGGTCATTACAGACAGGACTATCCAAACCTAGCGACTGCCCCTCTTACTAGCGTTGTGGAGCCACAGCATGACCCAGCTTATGATCAATTCAGTTATTTTGCGGGAACCACGCAGCCTCTCAAAAGTGATAACGGCCTGCCAGAGCATTGCTTGCCTAAACACTGTCTGCCTGAAAAGAATCACGTGCTAGTAGAAATCGATTAGGCCAGTCTAAAAGACCATACCGAAACGTAGGGTCAACATGAGTTAAGGTATGTATTTTCAGCATTATTTCGGTGTTATGGTACAATCGCAAGCTTGTCAAAAACACCCTGTTAAAAATGCTGCGAGCCGACCCCCATGCAAAGCTTGATTACCCTTGTTTTGGTATTGATGCCAATGTTTATTGGCTTTGCCATTCCTGCTAACCCAACTCTGACTAGACTTGCCGATACGGGCTTGTCTTATTTGGTATATCTTATCTTGGCACTGATCGGTATTGAACTGTCACAGGTAGAAGGCTTAGGCAGTCAAGTTGGCGAAATTGCGCTATATGTCACCGTACTATCAATACTCACAATTGGTACGGGGCTGTTCGCACTGATGGTGTTTGACCATGTACGACCGTGGCAGGCCAAAAAACCAAGCGTCAAATCCAAAGAACATCGTGTCAGTATTCGGGGCAGCCTATTACAGGTCGTCTGCGTGGTGCTTGGGATGGTGATTGGCTTTTTCTTACCTGCTGATTATATGCCGCCTGAAAACTCTATGACGGTCATGCTGATGATTCTGATTTTGCTCGTAGGCATCGGTCTCAAAGGCTCAGGCATTACTTTAAAAGAAGTCATGCTCAATAAGCGCGGTGTTGAGATGAGCATTATCTTTACGCTATCGGTGTTGGTTGGTGGGCTTGTGTTTGCCTTACTATTCACAGATGTGTCGTGGACGAAAGGCTTGGCAATGGCATCAGGGTTTGGTTGGTATTCGCTATCCGCGATTGTCATGACCGATGCTTATGGTGCGGTGTGGGGCAGTGTCGCGCTATTTAATGATTTGGTACGTGAGTTTTTTGCCTTATTATTTATTCCTGTATTTATGCGCAAATACCCTTCTGCTGCGGTAGGTCTCGGCGGTGCAACCAGCTTAGACTTTACCTTGCCCATTATTCAACAGTCAGGTGGTCTAAAGGTTGTACCACTAGCGATCAGTTTTGGCTTCTTGATTAATATTATCTCGCCCGTACTGATGGTGTTCTTTTCGGCGTTAGGATAGTTACTCATAATCAACTCTTATTTAAACGGATCACAATGCTTTGCGTATTTCCCATACTTTCTCTGATAAGAGATATAGTCTAAGTTCTTTAAGTCACTTACTTCACTACTTGCCATTAAAGTTACGCGGCGCTGTTTTGACTCAATATTTTTTAGATTGAGCGCTTTAAAACTAGGATCTATATAAGCGTTGTCGTTAACTAACAATTTATTTGAGCAGTCATAAGTATGGATACGCGCGGCAGCAATACCATGTTCTAATACCAACACATTTTTGACGATAAGCGCTCGATTGCGAGGTAAGGACACAAATCCAAAGGTTGCTAAAACATCCTCATCTATTTCACTTGATGCAACATGACCAAAAATAAACACTGTTGCTTCTGGATATTCACTGAGTTTTTCTTCAATTTTTCCAAATTCAATATCGTAAATATCAGGTAACTGGCTGCTCATAGATGGAAAAAACCCACTGAACTCCATTTCAAGTGCCTCACCTCCCTCAATTACTACTGTACAACCTTTCACGTCGACTACCGTATGTTTTGACGTTTCAGGGCACTCATCTATATCATCAAGTACGCTATCCCCATCTGAATCCGGAGTATTTGGTACTAACGTAATAGGCGGCTCTTCAATACTTTGATTGAGCGCCGTGCTTTTTAACGGCGTCTGACAACCTGTCAGTATCAATACACTTATCAAACCCGTTGCTAATGTCGGTAATTTAATACTCATGCTTTATTCATCCCTAAGCCAAAACCCTAAACCCCACTCGCCTGCTTCGCAAACAAGCGCATCAGTGGCTTGATTTTGCCGACGCGGTACATGCCTTCATTACGGATTTGCTGCACGGGACGCGCTTGGGCAAGCGACCCTGCAAACAACCAGTTGAGTGCAGAGAAGCTGTGCATCATCAGGCTGTTATGCGGACGGCGCGAACGCTCATAATAACGCAGTGTTTGATTGCTACCCCACAGTGTGCCGCCGCTGCGGATAAAATCATGCGCTAACTGCTCACTTAATACTTTTACATCAAGCATACCAAGGTTCAATCCTTGACCTGCCAGCGGATGCACGCCATGAGCCGCATCACCGATGAGTACCAAGTTATCCGCCACGTAGCTCTTTGCTTGTTGTGCCGCTAAAGGAAAACTAGCAATAGACTCAATCTGCGTGATAGCACCCAGCTCGTAATGGCTTGCTGCTGCAAGTTTATCCGCGATAAAGCGGTTGTCTTCTTCTATCAATGCCAATGCCTGATTACGCGGCAATGTCCAGACTATTGACTGCCAATGTTGCGGGCTTACTTTATCAGTCTCAGTGATATCCGCTAACGGCAATAGTGCCAACGTACCTGTTGGTAGCATGGCTTGACGTGCTGTCGCTTGATGCGGTTTCTCAGTCTGAATCGCACAGCAAATCGCCGTTTGATTATAATCAAGCGTATCGACCCCAATCCCTGCTTGCTTGCGGACAAATGAGCCGCGACCATCAGCACCGACCAATAGACGCGCATCAATCGCTGTCTCATCATCTAGCGTCACACGGTAACCTTGCTGCGCACCCAACCAGTCCATATTCACCACTTTATGCCCAGCAATAACCATTAGATACTCGCTGATATCCTCTTCATGTAAGCGCTGCCATAAGGCGTGCTCAATGACGGCAGGCTCGACCATGCTACCGAGTATCTCAGGCGCAGCGTTTTGGTCACCACTATCACCAAATAATAGCTCGCCCATGCCGTTCAGTTGCCAGACCTGCATCTGTGAATAATCCGCTTTACGCTGAGATGCGGCAATGTGTTGCCACGCGCCAACTTCCGTGAGCAAGTTAATACTCGCTAGACTGAGCGCATAGACACGCGCGTCACGTTTACTCAGCACTGCTTGCCACGCTGACTCATCACGCGCAGGACAGGCATCAACCAAGGTCACTGGCATTTTATCTTGTGCCAGCTTTAGCGCGAGCGTCGCGCCAACGATACCGCCACCGATAATCAGCGTATGATTGTCTTTCATAAGGTGTCTCTCAATATTAGAATGCTTATTATCAATCTCAACGACATATAGTTGGTTCAGTTTAAAAGAGAGACAAGGCAACCGAGTGCAGATGTATAGGCAATACTTCAAGCGAGGTTAACGCTGTCACTCTTTTAAAGAGGATTAACTATAGCGCTATGACTTTAGACCCATCGCATAGGTCGCAACCAATGGCTTGATATTTGGTAATTTATCAAAGGCTAGTAATGCCATATTTCGTGCCAGCTTAATGGCGGGATTGGGATGAGTAAAGCCATGTACCACGGCATCACAGAAGCGAATCACCCGCTTTTGATCGGTTTGACGTGCTTTCTCATAACGCTTTAATAATTGTGCATTACCGATGTCTTCGCCTTTGAGCACTTGTGAGCTCATCATTTGCGCCAATACATGAGCATCGCGCATACATAGATTGAACCCTTGACCCGCGACAGGATGCAAAGTATGAGCGGCATTGCCCATGATAACGCAGCGACCCTCGACCTGCTTGTCTGCCAATACACGTGACAGTGGATACGCGCCGCGGCGACCAGCAGCAACAAACGTGCCCGCGCGTTCCCCAAATGCCTGCTGTAGCGTCTGCAAGAAATGTGCGTCGTCTTCTAGATATTTAGTTTCTTCACCTGTTGGACAGACCCAAACTACAGAGCGACGATAACCCGTTTGATACTCATCATTGCCATCGCCCTCTGGATCCGTTAGTGGCAACACTGCCAGCGGCCCTGCTGGGCTAAAACGCTCAATTGCCACATGCTCGTGCGCCGTATCGGTCTCTACCACGCCAACGATAGCCGTTTGCTGATAGTCATAGGTGGTGGTGCCGATATCTAACAGTTGACGTACGGTAGAATCACGTCCATCACAAGCGACTAATACGCTAGCTTGCAGCTGTCGCTCGTGTTCCGCATTGCTTTCATCACTAAAACTTAGCGTTACACCGTCCGCTTGTTGGGTCACTGCATTGACACTGGCATTATCAATCAAGGTCACGAGTGGTGACTGCTGCGCGGTTAATAAGAGCTTGCGCCCGAGCCACGCGTTCTCAATCACTTGGCCAAAAGACTCGACTTTTTCTTCGGCTTTATTAAGCTGTGCGCGTCCAAAACTGCCTTGCTCACTAATCTGCACGCTATCAATGCGGCAAGCATGGCTTTGCAGGTCATCCCACAGTCCGATCTCTTGATAGATCTGTACTGTGCGCCGCGACAGCGCTGTATTGCGACTGTCCAGATAGTGACTGCGTGTACGGTCATCGGTTGGACTGATGGTTGGATAACGATTTTTTTCTAGTAAGGTGCTAGCGATGCCATGATTCGCTAATAGCAAGGCAAAGGACAAGCCCACGTGACCGCCACCAACGATAAGCACTTGCTGCTCAGTGATTGCATTTTTATTGTTAGAGTCATATTGGGAATTAGATAAATGTGAATCAGTCTCTTGCATCGTAGTTATTCCTATTATAATTTTTGAGCATGCCTGCGGTCAGTTCTTGATATCCACAGCGATTGATAGCCGCTTTGTACTTGATTGCCACTGCCTTTAATTTGTAGCCTTTATCATCTGACGATACTCTTTAGCTTAGCTGCTTTAGTTTCAGCTCAGTTACTTTGGCTTCATTGCTATCGTTTTATCTCAACGGTAAAGCGCTGAGATATCGTTCATAGATTACCACAAATTCTTTATTATGCTGCGAGCTAAACCGTAGACAAATCGTTTATCTACTCTACTCAAGGACAAGGTCTATAACTACCAAACAAGGTCAGTAGAATATAAGAAACTCAGGTCAACCTATATTTTGATTTGACCTAAAAACAGTCGATAAAGGTCGCCTGTACTGATATTGCAATCTACATACAAAAACGACGTTATCTATCCAATATATGGCTTGAATTTTAAAAATTCTCTACCATAATGAAGACAAGACTTTTATTTATTATTTTTCACAACACCAATAACAAAACGACCGTTACCCTTATTATCTAAAAACCATTTGTCATTTAGAAACTACTTATCATTTAGAACACTTGTGATTTAAGACACTTATGATTTAAAACATAACAACGCTACTAACTATTTTATCTCTGAAGTCCGTGACGCATGCAATACTAGACTATAGCGTCGGGCACACAATACAAGGATAATCGCTTGACTGATACCATGAGCCGCCGTATAAAGTTTGAATTTCTAACGCCAGCACAGCTCAAAACTGTGCTAGGTGAATACAACAACCACATGAAATATATTCAAGAACGCCTCGATATCAAAATCATGCAGCGCCAAGGTGATTTCTGCCTGAGTGGCAATGTGACCGCTGTTGAGCGCGGTGAACGTATCATCTACAAGATGGTAGATGAAGCTCAAAACACCAAAGATATCAGCGCAGAAGAATTGCACCTGATGATCCAATCGAGTATCTCACGCGATGAAGATATGGACAATGAGGAAGATGACGATATCGAAGATGAAGACGACTTAGATGAGGCAAATGAGTTTACGCCTATTAGCTTGCGCACACGCAAAGGTCGTATCATTCCGCGCGGTGGCAACCAGCAGCGCTATGTAAAAAATGTCTTGAGCTCTGATGTCTCGTTCGGTATCGGACCTGCGGGTACTGGTAAGACCTATCTTGCGGTCGCTTGTGCGGTAGACATGATTGAGCGCAACGAGATTGAGCGTATCTTACTCGTACGCCCAGCCGTAGAAGCAGGCGAAAAATTGGGCTTCTTGCCAGGGGATCTAACGCAAAAGATTGATCCATACTTGCGTCCATTATATGACGCGCTTTATGAGATGATAGGGTTTGAGAAAGTCGGTAAAATGATCGAGCGTCAAATTATCGAGATCGCGCCCCTTGCCTATATGCGTGGTCGTACGCTCAACAACTCATTTGTCATTTTGGATGAAGCACAGAACACCACACCTGAGCAAATGAAAATGTTTTTGACGCGTCTGGGCTTTGGCTCACGTGCGGTAATTACTGGTGATATCACTCAGGTCGATTTGCCCCGCGGTCATAAGTCAGGTTTGGCGCAAGCAATGGATATCTTAAAAGACATTGAAGAGATTCATATCACCAAGTTTGACTCAAAAGACGTGGTACGCCATCAGTTGGTACAACAAATCGTTGAAGCTTATGATGTATTCGACGAAGAGCAAATGGCTCTAGAAGAGAAGCGTAAGTTTGAACGTATCAAGGAGCAAGAGCGTAGACAAGCTGTGGCTAACGCTGCTGCTAAACTATAAATATATTTTCAAAAGCTTGGTTCTAACAAAGACCGGATTACTCAGGGTAATCCGGTTTTTTCTTACTAGGCGTTATTTAGTTTTACGTAGGTTCAGGTTTAGCCTACGTTCAATGTAGTCTCGCTTTTTAATCACTGCCTGCTCATAACTTAGCGATAGTCGCCTTCATGATATAGTTTATAGTCAGCTAATTATACGAGTAAAGCACTAACTAGCGAATCTCTCTAGCAATAGTACTATTTTGGATGCCACTATATTTAAAAGGTTAACTAAAATATAGTGCAGCTGTTTATATGCGACCATCTACAATAAAAAGGATAATGATATGAGCCAATCTGACAATACTAATATTGATGGTGCCAATGTTGATAATACTGATACTGATAGTAATGCTATGAGTCATGATGCGGAACTCGCAGCACTTGATATCAATGCAGCCGATAGCATTAGTGATGAGGTATTAGATGCGTTTTATGATCGTGCTCATCTACTGTATGTGATAAAAGCAACTTTAGATTATATCGATAAACGTGTCGATAAAGGCCTGACCTTACCCTATTTTGCAGATATGGATACCGAGCTGTGGCAAGAGAAATCTAAAGCATTGGACTTATATATTACTGATGAGATTGAGGGACGCGCTCTGAACTTAGAAGCTCGCGGCAAAGACTATCCAACTAATATTTTGTCTTATCCAAGTGAGTTATCTACTGCGATCATCGGTCTTATGCCAACGTTACCGCTTGGTGAGCTTATTATCTGTCATGAAGTGATGGTACGTGAGGCGCAAGAACAAGACAAAACCCTAGCACAGCACATTAGCCATTTACTGGTGCACGGTATGCTGCACTTACTAGGGTTTGATCATGAGCTTGGACAAGCTGAGCAAGATGAGATGGAGCGTTTCGAGATTGAGATTTTGGCAGGTCTTAACCTACCAAATCCGTATATCTAACACAGCTGTTTTTATCAATTAGTCTTTAGTCCAGTTAGTCTTTAGATAGTGGTAGTTTTTGTGCTTGACCCATTTGATTGATCATATGATCCAGACCTTTAACATGGACGCTACGCTGCGGGAATGGAATCTCAATTTTCTCATCATCTAGAGCGTGCTTGAATTGCTCAAGCAATTGGCACTGCATCGACCACCAGTCATCGTTGGTGGTCCAGACGTTCAGTGTCAAATCAACTGAGTTGTCGCCTAGATTGGTCACTCGTACGATAGGCTCAGGGTCGGTAAAAGACAGTGGATTGTTTCTGGCTAGGCTCAGCATCAGATCTTTGGCTGTTTTGATATCCGCATCATAGCCAATCCCAACTGTGATATCGACACGGCGATTGGGTAACGCAGTGTAGTTGACTACTGGCGATGTTGTGATGTCGCTGTTCGGGATAATAATATCGTGATTGTTGATCGTCGTTAGATGGGTGTTGACCAAGTTAATCTCTGTCACTGTACCTGTATAGCTACTGATCTGCACATAGTCACCGCGCACAAACGGACGAAAAGTCACAATCATAATCCCAGCGGCAAAGTTCGATAGCTGATCCTTTAGTGACAAACCAACCGCCACCGCGGCACCGCCCAAGATAGCAACGACCGAGGTAGTCTGTACGCCAACTTTGCTAAGTGCGGCTAAGACTACGACAACCAATAGCACGCCATACAACAGACGACTTAGAAAGCCAGAGACTGTTTCATCTAAATGACTACGCGTCATCAAACGATCTGCAAAAGCGACAGCCTTCTTGGCAAGCCAGCGCCCGACAATGAATATTAATATGGCTAGTGCTACCTTTATGACTAGCTCTAATGCATTGTTGGTGAGCGCTGCAACATCTACTGTAAAACCTAAAAATTCCATACTGACTCTTTATTCTATAGCGGTGTATTATAAATTTGGGTACTGGTTACTTACCATTATCTTGTTTGCAATGACCATCGCCAAGCAATGATTTTCGCCAAAATAGTATGACGCATTCATTGCTACTCTATGTTCGCTTATCGTGTTACTTACTTTCTCTAACGTTAGTATGTAACGTCCACTGTGTCACTATAACGATAAGTACGTATCAGGCGCAGCTCAACGATATCACGCATATCTTTGGTAAATGGTCCAAAGGGTGCTGCCTGCCTGACTGATTGCTTGGCTGCTTCATCCAGTATCGTCGAGTTTGAGCTTTCAAGCAGACGAATGGCCTTAATATTGCCGTTATTACTGATGATAACCATCAGCCGCACTTCACCTGTGATACCTTGCGCCCTCGCTTGCACAGGATAATGCAAGTTACCGACGCGCTCGACGTGTTCACGAAAAGTATTAATATAATCTGCTGCCGCTCCGCGCGTGGTCGAATTACTATCCATCGTCACCACTTTGGACTTGGTCGCATAGACTTGCTGGCGCTGAGACAACTGTGCTTCCAAGGTCGCGATTTGCTTACGCAGACGCTCCTCTTGTGCCATTAGATCGTCTTGTGCTTGTTTACTGTCATTATCCGACTCTACGCTCGCCTGCCGCCAACTCAACGTAGTGCGCAGATAGCTCTCTTGATAGCGCTGTTGTCGTACTTGACGCTGTAAGTTGATGACGTCTTGCGTCTCGCTCATTTGCTCAGCAGACAGTGGACTTATTTGGTCATTCTCTTGTCTGAGCTGCTCCTCTACTGTCCCGCCCCCTGCTTGTGAGGCGTTGGCAATAAATTGAGCATCCTCATTTGGTTGCATATTATCGGTCAGGGCCTTTGCGACATCTTGCATCATCGCTGCAGGGTCTTTACCCATTGAAAAGCTGATACCAAAAATAATCAATACGTGTATAGCGACCGCAATAACGACTGCAATAGGTAAGCTCATATCACGCTTTAGAGATTGCGCTGAAAAATGGTAGCTTTGTGAGTCTTTGATGTAGGCCACAGTAGGTCTCAGCTTATGGACGCCGTGTATCAGCAACCGCACTTCGCAATGAGTACGATACGAGCACTATAACGACAGGCACGATATATGTTGGCGCTATCATAACATGACTTGACATACTCCCACACTTTCGCCAAGCTCAAATGGGGGATTCTAAAAGCAGATGCTCTTAGGCGACCTTCTCACGACCGTCACTTGTTTTCTGTTTCAACGGGCGACCTTTACTGCATCCTCCCTCCGCAGACAAAACGGCATGTCCTGCCGATAAAATATTTTTAGCTGCATTAATATCAGCGTTGGCTTTATGATCACATTTGACGCACTCGAATTTGGACTGAGTTTGTCTGTTTTCCTTAGCGATATGCTTGCATTCAAAGCAGGTCTGACTGGTATATCGTGGATTTACTTTAATCAGTAACCCACCGCGCCATTGCTGCTTGTACTCAAGCATATTGACCATCATGCCCCAGCCTTGATCTAGAATTGATTTATTCAATCCTGACTTGGCTTTAACCTGACGACCTTTATTCTCCACCGTACCGCTGGCTGATTTCGACATATTGGCTACTTTTAAATCTTCACAAGCAATCATGGCGTGGCTTTTGCTGATGCTGGCGGTGATTTTATGCAAGTAGTCATGTCTGATATTGGCAATGTGGCTGTGGAGTTTTTGAATCTTGCGGTTTTGCTTTTTCCAGTTTTGGCTAAACAGAACCTTCCTGCTTAATTGACGCTGTAATTTAGCCAGTTTTACTTGATTGGCTTTAAAACTGTTCTTAGGTTTAATATATTCACCGTTTGAGGTGGTGAGTAGTTTACTGATGCCCACGTCCAAGCCAATAGCGCTTTTAGAGGGGTGACGAGGGTTCTCTGTCAGCTCGTGCTCTGTGCCAAACGACACATACCAGCGACCTGATTTCTTGCTAATGGTGATGTTTTTAATCGTGCCGATGATGTCTTGCGATTTTCTAAACTTCACCAAGCCCACGCCATTCGGTAGTTTTACTCGATTGCCCTCAACACGACAGTATTTATCAAACTGAACCAAGCGAATTGAGTCACAGCCATCGGATTTACGCTTAAATTGTGGCATCAATGGTCGTCGTTGAATTTCTGTGCCATCAGCCAGTTTAAAAAACTTGGGTTTGCGAGGTTTCTTTTTATTTTCTTTTAGCCTGGCATGTGCTTTAGGATCAAAGAAACGTGACCAAGCCGATGCCAGATCACGTACTTTTTGTTGTAAAGACACCGCGTTTGAGCTGCTTTTTAAGAACTCGAAATCAGGGTTGTTCTTTAAACCTATAATTTTGTTAACAAGGTTGGTGGCATTGATAAACTCATCTTTAGCAAACATCTCAAATGAGATCGCTAGCATTTGATTCCAAACAAAACGTGCAGAGCCGACAAGATTATTTAAAATAATTTCCTGCTCCTTATTAGGCTCAAGCCTAAATTTGTACGCTTTGTTGATTTTCATAATACCAATTCATTTTATTTATTTTAATGTCAGTTGTGCAATTTATTATAGCTTATTTCAGTATATAATTTTTATGCATATATAATAAACACTAAGCGAAACTCACCTACACCCTAATGTCGGGTGGAGTCCTTTTTCGCTTTTTTTATAGAATTATGTCGCTAGCTTAACCATCACTGGTATTACTTTGACCTTATCATTTGATACTGTTGTCACTGAATACTGCTCTCAATGAACACTGTCAGTTCAAGCAATAAACCATATTAATTTCAATAATAATCACATTCTCAAAATCATGATAAAACAGATATAAGGCTTGTGATATCAAATGAATTGTCATAAAACGCATGTGTCCATTTTGAAGCCACTGTATTTGTTATATACTGTTTTAGCACTGTGACACTAAGCACCCCATTATTCGGTGCAAAATCATTGTCTACTGGTATCTGATACAAGGTTTTCGTTTATATCAGATGTCAGTATGCTGTGTACCACCTATCGAATGATAAGCCCTATAATTGTAAGGATAATAAGTTTGAGTGACTTTGATAACGTAAACAATTCAGACAATTTTGACGAGTTCTTTGAGAATATCGGCTATCGTTTTGACGAGTCACTCGGCAACGGTTGGGATCGCATTGCCCAATCGGTTAGAGACATCTATAACCGAACCACAGAAAAGCTTGAAGACGAGATATCCTTACCCATCGCACAAACCTACGTCAATGATGCGCTACAAAATTTTGTGACGGACAATGTAAAAGCAATACTAGAGCTACGTGTTGAGCTGCATGATGACTGGTTTCGTCTTTACTGTACGGTTGATGCTGGCGGCATATATGCTGAGATCGCCAGTAATTTTAGCTTGATCCATGTACAGCTTGATCGCAACGTCCAGCGCTTTGTGTTTGGTCAGCAAACCTATACCGACATACTAAACCTACGCTGTGAGTCTTTTATCAAACGCCAAGGCGTTAAGCTTGCTATCTGGTTTTATCATAGTGTCCTCAAAAAAGACCCGCTGGGCTTTATCCTCTCTTATGTCAATATCGCACGACCAAAAGACGAGGTTATTTACCTCGATATCCATCGCTGGCTAAAGAACAATAAAAAGATCATGGGCGCTTTGTATAAGGTGCAGGTAAATTACGGTAAGCTCGAAGAAGATCAGATGGTCTTGAAGGCTCAAGTCAACTATCGTGACCTGCTAGCCTCAACAAACAACGAAGATATTATTGGCGATGATGACGAGCCTCAAATCATGCAAGGCCCGATAAATCCTATCGACGACGCAACGGAACCCAGCCAAGAATAGTGCGCTAAAGTAAAACCTCAACACATAAAAAAACGCTGTATCTAAAGTCTAATGACCTCAAAGATACAGCGTTTTTTGTGAGATTGACTATGACTACCAGTAATTCTCGACAGCGATATTGCCTTCACCGCGGCGATTCATCACCAGACCTAGCGTCTTCAGTGTCTCTTTGGTATCTTCTACCATATCTGGGTTGCCGCATAGCATGACATGAGTCGTATCAATATCTAAAGCGATCCCTGCGCGCTCTTGCAGCCTACCCTCTAACAACAGCTTAGGCAAACGCTCTGACAGTGCACCTTCGACAGTCTCTCTTGTGACAATGGGGATAAAGATAAGCCTTGCTGGATTATCAACTAGCGTGCCAAAGTCTTCTTGCAAGCGCTCGATCTGCTCAACGTAAGCAAGCTCTTCTATCGAACGTGCGCTATAAGCCAGTACGATATGCTCGTAGTCTTCCCATGTCTTTAGATCTTGTAGCATCGATAAAAATGGTGCAAGACCCGTGCCTGTCGCAAGCAACCACAAATCCTTTGGTAATGGTTTTTGATAACGTGCCAAGGTCAAAAATCCAAATGGCATGGTGTTGAGCAGTAACTCATCGCCCACTTGCAAATGCTGCAACTGCGACGTAAAGGCACCATCAGGTATCACAATAGAGAAAAACTCTAGTACCTCATCAAACGGCGAAGACACAATCGAATATGCACGAAAAATATCTTCATTCAATGCTGCATCGGTAGCGGCATCATTTGCGTCATTCTGCTCTTGGTAATATTTCAACTGACTAGGATTAACCCCTAAACGTACAAACTGCCCCGCTGTAAACTTAAAGCTCTCAGGACGGCTGACGGTAAAGCTAAATAGATTGGGCGTCCAAGTGGTTTTGCTCAGTACCGTTACCGTTTGAATATTATCACTCATAGTTATTCGTCACTCATACTTTGTTAAGCTGTATTTTTATCAGAGACCCTCGCCAGGTAAGTAACAGCAAGCGAAGGCAGGCAAAAAAAGATGCGCCAAGCTTATCATAAAGCGGGCGCATCTTGGTTTTTTAACCGTAACAGTAGATAAGGCTTATCTACTGTTCAATCTTGATACTACCAAATACGAGCCAAGCTTGCCCACTCAATCATGCTGTTCGGCAAGATACCAAAGAACAGAATAATCGCTGTGACCGCAATGACCATGATACCACCGGTACGAATACCCCATTGTCCAGAGACATCAAACTCAATAAACTGCTTAGGACGTTTGAACAGCGTGAGTAGAACGCGCAAGTAGTAGAATAGACCAATCGCACTACCCAAAATAATCATCGCAGCCAAGAACCAATTGGTGCCTTGTACCGCAGCCAAGATAGCAAATAGCTTTGTGATAAAGCCTGCCGTCAGTGGAATACCAGCCAATGACAACATCATAATAGTCATCACAGCAGTCAGTACTGGACGACGCCAGAATAACCCCTGATAATGAGTCAGCTCGTCAGCTTCACCAGATAAGCGGTATGGACTCGACATCAACGTCACGACACCAAAGGCACCAATAGAGGTAAAGGCATAGACTGCCATATACATACTAGAGATACTATCAGCAGCTGAGCCAATACTGACGATAACGATCATCACGTAACCCATATGGGCAATAGAAGAATAACCGAGTAGACGCTTAAGACTGGTCTGACGTACTGCCAGTAGGTTACCCACTAAAATGGACAAGGTCGCCATTACCATTAGTAGCATTTGTACTGATGGTAGTGCTAATAACGCCGTATCGATCAAGAAGCGAACCGCTAGCGCCATCATCGCAACTTTTGATACAGAGGCTAAAAAAGTAGCGATAGGTGCTGGTGCCCCTTCGTACACATCGGGTGTCCACATATGAAAGGGAGCTGCAGAGAGCTTGAACGCGATACCAAACATCATCATCGCCGCACCCAAAATCAATAGTGGCGACTCAAATAAATTACCCAGTACCATGTTGATTGGCTTAAATGCCAGCGAGCCTACTTCTGCATAGATAAAGGCCATGCCCATCAGCAGCGTTGCTGATGCGGTCGCCGATAGCACCAAATATTTAAGTCCTGACTCAAGCGACTGGTTACGCATATACGTGTAAGCCAGCATCCCATATAGCGGTACTGATAGCATCTCTAGACTCATAAAGAACGATGCCATGTGCTGCGCGCTTACCATTAGTAGTGCACCAGTGGTCGCTAGCAACATGAGCAAGTACAGCTCTTCTTTATTGTCTTTTAGGTTGGCGAGGTATGCATACGATAACGTACAGCAAGCCAAGGCACAGACAAAAATCACTACCATATTAAACTGAGCGAAGTTATCAATAACAAATAACTGCTCAGCATTTGGCGCAATAACACCGCTCTCGATTAGACCAGCCATTTGCCCTAATAAGGTAAATAGACCGATGTTTAAACCGACCACCGTAATCGTACCAGTGACCATATGAGAGCGTTTAACAGTGAGTGCAATCATCACTACGAGTACCGTAATGACCACGGCAATGATCGGCGCGTAAGGCAACAATCCTATCAAATCATTCATCTTAATCTCATTCATGACTTAACGTGCCTCCATTACATCAAGCAGTTGCGATGCATCTACCTGCGTCACTTGACTGTATATATATGCGTTGTTGATCCACTGCATCGCATGACTTGACGTATCAAGGAATGGCTGTGGATATAGTCCAAGCCATACCAGACCAGCCGCCAGCATTAGTAGTAGTGACAACTCGCGTTTGCCAAGATCTTTTAGCTTACGAACAGGTAGACCATGTGACTTGGTTTCTCGCTCTGCCAATGCGGCGATGTTGTTTTCACCAAATAATGCGCGATGAATCAAAATAAGTGAGTACAGACCAGCTAGTACCAAGCTAAATGTTGCAAACACCACAAACACAGGATACTGAGCAAATGAGCCAAATAAAATCATGAACTCGCCAATGAAGTTACCTGTACCTGGGATACCCAACAACGCGGCACAGAAGAACATCAGGATCGGCGCGTAGTAACGGAACTGACCCCACATACCACCCATCAATGTCAAATCACGAGTATGCAAACGCTCATACAACTGCCCTGCCATAATGAATAGTGCGGCTGAACTCAAACCATGAGCAAGCATTTGAATCATCAGACCTTGTAAGCTGAGCAATGTCCCTGCATAGATTGCTAGTACCACAAAACCCATGTGCGAGATACTGGTATAAGCAAGCAAACGCTTCATATCGGTCTGCATAAACGCGAGCCACGCGCCATAGAAGATACCAATCGTACCCAAGGTGATCGCTATCGGTGCAAACTCTTGTGACGCTACTGGGAATAATGGCAAGACAAAACGAATCAAACCATATGCAGCAGTTTTAATCAAAACACCTGCCAAATCTACCGAACCAGCTGTTGGTGCCTGCGCATGCGCATCTGGCAACCAGCCATGGAAAGGAATAATTGGCAATTTCACCGCAAAACCAATAAAGAAGCACAGCATGATTGGGTATTCCCAGCCGCCAAGAGACGTACCGAGCAAATCATTATAATTGAAGCTCACCACGCCTTTTTGGGCATAGCTGATAATGACCAACACCAAGATACCGATGAGCATGATAAGCCCAGACGCTTGGGTATAAATAAAGAACTTAGTTGCCGCGTATTCTTTGGTTTTACCAACCACATCATGACCCCAAATGGCGATCAAGAAATAGATAGGAACCAACATCATCTCCCAAAAGAAGAAGAATAAGAATAGGTCAATCGCTAGGAAAACCCCGATGACGCCGC
Organism: Psychrobacter sp. H27; assembly: GCF_059072655.1. Lineage (NCBI taxonomy): Bacteria > Pseudomonadati > Pseudomonadota > Gammaproteobacteria > Moraxellales > Moraxellaceae > Psychrobacter > Psychrobacter sp. H27. The sequence continues at coordinate 2,724,289 of NZ_JCACRX010000001.1, read as the reverse complement.
CCAAACTCCATAGCAAGTTTAGGTGGAAAAAACCAACACGGCGCTGAATCTCATTCCAAGAACAGGCAACAGCTGCCACACCTAGCAAACCAGTCAATGCCACCATCATCAATGACAGACCGTCTAATGCTAAATGAAAACTAATACCGAAGCTTGGTATCCATGGCACACTGAACTCAGCGACCCAAGGCACCGCCGCATCTGGCGCAATGACCTGCTTGCTCATACCGCTAAAATCACCTTGCTGCCAAAGTACCAATGACAACGCAAAGGTCAACGTCATACCAATTAAGGCAATCCAGCGCGGCAGACGTTTATTAAATCGCTCTACCAACCAGCATAGCAACCCTGCAATAAAGGGAATTGCGATTAATGCTGGTAGCATCCACGTTTGTTGTAATTCAATCATCTTTTACACCACCGTCATCATTACCAGCACCAGCAATACAGCCATACCCAAACCAAAGCTTGTAGCATAACCTCGAAGTGACCCTGTTTGCGTCGCAGACAATACTTTGTTACCTACTGAAGCCAGTTTAGGTAATGTTAGCCACGTTTTATCGATAGGGTCGGCTTTAAGTAAGCGGCCGATGAACAAAAAGGGTTTTACAAAAATCACATCATACAGCGCATCAAAACCTAGGCCATGGTAGCACCAGTGATATAGCGCCCCACCAATACGTGAGCGCTTAAAGCTGGTCAGCATGCGACCTTTATTGACGACGTATAATAGTGCCGCCAATATCAAACCTGCCGCCATCGCACCCATCGCAATATACTCTGCAGTGTGCTTGGCATGTGCATCACCCGCGACTTCTAATAGATGACCAACGCTCTCTGGCAATACGCCATCTAATGGCGGTGTAATCCACGCACCAACAGCGGTAGATAGCACGAGTAACACCGTCAAAGGCAACCAGTACGATACGCCTGATAGCTTATGGGCATGGGTTTTTTCTTCACCAAAGAATATAATCCAAATCATACGGAACGTATAAATTGCGGTTAAGAAAGCACCGAATACACCCATATAGAATAAGACTAAATGACCCGTCGCATACGTCTCCCAAAGAATCGCTTCTTTAGAATAAAAGCCAACGGTAACCCAAGGTATGGCAGCAAGTGCACCGCCACCGACGATATAACACCAAAATACCAATGGAATCTTTTTGCGCAGGCCGCCCATCTTAAAGATGTCTTGCTCATGATGTACGGCAAGGATGACCGCACCTGACGATAAGAACAGTAATGCTTTGAAAAAAGCATGGGTCATTAGATGGAAGATTGCCCCTTGCCATGCACCCACACCAAGCGCCAGAAACATATAGCCGATTTGACTCATAGTTGAATACGCAAGGATACGTTTGATGTCTGTTTGCGCGAGTGCACAGAATCCAGCAACGACCAGCGTCAATGCACCCACGCCGCCAACCCAGTACAATAAGATACCTGGTGTCAGCTCAAACAATGGATGCAAGCGGGCAATCAGATAAACCCCTGCCGTTACCATCGTCGCAGCGTGAATAAGTGCTGATACAGGTGTTGGACCTGCCATCGCATCAGCAAGCCATGTATGTAGTGGAAGCTGCGCTGATTTACCCATCGCGCCGCCAACCAACATCATAGTCGTTAGCATCATCGTTGGATTGTTGATGTCAAACACTTCCGGCGCACGCGTAATAATTTCTTGAATATTGAGCGTACCGAACTCGCGGAATAATAAAAACAAACCAAAGGCTAAGAACACATCACCGACACGTGTGACGGTAAAGGCTTTCATCGCGGCGCGACCATTGGCTCTATCGTGGTAATAATAACCAATCAATAGATACGAGCAGATACCCACGCCTTCCCAGCCGAGATAAAGCAAAAACAAGTCGTCTGCTAGCACCAGTAACAACATACTAGCCACGAACAAATTCATATAGCTAAAAAAACGGGCAAACCCAGTGTCGCCTTTCATGTACCAAGAAGCAAATAGATGAATCAAAAAGCCAATGCCAGTGATAACGCCCGTCATAGTCAGTGCTAAGCCATCAAAGCTCAATCCAAAGTTTGGCGCAAAGTCGCCCACTTGGAACCATGTCCACAGCGGAACCTGTACGACCGTTCCTGCTGGATTGGTGGTCAAAAAGGTATAGCTAACCACCAGCGTGCATAGTGCTGATAACAGCATGCTACCTACGCCAACAATCGCTGCGACCGTCTCTGATAATTTGTCACGCATAAAGGCTAAAATCAAAAAGCCAATGAGCGGAAATATAAAGGTTAATGGTAATAAACTCATGACATCATCCTTTCATCTCATTGGCGCTATCGACATCGAGATGCCCACGCTGATGATAAAAACGCAATAATATTGCCAGACCAATTGACGCCTCGGCCGCAGCCAAGGTCAAAATAAAGATAAACATAATCTGCCCGTCTGGATCGACCCAGCGACTCCCCGCCACCACAAATGCCAATGCTGCCGCATTCATCATGATCTCAAGGCTCATAAGCATAAATAGGAAGTTACGTCGTACCATGACGCCGCACAAACCAATGGCAAATAAAATACCTGCCAAAATCAATCCATGGCTCATGGGTATCATACCCAGTACGTTCTGCGCCTCGGCAACTGGCTGTACTAAGCCTGCCACCTCGTGGGCAAACGGCACGTTTGACACATCTTGTGCCACGCTTGCTGCTAGTACCATTAGTCTGACTCCTTGCGCGTGACTTTGTTCGCACCTACTTGGCTACCTGCTTTCGTACCAACCTTCATACCTACATAGTCATGCGGGTCAACATCTTTATATTCGTAGGGCTTAGCCATTTGTACAGCATCATGCTCTGTGTGGGTGCTGTCATTATCGTACAGCTCAATACTACCCACGCTCGGCTGAAAGTCTTGGCTATCGTTACCAACGATCTCTTCATCGATCGATTCTTTACCCAAATGATAGGCCGCAACCAGTGCTGCTAGCAGTAGCAATGCTGCCACTTCAACCAACATAATGTATTTGGTAAATAGCACCGTACCCACTGCTTTGGCAGAGATAGTAGTGCCGCCCATCATGACCGCATCATCATGATTAAGACCGATCATTGCGTATAGCACGACTGCAATAATCAGCGTCAATCCTGTCGGTATTGCCCAAGTGCCCGCATCGAGCCAACGCTCTTCGCGCTCGTCATTACTCATACCTAGATTGAGCATCATAATGACAAAGACAAATAGCACCATGATGGCGCCGGCATAAACAACGATCTCTAGCGCACCCGCAAATGGCGCACCGAGTACAAAAAATATCCCAGCGATTGCCAATAATGACACAATCATCGATAAGATAGCATGCACTGGATTGGCCTGAGTCACGACGCGCAGACTGGCAAATATCGCCACTGCTGCAAGTGAATAAAACCCAGCCAATTCAGGATGGTTCAAAATATTCATCATGGTAGCAAGCTCCTTAGATCAATCGGTGCAGACTCATTTTGTGCTGCACCTTTTGGTTTATCTGCTACCGCCATACCTGTCACACGATAATAGTTATAATCAGGGTATTTACCTGGTCCTGAAATGAGCAAATGCTCTTTTTCATAGACCAAATCTTGGCGCTTATATTCACCCAGCTCAAAATCTGGGGTCATTTGAATCGCTGTCGTTGGACAGGCTTCTTCACATAATCCACAAAAGATACAGCGTGAGAAATTGATACGGAAAAACTCTGGATACCAACGCCCATCTTCACGCTCGGCTTTTTGTAATGAGATACACCCTACCGGACATGCCACCGCACACAAATTACAAGCGACACAGCGCTCGTCTCCGTCAGGATCACGTGTTAGGACAATACGTCCACGAAAACGCGGCGGTACAGGTACCGGCTCTTCAGGATAAAGGATGGTATCACGCGGTCTGAGCGCATGACTATTGACCATCCACATGCTGCGGACAATGGTAAATATACCAATGACGGTCTTTTTTATGGTAGTAAACATGGGATTATTATCCTTATCAGCTTTACCCTAGTTCATCAGTGATGGCTACTAGTAATGACTATAACGTTGGAGAAAAGATCAAAATGACCGCAGCAGTAATCAACAGATTGATCAAGGTTACGGGCAGACATACTTTCCAGCCAAAGTTCATCACCTGATCATAACGCGGACGCATGAGTGAGCCTCGAGCCAAAACAAACATGGTCATAAAGAACAGCGTTTTAATCATGAACCAAAAAGCTGGTGGAATAAATGGAATATCTAAATTGAACGGCGCAAGCCAACCGCCAAAGAACAAGCAAGTCATCAAAGCAGAAATCAAGACAACGTTGACATACTCACCAATGAAGAACATACCAAACTTCATGCCAGAATATTCGACATGATAACCTTCAGCCAGTTCTTGCTCTGCTTCTGGTTGGTCAAATGGATGTCTATGTGTGACGGCAACACCAGCCACCACAAAGGTTAAGAATCCGAAAAACTGCGGAATGATATACCAGCCGTCTGCTTGTGCTTCGACAATGGCACGCAAGTTAAACGAACCTGTCAAAGCAACAACGCCCATCAACGACAAACCCAGAAACACTTCGTAACTGATCGTCTGTGCTGCTGAGCGCAAACCACCGAGTAGTGAGAACTTGTTGGCAGAAGCCCAACCACCGAACATCACTGCATAGACAGCAATACCTGCCATAGCAAAGAAGAATAGAATACCGATATCCCAATCAACCACGCCAAGTGTTGGTGAGATAGGAATAATGGCAAATGAAGCTAAGGCAGTAAACATTGCGACCGCAGGTGCCAAGGTGAACATAAACTTATCGGTAAAGTTTGGTGTCCAATCTTCTTTAAAGAAGATTTTTAGCATATCGGCGACTAACTGCAACGAACCAAAAGGCCCGACACGGTTTGGACCATAACGATCTTGCCATAAGGCCAGCATGCGGCGCTCATAGATAATCATCATCGCGGCAACCAATACTACGACCAAAAAGATGACTAAAGACTGACCCACCAAAAACAGAATAGACCAAGTATCAAAACTCATGCTATTGGCCAAAAAGCTTGGCACATCAGGGATAATACGGGTAACTTGCATATTACACCTCCTGTGTGGTGGTCGGCGCTGCGTTTATTTGCGCTGCGTCATTACCATTAATCATGTCGTTAGCCATGCTACCCATCATCGTTACTGGCGCATCTACTTTGCGTACTGACGCTGGCATCGATGGGTGGATAATACTCACCTGCCCAACTGGATAGCCGATACAGCCTTCTGCTAAATAACCGACAAGCTGTACAGGTAAAGTAATCTGCTGCTTATCAATCTCAATCGCTAAGTAATCACCAGCAGCGATATTCCAGTCTTTAGCATCATCAATACCGATACGCCAAGCAGCAACAGGTAATTGCTCTGCGACGATTGGGCTACGTGATGCCATCATTGAGCTGGCATAGATATTATGAATCGGCACCAGTTTGGCTTGGCCGTGCTGTAAGTCAGTTGTATTCGAAGACATCGCTTCTGGCGCCACATATTGACGAGTGGCTAGGCGCTCTAGCTGATCGAATAAACGTACACCTGGATCACCATCTTTCAAATGACCGCCGACTTTGTCTTGATATTTGTTCCACGCTTGCGGTGAGTTCCAACCTGCCGCATTGGCAAAAGGAATCATCGAGCTTGGCGTTTCTTTACCGCTATAACCTTCCATTGAGAAAGTTAGGCCAGTATCCAAATCTTTTGGCTGCATTGGCTCGTGCACTGAGATTGGCGCACGCATAGCAGTACGACCTGAATAACGACGCGGTTGACGCGCGATTTTCAGACCCGTTATACGGTAATCAGCATCAGGCGCAGCGCCTTTAATACCCGCAAGTTTAGGATGGGTGGCAATCAATGCATTGATTACATCATCTAGCTGCGTCCAATCGACATCACGACCTTCAATGCTGCTATGCACAGCATGTATCCAACGCCAACCTTCTTTAATACTGCTCATCGGATGGTAGTATTCATTATCGTAAACTTGGAAGAAACGCTGTGCACGACCTTCAGCCGATATCAATGTACCATCTGCTTCTGCAAAGCTAGCCGCTGGCAATACAATATCGACGTCTTTATGCCAATCTAGGAGCTGATGATCTAATGCAATAACCGTTTTGTCCGTCAATAGCTGCGTCAATTTATTGGCATCAATCGCATCTGTTAGCTGGTTTTCTGCAACCACAACCACATCGTAATCAGTCGCTAGCAGTTCTTCAACTGACTGACCACCAAGCATACAAATGCCTATGCTATTGGCATCAGGAACCGTTAGATAGATACCTGCTTGTGCCTGATACTTATCATTAATTTCTTTTAACTCAAGGTTTTCAGCAGGCTCACGTTCGACATCATCTTGAGCTTCTGTATTGACGCCTGTTTCAGGTTTGTTTGGCTTAGCAGATAAATCTTGGTCTTCTTCAGGCTGGTCATTAGCCGCTTTTGCTTGGGCTACCTGTACTTTGGCATTATGTGCCTCAACCTGCTGCTGCTCAGTCGCTTTAATAGATGCACGTTTTTGGGTCAACGCTTGGGTAATCTGTGCTGCTGCTTCTATCAATGCGGTAGAAGACAAGCTGCTACCCGAGACAACTAAAGGCTTATCGGCTTGAATCAAGTCATAAGCGATTTGCTGCGCCAACGCTTGCATACCATCAGTTTCAGTACTTGCATCAGCTGCTTGCGGGTCTCTTATTTCTGCTAAATCATCAGCGAAATTAGCGATTTCATCAGCAACCTTGAAGCCAAGTTTAGTGATGTCTTCAGGGGTCGCCACTACGCTCACTTTACTGATATCTTCTAGCTTAGTTTGCGTTACATCGATGACATAGACTGGGCTTAGCGCATCTTGAGCGATACGTTTGACGGGTTCAGCAAGCCAAGGCTGCGTTTGCAGCGCCGCTGCCATTTTTAGGCCTTCATTTTTTGCCGCTTGACGTACTGACAGTGCGACACGTGATGACGTTTGCGTGATGTCTTCACCTAATACGAGCACTGCATCATGCGTTTCGATATCAGTCATGCTAGGGTTATAAATACCCTCAGTGTTAAGCACTTCGATGCATTTATTAACCAGTGCTTGCTGCTGATGATTCAGACCTGTTGAAAAGTTATCAAAGCCAACGAGATTTTTTAGCGCAAAGTTAGTCTCTAAACTGGCACGTGGTGAGCCAATCCCAATGACTTTTTTATCTTTGAGTCGTTTGATGGTTTCATCAAGTGCGTAGTCAATATTGATTTTGACATGCTTATCATTGATGCGTTCAAGCGCTTGGGTTGGACGATCCACGCGGTTGACATAACCATAACCAAAGCGACCACGGTCACATAAGAAGTAGCGGTTTACTTCGCCGTTATAGCGGTTTTCGATACGGCGCAATTCACCATAACGCTCGCCCGGTGAGATGTTACAACCCGCTGAGCAGCCATGACAGATGCTTGGCGCATACTGCATATCCCATTTACGGTTGTAGCGCTCAGAGTGCGTTTTATCGGTAAAGACACCTGTTGGACAAACTTCAGTCAAGTTACCTGAAAATTCGCTTTCAAACTGACCATCTTTATCACGGCCAAAATACACACGATTGTTTGAGCCGTAAACGCCCAAATCTTCGCCGCCCGCGTAGTCTTTATAAAAACGTACACAGCGATAGCAAGCGATACAGCGGTTCATCTCATGTGCGATGAATGGGCCAAGCTCTTGGTTGTGGTGCGTGCGTTTGGTAAAGCGGTAGCGACGACGGCTATGACCTGACATATAGGTCATGTCTTGCAAGTGACAATGTCCGCCCTCTTCACAGGTTGGACAGTCATGCGGATGGTTGGTCATGAGTAGCTCAACCATCGACTTACGGAATGCTTTGGCTTCATCGTCAGTCACAGAGATGTACATGTCATCGCCAGGAGCGACCATACATGACATCACCAAACGACCGCGCCCTGCTTCCATGTCGTCTTTACTCTGAAATTGCTTGACCGCACACTGACGGCACGAGCCTACTGAGCCAAGGGCTGGATGATAACAAAAATACGGCACATCAATGCCAAGTGATAAGCAGGCCTGTAGTAAGTTATCTGCGCTATCTACTTCGACAGTGGTTCCATCAATATGTATGACTGCCATGCCGCTCTCCTTATTTCGCTACTGGCTGTTGGTTGGCTGCCGCATCAATAACATCGACACCAACCGCCTGCGCGATTTTTTGATCAAACTCTGGACGGAAATATTTAATCGCACTCATTAGTGGTTCCATCGCACCTGGAGCATGCGCACAGAATGTTTTACCAATCCATAAGTCACGCGTCAGGCCTTCTAGTTTTTCGACATCGCCCACTTGCCCTTCACCATCATTGATGGCGGTAAGCAATTTAACGCCCCATGGCAGACCATCACGGCATGGTGTACACCAACCGCATGACTCACGCTGAAAGAAAATCTCAAGGTTGCGTAGTAATGGCACCATGTCTTGTGATTCATCGACGACCATAATCAGACCAGTACCCATACGGCTACCAGCGTTTTGAATGGTGTCAAAATCCACCACCACATCTAAATGCTCAGTAGTCAAAAAGTCTGTTGAGGCGCCACCCGGCAGCCACGCTTTGAGGGTTTTGCCATCTTTCATACCGCCTGCCAAATCTTCGATGATTTCGCGAGCCGTATAACCAAATGGTAATTCCCATAGACCTGGGTCATTAACCAATCCTGAGCAGCCAAATAGCTTGGTGCCCGGCGTTTTACTTTTGCCTTTGATTTCAGATAATGACTGATACCACTCGACGCCATGGTTCATAATCGCTGGCATATTGCACAGCGTTTCAACGTTGTTGACGACGGTTGGACGACCCCATGCACCAGAGATTTGCGGAAACGGTGGTTTAGTACGTGGGTTGGCACGGCGACCTTCTAAACAGTTAATTAACGCCGTTTCCTCACCGCAGATATAACGTCCAGCGCCAGTATGCACATGCAAGTTAAAGCTAAAGTCTGAGCCTAAAATATTGTCGCCCATCAGATTATTGGCCAAGCATTCTTCGATAGCAGTCACCAAACGCTCAGCGGCCAAGATGTACTCACCGCGGATAAAGATATAGCCGTCCGTCGCACCAATAGCATGAGCGGTAATGAGCATCCCTTCGATAAGCTGAAACGGTAGACGTTCCATCAGTAGACGATCTTTGAACGTGCCTGGCTCCATCTCATCAGCATTACAGATGAGATAACGCGGTAGACCATCTGGCGGTGACATAAATGACCATTTCAGACCCGCATTAAAACCCGCACCGCCGCGACCGCGGACATTGGCGGCTTTAATCATATTGCCGACATCTTTAGGCGATTTAGATAGCGCTTCTTTCAGACCCGTAAAGCCTTTTAGGGACTCATAAGTGGCTAGATCAAGCACGGCGTCATGGTGCGCTAGGCGCCACGTCAATGGCTTGGTTTCGCTAGTCGCTGTGGCTTTATCGCCATAGATTGGAACACGCTGTGCATTTAGCTGGCTTGGTGCTTGACCTTGACCGCGACGAGCAATCTGCTCTGAAATCGTTAAACTCATGCGTATATCTCCAATAGTTGCGCGACCTCGGAGGGTTGAACAGGGCCGTAAGTGTCTTCGTCAATCAGTACTGCCGGGCCTTTGTCGCAGTTTCCTAAGCAGCAAATTGGCAATAGCGTAAATCGACCATCAGCAGTTGTCTGACCGTATTCGATACCCAGCTGCGATCTAATTTCAGCTGATAGCGCCTCATAACCTGTCAAGTAACAAGCTACAGAGTCACAGATCAGAATCACATGACGACCGACCGGCTGACGGTAGATACGGTTAAAGAAAGTCGCAACCCCATCCATATCTGACATCGGAATGTCTAGGATATTGGCAATAGCGTTTGCCTGGGCGTCATCAACCCAGCCATTACGCTTTTGCACGATTTTAAGTGCATCTAGCGAGGCGGCACGTGCTTGCGGGTAATGATGCATAAACTCATGAATGGCAGCAATTTCCTCAGTGGTGAGGATGCTCTCTACATCTACTTTTGGCATTTTGTCGGAAACAATTTTCATAATCTTCTATCTTTCCTCACTCATCCTGCTCTATCACTAGACAATATCAGTCTCATTGCAACTGGGTTATATCGAAAAGTGACAGCATTTTGGTGTGCCATCAGGCAATAATATATTGATAAACAACTATTCTTTAAGACTTACTGGCATCTTTAACGATCACAATCTGCCATCACAATATCTATCGATGCTAAATACATAATGGCGTCAGAAACAAGCGATCCATTAATGACCGATGGCATCTGTTGTATATGCGCAAATGTTGGTGTACGAATGCGCGTACGATAGCTCATCGTGGCTTTGTCTGAGGTGATGTAATAACTGTTCAGACCTTTGGTCGCCTCGACGATTGTCGCACACTCACCCGCTGGCATCACAGGACCCCAAGATACTGAGATGAAGTGGTTAATCAATGTCTCAATATCATTTAGCGTACGGTCTTTTGGCGGTGGCACAGCGAGTGGATGATCCGCTTTGTAAGGGCCTTGTGGCATGTTGTCCATACATTGACGAATGATACGTAATGACTGGCGCATCTCTTCAACTTTTACCATACAGCGATCATACGCATCACCGTTGTAACCAACGGGTACTTCAAAATCGTAATTTTCATAGCCCATATACGGACGTGCTTTACGCAAATCAAAGTCCACACCAGTCGCACGCAGTCCCGCACCTGTCACACCCCAAGCCAATGCTTGCTTGGCGTTGTACTGAGCAACGCCTTGGGTACGGCCTTTGAGTACGCTGTTCTGTAATGCTGCTTTGACATACTCATCCAAGCGTTTCGGCATCCAATCTAAGAATTCACGAACCAGACGCTGCCAACCACGTGGCAAGTCAGCCGCCGTACCACCGATACGGAACCAAGCAGGATGCATACGGTAGCCAGTCACCGCCTCGATAACGTCATAGGCTTTTTGGCGATCGGTAAACATATAGAATACAGGCGTCATGCCGCCCGCATCCTGAATGAACGTACCAACGTATAGCAAATTGTTGGTGATTCGGAAAAACTCACTCATCATCACACGGATAGTTTCGGCGCGAGGTGGAATGGTAATCCCAGCAAGCTTTTCGACCGACATGATGTACGGCAGCTCATTCATCACACCGCCAAGATAATCAATACGGTCGGTATAAGGAATGAATGAGTGCCACGTTTGGCGCTCAGCCATCTTTTCGGCGCCGCGATGGTGATAGCCGATATCAGGGATACAGTCGACGACTTCTTCGCCATCAAGCTGTAGCACCAAACGAAACGCACCATGAGCAGAGGGATGGTTAGGGCCGATGTTCAAGAACATAAAGTCCTCATCGCGACCTGAACGCTTCATACCCCACTCTTCTGGGACAAAACGCAGGTTTTCTTGTTCGTATTGCTGCTTGGCCGTGTTCAAGAAATACGGAGTAAACTCAGTCGCACGTGCATGATACTCTTTACGCAGTGGATGCCCTTCCCAGTATTTTGGCAATAAAATACGGGTCAAATGCGGATGGCCGCTAAAGACAATACCGAACATATCCCATACTTCGCGCTCATACCAGTTGGCGTTTGGCCAAATATTGGTAGCGCTTGGCACGTTGAGATCGTCTTCGCTCAGTGCGACTTTGACACGTATATCACTATTGCGCTCAAGCGACATTAAATGGTAAAAAACGGTAAAATCACTGTCAGGCAAACCCGCTCTGTGCTGACGCAAGCGCTCATCTATCGCTGACAAATCAAATAGCATGACATAGGGCTTGGGCAATTTGCGTAGGAACAAGAGAACGTCTAATAAGTCTGCACGAGCCACCCAAACCGTTGGAATCTCATCCACAGTGTGCTGCACAACAAATTTACCAGCGTACTTCTGCTCCAGCTCTGTAATGACTGCTGGGACGGGCTTGATCCTAGGATCTGTGTTTTCGACTACCGTGACCATGAATGATGTATTCCTTCATTAATCATAACTGAACTATGTCAACCATAACTGAGCTATGTTAATCATAACCGAACTATGATAAGCGCATAAAATATTAAAACTATTACTACAAGTCTAAATGCTGTTTAAAACCTAAATACTATCTGGGCTACGTAAGTTTTTGACAGCGATACGGTCTGCCTGCTTACGGTCACGTTCAGGTGTCATCTGAGGTTGATAGACCCCTTGTTCATTGACGTGAATGCCCAATGGACGACGTTCTTTAGTGATCGATTCTTGCAGTAACATCAAACCTTGAATCAACGCTTCTGGACGCGGCGGACAGCCAGGCACATACACATCAACAGGGATAATCTTATCCACGCCTTGTACGACCGAGTAGATATCATACATACCGCCCGAGTTGGCACAGGCGCCCATAGAGATGACCCATTTTGGCTCGAGCATTTGCTCATAAAGACGCTGGATAACAGGGGCCATTTTGACGAAGCAAGTACCGGCGACGATCATCACGTCTGCTTGACGAGGTGACGCACGGATAACCTCTGCCCCAAAGCGTGACAAGTCATGAACAGCAGTTAAGGTAGTGGCATATTCGACATAACAACAAGACGTACCAAAGTTAAATGGCCATAGTGAGTGCTTGCGCCCCCAATTTGCTGTTGAATGAACAAGATCTTCTAGGCGACCCATAAAGACGTTTTTATTGACTTCGTCTTCGATAGGATCATTGACCGTTTGGCTGGTCTGTGCAGGATAGGTATCTGCATCAGGGTTGGCTTTTGTTAATGTGTATTTCATAACATACAACCTTCATATTAAGTTTGGCGTAGCAGTCAGCTTAATTGCGCTATTGCCATAACTTTTATTATTGAGTATCTGATCATAAATATCTGATCATCGGTGATCGTTGATAAAACCGACTACCGTCTTTATATCTTGCTGCCCATTGTGACAAATGCTACGAGCCAAAATCATCAGCTAGTGCTAACGCTCAGTCTTGTCTCGTTGAGCAGACGTCGCAAAATCTACAGTAGTCACATTACCTGTCGTATTGATATGATCAATGTTTTGTAGATGACGGCGATTGGCCTCAATATTGTTTGAGACATTGATTTGTCCTGATGACTGTGCTGGCACCTTACCGGTAGGATCGACCATCAATTCGTGAGCGCCATCAAACTTGGTAATGTCTGCCAGATTAAAGCCAGCAGGAGCGGCATGTAAGCGTACTTTTTTGCGTAGCTTATCTGCAGGTGCCCAATTCATCGCACCCAAGCTGAGCTCATAGATCAGACCAATAATTAGGATAGTGATAAAGGTAGCAGCGGCGGCAAAACCAAGCCAGCCAGCCTCTCTTACTGAAACAGCATAAGCGTAGAGATATAGCGCTTCTAAATCAAAGATAACAAAGAAAATCGCTACAAGATAGAATTTAGCAGACAAACGAATACGGGCGTTGCCAGATCCGACAACACCCGCTTCAAATATTTCTTCTTTTTGTGAGCCTTGAGAGCGGCCACCAAGCAAACGCGGTACAACCAGCATAAAGACAACTAGCCCAATGGCGGCTAAGATAAAAGCAACTGCTGACCAATTAAAAGCAGACATGATAATACGTGCTCCTCACCCAATCGAGTGTCATACACAGCGCAAGTACTGACCTACGAGGGTCGCCTCACGACAGGTATAACGTAGACGAAAACACAAAGCGACTGTCATTGCATTTAAGCATTTGTCACTGAGTTTAAGTAACTGTCATTGAGTCACATGTTAGGTATTTTGCTGGTAATAACCAATTATCAAGCGTATTGACGACGATGTCAGACATGACCAACTGTAGAGATTCCGGAATGCACGCGGACAAAGGCTGGTCGCCCAACGCATCTTCTAACAACGTAAGATCAACGTATTAAATCAATATCATATCTGGCTGCGTATTTAATTGATTTAATAGCTCATTACACGTGGTCAATAATGGCGTGACAACTGGCATAAATTATTTACGTACTATACGCATATCAGTGCCTAAAAGCTAGTTTTTAACTGTATTGAACGGTCACTTTCTGTGCAAAAAAAATGTGTTTTTTTTACTATGAATTATGATATGGACTTTACCTTATATTAACCCCAAATCCATACTTTTAACCATGCTCGCATCTTGCTACAAGATTTATCAAAACTTAGTTGATCAAGCACTCTTATTTCAGCAACCAACTCCTCCCCAAAAGAGCTGTTTTTGCTTTATAATAACCCACCTGATTTTGGTGATATTTTACTATCAGACCGTAAACTCAATTATTCTTATAATACATAGTATCCAACAATAAATAGTATTCAACTGTCGCTACGATATTGATTTTGGTGAGACGCGTCGTGTTCATCTACTGGTGCGATATCAGTGCTACCCTCTTTTTGCTTTTGTCTTACAGGTCACGTTATGAGTCAACTCAATCCCAAACAATCCGAGGCCATGCTCTACGTATCTGGTCCCCTACTCGTCCTTGCAGGTGCAGGCTCTGGTAAGACCTCGGTGATCACGCGTAAGATCGCCTACCTGATCCAAGAGTGTGATATGCCAGCTGAGCGTATCACGGCGGTGACCTTTACCAATAAAGCAGCACGTGAAATGAAAGCGCGTGTCAGTAAACTACTACCAAGTGAAAAAATGCGCGGTCTAACGGTATCGACCTTTCACCAATTTGGTCTACAGTTTTTGCGCTATGAGCTGATTCATACCCCGCTCAAAGGCAATTTTTCTATCATGGACAGTGACGACAGTAAGCGTCTTTTGATGGAGCTCATGATGCGCGATAACTTGAGTGGCGCTGAAAGTCGCGAGCTCGTTGGCAAAGCCATCAAGATGATCTCTGACTGGAAAAACGATTTGGTCGAGCCTGATCAGGCGATGGAAACGCTAGACGATCCAGAAGAGATGATTTTTGCGACGTTATATGCGCTTTATGAGCGTAACTTGCGCGCGTATAATGCCGTTGATTTTGATGACCTGATTGTATTGCCTACCAAGATTTTACGTGAAAATAGAGAGCTACGTGACAAGTGGCAAAACCGTATTCGTTATTTATTAGTCGATGAGTATCAAGATACCAATACCGCTCAGTACGAAATGATTAAAAATCTTGTTGGGCCGCAAGGGCGATTTACCGTGGTAGGTGATGACGATCAGTCTATCTACGCATGGCGCGGGGCAAAACCTGAAAACATGGCGCTGCTAAAAGAAGATTTTCCAAAACTAAAAATTGTCATGCTTGAGCAAAACTACCGCTCGACTACGCGTATTTTGACCTCGGCCAACGCGGTTATTACCAACAACGAGCATTTATTTGAAAAGAAACTGTGGTCAGATAAGGGCCAAGGCGAAAAGATTCGGATCATCAACTGCCGTAATGACGATGACGAATCGGAGCGCGTCGCTAAAGAAATCGTCACGCACAAATTGCGCTTTGGCAATGAGTGGGAGCAATATGCAGTGCTATACCGCAGTAACTTTCAGGCACGCATGCTAGAGGCGCAACTGCGCCAGCTGCAAATTCCTTATAAATTATCGGGTGGACAGTCTTTCTTTGCTCGTAGTGAAATCAAAGACATCATGGGCTATCTGCGTCTGATCTTGAATCCTGAAGATGACAGTGCGTTTTTGCGGATTATTAATACCCCTAAGCGCGGTATGGGACCTGCCACGCTCGAAAAGCTCGGCTTGTTTGCACAAGAACACAGTATATCGCTACTGGCTTCCTGTACTCATGCGGGCCTGACCCACGTGTTACCTTCCAAGGCTTATGGCACAATAAAAGAGTTTGGTGAGTTCATTGAGCACTATACGCGTGAGCTGGATCAGCACCCTGATCCTGTGCCAATCGTGCGTCAAATGATTGATGAGACAGGCTATATTGATTTTGTCCGTAGCGATGCCAAAACACCGCAGCAAGAAAAAAACCGCATTGATAATATCGATATGCTGTATACCAGTATTCAGTCATTGATTAATCGCGCGGAAGAGGACGAAGACCGGACGATTGATACCATCATTCGTAAACTGGTCTTGCTCGATATGCTCGAACAACAGCAAGAAGAAGAAAACACCAACAAAGTCAACTTGATGACCTTGCATGCGGCAAAAGGTTTGGAGTTTGATTTTGTCTATATCATGGGGCTTGAGGAAGAGATGCTACCGCATCGCAACTCTATCATGAGTGAGACAGTCGAAGAAGAACGTCGTCTGATGTATGTAGGGATTACTCGTGCGCGTCGCGAGCTGACATTGACGCTTGCAACCCAGCGCCGTGCTGGTGGGCAAATGCGTGTCACCTCTGAGTCTCGGTTTTTGGACGAGCTGCCTGAAGATCATATTGATTGGCCCGCCAAAGCAAAAAAGAAAAAAGCGACCAAAGACCCAGAGGCTGTCGCTGATGAATACTTGGCCAATATTCGAGCGCTACTCGGTAAACGCTAACATCAGCACTAGTAGTATTGACAGCGCATATTGTTGACTGAGTACATTTGGCAAGCGTCACGCTGCAATCGTTGACACATGATTGGGCTATAGTTATTTCACCTTTCTAAAAATATGGGATCCCTTATGCCTACCCCGACGCCCGAGCAGGAACGACCATCAACACTACCAGGCGATTACAATCCAGCTGAATACAGCGCCGAATATAAACTGCTGTATTTGCAGGATTTGGTGGCCAATAAAGCATATGAGGCAATCACCGAGTTTTTAGAAAAGCAGTCTGAGTATGAGATTGCAAGCCTACTAGAATCGTTCCCTACCCAGAACCGTTTACTCATTTGGGAGCAAGTACCAGAGAGCATCAAGGGTGAAGTGCTTGCTGAGCTCGAGTACGATACTCGCCAGCCGTTGATGGAGAACATCTCTTCTCAAGAGATCTCATTGTTTACTCAAGACCTCGATGCTCAGGATATCTCTGAGATTCTGGATACCGTAACTGAGAGCGTCCGTACCTCAGTGATGGCAACGCTGGACGAAGAGACGCGTGTCCAAGTCAATAAACTTGATACGTACAACGACTGGGAAGTTGGCAGCTATATGGATCCTGATATTATCCAAATAAGAGATGATATCTATCTGTCTGATGTACAAGATTGGCTGCGCCAAAACGACGATTTACTTGATGACGAAAGCCAAGAGCTGCTAGTGGTTGATCAAAGCCAGCAATTACTCGGTCTATTGAGCTTAGTAGATTTGATCAAACATAAGCAAAGCACCCTAGTCTCGGAGCTGATTGATACTGCTATTACGATTAACGATCGCTTAGACATCCAAGATGCCGCTGCGATTTTTCGTTCAGAAGACATCCGCTTTGCGCCTGTCATTAATAGTCATGGCGAACTGGTTGGACAGCTAAATGGCGAGGACATTATGGAAATTATCCAAGATGATGTTGATAGCACCATGAAAAACCTCGCTGGTGTTAGTCAAGATGAAGAGCTGTTCGCGCCTATCTTAACCAGTGCCAAAAGCCGTAGCGTCTGGCTAGGCATTAACTTATGTACCGCGCTTCTGGCCGCAGCAGTGATTGGACAGTTCGAGGAAGTATTGGCACAAGTGGTGGCGCTAGCGATATTGATGCCTGTAGTTGCCAGTATGGGCGGTATTGCAGGCTCACAGACATTGACTGTCGTCATCCGCGGTATGGCAATGGGTCAAATCGGTGGTTCTAACCGAGTCTGGCTACTCAACAAAGAGCTGTGGGTGGGTGCGATAAACGGTATCATTTGGGCGATAATCATGGCGTTTATTGCTCAATTATGGTTTCATGATATCAAGATTAGTGCCGTCATTGGCTTTGCCATTGCGATTAATATGACTGCGGCTAATGTCTCAGGGATTAGTATACCGCTGATGCTAAAACGCATGAATATCGATCCTGCGTTGTCCGCTTCAGTGATACTAACCACCGTCACAGATATTGTCGGTTTTATGTCATTCTTAGGATTAGCCAGCGTACTAATACTTTAATGAAACTATCGAATAGTCAGCTCTCTATCTAAAATATGACACTATAACTTATCTAAAAACATTGAATAACTTTTTAAAATCGTAATCTAGCATCTAAATTTTAGAAACTAAGGTCTAGAATCTATCAAACCATGAAGCGAGTGTGTTATGCAGGCTGTACAAGTTAAAGTCGTAAACCCTAAAATTACTGAAGATGAAGCGTTCTCTCTACCGACTCGTGCAACCGACGGCAGTGCTGGTATCGATCTGCGTGCTTGTATCGATGAACCCTTGACCATCAAGGCAGGCGAAACCCATTTGATCGGTACAGGCCTTGCGGTCTATATCCAAGATCCTAATTATGCGGGCATGATCCTACCGCGCTCAGGTCTCGGTCATAAGCACGGTATCGTCTTGGGTAACTTGGTTGGGCTCATTGATGCTGACTATCAAGGTGAGCTGATGGTCAGTATTTGGAACCGTAGCGAAAATGACTTTGTACTTAATCCAGCCGAACGTATGGCACAGTATATTGTCGTTCCTATTGCCCGTCCTGCGTTTGAAGTCGTCGCAGAATTCAGTGATGAAAGCGTACGTGGTGCTGGTGGGTTCGGACATTCAGGTCGTCAGTAGCTCAAATAGACAGTTTTTTGGATAGCGACTAGCGTTTATTTGGATAGCATTGATAAGATCTTAGGCTATCTCGTTTTTATCTTACTTATCATCTCACCATAATTACGGAAATAAGGAGTGTAAGCAATGCCATCTTTTGCGGCTCAGCATTTCTTATTTCGTGCTTATGATATCCGTGGGTCGCATCAGTATTTTACAAACGAGTTTGTACAAGCATTGGGATATGCTTTTGCGCATCTCTATAATTCCCAAGACCGCCAGCTGGCTCAGCATAATGATGCGGTCATGGTTGCTGATATGGATGACTGTAAAAACAGCACTGTAATTACTAAGCAAGGTGCTCGGAGTGAGAGCAATGGCATTAAAAACACTGATGTTAAAAGCCAGCGTGTTAAGAACACTGGCATTAAAAATAACATTATTACAAATATTGTCATTATCGGTTACGACATGCGTGTTGGCAGTGAGACGATTGCTCGCGCACTATCTACCACCCTGATAGAGAGAGGCTTACGTGTTATCCAACTGGGGCTCATTACCACGCCAATGATGGCATTTTGGTCAGCGCAATATCAAGGTCATGGTATCATGGTGACTGCCAGCCATTCTGCCAAAGAGATATTAGGCATCAAGTGGCTAGTCAATCATAAATCCCCAAG
Source organism: Psychrobacter sp. H27 (assembly GCF_059072655.1). Lineage (NCBI taxonomy): Bacteria > Pseudomonadati > Pseudomonadota > Gammaproteobacteria > Moraxellales > Moraxellaceae > Psychrobacter > Psychrobacter sp. H27. The sequence continues at coordinate 2,704,986 of NZ_JCACRX010000001.1, read as the reverse complement.
CAGCTCAGAGATACAAACCCTGTATCAACAACTGATTGCCCATCACAATCATTACTCACCTAAGAATCAATCTAACAAAGTCGCCTTAGACTCAAGCTTTACAGACACTGTCCTCGATACCGAGTCATCGAACGATTTGCTAACAGAGCTACCTGACGGGCAGGTTGCAGATACTTATATCACGGCTATTGAAAAAGTATTTGAGCAGCTGTCTCGGCACACACAGACAACTCACAATCGGACAAGCCACGGTCAAATAGCATCTACAAAAACACCAGAAAATCCTCTCAACCTTGATTTAATCATAGTCATTGACTGTATGCATGGTGCTACAGGCAACATCGCTCAGCGCTTGTTTGAGCGTTTTTGTCAGCAGGTCATTGTTCTCAATGGTACGCCAGATGGCAGCTTTCCATTGGGCAACCCTGACCCCTCCGAGCCTAACCGTCTAACCGAGTTGCAACAAGCTGTCATTTTTCACAATGCAGATATGGGCCTGGCTTTTGATGGTGATGGTGATCGTTTGGTAGTCGTCGACAATGAAGGCAAAGTGGTCACTCCTGATTATTTGCTCTACTTTTTGGCACGTATTGCCCTCACTGAGCATCCCAAACCTCTACTTGACTCCTTACTAGCGCCTGAAGTGCTGTTCGATGTCAAATGTACCCACCATTTACCAAAATTACTGACCAACCTCAAAGCCACGCCTGTGATTAGTAAGACAGGCAGCAGCTTTATGCGCCAACAGATACAACACCCTGACAGTCAAATTGTTTTCGCTGGTGAATTATCGGGACATTTTATTTTCAATGACAGTCGTTTTATTGCTTATGATGATGCGATGTACGCTGCATTACGGCTGCTGCATCGGTTTGACCAGTCTCGTAATGCATTTGATAATAAAAAATCTCTGACAGATATTATGCAACGCTTGCCTGCGATGGTCAGTACCGCTGACCATTATCTACCAATACCGCAGGCGACTATGAGAGATTGTACAATTATGGAGCAATTGACGAGTTTCTGTACCTACTTGCAGCATCTGGTTGGTATATCTGTCGATACTGACGCTATTAACGGTTCTGTTAGCAACTCTATCAATAAGCCTGAACAACCCTTAGAAGTTGCCCATCTACCAACTGCCTTATGCAAGTCGTCAATATGTGCTTGCGCCACAGTCAGATCATACATAACAGTTGGGCAAGCCAAGTGTTTATTCCCCACAGGAACTAAGCTGAACTGCATTGATGGTATACGCTTGGACTTTGCACATGGGTTTGGGGTATTACGCCAATCAAACACCAGTAACAACCTAACTGCACGCTTTGCAGGCAACAGCATGGACGACTTAAGAGATATTCAGGCAACGTTTGCGGCTCTGTGCCGACCATTTAGCGCAGCGCTAGCACAACAGATCGTTGCTATGCCTGCTGAGTAGCCATACAAAATCATATCGTTATCTCGTTAGAGACAATAGATACAACAAAAACAACCCACTCAACACTGCCCTTAGGAGTTCATAATGACGCTTAATTTAGATGATGCCAAAAACACTGCTGAGGTATTGACCACAGCGTTACCCTATATTCAGCGTTTTGTTGATAAGCTCATCGTGGTGAAGTATGGCGGCAATGCGATGACCGACCCTGAGCTTGAGAGCTCATTTGCTCGCGATATCGTCTTACTAAAAACTGTGGGTATGCATCCAGTAGTCGTTCATGGTGGCGGTCCACAAGTCGATAACTTATTAAAAGAGCTAGGCCGTCAATCAGACCGTATCGATGGGATGCGTGTCACCGACAAAAGCACCATGGATGTTGTAGAGATGGTATTGGGCGGTAGTGTTAACAAATCCATTGTTAGCTTAATTAATAAGCATGGCGGGCGCGCGATCGGTCTGACCGGTAAAGATGCCAATTTGATTCAAGCGAAAAAACTGATGATGGAAAAAATAGGCGCAGATGGTATCGCTGTTCCTGTCGATTTAGGGTTCGTCGGTGATGTGGTGAGTGTCAATAAAGATGTGATTAACATGCTGATTGCCTCTGACTTTATTCCCGTTATCGCACCACTTGGCGTTGATAAAGAAGGCAATACCTACAACATCAACGCCGATCTGGTCGCAGGAAAAGTCGCAGAGTTTTTGCAAGCAGAGAAGCTGATGCTGCTCACTAATATCAAAGGCGTACTGGGCCGTGATGGTGAAGTGGTCACTGGACTGACGCCAAAGAAAGTCGATGGCCTCATCGAAGACGGTACGATCTCAGGCGGCATGATTCCTAAAATTCAGTGTGCGCTTGATGCGGTACGTAGCGGCGTCAAAAGTGCCGTTATCGTCGATGGCCGTGTACCCCACGCGACCTTGTTGGAAATTTTTACTAATGAAGGCGTTGGTACCCTCATTAGCCGTGAAATAGATGCATAATTAGACTCACAAAACGTGCCTATTATCAGCTATCAATACAAAAGAGCCCGAGCTTTGCACTAGCTCGGGCTCTTTTAGGTTTTTTAAACTTTTAAGCTTTTAGAGTGGCAATTCTTGAAAGCTGGTCATGTAGAATAACGAATTACGAAAAAGCCTTATCAAACTCCGCTTCATTAAAACCGCACAGCAATACTTCTTGATTTTTATCTGCCAGCTGACCTTCTACAATCGGGCGTTTAATCATGCTAGTATTTTCCACGAGTAAATCTATCGCGTTGTCTACACCAGCATCAGCCGCTTGCTTTTGACTGTCATCTAGCTTTCGCCATGTCGTGCCGCGTTTATTCAGCACCTTATCAATACCCAACTCATTTACCCAGCGCTGTACTGCTTCTTTATTGATACCTTGTTTTTTATAGTCGTGAAACTCATAGCTAACGCCTAATTCATCTAGCTTATTGAACGCCTTTTTCATTGTGCTGCATGATTTGATACCGTAAATAGTGATGGTCATTGCGAGTCCTTATTATTGCCCATAAATGCCTGTGAATGTTCCTATTATACCGAAGGCTGACTAGATATAGAAAATACCTCACGGTCAATCCACAAACCTTGTTAGTGAATGCATCATATCGTCGCAATTTTTGCCAAATTACGCTATGCTATGGCATTGTCAAATTCCACCTATTTTAATCAGTATTAAACAAATCCGTATTAAATAAATCAGTATCAACCAATTTCGAGCCGACTATGAGCAATGCCGTGACAGCAGACCAAACCGATAACCATTATTACAACCCGCAAGCGATAGAAGCCGCACAGCAAACCAAATGGGCCACTGATAAGCGCTTTGAAGTCAGCAATGAGCCAAGCGACAAACCAAGCCGTTACATGCTGTCGATGTTCCCTTACCCAAGCGGCAAGCTACACATGGGTCATGTACGTAACTATACGATTTCTGACGTATTAAGCCGCTATTATCGTCTCAAAGGGTATGAGGTCATGCAACCAATGGGTTGGGATGGTTTTGGCTTGCCTGCTGAAAACGCCGCGATTGCCAATCAAACTCCGCCTGCTGCGTGGACGTTTGCCAATATTGACAACATGCGCGCACAGCTTAAACTACTTGGCTTGTCTATTGACTGGTCACGCGAGTTTGCCACTTGCAGCCCTGAGTACTATCAGTGGGAGCAGTGGTTGTTCTTGCAGTTGTACAAAAAAGGCTTGGTATATAAAAAGCTCTCAACAGTCAACTGGGATCCAGTTGATAATACTGTCTTGGCAAACGAGCAAGTCATCGACGGTAAAGGCTGGCGTAGTGGCGCGGCAGTGGAAAAACGCGACATCCCAATGTATTACTTCAACATCACTGACTATGCTGATGAGCTATTGGATGATTTGGATCAGCTAGAGGGTCACTGGCCGTCTGAAGTATTGACCATGCAGCGCAACTGGATTGGTCGTAGTGCGGGTATGGAAGTCCACTTCCCTTATGAGCTTGCTGGTGAAGAAAACACCTTAGATGTGTTCACTACTCGTCCTGATACCTTAATGGGCGTGACTTATGTCGCCGTTGCAGCAGAGCATCCACTCGCCCAGTACGCTGCTGAAAATGATGAGATAATCGCTCAGTTCTGTGCGCTTTGTAAAAAAGGCTCAGTGGCTGAAGCCGATCTTGCTAAAGCCGAAAAAATCGGTATGGACACTGGTCTGACCGTCACCCATCCGCTGACTGGCGAAGAAGTGCCTGTGTGGGTCGCTAACTATGTGTTGATGAGCTATGGCTCAGGTGCGGTCATGGCAGTACCAGCTCATGATGAGCGCGATTACGAGTTTGCAGTGAAGTACAACCTACCGATCAAGCAAGTTATCCATACGCCTGATGGCTATTTTGACGACGCTAAAGCGGATGCCAAAGCAAACGATACTGATGTTAATACTGAGGTCAATCTTGCCTATACCGAGCGCAATACTTTGGTTAACTCAGGTGAGTTTGATGGTTTAGATTTTGAGCAAGCGTTTGAAGCAATGCTGAGCAAGCTTGAACCAAAAGAGCTTGCCAAGAAAAAAATCCAATATCGCTTGCGGGATTGGGGCGTGTCTCGCCAGCGTTATTGGGGTTGCCCTATCCCAATGATCAACTGTGAGCATTGTGGTACGGTGCCTGTTGAAGAGCAAGACTTGCCTGTTGTGCTGCCGACTGATGTTGTGCCTGATGGTCGCGGTAACCCACTCAAAAATATCCCAGAGTTTGTGAACACCACGTGTCCTAAGTGTGGCAACCCTGCTGAGCGTGAGACCGATACCTTTGATACATTCGTGGAGTCAAGCTGGTACTACGCGCGCTTTGCTAGCCCAACGGATGCGCAAAACATGGTCAACAAGTCTGCTGCCAATAAATGGCTGCCTGTCGATCAATACGTGGGCGGTGTCGAACATGCGGTGATGCATCTACTATATGCTCGTTTCTTCCACAAGCTCATGCGTGATGAAAACTTAGTCACTGGTGACGAACCGTTCGCTAATCTAATGACGCAAGGCATGGTACTCGCTGGTACGTTCTACCGCGTCAATGCAGATGGCAGTACCACTTATTACTTTGCAGAAGACATCGATATTGACTTCAATGAACGTGGTCAGCCGATTAAAGCCATCTTGAAGTTAGATGGTCAACCAGTCACGATTGGCAAAATCGAAAAAATGTCTAAGTCGAAGAACAATGGCGTCGACCCGCAAATCACCATTGATAAATATGGTGCTGATACGGTTCGTTTATATACGCTATTTACCGCACCTGCAGACCAGACGCTTGAATGGTCAGATGATGCGTTAAAAGGCCCTTATAACTTTGTGAAAAAAGTATGGCGTATTGCTAACGACCATATACAAGCGCTAACAACAGCTGGCATCAGTATTGATACGCTTAATAGTGCGACCTTAAGCACAGAGGGACTGAGCAAAGAAGCCAAGAACTTACGCCGTAAAACGCACGAAACCATCGCTAAGATTGATAGTGATTTGGGTAATCGTTTGGCACTCAACACCCCAGTCTCAAGCTTGATGGAACTTGCTAATGAATTGACGGCTTTTAACGCCAGTAGCGAGCAAGAGCTACACGTTAAGCATGAAGCGCTGACCAACCTTCTGATTATGCTGTCTGTTTATGCGCCGCATGTTGGTGAGCATTTGCTTGAGCAGCTAGGTCTTGACACTTTGACTCTAGACTACCCAACTGTTGATGACAGCGCGCTGGTACAAGATACGATTACGATGATCGTGCAGGTCAATGGTAAAATGCGCGGTAAGATGGATGTCGCACCCAATAGCGATCCTGAGCAATTAAAAGCACAGGCTCGAACGATGGATAGCGTGGCAAAATTCATCACAGGCGAGATCAAAAAAGAAATCGTTGTTCCTAATAAGCTGGTTAATATCGTGGTTGTAGGCTAGTCGCCTAGGCTTAGTGTTCTAAGCCTTTTTATCATATGAGGATAGCGTTTATGTCATATAAACATCGAGCTGAGCAGTCACAACCAAGTGCACAGTACATTGCTACAAAACCATTTGGTGGACGTAAGCTTGCGACAGCAGTACTTGCAGCATTGCCTATGTTTGCCATAGTAGGTGCAGCTGCGAGTCTAAGTGGCTGCGGTTTTCAGCTGCGCGGTTATGACACACCGATGCTACTCAATGCAAGCAAAACAGCCGTCATTATCGAAGACAATCGCACCTCATTTCCTCTAAAATTACCATTGACCCGTCGCCTAACGACGTTGGGGGTCGACGTCATTGATAATATGAGCGTCGACGATGTGGTTCGTAGTAATCAGCAAGCAGGTACTAAAACGATTGCAGCGATCGATATCCGAAACATACGTTTTAAACGTTATGAATTGGTTGGTGTATTGACAGAGATTCGTTTGGTACTCTCAGCAGATGTCAGCTACCAAACGATTGAGAACGGCAAGCCAGTCACCCTTACCAATCCGATTCAAGTCGAGCGCAGCTACCAGTACAATGAAGCCTCTGTCAGTACCGATGACCAGCAAGGCGATCAGATTCGTGATTGGCTCTATGACAGCTTAGCGCGCCGTATTACCGATCAATACGTGGCGATCTCTTTACCAAAAGTCGAATCTACTACCAAGCAATCTGTATTAACAAGTAAAGGCGTAACTCCGACGGTTGTTGTCGTACCCAAGAAGTAGCCTTTAATCAATACTATTATTAAGCCATACCATTTGCAGTCGTTTAAGTATGAATAATAACGAGCGTACGTACTATATTTAGTTAATGAGCCAGTTAGTCAGCTAAGCAGATTCGAAAGCGCTCGTTATATTACTGCATTATTGCAAATGCTATCACCTGCTTACCAACCTGTGTCCTATCACTCTATGCAAGATACCTTTATACAAGCCTATCCAAAACTACTGCAACCTTCAGTTGCGGTAGCGGGCTTGTGGCTGGCGCATGGTGATGAGCCATTACTCAGTCAATGGCTGATTGATGCGCTTCGTCCGCATTGGCGCGCGCAAAACTACGCCATAAAACGTATCGAGCTGATATCCGTCAAAAGCTGGCAAGAGGTGCTATCAGAGCTTGGCAGTCAGTCTCTATTCGATGATGCTAGCGCTTTGATCGTGACGGGCAATCATAAACCTGATAAAGCCGTCATTGCTGAGCTAGAACGCTTTGCCGTTGAAGCGCAGACAAACGCAGGCAGTCATAGTTTGTTGTGGCTGACACCCAAACAAGACAAACGTAGTCAGAGCAGCAAATGGTTTGCTCCTTTTGCAAAATATGGCACTGTCATTGACTGCAATTTATACAATGAGCAGCAGCGTCAGCAGTTATTACAAATACAGGCGCAAAAATTTGGGTTACGACTGTCGCAAGAAGCGTGGCAACTTCTGATGTCTCATACTGAGCACCATCTACTCAGTGCCTACCAAACGTTATGGCGATTGTCATATCTGTTCGCACCGCAATTAACTGCTCATAATGAAAGTAGCGAACCTCCGAGTAATGCTCCACAACCAACGAACAATATGGCATTGGACATTAAAGACCTACAAGCCGCTTTAGTCAGTGATGCTCAATTTAGTGTGTTTGATTTGTCTGATGCTATGCTCGCGGGTAATAGCACGCAAGTTGCCAAAATCATGTTTCAGTTAAAGGCAACCGATGAGCCGACTACCTTGGTGCTTTGGGCAATCAGTAAAGACATGCGCCAGATCATACAGCTGATGGATGGACAAGATCCTCAGGCGCTTGGTATCTGGCGTAGTAAGCAGGGGCTGTACCAACAAGCCTACCGTCGTCAAACACAGTCCCAAACTGCTGAATGGCCAGCTCTACTCTATCGCTGCGACCAAGCTATCAAAGGCCTTGTTCGCCAGCCAGCATGGGAGCTGCTATTGCAAGCAGCGTTAGAATTGGCAGGTAAACGCTTATTTGCAATGCGCTGATATCCTTAAATAATATTTAGTCGTCAAACCTCCAACCATCAAGCCTGTATCTGTACTTCTACCTCTACTCGTAATCATAGTCATAGTCATCAAATATCACTTTTTATTACCTTCTTTATAGAGATAGCTATACTACCCCGCCTCCCTCTACAGCACGCTATCTTCCTCAAGTGTTACCCATCTAATATCCATACCTTCCTAGTCATTCACTTACTGTCATGTTATCTCCACGATGTCTACCTTAACCTTTCGTAAACTAATTACCATTCCCTTTTGCATATGAAGTCTCTACTATGTCTACACTTGATTTAATTGTGATTGGATTGTTGTCATGCGCAAAATGAGCAAAAAGTCTGCTATCAAATGGGGCGTTATCGCCTTAGTCGTCATAGCTCTAGGGGCTTTAGCCTATACCTTCTTAAAACCAGAAGAAACCACCCCCAACTACCTGACTGCGACGGCTGAGATTGGCGATATTGAAAATAACGTCATGGCTTCAGGCAAGGTCAAAGCCTTAAATACTGTCGATGTAGGGGCGCAGGTATCTGGTGAAGTAAAACGTCTGTACGTTGAAGTGGGCGATGAAGTAAAGCAAGGCGATTTGATCGCCCAAATTGACCAGGTCACCCAAAAAAATAGCCTGAGCAATGAGCAGGCCAGCCTCGAGCAGAGCGAAGCAGCATTGCAAAGCGCGCAAGCAGAAGCGCTCAGCAAACAAGCAGCACTAAAAAGCGCGTATGCCGATCTTGCCAGTCGTCAGTCTGAGCTCAAGCAAGCACAGTCTGATTTTGCGCGCTTGCAAGGTTTAGTCGCTATTGACGCGATCTCACAGCAAGAATATGACACCCAAGCGACCAGTGTCGAGACCGCAAAGGCAGCCGTTGCCAATGCACGTGCGGCTATCGATACCGCAAAGGCGGCCATTGCAACGACAGCCGCAAACATCAACAGTCAACAAGCAGCCCTACGTAAATCACGTACCAATGTCAGTACCGCAGAAGAAGATCTCAGCTACACCACCATCCGCGCCCCTATATCAGGTACGGTAGTCTCCATCACGACAGAACAAGGTACCACTGTTAATGCCAATCAGACGGCGCCAACCTTGGTAACGCTTGCTGATCTATCAACAGTACGTATCAATGCTCAAATCTCTGAAGCCGATGTTATTAACGTCAGTGCTGGCATGCCCGCCTATTTCAATATTATAGGTAATCCAGATCAGCAATATGATGCAACTTTGACTGCGATTGAACCAGCTCCTGAGCAAATCAGTGACACCAGTTCAACGGATGCTGCGATTTACTATGTTGGCTATGTAGAGGTTCCAAACCCTGACCGTTTATTTCGTATTGATATGACCGCGCAGATTTATATCATTGTCAATGAAGCCAAAAACGCGCTTTTAGTACCGTCAACAGTGATACAAGAAAAGCGTTCTAAAGGCAAAGAAAAAGGTAGTGCAGCCACCGGTAAGTTTGTACGGGTACTAAAAGATGACGGAACTGTAGAAGAGCGTACTGTAGAAGTCGGTATTGATAACCGAGTAAATGCACAAATCTTAAGTGGTCTAAAAGAAGGCGAAGAAGTCATCATCAGTGAAGAAAGTGCTAATAACTCAGGCGGCCGCGTACCTGGTGGACCGCGAATGTAACTTGTTCTTTGTATCTGTTGATTGATATAGGGCTCAAGCAAAAGAGCCCTGTACTGCGACACTGACTACCCTCTATTGAAGACATTGCTATGACTATACCTCACTCTTCTAAACCATCGCCTGACGGTCACCCGCATAAAGACTCAGAGTCGTACGAATCGGTTGATAGCTCGCCCAACTCATCAGAAACAGACTCGGTAGAATCAAGCCCGGCAGAAGTAATACCAGACAACAATGACACACATGCTGATAAGCCAATTATGCAGCTGTCTGGTATCATCCGAGAGTTTCCTGCTGGTGAGCAGACCATTAGAGTCTTGCACGATATCAATCTGACGATCAATCAAGGCGAGATGGTCGCTATCATTGGGCAGTCCGGCTCCGGTAAGTCCACCTTGATGAACATATTGGGCTGTTTGGATCAAGCGACAGCAGGGGATTATAAAATATATGGTCAGTCAGCAAGCAAGCTGGACGCTGATCAGTTAGCAGAACTACGCCGCGAGCATTTTGGCTTCATTTTCCAGCGTTACCATCTGCTTGGTGATATCAGCGCCAAGGATAACGTTGCCGTTCCCGCTGTTTATGCAGGTATGGATACTGAGGCGCGTACCAACCGTGCCGAAAAGCTACTCACAGACTTAGGACTTGGTAACAAAGTTAATAACCGTCCCAATCAGCTCTCAGGTGGACAGCAGCAGCGTGTTTCTGTTGCTCGCGCGTTGATGAACGGTGGTGATGTTATTCTGGCAGATGAGCCAACTGGTGCTTTGGATAGCAAATCCGGCGAAGATGTGATGGCGATATTGCATGATCTGAGCGCACAGGGTCATACAATAATCATGGTGACTCATGACCCCAAGCTTGCAGCTCAAGCTGAGCGAGTAATTGAGCTTAAAGACGGTTATGTCATTGCTGATTATAAGACAGAGCATTATAAGCATACGCAGAAACAACCAGAGTCTATTTTGGGTGGTCATCGCAAAAGCGCGTTTGGCAGTTTTGTCGATCGCCTGCTTGAAGCCTTCAAGATGTCTTTGCTGGCTATGCGCGCGCACAAAATGCGTACCCTATTGACCATGCTGGGTATCATTATCGGTATCGCAGCAGTAGTCTCTATCGTTGGTCTCGGGCAAGGCTCTCAGCAGCAAATACTGGCTAATATCAGCTCTCTTGGTACTAACACTATCACTGTCAATGACGGCTATCCTAGAGGCGATCCTAGACGACGTTATAATGATGATAATCTTACGCCAGAGGACGCCCAAGCTGTGGGCAATCAGCCTTATATCATCAGCGTCAGTCCACAAGTCAATGCAAGCTCTAGTGTGCGCTATCGTAGTGTACAAGAGGACGCTACCGTCAACGGCGTTGGTAAAGACTATCTAGAGGTCACTGGTGAGACATTGGCATTGGGTCAAGGGTTTGATGCAAAGAGCATCAACTTACGTAGCCAAGATATCATTATTGATGACAATGCCAAGCAAACCTTTTTCACTGATGCTGACAACCCTATCGGTGAAGTGATTTTGATTGGTAGTGTGCCAGGTCGCGTGATTGGAGTACTTGAAGAAAGTGATGGTGGTTTTGGTCCAGATGTCACCACACCTACCATATACATGCCCTATACCACCGTCATGTCTCGTATTACTGGTAGTACCAATATCGACCGCTTTGTGGCTTTGTTAGACGATAGCATTTCTTCGAGCGCCGCCGAGACTGCCATCTCTGATCTCATAGAGAGTCGCCATGGCAAAGATGATTTTCAAATACGAAATTCTGACTCTATTCGTCAGACTATTGAGTCGACGACAGGAACGATGACTTTATTGATTTCGTCCGTGGCGGTTATTTCGTTGATAGTTGGCGGTATCGGGGTGATGAATATCATGTTGGTTTCTGTCACTGAGCGTACCAATGAGATTGGCGTACGTATGGCGGTCGGTGCACGCCAAAGCGATATCATGCAGCAATTTTTGATTGAAGCGGTGTTGGTCTGCATCTTGGGCGGTCTCATTGGTATCGGACTGGCCTTTGCCATTGGTGAGTTGATCAATAGTGTCGGCGGTGACAACTTTAAAGTCATTTACTCACCGACCTCGATTATTGCCGCTTTCGTTTGCTCTACCCTGATTGGTGTTGTTTTTGGCTTCTTACCAGCTCGCAATGCAGCCAAACTGGACCCAGTAGAAGCACTATCTCGAGACTAATTATCACTTGTTGATACGTTTTAGCCAAATCTAAAGCGTATCAATACCGACATAACCCCTAAAATCCAAAGAAACTTAAATAAATAAGCAATTTTATAAGAGATTTACACTTTTTTTATGGTTCGGGGTTGTAATTGTCATAATTATATATATAATGTGCTCTCACGTTTAGGGATACAAACACTTTAAACGTTAGGGCTGTTAGCTCAGTTGGTAGAGCAGTTGACTTTTAATCAATTGGTCCCGCGTTCGAGTCGCGGACAGCCCACCATATTTAGTTTAATCTTTATTGATCGTTCTGCCCTATCCGGCAGTAGATTAATAAAGGTAAGTTTTAAAAAATTCTTTAACTAGAATTTTTACTTGCAGTAAAATGCAAACCTAGTTTGGATATAGTGTTTTTAGAATTTACGAAATATAGATTCTCTTGCACTCAGATGAAGCAATACTTCATTTAATCCTTACTCAGGGCTGTTAGCTCAGTTGGTAGAGCAGTTGACTTTTAATCAATTGGTCCCGCGTTCGAGTCGCGGACAGCCCACCATATTTAGGAAGCCCAGTTACTATAATAGTAACTGGGCTTTTTTTTGTCTGCGCTTTTATCTATCTACAATCACTTGTCTGATTTACGCTTAAAAAGTCGAGACTTATCCTTTCTGCGCCACAGTAGTTTGTGCTTGATCGTGTCTTTGATGGTACGTGGATGTTTAGGCGCTTGAGCAATAAAGGCATCAAACTCTGCTGTACTCATTGCCAACTCTCGACCATGCGCCATAAGCACCATTGACGGCTTCAATGCTTTTATTTTCTTTAGTGACTGCACATAGTCTACAGGGCTGTAGACAGGAAAAGGTGCTACGAACTTATGGCGCAATTTGATTATTAAGTCAGCCGTATATACTTGGCGACTGGGCAGATGAAACAACGACAAATCACGATCGGTATGCCCCGGCGTCTCCAATACCTGCCACTCATCAAACTCCGGGACCAGATCGCCATCTGTAACCGTTATATCTGGTTTGAGACTTGCAGAGTAGTATAGGTTTTTGAATTGGCGTCCTTGACGTCTGGCCACGTAGTATCCCAGATGTATATCTACGAAGTGCATCGCGCGTCCCCCAATACCGCCGTACCATTGACCTTTTTTGTCAGATGAGACGATGAGGCAACCGGTCTTTTGCCGAAACTTACGTGCACCGCCAGCATGATCAGGATGCATGTGCGTGACCACCACTACCTTTAGATCAGTTATGGGTCGCTTCAAGATCGTTTTGATGTAATCAAGCACCATCGGTACGTCCGCACGGCAGCCACCATCTAGTAGCATGATTTTATCTGGATACACCGCAAGATAAGTACTTTGGATGTACCCCTCTAAACGTATAATTTTGCATAAACTCATTGGCATTCCCTAGCGCATTCATTATTCTTATAAGTTTGTATATCGTAAACCTTATTTAGTATAGCGCCCACCACTCCAAATAAAATGCCTTTGAGTGAACGCTTGTGACTATAAAAACGCCTATAAATAGCTAAGCAAAAATGGCCTTGTCAATCATAATCCTAAATGCAAAAAGCAAAAACCCAGCACTTTGGCTGGGTTTGAGACAACATTCGATATGACTGTTCTATAGCGCTTTAGGTATGGTTCAAATAATAGCTGCCCCTACCTCTACTGAGACATGCCCAGTGCGCTATATATAATTACGCGAGGTCACGTACCTTTGGCTCCCGCTCCCATAGACGAGTTTTAGCGTTTTCGATAAAACCATCTACATTATCAAGCGGCGTCACAAATGCATCTTTTTCGATAGGTAATTTGCTCAAAATATGCTCTTCGGTCGCAGGGCAATAAGCAATCGCTTTACAATGTGCATAAGCATCATTGAACCAGTCTAACGCCGCGCTATCCATTGCCAATTTCTTAGCTGGTGGATGCATAATAATACTGACAATGGCATCAAAGAGTACAGAAGGAGCACCAGCCAAACGCTCGTCAGTTTGGATCTTCGTGCCATCGTCTAACGTCACTTCTTTGTTAGGAGCGACGATTTTGACACTAGCACCAGCGTCGACAGCCGCCTTTTCAAACTTCGCAACTTCGCTATGACTAGAACCTTCAGCAACTAAAATACCAACCAAACGTCCTTTTAGACTCTTAGGACTGATACCGATAGTCTGCACAGCCTCAGAAGTACCTAAGTCTTGTACAGGTGCCGCAGCATCTGCAGGCTCTGGTAGGTCCATACCTAGCGCTGTGGCCACACGATTGGCCAAATCTTCATCGATATGACGCAAATGGCTAAGGGTACGAGTACGTACATGCGCGGTATCTACTTTACCCAGCTCAAACGCATATGCAGAGGCAATGTGTGCCTGTCCTGTCGCTGTCTGGCTGCGATAGAACATACGTGGTTGACTATAATGATCTGCAAAACTCTCTGCTCTTACGCGACCTTTTACACCATCGTCCAACCGTTCATGGAACGATTCAAATCCGCGTTTAACGCTTTCACGTGGACGTGTTGGATCCAAGCTTTGTGGCTCGTACATAACACGCGTTTTAGGCACTTGCATTTGCATATGACCATCTTGCTGATTATTAGCAAACGGACATTTTGGTGCATTGATTGGAATCTGTGCAAAGTTCGGTGAGCCCAAGCGTGACAACTGCGTATCTAAATAGCTGAACAGACGCCCTTGCAATAGTGGATCGTTACTATAATCAATACCTGGCACGACATGTGATGGGCAAAATGCGACTTGTTCTGTCTCTGCAAAGAAATTATCTACATTACGATTCAAGACCATTTTACCGATGATCTTTACAGGTACGGTTTCTTCAGGAATAAGCTTGGTCGCATCTAGATGATCAAACGGGAAGTTGTTTGCTTCCTCTTCCGTAAACAACTGCACCCCAAATTCCCATTCAGGATACATCTCATTGTCGATAGACTCGAACAAATCACGGCGATGATAATCAGGATCTGCACCAGAGATTTTTACAGCTTCGTCCCATGTGGTCGACTGCACGCCCAATACTGGCTTCCAATGGAAACGTACAAACGTGCTCTTACCTTCTTTATTGATTAAGCGATAGCTATGAATACCAAAACCTTCCATCATGCGTAGGCTACGTGGTAGTCCGCGATCACTCATAAGCCAAATCAGATTGTGCATGGTTTCAGGGCTCAGCGAGACAAAATCCCAAAACGTATCATGAGCAGATGCCGCTTGCGGGAAACCGCGATCTGGTTCAGGTTTTACGGCGTGAATCAAATCTGGGAACTTGATAGCATCTTGGATAAAGAAGATCGGCATGTTGTTACCAACGATATCCCAGTTACCTTCTTCTGTGTATACTTTTACAGAGAACCCGCGTACATCACGTGGCGTATCTTTTGAGCCTTTATTACCAGCAACTGTCGAAAAACGAGTAAACAATGGGGTTTGCTTGCCAGTTTCTGTCAAAATCTTGGCAGTCGTATATTCTTCTAACGATTCAGTCAATTCAAAGTAACCATGGGCGGCACTACCGCGTGCATGGACGATACGCTCAGGGATACGCTCATGGTCAAAATGGTTGATTTTTTCACGCAGTACAAAATCTTCTAGCAAAGTAGGACCGCGTTCGCCTGCTTTTAGTGAGTTCTGATTGTCACCAATAGCCACGCCTTGTTGGGTGGTCAAAACCTTGGTGTCGTCGCCTGCACGTTGATGGGTTTCCCCTCCATTGCCGCGCTCAGTATTCATGTCCTTTGCTGGGTCGGTATGATCGATATTCTTATTCATAAAAAATCCTAGCTAATAAGTAAAATGGTCTCTTATAGGACCATTAGAAATAGGTTTACACAGGGTGCTGATTCCTTTGAGATAATAGTGACTTCATATGTCGGTTATTTCTCTGTGTTTTGTATGACCAATTATTAAAAAACATAAAAGAATAAAAGGCATACGGCTTATACTACCCAAAAATTAAGTTGCGTAGGTGATGAACCTTGTTGATGTTTGGTTAAGGTTTGCAGTCATCATAAATTCGTATTTTTAAGCTATCTTAGCGATGCATCAACGTTAACAATAGAATCTTGTAATATAGTTATTGTTTCAGGTATGCTTTTGGGGAGTATTAGAGACAATCGATAAATACATTGGCATAGTTTTAGCCTTATATTTATCTTTTCATATGACTAATTTATATAACTATAAGGCCACCTACCATGTTACAAACTTTCAGCTCTGCATCCAAAAAACCTTATCGCTCATTATTAATGGGTGCATCAATGGGTTTGATGGCATTAACAGTCAGTCAAACGGCTGCTGCTATCACCACCAAAAATGTTACTTATACAGTGGAGAACCAAACTTACGAAGGTTATTACGCCAAAGCAGATAAGGCTAACGCGCCTTTTATCTTACTGATTCATGATTGGGATGGTTTAACTGACTATGAGCGCAAACGCGCTGACATGTTGGCAGCTGAAGGTTATAACGTACTGGCAGCAGATATGTTTGGGCAAGGCATTCGTCCTACCTCTGTTGAAGAAAACAAGCGTTTAACAGGAGAGCTATACGATGACCGTAACAAGATGCGCCGCATATTGGCAGGGGCATTAACAGCAGGACAACTACAAGGTAATGATGTGCGTAAAGGCACGACTATGGGGTATTGCTTTGGTGGTACGGTAGCGTTAGAGCTCGCACGCTCAGGCTTTGAGCAAAAAGCCTTTGTACCCTTCCACGGTGCCTTTGAGGTGCCAACAGGTCAGAGCTATGACAATACCACTGGAGAGATTTTAGTATTTCATGGATCTGCTGACCAATCAGTCTCGCTAGAGAGCTTCGCCACTTTGGGTAAGACATTAGAAGCAGCTGAGATACCGCATGAAATGGTGACATACAGTGGCGCGCCACATGCCTTTAGCGTATTTGGTAGCGACAGATATGATGCTCGTGCCGATGAGCGCTCTTGGAAACGCTACTTGGACTTTTTGGCAGAAGAATATAAGTAATATAGCTGCATAAATTAAATAAGTAGACGCAAAAAAACACCTCAATTAAGATCTGATAGCGATCTATTGAGGTGTTTTTTTGCAGCATCAGTTACTTAGTATTCAATGTTTTTGAAATACCAAGAGCTGATTGTTAGCGGGCATCGTATAAGTATTTATAAATTTCAAGTGATGCGAATTTGCTAAATGGACTACGTCTTCCTTATTCCGAATACCGCTCTTAGCGTTGCCTGCTCTTAGCATCGTATCAAATCGTTGGTTGCCTTCACTAGTATATGTACCATGCTCGTTAAATGGACCATATACAATCAGCTTGCCATTAACAGGTAGCGCATCACCAGCCAATGCAAATAAGTGCTCGACTAAACTCCAACTGATAATATGCAAGGTATTGGCAGTGAATATCGCATCATAGGGTCTGTCTGCACGACTGCTGAAAGGTATCGCATCTGTATTCAAATCAAATGCCAATGGCGAATATAAATTAGGTGCAGGGTAAGCGTCGTGCCAAGCGACTATATGGCGATGATTAATGATCACATCACTCGTTTGCCACTGTATCTCAGGCAAGTTAGGCGCAAAATAAACGCTATGTTGTCCCGTTCCAGAGCCAACTTCTAATACATGACTAAAGCCTTGTAGCTCTGTTTGAAGTACTTCTAAAATAGGTTGTTTATTATTTTCACAGGCTTGAGAAAACGGCAAGGTAGAAATATCTACTTTGTTATTGAGATGATCACTGTCCATATTATCGTCATGCATTACTACCCTCCCAGCCTATCTATCACGTTTCCGACATTAATAGCAGTAGATTAACAAGCATTGTCTAAGACTGACCTAGTGGCCGCCAAACAACTCATAACTAGTAAATACCTGCCTCTACCCCAGCGGCCAGCGTCATAGCAAGCTCTTCTACTTGCTCAGCAAAGCTGTCTTGCCAATCGCCTTGTAGTATCAACGCCTCTTGAATCCATGACCAACGTAGCCCCGTTGTAATCGTTTTGAGCGCAAGCTTGGTACCTGTACCGTCATGCCCTGCCCGTATATATACCGCAAATGGCATACCTTGCTTCTCTTCTAGCACTGGATAGTAGCAACGATCAAAGAAGTCTTTGGTCAGCCCTGCCATATACGCTAGATTTTCAGTTGTGCCTAGCAGTAACGCATCAGCAGCTAATACATCTTCTGGCTGCGTGTCCTGCGGAGATTTTAAGACAACAGTGATATCTATATCAGGATGATTAGCACCGTCAAAAGCCGCCTGCGCCAATTTCTGAGTATTGGGCGATGGTGCATGAGCAACGATAAGGAGAGTCTTAGTAGGCATATTAAGCGTCCGTGCCATTATTAAACACTAAATTTTGAGTAATGGCAGGATCCAAGCTATTGCTTACCGGACAGGTCAATGCAGTCTTATAAAATCGCTTTAAGGTACTTTCATCCAATGCTTTTGAAAAATTAACTATTACATGTATTTCACTTACCCTCCTCGGTTTGGCAGCCATGACTTTGGTAACTTCTGCGGTCGTACCTGAAATATCCATATCCATCGCTTCAGCTTTGATACCAATGATCGTTAAGATACAACTGCCCAAACTGGTCGCTAGCAAGTCAGTCGGAGAAAACGCTTCGCCCTTACCGTGGTTATCCGTCGGTGCATCCGTGATGATTTGATTATTCGACTGTAAATGGATAGCTTGGGTACGTAAATTACCTTGATAGGTTACTTTTGAGGTGGTCATGGGGTTCTCTTTGGTAGTTGTTATCGGACTACTAGTTCTCGATAGAATATTGTTTTTCGACTATAAAGTTAAGTGCACTATTTAAAATAACATATTTAAGACTAATTCAATTGCTCGATATTATTACTAGTACCTGCAACATAAATAAAAAAGGCTATTGCTCTGGTTGCTTGGCAGTTAAGCCAAGCGCCAACGATGGCATAACATGACGACAGAGCAGCAACGCGAGGTACTAAGGTTTATCGCTGGACGTAAGCTGCTTATTGAGCTTATGCGACTGCGTAAAAACGAGCAATTAGGATTTTATTTTGAAGAAGATGTTGAGATGGGTGACTCGTCTTGAATCAAAATTACTACTTTGCCAAATTACTCTAAAATCTCTCTCTTTAGAATCTCTAACTCAGCTATAGTTTTTTCTGGAATTTTATCATTAATTTTGATAATTTCCGCTCTACTAGATTTCATCTTATTGAGTGCTTTGTCGGGCTTAGAACACTCATATACCTTATTGCTTTTATTCTCCAAAAAATAGTATCTGATTACCGGCGAATTTATATTTGAAAAATTAATAGCTACTATCACATAATCAGATCTTACTTTAGTAAAGTCTTCTCCTAAGTAAATAGCACGCAATTTTCCCCAATAAAACCTTGGAAATAACCCGTTATAAGATAGTAACCTTTCTCTAATTGAAGCAAAAGAGCTGTACCGGAGCAATGACAGATTAATTGCATTAAACTCCTGAATATAGTCGAATATAACCATATCATTATTTAAGCTTACGGTTGACGTCATTTTATTATTATTGGCTATCTTCCCTAGTTTAGATTCCTTAGCTAGGTTAGGAAGATCAACTAAAGGCATGGTATAGAGTAGTCCATCAAACCCATCCATGTTTTTAAATTCAGTAATCATATTAAGTTCGTTACTAACCACTATACAAGTTACTTTTTTATGAGGAAATAGTTTTTCTAAAAGAGTTATTTTCCGATAACCCTCTGTTCTAAGTTTGCTCACGCTTGTCGGAGTATTGGATAAAGTACATTCGTAAATAAAAACTTCACTTTCACCTATCACTATACAGTCAAATTCGGCAAGAGATATTTTATTACTATTGTATAAAATACTCCCCTTCGAATCACAGTAGAAGCCTGTAGTTATATGTTTACTACTGTTTTTTGAGGCATAAGGCCCTTTTGCAACAACGTTCAATCCTATTTCAGAAAATTTGCAGATATTGATAACAATATACTCAACGAAAGAGGCTTCATATACTTGCCCTTTAAAGTTCATCATTTTCCAATGATCAGTGGGATTTTTTAAATAATTTCTGCTATTGCTATAGGAATACTTGTATAAACTCAAAAGATGACCTTATTTATATATTGAAATTTATGACTGATCTTGAATACACTGGAAAAGAATAAGTAACAACCTTTTATTAAATTTAAAACGGAACATCGCTGTTAAAATTATTTGCTAGTTTAGAAACTTTAGCTTGAAGAATATCTTCGTTTTTCAAGAGCTCATCTACACCTAACTCAGTAATTGAATAAGCATAAAAATCGTAACCATCCTGATGATCCATCTCTATAGATTTACTTATTAGTCCCATACGCTCCAATTTAACTAGTGATAGTTGAACAACGGCTTCATTCGTTTCACGAAAACTATTAAATATTCTATGAAAAGGTAAACCGATAGGATCAGCAATACGACTTTGGAGACAAGACGCTAAAAGCTTATAATCCTGTTCCTTTAGATTATAGCTCACAGGATTAGCAATAATTGCTCTAGATTCTGAAAGACTAGCGTAATTTATAATTTCTAATCTCTCTACCTCAGATTTAATCAAAAAACATGCTCTATTAGTTGCAGAAACTAAATCTTCATCAGAACGGTTCGCATCGAAGTCTGCAGGAGTTACTCCTAATAAATCAGTTGGTAAGTGCATTTATACACCACGTGGCTTTAGAATAAAAGAGCGAGATTTTCCAATTGCGCCAACAAACAAACCCATTTCGAATATCACGTTATCTCTGACCCCATGCTCATTTCTGTTTCTGATCGTAACAATATCGTCAGGTGCAAAGATAAACAAAGCAAAATCTACAGTCGATGATTTTTCTACTAAATCCTCAATCGTTGAAGACGATAGTTTAAAAGCACCATTTGTCCAAATAGTAACTTCAAAGTCATGATCAAGATTGGCATTAACAGCCTCGGCAATTTGGAGACTTTCAACCGAGGAGGCAATAAATAATCGTGGTTTTCTCAACTCATAATCTCCATAGTTCATTAGTTCCTAAAAGGTTATTAACTTACAATTGTAGATAGTATTAATGCTAAAATGTATGATCTACCATCTTCTTAAAACATGAGTATTTTTGAAAGCCAAACTTTAGATAAAGACAATCTCCTTTTCAATTTGATAAAGAAAGGATTTACCTTAAACCCGCTAATAGACTACTTCAGCAATCTCTTTAGGCCTCCCTTTAGTAGCATAATGTCCTCTACCTTCTTATGCTTCTACCGTTCTTCCCACTTACTGTCTACGAGGTTATACACCTCATCATTATCATGAGGCATAATATTTGCTTTTAGCTGAAACGACTCTCCACCCATCTCTCTCCAGCACTCCGAAAACCACTGAATAAGCTCATCAATGGCGATACTCCATGGGTCAAAATCTTCATCCTGATTAGTATATTTCTCTTCAAGCTCATAAGGGTAGACATACTCTATCTCCAATAACTCTGGATCAACAGGCGAAGGATATTGGGCTTCACCGTTGATGTAAACGAAGTGCTCAGAATCATTTGCATCCATAAAAAAAGCCCTGACTGGGAACCCTTGTGTGAATCCATCGGCAAATATTTCAAACTCTAGACTGATTACTTCTTTTGGATAATCATATTCGATTAGTTCTTTTAAAACTGGTTTTATACTCGCGGTGAGTCAATATAGATATCCTTGAACTTTCTCTGAAAATTCTTGCTCGATGTCCATTTCACTCTCTTTTTATAGTATTACTTTAATTAGACTAAATTATAGAATACAACGTGTGCTGTATATTGACATGTCTTTTCAACATATAAAATCTCGGATGAATTTGCACCTATTTTGGTTACTATTTATGTCTTATCTATAAATAAAATCAGATAGCAAAAACCCAGACCTAGAATATTGGTCGTAACGGGATTAAATGCACCTATCAAGTACATTGGACTTGCTACAGCTACAAAGAGTAGTAGCAAGAGTAGAATAGTCGCGGCTATATACACAGGAGTGTTAGACTTATTGAGAAATATAATTGCACAACCCAAGACTATTTTGGCAGGTACACCAAGATCACTAGTCGAGACCAAGTGTACTTCAACTGCACTCAACCATAATATCTTGGGCACCAAGCCGTGATAGATAAATAAAAACCCTAATAGAACTCTGCTAATGAACGAGACATGAGCAAGCTTATCTTTTTGCATCTAAAAAACGTGCCTCATTCTCTGGCAATGGTAAAGCACAGTAGTCATATTTACCAAACAGACGATAACGATTCAATGCGATACAATCATACATCCAATCTCGTATAGGTGTTGGAATAATCTTAAAAATACAAACTCCTTTCCATGGATAACCTAATTTTGACATTACTTGAAAAAAAGCATTACTCTTTTGGAAGGACTGGTTACCTTCTACATAGAGCATGGTTTCATAATCGTCAGTAGGTAGCCCAAAATAAAGCAGTATTTCTTGGCCCTCTTCTGATTGCACACTGCACAATTTGAAGGTCTGCTTGCTATCATACTTAAGGATAAAATTACTCCATACGTTACATAGCTTACAAACGCCATCGAAAAGAATGACTTTATCTGAGACACCAACATTGGGAGGGAGTTTATCAGTACTCATTTTTTACTCTTTCAAATAACCACTTATTGTTGAGTAAATTTAACACTAATATGCATAAGCAACAATCTAAATATAAAAGTAGAGTGTAGTCTGATAATTTCTAATAATAGATAGCTAAAACTAAATGAATAAAAAAATCAGAAAACAAGAGACGCAATAATACGAAATATAGATAGAGAAAGTGATTAAGTAGCATTAGCTAATGAAATGACTATATTAAAGATAAAAAAGACAAACAAAGAAAAGCCCCCTTTGCGTTAGCAAAGGGGGCTTTTACTTTAGAATAGAGAGCTGACGATGACCTACTCTCACATGGGCGAACCACACTACCATTGGCGCAACGATGTTTCACTTCTGAGTTCGGGAAGGGATCAGGTGGGGCCATCGCGCTATTGTCGTCAGCAAAGGGGGTTAGATATGAGTCTGTTTTATAGTTTTACTTATTTGACTAAGTATCACTTAACCTAACTGAATCAAGGTTAAAGGTGATATCGAAATGTTCTGTCTATGACAGATAATTAGACTTGATACAAACCACTTGGGTGTTGTATGGTCAAGCCAAACGAGCAATTAGTACAGGTTAGCTACACACATCGCTGTGCTTCCACACCCTGCCTATCAACGTCCTAGTCTTGAACGGCTCTTTAGGGAAATCTAATCTTGAGGTGGGCTTCCCGCTTAGATGCTTTCAGCGGTTATCCCATCCGAACGTAGCTACCGGGCAATGCCATTGGCATGACAACCCGAACACCAGTGGTTCGTCCACTCTGGTCCTCTCGTACTAGGAGCAGATCCTCTCAAATTTCCAACGCCCACGGTAGATAGGGACCGAACTGTCTCACGACGTTCTAAACCCAGCTCGCGTACCTCTTTAAATGGCGAACAGCCATACCCTTAGGACCTGCTTCAGCCCTAGGATGAGATGAGCCGACATCGAGGTGCCAAACACCGCCGTCGATATGAACTCTTGGGCGGTATCAGCCTGTTATCCCCAGAGTACCTTTTATCCGTTGAGCGATGGCCCTTCCATACAGAACCACCGGATCACTAAGACCTACTTTCGTACCTGCTCGACTTGTGGGTCTCGCAGTTAAGCGCGCTTTTGCCTTTATACTCTACGACCGATTTCCGACCGGTCTGAGCGCACCTTCGTACTCCTCCGTTACTCTTTAGGAGGAGACCGCCCCAGTCAAACTACCCACCATACATTGTCCTCGGTATTGTTATACCTGAGTTAGAACCCCAACATGACCAGGGTGGTATTTCAAGATTGGCTCCACCAAGACTAGCGTCTCGGCTTCAAAGCCTCCCACCTATCCTGCACAAGTCAGGTCAAAGTTCAATGTAAAGCTGTAGTAAAGGTTCACGGGGTCTTTCCGTCTAGCCGCGGGTACACAGCATCTTCACTGCGATTTCGATTTCACTGAGTCTCTGCTGGAGACAGCGCTGCCATCATTATGTCATTCGTGCAGGTCGGAACTTACCCGACAAGGAATTTCGCTACCTTAGGACCGTTATAGTTACGGCCGCCGTTTACTGGGGCTTCGATCAAGAGCTTCGCTTACGCTAACCCCATCAATTAACCTTCCAGCACCGGGCAGACATCACACCCTATACGTCCACTTTCGTGTTTGCAGAGTGCTGTGTTTTTAATAAACAGTTGCAGCAGCCTGGTATCTGCGACTGCCAGCAGCTCAAGGAGCAAGTCCTATCACCACCAACAGCGTACCTTCTCCCGAAGTTACGGTACCATTTTGCCTAGTTCCTTCAGCAGAGTTCTCTCAAGCGCCTTGGTATTCTCTACCTGATCACCTGTGTCGGTTTAGGGTACGATTCGTTTATAACTATTGCTTAGAAGCTTTTCCTGGAAGCATGGTATTTGCCACTTCGCTGTACAAGTACAGCTTGCTATCAGATCTCGGTATAAAATAGCCCGGATTTACCTAAGCTATAAACCTACATCCTTTCACCTGGACAACCAACGCCAGGCTGACATAACCTTCTCCGTCCCTCCATCGCATTATAAACAAGTATCGGAATATTAACCGATTTCCCATCGACTACGCCTTTCGGCCTCGCCTTAGGGGTCGACTCACCCAGCCCCGATTAACGTTGGACTGGAACCCTTGATCTTCCGGCGTGCGAGCTTTTCACTCGCATTATCGTTACTCACGTCAGCATTCGCTCTTGTGATACCTCCAGCATGCTTTACAACACACCTTCACAGGCTTACACAACGCTCCCCTACCACTTGAAAACAAATTCAAATCCGCAGCTTCGGCTCCTAGTTTGAGCCCCGTTACATCTTCCGCGCGGGCCGACTCGACTAGTGAGCTATTACGCTTTCTTTAAAGGATGGCTGCTTCTAAGCCAACCTCCTAGCTGTCTATGCCTTCCCACCTCGTTTCCCACTTAACTAGGAATTTGGGGCCTTAGCTGGCGGTCTGGGTTGTTTCCCTCTCCACAATGGACGTTAGCACCCACTGTGTGTCTCCCGGATATCACTCATCGGTATTCGGAGTTTGCATCGGTTTGGTAAGTCGGTATGACCCCCTAGCCGAAACAGTGCTCTACCCCCAATGGTGTTCGTCCGAGGCGCTACCTAAATAGCTTTCGGGGAGAACCAGCTATCACCGAGTTTGATTAGCCTTTCACCCCTATCCACAAGTCATCCCCTGGCTTTTCAACGACAGTGGGTTCGGTCCTCCGGTGCCTGTTACGGCACTTTCAACCTGCTCATGGATAGATCACTCGGTTTCGGGTCTATGCCCTGCAACTAATCGCCCTATTAAGACTCGGTTTCCCTACGGCTCCCCTAAACGGTTAACCTTGCTACAGAACATAAGTCGCTGACCCATTATACAAAAGGTACGCGGTCACCTAACAAGTAGGCTCCCACTGCTTGTACGCACACGGTTTCAGGTTCTATTTCACTCCCCTCACAGGGGTTCTTTTCGCCTTTCCCTCACGGTACTGGTTCACTATCGGTCAGTCAGGAGTATTTAGCCTTGGAGGATGGTCCCCCCATCTTCAAACAGGATTTCTCGTGCCCCGCTCTACTTAATATGTTAATGCTAATGTTTCGAATACAGGACTATCACCTACTACGGTCAGCTTTCCCACGCTGTTCTTCTACATTAGTACTAATCGGCTTCTCCCCGTTCGCTCGCCGCTACTAGGGGAATCTCAATTGATGTCTATTCCTAAGGGTACTGAGATGTTTCACTTCCCCTCGTTCGCTTCCTAATAAATTAGGATACTTACCTTATGGTAAGTGGGTTTCCCCATTCAGAAATCTCCGGATCACAGGATATTGCCGCCTCCCCGAAGCTTATCGCAGGCTGTCACGTCTTTCATCGCCTCTGACTGCCAAGGCATCCACCATGTGCGCTTCATTACTTGACCATACAACCCCAAGTAGTCTTTCGACTCCAAAGTGTCATACACTCTAATTATGATAACGATATCACCTATGTTTATACGCTTGATTCAGTTCTCTTTACTTTTTTAATAACTCACCCCTGGGATAACAACTGATGTCGTTAAGAGGTGAGTTATTAAGGTTAAGAAGTGCGCGTGAACACGCACCTCCTAACCCAGACTCATATCTATGTTTTTAAATAGTCTCTATGCTCTCGTCGAGTCACAGATTCTGTATAAAACAGAAAGAAGTAATCTTGTTCAAATCACTTGTTTCTATTTGATACCTATTTTTATTTAGCACTCTAAGCTTAACTAAAGTAGTGGTGGAGCCAAACGGAGTCGAACCGTTGACCTCCTGCGTGCAAGGCAGGCGCTCTACCAACTGAGCTATGGCCCCATTATATAAATGGTGGGTCTAAGTGGACTCGAACCACTGACCCCCGCGTTATCAACACGGTGCTCTAACCAGCTGAGCTACAGACCCTAATACGTCCTAAAACGTAAGCTTAAACTAAAGAACAACTTGTTGTGAATTCTTGCTGACCGAATGCTGTCTATAAGGAGGTGATCCAGCCGCAGGTTCCCCTACGGCTACCTTGTTACGACTTCACCCCAGTCATCAACCACACCGTGGTGAACGCTCCCCCGAAGGTTAAGCTATCCACTTCTGGTGCAATCAACTCCCATGGTGTGACGGGCGGTGTGTACAAGGCCCGGGAACGTATTCACCGCGGCATTCTGATCCGCGATTACTAGCGATTCCTACTTCATGGAGTCGAGTTGCAGACTCCAATCTGGACTACGATAGGCTTTTTGAGATTCGCATCACATCGCTGTGTAGCTGCCCTCTGTACCTACCATTGTAGCACGTGTGTAGCCCTGGTCGTAAGGGCCATGATGACTTGACGTCGTCCCCGCCTTCCTCCAGTTTGTCACTGGCAGTATCCTTAGAGTTCCCGGCTTAACCCGCTGGTAACTAAGGACAAGGGTTGCGCTCGTTGCGGGACTTAACCCAACATCTCACGACACGAGCTGACGACAGCCATGCAGCACCTGTATTCTAATTCCCGAAGGCACTCCCGCATCTCTGCAGGATTCTAGATATGTCAAGACCAGGTAAGGTTCTTCGCGTTGCATCGAATTAAACCACATGCTCCACCGCTTGTGCGGGCCCCCGTCAATTCATTTGAGTTTTAACCTTGCGGCCGTACTCCCCAGGCGGTCTACTTATTGCGTTAGCTGCGTCACTAAGTCCTCAAGGGACCCAACGACTAGTAGACATCGTTTACGGCGTGGACTACCAGGGTATCTAATCCTGTTTGCTACCCACGCTTTCGAGCCTCAGTGTCAGTATGATGCCAGGAAGCTGCCTTCGCCATCGGTATTCCTTCAGATCTCTACGCATTTCACCGCTACACCTGAAATTCTACTTCCCTCTCACCTACTCTAGCCTAACAGTTTCAGATGCAGTTCCCAGGTTAAGCCCGGGGATTTCACATCTGACTTATCAAGCCACCTACGCTCGCTTTACGCCCAGTAATTCCGATTAACGCTTGCACCCTCTGTATTACCGCGGCTGCTGGCACAGAGTTAGCCGGTGCTTATTCTGCAGCTAATGTCATCGTCTCCGGGTATTAACCGAAGAGTCTTCTTCACTGCTTAAAGTGCTTTACAACCAAAAGGCCTTCTTCACACACGCGGCATGGCTGGATCAGGGTTTCCCCCATTGTCCAATATTCCCCACTGCTGCCTCCCGTAGGAGTCCGGGCCGTGTCTCAGTCCCGGTGTGGCTGATCATCCTCTCAGACCAGCTACAGATCGTCGCCATGGTAGGCCTTTACCCCACCATCTAGCTAATCCGACTTAGGCTCATCTAATAGCGAGAGCAACAAGTTGCCCCCTTTCTCCCGTAGGACGTATGCGGTATTAATACGAGTTTCCCCGTGCTATCCCCCACTACTAGGTAGATTCCTAAGTATTACTCACCCGTCCGCCGCTCGACGCCTGATAGCAAGCTATCATCGTTTCCGCTCGACTTGCATGTGTTAAGCCTGCCGCCAGCGTTCAATCTGAGCCATGATCAAACTCTTCAGTTTAATCTTGCTATGAAGCTCTTTAAAGAAGCTTCTAAACTTGGCTCATCTAATCTGGCAAAATCGCTAAAAATTATGTTCGTAATGAATTAACTTTGAGTTTTTCTGCTGTCTTAAATGATAATTTTTATAGTTAATAATCTTTCCGAAAAGAAAAGATAGTCAACTTTATTTTTTAGCATTCTGAATCAGCAAAAATCCACACAAGTTGTTCTTTAGTTATGCTTTTAAATAGTCTCAATCACTGTCGTCCAGTCATCGATATATAGGGTATTTCTTTTGCCATCTAGCCAATCCGTCTCCGGTTAAGCTATTTAGCGAGCCGACTATCTTATCATAATGATTTGAATTGTCAAGACTTTTTATAATTTCGTTTCACCAAGTTAACTAAGTTAGTTATATGTAATTGACATATAAGCTTCTCAGTCCGTCTGATGAGGGCGTATTATAGACGCTTTATTTATTTAGTCAAGAAGTATTTTTTATTTAGTTTGAATAATCTAAACCTTTCAAACCATCCATCTACTTCCCTTTCGACTGGGTGGCATTATACGCACATCTATTGAGAACGCAAGGGAAGTCTATAAATAATCTTTGTTGCTTTCTATAAGCAGGATTTTACCCACCTAACTTGTTTCTATAGCTATAGAGCTCACTAAGTAAGCTTTTATAACTACAGACTAGGCCTTTTCATCACAATAAATTTTCTAATCCATTATATAGAGCGCATAAAAAAGGCACTTACCTGACGGTAAGTGCCTTTTGATATATACATTAGAAATACTGTTAGCCTTTTACTTTTGTCTTAATCGTAGTAACGATGCCTGATAGCGCATATATGATACCAATAGCTAAGATACCAACTGGAATATCATAAAGTACGATACTCATAACAAGTACACCAATGATAAGAACAACAAAAGGCACTTTCTTTTTATCAAATTCCTTAAAGCTATAATATTTGACGTTACTGACCATTAGCAAACCGCAAGTCACTACCCATGCTGCAAACAAGAACATAACAGCGGTATCATATTGCCCAATCCACTCGTTATGATCGACTGCCACCATAACAGCAGAGGTTACTAAGATAGCTGCAAGTGGACTTGCCAATCCGACAAAATATTTTTTGTCCACAGCGCCAATCTGCACATTGAATCGCGCCAAACGAAAGGCACCGCAAGCGGTAAACACAAAAGCACAGCCGAGACCAATGCGTCCCAATGGTTGTAGCGCAAAACTATAGATCAAAATAGCAGGTGCCACACCAAACGCTAGCATATCGGCTAATGAGTCATATTGTTCACCAAATGGGCTTTGCGCATTGAGCATACGAGCAACGCGACCATCTGCCCCGTCTAAAATAGCAGATAAGAAGATCGCTAAAGAAGCCTTGTAAAACTCACCTTGCGTACTTGCCAAAATTGAATAAAAGCCTGATAGCAACGATAAAGTCGTAATCAAGTTGGGCGCTAAATAGACACCGCGACTAACGACCCGCTTACCTTCAGCCACTTCAGCTTCAACGACTTCAAAGGTCAAGCCATCATAGTTATCGTTGTTTGCTAAGCGTATATTAAAATCATGCTCATCAACAAACGGTGGCTGAGTGGCTGCATTATCTTGTAATAAACCATCATTCACTGTCTCATTATGGGATTGGCCAGTAGGTGGTTGCACATTTGTCATCTTAATATCCTTATTGGCCGCTACTGCTATTCACTGACACCGTTATTTGCTGACGCTTTTATTCGCCAACGAGCCAGCGCACATTGGTCGCGCTATCAGGTGTCAAGTCTGGCGCGTCCTCTACTTTTAGTACTGGCTGCAAGAAACGTAATATCTCACGTGCATGGTTATCAAACTGCCATGGTGGATTGATAACCAGCAGACCGGTACCGTTCAGACCAACCGCAACATCATTAGGATAAATATTTAGCTCACAAACCAGCTGACGTCTCATTTCAGTACGTTTGAGCTTTTTATAAAAAAGCTCTACGGCTTCGATGTTTTTGATTGGGAACCAAAGCGCATAAGTGCCTTGTGGCCATTTGTTATAAGCCGCAACCAATAAATCGATGAGGCGCGTAAAATCTTTGTGCTCCTGCTCATAAGGCGGATCAAGGAAAATCAAACCGCGCTTTTCTTTTGGTGGAATAACAGCGGTGATACCTTCAAAAGCATCACGATGCTGGATACCAATTGGCAGCTTATGCAGCTGATAGTTCAACGCATCGTATTCAGTCGCTTTGGCTTCAAACGCCTCAGCACGCACGCCAGCATCAGGCTTTTTAGCCGCGCTTTTTTCGACGTGATGGGCTACCCACCATGGCGAACCAGGGTAGACTTTATTATCATATGTGAATTTGGCTTGTTTGATGCCTTCCATATAATCTTTGACAGCAGCTGGTGCTTTTTCAGTATCTGCTTTCAGAAAAGCTTGAATACCGCCTTTAGCCTCACCTGTCTTACGTGATTCTTCACTGCTCAGTGAATACAGTCCACGGCCGCCATAAGCGTCAAGCACATAAAACGGTTTGTTTTTCTGCCCCAGTTGGTTAAGCAGTTGTACCAATAAAATGTGTTTAACCACATCAGCAAAGTTACCAGCGTGGTAGGCGTGTTTATAGTTCATAATCTCAAAAGTTTAAATAAGAAAAATTGCATCTATGGTAGCATAGGCAGAGTAAAAGATAATGTGGTTTTAGTAAGCACTTTCAATAAAAATGCATTGAATGCCGGTATATTGACAGCTGATTGATAATAATGAGATGAAATGACGCAGATTATTAGCAACTTGAGCACGACAGAGCTGGTCGTTGATCGTCCTATCGGTCAGAACAATCCGCCATTACTGCTGCCAGACACTCATAATGATAGCCAAGAAATTCCTACTCAGCACGTATTGCAAATGTCTGACTTTGCGGTGGACTGGGAACAAAAGCTAACGGACCAAAAACTTGATACCTTTGTCACTGACGGCTGGCTGATTATTGATGAGGTTTTTGATAGTACCGCATTGCTCGCGCTACAAGCAGAAAGCGGTTTTATTGACTATCGTGATGCAGAGCTGACCGCTGGTGTTCGCATCAGTGATATTCGCGGTGATAGAATACGCTGGATCACCGAAGACTTTTTTGCAGGCTATTACTATCTACAAAGCATCAATGCGCTGGCTTCATTATTTAATCGTAGCTTGTTCGCGGGTATTCGCCATAGTGAAGCGCATTATGCGTGGTATCCGACTGGCTTCGGTTATCAATGGCATAGCGACAATCCTGCTGGGCGCGATGAACGAGTGATCTCGGCAGTGTTTTATCTTAATGATGATTGGGAAACCACCGATGGTGGCGCGCTAGAAGTCGTTGATAAGCACGGTGTCCATCATGAGGTTATGCCCGTTGCCAACAGACTCATTATCTTTGACAGTGATTTACGTCACCAAGTGCAAACTGCCTATCGCCAACGCTACTCTATTGCCACTTGGATGCGCCGTGATGGCCTTGTCCCGTTTGTCGAAGTAGAAGTTTAACACCTACCCTTCTTTACTCATTTATATTTAATATTTTACTTATTATACAAAAGGCTTATTCATGTCTGACTCTCACAACCAAACAAGCACATCTCAACAAACGACTCACCAGCAAGCAACCTTAGATTTAAGTATTGCACTGTTAGAGCGCCCTTCAGTGACTCCAGACGATGATGGTTGCCAAGATATATTGTCAGAGCGTTTGGAGCAAGCAGGCTTTGATTGCGAGTTTATGTACTATGGTGATAGACAAGCAAAGGGCGAGCATGCTGAAGTCAAAAATTTGTGGGCGCGCCGTGGTACGACTGATCCCGTCATTTGTTTTGCTGGTCATACTGACGTCGTACCAACAGGTGACGAAAAAAACTGGACATACCCTCCGTTTACCCCAACCATTGCTGATGGATATCTATGGGCACGCGGCGCCGCTGATATGAAGACCGGCATTGCTGCCTTTACTATCGCAGCTGAACGCTTCGTCGCCAACCATCCTGAGCACAATGGCTCTATTGCTTTTTTAATCACCTCAGATGAAGAAGGACCGTCAATCAATGGCACGGTCAAAGTTATCGAGACTCTAGAAGCTCGTCAAGAAAAGATCACCTATTGTCTCGTTGGTGAGCCATCAAGTACCGATACGTTAGGCGATATCATCAAAAACGGTCGTCGTGGTTCATTGGGTGCAGAGCTTACGGTCACAGGTAAGCAAGGTCACGTTGCCTATCCACATCTGGCATCTAATCCGATTCATGCGGCTATGTCTGCCCTTGCGGAGCTAACGTCGACTGCATGGGACAATGGCAATGACTACTTCCCAGCCACGTCATTGCAAATATCAAATATCAATGGCGGCACAGGTGCAACCAATGTCATTCCTGAAACGCTAAATGTTGTCTTTAACTTCCGTTTTTCAACTGAAACCACTGAAGATGAGTTAAAAGCAAAAACACATGCTATTTTTGACAAATATTTTGCTGATAGCAAGGCAAACTACGATATTCATTGGAAATTATCTGGTCAGCCGTTCTTGACTCCTGAAGGAAAACTGGTCTCAGCATGTCAAAACGCCATCAAAAAAGTCACCGATGTCGATACCACGCTATCAACTTCTGGCGGTACATCTGATGGTCGCTTCATCGCGCCAACAGGGGCACAAGTCGTCGAGCTTGGTGTCCGTAATGCGACGATTCATCAAGTAGATGAAAAAGTAGAAGTTGGTGATTTGGGTAAACTGGCGCAGATTTATGAAGGGATATTGGAAAATCTATTGTTAGATTAATCATCATTGATAGAGTCAAAAAGCGCCAAGTCCGATAGCAGACTTGGCGCTTATTAAAATCAGTATTTAATTTAAGATATTTAATTTTTGAAAACACCTTACAGAGTTCACTTATACACCATTACTCTAAAGCTATAGCCTGAGTGAATATGGACTACTAAGAATCAACCTATATTATCTGTTCAGGAACCTATAAGTTATAATTATAATGTTGAGAAGTCTCATAATCGTAAATTGATACTGAACTACTATTAAAACTTCCACTATAATGGCTACTGGAGTCATAGTCGTAACCAGTAAATTGATTAATGCTAACATTCAGATTTATATGAGCACTATTTCCGTAATCATAAAAGCTGTTTAGGTTACCAGTTAAATGACAACCTCTATCATGATCATAAATATTTACCGTACCATTATTCACTGTTCCACTTATGTTTATATGCTTGGACTGCGAATAATCGTAAATTGAGTTAATATTATTTTTCGTTGACGCACCTACTATAAATGCCACACAAGCTCTAGTGCTACTATTCATTTTTTCACCTTCTAGCTATTGATGAACTATTGTGTAGTATATTTTGTATGAAGTAAATAAGCATTAATCAACAATTTGCGTTGTAATTAATATACCACTTTAACTTAATAGGTGGTTTAACTGGGTGTTCGTAATGCGACAATTCATCAAGTGGATGAAAAAGTAGAAGTCGATGATTTGGGTAAACTGGCGCAGATTTATGAAGGTATTTTAGAAAATCTATTGTTAGATTAATTACTGAGATTTAAAGTAAAAAAAGCGCCACATCGTATTCGAATGTGGCGCTTTTTTGCATCTTTATACACTAGCTTGCTTTTATAAAGGATATAACAACTCTACTCAATCCCAATATATACATCGACTTTACCGTACTCTAGATTACCACCGATATAATGCTCAAAGTCGACATTGAATGTACGAGTATGCTCACAGTCTGCCGTATTAAAATATTCCCAAGCACTCTCCCATGCATTCATAACAGTGTTAGGCATGTGCCCTTCTTCAGAAAACACTAAGTATTTTCCTGCAGGTATATTTACTTCGACCACATCACTCATGTTAGCCGCAATTTTATTATCTGCGCTGTCTGATTGATCATCTTGCTCGCTGGCAGTTTTCCAGCTGGCAACAACATCGAACGCCCCTGCCAGATCATCGCTTTCGTAGTTATGATAGATGCCGTAGATATCTTCACCTTCAGGCAGTTCACCGGCGTAATTCTGGTAGAACTTTTGCCATAATCTACCCAATTTGGCAGTGTCATGGCTGATCTCAGCGTTATTAGTGGTACGCACGCTGATACCGCTACACGCTATCGCTTCTGGTAGCTCTTTAATTTGTGACGTCATGATGCGGCCTTTTTAATTTATTTATTGAATTTTTATGGATAACACTGCTCAACGTTATAGAGTCGATTAGTCAGCTTCATCAATCCAGTTCATTTGAATGGCTTCTAAGATGCCTTCGTTTGAGCGTTGTGGATCATCATCGAAGCCCTCAAGCTCGGTCACCCAGCGGTGCAAGTCGGTAAAACGTATGTACTGCGGGTCAGTCTCAGGAAACTTTTCGTAAAGCTCAATGGCGATATCTAAGCTGTCTGTCCATTTTAATTTTTGCGGGATCATAACGGTACCTTATTCTTTGATGGTTTTGAAATAGTTATTTTAAACACAGTACAGTCGCCTTGAGACCGACGACTTTATGGGTTCTATCCTACCAAAATTTATCAAATGATTATAGCCAAGTTGCTTTGCGACACTGTTTTCGGTGCGGTTTCTTGGTACTATTTTTGGTGTCATTTATGCTGACTTGGCTGATTTGACAGCGACTTGGTGCTCGTTCCATGTGTTAATGGTATCCGTCAATTGCTCACCTGTCATATCTAGCACCTCTGGTGTGCGCATGCCGGTATCATCGGTGAATACAAATTTAGTCATACCAACGCCCATCAACTGATTTTTTACAAAAAAGCGATGCTCAAAATAGACGTACTTATGATCCCAGCCTGCAACTGTACTGCTCAGCGTCATCTTATCTAAAAATTTAATTTGTTTGAGATAAATCATCTCCTGCATGGCAATGACCCAGTTTAGAGGTTTGATGCCTTTTTGATGACAGCATGCTTTTACCCAACGTGTCACGTTTAGTTCAATAAATGACAAATAACGATAATTGGGCAGATGATCACGAAAACCCATGTCATGGGGCAATACGCGATAATGACGGACGGTCGGCGCGGTCAATATCTCTAAGCTAATTGTTTCGCTCGTCGGTTGATGCTTGAGCTGTTGTTTGAGCAGACTGACCATAATAAAAAAACGCAGTAACATATTCATAAATCTTTCTCTTATTTCATTGTATTTATAATTGCTGATGAAAGTAGACATTGACACCAGCTTATAACCCCGCCATAAACGCAGGCCACTTTAACGCAAAAAAAGCCACCTGAGTGACTTTCTTTATTTTGCTTTATTTTGCTTTGTTTGGCTTTATCTAAAAACTTATAGGTAAATGCTTATGATCAAACACATGCTTTAGCGATTAGTGACCACCACCATTGATACTACGTACCATCTCTTCTACCATTTTCTTGGCATCACCAAAGATCATCATGGTTTTGTCCATATAGAACAAGCTGTTGTCTAGACCAGCGTAACCCGTACTCATTGAACGTTTGATAACCATAACCGTTTGGGCTTTGCTGGCTTCTAGAATAGGCATACCAAAAATAGGCGACGTCGGATCATCTTTTGCAGATGGGTTTACAACATCGTTTGCACCGATAACTAGAACCACATCGGTACTCGCGAAGTCTGAGTTGATCTCATCCATCTCTAGAATATCATCATAAGGCACGTCAGCTTCTGCCAACAGTACGTTCATATGACCTGGCATACGACCAGCGACAGGATGAATCGCAAAACGAACATTGACGCCTTCTTCTTTTAATAGCTCGTATAGCTCTTTTACTGCATTCTGTGCACGGCCCTGTGCCATACCATAACCTGGTACGATAACCACGTTGCTGGCATTAGACATAAGGAACCCTGCGTCTTCTGCCGAGCCTGCTTTGTAGTTTTTGGGTGCACCATCATCACCGCCTGCTGCAACAGCGCCTGTACCCATACCACCGAACAACACATTGAGTAATGAGCGGTTCATGGCTTTACACATGATGTAAGACAAGATCGCACCTGATGAACCGACCAGCGAACCTGCGATAATCAACATTGAGTTGCCAAGGGTAAAACCAATACCCGCTGCCGCCCAACCAGAGAATGAGTTCAATAGTGATACCACCACTGGCATATCACCGCCACCGATTGGCGCAATCCACATCCAACCAAAGATAACCGCAATCACTGCCATTGTATAAAACGCTGGTAATGAGTCTGTGACGAAATATACGCCACCAAAACCAATCATAGCAATAAACAATAGCGCTTGAACGGGTTTTACCCAGCCGCCGACCAGTGTCTTAGCCCAGCTTTTTGCTGCCAGTTTACCAAAGGCAAAAACAGATGCTGAGAATGTGATCGCACCAATAAAGCAACCGATAAATAGCTCAACACGGGCCACCGCGCCATGCTGCTGCTCAGTATGTAATACTGTGGCGAGGGCAATCGCTACCGCTGCCAAACCGACGAATGAATGCATCAACGCAACGGTTTCTGGCATCTGTGTCATCGCGACTGTTTTCGCTTTCCACATACCAACGAGGGCGCCTAAAATCATTGCCCCGATAATGAGCCAAAGAACAGGACCTTCTGCTAAAAAGAAGGTTGTCACAACAGCGATAGCCATCGCTGCCATACCGAAACGATTACCACGGATAGCGGTTTTTGGGCTAGATAGACCACGTAGCGTTAATACAAAGAGGATGGCACCAACTAGGTAGAACCAATCAGCATTTGCCGCAATCATTGTTGAAAAATCATTCATGCGTCACCTCCAACATCAGTGGTTGCTACTGGTGCTTTTTTTACTTTGGGTTTAAACATTGCAAGCATACGCTCGGTCACGGCAAAGCCACCAAAAATATTAATACTGGCCAAAAATACAGCAAAGGCACCAAGCAAACTGGTTGGTGTGAACATCGAGCCGTCAATATGAACGGTCTGCAGCATCGCACCTACGATGACAATACTTGATAATGCATTGGTTACCGCCATCAAGGGCGTATGCAATGCAGGGGTAACGCCCCAAACGACGTAATATCCGACAAAAATAGCGAGTACAAATACGGTGAAAATCGCTACAAATGGTGTGCTACTCATGGCCGCACCAGCTGGCGCTGCAGCTAAAATAGTGGCAATCATCTTATCCTCCTAAAAATTTATTCATTACTGGCAAATGTATAGTGACAAAACATATCGTGATAGGCAGTCGAACCTAGCGCTTGGCTAGTCGTACCTGACTGTCATGTGTCACTGCCAGTGCGCCCTGAATTTCGTCTTCCATGTCTAAGTTAAGCGACAGATCGTTTGCTGGCGCGTCATCGCTAGCAGGCTTGATCAACGTCGTGATAAAGTTGACAAGGTTATTGGCATATAGATCTGATGACTGCGCTGCAAGCATCGATGGGATGTTGGCAGCACCAACAATACGTACGCCATTTTCTGTGGTGACGGTCTCGTTAGGTAGACTACCTTCGACGTTACCACCAGTACCAGCAGCCATATCGATCAGGACTGAGCCTGCCTTCATTTTGGCAAGCGTTGTCCCGTGCACTAAACGCGGTGCTTGACGACCAGGAATCTGCGCGGTTGTGATGACGATGTCAGCATTGCTGAGTGCTTTATCAACGACAGCGGCTTGATCTTTGATGTATTGCTCTGATGGGGTCCACGCATAGCCGCCTGTTGCTTTGGCTTTTTGCGCTTCGTCTTCACTCATTGGTACATCAAGCCATTTTCCGCCAAGTGATTCGACCTGCTCTTTTGCCGCAGGACGCAAATCGCTGGCTTCTACGACGGCACCCAAACGTTTTGCGGTGGCGATCGCCTGTAGGCCCGCAACACCAACGCCCAAGATAACCACTTTAGCTGGCTTGACCGTACCTGCTGAGGTCATAAACATCGGGAAAGGACGCGAATACTCATTGGCTGCGAGCAATACTGCTTTATAACCGGCGAGGTTGGCTTGTGATGACAAGACGTCCATGTTTTGGGCACGTGAAAGCGTACGTGGCAACAATTCCATAGCAAAAGCGGTTGTGCCTTTGGATGCATAAGTGTCAAGCTGAGTATTGCGATAAGGGTCCAACATGCCAATGACGATCTGACCCGATGATAGGCTTTGGGTAGCCTCCGTCGGCAAGTCATTGACGGTGGTAATAATTTGAGACTGGGTAATGACCTCGGTGCTGCTATTGGCAATATCGGCACCAGCAGCCTGATACATGTCGTCAGCATAGTATGCTGCTTGACCGGCACCTGACTGTATGACGACCTCAAACCCAAGTTTACGCAATTTTTTGACCGCGTCTGGGGTTAGTGCGACACGGCTTTCGCTCGCGATATCTGCACTGATTACACCGATTTTCATATCGTCTCCTTACTTATATATAATGACTTACCCTTAATACCCTCAACGCATTTTCAAAAAGCACAGGGGACAAAAAACCCTTATTACATGACTTATTCACTATCAAGAATAAAGACTATCAATTTAATAAATGATGGATTGTTTACCATCATGTCTTTTTATTATAGAGACAACACCCAACAATTTTCATTGTCTAATGATGACCCACAAGTAAAATAAAAATTTTGGGATTTATACCATTGGCATACTTTTTGTTGTTATATTGAACTTATTATTTTTTTTAGAATCCTTTAGACCTTGTACTATATGGCTTGCCATCGCTAGTGAGCCGACTTTGCACATGCTCATAACCTGATAGATAACATCAAGAAAACATAAAAAACCAAGGCTAAGTCAAGTTAGACTTCCACGTATCGTATAATAAGAAGGCTTGACACCCAGAGCGGGTGGTCATTGATTTACTATAATAAGGAATAATCATGTATTTTTTACTCTCCCCTGCCAAATCTTTGAATGAGACAGACGATATACCTGTGAATCTCGGTAACTACTATGGTCAGCCAGAGCTTATCGAGCACTCTCAGTCATTAATGAAAATACTAAAGTCAAAAGAGCCTTTTGATTTACAAGAATTGATGAGTATCTCTGATGATCTTGCACAACTGAACGCGGCGCGTAATCAGCAATGGAGCTGGAGCAAGGATAAGCCGTTTACTGATAACAGCACTGACGACGCTAACAATGCAGCCAAGCCTGCAGGGTATTTATTCGACGGTGATGTCTATACTGGTCTTGATATGTATCATATGGATAAAGATACCGCCATCTATGTTAATGAGCATCTGGGGATTTTGTCTGGGTTATACGGTGTGTTAAAGCCACTGGATCTTATCCAGCCTTATCGCTTGGAGATGGGTACCAAGCTTAAAAACGAACGTGGTGATAATCTATATGAGTTTTGGGGCGAGGAAGTGACTGACGTTATCAATACTCGTATGGCAGATAGCGATGACAAAACATTGATTAATTTAGCTTCCAATGAATACTTCAAGGCGGTAAAGAAAAAAGCACTAAAGGCAGACATCATCACCCCGCGATTCGAAGATGAGAAAAATGGTCAATACAAGGTCATTAGCTTTTATGCCAAAAAGGCACGCGGCTTGATGGTCAAGTACGCAGCAGACAATAAGCTCACTACTGCTGAGCAGCTAAAGCAGTTTGATTTGGCAGGCTATTACTATTGTGCAGAAGCATCTGATAATAAGACGTGGACGTTTAGACGAGATGCGGCGGATCAGTAACTTGATATAAAAGCGATATTTACTACAGTCACTAGAAGTCACTAAAAGCATTTCGTTCAGTGCTTCTAGTGACTGCATAAAACATCTCTTAGTTAAACGTATGGATAGTTAAACGTATGAACGGATTACAACAATCCTTCTTGTGCCATCATCTCCTGTACCGAGGCGCGGTTTAGCATGGCTTGATAGTGTGCATTTAGGTGTGTCCAGTCTTGTGCTCGACTGGAATATCGCTGACTCCAGTGAGCAATCATAAATAAATGAAAATCAGCCCCACTTAATTTATCACCCAACAACCATGGACCCTGATTAGCTAACTCCTTTTCAACAATATCCCAGCAGTGGGCTAGCGTATCATTTGCTTTATCTTTCACTTGCTGCAAATTGCGCTCACCGCTGATGTACTGTTCGGGATGTGCCCAGCGATTAGCGGCTTCTTGTAGTGTAGAAGACATCCAAAACAAGTACTGGTAATAGACACCGCGCTTAGGTGATCCTGTGTCAGGCGCTAGCCCAGACTCAGGATGCTGATCTAGTACATACATTAAAATTGCCGCAGACTCATAAATGATCTGCCCCTGATGGATTAACGTAGGTACTTTACCATTTGGATTGATGGCTAGATACTCAGCTGATTTTTGCATGTTTTTAGACAGGTCTATTTCTATCATCTCATAAGACGCGCCTAGCTCTTCAAAGACAGCATGGGTCGCCATGTTAGCGCCGCCCTTATCCCAATATAAAGTATAAATAGTCGTGTCCTTCTTGCTGTGGCGATTATCGAATAAAACCATTGTACTAAGTTATAAAAATTATGCTCTAACGTGAAATAATCGACATGATAGCATCAGCCAATTGAGGAATTTCCGTCATTTTCAAACCGGCAATATTGATTCTGCCATTTGGCATGCCGTAAATCGCGAACTCATCTTGCAATATGAGCATTTGACTCTCTGTTAACGGTAGTAGAGAAAACATACCTTTTTGATGCGAGATGTCCAAAAACTCTGCAGGTGCACCCCTATCCTTTAATGCTGTGCCTAACGCTTGGCGAATAGTATCGACCCTATCACGGTAGCTTGCCAGCTCGACTAGCCAAGCATCTGGGCTGTCTAACAAATAAGACGCCACTGCGGCACCGTGATTGGGCGGCATAGAGTAATTGGCACGTGTGATGGTTTCTAAAAGTGTCTGTATGTCTGCGTGACGCTCATGATTCGTCGTTACCACCGTGGCGATACCTGTACGCTCATTGTATAGTCCCATGTTTTTTGAACAGCTGGCAGCGATAAATGCAAAATCAGCGTCTTCGATCATTAAACGAAGCCCTGCAGCATCGCTATCAGGATCATCTCCAAAACCTTGATATGCCATATCAATAAACGGGACAATATTTTTCTGTTTACACTTATCAGAAAACAGTTGCCACTGCTCTAAAGAAGGATCTATACCCGTAGGATTGTGGCAGCACGCATGCAATAGCAGCACGTCCCCCTCTTTTGCTTCTTCTAGCGCGGTAAAACACGCATCAATGTCTAACTGACCATTTTTATTTTGCCATGGATACGTCTCAACCGTTAACCCAGCACCTTGCATCAGCGGACGATGATTGATATAGCCTGGGTCACTGATCCAAACGGTTGAATCTGGAGCAAGCGTGGCGATCAAGTCAGCAATGAGTCGTAGCGCCCCTGATGCCCCAACCGTCTGAATCGTGCATTGGTTTTTTAGACTTTCACTCTCACCCAGTACAAGTTTTGCCATTTGTTGATTAAAATTAGCGTTACCCGATAGCATGCCATAAGCCTTTGAATGCGCTTGGTGAGCAAGATGTACTTCTGCCTCTTTCACAGTTTTCATCACAGGCGTATCACCATGCTCGTCTCGGTAAACACCAACCAATAGATCTATTTTATGTTTGCGTTGGTCAGCGCGAAACCTACCTAACAATGCCCACAGTGGATCACCATTGATAACAGGCATATTATCTAACATCATGATATTTCCTTAATTAGTTTATTTTGCTCGATTGGACAAGATGACACCAATAGTACTGAGTACGATGCCGCCTATCATAATGACTGATAGAGACTCATTGAGTATCAGCGCAGCCAGTATAGCGGTTAGTCCTGGAGACAAAGAGCCAAATAATAACGTACGAATGGAGCCCAATTGTTTGACAGCATAAGAGAATGCAATAGTTGATACTACTCCTACACCAAGGCCTTGTACTAGGATAAATGGAAGCGCATCATCAAAAGATACAGACCCTATATTGGTCTCCACAATACCCGATAGAACCATTATTAATGTTAGAAAAAAAGAGGTATAAGAGAGCACGATAGCGATAGCTATTGGACTCAATTTGGTGCTTTTTAACCCTAAGGTAAAACCTGCCCAAATCAAGCTTGCCGTTAATAATAACCCCACGCCGTACTGCAGACTATTTGGTATTGCCTGTGCGTGTCCGCCAATCATAGTAGCGATACCAAAGAGAATAAGCATTAATGCGGCAAATTTTCTTAATGATATTCGCTGACGATAAAAAACAAAAGACAATAATGCGGCAAAGAAGACTGGCGTACCTGTCAAAATAGTACCCATGTAAGCTGCTGGCACCGTGCTGGCACCAAAAGCCGCCAACAAAAGAAAAGGCACGCCGCCAAGTAAAATAAACATGATATCTGGCAGTCTTATGTTTTTGATTTCATGCCAACTAGAGAGTACCCAAGGAGTCAATAAGACCAGCGGTACACTAAAGCGAATAAGCATGACATCGGCAATGCTCAGCGACGATGCCCCAACCGCTCGTACAGTCAATGCAAATCCTGACCAAATCAACAATACGACGCTCATAGCCACATAGCCTTTGGTTAATGGCGACATAATGAACAAAGGATTTTTGCGCGATGAGGGGTGAAATATCGTATTCATAGTCGTGTCTTATACTGGTATACAAAGACCAATTATCGATTAAAATACGCGCTTTTATCTCTATTTATTCATTGCAATTTTGCAAATATTTGGTGGATAATGCCAATTAAATCAAAATTATTGGCTTAAAAAGCCAAAGGATAAGTTATGGACAAAATCGACCGTCATATTTTGGAAGTGCTCCAAAAAGAAGCGCGCTTATCTACGGCGGAGCTGTCCGAACGCGTAGGGCTGTCGCCGTCTCCTTGTGCCCGGCGTCTAAAACGTCTGGAGGATGAAGGTTATATAGAGAACTATCAAGCGAATATAAATAAAGCCAAAGCAGGCATTATGATGAGTTTCTTTGTGGAGGTCAGTCTCAACAACCACCAAGAAGACTCTATTGCAGCTTTTGAGCAAGCCCTATCCAATATGGATGAGGTAATTAACGGACATGTGGTATCGGGTTCTTATGATTATTTATTGGAAGTGGTTAGCCCCAATCTCGATGGCTATGAGCGCTTCACACGTAAGCTAAATAAGCTTGCTAGCGTAAAAGATATACATACTCATTTATCAGTGAGAAAGGTAATTAAAAAGACGACTCTACCTATTTTTGTGTGAGATTTTTTTATACCGTCTAGCAGCACAATGTCTCACTTAATCATTAGTGAGTAGCAAGACCCATAATAAGCTTATTTGGATTTGATAGAATATTGCTATGATAAAAGGTCTGATAGTAAAACATGGATGTTTAGACAAGATATGTAGATCAATAAAGGATTTAATGAGCATTAACTATAAAGCCCTAATATAAAAATATTATTAGGGCTTTATTTTAGAAGGATAAGTAAGTCGTTCATAGTAGGTCGCTTATTAACAATTAATTTGTATTTACAGTATTACAGGGAAAACTCAACTTCTATTTTGATGGGACGTTTTAAATGGATAGTGACTTTTATATTAATAGAAGCCGCTTCTGGTGGCTCATTTTCTAAAGCGCCGTCAACGATGTGAGCGATTTTCATTGCTTCTACCTCTTTAAGCTCAAAGCCATTTGCTTTGGCACCTCTCATAACTTTTTCATAAATTTCTTTTTCGCTTGTATAGCGCTCTTTATTGTTAAATGATAACTGCATAACTTTAGAGTGGGCAACGCTAGACATCTCCATCGGCTTTTGCATTTTAAACCTGTCTAAACTAGGATCAGCTGAACTATTAGCAGAAGCTAACACTAGAGCTGACGCTACCATTGCAATTGGTAAGATTTTCATTTTAAGTTCCTTTTAAGTTGATTTCTTATAAATTGGAATGCTACTAGCGAATATATTCGCTATAACAACTATATCTCAATCAACTGTTAATTGAAAATTTAAATTCAAATTAGTAATACTAATATTCTTTGATGGTATACAATTTTAATTGCCTAATTCTATTGTCTTTTTTCTGCATAGTATTCGGTACTTTATTGGATCAAACATAAAAAAGCCCTGCTATCTTTCGATAACAGGGATTTTGGTGGTTAAAACACTTTTACTATAGTAGTTATATTTATAGTGAAAAGCATTTTATGGGTTGACTGAAGCAGTACGACTAGGCAACCGAGTAAAGATTGTACTTATAGTACATTGAACGAGGTTAACAACGTCGTACAAATTCAGTCTAGGCATAAATTACATCATGCCGCCCATTCCACCCATACCGCCCATTCCACCAGCACCGCCCATGCCAGCCATACCGTCATCTTTTTCTGGTAGGTCAGTAATCATGGCTTCGGTAGTCAGCATTAGGCCAGCAACAGAGGCAGCGTTTTCTAGTGCTGAGCGTGATACTTTTGCTGGATCAAGGATACCCATCTCAAGCATATCGCCGTATTCGCCAGAAGCAGCATTGTAACCGTAGTTACCCGTACCGTTTTTCACTTCGTTAACCACCACTGATGCTTCTTCGCCAGCGTTGGTTACGATTTGACGTAATGGTGCTTCCATCGCGCGACGTAGAATATTG
The DNA here is from genome assembly GCF_059072655.1 of Psychrobacter sp. H27. Taxonomy (NCBI): domain Bacteria; kingdom Pseudomonadati; phylum Pseudomonadota; class Gammaproteobacteria; order Moraxellales; family Moraxellaceae; genus Psychrobacter; species Psychrobacter sp. H27. Next base: position 2,660,434 of record NZ_JCACRX010000001.1, on the reverse strand, counting down.
ATACCTGCGTCTTGGTCATCGTTGTCGCCTTTTAGCTCAGACAATGCGTTCATCGCACGAACTAATGCAACACCGCCGCCAGGTACAACGCCTTCTTCAACCGCAGCACGAGTGGCATGTAGCGCATCGTCAACACGGTCTTTCTTCTCTTTCATTTCGGTTTCAGTTGCTGCACCGACTTTGATTACTGCTACGCCGCCTGCCAATTTAGCAACACGCTCTTGTAGCTTTTCTTTATCATAATCAGAAGTAGATTCAGCGATCTGACGGTTGATAGACTCAACACGGTTTTCAATGTCAGCTTTGTTACCAGCGCCATCAACGATTACAGTGTTTTCTTTACCAACAGTGACTTTTTTCGCCGTACCCAATTGCTCAAGAGTCGCAGTTTCTAAGCTCAAACCAATCTCTTCAGAGATTACGGTGCCGCCAGTTAGCGTTGCGATATCTTCTAGCATGGCTTTACGACGATCGCCAAAACCTGGTGCTTTAACGGCACAAGTTTTCAAGCCGCCACGCATGTTGTTTACAACTAGGGTTGCCAATGCTTCGTTTTCTACGTCTTCAGCAATGATAAGCAATGGCTTGCTTTGCTGCATGACTTGCTCAAGTAATGGCACGATTTCACGAATATTGCTGATTTTTTTGTCAACCAATAGGATATATGGGTTTTCAAATTCAGCAGTTAGGCTGTCTTGCTTATTGGCAAAGTACGGGCTGATATAACCACGGTCAAACTGCATACCTTCGACAACTTCTAGGGTATCTTCAAAGCTTGAACCTTCTTCAACAGTGATAACGCCTTGCTTACCCACTTTTTGCATCGCTTGCGAGATCAACTCACCGATTTTGGTGTCTGAGTTAGCAGAGATAGACCCTACTTGCGCGATAGCTTTTTCGTCATCAGCAGGCGTTGATAAGTTATGGATTTCTTGCACTGCAGCACGAACAGCTTTATCAATACCGCGCTTTAGATCCATTGGGTTCATGCCAGCAGCTACTGATTTCATACCTTCTTGCAAGATTGACTGAGCCAATACGGTCGCAGTCGTTGTACCATCACCAGCGACATCATTAGTGCGGCTAGCCACTTCACGAACCAACTGTGCGCCCATATTTTCGAATTTGTTTTCAAGCTCGATTTCTTTGGCAACCGATACACCATCTTTAGTGATGGTAGGTGCGCCAAATGATTTATCGATAACGACGTTACGACCTTTAGGGCCTAGAGTGACACGTACTGCATTTGCTAGAACGTTTACGCCGTCCATCATTTGTTTGCGGGCATCAATGCCGAATTTTACGTCTTTTGCCATGTTAAATTACTCCACTATTATAAGTATGAGAATACAATGAGATGATTTATTCTTATCGAGAGTCGATATTAGATATGCGCTAAATGTGAAACCACACTCAAAGGGAATTAACCTTCCAGCACACCTAATACATCAGACTCTTTCATGATCAATAACTCTTCGCCGTCAACTTTTACGGTTTGACCAGCATACTGACCGAACAATACTTTGTCGCCAGCTTTTACGTCTAATGCACGAGTTTCGCCGTTGTCACGAACTTGACCATTACCAACAGCAATCACTTCACCTTGTGAAGGTTTCTCTTGGGCAGAACCCGGTAATAAGATACCACCAGCAGTTTTTGTTTCTTCTTCTATGCGGCGGACGACGATACGGTCATGTAAAGGACGAATGTTCATCGATATGACTCCAAAAATTAGTTGTTTGAATAAAGGGTTTATTTGAATTAATAGTCTCAATACCAGTATCTATAAGCGTCGCTAATCAGTAGCAGTGCTCTAAAGATACGCTTTGAGCTTGTAACAAAAAGTGGGGGCAAGATAGGTTAGCTTCAAGTGTAAAGCTCAAAAATTTACAAGATTATTCTACTGATTATTAATAGCCCTCAAGAGAAATGAAGCCCAGTAGAGACCATGCGTTTTATTTACCCTCTATTGCTGGCTTTACAGCACGTTACGCCTCACCAAATTATTCCTGCTTGTAGCAACATTCGCTACAAGCACTACACGCGTCAGTCCACTGTGGCTCTTGAAAATGTAACAGAGTATGACCATTATAAGCGGTGTAAACATAACAAGAATGATCGATAAATGCTGCTATATCAGCATCATATTACTAAAGAGGTATCTATGAGTTTGACATCACTGCACAAAAAACCACTGCACAACAAGTCTAATAATACGACACGCAAACCATCTAAGTTTTTATCTGCCTTAATGACAGGGATCAGTATTTCTACCATTGGAGCCTTAAGTATGACCGCACCCACGCTTGCCAGCGCAAAGACCGTTCAGCCATCGACTGCCGATTATAGCTTTACGGTTGAAGACAAATACAAGGGATCGGCGACTCGTACGCTAAGTAAGTCCGGTAGCACGTGGAAATACAACGTAAAGGCACGCGTCGCTGGGGTGGCTAGTGCTTCGCAAAACAGTACCTTTACGATCAATGGTAATAACGTCAGTCCTACGCAGGCGAGCACTACTTATAAGCTACTAGGTCTTGGTCGCACGCATAAGCTGGACTTTAACCCAAGTGCCAAAAAAGTCACTAGCAACTATAAAGGCAAAACCACGACCATGAATATGTCGCAGCAAGCCTTTGATGACTTAAGTCTCGAGGTACAAATTCGCCAAGACCTATTAAATGGTAAGTTCTCTGGTAATTACTACATGGCAAAGAAAAACAAAGTCGAGAAGACGCCATTTAAGAAATCAGGTAATACCAAGATTACTGTACCAGCTGGTACCTTTGATACCGTGCGTGTTGACCGCGTCCACGATGATGACAGCCGCTCTACCAGTTTTTGGTTAGCCCCCAGCTTAGACTACTTGCCTATCAAGGTAAGCCAGATTAATGATGGCAAAAAAATGGATTTAGAATTGACCAAGGTCAACTAATACCAGTAGGCACAATAATCGTTTTATCGTATTAAAAAAGCGGCGTCCTATGTAGGACGCCGCTTTTTTTGTTCCAAGTCTGTGTCTTAATGAAACCTGTTCACGATAAATAAAGGTTCTTGGATAATATAGAAATGCTAGCGAGAGCGCGGTTGCTTAACGACATTATTCATTGACGGTAGACGTTTTAGCAAAATGAACAACCAGACATTGATAGCAAATAATAGCACAAAGTCGCTCAAATATACGGCTATCTCAGAACAGCTACTGCCGTATATACGAGTGAAAAGCACCACCCCACTTGCGCCCAGATAGACAAGCGTAAACATACTGCCTACCAATAGAGCATAAGGCGAGCGCCCACGCAGTATCCATGGTGTCAAGATAAATGCGGGCACAAGCCATAACGCTTGCCAAGCAATACCGCCAATGATGTCAGGACTACTTGGATTGAACACACTGATAAAGACAGGTAATCCAATCATTCTATAAACAAGCCATATCAACCAAGTAACCGTCAAGCGTTTTGCAATAGGTGCGATAGGCTTGGCAGCTTTTAGGGTCTTACTGTCAGAACGGTTTGTGGCCATTAGAGGTATGTATTTCCTAGATTAATATTTGGCTGTCAGCGCCCAACAATAAGTCGCTAATCATGCAATTCTTATATAAGCGCTGCATGACAGTAAATAAATGACAATACAAACTATAAAAGAGTCGGTTAACGACCCCAGTTCGCTTGTGCTAAAGCAGTAGCTGTAATTGCCAAACGGTGACCCTGTGCAACCCCGAGCTCGCGCTCATCAGCTGATATTGGCTGATCATGAGAGGCGCCGCTGACATGACTGGCACCATAAGGCGTACCACCGCGATCAGTACGATTCAGCGCAGGCTCAGCATAAGGGACGCCCACAATCATCATACCGTGATGCATCAATGGTAACATCATTGTCAGCAACGTGGTCTCTTGACCACCATGCATAGAGCCTGTCGCGGTAAATACGGACGCTGGCTTATTTTGTAGGTTTCCTGCTAACCAAAGCGTTACAGTATTGTCCCAAAAGTACTTCATGGGCGCTGCCATATTACCAAAGTGCGTTGGGCTACCGAGCGCCAAACCGCTACAGTCTTTTAGGTCATCCATCGTACAGTATAGGTCGCCTTCATCAGGTATCGCAGGCTTGCTCGACGTAGTCTCAGGCGCAACTGTCGGTACTGTGCGGATACGGGCTGTCATGCCAGCATCTTCGATCCCTTGAGCGATAGCATATGCCAATGTCTTCGTCGTACCATAGTTAGAATAATAGAGCACCAAAACATAAGGGGCGGTCTGACTCATTGGCAACACTTCCTTATAAAATTATCAACGTTAGCACTTATAACCACTGTCAGTAGTCTGATACTACCAAAACGTCTGTGTTATAGCATTGTAGGATATGGGCACATTATGCCCGAGTCATTCACTGACAGCAAATAACCCTAGTTCTTATTATAGCGAATGCCGTGCTCTATTGGTGTGCTCTGTGCATTTTGACACAATTAAACCGCAGATGATGACCGCGCATGTTTGTTACACTATTGTCACTCTTACTTTTGCTAACTGGTCGACATGGAAAAACTATCACAGAAAATCCCGTTTTTGCAGCAACGCTGGTTTCAGTTTTTGCGATTTTTGGTTCGACATTTTTTTGAAGACAACTGTCAGCAAAAAGCAGCATCGCTCACCTACACCACCATGCTGTCGATTGTGCCTGTATTAACGGTATTATTGATGATTCTATCGTCCGTACCAGCGCTCGCCTCAGTGAGAGCACAGATATATGAGGTGATTTATAGCAATCTATTGCCGCAGTCTAGCCTGCAAGTTAGTGAGTATATTAATGACTTCGCCGAAAAATCATCCAATCTGACCATCATCGGTGCCATGATTTTGTTTTTGACGACCATTCTGACACTGACCACTATTGAGCGCGCTTTTAACCAAATCTGGCGGGTAGAAAACCGTTCAGGGGGTCTCAAAAGTATGATGCGCTATTGGACGATCGTAACCTTAGGACCGTTGGTATTGGGTACAGCTTTCATTGCCTCTAGTACCGTTCAAAGTCTGAGTTTTCTCAATCGACAAATCGCAGGTTACGGTATTGATTGGGGGTTTTGGGTACAGGCTGTATCGATTGGTATCACTGTCGCAGGCTTTATCGGTATGTATTGGTTCATACCGAAAGCACGCGTGCCCATAAAAAATGCAGCCATTGCTGGTGTATTTGTCGCCATCGTTTTTGAGCTGATGAAGCATCTGTTTGGTACTGTGATGGCCAACTTCACCAGCTACGAGGCGATTTATGGAGCATTTGCAGCGCTTCCTATATTCTTACTATGGATATTTCTGTCGTGGAACCTTATCTTGCTAGGCGTTGAAATCAGTTATACCTTGACTATTTTTGAGACGGAAGAGGTCTATCCTCGACATCCATTACTTAGCTTGCTGGATATGCTGAACTTGGTATACACCCATCATCTAAAAGGCGAAGCGGTCAGCGAACAAGCGCTGCGCAATGTACTGGGGAGAAAAGAGCTGCCTAAATGGTATACCTATATCAACTACCTACAGGACAGTAATCTCATCACCATGACAGAAGACGATGACTATGTACTCAAAAAAGACTTAAGTACAATGACGTTATGGGACTTTTATCGTACGCTGCCCTATCCGCTACCGATCAAAGACGAGCTTGATGAGATGAAGTTAGAGGACCAGAAACCTTGGCTCAGCCTACTAGTAGATCGCTTTGAGCATACCGAAGCCTATGCCAAGCAGCAACTGCATCTACCGCTAAATGCTATTTTTGCCAATAGTGAACCGCGCAAAAAATCTGCTTCTGGCAAAAAAGGAAGTCATGCTAAATTATTTAGAAAAACGGCAGCAGCGGACGCGTCTTTAACGCGAAACAACTTGGATAAAAGCGGTGCGTATAGAGAGCATTCAAATAACACAAACAGTAAAGCATCACCGCATTTCGACCCTATTGCCTATGACAAAGACAGTAGTGTCGATTACGATGATCACAATAATGAAGCCGTTATTCCCATAGGCTCTACTGAGCACTCGGATAAGACGGAATCAAACAGACGTGGCTATAAGCATGCTGTTATCACTGAGGCTGATAACCCAAAAGCAAACTCGTAACCCATCAACGAGCACTGAATTTAAGGTCGCTTGAATCTAAGAGCATTTGAACCCAAAAGCTTGTAGCGCGATGTTCCGACAACTCTGCGACAACAAGCCACTTTACTATTATTTTTGGATACTTTGAGTATATGGCAGCGCACAAAGACGATGACACAAGCATGTGGATCCGTACTATCAGTACCGGTCAAAACAAACTCAAACAGTTTACTCAGTTATGGTCGCTACAGACACTTACCGACTTGCCTGATCGCTTAAGAAACTTGTGGCAGCAGCTTATTGGATCTTACTGGTTTATCCCAACGGCCTGTGTGATTGTCGGTATTTTGCTTGCGCCATTACTAGTGACGATAGATCAGCACTTTGATCGTGAAAGGGTTCGAGAGATCTCTTTTGCGTTTACAGGTGATGATGATGCGGCACGCGCTATCATGACCGCTATTGCTGGTGCAGTATTGGGCGTGGCTGGCACGACGTTTTCGATTACGATTGCTGTACTGTCCATGGCCTCATCGCAGTTTGGTCCTAGGTTATTACGTAACTTTTTGACAGATACGCCAAACCAGTTTGTCCTTGGCGCCTTTATCGGCACGTTTAGCTATAGCTTACTCGTCCTAAAGTCTATTCATAAGTACGATGTGTCTTTTGGTGTACCGCAGTTAGCCGTCACCTTTGCCATTATCATGGCTATTGTTTGTGCGCTGTTGTTAGTTTATTTTGTACAGCATATGGTACATGCCATTCAGGCGTCTCACGTTATTCAAAACGCCAGTAATGATGCTTTGGCCAATATTTACTATTGGTACACCGATCAGTGTGATATCCAACATCAACGTGATGCTGAACATCATGATGTCGAACAGTTTCACAATTGGCCTGCCATGCCTATCTACTCACCACGCTCAGGCTATTTGCAGCAGATCTATCTTGAGTCACTAATAGCACTGTCGCAAGATTATGGCGGTGTGGTACAGATGCATGTCAATCTTGGCGAGTATATTACTGACAAAAACGTCATCGGGTACTTTTATCAGCGTCCAGCAGACCATCCGCACAATCAACAGAAGACCGCCACCGCGCATTTGGCTATGATACCGCGATCGCCTGATGGTATGTTTTGGCAACGCTTTGCAGGCTGCGTGCGAATCGAACAACGACTGGCTCATTCTGATGACATCGCCTACAGTTTAGGTCAAATGACTGAAATCGCGGTACGGGCATTGTCTCCTGGTATCAATGATCCAAAGACAGCTGTCAACTGCGTGCAGTCTCTGACCAGTTGCTTGAGTATCATGATGCGGCGCCAACCGCCAAGTCCTTATCATTTTTATATACCACACCCAGAGAGTGATGGTTCTGAAAATGCAGTCAAACAAAAGCGACTGGCCATACTCGCCTTAGTCACACATACACCCAAAATATCTGACTTTATCAATGTGTCGCTTGGTGAGATACGCCGTTATGCGGCGGCTGACTTAATGGTGTTAAAAGCACTGTGCCGAGCCATGGTCAATCTGAACTATGCACGGGTGAACAGTGCACAGCAGCAGACGCTACTGCATGAGCTAAAACTGGTGAAACGAGCTGGTGAAGAAAATTTGAGCTATCAAGAGTTGATAGATGATCTAATCGCTATGTGTGATCAGGCCGAGCAGTTTATTCTCAATGAGGATGCTCGGCATCAACACTTTGATTACGTCAGCGAGTTTGCTATCAATATCCGCCAAGCATTAGAATCGCAGTCAAGCTGAGTGTATGGCCAGTCAATGAAATAGAGTACTGGCTGACTTGGTGCGCCAATATTGATAGATGACAGAACAACAGTTACGTAGCACTTATAAGTCTTTGGCTTAGGGTAAATTTTATATACATACGAGACCTGCTTTATGGCATCTGCAACCAGCTTGACCATACTTGAAATCAGCGCCATATTTTTGTCAATTACTGCATCACTGACTTATATCAATCACCGTTTTATTGGCTTACCCACCACCATCGGTGTGATGGTCATCTCTATATTATTGTCTATCGGCGCGATATTTTTGGGGTTCTTGGGGTTCGATCAGCTGATTGATTATGAAGTCAGTCTGTTAGAGCAGCTTGATTTTACCGAAGTACTATTAGACGGTATGCTCTCGATGCTGCTATTTGCAGGCGCATTACACGTCAATATTAATGACCTTAGACGCTACAAGTTACCTATCGGCATACTAGCTGGTATTGGCACTGTGGTATCAGCCATGCTGATTGCCACCGCCATCTACTTTATGTTGCCATTGTTTGGTTTTGGTTTACCGTTTCTGTGGTGCTTATTATTTGGTGCGCTAATATCCCCTACCGACCCTATTGCTGTGATGGGTATTCTCTCATCAGCTGGTGCGCCAAAAAGCATCGAGACCGTCATCGCTGGTGAGTCATTGTTCAACGATGGTATCGGTGTGGTCATTTTTGTCCTGCTGCTCGGTATCCTATCCAGTGGTGATATTCCAACTGCCAACTATGTGGTACATACGTTGGCTGTCGAGGCTGGTGGCGGTGTGGTCTTTGGCTTGGTCCTTGGCGCAATTTTATACTATTTGCTCAAGAGCATAGATAGCTATCAAGAAGAGGTGCTATTGACTTTAGCTGGTGTCATTGGCGGCTATGCGCTTGCCAGCCACTGGCACTTATCAGGACCGCTCGCTATGGTTATGATGGGATTGATGGTTGGTAATCGCGGGCGGGAGCTTGCAATGAGTGATCAGACGCGTCACTACATTGACCTATTTTGGGAATTAATCGATGAGATTTTAAACGCGATTTTGTTTGTGCTCATCGGTCTAGAAGTAGTGATGATAGCTTATTCTGGCAATTTATTCATTGCAGCCGGCTTGACCATTTTGATTGCTCTGATTGCTCGGTTCATTGTGGTGGGTATGACGACCAAAACTTTTCATCGTCAATTGGACCTGCCTACTGGTGCTTGGAAAGTGCTGACATGGGGCGGACTACGTGGTGGTATTTCTGTCGCGTTAGTCCTACAACTGCCCACTGGTACAGAGCGCGATATCTTATTGGCCCTTACTTATGCCGTCGTGATATTTTCTATCTTGGTACAAGGCCTCAGCGTCGGCAAAGTTGCAAAAAGCATTCGCACAGAAGACAAAACCATAGACGTATAATCGTTAAGTGCAGTAGACATAGAAAAGCCAGTGCAAGAGCTGCCTCTTGCGCTGGCTTTTCCATGCATACAAGGGTTATATCAGACCTTTTTGTTTCATACTACGGTATACCACCATAATAATGATTAGATTAAAGATAAGTATGCCAAGCTTAAACCAATCAAATGGGCTAACAATCAGATAGTAGACCTCTATAGGAATAAATATGCCATAGCCCAGCACGCCAAACCAATACGCCCATGTCTTATCATGCCATAAGCCATACGCTTCAAGAAAACGCAGGCTGGCATAAGCAAATATCAATAATAAAAATAATAACCAGTTTTTGCTCGCCTGTTGAGCGATACGTACCGCGCTATCGATTTGCGGTGCAAGCAGCTGACCAAAAGTTTGCTCCCAAGAGTCTGTTGCTGTCTTTAGCCAATGGTCAAGATCGGTATGCCACGACCATAGTGCGCCCGCCCCCAATATCGCCCCAACGCCTTTAACCACTTCATAAACCGCTACCGCTTTGATGGGCTCACTAGCAGTGCTGTATGGTTTGTCTAGATGGTCGTCAACATCAACCTCTTTGTCCTTCGAGGATGGCGGCAAGCTGTCATCCTTTCGGGACCAATTAACCAAAGAACGTCTCCACGACTCGGCCTTGCAACTGCTGATTAAAGAATGGCGTGTTCTTGCCATTTGATAACATAGATTGTGCGGTCACTTGCCACTCGATAGTTGGATCAACCAATACAGCGCCGCCAATGGCTTCGTACTGCTCACTGATACCAGCGATTTTTGCAGGATTGAGACAGATCTTATCGACCAATTGTGCGAGTGTTAAGACCTCATCATGTACCAGCTGACACGCCAGCGCCATAAAAGTATCAAAGTTTGAGATACCAGGCGTACTCTCAGCAAATGGCGCTTTTTTTGCCGTACTGTTCAACGGCTCATGATGACTACAGATCGCATCGATAGTGCCGTCTTTTAGTCCACGGCGGATAGCTTGCTGGTCAGTATTACTACGTAGTGGTGGCAACACGTAAGCTTGTGCATTAAAGCCTTCAAGATTGTCATCGGTTAAGTACAGCTGATGCATTGCAACATCACACGTAACAGGTAGACCCTTGTCTTTTGCCCAGCGCATAAGCTCAATAGAGGACTTGCATGATAGCTGACTAAAGTGAGCGGCGATTCCAGTCTCTTCAACCATGAGCAGCTGCGTAGATAAGGCAACGGTTTCAGCAATCCAAGGAATCCCTTGTAGACCATGATAAGAGGCAATATAGCCCTCATGAGCAACCCCATCTCCAGACAGGCTTGTCTCATCAGGATAAAAGAATACCTTCATACCAAAGGTCGCTGCATATTCTAGGGTACGTAATAGCACCAAATCATTGCGAAACGGTCTGCGAGCATTAGACACAGCAATACAGCCGCCTTTTTTTAGACCTGCTATATTAGAAGGACGCTCGCCCTCTAAACCTGCAGTCAGCGCACCCAAAACGTGTAAATGAATACCACCATCACCAAGCGCACGCTCACGCAAACCCTTTAAGAGTGAACCGTTTTCTAAAATAGGATTGGTGTCTGGCGGGATAACGACATGCAAGAACCCATTACCACGAGCAGCGCTGCCTTCTGATTTTAGCGTGCCGTGTTGCTGCTGACCTGGCTCACGTAAACGAGCACATAAATCTACCAAAGGCGGTAGTAGCCATTTTTCTTGCCCAGCCTTGAGAGTAGATAGCTTGTTTATTGCAGATTGTGGTAGCGCATCTCTGAATGCTGCTGGTAAATGGTCAAGGATAGGTGCATCAGTATCAAGCATGGTAGACATAACGTTATTACCGTATCAATAAAATGAAATAAATGAGAATAAGTCGCGCAGCGGGCTGTTACTTACCAGCCGCTTGGTGAGCGCGCTGGCCCTCCATCGCAAGCGATAAGACTGCCATACGTATGGCAATACCATTGTTTACCTGCTTTAAGATGACAGATTGTGTGCCATCTGCCACGCTAGAAGCAATCTCAACGCCTCGGTTCATTGGACCTGGATGCATGACTAATGCATCAGGTTTGGCAAGCGCGACTCGTTCTGGCGTGATACCGTAATGCTTGTAATACTCATTGGATGATGCCAAAAGCGGTGAGCCAATGCGCTCATTTTGTATTCTCAATCCCATAATGACGTCACAGTCCGTGACGCACTCATCCATACTTTCATACACGGTTACACCAAAACGCTCGATACCTTTGGGCAGTAACGTACGCGGCGCACAAACACGAATGTCTGTCACGCCTAACGTTTGCAGTGCACTGATATCAGAGCGTGCCACGCGTGAATGCTTGATATCACCAACGATTGCGATAGACAGTTCTTCAAATGGACGCGGCGCCTCACGGTGGATGGTCAACATATCAAGCATTCCTTGGGTAGGATGCGCATGCCAGCCATCACCGCCATTGATGATCGCGATATCAGGCGTGACTTCTGTGGCCATGAAGTGCGCAGCACCCGACGCTGAATGACGCACCACAAAGATATCTGCGGTCATTGCCTGTAGATTCCATAGCGTATCGCGTAGACTCTCGCCCTTCTTCGTACTTGAACGTTCAATATCGATATTGAGTACATTGGCGCCCAATCGCTTTTCTGCCACTTCAAACGTCGTTCGCGTGCGAGTCGATGGCTCAAAGAACAAATTCATTACGGTATAGCCATCCAACTCAGGACGGTTGATTAATTGACCATTATCATCAAAGAAAGTCTCTGCTTTTGCGATGATTGCTTTGAGCTGCGCTTTATTGAGGCCTTCCACACCTAGAAAATGCCGGATACTGCCATCAGTATTGAGCTGCGGACGGCTCAATGAGGTATTGAGTCTATGGTGAATGGTATTAGGATCAAATTTTGCATAATCAGTTGGCGAAACTGCTTGGGTAGCGCTACTATCGATAGAATTTGACATAATGACAAGTCTTCATTGTGGGTTTATATGAGTCTATAGCAATCACTTATTTATCTTTGTTCGATCATTTATCACTGATAAGCATAGATACAAAGGACATTTTGATGCTTATTTGCTACAATTTACCGTAATCAAATGTGACCAAAACAGCATCAGCAGTCAGTCAGAAAGCATAAGCAGACATACTGCATTCTCATAGAGAATAAGTCTGACAAAACTATAAATGAATAACAATAGATATAGTGTAGCTGATTTTGTAGTCACGACAAAGATGCCATACAGGCTAATTAAATATTTAACCCGTTAGAGTGTGCCAAATAGCACCTTCTTCTTTACTCCGATGCCATCCATTTTTACGTTTTATACCATTTATTAGGAAACCTCATGACCACCCTAGCAGACTATCTCAACGAAAATGCTACCAACACTGCGCTCAACGATGTTATTACCACCGTCACTGATGTCGGCAAGACGATTTCACAGCTACTCAGAAAAGGTGCGTTGGCAGATATTTTAGGCGAAGCTGGCAACCAAAATGTTCAAGGTGAAGACCAGAAAAAACTCGATGTACTGGCCAATGACTTATTACTAGAGGCGTTAGCAAACAATTCACATTGTGCTGGTGTTGCATCAGAAGAGCTAGATGACGCTACTCCTGCTAATAACGACGGCAGCCTATTGGTACTCTTTGACCCATTAGATGGCTCATCAAATATCGATATCAATATGGCAGTGGGTACCATTTTTTCTGTTCTGCCCTATGAGCGTCAAGGTCAAACCAGCGAAAACAGCGACTATCTACAAGCAGGTAATAAGCAGCTAGCCGCAGGGTACTTACTATATGGTACCTCTACCGTACTAGCGCTGACCATCGCAGACAAAGTCGTTATGTTCAGCCTAGATCCAGAAACGTCTGACTACGTGCTGATAGAAGACAATGTCCAAATCGATGCTGACACGAGCGAATATGCCATCAACAGCTCTAACTATCGCTATTGGCGCGCGCCGATGCAACAGTACATTGATGAGCTAATCGCAGGTGAGACCGGCGTACGCGGGCGCGATTTTAACACGCGCTGGGTCGCTGCTATGGTTGGTGACGTTCATCGTATCTTATGTCGCGGTGGTCTCTTCACTTATCCGTTTGATACCAAATACGCTCATAAAGCAGGTAAGCTGCGTTTGATGTATGAAGCCAATCCAATGAGCCTATTAATAGAGCGCGCAGGTGGCGGTGCGACAGACGCTGTCAATCGTATCCTGGACATTGAACCGACCGATATTCATCAGCGTGTCCCTGTGGTACTCGGCAGCAAAAACGAAGTCAATTATGTGAAAGACTTGCACCTAAACTACTCTGAAAAATAATTAGTTTGCGCCCATGTTAGAAACAGCCAGCAGATTGCTAAATCAAAAATAGACCTTTTGCTGGTTGTCCAAACGACTCCTTTACTCTTCTCTAAGCGATCCACTATGGTACACAATCCCACCGAGCTGATTACCTCAGATAAGAACACAACCGTAAAGCTTGTAAAAGCGCTATTAGCACAAGCGCGCCAACGCAAAAAGAACGGTCAGACCGTTATAGAAGGCGTCCATTTAATAGATGCGGCACTGCGTAGTGACTATCCCTTTGTTCAAATCTTACTATCTGAATCAGCGCGTAGTCATCCCGAGGTTCAGCAAGTGCTCACTCGTCTGCCCACTTATACGCCTATTCTTGTTTTGTCAGACGCGCTTTATGAGAGCATACGTAGCTTAGGTACTGGCATCGATATTATGGCGATCATCAAGGTACCAACGCCTAGCTTGCCGATGATCGATGAGGATTGCCTGATCTTAAACGATGTACAAGATAGCGGAAATGTCGGTACTCTACTGCGCACAGCGGCTGCCGTTGGTATTCGCAATATCCTATGTACCAGTGCTACAGCTCAAGCTTGGTCTCCTAAGACGTTACGAGCCGGTATGGGTGCACAGTTTGCACTGACTATTTTTGAGGGCTTAAGTACGCAAGATATCCTGGATCAAGTACAGGTACCGCTATTGGCGACTAGCTCACATACAGATACTATCATTTACGATCACGACTTATCTGCACCTGTGGCTTGGATTATGGGTCATGAAGGTCAAGGCGTTAGTGACGATCTAATGCAATGTGCGACGCCTATAGCGCTACCGCAGCCAAATGGTCAAGAGAGTTTAAACGTAGCCATTGCAGGGTCTTTATGTCTATATGAGACCTTACGTCAAAGACAATACTCTTAGCGTCTATTTATAACTACTATTAAAACCCAGTCTATCAAGCATGAAAAAACCCACTATCAATTGATAGTGGGTTTTTTGTTATCTGTCTACTACTGATATAGTTATAGAAGTCTAAAACGGATACAAGGCAGCCGACTGCAGATTGTACAAGTAATATATCTAAGGAGGGTAACGCCGTAGCCATTTAGTAGTTCTGTGACTATATACTATACCTTGCTGGTTAGCTCAGGTAATGCTTCAAATAGATCTGCTTCTAGGAAGTAATCAGCAACGCTAGCGATAGGAGCTTCTGGGTCATTGTTGATAGCGACAATCACTTTAGAGTCTTTCATACCAGCCAAATGCTGAATCGCGCCTGAGATACCAGCTGCGATATACAGCTGCGGTGCAACGATTTTACCCGTTTGACCGACCTGCATATCATTTGGTACATAACCTGCATCAACAGCAGCACGTGATGCACCAACAGCAGCACCTAGCTTGTCTGCTAGTGGCTCGATATACTTAGTGAAGTTTTCACCGTTCGCTAGTGCACGACCACCAGAAACTACGATACCAGCTGACGTTAACTCTGGACGGTCAGACTTAGCCATCTCTTCGTTCACAAAGCTTGCTTTGCCAGTTTCTTGTACGTTATCGATAGTTTCGACAGTCGCTGAACCACCTTCGCTTGCTACTGGATCAAACGCAGTGGTACGTACGGTTAGTACGACTTTTTCTTCTGTCGTTTTTACTGTCGCTGTTGCATTACCTGCATAGATAGGACGTTCAAACGTTTGTGCGTCTACCACACCAGAGATCTCTGACAGCATGCTGACATCAAGTAATGCTGCAGCACGTGGCATAAAGTTTTTGCCAGTAGTCGTTGCAGCAGCCAAGACATGGCTATAGTTACTAGCAATATCTGCAACCAGTAACGCAACGTTGCCTGCTAGTTGATGCTCATAAGCCGCGTTGTCAGCCAATAGTACTTTGGTCACGCCTTCTGCTTTAGCCGCTTCATCAGCCACCGCTTGAGCGCCACTACCTGCAACCAACACATGGATATCATCACCCATTTGCTTAGCAGCAGCAATAGTATTCAAAGTTGCCTTTTTTAGACTGGCATTGTCGTGTTCTGCATATACCAAAATTGCCATGGTTTTAATCCTTTATTTATTCGTGTTATCTATTCATGCGGTTGTTTGTGTACAATGCTATTTGAGAGGCTATTAGTTCATATAGAACGGCTCAATCCATAGCCTTGTACAAGATATGCCGTAACAAATCATTCAGTCATTAAAATATTAAATAACTTTTGCTTCGTTTTTCAGCTTATCGACCAACTCATCAACTGACCCTACTGTAATACCAGCTTTACGTTCAGCAGGTGGCACGACTTTAATAATTTCTTGCTTAGATGCCATATCAACACCGAAATCCGCTGGCGTTTTTTCATCAAGTGGCTTTTTCTTAGCTTTCATGATGTTAGGCAATTTAGCATAACGTGGCTCATTCAAACGTAAATCAGTCGTGATGACCGCTGGTAAATCAAGTGCGACTGTTTGCAGGCCACCATCGATTTCACGTGTTACATTTACTTTATCGCCTTCAACCTTCACTTCTGATGCAAACGTACCCTGACCGATGCCCATCAATGCCGCTAGCATTTGACCAGTTTGGTTGTTGTCATCATCAATCGCCTGTTTACCTAGCAAGATAATATCAGTGCTTTCAGTTTCAGCGATGTTCTTTAAGATCTTAGCAACTTGTAATGGATATGGTTTTTTGTCACTTACTACTAATACACCACGGTCAGCACCTAGTGCTAAAGCTGCACGAATCTGCTCTTGTGATTCTTTTGGACCGATTGAAGCAACAATGATCTCATCAATGACGCCAGCTTCTTTTAGGCGAACCGCTTCTTCTACTGCGATTTCATCAAAAGGGTTGATTGACATTTTAGTGTTTGATAAGTCAACGCCAGAGTTGTCGGCTTTTACACGAACTTTTACGTTATAATCAATGACACGCTTGACCGCTACTAATGCTTTCATACGTTCCTCGTTTATTAATGTTATGAATTAAAAATATCAGTTAAGAACCAAATTTTCGTTGTGGTTCAAATTGTCGTTCAAAATACTACTCAAGGTTATTACTACATCAACAGAATATGATTACTCAAGAAATACAAGCCAATATCAACAATCATATTAGCAATGTGTACTTTATCGATAAATCTGCTAAAGCTAAGCCAACCGTTATTATCAGACCTATGTATCTTGCGTCAGCATGCAGATAAGGTCAAGACAACGCCGTGAATAATGCGTCATAAATTTGTCACCATTCTAAAATAATTGGTCTATAAGCACGTTATTCCACGATTTTTTTAATTGACAGTCGTAATTACTGATACCTTTATAGCATTCTCAGCCCTAGCCTTACTTAACATTTTGTTATTATTTATCTCTTTAGCGTTAATAGATAGGGACTCAGCACTTGTTACTGGTTATTTTCGTTAGAGCTGACATTAGAACCAATCAGCAATTCACTATCACGTATATCATCAAATAATGACCGATCAGGAGTTACTTCATTATTTTTAATAACACTCATATCCCCTGTCGTTTCCATTATGACAGCAAATACCTCAGTTTTAGATTTGATACCGTTTTTACGCAGCACTTCTTGGACATCGCTCGTACTTAGGTTAGCTTCTTGCAAATTATCTGGAAAATACTCACCATGTGCCATCAATATGATAGCTTGATTGTCTATTAGCGCTTTGAGTGGCTTTATTTTACGCCTTACCACTGAGACCACGCCTTGAATCACGAACAGCACCGCAACAGCGCACAACCCTTGTAGTAGAGAGGGCTCATCAGACAATACGGTAGAGGCCAATATACTACCAATACCGACAGTCATAGCAAAATCATGACTTGATAGCTTAGAAAAGCTACGTAAACCCATGAGGCGTGTAAACAGCATCAGACCCAAATAAAAACCTACTGCGGATATAGAAATACCTAGTATCTGTTGCCAGTCAATTGAAAGCCAAGTTTCCCATTTCATCATAGAACCCTATTTTTAGTTTAGTCAGTATCTATTACGAACTGATGATACTTGTGAAAATATCAACGATATTTCTTACAAATCTTTCTGCTATAAATATGATGATACAAAAAAAGCAACCTGATAAGAGGTTGCTTTTCTTTAAAGTCGATACAGTATTTTTATTGTTTTAACAAACAAAGTAATCAATGCATATTAGTCATATTACTGTTATCAAGTCTGCTTAAGAAGCCAACTTAATAATAAATAAAATTAGATAGCTTCGATTTGCTCAGCTTGTGGGCCTTTTTTGCCATCACCTAAGATGAAAGACACTTTTTGGCCTTCGGCTAGAGTTTTGAAACCGTTACCTTGGATAGCGCTGTAGTGAGCAAATACGTCTTGTCCGCCGTTGTCTTGAGCGATAAAACCAAAACCTTTAGCTTCATTAAACCACTTTACAGTGCCTTCAACTTTATCTGACATAAATTTTCCTGACTCTTTAACTGTTGGCGAGACTTGTGTCATCACCGATTAATTGATATATACCTTCGTATTTTTTGCTTGATGCAATCATAAAAACCTTAAATAATCTAAAAGAAAATTCAAAATTTTTACCTAAAATATTTCGGGTACAGCCTGATTATAACAGTTTTCGATGTGGGTAACAGTCTAAATTAATAATTTTTGTAAATAAATTTTAGCTATTATTTCGACTTAGGATAAAACATATTTATAAACATATCATGCTGATATTAAATGATTTTTAATCTTTATTATACTAACTGACGTGTTAGTGGATCTATCAACAACTCAAACAATCAAACCATTCTAGGACTTTATACTAATCATTACTTATTGCGATATAGGTAGCCATGGTGCACTTAATACTAACAAGCATAACGCAAAAAAGATTAATGAGAACGATTGGCTATAGGCAATATATTTGGCTGGTATCACAAGGTCTTTCGGAGAGTCTGGAATTCCTTTGCGCTTTAGTAACCGTGTGCCATATATCCAACCGAAGGTAGTATAGATACCATAAGCAGCAGGAACCGCAATCGCTAACGGTGCCAAATCAATCACATATAGAGCGACTACAGAGATGAAGAACCATATCGTATCTAAAAGCGAGCTGAATTGAAAAAATTTAGATTTGGGCAATTTGCCATCTGTTTTTTTGAGCATCTCCCCTTCTATCCAAATTAAAACTGCTACCACAGCGCTGAGAGTCACATACACGAATTGCGGCGTTAGCCAGTCTGGATAATATATTTGCACAACATACAACCTGTAATCTGTAGAAAATAAGAATGAGACACCCATCTGCATCTGTTATTCAAAGACAAATAAGCGTAGTAAAAGCACTTTGGACAGTGCAGAGATGACTGCTTATATTGGGCAGTTATTACTACTTTTCAACCAGCACATATAATAACTTGTGTCTCTACCAAGCATGACTTAAAAAACCCGTGCTATCGAGTGATAACACGGGTTGTAGGACTATCTAGCAGTATACTTTAGAGTGATATCGATTTAGTTTTTGTCTTTATCGATAATTTTGTTACCACCGATCCAAGGCATCATACCGCGTAGCTTGGCACCAGTTGTCTCGATTTGATGCTCAGCGTTGTTGCGACGACGTGCTGTCATTGATGGATAGTTGGTTGCACCTTCAGAGATGAACATCTTCGCGTATTCGCCCGATTGGATGCGTTTTAGCGCATTACGCATAGCTTCACGTGACTGCTCATTGATAACTTCAGGACCCGTAACGTATTCACCATACTCAGCGTTATTACTGATTGAATAGTTCATGTCAGCGATACCGCCTTCATACATCAAATCAACAATTAGCTTTAGCTCATGTAGACACTCAAAGTAAGCCATTTCTGGTGCGTAGCCTGCTTCTGTTAGTGTCTCAAAGCCCATTTTTACTAGCTCTACTGCACCGCCACAAAGCACTGCTTGCTCGCCAAATAGATCCGTTTCTGTCTCATCTTTGAACGTAGTTTCGATGATACCTGAACGACCGCCACCGACACCAGCAGCATACGATAGTGCTAGTTGTTTGGCTTGACCAGAAGCATCTTGATAGATGGCGATAAGATCTGGGATACCGCCGCCTTTAGTAAATTCTGAACGTACGGTATGACCTGGTGCTTTTGGCGCAACCATGATGACATCTAGATCACCGCGCGGTACCACTTGATTGTAATGAATAGCAAAACCATGAGCGAAAGCTAATGTCGCGCCTTCTTTGATGTTTGGCTCGATGACGTCGTTATAGAGCTCTTTTTGAAACTCATCAGGTGTCAAAATCATGATAACGTCAGCAGCTTTTACCGCTTCTTCTACTTCAGCAACTTTTAGACCGGCATTTTCAGCTTTTTTCCATGAGCCTGAGTTGGCACGTAGACCAACCGTCACATCAACGTCAGAATCTTGTAGGTTAAGCGCGTGCGCATGGCCTTGTGAACCGTAACCGATAATGGCAACTTTTTTACCTTGGATAATTGATAAATCACAATCTTTGTCATAAAAAACGTTCATAAATAGAGTCCTTGTCTCAATCATGGCTTGCCATGGATAGTAAACGCTTATGCTGTAATTAATATAGTCACTGGCATAAGCGTCTTGTTGATTTAGATAAATAGTTTTTGATTAAAGTAGAGCTTGATTAAAATAGGTCGTAATGAGTATTAAATACTCAGCGTCTTTTCACCGCGAGCAATACCAATCACACCCGAGCGAACCACTTCCATAATGCGCTCACGTCCGAGCACATCGATAAAGCCGTCAAGCTTTGCCTTGTCGCCAACGATTTGAATCGTATATAAATTGGCATTGACGTCGACGATCTGCGCACGGAAAATATCTGCACTACGTTTGATCTCTTCGCGCACACTACCAGTCGCTCGTACTTTGATCAGCATCAATTCACGCTCGACGTGTACATTCTCTGTTAGATTGTGCACTTTAACCACTTCAATCAATTTATGCAATTGTTTGGTGATCTGCTCGATTCTCTCTGGTGACGTAATAGTTGTCAATGTTAGGCGAGAGATGCTTGGGTCATCAGTAGGTGCGACGTTTAGCGTTTCGATATTGTAGCCACGCTGTGAGAACAAGCCGACTAGACGCGACAACGAACCCGCTTCGTTTTCCATCAATACCGAAATCAGATGTTGTTGTTGCATTAGGTACGCTCCCCTTTTGTTAACCACATATCACGCATAGCTTGCCCAGCGATTTGCATTGGATATACATGCTCGTTACGATCGACATAAACATCGATAAATACCAGTTTGTCTTTCATTGCCATGGCTTCTGCCAATTGCGCTTCCATGGTCGCAGGGTCAGTGATCTTGATACCAACGTGACCATAACTTTCAGCCAATTTGACAAAGTCTGGTAATGAATTCATGTAAGACTGGGCGTGGCGACCTTCATACAACATGTCCTGCCACTGCTTCACCATACCTAACTGGGCGTTATTTAGGTTTAGGATTTTTACTGGCAAGTTGTACTGTAGGCAAGTTGATAGCTCTTGGATATTCATCTGAATAGAGCCTTCACCTGTGATACAAACGACGTCACGCTCAGGGTTAGCAAGCTTTGCTGCCATCGCATATGGTAAGCCCACACCCATGGTACCTAGACCACCTGAGTTCAACCACTGACGAGGCTCATTGTACGTGTAGTAAAGTGCTGCAAACATCTGATGCTGACCGACGTCACTGGTGATAATAGCGTTACTATTAGTCACTTTATCTAGAGCCTGTACTGCGCTTTGTGGCTTGATACCATTGTCTGTACTGGTGTCATAACGCAGACCATGGCGCTTACGCCACTCATTGATCTGTGACCACCAATCTAGTAGGGCATGCTGCTCTAGCTGCTTGTCTTGACCAACAATCTCTAGCATGTCCGTTAAGACCGACTTCACATCGCCTACGATAGGAATATGCGCCAGAATGGTTTTTGAAATCGAAGCGGGATCGATATCGATATGAATAATAGTCGCATTAGGACAGAATTTTTTGACGTTATTGGTCACACGATCATCAAAACGCGCACCGACTGCCAAAATAACATCAGCATGATGCATACTCATGTTGGCTTCATAGGTACCGTGCATACCGAGCATGCCTAAGAACTGCTCATCTGAGCCCGGGAAAGTACCCAGACCCATCAATGTATTGGTCACTGGCAGATTTAGACGATGCGCAAGGTCAGTCAACTCTTCGTGCGCCTTACTCCAGATCACACCGCCGCCTGCATACACTACTGGACGCTGCGCCGCGAGTAACGTCTCAACCGCCTTTTTAATCTGACCACTATGGCCTTTGAGCGAAGGCTGGTACGAACGTATAAATACCTCTTCTGGGTACTCATAGGCATGTTTTTCGCTAGGGGCGGTCATGTCTTTTGGCACATCAATAACCACAGGACCTGGACGTCCAGACTGCGCGATATGGAATGCCTTTTTGACAATCATAGGAATTTCGCTAGCATGGCGTACTTGGAAGCTATGCTTAACGATAGGGCGTGACACCCCAACCATATCTGTTTCTTGGAAAGCATCTTCGCCGATTAGGCTACTTGGTACCTGACCTGAAATCACTACCATCGGTACTGAGTCCATAAAGGCAGTAGCAATTGCAGTAACGGTATTGGTTGCACCAGGACCTGAGGTTGCGAGCACCACACCAGTATTGCCAGTCACTCGTGAATAAGCATCTGCCATGTGACCCGCAGCCTGCTCGTGGCGTACTAGAATGTGTTCAACGGCTTCTTGCTGAAACAGCGCATCATAAATGTGTAGAACAGCACCACCTGGGTAACCAAAGATGTATTCGACACCTTCGTCAGTCAGCGCTTGTACCAGCATTTCAGCGCCCGATAGCATTACAGGCTCTGCACTGCCCTCTGCGAGACGTTGTTGCTTTTCTTCAAAATTTTTGGCGGCATTACCCGTTTGGGTATGTCCCGTCATATTCGGACTTTGCGTGGTTTGCGTCACTGTCATCACCTTTTTTTGCGGCGAGAATTTGCAGTATTTTATGAGGAGAGAGAATCCATGTAGGCATTACTTCTAAGTTCGTAAAATGACTGCCAATTCTTGTCCATATCAAGAATATTTGCCTAATGTATTGAGTTACGTTGTTTTTGAAGACAACAAATCACTCAAACACAGCAATGTATTTAAGGTCAGCTTTGTGATGGACATTTATCGATATACAGTGACAAGATACGAGTGCATCTAAAAAAGAGGCTTATTATTGCAAGTGAATACAAGCAAGCACTGATGACAAATTCATTGGTACAGCCGTATAGATATAAACAAATAAGATAAATTCTATAGCCAATAATTTGGCTGTCTCGCAAGCGTATTGACCCTTACGATAGATTTTTAAAAAACCTTATACTTACCTTATGTTTAACACAACTGATAGAATCACATGTAGTACATTTTAAATAATAAGTTTATCTTAGTCATTGTAGACAGATAAGTCCGGAGACGATGATTAGCGGTTAGTAGTCGCTTGACCACTACGTCTGCTAATCATGATCACAAAGGAAATAAAACTGCGTAAGCTACCGATAAGTAACCCGTAGTTTGCATTCACAAGTGCCACGGCAATATCATAAAAGCCGCTCACTGACCAATCAACTGCTCTTATATTCGATGGTTTAGACCCTATTGTCAAGAAAAACTTCTAAACCCTATACCTAACTATTAGTTATTAAGTAATATACATTGATAAGTATTTTTTGCTAAAATCAAAAGTCGGCAGGTTATTACTATCAATAACAGGCTTAAATGTTATATTTAACCTTATACCTATCTGCTTCTACCAAACAAGAGGATTGCCACTATGGCATATGCATCTATAATCACTACTGCTGCCAAACTGCTAACGAGCACTGCGTGTATGCTAATGCTGTCTATGAATGCCAGTCAGGCTATTCAGGTATATAAATCCATTGGTGCACATGGTGAAGTCAAGTACAGTCAACATGCTCCGCAGAATGGCAAAAACATCGAATTGATTGAGTTTCGTAGTGACGGCAGACAAAACAACGCTGGAGAAATGGCAGGCAAAACAGATGCCAGCCAAAGCAATAATACCCAAACGGCAGAAGAGCAGCGTGTAGCCGCTCTTGAAGCACGTATTAAAGAACAAGAAGCACAGGCCAATGCCCAGCGCTGTCAATCGCTGCGCAATAACCTAACCAACCTAAATGTTGGCGGACGTATCTATGAGATGGATGCAGATGGCAAACGTCAATACTTAGATGGACGTGAAATTGAGCTAAAACGTGAGCGCGTACAACAAGCAATCAATCAGTACTGTGGTAGCGCTACGACCTAGTTTTTGTAGCGATGATTACTCAACAATCATTAGCTGCATAACATGGCGAATGGCTGCTGGCATATCTTGAGCTTGTAGCCCTCGCTGTCCGACCAATAGCATATTGTTACTATAACAATCGCCCGTTTGGTTGACCAACACATCCCCTGCAAACCCATGTATAAGTACTGCTTGATGCAAGCTGCGCGACGCTGATACTAAGTCCTGCTGCGCCAACAATCCAGCAGTCACACCAGATAATACATCACCCATGCCAGCCGTTGCCATACCAGCGTTTCCGGCATTGCAGACGTATACCTGCTTTCGCCCTGATTTTTGCTCCAACACTAATGACCCTGCTCCCTTTAGTACCCAGTCACCACCATAAACCTTAGCGCATTGTGTTATAGCTTGCAGTCTATCACGCTCTACCTCGCTGATTTTTTGATCAAGTAACCTAGCCGCTTCCCCACTATGCGGTGTCATACAAACTTGATGATACAAGCTGTATTCTTGTAGCTCTTTTACCAGTTCATGACTGTCCATATGCAGCGATGCTAAATGATAAAGCCCATCAGCATCAATCACTATTGATTTTTCATACTCTATAGCTGCCTTTATATAATCGATGAATAGTGCTTTTGCTTTTTCGTCACGGCCTAATCCCATACCGATAGCAACAACGCTGGCTTGTTTTATTAAGGTCTTCACGCTATCTGTATCGTGCAGATTAATGGTCATGGCATCTGGCAACGAGGTTAACAATGCACAATGAAAAGCCTCATGGCAGGCAACCGTTATCTTTCCAGCACCAGTAGCCATCGTACTAGACGCAGCGAGTATCGCGGCTCCGCCCATACCTTGTGAGCCATCAATACGATTTCCGCCGATAACGAGTGCGTGACCATAGCTGCCTTTATAACTGTTTTGACGGCGTGCCTGCATACTATGTGCAGCCTTCAGCAGCATAGCAATGGGTTCAGATGCTGGGCTCGTGCTTTCATTGGCTATCGTATGGTTGCTAGCTTTTTGTGGTTGCGTCAACTCATAAGGTATGAGCGGTATATCAGTGACTTCTCCGCTATAATCTGTACCATCTTTGGTATGCAGACCGAACTTGCGTGCTATCAGACACAAAGTCACATCAGCCTGTATCGCAACGCGGTCGAACACTTCACCAGTAGAGGCCACCAACCCACTTGGAATATCGACTGCCACTGCTAATGCTTTATATCGTTGCGTACTATCATTGAAAGTATTAATCGCTTCTTTGTAGATACCTTCTGGCGCACGATCAAGTCCAATACCAAAGAGAGCATCGATATGCATATCCGCAGATAAGATACTTTCGTTTGAACTATCTTGACGATTATGGATCTCTTCAAAACGTCGATAGTTGCAATTGGCAGATAAGGCTATCTGTAGCGCTTTGGTAGCATCAGTCATGTTACTGCTATCACTATTTTTATGATTAGCAATTACTGTCTGACTGTTTATGGCAAGATCACTTTTATCAAAACCGACAGTGATTACTTCGACTTGCCAGCCTGCTTGCTGCAAATAATGAGCAATGAGCCAGCCGTCCCCGCCATTATTACCCTTTCCTACCCAGATGCATGCCCGATGCGGACAAGTATCATGATGATAAACATGAATATTGGGATGACTGTTTTCAAAGTATTTTTGCTCGTAAAGCTGTTCTATCCGTTGCGTCATCTGCCAAGCGGCTTGTTTCATTAGCCAAAAGCTATCGTACCCTTCTACAAACCATGCTTGCTCCATCGCATATACTTGCTTGCTACTATACAATGCCACAGGTTTTGTGTTTTTTATGGGTAATATAATGGTTTGATTTTTCATTTTATGTCCTCTACTGGTCTTTTCTTATATTTCGTACTAGCTTAGCAAAAGCTAATATCGACTTATGTATCGATATGACTGTAGGTTTATTTTCTTTTATACTTGCGCTCGTCACTCACTGGCTTATCATATCGGTACACCCATCACTTATGATCAAACACAAAACCTCCAATCGAACCAAATAAGCATCTATATTTATGCATACTGATAAAAAAAAGATTGCCATTAGCGACGCCTATGTATTTTCAACCACAGCAGAGGTTAAGCAATGGATAAAAGCGCAAGCACAAGCACTAGGGTTTGCTGACTGTGGATTTCTATCTGTCCACCATCCTTTGTTTACCCAGCAAGTTGAACAGTTACAGCAGTGGCTGAGTAAAGGCTACGAGGGTCAATTACAGTTCATGCATAACAACCACCATCTGCGTGCTCATCCCGAGGAGTTAGTAGATGGTGCAAAGACCATTATCAGTGTACGAATGGATTATCTCACTCAGGCACCGACGCCGCGTGCTGTCACGGACAACGATCATCCCAATCAAGGCATCATCGCGCGTTACGCCAGAGGACGTGACTATCATAAGACGATGCGTAGCCGCTTGAAGCAATTGGCCTTGAATATCGAAGCCATGCTTCCTGAATGGCAACATCTAGGTATCGGTGCAGAAAAAGAATTTATCTTCAGACCTTTCAGCGATTCTGCGCCTATATTTGAGCGGCCTATCGCAGATGCTGCAGGTCTTGGCTGGACAGGCAAGCATACGTTATTGATCAACAAACAAGCGGGCTCATTCTTTGTGCTGGGTGAGTTGTTTTTGAGCCTTGAATTACCCGATGATGAGCCTGTTAAGGAACACTGTGGTAGTTGCAGCGCTTGTATTGACATATGTCCTACTCAAGCGATTGTAGCGCCTTATGAGCTTAATGCATCTGCCTGTATCTCTTATTTAACAATTGAGCACGATGGTGTTATTGATATCAAGTACCGACGCGCGATTGGCAATCGGGTGTTCGGCTGTGATGATTGTCAGCTGATATGTCCATGGAATCGATACGCCAACCTTACTACCGTCGAGGACTTCGCGCCAAGACATGGTCTTGATAACAGCAGTTTGCTTGAATTATGGCAATGGCAGGAAGCGGACTTTTTAAAAAATACACAAGGTAGTCCCCTTAGACGCACAGGCTATATCAATTTTTTGCGTAATATCACGATTGGTTTGGGCAACGCCAATGCCAGTTTGGAAGTGGTTGAGCAACTGAAATCTAAGTTGACTATACATAATGCTATGCTCGACGAACATATCGAATGGGCATTGGATGAGCAGTATAAAAAATTAAATCCTAATAGCGAGCTAACCACTTCATAGATACGAATAAATATGTGAACTCATTATTTGATCTGATAGAAACCCACAAAAAAAGCCTCTTAAACATAAGAGGCTTTTTTATATTTAGTCGACTCTACTCAATCTCTAAGCACTTTTGAGAATTATGGCTTAGGAATGCGTAGTACTTGACCTGGATAAATTTTGTCTGGATCAGATAGCATTGGCTTGTTGGCTTCGAATATTTTCATATAATCACCAGATTCGCCATAAACATCTTTAGCAATTTTAGATAAACTATCGCCAGACTTTACGGTATACATAGTTGATTCAGGCGCATCTTCTTCGATGTCGATATTGTCAATAACTTTTGCGACGTTCTGCACATTACCAATAGCGATGATGGCTTTTTCGCGATCAGCTTGAGTCTTAGCATTACCACTAATCTCTGCGGTATCTGTAGAACCATTATATTTGATTTTTAGATTGCTGATATTTAGGTTTTGCTGCTGAATACGACGTAGCAAGATGTTAGCAACTGACTGTGCTGAAGGCTCACTGCTTTGTACTGGTGTATTAGCATCTGCTTTGGTTTCAGATTTTGCGTCATGCTTTTCGTCATCACGGTTAAAAATCTTGTCACCGATATCCTTTGCGAAACTGAACATACCCATATAACTACTCCTTAAATTTTTATTATTCATCGTTGTTTTTTTGATGATGTGTAATAAAGCATTGTCTTGCTCTATTTCTAATTACCATGATGAGTATAGACAAAGGAGAATAAAGTAAATAGTAAGAGTATGTTGAGTAATGTTGGATTGACGTAGCTTATGTTAATACAACTCAATAGTCCAAAGTTCATACATATGAAAACCAGTATATCTAGCATAGTCAGCATATAAAGAAGAACAGACGCATAAAAAAACCGCCTATCTACAAGATAAGCGGCATCACAAAACTATCAACTGTGTAGCAAATTATAGCTGAGCTTGTACGTAATCGATTGCTTTTTGAACAGTAGTCAATTCTGCAGAATCTTCATCAGGAATAGTGATACCAAAATCACTTTCAAAAGACATAACCAGTTCAACTAGGTCCAATGAATCTGCACCTAAGTCTTCCATGAATGAAGCATCATTGTTGATGTCTTCAACATTCATACCTAATTGCTCAGCTACTGCTGCTTTTACTCTTAGTTCGATAT
Organism: Psychrobacter sp. H27; assembly: GCF_059072655.1. NCBI lineage: Bacteria > Pseudomonadati > Pseudomonadota > Gammaproteobacteria > Moraxellales > Moraxellaceae > Psychrobacter > Psychrobacter sp. H27. The sequence goes on along the minus strand of NZ_JCACRX010000001.1, from coordinate 2,632,139 downwards.
CATTACTCATATAGATCACTCCGTTATCATCTATTATTTTTGATAAACTGCTATAGCGCTTAATCTAAGCTTTATAGCATGGTATATAAAATGTATTTGCCAGATCAGCATTGCTGTCTGAGTACTCTATGACATAGTGTACAATCTGTCTGATGTCTAATAAAGACCTGCTATCATACAGGGCTTTGACTCAAAAGTATCCGTCATTATAGCACCCTTTATTATAGTTTACACTCGTTCACACAGTTTTTTATTATAACTGTGTAACGCCTACATATACATGCCACCATTGACAGGAATAACAGCACCTGTGATATAGCTGGCCTCATCGCTGGCTAAGAAATGTACGGCTGCTGCAATGTCTTCTGGCTGGCCAAGACGGCTGATAGGAACAGCATCTAGCATAGAGTTCAATAGGCGCTCATCAAGCTCATCTGTCATATCCGTTTCGATCAAACCTGGTGCGACGCAATTGATAGTCACTTGGCGTGAACCGATTTCACGTGCAAGCGTACGGCTGAACCCTTCTACACCGGCTTTGGTCGCAGCATAGTTAGATTGACCTGCGTTACCCATTTGAGCGACGACGGAGGTTATATTGATAATGCGACCACGACGTGCTTTCATCATGCCACGTACTGCACGCTTACTCATACGGTATACTGATGTCAAATTGGTATCGATGACGTTTTCCCAGTCTTCATCTTTCATACGCATCAGTAGACCATCTTGGGTGATACCTGCGTTGTTGACGAGTACCTGTACCGCACCATAGACACTTTCGATTTCTTCGAACAGTTTATCAATTTGGGCAGTATCACGTACATCTAAAACACGGCCAATACCGCCAGTATCGTGAAGATAATCATCAATCAGCTCAGCACCTTTCTCTGTAGTGGCTGTGCCAATGACGAAATGTCCTTCTTTCGCAAAGCGTTTAGCAACTGCCTTTCCAATACCGCGGCTAGCACCAGTCACTAATGTAATCGTACGGCTCATAATAACACCTCTAATAATTTTTCTAGACGGGCAGGCTTGTCAGTCGGATAGCTTGCGATCGGCTGTGCTTGACGCTTCGCCAAATTGCTGAGGACATTACCACTGCCACACTCGATTAATATATTAATTTGCTTGTCAGCCAACTCTTGCATAGTCTTTGACCACAATACAGGTTCACTTAGCTGTTCAGTTAAGGCTTGCTTGATGCCCGCTGCACTGGTCTCAACACGCGCATGGCGATTTTGAATTACAGGGATAGTAGCCTGATCAAATTTGATCTCTGCTAATATCTCAGCTAAGGCATTACTTGCAGGTTCCATCAGTGCGCAATGAGATGGCACACTTACCTTTAGGGGCACAGATTTTTTGCCAGTATTTTTTACTTTGTCGATAACAGCGTTGACGCCCGCAGCATTACCCGAAATAACCACTTGCCCTGGACTATTAAAATTAGCAGCACCAACTACAGCAGCTTCAACATGTTCTGTTGCTTGTTCACATAGGTTTTCGACTCTATTGTCTTCAAGTCCTAATACGGCAGCCATAGCAGTATCAACCCCTACAACAGCCTCTTGCATCAACTGACCACGCTTATGTACCAAGGTCACGGCATGACCAAGCGATATCACATTGGCAGCACATAACGCGCTATATTCGCCAAGAGAATGACCCGCTAAATAACAAGGCGTTTCTTTAAGTTGTTGTTGTAAGACACGCCAAATAGCAATACTAGCTGTCAATAGCGCTGGCTGAGTGTATTGAGTTTGATTGAGTTTATCTTCATCTTGACAGATTGCCCACAAATCCTCACCAAGCGCTTCACTCGCTTCGGTAAACGTATCACGTATCTCTGGGTAAGTTTCAGCAAGCTCACTTGTCATTGCGACGGCTTGAGATCCTTGACCAGGAAAAATAACCGCGATACGAGCGGGTTGCTTTTTTACCATATCGGGTACAGAAGTCATAACCAATATTCCTTATCTGATTAGAATATCCCTAAAAACAATGGGGTTTATTATATTATTAGATGTTATACAAAGCTGCTACTTCGACTACCTGTCTACGACAACGGATTGTCAGTAAACTATACACTGACGCAAGCCATTATCATAGCGGATGCGTATCAAACGATGATAGTGAAGCGCTGTGCGAACCAAAAGACTAATGACGTTATCATGCTCTATTATCTACTAGGGAACAGAAGCTCGTTTAGGTAATGAGTAGAGTCATAAATAACAAAAAGCCAAGTTATCCAGCCACATAATATATGATAGCGAAATAACTTGGCTTTTTTAGCTCGAAGCTTATTGACTAATAATAATCAGGCAAAACAATGACAGTCACCAGTACTATCACTGCTTTGCTCAAATTATCATAGAGTCAATGTCTTAGGCGTCTTGACTTACTTTAAATAGCTGACGGCCTCGATAGAAACCATCTTTAGTCATGTGATGACGACGATGTTTTTCACCAGTAGTAGCGTCTACGCTTAGTTCAGCAATTTCCATACGGTGATGTGAACGGCGCATGTCACGACGAGAACGGCTTTTACGACTTTTTTGAACAGCCATGATATAGCTCCTATACTTAAAAGGGATAAGCTTAAAATTCAGCTTTAGTCGATACTGACAGAGGCTATATAATCATAACAACCTAAGTCTTAAGCATCATTAGTTAAATAAATTGTCACTTACATAAAGCGCTAACTATGTCTGAAATTTATGAAAAATTTACCTAGTCAGCTTCTATCAGCACGCAACAGGTTGCTCGAATGCAATAAACCGGACATTATACGCATGTTTATTGAATTAATAAAGCCCTGCCTTGCACTCTTCTGTGCAAAGCAGACAAAAGGCTCAATAAATACATCTAGCAAGTCAATTCTGTATTTATAATTTGCCTTTTAATGAAGCTAAAGCTGCAAAAGGGTTTTCGGTTTCTTCTTCTTCTGGGAGCTCGCCGAACTGCTCAACTGACATTTCACAGTCGTCATGTTTTGGCGCCATTGGTGTTTTGAGCAAAATCTCATCTTCTACCAGTTTTTTGAATGGCAATAAACGCTCAGGAGATTGCTCAGTGACGATTTCATCGAGCAACAAGTAATCTTGCTCATCATTGACCAAGCGTACTTGGCTATCGTTTTCAAGTAGCGCAATATCGTAGTCATCAGACAAGTCTATCGCAATTGGCTGTAAACAACGTTGACACGTCAACCAGACATCACCTGCCAAAGTGAATGCCAGATGCAAAACATTATTGCGGCGATAAAGCGTCGCATTCAACTGGATATGTGATTGTTCATGCTCTGTACTTAGTGTAGTAGCAAGACGATCAAATAGTTTTGGATCAATTTCTCCCGACCATTCATAACCCGTATCAGCCCATTTATCTAATGAAATGTGCTCAGGCATGCTAGTAGATACGGACGCTTTTTTATTATCAGCATAAGGTGCTGACGGCTTGGTTTCTGAAGTGCTTGACATGCGAGGCCTCATTCATAAAAACGGTGTATAATATTGCCTGCCATACTAACGGAAAGTATCAGGCTACGCTAGCGGTAGTATGTTAATATTTTTTGACAGAAAAACTATCTAAACCTCTATACTTGCTCCTTTTTCATTCAGATAATCTTTCTGTTCTTGGTGCCTATTTTTTAATGTTTATTGAGTCAATATTTTATTTATGGATCTGTCTAACAACAAAACTGATTTTTCTAACTTACTTTCTTCTATTGACGTTAATGTACTTGTCGAGCGCATTACTCAGCAAAACAGCGACCTAGCAAAAACATCTACTAAGTCAGAATGTTCTGACAGTAATAAATGCTTAAAAGAATGGAAACGTCAGTGGCAAAAACTGTCTAGCATCAATCTTGAGTACGGTCGTCAAGCAGTAGAAGCGACTGATAGCGAGCGTGCAGCTACTGATTGGCTGATAAGTCTGTTCAATACATTGTTCAGTGAGCAGCAGGTCGTATTGGTCCGTAGTAATAGTGAGCCTGAATACTTTCCTATTCAAGGTAATCAACCTGCCAGAATCGAATTCGCCCATGGTTTTTTTGCAAGTGCTTTGCATGAAATCAGTCATTGGTGTGTGGCTGGTGAGGCTCGTAGGCGACTACCTGATTTTGGCTACTGGTATGCCCCAGACGGTCGAACAGCAGCTCAGCAGCAGGCATTTGAGCGTGTAGAAATCAAGCCGCAAGCACTAGAGTGTCTATTTACTCTAGCATGTGGGCGACATTTTCAAGTCTCACAAGATAACTTGTTTGCTGACTTTGACACTAGCGAGAGTGCATTTGCTAATGACGTCTATCAACAAGTAGAAACCTATCTTGAAAATCCAAAAATTTTACCACGTGATGCTAAGACATTACTCAGCACCCTACTCCGTGCTTGCAAAGATAAATAATATCAAACGCCAATAAGGCTTTTATTTGAGCTACTCATTTTTTTGGTGTTAACGATTTTCTACGATTGGTAACGCCTTACCACTAAAGCTCTATTGGCTTTGAGCTATACTGATAATTGAAATAGCATTTTTGAGTAGATTGCATTAGCAACATACGAAGTAGTGTTCAGCGACACTACTTCTGATTAAATTAGCTTTAACCAGCTGACAAATTATTTGTATTAATAAAAAAACCAATAACTATAAAATAAGGAATTATTATGGAAGTACTCTATATTCATCCAGAAAATCCGCAGCCACGTCTCATCGAACAAGCTGCCAATATGCTACGCAAGGATCAACTGATCATTTATCCAACAGATACCAGTTATGCTTTTGGTTGTCGGTTGGGCGCAAAGGACGCCTTGACTAAGCTAAAGCAAATTCGCGAGCTTGATGACAAGCATCAATTTACTTTGTTATGCCGTGATCTTAGTGAGATTGCAAACTACGCTACAGTCGACAATGTACAATTTAAACAGCTTAAAGCGCATACGCCAGCGCCAATTACTTTTATTCTCAATGCTACAAAAGATGTGCCTAAGAAACTCGCCCACGCAAAAAAGAAAACGATTGGTATTCGTGTGCCTAGCAATCCTATTGCCCAAGCGCTATTGGAAGCGATGGATGAACCTATTTTGACCAGTTCTTTGATTCTTCCTGATAGAGACGATATTTTAGATGATCCGTTTGAAATTGAAGACTTGTTAGGTAATCAAATAGACGGTCTTATCAATGCAGGCATAAAGACAACCAAACTTACCACCATTGTAGACATGACCAATAGTCAGCCTGAAGTGATTAGACAGGGTGCTGCTGACGTTGATTCATTGTTGCTTTAAACAGATAACAATTAACCAAATTCTAGATAAAAAAAAGCTCCAATTGAATTGGAGCTTTTTTATGAAATATATCTATGGTGCAAAACTAGTCGCGATCAACCAATTCTACATAAGCCATTGGCGCATTGTCACCATCACGGTAACCACACTTTACGATACGCAAATAACCACCTGGACGCGTCTGGTAACGAGGACCTAACGTGCCAAATAATTTGCCTACCATAGCTTTGCTACGCATACGGCTGAATGCCAAACGACGGTTAGCAACGCTGTCTTCTTTAGCCATAGTGATCAATGGCTCGGCAACGCGACGTAGTTCTTTAGCTTTTGGTAAAGTTGTTTTGATCAGTTCATGCTCAAATAATGAGTTAGTCATGTTCTGAAACATTGCCTTACGATGACTGCCGGTACGACCCAGCTTGACTCCACTCTTACGATGGCGCATAGTCAAAAATCCTTAAAGTTTAACGGCTACGATAAGAAAAGCGATCATCAACACGTAAATCAGCTGGTGGCCAGTTATCTAGGCGCATACCGAGCTCTAAATCTTTAGACGCTAATACGTCCTTGATTTCTGTTAATGATTTCTTACCAAGATTTGGGGTTTTTAGAAGTTCAGTCTCTGAACGCTGTACCAAATCACCGATATAGTAAATGTTTTCAGCTTTCAAGCAGTTGGCTGAGCGAACCGTTAGTTCAAGATCGTCCACAGGGCGTAATAGCACCGGATCAACCTCTTCTTTTTCTTTCACAGGCTCAGGCGCTTCTTCAGCTTCTAGGTCAACAAAGATAGAAATCTGTTGCTGTAAAATAGTTGCTGCTTTACGAATTGCTTCTTCTGGATCTATAGTGCCATTAGTTTCAAGCTCAACGATAAGACGATCAAGATCAGTACGCTGCTCAACGCGAGCGTTCTCAACCTGATAAGCAACACGTAGCACAGGACTAAAACTTGCATCAAGCTTTAAGCGTCCAATTGCTCTAGTATCACCATCTTCACGGCGCTGGTTTGCTGGCTCATATCCACGACCCATCACTACGCGCAAACGCATCTTAAGATGACCACGGTCGCTCAATGTACCCAAAACCAATTCTGGATTGATAATATCAACATTGTGCGGTAACGCGATGTCTGCAGCAGTAATAGTGCCTGGACCTTGTTTATCCAAGGTCAAAAATACTTCATTTTGGTCATGAAGCGTAATTGCCAAACCTTTTAAGTTCAAAAGCAAGTCAAGTACATCTTCTTGTAGCCCTTCAAGCGTAGAGTATTCATGGTCAACACCATCAATCTCAGCTTCAATGACTGCAGCACCAGGTAATGAAGATAACAAGATGCGACGCAGAGCATTACCTAGGGTATGCCCAAAGCCGCGTTCTAACGGTTCGAGCGTGACTTTCGCAATCGTTTCATTAACCGTATCCACATTAATGGCATTCGGCGTTAGAAACTCAGTTGCATTTAGCATCATGATGTCACCTCGATTTATTAAACTGGTTTAATTAACGTTGAGTGCTCAATGTTATTTTCATAACATTGAGCATTACGTTATTACTTAGAGTATAGCTCAACGATCAAGCTTTCGTTGATTTCAGCAGGTAGATCAATACGATCAGGCGCTTTTTTGAACGTGCCCTGTAATTTGCTGTGATCAACATCAAGCCATTCTGGAATGCCACGTTGTAACGCTAGTTCAATAGCGTTTTTAATACGTAGCTGTTCGCGAGACTTCTCTTGGATAGCGATGACATCACCATCTTGAAGCTGAATTGATGGAATGTTCACACGAACAAACTCATCACGGCCAGCTTTCTTTACCATTACGGTACGATGGCTAACTAGTTGACGTGCTTCAGCGCGAGTTGAGCCAAAGCCCATGCGATATACAACGTTATCTAGACGGCTCTCAAGCATAGCTAAAAGGTTTTCACCAGTAGCACCGCGCTTACGAGCAGCTTCTTTGTAGTAGTTAGCGAACTGACGCTCTAATACACCATAAATACGCTTAACTTTCTGCTTTTCGCGCAGCTGTAGAGCGTATTCTGAGGTCTTGTTACGGCTTACACCGTGCTGACCTGGTGGACGACCAGCTTTTTTCGTTTTTACGTCATATGGTTTAACGCCAGACTTAAGACCTAAGTCTGTACCTTCACGACGTGATAATTTCAGTTTTGGTCCAATATAGCGGGCCATTGTTATGTCTCCTATAAGCTTTTGGAATAAAAAGCTTCGTCTTTAATATTAGACGCGGCGCTTTTTCGGCGCACGGCAACCATTGTGTGGGATTGGGGTTACATCAGAGATGCTGTTAACTTTATAACCCAATGCACCTAGTGCTCTTACCGCAGACTCACGACCCGGTCCTGGTCCTTTGACCAAAACGTCGATATTCTTAACACCGTATTCTTGAGCCGCTTTACCAGCGACTTCAGCTGCAACCTGAGCTGCAAATGGTGTAGATTTACGTGAACCACGGAAGCCTTGTCCACCTGAAGTGGCCCAAGCCAATGCATTACCTTGACGATCGGTAATCGTAACAATGGTGTTATTAAAAGACGCATGGATATGGGCAATGCCCTCCGATACTGAACGACGAGTCACCTTTTTGCGACTGCGAGTGTCTTTTGCCATCTTTTAGCTTCCTAAGTTAATTATCTTTTGAGAGGGCGTGTCGGACCCTTACGAGTACGAGCGTTGTTCTTGGTATTCTGACCTCTAACTGGTAGGTTACGACGATGGCGGATGCCACGGTAACAACCAAGATCAACTAAACGCTTGATATTCATTGAAACTTCACGACGAAGGTCACCTTCAGTCATGTAGTTTGCAACTTGTGCACGGATAGCATCTAACTGTGTATCATCTAACTGGCTAACTTTAGTAGTAGGGGCAATGCCAACTGCTTCTAAGATTTTCTGAGCAGTGGTACGACCTACACCAAAGATGTAAGTTAGTGAAATAACAGCATGCTTATTATCCGGAATGTTTACGCCGGCAATACGAGCCATTGATTTCTCTCCATTAAAGAAAAATAAGCGTTATTTATCAATAAGGCATTATTTTTCAGAATTGTTGCTGTTGATACTACACACTCTATAATAACTTTTGATACTAGGATTTAGTAAAATCCTGTACTTAAAAACCATTATAAAACATTCTGTATAAACACGGCAAGTGGCGGATGATATCCCATCCGCCGTTATTTTTCAAGTATTAATTTATATAGTAATAAAAGTTTAAAACTTTATGATACTAGATATTAACCTTGACGTTGCTTGTGGCGCGGTTCTGCCGTACAAATGATATGTACACGGCCTTTACGGCGCACAACTTTACAGCTACCACAAATCTTCTTAACTGATGCTTGAACTTTCATAGCATGCTCCTTGAAATATCGTACCGCTCATTAAGGTTGAGTGGGCGATTGAATTAACGTCTGATCATGATATTGATGGGTCATCAAATGCGCTTGAATCTGCGAGATGAAGTCCATTACCACAACCACCATAATCAGTAGCGACGTACCACCAAGTTGAAACGGTACACCAAACGATGACTGGACGACCATTGGCATTAAACAAATAACCGTCATATACATCGCGCCAATAAAGGTCAGTCGGTTTAATACATGATCGAGGTAACGCTGAGTTTGTTGTCCTGGGCGAATACCTGGGATATAAGCACCACTACGTTTAAGGTTTTCTGCTACTTCACGAGGGCTAAATACTAATGCCGTATAAAAATAACAGAAGAAAATAATCATTGCACCGAACAATACTAAATACAACGGCTGTCCTGGAGACAACACCAATGCCATATTTTGCAATATTTTTTGTACAAAGGTAGGGTCAGTTGATTGACCTACCCACTGCCCTAAACTTGCAGGAAACAACAATAAAGAACTTGCAAAAATAGCTGGGATAACCCCTGCCATATTAAGCTTCAACGGTAAATGTGACTGCTGCTGAGCGTAAATTTTGCGGCCTTGCTGTTGTTTCTGAGCATAGTTAACAGGGACACGGCGCTGAGCACGTTCAATATAAACAATACCTGCAGTTACCGCAATTCCCAGTAATACAAAAATAAATAGTACAATCAAGTTCATCTGACCTTGATTGACCTGTTCGATAGATTGCGAAATCATACCTGGTGTACCAGCCACAATACTCGCAAAAATGAGCATTGAAATACCGTTACCAACGCCACGTTCTGTAATCTGCTCACCGAGCCACATCAAGAACATTGCGCCCGCTACTAATGAAGTAACAGCTGGAATATAAAAGGTCAAACCAGATGATAAAGTAAGGTTTTGGCTGATCAAACCAGCACACATTCCTAATGACTGTACTAGTGCTAAAGCAAGCGTTCCCTGACGGGTGTACTTGTTTAGCTTACGTCGTCCTGCTTCACCCTCTTTTTTGAGAGCCTCAAGCGATGGCAATACTGCAGACATCATCTGTACAATAATCGATGCTGAGATATATGGCATAATGCCAAGTGCCATGATAGACATACGCTCTAGCGCACCACCTGAGAACATATTAAACATGCTCAAAATGGTGTTTTCGTTGCGCGAAAACAGATCAGCCAAGTTGACCGGGTTAATACCCGGCACTGGAATATGTGACCCTAAACGATAAACAATCAATGCGCCGATTAAGAATAATAAACGCGACCATAACTCATCATACTTACGTATAAATGCGAATGGATTAAGCGGTATACCAGTCGATGACATTGATTGTTTTGACACGTTACTACTCCTCGATGCTACCACCAGCAGCTTCGATCGCTTGCTTAGCACCTTTAGTCACTTTGATACCTTTAAAGGTATAAGCTTTGGTGACTTCGCCTGATAGCATAACACGGGCACGCTTCATGTCGTGACGGACAAGGTTAGCAGCTTTAAGTGTCTCAAGGCTAACCACATCACCATCAATTTTATTCAGTTCAGAAAGACGTACTTCAGCAGTCTTCATAGCCAGTTTACTGGTAAAACCAAATTTTGGTAGACGACGATATAAAGGCATTTGACCACCTTCAAATCCTGAGCGAACGCTAGAACCTGAACGAGATTTCTGACCTTTTACACCACGACCACCAGTCTTACCAAGACCTGAACCGATACCACGACCACGACGTTGGGCAGTTTTCTTTGCGCCAACACCTGGTGATAATTCATTTAATCTAAGACCCATTACGCTTCCTCCACTTTTACCATGTAGTTAACGCGATTAACCATGCCACGTGTTGAAGGAGTATCTTCTACTACAACAGTGTGATTAATGCGGCGTAAACCCAATCCTTTCAAGCTCGCTTTGTGGCTCTTTAGGCGATGGGCACCCGATTTAAATTGAGTGACTTTCATTTTTTTCATCGTAACTCACCTAGTCTAAGTTAACCCAAGATTTCGTCTACAGATTTACCACGTTTAGCTGCCATCTTCTCTGGAGTTGACATATCACGTAAACCGTTAAACGTTGCACGAACAACGTTAGCAGTATTGGTAGAACCATAACATTTAGTCAAAACATCTTTGACACCAGCAACTTCTAATACAGCACGCATTGCGCCACCAGCGATTACGCCAGTACCTTCAGATGCAGGTTGCATATAGACTTTACTAGCACCATGACGTGCTTTGATCGGATGATACAAAGTTGCATCATTTAATTCAACAGTTATCATATTGCGTTTAGCAGCTTCTAGTGCTTTTTGGATAGCAGCTGGCACTTCACGTGCTTTACCACGACCAAAACCAACGCGGCCATTACCATCACCCACTACAGTCAATGCAGTGAAAGAGAAAATACGACCACCTTTAACAACTTTTGCAACGCGATCAACGGTAACTAAGCGTTCTACTAGACCGTCAGTCTGTTCATTTTTATCATTTTTATCATTTCTAGCCATGATTAAAACTCCAATCCGTTTTCGCGAGCAGCTTCTGCTAAAGCTTTAACTCGACCATGATATTTGAAACCACTACGGTCAAAGGCAACTTTAGTAATGCCAGCTGCTTTTGCGCGTTCTGCGATCATTTGGCCTACAGACGTTGCTGAATCAGCATTACCAGTCGCGCCTGAACGCAAGCTGTTGTCTAAGGTAGATGCCTGAGCAATCACTTCACCACCATTTGGAGAGATAATCTGGGCATAAATATGTTTTGACGTGCGGTTAACCGTTAAGCGATGAACGCCTAAGAAACGGATATGTGCGCGTGTTTTCTTAGCTCGACGCAGACGAGCTGCTTTTTTATCAAACATTTCAACTCACCTTATTTTTTCTTAGCTTCTTTGCGAATCACATGCTCGTCACTATAACGAATACCTTTACCTTTATAAGGCTCAGGTGGGCGGAAACCACGGATATTAGCCGCTGCTTGACCAAGCTGCTGTTTATTGTTTGATTTCAAAACAATTTCAGTTTGCGTTGGGGTTTCAGCTGACACACCTTCAGGTAACGTGTACTCTACTGGATGAGAGTAACCAACGTTTAGAGTTACCTTGTTACCAGCAACTTGAGCACGATAACCAACACCAATTAACTGAAGACGTCTTTCAAAGCCTTCGTTGACGCCTTTAACATAGTTGTTAATAAGAGCGCGCATGGTGCCAGTGTGCATCATAGCTTCTTTTGAATCGACTGTAGGTGAGAAAATGATAGCATCATCTTCCTGTTTCAGCTCGACCAATTCATGCAGGTGTAAAGACATAGTACCGTTCTTGCCTTTAACTTCGACCTGCCGATCGTTCAAAGTAACGCTTACGCCGTTAGGCAGCGTCACTGGGGCTTTAGCCACACGAGACATAGGAATATTCCTTAAAAAATTTAACTTCTTTATATTAGCGAAAAAACTAACAGGCTAAAAAGCGTGTTAGTTTAGCATAGTTGACTATGTTAGACACCTATCAATTTGAAATAATTTAACATTACTCAATCAATAGAAGCCTAACACTCATCAAGTAGACTTCATCGTCGTATAGCTTACGCTACAAATGCGACGATTTCACCACCGATACCAGCAGCGCGTGCAGCACGATCGCTCATGATACCTTGGCTAGTAGATACGATAGCAACACCCATACCTTGCTTAACAGTAGGGATTTCATCTTTACCGCGGAACTGGCGTAGACCAGGACGGCTATAACGTTGAATAGTTTCGATGACAGCACGGCCTTCGAAATATTTCAATTCAATAGTAAGGGTCGCTTTGTTGTTTTCTTCTTCAGCAACAACAGCGCTAGCCACATAACCTTCGCTAACTAGCAAATCAGCAATTGATTTACGTAATTTAGAGCTCGGCATTGCTACCGATACTTTGTTAGCCATTTGTGCGTTACGGATACGGGTTAGCATATCCCCAACGGTATCTTGCATACTCATATAGTTACTCCTTACCAGCTTGCTTTACGAACACCAGGCACATCGCCTTGCATGACACGCTCACGCAGCATATTGCGTGATAAGCCAAACTTGCGGAAGTAACCGTGAGGACGACCGGTGATAGCACAACGATTACGCAGACGTACTGGTGATGAATTACGTGGAAGAGCTTGTAGCTCTAACATCGCTTCCATACGAGCTTCGTCACTTGCAGTCATATCACTGATAGTTTCTTTTAGCTTGATACGCTTTTCAGCATACTTAGCAACCATTTTTTCGCGCTTTAATTCGCGGTTAATCATGCTCTTCTTTGCCATAACGTCTTTACCTTATTTAAATGGGAAGCCGAATGCTTTAAGCAACGCACGACCTTCTTCATCAGATTGAGCTGACGTGGTGATAGTCACATCCATACCACGGATACGATCAATCTTGTCAAAATCTACTTCTGGGAATACGATCTGTTCTTTGATACCCAATGAGTAGTTACCACGTCCGTCAAAGGCTTTAGGTGAAAAACCGCGGAAATCACGAATACGAGGAATTGCAATGGCAACGAGACGATCTAAAAATTCGTACATTTGCTCACCGCGTAGCGTTACTTTACAACCAATTGGCCATTCTTCACGAATCTTAAAGCCAGCGACTGATTTACGCGCTTTAGTGACAACAGGCTTTTGACCAGCAATAGCGGTCATATCAGCTACAGCACCTTCAAGCAATTTCTTGTCTTGAGACGCGCCGCCCACACCCATGTTAAGTGTGATTTTAGTGATTTTCGGCACTTGCATCACGTTACCCAAACCAAGTTCTTCTTTGATTTGTTGCTTTAGTTCATCGTTATATAAAGATTTTAATCTTGCCATTACCATTACACCCTTAGTGTCTTACGCAGTCGCCACTACTTCACCGTTTGAACGATAGACGCGTTGTTTCTTGCCGTCTTCGCCAAACTGATAAGTAATACGGTCTGCTTTTTGGGTTTGCGCATTTAAGATTGCGACATTTGAAATATGCAGAAAAGCTTCTTGCTTAAGAATGCCACCTTCAACGCCAGTTGCCTGATTTGGCTTCTGATGTTTAGTAACAATATTAATGCCTTCAACTTTAATACGATCATTTTTTACAGCTTGTACAGTACCTTGCTTGCCTTTATCTTTCCCAGCAATCACGATAACTGTATCGCCTTTACGTAATTTTGACATGGATTACCTCACAATACTTCTGGTGCTAGTGATACAATTTTCATAAACTGATCACCACGTAGTTCACGAGTTACCGGTCCAAAAATACGAGTTGCAATCGGCGCTTTGTTTTGGTTTAACAATACCGCAGCATTGTCATCAAAACGTAACACAGAACCATCAGGACGACGAACGCCTTTTTTGGTACGTACAACTACTGCATTCATCACGTCGCCTTTTTTAACACGACCGCGAGGAATGGCTTCTTTAACCGTTACTTTAATAATGTCGCCAACTGATGCATAACGACGATGAGAACCACCCAGTACTTTAATGCACTGAACTCGCCTTGCACCGCTATTGTCTGCAACTTCCAGCATTGACTCAACCTGAATCATAGCGTTACTCCACACGTATGAGCAATAAAAACCAGTTGCTGCCGCTAGCACAGAATGAGTAGACGGCATTTTAATAGAAATAGCCGCGACTTACTCTTCATGTGAGTGATATACGCTCGGCGCAATCAGCATCCTTAAAAAGGCGGCTATTTTAACAGCTTCTGGCTTTTAATGCAATTTACTTAGATTTTTTCTACTTTTTCAACCACATCAACTAAAGTCCAAGACTTAGTTTTTGAGATTGGACGCGTTTCTTTGATACGGACAAGGTCACCTTGTTGGCAAACGTTGTTCTCATCATGTGCTTTGATTTTAGTAGAACGACGAAGCTGCTTGCCATACAAAGGATGACGAACCAGACGCTCAATCAAAACTGTGATGGACTTGTCCATCTTATCGCTGACAACTCGTCCTGTCACTACGCTAGCATTGGTAGCTGTTTGATTGTTATCGCTCATGAGTCGCCTCGTTGTTTCTCGTTAATCAAAGTCTGAAGCTGGGCAATCGTACGACGATTGTCTCTAACTTCATGGGTATTACCCAACTGACCAGTTGCTTTAGCCATACGAATACGGAAAGCATCAAGTTGCTTTTCATCAAGTAACTGGGTCAGTTCTTCTAATGATTTATCACGTAATTCACTGATCTTCATTACATTATCGTCCGCTTAACAATGGTAGTTTTAAAGGGCAGTTTTGCTGCAGCAAGCGTTAAAGCATCGCGAGCAAGCTCTTCAGATACCCCTTCAATTTCATATAGCACTTTACCAGGCTTGATTTCGCATACCCAATACTCGACTGGACCTTTACCTTTACCCATACGTACTTCTAATGGTTTGTTGGTAATTGGCTTGTCTGGGAATACACGAATCCAAATCTTACCGCCACGCTTAATTTTACGAGTGATGGTACGACGTGCTGCTTCAATTTGACGAGCTGTCATACGACCACGCGTCAATGATTTTAGACCAATTTGTCCGAATGCAACGGTGCTTCCACGATGAGCTAGCCCAGTGTTACGACCTTTGTGCATTTTACGAAACTTGGTACGTTTTGGCTGTAACATAGTTTAACCTCTGTCTGAGTTTCGACGGTTTCCACGACCACGGCGTTTTGGCGCACGAGTCTGCTCTTCTTTGACGGGATTGTAAACGCTATTCATACCGTCAAGGATTTCGCCACGGAAAATCCAAACTTTAACACCGATGGTGCCGTAAGTTGTCTCTGCACGAATTGACGAGTAGTCAATATCAGCACGAAGTGTATGCAATGGCACACGGCCTTCACGATACCATTCGCTACGAGCAATCTCAGCACCGCCAAGACGACCAGACAGCTCAACTTTAATACCTTTAGCACCAGAACGCATGCTGTTCTGTACGGCGCGCTTCATCGCACGGCGGAACATAACACGACGCTCAAGCTGGCTACCGATACCGTCTGCTACCAAACGTGCATCAAGATCAGGTGACGTGATTTCTTCAATGTTGACCTGAGCAGGTACGCCCATAATTTTGGTCAATTCTTTTTGAAGTCTTTCGATATCTTCGCCTTTCTTACCGATAACGATACCAGGACGCGCAGTGGCGATGGTGATCTTAGCAGCGCCAGTAGGACGCTCGATCATGATGTTGCTGATCATTGCGTTATCTAGCTTCTTGCGTAGATATTCACGAACTTGAATATCGTTGATTAGGTATTCTGAGTATTGTTTAGGGTTAGCATACCAGTTTGCGTTATGCTTTTTTACAACACCAAGACGAATTCCGATTGGATGTACTTTTTGACCCATAACTTATTCTCCTACCTTTATAGTGATGTGACAAGTACGCTTACTGATACGATCAGCGCGACCTTTGGCACGTGGTAGGATACGTTTTAGCGTAATGCCTTCATCAACATAGATAGTAGCGACTTTAAGGTCGTCGATATCTAGGCCGTGATTATGTTCGGCATTGGCGATGGCTGAGTTAAGACATTTCTTAACAAACACAGCGCCTTTTTTATTGCTATACGTTAGGATATCCAAAGCACGCTCAATAGATTTGCCACGAACTTCATCAGCAACGAGTCTAACTTTTTGTGCCGATATGGCGGCACCGCGTAATTTTGCAGTTACTTCCATGGTAAGCACCTTATCTCTTAGCTTTTTTGTCAATGCCATGACCACGATACGTACGAGTCGGGGCAAATTCACCTAGTTTATGACCAACCATCTGCTCACTTACGATAACCGGTACATGAGTACGGCCGTTGTGGACAGATAAAGTTAAGCCAACCATTTGTGGTAGGATCATCGAGCGGCGCGACCAAGTTTTAATTGGCTTGCGTGAGTTGGTGTCTAATGCATTCTCAACTTTAGCAAATAAGTGCGCGTCTATGAATGGACCTTTTTTCAATGAACGAGGCATGAAATTCTTCCTTTATTTCTTCTTGGCGCGACGGCGGATGATCATGTTGTCAGTACGCTTATTGTGACGCGTTTTAAGTCCTTTAGACTTCTGACCCCAAGGGCTAGTTGGATGGCGACCTTTGTTACGACCTTCACCACCACCATGTGGGTGATCAACCGGGTTCATAGCGACACCACGAACTGAAGGACGAACACCACGCCAACGTGAAGCACCAGCTTTACCAAGTGATTTCAAGTTGTTTTCAGTGTTAGAAACTTCACCAATAACAGCACGGCAATTTACGTGTACACGGCGTGTTTCGCCAGAGCGTAGACGTATAATAGCGTAGATACCGTCACGGCCTAATAACTGAACGCTAGCACCCGCAGAACGAGCCATCTGTGCACCTTTACCGATTTTAAGCTCGATATTGTGAATCACAGTACCCAATGGGATGTTTTTTAGCGGTAGGCAGTTACCTGGACGAATTGGAGACGTCTCACCTGACATTACAGTATCACCAACTGCTTGTTTCTTAGCAGCAATGATGTAACGACGTTCGCCATCAGCATACTTAAGTAGTGCAATATGTGCAGTACGGTTAGGATCGTATTCAATACGCTCTACCGTTGCCGGGATATTGTCTTTAGTACGTTTGAAGTCGATAATGCGATAATGTTGCTTATGACCACCGCCAATGTGACGAGTAGTGATACGACCATTATTGTTACGACCACCTGACTTACTTTTTGATTCTAGAAGCGCTGCATAAGGACGACCTTTATAAAGGTGTGGATGCACCACTTTTTCAACAAAACGACGGCCTGGTGATGTTGGCTTTGCTCTTACGATAGGCATGAGTGTAATCCTTATTCGTTATTCGCTGTTTCACTAGTAGAAGTAGTAGTGTTCGCTACGTCTTCACCAGCATCAGCCATTTGTACATCTTGACCAGCTTTTAAGGTAACATAGGCTTTTTTATAGTCGTTACGACGGCCGATGCTTTTACCAAAACGCTTTGTCTTACCTTTAACATTCAAAGTGTTTACTTTAGTAACTTCAACACCTTCAAACATCAACTCAACTGCTTTCTTGACTTCAAGCTTAGTAGCATTAGAATCAATTTTAAATACCTGCACACCAAGTGAGTCGCCAAGCATTTGAGATTTTTCTGAGAATACAGGTCCTCTTAAGACCTGATAAAGTCTTGCGTTGTTCATGCTAGTGCTTCCTCAAATTGTTTCGCAGCTTCAACTGACATGATCACTTTATCAAATGCGATCAAGCTCACTGGATCCACTTCGCCTGTACCAAGTACGTTGACGTGTGGAATGTTGCGAGCAGCTAAGTATAAGTTCTCGTCAACTTCTTTAGTGACGATCAATGCACGAGGTGCACCAAGCTCATTTAGCTTTGCAATCAGTTCTTTAGTTTTCGGCCCAGAAACGCTCAACTCTTCTACCAAAATCAGACGCTCTTGACGAATCAATTCTGCTAGGATGCACTGCATCGCACCGCGATACATTTTACGGTTTACTTTCTGTGACCAATCTTGTGGTTTTGCAGCGAATGCACGACCACCTGAACGCCATATTGGGCTACGAATAGAGCCCGCACGAGCGCGACCAGTACCTTTTTGGCGCCATGGCTTGATACCACCGCCAGAAACTTCGGCACGGGTTTTTTGTGCGCGTGTACCTTGACGAGCACCAGCTAAATAAGCGGTGACGACCTGATGCACTAGTGCTTCGTTGAATTCACGACCAAAAGCCGTATCAGAAAGCTCAACCGCCGCACCTGTAACTGTTTTTAAATCCACGTTAATCCCCTTGCTTAGGCTTTGACTGACGGACGTACGATAACATCGCCACCGGTGGCACCTGGGATAGCACCCTTGATGACAAGTAACCCTTTTTCGGCATCAACCGAAATCACTTCTAGGCCTTGAACAGTAACACGCTTGTTACCCATCTGGCCCGCCATCTTCTTGCCTTTGAATACTTTACCTGGTGACTGGTTTTGACCAGTTGAACCATGCGCACGATGAGACACTGAGTTACCATGAGTAGCATCTTGCATACTAAAGTTGTGACGCTTTACTGGACCCTGAAAGCCTTTACCTTTGCTCTGTCCTGTCACATCAACCATCTGACCTTGTTCGAACAAATCAGCTAGAATCTCGCCACCAATCTCACGACCTTCAAGATCGCTTTCGTTGGCACGGAATTCCCAAACACCACGGCCAGCTTTAACACCAGCTTTAGCGAAGTGACCTTTTTGTGCTGCAGTTACGCGGCTGTCACGACGGGTACCTGTAGTGATTTGGATGGCTTGATAACCATCTACATCAGTACTTTTTACTTGAGTAATGCGGTTTGCATCGACCTCAACTACTGTTACAGGGATAGATGCGCCTGCTTCAGTGAAGACACGGGTCATGCCGCACTTTTTACCGACTAAACCGATCGCCATTTTAGACCTCTTTATATCTTATATTAATGGGTTGGGTGTGCATTAACCCAAAGCAATTTGAACGTCAACACCCGCCGCTAAATCTAATTTCATTAGCGCATCCACAGTTTTGTCAGTAGGTTGAACGATATCAACCATACGCTTATGAGTACGGATTTCGTACTGATCACGAGCGTCTTTGTTAACGTGTGGTGAGGTTAGAACGTTGAAGCGCTCAATGCGAGTCGGCAACGGTACAGGACCACAAACTTGCGCACCGGTGCGCTTTGCAGTATCAACAATCTCTTGTGCAGATTGATCAATCAGACGATGATCAAAAGACTTAAGACGGATACGGATTCTCTGGTTAGCCATGCCAGCAAGCTCCTAATATGTGCTTTCGTCATTCTTGCGTTGCAAGATCATGATCAAAAGCAGTTTGGTTAAATATTCACTTAAAGCGGCCTTCTGTTCTTAACCAGAATGAGTTCTTTATCCGAACTTATAGCGTGCCAAAAGCAAAATAGTTTAAAGCCCCGCCGACCCTCCTATAATGGATGTCAGCAAAGGCATAATGAAATAGTGCTAGAAACGATGCTCCAGCTGTAATAGCGCCAGCTTTTCTGTTCAGCTGCGCGTATATAATTCAGTGGTGTATATTATACACAGTATTTTGGTCATTGCAAGGGCAATATATTTGAGAGTTTCATATACCAACTCTGAAAATTTCTCACATATAAGTTTATTTATTACTTAGACCTATTAACTGCGCTTAATAATAACTATTGATATCGCTAATCCAGAACAATATCGTACTGTTCTTGGGTATATAGGTTTTCTACATCAAAAGTAATCACTCTACCTAGTAGATACTCTAAATCGGCTACTGTGTCTGACTCTGTTGTGAGTAGTAAGTCAATAACTGCCGCATGAGCCACTACCGTGAATTTTTTGGGAGAGTTATATGTACGAGCACATCGCATGATCTCACGGAATATCTCAAAACAAACCGTTTCTGCGGTTTTTACGAACCCGCGACCCTGACAGGTAGAACAAGGCTCACAAAGCTGCTGACCTAATGACTCACGTGTACGCTTACGTGTCATCTCCACCAATCCAAGCTCACTGACTTGTGTAATCTTGGTTTTGGCATAGTCTTGAGTAAGCTGTGACTGTAGGCTCTCTAGTACATCATCTTTGTGCTGTTGCTCCAGCATGTCGATAAAATCTAGGATAATAATACCGCCCAGATTACGTAGACGCAACTGACGCGCAATGGCATGTGTGGCTTCTAAATTGGTCTTATAGACGGTGTCCTCTAATGAACGACCACCCACAAAAGAGCCCGTATTGACATCAATAGTGGTCATTGCTTCTGTTTGGTCGATGATTAGATACCCACCAGATTTTAGATCAACACGGCGTTTTAGGGCATCACGCAAGTCATCCTCGACACGGTGTACATCAAACAATGACAGCTCTGCCGTATAATGCACGATTCTGTCATATACAAATGGTACAAACTCTTTGGCAAAGTATCTTATTTGCTCATAAATCTGTGTGTTATCGATGATGACTTTTTCGGTATCAGCATGCACTAGGTCGCGGATAGAACGCAGCGGTAGAGACAACTCTTGATAAATAAGCTCTGAGCTCTGGTTGTGGTTGATCTCTTGACGACGCGCACAGATAGTACGCCATAGCTGTAGTAAATAATAGATGTCTTCTTCTAGCTTATCGACAGGAACACGCTCAGCAGCAGTACGAGCAATGAGACCGCCTTTTAGGTTGACTGTCTGCATCAAGCTACTCAGCTCAGTTTTTAGACGCGTACGTTCTTCGTCACCATCGATACGCTGTGATATACCAATATGATCGCTTGACGGTAAATAAACCAAATAACGTGATGGTAGCGATATGTTGGTCGTTAAACGCGCGCCTTTACTACCCAACTGATCTTTGGTCACCTGCACCAAGATACGCTGGCTTTCGTGCAAACGGTGTTGAATCAAAGTCTTCGACGCAGGCACGACCTCAGTACTTTTTGCACTGACAACTGGCGGGGTTACCTCTAAGTTGTCTGCAGAGGTCTCTATAGCCGATCTACTATCACCGGTTTCTTTTTTGGTTTCTGCAACCGTTTTATTTTTATTTTCTGCGACTGGGCGTGGCTCTCGCTGCATATCGTTGACATGCAAAAATGCAGTTCTTGACTGACCGATATCGACAAAAGCTGCCTGCATACCAGGAAGGACACGTACAACCGTACCCAAATAGATATTGCCTACCAAACCCAGTTTGTGATGTCGCTCAATATAAATCTCACCCAAGATGCCGTTGTCTAAAACCGCAACACGGGACTCCATTGGACTAATATTAATCAGCAGCTCTTCGGACATAGTTTTTTCTCTTATCTTTTAGCTTTCTTATTAGGCGTTCATCGCCTATTCGTTTGACAGTGTAACAAATGCTGCTTGCTCTTGCCCATTACCCTACCGTGTCATTATGTGCATATTCGACATGGTAGGTTGATTGCGTTCACCCTGTACTATGTGTTCTCGCTACCCTATGACATATTTTTGATCAATGCCAACGTTTGTGCCAATGGCAGACCGACAACATTGGTATAGCTGCCGTTAATACGGTCAACCCAAGCGGCACCTAAACCTTGAATGCCATAGCCGCCTGCTTTATCAGCGGGCTCTCCGCTATCCCAGTAATCGCTCATCATCTGCGTGGTCAGCGGTATAAAGGTCACCTCTGTACGTTCAGTGAATTGCTGCTGATCAACAACCTGAAAGTCTTTGATACGGCCTGGTGTATGGCCTTCTTTTTTTGATAGCAACTGTACTCGAGTTGCTTGCACAGCTGTCCACACTTCATGAACATTGTCAGACATCTGCTGCCACATACGATAAGCATGCTCGCGATCGACTGGTTTGACCAGGACTGTCTTACCATCCGGCAGTACACCAATGGTGTCGGAGGTCAGAATAACAACTGACTCGGCAAAGCTATCCTCATCTATATTCAGTGTTTGGTTTAATTGCTCTATAGCAGCAGCAGCTTTGGTCGCGACCATACGTTCGATATAGTCTTCTGGCAACTCATCAACTTGCTTGGTCTCATCGATGTCTACGCTTAGAACTCTAAAATCTAACTGTGCTCTGGTTAGTAACTCTCGACGACGCGGCGAACCAGACGCTAAAATAATATTCATCGCTTTTCTCTTTATTTATCAAAATATAATGTATGGGTTTGCTGAATAGATTGGCAAATGCAAAAGCGACTGTGACAAAGCAACCATTGATAGCAACCATTGATAGCAACCATTGATAGCAACCATTAATAACAGCGCTGTCATTAACGTGCGAATTTGCGTAGCGCCAACAGTATAAGTGGCCAGCTGATAATACTCATGATGAGTGATAGAGCAGATTTTGCGACAAAAACGTTTTGGACAAACAGTTGCAGTATCCATAAATTCAACTGGAAAACGAACAACCCTAAGCTGGCGATCAACCACGCACTAATTGTGTTTAACTGCCTGACATAGATGCTGACAATCTTGATCACAAGGGCAACCACAACCGCTGCAAACGCTTGCTGCCCCAAATGTGTATCCATCAGTAAGTCTGCAATAAGCCCAATAGTAAATGCGGTAAAGATACCAACATAGCGCGGCTGAAATAGAAGCCAATAGATCAGCACCATAATCATAACCATAGGGCGCAAGGTTGCCATACTAGGACTTAATGGATAGACATTAAGTGAGGAGGCAACGATAAAGCTTAGG
The DNA here is from genome assembly GCF_059072655.1 of Psychrobacter sp. H27. NCBI lineage: Bacteria > Pseudomonadati > Pseudomonadota > Gammaproteobacteria > Moraxellales > Moraxellaceae > Psychrobacter > Psychrobacter sp. H27. The sequence goes on along the minus strand of NZ_JCACRX010000001.1, from coordinate 2,609,240 downwards.
GCAATGACCACAATCAATAGCGCCGTTGAATTCTCAGAATCAGGATACGACATGAGTACTTACCTTAGCGATTGTGTGGTGGCGACTGTTATATTTATTGTGGGATGAATACTAAAAGGGCAAATACTGTGAGTACCATTTGATAACAGAGTTACCTAACGAGCAAGCTATTCGATAGCTTTACGCTAAACATGATGCGATCAATGTTTACTGACTCATAATAGTATTGTTTTTATTGGGCATCTTGTCTTGGAGTATCAACACATAGGCATTATCAATAAAGTTGGCAGCGGGCGTAATTTCGATACTTCTGAAATTATCGGCTTGCTCGTCTTTGATATGAGCGATACGACCAACACGATAGCCTGCTGGGATACGTCCACCCAATCCCGACGATACCAACTCATCACCAACGCGTACATCTGAGGTCTTAAAGACATAGTTAAGGCTTAACGCAGACGGGATACCCTGACCTGTCACGATAGCCCGCTGACCAGTACGCTTGACAGTGACTGCAACTGACTGCTGCTCATCAGTAATCAGTAGTAAGCGGCTGGTATTAGGATAGACATTGATAATCTGCCCCAAAATACCATCTTCATCAATGACTGTCTGTCCAACTTGCACGCCATCTTGCTCGCCCTTATTGAGCACAACAATCTGTCTGAGCAGGTTGGTATCGGTACCAATAACTTGAGCCAAGTTAAGATCAAACTGCTCGGGTTTGGTCGTCGACAAAATACCTTGCAAGCGCGCATTTTGTGCCAAGATATAATCTTGCTGCTGCAGCTTTGCATGTGCATGAATAAGTTGCGATTTTAATTGCATGTTTTCGCGGCGCAGTGCTTCTTTTGATTGTAGGCTACCACTCGCCCAATGCTTGGCATAACTGGGCAACAAAGACAGCTCATAAATAGGCTGCATAGCGGCATGACTGGTGTTACGCACTGGATTGAACCATTCCGAATTTTTGCTATCAAACCACATCAGTACTGAGGCCACTATCAATACGATAGCAGTCTTACGAAGTGATAATGCCTGGCGCGCAAAAATACTTGGGGTCATAAGTCGTCTAATTTAAGAATTCTAAAATGAGCAATAGCACGGGGTTAGAGCGTGAGTGTTTATCGATAATATTGGGTTCTAGCATGGTTCAATGCAATTAAAGGCAGCACAACTGGCTACCTTTAATATTGTAAACTGCGATCTCACAGAATATTTAGCTGTCATAAAGCATGATAGACGCTATAACGACAACCTCACACTCATGAGTAAACGCTACTTAAACAAAAATCATGTTCAAGCTTTTGTTATTGATGAAATCAAGCGCAATACCACCACCGCGGCTAACACAGGTTAATGGATCTTCTGCTACAGTCACTGGCAATCCTGTCTCTTGTGAGATAAGCTTATCAAGATCGCGTAACAATGCGCCGCCACCCGTCAATACAATACCACGCTCAGCGATGTCTGATGATAACTCTGGCGGTGTCTGCTCAAGGGCTACTTTTACAGCGCTGATAATACCGCTCAATGGGTCGGTTAATGCTTTTTGCACTTCTTCTGAATTGACGATAAAGGTCTTTGGTACGCCTTCTGCCATACTACGACCACGCACTTCTACCTCTAGCTTGCTGTCTTCATTCAATGCAGAGCCGACTTCTTTTTTGATGCGCTCAGCGGTCGTCTCACCGATCACACAACCGTGTGTACGGCGTACGTGTGTGATAATCGCTTCGTCAAACATATCGCCACCGATGCGAATAGATTCAGCATAGACACAACCAGACAGCGCGATAACGGCAATCTCAGTCGTACCACCACCAATATCAACGACCATAGAACCACTGGCTTCGTGAACAGGCATGCCAGCGCCGATAGCCGCAGCCATAGGCTCTTCTAGTAGCAACACTTTGCTTGCGCCCGCTGATGATACCGCTTCGCGAATCGCCTTACGTTCAACCAATGTAGACTTACAGGGTACACAGACCACCACGTTAGGCTGCGCCATAAAACGCTTGGCTTTTACTTTAGCAATGAAGTGCTTTAGCATTTTTTGCGTCACTTCAAAATCAGCAATCACGCCGTCCTTCAACGGGCGAATCGCTGTAATATTCGCAGGCGTACGGCCTAACATCTGCTTGGCATCAATACCAACAGCAGCGACGGTCGGGTTTTGAGTACGATTGCTTCGTAACGCGACCACCGTGGGCTCGTCAAGCACGACGCCTTTATTAGGAATAAAAATTAGGGTGTTCGCAGTACCGAGGTCGATAGCGATATTATTTGATAAAAATCCAAACAGGTTCATGACTAATATATCCAGCGTCTTACGAATGAGGCGAATGAGATTGACTGAGGGGTTACTCGTCAGTGTTGAGCAGGTCATCGTTAGACAGTAACGGCAGCGAAATTAAGTCATCGCAACTCGTCAAACCTAAGCAATAATGATGAAATGAAAAACTGAGCTAAATTATACCGATTTAGCTCGAAAAAAACATAGATATTTGCATCAGTAAGCAAGGATTTTTGTCTTAGACGCCAAAAGTTGTTACAAAGTTTGAAATAATAGTGACTATCATTCCATTCAATGAAACATCATTTATTCTGATAACTAACAAGGCTCTACAGGCAGATGATTGTTTTACTTAACAGCAGATGCATACTGTAACGTATTTTAGAACCTAATTGGGGAGCAATTGAGAATCAATCGCCAATTATACGCGTAGTTTTGCAAATGTTTGTGTCGCTCTGTTTATATACCCTTATATCATCAGTCCATCTTGGTTGATATTGTGCATCAATCAAGCCTCATACTCTGTAAACTTGAGTCAGATGCTTTATAATAAGCCAACTTTATAACCAATTACATTTGAGCGCTTATATATTCGCCCTACCCCTACTCTAACAAAAACTGTCCTTAACTGGAGAAACTATGTCTCAGCAATCAGCAACGTCTGACAACACTGTCAGCCGTGAAGAAATCCTAGAAGTGGCCAACCTTGCACGCTTGGGTGTCGATGAAAGCACGGCCGATAGCTATGCCGACGATATCAGTAAAGTATTAAAACTTATGAACACGTTATCTAACGTAGATACCACAGACATCAAGCCATTAGCCAATATCCACGAAGCTTGCCAAGAGCTACGTGTCGATGTGGCCAAGCACGATATCGAACGCGAGCGCAATCAATCGGTAGCGCCTGCCGTTGAAGATGGCTTGTATCTGGTACCACAGGTGATCGAATAGTCATGTCACATGACAGTGATTAGCGCGCTTAATCACGTATTTGCCATTATCTCATCTTATTTTATGCTATTAACATTTTGACGGACGACACCTTATGTCTGAACTTCATCTATTAAGTACCGATCAGCTCATTATGGGCTTGCAAGACAAACAATTTAGCAGCGCGGAATTAACCGAGCACTATATCAAGCGCATCGACGCACTAGACAGCAAGATCAATAGCTTTATCACGCATACTTCTGAGACTGCACGTGCACAAGCAAAAGCAGCAGACGAGATGCGTGCACAAGGCGATAAGCGTCCGCTACTTGGCGTGCCTATGGCGCACAAAGACATCTTTTGTACCCAAGGCGTATTGACGACTTGTGGTTCAAAGATGCTGCATAACTTTGTCTCACCATATAACGCGACCATCGTCTCTAACATCGACAACGCTGGCATGATTAGCTTGGGCAAGCTCAACATGGATGAGTTTGCGATGGGCTCAGACAACAGCAGCTCGTACTACGGTACGGTACAGAACCCTTGGAACCTAGAGCGCGTCCCTGGTGGCTCATCAGGTGGTAGTGCTGCCGCGGTTGCCGCTGGTTTTGTGCCAGTTGCTACCGGTAGTGACACGGGTGGCTCTATTCGTCAGCCTGCTTCATTCTGCGGACTAACCGGTATCAAGCCTACTTACGGCCGTGTGTCACGCTTTGGTATGATTGCCTATGCCTCAAGTCTAGACCAAGCCGGTAGCATGGGACGTAGCGCAAAAGACTGCGCTTACCTGCTACAGCCAATGATTGGTCATGATCCGCGTGATGCCACCTCTATCAAACATGAGATGCCTAACTACGTACAAGATATCAATGACGCTCAGGCTGCTGCTAGTGATAAGCCATTTGAAGGTCTTCGTATCGGTGTGGCAAAAGAATACTTTGGCGCAGGGCTTGATAGTGAAGTTGAGCAAGCAGCCCGTGCTGCCTTGAAAAAATACGAAGAACTGGGCGCGACGATTGTAGAAGTGAACATCACTGATCCTGAGATCACGCTTGCCACTTACTATATGTTAGCGCCTGCTGAAGCATCATCGAACCTATCACGCTTTGATGGCGTACGTTTTGGCTATCGCTGTGAGAACCCAACGGATCTGATCGATCTATACACACGCTCACGCTCTGAAGGGTTTGGCCCTGAAGTACAGCGCCGTATCTTGACCGGCACTTATGCGCTATCGGCTGGCTACTTCGATGCTTACTATACAAAAGCACAGAAGATTCGTCGCCTAATCGTCAAAGACTTCGATGAAGCCTTTGCTAGCTGTGATGTGATTGCTAGCCCAACAGCACCGACAGCAGCTTATAAGCTGAGTGAAGATCTTGACCCTGCAACGATGTACTTGGGTGATGTCTACACCATTGCGGTCAACTTAGCAGGTCTACCTGCACTTAGCCAACCAGTTGGTTTGACTAAAGAAGGTCTACCTATTGGCCTACAGTTAATCGGTAAGCACTGGCAAGAGAGTCAACTGCTCACAACTGCGCATCTGTTCCAGCAGCATACAGACCATCACTTACAACACTCAGCCATCGCAAAGGAGACGGTATAATGAACACAGCAACTACTGATAACAATGCCGCCCGTGAACCCGCCGTGCGTAAAGAGCTATTTGTTGATGGTTATGAAGTGGTCATCGGTATCGAGATTCACTGCCAGCTAAACACAGAAAGTAAAATATTCTCAAGTGCGCCGACTGACTTCGGTCATGAGCCAAACAGCCAGGCAAGTATCGTCGATTTGGGACTGCCTGGCGTATTGCCAGTGCTAAATGCTGGCGTGGTCGATCGCGCGTTAAAATTCGGTATTGGTGTCAATGCTGAGCTGGGTCTGTTTAATACATTTGACCGTAAAAACTACTTTTACCCTGACCTACCTAAAGGCTATCAAATCACTCAGATGGCCAATCCTATCGTCGGCGTTGGCTATATCGATGTCGTGGTCAATGAGGGCGAGAAGAACGAATACCCTAAACGTATGGGTATCACCCGCGCGCATCTAGAAGAAGATGCAGGTAAATCAGTGCATGACGCAGTCGACGGTATGACCGGTGTCGATCTTAACCGTGCTGGTACACCACTGATCGAAATCGTATCTGAGCCAGACATGCGCTCAGCGAACGAAGCATTGGCTTACATCAAAGCCATTCATCAGCTGGTCACGTGGCTTGGCATCTCAGACGCTGTAATGGCTGAAGGCTCGTTCCGCTGTGACTGTAACGTCTCTGTGCGCAAGCCAGGCGCTGATCTTGGTACACGTACTGAGCTAAAGAACCTAAACTCATTCCGCTTTATCGAGCGTGCTATCAACCGTGAGATTGAGCGTCAAATCGATATCATTGAAGATGGTGGTAAAGTCGTTCAAGCGACGATGCTATATGATCCAGAGCGCGACGAAACGCGTACCATGCGTACCAAAGAAGACGCTAACGACTATCGCTACTTCCCTGATCCTGACCTGCTACCTGTCCGTATCGAGCAGCATACGGTTGATGCCATCAAAGCAGCGATGCCAGAGCTACCAGTTGCTCGTCGTGCACGTTTCGAAGAAGCGCTTGGTCTGTCAGAGTATGACGCACGTATCCTGACTGGTAGTCGTCAACTTGCCGATTACTTCGAAGATGTGGTGGCTGAAATCGGTCAGTCAGATGCCAAGATGGCTGGCAACTGGGTCATGGGCGACTTGCTAGGCGCACTGAACAAAGATGACAAAGACATCGTCGACTCTCCTATCAGCGCCAAACAGTTGGCTGGTATGCTAAAACGTATTAAAGATGACACGCTATCTGGCAAACTGGCCAAGAAAGTTTTTAGTGCTCTATATGAGCGCGAAGGTGGCAATGATGATGACGCGGCAGATAAGATCATCAAAGACAAAGGTCTCAAGCAAGAAACTGACACGGGCGCTATCAAAGCCATGGTCGAAGACGTCATTGCAAAAAATGAAGCGATGGTAGAAGAATATCGCGGCGGTAAAGAAAAAGCCTTTAACGGTCTGGTCGGTCAAGTCATGAAAGCCAGTCGCGGTAGTGCCAACCCGCAGCAAGTCAACCAAATCCTAAAAGAGCTATTGGGTTAAAGCTACCTGCGCAATAGCAATACTGGCTGTGATACGTAGAATGATGTAGTAGATTTTGGCTAGTATAAATAGCCCTTGCAATATACATAATTTTGCGTAAAATAGTCAGTCATTCGGGGCGTAGCGCAGTCTGGTAGCGCACTACACTGGGGGTGTAGTGGTCGCAGGTTCAAATCCTGCCGTTCCGACCAAACATAGATTTAGGGCAGACCGTCATAGACCGTCTGCCCTTTATTTTGGGCGTTTTTCAGGTTTTCACTATCTTATAGGTGTATGGCGTTCCATATAGAATGTTGGTATTATTGTTGGTATCGAGCAATACCAACAATAATACCAACAAAGGATAGACCCCATGCCCCTAACCCATACCAGTATCAACAAGCTAGCCCCTAGCCCCACCTCTATTGATACAAAACGACCTGATAAACACAGTGACGGTAACGGGTTGCAATTATGGGTGCGTTATACGGGCGTTAAGTCATGGATCAGCGCCTACCGCTGGCAAGGTAAACAGCAAACCCTCACTATTGGCACTTATCCAGTAATGAGCCTTCAAAATGCACGCCAGCGTAATATTGAGATTAAACGCTTGATAGCTGATGGTGTGAACCCTAAAGACGATAAGAAAAAGACACAAGCAGACAATGACGGATCAAGGGCATTCGATACCATAGCGCAGCGTTGGCACGATGACCGCAAAGCGCATATAGCCCCTACCACCTATAGCCGTGACTATTCACAGTACCAGCGCGATATTAAACCCGTTATTGGTCACATGAATATAGAGGACATAACCGCGCCTGATGTTTTAGCCATTGGTAAAGCTATCGAAGCGAGGGGCGCAGCTGACATGGCAAGGCGTGCAATACGTCAAACGGGGCAGATATTCAAACAAGCCATACGTGAGGGCTTAACCAATCTCAACCCAGCCACCGACCTAACCGAAGCGTTAAAACCGCATAAGGTGAAGCACCATAGCCGTATCACTAGCCAGCAATTACCAAAGCTACTACAAGACATTAACGCCTATGAGGGTGATCTACTGGTAAAGCTGGGCTTATGGTTTATGTGCTATACGTTTGTAAGAACGCAAGAATTGCGCTTCATGGAATGGTCAGAGATAGACTATAAAGCCAAAATATGGCGCATACCAGCCGACAAAATGAAAATGGATAGACCGCACCTAGTACCATTGTCACCGCAAACAATGGCATTATTAGAACAGATCAAGGCGCTAGGTTTTTCGGATCAATATGTTTTCTTTAATACCTCAACCCGTAAGCCATACAGTACCAATGCTTTTATCACTGCCCTATGGCGCATGGGTTATAAAGGACGTATGACAGGGCACGGCTTCCGTGGACTTGCCAGCACTACCCTACACGAACAAGAATACATGCACGAAGCGATAGAGCTACAGCTGGCACATGAAAAAGAGAACAAGATCAGCAAGGCATACAATGGAGCGCAGCACCTACCATACAGAAAAGATATGATGAATGACTGGGCAAACTTCATTGATAATGCTTACGCTGGAAAAATAGACAACGTGATCCGTGCAGACTTTAAAGGACAAAAACAAAATCTAGGCTAAGGCTTAGTACCAACTATGCAAGGCTAGGACTAATTACCCGAAAGCCAGCCGTTCACACACCTTTAGGCTGGCACTGCCTTGCACCTACTTTGATTTAAGGGTGTAGGGGTGTGATTATGGACTTGATGCACAAAGTAACCAAACCATTAGAAAACTACATAAGCTTTGAAGATTTTATTTGTCAGCTATCACAAGATAATAATCAGCCATTATATAGCGTTGTATCGTTTCTAATTCACTATGATATTCAAAGCGTTAGATCTTATTATATTTTTAACTATGAAATAATGCCTGAAACTTCTTCTTCAATTAATAGCTATTTGCGAGAAATTCAAGCTATATTATTCATGCATAATGAAGATTGGATATATGAAGGTAATAAAAGCTTTGAGTGGCTATGTTTTGATGTTGGTTCAGAACTGCGAGCCTACATAAAAAGTTGTCCATATAGTTTCTTAAAAAAATCCGAACTATTACTATTCCCTCCTTTGATGGAAGAAAAGTTAATTAATTTTGAAATAGTTGATGTGCCTAATACACCTTTCAATGATGCAATAAAAGCAAATAGCCTGAAAATTAAACAATCAGATCAGGAGCGTATAACTGAACTTGAAGCAGAATTAGCTGAACTTAAGAAAAAATTAGATAGACAGATAAACCAGTCAGCTGATGACTTAAGCAAAGTACCTCATCAAGCCTATAGAGCTTTAGATAGGGTAATGTATGCAATGGCTCAACTTTCTAATTTAGATAACTCAAAACCATACAGCCAAAATAAACCGTCTTTAAACGCTAGTATTACTACAATACTGCAAAATGATGGTTTAACACTTGAGAGCGAAGCCGTAGGCAAATGGCTGTCACGTATTAATAATATAAAGCCATTAAAGTAATCTACTATAGATAACTTGCTATCTACTATAGAACCCATGTGAAGTTCCACTACATATCATAGAGCCATGTTGAAAGCCGTAGCACACCGTTACAGCTGACATGGAGCTATAAAAATGACACATCTACAAACCTCTGTTATCGCTTTTACTGATAACACCGCGAACGACACCAAACTAGCCACCGCAAACAATCCTATACAGTACTTGCCGACTACAGGCATGGGCAGAGCTAAGGACATTTTGCCATTCCTGCCCTTTAGCAAAACCACTCTTTTTGAATGGTCAAAAGATGGACGTTTCCCAGCTGGTAAGAAGCTAAGCCCCACCATGACCGCATGGAGCTATGCCGACGTTCACGAATGGCTCAACTCTCACACCTCAACTACAAGCGAGGTGTAGATTATGCTTACTATCTCAGAAAATAATATAGGTATGAAAGACGGGCTTTACTCACTTAATGACCTACATAGAGCCAGTGGCAGTGATAAAAAGCACAAGCCAGCAAATTTTATAAGATTGGAAGTCACAAAGGGCTTAATTTATGAAATAGAGCGTTGCTCAGATATGAGCAACGGAACAAATTCAATAGCTTACAAAGTTATTCAAGGTGGTGACTCAGAGCAGCAAGGTACTTTCGTATGCCGTGAACTAGTCTATAGCTATGCGATGTGGATCAGCCCACGCTTTCAATTATTGGTTATACGCGCCTTTGACTCAATAGCTAATCAGCAAAACCAACTTAGCCAACGGCTCAATGACTTATGCCATGATCTAAAGGTGGTTGATGATGGACTAACTAGCGCAGGACGTTTCCTTTGCATTGGTGGTAAGCAGATCAAGCCACAAATAAAGCAAGATATTGATAGCACCCTGAGACAGATGCAACCTAGCCTTTTTATAGAGCCACGCGCCAGCTGAGCCTGTCAAGAGCAAGGGGGACTAAATGACCACCACACCAACAAATACCCGTGAAAAAGCCCATGCGGACAACATGGGCGCTCATACTCTCTTACAGGATTGCAAGCCAGCTACAGAGGACCAGCTGGCAAACGATCCGTTTTTAATCAAACTCAATGACATGCTAGAACCTGAACGGCTGCTATTCGTTACAGGTGATACTACTATATATTATGGTGAACAAATTGGCAAAACCGAACCAACAGCCAACACCATAGGCTTAGCATTGACCGACAAACAAGGCGATATAGTAGGCGCGGTATTCTACACACCCAACAGCAAAGCAAAGCCTATTGTTATTGATCCTACAGGGTATGGCGCTATCGTCATTGGTGAGCCAAACAAAGCCAGTGAGGTGATAGCCTTTAATGATCTAGATGATGGTATCGAGGTTTACAGCTACCTGATAGATAGTGATAAAACAATCATCATTAGCCCTCAACAAACAAAGCAATGCCTTAAAAAGATGGTGCAGCACTGGAGCAGCGGTTCACTTGTTACCGTACCTATGACACTTGATGACAAGGGCTTGATAAACTTATTGGCAGGTGTGAGGGCGCAAGCATTGGTTACTGTGGCTCATATCGTCACTATGCTACAAAATGACAGCTATGAAGCGATACTGGCAGACAGTGACACCCAGCTAATCAATTTACAAGATACTGCCTACTATCCTGAATGGCGCGATGATCCCCAGCTGAATGAGCCAATGATTTACAGTGATGGGCGTTTTGAGCTTTACCACGATGGGCTGTTTTTCGTGAAGTATAACGATGATGACCCAGCAAACATCACTTTCAAGTTTAAGGCGTTTGTTTGTTCACCGATTGAGGTTATCGCTAAGACAAGAGACACCAGTAGCGGTACATGGGGGCGGTTATTGCAATGGCGTGACGATGACAACGTAAAACATCAATGGTCAATGCCGTTATCACTACTTCAAGGTGATGCCCGTGAGTATCGCAAAGAGCTGGCTAGTCAAGGCTTGAACATTACCACCAACCCCAAACAGCGCAGCTACTTAGATACCTATATTCAAAACTACCCTATCCACAAACGGGCGTTATGCGTGGATAAGTTGGGCTGGCATGATAAGCAATATATATTACCTGACAGAGCCATAGGCAGCGATGGTAAGCAGCTTATTGTCTATCAGTCTGCAAATAGCATTAACAGCACCCTAACCCAGCAAGGCACATTAGCCGAATGGCGCGATAACTTATGCAAGCCACTAGCAGAACAAAGCCGTTTTGTGTTCTCTATTGCTTGCGCGTTTGCAGGTCAATTACTGGAGTTATTAGAGTATGACGGGGGCGGTTTTCACTTTTTAGGTTCATCAAGCATGGGCAAGTCCCTATCGCTTAAACTGGCTGCTAGTGTATGGGGCAACCCTGACAGGTACGTTAAGACATGGCGCAGCACAGACAACGCCCTAGAGGGCACAGCAAGCGAGCACAATGACAGTTTTCTGCCACTTGATGAGATCAGCGAATGTGATCCCAAAATAGTAGGTAAAACCGTTTACATGCTGGCTAATGGTCAAGGTAAAGGGCGCAGCACCACCACGGGACACAATCGCATAGCCAAAACATGGCGCATTATCTTTTTGTCCAATGGTGAGGAGTCGCTACAAAACTTCATGGCGCAAGCAGGACAGAAAACCAATGCAGGTATTGAGGTTCGAGTCGCGCATATTGATGCTGATGCTGGCAAGGGGTTAAAGACCTTTGATAGTTTGGTACTGGCAGATACAAGCGAAGCACAAGCTGATAGGATTAAAGAGCTGTCACACGCTTACTATGGATCAGCTGGCATTGCATGGCTAGAACATATCACCAGTGACAAAGCAGCGACCACCGCCACCGCTGGGCAGCTTGTAGATGACTTTATGAGTCAGTACAGCGACCTGACAGCACAGGCGCATAGAGTGGCTAAACGGTTCGCTATCGTGAGTGCAGCTGGAGAGATAGCAACAAGCGCAGGTATTACAGGGTGGCAAGCAGGACAAGCAACGACAGCCGTGATGACATGCTTAGATAACTGGCTCGATAACTACGGGCGTGATGGTGAGCATGAGCAGCGCCAAATCATAGATCATATCAAGGCATTTATTGAACAGCACGGATCAAGTCGTTTTCAACCGTGCCACATTCACACGTACCAAGACTTTGAACCCAAGACAACCAACCGTGCTGGTTATCACAATTACGACACAGGGGAATATTATTTCTCTACCAGTACCTTTGATGAAGTCTGTTCACCATTTAACAAAAGCAAAGTCTTACAAGTATTAGATGACGCTGGATTATTGAATGTGACTGAAAGTGACCGTAAAACGTGTAGAGTGCCTTTACCATTCAAAAAGAACCGCCAGCGTGTTTATGCGGTCAAAGGTGAGATATTAAGTTGTGAAACTACAAAAAGCACTGGGACAGCTGGGACAACTGGGACAAGCTATACACAGCAAGGGCTAGACCCTGTCCCAAGCACTAAAACACCACTGGGACAGCTGGGACAGAATGGCTCAATTTGTTAATCTGTCCCAAGTGTCCCAAAGGCTAAAAAAGGGCTGGGACAGCTGAAAGCCAGTAATTACCGGCGTTGTCCCGTTGTCCCAAGTGTCCCAAGCAAAAAACTAAGGTAAAGAAAAAATAATCACAGGTAGGCGTTTATCGTCTGCCTTTTTTTGTGCCTGATGTTTATCGTGAGATCAGTTTGAGCACTGGCAGCCTGTTAAGGTTTAAAACTGTATGGGGAATATCACCACACAGCTAAAAGTGTAGAAATGTATAGCTACAAAATGAATTTAGTTTTACCAAGTTTTACCGATTTTAAAAAAATAATAAGGATTACTATAGTGCAAAGCATTGCTATTATTAGCTTATAGCGGAATTATATCAATGAAATAGGTTAGAGCCGTAAAACAAGATAGATGAGCAAAGCACAGGTGCGTATTAAGCATGATTTAGGTTAACTATTTAGATACGGATTGATAAAAAGTTAATGGAGCGCAGACACTTACCAATCATGTGCTACAAGGCAATTTTAGGGCTAAATTATAGTAGAGCTGTAATGGGTCAAAGATAACCCCAAAGGTGGGAGGATCAAACATGATTTAGGTTTACGTGAGTTTTCGGACATCTTAGGAAGAGATAGATGTGTCCAGATTTGGATGTATCCATTCAGGGACTAATTGACTTTTTTGAGTCCATAGAAATGGCTGTGATTATGCATGTTAAGCAGGTCACAGCGAGGGCTTTATAAGATATACTCCAACTGTTGGAATCCAAATAGTGTCCAAACTATACCAATAATTTTGACCACTACATGTGATAGCCATTGATCTTGTTAAGATTATATAATTTTCTTAATGATTTAGATAACCTTGAGAGATAATCACCATGCCAGCACTAGCCACAGCATCAAACCTTGGTCATCATTCAAAATTAAGAATATCGTACTATTAGGTGAAAAAATAGTCTCAGTTTTGAGTATATCTTGATCGCCAGCTACAACTGGATATGTTCGCTAAGTGTTAATATTTTAGCTACAAATTCATAGCTGTCTATATCATGTTCATGATATAATGTACAGCTTAAAAAAATTGAAGATATATTTTAGTTTGATCTACCTACTTCGAATTGAAGTTACATTATATTTACCTTTTCTAAATGTACTCTTTAAATATTTTAGCATATTGTAGAATATATGCCCTTCCAGTTGTAACTTCCTCAATGTCTCTTTCTTCTAAATATTCGCTAATCAACCTAAGGAGGTTATTATGAAATATTCAGCTATTGCTATTGCAAATGCTTTCATTGAAAAAGCAAATTATGGAAAAATGCATAACTTAACCCCTATGAAGTTGCAAAAGTTAATGTTTTTTGCTCAAACATGGTATTTAAAATCATATCAAACACCTTTGTTTGATGGGTATTTTGAGCGTTGGCAATATGGTCCTGTCTTACCTGAAATCTATCATGAGTTTAAAAAGTTCGGTGCTAGCAGTATAAGCTCTTTAGGTTTAGATATGTGGAATGAACCTCAAGCTATTGATCCAAACGATCGTCATGTAATCAGTTTTTTGGATAAAATAGTTGATACTTATGGCGGTTATAGTGGCATGGAGCTATCTTGGATGACACATCAACCAGAAACTGCATGGTCGAAAGGAAGTCTGAACACGCTTATCAATCTGCAAGATATGTTAGATGGCAAAGTTTGATAACGTAATTATGAATCTAGAAATAAAAACAGAGTTTGATGATGTTAAAAAGAGTGTCGCTTCAGAAGAAGCGCCACTCTCTTTGTTTGTATCTAAAAAAGATATTAGAAAGGCAGGGGATGTTATACGTTCTTGCAGAAAGGAAGATAAAGACAAAGAAGAGTATAGTGAGGCACTTCTTAAACTTAAGCAGTATAGAGAAAACCATACATTAGCCCTTCAGAAGTTTGCTCCGTTATTAGAAAGTAAATTAAAGCGCTTAGGATTGTTAGAAAGCAGTATTGTTTCTTCTCGTGTTAAAAGACTCGACTCCATAATGATAAAGCTAGACAGAATGCCTAGAATGCAATTGTCGAGAATGGATGATTTAGCTGGTGTTAGAATAATTTTAACTAATATGAATGATCTAAATGATTTTATTAATGATGAAAATGATTGTGAAATTTTAAGAGCAGTTTGCATAGACGAAGAAATTAAAACTAATGATCGCATCAAAAAGCCAAAGTCTGATGGCTATAGAGGGGTTCATCAAATTTTTAAATGTGAAATATCTGATGGTAAGTTTGTTAGGATAGAGTTGCAGATACGTACCAAAATTCAACATGAATGGGCAACCACTGTAGAAATTCTAGGTTCGTTAAAACGCATCTCATTTAAGACTGGAAAAGGTGATGAGCAGTACAAATCTTTTTTTCTTCTTACAAGCGCACTATTCTCAAAAGCAGAAGGGGAATTGTTACCTGAGAGCTGCGAGCAATTAACAAAATTTGAAATATGTACCGAATTGAATAAGCTTGACGAAGAACTAAAAATTATTGAGAAGCTGAAAGAGGTAGGTAGGACATTCAAGGACATTATTTCTGTACCTTTACAAGATGACTCTAAGATCAAATGTTATCTAATACAGTTAGACTTAGAGTCTCATGAAACTAGGGTATTGCCTTATAGTGACGAGCAGAGAGCTAACGAAAACTATGCACAACTGGAGAAAAAGCACCAAGACAGCGATAGGTTCGATGTGGTGTTAGTATCAGTAGATAATGTTAATGAGGCTTACCCAAATTACTTCCTAAATAGTGAGGACTTTATTAGTAGGTACAATCAGCTGTTATCTGAAGGCTTAAAAGTAGATTAGCTTATTATCTTTAATAACTTTCCCTATCATAACTTTATATGTTCTTTATCCAATGAGCTCAAAATTTAGGATAAACTTTCGACTCCCCTAAATGGAGAAGTTCCTAAGCTGGAAATGTAATTCAAATAAAGCGGTCACACTAAAATCCAAACTAGATAAACTATTTGAGATAAAGGCATAAGCTTTCGAAAAAATAATCTTGAATTCCTCCTTAAAGCAAGTATAGATTGAAACTTGATCTAAGGTACATTTTCATATAACAAGCTATTCACCTTCCTAAGAACAACCATCTTTAGCTATCAACTCTTATATCTTCTCTTCGTTATTTCCTACCACACCACTTTCAACGGACATTTTCACATGTATCAATTTGACTTCATATACGCAAGTTTGCTCACATTTATCTAAAGCATCCCAACTTTTTAGAGCCCATAAAAAGAGGGGGGATTTTGCGACAAGTGAGCGCCTTTTTTGTAATACGTAAAAAATTACTGATTAGTTACCCCCAAGCTTGGGGAACGCAGATAAGTGCAATCTTGCGCCTAACCACCAATGGAGTTTATCCAGTTTTGGATTAATCAATAACAGCCATTGGCGCGAATTACCAGACGCACATAAAACGTGCGATATTTGCACCTATCAAAATGGTACTCAACGAGCGCGTGCAATCATTAGCAATTAAACCCCATGCAAACAAAAAGCAACCCCCTAAATTTTTAATTACTCGGACGCATAAAAACTACTTAGGCAGCGGTCACCGCTTGCCAAGTCCTGAACAATTACACCGCCCTACCGTGTTGAGAAATGTTGAAACGGCAAACAGTAAAAATAATTACAAAATAATATCCAATGAAGCAGCAAACAGCTAAAAAAGGGCATTATCAAAAACTATTGTTGGTATTATTGTTGGTATTATTGTTGGTATTATTGTTGGTATCGTCAATATTAAAAACAATAAACCCTATATATTTCAAGGCATACGGAATTTACTTTACTTCCTGCCGTTCCGACCAAACATAGCAGTAAAGAGAAAAGCCAATCATTGTTTTCAATGGTTGGCTTTTTTTTGTGCTAAATTTGATTGGTAGTTATATGATACTTCATTGAGCAATGAATAATAGAAACTCTGTAAGGCTAGGACTAATTACCCGAACGACAGCTATTTACACACTCTTATGCTGTCACTGCCTTGCACCTACTTTGATTTAAGGGTGTAGGGGTGTGAATGTGAAAGGTTATGTATCACTAGATGAAATGATAGCAATAACAGAAAATAAAATTAAAGGCTCAATCTTTGAAATATTAGGAACTGAGAAATTTTTACAAAAAACCTTAGACAATGGAGAAATAACCCCAGTTTACCGTTTCGAAGGTTATATTGTTACGCAAGCTAAAGTTGATAATAACTTTTATGGTAAACATGAGAATATTCAAAATAAGTGGTACGTTGATGGTTACTTTCGCGATGACCATTCACTATTTATGAGGGGTGCTTTTTCTACCAACACAAACAAAGACAGTTGGAAGTCTGTTTTTAGAAATTTAGATAATAATAAGTTTATATTAAAACAAAATGCTGGGATTATTTTACATATAAATGATTCCAAGTATTTTGGTACTTATGAAGCAGAGGTCCTTAATAGAGTTGATTCAGAAGGCAAGATTTATTTAACGGGCTGGCACGCTAACCTATTTAACGAAAAACCAGTTTATGAAGGTACTTTCGGTCATGAAGATTTGAAAGACACAATTATCATTGAAAGAGAAGATGTCTATATTGATATTAAGGAATTAAGCAAAGTTTTAAACCTAAAACCTTCCGCTTATGATTTGACCCTTGATAAGCCAAAAGTTATTAAAGAACTATACATAGATAGCAAGGTAACTCAAATGAACAAACCGACTGATGACGAACCAACACATCATAAAAGCGTAGGTTCTATGCAAGCCTTAGTGACTACACTTATTAAAATGGCAGAATATGACAAAGCAGATCTAGCCGACCCTTACGGAGAACTTAATAAACTTATTCAAGCTAAGGCTGAGGTGTTAGGACTCTCTGTTAAAAAAGACTTCATCGCAAAATGGCTAAAGAAAGCTGATGAAGTTCTATAGAACTTTGCCATTTTCTATATAGAACTATCGAACGACCTTACTTCATAAACTAGCAACCATAAGCCGCAACAATTAAGTTATGGCAAGTATGGAGCTAAACATGACACAGCAAGATCCTACCCCACTTCATTCAGAACAACAGCCACCGCATAACGCTCCTAGTTACTTATTAAAGTGGCTACTACCAGTACTAAAAACCATACTCAGTATCCTTTTACCTTACCTGCTATCACCCCCTGATATCAACATCCATATCCATTACATTAATATCGTATTTTAACGCCAAGAGACTGAGCACTACCCTAGCAGATACTTGTCATCTATAGACTTTTATAGAGCGAGCCGTTAGGGTAAATGCTACATCTTTACACTGGTTTATTCTATGTCAGACTCTCTCATTCAGCCTACCTCCATGCGCTCTACAGACCACGCACCTTGGGAGCGTTACCGCCGACCTTATGTGCGCGATTTGGCTTATGTACTGGCGTGTCCCAATGTTTTAACGCAGTGGCTAGACTTTGCTCCGCATCAGAATACACATACGGTTGCTGTACATAGTGCGCAATTTTGGCAGGCGCAGTTTGAGGCGTATGAGAATAGACTCACAGAGTTAGACACCACTACCGCCTACCAAGAACTGACTCGCTATTTACTCAAGCGTTCTAGTCCCAATCGCTTGGGCTTTCATTTTGAAGGGTTATTGTCATTTTGGTTAGAGGATGGCTATGCGCGTAACCTGCATCCGTATGAGACACTGGCGAATAATGTGCAGCTGTATAATGGTAAGCAGACGGTCGGTGAACTTGATTTGATTTTATACAATCATGCAGAGAATCTGGTCGAACATTGGGAACTGGCGATTAAATTCTTTATGGGGTCTGCGCCGTTTGAACCTGAGAACTGGGTGGGGATCAACTCCAACGATAATCTACAACGCAAGATGACGCACATGCAGACTAAGCAGTTCCGAGCGGTGTGGGTAGATACTGAAGATCAAGGAAAGGTAAAAATCGATAAGCGCTATGGTGTGATAAAAGGACGATTCTTTTTACCGATTAACACGACTGACCTTGGCGATTATGAGTGGCCTTTGTGGCTTACACCCAGCTTTCCGATACATGAATGGTGTGACAAGAGGGACAAGGCAGGTCTTGCTACGATTGACATTACAGCTTTGCGAGCTGCGCATTATATTGAGTGGTTTACTCAGCGCAGCTTTTACAATGACCGTCAGCAGCAGCTAGGTTGGTCAGATAGCGAGTTACCTAGGACAGGTTTGTACTTTGAGGGTGATAGACCCATCGTCATTTACCCAAGACGGCTGAACTCAGACACAGAATCAGAATAAAACCCAGATTAAATCGATAAACCAACTTAGTTAGCTTAGGTAGATTAAAGGCTAATAGCTCAAACAGTACTGTAATAAGGAACATGGTTTGGACGGTATGGCTTAAATAACAATATTGTTTCAAGCGTCAGATCTATTTAATGAGCTACTCAATAACTCTCGATGACTTGCATCAGCTCATATCTCAGCATATCGGCACTCGGCATACGCTCAGCGTGAAAACGGACAATAGCGATACCTGCACTCGCAAGGGCTTTGTCTTTTTTGTCATCGGCTTTTTGCCGCGCTTTACTATTGTGAGTCCAGTCATCCAGCTCAATAGCAAGCAGCGTGGTCTGAGCATCAATATCTACAATCACATAATCAACACTCTGACGACAGATACGATTGAACCAAAAGCTGCGCTCAGATGTCTCATCACTATTGGCTTCAATGATTCGTGACAGCTGAACTTGTACAAATATATGATACTCAGGCAGTGCATTTTTTAGTTTATTAAAAAATATGACCTCGGTATCTGTCATGATCGGCATCGGTGCAAATGGCCAGATGGCCAGCTCGTCGCCGCGCACAGGCTTTGGGTCAGGCTCAACGACTGGGCGTCGTCTGGCTGACAGTTTCGGTAACGTAATCAGCCCTAAAAACCCAACGGCCAATATTAAAAATATAACGCCAAATGACATGGTTTTACCTTATACAATATGAATATGATCTGTCAGTAATTTGCATCAAATGACATCAATGACTGACCAATCACAACGCGGCAACCTGTATAGGCTGACAAGTTATACAAAAACAAATAATAAAATGGTGCTCATCGTACCCAAGCTTACCTCAATCGGCAAACAATAAAACAAAAAACACGACAGTAGATGTCGTGTTTTGATAAATCAGTAGATGTTAGACCAGCACATATTAGCTCGGTATCATGAAGCGTGTTTCATTTATCCCAACACAACTGCATCGCTACGCCTTTTAGTCTATGGCTTAACGCCAGTATAGTACCCAAGCACTCGTCGTGTTGACATTCGGATCGCTATTGATCTTGTCTTTTAGTGCCAATGCAGCAACTTTGCCGCGTTCAGGACCGACGACAACACGTACGCCACGACTGGTAGGGCTGGTCTTTACTTGATAGCCTGCGGATTGGAATGTTTTCGCTAATTGGTCTGCTTTGGCTTGGTTATCCGCTAACGCCACTTGTACTCCAAAGCTACCTTTTGCATCGGTCTCTTTTACTTCTTTACGCGCTTCGCTAAGTTTTTGCTGGGCATCACGTTTGGCATCGGCAGATTTCTTCGCAAGCGCTTCTTCTTGTTCGCGCTTCTTCTCACGCGCCTGCTCAGCTGCTACCGCTTCACGCTCTAGACGTTGTACTTGGCTACGAGATGGTATAGTGATTTCTTGACCCAGCTGCAGTGAGGTCGATGGTGAGATATTATTTGCTTGAGCCAATACTTCGACAGGCATATTGTACTGCCTTGCCAGTTTAATCAGTCCATCACCTTTTTTTACTTGATAATCAGAGGGCGATTTTGGTGGTTCGTTTTTAGCCGCTTCGGCTGCTTCCCGCTTTTTTTCAGCGGCTGCTTGCACCTCAGCTTGCTTTTTAGCTTCAGCCTGTCTCTTTGCTTCTGCTTCTTTTTTACTCTCTGCCAGTTTTTTGGCTGCGGCTTGCTCTTGAGCCTCTTGCTGCTTTTTCGCCTTTGCTTCTTTTACTGCATCGTCCGCGGCTTTGATCAATTTATCAGCATCTTGTACTTCTTTGCTTGTCGCATTACTTTGCGTGTTGGTTGCATCTGCTGAATCATCGGTCTGCTCACTCGTCGCAGCAATGTTCTGCACATACTGCTGACTCTCGGCACGGGCTTTGGCCAGTGCTTCTGCTTCAGCAACTTCTTGCTCGGTCAAAAACTCTTTTGCACGCTTTTCTTGCTCTGCGACACGCGCAGCCCGTTCTTTTTGCTTTTGCGCAAGGATGCGTTTTTCTGTCTCTATATCAGTCGTTAGCGGCTGCGGCGCCTCTTCTTCAACACTTGGCTTTTCTATCAGCGCGGTTGCAGGCTCTAGCTGATTGCTCTCACCGATCTGCTGCACCATGGCGTATAGCATCACGCTACCGCCTAGAATCATCCCAATGCCCAATAAGGCTTGTCTCGAAAAGTTCATCCGTTTACGTCTCTTAGTTGGTGATAAGGTTGATTGGGCGGTGCTTTGACTGTCTTGTATCAATAGTACCATTGATACAAGACATATCGCTTGCCGCCAGTTAATGCCATCAGTGTTCAAGATTTGTGCCGACTATCGCCTACCAGTCTTACAAATCATTTTGATTATAAAGCATATTTTTTGTGCTGTCTGCTATCCGGCTACGACTAAGATTAACATTAAACCGGCGTGATTTTAACTTAAATTATCATATGGTAAGTGCACTCAATGCCTCGCCAATGGTATGAAACGAACCACATACTACAATGAGGTCTTGCGGTTGGCTGGCCTCTACCACTGTATGAGTCGCTGCGTGCAAACCATCGAACTCATGGATGTTGTCGCTATCAATATACTTAGCCAACACACCCTCTAGCTGCTCAGTGCTCGCAGCACGTGGATAGTCAATCTCAGCCAAATACCAATCACTAATCGGTAGACCTGCTTGAGTCAGACGCTGCACCACCATATCGATGTCTTTATCACCCAACATAGAGAACAGCATGTTTATCTTTGGCATACCTTTATCAGTTTGGCTGCTATGTTTTGCCACATGCTGCTGCCAAAATGGTAGCAATTGCGCGATTAAAAACTCAACGCCTTGCTCATTGTGCGCCACATCAAACAACCAATGTCGACCATGACTCTCACGATGGTCGAAGCGCCCAGCCAGTTTGACCGTTTGTAGCGCGTGCTCAATAGCGCTGATATTAACCTTTAGCGGGCTTGCGAGCACTGCCGATAGGGCATTGGCCGTATTTGTCAAGGATAGTGCAGGACGAGGTAATTGCAGGGTGACAGCCACATTGCTGTATTGCCAAGTCGTTGAGTCAATATCGCGGTAGCTGAAATCTTGTCCAATCTGATAGCAAGTTGCCTGCTGGGTATCGATGGATTTTTGCACGCTAGACGGCATTTCAGTAGCTCCATAAATAAGAGGAATGCCTTGTCGTAAGATACCTGCTTTTTCGCGTCCGATATCCTCGACATTATCACCTAGCCAGTCGACATGATCGATACCAATATTGGTAATTACCGCCATATCAGGATCGATGATATTGATGACATCAAGCCTGCCACCGAGCCCCACCTCTAACACCCAAACATCACAGTCAGCCTCAGCGAATATCAGTAGTGCTGCAAGCGTTGTCATCTCAAAAAACGACAAGGTCAAATCACACGCTAAGCGAGCTGACTCTACCTTACTAAATGCGTGGATCAGTGTCTCGTCGCTGACCATTTCGTCATTGATACGCACGCGCTCGTTAAAGACACTAAGATGTGGAGACTGGTATAGCGCTGTCTTATAACCTGCGGCTTTACACATTTCAGCGATGACAGCGGTCGTAGAGCCTTTACCATTGGTGCCTGCTACAGTGAAAACATAAGCATCATCTTTGGCTGACTGTACTACGCCTAGCGCTTCGGCGACAGGCAGGACGCGTGACAGTCCCATATCTATCGCAGACACATGTATTTGCTGCATATAGTTTAGCCATTCGGTCAAGCTAGCCAAGCCAACTTTGTCGTTAGGGCTACTAAGATTAGACGCTAAAAAATCAGACATGAATAAAACCTATATAAAATTTGATAAGAGATAAACTATGTGTGTTGGCTAAAACCAAAAATAGCATTTACCGTGCAATGACGATAAATGCTATTAGGGGTCTTGCATATGCTGTAGATAGTAGCACGCAGCTATGCGGTTATGCACTCAATAAATGGCTCAGACTACCAAGCCATTCATGCTACTGAGCATCTACGTTCGGTACGCGGCATAGTTTTGCGAGCAAACGATAGATCGTATCAATCAGTTGATGACGATGCACCACTTCATCTACCACACCGTGCTCTAACAAGAACTCAGCGCGCTGAAATGGCTCTTCTAATGTCTCACGAACGGTCTGCTCGATCACACGCTTACCAGCAAAGCCGATCATGGCTTTTGGTTCTGCTAAATGGATATCACCCAGCATCGCAAGCGACGCCGTGACACCGCCGTAGACAGGATTGGTCAATACTACAATATATGGAATACCAGCGATTTTTAAGCGTTCAATCGCCGCTGCTGTGCGTGCCATTTGCATCAATGACAACAGACCCTCTTGCATACGCGCACCGCCCGAGGCTGCAAAACAAACCAAAGGTATCTTTTGCTCTAGCGCCTTTTCGGCAGCTTGGACAAACCGATCACCAACGACTGATCCCATCGAGCCACCCATAAAGCGAAAATCAAAGGCACAAGCGACGATATCAAGATTACGCAGTTTGCCATACATAGCAACCAGCGCTTCAGACTCACCTGTTTTTTCTTGTGCTTCACTCATACGTGCAGGATACGGCTTACTGTCCACAAAGCTCAACGGGTCTTTTGCCGTGAACTCTTGACCAGTCTCCCCATCTACTTGGTCAAGTAACCAGTTCAAGCGCTCACGAGCACTCATTGGTAGATGATGATCACAATGCGGGCACACATAACAGTTAAAAATTAGTGCTGTATTAGTAATCATCGAGTGACAGTTACTGCACTTAGTTGACGGCTCAGTCTCTACTGCCGTCAGTGGTGCAGTCAGTTGCTGCTTGATACCCGGGATAGGACGATTGAACCATGACTGCTTGCCTGTGTTATTTGGCTCAGCGTTAGCAGTATTGTTTTCAGATTTTGTTATTGTATCAGTCATATTATTTGCCATCATAAAAGGCTTATTGACAAGTTTGCTCATTGGCTTGTCATTGAGAGTGTAATGGTCATCTAAACAAAGCGTCAAACCCAGTCACAACATGAGCAGTTATGCGACATATCAGAGGTTAAGCTAATATGTCGGTACTCTGGCGGTATGCTTGTTGATAGACGATGCAATTATGAGGATAATCACTCACAATACACTGCTATCAGACGCCATATAATAATCATGTTAGTTTACACTCGTAAACTAAATTTAGCAAAGTCATTTAGTATTGTCTTCACGTAAAGCACTTGAGTAAAGTCTTTAAGAAGACAATAGCGACGATTTGACTTTGCCGTTTCAAATAACTATTCCTTCAGATAACAGCAATGCTAAAACAATAGCTACTAAGCAATTAAACTGTCCAGCGCACTACGTAGCTCATCCATTTTTTCCATGATTCTCTGCTGGGCATTGGCAACTGCCGCGGTATCGTTGGCATCAATATCTGCAAAATTCTGTACCAACGCACTACCCACGATGACACCATCGGCATGAGTACCGATTGCTTTTGCAGAGGCACCATCACGGATGCCGAAACCGACGCATACTGGCAGGTCTGTCTCTGCTTTAATCGCTTGAACTTGCGTGGCAACATCATCTGTATCTAGGGTGGCTGAACCAGTCACGCCTTTTAGCGATACGTAATATATATAACCGCCACAATGGGTCAATACCTGCTCACGGCGCTCAGGCAACGTCGTTGGCGATAGCAAGAAAATCTCATTCATCGCATGGTCAGTTAGATGCTGAGTGAAACTGCCCGCCTCAGCTGGTGGCAAATCTACCATCAATAAACCGTCAACACCTGACTGCTCACATAGTGCCACAAAGTTGTCATAGCCGATAATCTCTACAGGGTTGAGATAACCCATCAAGATAATTGGCGTCTGCGTATCCGTTTGACGGAACTCTGCGACCATCTTAAGCGCATCGCGCGTACTGGTACCTGCTGCTAATGCACGCTCACCAGCCAATGCAACAGTCGGACCATCTGCCATTGGGTCAGAGAACGGTAAGCCAACTTCGATCATATCTGCGCCATGCTTGACCAAGTCATGCAGTAGACCGACAGTGGTTGCAGGGTTAGGGTCACCTGCCATCACGTAAGGAATCAAGGCTTTTTTGTTTTGTGATTTTAAGGTTTCAAAGGTACTTTCAATTCGGGTCATAGTGTTCTCTTAATTATTATCAAATTAATTCGTAGTTATAAAGTCACGCAATATACGCATCTTTTCTACTGACTGATCAAAGTTAGCTTTAGCTTCAACTATAATAGCTTCCATTCTAGCCAATATTTCTGAATCTATTTGACTCATAGTTGACTGTTCTTGCCATGTCTCTATCTTTGCTACTCGTTCCATATAAACATTATCAGATAAGTTCTTACACTTATTAATCAAAAATTCACGCCATTGCGTCTCTCTTTTTTCATCGCCATTACAAATGTGACATGCCAATACAAAGTTATAGATATCATTGCTACCACCATCTTGAACCGCTAATAGATGATCAAGATGTCCCTGACGACTATTAGGGTCAATATCTACGTCACAATACGCACAACAATTACTAAAATAACACCATATTTTCTGTTTTTGCGTTTTATTCGGATGTGAATCTACGATCTGAAGCAAACTACGTTTAATCTGGTTTTTTGCCATAGAAGGTGTGACTTTTGCCATCAACCTATACCTCTTGTAGGTAGAAAATAGGATAGAGAGAGTTCAGTAGTTGAAGACTATAAGATTTCATTAGCTATATTATTTAGCCTTCTACTTTTTTAGTAGAAGGCATTACGATCAATTATAGAAGATAATTACTTATTTAAAATACTCGTTACTACATCTCAATCCCTTCTGCCTTCATGACTGAATGCAGATCCTTGTCACCACGACCTGACATATTAACGACGATCGTCTGATCAGGGGTCATGGTTTTAGCCAGCTTCAATGCATAAGCGACGGCATGAGCAGTCTCAAGCGCAGGGATGATACCTTCTTTACGCGTGGCTTCATGGAAACCTTCTAGCGCTTCTTTATCAGTACAGCCAACATACTCAACACGCTTCATGTCTTTTAGGAAGCTGTGTTCTGGGCCAACACCAGGATAGTCAAGACCCGCTGAGATAGAATGCGTCTCTTGAATCTGACCATCATCATCTGCCATTAGGTAGGTGCGGTTACCATGCAATACACCGATACGACCAGCAGCTAATGGCGCAGAGTGACGACCTGACTCGATACCATCGCCCGTGGCTTCGACGCCATACATTTTGACATCAGTGTCGTTTAGGAAATCAAAGAACAGACCAATAGCGTTTGAGCCACCACCCACACAAGCGACCAATGCATCAGGAAGCTTGCCTGTTTTTTCTAAATGCTGGATACGGGCTTCTTTACCAATAATCGCTTGGAAATCACGAACCAATAGCGGATAAGGGTGAGGCCCTGCCACCGTACCGATAATATAATAGGTGCTATCTACATTAGTTACCCAGTCACGCATGGCTTCGTTCATTGCGTCTTTGAGCGTACGTGAGCCAGAGGTCACAGGCACAACTGTCGCACCAAGCAAGCGCATACGATAGACGTTCATCTTTTGGCGCTCGACATCGTCGGCACCCATATAGACGATACATTCTAGTCCTAGGCGTGCTGCAATCGTTGCCGTCGCGACACCATGCTGTCCTGCGCCAGTTTCAGCAATAATGCGTTTCTTACCGCACATTTTGGCAAGCAATGCCTGACCGATCGTATTGTTTACTTTGTGCGCGCCTGTATGGTTAAGGTCTTCACGCTTAAAGTAAATTTGCGCTCCGCCAATTTCATCGCTTAGACGCTTGGCATGATACAACGGTGTTGGACGACCGACATAATTGACCAAATCGTTGTGATACTCTTCCCAAAACGCTGGATCTGCTTTGACTTTGGTGTAGAGCGTCTCTAGTTCTTCTAGGGCAGCCATTAGCGTCTCAGAGACAAAACGGCCACCATGTACACCAAAGTGTCCACGTACGTCGGGATACTGGTTAAAGTCCTGTACATTTTCAGGATTGGTAAAGGTGTTTACAGACTGTGCTGTATCAGATAAATCTTTATTAGCGACATGACTCATGATAATTCCTACTGTAATAAGTGGTATTTTTTAGAATAAATATAAAGGGAAAAATAAGATTCGAACAGAAAGATCGGAATAACGATCAGATAAGCCTATTATATATAGAAAATCACCTATCATAAAAAACTTAAGCGACGTCAGTGACCGTTTCGTTTTGCCATCGGTCACGCTTGACTGCTTTCATAAAGGCACGCATTTTGGCAGCGTCTTTTTTGCCCTTATCACTCTCGATGCCGCCACTGACATCGACGCCATAGATGGACAGATTAGAAGTTTCTGCAACGTTCTGCGCATCGAGACCACCAGCCAATATAACTGGCAGCGTACTGTCTTGTGGAATAAGGCTCCAGTCAAAGCGCTGTCCTGTACCGCCGTATGCCGCTTGATGATAAGCATCTAACAAAATACTACTGGCACCTGCACTAGCAAACTGTGCGATCCGAGCACGAACGCTATCGGGCGTGTCTTGCTCTGCATTGATACGTAGCGCCTTGATCCAGCGTTTATTGACCATGCTTGCCAGCTGCGCGCATTGTTCAGCCGTTTCGTCACCATGGAACTGAATGATATCAAAAGGTACATCGTTTGCTAATTTGACTAGCTCATCTTCAGGCATATTGACCACTAACGCCACAACGCTCACAAAAGCAGGCACGGCAGTGCTTAGAATTTGTGCTTGCTCTATCGTGACCGCACGTGGACTTGGCGGATAAAACACCAAACCGACCGCGTCAGCACCTAACTGTGCCGCCGTCTGAATATCACTAAGCTGAGTAAACCCGCAAAACTTAACGTGCATGTCGTGACCTTTGATTTTTGGTACTTTTTCTTTCTTAAGACTGATGATTTCTTTAGAACTGCTTATCTTTTGAGACTTCATCTTCCTAAGCATGACACTGATTATAACGGTGTCAGATAGGTTTGAGCTAAAGGTAAATCGTTAGATATGATGATGATTTGTTACTCAAACGGCAAAGCCATTGCATCCAAAAACTTAT
This sequence comes from Psychrobacter sp. H27, assembly GCF_059072655.1. Taxonomy (NCBI): domain Bacteria; kingdom Pseudomonadati; phylum Pseudomonadota; class Gammaproteobacteria; order Moraxellales; family Moraxellaceae; genus Psychrobacter; species Psychrobacter sp. H27. The sequence goes on along the minus strand of NZ_JCACRX010000001.1, from coordinate 2,581,554 downwards.
CCTAGCATACTTTTATCACCAGTTTTGTTTATGATTGCGATTGATTAATATAGGGATACTTTGATGTCTAAGACTACTAACAACAGTGGTAGCAATAATAAGAATAGCGACAGTAGCAGTAGCGATAGTCCGTTGCATTACTTAATGTGGTTTCGTCGGGACCTACGCCTTCATGATAATACCGCATTGGCAGCGCTGTGCGAACGCGCTAATGAGGACAATGCATCAGTATCTGCTGTGTTTTTTTTGACACCTGAGCAGTGGCAAGAGCATGACACTTCTCTTGTCCAAGTCGATCATATTATTCGCACCTTGCCTAATCTAGCAAAGGACTTGCAATCAAAACTCAATATTACCTTGATCGTACAGCTCTGTCCTAGTTTCTCTGACTGTATAGAGGCTCTAACAAGCTTATGCAGTAACAATGATATCAGCTGCGTTATGGCCAATCATGAGTATGAGGGCAATGAGATCGATCGTGATGAGCAGGTAAAAGGCCAGCTTGCAAAAGACGACATCGAGTTCGTCCGATGGCATGATCAGTGTATTTTACCACCGCTGAGCATTACGACCAACGACGGCGACAGTATGTATAAAGTCTTCACGCCGTTTTATAAGAAATGGCGACATACCTTGGACGTGAGCACCATCCAGATGCATGATGCATCAGCGGTCGACTGCGATGATAAGCTCAATCTAAAATCGTCAAAACATATGGCGACTACAATCGATGATATCGAAACACTCAGTAAAAAAATACTCAATGATTATCAAAAAACGCTAGAGAAAGAAGACTCATTAGCGCATATCGATATAGAAACCCAGTTGACTGCCGCAAGAGACGCCTATCCTGCAGGCGAATCTGCTGCTTGCCAGCGTGTAGAGGCATTTATCGCTGATGATATCAATGATTATGATGTCAGCCGTGATGTACCACATCTGCATGCTACCAGTCAGCTATCGGCTTATCTCACTATAGGCTCTATCAGCCCTAGATTCTGCTATCTACAAGCAAGCAAAGCTCAAGAAGAACTGCACGGCAATGATAGCGATAATGAAGACATCAACCGCTGGATAAGTGAGCTTGCATGGCGCGACTTCTATCGTCATGTGCTGGTTGACAAGCCCAACCTGATTCGTCACAAAGCGTACAAAGAAGACACCGATACCAAAGTCAGTTGGTCATACGATGAAGATGATTTTAAATCATGGTATACCGGCATGACCGGTGTGCCACTCGTTGATGCGGCAATGCGCTGCTTAAATGCGACTGGATTTATGCACAACCGATTGCGTATGGTCACAGCGATGTTTTTGACCAAGGACTTATTGATTGATTGGCGCTTAGGTGAGCGCTACTTTATGCAGCAGCTCATCGATGGTGACTTTGCGTCCAATAATGGCGGCTGGCAGTGGAGCGCGTCGACAGGTACCGACTCAGCGCCCTACTTCCGTATTATGAATCCTTTTAGCCAAGGCAGTACGCATGACAAAAAAGCATTGTTCATCAAAACATGGCTACCGGAACTAAAAGATATCCCCGCGAGCACCTTGCATAGTGAAGACAAAATGCGTAAAGCACTGTCAGAAGATGGGGAGTTTGCCGATGTTGATTACCCTGCGCCAATGGTCGAACACAAATCAGTCCGAAAACTGGCCATCGCTGAATTCAAGAAAGAAGCTTAAGTTTAAGAAAACAACCAACAGACTAGCTATTCGTAGTTGCGGGCAACTGACAGGCGCCTGCACCCTGCGTGGTCACCGTCACAATAGCACCTGTCAATGTAAATAACTGCTGCAATTGCGTTTGGGCATTTTGCAGCGCCGTATTCATCACGTCGCCTCTGCAAGCACGCTCTAGCACCTCTGCTTTTGCCATACGCTGTGCTTCATCCAGTATCTTAGGATCGACCTGCATCATGCCAAAAGCACCAGTCTGCCAGTCATAAATCTCGATATCATCCAAATATACCGAAAATATCTCTGTAGGTGGTAAGGTAATATTGATTTGCGTCATAGTGGCAGCTGATGAGTTAGGATCAGCGACTTGCTCTTTATTCGTATCAGCTGGAGCAGGCTGTACCACTTGTACCATCTCAGGTGTTAGCGCACTCAGATCTACTCCTGCCTCTACGCGCCCATGAGCGATGAACAATGCTTTTTGTTCATCTTGCCATAGCTTCATCCAACTGCCCGGTCGCTCACTGGTAATCACGGTATCCACACTAAATGCAACGGTATGTAAACGGTTGAGCTGCTGAATTTGTGTCACCACGCCCTCTCGTGTGATGGTCTCTATTGGCTCTTCTTCTGTCACGTTTTGTGCACTATAAATAGCAAAAACGATTGCAGCCAAGCCAATGAGTAGTATCACCCAAGACATCGTAGCAATAGGTTTCTTGACTGGTTGATCGGTGCCATTGGTATGATTGGTATCAGGACTGTTCATAGAGACTCCCTTTATAGTATTGCATCGTTCTTATAAGACCAATGGTGCTGTAGAGCCAAAGCAAGTGCTCACGGTATAAATGCGACTATTGTGCAGTAGATTCAAGTAACGACTACCAATCCTCTACATAATATCTGGCGGAGCTGTCTACAAAGTGTCTTACGGTTTGCCATAAAATCATAGGGATAACTTAATTATTTGGCTGTTATCAGAGCCTTTACGTAGCGTTCGGTCTGAAAAGACAAAAAGTCATTGCGTCTTAGGCTAACTTTACCTAACATAGTCAGACTGTATGTATAAAATGTCAGCATAAGTGTGCTTCTCGGGTTTTGACCTGAGTATTTATCATGACTACTTTGCATTTCGACATCATGATATATCAGTCTAAATTTACCGCTCTATTACAAGAGTGGTTTTTACTAATGTGCTTTTACATGAGCATATTAGTAACTAGGAAATACCCTAGATTATTGCTAAGTAATAAAGGTAAGCTTGCGGCGGCAACGAAACGATTAGCCATACGCTCAACATCCTACTATTTCTTATTTTTTTATCGTTGATAAGGTTACGCTTTATTTATGAAAGCCAGTCAATTTTTATTTGCTACACTAAAAGAAACCCCAAGTGATGCTGACATCGCCTCAAGCCAATTGATGGTGCGTGCTGGTCTTATCCGTAAGATCGCTTCTGGGTTATATATTTGGTTGCCTATGGGTTTGCGCATCTTGCAAAAGGTCGAACGTATTGTTCGTGAAGAGATGCAAAATATTGGGGCGCAAGAAGTACTGATGCCAATGACTCAGCCAGCTGAGCTTTGGCAGACGACTGGACGTTTTGATGATTATGGTCCTGAGCTACTGCGTTTCAAAGACCGTCATGATCGCGACTTTGTGCTGGGTCCAACGCATGAAGAAGTCATCACCAACCTCGCACAAGGTGAGCTGCGTAGCTACAAGCAACTGCCTATAAGTTTCTTTCAGATTCAAAACAAATTCCGTGATGAGATTCGTCCGCGCTTCGGTGTGATGCGTGCACGCGAGTTCACTATGAAAGATGCCTATTCATTTCATGTGGATCAAACCTCATTGGCTAAAACTTATGATGACATGTATGACGCTTATACCCGTATCTTCACCCGTCTGGGTTTAGATTTCCGTGCGGTACAAGCAGATACAGGCTCTATTGGCGGGTTTGCCTCACATGAGTTTCATGTATTGGCAGATAGCGGCGAAGATGATATTGCGTTTTCGGACTCTTCTGATTATGCAGCCAACGTCGAGCTGGCTGAATCTGTCAGCACCGCTGAGCGTCAGACACCTAGCATGGAGCGCGAAGACGTACTAACAGAAAAGATGACCACTTGTAAAATGGTCGCTGAGCACTTAGACATCCCATTAGAAAACACGGTCAAAACATTAATCGTACACGGTCATACCGAAAATGATGAGCCACAGCTAATCGCTGTCGTATTGCGCGGCGATCATCAGCTCAATACGATCAAGGCTGAAAAGATTGAAGAAGCCAACGTTCCACTAACGCTCGCCTCTGACGAAGAGTTAAAGGCAGCGGGTCTGCATAAAGGCTATATCGGTGTCAATTTAGATATGCCAGTATTTGTTGATCGCTCAGCGGCAGCATTGTCAGATTTTGTTTGCGGTGCCAACGAAATCAATAAGCACACTATCGGTATGAACTGGGAACGTGACGCCAGCATCACGCGTGTCGTTGATGTACGCAATGTGCAAGAAGGTGACCCTTCTCCTGATGGTAAAGGTAGCCTAAAAATCAAACGTGGTATCGAAGTGGGTCATATCTTCCAATTGGGTGATAAGTATTCACAAGCGATGAATTGTACGGTTTCTGGTGAAGACGGCAAGCCTGTGACTCTCATGATGGGTTGCTACGGTATTGGCGTCAGTCGTATCATCGCTGCTGCAATCGAGCAGAACAACGATGACAATGGCATCATGTGGCCAAAAACGCCAACGGTTGATGACTCAATCGCACCTTTCGAAGTCGCTATCATACCGATGAAGTCAAAAGAAGAAACCGTTATGCAAACAGCAACAGCATTGTACGAAGAGCTGAAGTCTCAAGGTATCAATGTGCTGCTCGACGATCGTAACGAGCGTCCAGGCGTCAAGTTTGCTGATCTTGAGTTGATTGGTATTCCGCATCGTATTGTCGTCTCAGATCGTAACCTTGCAGAAGACAAGTACGAGTACGTCAACCGCCGCGAAGCTGAAAAACAGATGCTAAGCCGCGAAGAAGTCATGGCAAAAGTAACCAACAAATAGCAGTATCAATAATAACGATAAAAAAAGCGCCTATCTTATGAGATAGGCGCTTTTTTGTTGACTTAGCGTGGTTCGTACTCTAGCACTAGTAATGCCAGCGCTACTGACGAATCAAACGACTAGGCTTAGGTAATAGATCAATATCGCTTACACGGCAAGGATTGATATCGATACCGCCGCGGCGCGTATACCATGCGCGAACCATCAACTCGCTTGGCTGATAGTAACGGCTCAGGTCAGCAAATATCTGCTCAACACACTGCTCATGGAAGCCATTGTGCTGACGGAAGCTCAATATATAACGCAGCATATGAGCGTTATTAAAAGCCTTGTCAGTCGTTATGGATACGGCTAAAGTGCCCCAGTCTGGCTGATTGGTCACTGGGCAATTACTACGCAGTAGATTAGAATAAAAAGTATACGGCTGCGTACCATCACTTGCTATGCTTGTACCGCTCGCCTCTACTTCGTTAGTACTCAGCAATGACGCATCAGGATGCTCAGTTAACCTTACTTTCTCACTGCTATTCGCGAGAGCATCATCAATACAAACCCCTTCAGGCTGAGCAATCAGCAATCCTGTGGCCTTGTCATTTAAGTCGTCATTCAAGCCAAATAGCTCTACTTGTACGTCAGCTTGCAGACAGGCTGATAAGTCTTTGGCAATCAACGTCTGTACATCATTCCAGCTGGCAAACTCAGTAAAGTTAATACTATTCAAATACAACTTAAGTGACTTTGACTCTACGATAAATGGCGAGCTAGCAGGAATACCAAAGCGCGCAATCGCCACTTGCGAGATACCTTGTGTATTTAACCAAGACATCTCAAACGCCTGCCACCAATCCACACCAACCGTTAACTTGTCATCCTGCCAGCCAATCGCATCACGACCCATACTACGTGCAATAGGATATAGCGTCTCTGGACTATACTCTGTAGGATAGTCTGTGGTTTGCTCACCCAAGATACCGTGGATACTCATCTGTCTTCCTAATATTAAACTGTTAAAAACTTGCTATAACTAATACATTCAGTGGATAGTATCTGTACTACCCTTTTGCATCATGCATACTACAAGCGCACGCGCGAACCGTTGCTTAGTAAGCGATAAGCAATCGTATAGAATATCGCACAGAATACAAAAATCGCTGCCATCGAATACCAAACATTGACATCAGAATAGCCAAGAATCCCGTAGCGGAATGAGTTGACCATGTACACGATAGGATTCAGTAGCGAGACATTTTGCCAAAAAGGCGATAAGTTCTCCATCGAATAAAAAACACCACCAAGATAGGTCAATGGGGTTAATACAAAACTCGGTATGATAGAGATATCATCAAATGAGCGTGCAAACACCGCATTGATAAAACCGCCTAGTGAGAACAAAATCGACGTGCCAAGCACCGTAAACACCGTTACAAATAAATGCTCGATACCAAGATCGGTAAAGAATAACGCCACTATCGAAACAATGACCCCAATAGCCAGTCCGCGGAAAATACCACCGCTGATATAACCCATCAAAATGGCATGTTTGGATACAGGCGATACCAGTAACTCTTCAATACTAGATGTGAACTTGGCACTAAAAAAGCTCGACACCACGTTCGAGTAACTGTTGGTAATGATCGACATCATGATCAAACCAGGTACGATAAACTGCATGTATGGCACGCCGCCCATCTCACCCACACGCGAGCCAATCATCTTACCAAAGATGACAAAGTACAGACTCATCGTGATCACTGGCGGTAGTAACGTCTGCGGCCAAATACGCAAAATGCGGCGTACTTCTTTGAACCATATCGTACGAAACGCAATCCACTTTTTGCTCAATGACATGGTTTTATTATGATCGGTTAATTCCTGACTCATAATCCCGCCTCCTTCATGCTGTCTGCACTTTCAATATTTTTGTCTACCAAGCGCATAAACAACTCTTCTAATCGGTTGGCTTTATTACGCATACTTCCTACCTTAATGCCTTTATCAGACAACTGGTCAAAGACACCATTCAATGACTCGCCTTCTGTCAATGTGACTTCTAGTGTTTGCTCGTCCGGTTGTAATATGTCCGTCACCCCAGTCAAAGCCAACTGCTCAGTGAGCGGCGTGTCCAAATCAAAAACAAACGTCTCTACTGACAGCTGTGCCAACAAGTCTTTCATTTCTGTATTGATACGAATCTCACCATGATCCAAGATAGCAATGCGTTTACATAGCTGCTCCGCTTCCTCTAAATAATGAGTCGTCAAAATAATTGTAGTGTTTTCTTCGATGTTAATCTGCTGCATAAACTCCCACATGGAACGGCGCAGCTCGATATCAACACCCGCCGTTGGCTCATCAAGAATCAATAGCTTTGGTTTATGAATCAATGCTCGTGCGATCATCAGACGGCGCTTCATACCGCCGGACAGCTCACGTGATTTACTGTCGCGCTTATCCCACAGCCCAAGTGCGGTAAGTAGCCTTTTCGCCCGTGGTTTGGCTTCTTTGGCAGGAATACCGAAGTAACCCGCTTGAGTAATCAAGATATCTTCGACTTTTTCGAACATGTTAAAGTTAAACTCTTGCGGTACTACGCCAAGGTATTGCTTAGCAATCGAAGGGTTTTCTAGTAGATTTGTCCCAAAGATATGCACGCTGCCTGTGGTTGGTTTGAACAGTGAGCTAATAATACCAATCATCGTAGATTTACCTGCGCCGTTTGGGCCAAGCAGCGCAAAAAACCCACCTTGTGGTACCATTAGATCGACCCCTTTTAGAGCCGAAAAACCGTTATCGTAGGTCTTGGATAAGCCTTGGATAGAAAGTGCTGGTACATCAGACATGAAGACCTCTTTATTTGTTATCGGTGTATATAAAGTGCCATTTTAGAATAATAGGCTGTGTTGAACATTCGACTGTCATATGGGCAAAAGCCATATAGAAACGCAAGAGTATGAGAATGTTCAACACACTCTACTACCTAGAAGAGACGGTACAATCTCATAAAATGAGGCTACCAATGATGAATTTCAACTGCTTTATATTCGAAGTACCGTATTAATAATACTCATCATGAAAAAGCGCCTACCTCATTGCTGAAATAGGCGCTTTATAGATAACTATCCTAAAAGCTTTGAGAGATAGTTAATAAGAATTAGCTGGCTTCTGCAACCATATAATCTACAGCGTTTTGGACTTCTTCATCAGGAATATCCGCGCCACCTTTGGCAGGCATCGCATTAAAACCGTTGATAGCATGAGTGTATAAGGTTTCTTTACCCTTTGCTATACGTGGTCCCCACGCACCAGCATCACCAAAGATAGGTGAACCCAGCAAACCTGCTGTGTGACAAGTCTGACATACCGCGTTATAGACAGCTTTACCATCACGAGGACCATCACCCGCTGATGGACCAGCAGCACGTGCTGTTACATCACAAACCTCATCGTCTTCAAAACAAACATTAGCAACAGGCTGAATACGAGCAATTAGATTCGGGTACAGCGCGATCAGTTTTTGGACTTGCGGTGTGTCTTGCGGGATCGGCTCTTCGTCAGCGGCGGGTGCTACAGCGGCGGTTTCTTCGCCATCTGCTGCTGCCTCTGTGCCGTCTGCTAGTGCTGCTTCGTCTGTAGTCGCAGCGCCATCTGTGGTATCTGCGGCGGCTATAGGCTCACCACCTAACGTCTGCGGCGCCTCTTCTACAGCATCTTGTCCTTCTGCTACATCAGACACAGATACAGGAGTGTCTACAATATCTTCAGCTTGGCTCACCGCGATACTAGCGATTCCTAGAATGGCAGCTGCCGATAACATAACTACTTTTCTCATTCGTCACGTTCTCTTATTACGTATACAAGGGCTGAGACGGCTCGGACATTCTGTCTGTCCTCCTTTGATGACCTCTAAGTCCTCAATAGCAGACAGCCATCCCGCGTGCCAGCGCACTTGTAATCGGTGATTATAAATATGAATTCTCCCCAACATTATAAGGGAAAAGGCAGGTAAATTGCCATGCTTGTTTAATGACTTGACTGTTTTTTCTCAAAAAACCTCAATCACAGCTGTCATTCATTGGCTTTATGCATTTTATTTGTTAGACTAAGCGGTCTTTATTTACAGGCACTTTATGCTGGTTATCATGCTGATCTAAGCGTGACACTCTGGCATACCGTTATCATATGCGCTCGTAGCTCAGTTGGATAGAGTATCGGTCTCCGAAGCCGAGGGTCGTGGGTTCGATTCCCGCCGAGCGCACCATTATTTATAGCTTAAGTTTTATTCAAGTTTCGCCTCAAACATTATATTGTTTGAGGTTTTTTTGTGTCTATAATTTCCTTTAAAACCTTTATCTATAAAGCCTAGCTATTGTGTCTTCATCAACCCTTAAGAAGCAGTCTACTCTTTAATAACATAATCGCGATAAGTTTGTGGGCATGCACTCTACCCTTTAAAAATTGGTGACCACCTGCTCGGTGACCAAACGGTGACCATTTTGTGACCAAGGTTGTTGAAGGTCGGTGATGGTTATCGACTCCATTGTCGAGGTAGTTAATCGCTAACTTAGCAACCCATTTTCAATATACCTAGTTGCTCGCTTCACCTCATAGCTATCTGACTTTAATAAATTATCCCAAACATCTAAGCATAGACTCAGAGTAACATCATCCTCATCATCGACCGCTTCATCATATATTCTCTGCAATATTTTGGTTAATTTATCCATTTCACTGTAAACAATTTGTTTAGTTTCATCAGATAGACTGGCTGTAGCTATTTCAATAAATAACTGTAATAACATACTTTTAAAATCACTTAAACATAAAACATGGTTTTCTAAAGCGTAAAATAAATGGTATAGCTTTTTGTTCACTACTTGAGAGTTCATATATATATCAACTAGTTCTTCAGTAATACCTTTATTCCAAAAATTCTTTTCTCGAATACAAGATAGCAAATTTCCTCTTACTTTCTGTGAATCATCGTTAAGTAAGGACCTATATACTTCAACTAGTTTATGTTCTTGTTCTGCATAATCATCCGTGGTCAGAAGTTGAACTAAAACTTGAGCAACACCTAGCTTAACTGACTCATCAGCCATTAAAACAGAGAATATTTCTTTTGCAAATAAATCGTTAAAGAAGTAACGGGCGAAAATTTGTGTGCCAGCCTGCCTACGAACCTCTTCGTACTCAGAAGTAAGCATAAGTCTAACTAAATCTATATACTGATCTTTAAATTTATCTATGAAAGCTGAATTAAAAAAATTATAAGATTCATAAGCACAGCTCATTCTTAAGTCAGATTTACATAAATCTAGAAACCTTTGCAATGCATAATTTATGTCGTAATTTAAGAAAGGAGTCAATAATCTGACTGCTACTATTTTTACAGCTGGATGAGGATCATTTATAGCAGAGTCAATCAAACTCAGATTATCCCGTGCATACTCTTCATTATCCCAAAATATTTTGGCAATACCACCGTATGCAATCCCTCTATAACAGTTTATAGAATTTTGCATTAGACTCTCAGCAGTAGTGTGCTCAGCACCTTCTCCCTCTTGAGGGTCATATACATTGAGCTTGTTATTGTTCGGATTGGATGAGTGAAGAGCAATATCAATAAGCTTATCTAGCATATCAGGATGGTCTATAATCTTTGGAGTATCTGTTAATAATCTTGTCAGTGCTTGACTCTCATCAAAACCTTCAAAATGTCTAATAACTTTGTAACGAAGGTCTAATAGGCAAGGTTGCCAGCTTTCTTTAAAATCTTCCGCTAAATTAGATGAATTGTTATCTGCCAGTCCATAGTAAATATTCTCAATAAACTTCTCATTGATATTTTTTGGCAGTGTTAATGATAGTTTTGCGAACCTCTCAGGCTCATTTTTTACAGCTGTACTTAGACTATTAGAAAATGCGCGTATACTGGATTCTGTAATATTCCCCCTATCTAAAGGTTTCATCTTCCAAGTACTGAAACGTTCTTCGTTTGTGAGTATAAGCTTTGTCCATGCTCTATCAGATAATTTATTCGCTTGTGGTATAGGTGAAACAACTGCACCACCATATGAAGAATCATATGAATAAAAATAAGTATCGCTACAACCTTTAAATCTTCTTTGTAAAACATTATATAAGTCTATGGATTTTTTGCTGATACGATTATCATCAAGTTTATTAAGTAAGAAATATTGAGCTTCTCCCCAATAACTTGTCCAAAAGTTTCCAAATTTTCTTCTCATCTCCAACGCATACTCTATACTCTCAAGATCTTTACTAAGCCCGATACCTGATATTACAATTTCAAGGCAATTAAAAATCTCGTCCTCACAATATGGTGAAAATTTATCAATCAATTTTCCAGCCAGTACCCATCTCGGCTCTTCATAATCATTCCCACAAGCTAACCTAGTAGTCGGATTATCTAGGAGCCATTTAATAATTTGATCAGAATACCCAATGGGTAGATTGAGCAACAGATTTGCAATAATGTGCTCTACAACTGGATGCTTATTCGTTAAATATAACGTCAGTAAATTGAATAGCTCATCTGGTTTATCTGTATACTGTTTACCTGCTTCGAAAAAAATACCTAATACACCTCTTACTAAAGAATCTCTATGTTCATTAAATGAATGTCTTGCGCTGTAGAGCCATATTCTTGTATAAGAGCTTTCATTAATTGAGCTATTAATTATTTCGAAGACCTGAAGCATTAACTCTTTAAGAACATCGTAAGGCAGAGCTTCTGAGATACTTTCTAAGTCTTCGATTTGACCTTCTCTCCATACCTTTCGGTGTAGATGCTTAACCGACTCTTCAGACTCCTTTATATCCAGACTCGAGTCTGTTAATTCTTCTTTATAACCTTCTAAAATTAACTGTATTAAATCAATCGCCTTTCTCGGATAGCTTTTTGCTAACTCATTCCAATCAATGTAATTGACTGCACAACCTAGTTGTAAAAGCTTTTTGCGTACTTCAAACATCTTTTCTGAATCATTTTGAATGTTCCAGCTCAAAGCAGAATAGCATCTATTATTCCACTCCTCAGATATACCGATAAATGGCTCAATTTCTTTTAAAACAATATCAGGTGCTTTGTCAGCTATAGAGCTTAACAATCGAATAGCCAAACCAATTTCCGAGTCAGATCCATTCAGCCATCTGGAAATTATATTTTTTCTGAAAGCACCGTAACTAGTTGTGAATGTCCAAAACAAGCATGGTCAATAAAAGGCTGACTTAACTCTTCATTATTTATAAGACTTGTAATCAAATTACGCATAGGCGTTTTAATAACTTTGATCTCGCCAACCATATTTATAGCTAAGTACTTGATATGGAAACGAATTTCGGAGCTATCAAACAATGCTGAAATATTTTCGCAAAACACTGATTGTCTGGATTGTGATAATAGTTTTAAGGCATATTTGATATGCTCTCTTCGTATTAGTGTTTGTTCAGACTTAGAGCCAATTTCTTTAAGAAAGTCGTCGCTTGACTGTCGAGCAATATCAAAAAGGCGTTTTCCCAAGTGGTAATCGAATAGTGCTTGATGCTGAAAGCTAACCTGATTACCTGTCTTATTAAAAATACCGACAGATATTATTGCCTCAAGAACATTGGGATTGTGACTGCATAAAGCGTTAATTGATATAGAAAACTGCATCTCTCGGCTTGCTTTTTCTATAAAGTCATCAATAATGGTGTTAGCCGAACTTAAATCATTTATAGCATTGTTTAGTTGCTTCAATCTATCAACCCAATACAAACTTATAAGGTCGCTTTTGCTGTTAAAATTGAGGCTGCCCTGATCATTCTTTATAAGCTGTATGTAAAAACTTAACCATATTGGAATTTTCAAAATAGTCTGCTTGACAGGTGATAACGAGTCATAATTTTCGTATGGTGAAAGTAATTTTTTAACTTCTACAACAGATAGCTCTTTTATTGTTATATGCGCTACTTTATTATTTAGACTTGAAATCCAACTTTGTAATTGAATATCTTCGTTTAAATCAAAGTCTCTACAAGCTAAAACTAGACTAATATCATAGTTATCTTTCCTTAGTTGAATCACTTGATACGCAATTTGTTGACAGACTTGTAAAGCACTGCTTGAGTGACTAGCTGTCCAACGTATGGCGTCTAATTGATCCAAAATAATAATAGCTTTTTTAGCGCCTGCAAACTTATTTAAGCTAAATACAGGTGAATGGCTAAAACCTAAATCATCTCCAAAAGCATCTGCATTTTTTTTAGGACGGTTTCGATCTAATCGTATTGGTAGACATATATGACCCTTCTTTTGCATCTCATCGCACAACTGCAATAGAAAAGCACTTTTACCCATACCCGCTTCTGCTTTAATCAAGGTAATTGGATAGTTATCTATTGAGTCAATACAATTTGCCATTTCAGAACGCTCAATTAAACTACCTTCAATTAAAAAGGGTGTAATTGAATCTCGAAAAGCCTGATTAACACGCTCTATAATAGGGAATAATCTTGTGTCGTTTTCATAAATTCTTTGGTTAAAACCTTGGCCTTTCATACTTTCGAGGAGCTGAAACGATGTAATTGATGAGCGTAAATTGTTATCAGTGGGATAATTTTTTAAGTAGTCAACTATGTTATTAGAGTTACTACTAAAATTCTTATCGATTTTTCCAATAATATTACGTTGAGATTCAGAGTTAGCAGGAAAAGCAATAACCTCAAAATTTTTCAAAAACTGAATAGCTTTTGCAATATCAATCTCTACATTAATGTTTAAACCTAACTTATGACACAAATCTTCAAATAACTTTCGACGTTTACCGCTCTGGTCAACCTGAAGTTCAATAAAATCTTGAGGATTAGATGTTGTATTTTTAGCGCTCAAACTTAGTTGGGATAGCTGAGTGAATGATAATGGAGATACGACTTTAAAGGTACAATCTGTTCTCTGTATTTGATTAAAGGCTTTTATCAATACACCCGAAATCTCTAGTGATGATAAGGTCCATACATCCGAATTATTGTGACTAGATTTACATTGATGAAACTCTCTAGATCCGTTTGATTTTTCAACAATCAAATCTACGCCTGTTTCATCTTCACCTAATGGCTCTACAGTTACGGAGGTTATCTCTTCCTCAACTAGTCTTAATAATTGCTCAGCAACCCAAAATTCTTCGTAGCTATTACCGAATTTATCTGCAAACCCACCACCTTCTAATGCCATAGCTGAACTACCTTCACTAATATCAGTATACTGAAAATAGTAGCATGAAAGAATGTTTAGAGAAGATAAATATAGAAATCCTTAATCAAAAAAACCAGAGAGCATTAGCAATCTGGTTATCAAGTACATTTCAAATTGTTACCTGCCCATTGTAAGCTGACCACCAGCAAAGCTAATACATGATTCGCAGAACCAAGATGATCGTTTTCTGATATAAGGTATATCCGCTGGTACATCAAGTTGATACGGCCGTCCACAGTACTCACAGTGCACATCATCTAAGTAAGCCTGACACTCTGCTAATACACCAAACAAAACATGATAATCAACACTATACTGTCTACAGAGCATTTCTATATGCTCTACATACCATCCATCATGCCCGTATGCCCAATAGTCTTCACATAGTTGTATGTCGGACTGATCTGCATTGGCGCTAAAAATAAGTTTTAAGCTCATGGTTATCTCCAAACCAAATAGTTGATAGTAATCACAACGAATAAGGAATCTCGTAATGATTCATAATGGCCAAAAATTTGGTTTCAAGATTCGTTAATGCATAATGATTTAGCACTAACCCCTCATTGAGCTCACGTTGGACCCATATCCTAACCGCTTCATCATTGTAGAAAAGGGGGTTAACCCCTAGCATTCTTGCTAACTGCGAGCCCTGTTGTATTTGCAGATTTACCATAAGCTTGGTAGATAGCGATATCGCTTCGGCGCTTAACCAGATTGAAGCATGCGGCGATTTAATAAAGGTGTTCATGTATAATCTCCTGTAGATTAATATTTCTTTCTGTTAGTCGTAATGACTCCCTACAGATTGAATTATACATATATTTTGAGCTGATGCAACTCAAAATAACCTTCTATAGAACTTTTTATTACTTAATAGAACATTTAACTCATTTGAGAAACTATATTGCTGCGTATTATTTGGTGTAATAACTGATAAGCGCAGCACTATCTTGAATTTTAAAAGGAGGAAAGTTTATTCTTCTTCCTTAACTAGCTCATAAAGGTCGCCCACTTCAATATCCAAATATAAGCATAGCTTTTCTACTACCTCTAGATCCACTCTGGTCGCTTCTTCGTTATACATACGTGTGATTGTGCCTCTGTTGACATCTGTATCTCTAGACACATCGGCAATCTTAAGTCTTTTTTCGCCCATAATTCTAGATAAATTACATTTCACCATAACCTCCTCCATAATAAAATAACCTACTGTAGATAAAAATGTCTTGCAAAAGATGATTTTTAGTGTAAATTATGTTCTATAGCAGGTCATAAAGCTATTAGATAATAACACTTTAATCTTTAGTAAGGATTTTACTATGAGTTATACCTATTTAACAACCGAAGAGCTGTCACAACGTATTAAATATGACAGCAAGACAATACGCAATCAACTTAAGGATGCGGTATTCATTGAGGGCGTTCATTACATCAAACCATTTGGAGGTAGAAAAATTCTTTTCATATGGCAAAAGATTGAAGAGTTAATGCTGACAGGCTACGACGATAACATTCCATTTGCAGCGGGAGCGTAATCATGGCGAGTATCAATAGCCGTAATGGCAACCTATATGTAGATTTCCGATACATAGGCCAACGTTGTAGAGAGCAAACCTTACTGGCAGACACTAAGCCTAATCGAAAGCGTCTAGAAAATTTCGTTAGTAAAATGCAAGCAGAGATTCAACTAGGTAGTTTTCGATATGAAAACTATTTTCCGCAGAGTAAAAAGCTTGAGCAGTTTCAAAGCTTAGAGCTCATGAGATCAACGAATAGCCATAAGGACTCAAGCTCAGGATTTGATTGCTTTAGCAGAGTTTGGTTAGAGGAAAAAAAACCGGAATGGCGGTGCTCTCAGATAACTAATGTAGAAAACATACTTAAGATTTATCTATTTCCCTATTTTGGCAATGTGCCACTAAATACCATTAACAAAGCTAAAATAATGGCTTTTCGGGGTAATCTAGTCAAGGAAGGAAATAGTGGACGACTTTTATCAGCATCTCGAATCAACCACATTATGACGCCATTACGTATGGTGATTACCGAAGCATCTGAGCGTTTTGATTTTGAGAACCCTTGGAAGAATATAAAGCCACTAAGTGTACCTAAAAGTAATGTTAGTCCTTTTACCTTAGAGGAAGTCATGCTCATCATTGACAACGTCAGAGTAGACTATAAGCCATATTTCACAGTACGGTTTTTTACAGGCATGCGGACAGGTGAAATTGACGGTTTACCGTGGAAAAATATTGACTTTGAACGTAGACAAATCGTTATTGATCAAGCAATTGTTGGAGGTGTTATAGGTGACACTAAAACTTCCAGCTCTAATCGTATTATCCACATGAATCAACTGGTTTACGATGCATTGATTGAGCAGCAGAGCTTGACTAAACATCGAAGTGAGTTTGTTTTTAGTACAAAAGCAGGTACTCCTTTGAGTCATCGCAATGTGACAAAGAGAGTTTGGTATCCGTTATTGCGATATCTAGAGCTTGATATACGTAATCCCTATCAAAGTAGACATACGGCTGCCACTCTTTGGCTTGCTGCAGGCGAGTCTCCTGAGTGGATTGCTGCGCAAATGGGTCATAGCAGCACTACAATGTTATTCACAGTGTATTCACGTTATGTGCCCAATCTAACTCGTCAGGATGGGAGTGCTTTAGATAAGCTACTGATAGAGCGAGGTATAATACAAAATCCATGAAAATACCTATGTTTAACAAAAAGACATCCAAATAGATGTCTTTTTTCGATTTTAATGCTGGATGCTTTACATTAATGAAGCTACAGTTATTTGAATGCCTTGTAACGGTAGCAGAATAATGGCTAGTAAAGATAGTAACTCTACAAATATTAAGGATTGGTTGAAGCTAAATCTCCTTGATTTCGCTAATGGCCATGATCTTGAAATATTACTTATCGAGCTAAAATTTTTAAAAGATACCTTACCTGAGCAATTTAGATCAGAATTGAAAGATGAGTATCGAACATTGTCTGAATGGATAAAAACATTAGATGTGGATAGTAATTTGACGAAGACGCATGAATTACAGATATACGAAAATGGAATTGCTCATAAAGTATTTTTAGAAAATATTAGAAAGCCTCATCTGCATTTAAAAGAGCTCTATCTAATTACCTTTTTAATCCATCGAGCAGACTCGTCTAAAATAAATACTATCCGTGCTGTCTACTTTTTTCTATGTTTAAGGATGGTTGAGTTAACTGACTATGATAGTCGAATTGAAACTACGCTCGATGAATGCAGATTTTTAACGAACAAAACTCGTGAATTTTTAGTTCCGTTTTTACCAGACGTCACTCAGTCGAAAAATCTGCAAGATATTAAAGAGCGTCTTATTCAAACGCAAGAAGATGATAACTACACTAGATGGCTAAATAGATCTCCAAAAACATTCGAATTAGAGGTGCGAAGATATAAGAATAAGCTATTAAGCGCAGGAGCTTCATTATTCTCTAGCGATGCTCAGTTTGAGATTAACGAACGTATAGCCAAATATCTGTATGAGTATATCCTACCACTCGAAAACTACTTTAAAAATGACTCAGGTATTACCCGAGTAACGACTGAGACTCATAAGATTATAACTATCTTACAAGATAAGGATGACATCACTGGTAATACCGTTAGCGATCTTACCTACATATCAGAAAATACTAGCGAAGAAAACGGATTTGAAGATCGAGAACGACAAGACGATGAAGAGCAATCATTTGAACAAGTCAGTTTCGAGCAGCCTACAAACTACTATTTAGATAAAATTAGAGCTGAACAACAAGTTAACTGTAGACATCAACGGACTTTAAGTCAGGTAACTGATGTAAATGTTGCACATGCTGATGAAATACAGGTTTTAGTCAAATACTTGCTGAGAAATCTGATGAGTTTAGATCTCAGAAGGATAAATGATAATGAGAACAGCGAAAAAAAACCTTCAAATATTGAATATGATCTGGACCATCAAGCTTCTTTGTATTTACTAATAGTTCTATTGACAGGTAGACCTCAATTATTAATATCCGAAGATTTAAAGAAGAGTTACCTGTGCTATCGGTATCCACTGGAATTCACACCTACTCGTAGTAAAGCTCAAGAAAGCTGGGACTCTAAACTATATGCAGAAAATAGTTCCATCCTTCATCTTATCTACCCTACCGTTATTGGTGATATACACTATTATCTATTACATGACATAAGCATAAAGGATCTAGAAGAAATTAGAAACAAGGCTAATGAAAATTTAAAAGCTCTAAATAAGAAAAGCAAAACTAGATTAACTATTAATAAAATTAAGAATTATTTAGAGCACTTCCTTATACACAGTGGACGAGATCACGCTTTAATCAATGTCCTAATTAGTAAACCAATACACCATTCTTCGGCACTTCCTTATTTCAATGTTAGCCAACTAGATTTATTCCTTTGCCAGGACGACTTTAATGAGCATTTGTATGAAATAACATTTGATAAGGTCAACGATGAATCAAAAAAAAATCAGGAATATCTATTTTTTAAATTACCTGATGATAGAGAAATAAATTACTGGGACAAACAGATAGGTAGTGTTTTAGCCGTACAAGAAGGCCGCTTAACATCTATAGTTAGCGATTTAATCACTCGGATCAATTCTTCATTGCTAGATAGGAATACCCTAAACTCTAGATCTATAGTTGACCTACATAATACCTTTACTGATTACTTATATATTTTGCTATCGGTTTCAAGTGGTTATCGTCCAGTGCGTGAACCTTTTGGTAGGCTTATAGATATAGATGTTAGAACCAAGAAATATTTCATCAGCGACAAGGAAAACCGCCAACATACTCGAGGTAGATATATTTATCTACCTGATATAGCAAATCATCAGATTGAGCAGTACATCAAGTATTTAAAGACAAATGTCTTTATTTTAAATAATCTAGATAATAGTCTATGCGATATTTATTCAAATATTCTTGCTAGCAATATTGGACTTATCAGTTATCTAAAGCTGGATGAAAAAACTAATACTATTACTGAAGTCAGTCTCACTCAAACATTTATTCAAGAAAGACTATCTAGGATTTTAGAGTTACCGTCAAACTGGCATCGTCATTTTATACGCTCATATAAAAGCCCAGAAGTTGGAATCTTTTCTGCTAAAAGCAGTTCATCATTATCTGATAGTTTTGGTCATGATGTTATTGGAGCTTGGATGGGGCATGCTGATGAACTTGGTTTCGATTACTACGATAAGCATAGTGGTCTTAAAAGAAGTGAGTTGCGCAGGTTTGCTTATGAGCTTAATAAAATACTTGAGTATAACGGCTTTAAAATTATCTATTTGGAGAATAATTAATGGCTCAGCGTAAATCAGGTATCAAGGAGCGTGCAGAGAATAGAAGCAAAGAAACCTTAAAGCGTAAAAACTTGTCTAAACGAATAGTTAGAGAGTCTATAGATTTTGACAAAATTATTGCATCAAATGATCCTCAAACAATATTTAATGCTATGTGGGAGCAGCTTGATAAAAGATTATTAGAAAACAAACATTTTCAGGGCTATCTTGGTTATGTAGAAGGATATAACGAAGCAGTAAAGTGCTGTCAAGATTATATTGAAAATAAGGACATTGATATTGGTTTTCCAAAGCTTATTGTTACCTCATACCGTCCAAAGTCTTTTAGAAATGAAGTAACCTTTTCTGAAAACCAACAAATATTA
Organism: Psychrobacter sp. H27; assembly: GCF_059072655.1. NCBI lineage: Bacteria > Pseudomonadati > Pseudomonadota > Gammaproteobacteria > Moraxellales > Moraxellaceae > Psychrobacter > Psychrobacter sp. H27. The sequence goes on along the minus strand of NZ_JCACRX010000001.1, from coordinate 2,561,818 downwards.
GATTTTTATTTGTATTGGATAGATGGTATAGCTAGCAAAGCTTATGAGCTTACTATCACAGATTTAATGCTATCGTTAATTTTCCATAGTGCTGTATTAAAAAAGCTAATATTACAAACGCTTATATCTCGCATCAGTGACAAATCATTAACTATAGAAAGCATATTTGAACTGCCTGTGACAACACTCATTATTGATGACGATAGCTACCATACTAACACTTACAACGATTCAACAGCTGTACATGAAGTAAAAGTCTTTTTATCGCCATTAACGAGCTATTTAATTAAGCTCTATAACAAAAAGGGCAAGACTAAAAAGGTATCGCTTAGTACTGATATTCATAAGCTATACCAAACATTGCAGATGACTAAATCTCTTAGTCAAAACCAACTATCTATGACTTTAAAGAAGTTTTTAATAGGTGCAGTCTATGTTTTAGAAGATTATCTATTTTTAGATCTGCCAGAACATACTTGGTATCTATTAATTGGTTGGGACTCTACCTATGGTCTGTCAACAGCCAATTGGCAGTCTCTAATCTTTAACATATCTCATGAGACCCTTGCCAATGTAACTACTAGCATTGAGTATCATAACGATGTCGTTGTAGAGCCTAGAAAAGCTAACCCTACTATCACTGTCGAGATTGCTAAGCTATTCAAAAAGAATAAAGATGAAAAAATCTCAATGACTACATTCTCAGCTGGCCTCAAACAGCTATATGAACGTTTATCCACGAGCGATGCTCCTTTAAGTGAGATCGCAATTGTAGGTTGGTTACTGACGAAAACAGTAACTTGCAAAAAAGTAAGTAGTGTTCAGACTTACAGCGGCACTATTACGAATCGTTGGTTATCTCTGACGCAGGGTGTTGCTCTTGAGGAGCACACTGAAGAGGATTATATTCAATTTTATAGCGAACTTATTGAACTTGGGAAGTCAAAAGACGCTAAGAATACTATTGCTACTCGTATTGATGAGATTCATGAATATTTAGTTAATCAACATAATATTGAACCTATTGCACCTCTTTCGTCTACCAAGAGAGCACATCATAGGACAGGTTATCTTTCAGAAACTATGTTTCAGGCTATTCTTAGCAGTGCTGACAATCTTGAAATGACTAAAGATGAGCTAGAAGCGGTAAAGCTCGCTCTGATTTTAGGTCAACGCTGTGGACTTAGAATAGGTGAGATAGTTAAGATTAGATTAAAAGATGTGGCTATAACTTCAGCTTATCTAGAGGTGCGTGACAACAAATATGGTAATAATAAAACGGGTTCTGCATTAAGACGGACGTTGTTAGAACAACTTTTGACAGATTCAGATATGTTGTTTTTTAGAAAAGTCGAGCTTATTCGTGGTGAGGGTAAAGGTGACACCTTAATCGCTAACCAAGCGGGTATGGCTTATCGTGCCAGTGATTTATCTAAAATTTTATCTCAGTTAATTAAAACTGTTACAGGACTTCCTCATCTTACGACTCATCATCTAAGACACAGCTTTTTGACTAATTTTCAATTAATGTCATTTATGTATGACCAAGCTAATAATTTTAAGGGACACAAATGTACTCAGGCTTTAAAAGACCTATTACCTTATGACGAAGAAAAGTCTTGTGAAATATTAGCTTATATTGAGACATCACTACAATACAAAAAAATCTATGCCTTAGCAGGGGTTGCTGGTCATGCCAGTCCTAGTACCACTTTTGAATCTTATGTTCATTTGACTGACATTCAGATTGGATTGTTACTTTGGCATATGGATTACCACCTAACGTCTAAACACCATGAATTAATAAGCATTCCTAGACGTTTGAAAAAGCAGTTAGCCGCTTCACCTGTTGCAGTTAATGACTATCTGCTTAACAAGCTCAAACTTAAACCACTGCCTAAACCAAAACATAGTAAACGACTAAAGAGAGCAGATAAAAAATCTACAAAGCCAAAAAGATACTCATTCGATGAAGTTCGTCAGATTCTAGAGGTACATAATAGAGAGGAAGATTTCAAGGAAAAAATGGATGTTTATAAACTTGATCAAAATACTTTTGAAATGTGGCTTGAGAATGCTAGACGGCTCAGAAACGATTCTGCGTTTAAAACCACACACGGTAATTCCAGATTGTTTGCCTCTGATGATAACAGGAGTTTATTACCAGTTCTCGATAGGTATGCTGAAGACAACCACATGCTCATGCAGATGACCAATAAATTTCGTGACTTATATAAGATAAAAGACAATCGAGAACCTATGCTTCAGTTTGTAGGGCTTACGCTTACGAACTCTCAATACTACAAAAATCATATTAGTTTTAATGAAGCTCTGGATCTATATAGTTATATACAAATACTGAGACAACTAGTCTTAAAGAAGAATATTAATTTAAAAATATACCATTATGCACAAGCTAAAGATGACGATAAAAAGGAATGGCAACCTGTAATGAAATTACTTGCCTCATCTCAAATAAAAAATTGTAATGTAGCAGATAAATTGAACGGCAACGTATACAAAAAGAAGATCCGTGCTGAATTATCACTATCTAGCCAAACTGAGCAGACTAGGCTTAATAATAGAGAGAAATCAAATCTCCCAATCAAGCAATGGACCGTTAGAACTTTACAAATTTTCTGTCATTACGCTTTCATTATGATAGGGCAAAGAATTAATTTAGGAGATCACAAGCCATGAATCTGTCAGCAAAGTCTATCAGCATTAACAATAGCACTAAAATTAGTCTTCATCCGTTGGCTAGCCAACTAAATAAGCTAATAGTGAAAGCCTACTTAATTGGTGGTCAAGAAGCCTATATTAAATCTATGCATACTAAGTTTGATTGTTATAACAGTGTACCTATTCATAATGTATCGTTAGTGAATAATGATGTGAATGAGTATTTACTCATTGGTGGTTGTTTTTTACCTGTATTTAACCTAAAAGATCTTAATAACAACAACACTATTTTCTTAAGTTATAAAACCTCTAAAAAAGACTCTAAGCCTGAGCATAAGAAACAAGTTAAGAAAGAATTTGATCAGGATGTGATTGACTTTATATACATGGACTTTATCCGAGCAATATCAATACTCTCGTTAGCTAAACCTGGGCTTATGTATCCAAGTCTTAAAACAATAACGCAAGAGTATAAAAGTCAGATATGGAGTGAAATATTCAATAGGGAATCAAAAACCCCAAAAGATTACATTTTATTAAATAACGTCGCCGATCTGCTTGATACAACACGTGGCACATTGAATAGTCATACTAAACTAAAGAAGTAGCGGTTAGTTCTTTCCGCTATGCCTGATTAGAAACAGAGCTATCTCACTAAGCTTAGAGTAACAAGCTAGACAACCTTAATCCTCGAATTGGAACACAAGCGATCTAATGCGAGGACTTATTCAGGATTGGATAGCGATATATCTACTTCTAGGAGTCATTAAAGAGATGATTTATGAGAGAGATACAAAGGGATGTATTCACAACCGTATTAAAACTTAATAGCTCTGCCTAACCACGCTACCAACTCACGGGCAGGAGCCTGACTCAAACACTGCGGACAATTAATATAGGTCATTATGCAGTCATTTAAATCAGTCAACATATGTAGTAATAACCCTAAACCAATTACCTTATAGGGCTTTGGTAAAAACAACATGCCCGCATATACTGCCATCGCATAATAAGTATGTAGCGGATGGAAATTAATACTACAACGATTGGGCGAAAAGATAGGTGTCGCTAGCAGATGATCTAAATCAACTAGCATGGTTGCTAATAGGATCAAATAAACTCGCTTATAGTCACTACGAAAAAACATATAGGCGATGATAAACGGCATACCAAAGTGTAGAAAATAATGGATAACGGTTTGAGTCATCGCTTTTTCCGATTTAAGAGGGTGTTTTAGAAAGTGTTCTAAGAGTATCATACACGATCTGAGGTATACCTTCACACCTGAAAGACAGGCGCGAATCCACCACCTGGCATACGGAAGTTGGTCATCTGACCGTGATAAACACGCGCAGCAGGTAACATGCTAATCTACCGTTGAGAGACGCCAGTAAACGGTAACTCGGTCTGGTAATGAGGAACGAGTAAACATGCAACTGTATTTATTGCTATGGCTATTTTTGGAGGAATTATGACTCTTGTAAACCAATCGTGCCGAGCAGCAGCGTTAGCTGTGCTTGCCCTGATGGTGTGGAGCGTAAGTTTCTTTCTCCATTTTTTTTGGGAGATGGCACAGGTACCGTTCTTCTCAGGCATGGCAGAAGCGAGCCACTGGGAGGTGGTCTGGCTTTGTACACGTGCGACCTTCGGTGATGCCAATATTGCCTTTGGCGCCTACGTGCTTGGGGCGTTGTTTGTAAAAGACTGGTTCTGGATTTCAAAGCAGTGGCTTCTGTCGACTTTATCGATATACCTTGGCGTTGGCCTGATTGTGACAATACTCTTTGAATACTGGGCAACTGGAGCTGGCCAAAGGTGGAATTATAGTGGTCTGATGCCTGATGTTCCGTTACTAAGCATAGGTGCGTTGCCGCTCTTTCAGTGGATGGTCATTCCGATAATATTAATCTACGCTGTCAAATGGATGTTCCTTAGGTGGCTGGTTTCGAAGCGTACCGAACGCGAGTAGATCGAGTAAAGACAACCACATTCTCTCAAAGCGCTTCCGGAACAGTCAACATCCATGTCCTGACCTGACCTGACCTGAGGTATGAAACTCTGCTCGATATATCGTTGAGAGGGCGTTTAGCTAATTTGAAAGGGGTTTTTTACCACTCATGATCTGAAGAACAAAGGTTCCGGATACTGTAATCAATAGGAAACCGTGGAAAGCCTCCATAGCAGTCATGAATCGTAGATGTCCGTTGGGCATGAGATCGCCTCGCCCAAGCGTTGTGAAGTTGACTAGCGAAAAGTAAAAGTAGTCCATAAAATTAAGAGAGCTACCATCGCTAGATGAGGACGATACGAGGTTACCGACCTCAAGGTCGTGCACAGCAAACCAGAAGCCAGCAGCGTAGAGCAACGCCTCGAACGTATGGGCAAGTACGATTGAGCCGACTGCGACCCCAAGACAGTGTCCTAGACGGCGAGACGGCGTCACAAACTGTGACGAGAACTTTAACGCGCCGTAATGTATTGTCGTGCAGACAGCGATCAGAATCGCTGCCATTATGATTGCCAGAACCACTTTTTACCCTCTTCAAGAAAGTCATGTTATAGTCGAAGGAACGGCACAGATTACCACGCTCTATCTATCAACTGTAGTTGTTTCTTCCTATCGGTGTAAGCACAATAAGCCAGAAAAACTTATGCCCGTTTCGCCTCATAAGATAACGTATCCCTTTTATTCAGTATCGGATATAGTAATCCTAAGCCAATTATTTTGATGCAGAAAGTAATGAATAAAGAGTTGAATCATCATTTTTCCAGTTCAGCATGATATTTTGATTATTGCATTAGTACTTAGAATAATCCAAATAGTAAACACTGCTTAAAAGCCAAACCCAAATGATCACACTTGGAAAACAGGCGCAAATCCACCCCCTGGTGTGCGAAAATTAGTCGCTTGACCTTGATAGATACGCCCAGCAGTTAGTAACAGCTGTCCTGCATAGGTATAAAGACGTATATCTACTTTTTTGGTCGTCACAACATCATCGATTTTTATTGATCGCTCTGTAGCAGGTATAAAGGTCTGTGCAATATAATCCTCATCCAGAATGTTCTCAAAAACGCGTCGAGTGAGCTTGCTACCGCGATAGACGCCTTTGCTTCCATATCCAGCAACTGGCTTAAAAAACAATTGTCCCCGAGTACGCCATAACTCTGCTGCATCCTCTTTTATAACCATTTTGGTAGTTGGCACTGCCCTTTCTAGACATTTTGCATCATCATTATCTAGTCCCCACGACTGCAAAGTTTGCGGATCGGATAGTAAGGCTAAGTTGCGCTTATTCGCAAATATAGCATGGACATGAGGATTAGGCGTTACTACTACCGCACCCTCTAGATAGGCACTTTTAAGCACGGCGTGGTTAGGGTTTTCAAATGCAAAGTCGACCAACCGATTATAGATCATATCAATGGGCTTACCATGCGCTGTCAGCTTGCCATCAACATAGTTAATTTCAGACGGATCAAGTATAACGGTATCAATGCCCTTAGCTTGAAGTAGTCGGCAAGCCAGCTGAAACTCTAAATACATGAACTGACTTTTGGGATCATTATCGATAATAGCTATGCGATTAGGCATGGCAGTAGCCGATTGTCGCTGCCACTCTTGTATGAACATGTTAGTGACGGCTTCTTCAAAGCCATCAAGCATTTTAGTAGTATCAGCACTTTGCTCGGAAGGGTGGCAGCATTGTTTTTGTGCGCGGGCAAGTGCTACGTTTAAAAATGCGCCTCCAGCGTTAGTATTGATCTCAATAAGTTGAGGGCTATCGCTACCTAAGTGAAAGTCATAACCCATAAAGGCTCCTATTGGCCCTGGATCGAAAGCAGCAATTTTGGGTGCCCATGACAATACTTGCTGTTGGTAAGATGGAAGTCTAGCAGCCGACTCAATAGCTGCGACAATTCGCACCATTGTCTCTATCTCTGTTTTGGGGACAAACACCGGTGTTGCTGAAAAAATTTTATTAAGCTCATTAGCTCCTATTGGGTTGTCTCTAGTGTCTGACAATTGATTTTGAAGGCTAGTATTAAGTACTTTACGATCTAAAGTACGGCAATAGCACTCTTTATTAAGTTGATCTGCAAGATTGTCATTCACTTTATCTTGGTTATTGCTTAGGTGTTCCATTTAAATCTCATTACTAAGTTTAGTGGGTATGCTGATAAGGTTTAGAAGACAGCCAAAGTAAAAAAGGTATTTGAAATGTTTAAGATAAGGTTGTTTTTATAGTTGTTTTATAAAATAGTCATTGTGCGCCATAGCTACTTTGCGAGGTTAAACAGTTTTATGCTCTTCTTTGATTAGCACTTTTGCTAAAAACAAACCTAACTCGAACAGTAGCCACATCGGAATCGCTAGCAATAGCATTGAGACACCATCGGGTGGTGTAACTACAGCTGCCACAGCAAAACAACCAACAATGATATATCGGCGCTTACTCTCTAGACTCTGAGTGGATACGATACCGAACATTATCAATAGTAAAGTAACCACTGGAATCTCAAAAGTCAGTCCAAACACCATAAACAACTTGAGTGCAAAGCTCAGATAACTATCAATATCGGTCATAGGTATGACATTCTGCGGAGCGAATAGGATAAAGAACTTTAATACGCCTTTGAGTACCACAAAGTAGGCAAAGGCAACACCCGTATAAAATAGAAATATCGAAGAAAACAGCACAGGAATGGCAATTTTCTTCTCTTTTTTATATAAGCCAGAAGCTATAAATGACCAAATTTGATACAGAATATAAGGCATCACTACAAATGCAGCAACGAAAATTGTCAAGCGAATAGGTGCCATAAAGTTTGAGGTAATGTCAGTGGCAATCATAGTCGAGTTCGCAGGCAACTGTGCAACTAGAGGGTCTGATAAAAGGTTGTAGAGTTCACGCGAAAACCCTACCAATGCTAAGAAAACAATCAAAACGGCTACGCATATTTTGATGAGATGCTTGCGTAGTTCAATCAAGTGTTCAGTAATAGGCATATCACTGAGCGCATTCAGCACATTATCAGCCTCATCACTATGGGCAGTGTCTGGGGCTTTAATATTTGTATCCGCTAACTTTTTTTGTCGATTTTTTTGGCGTTTAAATAAGCTCATTCATTCACCTTTTCTATAGGTGAAGAAGAAATATTTGGCTGATGAGGATCGGTTGGTTGATGTGAAGCGTCTAAGCTTTGATTCTGCGAGTCTTCAAACTTTTGCATACTACCGCGCATCTCTGCTAGTTCACGCTTCATATCTGACTCAGTCTGACGGATTTTTGCAAGCTCATTTTGCATTTGTTGGCGCGTTTCAGCCAGATCAAGCTCAGCTTCTATTTCAGACTGTAAAATGGATACTGTACGGCGCAGTTTGGCATACCATTGCCCAGCCGTACGTGCGGCCTGCGGCAGTTTTTCTGGGCCCAATACGATTAAGGCTATGACGCCAAACAAGAGTAACTCGGAAAACCCGATATCAAACATAACAGACAAATATATTAATTAATAGGCTATTGAGTATCGCCATCTATAGCGGCGCATTTCATACTTTCTGCTTATTATCAGTGGTAGCAGGGTTGATTTCTATATCATCAGCCTGTGTATTTGAGTCAGTATCTGGTACTGGCAGATTGCCTTCATGACTAAGTGCGCGGTTTTTGCGAGTATGCTCGGTCTCTTCATCTTTTACCGCTTCTTTAAAGCCCTTTACCGCACCGCCTAAATCTTTACCCGCGTTTTTGAGCTTAGCGGTACCAAATACAACCACTACGACTACTAACAAAATCAGCCAATGTGTAATAGAAAAACTACCCATAACAGTATCCTTATTTTTAAATTCTAATAAAACCCGTATTGGGCATTACGTTTTGACAATTTTTCCTAACATTCATATCACAAGTCCAACCTACGTAGTCTAAGCGCGTTAACAATCACCGAGAATGACGACAAGCTCATAGCTGCCGCTGCTATCATTGGACTAAGTAGAAGCCCAAATACGGGATAGAGCACACCTGCGGCAATTGGGACACCAAGTGCATTGTAAATAAAGGCAAAAAACAGGTTCTGTCTGATATTGCGCATGGTGGCGTGGCTAAGCTTATAAGCTTTAGCAATGCCCATTAAATCACCTTTTAGCAGGGTGATACCCGCACTCTCCATCGCCACATCGGTACCCGTTCCCATAGCGATACCAACATTAGCCTGCGCTAGTGCGGGCGCATCGTTGATACCGTCACCTGCCATTGCTACCAATTTACCGCTATCTTGCATCTCTTTGACGATACGGTTTTTGTCCTCTGGTGAGACGTCGGCATGGACTTCATCGATACCTAATTTATTGGCGACTGCCTGCGCGGTTTTTTCGTTATCACCCGTTAGCATGACGACTTTTAGTCCCGCGTCATGAAGCAGTGAAATAGCCTCTTTGGTGCTTGGTTTAATAGGGTCAGCAACTGAAATAATACCAGCAGCTTTACCATCTATAGCCACAAACATTACCGTTTCACCGTCTTTTCTACGGACATCAGCTTTAATGGACAGCTCATTATCAAAACTATTTAGGCTTTCCATAAGCTTAGAGTTACCAATAGCGACTTTCTTACCATCGACCACGGCTTGTACGCCTTCGCCAGTAGTCGAATTAAAGTCAGTAGCTTTAGGAATAATGAGTGATCTTTCTTGAGCCGCTCTAACGATAGCTTCTGCTAAAGGATGCTCGCTTGCACTTTCTACTGCGGCTACCAATGCGAGGAACTCGTCTTCATCTTGACCTACCTGCGCGTCAATTGCAGTAAGCTCGGGCTTACCAGCGGTCAGTGTTCCGGTCTTGTCGACGACAATAGTATCGACTTTTTCCATACTCTCTAACGCTTCAGCATTTTTGATAAGCACGCCATTCTGAGCACCCTTGCCAGTACCGACCATAATCGACATAGGTGTGGCGAGTCCTAAAGCACAAGGGCAAGCGATGATTAACACTGCAATAGCGTTGACCAGTGCAAAGGCCATAGCGGGCTCAGGGCCGAATATCGCCCAGACAATAAAGGTAATGACGGAGCAGATAAGCACGATCGGTACGAACCACCCAGCTACCTTATCTACCAATTTCTGTATAGGTGCGCGGCTACGCTGAGCTTCGGCAACCATTTGTACAATTTTGGATAATACCGAATCTGCTCCAACATTGACCGCTTCGACCAATAGCGTTCCAGTGCCATTTACCGTACCGCCAGTAACCGTATCTCCTTGTGCTTTTGACACAGGGATTGGCTCACCCGTTACCATTGATTCATCAACATTACTATTGCCATCGATCACTGTACCATCTACGGGTAGTTTCTCACCCGGTTTAACCCGTAGCTTATCGCCAGTGACGACCTCATCAAGCGAGACTTCGACTTCGTTGCCATTTTCATCGACACGTCTTGCAGTCGGCGGTGCGAGCTCAAGCAATGCTCGAATCGCGCCTGAAGTTTGACTTCTGGCTTTGAGCTCTAATACTTGACCCAAAAGTACTAAGGTTACAATGACAGCTGCCGCTTCGTAATACACACCGACTTGACCATTAGCGTCTCTGAAACTGTCTGGGAAAATATTGGGAAAAAAGGTCGCGACAATACTAAAAATATAAGCAGCGCCTACGCCTATCGCAATCAAAGTAAACATATTGAGATTGCGGCTTTTTATAGACTGCCAACCACGGACAAAAAACGGGGCGGCGCCCCAAAGCACGACAGGGGTCGCAAGCACTAACTCAGCCCATTGTAAGATCTGTGATGAGATACCATACTGACTGAAATTAACTACGTTTACGTCAAACATACCGCTCATCACATATATTAATAGCGGTACAGTCAGTACTGTACAAACCCAGAATCGACGAGTCATATCATCGAGCTCTGAGGTATCTTCTTCACCGATAGTAAGCGTTTCAGGCTCAAGTGCCATGCCGCATATTGGACAGCCACTATTCTCAACATCTCTGACTTCAGGGTGCATAGGACAGGTGTAGACCGTGCCATCATAATCAGCAGGAACTTTGTCGTATTTACCGCCTTTGATAGATTTTACATCAGTGCTGTTAGAAGTATCCTTTCCATGACAGTGTGCATGACTGTCTTCATCAGTAACCTCGTTCTCAGGTTTGAGAAACATACCGCATATTGGGCAATCGCTTTTTTCCACATCTCTCACTTCTGGATGCATAGGACAGGTATAAACGGTTCCGCTATAATTTTCAGGTACTTTGTCGTAATTACTCTCTTTAGTAGGATGGGCATCGGTATTTGACATGCTATGGCAGCTTGCATGGTCATCTTTCATTGCTACCATCTCGGCAACAGTGTCTTCAGGTTTAAGAGACATTTTGCATATGGGACAGCCTCTATCTGTAATGTCTCTGACTTCCGGATGCATCGGACAGGTATAAATGGTTCCACTGTAGCAAGTTGGCACCTTATCGTAAGTGGTATCTTTATTAGATTCTATGCCTGTATTCGCTGTACTGTCACAGCAATCAGGGGCTTCGCTGTCCGAAGTATTTTTTGTCGTATCGTGTTTCATGACTATGTTCCCGTTATTGATTGCAATGATAGTTTAGGGCTAAGTCGCTAGCTTTTGATCCCATTCAAGATTGGTGCACTGTTCGTCTTTCTCAGCATAGCTGACCTATCTGAGCCGAAGATTCAATGGCTACGCTAGACTCATCCTGCTTTAGCAAACCAGCGATATAGCGGTACAAACACAATCGCAAAATACCAACCATAAAGATAGGATTCGACAAATCCAATTAGGAAACCTGACCATGTCAGCCATTCAAAACCAGGTAGCAGCGGTGCCCAAGCCTCATGCATGCTTATCTGCTCAGGTGCGAGTAGGCCAAAGCCTATGCACAAGAGATAGCTAATGAGCAGAAACAGAGAAACGCTATTGCCCACAGGACCAATTCTTAAAGTATTCGCTTTTGAATTCAATTCGTTTATCTTGACTCTCCTTGGTGGATGCTATACACCGCTTTCGTCACTACCAAACAACGGTATGGTATATGACCCGAGCATCCGAGCCAGAAAGCTTTGCGCAATAATTATAGAAAATTACATCAGTAGAGCATTAAAACCGGTCGTCAAACAGTCTCCATATACTTGATGCAAGTACGTCGCAGCACCGCCAGCTGACGGGTAAGCGTTAGAGATTTTGATATAGGAGTAAGCACTAAAAGAGACAACAATTGCAGCAGCCAGAAGGCCAGTAGGGAAAGTGAACCATGCATACTCAGCCTTTTATTGCTTTTTCATGAGCAATGTTTTGATTCTGTAGTGAAAGTAGCTTTGAATAAAAAGACCTATATGCTTAAGTCTATCATTTGATAGACCATTATTTTATTTGTTTAAAATATTCCTATCAGTATAGATCGTTATTCAAGCTCATCAATCAATTGCTTCATCTCAGCGATTTCACGCTTTTGCGCTTTAATAATATCGTCAGCAAGCTTTTGTACACGCGGATCTTCAATATCAGCGCGACTACTAGTGAGAATGGCAATCGAGTGATGCGGTATCATCGCTTGCATCCAATCGACTTGATCGACAGTTGCTTGTGATCTAACACCCCAAATACCAACAGCAAACATCAATACGCTTAGACCATAGATCATTAAATTGACTTTGGTCTTCTTATACATATTCGTCATAAATGCCAACATGACCACTGCCATACCGGCACCCATGTAGAGCGCCATGTAAGCTCGGGTTTCACTAAAATAAATATGATCCCATTCATAAGTATTGAAATACATCATGATGTACATCACAATCGTAGACGTCACAATCATCAGAGTGAACTTTACATAAGGGTTCATGCCCTGTTGATGATCCATGGTGTTTTGATCTGAAGCATTCATAGTATATCCCCTATTATTTTAATAATATTAGAACCAGAATTTGACCCCCGCAGTCAAACTACTGCTATCAACCGATTCATTTTCTTGACGTCGTTGACCACGAGCCTTGCCAAGCGCTGTCTCATAACTCACACCCACATAAGGGGCTAGCTGGCGACTGAACGTCTCATAAGTCAGCCTAACCTCGGCTTCCATTTCATTAAAGCCCTTGGTAATGCCATTATCATGGTCATCTTTACTAAAGGCAGTCAGTCCCACCTCCGGTATGACCACCCAATGCTGATCCAAACGCCATTCGTACTCTGCGCCTAAATCAAGACGAAGTTGACCATCGGTATATAAATAGGCTCTCGCATCTGTTTCGATAAAATACGGCGCGGTACCGACAATACCTGCCATAAGGGCAGCGTTATCGTTTTCAGTATCGTAAGCGACACCAGCTTCACCATTCCAGAAAATGCTCAGTGGTTTCCAATAAGCAAGCGAGCTCAAGCTATCGATTTCTTTATCATCTTTAGTCTGAGCACTACCTTCCGTGCGTAGCCTGATACGATTACTGTCAGTACCATACCAACCCGTCGCCTCGAAGTTGATTTGATCCTCATCAAACTGATAGCCCAAGTCGTCTACTGATACTCCCCATAATGGCATGCTGCCCATCATCATTGGCTTACCATACTGCCCGTAGGGAACCCCATTTGAATAGTCTGGACTACGAGCATCGGCTGGCGGCTGCCCGCCTTGCATCCCAGACATATCCATGCCGCTGTGATCCATGCCTGACATATCCATACCGCTGTGATCCATGCCTGACATATCCATACCGCTGTGATCCATACCAGACATATCGCCCGACATGTCCATGCCACTGTGATCCATACCAGACATGTCGCCCGACATACTCATACCGCTATGATCCATATCAGACATATCGCCCGACATGTCCATGCCACTGTGATCCATACCAGACATATCCATGCCGCTGTGATCCATATCAGACATATCGCCTGACATGTCAATGCCACTGTGGTCCATACCAGACATATCGCCTGACATATCCATACCGCTATGATCCATACCAGACATATCAGCAGCCGTTGCAAACGATGATGTGAGCAAGACTAGCGATGACAAACCAATGAATGGCAGATTTTTCTTAGATATTTTCATAATAAGCCTCATATTCGAAGGTTTGTTAAACGACGGCAACTTCTCTGAACATACCGGCTTCCATGTGATAAAGCAGATGGCAATGCCATGCCCATCGTCCAACTTCACCCGTCACATCGAAGCTAATCTTTTGCGCTGGCTGCACCACAATCGTATGCTTACGTACCTGAAAGTCTCCAGATGGGGTTCGCAAGTCGCTCCACATACCATGCAGGTGCATCGGATGGTTCATCATGGTGTCATTGACTAAGGTAATGCGTACGCGCTCGTTAGGTTTAATATTGACAGGCGTTGCATCCTTAAACATGACACCATCTAACGCCCAAATATAGCGTTCCATATTGCCAGTCAAATGTAATTCGATCTCTCTAGTAGGTTTGCGCTGCTCTGCCAGTACTTGCTCATCCACGGAGCGCAATTGGTCATAAGTCAACACCTTTCTATTAATATCACGCAGGTTAATACCGGGGTCATCGAGGTTCATACGTGGACTGTCGACACGCATATCAGATTTAAAGTCGTACTCGGTCTTAGCGTGCTTTGCTTTGTAGCCTTTGTCACCCATAGCCCCCATCATATCAGCCATGGTCAGCCATTCGATCTTATCCATAGCAGGTATTGCAGCACGAGCGCCTTTTTTGGTCGCAAGCGTGGTCGCGACATAGCCCGAACGATCAATGTTTTGGGCAAATATGGTATGTGCATCTTTGGTCGGCGTGACGATGACATCATAAGTCTCAGCCACCCCAATGCGGAAATCATCAACATCGACAGGCGCGACATCATTACCATCCGTTGAGACGACTGTCATCTTCAGACCCGGTATACGCACATCGAATATCGTCTGCGCCGAGCCATTGATAAAGCGCAGTTTGACGGGCTGTCCCGCTTTCACTAGCTGTGTCCAATTGGCGGCGGTGGTTTTACCATTCATAAGGTAAGTGAATGTCTTCTCACCAGACAGATCCGTAAAATCTGTCGGCATCATGCGCATCTTATTCCACATTTTGCGCTTGTCATAAGCGGCTTCTAAATCTGTTGCGGCAATATCAGACAATAGCTTTTTAAAATCTGGCAAGTGGTAGTTATCAAAGTCAGCGCGCTGCTTTAATAGCTTTAGCAAGTTATGCGGATCACGATGTGTCCAATCACTCAATAAAATCACGTGATCTTCGGCGACTGGATGACGTTCGCGGCCTTTAGGCTCAATGACGATAGCGCCGCGCATTCCAGTTTGCTCTTGAAAGCCAGTATGGGAGTGATACCAATACGTACCCGATTGAATGAGTTTGAATTTATAGGTAAAGGTACTGTTCGCAGGAATACCATCAAAGCTGATACCTGGCACCCCATCCATCTCAAATGGGACGAGCAAGCCATGCCAGTGAATAGAGGTCGACTCATTCATCTGGTTATGGACACGGATGGTCACGGTATCACCTTCTTGCATCTTTAGCGTTGGCGCTGGCAGCGAGTCATTGATGAGGGTTGCCATACTCGACTTGCCATTGACAGTAACGGGCTTCTTGCTGACATACAGGTCAAACTCATTACCGGTTAGGATAGGTACGATATGGTCAGATTTATCACTGTTGACGGCTACGTTTTGTTGACCTTTACCGAGCGCACTATTGGCAATAGATGGCAGTGTGGATAGCATGGATGCCCCTAATAGAGTAGAGGACCCTGTCAAAAAACGCCTGCGGTTAAGCATATTCTTGTTCATAATTATTTACCTAACTTAATCCATGAAATGGGAGTTGAGTCTATATATTTATCAGTCAAGCTTATGTCTTCGACAGCCCATTAGTAGAGCTGGATAAGCTATTTAAACGTCACTCAAACTATAATTGCTGCTGCGGTGACTCAATGGTTGCATAAATGGCTGTTGAGCCATCTTTGTTAAGCTGCATCACTTTATACGGCATAAATTTATCTTGATATTCCATACCAGGGCTACCAACTGGCATCCCAGGTACGGCAAGACCGATCGCATCACTTGGTGGGTTTTTTAGGAACTGTGCCATATATTTGGCAGGGACATGACCTTCAAATACGTAGCCGTCAGTAGTGACAGCGGTATGACAAGAGCGCATCTGCTGCGGTACGCTGTAGCGCTCTTTAAACAAGGACAAATCTTCGACGTTCTGTGCGGTTGCATTTAGGCCATGACCTTCGGCATAACCGACCCATTCTTTACAGCAGCCACAATTGGCATCTTTATAAACGGTGACTGAGATATTTTTTAGGATAGTTGGCTGGGTGTCTGAATGAGCACTGACAGGCATTATTTCCGCTTTTGGTTGCTCTGTTTGCGCGGTTTGCGTAGCGGTAGTTGGCTCAGTCGCTGGTGTTGAGTCAGCAGCAGCGTTAGGTTGACTACAAGCCGCTAATAATAGTGAAGATGTCATCATCACTAAAAGAACACGACCAGATAACCGGTTGTGTTCACTAGAAAATATATTGGTATAGCGTCTCATAAAATCACTCCTGAGCATTTATCTGACGATCAAATTTATAAAAATTAAAGCCGTAACACTGACCAAAGTGGTATTGGTAAAGCTTAAAACTCAAATCGCAAAAGGCAGCACTCTTGAGTACTGCATTTCTTACGAATAATCAATGTTGCATGCCGGATCCATCACCAGACATATCCATCTCACCATCAAATGACATGTCCAACACATCATCGTCTATCCTAGTCGTTAGCATGGTGTACTGATTTTCATCTAAGTCAGGTAACGATCTGATAAAAGCAACCATTGCCCACATTCTATCGTCATCGTGCGAAGCGCCCCATGCTGGCATACCTGATGCCATAATGCCGTGTTTGATGGCCCAAAAAGCTTGCTGAGCACCGGCATCGGTCTTATAGCGTTTAACCAAGTCAACATTGGTAAAACTTGGCGGCTTAGGATATAAACTGGCGCTAAAATCAGTGCTTTCCACCCCAGGAGACAAGTGACACCCTGCACACATATCTTTGTAATCGGCACCGCCCGAGCTGATCATTTCTGTCTTTTCTAAGTTGGGAACCGTAATGTCCTTACTAGCATTCGCTATTGAACGCGTGCGGGCAGTCTCTAAAAAATTGTAAACTAGCGGACTATGGGCTTGATCAGCGCCGATATTTATCACACCACTAGTCACTACAATAAAAATACCCACAATCGCGACAAAGACGGTAAACAGTATTCCTAGTAAAAACTTCATAGGTTTGTCCTAAAAATCCATTTTTGTTAATATCCAATTACTGCTCGACAAAACCATCTAACAATAATATTGAATTTCTACGATCCACTTCTATAAGATCAATGCCTAAGAGTCACTTTTACTAGTAACACAGTGCTTTTGATACATCGCTTTCATTTTGCTCATGTTGGTCATCATGGCTTTCATAGCAGGATCGTTCATATCCATTTTGCTATGATCCATTTTTCCCATCATATCCATGTGTTTTTCCATCTTTTCGCAGTTCATCTGATCTTTCTGCGCATGCATTTTTGGGTCATGTGCCAAAGCTGACGTTGAAACAACTAAGGCTATAGCAGTGGCTACGATTGATTTAGATAGTGGCATTGATTTGAATAATGACATGGTAAATCCTTATTTGATTTGGTATAAAGTCAAAAAATCTTTGGGGTGTTAAGTTATTTTAAAGCATACTTCATTGATTCTGACAGAGAGATGACAGCAAGATTACAATATTGTCATCTTGCTGTTTTTAGTTTTTAATGTTGCTTGTATTCATTTAGTATTGAGGCAGCATTAGAATCACGATCACGTCCATACTTATCTACGAAATACTTTTCAGACTGTAGATGCTGATCTTTGTGTTCGATCTCACAAGCCACTCGTGCATCATTATAGCGCTTCATTTGCGTACTAGAAACTTGAGCATCGTTGTGATCCAAGTTTTTTGCAAAGTCAGTAACCGCATCACAGTTATTGATGACTGAAGTACTTAGCTCGGTAGTGTGCGCATTAGCCGCAGTAATACCAATAAGTACAGAAGCCGATAGCAGTACTGCTTTTTTGAATGAACCATATGTTTTCATGTAAAACCTCTTTTGTAAGTTGTTAGATATTTGAATTGATTACCTGTGAAAATAATTCATAGTCGCTAGGTATGAACAACTATGTTTCATTCATACAGATTAGCAAAAGAAGACTGACAATCTGATTACGAACAGATGACATCTTTGTCAGCTACCAGTCAGTTTTGTCATCTGTGTGGGTTAAAACATTAAATAATTATAATCGTACTGAGGAATTACTATGAAAGTACTGCTGGTAGAAGACGAGTTGAAGCTTGGCGAATATATAAAAAAAGGCTTAACTGAAGCTGGGTTTATTGTGGATCATCATCTAACAGGCCTAGATGGCTATCACGCATTGATGACTGAAGAATTTAGCGTGATACTGATGGATGTCATGCTACCGGATGTTAGTGGCTTTGAGCTGGTGCGTAACTACCGAGCTGCAGGTAAGCATACTCCCGTGCTATTTTTAACGGCAAAAGATGACTTAAGCGATAAGATAAGAGGGATTGAGATTGGTGGCGATGATTATTTAACCAAGCCTTTTGCATTTGCAGAATTGATAGTCAGAATAAAAAGCTTATTGCGACGTGCCAATCAAGTCGATTATCAAAGTACGATCATGCAAATAGCAGATCTCAAAATGGATATTGCAAAGCGTACCGTACATAGAAGAGACCAGCCTATTAAATTGACCGCAAAAGAGTTCTCATTATTACAGTTTTTATTAGAGCGCCGAGGTGAAGTCCTACCACGCTCAGTCATCGCCTCTCAAGTATGGGATATGAACTTTGAAAATGATACCAATGTGATTGATGTGGCGATCAGGCGGCTTCGTATAAAAATAGACGATGAGCATGAGGCGAAGCTGATTCATACTGTGCGTGGTATGGGTTACCGATTGGAGGCACTAGCTACTGAAGTCCAAAGTGGTGCGGACGGAGACTATTCTAAATAGCATGAACTATAAACTCAAAAATCGGCGCTGGTCATTGCTATGGCGAACTATTTTCTTATTGACAGTCTTCGTTATCATCTCTCAGGTCATCATCTATGCGTGGGTGCAGCGCTCTGTGAGTGGACACTTTGAGCAAATGGACTCAGAGATTATCACCCATGCGGCTTTTAACCTGCGCAAACGCATGATTGATGTTAACGATCACATAGAACCATTCACAGTGTCAAAGTCCCAATCACTCATTAATGACAATCACTTGCATTCCTCTTGGCTAGATTATGATTTAAAAACCTTAGTAGCAGATAAAAAAGGCAAATTATTATCCAGTGACCCTAGTAATTTCATTCATAATTTACCGCCCGATTTTAGCTTGTTATCACTATGGCAGGATCATCACGATCAGCAGTTTATGATCAAGATAAATAATAGGCATTACCGAGCAATTATTATTCCAAATCAAGAGGTTTTGGCGTTTATTGCATTACCTATCGATGTGCATCATCAATATCTTATCCAGTTCAATCGCCAGCTGAGCTTGATACTTACTGCCATCACCTTATTATTAGTTTCAGTAGCGGCATTAAGTGTTTATTGGGGTTTTGCTCCTCTGGCCACTATCGTACAAAAAATGAAAGGCATAAACCTCCAAAGGTTAGACGAAAGAGTTGGGGTTGACGATATGCCGTTAGAACTGCGGCCACTAGCAGAGTCTTATAATTCGATGATGGTCAAGCTTGAAAGCAACTTTGAATCTTTGTCACGATTTTCAGACAATATCGCTCATGAGCTACGTACGCCAATAGCGACGCTTAGTACACAAACGCAGGTCATGTTAACTAAGCCAAGAGCTGGCGATGAATACATTGAGCAGCTACATCATCAGCATGATACGTTAGAGCAGCTGTCGGCTATGATAAACAATATGTTGCTACTGGCAAAAACTCAGAAAGGATTAAGTGACTCGCAAATCAGTCACGTGGATACAGTCAGCTTAATTACAAAGCTCGTTGATTACTATGAAATGATTGCAGAAGATCGAGGGATAATTTTTGAGAAATCGGGTAATTTCGAAAGAGTATTAGGTGATGAAGGCTTATTGCAACGGCTGTTTGCCAACCTGATGTCAAATGCCATTTATTACGCAGCTAGTGATAGTACTATCATGATATCCGCTACCGTCTTCACCTCAACCACCTCAATTAATGTAGCAGAAGACGAGGTTCGGCCCTCACAGCAGCCATGGTTAAGACTAACGATAACCAATCGTTTAGACAAACCGTTAGATCAGAGTCAAGCCGATAAATTATTCGAGCGATTTTATCGTCATGATAGAACTAGCCATAAGTATGCAGGTACAGGGTTGGGATTGTCTATCGTGCAGGCTATCGCTAATGCACATAAAGGTACGGTTGGTATCACTATCAAAGATGAGTATTTTTTTGAGGTTACTGTAGGATTATTGATGGCTTAACAAGGTAAATCAAAAGAAGATAAACTCAAAACGTTGTTGTCAAAAACTCAATATCAGAGTATTTGCAAGTGTAGTCCAGAACCGTTTCTTCAACGCATTCGAAAAATCGTTAAGATCTAAACTACGGCTGAAATACCTGACTATTTTTTCGAAATTATAGCAGCCCATTTCTACAGTAATTTCTTCCAATATTACTTTGATGAGTTAATAATTCGCTTAATCAGTAATTTCTGAAAAAGTTAAGTATAAAATACGTACATTAATACTATAAAAAATGATTTAATTATATACTTAACTAGTGACCAAAATTGATATCAATGTTGCTATAAAATACTTTAAAATACGCTAAACGTCATGGCATAAAATCCTTCCTATCCCTTTATTTATAATGTATAGTAGGTTTATATACATCAAAGTCATTTAACGAAATATGGTGGTTCCAGCCTCCGAAGCCGAGGGTCGTGGGTTCGATTCCCGCCGAGCGCACCAATCATTGTGTTTCACCCTTCCCTAGCATGACATCCACTATCTGCTACAGATAAGTACATAGCAAGGTAATACTTCTAAGTGCTGGCGTTTCTGTGTCCATATACTTTATACAAGCCTACTCTGCCTCTTGCAAATTGGCAGTCAGTTGAGCACGGCTGGGTACACGGTGATAATTGATCACTGGCACATCTCCTAGACGGCGCTGACTTGCGGCAATCTTCTTATCGATCGTAATCATCGCGACTTTTCTGCCTTGTTTGCTAATAAGCAAATGATTCACCTTGCGGGCAACGTTGTAATCAGGGAAATACTGCTTTAATAATGCGGATGTCTTGTGCAAGGCATCATTAGGTGTTGTTCTTTTTGACTGGTTACCACTCTTTTTACTTGTCTTTACTCCGCGGGACTTTGCAATAAACCACAAGATTGCAATGACCGCAAACAGTATGACAAGCCACCAAATTCCGTCTATCATAAGAAAAAATATCCATTATTAGCAAGGGTTGGCTCATGTTAGCAGAATTATCACCAGCGTTAATAGCAGAAGTAAAACGTGCAGCAAAACTGTTGGCAGCACAATCACGTATCTGTATCTTGACTGGGGCTGGCATCTCAGCAGAGAGCGGTATCCCTACGTTTCGAGATAAACAAACTGGACTGTGGGAAAACTACGGTGTCGAAGACTTAGCCACACCTGATGCGTTTGCTCGAGATCCAGAGCTAGTATGGTCATGGTATCAGTGGCGCAGACAGATAGTCGCAGACAAAGTACCTAACTCAGCACATCATGCGCTGGCCCAGTGGCAGTATCATGCACAAACCTCCGATCAGCAAGTGACCCTTATCACCCAAAATGTCGATGATTTGCATGAGCAAGCAGGCAGTACGCTTACTCACTTACACGGTCATCTATGGCGCAATCGTTGTGGACAGTGTGAGATACCCTACCAAGATCCATTAAGAGCATCATACGATGGCCAAGATACTGTAAGTTTTGAAGATGAGCTGATTACTTGTCCACATTGCAACGGCTATATTAGACCAGATATTGTATGGTTCGGAGAGACGTTGCCCGCGCAGGCGTGGGAGACTGCAGAAAAAGCAGCTGCCAAATGTGATGTGTTTATTAGTATCGGTACCTCAAGCTTGGTCTACCCTGCTGCTGGGTTATCACAGTTAGCCAAACAAAACGGCGCGCAACTCATTGAGATAAACCCCGACCCAACACCCAATACCATAGTCGATATCACATTAGCAGAAAAGGCTGGCGTCATCTTGCCATTACTTATAGAAGAGATTACGTCTTTATAATAGCTACTACTGATAAATATTATTGCGGGATAAACAATAAAAAAGGCTTAACGATTTATAAAAACCGTTAAGCCTTTTCGATTAAAAATTCTGTAACGCCTAATCCAGCGCCAGATCAACTTTCGCTAAATAAGCGTCTTTTAGCTCATCACTGATGAACGCAGATCTAAAAGAGTTCTTTACCAATTTGACAATATCTTCTTCTGTGATTGGTAGATTCTCATGTAGATTGATAAAGTTTTGGTTCACGTAGCCTTTGAAATACGCAGGGTCATCTGAATTGACACTGATATTGAGACCATAGTCTAAGAGCTCTTTGATATTGTGTTCTTTATAAGTATCAAACACTCTCAATTCGATGTTTGAGTTTGGGCAAACGGTCAACGGCATCTGCTCGTCTTTGAGTCTTTGCATCAGCTCTGGGCTCTTTATAGACTGTACGCCATGATCGATTCTATTGATATTTAGCAGATCAAGTGCTTCATAAATATATGAAAAATCTGCTTCTTCGCCTGCATGTGCCACCAATTTAAAGCCTTCTTCTTTGGCTTTTTTGAAGACTTCCTTGAACTTCGATGGTGGGTTACCCAATTCTGAAGAGTCAAGACCAACCCCGATGATGTCATCTTTGTAATCTAGTGCTTGCTCTAGGGTCTCAAATGCTTCTTCTTGCGATAAATGGCGCAAGAAACACATGATGATGCAAGAAGTGATGCCATACTTTTCTTTAGCGTCTGCTAACGCTTCTTTGATACCTGTGATTACCGCATCAAATGGCACGCCGCGCTCTGTATGTGTCTGCGGATCAAAGAATATCTCTGTATGAACGACATTGTCTTCGACACACTTCAAAATATATTCCCACGTCAAATCGTAGAAATCATCTTTGGTAAGTAATACATTTGCACCCGCATAGTAGATATCCAAAAAGGTTTGCAAATTGGTGAAGTTGTAAGCGTTGCGTACGTCTTCTATATCTTTGTAAGGAATTTCCACATTGTTCTTTTTGGCCAGTCTGAACATCAGCTCAGGCTCCAATGACCCTTCAATATGTAGGTGTAGCTCAGCTTTTGGTAGTTTCTTTATTAATTCAATCATAGTATTCCAATAATGGTGTTATCGAGACGTGCTTGTCATCAATGCTATATATTCTTGTACTGTATTCCAACCGTACATATATCAGGCATTATTTATCGCTAGAGGCTCTATTTTAGCATCAAAATCATATCGCCTAAAACAAAACGCTTTGCTCATACCCTTTGCTCATGTAAATCAAGCAGTCACCCTATTTATAGAGCCAACTATCATATACACAGCTTACAGGTCACTGCTATTTTAAAAATACCACGGTATCAGACAGCTCATTGCCTGCTGGGTCATGTTCGAGCTGATAATACTGACGCAGTAGCTGTCCTACCTCATCGAGTAAGTCAGCCAAACTCTCTTCTGTTTTTTGACTGGCAATACCTGATACTGCCTTTTCGCACATGGCACGCCAAACAGTCGGGCTAACGTGAGCACTAATACCGCGGTCAGCGACAATCTCTAGCTGATGCTCACAGATATTGACGTAAATTAGAACGCCTGTGTTTTCTTCAGTATCCCAAACTCGATACTCACTGAACAAATCAATCGCACGCTCTCGGCAATCCATGTGATAGGCATCTTGAATAGGCAAGTGATTTTCTACAATCAAAAAAACCTCACCGCGGTGTCCAAGCTCAGCTCGTGTCACTGCTTCTGTGAGACGTGCCCGAGCTGCTGCTGTTAGCCACTTACTGTGTAGTAACGGGACAAACAAGACCTGACGCCACCAGCGAGCAAAGCTGGATGTCGAGCTAGAAGTTGAAACGGAGTTTGTAGCGTGGTTTTCTGCCATTATATTATTTCCTCAAATATATCGTTCTGATGGTTGTTTTGGTCTATTACGTAGAACTTAATGGGCACTTACCACGAGCCACCAGCGCCGCCGCCACCAAAACCACCACCGCCGCCGCCGAAGCCGCCGCCACCAAAACCACCGCCGCCAAAGCCGCCACCACTTCCACCGCCCATACCAGGCAAGAAGATCATACCACCTCTGCGTCCACCTTTACCGCCGCCGCCTTTACCACCACCGCCGCCACGCGAAATCAAGAACATCCATATAAATATCGCCATAATCAGCGTCATAAAAAAGCCGCCGCCTAATGCCAACGAACCAGCAAAAAATCCACCTGCCGTGACAATCGAGCCAAACACTCGGCCCAGGATATTGGTGATAAAGCTACCAAATATCATCGCCATAATAAATAAGAAAATAGGAGATGGCATCTCCTCTGAACTTTGCTGAGCATTACGCTCTGCAGCTTGTGCATCAGCACGTGCCAGCACTTCAGGATCAGCGCTCAGACGTGTTTTGAGCGCATCCACACCTGCCAGTATCCCACCACCATAGTTATTCTGTTTAAATAGTGGTGTGATATCTTCTCTAATAATACGGTTGACTGCCGCGTCTGGGAGCACACCCTCCAGTCCATAACCAGTTAGAATATACATATCACGATCGTTGACTGCGACGACGATGAGCAAGCCATCATCGATAGCGTCATCACCTAGCTCCCATTTCTCTGCAATCTGTAAAGCATAATCAAATATAGGTAAGCCATTGGTCGTCGGTACGATGACAACTGCTGCTTGAGCCAGCCCTTGCTGATAGATATTTCTCAGCTGCGCCTCTAAACGCTGTTTTTCTTGTGGGTTTAGGATATTGGCCTGATCGACAACTGGCTCATTGAGTATGAGTTTATCGGCATCGACGCTCTGGGCGCTTGAGGTTACTGGTGGTTGGGCTTGTGCCTCAGCTGTTGCCTCATCATTCGCCGCGCTTGGATTGATAGCATCATTACCTAAGACCGCACCATTAATGGCATCATTATTCAATACTGCATCATTGATAGCTTCGTTAGACTCTCCTGCTTTTACAATGGCTACCAGATCTTCAACGCTACGGTTTTGTAGATTTGAGCTACTATCTGTCGCAGCAGCATTGCCAATATCATCACCTGGTGCAGCATGTAGCACTGATGTTCCACCGATGCTCAGTGTCAACAATAATGCTGATAAGATTGCTTTTGAATTATTCATCTAATCTATACCACCTCAAATGACATTTTTACAGATTGATAGACATTAGCTAGGCGTCATTACGTCATCAGCTAAATAAATAGAGCGGCATACACCGCTCTATTTTGTATATTTTTGACCAGTACTACTCTGCTGCTGCAGAATCTCCAAAGTCGACACTGGGTGCGGTCGAAATAGCTTCCTCATTAGCAACACTGAAGTTTGGCTTGGTATCCATGCCAAATACTTTTGCCGTGATATTGGTTGGGAACTGGCGCACCGTTGTATTGTAACCTTGCACTTCTTGGATGTAGCGATTACGAGATACAGCAATACGGTTTTCTGTACCCTCTAACTGCGCCTGCAGATCTTGGAACAACGCATCTGATTTTAGTTCAGGATATCGCTCAGATACTGCCATTAAACGTGACAGCGCCCCAGTCATTTGCTCTTGCGCCGCAGCGTAACGCTCCATTGCTTCTGGATCGTTCAGTACTTCAGGTGTCACAGTAATACCGCCAGCACGTGAGCGAGCTTCAGCTACTTGGGTGAAGACCTCTTGCTCTTGCTCAGCATACTGCTGTACAACCTTGACTAAGTTTGGCACCAAATCACTGCGACGCTGATATTGGTTGACCACTTCTGACCACGACGCTGTTACTTGTTCATCTTGCGCCTGTAAGTTGTTATAACCACAACCGCTTAGACCGACCGTAGAGGTTGTCAATAGTGCTGCTAGCAACATCGGCTTCATAATTGATTTGCGCGTCATCTTTGTTTCTCCTAATAATGATAAATAACAAATATCTAATAACCCATTTTTAATAATTTTTGCGTATATATCCCAATAATCATCGAGCAGTCACATATGTTTTGTATTTTATATCGAAGCGACTGCTTATAAGCAGTCAAAATACAATATGCGCAAGACTCGTTATTCTTATCGACGATCGTATCGATAACTTCCATATATCGACAGCTTCTATATATTGGTAATCGATTAATAATGTCGATAGCTTACAGGATGTCATGATAATAATGGCGCTATCGCAAAGCTTTTACAATTGACCGTTACCAAAACACAACCACGTGCGTCACCAGTTATCTGATTTTGCGACTGTACATAGATTGGTAGGTTAGTAAACCGGTTCAAGTAGACGAAAAGTTGTATGTATACAAACAATTATTTATATCCAAACCAAAACTTGCTAATGTATCTATCAAATAAAATTTGAATATATCTGCTCTCTACAAAGAAATTTCTAGTAATTAGCATAAAAATATGGCAAATTGCAGTTACGTAGCCGTACGGTTTGAATACATTTGGTAGTGGACTTATAGTTTGATACGTATTAGCGAGTTGGTAGCTGAGACATAAAAACGTCAACCAGCCACCAAATCTCTTCTAATGCTATCAATTCGCCATATCAGCAGTGTAGTCAATCGTAATGGCTCATAGCAAATTGAATACCATCATCATGACGAGTATTTAATTATATAACCGCCTGTTTTATCCGCGGGTTAACTGATGACTCATCTCATTCATAGCGTGATGATAGGACACCGCACGAATTGATGCTGTATAACATTTACAAACGCAGCTGATATTAATGCTATCGACGATAAGTACTCTGCACATGGTTTTATTGTCGATAAGCCAAGCGGATAAATACAGACAACTACAGTCCATTTTTGGTGGCTAAACACGTATGAGACTTAACTAATAAAGATATGAGTCAATGCAGATAATTTAACTGCTTAACTTAGATAAGTAAGTTAACCAGTTAATTTACTCCTAGCATACAGAGCCACCTCAAGACAGTACTAGGAATATATATATGGAAGGTTTAGTTAACTTAGTAAATGGAATTATCTGGAGCCCAGCACTGATCTATCTGTGTTTGGGTGCTGGTCTATTCTATTCCATCATGACGCGCTTCGTACAGGTGCGTCTATTCGGTGAAATGATCAAGCTCCTATTCACTGGTAAATCTAGTGCACAAGGTATTTCATCATTTCAGGCACTAGCCGTTTCCCTCGCAGGACGTGTGGGTATGGGTAACATCGCTGGGGTAGCTGCTGCTATCGGCTTCGGTGGACCAGGTGCTGTATTCTGGATGTGGGTTGTGGCTTTCTTAGGCGCATCTACTGCCTACGTCGAGTCTACCCTTGCACAGATTTATAAAGAAAAAGATGTGGTAACTGGCGAATATCGCGGTGGCCCTGCTTATTACTTTGAGCGTGCCCTTGGTCAAAAGTGGTACGGCATCCTCTTCGCAATCTCTTCTATCTTAGCTTGTGGTATGTTCCTACCTGGTGTACAGGCGAACGGTGTTATCAGTGCGTTTGCACAGGTAATGGGCGAAGGTACGATCATGAACGTTGGTGGCCTAGAAGTCGGCTCTATGCGTCTAGTGGCACTAGCTATTATCTTAGTCGTACTAGGTATCATCATCTTTGGTGGTATTAAGCGTATTGCAACCTTTACCGAGTACGCCGTACCTTTCATGGCACTTGGCTATATCGTTCTAGCGTTGATCATCATGTTCGCTAACTTCAGCATGATCCCACAAGTATTTGGTATGATTGTTGGTGATGCGTTCACTGCACAAGCAGGCTTTGGTGCAGCGATTGGTTGGGGCGTAAAACGTGGCATCTACTCTAACGAAGCGGGTCAAGGTACAGGTCCTCACGCTGCTGCTGCTGCTGAAGTTGAGCATCCATCACAGCAGGGCCTGGTTCAGGCATTCTCAGTATATGTTGATACACTGTTAGTATGTTCTGCTACTGCCTTTATGATCCTAACGATGGGTACATACAACATCCAAGGTACGCTACCTGATGGTCAGTTCATCGTTCAAAACGTTGCAGCGACTACTGAAATCAACGCGCCTGCCTTTACGCAGATGGCAATGGAATCAGTATACGGCTCATTCGGTGATACCTTTATCGCTGTCGCTGTATTCTTCTTTGCCTTTACAACTATCCTAGCTTACTACTACATCGCTGAAGTAAACGTCACTTACTTGACTCGCTTCATCGGTCGCGGTGCGCACAAAACGGGTCTATTCTTGGTTAAGATCTTGATCATGGCAATGGTTGCTTATGGTGGTCTAAACTCAGCTGGTTACATCTGGGCAATTGGTGATATTGGTGTTGGTCTTATGGCTTGGCTCAACATTGTTGGTATTTTGGTTATCTTCATTGTGGCACGTCCAACCCTTACCATGCTTAAAGACTACGAAGCACAGCGTAAAGCTGGTGTAAAACGCTATAGTTTTGATCCTGCTAAATTCGGTATCAAGAATGCACCTTATTGGGAAGAGCGTCATCTAGAAGAGCAAAAAAGAATGAATGCAGATCCACTACGCAAATAACATATACGTAGATAATACGCATAGTATGTTTTAGAGTAGGTACTGCTCACTCTAATAAAAAGCCCGAGGCAATGGTCTCGGGCTTTTTTGTTGTCTTATTTTCGTACATACCGTTGTAACGACTATTGCAGTAGGTTTAGATAAGTTTAAACCTTACCCCCCATGCAACCTTCACTCTAGTAGCAACCCTGTCTAATCAAAATGCTTCTTAATAATATCTGCTTTCAGTAGCCCAACGAGTAGCCTACTCTTTTATGCTTATATCAGAAAAACTGCTCATCTTTTCCAAGATAACTGCAACGCTAAGTATTTTTCTGATATATGCTCTTGTCATCTAAACACTCAAAGCACTTTCGTAGCTTTTTTATTATCAGATTGCGCTTTAGTTGTTTGAGACGTGACGACTATTTCCTTATCTTGCAGGTTCATTATCTTATAAGTACAAAAAAGCCTAGCACTATGGCTAGGCTTTCTCTGTAAAATCAGTTCTATGGTTCAACGTTATCAAATGTGAATCATAAGACTAACCTACATTACAGAATAGTTTACTCAGGCATCAACACTGCATCGATAGTATGTACTACGCCGTTTGTCGCCATGATGTCTGTACCAGTGATGTTTGCTGTACCACCAGTAGCATCGGTAATCACGTTATCTTCGCTGATAGAAATTGTGTTGCCATTCGCGGTTTCAATATCAGTACCATAAGGGATATCAGCAGCTTGAACTTCCATTGCTACGACATGGTAAGGAAGTACTGTTTTTAATAGGTCTGTATTGGCCAACAACTCTTCTTTGGTCACACCTAGTTTTTCTAGTACAGGAGCAAATGCATCATCGGTTGGCGCAAATACAGTGTACTTAGTGTCTTCCATTAGCATGCTGTCAAGACCAGCTGCTTGTAGCGCGGCTGTTAGGATAGTTAGGTTTTCGTTGCCTGC
Source organism: Psychrobacter sp. H27 (assembly GCF_059072655.1). Taxonomy (NCBI): domain Bacteria; kingdom Pseudomonadati; phylum Pseudomonadota; class Gammaproteobacteria; order Moraxellales; family Moraxellaceae; genus Psychrobacter; species Psychrobacter sp. H27. Next base: position 2,532,364 of record NZ_JCACRX010000001.1, on the reverse strand, counting down.
TGCTAGCTCTGCGATGGTTTGCGTCGCTTCCATATCCATATCGTCTGCCATTGGCTCTGCTTCAACCATTGGATCAGCCTCTACAACAGGCTCCATAGCCACTTCTTCAGTGGTAACTTCAGGCTCAACTGGCTCAGCAACGGTTTCAGTATCGTTACAGGCTGCTAGTGACATGGCTGCTGTTACGACTGCGATAGATAATAAGTTCTTCTTTAACATGGGTATTTCCTTTTATATAATTGGGTGCGTCATTTATTTAACAATGGATTGTTTTCAATAAATATAACAGTGACTGATATATTGTAAATATGACCAATCAATCAGTCATAATGTTATGTCCGCTATATCAATAACTACAATTCTAACGGTTTAATTTTTAATTGATACTTACTTAAGTAGTGGCACTGTATCAATCACGTATACAGCATTATCAACTTGTATATTGGTTATTGCGATATTTGAAATACGAACACGTTTCTGAACATCAATACTTACAAGATACATCTGTCATAATGGTTAAATAATCGTTGTCAGTTCTTTCCTAAATCTTAAAACAGCTATTATTCAATGATAAATTCATCAAATAATAGCTGTCTACTACTCAAGCCTTACTATAAAATTTGAGTTTTTTTACTGGTCTTATTTAGGTAGTAGTACTCTATCGATAACATGTACAACACCATTAGTAGCTGCAATATCAGTTTTTACGATATTAGCAGTACGGCCGTTTTCATCCATCAGTTTACCTTGGTTGGTAACCATCAATGTATCTTTGCTTGCAGTCATGACGTTGCCTGGCTTGACGTCTTTGGCATACATCGCCATGTCGCTACTAACTACGTGGTAGCCCAAAACTTTCGTTAGCAATGGCTTGTTCGCAAACAACTGCGCTTTGGTCATGCCTGTTTCTTGCAATGCTTGCATGAATGCAGCGTTAGTTGGTGCAAATACAGTATAGTGTGCGTTAGGATCAGATAGCATGCCTGTTAGGCCTGCTGCCTGTACTGCTTCTACCAATACTGAAAAATCAGAGTTGCCCTGAGCAACCTGTACGACGTTCATTTTTGCCATGTTTTGGCTGTGCATTGGTGCTTTCATGTCTGCGCTTTGCGCTGGCATCATGTTGTTACAGGCACTTAGGCCAGCAACAGAAATGGCTAGTGTACCGATAGTAGCAAGTTTGGTTAATTTCATAACATTATCCTTAATGATTGAGTATTTGTTAGCTATAGTTTTACAGGTCACATTCGCTTCTTATACAAGCTGCTTGTTTTATATAGTAACTTGAACTACTACCTCATATTGATACGAGAATACCTGTCTGAGCTACTTAAGCAGTAATTTTTACTTATAAGCAAAACTAACGAAGACCTTATCTTTCTGAAATCAAATTAACATTTATAAGACAACTATCAACCTGCCTTTACGCAACTTTTTGTAGTACAGGTGTAAACTCTGTCGCACTTGTAAGAACAACCGTTGACTTTCATTTGTAAAACCAAAGCTTTATGTAATCTCTAAGCGAAATGATATTCATTTGTTCTTATTTTCTATACAACATAGAATCGATATCATGCTGTAAGCAGTGCCGCAGCCAAACTGCTTGTCTATCGCAAAAGTAGAATAGGCAGTATCCACGTAGGCGATATGTTTCATGCTAGAATAATGCGAATTTGCCTACCCCTCTTTATCAGATTTTGTACTCTATTTATTTGTTATTCCTTCCTTTTATAATATTGACGATATAAGCAGCGCTACTATGACTCAAACGATGACCTCACAGACTTCTTTTCACTCTGACATTACTTCTAGCTCGTCATCTGCTGATGACTTTATTCTAACGCCACCTGCTGTCTTTCCTTATAAAGAGCAGCAGCTGACGGCACGCGCCCGTATCATCGAGCAAATGACGTCACGAATTCTGCTGCTAGATGGCGCGATGGGTACGCAGATTCAGACCTACAAGCTAGAAGAGTCTGACTATCGTGGTGAGCGCTTCGCTGATATCGACCAAGACGTACGGGGCAATAACGATCTGCTGGTGTTGACTCAACCGCACATGATTAAAGACATTCATCATGATCATCTGTTAGCTGGTGCGGATATTATCGAGACCAATACCTTTAACGGTACGCGCCTGTCGATGGCTGACTATGACATGCAGTATTTGGTGCCTGAGCTGAACAAAACAGCAGCCAAGATTGCACGCGCAGCGGCTGATGAGTTTACCGCCAAGACGCCTGAGAAACCGCGTTTTGTCGCTGGTGTGGTCGGTCCGACCTCACGTACGTGCTCGCTATCGCCTGATGTCAACGACCCTGCGTTTCGTAATATTACTTTTGATGAATTGGTGCTTAATTACCGTGAAGCGACCTTATGCCTGATAGAAGGTGGCGTCGATCTTATTTTGATTGAGACAATCTTTGATACGCTAAATGCCAAAGCGGCGATATTTGCGATCACAGGTGTGTTCGACGATATTGGCTTTGAGCTACCAATCATGATTTCAGGTACGATCACCGATGCCTCAGGTCGTACGCTATCTGGTCAAACGGCGGAAGCATTCTACAACTCGATTCGCCATGCCAAGCCACTATCCGTTGGCTTTAACTGCGCGCTTGGTGCTGATGCGCTGCGCCCACATATCCAAACACTATCAAACATCGCTGATACCTATGTCTCTGCGCATCCAAACGCGGGTCTACCCAATGAGTTTGGTGAGTATGACGAAACAGCAGAAGAAACTGCTGCGCTGCTAGAAGGCTTTGCCAAAGCGGGTATCTTAAACATCGTGGGCGGCTGCTGTGGTACGACGCCTGAACATATCCGTCAGATTGCTAAAGTCGTGGCAAACTATCCACCACGTGTCATTCCAGAGATTGCGCCTGCCTGCCGCTTATCAGGACTTGAGCCTTTTACCATCAATGCTGACAGTTTGTTTGTCAATGTTGGTGAGCGTACCAACGTCACAGGCTCCAAAAAATTCCTCCGTTTGATCAAGACCGAAGCCTATCTTGAGGCGCTCGATGTCGCGCGCGATCAGGTAGAAGGTGGTGCGCAAATCGTCGATATCAATATGGACGAAGGCATGCTCGACTCTAAGCAGGCAATGATTCACTTCGTCAACCTCGTCTCAGGCGAACCAGATATCAGCCGTGTACCGCTAATGATTGACTCATCCAAATGGGACATCATCGAAGAAGGCCTCAAACGTACGCAAGGCAAATCTGTCGTCAACTCCATCTCGCTAAAAGAAGGTCACGCTGAGTTCGTTGAACGCGCCAAACTGTGTATGCGTTATGGGGCAGCCGTTATCGTCATGGCGTTCGATGAAGACGGGCAAGCTGACACCTACGAGCGTAAGATTGAAATATCTAAACGTAGCTATGATGTACTGGTCAACGAAGTAGGCTTCCCTTCTGAGGACATCATCTTTGACCCGAATATCTTTGCTGTCGCTACGGGTATCACTGAGCATAACAACTACGGTGCTGACTTTATTAATGCCACGCGCTGGATCACGGAAAACCTACCAAATGCGATGGTTTCGGGCGGGGTGTCCAACGTTTCGTTTAGTTTCCGTGGTAACCCGATTCGTGAAGCGATTAACTCTGTGTTCCTATACCATGCGATCAAAAACGGTCTGACCATGGGTATCGTCAACCCAGCCATGCTGGAGCTGTACGATGATATTCCAAAAGAAGCGCGTGATGCCATCGAAGACGTCATGCTCAACCGCAACCAAGGTGAAACTGGTCAGGATGCGACTGAACGTCTAATGACGGTCGCTGAAAACTACCAAGATGGCGGCAAGAAAAAAGACAGCACCGTCGATATGAGCTGGCGTGAGGGTACAGTAGAAGAGCGCATCGCTCATGCTCTCGTCAAAGGGGTGACCACCTTTATCGAAGAAGATACCAAAGAAGCCTGGGAGAAATACCCCAAACCGCTCGAGGTCATCGAAGGGCCACTCATGGACGGTATGAATATCGTCGGTGACCTCTTCGGTGCGGGTAAAATGTTCTTACCGCAAGTCGTCAAATCTGCCCGCGTAATGAAGCAATCCGTCGCGTGGCTAAACCCGTATATCGAAGCGGAAAAAGTCGAAGGCGAAGTCAAAGGTAAAATTCTAATGGCAACCGTCAAAGGCGATGTGCATGATATCGGCAAAAACATCGTCGGCGTGGTGCTTGGCTGTAACGGCTACGACATCGTCGATCTGGGTGTTATGGTACCGTGCGAAACCATCCTCGATACAGCTATCAGAGAAAAAGTCGATATCATCGGTCTGTCAGGGCTGATTACCCCCAGTCTCGATGAAATGGTCTATGTCGCCAAGCAAATGCAAGAGCGCGGCATGACCCTGCCATTGATGATCGGCGGCGCAACAACATCTAAAGCGCATACGGCCGTCAAGGTCGAGCCGCAGTATCAAAACGATGCGGTCATCTATGTCTCGGATGCCTCGCGCTCAGTTGGCGTGGTAACCAAGCTGCTATCAAAAGAGCACCGTACCGCCCTCATCGGTGAGACGCGCGAAGAATATATCAAAGTCCGCGAGCGCCTGGCTAAGCGTCAACCAAAAGCTGCCAAGGTTACCTATGCCGAATCGGTAAAGATTGGCTTTCAGTATGATTGGGAAAACTACGTACCACCAGTACCCAATAAGTTAGGACAAGTGATATTGGATGACTATCCAATCACTAACCTGCTGCCATACATCGACTGGACACCGTTCTTTATCTCTTGGGGACTGACGGGCAAATACCCAAAAATCTTGCAAGATGATGTGGTCGGCGAAGCAGCTCGTGATCTGTTTGACAATGCTGAAGAGTTACTTCACAAAATGATTGAGGAAAAATCAATCGTCGCAAAAGGCGTGTTTAAACTCATGCCCGCTCGCCGTACTGACTCGGATACCGTCACCGTCTATGACAATGCGCCTGCTGATGGTGGCAAACCGACCTATCAGTTCGAACACTTACGCCAACAAAGCAACCGTTCACAAGAGGGGGCCAGTGGCAAGCCAAACTTGAGCTTGGCGGACTTTATCTCGCCATCAGACACGCATACCGATCACTTGGGCGGCTTTACCGTCTCTATCGTCGGTACAGAAGCGCTCGCTGAGCAGTATAAAGCGGCTGGTGATGACTATAACGCCATTATGGTACAGGCGCTGTCTGACCGCCTAGCCGAAGCCTTTGCCGAGCATTTGCATGAGCTGATCCGCAAAGAGTATTGGGGCTATCAGCCGACTGAGTCACTCACCAATGATGAGATGATTAAAGAAAAATACGTTGGCATCCGCCCTGCTCCTGGCTACCCTGCGTGCCCTGAGCATACCGAAAAAGGCAAATTGTTTGACTGGCTCGGTACGGTCGAGGCAATCGGTACGACACTCACCGAAAGCTATGCGATGTGGCCTGCATCATCGGTCAGCGGATTCTATTACTCGCATCCGGATAGTGAGTACTTCAATGTCGGTAAGATCAGTCGTGATCAGTTAGAGAGCTATGCTGAGCGTAAAGGCTGGGATATGAAAACGGCTGAGAAGTGGTTAAATCCGAATTTGTAATTTACTTAAGAGGAAGTGAACATAATGACTTATAAACCTCGAATTCTTCTACCTAGTACTGAGCAGGAATTTGAGGTTCTTTGTGCGCATATCTATGGTGTAATATTTAACTGTAAAACACCTACAATGTATGGTCGCAAAGGTCAAAAGCAGTATGGTTTAGATGTTCTTGTGTATGAAAACAATCAAAATACATCGAGTAATCGAATAGGCATTCAATGTAAACACGTTTCAAAACTGCCTTTTGATGGAAATGATAAGGTAACTATCGTTAAAGAGATTGCAAAAGCTGACAGCGGTCAACAAGAAATCTCACAACTAATAATATCTACATCCTTACCATCTGACCAGAAATTAACTGATGCTGTGAATGCTTTGTCAGACGAAAGAGTTAATAACGGAAAATTTCCAGTAGAAATACAGTTTTGGAATGATATAGAAAACTACATTACTAATTCGAACATTTTGAGTCAAAGATACCATTCAAACAGTGACTATTCAGAAAAAATACAACAGGCGAAAGAATATTTTGATAAAGAACGATATTCTGAAGTTATAAGCTCATTAACAGTTGATGATACTAAGCTAATGAATTATATAGAGAAATATGAAGCTTATTATATCTTAGCAAACTGTTACTACTTGATAGAGCAGAACGATAGATTCACTCACTATTCCTCAAAAGTTAAAGATTTTGAGTGGTGTGATGAAATGCATAACGTGTTAACCATCATGGACAACATCATCAATAGTGATACTGATAATGCTTTAAAGATTATTGAGACCTGCATTGATAAAGACCCTGATAATACTCGCTATCAAGCTCTAAAATACCTAATAGAAATCAATCAAGGTAATATTACAGACTTCGAAAATTTACCTAAAGCTTTAAAGAATACATACTCTATCAAACTTAACTATATGAGATATTATTCGAATCATAATCAGTTTGATAAATACGATGTAATAGAGAAGCTAATTGATAAAGATGAACAATTAAAGCCTTCATTTATCATTCTATCTTTTGAATCTTCTCTGCTGAGATATGCTACACCTAAAAACCAACATCATTATATTGAAGCGAAGTTAAACTCCCTAGAACTAAACTTAAATATAAACCAGATTGACGTACCTTCATTAAAAAAGTATGCGATAAACAGCATTATTACTGCAAATTGCGTCATAAATAACGAAGAATCAGTTAAGCATTATTACAAACTAACGAAAACTACCCAATGTGGGATACTTCCAGAAACCATTATTAATCTTGTTTCATTTACTAAAAGAAACTCGGATAAAGTGTTTTTCTTGAAGGTCTATAAAGATCATTCTGATTCAGAAATAATAAAATATTTGGTTGACGGCTTATATAATTTCGGTGAAATAGATAAACTAAATCATCTAATTAAATCGAATAGCGAGATTGGAGAACCTTTAACTAACGAAATAAGGTCTTTTATTGCAGTTAACCAACTTAACAATATTGATTTTTTAAAACTTGTAGATGAGGTAGATTTATTTAGCACTAATACTCTTAGAGGTTTGGCTCTATTAGGTTTAAAGTTATATGGTACTAACGATGAGAAATTTGATAAATTAAATAGAACTATCTCCTCTATTGATACTCCTGATAACGATCTAAAAACGTTACTAGCTGACTATTACTTTAAAACCAAGCAGTACAGATCTTGTAGTGATACATTAGATACTCTTATCAATGAATCTAATGAAGAGTATCTGTTAATCATCCAAATTCATTCTTTGATTGAAAGCTTTCAATATCAAAAGGCTAAAGACTTCGTAGATCAGAATAGTCATAATTTTGATAATTATCTTGGGGATTTTGCTAGTTTAGTTATTAAATTAGGTAATAAGACTCAAGATTTTAGTGCTGCTGAAATGCTACTGCCCAGACTTGATAAGTACAGCAACTTATCTTGGTATTGGCGTTTAAAGCTTTTTTTAAGTATTCATAACGATAATATAGGTCAGTTGAAAAAAGATACGAGACTAATTCCATTAGATTTAGACAATAATCCTGCGGATATATGCTGGTTAGCTTCTTACGAACTACAATATTCAAAACAAGAAAAAGCTATTGAAAGAGTTATTAATCTTTGGCGCTCAAACCCAACTGACTTAGAACTGCTCTCAGCCATTCAAGACTTGCTTCTTGATACAATGCTTTCTCGCAAACTTCCCAATTCTTCAAATCCTTTATTTGATCTAAATTTTGCCGAAGTCGTTGATGGTTGCTTTGTTTCATATTTTGAAGAAAACGAACTTAAAGGGAAATATATCGATTCTAAGTCTTCAGGCAAGAACTTAAATATTATAATTTCACCTAGCGATGAACTAGGTCAGCAGTTTTTAGGTAAAGCTGTTGGTGAAGAGTTTGAAATTATAGGAAAGTTTGGTGTAAGAAGGAATATTAAAATTGAAGAGATTTTATCTATACCTTTAGCGATATATAGAAAGAATATGGAGATGACATCAGACATCAACAACCCTTTCAATATGGTTTCTTTCACAGCAGACTTTAATACAGAAGAAGGCATAGCAAAATTTATTAAGGATATCAATCAGACTTCACGTTCTAATGAGCAATTAGAGCGACAGTTAAAAGCATATCAAGAAAACCCGATGACTATAACCTGTCTAGCTGATTATATTGGAAAAGATCTTTCTGAAATTACGTATAGTTGGTTAAGTGATTCTCGATTCACTTTGAGAACAATTGATGATCACTATACTGTTGATATTAGCATCGACAATCTAGAAACTTTGCTAGAAAAACAATCTGCAGTAGTGATCGATTTATTTACGTTATTGGAGTTACAGCGTTTAGAAAGTTTATACTTTCTTACTTCCAATCTGTCTATATATATTCCCAAAATCCTGCTTACAAATTTAAAAGCGCTAAGTGATAAGCACATATATGAATATAAAAAAGGTGACAAGCCCTTATCGATCCATTCAAACGATAATAATTTTACTGTGAATGAAATGGATATACAGTTACTTAAAAAGCGTTCAAATGATTTGAAGTTTTTAGTTGAATATGTTGAAAGCAATATGCAGGTTACTCCTGCTTATGGAAACAACTCAAACTCAAAAATTATAGAAGCGCTCAATAGTTTTCTTCCTGAAACAGATAAGTCCATTATCAGACTGTGTCAAGAAAAGAGCTTGCCGCTTCTGTCTCTTGACGCAAGATTGAGAGCGCTTGCTCATCAAGCTGGAGTGGATACAATAAATTTTCACGACTATTTATTACTAGGTACTACAACAAATAGAAGTAGATACATAAACTTCCAAACTAATCAATTTATTGACAACCGAAACGCTGCTGATTTCAAAATTCATAATTTGCTAGATTTCGCATTAAAAAACAATAATTCATTAAACATAGTCGCTAATAAGTTTATAAATCATATGAGTCTACATTATGATTTCGACTTAATATTGAAGCAATTAGGTATTTTAATAAACATCATAATTTCAAAAAAAATTATACCTACTAATGGCTTTATTGAAAGAGTTTGTGAAATACTCTTCTGTAATTTAGCTAACTATAATAAGCTAGATTTTGATAACCATAAGATGGATCTTAATTCTTATTTTGAAACATACTTCCATCGTCGTCCAATAGGGGTAGATAGCTTTGAAAGCATGAAAACTGTGAAAGATAATACCTTATATATAATATATGGCACCTCACAACCTTTATTATGTGCGAAAAGTATAGATTGATATATTTTGCATATGATAAATTAATCAGCACCCTTACCCTTCCCCCGCCGACACTTTTCAGAACAATAAATCACCTGCTCCCAGTCTTTCTCCCACTTCTTGCGCCACGTAAACGGACGCTGGCAGACGGGGCAGGTTTTTTGCGGTAAGTTTACTTTTTTATGTGCCATAACTGCCCTACCTTATCTATTCGACCTATGAATTATCCATACCATACACAAAAATTAGAGTAGCAAGGAAAAAGAGCGCCAGTACTACGCATTGTAGGCTAAGCGATTTTGACACAGCTAATCGTATTTTTGGCGTTTGGTATCATCTTACTTCTGATGCTCGACGCCCTCATACTTCTTGATACGGCGACACTGGTCTGAGCAATACACCATACTATCCCAGTTTTTATCGAGCTTCTTTGTCCAACTAAACTCACGCTCACAGACGGGGCAGAGTTTTTTGCGGACGTTCTTTTTTTTGTGCGCCATACATTTCTCATTGGTTTGTTTACGACATCAGTCACGTGTCACTATAGCCTACTACGTATCATTGCTATTAGTTACAGTTACTAGTCATAATCATCAAATATTTTATTTAGGCGATTGAGACTATTGACGATCAGTTTACCAGATTGATCGGTACTGCTATCAATTGCTAGCTTCTCATCCATGCGCATCGTCAGTGGTGCTAGCGCTTGCTTGAGCGCATTGGCCATCAATGTGGTCTGCTCATGAATATCAGGCGAATCGTTCTCTACGGCTTTACTGTCATCATTTTTAATCAAGCTTTCGGCTAAGCTACGAGACAAGCTATCTGCCATATTGTGTGCTAGTTGCTCCACGGCATCGACCAGCTGCACCATCAGCGCTTTTTGCACGTCTTGGTTTTGCTTGAGATACTCGCCCTCGGCTTTGTGGTCGTGCTTATATATTTGTAGTAATTGGCTCACGCTTTTCTCAAAGCCATTATCGATGCTATCGCTGACGACTTTGGCGTTATTGATCACGCTATCGGCGAGGATTTTTTGTGAGGCTAGCTGCGCCTCCATCTGAGTCTCTAACTGAGCTTGGCGCTCTACTTCTCGTAAGCGGGCAATTTGCTCTGGATCATTTTTGGTTAAGTACGTCTCAAACTGACGACTGATGGCATTGAAGCCACTCGCCAAGTCGACCAATTGTGCGACGATGCGCGCACCTGTATCGCCGTCTTCGCCGCCCATGGCTTTATTGCGCAAGAAGTCGGTTTTGATTTGCGTCCAACGCTCTTTTTCTACCTCGGTTAAGGTGCCGCGCATCTCGCCAAGCTTGAGCAAGTTGCTCTCTGCGCCTTGGGTCAATAGCTGCGACTCGCCCAAATAGTGATCGTCTATCAGCTGGTTTAGCTCATTCTCATTCATGACCGCCGACAACTTTTCGGTCATCTTATTCATATTACGATAGCTGCCTTGCAGCTTAAATATCGGCTCAACACGATATTTGTCATCTTGCGAGGCGGAGGCGATATAGGCTTGGTTAACGTCCAGAATGACTGCTTGCACGGCAAACATATGACGCAAGATAGCAATGATCTCATTGATCTCTGAGGTGCTATACGGATAGGTCAAATCGCTGCTTTGCGCTTGCGCGAGGTTGGCGTTGTCCGTTTTTGCCATTTTGATCAAGCGATGCACATCGCTTAGGTCACGGTTTGCTAGTGGTGCGAGGACACTATTAGAAGTGAGGGAGTTTTCGATATAACTGAGGGCAAAGACGTCTTCCATACCGCTCATGATGTCGCCTAAGTTGTAGATATCGGCACGGTTGGCGAGCATGTCAGGCACTTTAAAGGCCTCGCCGCTCTCGGTATACGGGTTACCCGCCATGACCACGCAGAACTTTTTGCCGCGCATGTCATAGGTTTTGGTCTTGCCTTGCCACACACCATCAATACGGCGCGTCCCATCGCCGAGTGAGATGAACTTTTGCAAAAATTCCGCGTGCGTATGCTGAATATCATCGAGATACAGCATGACATTATTGCCCATTTCAAAGGCCAAGTTGATTTTATTCAGCTCTTCTCGTGCGGTGGCATTCGGGGCTTTTTCGGGGTCTAATGAGGTGACGTCGTGACCGAGTGATGGACAGTTAATCTTCATAAAGATAAGGCCAAGACGATTTGCCACGTATTCCATCAAGGTGGTTTTACCGTATCCTGGTGGCGATATCATCATGAGGATACCCATCAAGTCAGTCCGTTTATCCTCGCCGACCGTGCCCATCTGTTTGGCAAGATTGTCACCGATGAGCGGCAGGTAGCTCTCGTTAATAAGACGGTTACGCACAAATGAAGACAATGGACGCGGCATGAATTCGTCCAGTCGCAACGTCTCTTTTGAGTCATGCAATATCTCTGAGCGCATGGCCAGATATCGTCTATAAGCAGGGATAACTTGAGTATCATGATGATGCAGACGATTTAAAAAGTCATCGACGGCAAAGGTTAAGCTCTGCTGATGAATACGCGTATGCTCACCCAATAAACCGTTAACTTGTATTTCAAGCGACACCTTGCCTGTGTGACGCGCAAAGCTTTGCACTTGATTGAGCGGGTTATTGATACTGGTCAGTGACGTTGATGATGACATTGAAGGTGAGGAGAACGACAAAGTGGAGGTGGCATCAGTTGTACCTCTATTCGCGCCGCCTTTATCAAAACGTGCACCTGAATCAATCAGGCGCTGTACCAAGGCTTCACGCTGCACATCATTCAGTTGAGTAAGTAAAACAGCAATCGCTTCGGGCACATAATGACGACCGCTCTCTAGTTGCTGTTTGCGTAGTGCGTCTTTTTCTTGACGTTCAGCCAACTGCGCTTCACTCAGCGCCTCGCCTGCCTCATCCGTGCCATCATCTGCTGCGTTAGCCGACTCACTATTACCGTAAGTCTTATCAAGCAGTGCATGAAACCATGTGGCTAACAACTCATAGGCTGATTTGGGTTGGAAGCCAAGCTTACCGATGGAAGATTGTAGCTGCGCAAAACTGGCATTACTTTGCGTACTGACGGGCGAGCTACTTAGCGTTTGGCTCAGCTGCTCGCATAATTTCTCGGCCTGTATACTGGTTTGCCAGTTTATTGTGTTATATGCGGCGGCATTTGGCTCTGCTGACTGCCCTATGACGCTGACCAAGTATTCGCAAGCCAGCTGCACATAGCTGGGTTTAAAGATATTGGTGTTATGAACATCGCTGGTCGTTGAATCTGGCTCTGACTCCAATGCGGCATCTGACGGCTGCTTAGCACCATTACTACTGCCCATACGTTCGTCACGATAGGCCGCGACAAAACGGTGCATGACTTGGCTCATGTCCTCAACCAGTAAGGATTTGGCAGTGTCACTGCCGAGGGCACGGCGCAATTGCTCGGCGGTCGCCGCTCTATCCGTCCAGTTATTTGCGCGAGTCAGTACTGATTCATTCAGCCAATTGTCATAGCCAAATTGACGCAGGCTATCTAAACCCAGTGCTTGTGCGATATTTAACTGCCAATAGAATAATTGCGCCAGTGCGCGGACTTGCGGGGTATAAATCAGTAGCCCTGCCTCACGTAATGTCGGCAGTATTTGCATCAACATCAGCGTGGCATCATGGTCATGAATGCCTTTGTCATAACCGAGCTGATAACGCGGGGTCGCGTAGGCTTTGACCAGCTTTGCCAGCGGACTGTCATTATCGATATCACCATTGATATCTAATGTAATGACGGTTTCGTCATATGCTTGGTAGAGACGGGTCTCTGTCAGACCGTCTTGACTGTTTTTGGCGCTCTCGATAATGCTATAGGCCAAGTACTCGGCGCGGTATACCTTGTCGGACTCGGAGGCAATATTCATCTCCCAATACGGACGCAAGGCATTTAATTCAGCGTTATTAAGCGCTTCATAATAGTCGGTACCCGTCAGGTGCAAATTGAGCACGCGCTTGCCATCCGACTGCTGGCGACTGAGTAAAGTTAGATCTAATGGTTGAGTGTTAACCGAAAAGCGATGCTTGCCCAGCTTAATAATTTGACCGCCATCTTCAAACAAGTCCGATTTGTCTTTTAGACTCTTATAGCTCTCGATTTGAATGGCTTTTAGACGCGCATCAATGTCGTCGGCTTTGACGCTAAAGCCCATCGCTTGTAATTCTTTTGCAATGTTGCGGACTTTTTGTACCAGACCATCGGCGGCAAAGTACGTATTGAGCGCTTCTTCCTCGGTAAAGCCAGTCACACCTGTGCTTTGCGTGCGCTTCTTGATACTCTCAAGCATCCGCAGCGCGCCATCCCCTAGGTTTTGCGCTTTGCGATTGCGGGCATCGAGCAGTTGTTGCTTATGATTTTCAAAGGTTTCGTAAATCTCTTCGCGTTTACTGATAATGTCGGCTAAAAACTGATCGCCCCTATTGGTCTCTGGATCGGCGAACTGGCTCTCCAATTCCTCTAACTGCACGAGCAGCTTTGCCATTTGCTCATCTGATTTTTCAGGCGTATTGGCAATCGATAAGGCATTGGCAATCGATTGACCAAACAGCTTAAACTGCGCGCCAAATTGCGCGACCGCTTCTGCCGATCCTAAGTTTTTACGTTTGTGATTGAGCTTTGCTTTGCTCTGGTTGAGGCTGGCATAAATGGTCGAGATGTCATCGATGATTTGCGTACGTACCGTGGCATCTGCAACGTCCAACGTACCGAGCAGCTCGGTCAACAAGTCTAATCCTTGCGCCGTCTCATCAATTTTATCGAGCACTGGCTTTAACTCAGCATTGGTTTCAGCTGTGTTTAGGCGCTCACTGACATCGACCAATATCCCTTCGTAGCTTGATAGTGCTTCGTCTCCGCTTAAAAACAGTACAGTTTTTTCGGCAAGATCGCTTTCTGCTTCTTCTAGCTGCACCTGCAATGCTTCTAATTTATCACTATCTAGATAACGCAAATCTTCTAGGCTGACCAAGCGACCTTTTTGTCGTCTCAATGCCGACAGCTGATCGACATAGTCGCTTGCAGACTCAAACGTCGTGACTCGTATCTGCCGCAAAATCTCATTTTGCTGAGATTCGGCATCGGCAAGCGCCGTTTGGGTTTGCTTTTGAATACTTTGGACTTTGGCAAATTCATCAATGACCAACTCAGCGGTCGCTGTCACTTCTTTAATACTACTAGCGACGTCAGTCAGCTCTGGCTCAGACAGCCAATAATAGCTATCAAACAATCTACTGGTATTGTCTGACAGCTCTTCATAGAGTTTTTGCGACACGCTTTGGTTGTCGATAAGACGGGTAATGCTATAAAGATCAGAGATGCCGCGCACCAGCTCTTTGTTACCGATTTTACCGTAGAAGCTGGTACTTTCAGGCAATTCGCTCACATACTCAGGCGAGGCGTAAGGGGTGTGCCATATCTGCATCGGGTGAATGCGCGACGGCTCACTTTGGTCACTAAACAGCACCAAACGGCCATTGTCTGCCAACGCCATACCATTGCAATAAATCGGATTTGCCAGTTGTTTTTTGATCAGGTTATAAGGAAACAGCCCCGTGATACCCAGCTCTCTATCATAAAATAAGAATAGAACATCTTCGCCATTCGTCGAGATGATCTTACGCTTAAACTTTAAGTTTTTGGCACCGACACTGTTGGCATCGAACAGCTTATACTCGCCCGTCTGTAGATAATAGCCACCCGGAAATATAATGCCGTGATCTTCGGGCAACTGTACGCAGGACTGACCAATCGCATCCAAACGCAGCACCGCTTCGGTCAAGGTGTTATAAACAAAGTAACGGTAACTGTCCTCGCGATACGGTAATATTTTGAGGAGGATTAAGCTACCGACTTTGGCATAGGCAATCTCAGCATCGGTCAGCGACTGGGTGCGATCATTGACGGGCTCGCTATAGATGCCCTGCCCTGACTGCGTATTGTCTTCAATCTTGATGGTCAAATCACCGCCGACCGTTTCCACAAATATCGTATCCAAGATATTCATGTGCGGATATTTACCATTGACCATCTGATCGCGCGTGGTCTCGATCCAATCAAAGTCATAGGCAGGCGGCAACTCGATATCACGCTCGCCGCGATTGTCCACGTAGGCGACTTGGGCAGCCTCTGGTGTGCCTTGGCTAAAGTCTAATGCAAAACGAAACACTCGAATATCAGTGATACGCTCACCGATCTGAAAGGCCAACAGCAACTTGCTGTCTTTAACGGTCAGTTGAATCAGGCGTGTTTGCTTGTAATAGCGATAGAGCTCATTGAAGTCTTGGACAAAGGCATCTTGATCTAAAAACGTCCCTGTTAAATCGACCTCTTCGAGCTGATACTCTTGCTCCGCACTATCACCACTACTGCTCTTCGGACTCTCATCGCTATCGCCTTTGTTGGCAGGATCTATCAAGCGATATAGCGACAGCACATCTTTAATATTGCTGGCACGCTTTAACCCCATAAACACGTTATAGCCAAACAGCAAATATTCGCCAACTTGCACCATATCCTGCGCCACACAGTTGTGCTCGGTACGAATACGCGTGCGGGCAATGACCTGCATTTGGGTGCTGCCAAATTCCATCAGGCGTGCAGCATTTAATTTGGCGGTTTGTTGCTCTAGACGACTGCCCTGCTCTGTTAGGCGTTTTTTGATGAGCTCATACGCATTACCAGAGGCCACTGCCTGATCGGTTTGGGTTGCTTGGTTCGCATTAGGATCACTTTTGCTATCTGAATTGGTTGGGTATTGCGTGTCCGCCATCGTTGCTCGTCCGTTTCTGTTTTTAAATAATAAGAGAATTGTCTGGCAATCAGGAAATAAGAAGCTATTTGAGATAAAACAGTATTAAAAGTAAAGAAGCACGTGGCTAATCTAAAAGAACGGTCAATATGGGTTTGTTTAGATTAGCCAACTCATTTTCAGCGTAAGCGTTGAAAATGCGTTGGTTAAAGCGCTCTGCTATCTAGATAACAGAGCGTTTATAACGACTAATATTTATACCAATCGCACATCGTTTAAGCAGTTTTGTCATCATTTGACTGATTGGCTTTCATCGCTTGGTTGGCCATGACCCCATTGATAATACCGCTTAACGTGTCTGACTTACCCGCTAAACCATCAATAGCTTTACCGATCGACAATGATTTGGCAAAGTTGTCAAAGAAGTGCGCTTCACCGCCAACGATATCGATTTTGGCTTTTTGGAGCGCCACTGCCAATACTTCGGCGTTTTCTTTGGCAATCTCTTTACCAGCATCAATTGATGCCATCGCTTCTTGTAGCGCGGTCTCAAGACCCATGCGGAACTCTTCGTGCTCACGCGCTTCCTTACTCATGCTACCCATGGCATTGAATTTCTCTACCAGACCATCTGCTTCGGCTTGGAAGTGCGCGCGAGTGACTTCGGCTTTTGCCAGTCCAACGTAACGCTCTGCCTTGGCATTTGACTCGCCGCGAGCAGCGATAACCTCAGCATTGGCCATGCCGACATCACGCTCGGCTTTAGCATTAGATTCACCGCGAGCAGCAATAACTTCGGCTTCAGCCATGCCTTTTTCACGGTCTGTTTGAGCCTCAGCCTGCCCTGTCGCTTTGATGACATTGGCTCTCGCAATGCCTTCTTTTTCAAGCGACACTGACTTGGCTTCTTGAATCGCTGCTTCAGCAAAGCCGTGCGCTGACTCTTCTGCTTTAATACCTTCCGCCATCTTGATTTTGGCGTCCGCATCTTTTGCAGAGGCTTCCAGATTGGCATTGGCAAGCGTGGTAATCTCGACAGCTTTATGCTTGGCAGACAGCTCTTCTGCTTCGGCTTTTTTCACCTGACGCACTTTGAGTTCTTCAGCATCTGCTTCAGCAGCCAGTACGCGGGTTTGCTTAGAGCGATCCGCTTCGCTGACTTCGCGAACTTCTTTGATACGCTCTTCTTCTTGCGCCACGGTTTTGTCCACCGCGATGCGCTCACGAATGACGTTGGCGATTTCTTTTTTCTCAAGCTCAATCGCACGGTCAGCTTCGATACGCTGCAAGTCTACTTCACGCTCACGCGAGACAACTTCTAAATCGCGAGCACGCGTGACTTTTTCTTCTTCAATGACTACGGCACGCAGGCGATTTTGACCCGCCACTTCGATTTCACGTTGCTGATTTTCACGCTGAATCGCCAAATCTTGCTCCACCATAATGATGGCAGTTTCTGATTTTTTGCGCTCTTCTTCTTCAATCTTGCGAGTTTCAGCCGTTTCACGGGCAATCACTGATGAGATTTCACGCTTTTGCTTGGCTTCGGCATCGGCTTGTTGACGCTCCAGCTCCAGCATCGCTTCTCGGGTTTCGACATTCTTTTTCTTAACGGCCAGCTCTTCGTCACGCTCAAGCTCATTGGTAATGACGTTTTGGAACGCTGTTAGCTGAGTGATCTTCTTGATACCTTCAGCATCTAGGATGTTGCTTGAGTCTAGTGATACTTTTGGTGTTTGTTCCAGATAATCAATCGCCACATCCTCTAGGACATAGCCGTTCAGATCGTTACCGATTTCTTGGACAATACTGTCGCGGAACTCGCTGCGGTTTTCGAACAGTTTGACAAAATCAATCTGCTTACCGACGGTTTTTAGTGCTTCTGAAAACTTAGCGTTAAACAGCTCATTGACCGCGACTTTATCGGAGGCTCTCTCAACACCGACGGACTTGGCGACTTTGAGTACATCTTCTTCGGTTTCATTGACACGTAGATAGAATGCGACTGTGATATCAGCACGCATATTATCCGCACAAATCAAACCTTCTTTACCACGTCTATCAACCTCTAGCGTGATGAGCGAGATTCTCATCAGCTCTTTTTTGTTGATTACTGGCCACACAAAGCCACCATCAAAGCGTACCGCTATTTTACTCACACCGTTGATAATGAGTGCTTTGCCCTGCTCAACCTTGAAGTAAAAGGCTTTGAGCATCAAAAGTGCGACCATCATAAAAACAAACGCCAGCACCACAACCACGCCGACGATAATGAGTATGTCCATATTCATTCCTTTAATTAAAACATTCCAAGCGAATTTAAAACTCTTGCTATATTTACTAAATACTTATTTTTTATGTTATTGAGCCATCATCCACTGAGCAATATCATTGATGAGCTTTATTTGTCTTCAACAGGAGTCACTCGATAGGTGTTGGTGCTATCTAAATACTCTACCAGCACGACTTTATCGCCTTGTTTTAGTTGATGGTCGTTCATGTCTGATCGAATCTTGAGTATCAGTCCAGCACCGCCATCATTGAGTGTCGCCTCGCCATGTTTGTCCGTCACACTGAGCGTACGCACTACAGCGACTCTACCCACGTTACTAGACGAATTACGTTTGGGAATTTTGGCAATATTTTTGCGGATAGGGGAAATAATAATGCCTGTCAACCACATCGATACAACCAAGACAAAGACAAGTGCCCCTGTACCGAATAAATAATACAGCCCACCCGAATCAAGATACTGATGTAAAAAGCTGGTATATAAGTAGCTGAGTAGCCACCCTATCAAGCTAACGAGACTGAGTATGATGATCAACGGAACACCATAAAGACCGAATTTGAGCATGAGACCTGTGAAAAAACCAGTCGATGACAAGTTGGCGATATCAGTATCGCCGCCTGCTTCACCACTTACATCAACCAGATCGACAGTATCCATATCTGCCATGCCAAGCAAAGACACAACCCAATACAAGGTGACAAACATCACAAGCCCAGTAAAAATAATCGTGGGATACAAACTGATCTTAGTAACAAATACTAAAAACGCTTCTTGCATGACACCTGCTCTCCCTTTGTTTACCTAATCTGATATGCTAACCGTTCAGTGCAGTGCTTAGTACGATGCGGATAACGCTTAACCGACCTGACGCTATTTATTCCAAACCTTCATAATCAACTTATGTTTTCTTATTCATGATTATATATACATTTCATTACATAATATATAGGACTTGTTACTAACGTCCCCATATTGGTGAGCGTACTACTCCACCATCTTGACTATTAATGGCATAGCTTGTATTCCCTGAGAGCGAATGAATCACCAGCTCTCCCCCATTCTTACCGCCGATTTGCCCACTGATTTTTGAGTAGCGTGTGGGATAAACCGCATAGTTTCCAGAAGGAGACAGACGAGCAGGTTCATCAAGTCCAGTTTCTGCCAGATTGGATACTTGCCCAGTTGTCAGCGTCATAACGGCGGCTTTACGGCCATTAAGGTAAGCCATACGTTGACCGTCTGAACTAAGCTGTGGACTGGCGACATAACCGCTGGTCGGTACAGGAGTGGCACTACTGGTTGCAAAGTTGTAGCGATAGATACGTGGACGTCCAGCACGGACTTTATCACTGGTATATACAAAGCTCTTGCCATCTGCTGCATAACTTGGCTGAACCTCAGTACTCGGCAAGGTTGTTAGCTGCCGCGTCTTGCCATCGCTCAGTTGCATCTCATAGATATCAGCATTGCCGCCGACGGTCGAGCTGTAGAGTAAATGCTGACCATCCGGTGAGAATGACGCTGACATGTTACTGCCTTCAGCATTGACGACTAGATTGCGCGTCTTGCTACGACGATCATATATATAGATCTTGGGATGTTCACGTGCAGCTTGTTTGCTATAAGCAAGTAATTGCCCATCGGCTGACCATGCCGGCGCATAGATATAGCCGCGCAGTTGATCAATGAGCTGACGATCACTACCATCAGGACGGATACTATAGAGTGTCGATACTTTAGCCGCTCCAAGTCCTTGCTCCTCTACGTAAGCAATATACCCTTGACGATCGATGGCAGGCATACGTGCAGTCAGCGGATTGCTGTCAACGGTACTAATCGGTTTTTTGGTTTGAATATCAGGCAATGTCTGACAGCCTGTCAGCGCCGCAACGATAGCGAGCGTAGTGACACCTCTCACTGTCGCTCTTGGCAAATTGAGTTCTGACATGTGGATTTTGAGCATAATGTAGTATCCAATAACATCTGAGGGAAAAAGCACGGTAAATGGCTAAAATTGAGCATCACTGCTCTGATATTTAAATCCGTAGCTACTTTTTTAAAAATTAATTTTATTGCAGGAGCATTACTCTAGTGTAGCCTAAACTGGCTCAAACTTTGGATAAAAAAAGCCCCACTAGTTAGTAGGGCTCTACGAAGTTTAACTCGTCTGTTTGTCTATTAGTCTGTTTACGCTTAATACGTGCTCATCTCAACAAATGGCAAACCTATTTTGAGACCGCTTTGAAGTGAGCTACTTGATTCTCACTTTTGATCGTTAAGATAGGTAGATTATTGGCATTTTTACTGAGGCTGTACTTGCCTTGTACTGTGGCTAATGCTGCGGTATCAAAACTGGCTTGCGGCTCAGGACAGGCCATCAAAGTACTGATACCATTTTTGATCTGCACATCACCATTTATAACGCTATAACCTGCGCTCATGTTGTTGCAGGTATTCATGAATGCTACGTAGTCTCTGCCCTCATCGTTCATAAAACTTAGGGTCAGAGGTTTTGCTGGATCAAAAAACAGTTGCGCTACCTGCTCACCGTTGCTCTCTTTGGCATCAACCAGCTGCCAAGCGTAAGCTTGTAAGGCATCGTTGGTAACTGCCTGACTGCTTGGCGCAGGCAGATTAGCAGTCGTCTGGCAACCAGCAGCAAGCGCCCCAGTGGTAAAAGTAGCGACCATCATTACTTTCATCATGTTATTCATTTCTTCTCCTTACATATTGAACCGAAAACTCTTGTTATAAGCCCCAATAAGCTTAGCCAAAATTTTAGTTTTATTATGATTGATTGTGTTATTTCCTGTATTAAAGAATAACTACGTTTATCCTGACTCATTATCGGCTGTCATTATAAACTGGGTGTTATATTTAAAACTAATGGATTCAATTCTATAGTCGTTTGGATGCTATTCTAACAAATGATAAAGCAGATTTGCTCGATGAGTGTTTATACAGAAACACCCCACTATATAGTGAGGTGCTTCTGTATATTGTTATTAGATACTAGTGATTGCTGTCATTCCCTACTGCCTCAAATGAAACATCTAAAAAGGGTTTATTCAGCATATCAGTTATCATTTTAGATCACATCTGTACCTGTAATCTCTGGCTGGTCAGTAGCAGGTGCTGTCATGCTCGACATAGATTGGCAACCGACGAGTACCGTTACCATTACAATACCTGTCATCAATGCTTTGGTCATGTTTTTCATATGAGCTCCTAGAATAGTTCTAATATACCGTTATGGTTGGTTCAAGTGAAGTATAACTATCATTGTATTAAACTACAGATATTGGGCCGTACTTCTCCCAGAGACCGTAGCTTATTCACACTTTTAGCATACCCATCTCTTACATTGCTGTAAGTTAATTAATGTTAATGAAATAAGCTTACTGCGCCTTCATTTCTTGTAGAGCAGCATACCCTGATAAACGCTTGCGTTCAGCATCGTCAAACAACTGCTGCTCAAGTTGTTCTATCTGAGTTTTTGCTTGGTTCTGATCTGCACTTTGACTTAATAAACGCTGCTTTTGGGTCTCATACTGATTGAAACGCTGGTCAAAGTTGGCGTCTTCTAGATCGACTTGTGCCAGTCTCTCTGCCGCTGGTGCGCCAACGAGCTCTCGGCGCATATTGTATAATGCTTCGGGTGTTGCACCGCGTGCTTTCATTTGTTCGGTACGAGCCATCAGCTCACCAAGATTGGCTTGCTGTTGGATATTGGTTTTGGTGGCATTGTCTGGCAAGCGACTGACATAGTCTTGCCTAGCGGCTTGCTTTTGAGCGTCGCTCATTTGCTGGTTTTGATTGATTCTGACCATTTCTACACTATAGTCATCATAATCATCTGCAGCACCGAAGAACGCCGTAATGGTCGCTTTGTCAAAATATTGCTGACGTAAGCTGGCCACGTCTTGCTTTTGTTGAGCGACTGCATTCAAGTCCAGCTCGCCACTTTTGGTCGCTTGTAACTGTAGATTACCGTAACGCTTTTCTATCTCTGGCAGTGCTTTGAGATAGGCGACATACTTGTTAAATATAGCAACTGCTTGACTCGCAGCAGGTTCTGGCGTGTGGTGACGGATGTAACTCTCAACACGTGCGATGATAACCGTTTCGTCCTCCTCGCCAAGTGCGGATAAAAAATAATCGAATAAACGCCGCAGCCCTTCTGTAATGACCAATTGCTTGTTTTCATCAATGATGATTTCGCCATCGATTTGCGTGTCCTTTAGTGATCGTGGCAGACGCTCCAGTCCAGTGACGAATGCAGACTGGCTTTGGGAGGTTGTCGCTTCCACAACTTGAGCGGCAGCAAGCTCAGTTGAGATCGACTCGTTGTACTCACTATCATCAACAGATGCTGTCGTTTGAGCTGAGCTTGTCTCATTATTATCAGGCTTGAACCACATAATCACCACCGCAGTTAGCGCTATGATAACCGCGGCGATTATAGCGATGGGTAAATAGGCTGGGCGGCGATTATTCGACATAAATGAGGGTTCTTTTTACTAGTCAGCTTTAGGACTTATGTTTTTAAAATCTTGCGTTTTAAAACCTTACGCTCTTAAAGGTTAGCGTTTTTGAGACGATTGACCTGAGTACGGTAGATAGATTTTGGTTCAGAATCACCCCATGCTGTCAGACCTAGCACCTGATCAGCTGAATCCAAATGGTTCATTCTATAATTATCACGAATCACATAACCAAGACGACTCGAACAGGCAGATACCAACCCATCATTAGACTCACCTGCAAACGGTACACCCGTCGCGGCCAATAGATAATCGCTAGGATCAAGTGCGCTTGTGATTTGTCCAACACCGCTAAATGAGTAGTATTTGATGCCATTGACCGCAGTACTGGTTGGCTGACCACAGTAATTTCTTGGCATTGCTGCAGGGAATTTGGCATTAAAGCGCGCAGCACCGTCAGTTGATAACGCCATGAGTGCTTGCCAGCCATCTTGCTCTTGTATCTCTTTAAAACTGATACCTGAACCAACATCTGCAAAACCACCAATCAAATTAAAGACACCTGATACTAACTCTGTGGTGATGTTCGATGGCGTGCCAGTGTTGTTATTTGGTTCGAGGACGTTTTTGACAAAATCGGCTGTTTTTGACCCTTGCTCTGGGCTCGACACTGCTGTGACTGACGCCACGTACTTTGGTGCGACGCCAGCGACGTAACGAATATCTATACCGCCTTGACTGTGCCCAAACAAATTGACTTTAGGATCGCCTGAAATTGCAGCGATGGTTTTGACTTGTTGTAGCAGCTGCTCTCCGCGAATCTCACTGTTATTGACGGCTGACGTCTTGGTGGTATATACCTCCGAGCCACCTTTCATCAACTCTGTAGGGATGCCGTTGAAGTAATCGATAACCCCAAATAACTGGGTAAAACCACCAAGTCCATGGGCCATAACGACTGGGTATTTGGTTTTGGTATAGCTAGATGTGAAGTACCTGCTGTCAACCAGCTTACAACCATTGGCATTGGCACAATTATAGTACTGACCTGCTGCTTGGGCTGATGTGGTTTGTAGCGTCATTAACAAGACACCAGTACCGATTGAACCCAGTATTGGCAAAAAGGCTTTTGGTGTGATGGCGGCACGAACGTATGAAGAGAGTGTCATAACAACATCCTTGTTATCGTTGAGTTTGGTTATCCGTACCGCACAAAAGCGATAAAGATTGCTGCTAATTCCTTTAGCAGGCAAAATTACATTACTGATATCTTCTGTAACATTCAACTAAATTGTCAAAATATGAATATATTAGTGTGACTACGGGGTCATGTTCAGTTTTTGTAGGCTGTAAAGCAATTATTATCAATCATAATGATAGGTTGACTATCACTTAACCTAGAACTGCCGTTCTTCCATTTATGGTATAATCTGTCCACATGAAACCCATAATTACAAGATAGATGACGATGACTAAAAAAACCCTTATCCAGTCGGCTGATGCCATAGAAAAAATGCGCGTGGCTGGCAAACTCGCTAGTGATGTTCTGGTGATGCTCGATGAACATGTCAAAGTTGGCGTCAGTACCGAGGCATTGAACCAAATCGCTCATGACTATATTGTTAACGTACAGCAGGCTATCCCTGCACCGCTTAACTATAATGGATTTCCAAAATCCATTTGTACTTCAGTTAATCACGTGGTCTGTCACGGTATTCCAACTGAAAGCAAACTATTAAAAGACGGTGACATCATCAACATTGATGTGACTGTTATTAAAGATGGCTATTATGGCGATACCTCAAAAATGTGGATCGTTGGTAACGGCTCTATTATGGCGCAGCGTATTTGCAAAGTGGCACAAGACGCCCTATATGCTGGTATGAGTGTGGTCAAAAATGGCGCGCGTTTAGGCGATGTTGGCGCTGCAATCCAAGCAGTGGTAGAACCTGAGCGTTTTAGTATCGTGCGTGAGTTCTGTGGTCACGGTATCAGTAATGAGTTCCATCATGAGCCGCAGGTTATGCATTATGGCAAAAAAGGCACTGGGTTTGAGCTAAAAACAGGTATGACCTTTACCATTGAGCCTATGATCAATCAAGGCACATGGCAGACTAAAATCTTGCCAGATGAATGGACCGCCATTACCAAAGATCGTAAGCTATCTGCTCAGTGGGAGCACACTATGGTCGTGACAGACAATGGCTGTGAAGTCTTTACGACTCGCCCTGAAGAAGATTTAAGCTTTTTGACACAGTAAGACAATAAAAGATCGCCTAGGCGGTCTTTTTTTTGGCTCATTTTTTGGTCTGTGGTTAGGACATCTTTAGTCGAGCGATATTGAGTATTGTGCTGACAGGGTTTTTATCTTTATACTCTAATGACATAACCCTTTTTATTGATGGCTTTTGCCAGCAAGCAATGTGTTGATTGACCAGACATGCCAACTTCATAGATTAGCTTGATAGATTGACTTATAAACTCTTAATTGGATAACGCTCATGTTTAATTGCGATGGCGCTTCTATTGATCTCACGCCTCTCCCACTACTAGCTAACGCTACCGACAAACCATTGCTTGGGATTCCTGAATGGTTAGCACAAGTCAACGAGGATATCAGTCGCGAACTCGAACGTGGCACCAATATCCGTCAGTTGGTTGGCGCACGTGCTTGCGCTATCGATAGTTTACTCGTCGCTTTGTTCAAATGGTTTGAGCTAGACAAAACTGATTTGGCGTTTTTTGCGACTGGTGGCTATGGACGCGGTGAGTTATCTCTATATTCAGATATTGATATTTTGCTACTGTC
The DNA here is from genome assembly GCF_059072655.1 of Psychrobacter sp. H27. Taxonomy (NCBI): domain Bacteria; kingdom Pseudomonadati; phylum Pseudomonadota; class Gammaproteobacteria; order Moraxellales; family Moraxellaceae; genus Psychrobacter; species Psychrobacter sp. H27. The sequence goes on along the minus strand of NZ_JCACRX010000001.1, from coordinate 2,506,708 downwards.
TCCTGACGAAATAGACGCTGACGCCAGTAGCAAGATCGATAAGCTAGTTGCGTTGCTGTGGGATATTAGGTTAGAGCCTGCGCTTTCTGTACGTAGTGTCAGTGATGCTTTAGAGGCTGCACTTGATCATACTATTGCTAGTGCCCAGCTAGAAGCCCGACTGCTTATCGGCAACGAATCGTTGCAAGATATGCCAATCCAAATTGTGAATAAACAATGGTCTCCTCGCGCTTTTTTTGATGCAAAAATGGAAGAGACTAAAGCGCGCTATCTACAGCACAATTCTACCGAGTATAACCTTGAGCCAAATATCAAAACAGCGCCTGGTGGTCTACGTGATATTCATATTATTGGCTGGGTCACCAAGCGCTACTTTCGAGTAAGTAAGCTCTATGACTTGGTACAGCAGAACTTTTTGACTGAAAAAGAGTTTGATGAGCTTAATTTTGCAGAAGGCTATTTATGGCAGATACGTCACTACTTACATGTATTGACAGGTCGCAACGAAAATAAGTTACTGTTTGATTATCAGCGTGAGATTGCGCAGCTGATGGGTTACGAGACCCAACCAGACGATCAGCCCAATGCTGCCGTCGAACGCTTTATGCGCGACTATTATCGCTGTGCTATGCAGATATCCACGCTGTCTGAGATGCTCACCAGTCATTATTATGAGACCATCATAGAACCTCAGCTGCCTGATGATGAACGTCCAAAAAAGCAGCCAATCAATGCTAGATTTAACCGTATTGGTAATCGAATCGCTATAGCGCATCATCGCGTTTTCGCCCAGCATCCTGAGTCTATTTTAGAGATGTTTTTATTGATGGGTCAGCATGGTATCGATAAGGTTCGCACTCATACGTTACGTGCTCTAAAAATTGCCGCCCGAGGTATTGATCAAGTTTATCGAGACAACCCCGCTCATAAGACGCTGTTCTTATCTAACTTAAAAGAGCAAAACTATCTGTTCCATCGTCTACGTACCATGAATCGTTATGGGGTATTGGGCAACTATATTCCCGCTTTTGCTCAAGTCACAGGTCTCATGCAATATGACTTGTTCCATCGTTATACGGTAGATGCACATACTTTATTTTTGATTCGAATTTTGCATCGCTTTACCGACCCAATGTTCTCTGAGGATTTTCCGCTGGTCAGTGCTATCTTTCAGCGTATCGAACGCAAAGAGATATTGGTACTCGCGGCGATGTTCCATGATATTGCCAAAGGTCGTGGCGGCGATCATAGTGAGCTTGGTCAAACTGAATCGATTGAGTTTTGTTTGTCGCATGGGATGAGTCTGGCGGACGCCAACTTAGTGGGTTGGCTGACTCGCTATCATCTGTTAATGTCGATCACTGCCCAGAAAAAAGACATCTCAGACCCTGAAGTTGTGACCATCTTTTCAGATCTTATTGGCAACGTCACACACCTAAACCATCTGTATGTACTGACAGTGGCAGATATGAACGCGACCAATCCACAGCTGTGGAACAGCTGGCGGGCGACACTCATGAAACAGCTGTACTCACAGACTCGGCGCATTTTGCGCGCTGATATCGATGCGCCGACCAACCGCCAAGACATGATTAGCGCCACACGCACACAAGCGCTAACCATGCTAGATAACGTCAATAATCAGCATATGAACCGCGATGAAGTGTTGCGTTTATGGGATGATCTGGGCGATGAATACTTCTTGCGAGAGATTGCAGAGGATATTTTGTGGCACACTGAAGCTATCTTGAACCATCCACCGATTGGTCTTGCTTCTAATGCGGATAGTCCGCCACTGGTGGTCTTGCGTGAGCATCGTGAGCTGGCGCTTGACGCGGTACAGGTCTTCGTCTATACCCAAGATCAGATTAATCTGTTTGCCGTTACCATGGCTGTTTTTGACCAGATGAATCTCGATGTATTGGACGCCCGTATTATTACCGCGACCCGCGATTTTGCCCTAGACTCTTATGTATTACTAGATCCTAGCGGCACACTGTTGGTGGATCAAGACAGTCAGCAGGAGCTCAAACAGCGCTTGATTGATGCATTTAAAGATCCTACCGTTCTGAGGCTTGCAAACAAACGTATGCCGCGTCAGCTGAGACATTTTGAGGTTGAGACAGTTATCAATTTTGAATTCAATGAAGCATCGAACCAACACATCATGAGTCTCGAGACACTGGACCAGCCAGGACTATTGGCTCGGGTTGGACAGATGTTTTTGCAGGAGCAAATCGAAGTTCATGCGGCGCGTATTACTACGCTAGGTGAGCGTGCAGAAGATATGTTTTATATCAGTGACCAAAACGATAAACCACTATCTGCCGATAGGCTTGAAGCGTTAAAGTCAGCATTATTAGCCAGTCTAACAACCAAAAGAGAAGATAACGTGGTCTATAGCTACTAGCGTTACCGCTACTGGACATATAACTATCATGGATAATGGCTATTAGTCGGTCAACCACTAACTGGCATGACTGATATAGCTGACATAATAGCCAGTAGGATTAAGGGCACGCTTTATAGCGTGCTCTTATATATTATATTATCTGCATGTTCATGCAGTTCAGCGTCAGCAAGATCAGGTGGCAGTACGCCCAATTCAAGCGCTGTTTGAGTCATTATTAGACGTCCTGCGCTGATTTCTTTTTGTAGCAAACATTGTAAGCTTGCCAAATGAAACTGTCCTTTGAGGTAGTCATCTAACTGCGCTAAAGAGATAGGTGCTTTGGCATGCACGTCAGGATAAAGGCTGTCCTCTGCTAGAATAACCATCTCATTGAGCATCTCTTCGCTCATGAGCTCATCTTTATCTATTTTGCGTTGTAGTTTATTTTCTAATCGACCTTTGGCAGCAAAAGCACTGATATAGAGTATGGTCTGCAGTACAAACAACGACACATACTGCCATGCCGTTAGCGATATATTCAGCAGGTTATTAAGCAGCATCAATGCCATGGCTACGACCACATAGCCGACCAGCTGCCACACCAACCACATGATCAGGCTGTTTTCGCCAAACCAAAACACTTTCTTTTCTTGACGTTCAATCAGTTGCTCCCGCGCTTGCCACCAGCACTGTTCACGCTCTTTTAGCAACTTGTATAAATTGGTAGACTGCAAGTCAGTATTAAGATTTTTATTGTTGGTATCTTGAGCGATGAGATCATCGTTATTTAGCACACTAGACATATCAAATCATCCTCAAAATGATCTACCCCTTATGCTGGTAGCCATCTTTTATATTGTTATAAGGTATTAACCGTAAAGCGATTTGATGGATTCGGGTATTATAATATAGGCTGTCATAGAAGCAGCCCTAGGCATCAGATATCATGAATTCGCACGCGCGGTATAAGAACAAAAAAGACAAAAAATAAGAGAAGTGCTACACTGCTCTTATGTAAACTTTCTTTATAACTTTATTATTAATTGTCTATTATAGTTACCAAACATATGAATCACAACTTAGAGAATCTGCACCCCTATCCATTTGCAAAGATGGCAACGTTGTTGGCTGATAGCAAGCCTGCCAACGGTTACAGTGAAATCAAACTAGGTATTGGTGAGCCAAAACATAAGCCGCCTGCGTTTGTGCTGGACGTACTAAGCGAAAACTTGGACAAAATAAGTCGTTACCCGACCACGAACGGTATGTTTGAGTTGCGTCAGACGATTGCCCATTGGTTAGAGAAGCGCTTTTTTCTCAATCATGTTGATGCCAATACCCAAGTACTGCCTGTAATGGGGACTCGTGAAGCGATATTTAGCTTTGTACAAGCCGTTGTCGATCAAGATGCAGGTGAATCTGCGGTGTCACCGACCGTTGTCATGCCCAACCCGTTCTATCAAATATACGAGGGCGCAGCCATACTGGCACAAGCAGCGCCTTACTTTGTTTCTTGTACATTGGACAATGACTTTAAGGGTGATTATCGCGCTGTGCCGCAAGAGGTGTGGGCACGTACGCAGCTTCTGTTTGTCTGTAGTCCGAATAATCCAACCGGCTCGGTTATGACTATGGAGGATTGGGAGTACCTTATTCGCCTATCAGATCAGCACGGTTTTATCATTGCTAGTGATGAGTGCTATAGCGAGCTGTATTTTGATACTGCTCCTATCGGACTGTTGCAGGCTTGCGCGGCGCTCGGTCGACGGGATTTTAAGAACTGCGTTGTCTTTCACTCCTTATCTAAGCGCTCAAACCTACCTGGTCTGCGCTCTGGCTTTGTGGCGGGTGATGCCAAGATTTTGCAAGCGTATTTGCAGTATCGTACCTATCAAGGCTGTGCGATGCCGATACCACATCAGCTTGCCTCTATTGCAGCATGGCAAGACGAGAAGCATGTGGCACACAATCGTGCCCTGTATCAAGAGAAGTTTGCGCTATGGATGTCTGAGCTGGGTCAGCTGCTAGAGCTACGGATGCCAGATGCTGGTTTTTACTTTTGGATAAAAGTGCCTGAGCAGTTCGATGGTGATGATGAAGTGTTCGTCAAAGCCCTATATGAACAGGCTAATATTCACGCGTTGGCAGGACGCTATCTATCGCGCGAGATCGATGGTAACAATCCTGGACAAGGGTTTGTCCGTGTTGCGCTCGTTGCTAGTGTCGATGAAAGCCGCGAAGCGATACATCGTATTCGCAAATTACTAGGAGCATAGACAGCTACTTAGAAATTTTCACTCTAAGCAGTACAACAGTCTCTAATAACCTTAATATAAATAGGGTTGTTAGAGGCTTTTGCATTAAGGGTTTTGTAGTAATAGTGCTATAGTAAAAGCTCTATTGCAGAATATGCCATCAAGGATGATGCCATGCCCCATCTTGATTTTACCCAGCCGCCCTTTGACGTATTGAGCTTAGCTGAGCGTCAAAGCATTAGAAAAAACACTCAAATCCGCTACCTTGCTAAAAATGAAAGCTTGCCGATAGAAGATATGCAATATCTGTATGTGGTCATTAAAGGGCAGATTGAGCAATCACTGGGTGGTGAGTTTGTCGCTTCCTATCTAGGGAGCAACCACTCTGATGATCCGAACAACAACGATTGGTTTGATAGCCGGCGTTTACCTGAGACAGGCATCAAAAGCAGCACACAAAAAACTGCAATCTCGCCTGCACAATCGTATCAATTTCGAGCCAATGAAGAGACCTTGCTGCTGCAAGTTAATGGCACCACCGTCGATAAGATCAGCGCACAAAATCATCTGGTACGACAAATGCTATCAGACAAATTACCAGAACGACTAAAAGCCCTGCAGCAGCGCCGTAGCAACCATAAAGCGCGTGATCCTACCCGCTATACCAATCAACAAGAAGTACAGCAAATTATGCTACAACCGGTGAGAGAGGTTCATCTATTACCAGTACATACCGTCAATGCCAATAGCAGCTTATATGACGCTGCGCGTATCATGACCCAAGCTGGGCTAAAGCATGTGCTGGTACGACCGCTTGAACATATAGAAAATAGATCAGGGACCGAAGACGAAATGCCGCTCGTGCTAGGTATTCTCACTGATACTGATATTTGCCGTGCCATCAGTGACAGACAAGATCCTGCCAAAACCCTTTGCCAGTGCTATACCAATTTTAAACTACGTACCATCAAAGCCACTGACGAAATTGGTGACGCACTACTCACCATGACCCGCTACCGCATTCATAGACTGCCAGTAATTGATAGTAATGGTAGTGTCATTGGTGTACTGGGGCAAAGCGATATGCTGGCTCATATTGGTCATCATTCACAGCTCATCAGTATTCAAATAGAGCAAGCAACTGATCTATCAAGCCTAGATACGGCAGTCGAACTCATCGGGCGCTATATTCGGGCGCAGCATCAAAACGGTGTAAAAATCGGTAATATCAGCCGGATGGTGCAGACCTTAAATGCACAAGTATTTACCAAGCTGTGGCAACTGATCGTACCTGATGAGGTCATCCGCAATACTTGCCTCATCGTCATGGGTTCAGAAGGTCGCGGTGAGCAAATCATGCGTACCGATCAAGACAATGCACTCATCATTCGTGATGACTATACTCATCCTGATTTGGCGCAGTTTGCCGAGACGTTTAATACCCACTTAGCAACGCTTGGTTATCCGCTGTGCGATGGCAATATCATGATGACCAACCCCATGTGGCGGCAACCCCTCAAACCGTTTACCGCACAGATTGGCTTATGGTTTAGGAACACTGATCCGATGCATGCTATTTACTTGTCTGCCATACTAGATGGAGAGTACGTCTGCGGTGATGAGACCCTGCTCACACAGGTGCGTCAGCATCTAAAACTTGCTCATAGACAAGCCGATCCAATGTTTGTACGTCAGTTTGCACGTGCGGCACTGCAGTTTGGTGATGTCAATCAGTGGTGGCAAAAGTTTGTCCCTTTGATAGGCGGTAAATCAGTATCAGTAGATATTGATCTAAAAAAAGCAGGTATCTTTCCACTGGTTCATGGTATCCGTGCCTTGGCAATAGAATACGATGTGCTCGATGTCCCTAGTAGCAAAGACCGCTTAAAAGCTTTGGTACAGGCTGATGCCTTGAGCCAAGAGCGCGCCAGTACGCTACTAGAAGCCTTAGAGTTTTTTATGGCGCAGCGTCTATCAGTGGCACTGTCAACCGATGACAAACACGCACGGCAGGTCAATCCGATGACGCTGACTGCCCTTGAACGTGATCTATTCAAAGAGTGTCTGGCAGTCGTAAAAAGCTTTAAAAATCAGCTGCGTCAACATTATCAATTAGAAATAGCATAAATGAATGGATGACAAACATGAGCTGGCTACAGCAGTTATCTCGCGCTTGGCAAAGGACGCAGCTACAGCGCCCAGAGCTAGAAACAATGTTCACCACACCTTTGGCTGAGCAGTGGGTAGCGATTGACTGTGAGATGACCGGAATAAACCCCAAAAAGCACCATTTGCTATCTGTAGCGGCAATACATATCAATAGTAATACGATCAACACAGGTGATGGTATGCATGTGGTATGCAGGCCTCCTGTGATGCCAGATCGCGACACCATTGTCATTCATGGTCTGCGTACTGCCGATGTCGAGCATGGAATGAGCTATGAGGACATGTTGGCATTATTGCTACCCTTTATAGGCAATCGACCGATTGTCGGATTTTGCACACAGCTAGACCTGGCGTTTTTGAATCCGTTGGTCAAACGCTACATGGGCACAGCGCTGCCAAATGACATTATCGACTTACGCCATTTACACAGTCAGCGTATGAGTGGTCAGGCCCAGAACCTTCTTGGTCAGTCTCAGGACCTAACCCGTATCTTAGCGCATTATGATATTCCTGAGCTTGGCGCTCACGACGCTTATAACGATGCGATCATGACAGCGATGGCATTTTTGCATGTGCGCTAATATCTGCCATCGGTGATAAAATTGAGCTTGTGACAGCATGGGCGAAAACAGTAACTCATGTTACCATAGGCGGTTTTTACCACCTGATGAAACCTGCTCATGCGATACCCTGCTAAGTGCGATATACCCAAGCGAAATAATCATCCATCTATCACGCCTAAAATCAAAGCATGTATCAGGGGTTGTAATCGTATGCTGTCGTTCAACCAATCGACTAAACACCTATCTGTGTTGGCACTATTGTCAGCAGCGCTAGTGACGCCAGTTCACGCGTACGCCGCACTGCCAGACGCTATTCGATCGGCATTGTCGCGGGCCGATCTCACAGACTCGGATATCAGTATTGTCATCACACCCGTAGGTGATAAGAATACCAGTCGTCTGCCCTCTCCTATTCAGGTGACCGACAGCAGTGATGCTAATAAGCAATCGACGCAGGCGGCAGTAGCTAAAGATACATCGACTGATATGACTGCTGGCAAGAACCGCTCTAGCCATGTTGCAGATCATCCTGACCAGCAGAGCGCACTGATCACGATAGAACAGCGCACTATTGAAAAACACGAGCAAAAAATACACGCTTATACTGATGACCCTTATACTTATCAGAGTGTAGAGAGCGTCCCAACCGTATTGCCGGACGACACACCTAAGCTGACGCATGATACGAATAGCGCTGTTGATGCTGGTCGCACTGTTAACAATGAAAGCACCTCAATAAAGATTTCTTTTTCACCTTTGCTGAACCATCAGTCGAACATCTCACGTACTCCTGCCAGCACTATGAAACTCGTTCCCAGTTTTATCGCTTTAGATACATTAGGAGCGGATTTTGTCTGGTACACACGGGTCTACCACACTGGTATCGTCATCGGCGACCGCCTGTATGGTGATTTGATCATTCAGGGTAGTGGTGATCCAAAGATGACTCACGAGCGGTTGAAACAACTGCTTTATAAAGTACAAGCCTCAGGTATTCGCCACATCGATGGCGATATCATTGTCGATAGCGCCATATTTAAGAACGTGAGCGAAGATCCCGCTGCCTTTGATAACTCGCCTTTGCGCCCTTATAACGCAAGCCCCGATGGGTTTTTGGTTAATTTTAGCACTATCGGTATCAAAACCTATCCTTTAGAGAATGGTCAAGCCAGCCTAGTCTATAAGCCACGATTGGCAAACTATAACCTACCAGATAAGATAAACACCCGCGAAGCTTCCTGTGGACAGGCAAGCTATAGTCTAGCGCCGCAGTGGCAAGCAGAGCAGCTCACACTCAATGCCAACCTGCCAGAGCGTTGCGGTGAGCATGTGTTTTATGTCGCGTATCCTAATGCGAAGGAATTTGCCGCCCATGTCGTCGCGGCAAAATGGCAAGCGCTAGGTAATACCTTGAGCGGAAAAGTTATCTCGCAAGAAACGCCTTACCATAATCATAAAATCCAAAAAACATCACCTAGTCTCACAGCTATTGCGATGTCACCTCTGCCGATAGTCAGCTTCCCTTCTTTGAATCTTGCGCAGCAAATTCATGATATTAACCACTTCTCAAACAATGTCATGGCTGAGCAAGTAGCACTATCTATAGGGGCGTACGACAAATCAGAAATGGCGCCGGCCATGCCTGCTGGTCAACCTATCGCTGATCCAAACAGCACATCAACAAGCAATAAAAAACCAAGTGCACAAGATAATTCTCAAAAGATCGATAGCTTATATCAGTTTGGTAAACCTCATACAACCGACTACTCATCAGCCTTACAGACCATTGATCATTGGTGGCAAGCCAATCTGAGCACACCGTCCCCTTATTTAACCAATGGCTCAGGACTGTGCCGTAGCTGTACTATTACAGCCGCCAACCTTGCCGAGCTGTTGACGTATGCTTATGGTCACCCAAGCTTTGCCGCTTACGTTGACTCGTTAGGTATCGCAGGGGTCAGTGGCACCATTGCGGCTCATAACGAGCGCTTACCTGAGTCGGCAGCGATTGGCCGAGCATGGATAAAGACAGGCACACTAAATAATGTCACCTCGATGGCAGGTTATGTCAAAGGGGTATCCGGTCAAGACTATGTGGTCGTTGGTATCATCAATACCGAGCAAGCGCTAAATCCTTATACCGCCAGACCCGTACTCGATGCGATGCTTGACTGGACCGCTCAGCGCTGACTCTAACAACATTTTTTGGCAAATCGTAAACACTCAAATAGGCACTCATCGTATTCAGTGTTTTGACGCAGGCACTATGATGCTTTGCTGCATGTATTATCTCTATATCTCTACTATTTTATTTTACAAAGGTAAGCCTATGTCACGCCAGACAACCACGCTCAATAAATCACCAGCGCTTGCAAGCCCTCAGCCTAAACTGGCGCAATATGTTGGCTTTTTTGCGATTGGCTATACGCTTGCCAGTACGATATTTATGATGATTCAGACTCAGTTTGCGCTCAACTCACAACTGGTGATGGTGGTCTCTATTATTGTCGGCGCCTATATTGCTGTGAGCAAGTTTCTCAAGCATCATCAGCGAGCCTTGGCTAAAGGCGAAATCAATACCATTATGTTTGGCGGTGTCGCTATTGTCTGGTTATTGACAGCTATTTATTTTTTGGCAATATGGTTTTGGTTGTTTGATATGGTCAGCCGTGAGGTATTGTTTGAGATGGCGATGGCACGGCCGCTACCACTACTCTCTTCTCTGGTTATGATGTTTGTATTCACCTTGGTCAGCGCACGCCTTAGCATCTGGGTGATCAATCATTTTTTGAACCCTATACATAAGAACACCTAAGCACAGCCAACTGTCTACAAGGTGCTACAAAGTTTTCCCCTACTCATACGTAAAATCCGTTAGGCTAACTTTAACGAGTAGGATTTTAGCGGTTATGTGTTTTATCTTATAAGAGGAGCAAACATCATGGAAATGGTCTTTTTTGACAACATAGATAAGCTTGGTCGCATTGTTCTGACAACGGTCATGGTCTACGTGTTGATCGTACTGGTCACCAAAGCCTCAGGTAAGCGATCGACGTCACAGCTCAATAATTTTGATTGGATCGTCACGGTCATGATTGGCTCATTGGGCGCAAGTACTATCTTGCTAAAAAACATCCCATTCATCGAAGGGGTGTCCTCTATTTTAGTATTGTACCTCTTACAGTTCTTGGTGACCAAGTACGCCTCTATCTCACCGCAATTTAGCAGTGTGATTTTGTCCGATCCACGGATTGTGTTTTATCAAGGACAGTTTTTGCCAGAGGCGATGCGCGCGGAGCGTTTAACTCGCCAAGAAATCGAATGTGCGATGCGCGACGAAGGTATAAACAACTTTGACGACATTGAAGCCGTTGTCTTTGAATCTGATGCCAAGCTCAGCGTGATTCCAAAACCAAAACCATCTGATGAGAGCGATGATAGCCAAAGTAAAGATCGTAGCGTATCAGAAACGCTCAAACCGTTGATGTGAGTTTTTGAAGATAACGTAGTAGATATCGTGTTGTCGTATACACAGTAGTTTTCGTGATGATTTTGATAGTTATTGATAATTAAGTTGGTAGGTATTATGAAAGTAAGAATTTTGAGCGTTGGTAATAAAATGCCGAGCTGGGTACAAACAGGGTTTGATGAATACTTTAAGCGTATTCAGCCGATGCTAAGCACAGAGATTGTAGAGATTGCTGCTGCAAAACGGGCAAAGAACCCATCAGATGCCAATCTAGCACAGTACCGTGAGCAAGAAGGTCAAGCGATATTGGCCGCGCACAATGCTGCAAGCCGTGAGCAGCTATGGGTACTCGATGTCAAAGGTAAAATGCTATCGACCGAGGGACTGGCAGATAAACTCTCAGGTGCCATGCAGCAAGGCGATGATATTGCCTTGGTCATTGGCGGTGCAGATGGGGTATCACCAGAAGTGCTGGCAAAGGCAGATGTAAAATGGTCTTTGTCGGCGCTGACATTACCGCATCCTCTAGTTCGTGTTGTTCTCATGGAGCAGTTATACCGCGCGATGAGTATCAACAACAACCATCCTTATCACCGTGGTAATTAGATACGAGCCATAACAGCGGTCTTACTCTAAAATATCCATCAGACAACGGATTGAAAAACCAGCGCGCGCCCTAATAAATGCTACATGAAATATCCAAAACGCGCGACCTCTAACGCCTCTCAAATTACGCAACAGCGTGATCATTATCACGATAGTGCACCGACGCCCATTACCTCTGCCGCGGCATGGGACAGTGCGTCTGCGGTAATTTCTAATACGGCCAAACTACCGGCACTGTTTATCTCGCATGGGGCACCCACACTTGCAATTGAGCAATCTGCCACAACCAGCGCACTAGCACGTATAGGGCAAAACCTACCGAAACCACGTGCCATCGTCATTATGTCGGCACATTGGCAATCAGCAAAGCTCGAGATTAGCAGTAACCCGCAGCCAAAGACGTGGCATGATTTTTCGGGGTTTTCGCCTGAACTGTACGAGCTGCAGTATCCTGCATCAGGTCAGCCAGCGCTAGCTGAGACACTTGCTCAGCAGCTCACCGCACGTGGTATCACCTGTAGCGTCAACCCAATGCGCGCTTGTGACCATGGGGTGTGGGCGCCGCTGAGACATCTGTACCCAGAGGCAGATGTACCTATTGTCCAAGTATCCTTGCCGCAGCATTATGACAGTATCGCCTGCTATCAATTGGGGGCGCAGCTTGCGCACCTACGTGATGAGCAGATACTTGTGATTGGTTCAGGTAATATCACTCACAACCTGCAAGCACTACGCTGGGAAGCCGATAGTATCGATCAAGCGGCCAAAGCCTTTAAGCAATGGTTGCTCCAGCAGCTCAAGATAGATATACCTACTGCCCTCGACTGGCAACAATACCCTGAGTACAAAGACATTCACCCAAGCGACGAGCATTTGCTACCGCTGTTTTTTGCGTTAGGTGCCGGTCAGCGCGTCTCTGTCGTTCATCAAAGCATGGCGCATCATAGCTTGGGCATGGATATTTATCGCTTTGACTAGCTCCTGTTTATTAGCGCCTACTTATTATTAGCGCCTACTTATCTAATCAAAACGCATAAAACTACTTCTCAAAAGCAGGTTTAGTAAATAAGCCTGCTCGTTCTATCTCACCTGCTAGACTCAATAAGGTCGCCTCATCATTCATACGGCCGATGAGCTGCATACCAATCGGCAAGCCTTTTTTGCTCATGCCGACAGGTACTGACATAGCTGGCAACCCTGTAATATTGCCCAGTAGTGTAAAGCCCATTTTTCCTAATACAGGGGCGCTCAGCTTTTCGATCATGCCTGACTTAAAGGCGTATCCACCCATATCAAACCCTTTATTGAGCACTCCAGCACTACGCATCATCATCTCATCCATGCGACTAGGTGGTAGCACACCATGTTTGACAGCAGGCGTCGGTACGGTCGGGGACAAAATCATATCGTAAGTATCTAATAACAGACCCGTTTGATATTGACTGTGATGCCAACCGTGCTTGGCATGGACCAAATCTACTGCCGATAACGAGCGTCCAAGTAGCGCCATATTATAGGTTTGCGGCTCTAGGTTTTTGATATGCTCAGACCCAAACTCCCGCTCGATATTATCAATCGTAAAGGCAGTATGTGCGCACACCACTACGATAAAGTCGTGCCAAAACTGCTCGATATTGATATCTGGCTCAGCGTGTACGACCTGATGCCCCATAGACTCTAGTTGCTTGGCGGTTTGCTCTAGTACAGCAAGGACTTCTTTATCCACGGCAGTATTGGCGATCAGTGGCTGCTGCTGCAACGCAATTTTGAGTGGTCTGGGCGCACGCATCGCCGCTTGCAAAAAAGTCCCATCTGGCGGCGCAATGACATATGGCGCCCCAATCTCTTCACCACTCGTGGCATCGAGCATCGCGGCACTATCACGTACTGAGCGTGTGATCACATGATCGGCAACTGCCCCGTCCCAGCCTTCACCAAGATTAGGTCCCATTGGGTTGCGTCCGCGGCTGGGTTTTAGTCCAAATGTACCGCACCACGCAGAGGGAAACCGTATCGAGCCGCCACCGTCACCGCCGCCTGCCATCGGTACGACACCGCTCGCGACTGCTGCTGCACTACCGCCTGATGAGCCACCAGAGCTATAGCCTTTTTTAAACGGATTGTGAGTGGCGCCATGCGCTTTTGGCTCGGTGGTGATAATTAAACCAAACTCTGGCGTATTGGTCTTACCGAAGGTGTTGACGCCTGTCGACTTCATTCGTTTGACGATTTCGCTGTCTTGTGCTGAGATGATATTGACACTACGGCTACCCATCGTAATAGGCTCATCAGCGAAGCTAAATGACAGATCTTTGAGCAAGTAAGGTACACCCGTAAACACACCAGATGGCAGTCCTGCCTGCGCAGCATCGTAAGCGCGCTCATCAAATCGATGCACAATGGCATTGAGCTTGGGGTTCACTTCATTGGCTTGATAGACCGCGGCGTCCAACAGCTCCTTTGCACTGACGTCACCTGCATTGACCAATGCCGCTAACCCTATGGCATCATACTGAGTATATTCTTTAAACATAACTGACCTTCCTTGGAGAGTAACTGTCGTAAATTTTGGGATGATTGCTTTTTAAAATATATACATATTTGCCTAATATACTTCTTTTAGTTTAGTACAAAAAGCCATCACGAATAATGGATAAACAAACTCATTAGTCATTTGAAGTATTCAGTGACGTCTACTTGAATATAGACACAGTTCACTTCAACACTTTCAACTTAAAGATATCTATCTTAATTTAAAGCAAAAAAAACGAGCCACTTTCGTGACTCGCTTTTCCGTTATCAACTTGAACCTATCGCTACATCAATAGTTCACGCTTACCACTTTTGCCCATAGAGCTGACCAATCCCGCTTCTTCCATAGAGTCAACAATACGCGCCGCACGGTTGTAGCCGATACTAAATTTACGCTGGATACTAGAGGCTGAAACCTTGCGCGTTTCCATGATAAAGGCGACCGCATCATTGTATAGGTCATCGTCTTCACCAGAAGCATTGGCACTACCACCGCTACCCGGACTAGACAGCTCAAAGTTCCCCGCCATATTATCGATATAGTCAGGCGCACCGCGCTCACGCCACGCATCACAGACACGGTTGACCTCTTCGTCACTCACATAAGCACCATGCACACGATCTGGCTCAATCTGCCCAGGTCCTAAGAACAACATATCACCGTTGCCCAGCATATCTTCAGCACCGCCACTATCTAGGATCGTACGTGAATCGACTTTTGAGTTGACTCGTAGCGCTGCACGCACGGGAATGTTTGCTTTGATCAAACCAGTAATAACATCGACGGATGGACGCTGTGTGGCTAGCATCAGATGGATGCCTGCTGCCCGTGATTTTTGTGCCAAACGCGTGATGAGCTCTTCGGCTTGTTTACCAACCTGCATTATCATATCCGCAAACTCATCGGCGACAATAACAATCATCGGTAAGGTTTTGAGCTTTGGTGCTTGACTGATACTGACGCTATCGTTCGGTCGCCATAGTGGGTCGAGCATAGGATTGCCTGATTGTTCTGCTGCCATGACCTTTTTGTTGAACTCATTGAGCTTACGCACTTTGAGTAGGCTCATTAATTGATAGCGGCGCTCCATCTCTGCCACACACCACGACAAGCTACTGGCAGCCTCTGTCATATCAGTGACTACCGGTGTTAATAGATGCGGAATGTCATTATAGTTGGCAAGCTCAAGCTGCTTTGGATCAATCAAGATCAGGCGCAGCTCGTTGGGCGTATATTTGAGTAGCATAGAGAGCAGCATCGAGTTGACCAGTACTGACTTACCAGAGCCTGTCGTACCAGCAACCAGCATATGCGGCGCGCGCGCAAGATCAGTGATAATAGGGTTGCCACCGATATCTTTTCCCATTGCCATACTGATTTGTGCTTTGGGGTCTTTGAAAGTATCCGTATTTAACAGCTCAATTAAGCGTACCATTTCACGTTTTTTATTGGGTACTTCGATACCGATATATGGCTTGCCCGGTATTACTTCGACCACACGTAGTGACGCCATAGATAGTGAACGCGCCAAGTCACGCGAGATACCCGTTACCTTACTCGCTTTGACACCAGCAGCCAGCTCTACCTCAAAACGAGTCACAACAGGCCCTGGGATAGCGTTAACGACAGACGCTTTTACATTGAACTCCTGTAGCTTAATCTCTAACAATTCAGATAACTGTTCAAGCTCAGCGACGGTATAGCTAGGCTTACGGTCAGGATCGGGCTTATCCAGTATAGAGACCTCTGGAATGGGCGTAAGGCTGCTGCGATAGGCCGCCGTTTGCATAGAGCGTGATTTTTGACTGAATGCTGCATCATCGCTAATGTGCGGCATAACTGGGGCACTCGCATTCTTAGCACTGTCATCTTCTGGCATCATATCCGTGATATGGTTGCTGCTATCACCCTCAGGTACAGCAAAACTAACAGATGGTTTTGCTGCGGTTGTTGGCTGTGTGTCTGCAACTGGGCTTACCGATTCTACTGTTGGAGCTGCCTTCGGGTTTGCAGGTGGTGTATTGGTTGGTGTCATATCTGAGGTATCTGACACGGTTGGTACGACGTCCATTGCTGCTGCAATCGGCTCTTCAGATACAGATAGTGATGCCTCATCATACGGCTGTTCTGCTGGCTCAGCAGCTGGCTTAGGAGACGACTTATCTGTAGAGCTAGCGGTTACCTGTGGTATGGGCTCTATTATTTGTTCCTGTACCGCTTGTTTAGCGACAGGTTGTTCAATTGCAGGCTTTTCGATTACTTCCTGAACTTTAGCCTGTTCAACTTCAGGTTGCTCAATGACGGCTTGCTCAACTCGAGCCTGTTCCGTTATAGCAGTATCTTGAATACTCTGAGAGTCTTGCATTGCACCGTTTGTGGCAGGTTCAGATAGATCACCATGCTCGGCCAGCCATGCTTCTGCTAACTGATCGACGCTTTGGCTCGTATCACTTGATTGAGTTGTTTCAGGCTCATTAGCTTGTAGCTGATCAGCGAACTCCTGGTTATATTCAGCAGGTTCAGTCGCAGCTGTTTGCGCAATTGGCATCGTCTGGGAGTTTGATGCCCGCTCCTCTTCGGGCATGTCTATAGTCGTGTCTGTCTGAGTATAGTTAAGTACAGGCGCACTAGAGCTCTCTATACTGCTGGCACCATAAACCATATGCTCACTCGCGAGCAGGTCATCAACCGTATTAGCATCGTTCCATGCAAAACTTGGCTCGACTTTTCGAGCAGGTATCGCGGTAGGAGCTGACATTGCTGGTGGTGCCATATGGTTCGCTGCGCTATCAGCCATAACACTGGTAGTCGCCGCCGCTGTATATAGTGGTGCACTTTTCTCATCGCTTGACGTAGTGGCTTCTTTTGCGGTCGCTATAGAGGCTTTGACGCTGTCTGCTAACCCTGATGTCGACAAGAAATCTGACAACACATTACTGAATCGGCTACTGTTATCTACCTCATTAATACTATCAGTATGATCAGCTGATTGCAGCTTAAGTGGCAGTTGTTCATGCTCTACTTGCTGCTCAGCCTGATCATCTACGCTGTGGCTATCGTCTTGTGACGCACTGATTGGCAGAGTAACGTCTACAGCCTCTTTGTTTTTTACGCCTGAGCCAAGCCACGATAACGCCGTAATCTTCTGATATATCGCAAGCCAATGAATATTGAAAGCAAAAGTAGCTGTAATCACGACGAATACCGCCAAGAAAGCCACACTACCCCACTGCAATAGTAGCTGCGCCAAGCGCTCTTGTAACTCAAGACCGATAATACCACCAGCAACACCTTCAAGTCCCATCGATGCAGGGTTAGTCACTTGTTGAATTAGGGCGACCAGTTGTGCAAATAACGCACTAGCAGTCAGCAACAAAAACACGTAAGCGACCAGTCGCATGAGCCAAAACGTGGGTTTATTGTCCCACCAAATAAGAATCGACTCATAAACGACAAATGCTAAAAACCACCAGGCACCAAACCCAAAAAAGCTGTAGAGCAAGTCAGATAACCAAGCACCCGTCTGACCACCCATATTATTGATGGTTGTCATGTCACTACTAATATGCGACCAGCTAGGATCATTACCTGTGTAAGTCATTAGAATGACAAACAGATATACGGCCAGTATTAACCCAAGGAGGGTAAACATTCCCTTTTTTAAATACTCAATATGCGGTGCTGATATCACGTAAAATCTGCCTTGTTGTTAATACTAAATGGTCGCCAACGCATGACTAAGCCTAATCATGCTGACATAAAGTGCTGACATAGATGTACCTCGCAGAGTGTTTTTGGTAGGGAGGCATTTATCATAAGACGCTAGCATCATAAGAACGCACAACCGTCATTGTCACCCAAACCCTACCTCACTCGGCATAACTCCTTATAATAACAAATACATAGGTACAGTGGCGACAGTCTTATAAATAAAGCGTGTAGGAAAGTAAATCGAGACGCTATTTGTGCAAAAAAACCGTCCACCAATAGAGTATTGCTAACAGAATACTGCTAGCGGTTTTGTACAAACGCTATAAAATACCAGCTGTTTCTAGCGCTAGTATTTCAAGGTTATTATGCTTTGATTCTAATGATAGCTGTGTTTGTTTTAGCAAACTTGCACTTTTCGACCTATGCCCTTATGTTATTATCACACAGCAATTAGAAAAACCATATTAGTCATAATTTTTGATTTTTTTATTATATTTATAACTAACATTATTCATTCGTATTTTTAGAAAGGAACACCTCATGGCAACTGACACTACTGCTCCACGTCACGAAAAACTTATTATTTTGGGCTCAGGTCCTGCTGGTTACTCTGCTGCGGTATACGCTGCACGTGCCAATCTTAAACCAGTTATGGTTACAGGTATGGAAGTTGGCGGTCAATTAACGACTACCACCGAAGTCGATAACTGGCCAGGCGATGCACATGATTTGACAGGTCCAGCGCTGATGGAGCGTATGAAGGCGCATGCTGAGCGCTTCGGTACAGAGTTGGTTTATGACCATATCAATGAAGTCAATCTAAACGAGCGCCCATTTCAGTTGTCAGGTAACAACGGCGACTATACTTGTGATGCCTTGATCATCTCAACAGGTGCGTCTGCACAGTATTTAGGGCTAGAATCAGAAACCAAATTTAAAGGGCTTGGCGTATCTGCTTGTGCCACTTGTGACGGTTTTTTCTACAAAGACCAAAAAGTCGCTGTGATTGGTGGTGGTAATACCGCCGTCGAAGAAGCCTTATATCTGTCTAATATTGCTTCTGAAGTCACCTTGGTGCATCGCCGTGATAGCTTACGCTCTGAAAAAATCCTACAAGACAAGCTGTTTGAAAAAGCCAAAAATGGCAATGTCAAAATCGAGTGGAACCATCAGGTAAAAGAGGTGGTTGGTGATGATATGGGTGTCAATGGTGTCGTTATCGAATCAATGATTGATGGTAGCACCAAACAACTAGACGCAATGGGTATGTTTGTCGCGATCGGTCACAAGCCTAATACTGACCTATTCACCGGTCAATTGGACATGAAAGATGGCTATCTGACTGTCAATAGTGGTCTCAATGGTAACGCTACACAAACTAGCATTGAGGGTGTATTTGCAGCTGGCGACGTCGCTGATCATGTTTATCGTCAGGCTATTACCTCTGCTGGTACAGGTTGTATGGCAGCACTTGATGCTGAAAAGTACTTAGATGCTATCGGTGAAGCAACGGCGAAAGACCATACGTATGCATCAACCCTAACTGCTGATCAAGAAGAGTAAATGGATAACTTCACGCAGCACGATGATACCACTCAATACATCACGCCTGAGACTCTAAAAAGTCTTGGGCGTTATGACTTTCCTAATCCTATCTCTGTCGATCCTGATGGGATTGGCATTGTCGCGATGGGCGGCGATCTAACACCCGAGACATTAATATCTGCTTATGCACGGGGACTATTCCCGTGGTTCAATGAAGACGAACCTATTGCTTGGTGGTGTCCTGAGCCACGCTGTGTGATAGTACCATCTGATTATCAACCGAGTAAGTCGCTACGTAAGCAAGCAAGCCGCGCGCGTTGGCAGTTGACACTCAATCAAGCTTTTGATGAGGTCATACACGCCTGTAGTCTACCGCGAAGCGATGGTCTTAATAATGACTTGCCTGAAGGCGAGCATACTTGGATTCATGATGAGATGATTGAGGCCTATACCAAATTGCATGCGCAAGGCTTCGCCCACAGTATTGAGGTCTGGGATGAGAAAGGTCAGCTGATTGGCGGACTTTACGGACTAAAAATAGGCAATATTTATTTTGGCGAGTCTATGTTCCATCGTGCGTCCAATGCCTCAAAGATAGCCTTCTGGGGTTTGATGCGCTTATGCGAACAAAGTCACGTGGCACTCGTCGATTGCCAATTGCCAAATGATCACCTCATGAGCTTGGGCGCTACCACCCTGCCGCGTACTGATTTCCTTGCCCAGTTAGATAGCCTGATAGGTCATCGTTTTGTTCAGTGGGATTACAGCTTGCACAAACCATTAGCAGTGACGCGACTTGATACTACAGAGCCTTGGCAACGCATATCATGATAATGACAATAGCTAAGCAACAACGAGGTTTTTATGGCGCTTGATATCTCATTTTTGTTGATCGGAGAGCTGGCAGCGAAGGCCAATACCACCAAAGACACGGTACGTCATTATGAGCAGTTAGGTCTGCTAAAATCACGTAAACGTCAGGCAGGGTCACGCTTGTATACGGAGTTTCATCCTGAGTGTATCGAACGTATTGAGTTGATTAAGAGTGCACAAGCTATTGGCTTCACCCTCATCGAGATCAAAAACAGCTTAAACGATTATTACGATGGTCAACTGGATATTGATTTGCAGCTCATGCTGACTCAGCAAAAGCTAGAACAAGTCAAAAAACAACAAGCCAATATCAGTATGATGGTAGAGCTACTGAGCGAGCGCATCGACATTCTTGTTCAGATGCAGGCAGATAGTGAGTATCAGCTGGATATTGAAGTTTGTAAAAAGACGATACCTTCACAGTAAGTACGCTGAGCGCCGTAACCATAATAACTCTGCTTGATATCCCGTACTTGCCTTCAGAAACACTACTATCTTGACTATCAACTAGATTTCCTCCAGTCTACTCGGTATAAGTGTGCTGCATAATAAGCGCATCAACTGCTGGCTGATGT
Organism: Psychrobacter sp. H27; assembly: GCF_059072655.1. NCBI lineage: Bacteria > Pseudomonadati > Pseudomonadota > Gammaproteobacteria > Moraxellales > Moraxellaceae > Psychrobacter > Psychrobacter sp. H27. The sequence continues at coordinate 2,486,017 of NZ_JCACRX010000001.1, read as the reverse complement.
GATGATTGATAGTAGCCTTTGCGCTTATGGATCACGACGAAGTTTTGCCGCTCATATAACGCAATCGCCGCATGATTATTTGCACGCACCTCTAACAACAAACTTTCCACTTGATTACTCTGCAAAAATTCATGTAGCTTATCAATGGTCTGTGAAGCAATACCTTGTCGTTGATAATCAGGATGCGTACCAATACGCAAAATCTCTGCTTGCTCAAATATCATCTGATATAAACAATATCCAATCACTTGTTTATCTTCAGTCCACTCTTCTTTCTCTTGTTTATAGACTATTAGCATATTAGTACTGTCTTGCTCAAGCAGTTCAAGCAAAGTCTGATAGTTCCAAGCGCTTTGCGACTGAACGATGGCTTCGATATTGGCTACGGCTTGAATCATTTTCTCAGAATCTGCTGCATTGAGTGCTAACGCTTCTATCGCAAACATGACTGTCCTTTTATGCTTGTCATTTAATTAGTCTTACCGTTTAGTTCAGTTTAGATTATATAAGTAGATAGGCTACATTATTTATTATTTACTACAAAAAAAGCCACCCTAAATAGGGTGGCTTTTTTATGACTAGCTCATAAGCTCATTACTGAGACTTAATGATTAGTTCAATACGTTAGCAACAACACCAGCGCCTACAGTACGGCCACCTTCACGAATAGCGAAGCGAAGACCTTTGTCCATAGCGATTGGGTGGATAAGCTCTACGCCCATCTCAACGTTATCACCAGGCATTACCATTTCAGTACCGTCTTGTAATTGGATTGCGCCAGTTACGTCAGTAGTACGGAAGTAGAACTGTGGACGATAGCCGTTTAAGAATGGTGTGTGACGACCACCCTCTTCTTTTGACAATACATATACTTCAGCGTCAAACTTAGTGTGAGGCGTGATTGAACCTGGCTTAGCTAGTACTTGGCCACGTTGTACGTCTTCACGCTTAGTACCACGTAGTAGTACGCCACAGTTTTCGCCTGCACGACCTTCGTCAAGCAGTTTACGGAACATCTCTACACCAGTACAGGTAGTTTTTTGAGTGTCACGGATACCAACGATTTCGATCTCGTCACCAACTTTAACGATACCAGATTCAACACGGCCAGTTACTACGGTACCACGACCTGAGATTGAGAATACATCTTCGATTGGCATTAGGAATGCTTTGTCGATGTCACGCTCTGGCTCTGGGATGTAGGTGTCTAGTACGTTTAGTAGTTCTACTACGGCTGGTTGGCCATATTTGTCTTCTGAGCCTTTTAGGGCTTCAGTAGCTGAACCTTTAACGATAGGCGTGTCATCACCTGGGAAGTCGTAGTCGTTCAATAGTTCACGAACTTCCATTTCTACTAGTTCTAGTAGTTCTTCGTCATCAACCATGTCACATTTGTTCATGAATACGATGATGTACGGTACGCCAACCTGACGTGAAAGCAGAATGTGCTCACGAGTTTGTGGCATAGGGCCGTCAGTTGCAGATACGACTAGGATTGCGCCGTCCATCTGAGCAGCACCAGTGATCATGTTTTTAACATAATCGGCGTGACCTGGGCAATCTACGTGAGCATAGTGACGGCTGTCTGTGTCATATTCTACGTGTGAGGTGTTGATGGTGATACCACGTGCTTTTTCTTCTGGTGCTGAGTCAATAGACGCGTAGTCTTTTGCTTCGCCGCCAGAGGTGATTGCAGCTACGGTTGCGATTGCAGCGGTAAGGGTGGTTTTACCATGGTCAACGTGTCCGATGGTTCCGACGTTGACGTGTGGCTTGTTACGTTCAAACTTGGCCTTTGCCATGGGTATTTCCTCTTTTTTTGGTGAATGATAAATAAAAAGCTGTTTAATGGCTCATAATAAAATTAAATCATCATAAACCTAGCTATCAACCGCACGAACCACTGCTTCTAATCAAGCAGCACTCCGAACTAATTTTTGTATCCGTTATTATACGCTGACTTGTCTTAAATAGTCATAACTCTGTCAATACAAACCAATTTTTCTCTGTGTCATAGAACGCTTGATTCATTCCAACGTCAGCTATGACCTTTTAACTGTCTCGATGTACAAATCTATTGTATTAGCTCGATGACATCATCAAACAATCCGTAAAGTCCGTCAACATATGAAAAAGCAATCCAATGCCAATAATGTTAAAAGGCTTACGGAAAAAGAGCAAAAACACATATACCAACATTGCATAATACGTATGTAATGGGTGGAAATTAATGCTACATCTATTTGCCTGAAAAATTGGGTTCGCTATTAGGTGATCTATGTCCACCAGCATGGTCGCGAGCAAAATCAGATATGCTTTTTTCCACTCTTTTCTAAAAAACGCAATTGCAATAAAAAGAGGGAAACCAAAATGCAAGAAATAGTGTATAAATGCCTGCATATTCGTTTACCAGTTCTAATAGCGTTGATATCAAACCACCAAAACCGATATTCATTAACATGCTGACAGCACTAAAAGGCAACACCTCAGTGTCACCTTTGAATCATTATATGTCTTACTAATTTTATATGTTTCAATATTTTATATTTTCGATATCGACGCAAAGCTATATATAAATAGCAAAACAAGCATAAAGGAGATAAATAATAAATGGAGCTCATATCGAGAATTGAACTCGAGACCTCTCCCTTACCAAGGGAGTGCTCTACCGCTGAGCTATATGAGCGTATATTAAAAATCTTTGAGCTGCACTAAAAAAAATATCACGATACAGCAATAATAACTGACTGTCGTGATGATTGATTATTAGGCTTTGCGATGGTGTATATATGGAGCGGGTGGCGGGAATCGAACCCGCGTCATTAGCTTGGAAGGCTAAGGTGTTACCATTATACCACACCCGCATTTACTCTTGTTTATATCAACTCTAATCGAGAGTTGTTAAATACAGAGCATGCTTGGCGCTGTGACAAACTTTTAAAAAATATGGTGGTGGGAGAAGGATTCGAACCTTCGAAGCTTTCGCGACAGATTTACAGTCTGTTGGGTTTGACCGCTCCCCAATCCCACCTTAGGGTGCTTTGAACAAAAATGACTTTCATTTAAGACAAATTCATAAAAAGCTACTTTAAAAGAGATGGTGCCGACTGCCGGGATCGAACTGGCGACCTACTGATTACAAGTCAGTTGCTCTACCAACTGAGCTAAGTCGGCTTGTTCTCTCTAAAGTGGTGGCTATTCTATCAAATATTTTGAATGACGCAAGTCCTTTTTTATCTTTTTTTCAATTATTTTGATATAAATACTCAAGCCATTGATTACGTTGTTATTTTTTTAATAGAAAAATACAGTCGTCTTGGTATCTTGTATCCGATTTACCTGTATTTGATAAATTAAAAGAGAATAGTTAGCGAATACGCAATCCATTGCAGGCCATTTTTACGGCTTTTACCAATGCTAGTGCTTTTTTATTGGTTTCATCCCACTCAGCTTCTGGTACAGAATCAGCGACGACGCCTGCTCCTGCCTGGATATGTATCTCGCCGCGGCGCATTACTGCAGTACGAATAGCAATGGCGGTATCCATATTGCCATTCCAGCCCAAATAACCTACAGAGCCGCCGAATACCGTTCGACGAACAGGTTCTATCTCATCAATAATTTGCATGGCTCGAATTTTAGGAGCCCCTGATAGCGTACCAGCAGGAAAAGTCGCACAGAACACGTCCAATGCGTCTTTGTCAGCTTGTATTGTGCCTTCTACATTGGACGCAATATGCATCACTTGTGAGTAGCGCTCAATAAACATCTTTTCTGTCACTTTGACACTACCATATTCGCAAACGCGATCGATATCATTACGACCTAGATCAACAAGCATTAAATGCTCGGCAGTTTCTTTTTTGTCATGAAGTAGCTCCTGCTCCAGTGCCAGATCCTCTGCTTCATCTTGACCACGCTTACGTGTCCCTGCTAGCGGACGCACAGTTACCTTGCCATTTTCGATCCTAGATAATATTTCAGGAGACGCGCCGATGATATCAAATCGCTTATGGTCGTCGAGCGTATAGCCATGCACCAAAAACAGATAAGGCGATGGGTTGAGATAGCGGAGCGCGCGATAAACAGCTAGAGAGTCACCTGTATAGTCAGCAGTCAAGCGCTGCGCTGGGACTACCTGCATGACATCGCCTGCTACGATATAGTCTTTTATTTTGTTGACGTCGCTACAGTATTTATCCTTACCTGTCTGCGATGTGAATGTAGGCGTAGGCATGACTGGCGCAGACAGATTCGACGGCTCTGCCAACTTTTCTTCGATTTTTTCTAATTCACGAATGGCTGTACTGTAGCCTTCTTCAGTCTGGCAATCAGCATAAACGATTATTGACAAGGTGTTTTCTAGATTATCGAATACGATGACGCTCATTGACAGCATCAGCCACATATCTGGCATCGACATGGGATTAGGAGCATCAGATGGTCCGACACTAGGCTCAATAATACGTACCATATCATAGCCGAAGTATCCCACTAAGCCGCCACTAAAACTTGGTACAGTGGGCATATCTTCAGCCGTTGGCATCTGATACTGCGCCATCAACTTGCGGATATAATCGAAGGGATCTACTACGGCTTGTGTATCGATATGATCATTTTTTTTGATGGTCATATTGCCATCAGCATATTGTAGGATCAAATCACTACCCAAACCAATCATCGAATATCGCGCCCAGCGCTCACCGCCTACTACAGACTCAAACAGATAAGCAGAGCCATTTAGATCACGCACTTTAGAAAAGACGGACACTGGGGTCTGTACGTCCATCAAACGTTTTTTTATCAAGGGCGCATGACTAAAGCCACGATCTTTGAAAGCTTGGTATTCTTGGAAGGTCATCATAGTAACGCTCACTTTGCATCATCGCGGCAAAAACAAAACAGCACACTGTTAAATAAAATATAGCGCCAACATTTTGTTGTCATGTTGGCGCTATAAAAAAATTATTTGGATAAATAGCTAATCAAGTATTCAGCAATACTCGTTAGCACTGATAACTTAGTCTTAGTAGCCTCAATAGTCTCCTACTCCAACATTCATTCTATAGAGTAGCTGCCATAGCTAAGTTGTATCCAGGTTGAATAGGATTAAACACCGCCCATATTAAATAACCACAACGCCAGACCGATAATCAAAATCGCTAGGAAGACCCATATAAACCAGCCGCCACTCGCTTTTTTCTCTACTTGTCCTGTATGCGCTGGATTACTGATTTCTTGATCCATTGCATTATTGCCTTCAGTACCAAGATCACGATCCTGTCCTAAATTAGCTGTACCTGAAAACTGTGCACTGGCTGCTTGTTTGGCTTTTAAAACTTCAGGGTCAGCTTCTTCTTGTAACTCTGTTTTTGTTGTTTTGTCATGTTCCATTTGGTTTGCACGCTCCTCACGTATTACAGTCTCTTTATGTGCCACTGGCTGCTCTACCACTGGTTCCTGCTCTACTAACGAGGCACTCTCATTAGTTACTGTCGACTGCTCTGACGTTGTTGGTACAGTTGATTCAGATGTTGCCCCTGCTTCAACTGAAGTCTCTTCAATTTGTGCGGGCGCTGTACTGTCTGCTGCTGATAATACGTCTTCGATACCTGTTTCTTTTACTACTGGCTCTGGAGAGACTGATTCAGCAACTACGTCCTCAGTGGTAGGTGTTGTTACTGGGTCTGCTGTTTTGTCCATTGTGGTGTCTGGCGCTCTAGTTGGGTCGGTATCGACAGATGATACTTTCTCTGTATTAGAACTAGGTAGGATCTCTTCGATACCTGTTTGTTTGACGACTGGTTCGTTGCTAGCTGCTACAGGACTCTCATTTGTTTGTTCTTTAATACTAGTCTCTTCAGTAACAAGCTCATCAATAACTGGTCTATTATCAAGAGATTTTTGATCGATAGTCTCATTAGCTATGCTCTGCTCGTCAACAGTTCCCGCGGTTGTTTCTGTCTCAGTGGTTACCTCTTCTTCTGTTGCTGGTGCTAACGTTGTACTTTCTTCAGGAGTGGTAGATGCTTGTACCTGAAAGACAAAACTTGCAAAACCAAGCGTATCGTTAGCTTGTAGCACATTTGACTCGTTACCTGTGATACGTCTATCGTTGATAAAAGTACCATTGGAAGAATCCAAGTCTTTTACGTATAGCTGACCGTCTAGTACGCTCAGCACAGCATGATTGCGAGATACCTGTTTGCTACCCAGCACGACATCACTGTCGCTGCCACGGCCAACAGACAAACTATCACTAACTGTCAGTGTTAAATCGCCCAATGCCTCTGTCAATGCATTCAACTGCCACGTATTGGTTGCTGCTGTCATGTTATCTGTATTATTCGTCATACTGTAACTCCTTATTTTTCTATTAATTTTCAAACGATTTTAAGCAAATTATTATTGATGGTTATTAACTGGTCGATCTGTAGTAGAGAACATAATGTAGTCGTTATTTATCTGTCTATTTTGGTATAAAGTAAGGTTTTATCACCTTATTAAGCTCACTATACGGAATGCTCAATACGGGCATACCATAAGCATACGGGCCGATAGAATAGTGCTGATAGCGAATATTGATGCCTGTATCTGTCAACGTCACATTGTTGCTCAACATAAATGGCCAATTTTTCTCATAGCTACTGACATCGTCAGCGACCGTTTTCACCCATGTCTTGTACGCATCATGCGCGAGTGCTTCGAAACGAGGCTTCTTGCCTTTGATCAGCATATCATCGAGGGTGACTTGTTTTTCGGTACTTAGATCAAACGTCAAATACTCGCTGTATGGCATACCGTGCGCACCGCCAGTAAAAACATAAGAGTTGATTTCAAACAGCTCAAAGTTATTGACGTGACCTAAATAGACAGGCGTCACCGTCAAACTATAAGCCCACGAAACCTCTTCAGGCATATCTTGAAACTGCGACGCCGCAAAGTCATTAATCGCAGCATTCACGTCTGCTTGAGTGCTTGGCGTTTTAATCGGTGCTGATTCTGTTGGCTTACTATTGACAACCAAACTGTTAATACGTGCATTGATTGTTGTATCTATCCAGCTATGATTACTCTTGAGATATTTAACCTCAATCTCTGGGCAATTATCACGCTCAGCGCATATATTCTGAATTTTTTCTGGCAGTTGATAATCAAGATACTCTGTTTTACTGACAAGGCTACCTGCAGTTGCAGACATACTGATAGCGCCGATTAGTAAACCACTCGCCAAGGAACTAACGCGCTGAATATTCGCGGCCCTACACAATAACAGTTGAAACATAGACTTATTAAAATAGAATCGAATCATCGCTGCCATACATTTTCTTTTATAAATATAAAGTATTGCGTAACATTCTACCGTAACAATGACGCTGTATTGTAGGAACACTGTTTGTGTTTATGAAGTATTGCTAATCATTAAAAACCAATATCAGACCATAAACGATAGACAATAAAAAAGACACGGCTAGCGTGTCTTAATCGATGAAAAATAAGCGGTACAGGTGTTTTTAGTACGAATGATATTAATGCTCACGCGTACTACTGAACGTTATTTCTGGATAACGGTCTTGCATCAACTGTAAGTTGACGCGTGATGGTGCAAGATAAGTCAAATAACCACCACCATCTATTGATAACTGGTCGTGGGCTTTTTTCTTAAATTTTGCTAATGCTACCTCATCATCACAATGAATCCAGCGTACGGTGGCAATCGATACCGGCTCAAACGTACATTGGACTTTGTACTCTTCTTTGAGACGATGCGCGACCACCTCAAACTGTAGTACACCGACCGCACCCAAGACCAAATCATTATTAATCTGCGGCATGAATACCTGCGTTGCGCCCTCTTCACTCAGCTGCTGTAACCCTTTTTGCAATGCTTTTGATTTAAGCGGATCTTTTAGCACCACCCGGCGGAACAGTTCAGGCGCAAAGTGAGGAATACCAGTAAAGCTCAGCTCCTCACCTTCCGTGAAGCTGTCACCGATAGAGATTGTGCCATGGTTATGCAAACCAATAATATCACCTGGATAAGCCTCTTCTAGCGCCTCGCGGTCACCGGCCAAAAAGGTTAGCGCATCAGCAATACGGACATCTTTACCCAGACGCACGTGCTTCATCTTCATGCCCTTCTCGTACTTACCAGAGCACACGCGCAAGAACGCAATGCGGTCACGGTGACGCGGATCCATATTTGCCTGAATCTTAAAAACGAAGCCTGTGAAATCAGTCTCGGTTGCTGAGACTTTACGTTCCGTCGTTGGATGGGCTTTTGGCGGCGGGGCATATTTGACTAAGGTATCAAGGACCATGTTGACACCGAAGTTGCCCAATGCCGTACCGAACAATACTGGCGTCATCTCACCTGCTAAGAACGCGTCAACACTGAACTCTTCTAGCGCCATTTGTACCAGCTCTAATGACTCTTCAAACGCATCAAACATCAACTGCCCAAGACGCTCACGTATATCCGGATAGTCATAGCCCTCGCGAGTCTCAGAGACGGTCATTTTGCCGCCGTTGCCTTTTTCGTAGAGATAGGTTTTGTCTTCTGCAAGGTGATATACCCCAACAAAATCCTGCCCCATACCAATTGGCCATGTAACAGGTACGCATTTAATCTTGAGCACCGCTTCGATTTCACTCAGCAGCTCAAGCGGCTCACGAATCTGACGATCGAGCTTATTAACGAATGAGATGATTGGCGTATCGCGCATACGGCACACTTCCATCAGTTTGATGGTTCGTTCCTCGACACCCTTTGCCCCGTCGACCATCATCAGTGCGCTGTCTACGGCGGTCAATGTACGGTAAGTATCTTCACTAAAGTCGGCGTGACCTGGGGTATCTAGCAGGTTGACCATGTGATCCTTGTACGGGAACTGCATGACAGACGTGGTGATCGAAATACCACGCTCTTGCTCCATGCTCATCCAATCTGAGGTCGCATGACGATCAGTCTTACGGCCTTTGACTTCGCCCACTACCTGAATTGCTTGACCCCATAACAGCAGCTTTTCGGTCATGGTGGTCTTACCTGCATCGGGATGCGAGATAATAGCGAAGGTGCGGCGCTTGGCCACTTCTTTGTTTAATTTCTTTGGATCTACACTCATAGTTTTTGGCTTCAACCTTAACTTCAAAAAGGCTGTCTTTTAGACAGTAATCTAAATAAATAGAATAAATAATGAGCGTATTGTAGCCGATTTAGCGTTAGGGTGCAGAGTTAGCGTATAAAAAAACACGCTCTCTCAGTCAGACAAAGCGTGTTAACAAAATTTTTAACCGTCATCGTAGAGCTTGCTTGATTTTAATAATAGCGCTTTATTTGCTCAGCTAAGAAGTCGCCAGCCACCTCATTGACCAGCGTACAATCTACCACGCCAAAGCGGCTGTCTGTATTTGGATTAATACTGCCCTTAGCAACATAGTGTGCCTCATAGATATCCTTTCCATATTCAACGCCGCTATATTCATAAGCGGGCTGATTATTATATGCAAAAAACATCACTTGCGCCGCTGCTTGCTTGTTTTCTATACCCACACCGAACTGAGAGGTTCTATGATCTCTATCATCGCTAAAGCGCTGTTTGGCCGCATCAAGCCATTTCTCTAATGACGAGTAGCCAGTCTTGTTCTTGTCATTAAATGCCCAAAATGAGCGTTCGCTTGTCACGACCGGAATGTAACAAACCGATCCTTCAGGAAAGGCAACATTAGAAGGAATATTAGCGTATTTGCTCAAGGCTGTCCGAATACCACGGCGGTCTTCGATATTCGTGCCAGCGCTATAACTGTTGGCGTTTAATCCTGATAAATTAAGAGTTTGATAGGTGGTTTCGTAGTCTAGTTTATTATTGCTGTTTTTTTCATAAATGGGACGTTTGACGGTGCGGTTACTGACTTCGATGTCTTTATTCTCGAGTCGACCTTCGAAGTCGTTTGCTAGTACCGTTCTGTCTAGATCGTTAAGACTCTGATTGCTATAACTATTGATGAGATTGGTGGTTTTGATATCACGTGCACCAGTACGGTAGGTTTCATCGATTCGGGCAATGGCAGTATCATTGGCTTTACTATCATAGCTACTATCAAAGCTTGTCAGCGTTATCGTGCTACTACCAGAACCATAAGAGGCGCCGTCCTCTTCTCCGCAGCCCACTACAGTAAGTGCTGCCACAGATAGAACACCAGATATTGCAACCACTCTATTCATCGAACACTATCCTTATGAGTCAGACTCTATTATCTGTTTTGAGGAGATTAGGACGGATTAAAAGTCTATTATAGCAATGCCTATAGTGATGGACACCTGTAGCACTACTAATGCCTGCCAGTACTTATTCAATAGGTCCTAATATCACCGATGCTGATATGCCTTGCTACTTAAACTGTTCATGCAAGCTTTATTCAAGAATCATTTACAAACTTGTTGTAAATATTTACTACTAACTCACTGAGCTGCCTTAATGATTTGCTATCCTAGATTGGACATTTAGATTTACCACTTCAACATAAAAACTCAAAACAAAGGATGTGTCATGAAATCTCTATATTCTACAAAATCTACGGTTACTGGCGGTCGCATGGGTACAGCAACCTTGAGCGATAGTGATCTTGAAATCAACATGGTACCACCAGGCGGTAATCAAAAAGGCAACAACCCTGAGCAGTTACTCGCTATGGGTTATGGTGCTTGTTTTGATGGCGCTCTAGGCGTGGTCAAAAAAATGGAAAGCGCCACGTTTGGCTCAACTGTTGAGACCTCTGTCGATCTACTACAAGGCGAAAACCACGAATATAAGCTTGCTGTAAAAATCCATGTTATCGCTGATAACACAGACCTATCTGCTGATGACATCCAAAAACTGGTCGAAAAAGCGCATGAAGTATGCCCATACTCAAAAGCAACCAGCGGCAACATTGATGTCGAAGTCACTTCAGAAGTAAAATAACGCATTATTAGACTTACTATCAATAAGTAATTAAGAATAAGTTAATTATAAAAGAACTCAGCTGGTCTGGGTTCTTTTTTTATTTGACATTTTGGTGAAAAACTAGGGAGTGTTCCTATTTTAAAAATGGTAATAAAAATGAAATAAACCGCAGGCAAACAAGGAAAATAGTGCAGACAATATCGAGATATTAACCAGCTATTTGACGCCGTTTGTCAAAGATTTAGCCATTTTTAGCCCATTTAGTGATAAGCGTTTGAATTAGGGACATGCCCTAATACCACTACAATATCTCGTAACGGTTAAGGAGTTCGGCACACGCGGATTTTATCGTTATAATAAGAGCATATTTCTATCTAATAGCTGATAAGTGATTTTTATGACTGATAATATAGCCGACAATACATCTGGTAATACGACCAGCAATGACCACCACTCCCATCAAGCGCTAGATCCAAAAGCCTTGCCAAATTTTGACGATATGCCTAACGTTGCGCTGATGAATACCAGTCATGTGGACAAAGATCAGCCTCCATTTATCTTGGTCGATGGCTCTTACTATCTGTTTCGCACCTATCACGCTCTTCCAAAGACCATGCAAAACTCGCAAGGTCTAATAACCAATGCGATCCGTGGTACTTTGAATGCGCTGCTAAAATTGATGCGTCGTTATCACCCCACTCATATGGCGGTCTGCTTTGACACCAAGTCACCGACTTTTCGCCATCATATGTCACCTGACTATAAAGCCGCCCGTCCGCCTATAGACGTAGAGCTGGTAGAGCAAATTCCTTATATCCATCGTTTGGTCAGCGCGCTAGGTATTCCGCTGCTACGTATCGAAGGCGCAGAAGCGGACGATATCATCGGTACGCTTGCCCATCGCGCGGTCGAGCAAGGTCATCATGTGGTCATCTCAACGGGCGATAAAGACATGATGCAGCTGGTCAATGACTGTGTGATATTAGAAGACAGCTTTACGGGTAAAGTCACGGACACGCCAGCGGTGATCGACAAGTTCGGTATCAACCCAAACCAAATGATTGACTTTTTGACGCTCATGGGTGACAGCTCTGACGGTATCAAAGGCGTGCCGGGTATCGGTAAAAAGACCGCGAAAGATTTGCTGGTTGAGTATGGTGACATTGATAACATGCTCAAGCATATTGGCTTTATCAAAGGTCGCGGCGCCAAAGGGTTGATCGAACACGCCGATGACATTCCTTTTAATAGACAGCTCGCTACCATCGTCACCAATCTACAAATCGGTCAGGACTGGAACGATCTAAAAATCAATACCGATCCTTGCGCGTATATAGATGAGCTGCGCGACCTATACAATGAGCTTGAGTTTAGAAACGAGCTGGCATCGCTTGATCATCCAAACCATCCTGCAAATGGCTCAAAGAGTGTCGAGGATAGCCAAGCCAATGCTGAGTCACAAGCACAAGTCGCCAAATCGCTGCAAGCAAACAGCGGCGATGACATCAAGGTCAACCATCAGGATAAAGCGTGGCATACTGTGCTCGACAAGCCCGCGTTTGATAGCCTGGTCGAATTATTAGAAGCAGCGCCGCATTTCGTCATCGATACCGAAACCACCAGCGTCCATTGGCGCGAGGCCCAAATCGTCGGTCTATCGTTTGCTGTGCAAGCACACGAGGCTTATTATGTGCCACTCACCCACAGCTTAGAAGGTGACGAGCTAACAGCAAAACAGCTCGATCGTGATACGGTATTGGCACGTTTAAAGCCTGTGCTAGAAAACCCAAATATCGGTAAAATCGGACAGCATCTAAAATACGACGCACATATCCTCGCACACTATGACATCGACTTAGTTGGTGCGATACATGAGCAGCCAAACAACTGGGCGATGGATACCATGCTGGCAAGCTATGTCATTAACGCAGCAGCTACTCGCCACGGTATGGACGATCTGGCGCGCCATTATCTACAAACGCAGACCATCAGCTTTGAGGAAATTGCAGGTAAAGGCGCGAAACAAGTCACCTTTGACCAAGTAGCTATCGATATTGCGAGTGACTATGCTTGTGAAGATGCCGATATCACCTATCAATTGTTTGACGTGTTCAGCGTTGAGCTGGCAAATGATGCTAACAATGCCAAATTACTCCACGAGTTGGAAATTCCAACGGCTGAGATACTTTGTCAAATGGAAGCGCATGGTATTCTCATCAAACGCTCATTTTTGAACGAACTATCAAAGCGCTTTGACGAAGAAATCATCGCGCTCGAGCAGCGTGCCTACGAGGTGGCGGGTGAAGAGTTCAACTTAGGCTCGCCAAAGCAGCTCGGCGAGATGTTGTTTGATAAGCTCGGCGTCCCTGGCGGTAAGAAAACCAAATCTGGTCAATATTCTACTGGTGAAGCGGTCCTATCGAAAGTCGATCACCCGCTAGTCGATATTACCTTAGAGTATCGCGGATTATCCAAGCTCAAGAGCACTTATACCGATGCGCTCGATAATGTCGCAGATAGCGAGACTGACCGTGTCCATACCAGCTATCATCAGGCATTAACGAGCACAGGTCGTCTATCATCAACCGATCCTAACTTACAGAATATTCCGATTCGTACGGCGACTGGTCGCCTGATTCGCCAAGCCTTTATCGCACCAGAAGGTCGTGTGATCTTAGCGGCGGATTATTCACAGATTGAATTGCGTCTGATGGCACACTTCTCAGGCGATAGCAACCTGACTCATGCCTTTAACGAAGGTCTAGATATTCATGCTGCCACTGCTGCCGAAGTGCTAAGCAAAGAGGTCGCGGACGTTACGCCAACGGAGCGCCGTAATGCCAAGGCTATTAATTTTGGACTGCTATATGGTATGAGTGCTTTTGGACTTGCCAAGCAGTTACAGATGAGCCGAGGTGAAGCACAAGACTACATTGATATGTACTTTGAGCGCTACCCAGGTGTCAAAAACTATATGGTCAATACGCGCGCTAGTGCGTACGAGCAAGGCTATGTCGAGACGATATTGGGTCGTAAACTCTATACGCCTGATATCAATCATAGCAATCGTATGGTTAAGCAAGGTGCCGAGCGCGCGGCAATTAATGCGCCGTTACAAGGCTCAGCCGCTGATCTGATTAAGCTTGCCATGATTGCCGTTGATAAAGTACTGCCTAAAGATCAGGCCAAAATGCTGCTACAGGTTCATGATGAACTCGTTTTTGAAGTAGATGCCGATAAGGTAGACGCGGTTAGCCAATTGATTACGGATGCCATGCAAGATGTCCTAGCGACCACCGCTGTCGATAAAGGCTGGGATGTTGACTTTGCAGTGCCGTTATTGGTTGAGACGGACAGTGGTCAGAACTGGGATGAAGCACACTAATTATTGATTTTGGGGAGTTTATAGCTCCCCACAACGTAAAGATAACATGGGTTTTGTGCTTTTATACTTACCAATACTGACAGTCAAACTTAACCCATTGTTTGCTATGTTTAGTCAGTTAGTACAATCATCGATAGAGTGAAGGGTAATATTTATTTTTATATTACCTATACAAACAACCACTTATGACCAATTGGTTATATTTTATGACGTTATCATCGTCAAGCTAGGTTATAATAGCGTCCTATAGATTATCTGTATTTAGTGAGACAGTTTTGGTTAGAGTGAGCCTACGGGCTCACTTTTTTGTTTTTGACACATTTTTTGACGCGCAGGAGCCAGTTATTTTGAATTCAGATGGCCTCATTGAAATCCCCGGTATGATCCTGTTGTTTGCCTGTTTGCTACGTTGCGCACAATACCTTGTACAAAGTCATATCAAACACATTCAGGCTTTTTGGTTAGCAGCGCTACTGGTATTTGTCGCTGTGATACGACGGGAATTGAACTATCTACCAGATTTGTTGGTTCCAAGCGACTTCTCTTTTTTGAATCAGTCTTATGACTGGTGGGAAGATAGTGTACTTACCGTTATTTATCTCGTGGCGCTTGGGCTATTGGCGTATTCGAGAAAATACCTCTGGGCAGTACTAAAGAACGTGCCTGTTTCACTCTATCTCAGCGCTGCAGTACTGGCAATCATCCAATATATGGGAGAGAACGCCATTGTATTCCCGCATACCTGGGGCGAGTTCGTCGAAGAATTGTCGGAAACGGCCATCTATGCGATTGCCTTGATCTATTTGTGGCGTTTCAAACTGGCTGACTATGAATCATATCTGATGCAGAAATTAAATTATAAATTCAAGCATACCAATAATTAAAAAGACCATCATAATGGCTTACACTTAATCACTTAGTGGCTCAAACTGTATAAAAAATGCTGCAAAATCGGACGGCTGCTCAATATGAGTAGCCGTCCGATTTTGCATTTCGTCCATCGCCTTACATATTTTGAACATCCTGTCACACCTTACTACTAGTGAAAATTCTAATAACCGTACAGACTGTTCAGTAGAATAACACTGTCAAAATAAATAATGCTTTTACAAGCGCGTACGATAATTTTACTGCCAATAATTACAATAAGGAATGACTTATGGAAAACTCAAAAAACCCACTACAAGAAGAGATGGATCATATTGATGGTAACAGCCGCAATGACGGTGTCGTTGGTCAAACCGATGCAGACAATCAGTTGGTCGATCTAGATAACCCGATGTTACATACTATCGATAATGACGATGTCATCGATAACAGTGCTGGTTTTGACAACTCAGAAGTTGGTAGCGCAGCTACACAAGGGCTAACGCCTATACATCGTCAAAACATTGATGAATCACGCGTAGATGAGGTGTTGGTACAGGACAATCTTGATGACAGTGATTATCCGGATGCGATGGATATCGCCGATAGAGATGCCGCAGAGCGTAGCAATGATGATGATTTTTAGAATTTAGTACGACTGCTGGAGTACTTCTTTAAATCAAGAAAGCACGCTTAATAACGTTAAGCGTGCTTTTTTATGCCCAATAACTCTGTTTTCGTTTAAATTTTTGAGCAATACCATTCAAACTATTGATATTTAAACTATTGATAATGGTTGATCAGTCAGAACATCACGGTAGCTAATATAACAATTCATGATTACCCATGGTACGGCTATGATAATTCCTAAACCTAATGTGATTTTTAGAAAAAATAGCAACACAATAATAAGACCCAGCCCATAAGCAATCATTGGCAATATATTAGCTAAGTACCCTTTAAGACTGAGCTTCATTGCGCTTTTTGGATCTAAACCATGCAATACAATCAATGCTGGAGCAAACCACATTGCCATTGATAACATTAAAAATAATACCAATGAGACTAAAATACTAAACACAAAAGGAGTCATTGGGAAGTCACTTATTTTTATCGCTTCAATATCCAATAGGAGCGTTAAAGATATACCGCTAAAGAAAATTAATACAGGTATGAATACAACAGCTAGTCCAACTACAAACAGAATATTCAGAATAATGAGAGATCTTAAGTTTGTTTTGAGCTTAACCCAAAGCTGATGAAGGTCAAGATCTTCATTCTGGAACTGTGCTGAGCAAATAAGTATGATAATAGCCGCTGCTATAATGCTTGTAGCTCCAAAAATATAATCAATTATAGGGACATAAGAACCTATGATTGAAATAGCAAACAATATGACACTGACGGCTAGCCATATTAAAAAGTTACCTTTAAACATTTCAAAAGGCTGAATTATCCACTTTATCCCCCATGATACTTTACAAAATCTTGGCTCATCCAATAACTGCGGTAGAGGATTACTATATTCGTCCATTGGCGGTAGGCTTGAAGGTTGGCCATTAGGTTTCTGTACTGATATATATGATTCCGAACTACTAACGTTAGACATATTGATCCTCAAAAATAAAATCTCACAAATACAAATCAAAACTCATATAAAACGAAATCTGTTTGGACTATTTTACATATCGAATAGTGTAAAACCCAACTTTTATTTACCAGATAATCAAGACAAAAAAATACCGAATGTTATATCCGGTATTTTTTATACTTATTCATAGCAATTATTACATTTGGCTAATCAAACCCAACCATCAAGCGTACCCGCCCACCCTTTTACAAGAGGCAAGCTCAATGCTTCAAGCAACTCAATATGGGTCTCATCAAGGTTAAGTGCGGGAATGTAGTGATACTCTTGCCCGCCTGCTTCCAGAAAATTATCACGGTTTTCAATGGCCAGCTCTTCTAGCGTCTCAAGACAATCCGCTGAAAATGCAGGACTAACCACTTGTACTGAGCGTACCCCAGACTTGCCCCAGTCTTCTAACACCACATCAGTATACGGCTTTACCCACTCTTGCTTACCAAAACGTGACTGGAAACTGATAATCCATTCATCCTCTTTTAGACCAAGTGCATGTGCCACTTGTGCTGCAGTACATTTACAGCGCTTAGGATAAGGGTCGCCCTTATCCGCGTAGGGCTGCGGGATACCATGGAAGCTAAACATTAACTTGTCAGGCTTGCCATGCTTCTCTTGGAAGCGGCGAATCGAGTTGGCCAATGCTTGAATGTATAGCGGATGAGCAAAGTAGTCTTTGACAATCGTATAGTTTGGCAGATTACGCTGCTTGAGTGTCCACTTCGTCAGTGCATCGTATACCGCGCCACCAGAAGAGGCCGAGTACTGCGGAAACAATGGCAGAATGACAAAGTGATCCACCCCTTCTTCGCGTAGTGCATCCATGACATCAGGCAGTCCAGGATTGCCATAGCTCATCGCAGGATGCACAGAGACACGAAATGGCGCCACGCTGTTTGCCAGACGCGGTTCCAATAGCTCAACTTGGCTATTGAGTATCTTACGAATCGGTGAGTCTCCCTCCCAAATGCTGGCATAAGCTTTTGCCACGCGCTTAGGACGACTTGGCAATACAAACAGATTCAAGATGATTGCCCATAAAAACTTGGGAATCTCAATCACTCGCGGATCTGACAGGAACTGTTTGAGATAGCGACGTACGGCAGGTGCCGTTGGCTCATCTGGTGTACCGAGGTTGACTAACAGGACAGCAATACGTGGAGGCAATTCAGGTTTCATAGCAGCACTATTTATCAGCAGTAAGTTATTGGAGATAATGTCACAACTATCACAATAAGAGAACGCAGGATTGTGTAGACACTATGGAATATAGACATCTTTAGTGTAGCATTTTATCCATAAATAGCGCATGGCAAAAGCACTCTTATACAATTTGATACGCAGTTGTCCTTTATTCTTTCCTTATTCATTATATTTGGCACTTATTCATTATTCGTCTATGACCTATTTGCTACAGGGATGACACTCGAAAGGTTTGTTGAAAGGTTGTACTCCTACGCGCATCGCCATACAATAGGCAAGCCCTGCTTATAAAAATTGGGTAGGCAAAATAGTCTGCCAACCGTTTGCCATTTTGTTTTTATTTTATTGATGATTGTCGTCCTGTGAGGTAGCTTTGAACGCACGCTCTGATAACACTAATGACCAGCAACCCAACTCTCATGCCAAAGCCAGCAGCCCAACCAATTCTGCTGCTAGATCAGTCGGTATTGTTTCGCCACAGAATTACCATTTTGCTGAACCATTGACCCTGGAGTGCAACCGGACTCTACCCTCTTTTGACTTAATGGTAGAGACTTATGGGACACTCAATAGCGACCACTCAAATGCTATTTTGATTTGCCATGCACTATCAGGTAACCACCACGCCGCAGGTTTTCATAACAGCGACGACAAAAAAGCGGGCTGGTGGGACAATATGATCGGTCCTAATAAAGCTATCGATACTAATCGGTTCTATGTGGTATGCGTCAATAATATCGGTAGCTGTTTTGGTTCGACAGGTCCTACTACTATCAACCCAGATAGCGTTGGCTCAGATACTAGCAATACAAATAGCAGCAGTGAGCCACAAGTTTATGGTCCTGATTTTCCGCTGATCACCATTAAAGACTGGGTGAAAACCCAAGCCATGTTATCAGATCGCCTAGGCATCGACGTTTGGCACGCCATCGTTGGTGGCTCAATGGGCGGTATGCAAGCGCTACAATGGTCTGTTGATTATCCAGAGCGGTTAAAGCGCTGTGTGGTTATCGCCAGTACGCCAAAGCTATCTGCTCAAAATATCGCCTTCAACGAAGTAGCGCGCCAATCTATATTATCCGATCCTGACTTTAAAGATGGACGTTATATCCAAGCGGGCACATACCCTCGCCGCGGTCTCATACTGGCACGCATGGTCGGTCATATCACCTATCTGACTGATGACGCGATGAAAGCCAAATTTGGCCGTGATTTGAAATCTGGCAAATTTATGTATGGCTACGATGTCGAGTTTCAGGTTGAAAGCTATCTGCGTTATCAAGGCGAGCGCTTTAGTGAAAACTTCGATGCCAATACCTATCTGCTTATGACCAAAGCGCTAGACTATTTTGATCCGACGCGTGGCTACCCATCAGCCGTAGTGAAAGACAGTACAGAGTCTGCTGTACCGCTAGAGGATTCAATCGCAGCGGCTGTTGAGACGGATAAGAAAAACACACAAAATGAGTTAGAAGGTACGGTAGCGACGATTGAAGAGATTGAATCTGATCGTCAGCAAGAACTGTCTGCGCTCAAAGCTGCTCTTGCTCATACGCAGTGTCAATATCTAGTCGTGTCATTTACCACTGATTGGCGCTTTGCACCCGAGCGCTCGCAAGAGATCGTGGACGCGCTAATGGCAACAGGCAAACCCGTCAGTTATATCAATATTGATGCCCCGCATGGTCATGATTCTTTCTTATTTGATATCCCACGCTACATGGGTGCGGTCGAAGGGTTTTTGACGGCGCCTTTTATTACCCCTAGTCGCCAAGCCACAGGAGAGCGCTCATGAGAATGGATCACCAATTGGCAGAGCGCTGGATTGCGCCGCAAGCACACGTACTTGATTTGGGCTGTGGCAATGGCGAACTCCTCGCACATTTGCAACAAAAGCTGGGCGTAACAGGCTATGGGCTTGAGATTGATGAAGACAAAATCAATGAGGCCATTGGTAATGGCTTATCGATTATTGAGCAGGATCTAAACGATGGGCTGGCGCGTTTCGCTGATGACAGTTTTGATACGGTGGTCATGGCGCGTGCCCTGCAAGCGGTAAAGTCCCCTGACGTACTATTGCTTGATATGTTGAGAGTTGCTCGTGAAGCGGTCATTACCTTCCCTAATTTTGCCCATTGGCAAAACCGTATCCATCTAGGGCTTAAAGGCATGATGCCTGTTTCAGAAGCGCTGCCTTATGAGTGGTACAACACCCCAAACATTCATCTGTGTACATTCAAGGACTTTGAGCAGCTATGCGCGCAGCATGATATTCATATTATCAATCGTTTTGCTGTTAGTGATTCTGAGAAAGGACATACACCATTGATGAAAGCGCTCATACGCCAAGCGCCTAATTTGTTAGCAGATGTTGCTATCTACCGAGTAACGAAGAAAAAACCGAAGTAATGTCAGTTGTTTGATTTATACTGACGCAAATAACAACGTGCTCATCAGTAGATATTCGTGCCCGTCAAACAGTCAATTGGTTATTGTCTTATAGTAACTCTATGATTTTAATAGGGACAATCAGGTATAGATGACTATGAAATCTTGTAATTAGTATTTGAGTTTCGTAAGTTTGGGTGTTAAGCTAGCAAAATGTTGTCAGCCACCCTACTATTACGACCGTCTGTCTAATTATTGGGGTTCAAGCGACGATACAAAAATGATAAAACCCATTGCTAATGATTAGGTAAGTTCATATCGCAAGATGTCACCTAGTTGTTATCGCCGTCTAAAACACTTTGGCGGTACAATTTTTTTGCTTATTAACTGCCTAATTTTGGAGCTGCTATGAAATTATTAAAAGCTGCGTTGTTTACTGCATTATTCTCTTGTGCTGGTTTAGCCAATGCTGAGTTAATATCAAATGTACCGCTTGATACCTCACGTTTTGAGCTTATGCCTATTAGCGAGTTGTCTAGTCGTGCTTCTCAAGGCAACGATCACGCTCAGTTCTATCTAGCCAAGCGTTTGCAAAAAGGTGAAGGTATTGCCCAAAATACCCAACAAGCAATCCAGTGGTACACCAAAGCGGCTCAACAAGGCGTTGCTCCTGCTCAGCTAAACCTTGCTATTATGTACTTACGCGGTGAAGGCGTACAGCCTAACCTGCAACAAGCACGTCTGTGGTTGGAGAAAGCCGCCATGCGTGGTGATAACCGTGCCAGCTATACACTTGCCCTATTAGATGAAAAGCAAAAGAATCTGGTCGATGCTTATAAGTGGTATGATTTGGCTGCCCGTGATGGCATGCTAGATGAAAAAGTCCGTAATAAAGCACGCGGTAAAATCGGTCAGTTGGCATTAAACTTATCAAGTGATGACATTGCCAGCGCACGTACCAAAGCAGACACTTGGTTCCAGAGTAAATAAACGCTGGTTTTGCGTGACGCATTGAATATAAAGAAGCTCAGTATTTTACTGGGCTTTTTTGTTTTTTATCTTATGAAGAAACCATCAATTGATAGAGAAACTGCCGATCCTTTTTAACGGTTTCGGCTCAAACACGATAAGCTATTCAAAACCTTATTAAAATTTGCTACACTACGCGCGCATTAGTAATCCCACAATTGAGCTAATGTTATATATCTATCTACTTTTTTATTACCATTGCACTAGGTTTGCGACCTAGCCAGCAGGAGAGAGACATGAGCACTAACCAAGATAGTAATACCAAAGAAAACGCGATAACGGATAACCAGTCAGCACCTGTCTACGATAGCATTACCAACAACATCGTCGTTGCTGCATTATATAAGTTCACACGCTTTGCCGATTTTGAGCACTATCGTGAGCCTATCCTAAATACTATGCTAGGTAATGACGTCAAAGGCACATTGTTGCTGGCAAGTGAAGGCATCAACGGAACGATTTCTGGTACGCGCCAAGGTATTGATACTGTACTTGACTATCTACGCAGTATTGAAGCCATTGGTACGTTTACTTTTAAAGAGTCTTATACTGATGCACAGCCGTTTTATCGTACCAAGGTAAAACTAAAAAAAGAAATCGTTACCATGGGCGTAGAAAACATCGACCCATTAGAGTCTGTTGGTCGCTACGTTAAGCCGAGCGAATGGAATGCACTAATCTCAGATCCTGAGGTCACCTTGATCGACACGCGTAACGATTACGAGGTGCAAATCGGCACTTTCCAAAATGCGGTCAATCCAAATACGGAAACCTTCCGTGAGTTTCCAGAGTACGTCTCAAAAGAGCTGGACCCCACCAAGCACAAAAAAGTCGCCATGTTCTGTACGGGCGGTATTCGCTGTGAGAAATCTACTGCCTATTTGCGTGAGCAAGGGTTTGAAGAAGTCTATCATCTAGAAGGCGGCATTCTAAAATACCTAGAAGAAGTTCCTGCCAGCGACTCTATGTGGCAAGGTGATTGCTTCGTCTTTGACAACCGTGTATCGGTCAATCACAATTTAGAAAAAGGCAGCTACGAGCAGTGTTTTGCTTGCCGTATGCCGATCACCGCTGAGGATATGCAAAGTCCTGCCTATATCAAAGGCGAGTCTTGCCCACACTGTATCGACAAGGCAACCGATGAGCAAAAAGCCCGTTTCCGTGAGCGTGAGCACCAAATGCAGTTGGCAAAACAACGCGGCGAAGCTCATATCGGTAGTGACGTAATAGACGTCATCGAAAAGCGTAAAGTCGCTAAGACTGAAGCGCGTCTACAAGCAGAAGCTGCCAATAAAGCAAAAGCCAACTAGTTTAGATTTGGCAAAATAAAAAGAGAGGCTCTATTAAATAGAGCCTCTCTTTTTTTAACTTCAAACGAGGTTAACGCTGTCACTTTTTTCTAATGAATTGACTATATTAGAATAAAATGCGTACGCGGATAGTCTCTTCCACATCTTTTAACTGATCTAGTGCAGCTGTTGAGTCATTGTAATCGACATCCATGACTAGATAACCAACATCACCTTCCGTCATTAGGCTCTGTGCTAGGATGTTAATCCCTGCTTCAGCAAACAAACGGTTAATCTGCGATAGTACACCTGGTACGTTTTTGTGGATATGTAGCAGACGATGCGAGTTTTCTTTGAACGGAATAGACACTTCTGGGAAGTTTACCGCAGTCGCTGTATCACCTTGGTCAGAGTATCTAACGAACTTATCTGCGACTTCAAGGCCGATATTGGCCTGAGCTTCTTGCGTTGACCCACCGATATGCGGCGTCAAAATCACATTATCGAACTTACGCAGTGGTGACTCAAACTCTTCGTCCGCTGATTTTGGCTCTTTTGGGAACACATCGATAGCCGCGCCCAATACTTTACCAGACTCAAGCACAGCCGCCAGATCGTCAATCTCGACACAGGTACCACGTGCCGCATTGATAAAGTAACTGCCGTCTTTCATTTGAGCGAACTGCTCCGCTTTCATCATATAGCGAGTGCTTGGCACATCAGGTACATGCAAGGTCACGATATCAGCCGTTGATAGTAGCTCTTCTAGGCTACCTACTTGTACCGCATTACCTAACGGCAATTTGGTCACGACATCATGATAGATGACTTTCATGCCGAAGCTCTCTGCCAGTACAGACAACTGCGAGCCGATAGAGCCGTAACCGACGATACCGATAGTCTTACCGCGCACTTCGTGTGAGTTGGTCGCAGACTTACCCCAGCCGCCGCGATGTACAGTGGCATTCTTTTCAGGGATACTGCGGTACAGCATGATGGCTTCAGCCAGTACCAGCTCGGCCACCGAACGGGTGTTCGAGAATGGCGCGTTAAAGACAGGAATACCTAAGTCACGAGCTGCCTCTAGGTCTACTTGGTTGGTACCAATACAAAAGCAGCCAATGCCGATAAGCTTGTGCGCATGCTCAAGTACTTCGCGCGTCAGCTGAGTACGCGAACGAATACCGATAAAATGAGCGTCTTTGATTTTCTCGATCAGCTCATCTTTGTCTAGTGCGTGACTGATATTCTCGATGTTGTGATAACCAGCGCCTTCTAGTACTTTTAGGGCATTGTCATGTAGACCTTCAAGCAATAAAAACCGGATTTTGTCTTTTTGTAGTGATAACGCCATATGAGAACTGTCCTATAATTGTTTTATAAGATTATCTATTGGATAATCTATGATGGATGAAACGAAAACAGTCCCGATATCTTACACAAAATTTGAGGTCGATGTTAGCAGATTAGATGAATTATTGGTTATCAAGCCTGAAAAATTTTTATGCTATAGTGAATCATTCTACTTAAAACCTATCGAACTGCTTTTTTATCATTAACCGCTTCTTATTTGTAAAAACCACCACCCACTTATTGTTATCACGAGCAGACTCATCACTGAATTTCTAGTTGTTTCGCTATATAATAAGCAGTACCAACATTCCTAGCATCGTGCTTACGCTAATATTGAGAGTTGACCATGACGACCATTACCGATCAGCCCATATCCGATACCAACACCACTGCTGTGCAAACGATCTTGAGCACACTGACTGACACTCATCAATTTGACCCCAGCCAAATCAAAACCGATGCGGAGAGCTTAGAGCATTGGGGCAAAGACTGGACCAAGCACTTCGCCCCTGCTGCCGCTGCCATCGTCTTTCCAAAAAGCACTGAGCAAGTACAAGCCGTTGTACTACTGGCTAATGAGCACAACGTCGTGCTGACCCCAAGTGGCGGTCGTACTGGACTGTCTGCTGGTGCAGTAGCAGCCAATGGTGAGATTGTCGTTAGTATGGATAAAATGAACCAGATTGGGCAGTTCTATCCTGCTGATCGTATGGTCGAGATTGAAGCAGGTGTCATCACAGAGCAACTGCAACAGTTCGCTGAATCAAAAGAGCTATATTACCCTGTCGATTTTGCTTCGGCAGGCTCTAGCCAAATGGGCGGTAATATCGGCACCAACGCAGGCGGCATCAAAGTCATTCGCTATGGCATGACTCGTCAATGGATCATGGGTCTGACCGTCGTCACGGGTAAAGGTGATATCTTGCACCTCAATCGCGGTATGGTAAAGAACGCTACTGGCTACGACTTGCGTCAATTGTTCATCGGTAGTGAAGGCACGCTTGGGCTCGTCACCCATGCACAGATCAAGCTTGAGCGTCAGCCACAAGACTTGAACGTCATGGTACTTGGCATGGACAGCTTTAATGATGTCATGAATGTACTCTCTGCCTTTCAAGCAAAGATTGATTTGACCGCGTTTGAGTTCTTTGATGACGTGGCAATTGATAAGCTGATGGCACATGGTCAAGTACAAGAGCCGTTTGAATCACGTACCAAGTTTTATACCCTACTAGAGTTCGAAGCGCCTTATGAGCCTATCATGGATAAGGCCATGGCTATATTTGAGCACTGTATGGAGCAAGGCTGGGTCGTCGATGGTGTGATGAGCCAAAGTTTGACGCAAGCGGCAGAGCTGTGGAAACTGCGTGAATACATCTCTGAGACCATATCAGTGTTTACGCCTTATAAAAATGATGTCTCTGTACTGATTAGTCATGTGCCTCATTTTATCGAAGAGATCGACAGTATTGTGAGCACTAACTATCCAGATTTTGAAGTCTGCTGGTTCGGTCATATCGGCGATGGCAATTTGCACCTTAATATCTTGAAACCTGAGAACATGAGCAAGGATGATTTCTTTGCAGAGTGTCAGGTAGTGAATAAACACGTGTTTGAAACCGTACAAAAATACGGCGGTTCAGTATCTGCTGAGCATGGCGTAGGTATGACAAAAAAGCCTTATCTACAATATAGTCGCAGCGAAACTGAGATCAATTACTTGCGAGACATCAAAAAAGTATTTGATCCAAATAACATCATGAACCGTGGTAAGATTTTTGATATGTAAGCATTAGAGTTCACAAATATACTCCAATGCTTTGTCACAAAAAAGACGCTAAACCATCAGGCTTAGCGTCTTTTTTTGCGGATAATATCTATCGTTTATAAATATAACAGTATCAGCGCGACGACCAGTAACACACTTAAAAACCCTTGAATGATCAAAAATGCCTGATGCGGTGCTGCAATATGGCGAAACATGTTACCCAATGCATTGTAAGTGATGCCTGCCGCTTTGATATGCGGTGGACTATCAAAGGTTTTGATTGTTTGCAAAAACCGCTCTGTACGATCAGACGACCAACCGTGCGGTGCAAATGGCAAAAACGGCGACAGCTGTGCTGCTTGTTCTTTGGTAGCAGGCGACCATAGCCAGCGCTCCAAAAACAGTAAACGCATACGCCAATCAGTAAAGCCACGATGATTGATCACTTCCAGTAACAATACTTCGATGTTTTTGTGACGACTGTCCGCAAATATACGCTCTTTAAGCGCAAATACGTGTCTTTTCTCGCCTTCGATACACTGTAAAAAATGACCATTGCCATAACATAAAGTACCGGTAATACCGTGCTGCTCGTTGTAATTACGAGCATGTCCTTCTACTTCATCAAAAATAGAAGTATTCAGGCGTGAGCTGATGGTCAATGTACTCACATAAACCAGCTGGACCAGTGCTGATTCTTCTATATCTTCCCATCTCTTGATTCTATTGCTACGATTTGAGGGCATAATAAAACAATCCTAAAAGCCGATAAATACGGCTAAATGAAACAAGCAAAACGATACTATGCCTGAAGTAAATAAAGATACTGACTCACACAAACGTAGCAAATAATTACTACGTAGGACTATTATTACCTCTGCAGCTTGCTATCATAGCAAGCAAAATGAAGGGTACTGATAGATATTACTTAGATTATGTATTTATATAATAAATAGCAAAACAATAACCGTTATGAAAGCATTGTATGATTATGTTTTTTCGCTATTGATGATGCGATAAAGATCATACAGTACAGCAGGCAATAGTTACTGCCGTTTGCTTTCTATAGTAGTCAAAATAAACCTCAAACATACTGAGCAATACGGCATAAGATGTGACTATAACCTATTGTAAATACGGCAATAAATCATTGTAACGGCTCTGTCTGGTTATTGACATATTTTTATTGGTTTTTTTATAAAAAATTGACAGAATACAGTTTTTAATATCTTTATCTTAGACATACTCAAATTTAGTAGAGACTTAACACAGGAATATTATGAGCAAAATTGAAAAGCTAGACGACTTTCATCTTACGATCGCTGAAATTAAGAAAAAAGACTACCCACAACTAAAAGCATTAATGGATCGGGTCTATGTAAACTTAGGTGGTGCATGGTCAAAGACAACCATTCATACTTTAATTGATGCTTTTCCTGAAGGTCAGATTGCTTTGTTTGACCATGACCAACTGATCGGTATCGTGCTCTCGATGCGTGTCGATTATGCAAAGTTCTCTAACCCGCACACCTATGATGATTTGATTGGGCAAAAAGAAATCATCAGAGACAACCCTGAAGGTGATGCGATTTACGGTTTGGACGCGCTGATTGATCCTGATTATCGTGGCTATCGCCTAGGTCGCCGTCT
The DNA here is from genome assembly GCF_059072655.1 of Psychrobacter sp. H27. Classification (NCBI taxonomy): domain Bacteria; kingdom Pseudomonadati; phylum Pseudomonadota; class Gammaproteobacteria; order Moraxellales; family Moraxellaceae; genus Psychrobacter; species Psychrobacter sp. H27. Next base: position 2,458,497 of record NZ_JCACRX010000001.1, on the reverse strand, counting down.
TTATGATGCTCGTAAAGAGCTGTGTCGTCAGTTGAATTTCCGCTCTATCCTTGCCGGCGGCCGTATTCCTAATTACCACAATCATAAAGACCTGACCCCAGGCGAGTACATCGATGCGGTCGAAAGCCGTGAAATTCACGATTCAGCGCTGTCTTTTCAGTTATCAAATGGCTTTATTGTCAAACGTATCTTGACCGCTTATTTACCAGACGATAAGCAATCAAAAGGTTTTGCTACCTTGCTTGAGTGGGCCAACATCTATTATGAGCCTAAAGACTACAAACCCAACACACGCAAATCTGAAGTGCGCATCGGTGGTATTCAGTGGCAAATGCGTGAAGTTGAATCTCCTGAAGAGCTACTACAACAGGTTGAATTCTTTGTCGATATCATGGCTGATTACAACTCAGACTTCGCGTGCTTGCCTGAGTTCTTTAATGCACCATTGATGGGGCTATGTGAAGAAACAGATCAAAATATTGCCATTCGCTTTTTGGCAGGTTATACCGAGTGGTTCAAAAATGAGATTTCGCACTTAGCGGTCAGTTATAACGTTAATGTGATTACAGGCTCTATGCCGTATTTGGATGAAGACGATACGCTATACAACGTCAGCTACTTGTGTCGCCGCGATGGTACGGTTGAAGAACAACGCAAAATCCACATTACCCCGCATGAACGCAGTGCTTGGGTTATCGAAGGTGGTGATGAAGTCAAAGTGTTTGACACAGATGCTGGGCGCATCGGTATCTTGGTTTGCTACGATGTTGAGTTCCCTGAGCTTGCCCGTCTGATGGCACTTGACGATATGGATATTTTATTCGTACCTTTCTGGACAGACACCAAAAACGGCTATCTGCGTGTACGTCATTGTGCCCAAGCGCGTGCGATCGAGAACGAATGCTATGTCATGATTTGCGGCTCGGTAGGCAACTTGCCACAAGTAGAGAGCTTGGATATTCAGTACGCTCAGTCGTCAATTTTTTCACCGTCAGATTTTGCGTTCCCGCATGATGCGATTATGGCAGAAACCACTGCCAACACGGAGATGGTATTCTTCTCTGATGTAAACTTAGACAAACTTACTCATGTCCGCCATGAAGGTTCAGTACATAACTTGATTGATCGCCGTGATGACTTGTTTAGCTTGAAATGGAAGCGAAAATCCAAAGTTCCAGCGAGCAAATTAACTGATGAGCAGCGCCGTGAAAACTCAGGTAGCGTACTCATCGGTGATCCGCTACAAAACCGCGCGCAAAAGCCATAATAGGTTGACGTAGCGCACTTATAGTAGACTTTATAAATAATACGGCTGATTTTCAGCCGTTTATTTTTATCTACTATCTACTCACTCATTTATTAAATAGACTCATCTAAACCAAAAAGCTGACGTAATGACAATTGATACTATGCATCAAGAAGTTAAGCATCAAGAAGTAAACCCTGCCAAGACAACAAAGCAAAAGATATTATCTATCCTAAAAACGGTCGTGATATATGGCTTGATGTTCGCAGTCATCTATACAGCGGTCAACTGGTGGCGACAACCGGTCATGCCAGCCAGTCCGCAATTGCAACTGACTGGTTATCAGGGAGAGACTATTGATCTGGCTAAGTTGAGTTATGAACAGCCGACGCTAGTATACTTCTGGGGTACATGGTGTTCAGTCTGTAGCTTTACTTCACCTACCATCAATAAGCTAGCGGCAGATAACTATCCTGTTGTTACCATCGCTGTCCAGTCAGGCTCTGATCTGGACTTACATAGCTACCTTGATGAAAACGATTTTAGTTTTAGGACGATAAATGATCAAGAGGGCGATATCTTTGACGATTGGCAAGGGCAAGTTACCCCATCATATGTGGTGTTAGAGAATGGCAAAATGACGCAAGGACTGACTGGCATACAGCCATTATGGTCGTTGAAGCTACGCTTATGGCTCGCCTCTGTTTTTTAGCGACTGAACCTGACTTTTTTAAAAATCATTTCAAAAAGAGGTCATCGTTATACTCTCATCAACGACATATAACGTAGATAAACGATTGATATTGGTCAAAATAAGGATGAGATTGCTCAGCTCTTTTTACCCTACCCTTTTTGTCATATAATAGCTGCCGATCTAAATATTTTTTCCTATTATTTATACAAGCATATTTTATGTTGCAATCGTCTCATTACCATTTATTATTGACATAACTATTTATGGGCTAATAAGCGATAATGGCTATTTACTGATATGACGGTTGATAAACCGACTATCATGAGCAATATACCTACTATTCGTAATTAAGCATTATCAATACCGCGTGGCCCTCAGTACTATATTGAACCACACTGAATTGAACCACACTGGAAATCGAGCCTTATAGCCGGTTTTGAACCGACACACAAACCTACCTTTTAAAAAGATATCTTCTATGACTGATAAAAGCACTGATACCCCAAGCCAAGATTACAAAGATACGCTAAACCTTGCGGACACGCCATTTGCGATGCGTGCGAACCTTGCCAAACGCGAGCCAGATTGGTTGGCTGCTTGGGAAGCAGATGACGTGTACGGTAAAATTCGTCAGGCACGTAAGGGTGCGACCAAGTATATTTTGCACGATGGCCCTCCGTATGCCAACGGTCAGATTCACTTGGGTCATGCAGTTAATAAAGTACTCAAAGACATTATCGTAAAATCAAAAACGCTATCAGGATTTGACGCGCCTTATGTCCCTGGTTGGGACTGTCATGGTCTGCCGATCGAACAAAAGGTCGAAGCCAAAGTTGGTAAAGTGGGTAAAAAAGTCTCAGCAACTGAGTTTCGCGGTCTATGCCGCGAGTATGCGAGCACTCAGATTGAATTGCAAAAAGCAGACTTCAAGCGTTTAGGGGTATTTGGTGATTGGGACAACCCTTATTTGACCATGAACTTCGCGCAGGAAGCCAATATCGTACGCGCGCTTGCCAAAATCTATGACAATGGTCATGTGACGCGCGGTATGAAGCCAGTCAACTGGTGCTTGGACTGTAGCTCAGCTCTTGCAGAAGCTGAAGTAGAATATCAAGACAAGGTCTCTGACGCGATCTATGTCAGTTTTGATGTACTTGATACGGACAAAATAGCCGCATTGGCAGATATCGCAAATAACATCGCTGCGGTTATTTGGACGACCACGCCGTGGACACTGCCTGCTAACCAAGCAATCTCAGTCCATCCTGAGCATAACTATAGTGTCGTTGCGACTTCAAGGGGCAATTTGCTACTCGCTGCTGATCTGGTTGAAACTGCATTGAGTGAGCTTAAACTAGACAATAACGGTATCTTAGCAACTGTATCAGGTAGTGAGCTTGAAGGCCTACGTGCTCAGCATCCACTGATTGAAGACCGTCAAGTGCCACTCATCTTGGGCGATCATGTCACTACCGATAGTGGTACTGGTCTGGTACATACCGCACCTGGTCACGGTTTAGACGATTATATCGTGGGTCTAAAATATAACTTACCTGTTGAAAACCCAGTAGGCGGTACGGGCGTTTATTTAGATAGCGCGGCGGTATTTGCAGGTGAGCACATCTATAAAGCCAATCCAAAAATCATCGCTGCCCTACATGACAATGGTCACTTAGTCAGCCATACCAAAATCGAGCACAGCTATCCGCATTGCTGGCGTCATAAGTCGCCAATTATTTTCCGTGCGACCCCGCAGTGGTTTATCAATATGGAAACCCAGGGTCTGCGTGCTCGCGCGCTTGCTGACATCCCGTCGGTGAACTGGACACCAGCATGGGGACAGAACCGCATCGAGGCGATGATGAATGGTCGTCCTGACTGGTGTATCTCACGTCAGCGTACGTGGGGCGTGCCAATTACGTTCTTTACCCACAAAGAAACAGGCGAGTTGCACCCAAACACGCTTGAGCTGATGGAAAATGCCGCACAAAAAATCGCTGAGGGCGGTGTTGAGGCTTGGTTTGATGCCAGCTGTGAGGACTTCTTAGGCAATGAAGCGGCTGACTATGACAAAGCAACGGACACGTTGGACGTGTGGTTCGATTCGGGCACGACGCATTTTGCGGTACTTGACCAGCGCGATGAGCTGACTAATCCAGCTGATATGTATCTAGAAGGCTCTGACCAACATCGCGGTTGGTTCCAGACCTCTCTACTGACCTCAGAAGCCATATATGAGCGTCCACCGTTCAAGCAGGTATTGACCCATGGCTTTGTGGTTGATGAAAACGGTCGTAAGATGAGTAAGTCATTGGGCAACATCATCACCCCGCAAGAAGAGATCAATAAAACGGGCGCTGACATGCTGCGTCTGTGGATTGCGTCTAGCGATTATCGTTATGAGATGAGCGCTGGTAAAGCATCATTTAAAGGGGCAATAGATCAATATCGCCGTATCCGTAATACTCTGCGTTTCTTACTTGCCAATACCGATGACTTCGATCCAGCTACTGACAGCATTGACATCAATGAGTTGGTTAGCCTTGATAAATTCATCATTGAGCGTGCGCAAACTGTACAAGCGCAAATTATGAGTGCTTATGATGCGATGGACTTTCACCAGGTCACGCAGCACGTAACGGCGTTCTGCTCGCAAGACTTGGGTAGTTTCTATCTAGATATTATCAAGGATCGTCAGTACACCACGCAGGCAAATGGACAGCCGCGTCGCTCTGCACAGACGGCCATCTACCATATCACTCATGCACTGATTCGCTGGATCACACCAATTTTGTCATTCACGGCGCAAGAAGCATGGGAAGTGCTGAACCAACGTGAAGCAGACAAAGGCGGCTATGTATTCACTCAAGAGTGGTACGAGTTCCCAGCGTTTGAGCTGAGTGACATCAGCAACGATGACTGGCAGCGCATTATGTTTGCCAAAGACATGGTAAACAAACATATTGAGACCGCACGTGGCGAAAAAATCATCAATGCTAACTTGTCTGCTGATGTAAGCCTATATGCTGACGGTGCTATGCATGAGAGCTTAGCCAAGCTGGGTGAAGAACTGCGCTTTGTATTGATTACCAGTAAAGCAGCGCTAAAACCGATGAGCGAAGCACCTGCTGATAGCGTCAAGCAGACAGACGATACGGACGCAGAGAGTACAGAAGAGGTTGTGGACTTAGTCGTACAAGTAAGTGCAGCTAGCGGTACTAAGTGCGTACGCTGCTGGCACATTCGTGATGACATCGGCACAGATAGCGCGCACCCTGAACTATGCGCGCGCTGCGTGACCAATGTCAGTGGTGACGGCGAGGTGCGTTACTATGCCTAACCCAACGGATTCACCTGAAAGCCCGCATGACTCGCAGGTTGAGGTTGACCATTCGCCTAAACCTGCTCATGCGACCACAGGTAGCTCGACCACGCCTAGAAGTCGTCTGACTAAAGTGCCAAAGATGGTAGCTAACGGCAGTCGCGCTTTTATGTGGTATGCGCTGGCGATAATTATCGTCATTATCGATCAATGGACCAAATGGCTGGCAGAAACCAAACTGACCTTTCACGATCCAGTGCCAGTGATTGAGCCATTTCTCAATTGGACACTCGCTTATAATTACGGTGCGGCGTTTAGCTTTTTAGCGGATGCGGGCGGTTGGCAGAAGTGGTTTTTTTCGGGACTGGCATTACTCATGTCACTGGTCTTGATTGTTTATCTGATTAAAGCACCGCGCAAGGCTACCTTGCTATCATTTGGTCTGGCTTTAGTATTGGGCGGCGCAGTTGGTAACCTCATCGATCGTCTATTGCATGGTCATGTGATTGATTTTATCCATGTGCACTATGCTGATGTTTGGCATTATCCAATTTTTAATATCGCGGATATTGGTATCTCTATCGGTGTATTATTGATTATCATTGATATGCTGTTTTTGGAAAAAAAGCGTGAAATGCCACGGTCATAAATGTATGTAGCTAGAGATATTAATTCAACTTATAAATAAAAAAGGTGGGTTACGCAGTCGTAATCCACCTTTTTTTTCGACCTATTTATTACTTTCATCGCAAAGGTATTGATGCTACTGACCAAAGCCCTACTGATAACGTTTTAGAAAAACTCTGTCAAAGCCTCTAACCCGCCACCTGCCAGTAAAAACAACAACCCTGCCATATTGATGACAACGGTCAAATAATAGGTCACACGAAATTCAGGCTTTTGTGATTTGTGACGCAGATACGTCTGAGCCAATAGCGCGCCTACCCAACCGCCGAGCGCGCTCAGCACGTGCAAGGTTGACTCGGGCGTACGCCAGTCGCCACTTTGCGCGGCCGCCTTATCTTTGGCATACATGCCATAAGTAATAACCCCTAGCACTACGTACCAGCCGACCACCAGCCAGCTCAGTTTATCTGTCGCTGCTAATAATGCTAAGACACCATAAAAGGCAATGCCAAGGAACGAGCGTTTCTTCTGTCCTGCTTCAAACTCTGCTTGATGGTTACGCTTCTGATTGCGCTGACGGATCTGCTGGTTCTTTTGTGCCATTTTTTGCTGCACAAAGCCAAGCTCCTGTACTTCCTTGGCTTGCCTGCGCCCTTGCTCATCTTGTCCAATACTAAAGACCACTGCCTCGCCAACATTGGGACGGCGCTGCGCTCTAAATTCACTCACATGAAAGAAGATTGAATCCCCTGCCTCGGTTTCGATAAAGCCAAACCCTTTATCATCCTGCCATTTTTTGACAGTGCCTTGTTGTTTATTCACCACCGACACCTCATATCTTTTAGAATTGCCAATTATAGTACACCATATGCGTTACATTATTGACGCTTACATCTGGCCTTAGATGGCTTATTATTTCTTACACTATAATACTGTAATTACTGCAACTAAAGAGACTGCAATCCAACGCAGCATTTTCTATTCATTTATTCTAGCAACCGATGGCTTTTTATTATGACTCAATCTCAATTTATTAATCCAAACGAAGACACTCGTATCGCTTACGGTAGCCTTGTAAAGCTGCACTTTGAAGTGTCATTAGAAAACGGCACTATCATCGACTCAACCTTTAATCGAGATGCGCCTGTGTCATTGACTATCGGTGATGAGAGCTTGTTGCCTGGTTTTGAGCAAGTGCTGATGAACCTACGTGCCGGTGACACGCGTACCGCTCACCTTGAGCCAGAACAAGCGTTTGGCGAATGGAATCCTGAAAACATCCAACACTTTAGCCGTACTCAGTTTGCCCTCGTCGCTGACAACCCAGAGATTGGTATGATGGTTGAGTTCGAAGACAAAGGCAAAAACACCCTACCCGGTACGATCAGCGCCATCGATGAGGACCAAGTCGAAGTAGACTTCAACCATCCACTAGCAGGGCAAGATGTTCTGTTTAAAGTAAAAGTCTTTAAGGTCACACCGCCTGGTGTTACTGGTATCAAATTGATGTAAACATCAATAAGTACAACCCCTCTAAAAATAAATATCGATAAAAAACAGTCAAAAAGGAGACTTGCATGCAGTATCAAATATTACCGCAACTCGATGAAAAAGTATCTAAGATCTGTCTAGGTACGATGACTTGGGGACAGCAAAACAATGAAGCTGAGGCTCATGAGCAAATGGACATGGCACTCTCTGAAGGTGTGAACTTTTGGGATACTGCCGAGATGTATCCGTCACCACCAGACAAAGACAAACAGGGTGATACCGAGCGATTCATGGGTACTTGGTTTGACAAGACCAAACAGCGTGACAAAGTTGTTCTTGCTAGCAAAATATCACCCATGGATTTTTTGCGCGATGGTCAAACGCGCTTTAACGCGCAGCATATCAGTAGCGCTATTGACGGCAACCTTGAGCGTCTACAAACCGATTATATCGATATCTATCAGCTGCATTGGCCTGAGCGTAAAACAAACTTTTTCGGTCAGCGCGGCTATACAGAAGACATGGCAGCGCAGTCATTAGATGACTTAACGCCCTTTCTAGAGACCATTCAGGCGCTGAACGACGAGATCAAAAAAGGTCGCATTCGTGCTTACGGTTTATCAAACGATACCGCCTGGGGTCTCATGCGCTACTTATGGGAAGCGGATAAAAACGGCTTGATTGCACCCATTACCGTGCAAAACCCATATAGTTTGTTGAACCGGTTGTATGAAGTTAATATGGCTGAGATTGCCCATCGTGAGAATGTTGGTCTACTTGCGTATTCACCGCTTGGTTTTGGTGTGTTGTCTGGTAAATACCTCGATGGCAAACGTCCAGCTGGTGCGCGCCTGACGATGTATGAGCGTTTTGGGCGTTATGTGAATGAGCAAGCCAAATCAGCCACTGAGCAATATGCCAAGATAGCCGCTGAGGCAGGTCTAGATATGGCACAGATGTCATTAGCCTTTGTGAACTCTCGCCACTTCGTCACCAGTAACATCATTGGCGCCACGACGACCGAACAGCTTAAATCAAACATCGATAGTGTCAATGTAGAGCTGACAGCAGATGTGTTAGAGGCTATTGAAGCGGTACATGCGCAGCAGCCTAATCCATCACCATAGCTCGTTGGAGGACATAAGTGCTGATAGCGTTTACTGCGTGATATTGTATTCAGCCTATCAGCACTAACACAAAAAAAGGCGCAAATCGGAGTCATATAACTCACAGTTTGCGCCTTTTTGTTGGCTAGACTGCTTATTGCCTGGACTGCGTTAAAAGCACTACAAGCACTCGGTACTACAAGTCTATCAGTCCTGTGCTAAGCACTCTTGAATGCAGCTCTGCTAAGCCTTCTTGCATACGTGCCTGCAATACATTAGTCAGCTCACTTTTAGTACAGCCTTTTGGATCGATCGGTGCTAATGGTAAGACATAAGCGGTGACATCTTTGCTATCGAGCACTTTTTTCATGCTCTCTTTCATGGTCAGTTTGCCATAGTATGGTAGCGCATCACTTAAGGTGCCCTCTTTATCAACATAAGCAATGATGATTGGTCTGATAGGTACGTCAGCGTCTATGGCTGATTGTAGCAGTGTCCCATGAATGCGCTTGATTTTTTTGCCACTGGTTGTGGTAGCTTCAGGGAAGAACACCACCGAAAAACCTTTGGCTAAGAAATCAGCTATTTGTGAGGATACTGAACCTGCGTCACCGGAACCACGCTCAATGAAAAGCGTCCCTGCGGCGTGAGCGAGCTTGCCAAATACAGGCCACTCACCAATCTCAGCTTTGGATAAAAAGAATGCTGGACTTACCGTGCCAACAACAGGGATATCCATCCATGAGACATGGTTCGATACCCATAACCCGTGAAGCTGCTCTACAGGCTCAACTTCAACTACTTTTACCCCAAACGAGCCTACCATCTTGCGACAAAACGTCTGAATATAGCGTGGTAGTTTTTCGCGTGGTGGCTGCTTAAATGCACCGATACGCTGTGCCGCACGTAAACCGCCGACCATGGTCGTGGTCATACCAGCGATTTGCTTGCCGCGGCCCAACTGTCGTCTGAGTGAAAAGCTTGATTTAGCTTGGCTCATCTGCGCCCTCATGATTAAATAACGGGTGTTTAATGGTCAAAAAACGAGCCCAGTATAGCAAAGTTCGCACGCTCAGTGATAGCTTGTTCACTCAGTATGTGTTTACTTTTATACAAATGGGCAATAAAGCAGATTTATAACAATTTATCCACAGCAAACGCTGTAACATAAAACTATCGCTAATTGTGCTAATGCCCTTTAATATCAAGTGATACGACCACATATAAAGAACCATATAAACGCTACGATAAGGCTTACGAAGCTGATGATAGCGAGACATTTACTTTATTAAATAGGTGATACTCTTTGGATTATTTTGAAAGACATGAAGGTGGCGAGCGCGCCATTTTAGTACATTTAGACATCCGCCAAATTCAAGATCCTGACGATCTGGGCGAATTTGAGCTATTGGCTGATTCGGCAGGTGCCGATCGTTTGGCACTGGTTACGGGCTCACGCTCACGTCCTGATGCCAAGTACTTCGTCGGTAGCGGCAAAGCAGAAGAAATTGCAGAAATGGTACGCGAACACGATGCCGATATTGTACTGTTTAACCACAGCTTGTCGCCTTCACAGGAGCGTAATATCGAAGCGCTAGTGAAGTGTCGCGTGTTGGATCGTACGGGTTTGATTTTGGATATTTTTGCACAGCGTGCCCGTACCTACGAAGGCAAGCTGCAAGTAGAGTTAGCGCAGCTCAACCACCTATCAACCCGTCTGGTACGTGGTTGGACACATTTGGAGCGTCAAAAAGGTGGTATTGGTCTGCGTGGACCTGGTGAGACCCAGCTTGAGACCGATCGCCGTCTACTACAGACTCGCGTCAATCAGCTCAAGAGCAAACTAGAAAAAGTTCGTCAAACTCGCGCGCAGGGCCGTGCCCGTCGACAAAAATCTGATGTACCGACTATCTCACTTGTCGGCTATACCAATGCGGGTAAATCGACGTTGTTCAATCGCTTGGTCGACGAAAATATCTACGCTGCTGATAAGCTGTTTGCCACACTGGATCCAACACTGCGCCGTTTGGACTGGCAAGGTGTTGGGCGCGTGGTGCTGGTCGATACCGTTGGTTTCGTCCGTCATCTACCGCATGAGCTGGTTGAGTCTTTCCATGCAACGTTAGAGGAGACGCTAGAGGCGGACTTATTGCTGCACGTCATTGACTCCTCAAGTGAAGACATGCATGAGCAAATTCAAGCAGTCAAGGAAGTATTGGCAGAGATCGACAACGATGTGCCTGTGCTCAATGTCTATAACAAGATCGATCTGACTGATGAGCCTGCACATATCGGCTATGCGAGTGAAGGACAGCCAAACCGCGTCTATGTCTCTTCTAGAGAGAACCTCGGTATGGAAGGACTAACACTTGCGGTACAGCAATTGCTTACTGGCAAACTGACTACGTTTGATTTGACCTTGCCCTACGATGCTGGACAGTTCAAAAATACCTTGTATGAGCTGGGTGTTATCTTAGAAGAAAGCTATGACGACACGGGGCGTGAGTGTCTTACTATTCGCTTACCAAGTGATCGTTTGCGACAGCTACTTGGTCAAGCCAACCTAAAACCAATAGATGTGTTACCACTTGCCCAAGCCACACTATTGATGCCGGTACTCGAGGAATTCGAGAAGGTAGACAATATTGAAGAGCCGACGATGACAGAAGCCGAAGAAAAGGCGTTTGACGAGTTTGATGCGCTGAGCTCTGAAGCGATAGATTCAGAAAAATAACCCCTTATCCCGATAAGGCTATTGATTATTGGGTGATGCCAGATAGTACTTAGTATATAGTTAAATCATAAATGGACGGTATCAATTGATATCGTCCATTTTTTTGGATATACAGTGCTATTGCTTGTACGCTTTATTAGTTGGCTCACTCTCTATATAATCGCCTGTTATACATTCAACAAATATTGATAGATAGCATCAACTAGCCAAGAGCCATAATCTCAAAATTAACGGTGTTCACAACATCACCCTCTCTATAGTATTCTTGATGCTATTACTCACTCGCTTTTGCATATAGTCTATCTATAGCTGACTTGGCCACACTACTTATGAAGCCTACTCAATCCTCACATATACCGCTGTGGCTTGCGTTAATTCTAACGCTAACCATGGTTATCACTGTTCGTGAAACTGCTGTCATTCTCTGTCAAATGGCTGGTATCGAAAAAGCCGCCAACATCGTGGGATTGGTCGCGATGTTTGTTATCTTGATGGTATGGCGCCTGAGCAAGGGATTACCCAACTGGATGACTAGAGCAAGTAACACCTTGCTAGTCGATAGTGGTTTCGCTTTTTTGCCCGTTTCGGCGGGTGCAGGCTTGTTGTTATTTGCGTTAGGAGATGAGCTATGGGGAGTGATGATAACGATGCTGATCAGTACACTCATACCACTGTGGGGACTTGCGATACTAGCCAACCGTTGGTTAAATCAAGATGCCAATGCTGATAGTGTGACCACTAATGAGCAAAAGGGACAGCAGTGAGCTGCGGAGAGATATTATGACTTTTGATAGCGTATTGATGGCGACCCTAGCGGCTGTACTCTTAACTTTAGTAGCACACGTGACTGCTCGTGTCTTGGCACGTAAATTGATTTGGTTACCGATGGTCATTACCGCACTCGTTCTCGTACTGGTCTTCTTGTTTGTATTGCAATGGGACTACAACAACTACTATAGCGCAGCCAAGCCCGTATTCGATCATCTCTTGGGATATGTCACTGTACTATTGGCCGTGCCACTAGCAGCAATGAACTTTAAAGGCTTACCAGTCAAAAAACTGACTATAATCGTTGCAATTGCTAGCGTCGTTGGCGCCCTACTGCCCATGTCGCTGGCTTATCTGTTTTCGCTCAGCCATGACACCATACTGGCATTCGCTACCCGCTCTGTGACCACACCTATTGGACTCAGTGTCGCAGATTTAATTAAAGCGCCATTAGCGATGGCTAACCTTATCATTATCGTCTCAGGTCTCATCGGCGGCACGGTCGCGCGCTTTTTATTTCGCGGCGTTAATGATGATCGTGCCAAAGGGCTGGCGCTCGGACTGGCCGCTCATGCATTTGGTACCGTAGAGGCATGGCAAATCAGTCATACGGCTGGACGTTATGCTGCCTTTGGACTGGCTGTCAATGGTCTGGTTACTGCTGTCTGGGTACCTGTATTTATCAGTGCCCTTATTGCTTAACACTTAGACCTTTCTAACTGCTGGCTTTAGTAACAGGCTATAATAACTGGTCGATAGCTATGTTGTCGTTTTTTACCGTTGCTGAACACGATTTTGATCTTGGTATGTGTGGCAACCTCTGTTCTAAGCACTGTTTTTAATTTTTGACACTACCTGAACTAAATACTATTTCTGAGCGTTATTTTTAAACATTGTCATCATGATTAAACTTTAGAGCGTTAAGATGCTGCATTCACTTTGAAATAGACTGCAAGCAATTAGAGGTCGCATGATATGAGGGTTTCGCTCGAAAGTCTCTGAACCTATAGCATGGTACGCACCTTACATTGCACGATGGTAAAAACTTGATTTTACAACTTATTTTGCCAATCTAATACGGCAAAAAGTTATTATATGTTATAGTAAGCAACTATTATTTTTTGTATCTATTGCAAGTGGTTCTTATTAGACGTGGTATCCGCAGAGTAGCTGTGTTCATGATGAGCTACAAAATCCGGCATTACTGATAACCGCTTAAACGCACAAAACAACGCGTCTATAGTCAAAACAATTTGCCATTATTCGATGAAAAGTGATAACACTATGATAAATACTGCTACTTTGATTACTCGCTGTTTGTCTCCTATTTTATTAAGTGCAATTGCTCTGTCTAGTTTTTCTGTTGCTGCCAATGCTGGCAATATGTATATCTATAAAGACAAAGGTGGGCAAGTATTACTGACCAACGTAAACCCTAGTGGAAATTTTGATAAATTTACGAAAAAAGTAAAAGTCACTTATTATAAAGATTCTAAAACGTATGATAGTGGCAGTAGCAGCAACAGTTATGGCAGCAGCGCTGCTAGCAATAGCGGCAGCCGCAATGCTTATGACAGCTACATTCGCGCCTCTGCTGAACGTCATGGCGTAGATCCAGGCTTGATGAAAGCGATGATGCATACCGAATCTGCTTTTAATCCTAATGCCCGCTCGCCAGTAGGTGCTCAAGGCCTCATGCAGTTGATGCCTGCCACAGCCCGTCGATTCAAAGTAAGTAATCCTTGGAACCCTGCCGATAATATCGAAGGCTCTGCCAAATATATCGCTTGGCTCATGCGCCGCTTCAACAACAACGTCGAGTATGCCATAGCAGGTTACAACGCTGGCGAAGGCAATGTTGATAAATACGGCGGTATTCCTCCATTTAAAGAAACGCGTAACTATGTTCAAAAGGTCATGAGCCGCTATCATAGCCTGTATAAAAATGATGCAGGTCTATCTGGTGCAAGCATCAACGCTAGCAATCAGACAGGCAGTACCATTGCAGGTAACGGTCTACAAAACGTCAGTTATGGTACCAGTAGTAATGTGAATAGTGCTAGCTACGCTAACTCAGCTTATGATGCTTTGCGCTAAATTTAAGTTTACATGCTATTAGGTCTAAAGACTCTCTAACTAAGAACTCACTAACTAGACACCAACTAAATATTAAGACACAAAAAAGCCCGTTAAAAGACTAACGGGCTTTTTTGTGCTTGGATGCTCTACTCTAGATTAAAGCAAAAAGTAGAGCCAAGCTGCGGGTGCTCATTGAGCACCCGCAGCCTTGTCCAATATACGTCGTGCTTACTTGTTAGCAGCCTGAGTTGCAGCAACTTCAGCAGCGAAGTCTTCTTGCTTCTTCTCGATGCCTTCGCCAACTTCTAGACGTTTGAAACCAAGTACTTTTACGCCTTCAGCTTTTAGTACGTCACCAACTTTTTTCTCATTGTCCATAACGTATGGCTGACGCAGTAAAGTAACTTCGTCTAGGTACTTACGTAGGCCACCTTCGATCATTTTTTCAATGATGTTGTCAGGCTTGCCAGACTCTTTTGCTTTTGCTTCGATGATGTCTTTTTCGCGTGCTAGTACGTCAGCCGCAACATCTTCGTCATCTACAGCAACAGGGTTAAACGCTGCAATATGCATTGCAAGGTTCTTACCAGTATCAGCATCACCGCCTTCATAAGAGACAACAACACCGATGCGTAGACCATGACGGTACGATGCAATGTTTGCGCCTTCAAGCGTTTCAACGCGGCGGATTTGGATGTTTTCACCAATTTTTTGTACTAGTGATACACGTGCTTCTTCTACAGTTTGACCATCGCCATAAGGCAATGCAGAGATAGCAGCAACGTCAGTGACGTTGTTTTCTAGTGCAAGGTTAGCTACTTTTTCTGCAAATGCAGTGAAGCTGTCATCTTTTGCAACGAAGTCAGTTTGGCAGTTAACTTCTAATAGGAATGCTTTGCCTTCGCCTTGAGCGATGATGATAGCGCCGTCAGCTGCGATGTTACCCGCTTTTTTAGCTGCTTTTGCTTGACCAGATTTACGTAGGTTATCAATGGCAACTTCAACATCACCGTTTGATTCTTCTAACGCTTTTTTACATTCCATCATGCCAAGACCAGTACGGTCACGCAATTCTTTTACCATTTTGGCAGATACTTTTACTTCTGTCATAAGAGTCACCTTAGTATAGTTATTTATAGGAGCACTGTATTTCTAAGTGCTGTATTTCTATTCGATATCTTGGTATTACTTAAAATCTAGCAGACAGCTCGTTTTGAACGATTACTAATATAACCGTAGTTGATGTCAAACAGATAACATCTCTACAGTACAGCGATATGACCAGTAGGAACGATAATACTCGCCCGATAGCGACTCGCTTATACACATGGTGTTATTAATAATGCTTTATTCAATAACAAGGCATGACGAGTAAAACTACATCATGCCTATTATGAGCTTGTACGCTGTTTAACCTATTGTGTGAATACTGATAAACGCGTTATCAAGGTATACTTACAACGTTAAACTTTTTGATTCAGTTACTTACTCTGCTGGAGTAGCAGCTTCTTCTGCAGCTGGTGCTTCTTCAGTAGCAGCAGGTGCTTGCTCAGCTTTGCCGCCAGCTTGAGTTTGTGCGTATTCTTTACCAGCGATGATAGCATCAGCCATAGAAGTTACATACAAAGTCACAGCACGGATAGCATCATCGTTAGCTGGGATGATGTAATCAACGTTGTCTGGGCTAGAGTTAGTATCAACGATACCGATAACTGGGATACCCAAGTTCTTGGCTTCTTTGATAGCGATCGCTTCGTGATCTACGTCTACTACAAAGATAGCGTCAGGTAGGCCGCCCATGTCTTTGATACCGCCTAGTGAACGCTCAAGTTTTTCCATATCGCGAGTACGCTCTAACGCTTCACGCTTAGTTAGCTTAGCGAAAGTACCGTCTTCTGCTTGCTTTTCTAGCTCTTTTAGACGGTTGATTGACTGGCGTAGAGTTTTCCAGTTAGTCAACATACCACCTAACCAGCGATGGTCAACGTATGGCATGCCAGCGCGAGCAGCTTGCTCACGTACGATACCACTTGCAGCGCGCTTAGTACCAACAAACAATACTTTGTTTTTCTTAGCAGCTAGGCCGTTTACGTAAGTCAACGCTTCGTTGAATGCTTTTACGGTGTGCTCTAGGTTGATGATATGGATCTTGTTACGTGCACCAAAGATGTATGGTCCCATTTTTGGGTTCCAAAAACGTGTTTGGTGACCAAAGTGAGCACCGGCTTGTAGTAAGTCGCGCATTTCGATTTTGGTTGGGTTCTTTGTAGCCATGAGAATATATCCTATTGGTTGGGTTATGCCTCCACATCACAAAAACAGCCTATTTAGCGACACGCATCTGCTACCGGTTAGTTTTCATTAGTAAAGCACTAACGGTTCACAAATTAATCAAGTCGCCAAACACCCAGCAATTTTTTGCCATGATGTGTGTGTCATTGGTTGGTTTAAAAAAGAAGCTATCATTAGATTCAAGAAACACTCAAATCCAAACTATAAAGCGAATTATAAAAATAGCTGCGCTGTATTTTATCACATAACGCCTTTGAATCTCCAGCTGTTTATCAGTAGCATATCAATAAGATAAAAACAAAATAGAGCGCTAACAAAATAAAAAAAAGCGACACCTTGGTATCGCTTTTTTATTATTCATTCAACTGTATAGACGCTACTTTATGCATATATTACGCAATACAGATCCCAATCACTGCTTTATGACCACGCCAAGTGAATGGGGTGATATAGCTTTGGCGGTCTTTTGGCAAGTAAGAGACGCTAGGCGCACTCTCAACGATATGCGGCGGAGAGATAATAAACTCTGAGCCGAACTCTGTACGCGCGTTACCAGAGATAGTATTGGCCATTTCGCCCAACAAATCTTTCATCATGGTGATTGACGAGTCAGGCTCACCCATCACTCTAATGACTTCGCGCAGCATCACGCTTGGCGCACTGACATAGACGCAGCCTTCTAAAGGACCTGATATCTTAATCACGCCGCTATAGTCAAAACCAATCGCGGTCTTGTTACTATTCAAATAAGGGGTATCAATAGCCACTTCTGAGCCATCAATCTGCGAAAAAAACGCATTGATCGAGCTTAGAAACACACCCAGTTTTTCTACTTTAAACATAATATATTAATATCCATCTGTATTACGTGGCAGCAGTACCATTAATCCTGCAGACAAACCACAATCTCGCCAACTTGCGAGTGCCAAGTGATGGGAATGATAAAAGAACGCTCATCGTTCGGCAACACAATACTTTGGGGCGCACCTTTGAACACAAATGGTACAGAGATATGAAACTCTGAACCAAACTCTTTGCGTGCATTTCCCGCGATCGTGTTGGCAACTTCACCCGCCAAATCGATGTAGTTCTCATCACTCTTATCGGTTTCACCCATGCTATCTAAGATCGAAGATAGTAATTGATGAGTTGCCGAAAAGTACACCACGCCTTTTTGTCCACCTGAAATACCGATAACACCCGTATAATCATGAACTTTTGGCTGTTTGTTTTCTAACAAATAAGGCGTATCAGCAACGAGCTCTTCTCCGCTAAACTGATCAAAGTAATTACTAATAATGCTTAAAAAAATCTGTAACTTTTGTTCTTTCATAATGATATCTGCTGTAGTCGATGAATGGTGTTAGTCTTGCATCAGCTCATACAAAGACTCGACAAGCTCCTCTTCTGAGAAGGGCTTGCACAAAAATCCGCTGGCACCCAATGATAGTGCCTCAATACCAGTGGCTTTATCGGACAATGCTGACACCACTAAAATACGTACTTCAGGATCAATCGCAATGATTTTTTCGATACATTCTAGTCCATCCATTTGTGGCATGGTCAGATCCATCGTAATAACATCAGGACGATGGATATTGAATTTTTCGATAGCCTGAACCCCGCTGGTTGCTGTCGCAACTAGCATGAACTGACCCGAATCATACGCGCGCTGAATGCGGTTTCTAATAATATTTGAATCATCAACAATCATTAATTTATGCATAACTTATCTATTACCTTTAATGAAGTGCTTGTCGTCCCTGACAATATATTTACTGTTGTAGTTAAGCTTTAGGTAACGTAATGACAAACCGTGTCATCTGACCCAGTTCACTGTTTACATTAAGCTTGCCATCATACTCTTTGACTTGCGCTTTGATAATATCAAGTCCAACGCCACGACCACCATCTTCATCTGCATGCTCTTTGGTTGAGAACCCAGAGGAAAATAACTGCTTGAGCAAATCGCCTTGACTGAGCTGGCTCGCTTCTTCCGCACTAAAACGACCTTCTGCACTCAGCTTATTTCGGATGCTGTCATAGTCGATACCTTGACCATCATCTTGTACAATCAGCACAAAGTCTGAACCGTTATCTTGTACTTCTAGATCAATCGTACCAACGTCAGTCTTGCCCGCTGCTTGGCGAGTGCTTGGTGTTTCGATACCGTGCACGACTGCGTTACGTAGCAATTGAATACTGATCTCTTTGACTGGTTTTGCAAGATGTGCTGGGATGTCAGTTTGCGCCAGTGTATTACTCTTTAACTGTACTTGCTTACCTTGTCTTGCAGCGATCTCTTTTGCAAACTCACTATAAAAAGACAAACGATCTTCTTCTGTATTACTGTCCAAATCAATGTCTAAACCGCCACCAGTGCTGATATTACCGATTGACTGGCTCACAGGCTGACGGGTTGCAGTGACTGGTACGCTATTTGTTGCCATAGCATCATCTGATGTCAACGGCGTGGTGGCTGCTTTTGGCGGTGCTGAACGATTGATACGCTCGCCTAATGTCGCGATAGTGTTTGATAGGCTGAGCAGATCATCCAAATGTACCGCTAGTGGCAAGAAGTCGTTACCAGACAACTGGCTTTGGTTCTGCAGCGCATGTAACTTATCTTCAGCATCCGAGGCAATTTTGGTAAAGCTGTGCAGCTTCAGTGCCGAGGCTTCACCTTTTAAGCTGTGCATCTCGCGATAAATCGCTTTTAGCTTGTTCTCAAGTTCGTACTGCGAGCTGCCTGGATTTTTTAAGATGTTGTTCATCTTCTCGATATGCGCTTGGGTATTGCCAATGAATTCGTTGATGATCTTTGGGTTTACATTCAAGATAGTCGTCAACATCTCAATCTGCATATCGTTTTGTGAACGCTCTTTTTCTAGACGCTGTTCTAGATAGACGGCATCTGATACATCATTTACGTTGACCAAGATACGCGCGATATCTTTATTATCATATACACGTGAGAATTTAAAATCTAAGAAGCGGTTATCAAGATTTTTGTTATCCGACACGTTGTGTAGCATGACTTTATGCAGCGGATTGAGTGAATCAACCAGTTTTTCTTTAACTCGAGGGTTGTATAGCTGTTCAATAAATTGCTGTGTGGTATTTAGGTCTTTATCAGAAATACGACCACGCAATACATTGGTAAAGTTCTCTCCAGCCAATCTATCAGAACCGATAATATTGTTAAGCGCGCGCGAATGCTGCTGTCCAATATTTAGGTCTTTATCAAGCAGGAATAGACCGGTATTTACTGTCTCCATAATCTCTTGCGTTTCGCGACGAGCAGCAAAGGCTTCAGCATCTGTCTCACGCAAACGGCGTACAAAGAAGAATACGAAGATTAGGAAGTAGGTAAAGATCGCGGCAACACCCAGTATCTGGATAAGACGAATGGTCGTCGCTTGACGCTCTGCGCTATCAAATACGTCTCTTGTCAAACTGTCTAAAGATTCGTTAATAAACAAACTTGATGTTTTTGCCTGTTCAACTGCCTGAGTCAATTCATCAGCAGAAGGCACCATCACATTATCAGCATCTTTTAAATAGGCTTGGATTTTAGGCTCTAGTGTTGTCCATTGCTCATTGGCAGCGGCAATGTTTGCTTGTGCATTGCTATCAATGTTTGGCAGATCGTAACTATTGCCTTGCTTATCTGTAATTGTACCGCCCTGCTGGATTGCAGCAATAGAGCTGGTAATTAGTGCCGTGTTTTCTTCTAGACGACTCAATACTCGTTGTATGTGTGGGGACTTAGTATCCTCACCATAACTACTGTCTAAGTCAAAAAGATCTTTAATTACGGCCTGTGCACTATTGGCAACTTGGTTGGTTTGGTCAATTAAAGCCGTGTTTCTTTCTAGTAGACTCGAGGTATAAAACGTAAACGCTAGCAAAGCACCAATCAGAGATAAGAATAGTGCAATTGAAATGATTAGACCTTGATAGCGCTTGTTGTCAACATTTGGTGTGGTTGCCATCTGCAGAATTCCTTAGTTCAATTGCGTGGTAGTAGTGTCAGAAGCGCTATTATCTGCAGGTTCAGTACCACCCAACCAGCGCGTCTCAATCTCTTTAAACGTCCCTTTTTGCTTGAGCTTAGCAATACCTTCATTCACATTGTTGATCAGCTCATTGTTGCCTTTGGCCATCAAAATAACCTGCTGTGCTGAAGGATTGTCTTGCCCTTCATAAGGAACGATAGTCACATCGTACTCAGGATGGTTTTTTGCAGTGAACTGTAGAATTGGCAAGTCATGCAAGATGACATCTACTTTGCCTTGCATCAAATCTTCATACAATAAATAAGCGGTAGTTCGTGTGGTCATATCGCTATATTTGCCCATAGCATTCAGCTGATCTTCTTGCTTTGAGCCTTCCATAGCAGCGACGTGCATACCCTGCAAGTCCTGTATGTCATTGATGGTGACATTGCTTTTGGCATACATGATAGAGGATGGGTTAAAGAAGTAAGGGGTAGATAAACCGTACTTTACCGCACGATCGTCTTTGTACGAGATACCTGATATCGCGATATCACGGCCACCTGAGGCCACACTGTCAAACATGTTTTGCCAAGTTTCTTTGTAAAACTCGACCTTAAAGCCCTGCTCTTCTCCAATAGCACGGATTGAATCGATATCAATGCCCTGCATATTGCCGTAATCGTCTTGGAACGAAAATGGAGGCATCGTTCCGGTTGTAGCCACTTTTAAAGTTGGTGCGGTATCAGGCAGCTCACTCACGAAACTGTCCTTGTTCTCTGTTACTGTCGTACTGGTGTTTTCTTGTGTGGAAGACTCACCGCAGCCAAATAGGCCAACACTCAGTATCACTGGTAACACTCGGTATAACTGCATCATAATCTACCCTTAGAGCTTAGCGTTGTTGTGCATTTTATTGAATGACACTTCAGAAAGGTTAGGCAATATCCCTATAATACTTACTTACAGAAAGTTACGTTCAGATAATACTTACCTAAAATTACAATTGCAATAATAATGTTTGGTGATTATGTATAATTAGTTATAGGTTACTGATATATTTGATTTTTTAAAGGTAGGCGTTTTCGAAAATTGTCTATATGAATTGTAAGATGACACTTTTGAAAATAGATTCTCATAGTGAGGCTGTGCATATACAAAACACGAGGCATAAAAGAGCCCTTATACGCTTAACGTATAAGGGCTTTTTGAAATATAGCTGAATTATTTTGTCGGTTTTTATCTATTCTGCATCGTCAAGGTTGAGATTACGGTCTATTTGCCAAATCAAGAACGAGCCAATACTCATAAGAGAAAACATCGCAATACCGATCTTGAGTACAGGATTGACGGGAAATAGATTGAGTAATAGCCCACCAAAAATACCTACTGAAAACATAAGCGAGCCTTGTAACGCACTTGCCATACCAGCACGGCGCTTTTGAAATGCCAATGCAATTGCCGAAGCATTAGGCTGCGTCAAACCCAAACCTGCAATACAAAAGAAAATACATGCTAGCACTAAGGGTAGCCAAGCATCTGTCCCCAAAAACAGACCTATCACAAACAACACGCCTGCAGAGATAACCTGCATCATCGCGCCAAACCGCAAGATACTTAAGATGCGAAATCGGTTGGTGAGCCATTGATTTAGCTGAGTTAATCCCACAAAACCTGCTGCATTCATTCCAAACAACCAGCCAAAATGCGTCGCTGATACGCCATACGTATCCATGATCAACTCAGACGCTGAGCTGATATAAACAAACATCGCACCCATTAATAACCCGCCGCCAATGGCTGGATAGTTAAAGGTTGGGTCTTTTAGTAGATCCCAATACTGACTTAGCACTTCTTTTGCAGGGCGTACATTACGGTTTTCTTCGGTCAAGGTTTCAAAGAAGAAAAACTTGGTAAGCAATAAATTTAGCGCACCAAAAGCAGCTAAGAACCAAAATATAGAATGCCAATCAAAGAACTGTAGGAATAATGCTCCTAGTGATGGCGCCAATATAGGTGCTAAGCCCATGACCAATATCATGATTGAAAAGGCTTTTGCAGTCTGTTTGGCTGTGAGACGATCACGAATAGCAGCACGCGTCACCACTGCCCCTACACAAGCGCCTAAAGCTTGCAAAGTACGACCTGCAAACAGCACGTATTCGTTATTGGTGGTTGCACACAAGATAGAGGCAATCACATACAGCGTCATACCTATATATAATGGTTTGACGCGACCAACACGATCGCTAAAAGGCCCATAGAATAGCTGCCCAAATACCAGACCTAAAAAATACGCTGGCACAGAGTTGGCCATAAATGCCGTAGATACGCCAAAATCATCTGCCATCGAGGGCAATGCAGGTAGGTACATGTCTATAGACAAGGGCCCTACCGCAACCATCAACCCAAGCATCATAATCCAGGCGACAGGCAGATCAGCAGAGCGTACGCGTTCAGAAGCGATAGGCTTATTGGGGAGGGAGGGTTTTGAGACAGACATATTTGGACCGTTTTATATAGTGATGATTGCTTTGGTGTTTAGGTGCTTATTATAGGCGTAGAGTAGAGAGGCACTTTTAACAACAATAGTGCATCTTTACCTGCATCTGTGCAAGCGGACAGTGTTATATCGTGCTATCTGCCTGTATTTCAATAGCTGTGAACTGCTAGTGAAACATCCCTTAACAACTAAAAAACAATCAAATTTTTTGTCAAAATATGTCTGGTATATCTTTTGCCTAAACAGGGCTAAAAATACTGTTTAAAAAGTACGGGTATAAAAATATTGAGATTAGAAATATTTAGGTTAGATAGCTTGGAAGAAACTATTTAACCTATCTCATTTATCTCTCATTAAAGTAAAAGCATATTAGCGGAACTGGCGTTTACCAAATACGGTACTGGCTTGTTTTGCTTTTCTAAGTGCAAGCTTACGATTACGTCCGATCATCATCTTAAACTGCCACACTTTTTCTTTGTATAAGGTTGCCGTAGGTTGCTCGTACATCGCATTGATGACTCGCTTGCTTGCTAACACCGCATCAGGGGAACGTTCAGCAAACTCAGCCGCTAGCTCTTGTGCTTGCTCCAGCGGAGTATCGCTACAATGGCTAATGAGCCCCAAATCTTTACCTTCGTTGGCATTAACGATGCGCGCACTCATAGCCAGCTCTTTTAACACGTCTTCTCGCACCACACCAAACGCCGATTGCGTCAGACCCATATCCGGTACCAAGCCCCATTTGGCTTCCATGATAGATAACTGACAATCAGGATGGCTGATGCGTACGTCACAAGCCAGGGCCAACTGTAGCCCAGCACCAATACAGTAGCCTTCTAATACCGCAATGACAGGTACTGGCAAATCCCGCCATACCAGACAAACTCGTTGGAACGAGCTTTGCCAAGGCTTGATCAACTCCCAAATAGCAAAGGCTTTATTTTTTGGATGATTTAGATCACCCAAATCAATACCTGCACAGAATGTACCTTCTGCACCTTTCAAAATAACGGCGCGTATTGTTTTGTCTTTGCTGATTCGATCTGCCAAAGTAATCAACTCATCAATCACTTGAAAGCTCATGGCATTTTTTTTGTGTGGACGATTCAAGGTGACCGTTAGTATATTGTCTACAATACTCACCTGTAACGTCTCGTATTGGTAACTTGCAATCGCGTTCATAACAGTCCTTATCAATGAAATAATATAAATATAGTAGTGGTTATAATATTAGCAGGCTTACCCCTACTCTACCGTAGCAATAACTGACTGCCACGGTACGATATGAGATGTCTGTTTGAAGAGATGCACCAATTGAAGAGATGCACAAGTCATTTGGCTACTAGCAATAAGTAGCTCTACAAAAGCCAGTGGCTTTAGTGTTAAACCATAAATAGTCAAGCTATAGCTGGTCAAATCGTAAATAGTCAAATAACGGGATGATGGATCGCTTTATATCATTTTCCATGTCATATCGTTTTCGCTCAATCGATGATAGTTGAGCTGCGGATAAGCAGACAAATCAAGACTCTGTAAATTATTCAGCGCTGTAAGTAGTGCCTCGTAATACGGCTCAATCATCGCAAACTGTACTGGCGTTGTATGCTGCACATTTAATAAGCACTTGTCCTCTAGGTCCTGACTGGCCTGACGCAACTGCGGTACACCTGTGTAACGACTACCACCCAGTATACGGTGCGCGATTTGTGCCAATAGGCTACGGTCACGTGCTTCCCATGCTTGAGTCAATGCTTGCTTTTCCTCATTGATCGTATCAATCATCATGATGATGAGCTTCGCTGCTAGATCAGGTTTATTTGCTGATCGCGTCAGTGCGTCTTGCCAGTCTAAAATCTCAGACGTATCTTCGGACGTACTTACGTTGTGTTGATTTAAGTCTTGATTTAGGGTCTGGTGTAAGTTTTGATGCAGATTATGATCTGCTTGCTCATAAACTCTCTCATCTATACTCGCACCCATATTTTCAGAAGCATACGCTACAGGTGCCGCTTGTGAGTCTAATAACGGCGCGCGTCCTTGATTATGTAGGCGTACCCCTCCGTAGCGTGGCTGATTCTCACGCGTCGTCTCTCGTCTATAATCCTCTCGAGGCTGGCTGTCACGTAAGTAATCATCCCGAATTTTTTTCAATGATAATGGCCGAGTAACTTTTGCCTGATCTTTTGCCTGATCTTTTGCCTGATTTATCGTATCAAGCGTACCTCTAACCCTGTCACTGTCTTTGGCTATAGGATAAGGCGCTGTCTTTGAACCTGAAAACTGCGTTGCGTGTTCTTTAAGATCTACATGCGTCAGGTCGGCACTTTGTGGGTCAAAGCTTTGTAGATCGTTATCGTGTGGATCAAAACTTTGTAGATCAGAGCTTGGTAGGTCAGTGAGTGGTAAACCAGATGCTTGTAAGTCTGTATGAGACAATGCGGTGAGTTGTGGCGAATTGCTTGTACGTCCCAGCCATTTTTGTAGCACTTGTAGCAACTGCGGTTGGCTAATGGGCTTACCAACGTAGTCGTTGATACCACTGGCAATCAACTTGTCACGCTCATCAGCTAAGCCGTGCGCTGTTAGCGCGATAATAGGAATACGGCTATCAGCAGTTTCAATATTACGAATTTGCTTGGCCGCTTCGTGACCTGACATACGCGGCATTTGAATATCCATAAATATCAAATCGATATGACTTTTGTCTTGGGCAGCGGCTTTATCTTCAACTCCTGCATCTTCAGTATAAAGCGCAGTGCTTGATTTCTTGTTTACTTCATCACGCGCTTCTGCTTTAGAGAGCTGGGTCTTATTTGATAGACTATGCTTATCATTTTTGGCAGTTTTGACATTTTTGGTTTGTTGCTTACTGATAATCTCTATAGCATCAAACCCACTACTCGCTGTGATGACTTGAATACCAAGCTCACTCAATAGTGCATCTAACACCAATAAGTTTGGCAAATGATCATCAACTGCTAGCACCGTGACCCCTTTCCAGCGCGGCGCTTGCAAGCTACTTGGTACGCTGCGGTTTTGCGTATCAAGCATCGCATAGAGCTGTCTTTTGTCTAACGGCTCATACAAGATATTAGCGTGATAACGGTTCAGCAGCGCTTGGTCAGCAGCGACTTGATAGCCAAATACAGCTAGCTTACCTTGATAGTGCAGACGTATTTGTTTGAGCAGCGCCATCATGTCGTCTTGCGTATCATCATCAACAATGACCCAATCCCAAAAATTCCCATATTCTTTTAGTGACTCAAGTACCCCTGGTAGTGAGTTGGCTTGGGTTAGCTTAATCGGTAAGTATTGCAAGCTTGCTTTGAGCACTTGTATTGAGGCGGTATGATTGATCCAGACCAACACGTTAAACTCATCGGTTTCGCTCGCAAGCGGCGCCAAGACTGGTAGCTCAATGGTCTGACCAGTTGCTGCTTCTAATACATCGACATGAGCTGGCATACGGAACCAGAACGTCGCGCCTTGATTGGCAATATTTTCTTGAGCATTGTCATGAAACCCAATGTCACCGCCCATCAGACGCGTCAGCTGTTTGGAGATGACCAGTCCCAATCCTGTACCGCCATATTGACGCGTGATGGATGGATCGCCTTGGCTGAAGCTTTGAAACAGCATTTTTTGATCAGCAAGAGAGATGCCTTTACCACTGTCCTGCACACTAATCATCAGATAGTTATCGCGATGGTCATCCAAGCTCACTCGCACCACCACATCGCCACTATCCGTGAACTTGATGGCATTACCGACGATATTGGTCAGTACTTGCTTAAGACGTAGTGCATCGCCATTGATACGCATCGGCACATCATTGTAGAACAGTACTGCCATACGCAAACCCTTCTCCGCAGAGACAGGAGAGAGCATATCGACCACATCGTATATCGTGTCATAAAGATCAAATTCATGGCGATCCAGCACTAACTTGCCAGCCTCAATTTTAGAAAAATCTAAAACGTCATTTACTAGAGCGAGCAGGTGCGCCGAAGACTTACGTATGGTCTGTACATACAAATCCTGCTCAGGGTTTAGCTCACCGTGACGCGCCAGCAAGTTGATAAAACCATCAATACTGTTTAGCGGGGTACGCAGTTCATGACTGATATTGGCTAGAAATGCAGACTTGGCTTGGCTGGTTGAGATTGCTGCATCACGCGCGTTTCGGATAGAGATATTCTGCATCTCCATCTCATCAAAAGCCAAACGCAGGTCATCTTCGGTCTGCTCGGCGTGGTCTTTTAGCTCTTGGAAACTCCTATGCAGTCGGCGTAGCGTCCTAACCAAGTCTTGCTGTAATAAATTGAGCTCACCATCTGACTCGACTGGTACAGGCTGGTATAGATTGTCGACATGGGTACGTTGTAACTGCAAGCGCAGCTCGTAGATTGGCGCAATCCAACGTTTTGAGTAGATATTTAAGCTGAGCAATAGAATTAAGATAGTGAATAGACCTGTAATCACCAGTGCCATCGCAATACGATAACGGGCAATATAAAGAGGCTCATTGTCCATATCGACCAGTAGCCACAAGGTCTGCCCTTCAAACTCACCCAAAACACTGCCATATGCTGTTCCTACCGGCGTTGGTTTTTGTGACAAGAAACTTGCCGAATCAGTGATTAAAGGCCACTCTTCATTCAGACCATAGCCAACGGTTGCCAAGACCTGATTGCCTTCATTGATGATAGCGATACGCTGTACATGCTGCTCAGACTGCATACGCCCAAGTTTATCTTGTATGCTTTCAAGCGTGGTCATTGCAGTTTCCGATGCGCCAGCGGTGCCTTTCCATATTTGCTGACGCTCTTGCGCTAACAGATCAGGGATTAGCTCAGCGATAACTGGTGTATAGCGAATAAGTACCGCTTCAGCCAACACTTCTTGCTCTGAGTCACTAGCACGCATGGTTTCGTGAAACACCAAAATACCACCCACCGCTGCCAACACGCAAATGGGCAAAAACACCAGTATGACCAACTGACCATAAGCACTACTGGTATCGAAACGTTTTCTATATGCCATGCTCGCCCTACTCTCTACCGAATTTTTGCAGTGAATTTTGATGCTGCTTCTAACATGCGCTGCACAAGCGATTAACTATGCTAGCCTATTTCTTCACACAATATATTGTTTTACGCTTGAGATTATCTTAACAGGATTCTATAAATGACGGTGAACCATTAATACTAGTTCAGTTAAGTCTCGATCAGACAACCACTCTACCCAATACGGCAGTCAATACGAAAGTGATATGCCCCGCTACATATTTTTCATCCTAGTTACATCTAACCTCGATGATAATCAAGGTTGCTGTACCACAACTGGTATTTAGGCCACCCATCAAGACCCATTCAACTAACAAGCTAGCTCAGTCACTATTATTCCATCATGCGATAAGCGCAGCTGAAAACAAAATGATATAATGACGCAACTTTTTATTTGCCACAATAGATCGCTCATAGTCAACACGTATGGGAGCGTATTCTACTGCCTTCACGTTTTGGTTTGCTTCTCACCATAAACCAATATACAAAGCAGCTGTCTCGAATTATTATCAAACAATAAAAACAGTAACCCTATCCAAAACGGTTACCCAAAAAATATTCTAAAAAATAAATAAGGATCGCTTATGTCCGCTACGGCCATATCAAACACCAACTTTATCACTCAAGTGACCACGCTTGCTGATTGTGTCGGTCAAACGCCACTGGTCAAATTACAGCGACTGCCTGAGCAAGAGCACATCGACAATGGTGCCACGCTATTGGCTAAACTGGAAGGCAACAACCCTGCTGGTTCTGTAAAGGATCGCCCGGCCTTTAATATGATCTATCAAGCCGAACAGCGCGGTGATATCAAGCCTGGTGACATGTTGATTGAAGCAACTAGTGGCAATACTGGTATTGCGCTAGCCATGGTCGCGGCAATGCGCGGCTATCCAATCACCTTGCTAATGCCAACCAACTCAACTCAAGAACGCAAAGACGCTATGATTGCTTATGGCGCGACGTTGATTGAGGTGGATGAAGGTATGGAAGCGGCGCGTGACTTGGCATTACAGATGCAAACCGACGGCAAAGGCATCGTGTTAGATCAGTTTAACAATCCTGATAATAGCCAAGCACATTACCTAACCACAGGGCCCGAACTGTGGGCACAAACCGACGGTAAAATCACTCATTTTATTAGTTCAATGGGTACTACAGGTACCATCACAGGTGTCTCACGGTATCTAAAAGAACAAAATCCAGATATCCAAATCATCGGTTTGCAACCCGATGAAGAAGCTTCTATTGCTGGCATCCGCCGTTGGCCTGCTGCATATATGCCAGGTATTTTTGACGCAGACTTGGTAGATGACATCATGGATGTCGATCAGCATATCGCTGAGATTTATATGCGCAAACTGGCGAAGAACGAAGGGATTTTTGCTGGTGTATCCTCAGGCGCCGCTACCTGGGCAGCAACGCAAGTAGCCAAAAACAATCCTGATGCTGTTATTGCTTTTATTGTCTGCGATCGTGGAGATCGTTATTTATCAACCGGTCTATACAGCGTCGATGATAGCGCTATAGATGACGCCACCAATTAAGCTTATAACCAGCTAGCTTACAAATAGTAAGCTGATAAATAGTTAGGATTATTCATGTCACAATCGCTACCATCTGACCCTATACTCGTCTTTGATATCGAGACGGTTGCCGATATTGATGCTGCGCGTCGTATCTATCCGCAGCTGGCGCAGCTCAACGATGCAGATACGTTGAGCGCACTGACGGCAATCCGGATGCAAGAGGCAGGGCATGACTTTATGCGCTTGCCACTACAGCGCATTGTCTGTATCTCAGCGTTATATATCAAAGACGGCAAGTTATCGTTATTTTCGTTAACTGCAGATAAGTTTAGTGAAAAAGACATACTTGCTAAGTTTTTTCGAGCGTTTAGCGATGTTGAGACATTGCCACAGCTCATCAGCTGGAATGGTTCGGGCTTTGACATGCCTGTACTGATATATCGTGCGATGCAGTACGATTTATCGGCGCCATGGCTGTTTGAAGAAGGCGAACGCATCAAAAACATGCGTTTTGATAACTATGTCAATCGCTTCCACACGCGTCACCTTGATTTGATGGACAGATTTAGTCAATACGGCGCCAGCCGCCGCGAAGCTATGGATATCGTCGCCAGCTTGTATGGCTTGCCAGGCAAGACTGACGTTGATGGTAGCATGGTCGGTGCTCTAGTCGAGAGTGGAGACTGGCAGACCTTATCTATCTATTGTGAGTCTGATGTGATGAACACGTGGCTTATCTATCTACGCTGGT
Organism: Psychrobacter sp. H27; assembly: GCF_059072655.1. Taxonomy (NCBI): domain Bacteria; kingdom Pseudomonadati; phylum Pseudomonadota; class Gammaproteobacteria; order Moraxellales; family Moraxellaceae; genus Psychrobacter; species Psychrobacter sp. H27. Next base: position 2,428,291 of record NZ_JCACRX010000001.1, on the reverse strand, counting down.
TACGTCTTACGGGGCAGTTATCCTCACCAGGCTTCGATGCCTGGCAACAGCAGAGCTACGACTATCTGGCACAGTATACCCAGGCAAATGGTAGTCTGCGGCACCAAGAATTTATTGCTGACTGGTCATCGGCACCCACATTATAGCCATAATACGATCAGCAGCTCTCACTCCCCTTTTCTAGTTATTTATTATTAAGGCAGGTTTATGCAACCCACCGATTCAAAAACGCCTATAGCATCTGATGCGACATCACAAAACAGTGGTATTCAAACGAATGAAGCTCAAACGAACGATACCCAGAAGATTGCTATTCCGCCTAGTAAGAAAAAGTCTAAACCATCATCAAAAACGCGTCGTCGTCTAAAGGATGCAGAACCGATTCCATTCAATATTGACGGCTTATCACACGATGGTCGAGGCGTTGCTGTCTATGGTAATGGCTTTGGTATTGATGATGGCCATGCTGAAGACAAACACGGCAAAAAAATATTTGTCAGCTTTGCACTACCGGGCGAAAGCGCTTTGGTCAAAATAACCAATAGCCGTGCCAGTTTTGAAGAAGGGGATGCAATTAGTATTACTGCCAATCCAAATCCTGAACGTGCAGTACCGCCTTGCCCGCATTTTGGGGTTTGCGGTGGTTGTAACTTACAACATTGGCAGCCAGACGGTCAGATAAACTTTAAGCAAACTGTACTTGCTGAGATGCTGGTACATCAAGCCAATGCAGTTCCTGATAACTGGCTACCTCCTGTCGTTGGCGACCGACTTGGCTACCGTACCAAAGCACGTCTAGGCGTGCGTTATGTGGTCAAAAAAGAAACAGCGCTGGTCGGCTTCCGTGAGCGCTCGAGCAACTTTTTGGCAGAGTTAAATGAATGTCATATCTTAGACCCACGTATTGGCTTTGAGATTGAAAACCTAAAGACTTTAATCAGCACATTAGAGAGTCGTGACAAGATTGCTCAGCTTGAACTTGCGATGGGTGAGCATTTGCCTGAGCTGCCCGATGGTAATCAGCCAGTTGCCCTTATCGTGCGTAACTTAGAACCATTGTCAGATGCGGATATAGATAAACTAAAAGTATTCTTTGCAGCGCGTAACTGGCAGCTATATCTGCAGTCGAAAGGTGCTGATAGCATTCAACGTATCGCTTTAACCGATGCCGACGACTTAAGCGAGCAGTTTGGTCGCTTGTATTATCAACTGCCAGAATATGACTTAACCTTTGAGTTTATCCCTACTGACTTTACCCAAGTCAACCTATCTGTAAACCGTCAAATGACGAAGCTGGCTTGCGACTTGTTGGATCTAAAAGCAGGCGAACGAGTGCTGGATCTGTTCAGTGGTTTGGGCAACTTTAGTCTACCTTTAGCGCGTCTGGTCGGGGAGACAGGTTCAGTGATTGGGGTCGAAGGTAGCGAAGCTATGACCGAACGCGCGGCTGACAACGCACGCCGCAATGGTATCAATAACACTGAATTTTATAGTCAAGATTTGACGCAAGACTGCACTGACAAGCCTTGGGCCAATCAAGGTTTTGATGCACTGTTGATCGATCCACCACGCTCTGGTGCGTGGGAGATTATGCAGTATTTGCCAAAATTCAATGCGGAGCGTATCGTCTATGTCTCTTGTAATCCAGCAACGCTCGCTCGTGATACAAAGGCATTGCTAGAGCAAGGCTATCGTCTAACACACGCGGGTGTAATGGACATGTTCTGCCATACAGGCCATGTTGAATCTATCGCTCGCTTTGAAAAAGTAGCCGTTTAATTTAGGCCCTATCATATGATGAATAAGCCATATTAAGTAGACGTTTGATGATGACATAATCTGATACAAAATTTGGATAAGTTCTTATCGAGAAATAACGGCTAATCCATAGAATTAGCCACAGTCATTACAGACGCTCGCTTGATTTGTCATTTCAAAGTGAGATAATAGTAAACAATCTTCTTATATTTTAGATCAAAGTATGAGAAGTACCTACGCTCATAGCTTTATATATTTTACGCGCATTTTATAGCTGCTAAAAATAACATTTTTAGCAGTTGTATTGGTTTATAGCTGGCACTTTATGAATCGTCAATTCAGAGTGTGTGCATAGTAGATGAGGTTATAATCAATTCAAAATAGCTAAGAGGAGTCGGCTATGGTAAAGATTCGTGAAGGATTACCACTGGTGGATGGACAGACCACACAGGCCGATAGTGCAACACTGGCGGCGCAACTGGTAGCGAGCCAACGCTCTCATCAGTCGGCCAATAGCTATGCCCAAATTCCCCTCGATATCAAATACCAGCTGGCAACTCATAAGCTACATACGACTTTTGATCGCTCCGCTGCACATACTTATGATGGCCGCGATCCCAAGCTTGATAATGAGCAATTAGACAATACCTACGCGCAGTCAAATGAAGAGCTCGACCCTGTTGATATAGATCAAGCCAATATCGACGTCCCAACATGGCTAGATAATGTTGCCAAACGCATTGGACAAGAGTCAGTGCCTCATCTTAGTGCTGCCTGTGAGTTTATCCGCAATCATATGAACACCAGCCAATCTGAGCGTTCAGGGGCTTATGTGACCGGCATCGGAATGACGGATATATTGACCTATCTCTATCAGGATGAAGATGCACTCGTCGCAGCCATGCTATACCGTAGTGCTCGTAAGTCGATCATTAGTCTTGCTGAAGTAGAGAAAAACTTCGGCTCAGATGTTCATACCCTTGTCAAAGACACCTTGGCCATGGGTAAGCTTTCAGAGATTATCGAGAGTAACAAGCGCTTAGAAGACCACTTCGTAAACAACCAACGTGATCAGCTGTCAAACATCTACAGCATGCTTATCTCTGTCACCAATGACGTGCGCGTGGTCCTTATTAAGCTGGCAGAGCGTACCTTTGCCATGCGTGAGCTGACCTTTTCTAATGAAGAGCGTCAGAGCCGGGTTGCACGCGAAGTCATGACTATTTATGCGCCGCTCGCGCATCGCTTGGGTATTGCACAGCTTAAATGGGAGCTTGAAGACTTGGCTTTTCGTTATCTTGCGCCTGACAGATATAAAGAAATTGCCAAATTACTGTCAGAAAAACGCAGCGAACGCGAATCCTACATCCAACGTGTACAAGACAAGCTCAATGACTCATTAGCACAGGCAAGTATTGAAGGTGAGGTCTCTGGACGTGTCAAACACATCTATTCCATTTATCGCAAAATGAAACTTAAGGGTTTGTCGTTCGATCAGCTTTATGATATTCGTGCACTACGTGTATTGGTAACCAATCCCTCTGACTGCTATCACGTTTTGGGTCTGGTACATGGCTTATGGCGTTATATTCCTGAGCAGTTTGATGACTATATTACTAATCCAAAGTCAAATGGCTATCGCTCTCTACATACTGCCGTCATTGCTGAGAACAAATCACTGGAAGTGCAGATTCGTACGCATGAAATGCATTTTGAGGCTGAGCTTGGCATGTGTGCGCATGTCAACTATAAAGAAGGTCTGAAGAATAAAAAGGACAACTACTTAAACCAAAGAATCAGCTCACTACGTCAGTTATTGTCTATTAATAATGAAACGCGTAGTCAAACGCGCTCATCCACACTGACAAGCGAAGACGATGACACAGAGTTCGATGAAGAAGAACAACTCGTTGATTTCGACGAGCTTGAGCGTATTTATATCTTCAGCCGTGATGGCGACATTACCGAGCTGCCCAAAGGTGCAACTGTTCTTGATTTTGCCTACTACGTGCATACTCAAGTAGGCAACAGTGCACAAGCCGCTCGAGTCAATCAGCGCTATGTGCCACTGACCTATCAACTCAAAACAGGTGAGCAGGTTGAGATTATCACCAAGTCTTCACGTGAGCCAAACCGCGACTGGTTAGTGGCCTCACTAGGTTATATTCATACCAACCGCGCGCGCTCAAAACTGCGCCAGTGGTTCAACAAGCAAGACCGTGATAAAAATATAGAGATAGGTCGCCAGATGCTCAGCAAAGAGCTTGAGCGTCTGTCTGTACATCCTAACAGTATTGATTTAAATGACTATATTCAGCATTTTCACGTTAATACCACCGATGATATTATTGTGGGTCTTGTTACAGGTGATATTGGACTTAATCAGCTTACCAGTCATATTTCGCGTCAGCTGCATCTAGAGCCTGAAATACCGTCAGAGAATTTTACCTCTCATGTGGATAATAGAGACTCAGGTAAGATTGATGCTTACAAAATCCATATCGATGGTCTAGATAATATTGAGGTCAACTTAGCAGGCTGCTGTCATCCTGTGCATGGCGAACCAATCGCTGGATATATTACATTATCACGAGGCGTGAGTGTTCATAACCGCGGTTGTCCTGAATATACACGTCTGGTTGAGCGCGATCCCGAACGCAAAATCGAGGCAGCTTGGGAGGTGCAATCAGGTCGCTATCAACCAGTTGATATTCATGTAGAAGCATACGACAGGCGTGGTCTATTACGTGATCTGACGCAAATTATTGACAAAGAAAATGTCAATATTCGCCAAGTTCAAACCCTTAGTAATGATGACAATATTGCCTTTCTAAAGTTTCATATCGAGGTTTCAGGGTTGGCACATTTGTCTAAGCTACTAGCAAAGCTAGAGCAGCAGCATGGTATTTTGCATGCTCGCCGTGCTGTCGCTTAAGTCATACCGTTATCTATATATCGATTATTCAACAATAGAGTTGTCATAAGAATACTATGCCTGAATTGCCAGAAGTAGAAACGACCAAAACCAGCCTTGCACCGCTATTGGGACAACAGGTAGCTGATATAAAAGTGTTCCAACCCAAGTTACGCTGGGCAATGCCAAATGACTTAGATAGTGTAATGAATCACACGTTAGATAGCGTGGAGCGTCGAGCAAAATATCTCGTTCTCAGTTTTTTACCTGTCATAGTTGATGACAAATCTGACTCCATGAAAATAGCATCACCACTTCAGCTGCTCGTTCATTTAGGAATGTCAGGTAGTTTGCAGCAGCATCCTCATGGTACTGATAAACGCAAACATGATCATTTGATCATTACTTTTAACAATGCTGACAATACAAAGTCTCAACTACATTACTATGATCCTAGACGTTTTGGCTCAGTACTATGGTACAAAGATTACGGTGCTAAATTATTAGATCATTTAGGCCCTGAACCACTCTCAAAAGCGTTTACTGCAGATTATTTGTACGCGTTGATTCAACGTACTGATTCTGGTCGTAAAGATAACCTCAGCACAAAACCGGACAGTTCCTTATCGACCAAGCAGAAAAAATCTATCACTCGAGCCATTAAATCAGTGATCATGGAACAAAAAGTTGTGGTAGGTGTTGGTAATATTTATGCGACCGAAAGCCTTTATCTATCAGGTATTCATCCCGCTACCCCTGCTAACCAAATCTCATACCAACAGCTTAATATTTTGGTTGATCATATTAAAGATATCTTAAAAAAGGCTATTAAGCTTGGGGGCTCGACGCTACGCGATTTTACAGTAGCAAGTGGTCAGACTGGTTACTTTCAGCAAACTTTGAACGTTTATGGTCGCCAAGGAGAGCACTGTCTACATTGCGATACTATATTGGAGAATATAAAACTCAATGGTAGAGCCAGTGTTTACTGTCCAGAGTGTCAACCGCTAGCGTAACCGCTGGCTATACATGGCGCCTTATTTTGCCTTAAGCTCAAGCGAGCACTCTTACCAAGTCGCTCTAACTGAGCAAAGTATGTTTTATTGCAGTAAGAATATCCTGCGCATTCTTGTTGCTTATTGACGTGCATCTTGCTTTAATAGAAGGAGCACTTACATAAACAGTGCAAGCTATTTATTTTTCTGTAATACTACACCCGTATATCGTTGCCGCATTATTCCCATGTGAAGACAGCAGCAGCCATTAATCATACTAATTATGAATCTTAGGATATCGTTATGACTGTTAAAGCTAGAACCCAACGCACAGTTAAGCAAAGTCTTTTTACTGTTGGTGCTACCTTAGGGTTAATGGTTGCTAGTATGCAGCCTACTTTTGCAGCCATAGAAATAGACGAGACTGACTTTGGTCCTTCATACGAGACAATGGTAGTTGATACAGTCGTTGGCAAGCCATTACAACTCGTTAATGCTGTCGCTGGTACCGCAGTGTATCTCGTTAGTCTCCCCTTCTCACTTATTGGGGGTAATGCAGACCAAGCGCAGCAAAAATTGTTTGTTGAGCCTTGGGATGCCATGGGAAGATGTTTAGGCTGTACCGTTGCCGAAGACAACTACTATAAATCGCAGGTTGTTGATAATAATATTGTACGTATCGTCGTTGATCAACCATCAGAGATTTTGATTAATACCAACGATTACGTGGTTGTCACTCCATAGAACTGTCATTCCATAGATTACTATTGTTAACGGTTTTTTGGGTAGTTTAAGAACTGTCAGCTTGTGAACAAACGATTTATAAACAGATATAAAAAAAGGCTAACGTTACGTTAGCCTTTTTTATTGATTTATTTTAGAGATACTAAAATATTAAGCACCTTTCTTGCTACGACCGTGACGCTTACGCTCACTTTCGGTCAAGTAGCGCTTACGGATACGTACTGCTTTTGGCGTTACTTCAACCAATTCGTCGTCTTGAATAAACTCAAGCGCTTGCTCAAGAGTGAACTTAACGGCTGGCGTCAACGTCAATGCTTCATCGGTACCACTTGCACGTACGTTGGTAAGCTGTTTAGCAGTCGTTGGGTTAACTGTCATATCATCGTTACGAGAGTTAAGACCAACAATCATACCTTCGTAAACTTCAAGCTGTGGCTCAGCAAATAACTTACCACGTTTCTGTAGGTTAAATAGTGCAAAACCTAAGCAAGTACCGTTTGCCATAGAAACCAATACGCCATTAGAGCGACCACCAACATCACCGATCTTTTGTGGACCGTAATGTGAGAAGCTTGACGTCATGATACCGCTACCTGAAGTCAATGTTAAAAACTCAGAGCGGAAACCAATCAAACCGCGAGCTGGGATCGTGGCTTCAATGCGCATACGGCCTTTACCATCAAGCTCCATATTGGTCATCTCGCCTTTACGTAGACCGACCTGCTCCATGATAGAACCTTGATGCTCTTCTTCAATATCGAAAACAACGTTTTCGTACGGCTCTTGTAGCTTACCATCAACTTCTTTTACGATAACTTCTGGACCTGATACGCCCATCTCGAAACCTTCACGGCGCATATTTTCGATAAGTACAGATAGATGAAGCTCACCGCGACCTGATACCTTAAATTTATCAGGAGACTCAGTATCTTCTACACGCAATGCCACGTTGTGAATCAACTCACGCTCAAGACGCTCACGAATATTACGTGACGTCACAAACTTACCATCACGACCAGCAAACGGTGAGTTGTTTACTTGGAAGTTCATCGATACTGTAGGTTGATCAACCGTTAATGGTGGTAGTGCTTCAACATTATTAGGATCACAGATGGTATCAGAAATATTTAGTGCATCGATACCAGTAATACAAACGATGTCACCTGCCTGCGCATCTTCGACATCGATACGATCAAGACCATGATAACCCATAATTTTCAGGATACGGCCATTACGTGTCTTACCATGTTTATCGATAATAGTCACTGGCGTGTTGAGTTTAACTTTACCACGCTGGATACGACCAATACCAATAACACCAACAAAGCTGTTGTAATCAAGGCTTGAGATTTGCATACGGAACGGAGCATCAGCATCAACTTGTGGAGGCTGTACAACATCAACGATAGTCTTGAACAGTGGGGTCATGTCATCAGCTAGATCATCTGCTTCTAGACCTGCAATACCATTCAATGCCGACGCATAAACAACTGGGAAATCAAGCTGTTCGTCATTAGCACCTAAGTTATCAAATAAATCAAAGATTTGATCCATCACCCAGTCAGGGCGTGAGCCAGGACGGTCAATTTTATTGATAACAACAATTGGTTTTAGACCTTGCTCAAATGCTTTTTGCGTTACAAAACGAGTCTGAGGCATTGGACCATCAACAGCATCAACAACTAGCAATACGCAGTCAACCATTGACATTACACGCTCAACTTCACCACCAAAATCGGCGTGACCTGGGGTATCAACAATGTTAATACGGTATTCAGTTTCTGAAGTCTGATCTGTCCAGCGGATAGCTGTGTTTTTAGCCAAAATAGTAATACCACGTTCTTGCTCAATATCACCTGAATCCATTGCACGTTCAGCGATGTTTGCACGATCACCAAAAGTACCAGATTGATGTAATAATTTATCAACCAAAGTTGTTTTACCGTGGTCAACGTGGGCAATAATTGCAATGTTACGCAGGTGTTTGATATCGTTCGCCATATAAAATGCTCGTGTCGTCTTAAAAAAATGCAGTAGCAATAAGCGCCGCTGGATAAACTCTTATCATCAATCAGATAGATATTAAAATCTAGATAACACAATATAAGTACTATCAAGAAATTCAATATAATCAAATATCTATGCCGATAAATTCATCGTACAGATAGCTATGCTAATGTACATTCTGTCAATTTACAGAATGTTTGGGTGGCTAGTATAACATTATTGATTCATAAATTTATGAAATAACTTACTTTTCTCAATTCACAAATAAAAAAAAGTCACCCATTAGGTGACTTTTTTTGTAACCGTATATTTAACTATACAGCTGATTAGCTAATACTTATTGAACAACCATATCTTTAGTTTGCTCAACAGTCATAGTTTTGTCACCAGTGATGATGGCATAAACACGACGGTTCATAGCACGACCTTCTTCAGTGTCGTTTGATGCGATTGGGTTGTCATAACCGTAGCCAACAGTTGATAGACGGTTTGGAGCAATACCGAATTCGTTGGTTAGCATAGATTTAACAGCAACGGCACGAGCTTCAGATAGACGTTGGTTGTAACGTGCTGAAGGACCAGTCTTAGAAGCATGACCTTCTACACGAGCTGTAGAGTTAGGATACTCACGCATCTTCTCTGCTACTTTAGCGATTTCTGGCTGGTATTGAGCTTTGATAGCTGATTTGTCGTTGTCAAAGAATACACGTAGTTCCATTTTCAGCTCGTCAGTAATATCTACTGGTACTGGGCAACCGCGTTCATCAACTACTACATTCATTGGAGTGCCTGGGCATGCATCCATGCTATCAGGTACGCCATCACCATCAGAATCAAGGTCAGCTTCAACAACAACTACTGGAGTAGTATCAACCATTGGCTCTTGCATTGGTGGTACTGCTACTGTAGGTGCTAAATGACCACCAAGTACAACTTCTAGACCGGCCAAGGCCATGCCTTCCCACCAGTTGTTATCAAAGTTGTGGATTGCACGAGCTTCACCACGTAGGCTTAGTGCATCGTTGATACGATACATAGCACCTAGACCTAGGTTACCGATAGTGTCTGTAGTATTTGCGACTTTGTCACCAGCACTGTTTTCAATGTCAAGTTTAGACTGACCAGCACCAACTAAAACATATGGCTTTAATGCACTATCAGTATAACCAGTAAACTCTTCAGTACCGATTAAGAAGTTACCAGAAATCATTTCTTGTTCTGCATCAAAGTTATCAGAACCATTTTGACCAATAGCATCAGTATTAGATACACCATACTCTACTTGGAACTGAGTAGAAGGAGTAAGCTCGATACCCAATGCTGCACCAGTATATAAGCCGTCTTCTTTGTAAAAACTATTACTATCTTGGTTGCTTTGCAACAGTTCAGCTTGATCATCATCAGCGCCTTCGCTGTAATGATAACCTAGTAATAGTGGGCTGATAGTTACACCAGCATTAGCTGCTAAAGGTGCCGCTGTTACAGCGAACAGTGCTAGAGCGATTTTATTCAGTTTCATGGACTTCCTCCAAAGGATAATTTTAGTAATGCATTAAGCAAAACCGATTCTCAAGACGTTTTCTTTAAAGTAGACATCTTTTACACATTTAAGTTACAGAGCAAAACTAATTAAGAAGCAGCTTAGCGATTATCAATTCAGTTTACAACGTTTTTCGTTAACGAGCTACACATTATTACACGATGATGTTGCAACTAAAACACAATCCATTGCCTAAGTTACTCAGAACTAACACACCTTACGAATTTTATCTATTGCATGTGAGTTCGCGGTAGGTATTGATAAGACCACACCTATCGTTTGAACATATTTTATTACAATTTATAATTTTTCTCTATGTTTAATATGGATAATTCACTAATTGAAACATTTTTTGACAGTAGATATATATTCTGTTTATATTAGGACAATCAACATTGTTCTAGGCATAAAGCAAATTTGTCAATGTACCCGGTTTGTACACTAACTTTAACTGTGATATTTAACTGCATCACTCGACAATCTCTAAGCATCGCATTTGGTAGAAGCTATAGGACAGGCTAGATCATTTGTTAAAATAACTGAATACTATAGGACATAGCAGGTTATGAAATGGCGGCATAAGATATCATCAGGCAGTAGTCGAGGCTTCACTCTAATTGAATTGATGGTGACTATTTCAGTGCTGGCTATTGTCACTGCTGTAGCAACGCCAAGTATTTTGACACAATTAACACGCATGGAAGCAAACCGTGTTAAAAGCCAGCTGGAAAACACACTATCTCTGGCTAAAGCTGAAAGTTATATCAGTAGACAAGATATAATAGTTTGTTTGTCTAAAAACGAAAAACGATGTCATAAAAATGGTGATAAAACGCTTCTGGCGTTTGTAGATAAGAACGACAACCAACGTTTTAATCCTAACGTAGACACTTTGATAACCAAACAGTCTCTGAACCTGAAATACAGCACGGTAAAATTAAGAGCAAGCAACCGTCACTACACTAAGTTTTGGGGAGATAGCGGCAAACCTCGAGGACACTTCGGACATATCAAGTACTGTCCCACCTCTTCTTACAACCAGACAATGTACCAGATATCATTCAACCAAGCAGGTATTGTCAGATACAAACCTAACGCAGACCATCCTACTGGTTGCTAGCATGACGAAAGAGCTCATGCTGACTATATGACTTGAAAGAATAAATTCACTGATAACGCTGCTGCTGTTGCCATAGTAGCCGACTTTGTAATGGTTGATAGTCAAGTAAATGATCTATCAGATGCCGATGAAGCTTTGACCAATTGTTTAGTGTCGTCTCAACAATACCAAGATGTGCCATTTCAATAATATCCACACCTTTGAGAACCGTTTGGCTAGTACTACTTTCCAAATGCTCAGATTCAGTATCGTTTTGTGCAATAGGCAGTAGACCTACATCAGGTAAAAACCGATAAACACCATCAGGCTCAATATTATCTTCGACATTGTCATGTGTTAGCGTTAACGTAAAACCAAGCTCATTAAACAGATGCTTTTCAAATTGGCGCAAACATAGGCGTAGCTCATTAGCACTCAAGGACTGCTTGAGGCGCTCTAAACTGGTTTGATAATGTTGCCACAAAATAGGCATTGGATCTTCGGTAGGTAACAGCCGCCACAGTATCTCATTAAGATATAACGCTGCATATTGGTGTTGACCATTGATATTGGCGTAAGGTACTGCTTGTGAAGTCTTGGCAAAACTACCTTCTAATGCACTATCTGTTTGAGTGACCGTTTGCGAGGTGATATGAATTTGACTGAATGTCTTTAAATCGCGTTTACCCGTCGCAAAAAGTTGCAAAGGCATAAATAGCGGTGCGCCTTTTTTCCCAATACCATGAATCACACCATGCTGCTGAGAAAAAAGATAATACAATGCACGCTTTTCTTGATAAGGTCGCTGATGTAATAAATAGCCAATTAACGCTTCGTTACGCATCGTTTATCACCTCAGCATTTAATATATGGGTAGCAGTATTACCGCACTACCCTTTAATCGCTATCAATAGCCCAAGCTGGTCAATGCACGTTCGTCATCAGACCAACCACGTTTTACTTTGACCCATAATGTAAGCATAATCTTCTTATCGAACAGCTGCTCCATATCTTTACGCGCATCCATACCGACTTGCTTGATGCGTTGACCTTTATCACCAATGACGATAGCTTTTTGACCACCGCGCTCAACAAATATAGTCGCATCAATAAAAGTACATGCTTTACGTGGACGTCCTGTTTTTGGATCAGTATGCGCAGGTTCATCTTTAAAAGCGTCAATCTGTACGGTCAAGTCATAGGGTACTTCATCACCTGCACTACGCATGATTTTTTCGCGGATGATTTCACTAGCCAAAAAGCGCTCTGAGCGATCAGTGATCTGCTCTGTATCATACATAGGTGCGGCAATTGGCAGATGTGAAGCAATGACTTCTTGCAGACGATCTAAATTTTGGTTTTTGAGCGCAGATACTGGAACAATATCAGCAAAATCGAAACTTTCATTGAAGGTTTCAATAAGCGGTAACACACTGCCTTTGTCTTTTAGCGTATCCGATTTATTAATCACTAGTACGACTGTCAAATTGGTTTCACCAAGTTTTTGCAACGTCAGCAAATCATCATCACGCCATTGATCTGAGTCAACGACAAATAATACGAGATCAACATCCACCAAAGCAGACACTGCTGCTTTATTCATGCGCTCGTTAATCGCACGCACCTCATTACGATGAATACCTGGCGTATCAACAAACACAGCTTGCATTTCATGGTTCGATAAAATGCCATGAATACGGTGGCGAGTCGTTTGTGGCTTACGTGAGGTAATAGATAACTTTTGACCAAGCAAATGGTTCATCAACGTTGATTTGCCTACGTTTGGACGTCCAACAATCGCAACATAACCTGATCTGAAGTCATCAGCCATGCGAGCATTGTTACTTGGTGCAAAAAACTCTTCGATTGCCATATCATTGTCTACTGTGACATCTTCTACGTTATCACTATTGCCATCAGTAATTTCGATATTGTTTTGGTCTAAATCAGTATCGGCTTGTTCGACCATGTCTTGAGGGTTGTTTTTTTCATTTGATGGCAAATCAGTACGATTGCTCATAAGGTATTCCTATAGGGGTTGTATCTGGCCAAATATCGTTTGATAGCTTGCTTATATCGTTGCTATTGGCTATCGGCCAGTAATATTTAAAGTTTTAAAACGATTGATAGGTAAGGTGGTATTAAACAGTGCCTTTCAAGGTATCCTCGCTTGAAAACGACACTCTGCAGTTAAAATATTTTTGCGGACATCGATAAACATTCACTAAGGACGCTTTTTGGCTGATCCTGGAAGTTTATGTAGCTGATTGATCATAAGCTCTGCTGCTTTTTGCTCAGCAATACGGCGACTTTCACCAGATTCAGTAATATCAGGACAGTTGTTAATATTGACGTGACAGCGTACCACAAAGATCTGATGGGGAGCATTACCACGCGTTTCCATCAGCTCATAGTTTGGCAAATCAAACTGCTTCGACTGTAGCCACTCTTGCAAACGGCTTTTGGCGTCTTTTAATGCTTTTTGGTCGTTGACGTTATCGATCAAATCTCCATACCATGACAGCACGCAGTTTCTAGTAATATCCATATCATGACTGTCTAAGTAGATAGCACCAATCAATGACTCTACTGCGTCAGCCAGAATAGAAGCGCGATTGCGACCACCACCTTTACGCTCACCTACTCCTAATATTAGATGGTTAGACAACTCCAAGTTTTGTGCAATGATAACCAGTGACTCTTGGCGTACAAGCGTGGCACGCATACGAGTGAGACGTCCTTCATTCTGATTAGGATAACGATGGTATAGCGCTTCGCCCACAATCATACCCAACAGCGCGTCGCCTAAAAACTCTAAACGCTCGTAGTTTTTTTTGCTGTCAAATGAGCGATGTGTCAATGCAAGCTTTGGGAGGCTTAAGTCATTAAACACATAGCCTAACTTACGCGTCAATACCGCTAACCGCTGAATAAATTCTGAGCTAACAACAAGCGTGTCGACAGACGTGCTATTTTTTTTGGGAGTAGGAACCGCTTGGGAATGTTGCGAAGTTGGTTTCATGCGTGGCTTGTGGTTATCCCTTCTGTTTTACAGATTTAGTTTAATAAAAGTATACGTTGGGCAATATCAAGAGTATAAAAGTACTGTGCTGGATTGCTGCCGCTTACTTTGCTTCAGCCATATCAACATTGCCTTCGAAACGATTGACAATATCAACATTGCTAAAAAAATTATTGGTTACTTCGTATTTTTTATGAATAGCCAATTGGCCTGTTTTTTTGTCGGTAAAAGTAAATACTTCTTCTGCCTTGGTATCATAATCAGCATTGATAGACAGCTGTTTATTCACACGCTCAACGAACTGCTTAGCTGTTTCATTATTATTGTTGGCTACTTTTAGCTCTGCGCTCAAAAGCTTTGTTAACTGATAGTCACCAATTTGAGCAGGTAGGATAGCTACCATAAGCTTCAGAGAAATACCCAGCACCATAATAATGAGAACGATATTGGTCACACTAGCACCGCGCTGCGTGGTCAAACCAGATAACTGCTGCATTATGATATTCCTCTATGGGTAAATAACTGTTTTTGATGGCTACTTATCAGACAGTCATCGATTGGATAGCAACGATATTAGCATAAAACTATTATCTATAAATCAACCAATAGAGCACTCACAATGTTAATCAATAGTACCATTACGCTCAAAGGTCGGTAAATTTAGTCCAGGTGGTTTATGCATCCATATGTAGATAGCTTTGCCTGCTAGGTTTTCATCAGGAACAAATCCCCAAAATCGACCATCTGCACTACGATCGCGGTTATCACCCATCACAAAATACTGACCTTCTGGTACTTCAATACGCCACTCTGTGCCTTCCGAATCAACCACTTCTGGCGATTGTTGTTGTAAAAAAGGCGCGTACTGTGCGCTGTTCATACCATCTAAATAGCGAACTAAGTGCTTATTGTCACCTTGCGTTTCTTGAAAGTACGTTGCTGCGTCTTCTTCTTGCTGACCCATTGCAGCCGCACTCTCTTCAGTGAGCACTTGACCTGGACCCATCTGCCCTGGCAGATAGAGCTGTGACGTCAATTCAGCATTTGCATCAAAATCGATAGGCGTCGTATCTACAGGAACATCATTGATAGAAATCGTACCCTGACTGTAGCTGACCGTATCACCAGGCAAACCAATCAAGCGTTTAATATAGTAGATGCTTGGGTTTTCAGGATAGCGGAAAACCACCACATCACCATGCTCAGGCTCACCTGTATCCACAACTTTATTATAAGTCAGTGGCAAACGGACGCCATAAGCATACTTGTTGACTGCAATGAAGTCACCCGTATACAACGTTGGTACCATAGAAGATGATGGAATATTAAAAGGCTCAACCAAAAACGAGCGTACAACCAGTACCACGGCCAAAACAGGGAAAAAGTCATAAGCCCAGCGTACCAAGAGGCTTTCTTGACCTCGTCCGCGAGTTTTACGTTGCTTGAGCGCAAGCTTATCTAACAGCCATACAATCCCTAAGCCTATAGTTAACGGTACTAAAATTAAATTAAAATCAAAATCCATACCAAATTACCTATTAACACGCTGCCTGTATAGCTGCTTTGACGATAAGACTAACGACGTTCAACTGTGATGTACCAAAACTATAGTGGATAACGCTAGCGTTTAGCTATCTACTTGCAGGACAGCCAAGAAGGCTTCTTGTGGAATTTCCACATTACCCACTTGCTTCATACGTTTTTTACCCGCTTTTTGCTTAGACAGCAGCTTTTTCTTACGCGATACATCGCCGCCATAACACTTAGCCAATACGTCTTTGCGCATCGCTTTTACGGTACTACGACCGATGATCTGACTACCGATAGCCGCCTGAATAGCCACATCAAACATCTGACGCGGAATCAGCTCTTTCATTTTAGTCACGAGCTGGTTACCACGGAAACGCGCTTGATCTTGGTGTACAATCATCGCCAAGGCGTCAACTTTATCGCCATTGATTAGTACGTCGACTTTAACCAATTTATCAACTTGATAACGATCAAAATTATAGTCCAGTGATGCAAAACCACGCGAGACTGATTTTAGACGATCAAAGAAATCCATGACCACCTCGCCCATCGGAATATCAAAGATAATCTGAACTTGCTTGCCCATAAAACGCATATCGACCTGTACACCGCGGCGCTCGATACATAGCGTCATGACATTACCTAGGTAATCTTGCGGTACTAGAATCTGACAGCGCGCAATCGGCTCACGGAACTCTTCTATATTGTTCGGCTCAGGTAGTCTTGATGGATTATCAACATAGATAACCTCGCCGCCTTTCTTTTCGATCTCATAGATAACAGACGGTGCAGTGGTGATCAAATCCAAGTTATACTCGCGTTCTAGACGCTCTTGGATAATCTCCATGTGTAGCATACCCAAGAAGCCACAACGAAAACCAAAGCCTAATGCATCTGAGGTATCCGGCTCAAAAAACAACGACGCATCGTTGATTTGTAGTTTCTGTAGTGCTTCACGGAACTTTTCAAAGTCGCTAGAATCTACTGGGAACATCCCTGCATATACTTGCGGGGTAATCTGTTTGAAACCTGGAATACGATCGACGTCAGGCGTTTTAGAATGCGTAATCGTATCGCCTACTGGGGCGCCAGCGATGTCTTTGATACCCGCAATGATAAAGCCCACTTCGCCTGCTTCTAAGACGCCAGTATCGACAGGCTTAGGGGTGAATACACCGATAGAACTCACGGGATGAGCATCGCCGGTCGATTTGATATAAATCTTATCGCCCTTTCTTACGGTTCCTTGGCGTACGCGTACTAGCGATACTACGCCCAAATAGCTATCAAACCATGAATCAATGATAAGTGCTTGCAGAGGTGCTTCGCGGTCGCCAGTCGGTGCCGGAATAAACTCAACCAGTGCTTCGAGCAATTTATCAACACCAAGACCAGATTTCGCTGAGACACGCGGTGCATCTACTGCATCGATGCCGATGATATCTTCAATCTCTTGAATAACACGCTCAGGCTCTACTTGTGGCAAGTCAATTTTGTTGAGGACTGCCATTACCTCTAGACCTTGGTCTACTGCTGTGTAGCAGTTGGCAACCGACTGTGCTTCTACGCCTTGAGCCGCATCAACGACCAATAGCGCGCCTTCACAAGCCGCCAACGAGCGCGATACTTCATATGAGAAGTCAACGTGCCCGGGCGTATCAATAAAGTTCAGCTGATAGCGCTCACCATTTGGGTGATCATAAAACAGCGTTACCGACTGTGCTTTGATGGTAATACCGCGCTCACGCTCAATATCCATCGAGTCGAGCACCTGCGCCTGCATCTCTCGATCTTGCAAGGCACCGCACATCTGAATAAAACGATCGGCAAGGGTCGACTTACCATGATCAATGTGGGCAATGATTGAAAAGTTACGAATATTGGCTAATGCAGTCACAAAGCGCCTACTAATTTAAGGGTGATAGAATAATGAAGCTAAAGAACAGATGCGGTCAGGTACAATTGGAGATACTTGTGCTTCGTTGAGAATTAGATGTCTCAATCCAGTCAATTTTACTAATGTCGTCGCCTACTATACAAAGCCAAGCACATTAACTCTTATGCATACGCATGAAGGAGTATTCTAGCAGTTTTCGACCACAAAGTAAGGCGATTTTAGTAGTAGAGAGACGATTTATCAATGGTTTAAGATTGACTGATAATCGGCAAGAGATATTTAACTAAGCAGTGACGTCTAGAAACTTTTGAGACAAGACATTATTTGAAGCAAAAAAAAACCAATCTCAAAGGATTGGCTTTTTGATATTGCAAGTACTGCTATATATGGTGGCGATGAAGAGACTTGAACTCTTGACCTCACGATTATGAGTCATGCGCTCTAACCAGCTGAGCTACATCGCCGTTTTAGGCTGCACATTATGCCCAAGCTGTTGACTGCCGTCAACCCCTAATGGGCATTTTTTGCAAAAAAATGAATGTAATTCAGATTAATTGCAACGATTACTACCACAAACAATAAAAAAGGTTTGGTAAACCGATAAGCCGGGTTCTGTCGTGGACGATCATTCCTCTAGGCGTATCATCGCTAATACGCTCAAGCAACCTACCCGCATCGAACGCGGGCCGCGCCATGCCGATGCCTATTTGGTCTTGCTACGCGTGGAGTTTACCATGCCGTGAGATGTTGCCATTCACGCGGTGCGCTCTTACCGCACCCTTTCACCCTTACCGATAATACCCTAAGATACTAAAGGCGGTCTACTCTCTGCTGCACTTGTCGTCAAGTTACCCTGCCCAGCCGTTAGCTGGCACGCTGCCCTATGTAGCCCGGACTTTCCTCCCCTGCTCATCTGTTGCCAGTGTGCAGCGGCGATCGCCTAGTCTACCAAGCGCGCTAGTATAGCAAACTTATAAGGGCATGCGACTATCTTTTGAATTTATTTTCAAAGACAGCACAAATAACTTAGATAAAATCTTTTGGTAAAGACAAACAACAGTCGCTCGATATTGTATCGGTGCTAGCAATTTCTATATACGGGAGCTGCAACCAATGCGCCTTAGGATAATGATGAGCCAAATAGGCTTGTAAAAAATCAATGGTACTGTTTGTAATCTCAGCATCCGTTTGCTCAGCATCGTCATGAATGTGATTATAAATTATACTATGCACCGTTAATCCGCGCGATTTTATGGCTTCTAAACTCAGTAACGTATGATTAATACTACCTAACCGACCGGAGGTGACCAAGACAATAGGATAGTCTTGCTCCGCAATATAATCTAAGGTCAATAATTCAGTAGTAATGGGAACTAATAAGCCGCCTGCTCCTTCTAATAACACCATACCGTAATCGGCTTGCAATGCTTTGGTGGCTTCAGTAATCATCTGAATATCTAGGGGCTGGTTTGCCAATGCAGCAGAAAGATGCGGTGAGGCAGGTTTCTCGTAGCGATAAGGACAGGTGGTAAAATCTAAATCACAAGGCTGCAGCGGAATCTTCATCAACTTGCGGTGGCTTAAGATATCATCTGCGATGCCTAGTTCGCCATTTGCTTGTTTACTGATGCCTGTTTGCACCAGTTTCTGTGTCATGACATTTACACCTTGCTGCATCAACGCTTTAGCAAGCAGTCCGGTAGCATAGGTTTTACCGATATCGGTATCAATGCCAGATACAAATAGCACGCTCATGGTCAACCTCGATTTTCTAAATACGTACGCACCACTTTTAGGAGTGCTTGGCATAAGGTAGTCAGCTCGTCATCAGTAATCACATAAGGTGGCATGATGTACACCAGCTTACCAAACGGTCTAACCCAAATACCATTATCAATCAATAAGGATTGAAAAATGGGCATATCGACCGCGTCATGCAACTCAATCACAGCAACTGCGCCCAAACAACGAACCTCAGCAACACCTTCTAATAACGCGGCAGGCGCTAATTGCTGTTCCATAATAGTCTGCATGTTTGCGGTACGCGCTTCGATATCATAAGACAGGATCAAATCAATAGATGCACATGCCACTGCACAAGCCAGTGGATTACCCATAAAGGTTGGACCATGCATCAGCGCTGGATAATTACTATTATGAATGGTATCGGCAATATGACGAGTACACAAAGTTGCCGCAAAGGTCATATAGCCACCCGTCAGCGCTTTGCCAATGGTCATGATATCAGGGCTGATGCAAGCATGTTCACACGCAAATAATTTACCACTACGTCCAAACCCAGTGGCAATTTCATCGGCAATCAAGAGCACATCATGCTCATCACACAGTTGACGCAGCAATTGTAGATATTCAGGACTATAAAAACGCATTCCGCCTGCGCCCTGAATAATTGGCTCAATGATAAATCCCGCCAGCTGCGCACCATACTCGACAAAAAACTGAGCTAATGATTCATGCTCATCTACTGTCAATGCGCGATCTAAGCCAAGCGGCGGTGCTGGAACAAAATGCTGCATCGGTAATTGCTTGCCATACAGGCTGTGCATACCATTAACAGGATCGCAGACACTCATGGCATGCCACGTGTCTCCGTAATACCCTGAATGGGTTGACGCAAACTGCTGCTTGAATGGACGCTTAGCAGCCACTTGATATTGCAATGCCATTTTTAGTGCCACTTCTACGGCAATACTGCCACTATCTGCATAAAAAATCGCATCAAGTCCAGCAGGTACAATATCGAGTAGCTTTTTGCCAAGATCGATCGCTGGCTGATGGGTCAACCCACCAAACATCACATGCGCCATTTTACTCAACTGCTGGGTCAGCGCTTCGTTTAGCTTGGGATGATTGTAGCCATGGACGCTCGCCCACCATGACGACATGCCATCGATCAGGCGTGTGCCGTCTTCAGTGATGATATAAATGCCTTCAGCGCGATCGATTACGATATTAGAATAAGTGGGTGGCAGGCTGGCATATGGATGCCAAAGATGTCGCTGATCGAACTCACTTGCTACTTGAATTGGTTTGGTGGTTGTTGTTTGCGTGGTTGTTGTTTCCATGGTCATCGTGGTGTCCCCAAAACGTTGTAAATCCAAACGTCATCAATCGCTTATCAATGTTTTATTGACCCGTAATTCGCTTGTATTTAGACAATAAATCACTCTCTGTTTCGATATGATTGGGATCGTGAGGGATACAGTCAACCGGACAGATCACCACGCACTGTGGCTCGTCAAAATGTCCGACACATTCTGTGCATAAATCTGGGTCGATGACATAGATATCATCGCCTTCTGAGATGGCCTCATTGGGACAAGCGGGCTCACACACATCACAGTTGATGCACTCATCAGTGATTAATAGTGCCATAAACTGCTCCTTATATTTTTACTCGTATTAGGGCTTGTCCCTAATTCAAACGTTTATCACTAAATGGGCTAAAAATGGCTAAATCTTTGACAAACGGCGTCAAATAACTGGGCAATATCTCGGTATTGTCTGCACTATTTTTCTTGTTTGTCTGCGATTTGTCTAATTTTTATCACTATTTTTAGAATAGGGACAAGCCCTATTCCTATATGGCTGCTCCTTACTGTTTTAGCAAGTGCTAGCAGCTTATCTTTAATGCAGCGTCTTTTATTTAATATTTAGCTTTTTGTCGAATGCTTGCAAAACACAGGGCGGGACGAATTTATTAACATCACCGCCAAGCTTGGCAATCTCACGAATCATGGTAGACGAGATAAACGAGTAGTTCTGAGATGGGGTCAAAAATACTGCTTCAAAGTTTTCGTCTAGCTCGCGGTTCATATTTGCCAGTTGAAACTCGTACTCAAAATCTGACATCGCCCGTAATCCACGCAACACTGCCGTAGCGTGCTTTTCGCGCATGAAATCGACAAGCAACCCTTCAAAGCCAATCACAGAGACTTGCGGTAAGTCCGCAAATACGGTTTCGACCAAGGCGACCCGCTCTTCAAAATTGAACAGGGGCTTTTTATGATGCCCTGAGGCAACCGCGATTACGACCTCATCAAATAGCTTGACGGCGCGTGTAACCAGATCCACATGACCATTGGTAATAGGATCAAAAGTGCCAGGATATAGGATTTTGGTATGTAGCTTTGAGGAGTTAGAAGAAATAGAGTGGCTCATAGCATGACTGATATAATCGGTGATATTAGGCCATATGCTAGCAAATTTTGCTCAAACTTAATACTTATCTGCTACATTTGTCCTAACAGCTGATTTACCTTTTCACTAGAGGCTTTGATACAATAGGCGGTTCGACTCATCTGTCTTATTATCTAAGTAAAGTTTAAGACTATATATTGGATTAGGATGAGGAATTAGTAGGACTGATCAGATAAGGCGCTCGCATGTCGGGCAAACCTTATGGAGAAATTATGTCAAAAAAATCAAAAAAACCTGATAATCAGATTTGCGCCAATAAAAAGGCGCGTCATGAGTATTTTATCGAAGAAACCTTTGAGGCAGGACTGGCATTACAAGGTTGGGAAGTAAAAGCCATTCGTGCAGGGAAGATGACGATTACCGAAGCGTACGTCATATTCCGCAATAATGAAGCCTTCCTGTTCGGTGCGCACATTCAGCCATTACTATCTAGCTCAACGCACGTTAGTCCAGACAGCATTCGTACCCGTAAACTGCTACTGAACCGTCGTGAGATTGAAAAGCTATCTGGGGCAATCAACCAAAAAGGTTATGCTTGCGTACCGCTATCTTGCTACTGGAAAAACTCACTGGTGAAATGTCAAATTGGTCTAGCCTTGGGTAAAAAGCAGCATGACAAGCGTAAAACGCTAAAAGATCGTGACTGGGAACGTGATAAGCAGCGCGGCTTCAAACAGCATTTAGATTAAGTGGTATTCAATCTAAATAGAAAAGGACGGCTCAGTAAATATTGAGCCGTCCTTTTTATTGTCCACTGTATATTATTCACTTCTTATGACATCTTATGGCTCATCACCTCTAATGCACACTACTAATTAATAGCTTTTGTAACCATCAACCATCTGCTCTATTGTGCGACCTGCTCATCTATCGACAACGCTGTCTTTCTATTAGCCTGACGCAACTGCCTAACACCATGCGCAATCAGACAGGCAATACCCAACCAAATCAGACCATAGCTATAGATCATCGCTGACTCAAAAGGATTACCCAGCACGGTCACTGCCAAAATAAATAGCAATGCAGGCTCTAGATAGCTCATCATGCCGTAAACATTAACGGGTAGCATTTGACTGGCATCAATATTGGTCTTCATCGCCAAGACGCTGAGCACACCCAATCCTATAAGCATCATGATAAAGAAACCAGAGCCGCTAACCATCACTACACTGTTTGGGGCAAAAAAGAATAAGTAAGCCAAAGCAAAGGGCGCAGATATCGTTAAATCGACCAACAACCCCGTTACAGCACCGGTTCCTTGCATGCGGCGTAAGATGTAATAAATAGGATAAGTACTACACACCCATAGCGTCGCCCAAGAAACACTCTGCGTACGGATAACTTCGCTACCCACACCCAATGCAGCAAAGGCTACTGCCAGCCATTGCAAACGACTGAGTTTTTCGCCAAAAAGCACGCAACCAAACACCACCATCATCAGTGGGAATAAGAAGTATCCCATCGCGGTTTGTACACCTTGTCCATTGACTGGCGCCCACATAAACAACCAAAACTGGCTCAGAAATATCGGTGTAGGCAGTAGCAACCAAGCCCATTGTTTAGCGCCTTTGAGCACTTTCAATTTATCAACGTGCAATCCTAGACGTCCACTCACTATTAAGTATCCGACCAACGCTGCCCACATCGCGAGCATGCGCCAGATGAAAACCTGCGTCCCTGATAATGGCGCCAAAAAACTGCTATACGCATAGAGGACGCCAAATAGCACATTGGATAATATGGCAAAAGACACCCCTAATATCAGAGTGCGTTGCTGTGTGTTACCTACCGTCCAAATCGCAGCTAATGGCAAACGTGCAGCAGTCGTTGCTAGCGTATTAGCGAATACATTGGAGAGCATTGAGATAGACATGATAAGCACCGTAAGTATTGATAGACAGTAAAGACCCAACCGCTTACTCTCATTTTTGAGTAGCTCTGATTGATATGGTCTATTTTACTTAATTGTTTTGAGATATTATCTCTATATAAACAAATAAATGAATAAAATTATCATATTCATGGTATATAAATTATTATTTTCTTATATTAGTATTTTTAGTGATAATTTTTATAAAATCATTAAATTCTCTGCTATTAAGGATATCCTGAGATGAGTTATATTTTAGATAATACTGATAAAGCTATTTTGAACTTGCTGCAAGATGATGCGACATTACCGCTTAAAACTGTCGCAGAGCGAGTGCATGTGTCTATTGCAACGGCTCAGCGGCGTATACAAGCACTCATAGATCATGATGTAATTAGCAAACAAGTCGCCATCGTCAATCCTGACAAAGTAGGCTACGGTCTGACAGCGGTGGTCATGATAGAAATAGAGCGCTCTAACACCTCAATGCAGCATCGGTTTGAGCGACTGATGGACGCACAATCACGTATCATGAGCTGTTATGAGGTTTCGGGCGATTTTGATTTTATGTTGATGGTCAATGCCAAAAATATGAGCGACTATCATCAGTTCACCCGCAGCTTACTGACGTACGAAAACAATGTCCGTAATTTTAAAAGCCAATTTGTGATGAACTTTACCAAGAGTGGGACGAAAATTACGTTGGACTGATAACCCCTATCTGTCTAACGCGATGGTGTTTCTTATAAATTCTGGTGACAAGTAGATAAGTGGTCGCTAATCCCTGTACGATATAGTAAAAGTTAGATAAGCAGTAAAATATCGATGGTTCATTCTATAGACAAGGACGCCTACTCATGACTAACGACACAAACTCTACTGGCACGGATATGCATGCCACACAAAAATCACTGCGCCCAAAAGCAATACTAACAGGGGCTTTGTTCGCGACAGCACTAGCCAGCTCAGGCTGTGCTACCAGCTCATTGCTTGACAGTGGCAAGTATGTCACGACTAATACAGAAAAACAGATACTCTCTGAAGATCAAATCATAGCCTTTGGTCGCCCAGCGCAGGCATTACCCAAAATGCCAAACGCCACGATGGTGATCGTGGGTGAGAAGAACAGTTACGTACTCACCCAAGGTGGGACTGAGATGGTGAACTTACTGAGTAATCTGACACAAAAAAACATTCAAGTTGATAATGACATGAGCTTTTATGTACCGAACAACGATGGCTATTTTCAAGGGGAAATGAAGCTGTCTTATGCCAAACTAAAGGATGAGTTTGGGCGCGCGGATTATCAGTTCTTTTTGCAAAACAATGG
Source organism: Psychrobacter sp. H27 (assembly GCF_059072655.1). NCBI lineage: Bacteria > Pseudomonadati > Pseudomonadota > Gammaproteobacteria > Moraxellales > Moraxellaceae > Psychrobacter > Psychrobacter sp. H27. The sequence goes on along the minus strand of NZ_JCACRX010000001.1, from coordinate 2,403,364 downwards.
TAAAGAATGCACCTCAGCGAGCGATCAACGTATCAATGCTCAGCGCTTTTGCTTCAGCGTGCCTGTGAAAGGAGCTATCTATCCGCAAGTCAGCAATTTGGGGCTCATTCAGTCAAAGTATCGCGCCTTGACCAAACCTTATACCGTAAGCTTCTATACACAGACTCAGCAAGATGTCGTCACTCGTAGCGGTCCAAATGGTGCACAAAAGCTAGTATTGCTACCCTTTGCCCTCGCCTTCGATGTCGTTACTTTCCCGCTTCAGTTATTAGATTAAATAGCTAACTATTAGACTACTCATCGTCTAGTATCAAGTTTCAAGGTGCGTTATGAAAGCTCCATAATGAAACTACGTCATGAAAGCCACGTTATAAAAGGCACGTTATCGACAGGTACTCCATACTCAACCGTAACGCGCCCAATTGGTCTATTAAAACAACTTCTCGACGACTGCTTTTGGATAACTTTGCTTGGTCGTTTGTGCGGCTTGGAACAATATCTCATCTGCCTCAACAGGTCCTGCAACGTCGCACAAGCAAACGTAAGCAAGCTGAATCAAATTATTGAGAAGATACTCATTGTCAGGTATGGATGGACGATCACCGTCCAAAAATGATTTGATATGAATGCTATGCTCTTTGAAGGTGCGCTCTTGCGAGACAGTTTGGTGCATGGTCAAAAAAAAGTTACGACTGTCGATAGTCGTTAGTTGACTGCGAAGCGTCTCCATCACCGTATAAAACGCCAATACCAGCTCAGAGAGAGGCAATGGTACTGGGGTATCGATGGTCTCTTGATGACTGTCGGTCTCCACTATCTGCTCATTGCTCGCTTGCAGCGTATCCCAAAAGCCTTTACGAATCTCAGATTTGTGCGCTTGTAGCTCAGGATAGCGCCGGGTTGCGTCCAACACGCACTGTTGCATCATCTTGACAGAGACCGCCGGATACCGTAGCCATTGCGTCTTCAGCAGTCGTACTTCCTCAGGATGTAAGTATTTTGCCAGCACCTCTGCCATCGCGGATACCGTTTGGTCTACGGATTGAGTATCAGTATTCATCAGCTCTCTCCTATAAGTGACGCTCTGTTAGACTTTTAGCATCAAACATTTGCTTTTGAAACTCAGGGTAACCCAGCTCTGCATGCTCGGTATAATCAAGGCCGCGCTGCTCATGTAAACGGCTCGCCTTTAATCCAAAGCTCAGATCAATCAGCTTATACATGATAAGACCCAGCCCTAATGCCCATACTAAAGCCACACCGACGCCCAGCGCCTGCACGCCCAGCCGTGATAAATTAAATAAATCCCCTGTATAGAATAATCCAGCCGCGAGCGTACCCCATACGCCGCCGAAGCCATGTACGGCCACTGCTGAGACCACATCGTCTATCTTGAGCTTTAGTAGCGCCTGCGTAGACAATATATAGACCACGGCCGCTACGGCACCGATAATAATAGAATATAAAGGCGTCGTTGTGGCACAGCCTGCCGTGATAGACACGAGTCCGATCAAACTGGCATTGACACTATCACTGAGCAAGATTGCTTTGTTCAGTGTCCGAGAGATCAGCATATAGCTCACTACAGCACTGACTGCGGCGACAAAGGTATTAACCGCGATAAGACCGATATCGCCTGTGATAGACAGGGTCGATCCAGCATTGAACCCAAACCAGCCAAACCACAAGATAAACCCGCCTAGCGCCAGTAGCGTCATGTTATGCCCTGCGATCAATCGCGGCGTCCCATCAGGTGCAAAACGGCCCAGTCTCGGTCCGATAACTAAGACACCTGCCAGTGCCAACCAGCCGCCGATAGAATGGACCACCGTCGAGCCAGCAAAATCAATAAAACCACGCTCAGCGAGCCAGCCTGACCCGCCAAAATAGCCGCCCCAGACCCAGCTGGCAAACACAGGATAGATAAACAAACAAATCAAACAAGCCGCTATCGCATAACCGAAAAACGAGACGCGCTCTGCCATCGCACCACTCGCAATCGTCACTGCGGTCGCCGCAAACATCATCTGAAAGAACATCAGTGCCCAGTCCATATTGGACAAGGCAGTTGGCATAAAGTTATCAGTACCCACAAATCCAGAGCTATTGGTGCCCATCATCAGCCCAAAGCCAACCAAATAAAACGCCAAACCACCGATACACATATCGGTATAGTTTTTCATCATCACGTTTACTGCATTTTTTGCGCGTACTGATCCGCTCTCTAGTAATGCAAAACCTGCCTGCATAAAAAACACCAACACCCCAGCCCAGATAATCCAAGCAATGTTCTGGTATTCGAGCAGCTGTGCTATGGTTAGCGTATCTGCCTCAGCAGCTTGTGCGCGGCCCATCGCGCCAAACAATAGCGTACTCAGCATGAGCATATTACGCGGTAATGACCCACATATTTTCTTTGTCACATCTAGCCCAACAGATGATGTTCTCATTTTATCTCCAAACACTTATCCAACCCTTTAAATGTTATCGGTGCACCATTTTCACTCATAGAGGCACACAAATAAGCCCTGATAGAGTCGGAGCAAAACCTATGCCAGAATCTGTGGAGAAAAATTAGAACGGCTAACAAACATGAGAAAATGTGTGAGAAATGGGTTTGTCGCGCTGATGATATTGCTGCTCAGCTTAGGTTATTTTTATCGCTACCCTGCTGTACTGGCGGCTTACTTTGTCACTGCAGTTTATCTCGCGCTATCAATAACTTATCGGCAATCACCCGTCATAGAATAGGTCGCATAGTGAGGTTGATTCATGTTAAAATAAGTGCTTTTACATTCGCCTTTATTATCATTGAGTGATAAGGGACGTATTTTTAGTGCCATTTTCTAATTAACAGGTCCGCCCATGTCTGCCGATACCATCGCCCGCACTGCCTTTAAACAAGGCACCAAGCCACTTTACGATTATGACAAACACTGGGCAAGCTGCTACGAGCCTGCGCCTTATCTACCGATGAGCCGCAAAGAGATGGACGATCTGGGCTGGGATGCTTGTGACGTCATCATCATCTCAGGCGATGCCTACGTCGATCACCCAAGCTTTGGTATGGCAATCATCGGTCGCTTGCTCGAGTCACAAGGCTTTCGTGTGGGTATCATCGCGCAGCCAGATTGGAAGAGCAAAGACGCCTTTATGGAGCTTGGCAAGCCGGTCTATGCTTATGGCGTGACCGCAGGCAACATGGACAGCATGATCAACCGCTATACAGCCGATCGCAAAATCCGTAGCGATGATGCCTACTCTCCTGGCAACGTCGCCAACAAACGCCCTGATCGCGCCGCTATCGTCTATAGTCAGCGTTGCCGTGAGGCCTATCCTGATGTACCGATCATCTTAGGCGGTATCGAGGGTAGCTTACGCCGTATTGCCCATTATGATTATTGGTCAGACAAAGTCCGCCGTAGTATCCTTCTGGATGCGCGTGCTGATGTCTTACTCTATGGTAATGCGGAGCGTGCCATTGTCGATGTGGTACATGGTCTGTCAAAAGGCTATAGCTTCGAGCAAATGAGTAAATTGCGCGGTACCTCTTATCTATTGACTCCGACTCGCCGTCATTGGCAAGCAGGCATGACAGAAGTCGCCAGTAACGATGTCGATACCGTTGGCCGTGTCGATCCTATCATCAACCCGTATGTCATGACCGAAGACGTTGATAGCTGCTCAATTGAGCAGAACAAACCATCAGATTCACCTGTTGGGCAAGCGATGCCGTCATCAATGTCGTCACAGTATCAGGGTTTTGTCGCAGAACCAGTTGCCAATAAAGTTATCAATGTCGATCAAGTCGACGAAGAGACGCAAGTGGTACAAATGCGTGGCTTTGATAAGCCAAAAACCGCCCGTAAGCATAAGATTAAGATGCCGCCACGTGAAGAAACGGTGATTCGTCTGCCTGATTATGAGCACGTCAAATCTGACCCTGTGCTCTATGCCCACGCCAACCGTATCTTGCATTTGGAAACCAATCCGGGTAACGCTCGCGCGCTCGTACAGCGTCATAGTAGCGGTGCGGGTAACTCGCATACCTCTATCGATGTCTGGCTGAACCCGCCACCGATTCCCCTCTCGACAGAAGAGATGGATTATGTGTTTGACTTGCCATATGCCCGCCTGCCACACCCAAGCTATGGCGATGCGCGTATCCCTGCTTATGACATGATCAAATTTTCGGTCAATATCATGCGTGGCTGTTTTGGTGGTTGTACGTTCTGTTCGATCACTGAGCACGAAGGGCGCATTATTCAAAACCGCTCAGAAGAGTCGATCTTGCGCGAAGTCGAAGCGATTCGTGATACCGCCCCTAACTACACTGGCGTGATCTCTGACCTTGGCGGACCAACGGCCAATATGTATCGTCTGAGCTGTAAGGATGAGACTATTGAAAAGAACTGCCGTAAGCCGTCATGTGTCTATCCTGATGTCTGCGAAAATTTGCTGACCGATCACAGTAACTTGACCAAACTTTATCGCAAAGCCCGTGATATCAAAGGCGTGAAAAAAATCCTAATTGCGTCTGGCTTGCGTTATGATTTGGCGGTAAAAGACCCTGAATACGTCAAAGAGCTGGTCAGCCATCATGTCGGCGGTTATCTCAAGATTGCCCCTGAGCACTCTGAAGAAGGCGTGCTATCGAAGATGATGAAGCCGGGTATGGGCAGTTATGATCAATTCAAAGCGATGTTTGAGCAGTTCAGTCAAGAAGCAGGCAAAGAGCAGTATCTGATTCCTTACTTCATCGCCGCCCACCCGGGTACCAAAGATGAAGACATGATGAACCTTGCACTGTGGCTCAAAAATAATGGCTACCGTGCCGACCAAGTACAGGCATTCTATCCAAGCCCAATGGCGACCGCGACCACCATGTATCACACGCACAAAGACCCGCTACACAAGGTTAGCCGTGATGAAGGTGACATGGATATCGTCAAGTCTGGCAAACAGCGTAAACTGCACAAAGCGTTCCTGCGCTATCATGATCCAAAAAACTGGGTGTTATTGCGTAAAGCGCTACAAGACATGGGCCGTAGCGATCTGATTGGTAAAAACCGTGGCTGCTTGATTCCACCATTTAACGCCAGTTTAGAAGGGCGTGACGCGGCGCAAGACAGCTATCAGTCAGCGCGCAAAAAGAACAGTCGCCTAGGTAATGATTCGGTGAAGCGTAGCAACAACGCCTCAAACCGTGCTGGCACAAGCAAAAACGCTGCCGGAAAAAATACCAAGAAAAAAGTCAGTAAAGGCAACTTCCAAACCCAGCATACTGGTCTGCCACCGCGCAAAACCAAGTAGCGTTAACGATATAAAAGAACATGCTCAGTTTAGAGCGTGTTTAGTTAATCAAAAAAGCGTCTATCGACAATTCGTTGATAGGCGCTTTTTTATGAACAAACTTAGCAGTACCACCCACTATAATCGGTGTTTTTGATTTACTGCCTTTACTTTATAGAACATATGCAGTTGGTAGTATTTACGATTAAAAACACCTAGAACTCATGGCACCTAGGGTTAGTAGTGCGCAGGATTAAGGACATCTAGAATCATAAGTTACATTAGTCACGGATTAGGTAACCAAGCTAACAGGTAATAAACAATTTCTAACACTGAAATAGTTCGTTTTCGCTACTATAACCCTCATAGGCTACCTACCTAAATAAATATAATCGAATGACATCAGTGACAAACTCTGGAGAGAACCATGAACATGATAACTAAAATCGCAACCGCCCTACCAGCCCTTGCCCTATTGAGCGCTTGTGCTACGACGGCTCCAGAAACCACTGATACACCCGTCACAGAAAAGGTAACCGCGGCTTATGATCGCATGGCGCCAGCACCCTACACCTGTACTGACGGCAGCAAAATCATGGCAAAGCAATCTATCAATAAAGAGCAAGTCATGGTCAATGCCACATTACCTAAAGTAAAATGGGCAGAGCAGCCAGTCGTCTTGAACGGCGGTATCAAGGGTGACGTTGCAAGCTATGTCAACGACTCAAACCCAGAAGTCATCTATGCATGGCACATGAAAGAAGACAAAGGTATCTTTGCAATGAAATGGGCAAATGGAAAAGAATACAAAGTAAACTGCCAAATCTAGTCCATCAAAGATAAGCAGAAACCTATTAAAAAATAAAGCAGTCACTAGATAGTGGCTGCTTTTTTATACCTGTTTGATCGATAGTTTCGTGACTATGATTATGGCTCTAGGGCTGTGGTTATGAGAACAACTACATCTATCCGTTCCAGCTCTAGCATTAGCTCAAAAACTGGTCACTGACGCTTTTTGCTAGAGAACCATCAAGAAAGCTGTCAAAATAGCAGTTAGAGCAAATCAATGATGATCAGTGATGAAAAGGATAACTCGATGGCTAAGCGTCTGATAAGTATGATGGTAATCGCAACGGCAAGTATGTGGGCGCTGACAGCCTGCGATAACGCTACCGACTCTTCTGTTGATACCACCGACCAAGTAGCGAACAAAGTGGCGACAGCAGATACCGCAGCCGAGCCATCGACATCAGAAGGAAAACCGACTGCCGACACGGTAGACTGGTCACTGGTAGACAACGGTACAAAGCCTGCTGACCCCACCAACTACAAGTATCCGTTTGCAATCGATAGTCAAAACGTCCGAGACTATGCTGAGTTTTTCAAAGTGGATGCGGCGACCTCACAGCACAACCTCACTATCAGCATGGCAAGTAATGAAGCACTGTCTAAAGTCTTGGATCAGCTGAGCGAAACCTATGTCTCACATGAGCTGACCGATGGCAATGAGATGACGCTTATCATTCATACCACGCCCGATATCACTGCCAGCAGCTATGATTATGTGCTGTCTGATGACTTTGCCAAAGGACTGGTATTGCCCATTGAGATCAAACCTGATGGTAAAAAAGGTGAGGCGAAGGCGCATGGGGAAATGGTGGAGTAGAAGGCTAAGATATATCTCATCTTTATATATACGGCAAGGTTTTTATGTAGAAGTCTGGGGTAATGATTCAATTGGGTTTTTTTAGCATTTTTCAGATAAATTAGAGTAGTTTATTTCTCTAGGTGCGCTGAGCGCACCCTACGTTCCATCACTTGCGTCCGTCCATATTCAAGTCAGCATAACCATCGCCAAGCATACGTTTGGGCGCAATATATTCAAGTAGAAAATTTTCGGGGTTATCAGTACCGCAGTTGGTATTATAAACCATAATTTGATTAAAACCACCGACACAGTAGGTGTGATAGTCCTCAACTTCGAGATTATATACCGTCGTGGTATAAGGAATATAAGACTCTGTACCATCATCATGAGTGGTGATATTGTAGTTAGCGCAAGAAATATCCGTTTTTTGAAACTGACCAAAAGTTTTACGAATATTGTCCATATCAAATAGCGTGCCTTTACTTAGGCTTTCCTCCATACCTTCAATATCTTCCACAGCATGAGTATAATAAGGTGTGGCATGCATCCATGCCATATTACCGACCTGATCACTCCCGTACTGGTATAATGGTTTAGCAGCTATCACTGCATAATGATTACCATTTTCTGGATTCACTAGTATATCCCCAAACGTTAGCTGATCTGCACGTCTCCATTCAGGTATATCAAATAACGCTAAATCCTTTGGCGGTCCAATAAGTGAACGATCTCGATCAGTATGATATCCTTTACCCACGACCATAACGGGATGGTTTGGCGTGACACCAACATGGTTTGGTAACATCGCATAATGAATGTCCTGTATATCATCTATATCTGTTAGAGCGGGTCTAGTGATATCGATATATCCAACGTACCATATCTCTTTGTTTTCAAACTTAAAGGTTTTGGTCACTCGTTTAAAGACAGGCTCTCCGATACCATTTTCAGCTGCTGAGAGTACTTTGTCACCCACTTCGATATCTTGTATCGGTTTATAGCTAAACCTATTTGGACCCTCTACTCTGACTGATGTTCCTTTAACAAAACAACCAATTTCGCGCTGGCTGGCATCTTGTATTATTGTTTTCATAAAGCATCATCCAATGTTTGCAAGTGGTAGCGCCCAGCGCATCTATAAATCTCAGTTGAAGCTAAATCTACTCTCTAACCATAATCAAGAACTCTTCCTCACCTACCACTTTAACGCCCAATTTTTCCGCTTTGGTTAGTTTAGAGCCAGCCTTATCTCCTGCCAGTAGCGCCGTGGTTTTGGCAGAGATACTGCCCGAGACTTTTGCACCCAGCGCTTGTAGTTTGGCTTTGGCTTCATCACGCGCCATGCTATCGAGCGCTCCCGTGATGACCCACGTTTGCCCATCGAGTGGCAGCCCTTCGGATGCGACTTGCTCAACTTTATCCCAATGGACGCCAGCTTCACGTAGCGCTGTGATGACTTCGATATTGTGCGGCGCGCGGAAAAACTTATAGGTCAGCTCGGCAGTGATTTCACCGACATCTGGCGTTTTTATCAAGGTCTCAATACTGGCCGACATTAGACTATCTAAATCACCAAACTGTTGAGCAAAGTTCTGTGCTGTACCTTCACCGACACCACGAATACCCAGCGCGTAGATAAAGCGAGCCAATGTCGTGTGCTTGCTCGCTTCGATAGCATTGATGATATTCTGGACGGACTTTTCCCCCAGTTTCTCAAAGGTGACCATCTCATCCGCATGGTTGTGCAATTGATAGATATCAGCGACCGTTTTCACCAGACCATGCTCAAAGAAGCTAATGAGCCAACTCGCGCCAAGTCCATCGATATCCATCGCACGGCGCGAGACAAAGTGAATGAGCGCCTCAGTCTGCTGTGCTGGGCAAAACAGTCCGCCCGTACAGCGTGCCAATGCTTCGTCTTCTGGCAGCACCACAGGCGAGTCGCAGACAGGACAAGCCGAAGGTAAGGTTACTGGCTTGCTATCGGCTGGGCGCTGATCGTGCCAGACGCGTGTGACTTTGGGGATGACATCACCTGCCCGATGGACACTGACCGTGTCGCCTGCTCGTACATCCAGACGCTGAATCTCACCAAAGTTATGCAAGGTGACATTGCTGACGGTGACGCCGCCAACTTTGACAGGTTCAAGCTTACCGACAGGCGTGATTTGACCCGTACGACCGACTTGCCACTCGATATCGTTGAGACGCGTCATGACGGTTTCGGCAGGGAATTTATAAGCGGTTGCCCAGCGCGGCTCACGGGATAAAAAGCCAAGCTGCTGCTGTAGCGCAAGGCTATTGACCTTGATCACCATACCATCAATCTCAAACGGCAAATCGCCACGACCTTCTATCACAGACTCATAATAGGTCTGCGCGGCGCGTGGGTTGGCGACCACTTCTACGGCGCTGACGGTAAAGCCAAGCTCGGTGAGCCACGCCAGCGCACCTGATTGGGTGTCGATATTTTCAGGCAATCCTTGATTGACCGAATAGCCATAGAATGCGAGTGGACGACTGGCAGCCACGGCTGGGTCTAGCTGACGTAAGCTACCAGCGGCGGCATTGCGTGGATTGGCAAAGGTTTTACCTTCACTCTCTTCCGCCAATCGATTGAGACGCTCAAACCCTGCCTTTGGCATCAGTACTTCACCGCGCACTTCTAACAGCGCAATATCAGCCGCATCGGCAATCCATAATGGCAGATTACGAATAGTTTTGGCATTTTGCGTAATGTCCTCCCCTGTCTGCCCGTCACCGCGCGTGACCGCTTGCACAAATTTGCCGTGCTCATACTTCAGTGAGACTGCCAGTCCGTCAAGCTTTAGCTCCATCTCGTATTCAGGGTTTTGCTGCGAGACGCTCAGGCGATCATTGACACGGCGCATAAAGTCGCGCAAATCATCATATTCAAAGACATTGCCCAGCGATAACATCGGAATGTCGTGCGTGACTTGAGTAAAGGCAGATAGCGGCATATCACCGACTTGGTTAATCGGACTGTCAGGTTGTATCAGGTCTGGATAGGCTTCTTCGATTTCTAGCAATGAGCGACGCAGTTGATCGTATTCACTGTCTTCTAATAACGGATTGTCGAGTACATAGTAAGCGTAGTTATGCGTTTTGATCGCGTCGATCAGCGACCGCATTTTTGAGACAATCTCTGTATTGTTGCTGCTACTATCGGTTGAACTGGCTGTATTAGATGTCGCAGGAATTTGGTTTTCTACTTGAGCAGATAGATTTTTAGAATTATTTGATGAGGTAGCGTCAGTCATAGTCGGCGTCTTTTTTGTCATTCAAGATGCCGATATGATAACAAGTTTGCAGGATGCTCGGTATAGTCAATCCGATATAAATCAGATACTGTCTCAGGCTCGCTCAGTCTACTATGTGTAGTACTTACACTCACTTTGCTTGTATCTAACTTATCTTTAACCAACTCTAGAATCTTGCAGAAACTAGAGCCCACTAAAAAAGGCAAATAACGTTAATCGCTATTTGCCTTCTTTATGATTGCTTATGCTAGTCAGCTTTTAACTTTCGTAGCTTTTAAGCCCTTAGCCTTCATAATCACGAACTTGATTACGCAGCTGCTGCTTGTACTCAGGGGTGATTGGTTCGTTCTCTTCATCCAGCATAATCGCGTCTAGATCGCTTGCCATCATATAAGCAATGCTCATCATGCTATCGAAGCTACGCACGGCTTGTGGATGCGGCAATGATAAGAATACGACTACGCCGTTGTAAGTGTTGGTGGCAACACTATGCGGATCAAATGGCGCGATGCCGCTATCGGTGATACCCATCATACTAAACCACAGCATACCAGTGCCGTCTTTTTGCTCGTAGCGATGGAACATATTCATCGCCCCATAACGCAGACCGTATTTGTCAATCAACGCTAATAGATCGCGACCACGGATAGTTGAGGCTGGACGATCACGATACTGGTGCGGCAAGATGGTGATATTGATGTTGTCTTTGGCATTGATCAACGGTCCGTTTTGCGCATCATCGTCAGATGCGGATAGGTGCTGATCAAGTACTGGGCTATTATTCTCAAAGCTTGGTTCTTCTGCAGTGTCGATTGAGGGCATCAAACTATCTGTTGCTGACATCAGGCTTGAGAATGCATCAGGCTCTTGCTCGACTTGCATTTGGTCAGCAGCAGCTAAGAACTCGGTATCATCGCTACGTTGCTGCTCCTCTTGCCAGCGCGCATAGTCAGCGTCATCTATAACGTCATGCTCGGTATCTGCGACATGATTGCGCTCAGCCGTCAGCTGCGCATCGACATTGGTATGAGGCTGAGTCAGTGGCTCTTCTTCGACGACAGCATTGAGATAGCTGCGGTCAGGGCCGATACTCGTCTCGCCCGCGACCGTATCATCAAAGTCTGGCTGATCAACGATGTTGCGCTCGTGACGCGGTATGATAGGAATACCGTTTTTGTCATAATTGACCGCTGCCGCTTCAGCATTACCGCGGCGCTTAAAACTGCGAATGACCATAAACAGCCCTGCAAGCACGATAAACGCGGCAATGGCAATCAATATAAACTGAATAACGGTCATGATAAATACATCCTAGTATATATAACAAAAGGGAATACACAAACGAGCATAAATGGCAATATTCTAGCATGGCTAATCTATGTCGTCACCACATTGTGTACTTTATAACCAGTATGCTTGGCTAAGGTCAAGCTTATTTGCATTTATGCTAATGGATTGATTATATTTGCATTGCTCTGATTCTTATAACCTATTTGCTGTCGGGCTTTTGTATTAGCTCTCTACGTAACGCGCGGCCTCATCGAGCGATACACTGACTAGGGTAGAAATGCCTGCACTGGGCATCGTGATACCTTTTAGCTCATCAGCAATTTGCATCGTCAGTTTGTTGTGACTGATAAAGATAAACTGTAAATCATCTGCCAGCTCATGGATAAGACTGGTAAAGCGTGCGACATTGGCATCATCAAGCGGCGCATCGACCTCATCTAGCACACAGAACGGTGCGGGATGCTGCTTAAATATCGCAAAAATCAAACTCAGCGCAGTAAGGGTTTTTTCACCGCCAGACAGCACCGCTAAGCGGCTGTTGCGTTTGCCCTTCGGCTGCGCCATCAAGGTCAGCCCTGCACGCCATTGCTCTGACTTTGGCGTACCCGTGGGCATCTCGTCAGTGTTCAATGTTAGGCTAGCCTGTCCACCGCCAAATACCTTGGCAAATAAATTGGACAGCTCGTTGTTGACCGCATCAAGCGTCTGCATAAATAGCGTCTTAGTCGTCTCGTCAATAGAGGCAATCGCCTCGACCAACGTCTGCATACTTGCCGCAATATCTGTCGTCTGCTGAGCAAGTGGTTCTAGGCGCTCATTGACCTCAGCCAGCTCTGCCACTGCTGCCAAATTGACTGGCCCAATCTTACTTAAATTCTGGGTTAATTTGGCTTGCTCGGACTCTAGCTCAGCGATTTTGTCTGGACGGACGCGGCGATCATGAGCGATAAAGTCTGCCAATAAGTTTGAGACGCTCATGCTTTGCTGCTGTGTATGCGCAGCTTGTGATTGGTATTTATCACTCACACGAGCGTAAGCATCTAGGGCACTTTGCGTATGCACAATGGCATCGTCTAATCGTGCTGCGCTTAGCGCCAGTTCAGTTGCATGCTGGGCAAGCGCGCTCTGCTGCATTTGCAAGGTATTTTGTAAGGCATCAAATACCGTCTGCTGCTGAGCATACGTTTGTTTTAGTTCCATTAACACGCTATCGCGCTCGCTCAACAATACTTGCTGTGCATCGCGAGCGGTCTGTGCGCGCTGCAATGCGGCTTTTAGCTCTGGCAGTTTGGTCTGCTGCTGCTCATGACGCATCTGTAATTTTTGTTCGTTCTCTAATGACTTATCATATTGCTCGGTTGCACGCGTCAGACTGTTGATATTATTCTCTAGGCGTATCTCATGCTGCTGAATACGTAGCTGCAAGGCTTGCCATGCGTCATCATCAGCTTGCCGCGCACGGTTTAGCGCACTGCGCTCAGATTGTAATTGCTGGGTTGTCGCTCGTGCCTCTGCTATTTGCGGGGTGAGCGTAGCGATCTCGCTGTCGATATGCTGCTGCTCTTGCGCAAGCGTCTGTTGTTCTTGTACCAGTTCTTGCTTTTCCTGCTCAAGCGTCACCTCATCAGCGTTCAGACGCTGGCTATCCGCTTGCAAGCGCTCAGCTTTGGCGCGTTCGGTCGTCAGTTGCTGCTGGTATTTATGCTTATCACGGGTTAACTGTTCAGCTTGCGCGCGCGTTTCTTCTAGACTGACCATCAATGCATCATAGTCGCGCTGGTTTTTGGTGATGATTTTTTGCTGATTTTCGATGCTCAACTCTAGATCACCGAGTAGATCTTCTAACGTTTGTAAACGCGTACGCTGCGCCAAACGCTGGGTGAGGAACTGGCTACTGCTATCGTTTTGCTCATCCTGAGCACCAGCAAACTTACTTAGATTAACTGTTCCATGACGACTGATCATCCAACCATCGGTAGTAAGTAGTATCGCTGATGGTGGTAATGACTTTAGTACATCAGCAAGAGTATCAATCTCATACTGTTCAATGGTTTCAAACTGCGACGTATATATATAACATTGCTGCCATAGCGAGAGTAAAGGCTGAGTAATCAACTGCGATAATGGCAATACTTTATCAATCAAATTTTCTGGCAAGTCGCTGACAAAGGCATGGTCTTTGACTTCATTTTGCTCAGTAGGCAGCCACAGGCTATGGCTATGACCTGTTTCAACTGTTGCTTTGTCTTTGGTATTGGCAGGCTTATTTTGTGAGGTTTGGTACATTAGTAAATCATTGACGTTCGGCGCAAGCACTTGCCATAAGCTATCGGCTTTTTTAGCCTCACCATTCACATGATCAACGTGTGACGGATTGATTTGGTTGGCTTGTTGGTTAGAGGTCAGTACATGGCTATCTAGCCATAACGCTAAGACATTATCGAGTAGTTGTGCATGCGCTTGCCCTTTTGCACTCAGCTCAATCTGCTCACGCAAGGTGACGACGGCCAATTGCTGAGTCTGTAGATCATTGTTATATACATTGTCTGTCGAGGTAGCTTCAGTCTTTGTGGGTTTCTGCTGAGCTTGCTGTGTAGGTTTAGGATGTAGTATCTGATGCAAGGTATCGTATTCGCCTGCCAGCAGCGCATGGCGTTTTTCATCATCGCTTAGCTTGCGTTGCTGCGTGCTTAGGTTTTGCTGCAAATGATGTGCTTGCGGCTGCATGTCGGACAGCCGTTCGTCCACGCCATCCTTTTGACGTTCAATCTGCTGTAGCTGTTTGCTCAGTTCAGTAACTTGCTGCGCTAGCACCTGACTCAAGTCTTGCTTATCATCTGCCTGGTTTGTGCCAGTGTTAGCACTGTCAGATAATGATAGTGACTGCTGTAGCTGCTGCCAGAGATTCTGCCAGTTTTGCGCGCGGCGTTGCCATTTATCATGGTTTTGTTGATGGCGTTTTTGTGCTTGAGCATTAATCGCTTGCTGCTGCTCAAGTGTGCGTGCTTTATCCTGCAAGCGTGACAGCTGGTTTTGCGCGTCATGCCATGCGCGCTGCAACGGCTGCTCATTACGCTTATCATTATCGCGCTTACTGGTTAGCTCAGCAAGCTGTGGACGTAGTTCGTCTAGGGCGTTGTGCTGCTCAGTTTGCTCAGACTTTAAGTGCTCGGTGTCAGTAAGGGCTTGCTCACGCTGCTGCGCCAAGTGAGACCGTTGCTGCTCTATCGCCATCAGTTGTGATGTGGCATCACTTAACTGGTGCTCGGCGTTTTGGTAGCTGAGCTGCTGTTCGTAATGCGCGCTTTGGGCATCGTCTTTGAGCCACTGCTCTTGATTGATACGGGAAGTGAGCTTATCTTGCTGAGCTTTGAGCGTATCGTAGTCAGCTTGCAGCGTTGATACTTCTGCGGTACTTCGCTGATGCGCTATTTTTTGCTGCTGCTGATTGTGCTTGGCTTGATAGAGCTGCTGAATGGCAAGCTGCTGCTCTATATCAGCCAAGCTGAGAGAGATTTCTTCGTAACGCTGTGCGCTCGCTGCCTGTTTAGACAGTGTCTTTTGTTGGCGCAGTAGTTCGCTTTGCACATCATGTAAACGCGCTAGATTGTCTCTTGTTTTCTCAAGCTTCTTTTGCGTCTCTTCGCGGCGCGCCTGATAGCGCGAAACCCCAGCCGCCTCTTCAATAAACTCACGCAGCTGCACAGGGCTAGATTCAACAATACGCCCAATCATGCCTTGCTCGATGACCGCATAACTGCGCGCACCCAGCCCAGTCCCCAAGAACACATCAACCACATCGCGGCGGCGACAACGTGTGCCATTGATGAAGTAATCCGAGCGACCGTCTTTATTTACCTGACGGCGAACAGACAGCTCTTGGTACAAGTTAAACTCATGGCGAATGCCCGTCTGCTCATCTTGAGTATGCTCAAAAGTCAGCTCAACACTGGCGACGCTCTTGGCTGTTTTATCCTGCGTACCGGCAAAGATAACATCACTCATCGCCCCGCCGCGCAGCTGCTTGGCAGAGGTTTCGCCCAGCACCCAGCGAATGGCATCAATCACATTGGATTTGCCGCAGCCGTTTGGTCCGACGATGGCAGTGATACCATGACGAAAGGTAAAGGTCGTTGGGTTGGCAAAGGATTTGAAGCCTGCCAGCTTTAGGGATTTTAAACGCATGAATAGTCAGTTGATATGGCGGAAACAGGCGGCTATTCTACCTGAAATTGTTGTGAGTTTTTAGGGTTAAACCGCTAAGTGCATAAACGATTTTGATTGCAGGCTTTGGCGAAACCCTTGTAGTAGTTTTTGCTCTACTTGGCACACATCGTTTTCTGCTAGATAACGATCATTGAACGCAATCAATGATGACCACGTGAGACTGGCTACTTGCAGATGATCGACGATTTCCAATAGCTCTTGTCTCAATAAGTGCTGATACTTCTTAGGTCTTTTATGACACAGTGCCAGTTCTCGGTCGACGAGGCGCTGCTTGTTATACTCTAGCGCATCACCGCCAATAAATAACAGCAAAAATTTTGTGCCCTTATCGATAAAGCCGTTCTCGAGTAAATGCTCGTACATCACGCAGTACTTTAGAATTTGATCTGGGTTTTTTCGACCATTAAATTTTAGCTCATTGGCGATCAGTACATTTGACTGATGGTTATAAGCTAAGTTATCCATATACATTGCCTTTAGCGCTGTACTGGCTTCAAACAGTCCACTGTTGCCATGCGTCGACCATGTCTCATTTGATTTAAAAGTGATGAATTGCTGATAAAATAAGTCTAAGTAGGTATCACTACATAAGCTCAAAAAGATATCGAACTCTTTATTGAGATACTCTTCAGAAAAAAACATGACGCGGCGAGTGGCTTCTCTCGGATGGCAAATACCGATCCTTTGTGTTGAATAAGTCTCTAACCGCTCAGACTCATGCATCTTTGCAGTGAGCTTTTTGATGATAGCGTGTTCAATTTCTTCTACATCTTTACCCGCCAACTCTGGATCGGTCGCCCATTCGATGATTTGGCGTACATATTGCTTTTTGGTGATACCAAGAATCTGCTTTGGCTCCCACGCCAAAAACTCTACCATGTTCGTAAGACCAGTCGTCCATGATATCTGGTCTTTTAAGTGATGTATTGAGCCAAAAACACGGCGATATTTTTCTGCTGCTTTCATACTAAGAATATCTCATGGTTTACATTTTTTACGATAAAGATTTGAGATGGCTACAATATGCCCAGCCCACTCAATAACAACTGCCCTCCTGCAAATATCAGTAGTACGCCAAACGCGCGCTTAAGCATCAAGGCAGGCAATACGTGGGCAAGCTTGGCGCCCACCTTTGCCATCGCAAAACTGACCACTGAAATGCACAAAAACCCTGTGACATGCACAAACCCGATGGTGCCTTCAGGAAGGTTGACCACATCTTGACCGAACCAAGCAAAGCCAGCCGCACCAGCTAATGCAATGGGTAACCCGCACGCCGCCGACGTACCGACTGACTGCTTCATCGGTAGCCCCGCCCAGTTCAAAAACGGTACCGTCAAGCTGCCACCGCCAATACCAAAGATAGACGACGCCATACCAATACCCGTACCAGCGCCAAACTGCACACCAGCAGGGGGCAACGGTTTGCCTGTTTGCTCTTTGTTAGAAAAGAACAGCATCTTTAGGGCAACCAATAGCGCACCAAAACCAATGATAGCTTGTAGCGCCTGTCCATCAATCATATCTGCGATACCAGCGCCAACCAGACTACCGATGACTAGACCAAGCGCCATCTTGCGCCATACTTCCCAGCGCACACCGCCGCGTTTGTTATGAGCCGTCAGTGAGCTGATCGAGGTCACCACAATAGTCGCAAGAGACGTACCAATGGCCAAGTGGGTGATCACTTCTGGCGAAAAGTCATAAGCGGTAAATATCCAGACCAGTGCAGGCACGATAATCATACCGCCACCCACGCCAAACAGACCTGCACTGACCCCTGCAAACGCCCCTGCAATCACAAACCAAACATATAACATCATAGAAAAAACCTTTTATAATACTGACTGGCGCTATAGTACTCGCTTGCGCTTGAGCATGTTTAATTACATTTGCCAAACCTCAATGTGAGCTTTATGCTGTCTAATCGGTACTGTCTGACGATAACAATCGCCCAGTATATCAAAGTTTCCTCCAACCACATCGACTAAACTTATGCCACCACTCTCGAGTTTTTCCGCCTATTTATCTGAGCTCAACCACCGCCATGTCGTCAGTAGTGCCTCGACCAATAGCGAGCTAATAGAAGCGCTACAGGATGGTACGCTAGATGCTGCTACCGTACACGTTTTGACCGCGGAGACTCAAAGCGCTGGACGTGGACAACATGGGCGTTCATGGCAGTCGCCGCACGGCAATGTATATCTGTCCCTGTACCATCCTGTGCATACACCAATCAGTGGATTGTTGTCTTTGATTATTGGCCTTGAGCTGGCAAAGATGCCTGTCATCCAAATATTGAATGAGCAACTGCAAGCGCAAGGGTTAACTCCAGTAGGTGTGAAATGGGCAAATGATTTGGGCTTTTATCCCTCTCAAGAGGCTCATCGCATATCATCGGATAACGCCGCCGCACAGCAACAGCAACAGCAACAGCAACAGCAACAGCAACAGCAACAGCAACAGCAACAGCAACACACACTACCTTTTCAAAAACTCGCTGGCATCTTAATAGAACCAGTAACCAAATCTGGCAAATTGGTCGGTGTGGTGCTGGGTATTGGTTTGAATGTAAAAGCTGCGCCAACGCTCACCGCGCAGACCTCTGAAGGAATGAGTTATCAGGCGATAAGCTTGCAAGATATTCATGCAATGCTGCAGCCAGCAGCACAAACCACCAGCCTGCCAGACTTACAGATGCTGTATCAGCAGATGAGCAAAGCCTTGATGGCGGCGATGACACGCTTTGAGCATTTGGATATAGAAAAGCCAACAGGTCATACCTATTATTTAGACGGGTTTTTGCAGCAGTTCGCAGCAATGGACGCACTGGCAGGACTACGCCTACGCGTCACCCAAGACTATAATAATAAAAAACAAATCGTCACAGGAGTGGCGTGCGGTGTCGATACGCATGGGTGTTTGCAATTGCAGCAAGATAACGGTAAGATTTCTACGCTTTTTACTGGACGCATAGACGTTATTTATTAGGCTTAGATGACTATATTGATGAACCCCATCATTAACGAGCACCATCACTAACGAGCACTTTGTAAAGGGATTTTTATGCTCTGGCTTGATCTTGGAAACACCCGCCTAAAATATTGGCTTACCGATGATATCGGGCAAATAGTCGCACATGATGCCAAGCAGCACCTGCAAGCACCTGCTGAGTTGCTCATGGGTCTAACTGATCGCTTCGAGCGGTATGCACCTGATTTTATTGGTATCTCATCAGTACTGGGCGACGATCTCAATGCCAAAGTCTCAGATACACTTAGCCGTCTGAATATTCCGTTTGAGTTTGTTCATGTCGACGCTGCACATGCCCTTATGAAAAGTGATTATAACGATCAGCAGCTCGGCTGTGATCGCTGGCTACAAATGCTTGGGGCGGTTGATAAGAAAAAACGCCAATGCGTGATTGGCTGCGGTACCGCGGTGACTATTGATTTGATTGATCATGCTGAGCATTTGGGCGGTTACATCTTCCCTAGTATTTACTTGCAGCGTGAATCACTGTTTTCTGGTACCAAACAAATAACTATCTCTAACGGCACTTTTGATAGTGTTAGCCAAGGCGTGACTACCCAAGATGCGGTTCATCGCGGGATACTATTGTCCATTGTTGGCGCCATTAATGAGATTAGCCGTCGTCATCCCAACTTTGAGGTTATTATGACAGGCGGAGATGCAGCGACTATTGCTCAGCATGTCAATCGCCCCGTACGCTTGCGTGATGATTTATTATTAAATGGATTGGCGCGATATTTTGATTACCATAACAAACCATAGTCACTCACAGATAACGCAATTAACGCAATGTTATGCCCATAAAAAAGCAGCACGTCTAAAACGTGCTGCTTTTTTCCGTATTGTCTTTTGAAGATTAATTTTTATAAAACTTTAATCTTACTCAGCTAACTACTACACTGATATCGCTTTACTTGGTTTCGTTAAATAGCTCACGACCAACCAGCATACGGCGAATCTCGCTGGTACCTGCACCAATCTCATAGAGCTTGGCGTCGCGCCAGTAGCGACCTAGTGGATACTCGTTGGTGTAGCCATTGCCGCCAAATATCTGAATGCCTTCGCCTGCCATCCAAGTAGCTTTTTCGGCACACCATAGAATCACACTGGCGCAATCTTTACGCACTTCTCGACTATGACCAGCACCGCGCGCGTCCAACATATCCAAATTCTTGCCGACGGTATATAAGAAGCTACGACCCGCTTGCAGTATCGTATACATGTCTGCGACTTTGCCCTGAATCAACTGGAACTCGCCAATCGCTTGACCAAACTGCTTACGATCATGGATATAAGGTACAACATTGTCCATTACTGCTTGCATGATACCGATTGGACCTGCGGCCAATACGGCGCGCTCATAGTCTAGGCCACTCATCAACACCTTCACACCCTCATTGAGACCGCCTAAGATATTTTCGCTCGGTACGGTTACGTTATTAAAGGTCATCTCGCCCGTATGACTACCACGCATGCCGAGCTTGTCTAGCTTTTGCGCGGTGCCAAAACCTTCCATACCTTTTTCAACGATGAATGCCGTCATGCCTTTTGCACCCATTTCAGGGTTGGTCTTGGCATAGACCACCATCACATCCGCATCAGGGCCGTTGGTGATCCACATTTTGCTACCGTTCAAAATATAGCTACCGTCTTTTTCTTCTGCTTTGAGCTTCATGCTAACGACGTCTGAGCCAGCGCCTGTCTCACTCATTGCTAAGGCACCGATGAACTCACCGCTGATGAGCTTCGGCAGATATTTTTGCTTTTGTGCCTCAGAGCCGTTACGTTTAATTTGGTTGATACATAGATTAGAGTGTGCACCATAGCTAAGCGCTACCGATGCCGAAGCACGGCTGATCTCTTCCATCGCGACCATGTGTGCGACGTAACCCATGTTAGAACCTCCATACTCTTCAGGAACAGTAATACCATGTAGACCGAGGTCACCCATCTTTTGCCACAAATCCATGGGGAACTCATCACTACTGTCGATCTCGCTTGCGCGTGGGGCAATCTCGTTTGCTGCAAATTGCTGCACGACATCACGTAGGGCGTCGATATCTTCGCCAAGCTGAAAATTTAATCCAGGTAAACTCATAACCATTCCTTGTATATAAATGTTCTTAATTTTCGAATTTGAATCTGTTTTTTAAAGCCACTGTAACTGTATTTTTGCTACCGTTTTTAATGGTATAGTCCATTCAATGTGAGAGTATGGCAAGGCAACCGAGTGTAGATGTATATCAAATACTTCAAACAAGGTTAACGTTGTCATACCTTCACAGGGATTGACTATACTAATTAAGACTGACGTTTATTGATTAGAGCCCGAGCCACGTTTGAGCCATTTGGACGCTTCAAGTATGTACTGATCCCTTCACCCGCCACGACCAGCTTATCTAAATCAATACCGGTGCTGATACCCATGCCATGCAGCATGTATACCACATCTTCAGTCGCAACATTGCCCGTTGCGCCTTTGGCATACGGGCAACCGCCGAGGCCAGCGACGGAAGTATCAAATTCGCTGACACCCATTTGTAATGCAGCCAAAGTATTGCTGAGTGCTTGACCATAAGTGTCATGGAAGTGCCCCGACAGCATCGTGATATCAGCGTATTCAAGCGCTGCTTGTAGGGCGCGCTGTACTTTGAGCGGCGTACCCACACCAATCGTATCAGCAATACCGATCTGCTCTGAGCCAATCTCGACCAATCGCTTAGTGACATAAGTTACTTGGCTAGGATCAATCTCGCCTTCATAGGGACAACCAACCGTACAAGAGATTACGCCGCGCACTTTGATACCCTGCGCTTTTGCTGCCGCAGCCACTGGTGCAAACCGCTCAATACTCTCATCGATACTACAGTTAATATTTTTTTGGCTAAAGGTTTCACTCGCTGAACCAAAGATGACGATTTCATCAGGGCGATGTACGATGGCATTTTTAAAGCCGCGCATATTGGGTACTAATACTGAGTAGCAAATGTCTGTCTGACGCGTAGGCTCAAGTGCGTCAAGCAGCGCACTATTATCGCCCATCTGTGGCACCCACTTCGGTGAGACAAAACTGGTTGCTTCTAGCTTTTCGACACCCGCTGCAATCAGATCATTAATGAGTGCTTGCTTAATAGCGGTCGGCACCGTCATCGATTCGTTTTGCAGTCCATCACGTGGACTGACATCGACGATAGTGACATGCTCTGGATACGAATGGCTCATACTTATTATCCTTCTCTATTCGCTTTCACTATCGATGCGCAATAGCTCATCACCATCAGCGACCAAATCACCTGCTGCAAATAACAACTCTGCTACCACACCATCCGTCGGTGCCGTAATCGTATGTTCAATTTTCATCGCTTCGATGACGGCAAGTGGCTCGCCTTTTTTTACAGTATCGCCAACAGCTACTTTGAATGCAACCACTTGCCCTGGCATTGGTGATTTTAAGCTACCAACTGCTGCGGACTCTTCGCCCACATGTGCCATGATATCAATAAGCGTAATTTCATCACGTCCGCTATCTGTGAATACATAAACTGTCTCATTATTGACCCAGCTTTGGGCACTGATACGGGCACCCTCTAACCATAAGATATGATTGTGCGCGTCACTGCTATCATAGCTGACTTGCCCTTCATAAACTGTTTCGGTCTGAGCAGCTACATTGATATTATCTTGCGTATTCGCGATTTCTTTCTCGATAACAAGCGTAAAGCTACTGAGATTATCGTCGCTCTTCTTGCTGTCAGAGCAACTCGCATTGTGCCAATTGCTGATGCGAGCACTATAGGCTTGCTCATCATAGACCAAGCTAAATGAACGAGTATAGTCGCTATAAGCACGGAAACCCGTTGGCTTGTTGAATGGATCTAAGCTCTGCATAGTCGCTTCGCTCGCAAGCTGCTGCGTAATAGCCGTTACCACAAGCGTCGATAATCCAAGCGGATGCTGATCAAACAGCTTGTCCTGTTCGCGCTCAATCAAGGCTGTATCAAGATTTGCTTTACTAAATGAATCGGTATTCAAAATGTAACGCAAAAATGCCACGTTATTTGGCAGACCTACAATACGCGTCTGTGCCAATGCACGATCTAGTCTAGCTAACGCTTGCTCGCGAGTAGGCGCATGGACGATCAGCTTGGCAATCATAGAGTCGTAGAAAGGACTAATGACATCACCCTCACGTACGCCATCATCGATACGTACATCAGTGCCGTTTTTATCGACGACAAACGTACTGTGCTCAGGCTTTTGATAAGTGAATAACGTCCCTGTCGCTGGCAAGAAATTATTGTCAGGGTTTTCAGCGCAGATACGCGCCTCAATTGCATGACCGTTGATAGCCAGATCATTTTGCGTTTTTGGCAATGGCTGACCCGCAGCAACCAACAGCTGCCACTCGACCAAATCGACACCAGTAATGGCTTCACTAACAGGATGCTCAACTTGCAAGCGCGTGTTCATCTCCATGAAATAAAAATTCATAGAGCCTTCACGCTGCTCAACGATGAACTCAACTGTACCTGCACCAACGTAATCAACCGCACGTGCTGCTTCGATTGCCGCTGTGCCCATTGCTTCACGCATGGCAGTATCGACACCTGGTGCTGGGGCTTCTTCTAATACTTTTTGATGACGGCGCTGTACGGAGCAGTCGCGCTCAAACAGGTGCACGTAATTGCCATGCGTATCACCGAATACTTGGATTTCGATATGACGTGGTTTTAGGGCGTATTTTTCAACCAACACTTGATCATTACCAAAACTAGTAATCGCTTCACGGCGACATGAATCGAGCAGGTCAATAAAATCGCTGCTTTGCTCAACGATACGCATGCCTTTCCCGCCACCACCAGCACTGGCTTTGATCAAGACAGGATAGCCAATACTATCTGCCTGCTGCTGCAAAAACTGGGCATCTTGGTTATCACCATGATAGCCCGGTATCAGTGGTACGCCAGCCGACTCCATCAAGCGTTTGGATTCGGACTTACCGCCCATGGCACGGATAGCATCCGCCGATGGACCGATAAATACTAGACCGGCATCTTGGCAAGCCTGCGCAAAGTCGGCATTCTCACTTAAAAATCCATATCCTGGATGAATCGCTTGGGCACCTGTTTGCTTAGCGATAGCAATAATAGCATCGCCTTTGAGATAACTGTCTTTTGGTGCCGAACCACCCAAATAAATTGCTTCATCACAGATCGCCACGTGCTTGGCGCTACGATCAGCATCAGAATACACCGCGACGGTACTGACGCCAAGACGCTTAGCAGTCGCAGCCACTCGGCAAGCAATTTCACCACGGTTGGCGATTAGAATTTTAGAAAACATAACTATCCCTGTGTCTTGTCGTTGTTATTTGACGTCTTGTCTATTGGCTCATTTATCTATTATTTATCGTTAATCTGCTGTCAGCCAATCAGGTTTACGCTTTTGTAGAAAGGCTTGCACGCCCTCTTTACCTTGTGCCGATGAACGAATATCAGCGATACCTTTGACCGTATCCGTAATCAACTCATCTGTAATAGGCGCACCAGCGACATCGTGTAATAGTTGTTTGCAGGTTTTGACTGCATCTGGACTGTTCTTAACCACTTTGTTACAGAACTCAGCCACTTCATCGCTTAGCCACTCTTCGCTGACACGCTCATGGATAAAACCAAGCTGACGCGCCTTTTTGGCATCAAACACTTCAGCACTTAAGAAATAACGCTGCGAGGCTCTAGCACCTAGCGCTCGGATGACATAAGGGCTGATAGTGGCAGGTGCCAACCCCAAACGCACTTCACTGAGGCAGAAATTAGCAATCTTAACGGCGATAGCCACATCACAAACAGCAACTAAGCCCATACCACCTGCGTATACATCGCCTTGAATAGCTGCGACTGTCGGCTTAGGACATTCATAAATAGTCTTGAGCATTTGCGCCAATTTATCAGCATCCGCTAGATTCTCTTCATAACTGTAATCCGCCATGGCACGCATCCAATTAAGATCAGCACCTGCACAAAATGCCTTACCCGCAGCCGCTAATACAATAACACGCACCTCGCCATCAGCACCAAGGGTGGTGAAAGCATCGGTCAGCTCGGCAATCATCTCATCGTTAAAGGCATTGCGTATCTCAGGACGGTTTAACGTCACGGTAGCGACGTGTTGTTTTATATCGACTAATAGACTTTTATAATTATTAATATCGTTTTGCATGGTTCTCTCTTCTTTTGATCACGATCCGCTATCTTTACTAACGAATACCGTTATTGAATGTCATTAAATAGTTAGCACTGACCCTTGATCTTACATTCTAAAGACACCAAACGTCGTCTCTTCAATTGGCGCGTTGTAAGCGGCGCTTAATCCTAAAGCCAATACATTACGAGTATCAGCAGGATCAATCACGCCGTCATCCCACATGCGCGCGGTGGCATAGTACGGATGGCCTTGCTCTTCGTACATCTCACGAATTGGCGCTTTAAATGCAGCTTCATCCTCCTCACTCCACGACTCACCTTTTCGATCAAAATTATCACGCTTGACCGTTGCCAGTACCGATGCCGCTTGCTCACCGCCCATAACAGAGATACGCGCGTTTGGCCACATCCATAAGAAGCGCGGACTATAAGCGCGGCCACACATGCCGTAGTTACCAGCGCCGAACGAGCCACCAACGATGACCGTGAATTTTGGCACTTTAGCATTGGCCACTGCCATCACCATCTTGGCACCATGACGGGCGATACCTTCGTTCTCGTATTTACGACCAACCATAAAGCCTGTGATGTTTTGCAGGAACACCAACGGTATTTTGCGTTTACAGCATAGCTCGATAAAGTGCGTGCCTTTCTGCGCGGACTCACTAAATAAGATGCCGTTATTGGCAATGATACCTACGGGCATCCCTTCGATATGAGCGAATCCGCACACTAACGTTGTGCCAAAGCGCGCTTTGAACTCATCAAAGGCACTGTCGTCAACGATACGGGCGATAATTTCTCTGATATCAAATGGCTTGCGCTTGTCAGTTGGAATGACACCATATAGCTCTTTGGCATCGTAACGTGGCGGACGCGGTGTGATTTGATTGGGAATATTTTTCGCTGGGCGATTGAGATGGCTGACGATGTTGCGTGCGATCGACAACGCATGCGTATCGTTTTGCGCTAGATGGTCAACCACGCCTGATAAGCGGGTATGCACATCACCGCCGCCCAAATCTTCTGCGGTGACCTCTTCACCAGTCGCTGCTTTGACCAGTGGCGGACCGCCCAAAAAGATCGTACCTTGCTCTTTAACGATAATAGACTCATCGCTCATGGCAGGCACATATGCACCGCCAGCCGTACAGCTGCCCATAACCACAGCAATCTGCGGAATGCCTGCCGCACTCAGGTTGGCTTGGTTAAAGAAGATACGACCGAAGTGCTCCTTATCAGGGAACACATCATCTTGGTTGGGTAAGTTGGCACCACCTGAGTCGACTAGATAGACGCATGGCAAATGGTTTTCTTGCGCAATCTCTTGGGCACGTAGATGCTTTTTGACGGTCATTGGGTAGTATGTGCCCCCTTTTACCGTGGCATCATTACAGACAATCATGCACTCGACCCCATTGATGCGGCCGATACCAGCAATCACACCCGCCGCTGGAATCTCTTCGCCATACATATCATGCGCAGCCATTGGCGCCACTTCTAAAAATGCTGTACCCACATCCAGCAGACGCTCGACCCGCTCGCGTGGTAACAGTTTGCCACGTGCAAGATGCTTGGCACGTGCGCGCTCCGAGCCACCTTGGGCAACTTTACGCAAGTGTATATACAGGTCATCGACGATCTCTTGCATCGCAGCACTGTTTTGCTGAAAATCGCTTGAGTTCGGACTCAGTTTACTGGTTATAGTAGCGCTCATGATATCCCTTTTTCTTTTATACATAGATACGTAATTACGAGTAGCTTGTTATGCGAGTCATTTTTTAGGTGCGCAGTCATTTGTTTAAATATTACTGGCCGCTGTTTGTAATGGCTACTCACATGGTTCATCTTTCATGTTCTAGGGCTGATAAACAAGTTTAGAGCTGATAAATAAGCCTATGACAGCCCTAATTCTTCTTTCATTTGCTCGATGATTTTATACTTTTGGATCTTGCCTGTGATGGTCATCGGATACTCAGTCACAAAGCGATAGTATGCCGGCACTTTATAATGAGCGATATGCTCACTACAGAACTCTCGTACTTCCTCTTCGGTCAAGCAGCCAGGTTCTTTCGGAACAATCCATGCTGCGAGTACTTCGCCATATTTTTCATCTGGTATACCGACGATCTGCACATCGCGAATCTTTGGATGACGATAGAGGTAGTTTTCGATTTCTACCGGATAGATATTCTCGCCACCACGGATGACCATATCTTTACTACGACCGACGATTTTGACATAGCCGTCTTCATCCATTGTCGCCAGATCGCCTGTATGCATCCAACCATCTTGGATGGCTTCACGTGTCTTGAAGCGACTGCCCCAATAGCCTTTCATCACTGAATAGCCACGGGTGAGCAGCTCACCTGTCTCGCCTAACGCTACGATCTCACCCGTTGCGGTATCAACGACTTTTACTTCTAGCGCAGGCTGTACTAGCCCCACGGTCGAGACTTGCTTATCAAGTGGCGTATGCTCATTGGTCTGGCAAGACACGGGGCTGGTCTCTGTCATACCATAGGCAATGGTGACTTCACTCATATGCATATTATCGATGACGCGGCGCATGACCTCAATCGGACAGCTGGACCCTGCCATGATACCTGTGCGTAGCGTCGATAGATCAAATTTTTCGAACTCAGGATGGTCGAGCTCTGCGATAAACATCGTGGGCACGCCATGCAGACCTGTACATCTCTCTTCCTCTACAGCTTGCAATACAGTCAGTGGCTCAAAACCATCATTTGGATAAACGATACAACCACCATGCGTGAGAATCGCTAGGTTGCCAAGTACCATGCCAAAGCAATGATATAGCGGTACAGGGATGCACAGTCTGTCTTCTTCAGTGAGGTTCATCGCCTCACCAATGAAGTAACCATTGTTTAAGATATTGCGGTGACTTAAGGTGGCGCCTTTTGGAGTCCCTGTCGTGCCACTGGTGAACTGTACATTGATAGCATCGGTGTTTTTGAGCTGAGCTTGACGCTCTGCCACTCGTGGATCATTGGCATCACCCTCGCTCATCCATGCCGAGAATTTCTGCATAAAGCCAAAAGTCTCTTCAGACTCTGGCTCATCAATCCAAATGATACGCTCAATCGTTGGAATCTCAACCAAATCAAGCTGAGTATAGTCTTTGTGATAAATCTCAGGACACAGCTCACGGATTAGGCCAGCATAATCACTGGTTTTGAAATGGCGCATAAGTACAAGCGCTGAGCAGCCGAGTTTATTTAGGGCATATTGCAACTCAAAGGTGCGATAGGCAGGATTGATATTGACAAGGATAACGCCGACTTTTGCTGTGGCTAGCTGCATCAGTAGCCATTCAGCATTGTTATGTGACCAGATACCGATACGATCGCCAATCTCAAGCCCCATCTCAATCATACTGCTGGCCAGCTGATTGACTTGCTGTTGTAGCTCACGATATGTCCAGCGGATGTTTTGATGACGAACAACCAATGCTTCGCGATTAGGATATTTAGAGACAACAGCATCAAAAAAGTCGCCGATTGTCGCTTCAATCAGCGGTACATCAGGACCTTTATCATAGCTTTGAGTGAGCGGTGCATTTGCTGAGCGTGCGCCCATATTGATACTAGGAATGTTGTTTAAAATGGCATCGAAGTCAACGCGAGTCGAATCGAAATCGGGAGTTTGAGTCATAACGAGTCCTTTCGTTTTACTTTTTATGTGCTGATTGATCGCTTGTATACAAACCTTCTTCCGTGATGAGGCTGTGCATAGCGTTCAGCTACTATAACGCCATAGGCAAAAGCCTGTCAACAATATCAATACAATATGTATCATTTAATTAGTCATAAAAAATACTTGCTCAGAGAGATATAGCGAAACATAGCATAAAATCATGGCAAATTTTTGACACAAAAAAGCCAGCCCTATTAACCGCTATAGGGCTGGCGCAGTCATAAACGCTGTTTTTAAACGTGCTTATTCAAAGCCAGTTTATTATGATGCTTTAGGAGTAGCAGGTGCTTTTATCGTTACCGTTGCACTAACAGCATCATTGTCATCCAGTAAATCCATAACAAGCTCATCATCACTTTCGGTTTTGACTTGCCAATTGCCAGCCGCTTGTGGCACACCCGTCACCATCACAGAGATCGCTTTGTTTTTTAGGCGAATCATAGGTGGCTTATGATCGTAGCCATCATGCTCATGACCTAAGATATCATCAGCGATAGTCGCAGCCTGCGCGCGCAGCGGTGCGACGTAGCGACACGCGACCCCATTGATAGACATGCAGTCACCAATGGCATAGATATTCGCCGCGTTGGTACGCAGTGTCGCCGCATCGACCACAATACCCGTACGACGATCGAACTCGACGCCAGCCGCAGTCGGCAGTTGAGCGTCAACGGTCAGACCTGTACTGGCAATCACATGATCGACAATTAGCGGCTCAAGCGACTGAGTATCAGTGTTATCTGTATCTGATGATAATGGTGCACAGTCTACTCGCAGCTTATCGTTATCACTGTTATCGCCAACACGAGTAACAGCAGACACTTGATAGCCGCCTAAGAACTGGATGCCTTGTGACTCAACCGCCTTAGCAATACGTGCCGTCGCTTTGGCTGGTAGCATCTGTGACAGCGGTGCGTCATTTAGATCAATGAGCGTTATTTTGTGACCTGCTTTGAGCAAGTCTTCTGCGATTTCTGTTCCCACCATACCAGCACCAACGATTGCAACGTGTTGGCTACCGGTTGCCAGTTGCTCTTGTAGCTGACCGAAACGCTCAATATGATTGACATGCCAGACCAAATCTTGTGGCAAGCTCTTAGGAAAAATAGGATGTGCGCCCATTGCTAGCACCATTTTTTTATAACTGATGGTCGTCGGTGCGTCATCTGAGTGCTTGGTAGCACGCAGTTGTAGGGTTTGGCTCACCGGATCAATATCTGTTACCTCTGTATTGGCCAGCAAGGTTACGTCTGCTGTTTGCGCCGCATCTACGCCCGTCGCCCTTACTAAATCTGATGCGCGTTTGTTTTGGCTGATTGCCATGGTCAGCATCGGTTTGTGATAACGATCACCACTGTCCGCTGTGATCAAAGTGATTGGAATGGCTTTATCTTTGGCACGAATAGCATCAATCACATGCCAGCCTGCTAATCCTGCACCAATGATGACGACACCTGTTTTTGCTGATGCTGGCGACGTTGTAGATAGGTTTTCTGCGCTCATAATAGCTCCAATATAGATAAGGAATTGTTTTAATTATCGATAATAATGGCAGCTATTGTATCAGTAAACAGACATACACTCATCTATCTAGCCACGGGTATTAGTCAATATCGAATTCCATACGATGGGCAGTTGCACGCATGGTGTCACTATCTATTAATTTCTTTACACAGTATAGACTGGCATGGATGCCTGCACTGATCCCCGCTGATGTGACAATACTACAGGTATCATCGCTTGCATCCACAAAGCGCTGCTCAGAGATAACATTAATGTCGGGATATGACGCCAGATTATCCAGATCCATCCAATGAGTAGTTGCTGACCTACCAGCGAGCAAACCTGCCTTTGCTAGTAACAAGGCACCTGTACACACTGAGAGTGTCAGTACTGCCACGTTTGTTTGGGCAATAATCCAATCAATCACTGCCTTATTATGTATTTCTGTTTGTTCAGCACCATAACCACCAGGAACTACCAACACATCAATAGCTGGATGAGTTGCAAAACTATAATCAGGAATAACCTGTAAACCGTTTCTGGCAGAGATCGGTGCTTGATGCTCAGCAATAGTAATAACCTCAAAGTGCTTATCGCTTGCACCGTTCTCCGCCAACGAGAACACCTCAAAAGGCCCAGCAAAGTCCAATACTTCTACTTCATTAAACAGTAATATACCAACGGTTCGCTTGACCATTATAGTGCCCCTCAATTAAGTTGATATCGTTAAGCAATATTCAATCCGTTAATATCGTAATCATTATCTTCATCGATCTTTCTAAGTCGGTTTTTTTAAAGAATGAGTTTAGCCATAGCATCTGCCTTTGCCGTATTACACTGTTGCAGTCCGGCGAGTACACCTGCTCTATTTTCAACTGTTTTGTTTTGACTCAGCTTAAACTGTGCTTGAATGTCTGTAATACTGATGCGAATACCCACAATTGCTCGACAAAGTGCCTGAATATAATTTTCTGGCGCATCATCAAGTGACCACGGAATAGGCTGATTGGCTTCAAAATCTTGAGTGAGTTCCGATAATATTTCCGTCAATACCATAGGGTCGGTCAACAGACTAACTGAGCCTCTGATATGCACACTACGATAGTTCCAAGTCGGCACTTCTTTGTGGGTTATTGCTTTACTTGGGTACCAATTGGGACTGATATAATGACCCGCATCCTGAAATATAATCAGCCATGGTGCATCGAGATTATCATAGTCGTTCAAAGCGTTTACTTTGGCGATGTGACCGTATAGGCAACCGTACTCACTACCATCATCCTGCCAATACATGGGGATATGACAAGCCTCTAGTCCATTCTGTGTTTGTACAACAACAGTCGCTAGAGGTTGCTCTTTGATAAATGCTTTTATCGTATCAAAACGCTCTTCTTTAAATGCTTTAGGAGTAAACATAGCAGGCTCCAAGTCGTTTTTTGAATAACCATAGAAGAGAGAGTAAATACAAAGCGCCCTATCAAAGAGAGCATTTCGCTGTCCTTAATAGGGCGCTTTGTGTAACCATTAATAGTAAAAAGTATATTTGTGGACGTGTCTTTTTACTAGAAGCGGTACTGTTAGTAGCATGACGATTAATAGCATTACGATTGCAAACAGTGCCATCAATAGTCGCAAATCAAAATACGATCAATGATTCAAAATCTTTGATAAAAATTGCTGTGCGCGTTCACTTTTTGCACCTTCAAAGAACTCATCCTTACTACAGTTTTCTACCACATGTCCTTCATCCATAAAGATAATACGGTTGGCAACCTGACTGGCAAAACCCATTTCATGGGTCACGCACATCATAGTCATACCATCACGAGTCAGCTCAACCATCACATCGAGCACTTCTTGAATCATCTCAGGATCAAGCGCGGATGTCGGCTCATCAAAGAGCATCGCCACAGGATCCATAGCCAGTGCACGAGCAATCGCCACACGCTGCTGCTGACCACCAGAGAGCTCGGCTGGATATTTTGCTGCCTGTACCGTCAGACCAACGCGGTCTAGATATGCCATAGCTTTTTGCTTGGCCTCGCTTTCTTTGCGTCCCAATACCTTGATCTGTGCGACGGTCAGATTATCAATAATCGTCAAATGCGGAAACAACTCAAAATGTTGAAACACCATGCCGACACGGCTACGTAACTTGGGTAAATTGGTCTTTGAGTCACCGACAGAGACACCATTGACCATGATTTCCCCTTTTTGAAAAGGCTCAAGTCCATTGACCGTCTTAATCAAGGTTGATTTACCGCTACCTGATGGGCCACAAACCACGACCACATCACCTTTATGTACATGTGCGGTACACTCCTTCAGTACCTGAAAGTCTCCATACCATTTACTGACATTGGACATTTGAATGACCATCTCATCACTAGCATGACCATTGTTGGTGACCAGTCCGCCAAAGGCATTTAAGTATGTATCCGCTGTGTTCATCACTGGCTCCTAACCACGTTATTTTTGATAACTGTTATTTAAGACGTCATCATCTAAAAAATCACATCAAGTACCACATCAGAACCGCAGACGCTTTTGAATACGCTGCACCCCAATAGAGGCACTCAAGCTAATCACAAAATAGACAGCACCAGCACCTAAGATATAAGGTGTGAGTAATCCCATAAGCTCACCGCGAACGTATGCGGCACGGAAAAAGTCTGTCAAACCAATCGCAAATACCAGTGTGGTATCTTGGAATAGAATAATACACTGCTGCAAAATCAGTGGCAGCATCTTACGAAAGGCTTGCGGCAAAATAACCAGACTCATGGTTTGTCTATATGTCATGCCTAGTGCTTTGGCAGCATTGACCTGTCCGCTGCCAATCGATTGGATACCAGCACGTACCACTTCTGAGAAGTAAGCAGCCTCAAACATCATAAAGGCAACCACACAAGACGCAAAAGCAGCATCAAGTTGCAAGTACTTGCCTGTTACCCCCAGATAAATCATCGGTACCGCAAAATAAAACCACAGTAGGACAAGTAGCAGTGGTACAGAACGGAAGTAATTGACGTATAGCTTCGCTGGAATCTCAAGCGCTTTGATGCCTGATAAGCGCATCAATGCCAATACAGTTCCTAGACTGATACCACCCAAAATAGCCAAAAACAGCACTTTTAAGGTGGTGATCATGCCGCCCATCAAACCAGGATAGGCGGTTGCCAATTCGGTCATATTCATTTCTGACCTCCTGCAATGAGTCCAGGCACGCGCAATTTACGCTCAATCAGTCCCATAATAGCAATCAAGGACAGATTGAAAACCAAGTAGATAATCGTCGCATAGGTATAAATCTCAATGCTGTTTTGGGTGTACTCGCTGATGGTTTTGGTTTGACTAATCAGCTCCATCACCCCAACAAGCGAGGCCACGGATGCGTTTTTAAAGCAGTTGGTCAGCTCAGAGCTGAGCGGCGGTAAAATAATACGAAAGGCTTGCGGCAGTAGTACTTCTTTGTAGACTTGCGGAATACTAAACCCTAGTGCATAAGCTGCATTGATCTGCCCATCAGGCAGCGACTCAATACCTGTACGTACCTGCTCAACGATACGAGCAGCGGTAAATAGACCCAGACCGATACTGGCTGATAGCATGGCTGAGGTATTCGGAGACAGCTCCTTGTACCACCATTCTTGTATCGTTGGCGTGAGCCAGCCAGGTGCAATATAAAACCAAAAGAACAACTGGACTAATAGTGGAATATTACGAAAAAACGTCACATATGCCGTACCAATGGTACGAGCAGTCTTATTGGGCAGCGTACGCATGATACCAAAGATGGTACCGACGACCATAGCGATGGTCCAGGCAATACTACCAATCAATAGCAGCCAGCCTAGACCAGTAATCATCCAATGGATATAAAGCTCGTTACCGATACCAGTCTGCTCAAAGAGCACACCCCAGTTCCAGCTATAATTCATGGTTGTCTCTCCGAGCAGCGATTGATAAGCCTAAACGTCACAGGCAGCATCACAAGCTATCTGAGCGTATAGGCAAGCTATATTGAGGGACAATGAGCGTTACTGAGCCGTTGCAACTTTTGGCTGAGCGCTGTCATGTGGATTGGCAATCAACGCTTTTAGGTTGTCTGACATCTCAAAGTTTAGATTGACGTTCTTTGGCGGGATTGGGTTCAAGAACCATTTGTCATAAATGCTATTGATTTCGCCTGAGCTAAAGACATTGGTCAATGCTTCATCAACCACTGCTTTGAATTCAGGATCGTCTTTACGCATCATACAACCGTAAATCTCAAACGACTGTGGCTCACCAACGATAACCCACTCATCAGGATTTTTTGCTTTGGCTTGTTCACCAGCGAGCAGTACATCGTCCATCATAAAGGCATCAGCGCGGCCGTTTTCTAGCATCAAGAAAGCTTCGCCATGATCTTTTGCTGAGATGATATTGGTATCCATTTGATTGTCATCATTGTACTGACGAATATAGCGCTCTGACGTCGTACCTGCCGTGGTCACCAAAGTCTGACCTTTTAGGTCTTCAAAGTCTTGAATGCCAGAGTCTTTTTTGGTCAATAAGCGTGTACCAATTTCAAAGAAACCGTTAGAGAATGCCACTTGTTTTTGGCGCTCTTCGTTATTGGTGGTTGAGCCACACTCAAAATCTACCGTACCGTTTTGTACCAGTGGGATACGGGTTTGTGAGGTCACCAAGTTATAACGAATGTTGAGGTCTGGCATGTTTAGCTTTTGCTTGACGGCTTCGACTACCTTCATTTCTAGGTCATGTGCATAACCGATAGGCTGGTTAGGGTCATCAGCAATATAAGAAAACGGGATAGAGGAGTCACGGTGACCGACAACGATGGTACCCGAGTCTTTGATTTTTTGTAGCGTACCATTCATGGTTTCTGTCGCGGTTGCATCATCTGCTGGCGCTTCAGTGCTCGTGTCGCTGCTGTTGCTACAACCCGCTAAGCCAAGTACCATAAAGGCTGCCAAAGTCAACGGTTTAGAAAATGAGTAGGTCATGAAATACATCCTTTTATCACAAGATTAATGAGTGCTTGGACGACATAGGTCTAATTGGACGACCTAACTGCGCCGCATCCGTACGGTTGTTGCTGTTGTTTATCACAATGCAATTTAATGTTACTGTACAACAAAATTGCACTCGATGGTGAATTTTTTTCGAGAGAATCTATATCTATACTTTGGTTAAACGCCAGTGATTTACTGCTTCTATAAGGTTATAAACTCGAACCAATAAAGGCTATATAGACTGTGATCAATAAAAGCTTGTATAGATATAGACTTATTATTTAGACCGTTTATCGGCTTTTGCTATTCAAGCTGGTCATCGCAGTATGATAAATACAATTGATAAATCGGTAGCAATCCCCATAAAGCAAACAACTTCCTTATACTACAAATGACTTATGACACAAGATATCCAAGTCCCAAATACGGACAGCCAAACTACTGACACTCATGGTAGTAACGACATTCGCCAACGTTTCTTTATTGAAGACTCTCCAGTGCGCGGCGACGTCGTGCGCCTATCACGCAGCTATGCAAGCACCATTGCTCAAAAGCCCTATCCCGAAGCCATCAAACGCTTGTTGGGTGAGATGTTGACGGCCGCAAGTTTGCTAATCAGTACAGTCAAAATCAACGGTCGCTTATCTATTCAATTGCAGTCGTCAGACAGTGACAGCCTACTGAACTGGGCAATGGCAGAATGCGATCAAGACGGTATCATCCGTGCGCTTGCCAGCTGGAAAGGTGAGACAGATGAGCAAGTACAAGCGTGGGACAATATGACTCATGCCAAAGACGCCTTTGCTGAGCTGGGCGCGATGGGGCAAGGCGTATTGTTTATCAATATCCAACCTGATGGCGGTGAGCCGTACCAAGGTATCGTTGAGCGTAGCCATGACAACCTGGCAGACTGCTTGGCGCATTATCAAAAGCAATCGGCACAGATTCCGACATTGATCAACTTGGCATCTGATGGCCTACAAGCGGGTGGTATATTGGTACAGATGCTACCGCGTACTGCTGAAGAAACATCTGAAGTTGAGCAAAACCAAGATGCCGGTATCGATGATGACTTATGGACTCGTCTGAGCGTGCTGACGCGTACGGTTAAGGCGGAAGAGTTGACGACGCTGGATGCCAATGAGATACTCTATCGCTTATATCATGAAGAAAACATCGTCGCCCCTGAGCCTGCTCCCCTAGCCTTTGGGTGTACCTGCTCACGCGAAAAATGCGAGATGGCAATCGAGCAAATCGGTGAGGCAGAAGCGTTAGATATTATCGATGAGCAAGGCGGCACGTTTGAGATGGATTGCGGATTCTGCGGTGAAATCTATACCTTTGATAAAGATGATGTAGCAGCAATATTTGCTGAGTAGGTTTTCTTACCTACTATAAATCAGTATTCATAAAAAAACCCTCAAGCGTCATGCTTGAGGGGTTTTTATTTTTAGAACTTTGAAAGTATATGACTGCTTTTACGTTGAATTACCTTTAGTCTTGATGCCATTTTTTCATATAATCAATCGCCATG
Source organism: Psychrobacter sp. H27 (assembly GCF_059072655.1). Lineage (NCBI taxonomy): Bacteria > Pseudomonadati > Pseudomonadota > Gammaproteobacteria > Moraxellales > Moraxellaceae > Psychrobacter > Psychrobacter sp. H27. The sequence continues at coordinate 2,366,615 of NZ_JCACRX010000001.1, read as the reverse complement.
GTATTGATTGCCTGCCAGTCAGCTAAATGTTTTTTTGAAAACTGAAGTCTTACATAGTTATTGTACTCAGGGTACATATACTCCATTTGGCACATTCTATCCTGGTCTTCATTAACTGTAGGCATACAGCGAATCATGAAAGGTGAGTTTAGATAGATATTTCCTATATAGTATATAAAGGGATTGTCGCCTGATCCGATATATGCTTCTAGTTCATAAGCATCTTTATCAACATCTCTACTCTCTTCATGCTTGATATTTTCTATTCTAGTCGGTATATCAGCACCTTCAATTTTCGAGTTTTTAGCTGCCCAGTAAAACTCTATAATATTATTGTCATAATCAAAGACATTTGGATTTTTATCACTATTATTAAGGCCACGACCGCTAGGCCAAAAGAAATAACCATGACCCATATCCGCCTCAAAACTGGCATAACTACCCGTATCTGGTCTGACAATATGGTTTAAGGGAATGAGATAATTGTCACCATCTACATCTACTTTAATTTGAGCGTTAGGGTCATGTACATTTGGCTTGGCACAACTAGTGACTATAAGCGCACCGCCTAGTAGCAAGAACAAATTTCTCAATAAGCCTTTCTTGAATGATAAAAACGTCATTGCGCAGTACACATAACGCAGATAACTCGAAATGATCCTCACTGTTCTCTACACCGCCACAGCCAAACTTCTAGGATAAGAATGTATGCGAGGACGTCCGGCATAGTCACTTCGACCGTTGTCGAACAGCCATTCAACGACTTGCTCACGCACCCGTCTACTATGAATTAAGTTCATATGGTTCACACCATAAAATATCGCTTTGTGACCATCTGGCACAAACAAAGCATGCTCAGCATCATCCTCACCCAGCGCTGATGCCACCGAGACCAGACTATCACCTAGCAGATCGGTCACTTTAGAATCATAATGCGTCTCGAGCAAAGCACTAGCGACAAAGTAGGTTTTAATCCCGCTTGGCAGACGCGCAGGATGGCGGAAATCTTGTGGTAATACACTGCGTCCCTCTAATGCCTGCCAGTCAGCATCACGAATACTGCCGTGACGTAGATCAATGATGCCAGCACTACGCATGTCACCGAGTTTGGCAAGTGAGCCTGCAAATGGCAACTTGGCAATGATGTCCTGTACATAATTACCGATACGCTCAAGCACTGCCCCGTGATGCGGTGAACCTAGGGTGATGAGATTACCCACGCGCTTTATCCAGCCCAAGCGCTCTTGCTCACCATAAAACAGCGCACTACGGGAAACTAATCCACCCATACTGTGACCAACCAAATCTATCTGACTGATATCTGGGTTATCATCGACCAAGTCCTGTAGTAGCTGAGAGAACTTATGACCGCTACGTGAGATACGTCGCCCTGTATTGTAATCTAAGTACAGCACGGTAGTATCAGGCTGACTGACATGTACCGCATCCCCTAGGTTGTTATTTTCTTGTGCATGCCAGCTCAAATGGCTCATACACAAACCATGGCAAAAGATAACGATACGTCCAGATAGCACCTCTTCTTGGGGACTGCCATCTTTGTTGTATAACATCATCGGAACAGCGAGTGCGTTTTGATTGTTGACCAAATGATCGCCCATGACGCCGTTGATGACATTGACCAATTTTTTTAATGAGTCAGGTAATGGTTGAGCCGTTTTTTGGACGATGAAGTTTTTGTATATTCGTAGGACAGAGGCTAGATTATTACCGACCATTAGCATGATATGGCGTATCGTGCCATAGATGCGTCCAGTAAAACCACGCTGCCACTTATTTAAATGTTTATCATTGAATCGCCCCATCGGACGCAAGATAACCTCACGGTGGATAGCCTCAACTATTTCAGTGATCTCGACCACACCCATGGTTGCAAGCTGCGCCAACCCTTCAAAAAAATCTGCCAAAGAGACAGGTTTTTTGACGGCTTCGTTGCCGTCGTCTGTGTCTGCTAATAACTTGACCAGCTCATCCATATCGATTGCTTCGAGCTGATCTATCTGCTCATACCAATCACTATGCAGCGGTACGCTAGCATCTGAGAAAAAATGCGCATCAAGTTCATGGTGATTGCGAGTATAATTGCTATCATTTTGAGCGCTACTGTCACTAACACTAGGGTTATAAAACAAATTTTGGCTGCTCATAATATTGACACATTTAGCGATAAGGATAGTTTTCCATACTATCCTTTAACTGTCGCAAATAGAAGCGAATGATTTGATTTCAGCGTCCATTAGTGACCAAAAGAGAGATATAGATGATAAACGGTGGCTTTGTCATCATAAAAGCGTTATTCAGCATATACACCCAAACAAAAATCCCAAGCCATGACTTGGGATTTTTTATATAGTTCTAGTACTTTTGTCTATACGATAGACCATTATTTATCTGACTGTTCTATCTGATTGTTTTGCATCACTGTTTTCGCTTATTGCGCCGAGCTATCTGTCTCATCGAATGATTCTGCCAGTATGACATCACCATCATCACGTGTGATCATTACAGTCGCGGAACGAGGAATATTGCCACCAGCCACCGCACCCCACGTATTGCCTGGATGCTGAATATTAATAAACAAGGTTTTGAAATCTGGTGCCATAGTAATGCCTGTGACTTCACAGCCCTCAGGACCGACAAAAAAACGTTTGATATTGTCATTACTGGCAGATGTGCCCACTCGGGTTGACTGCCCTGCTGATGTGGTGGTCATCGATCCATCACTGACCTCACCCGGTAGTGCGGCCAGCAGCATGCAGCTACTGGTATCAGTATAAGCGCCATCATCTGTCTGAATCCATAAGACGCCGCGTGGATCAAAATACAAGCCATCAGGTGAAGAAAAATCGTTGTTGTCATTCAGCCCAGATAGGTTTTCTGCTGACAGATCATTTGGCGCACCAAACAGATAGATATCCCACTCAAAGCTCGTTGCAGCATGATCGCCACCCGCTTCTGCCCAGCGAATGATATGACCATTGTCATTGCCATCATTATTATAACTGCGAGGATTAGATGCTGAGACAGGCTGATCATCGCGCACACCGCGATATTTATTATTGGTCAATGTCACATAGACATCGCCTGTCATCGGACTGACCGATACCCATTCAGGTCGATCCATCTTAGTAGCGTTCAGCGCGTCAGCAGCCGCGCGAGCAAATACGAGCACCTCATCTTGTCCGTTAAACGGTAATACGCTGTTAGACACATCTAAACCGTTTCGACCATGAACCAGTGCTTTCCATTCGCCGCTACCATCTTCATTGAAGATCGCGACGTATAGCGTCCCGTCATTGAGATACTTATCACCTGCTGCTAATCCACCACCGATATCTGAGTTTGACCAGACTGCTGTAGATACAAATTTATAGATATACTCGCCGCGCGCATCATCACCCATATAGAACACCACTGGCTTGCCTTGCTCTACAGGGGCATAGGCACAGTTTTCGTGAGCGAAACGGCCTAGGGCAGTACGTTTTTGCGGTACAGAGTTTTGGTCAAATGGGTCAATCTCGGTAATATAACCAAAAGTGTTGAAACCATAGCGATAATCCTCAGCGGCGCTGGCACCGACGGCCGTCATATCCCAGCGTGAGAACTCGTCTGTTATCTTAGCGTCATTTGCATCTGGGGTATGCCATAGATACTCCCAGCCTGGGAAGTCCTCTGTCGCACCATAGCGCTCACGACCGTAATTATCACCAGTACTCAATTGGCTGGCATCTTGTCCACGGGCGAACACTCCCAAAAAGTTCTCTTCGGTAGTCAGATAAGTACCCCAAGGTGACAGTCCTGCACCGCAGTTGTTGTTGATACCGCGAGTCTGAAAGCCTGTTGGATCAAACTTGGTTTTGACCAGATCAGAGCCTGCTACAGGACCTGCTAATTGCGCAGTCGTACTACTGGTAATACGGCGGTTGTATTTTGAGTTTGCTACCATCTCATAGCCGTTGCCATCCGCACGGCGAGTGAGCTCAACCACTGAGACACCATGACAGTTAACCTCGCGGCGCACGTCGCTTGCAAGACGTCGGTTTTTGAAGATAGGTGCCGCATCATTATCCTGAGTGACATAATAGCCAAAAGGACTGAGCTCACTGCTGTTGACGTATTCGTGGTTCATGACCAATAGGCTATTTTCTGAAGCTTTGGCGTCATAGGCATTGCCTTTTTTGCCAAAGAACCACATCCCGTCGTGGTTATCGCCCATGCGCCACTCAAATGATTCGGCAGACTGTTCGCGGTTGTCTTTCCAATCCTCAATACCCGACATAAGCGGTGTGCCAAGCGGCAAGATCATCTCAGCGGTGTAGCCTGCTGCTACCGTCATAGTATTCGCAGTTGAGTGCGCGACTGCCTCAAACTTCAACGTATCCGGACGACTCAAATCCCCTTGTGCAGGGATAGCGGCGTTATTGTCACTGCCTATAATATTACCGTCGTCATCATCACTACAACCAACCAATGGTAGTGCGCCAAAAAACGCAGCAGCCGTCAATCCTGTGCCTCCTTTTAGGATGCTTCGGCGGTTCAATCGACGATTAATAATCGTCTGAAAGTCAGTATTGTTAGTAGGGTTTGAGTCTTCAACCACTTCGTGGGCAAGCGTTCGCTCATTGTTCAATAATGTCATTATCAGTCACCTTGCTATTAGGCTAGATTGGCGGAGGGTGGGTCGCGGCGTTGCAATTACAACCACAAAAATACGAATTCCGCTTAAGTCTACTGATCCTTTATGACAGCACGCTGAACGATAGATGACAAAATAATGACAATTGTCGGCTCGATGACAACTAAGAACAATTGAGCCAATAAGAACCATCAAGCAGATAAAATAGTGTAATAATCAGGCTTAATATAAAGAGCACAAAATATAAAGAGCAAACGCAAAAAACCCCGAGCGATTGCTTAGGGTTTTTGATATGTGTTACTACGAGCTGTCATTGCTAGCCGTTGTTACAAGATATTATTGTAAATAATGGCTTCAGCTATCTTAGCAAGCCTATCGTACTGGCGATGTCCACTCATGAGCGCCCAACGTGAGGGTAAGCTTATCCCCTGCTTGCAAAACGCCTACGCCACTTGGTGTGCCAGTCATAATCACATCGCCTGCTTGCAAATTAAAGGCATGACTGATATTGACCAGTAACTCGTAGACGGGAAACAGCATCAAAGCACTATCACCATCTTGAGTTAATTTATCATTGATAGTCAGCTGATACTGTACATTTTGAAGATTGCCAAACGCCTGTGGGTCAAGCCAATCAGCAAGCACACATGCCCCATCAAAACATTTGGCACGCTCCCACGGATGACCTTTTTCTTTTAACTTGCTTTGCAAATCGCGCAAGGTTAAATCCAAACCTAATGTCACTCCGCCGATTGCTTGCTGCGCCTGCTCAATCGTCGCCATAGACAAATCAGCGGATAGCTGAATGCATAGCTCAGTTTCATAATGCGTCTCGCCAAACTGCTCTGGATTGGGTCGGATCACATCGCTACGCATAGAAACCACCGAAGACGCTGGCTTCATAAATAGTATTGGCGATGACGGCACCTCATTGCCTAACTCTGCAGCATGCGCCGCATAATTACGACCTACACAAACTACTTTACCAATAGTAGCGCGTAGACTATCATTATGGTTATTAACGCTTTGCTCTTGATTGACACCCGCTGCAATAGCATTTGCTAACGACACATGTGGTGATTGGCTCATCTAGACTCTCCCTGTAAATGACGGATACTTCTCAGCAATCCATACTGTCTTGTGTACTGTGACCTTAATGATTTTAATAATCAGTAGCTAACTATGGAATCGTATTGGTCACCACATCTGGTGGCACATAACTGGTATGACGATTCATGCGTTTTTCAAACAATCTAAAGCTAAATAAGATCACCCATGACAGCAATAGATAAACGATACCCGCGGCAAAGAATAGCTCCATCAAGGTATAGGTACGTGCACTAATCGTACGAGCAACACCCGTGATATCCATCAATGCAATCGTCGACGCCAAGGCACTACCTTTTAGCATAAAGATAACTTCGTTACTGTAAGCAGGTATCACGATACCAAACGCACGCGGTAAGGTAACCCGTGTAAGCTTCTGCCATTTTGACATCCCAAGGGCATCAGCGGCTTCAAGTTCACCGACGGGTATCGTCTGAATCGCACCGCGTATAATTTCTGCAAGATAGGCACTGGTATTGAGGGTAAAGGCAATGATGGCACACCAGTATGCTTGGCTAAGCACTGGCTCCCATAAAAACGACTCACGCACCGCCTCGAACTGACCCAAACCATAATAAATCAGGAATATCTGTACCAGCAACGGCGTACCACGGAAGAAGAAGATATATAAAAACGGGATTATCTGTACGAGCCAGTTTTTCGACAGGCGTAACAATGCCAAAACCAAGCCGAAGAGCAACCCAATAACACCTGAGATCACAACCAGCTGTACGGTCAATACCGCGCCGCCTAGTAAGTCAGGGATATGATCAAAAATGACCTGCCAATTCCAATCCATAGTATCTCTCCTCTACCCTATGGTCGATTGACTGTGAGTGGATTGACGGCTTATCTTTTTGGCATAGCGTGCCGCAGGATTGGCGCGCCACTCAAGCCACATCATAAAGCCAGTAATCAACATGGTCAGACCCAAATAAATAATCGCGGCTGCCATATAAAAGGTAAATGGCTGCTGTGTTGACTGCGCTGCTCGTGAAGACTGATACATAATGTCCTTGAGACCCACGACCGATACCAATGCCGTATCTTTGAGCAATACCAAAAACAAATTCCCCAGACCAGGCAGTGCAATCTGCCATACCTGCGGCAACGTAATGCGATAAAACGTCTGAAAAGGACGCATACCAATCGCTTGCGCCGCTTCGCGCTGACCTACCGGAATCTCTTGGATGGACATGCGAAAAATCTCAGTCGCATAGGCACCAAAAGCAATAGACAACGCCATAACACCGCCCCAAAAAGCGCTGATCTCGACATAGTCGTTATAGCCGAACTTTTTGAGGATGCTCATCAATAATATAGAGCCGCCATAATAAATAAAGAGCACCAATAACAGCTCAGGAATACCGCGCATCGTCGCAGTATAGACAGTCGCAAGCTTACGCAGTAACCAGATGTTAGACATCTTTGCGGTTGCGCCAAGCAAGCCTAAGCCCAGACCAATAATTAAACTGGTCACGGCAAGCTGTATGGTGACGGTAGCGCCGCTTAATAAAAGCGCGCCAAATCCTTGTAAGTCAAACACGATTATCCACTCAGTCTCTTTATATTAGCAATTAGGGCATGTCTTCAGTTCAATCGATAGATATCTAAATGGTTTAAAAACGGCTAAATCTTGCCAAACGGCGTCAAATAGCTGACTAATATCTCGATATTATTTGCGCTATTTTCCTTGTTTGACTGCAATTTATCTCATTTTTATTACCATTTTTAAAATGAAGACACGCCCTAGCAAAATATGAGTTAAAAGAATCAGCATCAATAGCTGAACGCGGCGAAACACCGTATTTTATACCAAATCAATAGGGATGGTCGGCGTCAAAAAACGACGTCAGAAGAATACGATTAGCGCTACGATAATTGACACGGTAGAAATGAGCGCTGATTTTATCATATTCACTCGCCGTGATGTTAATACTGACGCGTAAAAGCTGTGCCTAAACCGTACCTAAACAGACACTTGGACTGATAACCAGGAAAAAGACTGACTAAATTTGAGTAAAGCGGATGGGGAATAACGATGACTATGCTATGAGCATAGAGTAGGTTTAGGAATTGATAAAAAAGGACATCGCCATGACAGCGATATCCTTTTGTGAATCAAAACAGTAATTTTGAATCAATAATTTTGAATCAGTATTTTTTATTGCTATTAGACATCAGCTAGCGTCTGCTACCGCTGACTGTTCAGTAGCTTCTGTACTGACCGTGCTCGCCTCCGCTGCTGGTACCGCAAAGTACTTCTGATTGATTTTATCGTATGTACCATTAGCCTTTATATTGGCTAAAGATTGATTGATCTTTGCCTGTAGCGGGTCGCCTGGACGTACCGCTATGGCAAAGTTGTCATTGATATCAATCTCATCACCCTTTAGCGCATACTTGCTACCAGCAGGTGAGCTGAGCCACTCTATCGCTGGCAGCTTATCAGAGATCATGGCATCGACGCGGTTTGAACCGAGATCCAAAAATGCATTGCTCAGCGTATCATAAAGCTTCATCTCAGCTTGCGGGTAAGTATCTTCAAACCACTGTGATGAGATAGTCGAGCGCTGTGCGGCAATCGAATTAGCGTCAATATCGCTAGGATTGCTGGGGTCGAAGCTGCTGTCTTTTTTGGCTAAAAAAACCAAAGCATTACTGAAGTACGGATCGGTAAAGCTTACCTGCTCTGCGCGCTCTGGTGTGACCGACATCGCCGCCACAATCGCATCATACTTGCCTGCTTTTAGACCAGGGATAATACCGTCCCAGTCTTGCGCTACAATCTCACAAGTCACCTGCATATCCGCGCAGAGCGCCTCTGCTATCTCAACATCAAAACCGCCAAGTGTCCCATCCGCATTGGTATAGTTGAAAGGCGCATACGCCCCTTCAGTACCGATACGCAATACGTCCTCCTTCGTGACTACTGCTTTGTCGGTCGCCTCTGGATTGGTATCGCTTGCATTGTCTTGACTGTTGCTACACCCAGTGACTGCAAAAGCAGTCGCTAATGCAAACAACGGTACAGATAGACGACTGGTCGTTATGGTACTCATAACAGATTTGCCAATCGTGGCACGGGCTGAGGCACAATGGTTGCTCATGATCATCCTTGAGTTTTCTTGGTTAAATAACGTACTTTTGAGGAACAACCGTCCACTCGCTAGACGTCCTTTTAGGCAGTTGCCGCCTCGTCGGCGACCACTACCTCTTCGACACCATCCGTGACGACTACTTATTGTGCAGCAGCGGTCGAGCTGGTACCAAAATAGCTGCCAGTGATTTGGTCATAAGTGCCATTATCTCTTAGCTCAGCCAATGCTGCATTGAATTTTGCAGCCAATGGATCGCCTTTACGGAAGGCAATACCCATTGCATCGTCGTCACTGCTAATCTCTTGACCTTTGATTTCGTAATCTTTACCAGCTTCGGTTTTTAGCCAGTCGGTACCAGTGACTTTGTCAGACATCATACCGCGTACTCGGCCTGACGTCAGGTCTAGGTAAGCATTGTCTTGCGTGTCATAGAGCTTGATATCAGCATCTGCATGCTCGTCTTGCAGATACTGTGAGGATACTGTCGAGCGCTGTGACGCAATTGGCTGATCTGCTAGCGCATCGACACTGAGGTCATCGCCTTTTTTGCCAATTAGGATGATGCCGCTATAGAAGTACGGGTCACTAAAATCAACCACTTCTTGACGCTCAGGGGTGATCGACATACCAGCGATGGCTGCATCAAATTTTTGTGCGTTCAATCCTGGAATCAAACCATCCCAATCTTGTGAGATCACTTCACACTCAGCTTTCATCTGTGCACACAATGCGTCAACCAGTTCAATCTCATAACCGATTAGCTTGCCATCAGCGTCTGTGTAACTAAAAGGCTTATAGCTTGATTCTGTGGCGATCTTGATATCTAGAGGTGCTTCGGTAGCGGTATCAGCTTCAGCGCTTTCTTCTGGTGCTGCGCTATTGTTACAACCTGCCAACATTAGCATTGCTGCGCTAAGCGGCGCTAGCCACAATGCTTTTTTGCTCATTGAAATTGTCATATCTCTTATTCCTTAATATATTTACCAGCCGTATCATCACTTATTACTGACTACTTTATACTCAACTGTTTCTGCAATACTGAACCGTTTTTTACTTATCAGCATCGCTTGTTTTGAGTACAAACATTCAGGAAACCATTATTGACCAAAGTTCTTTTGCTCAAGGCGTGCAAGCTCACCGTTACTACGGATTTCGCTCAATGCTTTATCAAATTCTGCTTTGAGGCCATCCCCTTTACGCACAGCAATCGCAATGTTGTCATCGTTATCAATTTCATCACCAACAATACCAAAGCCTTCTGTATTGTCTGCTAACCATGATTTGGCAGAGACTTTTTCGGCCAATACCGCATCGCTACGACCAGACTTTAGATCTAGGTAAGCATTGTCATAGTTGTCATACAGTTGAACCGTGTTGCCTTCTTTGCCTTCGTAGTTATCCTGTAGATAAGCCCCTGGCGTGGTAGAGCGCTGTCCACCTAGTGTGACATTGTTGATCGCCATCGGATCAAAACTGCCATCATTGTTGGTTAGCCATACCATCGTGTTGGCAAAGTACGGCTCAGTGAAATCAACTTTTTCTTGACGCTCAGCAGTAATAGACATCCCTGCGACAACCGCATCATATTTTTGTGCCAATAGACCTGGGATAATACCGTCCCAATCTTGAGCGACGATTTCACATTCAGCTTGCATCTGATCACATAGCGCGTTTGCGACATCGACATCAAAGCCTGACAAGCTACCATCGGCATTGGTATAGTTGAATGGAGGGTAAGCGCCTTCGGTTGCAATACGAATGGTTTGCCCAGTCGTTTCTGCAGCAGGTGCATCGGCGCTGGCATCAGTTGTTTCGTTGGCAGGTTGGCTACAAGCACTCAGCATCAATGCTGCGGTGACGGTCATTGATGACCACAGTAGGCGAGAATTCGACATCATACATTCCTTAAATTCTGATGGGTTTGACATAGGGTTTTGACAGGATTTTCTGGCTTCAGGTTCTGATATTTGGTTCTCTGACGTCCCTGCCAGACAAGCAATATAGATAGCAGAATGACAGGCAGCCAGCAGCTGTGACTACCTATAAACCTTTTGATAATACCTGAGTAAAATATCAAAAACAAACGTTTTGCATACTCACAGTTATTATCTGGTAATAAAGAGTCAACAATGGTTACGATATAGTGATTTTTGCGTTTGGCAAGATGCGATAGTGATAGGTTCTGATTGTGGTAGGAGTTATTAGACTTATGGTTTGACTGTGGCAGAGTTGGATAATGGTAATATCTGATGGCAGTAGGATTCTACTACCATCTGATTTATACAGAATTAGTTCGGGCGATGTGAAGCCATAAAGTCTTTGACACGCTCAGAGGTAGGGTTGTCAAAGACTTGCTCAGGCGTACCGATCTCTTCGACCACACCTTGGTGCAAGAAGACCACCTTACTGGATACTTCACGGGCAAAACGCATTTCGTGGGTGACGATCAGCATCGTACGACCCTCTTCTGCTAGCTCTCGCATGACAGCAAGTACTTCGTTGACCAGCTCAGGGTCCAATGCCGAGGTTGGCTCATCAAACAACAGCACTTGTGGTTTCATAGCAAGTGCACGGGCAATAGCCACACGCTGGCGCTGACCGCCCGATAAGTTGGCTGGATAAGCATCTTTCTTGTCGAGTAGCCCTACTTTGTCGAGTAGCTGCTCAGCATCACTAATCGCTTGTGCTTTCTTAATCTTGAGCACCTGCGTCGGTCCCTCGATGATGTTTTGCAAAATGGTCTTATGCGGCCACAAGTTAAAGTTTTGGAAGACAAACCCCACGCGAGCACGCAGACTCTCTAACTGCTTGACGTCTGATGCTTGCAGCTCGCCTGACTTGGCAGGTTTGAGCATCAGCTCTTCATTGCCGATTAGGATGCGACCTTGATTTGGGTTTTCAAGCAAGTTAATGCAGCGCAGCAATGTTGATTTACCTGAGCCTGATGAGCCCAAAATAGAGATAACATCACCATCATAGGCGGTAAGAGATACCCCTTTTAGCACTTCTAGTGAGCCATAGCTTTTATGGATGTCTTGTAAGTCTAGGGCGATAGGCCGAGTCGGGGTTTTTGCAGTATCAAGCATGGTTCAGCAGACTTCCAATAAATATGAGTGAAAACACGAATAAAAATAAATATGAGCTTTATATAATAGTATAGGTATCTATAGCACTAGCGTAATAGTCCTATGCCTGAGCAGGCCAAGAGAAAAAATGCCACATTGTCTCTTATTCCACAGCAAAAAGGCAAATCTTGTGTTTAACCAGTCAGTTAGTCGTTACTACTGATTATGGCTACTTTATAAACCGTTGACCTAAAAAAGCCCAGACGGCATTTATCGCTCTGGGCTTTATTTTATCACTTTCGCGTACTAGGCGTGGTTTTATCTTATGCGTTTACACTGCGCCTTTGATACTGAGCCTTTGATCAGCAGCTGATGACAGCGCGTCACCCGTCATATGTAGCATAAAACGGGTACGCTATAACTCTTAGTACGTCGATACATGCTCTGAGTCTTCCGTACCATCGAGCACCTCTGCGTCATCTGCGGTGGCAACCGCCACATCATCTGTCGTTTCAACGACCATGCCGTCGTCAGCAGTAGCAACGGCGACGTCGTCAGAGCTGGTTGCTGTGGCGCTTTCTTCAACGCTCGTTTGCGCATCCACAGTCGTATCAGCTTGTGTTTCCATCGGTGTCTCATCTTTACTACATGCACTGAGCGCAAGCGCGCCTGCAACCAATCCAGCCGTCAACCAATTTTTATACGTTGCATTTTTAGTAGCCATGTTCATTCTCCATTATTTTATGATCCAGCACTATCTATTGTTAGCGCTGCTTTGTTAATGCTTACTATACTGATGATGCGTCATGGCTACCTTAGTATTTACAGCACAGTTCTGTTAAAGACACGTAAAGTTAGAGTGCAGTATTGATACCATTATCTAGTGGAGAATATATGATATTGCTCATGGCACTGTACTAAATAACTCACAGCGCTGTCCTAAATAAAGGATGATCAGCACGTTGTAAAGCGGGCGCTGTTCACAAAATCATCTTTACTATCGCCGCAATCTACTCTATTTTAAATAGCATAATGACCTACCGCTATGTAAGTAGGCATTCAAAACTTCTTTTTTTGCCAAATTTTCGCCTTTTTAGGCGCTTTTATTTAGAACCGCTTTTATCTATATAAAACCTGTATGACATAAGGAAAATAATTTATGAGTCAAGCAAATACGACAGACATCACAACCTACATGCACTCTGTTGGTAAGCAAGCACGTGCCGCTTCTCGCGCCCTTGCTGCTGCCAATACTGGCGATAAAAACGCCGCACTCATGGCGATTCATGATGAGCTCATCAACGCCAAGCAAGATATCTTGTCTGCCAACAAAATCGATATGGACAACGGTCAAAAGAACGACCTTGATAGTGCTCTGCTCGATCGCTTAGAGCTAAATGAAGCGCGCTTTGATGGCATGCTTCAAGGTCTTAAAGACGTGGCTGGTCTGCCTGATCCAATCGGCGAAGTCACTGACATGACCTATCAGCCATCAGGCATTCATCTTGGCAAGATGCGCGTACCACTGGGTGTGGTCGGTATGATTTATGAATCACGTCCTAACGTAACATTAGAGGCGGCCTCGCTGGCGCTAAAGTCAGGTAACGCGATTATCTTGCGCGGTGGTTCTGAAGCGTTTGAATCGAACCAAGCGATTGCGAAATGCATCATCAAAGGCCTTGGCCATACCGATCTCTCTGAGCACAGCGTGCAAGTATTGCAAACCACCGATCGTGCTGCTGTTGGTGAGTTGATTACGATGACTGACTATGTCGATGTCATTGTGCCACGTGGTGGTAAAGGTCTGATTGCCCGTATCAGTAACGACGCTAGAGTTCCTGTGATCAAGCATCTAGACGGTAACTGCCATACCTTTATTGATAGCGATGCTGATACAGACACGGCTATCAACGTCAGTGTCAATGCCAAAACCCATCGCTACGGTACTTGTAACACGATGGAGACGTTACTGGTCGATGCAGCAGTTGCAGGCGAGCTACTGCCTAAGATTGCTGAAGCCATCGTGGCTGCCGATGATGCCATGCAACTGCGTCTTGATGACAAATCGCAAGCCATCCTAAATGACAATGCTAAGCTTAACGGTCACTTATCTGCTGCCACCTCTGAGGATTGGGATACCGAGTATCTAGCCCCTATCCTCGCGGTAAAAGTTGTTGCAGGCATTGACGAGGCGATTGAGCATATCAATACGCATGGCAGTCACCATACTGATGTTATCATCACAGATAACTATACTAAATCACAACGCTTTATCCGCGAAGTGGACTCAGCAAGCGTAATGATCAATGCGTCTAGCCGTTTTGCAGATGGTTTCGAATATGGTCTGGGTGCTGAGATTGGTATCTCAACGGACAAAATCCATGCACGTGGCCCTGTCGGTCTCGAAGGTCTTACTTCACAAAAATGGATCGTCTACGGTCATGGCGAGACTCGTGCGTAATCATACGAGCATTCACTACGCCCATGAGTAACCAAAAACGTCAGCAATTTTGCTGGCGTTTTTCATTTGAATAATAGGTATGCAAATTATAGATATTTGAGTCATAGGTTTTTAAATTATAGGCATTTAAATTATAGGGAGCGGTGCAACCATGCAAAGTGGCAAGATTAAACACTGGAATCAGGATAAAGGCTATGGCTTTATCGATGTAGATGACCAAAGTGAAGATGTGTTTTTTCATATTAGTAACGCACGATTGGTAGAGCCTATAACGGTTGGTCAAAGCGTGTATTTCAATAGTACCCGTAATGAAAAAAACCAGTTGCGAGCCACCGAAGTCACACCGTCGTCACTGAGCATTGCACCAGATACTGGGCCAAATGCGCCCAGTAAAACACCTAGTGATAGCAAGCGACGCAATCATTCAAATCACATTAACCAAAACTCCGTTAATCAAAATCGTAGACAAAATAACACTCAATACGGCGGTCAAAACAGCAGTCAAAATAAAAGAAGCCTAGGCTCTACCCTATTTAGTCTCATTGCTATTATCGCCATTGCTGTCTATTTCTTTGGCGATATCAGCTCAACGTTATTTGCTAATAGTGTTGAGTCAACCACCTCGGCGCAAACTGCCTCAGATAGTACAAGTCAAATCAGTACCAATAGCACTGCTGCCAGCATAACAGGTGATGCACAAGTCGATAATACGATTGCGCTCATCCAGCAAGGTGGACCATACCCTTACCCAAATAAGGATGGCACGACGTTTTATAATCGTGAAGGCAGACTACCGACACAGTCACAAGGCTACTACCGCGAGTACACCGCACCCACACCTGGCGTCTCACATCGCGGCGCACGTCGTATCGTCACAGGGGGTTATCCACCTACTGTGTATTACTTGACCATCGATCATTACGATAGTTTTCAAAGACTGCAGGTGCCTTAGTGCTAAACAAACAAATACTGAGCAAACAGATATGCAGCATAGATAAGGAGCAACGGACATGAAACAAGCAGATATAAAAAAAGCAAATATCGATCAAGAAAGTATAAGCCAAGCCATCCACTATATTAACCAAAGCCATGTTGATCAAGACCGTATTAATCAAAGCCACATTAACCAAAACGGTACAGCACTACATGCGGATATTCCTGCGCAGGCTGTTACCATACCGGCGGGTGACATACTGGATAAAACCACGCTATTGACGAGTCTTGCCCGCGCCTGTGAGTTCCCTAATTACTTTTCGTACAACTGGGACAGTGCATGGGACTGCCTGACAGATAGCGATGTGATGCACCTGATGCTTGATTTGACGGGAGCAAAAAGTATAAACACCGAAGACTTCAATATGTTTAAGTGCATCATTGAAGATGCCTATCGAGACTTTGGCAAACCACAATTGTGGATCATTATGCCATCTGCAGATGAGATCTAGTGTTGTTAATAGAGTAATCACCGTTAATCATTCATCATCATAAAAACCTGAATCATAGAAACCTGAATTCGAGATAAAGCCATATTTATCCCGAATTCAGGTTAATTTATTTTATACAAAGGATTAACCTATGGAGATTACCTTAAACGGTTATTACACCCTGATACTCGCGACCTTAGTGCTACTGCTGGGGCGTTTTTTGGTAAAGAGAGTCAAGTTTTTAGAAGACTTCAATATTCCTGAGCCTGTTGCAGGCGGTCTAGTCGCAGCGATTGTTGTTTATGTTCTCAATATGGTTTGGGGATATAGCTTCAACTTTCATCAAGGGCTACAAACTGCCACCATGTTGATGTTTTTTGCCTCTATCGGTCTGAGCGCTGATTTTAGTCGTCTAAAAGCGGGTGGTACACCGCTATTGATCTTCACCATCGTAGTATCCGTATTTATCGTGCTACAAGATGTCGTTGGTGTGGCTATGGCAAGTGCATTAGGGCTTGATCCGCTACTCGGTCTGGTCACAGGTTCTATCGCTCTGACGGGTGGCCACGGTACTGCTGGGGCTTGGGGCATTACATTAGAAGAGGACTACGGCGTGGTTGGCGCGACCACATTAGGTATCGCTGTTGCGACTTATGGTTTGGTCGCAGGCGGCATCGTCGGTGGTCCCGTGGCGCGTCGTTTGATCAATCGACTTGGCCTAAAGCCTGCGCCTGCTAATCCGAACCCAAGCGATATAGAAAAGGTCGCAGGAAATCAGTCGCTGTATAGCACGAAACACGATGAGGAGTCGGCAGGTAGTAATAAAGATATCTTTGAGAGACCTGATAGCATGCGCTTTATCACGGCGTCCTCTACTATCGAAACCTTGGCGCTATTTGCAGGCGCTTTGGCTTTTGCCGATGTGATGGCCATAGTTGCTGAAGGCACTTGGTTTGAGTTGCCGACATTCGTGTGGGCACTGGCAGGCGGCGTGATCATACGTAATGTACTAACCATGGTCTTCAACTTTGATATGTTTGACCGCTCGATTGATGTGCTTGGTAATGCGTCATTGAGTCTGTTTTTGGCGATGGCATTGCTGTCCTTGAAACTATGGCAATTGACCGATTTGGCAGGTCCTGTATTGATTATATTGGTCGTACAGACCATCATTATGATTATCTATGTTTACCTAATTACCTTTAAAGTCATGGGCAAAGACTATGATGCGGCGGTACTATCAGCAGGACATTGCGGTTTTGGTATGGGGGCGACCCCGACGGCGATTGCCAATATGCAAGCAGTTACGGATCGCTATCTGCCCTCGCCCAAAGCGTTTTTAATCGTGCCAATGGTAGGTGCGTTCTTTGTCGATATCGTCAATGCGACGATATTGCAGATATTTACCAAGTTGCCGTTTATGTAGGCTAATGCTGTCGTAGATTGAAGATTGATAGCTGTCTATAAAATCAAGAATGCCAGACATCAAAAAGCCCGCCAAGACTCATCTTGGCGGGCTTTTTTAATTATCAAGTTATCATAGCGTATTTAATCAAACCCACTATTTATACTTTTTGATTTCACCACTCTTCACACGAGCGACGAAAGAATTCACTTCTTTTTTCACAATTGGCATCAAGAAGTATAGACCGATGATGTTAAAGATCGCCATAGCGAACAGAGCCGCATCTGCGAAGTCGATAACAAAACCAAACTGTATGACAGTACCGATAACGACGAAGACTAAAAATATAATTTTGTATATTATTTCTTTAGTTCTACCTTCACCGAAGAGGTAAGTCCAAGCTTTTAGACCATAATATGACCATGAAATCATCGTTGAAAATGCGAACATGATTACAGCTAAGGCTAGGAAATACTGAAAAATTGGAGCCGTTTGCATAAAGGCGGCACGGGTTAGCTCTACACCAGTGATCGCTTGATCTTGCAAGTTTGCTGCTGTGTTCACACCAGAGATGGTAATCACTAACGCAGTCATAGTACAAATGACAACCGTATCAATGAAAGGCTCTAGTAAAGCTACCAAACCTTCAGTTGCAGGCTCATTTGTTTTTACCGCGGAGTGAGCAATAGCGGCTGAACCGACACCTGCTTCATTAGAGAAAGTTGCCCGTTTTAAACCCTGAATCAACGCACCGATAAAGCCACCAGCCACGCCAGCACCAGTGAAGGCACCTGTGAAAATCTCTCCAAATGCTGTGCCAATTTGGTTAAAGTTAGCAACCAGTACGATTACTGCCATAGTAATGTATAACAAAGCCATAAAGGGTACGACTTTTTCGGTAACGGTTGCTATGCGAGGCATACCACCAAGGATGACCGAACCGACTAAAACCGCTAAGACAACACCAAAGATTATACTGTACTCAGTAGGAATAGAAAAAGTAGAGCTTACCATTGCAAAGGCTTGGTTGCCTTGAAACATGTTGCCAGCACCAAAGGTTGCTAGTATCGTCATAAGGGCAAAACCAACGGCTAAAACCTTACCAAATCCGCCCATACCACGTTCAGCCATACCGCGGCTTAGATAGTACATAGGTCCACCTGATACGGCACCAGAGGGCAGTATAGTACGGTATTTAACACCTAGCGTACACTCTACAAACTTAGATGCCATACCGAACAGGCCAACCACGATCATCCAAAAGGTAGCACCAGGTCCACCAATAGCAAGGGCGGCACCTACACCAGCAATATTACCCAGACCGACCGTGCCTGATAGAGCAGTCGCCAAGGCTTGGAAATGACTAACCTCGCCTTCTTCTTTAATAGCAGGATTAGGATCGGTATATTTACCTCTGACGATATTCAGAGATAACCCTACAAGACGAAACTGAATAAAGCCAAAGTAAAAGGTAAAGACTAAGGCGGCAACCAACAACCAACCTACAATGAGTGGGAAGCTAACGTCCCCAAGCGGTACTGAGAAGAAAATAAGATCAACGAACCAGCCAAATATACTGGCCATGAAACTGTCGAGACCTGCCCCAAATGCTGCTAAACCTGATTGCTCTGCTGCTTGAGCAAGAGTAGTGCTAAGTAATAGCATCGTTGCGACTAAAGATTGTTTTTTCATATAAATCCCTTTAGTAAAAATAATATTTATATCGTTACTTAATCAATTACATCGACACTAATACAAAGTGTAATTATTTATTATACTTTGTATTAGTATTATTACTAAATGTTCAATGCTGACTATATACTAATACTCTTGTATAAACAAAAAAAATTTATATGTTTTTCTCGACTAAACATCAACTTAGCGTTCTTATATTGACAATTAAAGTCAGACAAGCCCACTGTATTTATCAAATAATGTTGATAGTGGTTTGAGGTGTACATAACAGACTTAAAATTACTAGATGATAATACCAGCACAAAGTTGCGCTAGATGATCTAATATTTATAGAGGACAACAAAAAACCGCCTAGCAAATGCTAAGCGGTTTTTTATTTTGGCAGTTTTTAAGTAGCGCTGACTTAATCAGTATAGATTTAAGTTTACTGGTTCTTCTCGTACACTGGCAGCTCTTTGCAGATCGCTTCTACTTTACCGCGTACTTCAGTTGCAACTGCTTCATCACCGCGACTGTCTAGCACGTCACAGATCCAACCTGCCAGGTCAGCTGCTTGTGCTTCGTTAAAGCCACGAGTCGTGATTGCTGGCGTACCGATACGGATACCAGAGGTCACGAATGGTGACTTTGGATCGTTTGGTACTGCGTTTTTGTTGACAGTGATGTGTGCATCACCAAGCCACTTGTCCGCTTCTTTACCGGTCATTTCTTGCTTAACGAGGCTGATCAGCATTAGATGGTTTTCAGTACCACCAGAGATGATGTCATAGCCGCGCTCTTGGATGACTTTCGCCATTGCTTGTGCATTCTTGACTACTTGCTGTTGATAGGTTTTGAAGTTGTCTTCTAGCGCTTCTTTAAAGCAGACCGCTTTTGCCGCGATGACGTGCATCAACGGACCGCCTTGGTTGCCTGGGAATACCGCAGAATTAAGCTTTTTAGCCAATTTTTCATCACGTGACAAGATCATACCTGAGCGCGGGCCACGTAGGGTTTTGTGCGTGGTAGTGGTGGCTACATCAGCAAAAGGTATTGGGTTTGGATAAACACCGCCTGCAACCAGACCAGCAACGTGTGCCATATCTACCAACAGATACGCGCCTACTTCGTCAGCGATGTCACGGAAACGCTGCCAATCGACTACTTGTGAATACGCTGAAAAGCCAGCAATGATCATTTTTGGCTTGTGTTCACGTGCTAGAGCGTCTACTTGGTCATAATCGATCAAACCAGTACCGTCTACCAACCCATACTGTACAGCATTGTAGTTCAGGCCTGAGAAATTAATGTGCGCGCCATGCGTCAAGTGACCACCAGCATCTAAGCTCATGCCCAGTACGGTGTCATTTGCTTCTAGCAATGCTAAAAACACCGCAGAGTTTGCTTGGCTACCAGAGTGTGGCTGGACATTGACATACTCAGCGCCGAACAACTCTTTTGCACGGTCAATTGCCAATTGTTCAACGACATCCACATGCTCACAACCACCGTAGTAACGCTTACCAGGATAGCCTTCCGCGTATTTATTGGTCAGGTCAGTACCCTGCGCTTCCATTACTGCTTGTGAGCAGTAGTTCTCAGACGCAATCAATTCGATATGGTTTTCTTGACGAACGCTTTCTGCGGCCATGGCTTCAGCAAGTACTGGATCAAAATCTTTGATAGAAATATCTTTAAACATAGTGATGTCCTAAGTAGTGACTGTCATTGAAAAAATGTCATTGAAAAGAAGCTGATAGCCTGCCCACAATAAAACAACTAATGCGTCAACGTCGCTTGAGGTATGTTAAACACCTCTGCACTCTGTTTTTCTACAATCTGTTGTCTTTTTACGTTCTGTCTTATGGTATGTCCACTATTGTGAATGGCGTCTATTAGCAAAGAATAAAATAAGAACAAACACAGGCGATTAACCTGCTATTAACTTGACTGATTCGTCAATAAAATCGATATACATTTGCATCGATATCACTGCGAAAGATTAAGTGTAACATGAAAATTTGTGCGATGAGCGCAAAAAAACCTCACCTTAAGATGAGCGAATTAAATGGTCATATAACGCAGCTAAATAGCCAACAAAATAAAGGATTTACCCATTGAGAATTTTCGCTTGACTGCCTTTTCATACTGATAAAGGCATGAAATATTTTTATAGATCTTTAGATAAAAACGCAGGCAAGAACGTTTCGCTAATCATGAGTGTGCGGCCATACCAGTCATAACGCGTTTGCCGTTGCCAACCGTCACTCGTATGGCTAATAAAACGCTCGTTCGGCAAGGTACGGCAGCGCTTGAATAGTACATAGCCGATAGGGGTGTTTTTTAGTTGCTGAAGACGACGTGCCTGACCCTGCAAACTATATAGAGGAAAGATACTTTGGGCTTGTACCCATGGCGCGTCGTCACAGCCATAGAGGTGTACTTCACGCACCCATGCCAGCAGCGGTCGTCCTAACATACCACCTATGATACCCAGTTGCTTTTTTTGCATTAAAGACAGCTGTCGATAGCCCTCAAAGCTACGTTTTACCCGCAGTGGCTGCCCTGCCCTCTCTTCTAGCATAGCAGTGAGAGAGCCTTTGGCACCCAGCCAAGGTAACAGCTCGGTAGGTGGTAGATAATGAGTAGAATGAGACTGGTTACAGGTCATAGTTGATAGCTGGTACGCTTTGATAGGTATTTGATAGTTAAAAGGTGCTTGCGCGTAGAAGCAGCATTCACCATGGCTGATTGCCGTTATAAGTGACTGCTATGAGTTGCTACTATTAAAATCAGGCATATTATCCGCGTTAAAAGGTAGCGCCTCAAACGCCTGCTTGCGATACTGTGCCATATGCATCCGATCTCTCATACAAAAGTCACCAATCGCAGGTACAAACCGCGGATCATAAATACGGTGGATAGAGTGCGTCGTTGTTGGAATAAATCCTCGAACCAGTTTATGCTCTCCTTGTGTCCCAGGATCAAAAAACGTCAACCCCTGCTCGATGGCAAACTCAAGACCTTGATAATAGCATAGCTCAAAATGCAAACTGTCATACTCCCCTAGCGCACCCCAGTATCGACCATACAAGGTTGCATTATCACTAACATCAACATTGTCGCTATCAGGATTCTGATTATCGCTATCAGGGTCATCATATAAGAACAGACTACTCGCGATAATCTCACCACTAGCATCAAACGCTTGTGCGAGCATAATATGTCTAGGCATACTCGCTGCCAATGCCATAAAAAAGTCTAGCGTGAGATAAGGCTGCTGTCCACGCACCGCATAGGTCATGACATAGCAATGATAAAAAGCTTTCCAGTCTGCCTCACTGATTGCATCGCCGCACTTTCGCTCACAGGTGATACCTTGCTCTGCAACTTTACGGCGCTCGGCACGAATGGTTTTGCGTTTTTTGGCTTTTAGCGTCATCAAAAACGCATCAAAATCAGCAAATGGTTGACTGTTATTGAGCAAGTCTTTGTTTTGCCATAAGAACTGGCAGCCTTGGCGCTCGAGTATAGGCATCTCGATAGGCACGGCATCAATACCACTCTCTTGTGCGACTATCGCACGCTCTACATCAACTTCAGTAGGCATAGAGGTGGTAGCAATAGATGCCAGCGTAGGAGTGACAAATAGCCCATGCCAGCTTGAGGCACCCACTTGCTGGGCAATATCGTCGATACCTGCAATGGCTGTTTTGAGGATATCGTCGTTTAGGGTTTGCCCTTTTGCTATCCAAAGACGCTGACCCGTAATCGGTGTATAGGGCACGCTGGTGACCAAACGCGGATAATAATCTACGCCATAGCGCGCGTAAGCTTCCGCCCATGAATGATCAAATACAAACTCACCCCGATGATGACCCTTTATAAATACAGGCATCACGGCCACAGGTTGCCATGCATTGTTTGCAGTGCTGCTTACTGAGCCATCGGTACTGTCTTCATTATCAGCATGATCGTCGACTCGATGTACCAAAATAAATATTGGTAGCCAGCCTGCTTGCTCACCAATCGCGCCAGTGTCAGTCAAAGCTTGCCAAAACTCAAATGACATAAAAGGGGTATCTGGCGTTTGCCATTCTGTCTGGCTCTGCCAACTGGTATCATTGATCAGCGCATACTCTAAACTCATATTCATCGTCGCTATATATAGATAATCTATCTGTTGATGACCTAGCCTAGCAAACTTTTGCAGTTTTGCTGTCACAATTTGCAAAAATTATTGCGGCGTAATAAAAAAACCACCGATTGAGAGGTCGATGGTTTTTTATTACGCGGTTGCTGTAGCATTTGGGTCGATATAAAAGCCCATAAAAAGACAGTAGTTGTATGGAAAAGATGATATCGAAGCCGATGACTGGTAGAATAAGGTTGTTATTAGCTTAGTACAATTAGAAATCATAGGATATGGATTAAAACAGTATACTTAGTTCATCGTATATGATTGACAACCTATTGGATTTATAGTGGATTGATTATAATATACCGTCAGTGAATGACTCTTAAGCAATATCGCATCACAGTTGACGTATTGCCTAAGAGTGCTGCTTGAATAAATATTATTAAAAGAAAATGCTTTACCCGTCTTGAATATTGCTAACTTGAATATTGCTAAGCAGCTACATACAACGTACTTGATCGAACGATATCATTCATTATTGCATAGTATCATTGACCCATCTTCAACACTGTATTTGAGCTTTATTATTAACGACAACTAAAGGAAGATCTAAATAAAATGTCAAAAATTATTTATACAAAAACTGACGAAGCCCCAGCGCTGGCGACTCTATCTTTTTTACCTATTATTAAAGCGTTTACGCAAACTGCAGGCGTCTCTGTTGAGAGCAGTGATATCTCTGTTGCCGCGCGTATATTGGCCGAGTTCCCTGAGTACTTGACTGAAGAGCAACGTGTTCCTGACAACTTAGCTGAGCTTGGTCGCCTGACTCAAGACCCAAACACCAATATCATCAAACTACCTAACATCAGTGCTTCTGTACAGCAGCTTAGAGCCGCTATCAAAGAATTACAAAGCAAAGGCTTTGCACTACCTGACTTCCCAGAAGATCCACAAACTGATGAAGAAAAAGAATTGCGTAAGCGCTATGGCAAGAGCCTAGGTAGCTCTGTCAACCCAGTACTTCGTGAAGGCAACTCAGATCGCCGCGCGCCAAAAGCAGTCAAAAACTATGCCCGAAAACATCCGCACTCTATGGGCGAATGGAAACAGTGGTCAAGCACGCATGTATCACACATGCATGGTGGCGATTTCTATGATGGCGAACAATCAATCACGCTAGACAAAGCCCGTACCGTACGTATGGAGCTACTACTTGATGATGGCACCACAAAAGTATTAAAACCTAAACTTGCGCTACTTGATAAAGAAATCATCGATTTGATGGTTATGAGCAAAGCCGCGTTGCTAGATTTTTATGAGCGTGAAATGGAAGACTGCCGCGAAGCTGGTATTCTATTCTCACTGCACGTAAAAGCCACCATGATGAAGGTGTCACACCCTATCGTATTTGGTCACGCGGTACGTATTTACTATAAAGAAGCTTTTGAAAAGCATGGCGAGTTCTTTGATGAGCTAGGCATAAATGTAAACAACGGTATGGCAGATCTATACGACAAAATCGCAACCCTACCATCATCAAAACGCGAAGAGATTGAGCGCGACCTACATGCCTGTCAAGAGCATCGCCCGCGTCTGGCGATGGTGGACTCTTCAAAAGGTATCACCAACTTCCATTCGCCAAGTGATGTCATCGTTGATGCCTCTATGCCAGCGATGATTCGCTCAGGTGGTAAGATGTGGGGTGCAGACGGCAAAATGTATGACTGTAAAGCCGTTATGCCAGAGTCTACCTTTGCTCGTATCTACCAAGAGATGATTAATTTCTGCAAGTGGCATGGCAACTTTGATCCAAAAACAATGGGCACCGTGCCTAACGTTGGCTTGATGGCTCAAAAAGCTGAAGAATATGGTTCACATGACAAAACATTTGAATCTAGCGATGCGGGTACTGCTCGCATTGTAGATGTGGATACCGATGAAGTATTGCTAGAAAAGCGCGTTGAGAAAGGCGATATCTGGCGCATGTGTCAGACCAAAGATGAGCCTATCCAAGATTGGGTAAAACTTGCGGTACGCCGTGCGCGCGATTCAGATACACCAGTTATCTTCTGGTTAGATCCATACCGTCCACATGAGAACGAGCTGATCAAAAAGGTCAGAACGTATCTAAAAGATCATGACACTAATGGCTTACATATCGAAATCATGTCTCAGGTTCGCGCCATGCGTTATACCCTAGAGCGTGTCGCTCGTGGTCTTGATACCATCTCTGCTACTGGTAACATCTTACGTGATTACCTCACTGACTTATTCCCAATCCTAGAGCTAGGTACCAGTGCCAAGATGCTATCGGTTGTGCCATTAATGAAAGGCGGCGGTTTGTTTGAGACAGGCGCTGGCGGTTCTGCACCAAAGCATGTTCAGCAGCTCACAGAAGAAAACCATTTACGTTGGGATTCTTTGGGCGAGTTCTTGGCATTGACAGAGTCTCTGGATCATCTGGCGACAAATGATAAGAATGCCAAAGCCAAAGTGTTGGCTGACACGTTAGATACCGCAACTGAGAAGTTGCTATTGAACGACAAGTCGCCATCACGCAAGACAGGCGAGCTGGACAACCGTGGTAGTCACTTCTATCTTGCCATGTACTGGGCAGAAGAGCTGGCGGCGCAAGATCGAGACGCGGAACTAAAAGCGACGTTCGCAGAGCTGTCGCAAAATCTGCAAGACAACGAAGCGGCTATCGTCAAAGAGTTCAATGATGCTCAAGGCAAATCTGTAGATATCAAAGGCTACTACTATGCTGACGAAAAACTGGCGACACAAGTAATGCGTCCAAGCAAATTGTTTAACGACGCATTGGCATCGCTATAGTTTGTTTAAATAGCTGTGCCGAGATAATTGAGCATAATTGTCTTTAGTCTTTAAAGTCAAAGTTAGTTATGCCGGTTATGGTTATGCTATTTACAGTCATTGTAAATCAAACACCTCAATGGTCTTAGGACATTGAGGTGTTTTTTATGCGCGCTCTAAAAATATGGAACGCTCGCTTTTATACATTACCCTATGTAAAAGGTTGACCTTATCGTTCACCTTTCATACTCAAAACCATAATTATTAGCTTTATTCTACCTTTTCAGTTTTCAAGTACACAAAAAAAAGCCACCTACGTCAGCAAATGGCTTTTAATGATGTTTAATAGAACGCGGTGCTGTGAGCACTTATATGATTTAAAACTTCTATGGCGCAGCACGTATATCGCTAAGCATCCATATGCTTAATGACTGCTTTACCAAATTCAGAGGTACTGAGTAAGATAGCGTCGGGCATGAGACGTTCAAAATCATACGTCACTGTTTTGTTTGCAATCGCACCTTTGATACCGTCGATGATAAGATCAGCCGCCTCACACCAGCCCATGTCACGTAGCATCATCTCAGCAGATAGTATCAATGACCCTGGGTTTACTTTGTTTTGACCAGCATATTTGGGCGCGGTACCATGTGTCGCTTCGTATACTGCGATAGCACCGCCTTTGTTCGCTCCTGGCGCAATACCGATACCGCCGACCTCAGCCGCTAGCGCATCAGAGATATAGTCGCCATTTAGGTTGAGCGTTGCGACTACAGAATAGTCTGCAGGACGCATCAAAATCTGTTGCAGAAACGCATCAGCAATCACATCTTTGATAATGATGTCGTTGCCGGTTTTTGGGTTTTTTATCGTCATCCATGGGCCACCATCTAATAGCTCAGCACAAAAGCGCTCTGCTGCCAGCTCGTAGCCCCAATCCTTGAATGCCCCTTCAGTAAATTTCATAATATTGCCTTTGTGTACCAGTGTCACATTTGGCAAATCATTATCAATAGCATACTGGATTGCTTTACGTACTAGACGCTGGGAGCCTTCTTTTGAGACAGGTTTGATACCGATACCGCAGTTATCATCAAAACGAATCTTGGTCACGCCCATCTCTTCTTTTAGGAATTTAATAACTTTTTTAGCATCCTCGCTACCTGCTTTCCACTCGATGCCAGCATAGATGTCTTCTGAGTTTTCACGAAAAATAACCATATCTGTCAGCTCAGGATGCTGAACCGGGCTTGGCACGCCTTCAAACCAACGTACTGGACGCTGACAAACATATAGGTCGAGCTCCTGACGTACTGCCACATTGAGTGAGCGAAAGCCACCACCCACTGGCGTGGTCAATGGGCCCTTGATACTAACGACATAGTCTTTTAAAATCTCTAACGTCTCACTTGGTAGATAATCACCGTCGTATATCTTGGCCGCTTTTTCGCCGAGATACGCTTCCATCCACACAATAGATTTTTTGCCATGATAGGCTTTATCGACCGCAGCATCGACCACCTTTCTCATGACGGGTGTGATGTCTACCCCGATACCATCGCCTTCAATAAACGGAATAATCGGATGATTGGGGACGTTTAACGACAAATCAGCATTTACGGTCACTTTTTCGCCGTCTCTTGGTACGATAACCTTATCATATGACATAGATGATACTCCTTGGTTGTCTGTTATAGATCGAAAATGATTTGAACACGCTATTATGCCAACGGTTTTTTATCGTTATAACGCTTAAAAACTTATGATTTGAACAAATATTAACTGAGCAAAGCTGCGATAACTGTAGTCCTGGTATCATTGGTTTGAACCGTACTAAAAATAGTTTTAAGCGACAAAAGCTAAAACGAAAGTAACATCGCAATCAAACTGAATGCTTATCTCGCCAAAAATACAAAAAACCACTATTGAGATATGGATTTAGAATAGCAATAAACCTATATGACCACTGTCCTACTTTTGTAGCGGATGATGCGACATCTATTCTGTCACTGACAAGACGGCTATGCTGATTGTTTAATGCCGATTACTCAATACTGGCGTGACCTTATAAGACATAGGCTACAATAGACCACCACTCACCAAATACTAGGAAATATCGTTTTATGTCTAGTCTCGTTTTATTCAACAAGCCTTATGGCGTGCAAAGTCAGTTCAGAGATGACAGCAATAACGATCACACTACCCTATCTGAGTACTTTACCGATAAGTCTTTACGTGTGGCAGGTAGGCTTGATGCCACATCAGAGGGTCTACTTATTTTGACCGATGATGGGCGTGTCAATAAAGCAATCACTCATCCACCCAAGGCCAATGCTGGACGCAAGCAAGGTAAGACTTACTTAGTACAAGTCGAGGGGATTCCTACTACCGAGCAACTGAGCAAACTGCGTAAAGGCGTGATTCTAAAAGATGGTAAGACCCTGCCCGCCACTGTTAAACACGTCCGTGAAGATGAGTTGCCAATGATGCTCTGGCAGCGTAACCCACCGATACGTGAGCGTAAAAGTGTGCCGGACTCATGGCTGATGATGACGATTTACGAAGGTAAAAACCGTCAAGTTAGACGCATGACTGCTCATGTTGGTCTACCTTGTCTACGCTTGATCCGTTGGTCGGTTGCAGGGTTTGAACTTGACAATCTAGGGGTTGGTGAGTTTGTGCGCATCTCCTTAGATAGCGCACATTATCAGCAATTGGGTATTATCAATCAGTGAACACTACTTAGCTGTCTGTTGCTGAGTTGCTCGTTGCTCAGTTACCGATATATAATTTCATATAATCTAAAGATATTACGACCTATTAAACATAGCGTCTCGAATGGGTAAGGTTTATCTGCTAAAATTCGGCACGTCATTGGTTATGTATAGCCATTAGTTGTATCAAGTGGGTCTTATCCATTTATCGTCTTATTTTATAATAGGAATATGTCATGATTGCTTCTCATCGTTTTGCTTTGTTGGCTACCAGCGTTTTCGCGGCGCTTTTTCTGAGCGCGTGTCAACCAGCAGCAGAGAACAATCAACCAGCACCCGTTGAAGAAAGCACGTCACCAGTGACTGATACTACTCATGCTGAGCATGACGGCATGAGCGAGGATACATTACAAGACGATGTAAACGTCGCGGATGGTTCCGAGATGACTGATATTCTTAGAGACTACAAGAAAACCATGACCAATATGCATGCTGAGATGCTGGTTGGAATGGGTTATAACGACCCTGATACTGCGTTTGCCAAAGGTATGCTTGGGCATCATCGCGGTGCGATAGAGATGGCAAAAATCCAGTTAAAATACGGTACTGATGAGGCTATGCGCCAGCTTGCTCAAGGCATTATCACCGCACAGCAAGCTGAGATTGATATTCTAAATAAATGGCTAGCCAGCCACCCTGATGCACCCAAACCTAAGCCTAATACGATTGCCATGCAGCAGGCATATGCCAAAAGCATGGAAGATATGCATGGTGATATGACATTAGGTATTGCCGATCCTATGCCTGATATGGCCTTTGCACGGGGTATGTTACCGCATCATATTGGCGCAGTAGACATGGCAAAAGTCCAGCTCGAGTACGGCACCGATGAGGAAATGCGCCAATTGGCACAGAGTATTATCGATACACAACAAGCAGAAATTGATATCATGCAAAATTGGATTGCAGCGCTTCAAGTTTTGAATAGCACTAAGAACAGCACTGACGTTATGGATCCTGATAGCCAGTCTACTGAAAACGAAAGTTCGGACAGTGAAGACACCGATAATAACCGTGTTGATAAAAGTACTGAGGCACAGTAGTAAGAATATCGGGAAGCAGTAAGCTACTAATGACAATCCCCCAACAAGCACTATTGCTTGTTGGGGGATTATCGTCAGTGCAGCATTTGTCGGTGCGGTATAGGTTATGAATGGCGTTGCGTATCGCGAGCTATACTAGCGCACCTAATGTTGACACACCACTTGATACATCTAATCTGACTGATGATTCATAACATTTAGCCACATCTCCCAGCCTGCTTCTGCTTGCGCCTCATCGCCATTGCCTTGTAAAGCCTTGCCTTCTTTTGCTAAGCATAGACCGATCTTGTGAGGGAATGACTTTTCGCTAGCATCATTGCTATCTATGCTGTCTTTTTGATGCGCTTTAGTTGGTTGTACTTGAACACACATCAGCTCATCACGGCGGAACAAGTAACACTCGATAGGACGCTTAGCGTTACTAAGCGAAGCTAACTGCTTGCTGTCTGCTTTTATACCATCAATCGCAACAATGATGTCATGTGCTGAGATGCCAGCTCTGGCAGCCACGCTACCACGCATCACACGATTGACCTTGAGTCCGACTGGCGTTTCGCTACAGCGCATGCCCCAAGGCACATGTTTATCAGCCACTTCCTTTTTATTTGCCTGTATTTTGATACCGTTTTCGATTAGCAACGTCTCAATGGGTAGCTCCTCTACTCCATTAACATAACGATGCTCAAAATCCTCCCACTCTGCTAGCGGCATGAACTGCCCAATCACCGTACCCATATCGGCACTACTGATACCGATACGTTTATTGTCTTTTTGCTTGGCTTGAGTATAGAACGCTTTGACCACATCAAAGAGACGATAGCGACCATCAGTGTTTTTTAGCAGTATCAGATCCAAACACAATGCCACTAGCGCACCTTTGTTGTAGTAGCTGATACCTGCATTGCCCGTATTTTCGTCAGTACGATACAGCTTGATCCACGCATCGAAACTCGACTCTGCCACGCTTTGGTTGCTGCGACCAGGTGTTTGATAGTAACGATTGATTTGTTCTGCCAATAATCTCAGATAGCTTGGCTTGTCGATCACACCAGACGCCTGCAGCATAAAATCATCGATATAAGAGGTAAATCCTTCAAACACCCAAAGCAGAGGCGTAAATGCTTCGCGGCGTAGATCAACATCGATCATGACATCGGGACGCACTGTTTTGACCCACCACGAGTGAAAATACTCATGACTGCATAAGCCCAAGAACCGTTGATAATCGGTACTGGGTAGTTTTGGCTCATCCATATTTGGTAAGTCACGGCGCGGCGTAATCAGGCTAGTAGAGTTAATATGCTCAAGCCCGCCGTAATCTTGACCACTGGCAAAGGTCATAAAAGTATAATCATTGAATGGCGCATCGCCCAGCCAGTCTAGATAAGTCTGGCAAATCTGAGTGACATCTTGCTGTAGCCTGCCCATGTTGGCGCTATGCTTACCTGAGAGATAAAAACTGTGCTGCAGCGTCTCATGCTGATTATCCTTGATAATAAAATCAAATTTTTGCTGCTCTGCAATCTCGAAAGGATAGTCGATCAGCTCGTGGTAGTTGTCTGCCTGTAACTGATAACTGTGCTGTCCATCTGTGTCCTGACCTTCAACACGCAGATGAGTAGCTGCCAAACCACACGCCAAGAGTACATTATTCTCTTTTTTATCTAGCAAAAATGCCGCAGGTACAATCAAACTGACCTGTACGGGTTCCAGCTCTTGTCCATCAATTGCGAGTGCGAGCGAGGTAAAATTACCATACAGACGCTGCTGGTCAACATACGCCGTACGCACTGATAAATCATAACAGTAGACTTCGTACGCGACATTTACCGTTTGTCCTGCCTGTACAGCTGGGAGTTGCCACGTATGTTTATCTATTTTTTGTGCGCGATAAGTCTTGGAGGACTCGTCACCCTCTTTTATTTGGCTGTCTATGATTTGATAGTGTACCGCAGTAATATTGCGGGCAAACTCACGCATCAAATAACTGCCTGGTATCCATGCTGGTAGCCAAAGTTGAGGCGCGGCTGAGGTTGTCGTAAAGGTCAGTGACACATCAACCAAATGCTCAGAAAAACGCGCAAAATCGAACCGATAACTGATCAAGGGCAGTCGCTTGGCATCATTGTGGCTGATGGACACATCGCTCGTTGGTTGATTGTTGGCAGTATTGGTAAATGAAGTCATCGTCTCTCTCTTCCTTATTTTTATCATTATGGTAGAAGCCAGTTCTAAAAAACGCAACTCCCAAACCTTAAATAGCCCATAGCTACCCATCAACTATAGAAAATAACAGTTATTATTGTAAATTGGGGCATTAATTGGCTTTTTTTATGTTTTTTGCCTTGAAACTCATGTGACCCATCTCAATTAAAGATGCTAACTGCTAAAGTTACTTTAATAAACTGATGATAATTGACTAATATCGTGGCTATTTGGCTTGCTGATTGGCTTTTTTAGGTTTATTGCAACCGCATTTAATTTTTTACATAGATATATTTAGGATATTTTATGACTACTATCGCAAAAGACACTGCCGTCAAATTTAACTACACGCTAAAAGACGACGAAGGCAATATCCTTGACCAATCACCAGAAGGTCAGCCACTTGCTTATCTACATGGTCACAGCAACATTATCCCAGGCCTAGAAGCACAATTAGAAGGCAAATCTGCTGGCGAAAAAGTCAACGCAGTTGTTGAGCCTGCTGA
Source organism: Psychrobacter sp. H27 (assembly GCF_059072655.1). Taxonomy (NCBI): domain Bacteria; kingdom Pseudomonadati; phylum Pseudomonadota; class Gammaproteobacteria; order Moraxellales; family Moraxellaceae; genus Psychrobacter; species Psychrobacter sp. H27. The sequence goes on along the minus strand of NZ_JCACRX010000001.1, from coordinate 2,334,241 downwards.
TGGCTACGGTGAGTATCAAGAGCAAGCAGTACAGCACGTACCACGTGAGAACTTCCAAGGCGTTGATGACATTCAGCCTGGTATGCAGTTCCAGTCAGAAGCTGGTGGTCAAGTTATGCTAGTTACTGTAACTGACGTGAACGAGCAAGAAGTTACTGTTGATGCAAACCATCCATTGGCTGGTAAGCGTCTGACATTTGATGTTGAGATCCAAGAAGTACGTGCAGCAACTGAAGACGAACTAAACCACGGCCATGTACATGGTGCAGGTGGCGTTGAGCACTAATCTCTCCTAGAGTACAGTGAACAGCTATTGAGTGATGAGTTATTATTAGACTTGTCGCTCAATCAAAAAGGTCAGTGACTATGTCTACTGACCTTTTTTTATGCGTGTGTCATCATCGGTGACTTATCAAATAGATGCTTTGTCGAATAAATAATCTACCAAGTAAATAGAGTGATCTGAAAAGTTGAATACTCAACAGACTTTGTTCAAGCTCAATTGTGCTATTTATAAATAACAACCAATGAGTATTCATGAGTTTCAGACATAACAAAGCCGCATAACGACAAGCGTCATGCGGCTTTTATTACCAACCATCCATGTTAGCGTTACGCGATACCTAATCCCGGGGTATCTCATAACTGACAGGCATCCAGCCTTATCATCCCTAATCAGCAAACCACTTATCCCTGATGCGACCTTAAGATACCAATCCCTAGTATCAATGAACCATTCCGTTCAATCGTGCCGTACAGTTATAATCGCAGATTGCTCTATCATTAGTAAGTAGTCTGAACGTCAATCCATGTAAGCATATGCTTACATGGAAATCATAGCTACTTATAATTGGTTATAGCTTTTCTTGCGGGCTTAGCATTGCTGTATGTTCAGCACTAAGCATGAGATAAGCAGCTTCATTAATAAATGCTTCATCTTCTGGTAACTCTGGACGCTCACCAGCTTTCATGCGACTACGCTCTTCGAACTTTGCATCCATTGCAGCTTGGTACGTATTCCAGTTAGAGTATGGACGTTCACCAGTGGCGATCAAGCGCTTGTTTTCTGCTTCTAATGAGCGCTTTTCTATGAGCTGCATTTTAGCGCGGCGGCTGTTGATGTCTAAACGAACAGGCTTCTTTTCATCATCCATGTTACGTATGTCATTGAGTGTCGATAGATAAGTAAACTGCGGGTTTTTCTGTTGGCGAACCTTAGACTGCTGATTGAGTGTTGCAAGCGTATCACTGGTAAATTTACCCTCAGGCTTATAAGGAGACGTTCTGATAGTATCCCAAGGTAGTGCTTTTTTCTGCGCGCGCTCGCCAAAGGTGGCGTCGTCATAGATGTTGACCAATTCAACATCAGGTACCACGCCTTTGTTCTGAGTACTACCGCCAGTGATACGATAGAACTTACGCTGAGTTAAGGTAGCAGAACCCAGCGCCAAGCTATCGAGCTGAATCTGTGCTGAGCCTTTACCTGTCGTGGTACTACCCACGACCAATCCACGGCCATAATCCTGAATGGCAGCAGCAAAGATCTCACTGGCTGATGCCGATGCCAAATTGGTGATGACGGTCATTTTGCCATCATACAGCTGCTCGCCACCATCATTGTCACGGTATACTTGAATGTTACCGCGATTATCACGAATTTGTACCAGTGGTCCACTCTTAATAAACATACCGAGCATTTTGGCAACTTCATCCAAAGAGCCACCAGGGTTGTTGCGTAGATCGACAACCAAGCCATCGATGTTTTCTTTGTTCAACTCCTTCAGTGCTTTTTCGGTATCGATACTGACACTGCGATAATCCTCACCGTTACGGCGCGCACGATAGTTCAAGTAAAAACTTGGTATTTCAAGCACACCGATACGTTTGGGTGTCTCATCTATATTAGGACGCTGCACCTCTACCACACGCTGAGTCACGCCAGACTCTTCTTGCTGAATAATGTCACGTACGACAGTAACCGTACGGGCGCTAGCATCTGGTGTATTTGGTTGACGTAGCTTAAGAGTGACCGAGGTGCCACGCTTACCACGAATCAAGCTGACAATCTCACGCGTTGACCACCCGACCACGTCAGTCATGTTCTCGCCATCTTTTGCGATACCGACGATTAAGTCATTGGGCTTAATTTGACCAGATTTGGCAGCGGGCCCTCCATCTACCAAAGTCACAATACGAGTATAGTCTGGGTTTTTACGATCAGGGCGGATAGAGACACCGATTCCCTCTAACTGCAAGCTAGATTGGATTTGCAGCTCAGTCGCTTGGATCGGTGCATAGTAGTTGCTATGTGGATCATACGTCAGCATTGCCGTGTTCAAGATGGTTTCCATGATCTCATCGTCTTTGAGGCGTTTGAACTGCTCCTGCTGACGTGACAAACGATTCTGCAAAATCTCACTTGGTGTACGCTCATCATTGCGTACTAAGTCTTGACCACGTGTGATATCTGGATTGTTTAAGAACACAGCTTCTTTGGCTTTTTCGTCTTCTTGCCCTAGCGTAATACTCATCAACTGAAATTTCAGCTGACGCGCCCAGTAGTCTCGTTGTTCTTTTTTGGTTTTGAAGTGACCCAGTTTTTCGCGGTCAAGTATGATGGTGTCATTACCTGTCAGATCGATATCTGTTTTTAACATTTTCGTTGCCATCGCAAAGTATTCATTTGAGCGTTTGCGATACCGATCATAGACTTCTACCCCTGCGGATAGATCACCCTGTTTGAGACGCGCGCCAAAATCAGCCGCGTGCTTTTTTTTCAGCTCATCGACATCAGACTGCAAAAACAACGTATGGTTTGGATCAAGGCTATCAATATACATTGATAAAATCTCGCTGCCCGTTTTGCTATCTAACGGCTGGTTTAGGTAATGACTGCGATCCAGCAAGGCGGCGACTTGGCGGGTAGTGACTTTTTGTTCAGGCGTCTGAACAAAACTTCCTGTATTGGTTTCTGCGACTGCAGTACCGTAACTTTGTGTCAGGATAATACCGGCTATGCCCACTGACGCTGCACTGAGTAACCACTGTGCTGGTTGTTTTTTCATCATATGTACCTAGTTATTTGAAGTTAGTGATTTGTTTGGAATTGGGGATATTGTTTGTTTTGTTAAAATCTAAAAACTCTGAATCTGTGATTATCTATCAATACTGATTATTTTCATTACTCGTCGTCTTGAGCTTACGCTCTTCTATACTTTTATTGTTATAAGATTTTTTTGTCGTTGTATCTTTCCATAATTTTTACAACGATGTTATTTTTGAAGCTCTTTATATTTTATAGCCTTTGAAGCTTACAGCTACTGTTATTACCCACTAATATATACTCTAAATTGAATAATATTATCATGAGCAATAATACTGAACTGTCTCAAACTGTATAAGCAATCTTACACGCTACGCCTACACATACCAAACTTTCTATCACTTTTCTCACTTAGAGCAAATGCAGACTATCAACCTCTATTCGATGATGATTAATAGACTGATTTGACGTCTATAATTCGTACATTAGGTTCATTTGATAATAGCTGTCATAATAAAGTCTATTGACGATGGCCTGCGAGTGAGTAGACATTTAGAGTTCATCAGACCCATAATATAACAATATAAAGAAGAATAAGGATCATGCAATGTACGGCGTTTTAATGATTGATATTGATAGTACCGCACTGACCGCTGAGGATGTCAGTTTACTCAAACAAGCACAAGTCGGCGGGGTCATACTGTTTGGACGTAATGTAGCCGATGCCGCCCAAGTACGTACACTGTGCGACGATATACGTTATCACAATCCCGATATATTGATTGGTGTTGACCAAGAAGGTGGGCGCGTTGCACGGCTACGTGAAGGCTTTACCCCCTTACCAGCAATGGGCAGACTTGGCGAGTTGTTTAATCAAGATCCGAGTCGTGCACTTAGCTGTGCGTATGACTGCGGCTACCTAATGGCAGCTGAAGTATTGGCGGTAGGGATTGATTTGAGTTTTGCGCCTGTACTAGACAGAGATGGTATCAGCCAAGTCATTGGTGACCGTAGCTTTCATCACGAGCCACAAGCGATTATCGCACTTGCGACACAGTTTATGCGCGGTATGAAAGCAGCAGGCATGGCCACCACTGGTAAGCATTTCCCAGGTCACGGCGCTATTGCCCCTGACTCTCATGTGTCAGAAGCCATCGATACACGTAGCTTGGATGAGATCATCAATAGTGATATGCAACCGTTTGCCCAAACGCTACCACTGCTCGATGCCCTTATGCCAGCACATGTGATTTTCTCGCAAGTAGATGATAAGCCTGCAGGGTTTTCAAAAATTTGGCTAAAAGATATTATTCGCGATCAATTAGCGTTCGATGGTGTACTCTTCTCTGATGATTTGTCGATGGCTGGGGCACAGGCAGCTGGCGATGTCAGCGCGCGTGTCAAGGCCGCTATTGAGGCTGGCTGCGATATTGCATTGGTATGTAATGACCGCGTGGCCGTTCATGAGGCTGCTGCTGCGGCACAGGAGTTGTCTTATCCCAATCAAAAACGCATCAAAACCATGTGCGGCAATATACCAGAATGGCAAGGCAATCTTGAATCTACTTGCCAGCATTTTGATTACTGGCAACAAGCAAAGAATAACGTCACTCACACCTTTTTTGACGCCTCTGCTGACACGCAAGTTACTGGAGAGTTAAAAGAACCGATAGACCCTACTTATTACAAATAGGTATTCGATAATAGATAATCAGTAATAGGTAACCACTAACGCGCTGATAAAATAAAACCGCCTTTGTATAAAGGCGGTTTTTTACTTTTAACTATCGTGTGATCAGAGGTTTGCAGATTAATTTGTTGGATCTACTACCGTATCTTGCGTGGCGTCATCACCATCTGGTAGCAAATCATCATTATTACTGTCTAAAGGATTCAAATCTGGGTCTAACGAATCACTATTGATCGTCATACCATCGTTTGGATCAACCATCTCGTCATTAACCATAAATTCGATGCGACGATTACGGAAACGACCCTGCTCGGTTGAATTGTCTGCGATAGGATCTGACTCACCCATACCTTTGGTCGTCAACTTGCTTGCATCGACACCTTGAGCCACTAAGTACTCTTTCACTGACTCAGCACGCTCACGAGACAGCTCCATATTATAAGAATCAGAAGCTTGACTGTCTGTATGACCGATAATCATCAAGTTCAAGTCAGGTACGTCGTCAATGATTTTTGCAGCGCGGTCTAAAATGGCTTTATTGACATCAGGAATGACAGCTTCATCCACTTGGAAATTGATAACCTGAATACTCAAAGCACGAGCAACGTCACGTGGATCTGGGTTTTCACCTAGATTGTTCATTGCGACATCTGCTGCAGCCACACTATCGTCAATCTCACCTTGTAGGTCTAATGGACCTTCAGCCTCTACCATCATTGCGGGTGCAGCTGCTTGTAAGTCGGATACTAATTGGGCCAATGCCGCATCGTCAGGTGCGTTGACCGTGATGGTATCGCCTTTAATAATCATACTGGCATTTGGGACATTTTTGACGATAGGTAATATAGTGGCAAGTTGAGCGGCAGCTGGCATGTCTATGGCAAAGTTATCATCAACGTCGGCGCGACACTTATTGGCTTCATCGCCAAATGCACCAGTTAGCGCATTCATTACATTGGTCTGTAGCGTTTCATTGCCTACGTTCATGCGGCAGGCGTAAAGCGTACCATTTTCGCCAGTAGCAATTCGCAACGATGCAGGCTCAATATCAGCTGCCATCACTGATTGTTCATTGCCTTGCTCATCTTTCTGCATGGTAGTCGCTGGCGTAGCAACAGGCTCTGGATTTTCCTGGCAACCTCGAAGTAAGGCCCAAGCCAATGCCCCCAAAATAATCAAACCAATAATCGGTAGTAGCGCTTTCATAAAGCTACCTTGTGGTTCTTCTTCTTTGTGTAGCGGTGCAGTGCTGACAGTATCGGACATGGGTGTAGCAGCAACTGCGCTCGCAGGCAATACAGCAGCTGCCCATGCAGGAATATGATGCTGATAGCTACTCAGATTATTACTTAAAAATTGAGGTACAGGCGTAGTACCGGCCAGACTTTTTATTTCATGAAAGGCAAGTGGTGCTGCCATCGCAACTAAGCCACGAGAGGCTGTCTCGTCAACGTTGTGTTCATGAGCAAGCTCACGGGAGATTTGATCGCGATGAGCCCCTTCTGTCCATACGCGATTATAAAAGGCGTCGTCATCACGCGCAATGTTTTCATTGGCAAAGCGATTGTAGGTCTCATCATTCGCTAAGCGAGCGGCAAAAATCGCATAAAACTGTTCCAGCAGGTTCTTCTTAGCAGGACTATGATCGTCCGCTAGTACCGCAGGACTGACCGTACGTGTCAAATGACTGATAATATCCATAATATAACTCTCCTCTTAATTTTTATTTGTATCATCCGATTACTCAATGCATAAGACCGCCAAGTAAAGCTAAAACATGACATCAAAATTCATTATGCAAAAATTCTGTTGTCAGTCTACTGTAGTCGCGCTACTGCATTTTATTTCAAACATTATAAAATTATTAAGAGAAGGTTCACAGTCGATGCGTTGTTGTACAAATGATACGTTAAGTAATGTTTGAGTTGGTACTCGTAACTATACAAGCACTTGGGTACATATCAATAACAGTTGAACAATTAGTTGTTGGAGCTTGCTTTCATATCGAACGGTGTAGATTTAAAAACTTTATCTCTCGAATATACAGAGAAGGTACTGTTAACCTATAACGGCAAAAAGCAGTATAGAAACCTATACTGCTTTTTGCCGTTATAGCTCTTGTTCTTTTAGCCACTTGACCTTTGGACTCCTTGACCTCTTAGCTATCTCACTTGGGCAGGCTCAGCGACGATGACACTGCTCGCCATGTCATCTACTTCTGATTCAGAGATAGGACCTGACGGTCTGCTCGTTCTATTATTAGAAGGAGCACTGCTAGGCATGTTATTAGACATACTACTTGGGCTATTGCTTGGTATGTTAGGCAGCCCACTGTTTGGGTTATTACTGCTTGGATTGTTATTGAGCCCTCTGTTGTTACCATTATTAGGTAGCGGCGCCGGTATCACGCGATCACCAGTGTTATCGTCAGGCGCTTGATACTCTACAGAGCCATTACCAGTACCATCGTTACTATACTGATTATTAGAGGCTGCTCCACCATCAAACTGATTGTTCACACCATCAGTACTTCCCATACCATATGCAGCGTTATTATTAGGTAGTGGCAACGGTGCAGTACTATCAACTGCCATAGCGGGTACTAAGCTGCGTATGTTTGTCACCAATTGCTGTAGTAGCATATTATCTGGTGCCTCTACTATAAGACGTTCGTTTTGTAACTGTAGACGTGCAAATGGCGTTGATCTGAGCATGGTTAAGACGTTAGGAAGTACGTCCACTGGCATATTAGCAATAGTAGTTGCTGTCCCATCTTGTATAGTCAATTCACAAATACCTGCTTGCTCTCCAAAGCTTGTATTGAGTGCCTGCTGCAATGTGCTTTGCAGTCCTACGTCGCCGACTGTGGCACTACAAGTATAGAGATTGCCGCTATCATCAACACCAATGATGAACTCGACAGGCGTCATCGCTTCTACTACTGGTTCGGGTGCAGGCGCTGATATCGCAGGCGCAGCAGCAATAGGCTCTACTGGTATGTCATTGTTGGGCTTGATCAGCAATGCCCATGCAGCAAGCGCAAGCCCGGCAAGTGCTACTATCAACAAAAACACCCGTATCAGCAAATCGTTTCGCTGATTACGAGTGCGTACTTGCTCTCGCTTCAGGCTGCCGTTCTCTGCCAAATGATGTGCTGCTGGACTGGCATGAATGGCATCGTCACTACCGAATCGAGTCTCTTCACCCAATCCGTCAGTAGATCCTACACGAGGTTGTCCGCCATCAGGGTCTGTAGTTGCAGCGGCTGTAATAGTAGGAACAGTGCTGGTGTTCAGACTGGGATCATCAAGTCTATCTAACATAGTTGACGTACTATCACTCAATGGTCCGATAGAGTTATCCGCCATAGCAGCTGACGGAATGTCTTGACTGACATTACTTTTACTATCTACGTCTAGAGTAGATGTAATAACTGGTTTTGCCCATATGGGTAGATATGGGCGTAGCGAAGGCTGCTCTGCTTGTAAAAATGCTGGTAAAAACTGCCCATTAGCAAGTGTCTTTAGCTCACGATACGCTAAGGGTGCGGCATTGATCAGTAATTGGGCAGTGACTGACTCATCAATATGATGTGTGGCTGACAGCTCTTGAATAATTGTATTTTGTAATACCTCACTATGCCACAACTGCTCAAATAAAGGCTTTTCAGGAATATTGTCGTTAGCTATTACTTGATCGTTACGCAGCAATTGCGAATAAACCTGCGGCACCGCCAAACGCGCAGCTAGGACCGCATAAAATTGCTCCAGAAGACTGATATATGCCACACTATCGCTACTATTGCGCTCGCCCAATACAGCTGGGGTAACCGTCTGCTCTAATTGATCAATAATACTCATAAGTCACCGCCTCGTTCGGCTTTTGAAATTTACAAAGGTTAATTGCTCGTCTTTAATTATATGTATAACACTCGCTTTTTGCTCTTGCCTTCCTAATCGTACTTAAGATGCCGCATCTATAGATTGTTTACTGAACTCACATGATACACTGCTACATTACTCACTATAAAAGCATAAAAAAGCATCGTTTTGTCACATAATAAACATTTGCAACCTGATAACTACTGTTAGTATTGTTTTATTACTCTACGAATAGCTTAGATTTATTATTAGTACGTTAATTATCGGTCATATTTAGTTTTCATTCAGCCTTAGCGCTAGGTTTTGAACACTGTCATTTATCGCATTGTCACACATCAGGCGCGGCCTAAGGATTATCCTTTGTTAAACCATACGACCCTTATTATCATTATCACGGTTATTGTCAGCTTGTTGGCATGGCAAAACAAAAAGCTACTCAATCGACTCATATTTTATCCACCAGCTGTAAACAATGGACAGTGGGATCGCTTTGTGACGCATGGCTTCATTCATGCCGATAGTATGCATCTACTTTTCAATATGTTTACGCTGTATTTCTTCGGTCGAGCTATCGAAGGTCTGTATCGCTCATTCTTATTCGGCTATGGTTTTGTCGTTTTTTATGTGTTGGCTATTGTTGTGGCCATGATTCCAAGCTACCTGAAAAATAAAAACAATGCCAGTTACTTAAGCCTTGGAGCCTCAGGCGGCGTATCAGCCGTTTTATTTGCTTTCATTTTGCTAGCGCCATGGGAACGCATTTATTTGTTTGCCGTTATTCCGATTCCTGCAATATTATTTGCTGTCGCTTATGTGTTTTATAGTATTTATGCTGACAAACGCGGTGGTTCCAATATCAATCACATGGCCCATATGTGGGGCGGCGCGTTCGGTGTCGTTGCTACCATTATCTTGGAACCCAAAGTGCTGCCCCATTTTATAAATGCTCTATTATCGCCTGGTTTTTAGACTAACTTTATTTAGAGTGAAGAGCGTTGTTAGAATTAGGAGCGTTATTAGAATGAAGAGCATCAGAATAAACAACCTTTAACATCCAGCTATTGAGCAACCATTTACTTTTATATGTGAGATTTAACCACTCGTTATGATTATAGATATTATCGGTGATATTCATGGTTATGCAGATAAGCTGGTCGGTTTATTAAACCAATTAGGTTACGAGCATAATGGTCAGCATTTTGTCCCGCCTACGGGTCATAAAGCATTGTTCATTGGAGATTTGATTGACCGTGGTTCGCAGCAGTTAGCAACGCTTGAGATTGTCTTTGCTATGATAGATGCGGGCGTGGCTGATGCAGTGATGGGCAATCATGAATACAATGCATTGGCTTATGCTACGCTCAATCCTGATGATAAGACTGAGTATCTACGAACGCATAATGCTATACATAAGCGTCAGCACGAAGCATTTTTAGCAGAGGCTGCATTTGGTTCAGAGCTACATAAGTACTGGTTGCAGCGTTTGTATGAGATACCTTTATGGATTGAGACAGACTATGCTTGTTTTGTACATGCATGCTGGGACGTAGATAGTATGGATATCCTCAAACCGTTTTTGACTGATAATAACTGCCTAACCACTGAGGGTCTACTCGCGACTGCCAAAGAAGATACTGTCGAATTTGATGCATTGGAGCGCGTACTAAAGGGCGTCGAAACAGGCTTGCCCGATGGCATCGTAATGGTCGACAAAGAAGGCACAGAGCGCTCGCGAGTGCGAGTACGCTGGTGGCTTGATGAGCTAAATAAACGCACGCTTCGCGAGGTGGCACGCGTACCCTCATCAGCAATGGCGCAAATACCGGCCGATGCACTCGCTGAAAATATTGATTTTGCGCTCAAAACACATAAACCTGTGTTTGTCGGTCACTATTGGCTGACAGGCACACCCGCACCGCTTAGTCCACAAGTTGCTTGTACTGATTATTCGGCAGCTGTAGATAGTGGTTACCTCACTTGTTATCAGCTTGATACCAACCAGCCCCTACCCTTAGCAGCGTCTCATTTTGTACAGCATTATCATGATAAAAAAACAGATATAAACCAGTGATGTTGCGGCTCTTAATACCAAGCAAGTATTAAAAATCAAACTTGGCTTTACGACTATAGCAAAACTTTTGTATGATGGTCTTTTTGAGGATATCCAGTCATGAGCACCATAAATACTGCTGCTAACCAGAACGGCCCTATCACCTCTCCTGCTGGTCAATCGAAAGTTGGCATTATCATGGGTTCGCAGTCGGATTGGGCGACCATGAGTGTGGCTGCACAATTGCTAGCAGACTTTGATATTGCTTTTGATTGTGAAGTGGTTTCTGCACATCGCACACCTGACAGACTGTTTGATTATGCCAAGAATGCTAAAGGTAATGGTCTGCAAGTCATCATTGCTGGTGCAGGCGGTGCCGCTCACCTGCCGGGTATGTGCGCAAGCCAAACACCACTACCTGTTTTTGGGGTACCGGTAAAATCCTCAATGCTGAGTGGTTGGGACAGTCTGCTGTCTATCGTGCAGATGCCTAAAGGCGTCGCGGTTGGGACATTGGCGATTGGTGCTGCTGGTGCTTATAACGCTGCTCTACTTGCGATTCAGGTATTGGCATTGCATGATGATACGATTGCGACCAAGCTCGATCACATGCGCCAGACGCAAACCGACACCATTCTTGCTAGTCCAACACCTGGTATTATCAATACCTAAATGCATTGATTGCATATAGATTGACGAGTACTTTTGATAGCATAAGACTGCTATTGCAATAGTAAAGCTACTATTATTTATTTTTGATTCAGTCCTACTAAAGATAAGGTGCATACAGTGCACCTTTTCCTATTTTCACCCATCGGGTTTTAACTTTCAATATACATCAGACCTCATTCACTTTTATTCAAAGAGCCTGCCATGACTACAGCAAACGCTTATCCTATTACCCAAACCATTCGTACCATCGGTATTTTAGGCGGTGGTCAGCTTGGTATGATGCTTGCCGAAGCCGCGATGCCACTCGGCTACCAATGCGTATTCTTAGAAGACAATCTAGAATGCCCTGCCAGCTTATACGGCCGTGTCTTTCACAGCGATCAATTAGTAGACTTTATCGCAGCCGCTGATGTGTTTACCTTAGAGTTTGAAAACACACCAACATCTACAGTCGAGCAACTGGTTAGTTTGTCAAAATCTGGCAGCAAGCAAGGCATGTTCCCGCCACTGATTGCTCTCGACATCGCTCAAGATCGTCTAAAAGAAAAGCAGATGTTTAACACACTCGATATTGCGACAGTGCCTTTTCTGGAAGTCAGTTCCGAGACTGAGCTCAAGCACGCTTGTAAAGAGCTAGGACTGCCTATTGTCCTGAAAACTAGTCGCGGTGGTTACGACGGCAAAGGACAGTTCGTCATCAAACAAGACAGTGATATTAAAACAGCTTGGCTAGACTTAAAGGATGCGGTCAGCGGTAAAGGCTCACTCACACCAACGCCTGCACCACTGATTGCCGAAGGGTTTATTAACTTTAGCCGTGAGGTCTCTATCATTGCCGCACGAGCGCAAGACGGTCAGGTACGCTGCTATGATTTGGTCGAAAATCATCATCATCATGGTATTTTGGCAAAAACTCAAGCACCTGCGGTTGGTACAAGCCACCTGTTTGAGCAAGCAACAGACGCTATTACCAAAGTTATGAATCACTTAGACTATGTCGGTGTCATGGCGCTTGAGTTGTTCGTCACCAAAGATGCTCGCGGTCACAACACGATACTGGCGAATGAGATCGCACCACGTGTACACAACTCTGGACACTGGAGTATCGAAGGCGCTATTACCAGTCAGTTTGAAAACCATATCCGTGCCGTGGTCAATTTACCATTAGGCGATACAGATAACGTGCATCCTGCAATTATGGTGAATGTACTTGGTCAATATCCCGATATCAGTGCAGTGTTAAACATCGATGGTGCTCATTATCATAGCTATCATAAAGCTGAGCGTGACGATCGCAAGATTGCTCATATCACCTTAATGCCCAATGACGTGACTGATTTAGAACCTGCTATGGCAAAGCTGGTTTCTATATTGCCGAATAAGGTAGGGCTCGATAAAGAGTATGCGAGTGTCAATGTGCAAACCAAAACGGTAGAAGGCGATGCTACGAATGATGATCAGAATGACAATACAGACAATGAGTTGAAAAATAAAGACAGCCAACCAGTCCTTTCATCAGATACCGAGAAGGCCAAAAAATAATGCAAATTTGGGTAGATGCCGACTCAGTGCCATTGATTGCCAAAGACTTGATTATCAAAACAGCTGAGCGTACCAAGACTATGGCAATATTTGTGGCCAATCAGCCGATCAAGCTACGCAAATCGCCCCTACTGGTCATGACTGTGGTGCCATCAGGTTTTGATAAGGCTGATGATTATATCGTTGAGCAGATACAAGCAGGTGACTTAGCTATCACCAGTGATATTCCTTTGGCAAATGACATCTTGGACAAAGGTGGTATGGTACTGACGACGCGCGGCGTGGTTTATGATAAAAACAACATCAAACAAAAGCTTAACATGCGTGATTTTATGGACACCATGCGAGGCACTGGCGTGTTAGAGCTACAAGAAATGAGCGGACAAAAACCGTATGGCGACCGTGACAAAAAAGCTTTTGCTGACGGTCTCAATCGTCTGGTTCGTTAGTACCTCTCATTTTTTTGGCAATTATCTGTTATAAGCTTATAGAACAAAGCCCTTTTTATAACGGCGTTTCATGAGCTTTACTTACCTCCTTGCAAACCATATACACTCTATAACCAAACACCATTCAATCAGCACGCTTTATAACGAAGCGTGCTGCCTATTTTTGTTACGCTATATTCAGTTTTTGAGATAAATAGTTTTTATATAAATAGTATTTGTATAAACATACTATAAGAACATCAAACAACAAAATCTAGAAAAAAATAGGAATTATTATGAAAATTTTAGTCGTTGGTGCTAGTGGTCGTGTAGGTGGTGATTTGGTTAAGCAGCTATTAGCTGATGATCATAAAGTCATTGGAACAACCCGCCAGGAAGAAAAGTTATTTGATAGTGACCGTTACACTCAGTTAGATTTAGATATCATGGCAAGTAAAGAGTCAATCGCAAAACAATTGGATCAAGATATCGATGCGGTCTACTTCGTGGCAGGATCTGGCGGCAAAAACGTATTAGAAGTTGATTTGCACGGTGCTGTAAAAACGATGCAGGCGGCTGAGGACAAAGGTATCAAACGCTATATTATGCTTAGCTCTGTATTCTCGCTAGAGACCGAAAAATGGGACGAAAACCCTGGTATTGCAGATCTAAAAGATTACTATATCTCCAAGCATTATGCAGACCATTGGTTGGTCAACAGTGCGCTTGATTACACGATTGTACAACCGGGTGCACTAAAAGAGCGCGCAGGTACTGGTAAAATTACTATTAATGATACCAGCTCTGGCGAAAATGCCATCGAAGACGTTGCGACTACATTGGCTGCTGTACTCACAGCAGATAACACCATAGGTAAGGTATTCAATCTACATAATGGTGATATCGACATCAATGAGGCAGTCGCTACCGTATAAGGTACTTTATAAGCTACTATCATATAGGTAGCTATTAGCTATCATTTAATATATTAGTTGACAGATATAACGTATAAAAAGGTCGTTACCAGATTGCCCACCTTTAGTTGGTACATCAGTAACGACCTTTTGTTGTTTGGTCTACAAATAAATTAAAAATCTACTAGCTCATTATGCTTGCCCACTAGGGAAAGGAATCACCTCTTCTAAACTGCTTGCACCTGTTATGACCATCAGCAACCTATCAACACCAACTGCGATACCGCTACAAGGTATTAAATCATTAGACGCCGCTAATAAGTGCTCATCGATTGGCATTTGGGGCAGATTATGATGCTGACGCAATTGATTGTCTTGTTCAAAGCGTGCTCGTAAAGCCTGACCATCTGCCAGCTCATCATAGGCGTTAGCAATCTCAATGCCATTGATATACAGCTCAAAACGCTTTGCGACTTTATTGCCCTCTTTATCTAAAGCCGTTTTTGCCAATGCCGCCGTCGCAGGGGGATACTCTATAATCAACGTTGGCAAATCATGTCCCAGATTTGGCTCTACGGCATGACTGAACAACAAATCCAACCAGCTCTGGCGACGACTCTCCTCGCTATCGTCAGCGTTGTTGAAATCAAACCCTGTCAGACCACTATCTTCTGCTACTGCTTGTAGCGCAGCTAAACTCGCTGTCAGTGGATGGATACCAACGAAATCCATAAAGGCATCGACGTAGCGGTAATGACTCATCACAATCGAATGACCATAAAGCGCCGCCAACAACTCATTAAGCTCGCCTGCCATATCATCTAAGCTGTAATTAGGTTGGTACCATTCGAGCATCGTAAACTCGATATTATGGCGCACACCTATTTCGTTATCTCGAAAGACAGGGCAGATTTGATAAATAGGTACTTGCCAACTGGCTAATAAACGCTTCATCGCGAACTCGGGAGACGTGTGCAAGTAGTAAGTGCGAGGACGATCTTGGTAGGTCACCTGCGCTGCTACTGATTGTAAAAAAGTATCGGTATTACCTGCCTGCGATAAAAGCGGTGTCTGTACCTCAAGCACTTGGCGACTCGTAAAAAACTGTCGAATATCTCCGATGAATTGCGCACGCTGCTGTGCCATCGCAAGTGTCATGGTTGGTGCATATTTTGGTTTTGTGTCGTAACTGGGCATGCTGTTTGGTTGGCTCATGACGGTCTACCGTGATTCACGAATAATAAATTGATAACGACGTAATTGCTTGAGTCTTAAGTGGTCCACTTGATACGTCAAGCTTGCCATTCACGGCGAAGATGATAATCACGACGCAGCTGATCAAAATCATCCCCATTGACCTGTCCTGTCATCTGTTCATCAGATACATTGCTATATGTCTTACTGGATAAATTGCTAGACACATTATGAGATACTTTGTTTCGCAATGCAGCGTCATCTTGCATGATGTCATAGAACTTAGCCAATCTGTCTGGATGTGCTTTTAGTTCCGACCATAGAAACATATTGAGTGGTAGCAGGTTAGACATCGACTGGACAGGTGTTATCGCAAGCGTCGCGCATAGGGCATCATAAATAATTTGTGTACCTCGCAGTTTACCCTCTAGCGTGTAGCCAGCGATATGCGGCGTGGCAATAGCAAGCTTCGATAATAATCTTGCAGCAACTTTTGGTTCATACTCAAACACATCTAGTACCACTTGTCGCCCAGTACGATCAATATCGCTCATTAGGTCACTTTCATTAATGACAGGACCACGTGCGCTATTAATCAGTATCGTATCAGCGGACATCGCTGCCAATGCCTCTGCATCAATAAGGTGATAGGTTGGATACTCACTCCCGCGAGGATTACTATCGGCTTTCTCGGTCGTCAAAGGCACATGTAGACTGACTACGTCGCTTTGAGACAGGACTTGCTCAAGGCTAGCATTGTTGGTTGTGGACGCTGGGACTAAGGGATCATAACCTAGTACTTGCCATCCTAAATCATGTGCATACTGAGCAAGCGTACTACCAATATTGCCAAGTCCAATGATGCCTAGTGTCATAGGCTTCGTAGATGTTGTCGACTGCTGCCAATATTGCGGACGCAACGTCAAAATAGACGTCAACACATACTGAGCCACAGAATGCTTACTACAGCCTGCCGCATTGGCAAAAGTAATATTACGCATGGTGAGATAGTCTTGATCGACATGGTCGGTGCCGATAGTCGCCGAACCAATAAACTGCACGCTATGATTATCAGCCAATAACGCCTCACCTACTCGCGTCACAGAGCGTATCAGTAATATATCTGGCTGTACCTCAGCAAGCAAATGTGCATCGATATCACGGCCAGCAGTGCTTATGATATTGACAGTTTGCTCAGTCAGCTTACCCAGTGTCTCAGTGTTAAAAAACTCACTTAGACTAGCAATGTTGCTATCAGCAACGATAGTAATGCCCTTAATTTTGCTCATCTTATCCATTTTTACTGCCTATAACGTCTGCAACGTTCGAGTTTGTTGTTAGCTACATTTTCTATCCTATAGGTTTGCTATATAGATTCGTTTTTACCAACTATTTCTTGTTCTGGCCTAGGCACTGGCGTTACAGCACCAGTCTCAGAGAGCATAACTTCTTGCTGAGCGAATATCTCATTCTTGTGCTGTGATATCCACTCGCGCCATACGGCAAGACCGATGGCCAGTACCACAGGACCGATAAACAACCCGACAAAACCAAATGCGGTCAGACCGCCCAATACTCCGATAAAAATAATGATAAAAGGAATCTTGGTCGCGCCACTAATGACGATAGGACGAATCAAATTATCCACCCAACTGATCACTAATACGCCCCATAGTGCCAGACCAATACCGCCTGCAGTATGCCCTTGGCTCAATAGCCAAATCGATACACCGCCCCAAACGAATGGAGTTCCAAACGGGATCAATGCAATGATGAAGGTGACGATAGTCAATAAAATAGGACTTGGCGCACCAGAGAAGTAATAGCCAATGCCAGCGAGCGTCGCTTGCGCCAGTGCTGTGAGCCCAATACCGTATACGACCGCGCGGGTGGTTGTACCCACAGAGTCAATGTAGCCATCGATGCGGTTGCCAATGATGTTGCGTAGCGCTTGGCGAATTTGGCGTACCAAACTGGTGCCATCACGATAAAAAAAGAATAAGGTCATCAGTGCCATACCAAGTTTGGCCAGCGCACTAAACACCACATCGAATGCGATCTTGCCATAATACAGATGCGACTGAACCCAAAGACGAAAGGTCTCTAATGTCCCTTCTGGATTCTTGTTGATTCGCCACAGTACATCTTTGACTTGCTGCCCAATGATAGGCAGCTCTTTGAGTGAGTCAGGCACATCCAAATAGCCCACTTTAATACGGTATATCAAATTACTAATGAGACTTAGCGCTTCTTGCTGCAAAATAAAAACCCCGATAACCAGTGGTATGCCTATCATCAAGGAGATACTGACCGTCATAATCGCAGCACTAAAATCTGGACTTAACTTAACTTTTTCGTGAAAAAACTTATAAACAGGAAACGTCACATATGCCAAAATCGCAGCCCACAGTGCAGGCACAATAAAAAACTGCACCACTTGAAAGCACAATACAAATAGCGCAACCAGCAACGTAATAGCAAGTAAGCGCTGAATAATAAATTCTTTTGTCCAGTTTTCAATCATAGCGTATAAACCAAGAGCGGACAGCAAACGACAGCTTGCTGGCGAGTTTATAAATGGGTGATGAACACCAGCTTATAGATGGTGTCCATAAACGGTATCCATAGGCGAGTGTGGTAGCTTATTTATGTATCAATAAAAACGACGTTGACGCTAATAAATCAAATGATAGTGTCAAATATTTACAGACTATCACTCCCATAAGGACATAACGAAAAGCGCCGTTGTTACACTTTATTATGCAATAAAGTACGATAATTATATAACGCTATGTTGTAATCTTTACTTACAACTTTGTCTATGTAAGCTTACTAGATGATGACCACAATAACTAGCGCATAATGCATGGATTTGGTATGTAAAAACGGTGTAATTGAAACCACTTTTGTGTGCAGCTATTAAACTGCTATCTTATGAGGGAATTCACTGGTGCGTTCTATTTGTCGTGACAATTGATGTTATACTAAAGCAATTATTTTAAGCTTTTCAATATAGTTAAGTGTATTTGCACGCATTTATTTTTGTCGTTGGCACAGACACTATAACTGATAAGGCAGAGTCTAGATCCTCTTGTATCGTTGTCATCTAGACTATTATAAACGCTAATTTTAAGATGGCGTGATTAGTTGGGACAGCAGGTATAGCGAGTAAAATTTTACATATTGTCTTAGCGCTTATGCCAGATTTAGACTCTTTATATCCGCTCAATATTCGAGCGTGATAGTTTAGAGCGAAGTTTTGAATGTATTTAGGACTTATTTTAAACCAATAAAAATTCACCACATTTTAATAATATATCGATAGGAACAATAACAATGTCAAAAGACACTGATAACCCAAACTCTAACCCCTCAAACGAAACTAGCAAGACCAATAAATCACAAGATACTGTCACGTTTGCTTTAGCCCAATCACATTTTTTGGTAGGTGATATCGCAACCAACGTCGAAAAAATGCGTACCCTTGCATTACAAGCTCGCGAACAAGGGGCTGACGTCATTGTATTCCCAGAGCTGGCTTTGCTCGGCTACCCTCCACAAGACTTATTGCTACGTCCAAGCTTATCAGGCCGCGTCAAAAGCGCCCTATCTACCCTGAGTGATATCGACGATATCGTTATGATTGTCGGCTATCCGCATGTCGATCATCACGGTACGTTTAACTCTGCCGCTATCTTGCACAACGGTCATCAAAAAGGCTTTTATCATAAGCAAATTTTGCCAAATTATGGCGTGTTTGATGAGCGTCGTTATTTTGATAAAGGTCGTAACCAAGTTTTGTTTGACTATAAAGGCATTACTATCGGTCTGCTCATCTGCGAAGACCTATGGGAAAAAGCACCTATCGCCGAACTCAAGAAACAAGGTGCTGACCTCATTGTTAGCTTAAATGCGTCACCTTTTGAGATTGAAAAACAAGACAACCGTAAGACCATGCTTGCCAAACGCAGCCGTGAAAACAATCTGCCTATCGTCTATGTCAACGCTGTTGGCGGTCAAGATGACCTGGTGTTTGATGGCGGCTCTATGACCGTACAAGCAGACGGTAGCGTGGCCCATGAAGCACCGCGCTTTATGAATCAACTATTATTATCCACTTTAGATGTAAAGACTGCCAAATTTGACAGCCAAGCTAAAGCACCGCTAACACTAAGCCGTGAGTCAGAGATGTACCAAGCATTAGTCGTCGGTCTACGCGACTATGTCAATCATTCTGGCTTCTCTGGCATTATCGTTGGATTATCAGGTGGTATCGATTCGGCACTAACGCTTTGTATCGCTGTTGATGCACTAGGCGCTGATAAAGTCTACGCGGTCATGATGCCATATGAGTACACCTCTCAGATCAGTTTAGAAGATGCACAGGCTCAAGCGCGTCGCTTGAATGTCTCTTATACCGTATGTCCTATTTTTGATGCTGTTGAAGGTATCCGTCATACATTGGCCCCATTGTTCAATAAATCACCGGCTGACACTACTGAAGAGAATATCCAGGCCCGTGCTCGCGGTGTCGTATTGATGGCACTGTCTAACAAGTTTGGTCATCTGGTCATCACGACGGGTAACAAATCAGAGTTAGCCGTTGGTTACTCAACCTTATATGGTGATATGGCAGGTGGATTTGATGTCTTAAAAGACGTGTACAAATCACAAGTCTATAAATTGGCAAGCTATCGCAATCGTTTAGAAGACACCCCCGTCATTCCTGAGCGCGTTATCACTCGCCCGCCATCAGCTGAACTGCGTCCCGATCAAAAAGATCAAGACAGCCTGCCTGATTATGATGTATTAGACAGTATTTTGATGTCATATATCGATGAAGATATGGGCTATCAGGAAATTATCGATAAAGGTTTCGACGCTGACATGGTGGCAAAAGTCATCAAGATGGTAGACAACAGCGAATACAAACGCTTGCAGTCTCCTATCGGTACGAAAATTACCCACAAGGCTTTTGGACGTGAGCGTCGTTATCCATTAGTCAATAAATGGTCAATAAAAGGCTAAATATTGCATCCCTAGCAACTTCTAAAATGTAGAAATTGCTAAGGGCTAGTTAGCTGGTTTTACACAGTCCTGAATTTTACGATTAGCTGGGTGCTTGCCCAGCTTTTTTGGTTTCTATATATCAACAATCTTCATAAATAACGATTTTCTTTTGTACCCTCCCACCGATTATTTCTCATTTAATTGTCTTTATTTATTTTTTCGAGTACGTCATGAGTTTGCTAACCGCTAGTGTGTTTCTTCTTTTACTGCTTGCCTTGAGTGCCTGTGTTTCTGCTACTGAGATTGCCATTGCCGCTGGACGCAAAATAAAACTCCAAATTATGGCAAAAGAAGGAGACGTCCGTGCCTTTGATGTTCTCAAAATGCAGGAGCACCCTGGTAGTTTTATTACTGTTGTGCAGGTGGTGCTAAATGCAGTAGCAATCTCTGCGGGTGCCGTGGGTGAATCAGCCATTAGCCCTTATCTTGAGCAGTTATTAGGTAGCGAGGCAGTAGCATCAGTCATATCGTTTGTGCTCATCACCAGCTTGTTTTCTTTACTTGCCGATTTGATGCCTAGACGTTTGGCAATGTCAAATGCTGAGACGTTAGCCGTACGACTGGTACGCCCAATGATATTATTAATCTTTGTATTAAAACCAGTCATATGGGTATTCGATGGCGCTGCGAATATTTTGTTTAGCTTTCTGGGTATCTCAACTATACGTCAAGATGATATGACCCCAGAAGATATCTATGCCGTCATGGATGCTGGTGCCGAGGCTGGTGTGCTAAAAAAACAAGAACACCACCTCATAGAAAATATCTTTGATATGCAAGAGCGTACTGTCACCTCAGTTATGAACCCACGCGAAAACATCGTTTATTTTGATACCAATACCAGTACCGAAGATGTAGTAAAGATCATGATTGCACAGCCACACAACAAGTTCTTGGTCTGTCATGATGATGATTTAGAGCATATCGTCGGCTATGTAGAGTCACGCAGCTTTTTGGCATTGGTGCTAAACCAGCAAGAGGTTAGCGTCACCAATAAAACTTTATTAAAGCCCGCTCTGTTTGTGCCTGATACGTTGTCTTTGTTTGAAGTGTTAGAGATGTTCAAATCTACTGGCGCTGACTTTGCGGTTATCGTCAATGAATACGGGCTCGTGGTTGGTGTCATCACGCTCAAAGATGTGATGAGTATTGTGATGGGTGAGCTTGTGACGCTTGAGGAGCAACCTATCGTTCAGCGTACTGACAACTCATGGCTCATCGATGGTATGACACCTATCGAAGACGTCATTCGCGCCTTAGACATTGTCGACTTACCACGCAGTGAGAACTATGAAACTATCAGCGGCTTTATGATGTATATGCTCCGAAAAATCCCAAAAAAGACCGATACTATTGAGTATGCCAATTATCGATTTGAAATTATTGCGACTGATAATCTCAAAATCACTCAAATGTTAGTGACCAAGTTAGAAGAGGCTACTTAACCAATAAATGAGTAAGTTTTTATTCCATCAGATGAGTACACAAACTTTGAGAGTACATACTCATTTTATAGCTGTCATAAAAAAAGCCCATAGCTCTAACAAAACCGTATAGCCAATAGCAATAGCATCAAAACATTCCCAAGCGACTCAGAATAACTTGACAGCGATTAAACCATTCTGAGTCTGCTTACTATTCAGCTTAAGGGACACGCCCTAGTCTCGCGCCCCAAAGATAGCCGTACCAACGCGTACCATGGTAGAGCCATTGTCTATTGCCTCTGCTATATCACCGCTCATCCCCATGCTAAGCGTATCCCAAGCCTTTAATTCTGGGTAGCTGATTTTGACCTCCTCAAACAGTGCTTTGGTTCGAGCAAAGGCATTTGTGTCTGTTTTGGCAGGGATAATCATCAAGCCACGTAGTTGTAGACGCTCGTATCCTTGAATCGCTGTGATCAGTTCTGGTAGTTGTTCTGGTAAGCAGCCTGATTTACTCTCCTCATTATCGATATTAAGTTGTATCAGCACATTCAGTGGTGCTAGATCAGCTGGGCGCTGATCATTCAAGCGTTTAGCGATAATATCGCGCTCAAGAGTCTGTACCCAATCGAAATGCTCTGCAATATCACGCGTCTTGTTACGCTGGATACTACCGATATAATGCCACACAATCTTGTCACCTTCAGACTGTGACTTTAGCGAATTGATTTTCTCGATAGCTTCTTGTAGGTAGTTTTCACCAAAGTCCCGCTGTCCTTGCTTGGCTAAAGCTGCCACCATATTAGCAGGTTTGGTTTTCGAAACTGCTAGCAAGGTCGTATGATTGGCAGATCTGTCTGCATGATCGGCTGCTTGTTCATAAACTTGAGTCATTTGTGTTTTTACTTGCTGCCAATTATCAATCAACATTTGATTATCAATATTGCAGTTTGTCTTTGTCGTATTTGTCATATATCAGGATCTCGTTTTTTTTAGCTTTTTAATAGTCTGTGCAGAAAATCTTTATTATGAATAGTAAATAAGGTAATTAAATCTCATCAATAAAGTAAATCACTTATTTTTTATATGGAAATTGAGCTTGAAAATAATTAATTTTATATTTTATTCAGGAGTGGATGGTTAAATACTCATAGTCTTGTTATGATATTGTTACATGCATTAACATATGCTACTAAATATGATAGCAGTCATAAAGACTGCGTACTGGTTGACTCGTAGTTACTACGTGATTGTATAGAGTG
Source organism: Psychrobacter sp. H27 (assembly GCF_059072655.1). NCBI lineage: Bacteria > Pseudomonadati > Pseudomonadota > Gammaproteobacteria > Moraxellales > Moraxellaceae > Psychrobacter > Psychrobacter sp. H27. Next base: position 2,311,071 of record NZ_JCACRX010000001.1, on the reverse strand, counting down.
ACTGATCGATAGTTTATCACGTGCTCTCATGCTCTTTTGTCTTACGCTGACTGATTGATAGGAATATCGAATTATGGCTGAAAAAAACGCTTTAAGTATTGAAGATTTGCTACGTTTTACCGTAAAACACAAGGCATCAGATTTACATATTTCAGCAGGTATGCCTGCGATGATTCGTACCGATGGTGAAATGACCCGTATCAATATGCCTGCGATGACTCACCAAATGGTTCATCAGCTCATTTATGACATTATGAATGACAAGCAGCGTGCTGACTTTGAAGAGTTTTTTGAAACAGATTTTTCTTTTGAAATCCCCAATTTAGCTCGTTTTCGGGTGAATGCTTTTAATCAAAACCGCGGTGCAGGTGCGGTCTTTCGTACGATTCCATCCAAAGTTTTGACGATGGAAGACTTGGGAATGGGAGATGTTTTCAGACGTGTTTCAGATTTCAAACGCGGCGTAGTATTGGTCACCGGTCCAACAGGCTCGGGTAAATCCACTACCCTTGCGGCGATGATTGACTATATAAATGAAAGTCGTAAAGAGCATATTTTAACGATTGAGGATCCGATTGAATTTGTTCATGAGTCAAAGAAAAGCCTGATCAACCAGCGTGAAGTGCACCGTGACACATTGGGTTTTGAGCCGGCATTGCGTTCAGCATTGCGAGAAGATCCAGACGTGATCTTGGTCGGTGAGCTACGTGACCTTGAGACTATCCGTCTGGCACTGACAGCAGCAGAAACAGGTCACTTAGTGTTCGGTACGTTGCACACCAGCTCAGCTGCCAAAACGATTGACCGTGTCATTGATGTTTTTCCTGCTGCTGAAAAAGATATGATTCGTGCCATGCTATCGGAGTCGCTGCAGGCCGTGATTTCACAGACACTGTTGCGTCGTCAAGCCGGTGGCCGTGTGGCAGCTCACGAAATCATGCTAGGGACGCCAGCTATTCGTAACTTGATACGCGAAAACAAAATTGCTCAGATGTATTCTGCCATTCAAACGGGTGCAGGTGAAGGTATGATCACACTCGATCAAACCCTAAAGAATTTGGTAGGTAAAGGCACAATTAGTAAAGATGTGGCTCGTCCTTATGCTAAGCAACCTGAGGCATTTTTATAATACAATTTAAGCCAAATAAAAGGAGTAATGCTGGCTAGGTTTTATTGGTTTTTGTTTATAGTTTTTAAAATATAACTTCAAATAATATTTAATCTACTTACATCAAATGCAGGTACGATATGGACATTGATAAATTATTGCAATTAATGATTAATAAAAATGGTTCTGACCTTTTTATTACTGCTGATGTAGCACCTTCCATGAAAGTAAATGGAAAAATTTTGCCTGTGGGCAAAACCCCTTTAAGTGCTGATCAAACAATGACATTGGTTAAAGGAGTAATGACACCAAGCCAACAACAAGAATTTAAAGAAACGAACGAGTGTCAATTTGCGATCACTGATGAAGCACAGCAAGCACGATTTCGAGTCAGTGCATTTATACAACGCGATATGGCAGGAATGATTCTACGGAAAATTGAAAATAAAATTCCTACGGTCGAAGAGCTACGCCTGCCACCAGCGCTCAAAGAGTTATCCATGAAAAAGCGCGGTATCATCTTGCTGGTAGGCGCGACGGGTACAGGTAAATCCACTACCCTTGCGGCGATGATAGGACATCGCAATCAGCACTCGCATGGCCATATTATTACGATTGAAGACCCTATCGAGTTTGTGCATAAACACCGTGGCTGTATCATTACTCAGCGTGAAGTCGGTATTGATACCCACTCCTTTGAAGCTGGCTTGAAGAACACGCTACGCCAAGCACCAGATGTTATCTTGATCGGTGAGATTCGTAACCGTGAGGTCATGAGCTATGCGATTCAATATGCAGAGACAGGACATTTAGTGTTTGCTACCCTGCATGCCAACAATGCTAACCAAGCTATTGACCGTATCATTCATTTCTTTGAAACCAGTCGCCATAATCAGCTCTTTATGGACTTATCCTTGAACTTGCAAGCCATTATCGCTCAGCAACTCATCCCAACTCCTGACGGCAGAGGACGCCGCGCGGCTATTGAAATCTTATTGAACTCTCAGCTGATCAGTGACTATATTCGTAAAGGTGAGGTACACGAGATCAAAGATGTCATGACGCGCTCAAGAGACAGCGGTATGCAAACCTTTGATCAGGCGTTATTTGACTTGTATGAACAAGGGGAAATCACTTACAAAGAAGCCATTCTCCATGCTGACTCTCCTAATGACTTGCGCCTAAAGATCAAACTTAGCAGCAAAAACGGTAAGGCCAATTTAGATGAAGGTGCTGATAGCCTATCGTTGGATGTCAGTTAGACAGTCAATTTTGCCATAGTATGATAATGAAATAACTAAAAAAGCCCTCGTTACTGATACGAGGGCTTTTTGATATAAATATACTGATAACGAGCCAAAAGATTATGAAGCCATAAAATCGTTACTTAGCACTGTCTCTGCAAGCTTGGTCAGCACAGATACCATATAATACTAGCGAATGACCTGAGAGTTTAAAGCCGTGCGTCTCCGCTACTTTCAGCTGCTCTTCCTCGATCACCTCATTGTGAAATTCAATAATCTTGCCACAAACATCACAGACCAGATGATCATGATGCTCTTCTTGGGTGATTTCAAACACTGACAGATTGTTTTCGAAGTTATGACGCTCAACAATACCTGCTTGCTCAAACTGAGTCAGCACACGATAGACTGTAGCTAGACCAACATCTTCACCTTGCTCGATCAGCGCTTTATATACTTCTTCTGCGCTCATATGATGCAGTTCTGCACTCTCTAATAGTTCTAGAATTTTGATGCGCGGTAGCGTGACCTTTAATCCTGCTCTGCGTAAATCTTGATTGGTAAAAGAAGCCATAATATCCCTTCTGACTGTGACAGTCTTAGCAAATTAAAAACTAAAAATAGGAGACGAATAATCGTTAAGGATTATTTTTTTGAATATAAGTGATTTTAATATTATAAAAACAGCGCTACTGAAGCGAATCTCTTGCTTATTGTTTTTTCGATGACACCATGCAAGCGCATGAATTTAAAATATAAATAATAAAATCGCTCAGGTAGTGTTTGGTAAATAATGTCGTAAGTGGTAGGCAATTGCAAGTAAATGACGTATCATTTGTTCAAGATTGTCGGTCAGACTTGCATCATCTAACGTTGACCGCGCCTAATTCATTTCTTATGAGTCATCTTACCATGATAAAGACATTAAATTTTCGTCCGTTGAGCCATGCCAGTGTATTACGCAAAATTGTCATGACCAGCATGCTTAGCGCTACTGTCGCTATGTCTGGCTGCTCATTATTGAGTGTTTATAAGATTGATTTGCCACAAGGCACAGCGATTACTCAAGTACAAGCACAAAAACTAAAAGTAGGCATGAACCAAAACCAAGTGCTCTATATTCTTGGTAGCCCTGCGATCAGAGATACCCTTGAGCCTAAGCGCTGGGATTATATCTACGATTATAAAGCAGGCACAGAAGGTAGCCGCAAAGGTATTACTGATGTCAAAAATGCCAGCCAGCACTTAGTGGTTTACTTCGATGATAATGGCTTGGTCACGCGTATCGAAGGTATCGAAAGCTTACCAGCATCATAGTCGATGAGAGTATGAGATCCAATGAAAGCTATGAGCGCTAACTGCTAATCATCTATCCGCGAGATTTGTTTTTGCGCTGAGACATTGGATCAGCGCTCAAACTGCGATACACCTCAATACGGTCAAAAGGCTGTAATACGTAACTGAGCGGCTGTTTTTGTGCATAGATACCTACATGCCAACGTTTAGCCGTTGGCGTAGCCACATCTTTGACTTGCTCACACCACTCTGCTAATTCTGCAAACTTCTCTAACCATCCTGCTTGATTCAGTGCGTCGTATAGACTGGTTCCAGATATGACTTTTAACGCCAAGTAATGTTGACACCGCTCATCTTCAGCATACGCCAGATATACCGTCATTAGCTTGGACTCAACAGATTGCGGCGTACTATTACTATTGGTATTCCCCGTTAGCTCAGCCACTGCATCACCCAACCTATCAGTGCTAGCAGTAATGCTAATGGCACCACCAAACGTATTGCTATGCGCCACAAGTTATAGAACGCTTCATTGCTAAAATTCAATGACTTGCGTAGATGACTGATTTTCATCTGCCAACCTGCAAATATCGATAATAACAATACAGCGATACTACTAACTATCACTAAGATACCTACCAGCCATTGGGTTGGAATGGCAACTACCAGTAGCAACGCTAAAGCAAAAGTCATTATTAAACTGACTAACAGTCCAAATTTATGCGTTAACTGCTGTGTGCTGTAATGTAATAGGTAGCTTGCCACGAACAGCACCCCGATCCAATATGATAGCTGGCCAATCGGAGGTAATGACATACCACTGATAAACAAGGCTACAACACCCACCATTAGCTGTAATATCCAAATCGGTAATACCAATTTCGTTGCACGGTAGTGACGAGCGGCAGCTCTACTTTGTGCTTGCTGATCGCTGGTTTCTACTGCTGTGACTGTTTGTTTGCTAACCAAGTTCTGAGCGAACCAGTACAGCCCTGTACCTGCACCGACACTGACCAATGCAAGTGCCACTGCGCGTGCCCATTCCACCAAGCTGATATCCGTCATGGCAAAACCAGCATTTGGCACACCATTTGCGACACCCAGTACCAGCCCGATTACCATCAGTCCTAATCCAATGGGTAATGGTGCCACGCCTAATAAACTTAGTAAGACAGCAATAACCATCAACCCAGCAGCAACAGCAAAGCTTGGTATATTGGGTACACTATTTAGCTCAGTAAGCGCGCCTAATATACCAGTGCTGGCACCTGATATAATCAATGCTGCGATCACAATAGAAACCAATGCCGCAAGCCAACCAAAGCTTCGCCATATTGGGCTCGCATCAGCTTCACGAGTCAGCTTTTGCATACCAGCTAGCGGCCCCTCTACACTGCGGTAGGCCAATGCAATCTCAGCATAAACCACTGGCAATGCAACGACTACCATTGCTAGCAGCCATAGTAACCAAAAATCAATCTCACCAATTGACGTCGGTGCAAACCAACGAAACAGGAGTAACGGTAACAGCGCCGCGATAAAATAAGAGGCAGAACGGGTCATCATAATCTCAATCCAAACGATCTGATATCATCGACAAAAACTTGAGTAGCAGAAGAAGTCGCTACAAGTACTACGCACTGTAGACTAAGCGAATTTGATAAGGCTAATCATGTTTTTAAATTTGATATAAAGTGAATAATGATAATTTGTAATTATACAGACCAATGATAGGCATCTGTAAAGGAGTTAAGCTTTTATTGCTTGTCTGATATAAGAGACAAACAGTTATAAAAAAACCCCGAAAACGGGGTTTAATAGTTCAGGCATAGTAGATACAAAATGAAGTACTTAGCCATTTTATCTACAAGTGGCTGTTACTAGTATGCATCAATGCGACTCAATTAATGAATAGCACTCACGTAGTCTGACAAAATACGAATGTCACGATCTGATAGCTTCGATGCAACCGTTTGCATCATACCCATCTCGCCTTCTTTAGCAGCATCATTGACTCGTTTTTGGTCATCGCTATCGATATCATCAACACGTCCCGCAGCACGGAATAGTTTTAGCTGGGTAGAAATATACTCAGCGTGCTGTCCGCCTAGCTTTGGAAACGCAGCCCAAGTATTACCTGCCGCATCTGGTCCATGACAACCGGCACAGCCAATGACACCGCGTGACTTATCACCGCCCAAAAACAACTTGGTTGCTTCTTGGTTGGTTGCAGGGTTGCCGTAACCAACACCCCAAGGCGCTTGAGTAGCATAATAACCTGCCACGTCAGCCAGATCTTGCTGAGACAAGTTTGCAACCTGTGATTGCATGATACCGTTTTTGCGATAGCCTGCTTTAAAGTTGACCAACTGTTTGTATAGATACTTTACGTTTTGGCCACCAAGGTTTGGCTGTGCAGGAACAACACTGACACCATTAAGACCATGACACGCAGCACAAACGGTTTCTGCAATTTTCTGACCTGCTTCGATATCATGCTCAGGAACAACAATAGCAGCTTGTACGCTGAAACTTGCAACGCATAAGCTGGCAGCAGCGATTAACTTTTTCATTGATACAAATCCTACTAGCTCGGCGTAAGCATTATCTAGAATGATTGCATGGATAGGATACCCGATATAGCCGTCTCTTTAACAATGAGCATGGCGCATATTTTGAGGTATCGGACACAAGCAGTCTGAAAAGTACTTACTAATATCAGGGTTTATTTTCGATTATTATAGCAAGACTTTGTATCATTTGCCTACTTAATCATAGTATTCATCAGTTTTCTAACTGATACAGCCTAAAGCACCACACAAAAACAAAAAGCGCATCAAGGCCACAAGACCAGCGCTTTGTTTCATATACTTGGGCTTAATTTATAAGCTGACTACTGACTCATATACTCGATGAGTTTTCGATAGTCATCATCACTACAGGTGTCACAGAGACCACCTGCTGGCATCTGCGTCATACCACCTTTAACAGACTGAATAAGCGTCGGCATGCTTTTTTGTTCGATGAGCTGCTGCCACTTGGTACTATCGCCTTTTTTAATAGCATTTAATGCGCCACTATCATGGCAGGCTGCACATGAGTTATCATAGGTGGTGGCTATGTTAGTAACGTCAGCCGCACTTGCACTGCTAATTATGGCAATGCTCAAAAAGAATGCAGCACCACTAGCGGTCATAGCCGCATGACCTTTACTAAGAAGTTTATTGATTGAAAACATGGAGCACCTCCTCGTGATATTTCACGTGTCTCATCAATCGTTCTATTAAACGTCTTTCACTAAACATTGTAACAATATATGTCATGTAAACATAGGCAAATTGGATGTGGCTTTGTTAACGCCATCAACTTGTCTTATGAACCATTAACTTTAATGTTATTCTACTATTTATATGATGCTAATCGCAGTTATTTCAATAAGTAAGACAGGTAATGGTATAGAATAGCTACCAATGTAAAGTCGTAACTTTTATAGTGTATAACTAGTGATTTAGATTGAATTTATTGAGAGCAAATAGCTTTCATACATTACCTGCATTTCAGTACCAATTTAATATCCAAAAACTAACGTTTTATCACCGTATCCAATTTTTAAGATTAATGAGCCATTTATGAATACCCCGTTTACAGATGTTGCAGCCGAACATGCGCTGTTCAACACCAAGTCTCGTCAAAAAATTCAACAAACTGAATTTATGACATCAGCGCCTACTTTTAAGCTTTGTCCGCCTGATATGGGCTTAGAGGTCGCCTTTGCAGGTCGCTCGAACGCTGGTAAATCCTCGGCCATCAACGCTTTGACCAATCAGCGTCAACTGGCTCGTTCGTCTAAAACACCTGGACGTACGCAAATGATTAACTTTTTTAGTATCGGCGACACTGACAGACGATTGGTCGATTTGCCAGGTTATGGCTATGCCGCTGTACCACTTGAGATGAAAAAAGAATGGCAGGTTGAGCTAGAAGAGTATTTGGTATCACGATCAAGCCTGGCAGGATTGGTGCTGATGACAGATATTCGTCACCCCCTTAAGTTTTTTGATGAGCAGATGCTGCATTGGGCAAAAGATGGCGAGCTGCCGGTACATATTCTATTGACGAAAGCAGATAAGCTGAAATACGGCGCTTCCAAAAACGCCCTACTCAATACGCGCAAAAGACTCAAAAAACTAGGCTTGAACTGTACTATTCAGTTATTCTCGGCGCTCAGAAAAGAAGGTCTTGATGAGCTGGCGGGTATCATGGGCAACTGGTACGAGTATCAGCTCGATGCCGATAAAATCATTGAGTCCTCTTTTGCGTTATTAGAAGGTGCTGAACTAGAAGAAGCCATTGAAAAAGAAGGTACTCAAGAAGAAGATAAATAAATACGATAGTTTTGAGTTAAAAAGGGCTTATCGATAATAACGATAAACCCTTTTTTTATATAATATAATGATACTGTTATTTAAGCACACAATAGCTCGACCAATGCCTGCGGGGTATCAACCTGATAAGTAGGGTTTTGTGCGGCAAGTTCTGCACTCGTTGCCGTGCCATAGTTGACCGCTATACTGGTCATACCCAATGCCGTTGCCATCTGAATATCGTAGATACTGTCACCGATAAACACAGCGTCAGAAATCTGCTGCTGCGTATATTCCAAGATATCGGTCAACATCTGCGGATCAGGTTTTGAGCCTGACTCATCAGCACAGCGCGTCATCACAAAATAATGGTGACTCTTTGAGGCATCTAACACACGATCTAGCCCTTTTCTTTTTTTACCAGTGGCGACTGCAAGTTTTTTATCCTTCTGCTGCAAAGTCTGCAACATATTTTCTATCGGCTCAAATAGCGGCGTCGCATGACTGTTGGCAATATAATACTCTGCGTAGCTCTGTTGAATGGCGAGCATTTGCGACTCGTTGGCATGAGGATATAAAATCTCTATACCATTTATCAAACTCAAGCCAATGATGTCTTTAACCGCTTTATCAGTGGTTTCAAACCCGTGCGCCTCTCCCGCTACATGCATAGACTCAACGATCAAACCGATTGAATCCATCAACGTACCATCCCAATCAAAAATAATCAGTGTCTTATCAGAGAGATGATGCTCGTTTACAGATTGAGCATTTTTGGCAAGATCTGTAATTTTGGTTGTCATTGGTACAGTCATGAATTTACCTTAACGAATAACAGTAATAGGAGATACGAAAACGTCACGGCGGCTTATTCATAAAAATAAGAGTTCGTGACGTTTTGGTGGTCTAGCAATGACCTAATAGGTCAAGCCGCAGTGCTTGCCTTAAACTTACTCAGGCAACTGCGTTGTCTCTGGTAACCAATCTGCCATATCGTCTGGCAATGGCGCAGTAATAGTCTTGTAGCCTGGGATATCTAGGCGCCATGCGTGTAGACATAGGCGATGCACGCCCGATTTATCATGGACATTGTATTTGTCATCACCCAAGATAGCATGACCAATATGTGCCAAATGCACACGAATCTGATGTGTACGTCCTGTCATTGGCTTGGCTTCGATCACACTTACTGGCTGACCTACCATCACAAAACGATCGTGTACAATAATATCAGTCTGGCTTTCTTTTGCCTGCGTATCTTGGCTGTCTACTTTGACTCGGCGCTCACCACTGGCTAGCGTATAACGCAACAGTGGCGCATCGATACGCTGTTCGTTCAATGCAGGCTGCCCTTTTGCTAAACACAAATAGTGCTTCTGAATGGTCTTATCGACCAAATGCTGCTGCAACACTTTTAGCGTTGAGCGTTTTTTAGAGATCATCAACAGCCCTGAGGTATCTTTGTCGATACGATGTATCAGCTCTAGGTATTTTTTACCCGTCACTTCACGCATGGCTTCGATCACCCCAAAGTCCAAACCACTACCGCCATGCACAGCAATACCAGAAGGTTTGTTTAGCACAATCAGGCCTTCATCTTCATAGACCACACGTGCCAGCAAGCTCTTAGCAAACTCAGTGCTGATGATTGGTTTTTCGCGTGTCGCCAGCTCCACAGGAGCGATACGCACGACGTCTTCACGTTGTACTCTGTCGTGGGCCTTGCAGCGCTTATTATTGACGCGCACTTCATCTGAACGAATCATTTTATAGATATGCGGTTTTGGCAAACCCTTTAAGCGATTCAACAAAAAGTTATCCAAACGCTGATCGTGTTGATGGCGTGTCACTTCAAGGTAGTTTACCTTGCCAAAGTTACTAATCTCATCGTCAGCGCTTTGCGGGCGTGTTTTGCTATTGAAAATAGCAGGGGCTTCGTGGGTAGGAGCGTCGTCAGTCATTTTTGAGTTTGTCATTTTTAGTTAGGTGTTTACACAAAGATTTGTTATAGTTTAGCATGTTGAGCGACAATTAAGCAGAGACTACGACAATAATCATTGTTGTTTCAGATAGCTGGTCACCGTTTTATTGCTTTTCAGTATTTACTGATTGCTATTAAAGAGGTCCATGCTATTTACCTTGCTGATATTAGACGTTTGATCTGATTTAGGGCGCATTATTTACTTAAAGGTATTACTTACCAGATATCGCTCCATAAATTAAAAACACTGTATTGAATGTTATTCGATACCATAAAATAAATAGTGACACTAAACACCATCGCGTTCGTAAATATGACAACAAATCTATTTATCAACGGATGACAACACCACATTGACTCACTAACTGCATGACAACGACTTTACTTGATAACTATTTATTATTTAATGATTACTTATCTGATGGTTCTTTATGCCAGCGTAGTTGAGCAAGTATGGGTAGCATAGCGTTAGGATCGAAAAGTAACTCGATAGCTGCCGAAGTATTGGTGGTCAAACAGATGACGACAAAATGTAAATACAATACCATGCTGATGAGCTGGCTCATTACTCTGTTTGCCAAGTACGCCCCGCTGATAACCACAGCCGCAACCCCTAACCTTGAGACACCCAAGATATGATTAACGACACACAAAGAACGATAAACAAAGAGTAACCAATCGCTTTACCTGAATAGATAATCGCTGACTGACGAACTATATATAATAGCCACCACGATCGCGATATTATTGTTAGACTTTGATGGATAAATGGCAACATCATCACGCCTTTTTAGTATGAGTACTTTTGAACACTGCAACTGACCATCGCCCACGCTTACAACGTGCGCCAAAATCACGACCAACAAAATGTACTGACTTTAACTAGGCTTGGTGAATTCGCTATATGTACTAAATTTACTGATGACAACATACAAATACCATAGCCTTACACCCTATATTATTTACATTGACATGAGTATCGCTAACCACTTCAGGTAAAAAAAGCCATTGAATAAGCCATTGTGCTTTATTAGACCCACGATTTACGTTTTACCGTTAATTAATATCTGTAAACGCTAATATAATATTAGTCACACTTGCCACTATGTTCTAAAGACTGTCTTATCGTTGTTATGCGTACTCATATAGGATATAAATATGAAACGCATTTTGATCAACGCCACCCAAAACGAAGAGATTCGTGTCGCCTTATGTAAAGGCAACCACTTGTACGATTTCGATTTAGAAAACCGTACCCGCGAGCAAAAAAAATCTAATATCTATAAAGGTCACGTGACTCGTGTTGAGCCGTCACTCGAAGCTGTGTTTGTTGAGTATGGCTCACAGCGTCAGGGGTTCTTGCCAATTCGTGAAATCTCTGCTGAATACCTAAGCGGCAACCCACGTGACGAAAACATCAAAAAGCTGATCAAAGAAGGCGACGAGCTTATTGTTCAAGTCGAAAAAGAAGAGCGCGGCAATAAAGGCGCTGCCCTATCGACGTATGTCTCATTAGCTGGTCGCTACCTAGTCTTGATGCCAAATAACCCACGTGGCGGCGGTATCTCACGTCAGATCTCAGGCAAACTGCGTGAAGACATGAAGCGCATGTTAAGCAATCTTGATTTACCAAAAGGCATGAGCGTCATCATTCGTACGGCAGGTATTGGTAAAACTCAAGAAGATTTACAGCATGATTTAAATCACTTGCTCAATATTTGGCAAGCTATCCAAGAACAAAACCAAAAATACCCATCACCGCGCTTGGTTCACCAAGAAGCGGGGGTGGTCACTCGTGCTGTGCGTGACTATCTACGTGATGATATCGCTGAGATTTGGATCGATAACGAAAACGCTTACATTGAAGCGGCGGGCTTTATCGATGCGGTGATGCCAAAGCAAGCCGAGAAGCTACGCAAGTATACTGATTATGAGCCGATGTTTTCGCGCTTTAATATCGAAAAACAAATCGAAACCGCCTATCAGCGTGAAGTGCGTCTGCCTTCAGGTGGCTCAATTGTTATTGATCAAACAGAAGCACTGGTCTCTATCGATATCAACTCAGCCAAATCAACCAAAGGCTCAGACGTCGCTGAGACTGCCTATCATACCAACCTAGAAGCGGCTGATGAAATTGCCCGTCAGCTTCGCTTGCGTGATATGGGTGGTTTGATTGTCATTGACTTCATTGACATGAATGACAACAAACATCAAAAAGAAGTGGAAAAACGTCTGATTGACGCCACCAAATATGATCGGGCGCGCGTACAATTCGGTGATATCTCTAAGTTTGGTCTGATGGAAATGAGCCGTCAGCGTCTACGTCCTTCACTAGAAGAGTCGACTGGCTATATCTGTCCGCGTTGCCATGGCAATGGTATGATTCGTGACCTACGTTCGTTGTCGCTCTCTATTATGCGCCAAATCGAGCAAATTGCGCTCAAAGAGCGTCAAGGTGAAGTACAAGCAGAAGTGCCTACAGACATCGCAGCATTCTTACTGAATGAAAAACGCGACAGCTTGGTGTATCTTGAGCAAGACAGTGGGACGCGTATCACGATTTTGCCACATGCTCATCTAGAATCACCAAACTTCAAGCTACACTTTAACCGTGATGGTTTTGCACCATCGAGCTATGAGCGTATCACTGACGCTCAAGAACAAGAGCACAGCGATCTTGGCTACAATGTCGACTGGCAAACTGCAGAAAAAGAACGTCCTGAGCAGCAGCCTACTCGCCAGCCACGCAAAACGCCAAATGACAGCAACAAACCAAACCGACCAAACACGCAGCAGAGCAAAGCGTCACAAACGCAAAATGAGACGGTAAATCATAGCAATGATCGCCGTAATCATAAAAATACCAATGATACTGTGTCTGCACCGCAAGATAGCAAAACCCAGAGCAACTCCGTACCAGTCGCGCCGCAGACTCAAAATATCGAAACGGCTGCTCAACCACAAGCCGTTGCTTGGTTATCCAACCTATTTGCTCAGGCGCCGCAAGCGTCCACAACACCTAGTGTCAGCAGTCGTGATGCCGCTGAAGCTATCGAAGCACTAGTAAACACTGGGGCCCAAAGCCTAGGCTCATTCGGTCAAGTTGATAGTAATGCGTTGAATAGTGCTGGCACAAATAGTGCGCAACCAGCTCAACGAAGCAATAGTCAAAATGATGACAGTCAATCGTCAGATAGTAATAGCAACCGTCAGCAAGCTCGTCGCAACAACGACAGTGATACTGATGAAAACAATAACGAGGACAGAAGAAGACGTAAGACCCGTAAGTCTAGATCTTCTAAACCGCGTCAAAGAAAAGAGACAACTGACGAGAATACTAACAACGTCAGTAATACGGACAATAGCGCTGATAGTAAATCCTATGACAGTCAGGACCAAAATCAGCCAGAAAAGCGTCAGCCAGACAACAGACGTAATAACAATCGCAATCGCAACAATCGTCAAGACAGCAATCGCAGCGCGAATGAGCAGAACAAAGCTGACAAGACTGAGAACGAAACCAGCCAAAAGCCTGATGAGCAGACTCGTGCTAAGCGTAAATCGCATAGCCAACGTGGCTCACGTGGCAAGCTGGAGCGCGGTGAGACGCTAACGGCTGACAATATTGAGCAAAGCAAGCAGCAAAACTCTAAGAACAGCGATGCCGCCAATAGCAAAAACCACTCTGGTACGCGCCGTAGTCAAGATCCTAACGAAGTCGTGCTACAGGTCAACGAAGCACCCACTACGTTAAAAGCGTCAGAAGTCGTGCACTTGTCTTTAGATGACAGCAAGTCTGCACAGGTAAAACCTCAACCTAACGATAGGCATAGCCAAAAAAACAGTACGGTGAAAAACGAGCGTACTGAAGAAAGCGCTGTTCAACAGCCTTCTGCTAGCCAACAACCTAGTGGCAGTGAGCAAAACGCTGAAAAGCAAAATACCACGGCTCAAAAGGCGGATAAGCGAAGTGACGATAAGCAAAGCACGGTAGAAATGCCAGAGCGTAAAGTTAATAATGATAAGGATGATGCTACCAAAGCTGAGGTACAGAACGAGACACCTGTACATGAGCCAGTTGCTAAAGAAAGAAAAGCACCTGTAGAAGCATCATCGAGTTCTACAAGTAACACCGAAAGCAAATCGGAAGCGCCAACACCGGTAACTGCTGATGCAAAAGAAACGGAAGAGACTTCAAAACAGCAGCAGACAGCTGATACGACCGATAGTGACAGTAAGACAGAAGCATCTAAGCAAGCTCCAGCCCAGGAGAGGCGCTCGAACGAGAATGCCATGAGTAACTCAGCACTTGAGCTGACACATGAGGCATTGTTTGGTGCACGTTACGTGACTGCTGAGAAGTTTGGTCAAGCCAGTAACGATCCACGAGTCGTAAAGAGCAAGCAAGCCCAAGCAGTGCAAACACCTCAAGTAGCAAATTCTGCTGTGGTAAGTGCTCCTGCAATACGCGGTACAGTTGGTGAGTTTATACGTACAACGCTGCCAGACGCGCCAGCTCGCTTGGCAGAAGATGGCGTTATCAACTGCTTTATCGCAACGGTTGCCTTGCATGCTGAGCAAGCAAAAGCTACTGGCAATGCTGCTGAAGATAAAAACAGTATTAGCAACAGTGAAGTGGCCAGTCAGAGCTTTGACTTTAGTAACTACGGTTATCAGCCACTAGCTGATGAGTATTTGATGCGCTTTGAAGCGATGACGCAAGCCGTTAGTCAATTTGCAGCAGCTCAAGGCAAGACGGACGTAGAGCCACGTACTATCAATAAGCGTGCTAGTAATGATCCACGTGGTCAACATCCTGACTATCAAGAATCCACTCAAGAGTCCGCAGTCTTAAATGTCCCTACCGAGCAAACTTCAGAAAATGAAGAACCGTCGGTAGAGACCAAGCAAGATACTGCTGAAGTGGACGCGCATAACGTTGAGGCAACTGCATTAGCGAATCAAGAGCAGACAGATGATGTCAGCACTGATAGCGAACAGTTACTAGAGCTTGAGAATGCTCAATCAGCGACTGAAAATGTAGAAGCTGAAGCTGAGCAAGTTACCGACGCTCAAGCAGAAGAGTCTACTAAAGAAGCAAGTAAAGAAGATAGTCAGGCAGCCAAATCTAAGACGACTATTGCCAGCTATAAAAATATGATCGAGAATGTGGCTGAGCAATTACTGCCGCAGACAGGCATGTTTAATCTGACTACGCCAAAAGTACCAAAGGCACGCAGTCGTAAGCCTAAGTCTGAGCATAAAAAACCGACACAAGTAGAAAAAGCAGAAGCTGATGACACCGGCGATGATAGCTAAAGCACGGTAATATAAAAGTCATTTAAATGTAAAAGCCCCGATACTTATAAGTATCGGGGCTTTCTATCTTTTTGGCGTGATGATCTTAGTTTAATAATCTTAGCTTGCTTTCAACTTAACTTCTTTAACCTAATACATAGCTAACGGCGCAATGACTGAGTTAGTGCGCAGTAGCATCGCCGCCACGCATTTTGCTAATAGTCGTCACAATGGCTACCACGATAACACCAACGATTAGTCCGACCAGTCCATTCAATAATGACGCGGTCAATCCTTCGAACACCCCAGTAAGATGAGCAATATCTTCTACACTATGATGCAAAAAGCCGATACCGTGAACAATAATACCGCCACCCACTAAGAACATCGCAATTGTGCCCGCTATTGATAAAAACTTCATTAGCTTCGGTGCTGCTGCAAGCATAAACTCACCAAACTTGCGTTTGCTGTCACCTGCTTGTGAGTTCTCAATAAGATGTAAACCTGCATCATCAATCTTGACGATACCTGCAACCAAGCCATAAATACCGACGGTCACCACAGCAGCTACTATCGAGAGCACGATACCTTTTTGAACGATATCGCCACCAGCAGCTGTGACCGCGCCTAAAGAGATAACAATAATCTCAGCCGATAAAATAAAATCGGTGCGTATCGCGCCTTTAATTTTGTCTTTTTCAAACGCAACCAAGTCTATATTGTCATCTGCATTGGCTTTTAAGCGGGCATTTTGCTCCTCATCATGAGGCAATAACTTTGGCCAAAATTTGTGTATGACCTTTTCAGCCCCTTCATAACTCAGATACAACCCGCCGATCATCAATAGTGGGGTAATCAACCACGGTATAAAATAGCTGATCAAGAGCGCCGCTGGTACTAAAATCACCTTATTCACAGCCGAGCCCTTGGCAACTGCCCAAATAACAGGAAGCTCGCGACTTGGCTTAACTCCTGTGACCTGCTCGGCGTTAAGTGCCAAATCATCGCCAACTAAGCCTGCGGTTTTTTTGGCAGCAATTTTGGTCATGACGCCTACATCATCCATTAAGATGCTGATGTCATCGAGTAAGGTTAATAAACTGGCACCTGCCATGCGTGCTCCTTAAAGCAAATTTGTTAAAGATAAATCGTTAAATGATATAAATTATTATAAAAACGATGCTATTAGCTGTAGATTACAAGGGCAGGCATATATATTAAATAGTACAAATGTATCTTATTTTTTTAGCTCACGTTAGCAACCATTCTTTAAAGTTAGTATTGTTTGCACTAATTGGCTGATGTACTGCCGCTGTCATTATCTACAATTATGGTAATATAGAGAAACTCACCACCTACCCTTTACCATCAACAAGTCATAAAAATGTCTATAAAATTAGACCTTTAAAGTTAGCCCTTTAAAGTTAGACCTTTAAAGTTAGACCTTTAAAATACTACTAAGACACACCACTATAGATAAACGTTCATAGTATTTTTATATATAGTGTTGTTATATAACGAACTCATCATTAGGCGCGATGCCTATAGGAAACCCGTATGCCATCACCTATTAGCAAAAAGACCACTACATATAATCGTTTTTCTCGTACTATCCTCTCTCGTGTTGTGATGGGTGCCTTACTGGTAGGTGTTGCTGCTGGCTGCTCCAATAATTCAGCGGACGCAACCAGCAATACTAGCGTGGTCGGTGCTACACAAGCTCAAGCTGCTTCTGGGAAAGTATCAACTGGTGCAACATCAGCTGACAATGACCCTACCGTTGTCAAAGCATTACAAGCAAATTTAAAAGCATCTGGTATCGAAGAAAATATCGTTTCAGCAGTACCGACAGATATGGATGGTATCTATTGGGTGACGGCTGAAGGACTACCGTCTTTCTTTACAGATAAATCCGGCAAGCATATTATCCAAGGACAAATCGTAGCCGTTGGTGATGCTGCACCCGTTGATATTAGTGCCGCTTTGGTCGCCAATACTGCACAAGAAGCGCTAAAGGCAGTGGACAAAAAAGAGATGATTATTTATCCAGCAAAAGGGGCGACCACCGCTGTTGTCTATGCCTTTACTGATGCAGACTGTGGTTATTGTCGTAAATTGCACGAAGAGATGGATGATATCAATGCCCGCGGTATTGAAGTACGTTACTTGGCATGGCCACGTAGCCAAGAGTCGGTACCAAAAATGGAAGCAGTTTGGTGTAGTCAAGACCGCAACGCCGCTATGAATCAGGCAAAAATGGGTGCCAATGTGCAAGCCCCCAACTGCGCAAACCCAGTACAAGAACATATGGCATTAGGGTCAAGACTTGGCGTACGTGGCACCCCAGCTATTTTTACTGAGACAGGACAACAAGTGGGCGGCTACCTACCTGCGGCACAATTGGCGCAAGCCGTCGGTGCTAACTGATGATTTTTTTGGCAAAATTCACTGCTATTATCGTTTTATCAACAGTAGACGATATGACCTTGGCGACATTGTGTAGACGTCACAACTGCTTGTCGGTATGATACGATAAAGCACGATGCAACATCAGCAATACCCTTTTATCTGAGCATTTTTTATTCAACTATGATGAAGTATGTATGCGAGGCTGCCATAGAAAATGCGCACAGACTGTCGGTTTAGTACCGCAGGCTCATTTGGCACTGTCACAGCGTTTTACTTCATTATATTCAACCTCTTGAGGATACTGTGAGCAATTCCATCAAACTAGCGATACTTGGTCTAGGAACCGTCGGAACAGGCGTGATCAACCTAATCAATGACAATTTAGATGAGCTAAAACGCCGTAGTGGACGCGACATTATTATTACCGAAGTAGGTACGCGTCGTCAGCGTGATGATATCGATACAAACATCACGCAAAACAGTGACTTGATGGCAATTGCGGCAAGCGACAATGTCGATATCGTTATTGAAGTGATTGGCGGCACTACCCTAGCAAAAGACGTCATCATGCAGGCTATCAAAAATGGCAAGCATGTAGTGACCGCAAACAAAGCCTTATTGGCTGAGCATGGCAATGAGATCTTTTCTTTTGCTGAAGAAAACAATGTCCACGTTGCCTATGAAGCAGCAGTGGCAGGCGGTATCCCAATCATCAAAGTGATGCGTGAAGCTCTCGCTGCCAATAAAATCGATTGGCTTGCAGGTATTATCAACGGTACTGGCAACTTTATCATGACCGAAATGCGTGACAAGGGTCGTCCATTTGCTGATGTATTGAGCGAAGCACAAGAGCTTGGTTATGCGGAAGCCGATCCAACTTTTGATGTCGAAGGTATTGATGCCGCGCACAAATTGGCCTTGCTCGCCTCTATTGCGTTCGGTATCCCGCTGCAATTTGACAAGGTTTACTGTGAAGGCATTACTGGTATTACCCTACAAGACGTCAACTATGCCGAAGAGCTGGGCTATCGTATCAAGCACTTAGGATTTGCGGTACGCCGTGATGGTGAAGGTAACGACGACGATGCTGGTGTTGAGCTGCGTGTACATCCAACGCTTATTCCGCAGGATGCGTTACTTGCCAATGTCAATGGCGTCAAAAACGCCGTGTTGGTCAACTCACATCCGCTTGGACAAACACTCTATTGCGGTGATGGTGCAGGTGCAGGCGCTACTGCTTCTGCCGTGATGGCAGATGTCATGGATTTAGTCCGTGTACTTGGCAGCAAAGATAATGACGATCAAAGCAGCAGCGATCAAAATAATCACGGACATCATGTGCCGCATTTGGCATTCATCCCTGAACAGTTATCGGACACGCCAATATTACGCGCTGAGCAGATGATTACTGGTTATTACTTACGCGTACATGCTTACGATAGCCCTGGCGTCTTAGCAGACATCACTCGCATCCTAAGTGATGCTGGTATCAATATCGATGCTATTTTGCAAAAGCCTGCTCACAAAGTCGGTCAAGTGCCTGTGATTATATTGACCTTGCCTGTCGTTGAGAGCCGGATGAACCTAGCTATCGAAAAAATTGAAAAACTCGATACCATTACTGATAAAGTAGTACGCATTCGCTTAGATGAGCTAGCGTAAACAAAATACTGAATGAATCGGCCCTTTTAGTAATAAAAATATTTGTAGTCATACAAGTGCAGCTAGCTGATCAATGTCTGATCCATTCAGCAAAATTTTTAAACAAAACACGTAATAAGGAATAATAACGATGTCAAATGATTCAATTGTAATTTTAAACGGCGCACGTACTCCAATGGGCGGATTCCAAGGCGTATTAAAAGACGTCAGCGCTACCGATTTAGGTGCTGCTGCTATCAAAGCCGCTCTCACACGCTCAGGCGTTAGTGCTGATAACGTTGATGAAGTTATCATGGGTTGTATTTTGACTGCAGGTTTGGGTCAAGGCCCTGCCCGTCAAGCAATGCGCAAAGCAGGCCTACCTGATGCGACTGGTGCTGTGACCATTAACAAGCTATGTGGTTCAGGTCTAAAAGCAGTCATGCAAGCGCACGACGGTATCAAAGCTGGCAGCTTCAATGTTGCTGTGGCTGGTGGTATGGAATCAATGACCAATGCCCCTTACCTGATGCCAGGGTCGCGCGGTGGCTACCGTATGGGTCACAAAGAAGTAAAAGACCATATGTTCTTAGACGGTCTAGAAGATGCTGAAACGGGTAAGCTAATGGGTATGTTTGCTCAAGAAATGGCAGACGAGAAAGGCTATACGCGTGAGCAAATGGATGAGTTTGCTATTGAATCACTTAACCGTGCTCTAACAGCGATCAAAGACGATCATTTCAAAGATGAGATCGAGCCTATAACGTTCAAAACTCGTAAAGGCGAACAGACAGTCGATACTGATGAACAACCAGCCCTAGCAAATGCTGATCGCATCCCTACCCTACGTCCAGCATTTGCTAAAGACGGTACGGTTACAGCGGCAAATGCCAGCTCAATCTCAGATGGTGCTGCTGCTGTTGTAGTCATGAAAGAATCACAAGCGAAAGCTGAAGGTCTGGATTATCAGGCTCGTATCGTTGCGACTGCATCAAACTCGCGTCACCCAAGCGAATTTACAATTGCACCGATTGGCGCAATTGAAAAAGTACTCGCAGGTGCTGGCTGGTCAGTAGATGAAGTGGATCTATGGGAAATCAACGAAGCCTTCGCGATGGTCACTATGGCTGCTATGGATGAGCTAAAAATCGACCATGCCAAAGTAAACGTTGAAGGCGGTGCTTGTGCCCTTGGCCATCCAGTAGGCTGTTCAGGTGCGCGTATTCTCGTTACCCTTATCAACTCTCTTAAGCGTACCGGTGGCAAAAAAGGGGTTGCAACCCTATGTATCGGTGGCGGCGAAGCTGTAGCCGTTGCGATTGAGCTACCTTAAGTAAAAACTGCACTTGTACATGACATTTAGAATGTAACTGACTATTTAGTATATCACTTACTTGATATATGTTACCCAAAAACCGCATTGCCCTAAGTGATGCGGTTTTTTTGTTTCTATTTAATTAAAATACACGCCAAACATTACTCTATGTTAAGGCGCGTTAACTTGTACCCCCTTCTCTGTTATTGCACTTACAGCCTATTACACGCAATTACGGCAAGTGCACACTTTGCTACCTTGCTCATATATCTCATCCAAAATCATGGTGTTAGGATAAATACAAGTTGATGAGAGGGCTATTCCAATAGTTTAATCCTAACTTTGTAATACAAATGATATTGCGTTAAAACTTAAAAATAACTATTAATTTTAAAACTATAAACTCATATAAAGGGAAGACAATAATGAGCCAGCTAATCCGTTTAAAAGATATCCAAGCCACTCACCGCGACTTAATCGGTGATGACTATTATGATCCAACAGAAAAAACCGCCTACGGTGTGAATGAAGAAAAGATCGGTAAAATTGAAGGTGCCCTAGTAGAAGACACTACTGGTCGCATTCGCTATTTGATCGTTGATGCAGGTGGCTGGTTCAGCTCAAAAGAAGTGTTGGTGCCAGCAGGTTTAGCACGTATTGTAGGTGACGACGTATTCTTTGATAGTTTGACTAAATCACAAGTAGAAGCAATGGAAGCATACGATCATGACTACCAGTACAGCTATAAAGAGCAGTACGAAAAAGATCGTCAGAATTTTACTGCTGATACCCTACCGGCTGAAGAGCGCGTAGATATCGCAGATCATTCTTATGAAGCACCAAATACACTAGAGCTATTAGAAGAGCGTCTAACTGTAAATAAAGACCGTATCGTAGCTGGTCTAGTAAAAGTTGGCAAACATGTCGTAACTGAAGAGCGTAATGTTGAAGTAGAGCTAGAAGAAGAGCATGCTGACATTCAGCGTACCAGTGTCGATCGTCCGACAGATCGCCGTATCGGTGACGTAGATGTAAGCGAAACAGTAGAAGTTGAGTTAGAAGCAGAGCGTGCTCGTGTGGCTAAAGAAACTTACGTAACTGAAGAAGTCAACGTTGGCAAAACAACAGATCGTCATACAGAGACTCTTGTTGAAACTATCCAACGTGAAGAGTTAGACGTAGATAATAATGGTAATGTGGTTGATCGTGAAGGCAATTTAGTGAATCGTGATGACATTACTGCAGATGACGTAAGACGTGCTCGTGGTATGTAATATATAAAGCAGATACAAATTAATATCTAAAAAAGACCGGAGTTATACTCTGGTCTTTTTTATGGATTGATCCTTTTTCCCAGGAATTTCCTGTGTACTCTGTTGCACGATTTATACTGAGAGATACTCGCTATATTTAGTATCTTATATACTATAAATAATTTTAAAAACCTATCATCCATTGCTCGCATACAATAAGGAAATAACCATGTCTACTGATAATAACAATAGCGATCTATACCAAGACAATTTAGACAATGAGCAACACCTATCAACTGACAATACATCGAACGTAGTTAATGTTGGACATCTAGAGCTGCTAGAAGAACGTCCAGTTGTTAATAAAGAGCGCTTAGACGTGGGTAAAGTGACGGTCACCAAACATGCACGTACAAAGACCATCAACGTACCCATTGAGCTTATAGAAGAATATATTACTGTTCGTACTGAGTATCATGATACAGAGAGTCAAGATTTGCTCTCAGGTAACTACGATGAAAAAGATATATTGCGTCATGTTGAGCCATCACTAGACAGTAAGGCAGTAGTAACTGTCAATGGCAAGCAAATAGAAATTGGTGATGAGCCAATTGAGATTGTGTTGTCACGTCAAGTGGCTACGGTTACTAAAGACACTTATGCCATTCAAGAGATTGACGTCAATAAGAGCACGCATGTGCATACCGATAGCATTCAAGTAGAGCTCAAGCATGAAGAGCTAGACGTCACTGAAGAGGGGTTCTTAGCGCACGAGTCACAGAATAATG
This sequence comes from Psychrobacter sp. H27, assembly GCF_059072655.1. Taxonomy (NCBI): domain Bacteria; kingdom Pseudomonadati; phylum Pseudomonadota; class Gammaproteobacteria; order Moraxellales; family Moraxellaceae; genus Psychrobacter; species Psychrobacter sp. H27. The sequence goes on along the minus strand of NZ_JCACRX010000001.1, from coordinate 2,288,374 downwards.
ACTCTACTCGTTTGAAATAGATGAGAGTCTGACTTTTTGTTTATTAGCCCGCAAAAGCTACAGACAATAAAAAGCAACGCTTACTCGCGTTGCTTTTTATTGCTTGTTAACGATTGGCTATATCATTGTATAGTTGCTAATGTTTAGCTATGAGACTTTGTTACATTCAAAAGTATCAACGTTTGCCTCATCAGTACCAGCAGTACGCATCACACCTGTATCGCGCGCTTCGTGGGCGACGCGCCACTGAGTGAATCCTTGACCACCATCAATCGATGTTGCGACTTCAAACACTTCAGGGTTAGTACCTTCATTGGTTTGATTCAATGTTACTGTACCCATGTCAGTTGCAACCACCACTTGATTGGTTTCTTCTTTATAGGTTGCATCAACTTTCAACTCAGGCGAGCACAAATATAGTATCTGTGTCACGCCGCTATTAACAGAAGCAACCGTGTCATCCTCTACTTCATTGAGTGAGGCATCTTCGCTATTGACCACAACGTCACTCGGTTCGGCAGGCTCAGCAGACATAGGCACAGACTCTTCTGTACTAACGCCTTCCATGCCTGCTTCTGGCTCTGATTGTTGCTGACAGGCGCTGATCGTCAATGCACCAGCTAGCAGTCCTGTCAACGCTACTGAAGTCCGCAACTGTTTTAATAATTCTAAACTCATAACTCTCTCCCAAATAGATATGCTAAACACTATAGCGTGTCCGCAAATTCACGCCTATGCTGAATTTGTAAATAATCAATACAAATTGTCTGCTAGACATATAAGAATAGATGTCAGTGCAAGAAAGCTTTGTATTCACATAAAAAAGCCCTTACCTAATTTAGATAAGGGCTTTTCTTTTTTAGCTCAAAGGTATTGCTCTACGATGACCAATCCTTAGATCTTGCCGTGACACTGCTTATACTTGAGGCCTGAACCACAAGGACAAGGGGCATTACGACTGATATTCATACCAGCGTATGGATTTGGTTCGTTGGCATTATTCGGGTTACCTGCTACAGCTGCACTCACGCCAGCTGCTGCAGCACCAGCAGTATTGCGGTTCTGTGGTTGCGGCTGAGCGGTGGCACTGTTTGCACTGCTATCTAAGTTATCGACATCATCATGCTCGAACTGCATCTGCATGTGAGCGGCATTTTCGCGCTGCTGAGCTTCTAGTGCTTCAAGCTCTTCTTTTGTTGGTATATGTACACGTGACAAGTCCTGTACGGTTTCAGACTTGATTGCACCCAGCATCATCTGGAACAGCTCAAACGATTCACGCTTGTACTCTTGCTCAGGGTTTTTTTGTGCATAACCTCGCAAATGAATCCCTTTACGCAGCTGATCCATCTGTGTCAAATGCTCTTTCCAATGCTTATCTAGGCTTTGTAGCATAAAGTGACGCTCAAGCTGAGCTGCGTCTTGCTCACCCATCTGCTCACGGCGACTGTGATAACGATCTATCGCCGTCTGAACGATTTTCTCGCGTAGCCCTTCTTCATCCAGTCGGCGGTCTTCATCTAACCAGTCATTGATCGGCATTGTGATCTTGAACTCATCCTCAAGCTCATCTTCTAAACCATCGACGTTCCACTGATCATCAATAGAGCCAGGCGGAATAAACTGATTAATCATGGCATTGTAGACTTCTTTATGCATCACTTCGATGGCTTCTAATAGCTCCATCTCAGCCAGCAGATCATCACGCTGACCATAAATCACTTTACGCTGCTCATTGGCGACGTCATCATACTTCAATAGATTTTTGCGAGCATCAAAATCGCGGCTCTCAACCTTACCCTGTGCGTTCTCAATCGATCTAGACACCATCTTATGCTCGATAGCTTCGTCTTCTTTTAAACCCATTGCACGCATCATGTTGACCACGCGATCGCCTGCAAAAATACGCATCAAGTCATCTTCAAGCGATAAGAAAAAGCGTGACATACCAGGGTCACCTTGACGACCAGCACGGCCACGTAACTGGTTATCGATACGGCGTGACTCATGGCGCTCAGAACCAATAATATGCAAACCACCAGCGGCCACAACTTGATCGTGCTTGACTTGCCACTGGGCTTTTAGACGCTGCATCTCCTCTGGGCTGACCGCATCAATATCTTCGATAAAGGATTGCCAGTTACCGCCTAAGATAATATCCGTACCACGACCTGCCATGTTGGTTGCAATCGTGACTGATTTTGGACTACCTGCTTGCGCGATGATCTCAGCTTCACGTTCATGCTGCTTGGCGTTTAGAACGTTATGCTTGACGCCTCCTTGATCGAGTAAGTAAGACAACTCCTCACTGGCCTCAATCGTCGCCGTACCAACCAATACTGGCGCACCTTTTTCCTGAATTTCTTTAATCTCGCGGATGATACCTTTGTACTTTCCTAACTTTGTTAAGAAAATCTGATCATCCATATCGATACGAGCAATGGGCTCATGCGTTGGAATAACGATGACATCTAGATCATAGGTAGACTTAAATTCTGCTGCTTCGGTATCAGCAGTACCCGTCATACCAGACAGTTTGTCATACAGACGGAAGTAGTTCTGGAACGTCGTCGTTGCAAGCGTTTGGTTCTCTGCTTGAATCTCCACACCTTCTTTCGCTTCTACTGCTTGATGTAGACCTTCTGACCAACGGCGACCTGGCATCGTACGACCGGTATTCTCATCAACAATAACCACTTCGCCTTCATCGACAATATAATGGACGTTTTTGACAAAGACATGATGCGCACGAATGGCTGCCTGAACGTGAGCCAATAGTGGCAAGCGGCTTGGGCTATACAAGCTTTCGTTTTCACCAAGCTCACCTACTTCGATTAAGAAGCGCTCAATTTTCTCGTAGCCTTTTTCGCTGATTTCAATTTGGCGATTTTTTTCGTCAATCCAAAAATCTTCTTCTTCGTTGTTCTTGTTGGCTTCTTCATCTTTTGAGCGGATCAGCACAGGAATAATAGTGTTGATCAGCGCATACATGCGTGATGAATCTTCAGCTTGACCCGAAATAATAAGCGGTGTACGCGCTTCATCGATTAAGATTGAGTCAATTTCATCTATAATACAGAAATTTAGTGCGCGCTGTTTCTTCTCTTCTAGCTTGAACACCATGTTATCGCGCAAGTAATCAAAGCCGTACTCGTTATTGGTACCATAGGTAATGTCTGCTTGGTAAGCATTGATTTTTTCTTGTGGCAGCTGCTGCGAATAAATAACACCAACGGTCATACCCAAAAACCCAAATAGTGGGCGGTTTAGCTCAGCATCACGAGCAGCCAAATAATCGTTAACCGTGACCAGATGGACGCCTTTACCACTGATAGCGTTTAGATACATTGCCAAGGTACCCATTAGGGTTTTACCTTCGCCTGTTTTCATCTCAGCGATTTTGCCTTCGTGCAAGGTGATACCACCGATCAGCTGCACATCGTAGTGACGCATACCATTTACACGTAATGATGCTTCGCGGCAAACGGCAAATGCCTCTGGCAATAGTGCATCTAGGCTTTCGCCTTTTTGATGGCGCGCTTTAAACTCTTCGGTTTTTTGTTGTAGTTGCTCATCAGACAGGGCTTGTATTTCAGCCTCTTTTGCGTTGATCTTACTGACCACTTTACGCATGCGTTTTAATTCGCGGTCATTTTTAGTGCCAACCACACTGCCTATAATCTTTGATAACATAATTTTTTGACCTATGGAATATTCGATAATTAGTGCGCATTAGCCAAAGCTTAGCTCGCGGCCTTGTCTTCATTCGACTAAGTACTACCTAATTTAGTATCGCCCAATTAAGTGTGCCGTCATTATATATGGTTATGGCGCTGATGGATACAAGGGCAGCGAGTAGATATTTGCCGCAGTAAAAACCACGTAGGACGTGTTAAAATAGCGAATACCTTCTTACATTTCTTAGCGTTTTGAATGACTTTATCGGTTTGTCATTGCTTTGAGTCTCGTATAACTCTATCGGCATACATTGATCCAAAATTGATAACTGAACCAGTTATGTACGAACATCTGATGCACCTATTAAGTCAACATTCATATATCAAACAAGCAATGCCATAAAGTCCCTACCACAATACACTGATCATCACTCATTACAGTACTATAAGAGACTCTGCATGACCGTAAAGCCACCTGTACAAAATCAGTCGTCAAACCCTAATTCATTGGAAAAACCCTTATCAAAACAAGAGAGCTCTGACTGCTTAAATATAGGCGATGCTGTCTATAACCTAGCAGACCATACGCCAATGATGGTGCAATATCTAACCATGAAAGCCAACTATCCACAAGCGCTGCTGCTATACCGGATGGGTGACTTCTATGAGCTGTTCTTCGATGATGCCAAGCGCGCTGCGCAAATATTAGATATTACGCTCACTCGCCGCGGTAATGACAAAGCAGGCAATACGATAGCGATGGCGGGGGTACCGTTTCATGCAGCCGATAGCTATATGGCACGCTTGATCGCAGCTGGGCAAACGGTAGTGGTCTGTGAGCAGGTAGACGACGCTGTCAGTAGCCCTGCCGCTGACGATAGCGTCAGCTTACCTAGCATGGGTGACAAACAAAAAAAGAGTAAAGGTAAATCAGCGGCTGGTAGCATCATGCGCCGCGAAGTCGTCAAAACACTCACAGCAGGCACTATTACTGATGACGCTCTGATTGCGCCAAACCATACACCCACCGTGGTCGCTATCGATATTGCTAGTGTAAAAGCTCAAGATAGTAGCCAGACCATACGGGCGGCAGTCAGTCAAATGGACTTGGCCGCTGGCACATTAACCACGCAAACCTTGAGCGCTGACAAAGACGATGCAGATAGCTTGCAGACGCAGATGCTGACGGTGTTAGCACGGTTTGCACCCAGTGAATGTATCATTAGCGAAGCACTTGGCGATAGCATTAGCGGCAGCATTGGAAGCAATGATACAGAATGGATGCTATGGTTACGGCAGCATCTTGACTGCCCTATTATAGAAGTTGCTGCCAATGATTTTCATCGTGGGCACGCTAGTGACACGCTTTGTCAGCAGTTTGAGGTGCAGCGTCTCGATGGTTTGGGTATTGCGGACAATGTACTGGCGCAATCTAGTTGCGCTGCGCTGATTCACTATGCACGGCAGACTCAGCAGCGGCATGTGCCACAGATCAATCAGCTTATCGTTGAGCATAGTGATGACTACCTGATTATCGATGCTAATAGTCAGCAAAACCTTGAGCTATTTGCTCCTGTTAGTAGCAGCGGCACGTCTTTGATATCGGTCCTCAACCACTGCCAGACACCAATGGGCAAGCGACTGCTCATGCAGCAGATGAAGCGTCCACTTCGTCAACATTCGCATATTAATATGCGTCTTGATGCAATAGACGCCTTATTAAATACCGATAGCAACTCCGCTCAAACTACCCAAAATTCAAAAAATGGCTCATTGGTAACTAGCCTACGTGACACACTCAATACCATTGGTGATATCGAGCGTATTAGTAGCCGTATCGGGCTAATGAGCGCAAAACCTCGCGATTTGCGCAAGCTTGCCGACAGTATCGCGAGTAGCGCTCACCTTACAACTTTACTCGTGAATGCGGGTATCAGCCATGAAGACGCTGGCCTGTTACCGATGTTGATGCAGCAATTACCAAATAAGCTCCCTGCTGTTCAGGCTGTCTCTGAAGTGATCGAGCGTGCCATCATCACAGAGCCACCTGCACATATACGTGATGGTGGCATGCTGGCAGCGGGTTATGACGATGAGTTCGATCGTCTGACTCATCTTCATGACAATATCCAAGCCACCCTGGATAAGATGGTAGAACAGGCTCGTCAGGACAATCAATTACCCAGTCTAAAAGTAGGCTTTAATAAAGTCAGTGGCTTTTACTTTGAACTGCCTAAAGTGCAAGCAAAGAACGCTCCGGCTCATTTTATCCGTCGGCAAACCCTCAAGAGTAGCGAGCGTTTTATCACCGATGAACTAAAAGAAGTCGAGACAGAATATCTGAGTGCGCAATCTTTGGCACTAGCTCGTGAAAAACAGCTATACCAAGAGCTACTGAATCAATTAAATGAAAGTCTGGCCGATCTACAACAGCTGAGTGCTGCTATCGCCCAAGTAGACGTGCTGAGTAACTGGGCAGATCTTGCCATAACCTATAACTGGCAACGTCCAGTCATGGGTCATAGTTCGAAAGATAAAAACGAATTAATCGCTCGTAATCAGAGCACTATTGATATTCGCCAAGGCCGTCACGTTGTCGTCGAAGCCGCATTGAGTCAAAATAACGCCAACCACAGCAATAATCATTCATTAAGCGCCAAACACTTCGTCGCCAATGACTGTACGCTAGGTAGCACCAATGCTGATAGTGCTGAAGAAGGACATCCTGAAAGACTGCTCCTGATTACTGGTCCCAATATGGGCGGTAAATCCACTTATATGCGCCAGACCGCGCTGATTGTCTTGCTTGCTCATTGCGGTAGCTTTGTGCCAGCAGCAAGTGCTCATATCGGTGATATCGACCGTATCTTTACCCGCATCGGCTCAGCAGACGATTTAGCCGGCGGCAAGTCGACCTTTATGGTAGAGATGATAGAGACGGCTAATATATTAAACCAAGCAACCAATAAGTCGCTCGTATTAATGGACGAAGTCGGACGCGGTACGGCGACCACTGATGGCTTGGCCATTGCTCACGCTTGTGTCAATCGCCTAGTAGAGATTGGCTGCCTGACACTATTTGCCACTCATTATTTTGAGCTGACGCAATTGGTACACAGCGATGGGGGTCACCACAACAATATCCGTAATGTCCATGTTGCCGCTAGCGAGGTCGATGGTCAGTTGTTACTCCTTCATAAAATTAAGGAGGGTGCAGCAAGCTCTAGCTTTGGATTACATGTCGCAAAAATGGCTGGTATTCCCACTCAAGTGTTAGATGATGCCAAACGCTACTTAGCCGATCATCTACAAACGGATAGCCTAAAAACAGATGACCTAAAAGTAGATAATCAGAAAATTACTGATGATAAAAATGAATTAGCTAAGTCAGTAACGGATAAACGAGCAAAGGATTATAATGGTGACACTCTAAATCACGAGATAAACCATATTTCGCAAGCGGTAGACGTAATAGATAATCCAAAACAAAATCAGCTATTTAGCTTACAAGACGAGCTGAGTGCTATCGATCCTGATAGCCTGACCCCTAAACAGGCTCATGATATGCTATATCATCTAAAGAAAATCATTAGTCATTAAAGGGAATTGTCAAATAGTAGCAAAGGCGCTAAAATACGATTTATTTTTTCACTATTCTATATAGCCCTTATAGTTGATTAAATTTAAAAGTGCTGCAATGCGACCGAGTGTAAGTATACACCTTACTTCAAGTAAAGTTGACGCAGTAGCGCTTTTAAAAATTGACTATATCAGCCAATCCAATAACAGGTAGACCTCGCTATGACCTTTGTCGTTACAGATAACTGTATTCTTTGCAAATACACCGACTGTGTAGAAGTCTGTCCTGTGGACTGCTTTTATGAAGGCCCAAACTTCCTCGTCATCGATCCTGATGAGTGTATCGACTGCGCGCTATGCGAGCCTGAGTGTCCGGCTAATGCGATCTTCTCAGAAGACGAAGTGCCGAAAGATCAAGAGATGTTCACTCAGCTCAATGAAGAGTTGGCACAAAAATGGCCAAACATTACTGAGATGAAAGGACAAATGCCAGAAGCGGCTAAGTGGGATGGCGTGGAAGGTAAGATTCAGTATCTTGAGAGATAGATAACTCTTTAAGCATTTCTCAATACATTGAGCCAATAAAAAACCACCTAATAGTGATATGCTGTTAGGTGGTTTTTTATTGGCTTCATGGTCTCAAATCTAGGATATCTACCACGTTATCTTCACTAATCAATACCACCATATTTTGTTCGTAAGCTTTTAGTGGTAGCCATGCTATGGCAGATGGATATTTATTAATTATATTATCGACTGATACTCTAGGGTTGTTCGTATATAACGTGTCTAAGCTATTAGATTTCTGAATAATAAGTGACCATTGATTGTTTATCGGCTCATATAGATTTGGCTGCATACTTGGCGCAATACCAGTCTCAAGCTCTACAAACAATCTATCATTTTTTTGTTCTATGCTTTTTGTAGGTTTGACTGCTACAAGTTTTGGCTGTCCCCACCCCAACCTATTATAAGGAGCTGATGCTTGTTCTAAGCGTTCTACAGGAATGTTATTTGCCTGCACTACTTCAAAGCGGATAGTATCAAAGGCGATATATACAGGTCTGCTAATAGCGATATTGTATATACCATAAGTAAATGCAGCGAGCTGTAAAATGATAACAATGGCTAAATCAAACTTTAAGGACTTTTTACCTTGTCTAGCAACAATGAAAGTCAATAATGGTCCTAATATCACATCAATCGCTAGCATCATGATAAATATATGAGTAACGCCTACTGCCTTTGCTAATGGCGCTGGATGCCATACCATAAAGACGATATATAGACCTACAAGGGCAATAAAAATAGAGATGCCTAGATGGTAAGCAAATGCTTTGAGCCGAAATCTAAATGATGAATTTAACATATGTACACTAGTTTATGATTAGTGATAATGAGCACGTTCAACGGTGCATAAATTGAATATACTTATTATAGAATACCAACAGCATCAATCTTGGCAACTTAATGGTAGCTTATTTGGGCTCATCGTGCCACTGCATGACCATTTGATAATCTGCTGATTATTGAGGGTATTTATTTCAGGCGTTAATATTAACGACTCACCAGCGATATTTCCATCGTCAAAATTGATAGTAATGATACCAGTATCTGGCGTCACAGAAATGCCATTAGTAGCAATGTATTTACCTTCTAAGGTATTTGCTTGCTTTCCGATATTACCCGTTATTGCTACTTCGTTGGCATCAGGAAAACGCTTGTTTTCCCAAACATAGGTAGTGATCTCACTACGCAGACCCGCTGAAACAGTAAAGCCCTCGACCGCTTGTGATCTACCAATATAGTTAAGGTAACTTGGTATCGCAATAGCGGATAGAATACCTATTATAGCAACAACAATCATCAACTCGATTAGAGTAAAACCGTTTTGTGTTCTCATAATAGGTCTTCCTATATTGATGTTTTGAAAAAAGCCCTAGCAATAGCTAGGGCTTTTCTTAACTCAAATTATTAGCGAAGCATCTACTATGACTGACAGCTAGCTGGTAAGCGTGAAGGATCAATACCATTTGTAGCAGCAGGTTTGCAAGTCCATCCACTGATTTGGCCTGAATCAGTTGCAGCAGGGGTAAGTAACATAGCTTTACCATTGTTAGCGCCAGCATCAAAGGTTACATTAATAACTGTAGGAGCTGTAGGCGTTGTAACCGTAGCCGCATCACCACCTGTCAATGTTACACCAGCGTCAGCAGGTGTATCACTAGCTGAAAAGTACTTACCTTCTAAATCGTTAACATTCGGAATTTCAGTAGGTAAAGGAAAGCGATTTTGATCTGCAACAAAAACTCCAATGTCACTTTGCAAGCCTGAAGTTGCTTTAAAACCTTCAGATGCTTGTGCGCGCGCCGTATAGTCTTGATAAGCAGGCAGAGCGATCGCAGCCAAGATACCGATAATAGCGATAACGATCATTAGTTCGATTAAAGTAAAACCTTTTTGAGTGTTCATAAGAACTCCTTTTGCGATAAGATAATGGCAGTATGATGCATGGTCTGGCCTAGCTATCATTACTACTGATTGTAGGTGTCAGTTTAGACTAAGTATCTAATCTATTTACTGTCTTATTATTATTGTTGCAGGTAGCGTGCCAACTTTTTTATAATTATCTAAAATATTCGTTTATATCTTTTAACTGACACTCTTACTAATGCTTGTCACCTTGTAGCATTTAATTTATGACCTATCTTAGCTATTAGACATGCTTATTCCGCCCTTTTGCTGAACAACATAGCGGACAATATGGGATGAGTTAATATTATTGCCAGTTTATTGCTTAAAATTGTCAGTTTATGTAAATTGTCGAATATTGCCGTAATTACAGCTGACATTTTTTGTCAGCATGCGAGATTGAAGCTATTATTATCAATTACTCCACTCTTTATCTGTACCACATTTTTTGTTAGTACTGTTACCTCGACACTTTATACCTTGATAATTAAGCGTTAGATTACCATCGCTTGCCATTTGAGTATTAGACTTTGGCGTAGCAGTAATCGTCCATTTAGTGACAAGTGGATTTGTGATAGTGACATCATATAGCTTAGTTCCCTGTCTTGGATATGCTGTAGCAAAATCTGCTATGACACCTGTACTGATAACACTATAACTTCCTTGAGCTAATTTTCGACTCTCGATTTCCGAAGCAATATTGTACATTTCACTCATCATATCGGTACGTTTGGTTTTAATGACGTATTGCTGATAGCTAGGATAAGCAATCGCAGCAAGTACGCCAATAATAGCGACGACTATCATCATCTCAATCAAAGTAAAACCATGTTGTGGCTTATATGCTTTTATAATTATAGACATTACCAGCTCTCCTCCCCCGTACCACAATCAGTAGACGTTATCTTCACCGTTCTATCTTTGCTCTGACACCTTAACCCCGTACTATCGAGCATAAGAAGGTGTGCATTAGAGCCTGTAAGGCTAGAATTGGGCTCAGCAAGCATTCGCCACGCATTACCTGCCACAGAAAAACCCGCTGCATTAGGTGCTAGAGTGGCGTCTGTACTTGCATCAACTAGACGAATTTTGTAGCGGTAATTATTATTATCACTACCTGCTGGCACGTAGATTGTTTGGTTAGTAGGTGCATCGTCGTAGCCATTGCTAACCGTACCATCACTAGCTAGCTTTCTAGGTTGAAACCCTTTGTAAGTAAGCGCAGTAGCACGCCAACGATTGAGCTCTATCTCAAGCTGTTGCATACGTGCTTGCGCTTGTAGCTCTGAATTACGAACCACATACTGTCTATAAGACGGAATCGCTATCGCAGCCAAAATAGCGACGATAAAAATCACGACCATTAACTCAATGAGGGTAAAACCTATCTGTTGCCTAAATAATTTCTTCATACGGCTGTCTCATCAGTCTACTTCGTACCATACTTTTGGTTGAAGGGTAAATCTTTCGTTGAATATAAAATCAGGAGCAGTACCACTTCCCAAAATTAAATCAGCAGCTGATAAGTTTTGATTCAGCCCATTAGGTTTTGATGTTGCGTTAAATAGCCCTTTATCTGTATCAGAGCCAAAATTCACACGATCATTCGCACGTTCTGTCAGAGTTCTAGTACCGATAAGCAAACGCTGATTAGAGAGTGTCGAACTTCGTGGACCTAAAGTAAGCTCTTGAATACCTTTACCTGCTCGGACAAACCCACCTAAACCATTTTTGGAGGCATCATCAGTACAAATACCATAAGGTAGACAATATAGTTGTCTCTCTGAACCACCAGTAATCTTGGCAGAACAAGAATCTACCGTTCCATAGTTCATATCTGGGTTATAGACGGTAGTGTACAAAAAACTATCAATCACTTCAGACTTTCCTACACCTTTGGTATATCTGACGTTGCCATAGCCATCAAAGTTCGTTAGCGGAATGTACCATCCATTCTTTGATGTTCCTTGTAGTACCGAGATAGCACTATTCTTTTGCGCCAATGTATAACCTGCAGCATTCAGAGTTCCAATCGCGTTAGGTAATTGAGTCAAATTACTAGTTGATGAGCTATTAGCTGTTAAATCAGCTATTTTTTGACCATTAGCGTTATTTGCTGCTGTAAAGTTGCTTGCATAAAAAATGCTGTCTGCCTTTGTAACATCAGTATCCATGATGCCATAAAGTCTGTCAGCTTTACTGAGATCACGTATCTTAGATAGAGGTGAGCTACGATCGCCTGAAATGACATTTACAAGTGCAAATAAGCTACTACTCACTGGATTACGATAGAAACTAACGACTGGACGCTCATAAAAGCGATGATTGTATTTGGTATCAGAACCAGTATAAGCACTTTGCAGAACCCGAGTGACCCGCGTATTGGTGAAAGAGCTTTCAGGCGACGATGCTGTGGCTGTCGCAGATGGTTTTATAAACCCTGCATTGGTAAAGTCGGCACGGAATACTTGACCACCTAAGTCAGCAAAATAAATATGGTCCATAAAGCCATCATTGTTACGATCTAACGTGGTCACGCCAGCGACGATACTATTTTTCATGGTAGGCACTGTTTTCGTAGCACTTGAATCACTGGAGGCTGACCAAATAAGAGCGCCTGTTTTAGCATTAATGATATAGACAGCATTACCTTTCGCCTGCGTGGTCGCCGTCAACGCACAGCCACCCAATATAGAGTCAATCAAACCCACTTGAAAACCTTCATTTTCATAACACATGTCATAACCACCACCAAATACTAGAACGTCTGTACCTTTATCACTAGCAGCAGTACTTGTTTTTATTTTAGCCTTAGTAGGCTTTTCCCAAATCTGACCCATACGACTGAAACCTGAAGTCGCTGGTGTAATTGCAAACATCATACTAGGGTTGTCATTGTCAATGAGGTTCAGACCATATAAAGCTTCGCCGCCCATACGTAGACCACCATAAGCATAGACACCTTTGCCATCAGTAGTGTCAATATTGACACGTTTAGCTTCAAAATCGTATTTATAGTCAGCACTGACCATCCAAGGTGCATCAACACCAAAATTAGGTGAACCCGTACTAGCCTTGGTCGCGTCTTTGACTAATGCTGCTGATTTTTCGGGATCTATCAGCATCTCTCTTGGAATAATGACAAACTTCTCTTTACCGCCATCACCACTAGTACTGGCATTGTCAGCATTAACCAAATGCAGACCACCTTCTGATGAACCAAATAGTACGTAATCATCACGAGTAGTGTTGACTCTACCATCTTCATCTAAGTTTGCTGAATATGATACTGAAGCAGGAGTCGAGTGTATCGTCGCTCCTAGTACTTTGATAGGTTGGGTTGCATTAGCGCTGGTCAACGTCATATCCTTCACATTGACCGTTGTCGCTGGAAGATTGGCAAAACCTAAAAAGTTCAGTAGCTTTCTCAACGTCGCTTCATTGTAGGTTGCTGTATCTATAAAGGATGTATTTGTCAAAGCAGTGTTATTTACTAACACTTTACCTGCAGCATTGACACTCACCTTTTTTAATACTGGTTTTTTACTAGAATTATTTTCCCAATCTTCTACATACAGAGTTCTAACAGAGGCAAGACCAGTAGCTGGTGTACTTAGCTGAGAATAAAACCCACCAGACTCTACCTTGTCATTGGCACCAGCATAGTTAGTGTCTGACCACAGATCCTGTGCTGCTGGGTTTAATTCCCCTGCTATATTTTTGAAGAGCTTAGTATTACTCTTACCATATAGCGTGCCTTCATTTAAACTATATTTCTTTAGGTTACCTTCCCAAATTACTGAGTTTTCAGCAACCTTGGGCTGTATAGTTGGATAGTAGGCGACCGCAAGCTGACTATCAGCACGATAGGGATCGTCTGGGATGACAATAGTCCCTGATGGCGTAGAAGGTAGTGTTTGATTCAAATCGCTAACGAACGTGGTAATACTATTAACAATATCCTCGGTAGACTGTGCAGAGTAGAAACCTCCTTCGCCAAAACCACCAACGCCTGGCAATGCTGCAGTTGTCTTTTCACCCCAGTTACAAGCATTTCTTGCATCAATATCTGTGAATTTTGTGCAATTATAAAAGTCTCGATTGGCAGTGATGCCAGTTCTTGGATTGGTATAAGGAAGGTTACGAATAATGCGATCTGCTGGATCTCTATTATCGTCCTCCGCTCTATCGATATTAAATACCGAGCCAAAACCAACTACTGCTGTATAGATTTCACGATCTGTTCCTAAAGGGTTAATGGTAGGATCACGTAAGGCTTTGGCAAACGAACCAACCTCAGGCATACCATGATCATTCTGACTACCATCCGGTAACGTGACCGTAGATAAGCTAAAAGAACTACGATTTAAAGCGGTTTTCATCAGTGCTAAAGGACTATCTGAACTATTTGGAGCACCATCAGTTAAGAAATAAATACCACGTCCATCACAACTCGAGGGAGATGAAAGCGGGCTAATATAATTACTACTATTTTTGGAGGATGATGACGATTTACTGAAACCACTCCCAGTACCACTTGTTTTGGTACCTAACATATAAGCGCCAACCTCTGCGTAAGCATTAGCTGTGGGCGTCCCGTTACCACCACCTGCAGCAGCAACAACGTTTCTTATATTCTGACGTTGAGCATCATCTAGTAAAGCGGCAGGTAATAATATCTTACCACTACTACCATCAGTATTTCTAGCAGTGCCGTCTGAATTGAGCTCCACCACGTTATTACTGCCGCTTTGAGAAGAAAACTGACCAATGCCAATAGCCACCTTATTAGAGTCTAACTGAGTGCTATCCATTAAAGTAAAAATGGCATCTTTAAGACGAGTTAGTCGGTCATAGTATCTATCACCTCCATTAGTTTTGTAGTAGTAAGTTGTAGTGTTAAAAAAGTTACCGCTACTTTCTTGTTCAAAACCATTAGTTGAAGGTGTATTTATTTCAGCATTGCCATTACAAGCATTTATATTTACACTACCTGATCCGTTGTTGCTACCACAACGATACCATCGCGTAGCGCTAAAAAAACCAGAAGTTCTTCTATAAAAGTATCTTTTTTCACCATCAGTCTCACAATATCTTCTCGTATAAGACGGCGTTGTTGCAGATGGTTCTGTCATTATTGTGATGTCGCTAGAAGAGACTTCAGCAGGTAAGTCACAGGCAGATGCGCCTACATTTGACTGGGCTGCTGTCATACTACCTGAGGTATCAAGCATCATGGTGATGGTGGTTTTGCCACCTTCAGCCGCCTTGTATATCTCTAGATCGCCAATTTTTTTGCCCGCGACATCAGCTTGTGCGACTGGCAGAGCGACCATAGCAGCCATGGCAACGACTAGATACTTCAAAGGTAACGTAACTTTGCCACTCATTGGCGATACAGTATTTAGTCGTTTCATAACCTCTATCCTTTTATAATAAGTAAACTATTTATGGCGCAGTTTTGAGGACGCATTCTGCATTTAATGTACCTCTACCAAACGGGATACACTTCGTAGAAGAAGAGATGTTTTCAACATCTGCTTGCTCATATAACATTTTGCTTGGAGTGTCGGCAGCGAGCATACAATCGCTCAGTGATTTTTTACTACCGACGACGTTATCTTTAATGCTGGTTTGTGCAAAACAATTATCTCCATTAGCTTTAGGTTCACTATAGGATGGCAACGCTGAAGCAGACCTAATATCAAATGTGAATTTTTTGCTGGTTCTGTCTTCGATTTCTTTACCGATGACCATATGCCCAAATCTTTCGGCATTTGGATCGACGGGAGCAACAGTGACGCTCATTTGAGTAACAACCGTTTGCCTAGCACTGGTATAGCCATCAGCACTGTTGTAATCACATATACCATTGTTCAAACCACTCCAATAGGCTGTAGGATTTGCTGCAGTTCCCTTTAACATAACAGTGGCATTGGATGTCAGATACTTTTTGGTACGAGGGTTGAAACAATAAATAAACTCATTGTTTGCATTTTCATCATTCAATAGAAAATGCCCAAACACACCTGATGCACTTGTCACATCTAGGTATTCAGTAGAGGTTGAGCTACCATTGAGCATCATTTCGAGCTTTTGGTTGGCACTATCTGAAGACTGTAATAATACTGTATTGATCTGATCGCTTGTCGCTATTTTGAGATCTGTATTGCTTTGTCTCACTGCTATAGCACCAGCGAGCATAATCAAGACTAAGAATAGTAAAACTGCTATTAACGTTGCCCCGCGCTCGGTATGCCGATATCCGAGAGTCATTTTAACGTCTTTCACGGTTGGGTTTGGTGAATCGCGATGGATCGTCACTCTTACTCTCCTTACCAGAATTTATAAGCTGGTTTTCACATTGACTACACGAGCGTTGCGTAATAACGTTGTAGTCTCATAAGTCGCGCGTACTTGTTTTTGACGTGTAGTATCTGTCTTTAGTGCATTATTCTGACCTAACAGTGTAAACGAAGTTTGATCATCACTACCTAAAACAGGAGTGCTACCATGAACAATTAGACCTATTTTTACTGATGTTATTGCTGGTTTGTTCGCAGTTATCGATAGATAAGCACTACTTGGTAAGTACATAGTCTGACCTGCATTGACACCCGAATCATATTGGACACCTAACAAGATTTTGAACTGATCTACATTAGTAATAAATTCTTGACCAGCTTGACCAAAGTTGCGAGCGTCTGTACCACTTATCGTTCTGATCTTACCTGCTGCAAAGTCAACCCTTCCAGCATCACAAGCTAACACTAGGTCTTTGATGGCGCCACTACTACTGTCATTCGTAACAGGTCGCAGAAAATAACGCTCAATAGCAATATCGTTTACCTCAACTGCTGAGCCTTCACAGTCGCTGAATGGGCTACCCGTTATATTTGTATATTGGATTGTCAGTTGATCACTATTAACAGTAGTATTTGAGACTCCTGTCCAGCCATTCGTACCACCAACCGCATCACCCGCACGTCTCGTCAAGTAACCAGTGTCAGTATACGGCGTAGTAGTAATACCTAAGTTGGCGCCTGTTAACACAATACCGCCCTTCGCAGTCGTTCCGTCTATTCTCGTAATTGGGTTACCTAAATTAGCTAAACGAACTTTCTTTTCTAACTGCTGCAAACCGAACACACTAGCATCTTGCAACTCACTACCACTAGATTGCACACTGCTTGTTTTTACACTAATTGTGTATATCTGTACGACGGCGGCGGAGATAATCAAACCTAGCACTAATGAGATCATAAGCTCTATTAGAGTAAAACCAGACTGCTTGCAATTACTGTTGTTATGGCTGTCAACGTTCAGCATCAGTAAGCCTCCATAATAAAGCACTCTGCACCATTTTTATAAGTACCATTCGCATAAGCACAAGCATTTGTATCACTATCACTTAGAGCTACAGTAGTATCGCCCCAGCTGGCTACAAAGCATTGACGCTCTTGTTCACCTGACGTGCCAGGACACCCATTAGGAACTAAACCTAACTTGATATCATTTATCACCGCGTATGACTTCATTAATAAGGCATCACGTGTTGCTAGTTGATTAATAGTGCAACTGTCTGCAGCGACAGGTGCTCCCGTTGTATTTTTGATACAACTGTCCTTTGTGATTACAGCGCCATCTATTGTTACAGAGTCAGTGCTACCGTTTACAGCTGTTTTGAAAGCGCCTATTCCGCTTGAATTTGCACGCATTGTTTCCGCGCCACCTCTCATAATAGCTAATGCTCGTGTACGCATGAGGCTCTCATCAGTAGCTTTTACTGCAGTCATTTGCATAGCTGAGAATCCAAGCACTGCAACTGCTAGTAATAATAGTGCTACTAGCACCTCTACCAAGCCTACACCATGCTGACTACCTAAGTTTCTCACTAGCAAGTTCCTTCTAGTTTGTGAGTAATGCTTGCTATCGTACTAACTTCAATTTTTCGAGGTGTAGCGGCTGTATTACTATCACAAATGGTATAAGTGACTTTGACGCCATTAGCAGTCACTTTATTCGGCTGAAAAGTTACCGTATTGGTTGAATTAGGAGTAATAGATACGGTGCTTCTAGAGTTAATATCATAACTGGTCAACACAGTACCACTGGTGTTTTTCAATACAATAGTTTTTGCAGTATCGCTATATACGACTTGAATATTCTGGCGACGAATAACACTTTCGACTTTAGCGTCTTTCAATATACTAGTAATAGTAGAAGCCGTTGATTTAACCCGCTGGTTGGCAAGCTGAGTACTGATACTTGGTGCGGCAATACTTACAATGATAGCCAGTACCGCAATCGTCACCATGAGCTCAATTAAGGTAAAACCTGAATTAGCCATCAGTCTGTTGGGTTGTCGATTATTCACAGATGCATTCACATCAAATCCCTATTTAGCACCGCTAATGTCTGTCTCTTATCAGTTTTTGTTTTAAAATAACTAAAATCTGATGTCGTCTTTGCTAATGATTTTGTAGTTAACTTAACTAATAACATGCAATTTTTGTTCCATAACATTCTGTTGAGTTTATATACAAAACGACAAAAATCCCTATTCAGTGTGTCAACAACTATATACGTATTTAATAATATATAGTGAAGGCAAAGAATTAGCAATATATTAATGATTTCAAATAGATAGCTTAATTAACACTATTGACTACCATGCGCTAAAGCATATGCTGAAATGTGGTAGTTACTATAGCGTTGAGCATTTATCGTATTTGGATGCTCAGGTCCGATAAATGCTCGCGCTAAAGCCTGTAAGCTTGCACCTGTCGTTGAGACATCATCGAACAATAATAAGCGTTTTGTAGGAGGGCTCTGTGAGAGCGCGAAAGCATTATCTAGGTTACTTAGGCGTTCAGCACGTGTCAGGCCTTGCTGGCTCATCGTATCGTCAATGCGCTGAACACCGTGCCACAATGGAATGTTCCAGTGCTTTGATAGTTGCGCGGATAGAATACTGACAGGATCAAAACCTCGTTTGGCTAGGCGTTGATCGGTGGTCGGCATAGCGACAATCACACTATTATGCTGATGACAGCCATGCGGGCGTGGCAGCTGGCGTATGACATGTAGTAATAAAGGTAGCTTGGTCATGTCTTCATGATGCTTGAATGCCCGAATCGCTTGGCGTATTGGATAGTCATAATAAGTAGACGCTTGTATGGATAGCGATTTACCAAAAGCGATATCAACGTCAAAAGGTTCTGGGAGCCACGCGATACTATGGTGACAGTGAGTACAAAGTAAGCCACTGCTTACGCGAAGTCTGATCTGATGATGAATACGAGTAAGCAAAGCGTCGCTAGTTACCAATGCGAGCTTAGATTTTGTACTCTCATGTTTTGTGCTTGGCGAGTGACCAGCGTTAGATAGCGCGTGATGCGGTATTAGCTGAGGTGCTAATGTACTACGGTAAATACGGCATAGCTGGCAGCGTATATCTATATACTCTGCCAACCACAGTCCAGTTTGATACGGTGCTAAGTTGTGCATAGATTATTTATCATCATAATGCATGATAAGGCTCTGCTATATTAGAGACCTTTCCAATCGTTAAGCACAATACCAAAGCCGATAGAGGTGTTTTCATGATTATAATCAACAATAGACTCGCCATACCCTTGGAACAACTGCACCATACCATTGACGTTTTCTGACAATGGATAGATATAATCGATTTGTGCAGCACCTTTATTGGTGCTTGGGTTATAGCGCAAAGTACCGCTGACACTCTGCTGGTCTGGCAAATCATATAAGAATTTGATATCGCCATAACCCATGTAATCTTCGATATCTGGGTTGTCATCATCGCTGCTACTGTCACTATTCACGCGAGCCCAGAGACGCGGTATGACGGATAGCTTACCCCACTCTGCCCCTGCCATCAGATAAGCACGGTTCCATGAACGTGATAATGGATCATCCTGACCATTTGAGTGATGCACAGCACCAGCCCCTAACATACGTAAACGTCCACCGAAGGGAAGGTCTGCTGTCACAGGTTGGGTCAAGAATATCTCTGGTTGATAGTCGGTGGCACGAAACGGTCGTGAGTTGTCTTCGTTATAAACCTGCCAATGCGACTCCTGAGTATAGCCAAACCATAAATCTGCACTGGTATCGAATAAATCTTCTGCTACTTTACTCTTCAGTGATAACTGAAACTTCAGCTCAGTTTCACGTATGTCATTAGAGTCAAAAGGCTCAATGTCTTGAGAAGGTGTGCTTGGGTTTAAGTTAGGATCAAAAGTATAAAACAACGGCAGCAAATACGTCGGTCGGTATGGTCTTACTGTCCAAGTACCGCGCTCGCTATTTTGATCCAGATCATACGCTAGGCTCAGCGGTGTATACTTTTCGATATCTGTTTGAGTGACGCCTACGCTATCTAAAACCTGAATCTCTTGTTCACTATCTGCATCTGTATCCATACGCTTAGCAGCAGTCTGTTGAGTGGCGGCTAGACCTGTAGTTGTGCTGTTACCATTGAAAGTATTGGTTGATTTTTCTTCTACAAAGACAACCTGCGGGTTACCTGAAATGGTCGTTTTAAACGTCTTTGCCAAATCAACAGGCTGTTTGGTCGTAGTATAGCTTGGGGTTTTTCCTTGCTCAGCCACCTTATCAAAACATGCCAAACGGGCAGCACTACTCTGAACTTGCGTACAGTCAGAAAACAGCTTTGCTTGTTGAGCAATAAACTCTTTACTAATCACGTTGCCACTTTGGGCAGTGACGCTCGTGTATGTCTCATTATTGCTAGTATTCTGAGCCGTCTCCACGCTGCCGTACTCAAATGCTGCTTCTGGTACTGGCAGCTCATTGTAAGTCTGACTATTGTCAGCTGCTTGTACTTGTACCGCTGTACAACTCAAAGCGATAGCAACGGCAACACTCAAATGAGTATGCCTCGTTTGGCTACTGGCGTTACGACTGATTACATTGGTACGTTGTAATTGACGCTGAGTGGTGATGTGGGCAAACATAAATGTCCTTTATCTAACCAGCATTATCGCTAGCAGAGTATGTGAATTAATTGGTATAACCGTTAGCGTCACCGCTAAAAACAAGAAGAAATCAATAGTACATAAACACCAAAGACAGTCTTGACGGACTGATCTATCCCTGCACTATTGTTACTTTATTGTAATGAAAATATAAAGACTATACTAGCGTTATCGGCATATTAAATACGATCAGAAAATCCTAATCTCTATCCAAATAGATATCGGTATAAGATATTACAAGCATGAATTAATGACACTAAAAAGCCGATGTACGGTTATTACGGTACACCGGCTGCTCTTTATTATTAATCCTAAATCAGGATTCTACTCAAATGATTAAATCTACTTATTGATTAAAAGTTATTCATTATCAGTTATTCAGCGTTGTTAGAGTTTGCTCAAACTCCAAGCGACCGATTTCGCCCACTTGCTGATTAACCAATTGACCATTTTGATAGTAAAGCAACGCTGGTGGACCAAATAGTTTATAGCGAGACAAAACAGCTTTGGAATCTTCAGTCGTTTCTGTAATATCGAGCTTGACCAGTTGCCAGTCTTGCATTTGTGCTGGACGATTATGAAATAAATTTTTATCCATAATACGGCACTCAACGCACCAGTCGGCAGTTAAATCAACGATTACTTTTGGGTTGGAGGCAACGATAGTATCTAGCTCGGTAAGCGTCGTGATCCTCTCATCTTTTGCGCTATTGCTACCTACTGGATAAGTAGCATTCGACGGTGCCATCATTGGCGCGGCGCTCAATGACGCTAATGGATGTAAGCTATCATCATTTCCTAGTGCTGCACCCACGATCAAACAAGTGGCCCAAATACCCACAATGAGACTCAACGCTTGGGTCAGCATACGACCTTTACCCAGCCAACTCCATGCCCATATCGCTACCACCATAAACCATAATGCCCATACCATCAGCATGACTGGTGATATAAACACACGCTCGATGAGGAGCAATGCCACAGCGAATAGCAATAAGGCAAAGCCTTGTTTGACCCAGTTCATCCACTCGCCTGCCTTTGGTATGATCTTGCCTTGGGTAGCACCTATCAAGATAAGCGGCGCTGACAAACCAAACCCCAGCATAAATAAAGCAGCAAAGCCCAACAACGGACTGCCAATAGTCGAAACGGCGAGTAACGCACCGAACAGTGGCGCAGAGACACAGGGAGATACTACCAATGCTGACAAGAAACCAGCAATCAAACTGCCCCCCGTACTACCCAGCTTACTGTCACCTGCTTGGCTTAGATTTTGCATTTTTCTCCTTAGCACATGTGGCAAGCGTACGGTGAACGCATCCAACATATATAGCGCTAATAATACAAAAACCACGGCAAAGCTGATAAGAATAATCGGGTTTTGCAACCACCCAATAATACCTAGTGACTCCCCAAACACCGCAATAACTGCACCCAAAACACCATAGGCAGTGGCTACACCAATCGCATAACTGGTGGTTAAGATAATGCCACGTTTGACAGTTGGGTTTTGTTCACGGGCCACGATATTGGCAACGATGGGTAGCATCGGCAGTACGCAGGGCGTCAATGCCAAACCCAGACCTGCTAAGAATAGCAACACCAGTGCAAGCCAAGGATGAGAGGCAAGCCCAAAAGGATCACCATCGACCAGCGTATTGCCAGCGACGTTTTCGCTACTGGTCGCGCTGCCTGAGATGTTCGTATCTGACCCAGAAATCGTGGTCGTCGACGTACTGCCATCTAAAGAGTCGTATTCTAAAGTGCTGTCATCAATGAGGTCATAGTCAATAACGTCATCATCTATCAATGCTTGATCGTCATCAGACTGAGTTGTATTGGCTATACCAGCCTCTATCGATGTCGTCTCATTGTCATTCGTTGATGCTGTCACATCAGCCAGACTACTACTTGCAGCAGCGCTATCAATACTAGCGTTACTTGATCTCGTTTGCGGTGACGTCGCTGCGATGTTAACTGTAGTTTTGATTTTTTCGGGTGGATAGCACAGCCCTGCTTTTGCACAGCCTTGCCAGCCAATGACAATCGCTGCGTCACTCATGCTTGTGCCATTATTGCTGGTCAATATGGTCGTTGCGACCATATTGATTTGATCAAACACCAGCACTTTCCCAAAGGTCGGATCATCGATTGAGTATGGCTGTTGGCTAAAGGTAAAAGGGGTTGCATTCACGCCAGCCGGTAGCGTGAGTTTTATTTGATCTTTATAAACATAATGTTCGGGCGTGATATCAAAATTGATAGACAGGCGCGTGCCTGTGTGGGTAGGTGTACTACTACTAATGACCTGAAAAGCCTCATCCACTGGCAAGAATTTCGACTGTGCGTTGCTTTGACTATTGCCAAATAAATCACTCAATCCTGCAGCTTGCGCTGTTATTGGTGCCAAACCAGTTAACAGCGAGCTGCTCGCAATAGCAAACGCTAATACGTACGATTTTTTTGGAGACGTTTTAGCAGTTCGTGAGAAAGGTTGTGATGGCGCCTTGATGGACATGAATAGCTACCTGTTATGACTAATATGTGAATCGACCTGCGCGATACTTATCTGCGCGTTGCAGCAATATTTATCTTGGTTTTGATTTTTTCTGGTGGATAGCATAATCCAGCTTTTGCACAGCCCTGCCAGCCAATCATAATGGGGACATTTTTCGCTCCCTTACCACTACTGGTCGTCAGCGTTGTGGTTGCAACGATACTTCTTTGCGTGAATACAGGAACCTGACCAAAGGTCGGATCATCAATTGATACGGGTGCCTGATTAAAAATAAATGGGGCTGCAATCACACCTTTAGGAAAGCTTACAGTCAGCTTATCTTTATAGACATAGTGCCCTGGCGTGATATCAAAGATAATAGATAATTGTGTACCCTTAGATGTTACCTTGGCACTACTGAGGACTTGAAAAGCCTCATCCACCGGCAAAAACTTTGATTGCGATGAGCTACTACTATTAAATAAATCGCTCAATCCTGCAGCCTGTACACTTATTGATGTCATTGATAACGCGGCTATCAGTGAGGTGCTGGTGACAGTAAGTGCAAGCGCGCAGCATTTGGAAATGCGTCTATTAAGTGCAGTTATTTGGGGTGCTGGCATTTTAATGGGCATAAATCGTTACCTCTGATAATGGTTAGCAGTAAAAGCCTGGCAGTAAAAGCATAAACTCAGCATAAACATGCTGATAAAAATATCAGCGCTCAGTACATCACTCATATTGAACGATGAGCACTTTATAAGCTGATAAAAAATATCAACCAATAAGGGATTATTGGTTGATATTTAGAGGGTAGTAAATATGAGCAAGTGACCAAATACGTTTATAAACAATATAATGCTATGGGTTTCATAAGCGTTTGTACAATCAAACCTTATAGCTGAGCGTAAAGATCAGCATCCTGACCCTCGCCACCTTGCTGCCCATCTGCACCCAATGAAAACAAATCATAAGGACGACCTTCACTACCTGGGGCTACGTATTGCATTTCGTTTTCCCAACCATCTGTCGGATAGCCACCTTTTATATAACCACCTTCAGGGTAATTCTTTGCATCGGCAGGCGGTGTTGTCAGTGCCTCTAATCCTTGAGCTGTCGTTGGATAGCGTGAATTATCGACTTTGTACATATCTAGTGCATTTGAAACAGTAGCTAGCGCGGTCTCAGTCGTTTTGACACGAGCTTTATCGCTTTGTCCGACGACTTTAGGTACGACCAAACCCGCTAAGATAGCCAAGATCACGATGACGACCATGATTTCAATCAGAGTAAACCCTGACTGCATAGATCTATGTGCTGAACTGTACGGCATCGTTGAAGACAGACTCTGATGAACACTTACAGTAGCTGAGTCATCTAATATACTGTTGTTAATTTTGGCGTTATTATTGTTTTTAGCATTGTTTGTAATATGGGCACTTTTTGGAATCGTATTCACTTGAAAATTGTCAGTCATAGTCATCGCTTTGGTCATCACAGTTATGTCAGTGGTAACAGTAGCATTCTAGTGGCGCTTACTACTGTCAGATCTTATCAGTAATATCCTACATCATTATCACTATAAACCATGGTTTTATTTTTATCCAGCGCGGTGCTCAGATTGTCATTATGGTCAGTATTGAATAAACAGTGAGGTCTATAACTGTCGCTTCATCCTACTTTTACTATAGCGTGGTGCTCAGATTTACCCTAGTAAAACTATATCATAGACAATAATATACAACAGTAAGCAAATCTTAAGAAAGCTCGCTCAGAGTTTAGCAAGATGTGCCGTATAGGTAAGATAGAGATATCGGATTTGTGTCAGCCGTTCAAGTGACTGCTTGCTAGCCTGCCAAGTCATTCATATTAACAATAGGTAGCATAACCGCCATAACGATAATCATCACGACCACACCCATCAATACCAGCATCAGAGGCTCGAGCAATGACAGCAAAGTACTGATGAAGTTGGTTGCTTCTGCCTCTTGCATATTGGCAGCACGGCTTAGCATATTTTCTAACTCACCTGAGTTTTCGCCACTTTTGATCATCTGCACCATCATCGGTGGAAAATAAGTAGATTTCTCTAGCTGACTAGATAAGCTTGAGCCTTCTGTGACTCTATCAGCAGCAGTGATAATCGTTTTTTGGATATGTAAATTGGTCGTGACCGCAGCACCGATATGCAATGCCTCAATCAGTGGCACGCCTGAGCGTACTAATATCGCAAGGGTGCTAGCAAATCGCGCGGCATTCAATCCTTTGGACAACCTGGCCAGTATCGGTAATCTAAGTACCACACTATCAATGGTCAATTTCCCTGCCTGCGTTTGAGCAAAACGGTAGAATAAAAATGCAGCCCCTGCCAATACCAGAAGCATTAGCCACCACCACTGAGTAATGATATTCGATAAGGTCAGAACGACTTGGGTAATCAATGGTAGGGCTTGCTCGGACTGCTCAAAAACTTTGACAATTTTGGGCACCACAAAACTCATTAGACCCATAATCACCGCAATTGCCATAACCATCAGTACAACCGGATAGACCATGGCGCCTTGGATTTTCTTTTGGAGGGCAAAACGGTTTTCGGTGTAGTCTGCCAACTGGTTCAGGATGAGATCAAGATGACCTGATTTTTCGCCTGCTGCAATTGTGGCGATATATAGTGGCGGAAAGCTAGCGGCTTGTTGTAGTGCTCGTGCTAAGCTCAACCCTTCTAGGACATGTGAGCGTACAGCGAGCATCAAAGATTTGATATGAGTTTTTGGTGATTGTTTGGCGACCGCAGCCAAAGTCTCCTCGAGTGGAATACCAGCCGCCAGCAACACAGACAATTGGCGTGTGAGCAGCGCCAGCTCATAAGCAGATGGTTTTTTGTAACGGTTTTTACTTTGGCTTTTTCGGTCATTGACAGCGCTGACTTCGACTGGTGTCCACCGCTTATCACGCAGCTGCTGACGAACTTGCCGCGCCGAGTCCCCTTCTAGCAAGCCTTTTTGGACACTGCCATGGTCATCAAGCGCTTTGAAGTGATAAGCGGGCATAGCAGCAGATATCCTAAGTGGGTCACAGGTAAACGGTCATAGCGTACGACTTAACAGAAGGCTTCATACCTATCAAAGCGGCGTTGAGTCGTTACTATCAGGCATCAAGCCTTGTAATAATAAAACATCCAAGTGCTGCTGCTGTAACTTTTTATCAAAATCATTGACCTCAGCGATCAGCATACGCTCAATACGTTTGTCACTAGCAAAAACGCTCAAACGTGCACAAATAACCGCCAATTGATAAATGCGTTTTTTACAATAACCATCCAGGCCTTGTAGCAGTCTAACCATATGCGGGGTCTCAAGACTAGCATAGTCATAATCGGCGACTACTTGCTGACCAAGCGCCGTTACACCATAACTGACCGATAGATGCGCGCAAAAATAACAGCTAAATAGGTACCCAACCACATGACCGATATAATAACCTCGATCATAAGTGAAACTACTTACCCCAAAGTGACCAAGTACGTAGCTGTTGAGACTACCTTGATCGCGAACGGGCTTGCCATGTTTTAGTTTACCGACCGTGGCAAAACACAGTGGGTTGCGTCCATCCTGAGTGGTGAGCTGCCAGCCTGCTGGCTGCTGAGCAGGCATATGACGCACGATATCTGCGATGATATCATCGACCACATGTAGCTGTTGCCAGAGTCGTTCAAGCATATCCGTATCCATCAGACCACGCTTATCGAGCTGCTGAGCAAGCAAGTATTGCTGATGTTCTATAAATTGTGATTTGAGGGTTTGTACCAAATATGTGGGGCGCGTATTGGCAGATGCCATATATAGTAGCCGGGTACGTTCATGCTGAGTACGATAAAGAGCGACTCGCTGTGCCGCGACAGATGTCTCACTGGCAGGCGACTGACTGGTTGAGCTATGGGTATTGGACTGCTCTGTAGCGCCTAAGTCGTACGCTTCTTCTTTGGCATCTGATAAAGTAAATAAGGTCAATAGTGCCGCCTTATCAGGAACTTGTCTCACATCTTCTGGCTGCGCTGATTGTGTGCTAATCAAATTATCTCTATCAGTATTATTTTCTTTTTTAGCAGTTGCAGTAGCGCCTTGTTGGCTATTGGCTTCTGTACTTGGCTTTGCGGTCGGTTCAGTCATAACATACCATCAGCAGCAAAAATAAACATCGTCTAGATCCTTTTGTATGGCTGGCATTCAGCTATACATCGTGCGCTAAACGCACACGCTCATATTTCGACGACTCATTATCTCATAGTACCTGAACACGCACGCCTTGTCAGCTTTGTATAACCGAAATAGCACGGTCTAACTATCAGATACTGTGTCTCTATACCTGCTCAGTATATAAAAGATCGCGGATAAAACTAAAAGAGTTAATCGAAGCAAAAAGCGCTAAAGCAATGTTGGTCGCTTTAGCGCTTTTATAGACTTTAGTGCTTCTATAAATAGATACTGCCGATATAGCAAAACTGACCTAGGCGAGTTTTTGTTGTTGATACTGCTGTCGGTACGCTTTTGGTGAGACCCCATAGACACGCTTGAATGCCTGACTAAAGGTAGAGTCGGATGCATAGCCCACCATATCACTGATGCGGCTGATACTGTTCTGCTGTAAGCGTAAATATCGCGCTGCCAAACGCAAGCGGTAATCGATCAGATACGTGAGCGGCGGCATGCCGACTGTGTCTTTGAAACGCTGAGCAAAGCTAGATCGTGACATTCCTGCTACTTCTGCAAGCTTATGAATGGTCCAGCTTTGGCTTGGTGCTTCGTGCATCGCGGCTAGCGCCTTGGTCAAAAACGGATCTTTCATTGCTTTGAGCCAGTTTTCGGTGGCTTCAGGCAAGCTCTCAATATAGACGCGTAAGCACTCAATCATCATGATACTCGCCCAATGATTGATGACAGCGGTTTTACCCATACGCTCACGCTCAGCCTCCAAGGTCAGCAGCTTAATCTCTACATCAATGACCTCAAAACGACCATCGGCGGCATCATTGAGCTCGGGTAATATCGGTGGTAGTACAGACAGTAGAGGATTAATCATCTCTTTGTCATATTTGCATTCGATAAGTATCAAAGACGAATTAGGGTCACCGTCACCATCGATGTCAAGCGTACGATCTTTACTGTTAATCAATAACTCATCAAGCGGTTCGGCAACATCACCATTATGATTGAGCGCATAGCTCACATGCTTGTGTGCATTGGGGATCATAATCATATCACCAGCGCGGGCTTCTCTTAGACCATTACCAACATCAATACAAAAACCGCCAGACATCACCAAATAAAACAAAATAGTGTCTTTTCTCGTAATAGAGTAAGACCAATTGCCAGCACCGTTCAAACGATAATACTTGGTCTCAAATAAGTGCACGTTTTGTAGCAATACGCTCAATGCGTCCATTAATCAGTTCCTCAATCATACAGGGTCAATAATAAAGCTTAAAAATGTAGATATATTTAAAATACTTTTGAACGCTAACGTAATCAATAGGATATTTTGACTCGCTATTTTATGCCAGTGCCTAACACCTCAGTTGACGACACAATTAGTGTGATGAATAAATCGAAACATAAGCATAATGCCCGATTTGAAACTTCGTGTCCATTCACTCATAAGTATTACTAATTAATAATAGAGCAGACACAGTGAATCTAGGCTTCTGGAAAAAACCTACAACGATATGAATATCAAAAGACAAAGGACGTAAACCAACAAAGTATGGGCACTTCGAACGGTTCAATATTGTAGGAGGCTACAGAGGGATGAAAAACAAACAGACATAAAAAAACGCCAACAGTGGCGAATGGTATTGCTTATAGGTTTTGGTATAAATATAGAATGTTTATACGGATAATACAAAATAAATGGGGCGACTGATGGGACTCGAACCCACGACAACCGAGATCACAACCCGGGGCTCTACCAACTGAGCTACAACCGCCATAACTATTGCCTGATAAGGCAAGATTTGCAGGCTAAATGGCGCGCCTGGCAGGATTCGAACCTGCGGCCACCTCCTTAGAAGGGAGATGCTCTATCCAGCTGAGCTACAGGCGCTCTTAGAGGACTTTTATATACCACATTCAGTCAAAAATACAGTTTTTACTATATCAGAAACTAAACCATTATACATAAAAAAAAGCCTGTAAGGCTCTTAAAATAGATGGTCGGAGTGATAGGATTCGAACCTACGACCCTCTGGTCCCAAACCAGATGCGCTACCAAACTGCGCCACACTCCGAAATTCTCTATTATCACGATAGCTTGTTGAGTAACTCGTTGTTGGCAATGCCGCTAACTTGTTAATGTTCCTCGCTATCGAGGTGCACATATTAAGGGGAAAAGGCGATTGTGTCAACACCTATTTTCAATTAATTTAAAATAATCTCTAAATTCTTTAAAAAAGCAGATTATCACAAAAACATCGCGACGACTTCTAATGGACAGTCTCTAATCGGTAGCTTTTAAATAGCAATCTTAATCATTCAGTCTGCCTATCAGCTATAGCCTGTATTACTACTAGCGTCATTATGCTCTATTCAAATGTGGTCGCCCATTACCGTTTACTGTCCCTGTCAATACATCAAACGGTATCAACCACAAATGCGCATCACTTGAGCCATCATCATTATCGGTATCAAGAGCTTGATGAATTTGCTGCTTGAGTGCCACTGGCTGCCTCTCATTTCCTAATACGGGATAAACCATCCAAACCTGCCCTGCTTGATAAGCCTGTGCATAGCTGGTCAATTGATAAGCATCGCTCGCGCTAATAGCATTGCTATGAGGTAAGTATTTCCATTTGATATCGATAACATGGCTGTAGTGACCTCTAGTCTTAGTCATTGTAGTCCTAGTCACTGCCCTATCATCCTGATCAGTATCACTCTGACCCTGGTAGTGATTATCAGACATTTGATATATCAGTAGGTCAGGTCTTATAGATAGACATGCCCGCCCTTCTGCATCGTTTAGCCAAACACTTTGAGTTTGATACAAGGGACGACAGTGATTACTTAATCGTTGGAACATCGATGCGATACGCTGACTTGCCCACTGCTCAAATGCTTGATTCATATCAATCAACAAACACAAGCGCAGTGGGGGTCGATTTGGTTTGGTTGAGTCAACACCATAGCCTGCTGCAGCAGCTGACTGCCGTAATAACCAATAAGCCAAATCTAACAGTTGATGAGCAGCTTGCAGTTTTTGCCTTTGTAGTGGCAGAGTGTCTAGTTGCTTTGTTGCCTGAGTATATATTGACGCTAAGCGCTGCATCTCACGTTGGTCGAGCGTAGGCAAGTGCTGCCACTGCTGCAAGAGCGTCGAATATCCAGATTGTAGAAATAAAGGCATCAAGTAGACTAATGCGCTTTTTATCAATCGATTGGCCAGCATATCATGACTCAGCATACTACTTTCACAGACAAATCGATGCGGCTGCATGCTATTGCGTCTTAGCTGCTCTTTGATGAGTAGTCGCCCTTGTACGGAAGACTGATTTTGGACACGCTCCTGATAATGTTGGGTTGGTTGATAGTGTACTAGACGCTGTAAAAATTGCGTAATCAGCCAATCCGACAACGGCGGTGCTTCTATGGGTAATTGTACTGATGGATGAGCGAATTGACCGAGATTTTTCATGTTGGGCAGCTTACAACTCTTTGGCCTATCAAGGCGAGTCAAGTCGGATAGCATGCCTTGTACCCAGCGACGCGTTTGAGCGATATCATCGTCCTGAATGGATGTATTCAGCTTTGGTAGTAGCTCAAGCGTCATGCCACTAGGCAGTAAAATAATGCCTATATAATGTCCGACCTTGAGCTGCCACTGTCCTTGCTTACGCTTGATGGTAAATACAGCAAACTCCTGCGCCATCAACCATTGAAAATCAGACACATGCAAAAAATCATGCGCGGTCAGGCGTTGATGCTCGAACACGGTGATGATATTGGTTTTGACGTTTTTTGCTTTAGCGTTCTTACGAGGCGTATAAGTACGAATGATATTTTCATCGTAGCTTTTATTGTAGCCTTTTTGGTGATATACGCTGTCGTTTATCATAAGTCAGCCACCTTGCTAGTACAGACGCTGATAGATAGAGGGCTGGTTGAATTTACCAGTCTTTGCGATAAGGTCTGCATTGATTATGTAGCTGCTCATGTTCATGGATTGACTAAGAAAGCTGTCTTGCCCTGTGAACATATGGTTTTGGTTGGCCATAATCTGCTGATGACTCACCGAACCTTGTGGTTTATTATTGACCAGCACATGACTGTCATGAATGAACTGCGCGCTTATTGGCTGCTGCTCATCCTGAAAAATATACTGTAATGCCGCAACTTGACCACCAGCAGCTTGTGCCAGTTGGGGAATAATCTGTTCGACTAAAACGGATTGTAATTGGGTCAAACTCTCAACTGATAATAAAAACGCATGCCCTAGACAAGCGTCTACTCCTAACGTCTGTGTAATACGTGTATTGAGCCCCGTTAGTAATTTACCCAGGTCAATCGTGTCAGCCTCTACGCTATCAGCTGCGTTACGCTTACTACTAATTATAGGTAATAATTCAGGCTGCGGCGGACAATCGATAAAGCGAAAGCGTCGACGTAGTGCCATGTCGAGAGGCGCAAGCGAGTGATCTTGAGTATTCATAGTGGCATAGATATCGACGTTATCAGGCACACTAAAAGCACGTCCTGAATATGCGAGATTCACTGTCATCGCATTTGGCTTGCCTGCACGCTTATCTGGCTCAATCAAACTGAGCAGCTCACCAAATACTCGTGAGACATTGGCGCGGTTGACCTCATCAATCAGCATCGCGTAACGCTGCTGAGGATCGCGCGCCGCACGCTGACACAACTTCAAAAACGCCCCGTCTTGTACCGCGTAGCTCATTTGCGTCTGATTGGCATGGCTATTATTTACCTGATTATTATTTACCTGGTTATTGTGTGCTTGGTTAGAGCCTGCCATGACAGGGCGAATCCCTTCAACAAACTCTTCATAACCATAGGCTTGATGGAAGCTCACCATACTAAATCGCTGCTGACCGATGTTTTGATTGAGCTTAGCTTTGTGATCACGCTGTGCCTGCTGGAACTCTGCTAGTTGCTGTGACAGCTCATTTAGTAGCGTCATACTCTCAGGCAGTAAATACCATGCACCGCTGTTGTCCTTATCAAAATAAGCTTGGCTGGCACGATTGTCGAAACTGACGGTTTTAGAGTCTACAGGACTATGTCTGCGCAGCTCTAGCCAAGCAGTACTCTCTAGGTTTTTCTCGCGGGCGTTTTGCGCAGCTTTAGTAATAAAAAATGGATGATTAACCAACTCTCTGACTTTTACCAAATCCTGCTGCTCCGCGTGTAGGTCCAAAAACACCAAACACAGTACCTCACGCCAGCTTGAGTCCTGTAACAACTGCCCGAGCAGCTCTTCCCCATTGATCTCAGGCAGATAATCAGTGTATTGCTTGGCGATTTGGAGCAGTCGATATGTTTTCCCTGTACCTGCGACGCCAGTATAGATGATATTGGTTGGCTCAGGAGTAGACATATCAGACATAGCGGCATCCAGCATTGAAGCATTCATAAAATAATCATATCGTGTCATTATAACGCGGGTAACAAGCGTGAAGGTATCTACGGGTTAGCTGACTGTCTTGCTATTTTATAAGCGCAGCAGTTCATGCTAATAATAGTCGAAAGGTAGCCGTTAATGTACCATAGTGTTTATAGTGGTTTTACGCACAGTTGCCGTTATCAAAAAACATCATTCGATTTATCTACATTAAGGAATTTTGTATGTCAGGATTACTAAAAAACCTACCCGCCAAGCTAACTGGTAAGCGACCAGCCAAAGTCTCTGACAACAAAAAACCACCCACCGAAACACCCAGCAGTACGCTAAAACCTATTAACAATCAATTTACCAAACTACTATCTGTCACCAAATACCTACCTGCTAGTGCACGCTCAAGCATTTTGTCTAAAGCCTTTGGTAAAGTCGTGCCTTACGTAGGGACGACAGGTGTGTACTACGAAACCGTCGAACCAAACCAAGTGGTCGTCAGCCTCAACAATGTCAAAGCGGTACAGAACCATATTGGCTCTATTCATGCAGT
The DNA here is from genome assembly GCF_059072655.1 of Psychrobacter sp. H27. Classification (NCBI taxonomy): domain Bacteria; kingdom Pseudomonadati; phylum Pseudomonadota; class Gammaproteobacteria; order Moraxellales; family Moraxellaceae; genus Psychrobacter; species Psychrobacter sp. H27. The sequence continues at coordinate 2,254,951 of NZ_JCACRX010000001.1, read as the reverse complement.
AGCCATTACCTTGCTGGCTGAAACAGCAACAGGATTTATTTTGGGTTTAAACCTACCCTCTGATCGTATACTACTGATCAAATCCTACTCGGTTAACTTTTATCGTCCGATCAAAAAAGGTCAAATTGCGGCGGTGGCTAGTCTCTCTGATGAGCAGCGCTTGGAGATTTTAAATACACCAAAGGGTGAAATGGTTATTCCTTGCCTCATTGATGATCGTGAGTCTGACAGTGACCGCGACCCTATCGTAGTCGAGATGACTTGGGCCTGGATTCCAAAATCTGAGCTAGAAGCACGTCGCAAAGGCTCGGCGGACAAAACTGTAGAAAGTGAGACCGTTGATAGTAAATAATGAGTTGGATTGAGGTAACCTGTGCTATTTACTTCTTGTAATGCAGGTTACCTATTGGCAATCAATGAGATAAGTGCGCGATGTTCACATCGCGCACTTATCTATCTACAGCCTCGCTGGTCGTCTTGTACTCACTACATCAGTCACCACTGCTCTATTTTTGCTTATTAGCTGTCTTGTCCAATCATTTGTATATCACCGAACTTAGATCAGAATTAGACCAGTATTTCGTCATCTGCTACTGCGCTTTCCTTTGTGACTCGCAGCACCTCTTCTAACGTCGTTCGCCCCTCTATCACTTTACGTAGACCATCGGCGCGAATCGATGGCGTTTGTAGGCGCGCATATTCTTCTAGCTCATACTCAGCAGTATTGCTATGGATCATACGGCGCAGCGTATCATCAACTGGCACGACTTCATATATCGCGGTACGACCTCTAAACCCTGATTGATTGCATTTATCACAGCCAACGGGTTTCGGTAAGCGAATGGACGTGTTGACTGCCTTTTCATTATTATCATCTGCATCTGACGCCATGCCAACTTCGGCAAAAAGCTTGGCTTGCTCCGTATCTGCTGCCTGCCAGTCATGACAATGTGGACACAAAGTACGCACCAAACGCTGCGCTACCACACCAATGAGCGAAGACGATAGTAAAAATGGCTCAACACCCATGTCTTGCAAGCGCGTCACTGCACCAATAGCCGTGTTGGTATGTAATGTCGACAAGACCAGGTGCCCTGTCAAAGAAGCCTGTACAGCAATCTCCGCCGTCTCTAAGTCACGAATTTCACCTACCATCACGACATCGGGGTCTTGGCGCAACATCGCTCGTAGACTCTTTGCAAAGGTCATATCTACTTTATTATTCACTTGCGTTTGTCCAATACCATCCAGCTGAAACTCAATGGGATCTTCGGCGGTCAAGATATTACGAGTTTGGTCATTCAGATCAGTCAATGCAGAATACAGCGTGGTGGTCTTGCCTGAACCCGTCGGCCCTGTCACCAAAATAATGCCATGTGGACGATGAATCAAACGTTTAAGCTCGGTATAATCATTATCAGACAGCCCCAAATACGTCATATTTAGGCGACCTGCTTGCTTGTCTAATAGTCGCATCACCACGCGCTCGCCGAAGCTCGATGGCAGTGTCGATACGCGCACATCTACTTCGCGCCCTGCCAATCGCAAACTAATGCGACCATCTTGCGGTACACGTTTTTCAGCGATATCTAACTTTGCCATGACTTTGATACGCGAGACTAATAATGGCGCCAGCTGGCGTTTTGGGGTGATGATTTCTTTTAGCTCACCATCGACACGAAAGCGAACAACCAAGCGTTTTTCGAAAGTCTCTATATGGATATCGGATGCACTTAGACGAATGGCTTCGGACAGTAATGCATTGATCAGACGGATAATAGGCGCGTCGTCCTGCTGATCCATCAGGTCTTCAGTTTCGGGGACACTGTCTGCTAGGCTATCAAGGTCAGGATTATCTTCAAGACCAGCGGCGATATGCTGCGACTCTCCTGTGTTGCCAGCGTAAGCGGCGTTCATACGTTTTTCAAAGTCATCCGCGCTGATACTTTCGTAAGTAGGCACGCTGCGGCTACCTTGCTGCTGCAAAAACCGCACCGCTTCATTAATTGCAGATAATGGTGTGGCTTTTGTCAGTACTAACGTCGGCGGCAACTCAGGGTCAATCGCGAGTATCGCCAAAATCTGATGGCGTTTCGCAAAACTGTACGGTAACTGCATCATAAAGACGACCTAATAAAAAATAGTATCAAAAACCAAATCATAGCCGAGCGTTGTAAACACCTTGTACACCACTGACCAAACCAAAAAGAGTGCAAGTAAGATTGGATGAGTTTGTTATAATAGCATTTTGTTTTAGACGCGTATTGTTTTATGCGGTGGGCAATTTTGGCTATCACCATTCGCTTAAGGTTACGCTATATATAGACATCGATTTTTTATTTTGCTGATGGTGCGCTATTATTGTCTATTTCACTTTTTAATATTATAAAGACGGCTCATGATATTTCGCTATAATCAATGTCATACCATGTAGGGGCGTTGCTCGGCAATGACTTGCCGTACTTGCGCCTATATCTTTTATGTCTGAATTATTTTCAACCGATTATATCTACCTCGCCCGCTCGCCATTAGGATTTTTAGTTATGTCAGAGAACGTTAGCACTGCTACTCACCCGACACCACTTTTGCAAGATACTTTTACCGTTGGTAGTCGTACCTTTTCCTCCCGTCTATTGGTCGGTACAGGCAAATATAAAGACATGACTGAGACCGGAGAAGCCATTGCCGCTTCAGCAGCAGAGATCGTGACCGTTGCTATTCGTCGTGTCAACATTGGTCAAAATAGCAATGAGCCTAATTTGCTCGATGTCATCTCACCTGACAAATACACCATTTTGCCCAACACTGCTGGTTGCTTCGATGCCGAAACAGCCATTCGTACGTGCAAGCTGGCTCGCGAGCTATTAGGTGGACATAATTTGGTCAAGCTTGAGGTATTGGGCGATGAAAAAACTCTTTATCCCAACGTTACCGAGACATTGAAGGCAGCTCAGGTATTGGTCGATGATGGTTTTGAAGTCATGGTTTATAGCTCAGATGATCCGATCGTCGCACAAGAGCTAGAGAGCATGGGCTGCGTCGCTATTATGCCACTTGGCAGCTTGATTGGTTCTGGACTTGGCTTACTGAATCGTCATACACTCAGTCTTATCATCGAAAATGCCAAAGTGCCTGTATTGGTCGATGCAGGGGTCGGTACAGCGTCTGATGCGGCGATTGCTATGGAGCTTGGTTGTGATGGCGTCCTGATGAACTCTGCTATTGCTAACGCCCAAAACCCAGTTATGATGGCACATGCCATGAAGCATGCTGTATGGGCAGGTCGCGCTGCGTTCATGGCAGGTCGTATGCCGATGCGTAAGATGGCGACGGCCAGCTCACCGCAGACAGGGTACTTCTTTCAGTAAGTAGTTAGACTGAACCACCCTTATAAAAACCAATTATAAAACAATAAGACAGAAAGACTCTTTGTTCAGCGCTCTGTCAGCTATCATTTATTATTCATTATCGTCATAAAAGGATTTATTATGCGACTTCTCACAGCAGTCGACCAGTTGTTCTTACTTCTCGAGTCGCGTAAACAGCCCATGCATGTTGGCGGATTGTTTTTATTTGAATTACCAGAAGGTGCTGATAGTGATTTTGTCTATCAGCTGGTACAGCAAATGCAAAACTCTGATGTGCCGCCAAGCTTCCCGTTTAATCAGGTGCTAGAGCATTTGGTGTTTTGGAAAAAAGACAAAGATTTCGATGTGGAGCACCATTTTCACCATGTCGCACTTCCAAGTCCTGGGCGCGTTCGTGAGCTGTTGATGTATGTGTCAAGAGAGCATGGACGACTGCTAGATCGGGCGATGCCTCTGTGGGAATGTCATATCATTGAAGGGATTGAGCCAGAGGTAGAAGGCGGTCCTGAACGATTTGCTTGGTATTTTAAGATTCATCACTCACTCGTTGATGGTATCGCTGCGATGCGTCTGGTCAAAAAGTCCTTATCGCAGTCTCCTGCTGAGCCTGTCACGCTACCCGTGTGGTCACTGATGGCGCGCCACCGTAACCAAGTCAACGCTATCTTGCCTGCCGAAAGATCCATCAAAAAGATCTTAAAAGAGCAGATATCAACCATCAAACCGGTATTTACAGAGTTGGTAGATAACCTCAAGAACTACGGTGATGAAGGCTATGTCGGTACGTTTGATGCGCCGATGAGTATCTTAAATAAGCGTATATCAGCATCGCGCCGAATCGCGGCGCAGTCCTATGATATACAGCGCTTCAATATGATTGCTGACAGACTCAAAATCAGTAGAAATGATGTGGTTCTAGCCGTCTGTGCTGGGGCTATACGTCGTTATCTGATATCCATGGATGCGTTGCCAAGCAAGCCGCTCATTGCTTTTGTGCCCATGTCACTACGCACTGACAACAGCATATCGGGCAATCAATTGTCATTTATATTGGCAAACTTGGGCACGCATTTAGACGATCCGATGCGTAGAGTAGAGCTGATCCACCGTAGTATGAATAACGGCAAGCGCCGCTTTCGCCGTATGAATCAAGCGCAAGTCATTAACTACAGTATCGTTTCATACGCATGGGAAGGTATTAATCTAGCGACTGGGCTGTTCCCTAAAAAACAGGCGTTTAACCTAATTATTTCTAACGTTCCAGGCTCTGAGAAACCTCTCTACTGGAATGGTGCACGTTTGCAGTCTTTGTACCCCGCTTCTATCGTATTTAATGGTCAAGCCATGAATATCACCTTAGCCAGTTATTTGGATAGGATTGAGTTTGGTATAACTGCATGTAGCAAAGCATTGCCGCGTGTACAGGACATGCTGATGCTGATAGAGGAAGAATTGCAATTGCTAGAGACCACCAGTAAAGAGATGGCGTTTAAAGGCATTACTGTTGAAGACAAAAGTGGCTACAAGGGTGATAATAAAACAAAAAAGCTGGCTCCATAACGGAACCAGCTTTTTGTTGTTTGGATAACAGCTATTTACTCTTCAGATAACCCAGTGCTATTAGCTATCTGTTGGATAATTGCGCATTTCGTCTGCGCTTAGATAGCGTTGCCCCAGATTGGCACGACTGTCTGCATCAATGGCTTGAGCAGCTTAACGTTACAAGCAAAGATCGAACCTGACGTCATAGAGTTGTGCGCGCCCGTGTGATCAACCACAACGCCGCGTGCTTCAGTCACAATCAACTCACCTGCTGCGATATCCCAAGGCTTGATAGACATCTCAAAATAACCGTCAAAACGACCAGCCGCAACGTAACATAGATCAAGCGCAGCTGAACCCATACGACGTACCTGACCACCTGCCTCAGATACCTTTTGTAAGCTCTCAAAATGCTGTTTAGCAAAAGAGACCACTTCGCCATTACGCTTACGCTCAAGCGGATGACCAGTCGTAAAGAAACCACCATCAATGGTTTTGCGTTCGCTCACTTGCATACGGCGATTGTTCAAGCGCGCGCCTTTACCACGGCTGGCTGAGAACATCTCATCACGAACAGGATCATAGACCACACCATGTTGGGTGACGCCTTTGTGCTGTACAGCGATAGATACACAGAACTGCGGTACACCATGTACAAAGTTTTTGGTGCCATCTAGTGGGTCGATAATCCAGCACCAGTCAGCATCTTCACCGCGACCTTCTTGCATACCAAACTCTTCACCCAAAAACGAATGATCAGGGTAGCTGGCTTTTAGCGTCTCGATTGTGAGCTCTTCGCTAAAGCGATCGATACGCGTAACCAGACCATCAAGTCCTTTAGACTCAATATCTAACTCAATTTTGTGGCGGTTTTGATGCGCATATAAAATCTCTTTACCAACTTTTTCAGCAGTACGCGCTGCGATGACGACCATGGGTTCCATAAATAACCTATTTGCTTGATGAATGAATATAAAAAATAAGACCAACTCTGTGCCCACAACATGCCAAACAGCCGCCGCATCACACCACATCTATGCGATTTAAAAACGTGCCTTTCATAAATGAAAACTTATAAACGACAATCGCATTATACTAAAATTGTTCGATAAAAACGAAAAAACCATTACGCTGACGATACCAATGTTTTGGTAGCCACAGACACTGCGCAAGTTGTAAAAAAGTTAGCACCTACGGCTAGCAGGCGTTTGCTCTGTTTAGAGAGCTAATATCTGTGTCATTCAATGTATATTTAAAGTATTGAGTGACACAATCATAGAATGAAATAATCCGTGCTATGACAAGAGCTGCTTGAGCTGCCCTATCACACCAGCGACGTCTAGACCACAGTCTGCCAATTGCTCTGTTTGCGAGCCGTGAGCGATAAAGCGATCAGAAATTCCTATATTACTAACTGACGGACGCTGACGTTTGAAGGCTGTAGATTCATTGAGTAAATACTCATTTACCGCGCTACCTGCGCCGCCCATAACCATGTGCTCTTCTAGCGTTGCAATATGAGTTACCCCTTGCGCCAACAATCTTTCAATCATCGCCGTATCTAGAGGTTTTACCCAGCGCATATTGATCACATGTACCTGACACGCCAGCGTGGTGTCGATGGCTATGCTCTCAGCTGCTTGCTGTGCTGTTGCCACCATCGTACCAAATGCCAGTAATGCAAGCTTATGAGGCGCATCATCGTTGCCAATGACTGACTCGACAACCGCTTCACCAATTTTATAAACTTGTGCTGGTTGCTCGATAGCAGCGCCAGTACCCGTGCCGCGCGGATAACGCACAGCAGTGCAGCCTTGGTATTCATAGCAGGTATTGAGCAGATGGTAGCACTCGTTCTCATTTTTTGGTGCTGCAATGATGACATTAGGAATACCACGCAAAAACCCAAAATCGAACACGCCAGCGTGCGTAGCACCGTCTTCACCCACTAACCCTGCTCGATCGATGGCAAACATCACATCAAGATTTTGCAAAGCCACATCATGAATCAGCTGATCATAACCGCGCTGCAAAAACGTCGAGTAAATCGCGACAATAGGTTTAACGCCTTGGGTTGCCATACCTGCAGCTAGCGTGACGGCATGTTGCTCAGCGATAGCCACATCGAAAAAACGCTCTGGGAAATGACGAGCAAAGTCAATCATCCCTGAGCCTTCTTCCATAGCAGGCGTGATTGCCAACAGCTTATCGTCCTCGTCCGCTTTATCACATAAGAACTTGCCAAATACTTGCGAGTACTTCAGCGCAGGTTTTGCATATTGTTTAGTTGGTTCTATAGACTCGCTCGGCGTGTCATCATGACTCTCGGCGGGTAGCTTACTAATCGCATGATAACCAACCGGATCTAATTCTGCTGGCGCAAAGCCTTTGCCCTTGGTGGTATATATATGTACCAAGACTGGGCCTTTGATCTGCTTTGCTAATGACAACACTCGCAAGAGTTCAGGAATATCATGCCCATCGAATGGACCAAAATAGGCAAAGCCAATCGCTTTGAACAAATTGTCTTCTAACTGCGGTACGGCGCGATGTTCGGTATGACGTTTACGACGGTCAAATGCTTGCATGTCAGGGCGCTTACACAGCATCGGCTCGCCTGTATCAGAAATATCGACTTGATAGCCTGACTCCCAAAGCATTGCTAAATGCCGTGAAAAGCCACCAATAGAGCAAGATATCGACATGTCGTTATCATTTAAGATAACCAGTAGATCAGCGTCTTGTTGTACGGCATCGTTCATCGCCTCAAACGCCATGCCGCCTGTCATTGCCCCGTCACCAATGATACAAGCAACCGTTTGTGCTCGGCCTTGATAGCGTAGCGCTAGACTCATGCCCAGACCTGCTGAGATAGAAGTCGATGAATGCCCCACACCAAAAGTATCGTAAACAGACTCAGCGCGCTCAGGAAATGCCGTCAGACCATCTTTAGATCTAATGGTCGCCAACTGATCACGGCGACCAGTCAATACTTTGTGCGCGTAGGCTTGATGCCCCACATCCCATACAATCTGATCTTGCGGCATATCAAGCAAATAATGCAACACAATGGTCAGCTCAATCACACCCAAATTAGCGCCAAAATGTCCCCCACTCTGACCGGCTGAATACAGCAAAAAAAGACGCAGCTCATCAGCTAGCGTAATTAGCTGAGCTGATGACAACATATTCATATCAGAGGGAGAATCTATCGAATCAAGCAATGGCGTATTAGGGCGTACACGTGGGATCACAGTATAAGTCTGCTGTAAGCTCGATAGCTGGGCAGCAGGATCAGATACTGATGCAGATAGGGACTGAGACTTTGGGGAGTGAGGTGACTGCTGCATAAACCGTACGATACCTACCAATCTGCTGACAAGACGCGCCTGTAGTATAGTTAAGACTACAACCAAGGCACGCCAATAATATCTACATCGTTATTGATGTAATCGACCATATAATTATTCATGCAACTTTTACGTGTATATAGCTGCGCTACGTATACCGTCAGCACACTACCCTAGTAGATCATGCCTTAAGACTACGTGTTTGATACTGCGTGGTGCGTTGATACTGTGTGCTTCACCGCTAAGGACTATATTCAGGGCTGTGTTAGAGACTGTTATTATGCCCTATTAGTTTGCATCAATATCGGATGTTAGTGACGACATAGTAATGTAAGGGTATAGACTTGTCACTGTATCCGTCAAAATAGTATGGCATAATAGCATTTTTTTTTAATTGTCGCTTTAATCATCGTGCGTCGTATGTGAACTTTGTGTGTTTTTATAATAAATACAATAAGCACGCGCTCTTTACGAACAGGGTATACTGATAATATCTTAGCCAAATTATATAGGTTAGGATATCGTCGCTGTTTTAGTACAGACATCACAGACGCTTTACCGCCACGATTATAGGCTTATGCAGGACAGTAATGTCATATCAATTTATCACTAGTGCCAAATTACCAACTCGTCACGGCGAGTTCGATATTCATATCTTTGAGAACGACGAGGGTCAAGAGCATGTGATGTTGACCGCTGGCCTGTCTGCGGTCGATCAAGAGACCAGCAGCACGACTGCACAGCACTCAATCAATACTGACTCGGTCTCTCCAGTTCCACTGGTTCGTATTCATTCTGAATGCCTGACGGGTGATGCCTTTAGCTCATTGAAGTGTGACTGTGGTCCGCAGCTCAACAGCGCGATGCAAGCGATACAAGAAGCTGGGTGCGGTGCAATTTTGTATCTTCGTCAAGAAGGTCGCGGTATTGGTCTGACCAACAAGATTCGCGCTTATGCCCTGCAAGACCAAGGACACGATACGCTAGATGCCAATCTCATGTTAGGGTTGCCTGCTGATGCGCGTATATATGACATGTGCGGGCCGATGCTGGCACATATCGGCGTTGACGCTGTGAGACTCATCACTAATAACCCAAATAAGGTTGCTTATCTGACCAAGCACGGTATCGATGTCGTTGAACGTGTGCCCATGCTCGTTGGCGTAAACGACATGAATGCTGAATACCTAGCAACTAAGCGCGACAGAATGGGACATCTACTGGATCAAGACCTCAGTCTCGACAAAGACTTTAATACAGCCATACACCTAAACAAATAGACAGCTTATGAGTATTTCACACACAGACAACATGACAGACTTGCCCGAGATCGCCTCAGTAGCAACGCCAACCAACAGCGACATCATGCGAGTACGTGAGTTTTTGGTTGATTTGCAGGCACGTATTTGTGACTCTCTAGAGGCGCAAGAGCGTGATGGTGGCGGCAATGCCACCTTTGTTCCTGATAATTGGGAGCGTGCAGAAGGCGGTGGCGGTCGGTCATGCGTGTTGGCCGATGGCGCGGTCATCGAAAAAGCAGGCGTGATGTTCAGCCATATTCATGTCCACAATCTGCCAGCCTCAGCGACGGCACGCCATCCTAATATCGCTGGCCGAAAAGCCCAGGCGATGGGCGTCTCACTGGTTGTCCATCCCAAAAACCCTAACGTGCCGACCAGCCATGCCAATGTACGTCTGTTTGTGGCAGAAGCAGAAGGCGAAGCGCCTATTTGGTGGTTTGGTGGTGGTTTTGATTTGACCCCTTTTTATCCTGTTTTGGCAGACTGCGTGCACTGGCATCAGGTGTGCCATGATTTATGTGCGCCATTTGGTGATAATATTTATGCTGATTTCAAGCAGTGGTGCGATGAGTATTTTCATCTGCGTCATCGCGATGAACAACGCGGTATCGGTGGCCTGTTCTATGATGACGTCAGTACCGAGAGTCGCGGCTGGGATTTTGAGACTTGCTTTGACTTTATGAAAGCAGTTGGTAATGGTTATCTTGACGGCATCATGCCCATCTTTGAGCAGCGTAAAAATACCCCTTATACTGATGAGCAGCGTGAATTTCAGCTCTATCGTCGTGGTCGTTATGTTGAATACAACCTTGTCTACGATCGTGGGACGTTGTTCGGATTACAAAGTAATGGACGTATCGAATCTATACTAGTCAGTATGCCGCCACTTGCTAGCTGGCATTATCGCCTCGAGCCTGCTGAAGGCACGCCTGAGTTTGAGTTGACTGACTATTATCTGAAGCCCCGTAATTGGCTGGCATTAGAGGTCCATAAATAGTTCGTATTTGTCAGTACTTGCTATCATCATTATCAGGAGTTCTGGTTTTTTTAAAGAACTCCCATCAAGTCAGCTGCAATAGCTGACTTTTTTCGTTCAAAAATTTCTATTTATCGTGTACGTTATTGCGTTTTTACAGCAAAAAACAAAAGTATAAAAACAAAAAAACTGAGCACTGAGTCTACACGTCTTAAACATCTTCACAATAACCTGAACGCTTACGAGGATATAACAACTATATCATCACCATTTTGCAGATAACGGCTACAATAAGAGAAGTTCTTTGACGGTCACTGTACATAAAAGAATTTTCGGCAGTATTTTTATAATAATATTTTAGGCAAAGTGAGCGTTTACAATGACGTCTGCGATTGGCCAAGTTTAAAGGAGTAAGTCATATGGCACAGGTTCACACCAACAAATCTTTAAAGTCTTTATTCAGCATTACCTTGATGGCAGCTGCATTAGGTTTAACCGCCTGTAGCAGTCCAGCAGATGATTCTGATATCAAAGCACGACAAGACAGTATGAAAAGCTGGGGCGATGCGATGGGCGTCATGGGTGATATGGTCAAAGCGCCTGATACATTCGATGCTGCAGTGTTCAAAGAACAAGCCGCATTCTTAGCAGAAGACGCTTCAAGTCCTTGGAGTCATTTTGAAAACCAAGAATCTATGGGTAACGCGACTGAAGCTGTTTGGTCAAATGCTGATGGCTTCAGTGCTGAAGCAGATAATTTCCAAAAAGTGACTGCTGATCTGAGCGCTGCTGCACAGACAGCTACGAGTGCCAGTGACGTTCAGCCTGCTTTTGGTGAAGTGGGTGCAAGCTGCAAATCGTGCCACACAGAATTTAGAGCAAAGAATGACTAACACTATGCACTCATAAAAAATAGCCAAACAAAAACCACCCTATCAAAAATAGCGTGGTTTTTTCGTTTTTGAAATTAAGTTTCGTCAGCCGCAAACAGTACATTGCGGACCACAGAGCGCGAGTCTGCTGATCCACCTAGCGAGCCTGATAGTATCCCTACAGCTGCCAAAAAAGCCGCTAGACGCATGTGAGCTGCAAAGGTTGCGCTATCCTTGTCAGAGGTCCATGTACTCATCAATGGGTCTGGAAACACAAAGACCACCACACCATACATGAGCACACCAAACATAAAAAACAGACAGATCAAAGTCAGCATCAGTGCGACATAAGTCGCTCCAGCCGTGACCACAGAGCTCTCTGACGTCTGCCCTCGCCGCGTGGATACTAGCCGAAAGGAAAAAGCGCGATACAGTACAAACGTGGCTGCCAAAAAACTTGCTACTACAAATATCATTAACTGACTATAAGAGACCGAGGCTGCAAAGTCCCAAGTCTCGCCGCCGAAGATGAGCACAATAATCACTGATAGCGCGGTTGCGATCATGGTTGGCAGTTTGGTAGCGATACGCAAAGGATTGGCGCGAATAGCCCCGCGAAGAATACGTGGAAGATTACCAAAAGCATGCCGCATAATAAAAGCAAATTTACTGCCTTCAGAGTAACGATCATTAGCTTCACGTGGCAAGTTTTTACTCATTTGCTGATACTGCGTACTTGTGAAGTGCCGCATGGTATCAAGATCATCTGGCACTTGGACGCGTGCCATATAGTTGGTTGGTGTGTCTGCGTAGTTGAGATTGAGTAGCCGTCCAAAACAATGCAACATTAGGCTGGCTAAACGCTCGGTACGTAGCGCTGGCTTAGGAGTGCTGTTTTCTCCATAGGCGATCAAACGGCGCGTTGAGATCACAGCGACATTGGTGATTTGTGAAGGAAGGGCCAAAAGATAGGACATCGACGCCGCTGCAACTTCTACGTCCGTAATGATAAGCAGAAAAGCAAGTTTGCGTTCGGTTTTCTCATTGATACCGATTTGAATGAAATCAAGCGCCAAATAACCGTTTTCGCTCGAGTTAAGACTAGGACCTGCAAAAGAAAAGGATTCGACCTGTACCGCTAGATTCTGCTGGACGATCTGACTAAAGGTAGCCGTTGCTGCCGCCGTCAGATCATTGAAAGCACCGTCGCTCTCTTGTCCAGCCATATCGAGCCTCATAATACCGACAGCGAGATTTCTATCGGTCACTGAGGGATGCAGCGGGTCAAATGAGAACTCTGTACCAGCCAAGCTACTCGGTCACCGGTTTGTTGGTTTCGTTAGTGTGGTTAGCGTCTTCACCTTGTTGCTCGTTTATTTGCTTAACAATAGACTTTACTGAAGGGTCGCTCAAATCTATCGTGCGGATTGGGAACGGAATATTGATGTCTGCTGCATCAAGAGCGTTTTTGATCTCGACGATCACTTGATGAATCGAGGTGACTTTGTTGGCCTGCGTGCCATCTTCGATGAACCAGCGTACCATCAGATCCATAGACGAGCCACCGAACCCTGTCGCAATTACGCTAGGTGTGGCCTTCTTTGATACGCTACTGACTTTGTCTAGTGCTTGTAAGATCTCAGCTTTTGCGGTTTCGATATCATCCTCATAACCAATACCAACCGCCACTTGTAGACGACGCTGTTTATAAGCAGTATTAACCGTCAATGCCGAGGTATACAGCTCCGAGTTTGGGATAACCACTTGCCTACCATCATACGTTTTAATGGTCGTTGCACGAATTTTGATATCTTCAACCGTACCTTCGTAGTCCCCTGAGACAATCTGATCGCCAATACGAAATGGCTCTGATATCAGCAATAAAATACCAGAGAGTAGGTTTTGGAAAATGTCTTTGAAGGCAAAACCAATCGCAACCGAACCGATACCAAGCGCACCGATGAGCTTAGCAGGCGTAAATCCTGGAATAGCAACGACCATGGCAATCATAAAGCCAATAAACAAAATAAGTGCCCCGCCTATCCGCTGGAACACCTTTACCAAGTTTTGATGACGCACGCGCGCGCCTAGTATTTTATGTACCACTTTTTTGAATACAATAGACAATAGCCAAAAAATACCCAGAACAATAAGCGCCGCCACAAAGTATGGAATGCGCTCGATAAAGCCGCTCGCCAAATCTTGCGTGGTATAGACCACTTGTTGATAGATGGTCACACCATCGGTTAGCGTGTTCGATATGCGGCTCACATCAGGGGTGGGCATAAAGGGTTACTCCTATTATTGTTTTAGCGCGTGTTTAAGGGATAAATAACTGGCTGCATTGCTAATTACAATATCTCAATTACGACATCAAATCAGCTTGTACGATTTCGATCCAGTAGCCATCGACATCTTTGATAAAGGCAATGTTTTTCATACTGCCATCTTCTGGACGTTTTTTGAATTCGACATCGTTCTTATCAAACCAAACAACCGCCTCTTCTAAATTCGGTACGCTAAAACAAATATGACCAAAACCTTGCGGGTCTTGATTGCCATCATGGTAACTAAAGCCTGGCTTTGTCTCAGTGCCATAGTTATGAGTCAGCTCTAAAATACCACGCTGACGGAACGCAAAAATTTCTAAATCCTCACCGGATGGTAGGTTTTCACGCTCGCTCTCGGTCAATTTTGCTAAGAAATACAAATCAAACCCCATATCAGGGAACTTTTTGACCGCAAGCAGTGTCATACCCAGAACGCCCGTGTAGAACGCTAATGATTTGGCGGGATCTTTGACGCGTAGCATCGTATGGTTAAAGGTAAATCCTGTCGTTTGCGCGGAGATTGATTGAACGCCATCAGTACTAACGCTGCTGGCTGGCTGGTTTATGATTGAGTCATTATTGTTAGAGGGAGCAGACATAATTATCCTAATATAATTCAATAAATAGATTTACGGTTGCGCGAGACTCGGCTGTCACGATTCGCGCATCCCTCTCATCATAATAAAAAATAGCAAAATAAGTGATAGGGTTTTGTAAGAGTATGAACAAAGTATGTTCATACTTAAGCAAATATTAGCTGTCTAAGAATTTGACCTTCCCTGTTGCCAAGTCATACTCAGCCCCAACGACGAGCAGCTTACCACTATTGGTCAAATCCTCTAGTGCACGTGATCCATGCTTTAGCTGACTGACGGACATACGTACGTTGGCACGGATAGAGCGATCGACCAGCTCGTCTGCATCGACAGATTGACCATTGGCAGTCGCCAATTCATGTAAGTTATAGACACTTGGACGAATACGATCAACGATAGACTGTAAGTTAGGCGAGTAATTCTGTTCAGGATTAATCAAAGTCTCAACACAAGCGGTAACCGCACCGCACTGGGAGTGTCCAAGGACAACCACCAACTGCGTACCAAAGGCCTCTGCTGCAAACTCGATTGAGCCTATCTGTGAAGGTGCTACCACATTGCCCGCAACACGTATGACAAACAAGTCTCCCAATCCTTGATCAAAGACAATCTCAACAGGTACTCGTGCATCAGAGCAGCCCAAAATAATGGCCAATGGATTCTGGTCTTTGACCAGTTCTGGGCGGCGCTGCATATATTCATCGGTACTGGTAAGGCTATCCACGTAGCGGGCGTTACCTTCTTTTAACAGCTCAAGCGCTTCTTGACCGGTTGTTGGACGTGTATCGTTAGGCATGAGAGATCCTTTATTATCAATAATATGAGAGTTATGAGTGGCTTTACATATATATTCAAACATGGGTATACGCACAACTACCAGCTTATCACGCGCATGATGTTTGTCAGCCATATTGTGATTGTATAGGAATAACAGCCAAAAAATGATAAAAAACTTTGTTTAAATGTCATTATGTAAAGCACATATCACTGGAAACATCGCCGTGTTTATCGCTGTCATAGCGGTAAGGCTCGCATCACTGATAACGAACTTGCACTGATTTGCATCAAGGGTTTGCTATAATGTGCAGGAGTCAGGCAACAATCAAACAGTAATCAAATCGTGCTTACGCTCCTGCCAGTTTTTTGATGGCAGCGAGCGACCTCGATGGCCACGCCAGCTACTATATCGGATGCTTAGGAACAGATATTATGACCGACCCATCTCAAAACACGCACACCACTTCTGCGTCTCTTCATGATGACAAGACACTACTGAAAATAACGGGTCTCAAAAAAACCTACGATCAAACCGAAGTGCTAAAAGACATCAACCTTGATATTAAGCATGGTGAGTTTCTGACATTGCTAGGCCCATCAGGATGTGGCAAAACCACATTGCTACGCTTGATTGCTGGTTTTGAGCAACCAAATGCAGGCGCCATACACTTGGATGGCGTACAAATGGCAGGTTTGCCTGCTGATAAACGCCCGGTTAATACGGTTTTTCAGCAGTATGCGTTGTTTCCACACATGAGCGTCGCGCAAAATGTCGCGTATGGACTGACACTAAAAAAAGTACCGAAAGATGAGATTCAAACGCGGGTCAGTGAGATGTTAGCTATGGTGCAGCTAGAGCATTTAGCCAATCGCAAACCACAAGACTTATCTGGTGGACAGCAGCAGCGCGTGGCAATTGCCCGCGCCGTAATTAATCGACCCAAACTACTCTTGCTCGATGAGCCACTATCTGCGCTCGATCACAAACTGCGTTTGCAAATGCAGTCTGAGCTAAAGCGCTTGCAGCGCGAGCTGGGCATTACCTTTGTGTTTGTGACCCATGACCAAGAGGAAGCGCTATCGATGTCAGACCGTATCGCGGTGATGAAAGATGGCACGTTCCAGCAAATCGGTACCCCTATCGAGATTTACGAGACCCCCGCCAATTTGTTTACCGCCAAGTTCATTGGTGAGACTAACCTATTTAGAGCCGAAGTTAAGGGCGTCTATCCAGACCAGCCAGATCGTGACGGTAACGTGACCAATGGACGCATTGAAGTTGAAGTCTGTGAAGCACAGGCGCAAGAGGGACCAACCACGCGTCGTAATCTGCGTCGACCCAATTTTGCCAATGATGTACAAGTGGGCGACATTGTCAATTTATTACTACGCCCTGAAGATCTGCGTATATATGATCCAAAAGACAATGAGCATAATGGACTAATAGGTCGCGTCATCGAAAGTAACTATAAGGGCAGTACCTTAGATTCTATTATTGAATTGGCCAATGGTCATATTATTAAGGCCTCTGAATTCTTTGATGAAGACGACCCAAGCTTTGATTATAAATTAAACGAAGGGGTAAAAGTCTCATGGGTCGATGGCTGGGAGTGGGTATTGCCAGATGATACTGACCATGTACATAATTCGACTGCACAAAAGGATGGGAGCTAATGGCACGCAATCACCTAAGCAGCAAAAGTCCATTTCGTACGGTCACGCTCTGGCTAATTTGGGGTTGGTTACTTATTTTTGCACTACTACCAAATATATTGGTAATCGCGGTCAGCTTTTTGACCCGAGACAGTAGTGATTTTATTAGTTTGCCTTTCAGCATCGACAGCTATGTGCGCATGGTTGATCCGTTATACTTTGAGGTCTTTGTTCATTCATTGTGGATGGCAGGTATCACAACGGTGATCTGCTTGCTACTCGGCTACCCTTTTGCGTGGCTAGTATCTAGGGTAAAAGTACGATGGCAACCGCTACTTATGCTGCTATTGATACTGCCATTTTGGACCAACTCTTTGGTACGAACGTATGCACTTAAGCTATTGTTTGCTAACAATGGATTGATTAACAAGTCGCTACTCGCCATCGGTGTGATCGATACCCCTATCGATATTTTATATACACAAGGCGCGGTGATTGCAGGCCTCACGTACTTGTTATTCCCCTTTATGGTATTGCCGCTATATGCCGTGTTTACCGACTTACGCAATGATATGCTGCTCGCCTCACAAGATTTGGGTGCATCAAGAACACAGACTTTTTGGCATGTGGTACTGCCTTTAACGACACCGGGTATCATCTCTGGCGTACTGCTCGTGCTTTTACCGGCGATGGGTATGTTTTATGTGGCGGATATTTTGGGCGGTTCTCGGAACTTACTGGTCGGTAATATCATCAAAAACCAGTTTTTGGACGCGCGTGACTGGCCCTTTGGTGCTGCGGCGAGCGTGCTATTGACGCTTGCAATGGCAGTACTACTGCTGGCTTACCGTGCTAGTAGCCGCCGTATTGGCAAAACTGACTTCAACGAGGTGGCCTAATGTCTTATAGCTCACCCAACAAAACAACTCGTAAGCTGAAGATTGGCAGTATCGCAGCCAAAAGCTATCTCGGACTTATTTATACCTTGTTATATCTACCTATCATTGTCTTGGTAGTGATGTCATTTAATAAGTCAAAAATCGGCTACAATTGGGGCGGCTTCAGTTTAAAATGGTATGAGTCGCTATTTAATAACCAAGCGATGCTCGATGCGTTTTGGCACTCTATTGTCTTGGGGTTAGTCGCGGCTACCGTCTCAACCTTAATAGGAACACTCACAGCACTAGCGCTACACCGTTATAATTTTCGCGGTAAAGGCTTACTAAACGGGCTGCTGTTTGTACTTATGATGTCACCTGAGATTGTACTGGCTATCTCGTTATTAGCACTGTTTTTGTTGATCGGTCTACAGTTAGGTTTTGTGTCTTTGTTATTGGCGCACATTACCTTTTGCTTGCCTTTTGTGGTCATTACCGTCTTTGCACGACTGAGTAGTCTAGATGAGCGCTTGATGGAAGCGGCACGTGATTTGGGCGCTAGCGAATCGACGATGGTACGTACAGTGCTCATTCCCGTTATTCTGCCTGCGGTTATGGCAGGTTGGTTGCTTGCTTTTACCTTGTCGCTAGATGATGTGGTGGTATCGACCTTTGTCACCGGACCGAGTTATGAGATTTTACCGCTACGTATTTACTCTATGGTACGGGTCGGTCTCAAGCCAGAGGTCAACGCGATAGGTACATTATTATTGGTTGCTTCACTAGTATTGGTGGTTATCTCACAGCTGTTATTACGTAAGCGCTAAATGTTGATTGCTCATTAACTACTCATTATTGATGGACTATGAGTGAAAGTCAGCGCTATATTGACTATAATGAATTTTTCTCACGGTAGCGGTTGGGTAATATCATGCTTGAGTTGCGTCATCTTAATACATTAA
The DNA here is from genome assembly GCF_059072655.1 of Psychrobacter sp. H27. Taxonomy (NCBI): domain Bacteria; kingdom Pseudomonadati; phylum Pseudomonadota; class Gammaproteobacteria; order Moraxellales; family Moraxellaceae; genus Psychrobacter; species Psychrobacter sp. H27. The sequence continues at coordinate 2,236,346 of NZ_JCACRX010000001.1, read as the reverse complement.
CCGCGCTGCGTGCGCATGGTTCACTTGCGGCAGCAGCAGACGAGCTGCACGTCACCGCCTCTGCTGTGTCACATCAATTAAAAGAGCTTGAGAACTACTACGATATCAGCTTGGTCAATCGCCGAACTCGTCCGCTTAGCTTTACGCCAGCGGGTAAGGCGGTTCTATCATTAGCAGACAATATCTTACCGCAAGTTACCCGTACCAAATCCAACCTCAAACGCTTAGCACACGGTCAAGCAGGCAGGTTACGACTGGCATCAGAGTGTCATAGTTGTTTTGATTGGCTCATGCCGATACTCAATCACTATCGCCGTGAATGGTCGGATGTCGAGCTCGACTTTGCCACAGGGTTTGAGCCTGAGCCGCATCATCTGCTGATGGAAGGTGATATTGATCTGCTCATTACCACCAGCGACTTACCGATCGATGGTATCAGCTATCAGCCATTGTTTGAGTATGAGAGCCGTTTGGTACTGTCACCAACACATGATTTAGCAGCACAAGATTTTATAGAGCCAGATGATTTGATTAATGAGACACTAATTGCCTATCCAGTAGAGGCCAAACGCCTCGATATCATTGCTAACTTTATGACACCAGCGCAAGTTAGCTTTGAGAATGTGCGTACCACAGAGCTGACCGCGATGCTCATCCAATTAGTCGCGAGCGAACGCGGTGTGGCAGCACTGCCCGACTGGGTCGTTGCTGAGTATGAGAAAAAAGGGTGGGTCGTCTCACGACCATTAGGTGATGGTGTGCATTGTCAGCTATACGCAGCGACACGTACTTCTAGTCAAAATATTGCTTATATGCAGGGATTTGCCAATTTATTGGAAGGGATCGTAAAACCGTTGTAGATTTTATTATCTATTACATTTTTCATTGATAAAATATCGACTACTTGCTTATATCTCAACAGACTTTATATTAAATAATGGTTCCCTAGTGAGGACTCGAATATTTGGCTGTAGGCTAATGGTATTAGTATCTTGAGCTATTTAGGTAGTCACGATGTACTTGGTAATGTACACGAAGTGAGTTTTTCAAGATTCAATCGAATTGTTCTTAATTATCTTAGACAATTTAACAGGCCATTTGTATGAACGTTTTATTCGATGAAGCTTCAGTTGCTCTTAAAGAAGTTAGAGTGTTAGCAGATGAAGAATCTAGGAAAGTAATGAGTCAGTTTGTTAGCTCATTTCCAATACGAACTAGTGGTAACGGAGGAATTGACTGGAACAAGGTTGATAAAAAAGTGCTGCTAAACTGTATAGAAGAAATTAAAAATCAAATAAATCTCACACTAGCAGATAACTGTTTTATTATCTGGAATGATGCAGCACACCCGATTCTAGAGACTACTGTTGAAAGGATAGTAAATGCTTTTGACGACGTTACAGCTGTAAGTTTTGATACATGGATATTCATCCCAAAAAACAATAATGTAATTGAAAGTACTCCCTCCGGCTTAAGAATGAGTACGTTTTTTTAGGGTTTATCTGCGTATTCTATACGTGATCGGTGCGCTATACAGGCATCGAACTATATGATGAAAATTTTCCAAGTTCATTCCTACGAGATTAACGGTAGGGTCAGATTTAAGGACAGTTATAATGAAATATATCAAACACTCTGTAAACTCTCGTGGAGACCATAATTTGGATTTTAGGTACTACTATGATGAAGTAGTACCTGAGATACTTAAACGTAGAGAAGATTTGAGCCCGATTTTATCAAGTGATTTAAACGGAATAGACGATATAGAGAAGACGCTTAATAAAGGTATAATTAAGGCGATTTATTATGATTTAGAACACGATAAAATATCGTTGAAGATCGAGCAAAGATATGGCAGAGATTTAATAGAAATTATCTATTCTGATATTGTAAATGTTAATATCAGTTGTTGGATATTACCAATCACCATAATGGCACATGAAGTAGACGTAACGCCTGATAATAATATTATACATTCACTATTTTTATTAGGTGATACAGAAATAGTTTTTGAATGCAAAACAATAGAATTGAAGACTATGCCTCTTGAAAAAGTCACAAGTTAAGCTCGAAATTAACTGCACTGTCTAATTGATTACGTCTAAATCAAAGCATGTATTTTGGGTTCAACTCATCAGAATATATAGCAAGAAACTTTGACTATCCCCCAACGGAACCAACTATCTCACTCCTCAAACCTATTAACAGACCCCTTAAAACAGACTGATATAATGGAACCACTTATAACAGACCATTAAACGATTAATATCTACTAATGACTACAAAACTAGCTTAAAGAAATAAAAGCCAAGCGCGGTTGCCAATAATGTCAATCCAACATGCAAACCGATGAGCGCTAAGCCTGCTAGCAACCGCCCGTCATGAATAAAGCCAAATACTTCTGCACTGAACGTACTAAAAGTCGTCAAACCACCTAAGAATCCCGTAATCACAAAGACACGCACATGATCAGATAAATTGCTTCCCATACGCTCAAACCATATCAGCGCAAGCCCAATTAATAGTCCGCCAAGGATGTTCGCGCTCAAGGTACCTAGTGGCACCCAACCATGCAAAGCGTTGAAGCGCGATAGCCACGCGCGCAGGCAAGCACCGAATGCTGCTCCCAGACCAATAGCAAGCCACTGCATAGACTGTCCTTAGTTCGTATAAATTTGTTGGGCTAAATACTCAACTATACAGCTGGCAACTCTGTCATCGGCCAGCGCGGAATACAGCTCACCGCTAGATCATCTGCTTGACCAGCTTGCAGACGCTCAAACCCTGCATAAGCAATCATCGCACCATTGTCAGTACATAGCGCAGGCGGTGCATAGTGGACCGTCGCATTTATCTTAGCCAGCTCAGCTTCTAGCATCTCACGCAAATGGGTGTTGGCACTGACGCCGCCTGCAATAACCAGACGGCTCATATCTGCTTGCTTAAGTGCCTTAACGCATTTTTTTACCAGTGTATCGACTACCGCATGCTGAAAACTAGCGGCGATATCCGCACGAACTTGTGGATCACTATCAGTACTATTGCCTGAACCACCAGACAGTGGTGTGTCTTTAATCAGATTATGTACCGCTGTTTTCATACCGCTAAATGAAAAGTCTAGACCACGATGGAGCATCGGTCTTGGCAGTGCATAAGCATCAGGGTTACCTGTTTCTGCCAGCTTGGCAATATTAGGACCACCCGGATAAGGTAGACCTAGCATTTTGGCGGCTTTGTCAAAGCACTCACCTGCTGCATCATCGATCGACTCACCCAAGATCTCATACTGCCCCACACCATGAGCGGCAATAAGTAACGTGTGACCACCAGATACCAGTAGGGAGACAAACGGAAAAGCGGGTGGATTGGCACCCATCAGCGGCGCAAGTAAATGCCCTTCCATATGATGAATACCAATAGCGGGAATATCCAAACCATATGCCAAGCTACGCCCAAACAACGCACCCGTCATTAGAGCACCGATCAACCCTGGCCCTTTGGTATAGGCAATCGCATCAATATCGCTTTTGCTCATATTGCACTGCTCAAGCAGCTCGTTGAGCAATGGCACCAGTTTACGAATATGATCGCGACTGGCAAGCTCAGGTACAACGCCGCCATAGAGCGCATGCAGCTCAATCTGTGAGTACAGCACTTGCCCGACCAAGCCTTGATTGTCACTATTGATCTGCTCGCTATCAAAAATCGCTAGCCCCGTCTCATCACAAGAGGTCTCTAAACCCAATACCTTCATACTTTTGCCTTTATGCTTTTATTTTCGGACTACTTTTCGTCGTATCTTTGTCTTATACCGCTTTGGTTTTATATCACTCTAAAACTGTCAATAGTAAATAAGATAAGTGACACACAGCCAGTCGAACGTCTGAGAGTGATATGAATAAAAATGGGCATAAAAAAACCGCCATTGTCAGTCACAATGACGGTCATTTTAACAAATTTCAATAGCTGATATACTCTATATATACCGTATCAGCTTACTGACGCGAGCATATAATCAACAGCTACTTTGACTTGCGCCTCAGTCACACCGTCTACCGCTTGAGCCGGCATTTTGTTGAAGCCTTTGACCGAGTGCATATATAGCACCTCTTTGTCTTTGGTCAAACGAGCCGTCCAAGCTGCTTTATCGCCATATTTTGGCGCATTAAGTAACCCAGCAGTATGACAAACCTTGCAATTTGATTCGTACAGCGCGCTACCAGCATTTGCAGTTAACACTTCTGGCTCAGCAGCAACATCAGTTTCTGCCGTTATCGTCTGTTCTGTAGCGTCAATCTCGCTAGTGGTATCAATGACTGGTGCATCGGCTGCCACTGTTGCTTCAGTAGCGTCAGACTCTACTGGTGCTGTCGCCGCCTCGTTGTCACTACTACAAGCACTTAATGCCAATAACATGCTTATACTAATTGCAGACAAGCTCAGCTTATTTATATGCTGCTGTATCTCAATCATGACCTGACCTTTTAATTGGCTTATTCAGCAGGCGTGGCTGCTGCGTCTTCCGTTGCCATATCAGCACTTTCATCAGTGGGTGCCGCTTCGGTATCAGTGCCATCTGTAGTCGCCGCTTCTGCCATATCAGCGTCAGCCATTCCCGCTTCGGCAGTCGCTGTCCCATCAGCGTCTGTCGTGGCTGCATCAGTCGCTGGCATTGGTGCAGTCTCTGGGAACTCCATCTCTTGAGCAGGTGGTCCATTTTTGATTGCAAGCTCAGCAGCTTCATCAACGCGATCGATTGCTAGTACTTCTTCGTGCTCTTCGCCGCCACTACAAGCGCTTACGCCTGCACCTAACGCTAGAATAAACGCCATGCTCAATGCTGTCTTTTTCATGCCAAATCCTCAATAAAATACACATAAAACGGTTTATATGCTGACTATAATATGGAAATTATCATAGCATAAACTCCTACTAAACCGTTATAGACCGTAAGGACTTTTTATTTCTAGAGAGTTCTCATGTATGAGCATAATAAATTAAAGCAGCGAACCTTATAGACTGGCTTATATAAAGAACATATATGAAATTATAAATAGCTTATAAGCAATAAATCGTTAAAATCATTGACTTTGTTGGTATTTTTTATTAAAATACTTGCCCTCACACTTATGTGTGGGAATTGTCCTAGTTTGAGCTGATGCCAGTAATCTTGAGATATTACGGCTAAATACTAACACACAGCCAAACTAATGCCCTTATATCTCATCCTAATCGAGGAGTCTTCATGCCTGCAGTTAAGGTTAAAGAAAACGAACCAGTTGATATCGCTATCCGTCGTTTCAAACGTTCTTGTGAAAAAGCTGGTGTATTATCAGACGTACGTAAGCGTGAGTTTTATGAAAAGCCAACGCAAGTACGTAAGCGCAAAAAAGCTGCTGCCGTAAAGCGTTATAAGAAGAAGTTACAACGCGAAACTATTCGTACCACTCGTATGTACTAATCAACAATCTGATTAGTTAGTACCAGCGCTACACTAACGCCACTGTTATCCATCGATATCAGTGGCGTTTTTTATGCTACAATTTTTGTTATTACTGCTGACGCCACTTTTTATCAAAGCCCGCTCTCAGCAGGTTTTACCCCAAACCTAATTAAACACTATCTAACAAACAGCAGTTAACAAATTAATAAGGATAATAGCAGTGAGCCAACTTAAACAGACTCTGTCAGACAGCATCAAAACTTCTATGAAAGCGCGTGAGCTTGAGCGCGTCAAAGTACTACGCAACGTACAATCAGTGGTTAAACAGATTGAGATCGATCGTCAGACAGAGCTTGATGATGCACAAGTACTAGAAGTACTACAAAAGCAGCTAAAACAACGTCAAGAGTCGCTCACTATTTTTACAGAAAATGGCCGCGATGATTTAGCGGCAAAAGAGCAGTTTGAGATTGATCTTATCAATGAGTTTATGCCCCAGCAAATGAGTCATGATGAGATCATGGTGTTGGTCAATGCTGAAATCAAAGAGCAAGGTGCCACCTCTATGCGCGATATGGGTAGCGTAATGGGTGTATTAAAGAATAAAACCGCTGGTCGTGCTGATCCTGCCCTAATCTCTAAGATGGTTAAAGAGACATTACAAGGCTAGAACTTTGCTTGAACTATGAGCGTTGCTAATAAGTATGAAATGTAGGTTCATGCAAACATGATCTGACACAACCAAAACCGCCTAAGGCTCAAAGTCTTTGGCGGTTTTTATTGCTTTGATTTCTGCGTTGATATTGGCCAGTAACGGACGCGCACTATTGGCTTGCGCTGTGGTTTGCAAATTCTCAGTCAATTGCTTGGCTTGCGTCAGTGAGGTGAGCGCACTCTCATAACGTCCATTCCACAACTGATCATAACTGCGATAGCGCAATGCGTTGATTGTCGCAATGTTTGCCAGTGTTGGTGACGTTGTGGTTTTAGCAAGCTTTTCATTGGCGAGTTGTAGGCTTTGCCACGCATAACGATCGCTTGGTTGCTGCGCTGTGAGTGGTTTTAACAATGCTTGTGCTTGTGTCGGTTGATTACTGTTGGTGAGTGCTTCTGCCAAATAAAGACGCAGGTCACGACGCTCAGGATAAAGCCGCTGCTGGCTCTCCAAAACATCTACAGCTTGTTGCCATCTACCTTGCTCACTGAGTAGCTCACTATGGGCAATCGATAGTAAAGGCTCGAGTTGTTGGCGCTGAAGTACAGGGAGCTTATCTATCTCAGCCAACATCTTATTAGCTTCTTGAAAGCGCTGCTGCTCGCCATACCACCTCATTAATGCAAGCTTGGCACCCGGACTGTTTTTGGCAGCGGTTGTGAGCGTCACTTCAGAGGCATGCTTGCCGGTACTTTGTACACGCCAATAGAGTAGATCAAACAATGCCTGATGGCGCTGCTGCTGACTCAGTGATAACGTAGGATACTGCCCAGCACGGCTCTGCGACTCACTTAAGCGTTCACCGCTGAGCGGATGCGAGCGCACAAAGCTCGGCAAGAACCGATTTTCAACCTGATTGAGCTGGCTTTGCTGATTCATCGTGGCAAAAAACCGCGGCATCGCCCGAGGGTCATAGCCCGCTTGAGTCATGATCTGCATCCCTACTCGATCGGCCTCGCGCTCGTTGTTTCGACTAAACGCCATACTGCTATTCATAGATACCGTCTGGCTACCCGCCATGACAGCCGCGGCGGCATCACCATCGACGGCAGATGCAGCAATCGCAGCCAGCATGCCCCCTATTTGCATCAGCAACGCTTTTTTGCGCTCGTCTGCGCCATGCTCATAGTGACGTTGGCTGATGTGCGCCACTTCGTGGGCTATGACACTTGCCAGCTCATCCATACTATTAGCTGCCAGTATCGTCCCTGTGTTGATACCTATGACGCCACCAGGCGCCGCAAAAGCATTGATACTAGGATTATCAAGAATCACCAAACCAAGCGGTGCCTGCTGACGCGCTTGGGCGTTCAGTCGCCACGTCATATCCTTTACCGTTTCTTGTACCCATGGATCGTGCTCCATTTTGACACGGCCGTTAATATTCTGTAGCGACCACTCACCAAGCATTTTGTTTTGATACTGCTCAGAAAAGCTCAGTCCTTGCCCGCGTAAATTGGGTAGATCTAATGCTTGTGAGTCTACTGTTTGCCCCGCATACTCACCAAATGACAGCGTTTGGCTGTCATTACTATGAGCACCTGTCGACATCGCTAGTAAGGTCGCTGACAGGCACCATCTCAGGCCATGTCTGGTAGTCAACTTGGTCTTTGAGCGTTTGTATTCTTTATCGAGTCGCGACGATTTGCTATTCATGTGGTGCAAGCGTATATCCTATCGTATTTTTTATGGCGTATTTTCGACTATACGAGCTTGTTCCTATCAGGTCAATTCTACTATTCATTTGACTACCAATAACTTAGCGACCCGTCACTATTGTGCAACATGATTGTGTGATTCTAGAGAACCGAATGTGACGTTGACTATATTCAAATACAACTATACATCAGCGATTTGGTATAATGTGTTGTGACAGTAAGCTCGCATTTATAACTAATATGCTCAAAATAGTCATTTTTGAGAGCGCACTGTCAGCTCATCTATTAATGAAAAAATACTGTTATTCACAAGGTTTGTTCTATGTCCGCTGATAGCCAATCACTCATCACGCAAGAATCATACGCTATTTGCTTATCAACGGACTTGTCCGATGCCGTACAACGAGAAATGACTCATCTATTAGATTTATTGCCAGCCAGTCATAGTATCGCAGATCACTCTAAAAGCGATGTGGATAGTGCGCTACCTTTGTTAGATATCAGAGGCTTTGTTGATGGTCGCGGTCTTGCATGCCCGATGCCTTTATTGAAAACTAAAGTCGCACTACGTAATGTGGCAATCGGTGAGTCACTATATATCGTCGCAACGGATCCCAACTCACAAGCTGATATCACAGCGTTTTGCCGACAAAGCCAGCAAGTACAATCATCTGATGACCTGAAACTGATGGTCAATGACGTTACAGATTTGACAGGTGATAGCACATCATTACAGCGTTTCGCTACAATATATCACTTCATCATTACCAAAACTGATAGCAACTAAACGCTGCTGTCCTTTACAATTACAACTATAGAGATTTTTATCTGACTGTTTGCTTAACTATTTAACCAAGGTCAAGAATATGGCTACTACTACTTCTGATGCTGCAAATGCGAATAAAAGAGACGGCTCAGCTCCTATAAAAAACGATGCGCGCGACGCTGCACTAAAGGCAGCTGCACAGCGTCCTCCTTATGATGCCAGTACGCTAGGTGATATGAATACACGTGATTTGGTGCCTGCGATGCCAACTCACTTGTCAGCGCCAGGTGTGAATTTGGGTGCTTATATCAATACTGTGCATCAAATTCCTATCTTGACCCCTGTCCAAGAACAAGAACTCGCCCATCGCTATTATGATGAAGGTGATGTCGAGGCAGCGCGTCTACTGGTGATGTCGCATCTGCGTTTTGTGATTCATATTGCGCGCAGCTATTCAGGTTATGGCTTACCACAAGCTGATTTGATCCAAGAAGGCAACTTAGGACTGATGAAAGCGGTCAAACGTTTTGATCCTAATAAAGGCGTGCGCTTGGTATCTTTTGCGGTACATTGGATCAAAGCTGAGATTCATGAATTTGTGATCCGCAACTGGCGTATTGTAAAAGTCGCGACGACCAAAGCCCATCGTAAATTGTTCTTTAATTTACGTAGCCTAAAAAAGACCAACAACCAGCTGACACTAGAAGAAGCAGACGCAATCGCTAATGACTTAAATGTCACACGTAAGCAAGTGCTAGAGATGGAGTCACGTCTTACCTCTTACGATGCTTCATTTGAAGCGCAGTCAAGTGACGATGATGATGGTCGTTACGCACCGCAGCTGTTTTTGGAAGATGGTATCGATCCTGCCGAACAGCTAGAAGAAGAAGACTGGGAAGAAAACAACTCGTCAGCGCTAATCGCTGCTATGGGTACATTGGATGACCGTTCACGTGATATCGTTGAGCAGCGCTGGCTCTCTGAGCAAAAATCCACACTCCATGAACTGGCAGCGGTCTACTCTATCTCAGCTGAGCGTGTGCGTCAGATTGAAAAGAATGCGATGGACAAAATCCGCGATGCCATGACTATCGATAGTGTTATCTTACCAGATGATATTCAATAGTCTTATGATCCTAAGAGTTGTATCATGTTGAATTGGATTGGTATTGCAGCGATTAATATGGCCGTTGCTGTTGCTTTGGGTGCGTTCGGTGCTCATGGCTTAAAAGACATAGCCAGCTCGCAACAGCTTGAATGGTGGCATACGGCTACGCTATATTTGTTTGTACATGCGCTTGGCCTACTGTTTGTTGGCCTGCTGATACGCTTGAGGTATATCACTCAGGCAACGGCTTGGTTACTACAGGGTGGTGTTATCATCTTTGCTGGTAGCCTATATGCTATGTCCCTTGGTGCGCCACTTTGGTTTGGCGCGATCACGCCTATTGGCGGAATACTTATGATAGCTGGCTGGTTATGGCTTGCAGTCTCTGCGTTTCGATCAAATGATGTGGCGCGCTAATCTACGGTTCGTCTTCAGTTCGTCGTCTATACAATAGATTTTGCCGATACTATGAGCAACTATCCAGACAGTCGCTCGTCAATCGCAGAGACAGAACGATACAAAAGGAATCTTAAATCATTAGGGAGCATTTAATATGAGCACCATTACTGTTAATGGTAGAAGTCTACAAACCACTCATCAGACTGTACAACTGGTCGTCAATGAACTTGGGCTTAGTCAAGGGCGTTACGCCGTCGAAGTTGATGGCGATTTGATACCAAAAAGCGAGCTTGCCCAACTACACATCGTAGAAGGAATGAATATCGAAGTAGTGCAAGCTGTTGGCGGTGGTTAGAAAGTTTTTGTACTATGGTTTACTGTCATCCTTCGACAACTCTAAAAACTTAACACCTTAACACCAGTACTAAAAAAGACCCCAACGTATCAAACGTTTGAGGTCTTTTTTCTTTGTTAAATCATTGGTTGTTGATTTTTCATTAAGTTGCTACTTAACTGGCTCGCTACTTAATGGAACAGCTGTTTATCGTACTTCTTATTTTATTTTCCTAATTTATTATATTTTAGTCTTACGAAGCTGTAGTAGAACTATTCGCTACTCAACTAACCCTACTTATTAGTAGACTAGGCAGCTGGTACTGCTTCAGCTGGACTGATGTCTTGATAACGTCCATCTCGTCCGGCACCCTGAGTCTTTTTGCGCTCTTGACGGGTTTTATACTTGCGTACTTGTCTATCAAGTTTGTCTGCCATCTCGTTAATGGCTTTATACATATCATCTTCTAATGCTTGGACGAACATTTCTTGACCTGAGACGCGCATAATTGCTTCAGCTTTATGGCTCTTTTTACCACCATCACTTGCGCCGCTATTGTCTAGCGATAATATCACTTTAATACTCTGTATCTGATCAAAGTGTCGCTCTACTTTTTCAAGCTTTTCGCGAACTGCTGTGTCCATAGCTTCGGTAACACTGATATGGTGACCACTGATAGAAACATTCATATTATTGTCCTTTTAGTTGTAACTTACATTCAACAGATGAGGTCGCATTCCTGCTCTTTTCACCTTGCCTTACCAATTACTATACTAGTGTCTCTAGTAAAATATCGACGTATCCTTTTATCGTCTCCTTTATTAGTTATAAGTAAATACTATGCTTCGACACTTAGATTTTGTTGTTGGTATGACTCTAATTTGTCATGAAAATCAGATAGTAGCAAGACATTAAATTGTAATTAAGTGTAACAACACCTGTTGTTTCTATCATGTTTCTATATAATCAAAAAATTTTATTTTTAAACTATGGTCAATTAAATAATCTAACGCTACTATTAAAGGTTGCGTACCACTTATCTCGTCTTCTACTGCCCTAAAACTTTATATTCAAATAAGAGCTAAATTCATGATGATAATGACGTCTATCCGACCTGCTCTCATTTTTGCTGCTCTAATAATCTCGTTCACCATGACTGGCTGCAGTGATAACCAATCGTCTACTAGTGATGAGAAACCTGCTATGAAAGAAATCGAGCAAGTAAATGAAAAACTCAATATTGCTTGGTCTGAAATGGTAAGCGAAAATTAAAATAGAATGGCGTTAGTCCCTGGGTTACTAGCTGTTGTCAAAAAGCCTTATGATGAGGAGCAAAGCGCATTTAAACAACTGCAAGAGGCACGAGCAGAAGTAGGTAAATTGCAATTGAGTGTAGAGACATTTAATGACACTCAAGAATTGGTAAAATATCAACAGGCACAAACCAACCTGAGTAGTTCGTTAGCAACTGTTATAGAAATCTCAAATCGATATCCTGCTCTTAGTTCTGATGCTGTGTTTCAAGATTTGTTGGCAACTATAGACGCTCAAGAACAGAAGATAACCTTAGCGCGTACACTCTACGAACAACGAAAAGTCGAATATAGGTCTTTATTTGTACATTATCAACGCTTACAAGATGTAGCAGGTAATATTCCCAAAATCATACGGAACCATACTCATAATGATGAGTCGACCTTCACTCAAGTCACCGCTAAAAAATCAGCTTTAGATCGCTTCGATATTAACTTAGAACCACCTACAAGCTTGGAAAAAGCAGCACCTTATCTAAACGCTCAAACAGAGATGGGTATTGCTTTGTCTAGACTGATGGAGCTCTCACAGCATTACACCGAACTACAAGCCAATGCAGAGTTTGTGAGGCTACAATCAACATTGGAAGAAATCGATGATCGAATGATAGCGGCACGCAATATTTACGAGGAAGAAGCCAAGAAGCTATAGGACTTGATGACTTGGCTAGCTTGTAAGACTTAGAAAACTAAACAGACTTAGCTGAGTCTTTCGGGATTTTTTTAATATTTTTGCTTACGCTGAGTAGACGAACCTATATTCATCGCCTCGCGATATTTGGCGACGGTTCTTCTGGCTATATCAATACCGTCGGCTAGCAGCTCATCTTTGATTCGACTGTCTGATAGTGGTTTTTTGGGATCCTCGTTGGCGATAAGTTTTTTGATCATAGCGCTAATAGCCGTTGATGAAATGTCTCCATCGGTACTACTCACATGTGATGAAAAGAAATGCTTCAACGAAAACAGCCCTTGCGGTGTCAAGATGGTCTTGCTTGTTGTGAGGCGTGAAACGGTAGACTCATGTAGGTCCACCTCTTCTGCAATTACCTTTAGAATAAGAGGCTGCATGGCAGTTGCACCGTGCTGCAAGAACTCTTGTTGATAGCGGACGATGCTGGTCGCTACTTTTAGCAGGTTTTGGTTACGCTCCTCGATACTGCGTATAAATAATCGCGCATCGGTCAGGTTTTCACGTAGATATTGATTGTCAGGACTGTCATCACCGCGTTTGACTAGATTGGCGTACTCTTGGTTGACTCGTAGCTTGGGTAGTGTGTCAGGGTTTAGGCGTACGTGCCAGCCATCTTCTAGCGCTTCAGAGTTAGTAGTCGCTTTACGGCTTCTTATAGGTGTGACCAGTACATCTGGAATGTCATAACTATCAGATTGCTGGGTATAGTCCGGCTGACTAATTTGAAACAGTAATCCTGGTGAAGGGTTTAAGGTACGTAGCAAGGTAATAGCAGGTGTGATTTTTTCAGGTGCAAGTCCTGTCAGTTCAGTAAGTGCTTTGATATTATTACTCACCAAGTGCTCGCCTGCGGTGAGTAGTGCTTTTGCTTCTATAAGATGTTCGGTGCGCGCATCTAGCTTGGACAGCTGAATGGCTAAGCATTCACTTAAGTGACGCGCCCCAACGCCAATAGGATCGCAAGACTGGATAATATGTAATACTGCCATGACTTCATCGTGTTCGACCCGCTCATCCCACTGATAGAAGTTTGCCATAGTATCGAAGCTTTGTAATAACTCATCGACATCTATCCGAATAAACCCCATGTCATCCATAGAATCCATCAGATACTCTGCAATCAGCGTATCCACTTCTGACAAGCGCTTGAAGTTAAGCTGCCAACGTACATGATCCTGAATAGTAGAGGATGTACCGCCTTGATAGCTGTCAAAGTCTTCATCGCTTCTACTGCTGCCTGAGCCTGTTTGGGCAGAGGCATAGTTATCTCTATCAAAGCTGCTGTCGCTATCCATCGCACCATCATCGATACTCGGTTGCTGCAACTTGTCTAAGCTATCAGTGGCATCGTCATTATTATACTCTGTATTGCTCTCAGACCCTGTCTTTGATGAGTCACTACCTTGATTCCAACTATCGAGTGTTAGGGGCTCGCTTAACTCATCCACCCTATCGTCGTGGCTATTTTCGTACTCTTCATCATCTTCAATACGTTCAAGCAGCGGATTACTATCCAGCTTGGCCTGAACCTCTTGTGCGAGTTCAAGACTAGAGAGCTGCAACAGTTTAATAGCCTGCTGCATTTGCGGCGTTAGTTTTTGTGAGTTACTCAGCGTGGTCGCCAATCCGAACGACATACTCATGGGCGGCTTATTAAACTCCAGTCTTGGTGATTTTATATTTATTGTGCCAATCGAGGCTGTGTCATAACCTTATTAGGACATGACGATAGCATTTTTTGCCACAATTTTGCTATGATAATTTATATTCTACTCAGATACGTCTGAAATATTTTTTATATAAACTTATCATTTTGGCATCAATAGCCAATCAATAATTATGAATGGTCTGTTCAACAGCATCCAACATTTATAATAAATAAAAGGCAATGAGCGACCATTAAAACTCAGCAGTTACGGAGAACACCGTCATGAATGACACAATAGACAACCCTCAATTTAGCATAGCTGCTATCCAAATGAACAGTCAGCAAAGTATCGAGAGCAATTTAGCAGATATTCAATCTGCCATCATAGATGCTAAGTCCCAAGGCGCTGAGCTCGTTGTGATACCTGAGAACTGCTGTAGTATGGGGCAACAATTTGCGACTGCCGAGCGTTTTGACGCGCTTTCAGCGACGATGGCTGATTATGCTCGCACTCATGGTATTTACCTACTTGCAGGTTCATTGCCTTGTCCTTATCGTCCTGATGGTGCTGTAGTCCCTGACGGTAGATTGCGTCAAGTCAGTCAGTTGTTTGCACCAGACGGTACGCGGGTAGCACGCTACGACAAAATCCATCTATTTACTGCAACTATCGCTGATAAGCAAGGCAGCTATAACGAAGCAGCAACGTTTGAGCCAGGTACTCAGACGATAGTCGCTCCTTTGGAGTCAGGCAGTTCTGTCTATCAGCTGGGCATGATGGTGTGCTTTGATTTGCGCTTTCCTGCATTGGCGCAGCGTTTGCGCCAAGCAGGTGCCGACATACTGAGTGCCCCGTCTGCTTTTACCTATTTGACTGGGCAAGCGCATTGGTCACTGCTGTTACAGGCACGTGCTCTAGACAGTCAATGTATGGTGATTGGCGCCGCACAAGGCGGTGATCATAGGTACAAAGATGGTAATACTCGCCAGACATGGGGACATACCGCCATTACTACGTTTGATGGTAGGATCATTAACAGTCATGACAGTAGTGAGCTGACTTCCTCTACCACATCTGAAACAAATAAAGGCTATGCTATCGTCATGGCATCGTTCGACAGGCAAGCTCAAATACAAGGTCGACAAAAGCTACCAATCTTTGATTGCCATCGCTTAGCATAAACAATACTGCCTATCGCGAGGTTCGCTATTGGATAGTGGATAGGACTGCTATTAGGTAGGATTGCTCTCATTCTGAGCATGGGTTGCGCGCGGGTGGGCACGGTCATAAACTTGGGTCAGCTTGGCAAAATCAACATGAGTATAGATCTGAGTGGTACTAATATCACTGTGCCCCAGCATTTCTTGCACAGCGCGCAAGTCGCCACTGCCTGACAACATGTGCGAAGCAAAACAATGACGTAATAGATGCGGATACATGTTTTGGGCGATGCCTGCGCGTGCCGCCGCAACTTTTAAGCGCTGTTGTACAGCACGTGTAGATAGCCGAGTCCCGAGCTTTTCGCTGATAAACAAAGCATTATCCATTTGCTCGACCCATAGATTACGATGTGGTAGATAGCGTCCAATCGCTTCTGCTGCCTTTGCACCCAGCGGCACTAGACGTGTCTTATTACCTTTACCCGTGACACGAACGCGCAAATCAGACAAGTCAACATCCGCGATATCCAGTGCAACCAACTCGCCGACACGCAGACCACTACTATAGAGCAATTCGAACATCGCTTTATCTCGTAGCCATAAGCGCGCCTGCTCTGGTATATCGGGAACTTCTTGATCAAGCAGCTGGGTTAATAAATCGACATCAGCAATAGATGGCAGTGGTCTAGGGCTACGTTTAAGCTGATAGCCTGTGGCTGGATTAATACGTGCTAAGCCCTCTTCTATCAACCAACCATAAAAATGCCGAATCGCTGACAGCTCTTGCTGTACGCTAGCAAGCGCAAGCTTGTCTTCATCTAGGCGCTGACTGATATGCTGAGCCAATTGGCGCTTATCACAGCGTGTCCATGTCAAACGCTTGCCACGTAAGAACAGTGCCAACTGGTTTAAGCCTGCAAAATAAGCCGTGAGCGTATGCGGTGAGTGATTACGTATAGATAGGGTGTTGAGCCAGCGGTGCACAGGGGCTAGAAGCTCTCGTAATATCGCATCTGACTCTATACTGGTCGCCAGCTCATCTGACAGCCAAGGCATAGAAGGCGTAGAAGGAATAGCCTGCATCGCTTGACTGACTTTATTGGACATAACCATATCAAAAGCACCTGTGCCGTTTATATCATTTGCCTGACATTTATATCATTTTCCTGATGATAGGCAGCAGTCTTTAGACGTTATCAGCCTTCGGAATTTGGCTTGATACCTGCTTGCGCCATCAATCCATCTGGACTAAATACCCCTTCATAAACAAAGGCAGTCGGACCCGTCATCATGACTGAGTAGCCGGGCTGCCATTTGATAATCATGCTACCACCATAGAGCTGTGCACGGACTTCTTCACCTTCATCGAGCCAGCCTTCGCGTATACCAACTGCTACTGCTGCACAGGCACCAGTACCGCAAGCTTGAGTCTCACCCACGCCGCGCTCATATACACGCAGACGAATATGACGCTGATTCATCACCTGCATAAAGCCTACATTGACGCGGTCTGGGAAAGCAGGATGAGATTCGATTGCCTTACCTAACGTTTCAACTTCAGCATCGAGTACGTCGTCAACCTTGATGACGGCATGAGGGTTACCCATGTTGGCAACGTATAGCTGCACAGGCGTACCATTTACATCAAGGTGATAGGTGTTTTGAATTTTGGTCGTGGCTCTCGGGCTAAAAGGAATCTCGTTTGGTTCAAACCGAGGTTTACCCATGTCTACCTCTACCCAGCCAAACCGATCCGTGGTCAAAGAGATAATACCACTGGCAGTCTCCACACGCAGACGCTGCTTAAAAGATAGCTTACGGGCCTGCACAAAACGGGCAAAACAGCGCGCGCCATTGCCGCATTGCTCAACCTCGGTGCCATCAGTATTAAAAATACGGTAGCTAAAATCAACATCAGGACGCATCGGTGGCTCGACCACCAGCAATTGATCGAAACCGATACCCAAATGGCGATCTCCCAATAACGCTACCAAATCCTTAGTCAACTCCAGACGCTGGGTCACCAAATCGATAACCATGAAATCATTGCCCAGCCCATGCATTTTAGTAAACTCTATTAGCATATCCTTGATGTCCTATCCTATTTTTATGTATGGCTTATATTAGCACGCTGCCAGATACAATCATAATTATCACCGCGCTCAAATACTAACTTATCGTTATGACTAAAAATTGTTTTGGTTACTTAGGGTTTGCCATAAAAAACCCACCATTATCATAATGGTGGGTTTTCTTTATTACTCAAAAACAGTTTCAGTTTTACAGTTTCAGTTTTGCGGTTTTATTTATCCTGCCATAACATTTCATCAGCATATAACGCTTCGACCGTTTCGCGCTTACGGATCAGTTGATGGCTATCACCTGACACCATGACTTCGCTAGCACGCGGACGCGAATTATAATTGCTGCTCATTGTAAAGCCATAGGCACCCGCACCTGTCACGGCCAAGACATCATTGGTGCTTAATGACAACAAACGGTCTTTTGCCAAGAAATCACCTGTCTCACAAATCGCCCCAACGATATCCCACGGCTGCGTACCTTCCGTATCGATACCGTTGCTTGGGAGTGTGCTTGGGATCACGGCCATCTCAGCTTGATATAAAGCAGGACGAATCAAATCATTCATGGCAGCATCAACGATCGCAAAGTTCTTGTGCTCCGTTGGCTTAAGCACATCAACTTGCGTCAATAGCACACCAGCATTGGCCACAATACTACGACCCGGCTCAAAGAACACAGTCAACCCAAGCTCGCTAAGTTTCGGCAATAAGGCCTCGGCAAACTCATTAATCGATACTGGTGTCTCATCAATATAACGCACGCCCAGTCCGCCACCTAGATCAACATGGCGTAGCGCAATACCACTATCGCGCAGGCTATGTATCAGCTCAATAACTTTATCTAACGCCGCAACAAATGGCGCCACTTCAGTCAGCTGCGAGCCAATATGACAGTCGATACCAACGATATCGATATGCGATAGATTTGCCGCTTGCTGATAGACGGCTAGTGCGTCTTCATGAGTGATGCCGAACTTATTGTCTTTGAGGCCGGTTGAAATATAGGGGTGTGTTTTGGCATCGACATTTGGGTTAACACGTAATGAGATTGGCGCCCGCTTATCAAGTGACTGTGCGACCTCGTTGATTAGAGTCAACTCACTGATAGACTCGACGTTAAAGCAGCCAATACCTTGGGTCAGTGCATACTCAATATCGCTATACGTTTTGCCAACACCCGAAAACACAACGCGTGATGCGGCGCCACCTGCTGCCAGTACACGCATCAGCTCGCCACGAGAGACGATATCAAACCCAGCACCTGCCTGTGCCAACACACCAAGTACAGCAAGGTTAGAGTTTGCTTTTACGGCATAGCATACCTGATGATCAAGTCTGGCAAAACTGTCCGTATACGCCTGATAGACGTCGAGTATCGCCTGCTTTGAGTAGACATAGCATGGCGTACCATATTGTTTTGCTAGCTCATCGACACTGACCTGCTCCATATATAGCGCATCAGCGCGATAGCTCAGTGCAGGCAAATGAGCACTCAATGCCTTGGGGTCGATGTATAACCCTTGCTCAGTTTGGATAGTGACCGATTCGCCAGTTGCAGAGTCGGTCAAGTCAGCAGGTAGTTCAGAATGACTCATATAAACATCTCTAATATAATCAGGGTAACAGGGTTAACATAAATTTTGGGTAGCGAGCACGACCTAATGATTAGGTATCAGCAGTCGTTAAGCTTTGATAGCCAGACGCTAATAGTCATTGGGGTCCGTACTCGGTTCAGGTAGTAATTGCTGCTCATCTAGATAGTCGTTTTTTTGATAGGTATCGTCATCGATGCCTGCAAAGGCAGCATCTTGCGGATTACTTGTACTATTGAGTACAGATGAGCTGCCTTCGACTGTTTGGCTACTGGACTCAGCTAAATACAAGTCGCCTTTTTGTCCGCAGCCTGATACACCTACCATGACGGCGCTGCCGATAATGAGAGTAGCAATGGCACGGCGACTGGTAAGCAGATATGAGGTGTGCTCAGTGTTTGAGGGGCGAGATGTAATAGACATAAAGCGTATAACCTATGAGCGTGCAGTGGTGTAAGTGCGATAAAAAATCATAATGGACAGACAGTCAAATAGGCAGCTAAAAAACTGCCAATGCGATCATTTCAATCATAGCATTATTACACAAAGCTGTACGTATACTGAACATGAATGGCTAATAAATTTGCTAAATATTAAGCGTTATTTTGAAGCTGTTGCTAGAAATAAATAAAGTACTTCTGACAGTGTTGGATGCTTCCTTACCCTTCTTACTACCAACAATGCTGTCCTAAGATAATCGAACGCTTATGGCTATCGCACCCAAGTACGACTCATAACGATAGGTATGTCAACGCTTTGATAGCCTAATATGCAGCACTCTTAAGCCACACCATCATCGAGGTATAGGTACAAAAATATGTTACATTGTAGCGCGACCTTGGCACTATGATGAGCAGCTACAACAACCTGCAGCCTAGGACTATTTTATAAAATAATAAATTCACTGGTCCAAACTGGTCTAAGTATCATGCAAATCGACAGCATGTTTGTTTAATGTATTTATTATAAAAACGATACGATATCAACCTAACTATTTAGTAGTATTAATGCTGTATTGGCATAAGCATCTATTTATATTGCGGTATCTAACGCTTACGATATGATGATGCGCCACCTAACAAACACTAACCTGAGGATAGAGCATGAGCGACAACCTAACCACCACTTTTGATGACAAGAACACTGAAACATCAACCCTGACTAGCCCCACACTGGTTTTGAACTGCGGCTCGTCTTCCATCAAATACGCGTTGATTAGTGACGACAACTCTACTCGTATCACAGGTCTGGCCGAAAACTTAGGACTTGATACTGCTCGCATCAAACACACTACCCTAGATGGTGACAAGCTCGAGATATCTATTCCTGGTGGTCGACACAAACTGGCACTACAGAAAATCCTTGAGCTACTAGAGCAATATCACTTTATCGCTGTTGGTCACCGCGTGGTACATGGCGGCCGTGAGTACTCAGAAGCGGTACGCGTTGACACTCATGCGTTAGAAGAGGTGAAGCGCCTCAAAGCGTTAGCGCCCCTGCATAATCCTGCCAACGCCTTAGGAATTGAAGCAGTTCAGGCGATCTATCCTGATATTCCACAAGTGGTCGTATTCGATACTGCCTTTCATCAGACCATGCCGCCTGTTGCGTTCCGCTATGCACTACCAAAGTATCTATATGAAGAGCATAGAATTCGTCGCTATGGCTTTCATGGAACGTCGCACGCTTATGTCTCAGAACGCACCAGCCAAATTACTGAGTCTACAGGGCCACATGGCTGGCTAACGGCGCACTTAGGTAATGGTTGTTCCGCTGCTGCTGTATACGACGGCAAGAGCCTCGATACCAGCATGGGGCTGACACCGCTTGAGGGTCTAATGATGGGTACTCGTAGCGGCGACGTCGACCCAAGCCTGCACATGCATCTAAAGCGCCAACTGGGTATGAGCCTAGAAGAAACAGATAAAATGTTGAACAGTGACAGTGGTCTCCTCGGTATCTCAGGTCTGTCCAATGATTTGCGTACTATCGAACAAGCAGCTAGTGAAGGTCATGAAGACGCACAACTTGCTATCGAGATGTTCTGTTACCGCGCGGGTAAGTATCTCGCCAGTCTCAGCTGTGCGCTACCTGAATTTACCGGTATTGTCTTTACTGGTGGTATCGGTGAAAACTCAGACATTACACGTACCAAAATCTTGGCAGTGATGCGTCATTTCGGTATAAAAATAGATGCTGACAAGAATGCAAAATTGATACGCGGTAAAGAAGGCAGTTTTCATGCCGAAGATAGTAGCGTCGAGCTATGGGTTGTACCAACCGATGAAGAGTACCGTATCGCTCAAGAGACCCGTCAAGCACTAAATCTTGGCTAGATTGGGCAATATTGAGCAGTATTGAGCAATGATTAATTGGCATTCATTATAAAAATATAAAATAAACCATAGGATTTATTATGCAAACTATTTTACTTGTTCCCATTAGCCGCGGTATTGGCGTGACATCAGCCGCTCTTGGTTTGATTCGTGCTTTTGATTATAACGGCATCAAGGCCGGCTTTATGAAGCCATTCTTGCAAGATGACACGCTTGATAAGCAACATAGTCTAGACAGCTCAAACGCTCTAACCATGCATGCGTTTGGTCTAAAACCGCCAAAATCGATCAGCCGTCAGCACGTTGAGCGTATGCTAGGTGATGACAATTTAGATGACTTGATGGAAGAGGTAATTGCCAATTACCACACCATGGATAGTGGGCATGATGTGGTCATTTGCGAAGGACTTGTGCCTACCACGGAGACGTCTTACGCCTCGCAAATCAACCGTGCGCTTGCTCATGCTTTAGATGCCAAAATCATCTTTGTTGGTACAGCAGATATCAGTAAACCTGCTTATCTAGCGGACAAACTCGACGTCCATGCACGCGAGTTCGGCGGTGTCATCGATACCCGCACGCTGGGTGTGATATTGATGCGCGTACAAGACGTGCCCAATACCTTTGACAATCAACCAGTTGCCCCTGGTGAAGCAGTTGTTAGTTTAGACCCAACCTTTTTGCAAGAAGTGCAGCGCTTGTCGCCATCGTTCAATACCGAAGCGTTCCGTCTTATCGGTGTGGTGCCGTTTAGCGATTCACTGTCAGTACCGCGTACGTGGGATATCGCGACAGAGCTCGATGCTACATGGCTGAATGTCGGTGAAGCAAAGACTCGTCGTATCAACCGTATTAGCTTGACCGCACGCTCAGTGGCCCGAGTCAATGAAGTCTTTAAACGTGGCACACTAATGGTCGTCCCTGGTGACCGTGATGACTTATTATTGGCGGCGGGCTTGGCTTGTATCAATGGGATTCCACTTGCAGGACTGGTGCTGACTGGTGGTATCACGCCAGGCAAAACCGTGGCTGAGCTATGGCAGTCAGCGCTCAAAACAGGTATCCCTGTTATGAGTGTCGAGACCGACAGTTATGAAACGGTACAGAGCCTGATGCATATGAGCTCTGAGATTCCAAGCGATGATACCGAGCGTGCAGAAGAAGTGGCTCGTTACGTGGCGGCGCACTTAGATCTGAGCTGGATCAAAGAATACTTTAGCCGGAATCACGAACCACGCCTCTCGCCATCAGCGTTCCGTCATCAGCTGGTCAAAAAATCACAACAGGCCAAAAAACGCATCGTACTGCCCGAAGGGTCTGAGCCACGTACCGTTGAGGCGGCCTGTATCTGCCAAAGCCGCGGTATCGCCAACTGCGTCCTACTTGCCAAGCGTAGCGATGTCGAACAAGTCGCCAAAAACCGTGATTTGACGTTGCCAGAAGGGCTAGAAATCATCGATCCTGATAGTGTCGATATGAGCAAATACATCAGCGCAGTAGTAGAACGCCGCAAAGGCAAAACCAATGAAGATGTCGCTGCTGAATATCTAAAAGACACGGTATATCTTGGTACCATGATGCTGCAACTGGATGAAGTTGATGGTTTGGTGTCGGGCGCTATTCATACCACAGCCAACACGGTACGCCCAGCGTTTCAGTTGATCAAGACCGCACCGCAATACTCTTTAGTATCGTCTGTGTTTTTTATGCTGTTGCCTGAGCAAGTGGTGGTCTATGGTGACTGTGCCATTAACCCTGACCCCAACGCTGAAGAGCTGGCAGAGATTGCTATCCAATCAGCACAGTCAGCTGCCGCATTTGGTATCGATCCAAAAGTGGCAATGATCAGCTACTCTACTGGCTCATCAGGCGCTGGCGCGGATGTCGAAAAAGTCGCCCGTGCCACCCAAATCGTCCGCGAGCGTGCACCAGACCTAAAAGTCGATGGTCCACTACAGTATGATGCCGCCTCGGTCATGAGCGTGGGTAAACAAAAGGCACCTGACTCGCCTGTCGCTGGTCAAGCCAATGTCTTTATCTTCCCTGATCTTAATACAGGTAACACCACCTATAAGGCCGTACAGCGCAGTGCCAATGTCATCAGTGTCGGTCCTATGCTCCAAGGGCTCAATAAACCCGTCAATGACTTGTCTCGCGGTGCGCTCGTTGATGATATCGTCTATACCATTGCACTGACGGCGATCCAAGCACATAGCGACTTGATTTAATTGCTATAGGTCTTGCTAGTTATCCTCTTATATAATGCCGACTATCGCCATGATAGTCGGTTTTTTATTGTCGTTTTACTGGTGATGCGGTGACAGACAGTTGCTATGCGGACAGACAGTGGTGACAGATGCTCACCTGCCCTCTACAATGGTTCTATCACTTACTCATGACTGCCATGCTCTAATAGCTCATGTACCGTCACTACAATAAGCGCCTGACCCGTTATGACTATGTCTAATACCACAAGCAACCAGCAAAGCACACTCACCTCACCCCTACCTGCTATCCGCGCGTATCTTGGTGGCTCATTTGATCCGGTACATAATGGACATCTACAAGTGGCTATGTCTGTCTATCAGCATCTACTACCCATCGCTATACAACAACAGCGCGCCTTGCACGTATCTTTACTACCCAATGCCCGCTCGCCATTCAAGTCACAAAGCACAGATCCCAATCACCGATTAGCTATGTTGCAACTCGCAACGCAAGACACGCCGATACAGATCAATGAGCTGGAGCTATGGCAAACGCCACCTGTCTATACGATTGATAGTGTGCGCGCATTCAGACAGCAATATCCTCATGACAGCTTGATATTTATTATGGGTATGGATAGCGCGCATAGCTTGGACAAATGGAAAGATGGTTTACGACTCACTGACTATGTCAATCTATGGGTGTTCAATCGTGTAAGCCACGATAGTATTAATGATGAAATTTTTGACAATGTGTCGTCACTTGCAGATACAGCACCTGCTCAAGATATCTCTACTCTAAAATCGCAACTGCCATTACCATTGCAGCCCCATATCACAGACTCACCTATTACCCTATTAACCTCAAGTTCCAAATGCTTGAAAGACAGCACTCATTTAAATAGCTCTGATCCAAATAGCTTTGACTTGAAAAACGCCAATCAAGGACGCATTTATATAGATACGCGGTCCATCACTGCCGTATCCAGCACCCAAATACGTGAACAGCTACAAGAGCTGGCACAAAAAATAAATAAAATACCCGTCGCTGACAGGCAAATCGCATCTATAGCATCAATAAATGCTATCATTAGCAATACTGAATTCAATCCATTAGCTAAATGGCTAAATCCTGCTGTTTATCACTATATTATCGCCCATCAGCTATATTCTGCTGCTCAATTCCGTTAAAATCGCCTTATCTATGTCATTTTTCCTATCCTGTTTTTATGCATGACTGACAATATGTGATCAGTCGGATAAGACAAATTGACGTTTTACCCCTTTATTTTTAATATTTACGATTCAAGAGATTAAAGTTTATGACCAAAACCATGACTGAAGAACGCCTAAAAGAATGTTTGACCATAGTACAAAGCGCTCTAGATGATATGAAAGCAAAGAACATTACTGTAATGAATGTAGAAGACTTGACCGACGTCACCGAACGCATCGTCATCGCTGATGGTACCTCAAAACGTCATGTCCGTGCGATGGCGGATAGCGTTGGTGCTGAAGCCAAGCAATCAGGCTTTATGCCGCTGGGTCGTGAAGGCGGTATCGACTCTGACTGGACACTGATCGATTTGGGCGCAGTTGTCGTTCATATCATGACCCCGCAAGCGCGTGAGTTCTATGACTTAGAAGGTCTATGGTCATCACCTGACCAGTTGGCTGAGCTGGTTGCTACGCCGCGTGAAAAGAAAACTGCTGGTCGTCGCAACAAGAACAAATAAAGTCATTGAGTACAATGATCGCATCATCCTAAAAGCATGAGACCAAAAAGACCAGAATCATTATTCTGGTCTTTTTTTGTGCTTATATTTGAGCATATATGTCATGATAAATACCCATTAAAATGGCTAATAATGCGATAGCTTGCTATGATAATCTTTTCCTTTTTTGCCCAATTTTTGTCTTGTCTATGACGCTTTTATTAAGGACTGCTCATGTCTGCTGACCACAGCTCAAACCCTAAGATTAACCTACCCTTGCATGTGGCAAACTTAGTATGTGTCCGCGCGGGAAAAGCCATGCCGTTCACTCGTGAAGAGATGAGCGCCATTGACAAGGCACCCGTTGCAGCCCCTGTCGCCGTCAACTTTATGGGGTTGACCACTGACGAGCAAGCCGATCGCAAACATCATGGTGGCCCACTCAAAGCCGTGCATCAATTGCCAACGGCAACTTATGAAAAAATCAATGCAGAGTTTGACCTACAAGTACGCGTCGGTACGCTCGGTGAAAACCTTACCACTGAAGCCCTTGATGGCTTGCCTGAGATGGATGAGTCTAACGTCTGTATTGGCGACATTTATCAGTACGGTGGACATTTTGAAAACGGACAAGACAATATAAACGGTGAAGATAGCGTGCAACTGCGTATCGTGCAACCGCGCCGCCCGTGCTACAAAATCAATGACCAAATCGGCCAATTTACCAAAGTGCCCAATATCGCGGCATGGGTCAGCAAGCAAGGTATCTCAGGGTGGTATTTTCAAGTGGTGCGTGATGGCATGATTAACCCTGATTTGCCTGTATATTTAATCGAACGTCCCTATCCGTTTGCCACGCTAGAGACACTTTGGCAACTGGCAAACTCAGAAGAGAAGTTTGACACTGAGGTCATTGAGCCATGGCTGGCGATTGAGTGTTTGGAGGAGAGTTGGAAGAAAGTGTTGGCGAAGAAGATTCGGAAAGATTGAGTGTTATAAGCTTTAATGACGCTATGTTATCACTGTTGGTTAAATAATGAGAATATTAATATGAGTATTTATGCGTTGGAGGGCAAGCAGCTATTAGCAATCAAGCCTACTAGCTTTGTGATTGAGTCTATTTTTGAACGAGATGATTTACAAGAAGCTTTTAAAAATAATATTGATATTATCGCTCCTGATTGTATGGTGATAGCAGAAGAGTTCTCTGACTGGCAAGGCTCAAAAAAAAGAATTGATTTACTAGCTATTGATAAACAAGCTAATTTAGTCGTTATTGAACTAAAGAGGACTGAAACAGGCGACCATATGGAGCTACAAGCTCTACGGTATGCATCTATGATCTCAACTATGACATTTGATGATGCTATAGAAGTATTACAAAAATACAAACAACGAAATGGTTATCTCAGCTACTCCTTAGACGATGCACAGTCTGAAATTAAAGATTTTGTTGAGGACGGTATTGTTGAAACAGGTTTTGCAGAAGATGTTAAAACAGTCTTAGTCTCACAAGATTTTTCTGCCGAGTTAACAACCTCAGTCATTTGGCTGAATGAACGTAATTTAGACATTACTTGTATGAAAATACAACCCTATAACGATAATGGAAAAATACTGATTGATATTCAACAAATCATTCCTTTACCTGAAGCAGAAGATTATCAAATCAAGGTAAAACGTAAACTAGAGGAAAAAAGAGATATTCGTAAAGACAGCTCACGAGATTATTCAAAGTACCGATTTAATGATATGGAGTTAGGTAAAGGTAGACTTGCGCTAGAAATTATCAAATATTACTTTAACAAACATAGAAATAGATCTATTGATGCACTAGTCAATGATTTTGGTAGTATTGCTCACTCTCAGCCGATTGTAGAAAGTTTAAAGGTAGCTCAAGATCATGCTAGAGCTAAAGGTAGGGTTAGATATTTCTTGAATGACAATGATATTTTGAGAATGGATGATGGTTCTCTATATGTCGTATCAAGCCAATGGGGTAAAGCGAATATTGAAGAGTTTATTGAATTTGCTACTGACGCACTTGGTTATGAAATCGAAAAACTTTTAACTCCAAACAGTCCAGAAAAAAGAAAGGTATCAATTGAAGATTATAAAATCATTTAACTCGAAGATTTAACAATCCTTGTAAATAGAAATGGTACAACAGTGAACGCTAAATCTGTACTAAGAAAGCTTTGTGATCAGCTCAATATTGAGCTTGATAGTGGTAGTGGTAGTAGTAACCAAAAGAATACTCGTAATCTAGGTAATGAGGTTATTAATGCTATTGAGCAAAGCAAATTATAAGTAGGCGAAATATAAAAAACTATTACCTCAAACATCTTATCTACCCTCTCCTTACAGAGCATTTCATGGTGAAAAACATCTTTTTAGCACTTGGCTTAACTCTGCCTTTGATTGGCTGCGTCACGACCACTGCACCAGTCGCCACTACCAAAAATTACAGCGTTGATAGTGATACTTACCAAGCCAGTGGCAAAAGCCAACGCATCAAAACCATCGTCCTACATTACACCGTCTCAGATAATGAACGCTCAATCAAAACATTAACCAAGGGCAATGTGAGCGCGCACTATCTGGTCTTGGACAGTGACGATGATAAAATTTATAACCTCGTACCCGAATCTGAGCGCGCGTGGCATGCAGGCGACGGTGGCTTTTCAGGACGAACCATCCTCAATGATACCTCTATCGGTATCGAAATCGTCAACGCAGGGATCAAACCTGAATATCGAGACGCGCTAAAGAATGGCGATATGGATTACCATCCTTATGAGCATTATGTGGCATTTGATGAATTGCAGATTAAGAAAGTCGCAGAGCTAGTACAAGATATCGCCAGACGCTATGATATCTCACCGAAGAACATCATCGGTCACTCGGATATGGCACCCTCGCGCAAGATCGACCCCGGAGCAAAATTCCCGTGGGAGCGACTGTATTTCGATTACGGTATCGGCGCTTGGTATAATGAAGCGGACAAGCAAGACATTATGAATCGGCGTACCCTGGTCGCGCCAAGCGTGCAGGAGATCAAGCAAGCCTTTCGCACATACGGCTACCAAATCAACGATACCGACGAGTGGGACAAACCTAGCCGTGATGTGATCTATGCGTTTCAGCTGCATTTCAGACCGCAGCAACCAACCGGTAATATGGATAGCGAGACCTATGCGATACTACAGGCGCTCAATATGAAGTATGCTGGTCGGGATGACTTCTATTGAAATTAGGTATTAGCGATTAATAACTATTTATCTACCCATAACAACAATGAAAAAGGAAATATGATGAGCACCCTATTTAGTGTCAATTTAAATAAACTCGCCTTAATCAGAAACTCTCGCGGCACAGATTATCCCAATCTGTTGTACTTTGTGAAGAAGCTCATAGATTTGGGTGTCAAAGGCTTTACCGTGCATCCGCGACCTGATGAGCGTCATATCAGATACCAGGATGTCTATGATATCAGTGCATTCTTAAAGGACTATCCAGAGATTGAGTTCAATATCGAAGGTAATCCAAATGAGCAGTTCTTAAAGATTATCCGCGAAGTCAAACCGCATCAGTGTACGCTCGTGCCCGATAGCGAAGACCAACTGACCTCCGATCATGGTTTTGACATCATTAAACACAAAGACATGCTGTCAGCACTGAGTCATGAGCTGCAAGCATTTGGTACACGCTGCGCGGTATTTATCGATCCTGATATCGAACAAATCAAAGCCGTCATCGACAGCGACGTGCAAACGATCGAGATGTATACCGAAGAATGGGCACGCGCCTACAGTAATGGTAAGAGTGATGCAAATATTGATTTCGATGAGGTCAAGCAACGCTTTAGCGACTGTATCACCCTAGCCAATCAAAACGGTATCCGAGTCAATGCGGGTCATGATTTGAATTTGGATAATTTGGCTGATCTGCTCGCGCTTAGTGATATCGCTGAGGTGTCTATCGGTCATGCGTTTACCATCGAGTCTCTAGAGCAAGGCATGGACAACGTGGTGCGTCAGTATTTGACGATTTGTGCTTAAACTGCATCAATAAGCAAATAGTTTGGTTCTATTAGTAGTTTCAATATTTTCATGCTCAACAGATCCTAAGCAAACACTAATAATATAAAAAAAGGAATTTTTATGTATCAAGCCTTTCAACAACACCTACAACAAGAAATCAGCGGCATACGCGACGCAGGTCTGTATAAAAACGAGCGCGTGATCACCTCTCCGCAAGATGCACTCATCACCATCGCCGATGGTCGTGAGATGCTTAACTTCTGTGCCAATAATTACCTTGGACTGTCTGACCACCCTGAGATTAAAAAAGCGGCTACCGAGGCTATTGAAGACTCAGGTTATGGCATGTCATCGGTACGTTTTATTTGTGGTACGCAGGATTTGCATAAACAACTAGAGGCGGCGATTTCTAAGTTTTTTAATACCGAAGACACGATTCTTTATGCGGCCTGTTTCGATGCCAATGGTGGTGTCTTTGAGCCACTGCTAACCGCAGATGACGCCATCATTTCTGATTCGTTAAACCATGCCTCAATCATCGATGGTGTGCGCCTGTGTAAAGCCGCACGTTATCGCTATGCCAATGCGGATATGCAAGACTTAGAGACTCAGCTGCAAGCAGCGCAAGCACAACGTTTTCGTTTGATTGTCACCGATGCCGTGTTTTCAATGGATGGTAATGTGGCGCCGATGGATGAGATTTATGCGTTGGCACAAAAGTACGATGCCATGGTCATGATTGACGAGTGTCATTCAGCTGGCGTCGTCGGTCGTACGGGTGGCGGCGTGACTGAATTGTTTGACCTACGCGGTGATATTGAGCTGATCACAGGTACATTGGGCAAGGCATTTGGCGGTGCGATTGGCGGCTTTACGACGGGTAAAAAAGAAATGATTGAGATGCTGCGTCAACGCTCACGCCCGTATCTGTTTTCAAACTCTATTCCGCCCATGATCGCAGCCGCTGGGTTAAAAGCGTTTGAGATGCTAGCAGAAGACAATACCCTACAAGACAAACTGCATGAAAATACCGCCTATTTTGTGAAGCAAATGCAAGATGCAGGCTTCGACATCAAGCCCACCGAATCGGCAATCTGTGCAGTGATGCTGTATGACGCCACTGTCTCGCAGCAAATGGCAGAGGCGCTGCTTGAGGAATGCATTTATGTGATTGGCTTCTTCTACCCTGTTGTCCCCAAAGACGAGGCTCGCATTCGCGTCCAGCTCTCTGCTGCCCATACTCGCGCGCAGCTCGACCAGTGTATCGCCGCCTTTATCAAAGTCGCCAAGCAAATGGAAGTGATTGCTTAGGTGTTTGATAATTCATAGGTAGGCACTACTTATAGCTAAAATAAGAGGAAATTATGAAAGCACTGGTTAAAACTCATGCCAAAAAAGGCATCTGGATGCAAGACGTGCCAGAACCAACGGTCGGCATCAATGACGTCAAAATAAAAATTAAAAAAACCGCTATCTGTGGGACAGATTTGCACATTTACAAGTGGGATGAGTGGTCACAAAACACCATAAAGACGCCAATGATTATCGGGCACGAATACGTCGGTATCATTAGTGAAATGGGCGATGGTGTCAAGCATTTTGCAGTGGGCGACCGCGTTACAGGCGAAGGGCATATCGCTTGTGGGCATTGCCGTAACTGCCGCCGTGGTAAGCTACATGTATGCGAAAACACCATCGGTGTGGGCGTCGATCGCGATGGCGCGTTTGCCGAATATTTGGTGATCCCTGCCGATAATGTCATCAGACTCGATGAGCGTATCAGCGATGAGATGGCCGCCATTATGGACCCCTTTGGTAATGCTACTCATACTGCCCTTTCATTCCCTGTACTGGGTGAAGATGTGCTAGTCACGGGTGCAGGGCTGATTGGATCAATGGCAACAGCTATTTGCCGATTTGCCGGAGCACGTAATATCGTGGTCAGTGATATTAGTGATTATCGCCTAGAGCTTGCCAAAAAAATGGGTGCGACGATGACCATCAACCCAGCCAAAGGTGAAACCATCGAAGGCGCTATCGATACGTTAAAAATGCACGGCTTCGATATTGGGCTTGAGATGTCAGGCTCGCCTCAGGCCTTTGATTCGATGATTAGTAATATGTATAACGGCTCTAAAATTGCGCTCTTGGGCATTTTGCCCAACACTACCACGGTGGATTGGAGCAAGATTATTTTTAAAGCGTTAACCCTAAAAGGTATTTATGGTCGTGAGATGTGGGAGACGTGGTATCAGATGGAGCAAATGCTGATTAGCGGTATTGATCTCTCGCCTATCATTACCCATCGCATGCACATTGACAACTTTCAAGAAGGCTTTGATATCATGGAAAGTGGACAATGCGGTAAGGTAATTTTAAGCTGGGATTGATTTTGGCGATTTAGTATTTGAGGAGTCGTGGTTAGCTTTTATATCATGGCAACTTATAAAACGGCACTGATTTCAGTGCCGTTTTTTTTCAGGTATTGAAAAGTGATCAGATAGGTAAATCATGAGTAATTCTAACCAAGATAAGCTTCAAAAGTACTTGGCAAAAAAGCCAAGTAAGCATAGGGAAAGGAACAGGAAGCGAAACCTGTTTCAGCTGGTAAGACTCAGCTTTAAGAACCTATACGACATCAAAGCCTCTTATAAATAATTATTTAGATAAGTACTGCACCTTGGCTTTAGACTGAATTTGTATATGATAAGCTTAGCTTGAAATATTAAATTAGCTTGTACTTAAGACTCACAGTCAGTTTGTTTTGAATTTTTTTAAGATCTTTGCTACTCACATAAAACTTTTTAAGAGATATAGAATGTGGAATATACAAGGAGTAATACCACCTATTGCTATCGGCGAAGAAGGTCATAGCCCTAAACGCTCTCCATATCCAATTAGCATCAATGAATTCGTACAGAATTTCGCATTCTCAACTGAACGAATTGAAATACTTATTGGATTCTTAGCATATAGAAGAGCTATATACTTATCTGGTATTGAAGCAGGTTTTCAATGGGTAAATGGAAGTTTTGTTGAAAACATAGAGTCAATTGCTGAACGTGCTCCGAACGATATTGATGTTGTGACATTTAGCAACTTATATAAAACTATACCCGATTATATCGATTGGGCTGAAAGGAATAATAATTTAGTTGACAATCCAATCGCTAAGAGTCAATACAAAGTCGATTCTTACTGGGTTGACATGGACTTAGGCTTTAATGAAGCCAGTATCAAACGATGTACTTATTGGTACAGTATGTGGTCTCATCAAAGAGATACTAATATTTGGAAAGGTTTTTTTGTTATTCCTTTATCTCCTAGCGAGGATATTGAGGCTCTCAAGTATCTTTCTGAATTAAATATAGAGTCTAACAATGCGTGAAAATGACTATAACAAGTTACTTGCTGAAAGAAGTACACTTGAAGGCCTAATAGACGAAACACCACCTTATGCTATTGTCGATAGGATGAGCCTAGAGTCACGTTTAAAAAGTGTTCAAACCGCAATTAATAAAGTCGATACTCGTAGGTTAGTGAAAAAGACCATTTTTACATTCAGGGGTAAACCAGTTCATAAAAGTCACGGTATTACAGCTGAATTTTCTGGTAAAGCTATCGATAGTCTAAACGATATGATTGCAAGTGTAGTTGCTAGTTTGAGTAATAATTTACGTTTTTCAGGACCCATACCAAATAGAAATCAGCATCAACTGTTAATAACAGGTACTGCAACTGGTTCATTTGGTTTTGAATTAGAGTTACCAGAACCTGATCACGACTTGCTAGCAGAAAGAAATGGAACTGAAACAGCCATAGATGATATACAAAAGCTACTACAGTATGGAATTGATGGTACAGACGAGCAAATTAGTGATGTAATTAATGAGATACACCCAAGAGCTGTTCGTAAAGTACATGATTTTCTTGAACTAATGTTTCGTAGTGAAGCTTTGTTTGCAATGGAATTCAATAAAAAATTAACTCGCATTGATTCCCAAAATGTTTTAGAAAAACTCATTTTACGACTTTCAGAAGAAAATATTAGTGAAATTTTCGAAGAGTACAAAGGTGAATTTCAAGGAGTTTTACCTAATTCTAGAACTTTCGAGTTTACAGAATATTCTGATAGAACTTTGATCAAAGGTAAGATTGACCACACATTTGAAGACCCAGACGTGATAAATCGTGAGTATTTGCACAAACCTGTCACAGTTAAGTTCAAGGTTGTACAATATGGACAAGCCAAACCTAAATATACTTTGCAAGATATAAAGAAAATTAATTGACTGATTATTGCAAGATTCTAATAGAAAGAACTTTCATTAGTCATCAATAATTATCTAAAGGCGCGTTTTGGTCCAAATTAACAGGTACAAGCGAAAGGCGGGAAATAGCTTTCCTACTTTAAAAAGCCAAACACAAAACACAAAAAAGGTGAGCATTACGCCCACCTTTTTTATATCTACAATAATACTCTAAACCAACTTAGTCTATCTAAACCAAGCGCGAGCGTTACGGAACATACGCATCCACGCGCCGTCCTCATCCCATGCTTCTGGTTTCCAGCTGTGGTTATACGCTTTTAGGTTACGCTCAGGATGCGGCATCATGATAGTGACGCGACCGTCGGTGCTACATAGACCCGTGACACCGCCGAGCGAACCGTTTGGATTGAGCGGATACGTCTCAGTCGGATGACCTTGGCTATCGACATAACGCATGGCGAGCTGACCATGGTTTGCCATACCGTCGATTTCGTTGTTGTCTAGCGTGGCATAACCTTCACCATGCGCCACCGCGATTGGCAAGATGCTATCTTGCATACCTTTGAACAGGATCGACTTGGTACGCTCAACTTTTACGTTGACGGTACGCGCTTCAAATCGAGCGGATTTATTTGCGACGAAACGTGGGAAGTTTTCTGCACCTGGGATGAGGTCTTTTAACTGAGCCATCATCTGACAACCGTTACAGACACCTAAGCTAAAGGTATCAGGACGGGCAAAGAAGCGTACAAACTGCATGCGTAGCTCGTCATGGAACAAGATAGAGTTCGCCCAGCCAGAGCCTGCGCCGAGTACGTCACCATAACTAAAGCCACCACAGGCGACCAGACCGTCGAAGTCACGTAGATTGATACGGCCACTGAGTAGATCACTCATGTGCACATCGACCGCTTCAAAGCCCGCTTGGGTAAAGCCTGCTGCCATTTCTGTCTGACCGTTGACGCCTTGCTCGCGCAGGATGGCGACTCTTGGCTTCTCTTCGCGGCTAGCCAAGTACGGCTCTTCAACTTTTTGATTCAGATCAAAGTTTGGCGCAGCGATTAGACCTTTATGGCTCGCGTCGCTAATCAAGTCATACTCTTGCTGTACGCACGCTGGATTATCACGGCGACGCGCGATCTGATAGCTGACCTGCGTCCACGCTTGCTGTAACTCAGTACGGCTAAAGCGTAGCGTGTCATCACCCATGAGCGTTGGTGTTTGGATAAGTAAGCTGTCTTCTTCAGAGCTTTGACCCACAAGGCTGAGCATATCGCTAACGTTAAACTCTTCTGCCAATTGCATTAGAGCCGCGACGTTTTCTGGTAGTACTTGGATGACCGCGCCCAGCTCTTCACTGAACAGCTGACCGAGTAAGTTATCATCATCTAATGACAGCTTGATACCCTGACGGCTGGTAAACTGCATCTCAGCGATAGTTGCTAGTAGACCACCATCACCGATATCGTGATAGGCGCTGATAACGCCTTGTGCGTTACCTGCTTGCACAAAGTTAAAGAAGTCGACCAAGTCGCTTGGCTGCGCTAGATCTGGGCAGTCGTTACCCAATTGGCTCAGCGTTTGCGCAAGGATTGAACCGCCGAGGCGCAGTTTACCTTTAGACAAGTCAATACGGTAGAACGCGCTATCGCCATTGATCAGCTCAGGCGTTAGTGTTTTTGCCACATCAACGACAGGAGCAAAGGCGGTAATCACAAGGCTCATTGGTGAGACCACTGATTTATCTTGATTGTCACCATTCTCGTTATCAGTCCAGTTAGCACGCATGGATAGCGAGTCTTTACCGACGGGGATAGCGATACCTAATGCTGGGCATAGCTCTTCACCGACGGTATGTACCGCATCAAACAATGCAGCGTCTTCGGCATCATCACCGCACGCTGCCATCCAGTTCGCTGACATGGTGATGTCAGACAACTGAGCGATACGCGCACCAGCGATGTTGGTGATTGCTTCACCCACTGCCAGACGCGCAGAGGCTTTTGGACTGATAAGTGCAACAGGCGTACGCTCACCGATACTCATCGCTTCACCAGTCATCACCTGACCGTCTAGCGCGATCAATCCTGACGCCGTCACTGCGCAATCTGCCACGGGCACTTGATAGCGACCCACATACTGATCACGCACGACCATACCCGTGATAGAGCGGTCACCGATACTAATCAAGAATGATTTACTAGCGACCGTTGGGTGACGCAATACATCGGTAATTGACTCGGCTAGATTAACGTCATCAAGCGCTAATGCTGGTAGTGTATTCTCTTGACGCTCAAAGCTACGCTTCATCTTTGGCGTGCCACCGAGCAATACTTGCATCGGCATATCGACAGGCTGCTCAGCGAGCAATGTATCATTAACAACCAATTGACGCACATCCGTAGCTGTACCCAAAATAGCATACGGGCAACGCTCACGCGCGCAGATCGCATCAAACTGGGCTTCGCTATCTGGGCGAATCGCGAGGACATAACGCTCTTGCGCTTCGTTTGACCAGATGGCCATTGGTGACATGCCAGCTTCTAGCGATGGAACGTTACGCAGGTTAAGTACCGCGCCCATCTCATGGTCATTGACCAGCTCTGGCATCGCATTAGAGATACCGCCCGCGCCCACATCATGCAATGACACGATAGGGTTACCGTCTTTGCCATTATTGCTCGCATCGACATCACTACCCGCTAGTGCCCAGCAGCGATCCATCACTTCTTGGCAACGACGCTCCATCTCAGCGTTGTCACGCTGGACTGAAGCAAAATCCAAACCTTCATCAAGGTCACCGCTATCGACCGACGATGCGGCACCGCCGCCCAAACCGATTTGCATCGCAGGACCACCAAGGACGATGAGTAAGTCACCTTGTTGAATGGCGTTTTTTTCAATGAGGTTGCGTTTGATATTGCCGTAACCACCTGCCAGCATGATTGGCTTATGATAGCCACGCATCTCGCTGCCGTCTTTTGCCGCTGACGTATCTAGCTGAAAGCTACGGAAATAACCACACAGATTAGGACGACCAAACTCATTCGAGAAGTTGGCACTACCTAATGGCGCTTCGGTCATAATCTCAAGGCTGGTTGCCATACGATCTGGCGTGCCATACGCTTGCGTGCTCAGTTGACCTGACTGCTCCCATTTCTCAGCGAGCTCTGGGATATGCAAATGTGATACGTGAAAACCAGTTAGACCACCTTTTGGCTTGCCACCACGACCTGTTGCGCCTTCATCACGAATCTCACCGCCAGCACCCGTCGCTGCACCAGAGTATGGCGCAATCGCTGTTGGGTGGTTGTGCGTCTCAACTTTCATCAGGATATCGATTTCTTCTTGATGGAAATCATAAGGATGAGCAGAATTTACATCCATAGCGTCGGTCGGAATCGGATAAAAACGCATACCATTAGCGCCTGCCATCACCGCAGCGTTGTCTTTATAAGCAGACAAGATGCCTTGCGGATTAGACTGGTAGGTGTTTTTAATCATTTGGAACAGTGATTTGGGTTGTACCTCGCCATCGACGGTCCACTGGGCATTGAAAATCTTATGACGGCAATGCTCTGAGTTCGCCTGTGCAAACATCATCAGCTCAACGTCAGTTGGGTTGCGTTTCAACTCATTGACGTACGCATTCATCAGATAGTCGATATCTTCACTGGATAATGCAAAACCAAACTCGGTATTGGCCGACTCTAGCGCTGCCTGACCTTGCCCGATCACGTCGATATGATTCAGTGATGCGGGCGCTTGATCGTCGAACAATTTGCTCACATCGCTCAAGTCATAGACTAGGCTCTGAGTCATACGATCAAACAATAACTGCTCGGCATCTACTGGTAGTTTTTCGCCCACTTCACCATCGATTGTTAGTGTATAAACAACGACACGCTCAACGCGGTTGATCTCGATTTCACAGTTATTAAAGATATCTGTCGCTTTACTTGCCCATGGTGAGATGGTGCCGAAACGTGGCCCAACAATGACTTGGTATTGATTGTCTTGCGGCGCCGCTAACGTTTTTGATGGGTCAACCGCCAGGAGATCTAGCGCTTTTTTGTGCTCCTCACCAGATAGCTCTCGTGATAACACATAAACTTGCTGAGTATTTATTTGACTGACATTTAGCTCGGTTTTTTGCTGGAACTGACTGATGAGTTGCTGCGTCTGAAAATCGGTAAGAAACGGTTGTCCGGCGATGGTCATCATAAAGGCATAATCCGTAAGATCAAGGCATCTCTGCCATGCTAAGTAAATGGTCTGGGTATTATAACAAGAAGACCTATAATAAGCAGGTCTAAACCAAGATAAATTGCTGATAAGTTGCGCGCTACTGCTATCGAATAGTTGCAGAATAATAAGCTTGTGCCACGGTTTATCCATTACCCTGCTAGTGCTGTACGAGACAAACAAAAGTGAAAAATACACAGCGTCACACTTTTTACTTAACCCTCATACTCCTTACAAACACTCACATCGCATTACTGGGGACCTATATAAATGTATGGGTACAACTCGGTATTCTACACCCAGATAAAAACTAAAACGTGTAACCAAAACGTTTCACTATAATTTTAATGTAAAAGGGATATCCTATGAGCAAGCAAGACCAAATTGATAAAATCCAAAACGTCATTAAAGATGTAAAGTTTGCGATGCTGAGCACTGTTAATAGCAAAGGCGATGTACACGCGTGGCCAATGACGACTAGCGAAGCGAGCATCGGTGGCAAAGAGATTTGGTTCATCGGTGATAAAACGTCAGACATAGTAAAAGACATCCAGAATAACGAAAAAGTCGGTCTGTCTTATGCTTCTCAAGATGAGAAAGACTATGTCTCTGTGAGTGCCAATGCAGAACTGCCAACGGACAAAAATAAGTTAGAAGAATTGTGGTCACCAGTTTACAATGCATTTTTTGAACATGGTAAAGAAGATCCAAACGTACAGCTAATCAAAGTCGTACCACATGGTGTTGAGTGCTGGTTAGGCGGTAGTTCTACTATTAATATGTTCAAGATGGCAGCAGCAGCATTACAAGATGGCAAAACAGCTGAAGACATCGGCGAACAGTTCGAAGTATCGCTATAATCTATAAGTATTGAATCATAAGTATTAGATAAGACGATTATTTGATAATCGGATATTTAATAATCTAAAACGTCAGTAAGCATCTGCTTATTGGCGTTTTTTAGTAGGTACTGTAGCAGTAGTCAGATCAATCGCTGCACGATTGTCAGCCCTTACAAACCATCACAGAGTATTACAGATTGCCTGTATCGCTGAACTGGACGATATCGTTATATTAACTGTGGTTGCATTGATGATAGTTGTCGCAGTCGCTGATCTACTACACTATCTACAAGTACTAACAGGTATTGATCAAATTGTAATGACAGTACCTATCCAGCGATGTAAAGATCATTTTTTATCAGATAGCTTTTATCCCGCGCCCTCATTTCATTATAAAAATCAAATAGTAAAGGATAATTATTATGAATAAGCAAGAAC
This sequence comes from Psychrobacter sp. H27, assembly GCF_059072655.1. Taxonomy (NCBI): domain Bacteria; kingdom Pseudomonadati; phylum Pseudomonadota; class Gammaproteobacteria; order Moraxellales; family Moraxellaceae; genus Psychrobacter; species Psychrobacter sp. H27. The sequence goes on along the minus strand of NZ_JCACRX010000001.1, from coordinate 2,197,334 downwards.
AGCTAGACACCCTACAAGCCATGGTAAAAGACATTAAATACACGATGATGACTACTCGCACTAGTGAAAACCATCTCCACTCTTGCCCGATGAATACTACTGAAACCAGTATTGGTGCCAAAGAGATTTGGTTCATCGCTCATAACCCGTCTGAGACCGTTGATAACATCAACAATGATGCACAAGTTAATCTGGCCTATGTCAGTCAAGACAATAAAAAATACCTGTCTATCACGGGTAAAGCTGAACTGGTAGATGACAAAGACAAGTTAGATGAGCTGTGGTCAGTGACTTATAATGCTTACTTTGAGAAAGGTAAAGAGGACCCAACAGTACAGCTGATCAAAGTCATCCCTCACGGCGCTGAATACTGGGCAAATGGTAATGCCATCGCTAGTGCTGTGAAGATGACAGCTGCAGCGGTGACAGATACCGCTATTGAGAAAAGCTTGGGTGAGAACTTCTCAATAGAACTATAGTATGCTGGACATCAAAAACGTGAACACAAAAAAACGCCAGTGGCAGTAGCGACTGGCGTTTTTTATCAGTGACGGCTCTCAATACTAGCCGCTTTGTTTTAAATAAGGCCACGCTGCTTTTAGATAAATCATCATTGACCATAATGTCAATATCACAGCGGCCACCATCAAAACATAACCAATCGTCTCAAGCGACTCCCAATTTAACAACAGCACCGTAATGGCAACCATCTGAAAGGTCGTCTTTAGCTTGCCAACGTAAGACACCGCAACGCTGGTGCTTTTGCCGAGCTCTGCCATCCACTCACGTAGCGCAGATACCGCGATCTCACGTGAGATAATGACGATAGCGGCGATAGCCATGATGATATTAGGGTGCCACTGTACAAGCACAATCAATGCGACCGCTACCATGAGCTTATCAGCCACAGGGTCCAAAAAACGCCCAAATGCTGACATGACGTTTAGTTTACGAGCAAAATAGCCATCGAGCCAATCAGTAATCGCCGCAATAATAAAGACACCGGTCAAAAGTAAGTGGCGCAGCAAACTATCGCTAAACTCGCTCATCCCTACTCGAGCAATAACATTGTCTGAGATTGCCGGCATGCCGATACCCATAGCAGGTGGCCAGTAGGCAATTGCAACAAACAGCGGAATCATCAAGATACGAGCAATCGTCAGATTGTTGGGCAAGTTAAAAATACTCTTAGTATTTTGCGAACTTGACGGCTCCTGCGTGTGCAAATGCGTGCTCTCAGTCATGGCAAACCCAGTTCAATATAGACATAATAATGGCAGATAGCTTAGCATTTTTCGGACAAGACGTCATGCCATCTCTTCAGCGATTGAGTGATCACAGCTATCTAGATCAGATATTTGGGACCCTAGTTACCTAACCTATTGAAAGTATTGAACGTTAAAAGCATTGAACGCTTTGATCACTGACTCTTAACCCCAACCGTAGAGACCTTATCATTTATTTAATCACTTACCGTTTAGAAACCCTTTAAACGACAATGGCTCAAATGCTAACTACTTAAAACGTGTGCGACTGTTCTAGCAGTCAGAGGTTATCTTCAGATATATGGTTTGAGGTTTTTAAAACGTAATATACTGTAACCAAAACCGCCCAACCATAATCAATTAGGTTATGATAGCAACTGCAATAAAACACTTGTACACTCAAAAATGAGTCTATCTTGACTTTTTATATGGGTCATTATGACTGTGATAAATGACAATATAGAGAACTAATAACTACAATAAATCACGACCACGGAATATGTAGCTTACCTACCTACACAGCCCGTTTTCCTCAGCCCGCAGTATCTCCTCTGTGGGCCTTTTTTTACCTATTAAACCATTGATATATATAGTTTTTATATTTAAAAATAGTAAATTGACCACCAATTTGACCACCATTTGCTCAAAATTTTTATTTTTTTATATGGTTTTTTTATGCGGGCATGTCAGATTTTGACAATGTAGAAAGCGACCTACACTTGAAATAGATATCACCACATTTGGGGTTATCTTTTTGTATAGTCACAGAAAGAATGGATAGCCTAAAGGTTGAACTTACCCATTTAGCTTAATTCAGTTAGCGTGTCAGCTTCTTAGTACTCATTACGGACATACTCAAGCCTTTCATTAAATGCGGCTCTTTTCTGTTTATCGCTTACTATCTCACTAATAAGATCATTAAGAGTAGTCACATCGTCAGCAACAACATCTTTAATCACTGGTCTATCGAGGGACAATAACTTCGCTTGACTCATCGTCGCTATAACTACAGCGTTTGGGTTGCGCTCATCGATAGCGATTTGTTTAGCTAGCTGCAAATCTTGCATTAAGTCATTTAAGTCAGGTATTTTCATTACTTAGCCTCAACTGGTGCACCCTAGTTTATCAAGTGTTGATTGCCATATTTTAGCGGTCAATCTGTCATGCTCATTCACTAGCCTGTAGTAGGTCGTGAAGTGCATTCCTTTGGGTCTGCCTTGATTACCGTATGCAACGCCTGATTGCCAACCTAGACGCTGCCTGATTGCGTCTGCACGACTGAATAGGCGGTCTATCGGTTGTTGTAGCTGACTACCATAATTTGCGCCAATGCAATGACGGCAAACATATAAGCCAGCACAATATAAAGTTGATGTTCTTTTATGGCATTTAGGACATAACCACCAGTAGCGATGACCGCCATAGTTGCATGATGTTTTAGATAACTGAACAGAGTATTGGTAGGATCTGCTGCGATAGCTGTAATTGAATTCGATGCTCTGAGCATTGCCTTGTCTCAGCTGCTCACGATAGCGTGAGATATTCAGTTTAAGATAGTCATCTAAGCTGTGAGTCATAGCAATTGCTGGCATGTCTAATCTCTGGTTGTTATCTAAATCATTAGGCAATTTATAACCTTGATTATAACATGGTTTAATTTATACCTACATAAACAATGCTTTAATTGCTACAGCCACAAAAAAGGCAGACGATAAACGCCCACCAATATAGCTTTATACCTAGAAAAAGTCGCTAAAGTTGCTAAAGTTCCCGTAAGCCTTATCAATTATAGCCTGTAGCTTAGTTAGCATCTGCTAACGTCCTGCTAAAGTTGCTAGAGTTCCGCTAAAGTTAGCCATTCTTAGCTAAAGTTTAGCAAGTTTAGCAATGCTTAGCAGCGCACTACCTAAAGTTAAGCCCTTGACTAGCAAGGGCTATGTAAAGTTTAGCAAGTTTAGCAGCTTTTTAGGGTTAGCTAAGGTTAATTGATCAGTTTAGGATTGATACAAACTAAACGCCTGCGCCCGTCACTTTCCAACCTGATATGTCCTACGCTTTGTAAGTCTTCAAGTAAGCCGTTAAGCTTCTTGCCTCTTAGTGCATTGGGTGCATTTTGGGTAACAAATGACTTATTCAATATAGGTGGGTTTTTACCCCTCACTTTATCGACTAGCCAGCTACTTAGTTTCTCACTATCGTTCTGCTCACCTGCTGGCGTTGCATCAAGATAGCGCAAGCGTTCGGCTGTTGAGTATTCCACTAGCATAAAGGCGCGCGTTATATCATCAGTGGTTACTACCTTGCGCTCATCAAAGAACGCCATCAATGATGCTATACGACTAGCATTCTCTGCCATCCGTGATGCATACGCTTTTAGGTACTCCAATGTCTGCCCTTGTGCTTGGCGATTCTCTATTGCCTGCATATGTTTATAGAAGACCTGTTCCGCACCATCTCCCCATTTCATTTTGATACGCTGCGGTGTGCCTGTACTGTCATTTGGTAGGCTGGCTGGCAGTGGATCAAGTAAGCTATGACAGCGTGACCAGTAGGCGATTAAATCAGGATTATCATAGGGGCTGTCATTCCTGCGCTGCTCATCGTCCCAAGTTCTTTGACCGCGTAAGTCTTCAGGACAAGCAATTAAGGCACGGGCTAAAAACCCTTGTCCGTTCATTAAAGGATCAGTTAATGCCTGCTCTAACACTACCCGTTGACCTTGTAGCAGTAGTGTCATGCGTACGCCATGTGCATCTGTTTGCGGCGTGGCATAAGCAGACTTTTGCGAGCGTAAACGAGACACTTCGCCATCACTATATAGCTTAGTAATTGCAGACAATGCGCTGCCTGCAGTGTCACCAGTCATCGTATGGCCATTGAAGAATTGCCCTGCTTCATCTGTGGTCCACGATGCGTTACTCATTTCACCACTAATAAACCTATCGAGTATCGGCTCAATAGTTGCATCATCAAATAATGTCTTAGGATTTTGCGGCTTTGGGTTTTCATCTAAGAATGTGGATAGCTCTTTACCCTTTAAACTAGCCTTGTCACTTTCCCACGTTGATACGTCATCTAGATAGCTAGCGTACTTCTGGCGCTCATACTCTTTAATTTTGAAGTGAGTTAATCCCATTGCTTGTGTTTTACCGCTACCGCTTTCACCCTCCGTGATTAATATCAAGCAAGCTGCCATATGACTATGACCAAAAGGTGCATCAATAAACCGCTGCCCCATGTGTGCTAGTGACCCTAAAACGCACTGACCTGCCATGGCAAGCGGCACTTGTGCGTAGTACGCCACTAACTCAATAACCCGCCTTAGTAGTCCTGTGAAAGCATTTATTGGGTATGGTGTGGGTTTGCTAGGATCATTGGCTAACGGCTCAGGTTCGCCCCATATTTCAGCTTGTAGATCGAGTATGGTTGTATCATCAAGGGCTAATATACCTCTATAGCTTAGCTCGCCATATTCTAAATGCTCTAGTACGTTTCTATCACTGGTAACAATGGCTTTGACGTTTGCGCCTTTGAATGGCTTACAAACTTTGTCTTTCTGATCTAAGGTAGTAAAGATAGTCACGGGATAGGCTTCGGCAAAATGACTGACCGTGCTATTGAATAGCAGCTTATCAAGGCTTACCAGTAGCGTAACGTTATCAGCTATGAGGTAGTAAGCCAGCTTTATAACGTCCTCTAATGCGTTATCAATCGCTATAATCTCATTACCACTGTCTAACGTGCCAATGATTAAGGCAGACGGCTGCATACGGTCAATGATTAACGGCTTATGATTGCTGTTAGGTGTGACGCTGGCAAGGGTTACGGGTTGATCTTGGTTATTACTCAATACTAGCCCTATCGTGCCAGCTGTGGGTGCTGTCTTGCCTATGTCAAAGCCCGTGGTTATGTTAATATTACTATCAAGGTACAATAGCTTATCTTGCGAGCATAACTGCTCACATAGGTTATATAAGTTTAATAATGTATTGTCATCTGCCAGCTCTTGCCGTGTAGCTGCATTAAACCTACTTATCATCTCAAAGCCTGCGCTAAATGCGCAGGCTTTTTCATGGGTGTCTATTGATGTGGTGGTCATCTGTTCCCCCTTGCTTGTGACTGGTTCGGCTTGCGCGTAGCTCTGTATTTCTTGTAGTAGCTTTTGCGCTTAGCGTGCTTACGGCTCTGTTTTGGAGGGTATGTTTTCATTATTCCCTCTCCTTGCCGTAACTTGTCATTGCTAGGGTTTCTTTGATTGAACTTAACTGGCTTTGTAATAAGTCGTGCCACGTGTCAGTGGTGTCATGCGTTAAGCGTGCCATTGATATAGCAACATCAGGTTTTATTTTCTCATAGTGAATGAGAGCTAATAGTTTGCCAATGTCGCTTATAACAACGGCTGCGCTTTCAAGATCACAAGCAATATCTGATAACTCATGTGACGACATAACGATAACTTCGTTGTCATCTGCTTCGGTGGTGTCGATAACTTTACGCTGGTTTGATTGGCTGCCCCTGTATAGCGTGGCTATCGCTTGGCGGTTTGCTGGCGTATCATGAAATAGTGAGGGTAGGACGTAGCAGTCATCATGATAAGCCCTACCATCAGCGCGATATAGGCACTCAACATTACCAATATTAATGGTTAGGCAGTCTTTTGACTTTTGGACTAGGGTATAAGTGCCATTGCCTACAGACGGACACAGAACGCTATCACCTGCCTTGAATGGGGCTGGTGTGGTGTTAGTCGTGGTTTGGGTGTTTGAGGTCGTACGGATAGATTTAGGCATGATAGCCTCCTGAATGTTTTGTATGTGTGAGGGTATGCTTAAAAAAGGGTATAAACGGGATTACAACAACGGCATTCAGGCCGCGGAACTTATTTCCCCAAAAGGGTGTTTTATTAGGTTCACTCATCCCGTCATAACTTACGTCACTGTGTCCAGTGCCATAGGCATAACGATTACTACTTATTACGTTGTTATCTGTGTCCGTGGTAACTTTCTGGGTGTTAATCAGGTCAGTTTTAGACACAAAAATAGCCAAAGGTTGACGACTTGGCTTTGCCGCTGAATGTTTTGTTGTGGGGTTATGATAACGCTTGTTATCATGACTTGTAAAGCGATGGTTTTCGTTATTACTAGATGTCAAAAAACTACCTAAAAATGGGTAATCTCCCCTGTTACATCCTTTTTTTTCACTGCCAGAAAACAGGCGGTTTTTTGTGTTTTCCGCTAATTTAGTGACCCTATTTGTAATGTTACAAATAAGACTCAAATTTGCAGCATTTAGGCTCAAATTTTGGCTATTTACACTCAAATTCGTATGATAAAGGCTCAAATTCGTGACATTCTGGCTATCGTGCTCCACATCACAGAATGTTAGGTCGTTTTTCTTATCTTTGCTCATCTCTCACCCCTTCCACGTTGAACGCTATTTCTGCTATGCGTTTGGATAGCCCTTTGAGTGAGTCCACTTGTCTGCTACCTGTAGGTAGTGAACCGCGTAGAGCTAGCATTTTATTTTCTACTTCTACTATCTTAGTCAGACTATTAATGGCGGTCACATTGGCATGTAGGGTAATGATTAGCTGATCTATAAATTCATCAGTTATCATCAAAAACCCTTCATTTTTTAACCTGTCTATAACTTCGTTTACTAGATCGTTATTACTCATGGCTTGTTGCCTCCGCTTGGTACGGTAATGCGTGTTCACAAAACATGTCACTAACAATACCTGCCAGCTCGCTATTGGCATAAAGTGCGGCTTTGACTGCCACAAGAACGCCTTGGCTAACCTCATCTTTTGTTTTGATAGCATCTAGCGCGGTGGCTAGGTGGTCAGTATCGCGGTAAATGTCCTGTATGCGGTCATACATAAGACGTAAGTACAGACTATCCACGGTCACTAGGCGGCTGGCTGGGGTGTCGATTGATATGCTAGGGTGGTTATTCATTTAGCTCCCCTCGCTGTTAGATAGTTCGCTTTCAAGTAATGTCTGCTCATCAAGCCAATAGACCGAAAAACGCTTGTCATTGTGCGTGACTATCTCGCTTTGAATGGTTAGCCCTGCGGTTCTTAGGTCATGAATGCGCTGTGCTAGGCATGTGATTTGATAAAGGCGGTAAGCATCCCAAGTAGTGATTGTTGCCCCTGTCATCAGGTGCGCTCTAACAGTGTCAATCTGTGTTTTAGGTGCTGGCTGGTTGGTCACTGGGGCGGTGGCTGTAGTAGTCATGATTAAGCCCCCTTGCTAGCTGAGTGTTGGCGTTCAAGCCATGCTAGTAAATCGGCATTTCTAAATAGTAGAATGCCGTTGATATCAATCGGTCTTGGGAACTTGTCAGCCTTCCACCATCGGCGAAGTGTCTGATGATGAACACCTACTAGGGATGCCGCTGTCTTAATGCGCGTCTGCCCTTGCGGATGTAACTGGGTTGAACTTTGCGGATTGTTTGATACATTTAGCATATTGCTAACTCCTGTGTCATGCCGTTACTTGGCGTTGATTTGAGTTATCAGTATGCTAAAAGCTTAGTGGGCTGCCATCCTAGTTGGGGTAAGTTCGCATCCTAGTTAGGGTGCTAGTTTGTCTTGCGATAAGTGTTTATCAGTGTTTGTAATCGATAAAAAACAAAAACCCGCTCAAGGGCGGGTTATTCTTCTACTTGTTAAGTCGTCTACTTATGTAACTACTAATTCAAAACTTCATAAGTATTAATACGTCCGTTATTCGACCACTATCGCATCTTCCTCATCACTAGCCAGATCATAATCTTCTTTGCTTATTTCTGGCCTTTCAATGTTTACTAAAGGAGGTTCAGTAGCTTTATATTGGCTGTAATCAATTTCTGGACTAGTAATCATATTGTCTATCTTAGCTCTTGTAGCTTCTGAACGTTCATACTGCTCATCAAGTCTTGATTGCAGTTTGGTCATGCTAGCCGATGGTCCCATATCATGCGTGTTCAAACCGAGACGATTACCAACGCCATATAAAGGATCTATTGAGCCTGTGTCTTCAAGACGTTGAGCAAGAAGTTGTAAGTTTGCTCCAAAATCTTTATGGATAAGCAATGTGTCCATGATTTCTGCATCACTCATACCAGTTTCTCGTAGGCGTTCAATTTCTTTCTTTACTTCATTTTTAGGTATTGGTTGTAATTTTACTAACACAAGTCTTTTTTGTCTTTCATATTCATCATCAGTCAGCAACCCTAGCGCTTTATCGCAATCAATAATCTTTAAAGATATCCTATCTCTTTCTTTTTGAGTTAGGTTATTCCAAGCTATTGAATTTTCTTTCAGCTCTTCAGCTCGTTCAGCAATTGCATAGCTCAAATCGAAATGTCCACTACTGCTATCGTCATAATGTTTTTTTAGCTCAATGAGACTTGGTATGCATTGTGCTGATTCATCAACATCAGAATCCACATAAAACGTTCTATCTGTTAAATACTTCAGCTCAATTAGGTCAGTTGCCGCGCTATCTATGAGATTAGAATTAGCTTTTAAAAAACCGTCTTTAGCTTTCACTTCTTTTTTCTCTATATAGACGTTGATAGTACTTACAAAAATAGTTATCAAGATAGCTAATAGTATTAGGGCCCAAAATCCGCTATAAATATACCAAAGAGCAGGTACTCTACCTTTTAAATATTTACCAAAACGCCAAAGTATTTTTGCTAGATAAAATAGTAATACCAAAGCAGTAATGCCAGCAAGAATTCCAATAGCGAGTAATAGATATTCCATATGTCGACCTTTAATGACGGATAGTATGAGCTGTCAAACCAACACTATCCGTATCACCAATATTTGTTTTATTTATGCACTATAAACAAAACAATAAGGTTCAGCAATTTAGTTTACTTGCTAGCCTTATTATTATGCTTGAATAAAGCCAAAATAGTTAATAAGCATATTGCATATAACTACGTCCTACTGTCGAGCCCGTTTGATTTGTGCTAACTTCGCCTAGCAGGTCTTTGTACTTAGTGCCTAGACGCTCCTCTGCTAGTTTTGTACTGTCATGGATGATAGCTAAGTTTCTCATCATGTCTTTTTCACCCATATCAAGATCAAGGCTAGCAATTGCTGTTTCTAATTTCTTACCTTCAAAGTCAGTTAGGGCGCCAAGTCCTCGCATTTTTTCGACTTGTGTCAAAAACACCTGGCTCTTTAATGTTTCAATATCTTTTTCAAACGCTTTTGTAGCAGCTCTAATTGACGGTACCTTGCCTGCTATTGGGCCAACCGCGCCACCACCAAATAGACCGTACATAGCGCCTTTATTGTTCAGTAGGCGCGTAATAGTTGCTCGAGACTGCGCCAGGCCCTCTTTTTGACTCTCATACTGCGCTAAGCGCTCTTGGTTCTTGAGGTTCTTTTCAATCTGCTTACTGGTTAGACCTGCTTCATACTGCGCTTGCTTGAACTCTAGATTTTTAATCTGAATGCCGAGTCGCTCTCGCTGCACTTGGTTGCTCTCACTTTGCAGTTGTATCTTTAGCTGAGCAAGCTGATTATTAACTTCTTGCTGCGCCTGCGCGTCTGCACGAGCAATAGGAATATCGGTTGCTCTTGTAGCAGCTAAGGTTGAGTTAGCTGTGTTTAGCGATGATCTTGAGCCACTCTCGGCTTGCTTGTAAGGCAGCATTTCATTGATCTCAGTGGTTTCTGCCCCCAACTTCCCTGCCGCTGCGATTTTCTGCTTGGCGCCTGCGTATGTATCTACGGTTTCCGCCTCTACTTTGTTAGCATTTAATGGCGTTAATGTTGTTAACTCATCTATCTCGGCTTGCGTTTTAGCTCTATCGACTGGGGCCGCTTCTTCCGCAATACTAGCGCCTGAGTAAGAATCGTAGGCTGCACCTGCGTCTTTACCTGCTAATAGCGAGTAATTCATCAATAGGGCTTTTCTCGCCGACTGTGGGTCTGTTGCCATCCACTCAGCCATCATCGAGTATTCTTCCGCTTTGTCGGGTAACCCCATATCGTTGTAGGCGGCCGCCTTATCACGCATTTTCTGAACCGCTAAATCAGGCCTATCACTACCAAGTGCTGATATGCTTGTACTCATATCAAACAACATGGACTGCTGTTCTTTTTGTTCCAGGTTATCGTAGTAGTCTTTTGCGCCTTTGGTGTATTCAGGAAACTGAGCGACGACCTGAGCAACCGCATTTTTGTCGTTCCAGTCTAGTTGCTCTAATTGCTGCTGTGCCTGTATTTTACGCGCTTGCTCGGCTTGCTGTGCTTGTAGTGTGTCTCTGTTTTGGCGCAACACTTGACCTTGACCGTACGCTTCAAGAACGCCATCAAATGGACTACCCATGCCTTGTAAATAACTTTGTGCTAACTGCATACTTTTACCTCTCTTAATATTGTTAGCTCAAGTTTTCAGATTGAAACTAACGTTGATTGAGGTTATCAGTATGGCTCAAGCCTGTATTATGGGCATCCTAACTAGGGTGAAGCTATGCCCTAATTGGGATGCAAGTTTATGCCTAGTTATTTACTTAGCATTAAAAAAGCCACACTTATTAAAGTATGGCCGCTTTATTGTTGGCAGTGATTACACCTCAACGTGAGCTCGAACTTCTCTTGAGGTTATGCGGTTTTTTTCTTTCATTAGCCAGCGCCTCTTTTGCTGCCCCAAAACGATTTTCTAAAGATGTTTTACCTTGACGGAATATTGCTTCTTCAGTAGCTAACCCAATGATGGCAGCTTCGCTAGGAAATGCTGGTTTGTCTTCTGTTCCTTTTGGCGCTTTCATTATTTCCAACAATATACCTATAGTTGTCTGATAACTTGCGGCAGTATTGTCATCCAGCTCAACCGTAGCATTTGTAAGTTGCTTCTGGATTTTATCAAACTCCTTTTCTAAGCTTTCATACTTCTTCTTAAGCACTTCATATTTTTCTGTAAACTCATCATGGTCCACTTTTGGTGTTTTTGGCAAGCTAGAATCTATAACAGGTAATTGAACATCTACCAAAGGTTTTGCTGGCTCAATTCTCAACCAGTCATTGAAACCCTTGAGAACATAACCAATCCTGAAGAGATATTTCTGTAAATCTTCAGATTTAATAAGATCATCATCGAAACTGACCTCGTTGTTATCTATAGCCAACTCAAACATCAGTTTATAGCTAATATAATCAGCGAATACTTCCGCGAATAAACTTTCGCCTTCATGTTCATCTATCAGACGTACTTCTATACCAGCAAGTAAGCAAGCCGCGGTTTTAATATCAAACCTTTCTAACTTGAAGTAATTTAACTGGCATGCATTAGGCTCTTCAGGTTTATCTATAGGCTTTCGATAAATAAAATGTATCTCATTCTCATCATATTTTCTTACCTTGTCCCTAACTACTCTAGCTGCTTCAGCAGTCAGTTCTAGCTTTAGTTTTTTGATACACCCTATGGACTCTAACTCTTCATAGGAGTAATAGAAGTCCCCTTTTAAATCATTTATTAAGCGGAGTGAAATACTCTTACTAAGAACTACCTTTGAGTGGCAATTCTCTAAAAAATTTCTAGTATTAACATCATAATCATGAGATTGGCTACGTTCAACTCGAGTGACACGCGAATATTTATCCATTAAATAAGACGATACTTCTTTATCAAAATTATTTAAGACAAGGTAGGAAGCTATATCATCTATATAATCTTTTGTAGTGCTGGCAGCTAGATTTATAAAATCAACTGCGAGAATATATTTTTTCCCTTGAAACACTTCATCATCTAATACGCTCATATCACACCCCTACACCCTTAAGCAAAAATAGGAGCAAGGCAGTGACAGCATAAGGGTGTGAATAGCTGCCGTTCGGGTAATTAGTCCTAGCCTTGCAAAGTGTTTAGCTGAGCATTAACCCAGCTTTTGTGCTTGTTGTTTAAAGCTAGTGTGAATGACGTTGTCAATCTTGCCAGCCTTGATATTATCAAGATAATTTGCCCAATCTGTCATCATGCGCGTGCGTTCAGGTACGGCCTGCATTCGGTTATATGCTTTGCCATACTTATTAAGCATTTGGTGGCCTAACTGTATTTCAGTTAACAGCTCGTCATAGCCTAATCGTTCCATTAGCATCGTTTTCGCGCTGGCACGGAATCCATGGGGCGTGTGCACTTCTTTGTAACCTCTACCCTCGTAGTTGGCACCAATGCCACCGCTATTCATAGATGGATCGTTTAATACCTTATTGATTGCTTGCGGATCATGATATTGGCCTTTCTTACGGTTGCCGTTATAGAAAACATACTCATAGCCACCCGTTAGTGACTGCATTTGCTCTATGACTGCTATTGCTTGCGGCGCCAGTGGTACAACCAAACTCTCTACCATGTCCTCACGCCTCTGCCCCTTTTGAGGTGTAAATACCCATTGCTTAGCGTTTAGGTCGATATCTGCCCATCGCATTGCGCATACATCACCTACACGGGCAAAGGTCAGTGTTAATAACTTGAGTATAGTTTTGTTGTATGCCTGCTTATCGCTTAGCTGGTCAATATCTCTTAGTAAGACAGCAAAGTCCTTGGGGTCTGTCAGTGACGCATGATGCTTGGTGCGTGTGGCCTTCAATGCCTTTGCGCCTGAAAGCTGGGTCACGGGGTTATACTCAATGAGGCCCTTTAACACAGCATGGGCAAAGATACGCTGTGCCATATGCTTAACGCGATTACCTTTGTGAACATAGTTTTTTTGTATGTCACGACATAGTGATAGCACTTGCTGAGTGGTAATTTCACTAACGGGAAATTTGCCAAAAGCAGTAGTTAACGGCTTAAGGTAGCTGTTGATGTTTGTTAAGGTACTGGGTGCTGGTTGGTGGTCAGGGTTACTAGTTTGCTCATATAGCCAGTCATCAGCTACGGCTTGGAATGTGTTATTTATAGCAGCGGCTTGCTTGGTTCGTTCATTATCGCGGTGCGAGATTGGGTCCATCGTATTGGCAAGCATGCTCATATTGTCGTTGTGCATTCGTCTTGCCTGCTCAAGTGACAAGGCGGGGTATTGGCCGAGCGTCATCTCCTTGCGTTTGCCAGTCATTGGGTGCGTGTAGCGGTGCTGAAACTCGATACAACCACCCCTCATGCGTAGTCTTAAACCTTGATACCCACCAATAGTGTGATAGACACGCTTTTGCCCTTGCGCTTCTTTGATAGCTTTCTTTATCTGAGTATCAGTTGTTAACGCTGCCATGATTACACGCCTTTATTATCTATCTATACAGATGAGAACTTGACCACCACTTTGACCACCAATAATGTAACTAAATGGTGGTCAGTTGTGATAACGCTAGATAATAGATATTAGCATGTAAACTAGATAATACATAGGGTTTGGATAACATTAGAGAATGTCTGATAATGCCGAAAGCACCCCCTCTGTGGGCCTTTTTTTGTCTCTGAACTTCTCGCTTGCACTGTCTTTATCTAACTCAGATTGAATGAGTGACTGATCTGGTTACTGCTTGGTTTGATATGTCTATAATTCAAAAAAATTAATATCTACTACGCTTGTTGCGCTTGCCCAATGGTCTGAGCGGTTTGTAGTGCTGCTTGGTAGCAGCTCTCGATGTTCCCTTTTGTACACCAGTCACCGCTGACTATCCATTGTTTGGACTCATCTACTAGGATGCCTAATGCTTTCGTATCCGTATCTACTATAGTTGCTGCATAGCGCCAGCGATGACAATCTGTCTGGCTAGGGGCGCTATTCTCATCCCAGCCCAATGCCTGCTTGGCTGCCTGTAATAATTGCTCTTTGACCGCCTCGATATCATCATCGACATGTATCTGCGACCAGTCATTGCGTGCATGAATCGTGATACTTGGTAGCAGTCCATCATGTCCAGGCTTATGATGTTCGATAAATATTCTATCGAGTACAGTGCTATTTACATAAGCAACATCCCATTGTGGTGCCATCTGGTTGTTTAGTGTTCCAGGCAACGGCTGGGAGTCATCCCAACCGAGCATCAGCGTGTAGCACGCCTGCATCTGTGGCTGAGTGATGTTGTCTTGCTGACTAAACCCACTCTCCGCCATAAGCTCTACTGCCTGACCATTCGGTGCAGTACAGATCACCCAATCAAACCAGCCAAGACTAGCCCCAGTCTCATCAAAGAGCTCAGTTTGCTTTTCGTTTTGATGCTTTTCGTTTTGATGCTTTTCGTTTTGATGCTGAGTCGGGCTTTGGGTAAACTGAACAAGTGGTGCCACACGAGTTTTGAATACTATGTCTGTGTGTTTGAGCGCAGCCGCTAATTCACGTCCCCAGCTGGTCATCTTTGGTGTGCTGATATAGCGTGCATGGACGGTATCCCATTGTTCTTTGCTTTTGATATCAGGCGATTGAGCGTTGTTGTGCTGTGATTCAGATGCTGGCGTTAGCTCAGCCACTTTGGCACACCATGGCTGTAACAGCCGCGTATCTAACCAAGGAGCGACAAACGCTTGGAAGCTCTTGGTCTTTGCTGTAAAGAACTGCGCACCAAATGCCCACTGCCAGTTTTTGCCTGTATCACTGTCAGTACGATAACGCGTTGCTAGGCGTCCCACACTACGTGACTTTTCAAAGATAGTGATGTGAGGTGTGATTGCTTGATTATCGTTCTGGCTTGATGCGCGTTCTAGTAGTGTCGCGGTGAGCAGCCCTGTCAGACCACCGCCAATGATCGCTATTTTTGATGATAGGGTATCCGTTGAGATCGAAGCATATTCCGTCATAATGGCCGTAAACCTTATAGAGTCTTTATGAGTCGCCATCATAGCCACTCTGTGAATCACATTGTCGTATGCATATGTGTAGTCATGATATTGTCGCTTAGACGTATTGAACCTTCAAAACACCTCAATATCAATATCGTCTACGTAAAAAAGCCACGCTATTTGCGATAGCATGGCTTTTTTGGATTTTTTTTAAGATGTATAAGCGAGCACTACAGGTTAGTTTTGCACGTCTTTCTCTGGCAAAAACTAACCCATCAACGACTCTACTCTCCGCGACCAGCTTTGACCTGTTCGACCAGATCATTGATCACTGAGCTGTCTGCCAGCGTAGATAAGTCACCCAGTCCAACATACTGCCCTTCTGCCAGTTTACGCAAGATACGGCGCATGATCTTTCCTGAGCGGGTTTTTGGTAGTGCCTCAACCATATAGATGGCATCTAAAGTCGCAATAGGCCCGATCTCAGCACGTACATGACGTTTGAGCTCCGCTTTTAGATCATCTGTTGCTTCTTCACCTGATTTTAAAATAATGAAGGCACAGATACCTGTTCCGCGTATCTCATGCGGCATACCGACAATTGCGGCTTCGGCAGTAGCCGGATGAGCAACCAACGCGCTCTCAATCTCTGCTGTACCCAAGCGATGCCCAGCAACGTTGAGGACGTCATCGACACGGCCCGTAATCCAATAATGCCCATCTTCATCACGCTGGGCACCATCACCTGTAAAGTAATGACCCGGATAATCACTAAAGTATGTCTTTAAGAAGCGCGGATGGTCATTGTAGATCGTACGCATCTGTCCTGGCCAACCACTGCTGATAACCAAATTGCCTTCTGCCGCGCCTTCCATTATTGCGCCGTCAGCATTGACGACTTGTGGCTTAACACCATATAGCGGCGTCATTGCAGCACCTGGCTTTAAATCAACTGTGCCTGGTATTGGCGCCATTAGGATACCGCCTGTCTCGGTCTGCCACCATGTATCGACGATTGGACATTTACTATCACCAACAACATTATAGTACCAGTCCCATGCTTCTGGGTTAATCGGCTCACCGACCGAACCTAGCAGGCGTAAGCTTGAACGATCTGACTCACGTACAAAGGCGTCGCCTTCTTTCATCATCGCTCGGATAGCAGTTGGCGCAGTATATAAAATAGTAATGTCATGCTTGTCGATGATGTGTCCGATACGTGCCCAGGTTGGATGCTCTGGTACCCCTTCAAACATAACCGTGGTTGTGCCATTAGCGAGCGGTGCATACGTGGAGTACGTGTGACCAGTAATCCAGCCGACATCTGCGGTACACCAATACACGTCATCTTCTTTGACATCGAAGACATCACGGAAGGTAGACAACGCATAAGTAATATAACCCCCTGTTGTATGCACCACACCTTTGGGTTTACCCGTTGAGCCAGAGGTATACAATAAGAATAATGGATCTTCGGCATTCATCACTTCAGGCTCACAGATCTCTGACTGCCCATCAACGAGATTGTGATACCAGACATCGCGGCGACCACTCATTGGGATAGAATTACCTGTACGGTGGACGACGATGACTTTTTCGACACTGTCAGTCCCATCCATTTCTAACGCCTGATCGACATTGGCTTTGAGCAGTGTATGTTTGCCACCGCGCAAGCCTTCATCAGCGGTGATAACGACTTTTGAGCGGCTGTCTATCAAACGATTGCCTAGACTCTCGGCAGAAAAACCACCAAACACCACTGAATGTACCGCACCAATACGTGCACATGCCAGCATCGAAACCATAGCTTCTGGTATCATTGGCATATATAACGTGACACGATCACCTTTCCCAACGCCAAGCTTACGTAGCGAGTTTCCTAGACGACAGACTGCCTCATGTAATTCTTTAAAAGAAATAATCTTGTGCAATGAAGGGTGATCCCCTTCCCAAATAATAGCAGGCTTATAGGGATTGTTTTCAAGATGGCGATCGAGGCAGTTTACTGAGATATTCAGCTCACCATCTTCGAACCATTTGATATTGAAATCGTCTAGGTCATAGTTGACGTTGCTGATTTTTGTTGGTTTCTTTATCCAGTCAATCAGCTCAGCACGCTGTGCCCAAAAAGCATCACTGGTTTCGGTTGATTCGATGGATTGTGCATAATCTTTGTTGTACTGCTCAGGTGTGGTATTGGCTGCAGCCATGAACTCGGCTGTGATAGGGAATGATTTCTGGGTCATAGTTTTGTCCTTTTAATTGTTATGACCTACACAGATAATCGTCTATGACGACTGTCTATACAGGTGATAAGAGCCATCTTCCATAATGTGTGACACTCAGCGATAGTTTGACAAATAAGCGTGACGGTTGCAAGGCTTCAACCGCCAATCATAACAATTTCGCTGTACAACTGTGTACTTTCAGACCGATAGTCTCGTCTTTGTAAATGCTTACCTTGTTCCCTCCTCTTGTTCCTTTAATTGCTTTTGATTGCCTATAAGTGATGATCTATTTTGATATTGAGCTGATATTGAGCAAAACCTTTGGACTTATAAGACTATAAGAAACCATTAAGACAAAGGGTAAAATCTAAAGTTGTAAACGACACAAGCCATACATAAGTATGGCTTGCTGTTATCGATATTCAACTATGTAGCGTACGTACTTATTTGAGCTGAGTAACGGTTTTCCATGCGCCACTGTTCACTTGTGATAGGTAAACATCATTAATCGCAACATGGCTCTCAGGTGTGATGGCGACCGTAGATCCTGTCACGCCATCAACAAAACTAACCGTCTCTAGACCGGCATTGAATGTATCGGCATTCAAGTCAGGACCTGCAGCTTTTAGTCCGTCAACGGTGATTCTTGCAGCAACATGACCAATAATCGCGCCTGCTGATACGTCTTCACCAGTGGCTTTTTTGAACTTATCAACGAACGCTTTGGTTTCAGGCTCATTGGCTCTTAATGCCAAGTCATTATAGTAAGAGACCGCATACAGCCCTTCACTTGCACCGCCTGGCGCTGCAGCAACTGCCGGATGGAATCCTGTTGCAGGTGCGATAAACTTCACATCGCTCCAGCCCATGGCGTTTGCCGTACCGACAGCCGTGATAGCGCCTCGGATAGTGAGAGATAACGCAATCAAATCACAATTGGATTCTTTTAGTTTGGCAATCGCCCCTGAGAAGTCTGTCTCATCTGGGCGATGTGAGCTAGAAGCAACCAAAGTAACATTAGGATTATTATCACTGATGTCCTTTGCCGCTGCATTGGTCTCCTCTCCATAATCTGATGGAATATACATGACACATAGGTTTTTCACATCGTTTTCAGCGATCAGATACTCCATCCCAAGTTTCATTGAATCGTAATAAGTACTGCCGATCGTATAACGACGATTTAGCGCGCCCTCTTCTTGCATAGGGGTTGCAAACGTGATCGGCATAACGCTAGGGACATTGGCACGATCCATGATAGGGAAGCTGGCTAAGTTATGCGGTGTACCTAACGACATCAACATCGCAAAGACTTTATCGCGGCTCACTAATTTGTTGGCGGCCTGTACTGCTTTTGGCACTTGATAAGAATGGTCTTCGACAATGTAGCGAATCTTTCGACCATTGACACCGCCTGCAGCATTTACTTCGTCAAAATACATATTGGCCGCAGTGACCGCAGGATTACCAAAACCTGCAAACGGACCTGATAAATCATTTGCACCGCCCAAGACAATTTCGGTATCGGTGACGCCTTGTACTGGTATATCACTCGTAGAAGCTGTCGCTTCAGCATCAGTGCCAGTTGCTGACGTGGTTTCTGGATTATTACACCCAACCAAACCTATCGTCCCAACTGTCAATGCCAGTAGCGTCGTTTTGAATGTCCATCTCATTGCCTATCTCCTTGCGACTGAGTCGCTGTCAGTTTGATGTTACGGTAAATTTGATAGCACTGATCTATACCAACTGTCCGTGTGTAATCAGTACATAGACTCGATTAACGCATGATGTTTTTTCTCAACCAGATTCCTTTTTAATTTCATAGTTGCTGTCAGCTCATCATCTTCAGGACTGAGTAACACGTCTATTAGTCGGAACCTTTTTATGGTTTCGACCTGTGCTAGGGTCGCATTGGCAGACTGGACCACATCATCTATCAAGGCGATCACTTCAGGCGCGTGACACAATGAGCGAAAGTCGGAGAACATCACTTGATTGTCTTGGGCATATTTTTCTACGTTTTCCTGATCTATCATGATAAGACAAGTGAGGTACTTACGCTTATCGCCAATGACGACCGCGTCTGAGATATAAGGTGAAAATTTGAGCTTACTTTCTATGGCAGCTGGGGTAACGTTCTTACCACCTGCTGTGATGATGATGTCTTTGATACGGCCTGTGATAAATATATAACCATCTCTTATCTCGCCCACATCACCTGTATGTAGCCAGCCGTCACGTAGGTCATCAGCGGTTTTGTCGGGCTTGTTCCAGTACCCTGCAAACACATTGCCGCCTTTTAGTAATATCTCGCCATTATCAGCGATGCGAACTTGAGAATGCGGTAAGGGTTTACCGACGCTACCGACCATTTGGGCGTCTTGGGTATTCATGGATATCACGCCTGTACTTTCAGTCATGCCGTAGCCTTCATAGATAGGCACACCTATCGCATGAAACCAACGAATAATATCCAATGATATTGGGGCAGCACCAGTAGTAGCACGGCGAACATTGGTCATTCCGATAAGATCGCGAATCTTACGCAATACCAGCTTGTCCCAAAACTCGTAACGAAGCCGTTGACCAGCCGTAGGCGTCTTCCCTGCCATAATCGTGTCAGCATGGTCATGACCCGCTTTTATGGCTTGATCAAATGCCCAGCCATTAAACGCACTGGCATCGCTACGCATATTACTGATAGAGGCATACATTTTTTCCCATAGCCTTGGAACAGCCGTAAAGGTATTGGGCGATACTTCTTTCATGTTTTCAAATACGGTCTCGGTACTCTCCGCAAAGTTGACGATACAGCCTCTATGAATGGGGACATCTACCGACACCACACGCTCTAGTACATGGCATAAAGGCAGGAAACATAACTGCTCATCAGTAGGTAAAACCTCGATGACTTCGGTGGTTGTCTTTAGACCAAACATGACATTGGCATGCGTTAAAATAGCGCCTTTTGGGTCGCCAGTCGTGCCTGACGTGTAGATCAGTGTGCGTATGTCATTCGCGGTGCTTTGATCAATATAACTGCCAAAACGCTCTAGCGCATTGTCAACACTTTGACCAAGCGCGTACAGCTCATCCAAAAAGATAACCTGCTCATCTTCTAGGCTACGTAGACCTTTACGCTCAAAGACGATGACTTTTTTGAGCATCGGTGTCTGCTCACGTATCTCTAAAAACTTATGGAGCTGCTCATCGTTTTCAACGATCAAAAATTTAGACTGACTGTCATTGAGTATATAGGCGAGCTGATCTGGACTGTCTGTGGTATAGACGCCATTGGGTATACCGCCTACAGCGCAGATACCCATATCGCAATAGAGCCATTCTTTATTGTCTTCACTCAAGATAGAAACCGTGTCCCCTTTGGTCAGACCCAGCTCAATAAGTGCCATGCCGATATCACAGCCGCGATGATAATAATCAAGCCAGCTATAACTTTGCCAAATACCAAAAGCTTTTTCACGATGGGCGATTTTTTCTCCTCGGCTCAGGCACATCTGTCGCCAGAGCTTACTTAAGGTATCGCAGCCTTCTAGGACCTGCAGCTCATGGTCATAAGGCGCATTACGTATCTTGCGGCTGTTATTGTGGTCGTTACTATGGCTGTTATTGCGAGTAGAAGACTCCATATGAGCCGATGCTTGTGCCACAGAGACGCTCTCAGTGACTGCCATATCAGCAGTAGCGGGATGGGTCACATCAGTCGAATTATCAGTAGAATTAGTCATGAGTATTATCGCCAAGTCTTTTTGCGTTTCCACCGAGTGGCTTCCGCTGTATTGTCTTTGGTTTGTCCAAGGTAGAACTCTTTAATATCATCAGAGTGCATCAGCTTGTCTGCTGAGCCTGCCATGACGATACGTCCCGTTTCTAACACATAACCATAATCCGCTGCAGCGAGCGCGACTCTTGCGTTTTGCTCAACCAGTAAGATTGTCACGCCCTGCTCTTTGTTCAATCTGCGAATGATGGCAAATATCTCTTGTACCAGAAGTGGTGACAGACCAAGCGACGGCTCGTCAAGTAGCATCAATGAAGGGCGTGACATCAGTCCGCGACCGATCGCCAGCATCTGCTGCTGACCTCCAGACATCGTACCAGCAGCCTGAGTGCGGCGGTCTTTGAGTATTGGAAAATACTCGTATATCATCTCAACATCACGCTCTATCTCAGACTTATCACGGCGAGTATAAGCGCCCATTGCGAGGTTTTCGGCAACATTCAAAAACGGGAAAACTTCTCGGCCTTCTGGGACATGTGATAGACCTTTCTTTACTAACCGATCAGGTTCAGTGCCATCGATACGCTCACCGTGGAACCATACCGCGCCTTTACGTGGATTAATGACCCCAGAGATAGTTTTCATGAGCGTGGTTTTACCCGCACCATTAGCGCCTAAAATCGTGACCACTTTGCCTTCTGGCACCTCAAGGCTTACGCCCCTTAATGCCATGACAGGGCCATAGGCAGATTCTAGGTTACGTACCTCTAACATGTTGTTCTTTACTTCAGAATCCACTAAATTCATCTCAGTTGCTGGCGCTGCAGATGACAGTGATTTTTTAATTGGTTTCATCACACGCTCTCCTGCCCAAGATAGGCCTCGATGACTTGTGGATTGGCTTGAACTTCAGCTGCCGTGCCCTGAGCCAAAAACTTACCTTCAGCTACAGCCAAGACACGATCTGATACGCGGTTGACTAGGCTCATGTCATGCTCGACCATCAATATCGTCAAACCCAAGTCTTTTTGCATATCTTCAATCCACCATGCCATCTCGGACGTCTCCTCTACACTAAGACCTGATGCGGGCTCATCGAGCAAAATAAGCTTGGGGTTGGCCGCAAGCGCGCGCGCGATTTCGACGACTTTTCTAATACCATAAGGTAAGCCTGCAATCAGTTGATCTCGATAAGGCGCTAGCTCCAAGAAGTCTATGATCTTCTCAACGTGCATACGATGCTCGCGCTCACTGCGGCGCACCTTTGGTGAAAACAGCAAGTCCTGTATCCATGAGGTGCTACGCTGAGAGTGACGACCGATGAGTAGATTCTGTAGCACACTAGAGTGATCAAACAGCTCGATATTCTGAAACGTGCGCGCAATACCTAGTTTGGCAATGTCATGAGCTGGCAGATCGGTGATGTCCGTACCATCAAAAGTAATACGACCACTGAGCGGCTCATACAAGCGACTGATTAAGTTAAAAATAGTCGACTTACCCGCACCGTTGGGTCCTACGATCGTAAACACTTCACCTTCGTTCACCTCAAAACTAATGTTATCAACGGCTTTCACACCACCAAACGCGATAGATAACGACTCTACTTGTAATAGGCTCATCGCATACGCTCCGTTTTTAGATAGGTTTTGGAACGGCGGAATAGACCTTTTCGATACAGCGGAAACATATTGAACCAAGTGCGTATCTTAATCCACATACCGTATATACCGCGCGGCTCATAAATGATCATAATGACGATAACCAAAGCAAATAATGCGGTATCAATACCAGGAATATTGGTGATACTAGCGCCTGTACTTTGACCGATGACGTCACCTAAAATTGCAATAACTTGCGGTAATAAGACGACAACCACTGCACCAAAAAATGCACCGTGTATAGACCCTAAACCACCGATGACAATCTGCAGCAATATGGTGATAGAGATAACAACAGTAAAACTCTCATAGTTAACCGCTTGCACGAAATGCCCGTACATCGCGCCGCCGACCGCTGTAATCGCACAAGATAAGCTGAAAGCTAACGTTTTGGCTTGTGGCACATTGACACCAAGCGCACGGGCAGAGACCTCACTGTCTCTAATAGCCAAAAACGAGCGTCCAGTATTACTTCTAAGTAGATTGATATAACCAAAGGTAATCAGTACCACTAGTGCCAAGCATAAGTAATAAAAGGCTTTTGGCGTGATGTAGCGATCGATTGTGTAGCCAAAAATATTGATAGGAGAAGCGAAGGTACCAGAGATACCGCCAGTGATGGGCTCAGCAACGATAGCAATATCTTCGATGATAATACTAAGCGCCAAGGTGGCAATGGCTAAGTAAATACCACTGGTTCTCAAGATCGGCCGAGCAATCATTGCGCCAATAACACCTGTGATAACTGCACAGGCGATCAAAGCTGGGAAAAAGTTCCAGCCTCGACTCATCAGTGCCAGATGGCTAAAGGCGCCTATCGCCATAAAGGCGGCATGACCCAGGCTGACTTGACCGGTATGACCCGTCAAAAGCATGAGACCGAGTCCTGATATGGACCAAATTAATATGGCACTAAGCTCACTAATATAATAGTTGCTGAGCAACCAAGGTGCCATTAGGAGTAGTAAGAGAAGCACGCCGTATTTTATAAGCTGGCGTTTATCATCGAAGACATTGATGTCTTGATCGTAGCTGTGTTTAAACTGGGCTTTCATTGACAGTACTCTTCCTTGAAATTGTTTAGAGAAAGCTTTGTCATCCTTGAATCAAAGCGTCTATGAATCAAAGCTTCTATACTTTTTTCTGTTTGACCTGCGAAAAGATACCACCTGGACGTACGATCAGCACAATCAACATCACCACATAAGGCGCAATCTGACTGAGACCTAACGGCAGATAACGACTGGCGAATGGTTCTATTACGCCAACTAACAGCCCGCCGACAAGAGCACCTGGGAGAGAGCCTAGACCGCCGATTACCGCAGCAGCAAATGCTTTGATGCCGAATAACAGCCCGATGGAGGGTTCGATCGCGCCTTTGGCTGCAAACAATATGCCCGCAAGCGCAGCGACAACACCGGACAGCGCCCACACAATACCGTTGACTCGTTTGACGGGGATGCCCATATAGTAAGCTGCCATTTGGTTTTGGCTACTCGCTTGCATCGCGATACCGAGCCGCGTATGGGCAAAGAAGAAGTACAGAATAGAAGTGAGTGCGATGGTAGATACGATAATTATCAGATCAACATAAGCAATACTCAGTGACCCTAACGCTAGCATCTGACCTGAGAACGGTGTCTGTAATGAGACTGGGCTATGTCCCCAGATGACACCCGCGACAAAGCGTATCAAAAAGCCTAGCGAGATGGTAAGAATAACCATGGCGAATTGCGGTTGACCAAAGATTCCGCGCAATACGAATCGATCAAGCAGATAACCAAACACCCCCATAATAATGGAGGCAAGCGTGATACCCAATAGAAAAGGAAGGTTTGCTTCATCAGCATTGATGAAAGCGATGCCTAAAAAAGCGCCGAGCATGAGCATATCGCCCTGAGCAAAGTTTACGGCCTCAGAGGCTTTGTAAATCAGTACAAAACCCAGCGCTAACAGCCCATATATACAGCCATTAGCAATCCCGCTAATGAGCAGTTGTAGGATATCCATAAAGTCCCTTTTGTCTTAACATTATCATCCATGACAATGTTTAAATAAGCCGGTCAATCGGCTGGGTTTTAACTCAACTACTTTTGGAGAACATCATGCCCTTCCAATAAAAATGCCTACATTCTCAACAAATAATAAACGTAATAGCAGTACTAACGAACAATATTTGTGCTTTTACATTATACCAACTACTGTTTGTTGTCTATAAAAAAATAAGGTCATTCAATGATTTATAGCAAATAGGCTGAAGTGATATGCATCAATCACTTAAAACACTTCTATTATTGCCATGATATAATTTGGATACTTTATATCGTTTATCTAAATCTATTTTATAAGTCATCATCATGAGTCAAATGCAAAAACAAGCCAGGTCAGCCAAGTCACATAACCAGTCAATAGACAATCCGTCAGTATCTAAAAAGTCTAATGACAAACATTACGACGTCATCATCGTTGGTGCTGGCGCTTCAGGATTGTATTGTGCACTGACAGCTGGTCGCCGTGGTCGCCGCGTGTTAGTCATAGATCACGCCAACAAAGCGGGCAAAAAAATCTTGATGTCAGGTGGTGGTCGCTGCAACTTTACCAACTATTTCGTTGAGCCTGAGCACTTCATCGGTACCAACCCGCATTTTTGTAAATCAGCGCTGAGTCGTTATCCAAGTTGGGAGTTTATCGGTATGGTAGAGGCGCATCAGATTCCTTATCATGAGCGTGAGCATGGTCAGCTGTTCTGTGATGACTCTGCCCAAGATATTCTGACCATGCTCTTGGACGAATGCACGGCGGTCGGCGTCCAAGTCAAGCTCAATACTCAGATTGACCACGTGCAAAAGACCGACCATGATAAAGGTAAACGTTTTACACTGACCACTAGCAAAAAGCTAGGCAAAAAAGACACACCAACTGAGGGTCAGCCTGTGCAGACGCGCTATAGCTGTGAGTCCCTAGTCGTGGCAACTGGTGGTCTATCTATCCCAACGATGGGCGCAACTGGCCTTGGTTATGAGTTGGCGCAGCAGTTCGGTCATACACTGATAGCCACCGATGCTAGCCTTGTACCGTTTACCTTTACGGACAAGACTGGCGAGCTGATCCGTGCATTGGCAGGTATCAGCCTACCTGTCATTGCTAGTAATGAGCGTATCTCCTTTAAATTGCCTGTACTGTTCACCCATCGCGGACTCTCTGGCCCGGCGATGCTACAGCTGTCGAACTATTGGCAGACTGGAGAGACCATCAGTATCAACCTATTACCTGATGTGAATGTTACTGATATTTTGCTTGCCCGCAAGCAGTCGCATCCACGCCAGCTGATCCGTACTGTGCTGGCAGAGACCACAAACAACGCCCTACCCAAAAAACTACTGGCAGCACTGCAAACTCATCTGTGGGATGACATCAAAGACACGGAGCTTGCTAATATCAAAGATGAGCGGCTTGATGATCTTGGCGCTACTCTTAATGGTTGGCAACTCAAACCCTCTGGTACCGAGGGCTATCGTACCGCTGAGGTCACACGTGGCGGAGTAAAAACGGATGAAGTCTCTTCGAAGACTATGCAAAGCAACTTGCAAGAGGGCTTGTACTTCATCGGTGAAGTGCTCGATGTGACAGGCTGGCTTGGTGGCTATAACTTCCAATGGGCATGGGCCAGTGGGTTTGTCAGTGGCGAAGTCGTTTAGCGCTACTTAGCATCAGCATTATTAAGTTAAACACAACATAAGTTCATTTTATTGCATCATTCATATATAATATTTACTTACCATTATTTATGTTAATGGAATTGCGAGGTAATCAATGCGCCCAATTAAGCAGATTCATGGTGATAAAGCACCACATTGGGTCGGTGATGGATTTTTTGTAAAGACATTAATCAATCATCTTGATGACCATCCAGACTTTAACTACAGTCACACCGATCCGTTTTTATTGTTTGACTATGGTGAGCCCACGACCTTTTCACCTAATCCTGACTACCAGACACAGCCTCATGGTGTCGGTCAACACCCCCATAAGGGTTTTGAAACCGTTACTATCGCTTACTCAGGTGAGATCAGTCATGCTGACTCGACAGGAGGGCGCGGCGATATTTTAGAAGGTGGGGTACAGTGGATGACTGCTGGTCGCGGTATCTTGCATGAAGAGTTTCATTCTGAAGCCTTTGGGCAGCGCGGTGGTGTGTTTAGTATGGTGCAGCTATGGGTAAACTTACCAAGTGCCAATAAGTTGACCGATCCCAAGTATCAGTCTATCAAGCGTGTTGATATGCCTATCATCGAGCTGATGGACGATAGTGGCGCTGGCTCTCAAGATACTGTTGCTAAAGGTGCTGACAAGCAAACTGCCATAGGACAAGTCGCTATTATCGCAGGTGACTGGCATGGTGTCACTGGTGCGGCAACGACCTTTACCCCTATTAATCTATGGGATATCGAGCTGCACACAATGGGCACAACGACCCTACAAATACCAAGTACACACAACACGTTGCTGCTCGTACAAGAAGGTACTCTGTTGGTTAACGGCGTATCCGTCAGTGCAGGTAGACTGATTCAGTTTGCAGCGCCAACCTCTGTATATAATCAGCCTATGCCACTATCTGACGATGCTACCGATACCATTGAGTTGACCTGCCTTGCAACTACCGATGAGAACGCCCCTATCAAGTTACTCCTGCTGAGTGGACAACCAATCGGTGAGCCAGTTGCAGGTTATGGCCCCTTTGTCATGAATACACAAGAAGAGCTAAGGCAGACCTTTCGCGACTATCAAACTGGTAATTTTGGTAAATAAACAAAATTGACGCACAAAAAAAGCCCTCTGACTAACGGTAGTCAGAGGGCTTTTTGATACGCAATCCAGCTACTGAGTCAAAAATATTGACCCAATGGCTATTACGCTTGATCTAAAGATGGATAGTCGGTGTAACCTTCTGCACCGCCGCCATAGAAAGACTCTGGATGCTGCTCGTTGAGCGCAGCGCCTTTTTGGATACGTTCAGGCAGATCAGGGTTTGCAATATAGTCACGGCCGAAAGCAACCGCGTCAATATAACCTGCTTTTACGTTTCTCTCTGCTTTTTCGGCTGTATAGCCGCCCGCAGCAATAATCATATTGTCAAAAGCATCACGGACGCGCTGACGGAATCCGTCATTATAAGGCGTACCACCTGCCCAGTCAGGCTCTGATAGATGTAAATACATCAGACCACGCTTGTTGATTTGCTCAACCATCCAGACGTTTTCGTCTTCATCGTAGCCCGCTTCTACATTGTTAAACGTACCTAGTGGCGAGATACGAATACCCACATGGTCAGCATCCCAAGCATCTACGCATGCGTCGACGACATCTAGCGTCAGACGCGCACGGTTTTCGCGGCTACCGCCATATTCGTCATCACGCTGGTTGGTTTGCTCAACCCAGAACTGATGTAGCAAATAACCATGGGCACCATGAACCTCTACGCCATCAAAGCCAGCTTCTTGAGCGTTTTTGGTTGCTTGAGCAAAATCAGCAATGACTTGTTTGATTTCGTCTAGCGTGGCTGGACGCGGCGGCGTTGCATCGACGCGAATGGCTTGGTTATCGCTATCACGTAGCGAGGTGCGCACACCAACATCAACATTAGAGGCAGAGATTGGCGCTTTGCCATCTGGCTGTACGCTCTCATGAGAGACCAGACCTGTATGCCATAGCTGCACGACGATCTTGCCGCCTTTTGCATGGACATTATCTACGATGGCTTTCCATGCCGTGATCTGGTCTTTGGTGTGGACGCCTGGTGCGCCTGCATAGCCTTTTGCTTGGAATGAGACTTGCGTCGCCTCAGTGATGACCAGACCAGAGCTTGCACGCTGAGAATAATACTCGCCAGCAAGCGCTGTCGGTACGTCGCTTGGCTCAACTGAACGCAAACGCGTAAGCGGTGCCATAATGATGCGGTTCTTTAGGGTCTGAGTGCCCATTTCGACGGTTTCAAATAAGTTATCGTGTGCCATAAAAAGCCTTGTTCGTTGTATTAAACCTAAATCATAGGTTTTGTATTTGTTGGTATATAGCGCTCGGTTTTATTGATTTGATTTGCCAAGCGCTTTATTCGTTAGCCGAGTTCTTTATAGGGGGCAGCTGCAATTATTCCAAGCAATATTTACAAACAGATACACCAATATTCACTTATTTGAATCTTTGTAAGCCATTGCTACTAAGACTGTTTACCAAGTCTTAAGCTTTATTTGTCTGAGTGGTATTCTTTGACTGCAGCATACTCTTAACAGATAGCTCTAATGACAGATAGGTACCGATCAAGATTACGATTGAGCCAATAATAGCTTGTATATTTAGCGCTTCACCAAGCAATACATATCCCAAAATAATCGCGAAAATAGGAATAACCAATGTGATGCTCGTGGCACGCGTTGGACCAATATTTTTGATTAACTGGTTCATGAATATCAGAGCAATGGCGGTCGAAAATACGCCGATACATATCACAGATACCCATGCTTTTAGACTGATTGCCTGACCATAAGGGAACTCATTAAAGGCAACAGGCAGCATAATGATGCTACCAATAATCAGTGAGCCTGCCGTGATCGCAACAGGGGAGACATTGAACAGATAGTTTTTGGTGATGTTAGCGCCGACAGCATAGCCGACACAGGCCAGTAACGCGTAGCCCATCGGTAGTAGTCCTTCGACCAAGCCTTTGCCCTGCTCCCCGCCGCCAAACAGGCTTTCGCTCATCAATATAATGACCCCCACCACGCCAATGACCAGACCGAGTGCTTGTTTTTTTGATAGCCTATCTTTAAAGAATACGCGAGCGATAAAACCACTCATCATCGGTACAGAGGCATTCAATACTGCCAATACACCAGCGTTCACTGACTGAGCAGAGAAAGAAAACAGTACAAAAGGAAGCGCTGCCGAAAATATGCCGACGAGCGATAGCATTTTCCAATGCTCTTTGATACCTACTCTGTTTTTTTTCTTTAGTAGTACAAAGACAAGCATGACCAGTCCGGCAAATATCACACGCAGGCTGGCAAAAGCCAATGAGCCAAACTCAGGCACGCCAACCCGATAAAACACAAAGGAGAGCGACCACATAAAAGAGAGCGTCACGAAGATGATGAGGTCACGGTTGGTCATTGGGTAATCCTATTAAGTGCTTAGACTGCATTTGCCAACTCGTGTCGGTCATAACTGTCTGCTATGTGGTGAAAATTATCGTGCTAATAAAGCACTATGATGGTAGAACTTTAGTCGTTTGATATGTCATTTTTTATAAATTTTATAGCGCCATTCTAATTGGTTGACCCATTTCATTTAAAGCCATATCCATATATTCGTCTTTTTTTATCTTAAATAGCCGGGTAAAACACATTATTTAGTGATAGACCAGTAGTTGCTGCTGACCTATAACTTATGTACTTTAGCCTATTTCAGCACCTCACTATTCATATACTGGCAAACTCCGAAGTCACTCTTGAGACATTACTCTCATCAGTACCTATAAGAGTAGAACCTATCTGGATATCGAAGCTTTTTAACAATAAGACTGCGCGATAGATAATCTTAATAATATCAAAGTATAACCAATACTATCTAATCAGTAGGAGTTTTCCTTAAAAATATAATAGTTGATATTTGTTTACTAATTTTTTACTATCTAAAAGGTATTGGCTCGTATCTAGCGATACAAAAATAGATGACAAATATGATTAGTAGGATTTATAAATTATTGAGGAATGATTATGAAACGGATAGCGTTATGCATCGGTATGATGTCAGTTGCAACGGCAGGGTTTTGCGGGGTTGGTCAGTTCTCAGATGAGACCACTTGCTACGTTTATAAACAAGACAAATTACAAAAAAAGCTAAACTGTCAGTATGAGGGCGCTGAGGGTGCAGCGATGAGTTATAGTTTTAGGCAGGTCGCTTATAATCTGCCGGGATTTGGCAAAATGGCAACCTCTACCAGTGCAAACTATAATGACCGTAATGAGGTGACTGGATGGACGACGACCGTCAATGACGAGCCCGCGATCATCAGATATCGTCTGCCAACCAATCAGCGTATCGTCAGTGATGCCTATGCGCAGTCTGGCAAAACGGTGATGCAGTGTTATCTCAGTACCAAATCGCAGTGGGAGATTTGTGCTAAATAGGGTGAGATATTAATGAGACTTAATACATCATAAAGCTGAGCCTATTGCTCGGCTTTTTCACTACTAACAGCGAGACTTAATATTTTTTATGTCACAGCATTACTCATATATTCCACCTGAACACTCTACGATACTAAAATCTGAACTACCTTTCCTACCACTCTCCCATTGAACCTAAATTTCTTATCAGTAAGAATATCAGTATCTATTTATAACCCTCACCCTATAAAAGCGATTAAAAAAAGGATCCATCATGAAACTGCGCATCTTAAAGTCTGCGGTGACCAATCCTTGGTTCAATCTTGCCACCGAGGATTGGATATTTAACACACTCAATGCCGACTCGCACACGCTATTTTTGTGGCGCAACTCTGAAACCGTAGTCATTGGTCGCTCGCAAAACCCATGGGTCGAGTGCAAGATGGATAAGATGGCGGCAGATGATGTGTTTTTGGCGCGGCGTCAGAGTGGTGGCGGTGCAGTTTTCCATGACTTGGGCAACACCAATTTTACTTTTTTGTCCCCCAAGCACGCGTATGACCAAACGGCTAACTTTACCATTATCATCAATGCGCTAAAAAAGCTGGGCATAGACGCCACGCTATCTGGTCGTAATGACATGCAAGTGGGCGATAGAAAAATATCAGGCAGCGCCTTTAAACATGCCGCCGATCGCAGCTTTCATCATGGGACACTACTGGTCAATGCCAATATGCAAAAGCTTGGCGACTATCTCAATCCGCATCCCTTAAAGCTCAAAGCAAAAGGCATCAAATCGGTACGTGCGCGCGTAGCAAACTTGGTAGAGCTCAATGACGCTATCAATCATGAAATCTTGTCTAATGCGATTATCGAGGCGTTTTGTGAGTATTACGAAGATACTGCGCCAGTTGAGCAGTTGGATGAAGCCAGCCTTGCCAAACAGCCAACGCTAAACGCTTACTACCAGCAAATGGCAGATTGGGATTGGCGCTTTGGCAAGACGCCTGAGTTTAGCCATCATATCGAGACGCGCTTTGATTGGGGTATCATGGATGTACATATGGATGTGAGGCAAGCGGTGATTGCAGAAGTTGTTATCTTTTCTGATGCGTTAAATGTTGAGCTTATTGACTTGCTCAAGGAGACATTGACTGGTGTGAAATATAATAAGAGCGAGATTAAAGATACGCTTGCTGAACTGGCAAACTCGCAACCTGAGTTGGCGGCTCAGGTGGGTGATTTTGAGAAATGGCTGGTTGCGGAGATGAATGCTTAAACTTTTAGTCTGCTGATATCTTGTGCTGATATTTACATTTCAGCTTTGGCATTTTAGAGGTGGCTATTTAAAGTTGAATCCGTTAAAAAAGGTAGAATGACTTATGGAACAAATAGCTATTATTTTCTTTGTGCTGACTTCTTTTTTGGGGATGGAAGACAATACTATTGCAGCCGATAAAACGATTGTGACGGTATACCCTCGACGCCAAATAGTAGAAATCACTCAACAAGATCTATTTGCTATTGTCCACTCGAATGCAGATGCAACCCACGTCAGAAAACAATGGTCTCACATATTAGCTAACTCACAACAGGGTACTGGTTGGGCAAAAGCATTAGCGCCTTTTCCTAGTAAGACAATAACGCTAGCAACGGTAAATAACCAAATTCAGCCACAGCTAACACTAAGTTATAACGATGAGAAAGATTTGCGTGCGATGGGTATCTGGTATGAGGCTGATAAAAATCATTTTTCTATCAACCATGTACCACGAGATGATCTGCAAACGACAGATGGTAAATTAATAGGAAATTATTGGGTATTTAATGCAGACAAGCCTTTTAGCTTTACCCTTGAGCCGTTCAAAGCGCTACCTCAGGTATACCAGAACCTTAAACAACCATTAACGCAAATACTGGCTGAAGACGATGCTTTAATACAATAGCCTCTCACTAACGCCTCTCTATAGTTGAAGTCTTTGCCATTAAAATAATTACGATATCGGACCAAAATAAAGCCAGATAAATAAGGTACTAACTACCACTTTTTCCAAAGCAAAAAAAGCAGCAAGATAATCTATCTTGCTGCTTTTACATTTAACTCAAACTATCTAACTTTTAGATTTCTGCTGCAACCTCAGCACCATCACGGATTGCACGTTTTGCATCTAGCTCAGCTGCGAGCTTAGCACCACCGATGAGATGGTATTGCGCGTCTGGCGCATCGCCAACGTTTGGCATCAGCTCAACGACCGACTCTTGACCTGCGCAGACGACGACGCTATCGACACGGAGTAGCTGGCTTTGACCTTGTGGGTCAGTAACCCAGATACCCTCGTTAGTGATCTTATCATACTGCACGCCAGCCACTTGAATGACGCCATGCGATTTGATATGAGCGCGATGCACCCAGCCTGAGGTTTTGTTCAGACCACTACCCAGACGACCTTTGCTACGCTGCATCAGATAGACTTGGCGAATGGGCTTAATCGCTTTAGGTCTGACCAGACCGCCATCACTTTGATAGTCAGTATCATTGGTCACGCCCCACTCTTCGCGCCACTCGCTGATGGACTGCGGCTCAGGACGATAGCTTGGGTCTTTGAGACCCTCAGGACCGATCTCATCCAGCGACTGACCATGGTTGGCGGTCAGATACTCACTGACATCGAAACCAATACCGCCAGCACCGATGACCGCTACCGTGTCACCCACGGCTTTTTCACCAGAGAGCAATTCTGCGTAGCTGATGACTTGTGGCAGATCCGCTCCTTCCAGCTTACCTGCTAGGCTTCTGGGTACAACGCCCGTGGCCACGATGACATGGTGGAACTTGGCTTTTTCTAGCATGTCTTTATCTACAAAGGTGTTGAGTTTGACCTCGACGCCCAAGTGCTCAAGCTCATTAATATAGTAGCGAACGGTCTCAAAGAACTCTTCTTTACCAGGGATGACTTTGGCATAGTTGAACTGCCCGCCTAATACGTCTTTTGCTTCAAACAACGTCACATCGTGACCACGTAAGGCAGCGACGTGAGCAGCTGACATACCAGCGACACCGCCACCGATGACGGCGACTTTTTTCGCTTTTTTCGCTTTTTTGTAGACCAGCTCTGTCTCATAGCACGCTTGCGGATTGACCAGACAAGTCGAGCGTTTGTTTTCAAACGTATGATCGAGGCACGCTTGGTTACAGGCGATACAGGTGTTAATTCGATCTGTCTGACCGTTTTTGGCTTTGTTGACCCAATGCGCATCCGCCAAGAATGGACGTGCCATTTGAATCATATCTGCCTGACCGTCAGCGATAATTTCTTCTGCCGTATCTGGCATGTTGATGCGGTTGGCCGCCATCATTGGAATATTGATGTGTTTTTTGATCTCAGCAGTGAAGTCAACGAAAGCGGCACGTGGAACACTCGTCACAATAGTCGGGACACGCGCTTCATGCCAGCCGATACCCGTGTTCATGATCGTCACGCCCGCCTCTTCTAGCGCTTTTGCTACGGTGATGACTTCATCCATGACATTACCGTCTTTGACCAAGTCAATCACCGACAGACGGAACAAGATAATAAAATCTTCACCCACGGCCTCGCGAACGGCTGTGACCACGTCGACCGCGAATTTCATACGACCTTGAATATCACCGCCATAGATGTCTTTACGTTTGTTGACATGACTGGATAAAAACTGATTGAGCAAGTAGCCTTCAGAACCCATGATTTCGACGCCGTCATAGCCTGCTTGTTTGGCAAGTTTGGCACTGCGTGCATAGTCTTTTACCGTCTGCTCGATGTTTTTGATGCTCATCTTGCGTGGTTTGAACGGTGAAATTGGGGATTTGATTGGGCTAGATGACACCGCAAAAGGATGATAACCGTAACGACCACTGTGCAATATCTGCATAATGATTTTGCTGTCGTGCTTATGGACAGCACGAGTGACGCGCTGGTGATTGATGACATCTGCTTTGTTATTCATGGTGCCGCCAGCAGGCAGTAGCCAACCTTCGCGGTTGGGCGAGATACCGCCTGTGATCATCATGGCCACGCCGCCTTTGGCACGCTCTTCAAAATAAGCTGCGAGCTTACCGTAGTTATAAAAACGGTCTTCAAGCCCCGTATGCATAGAGCCCATGACCATACGGTTTTTTAGGGTAGTAAACCCTAAATCCAATGGCTCAAATAAATGTGGATAGTATTCATTGGTGCTGGCAGTATCGATCGTATTAGCAGAACGGCTGGCGGTCATATCATTTTCCTTATGAATGGTTTTTTTGGACTATTTTTGCAGAACAGACATGCGATAAGATGTAGCGTTATCAGTATCGTAACACACCGCTATTATTGTCAGCTATGCAGACAAACGACTGATGAGTGAGCACTATATACATGACGACAGCAAGATAACGGCTAGATGGCAATTGGGCGACAGTTAGAGGATGGCTAAATAATAATAGGACACCAAGTATGCAACGAGTAATTGCACTAGCTGTTATAAAAACCAACCCAAATTGCCAGGCAGCTTGCCTACAGTGGGGCAGATGCTTTTGCCAGTATCTCTCATAGTTACAGTGTCTCTCATAGTTACAGTATCTCGCGTAGCATAATAGGATAATCGATAAAAATCGACTAATATAAAACCTTTTTGTGTTAAATTACTGTGCTAGGTTACTGCATTATAGAAAGGTAATATGCTGAGTTACCGCATTATAGCAATACGATAAAGGACTATCACCATGACAGACTTTCATACTGGCCTTGGCAAAAACGCCGCCAACCATCAACCGCTCACCCCTATTGACTTTATCATCCGTAGCGCGCAAGTTTATCCTGATAAAACCGCCATAATCTATGATGATCTAGAGCACAACAACCTGATTCAGACGTGGCAACAGACCTATACCCGCTGTCGTCAACTGGCAGATGGATTACGTAAACTGGGTATAGATAAAAATGATACGGTCGCCGTCATGTTGCCAAACACACCCGCGATGGTCGAATGCGCGTTTGGTGTGCCGATGTCAGGTGGCGTACTCTGCACACTGAACACGCGCCTCGATATCAATGCCCTTACCTTTTGTTTACAGCATTCAGAAGCAAAGGTTTTAATTTTAGATAGCGAGTTTGCTGAGCACGCCGAGATCATCACTGAGACTTTCCCCAACTTGATCGTCATTCACGCAGCGGATGCGGCTATCGATGTTGAGCCGTTTGGACACATGAGTTATGAGGCGCTGGTTGCCAGTTCAGACAGTCTGGACAATTGGGAGATGCCAGCAGACGAGTGGGATGCTATCGCTCTAAACTACACCTCTGGCACGACAGGCAAACCAAAAGGTGTGGTCTATCACCACCGCGGGGCTACGCTCAATGCCATCTCCAATATATTAGATTGGGACATGCCAAAACACCCAATTTACTTATGGACATTGCCGCTTTTTCATTGCAATGGTTGGTGTTTTCCTTGGAGTATCGCTGAGCGTGCTGGAGTCAATGTTTGTTTGCGTCACATTGATGCAGATTTGATATTACAGCTGATTGCCAAGCATCAGGTCACCCATTATTGCTCCGCGCCCGTCGTCCACAATATGATTGCTGGCGGTAAACCAGAGTATAAGGATGCCATCACGCATACAGTCAAAGGTTGGGTCGCTGGTGCACCGCCATCCGAGACCATGCTAGCAGCGATGGAAGCAATGGGCTTTCATATCTCACACGTTTATGGACTTACTGAAGTATATGGACCAGTGACAGTTTGCGCTGAGCAAGAAGAATGGGATGAGCTTGATGTCGCCACACGCGCCCAAAAGAAATCTCGTCAAGGTATGACTTCCCATCTTATGGCAGGGTTTGAGGTATTTAGACAAGGTACCACTGAGCCCGTTGCCGCTGATGGCGAAGAGATGGGCGAGCTGGCATTACGTGGCAATATGGTGATGAAAGGCTATCTCAAAAGCTGCAAAACCACCGAAGCAGCATTCGCCGATGGCTGGTTCCGCACAGGTGATTTGGGTGTCAAATATCCTGATGGCTATATTAAAATCATGGATAGACTCAAAGATATCATCATCTCAGGCGGTGAGAACATCTCTAGTATCGAGGTAGAAAACGTCTTGTACAAACTCCCAGCAATCGAGAGCTGTGCGGTCGTCGCCGCGCCCCATGATAAATGGGGAGAAGTACCCGTCGCCTTTATCGAGATTCATACTGGTAGCACGCTACAACGCGATACTGTGATGGCGCACTGTAGTCAGCACTTGGCAGGTTTTAAAGTGCCAAAATATATTGTGTTTGCCGAAATACCTAAGACCAGTACGGGTAAAGTACAAAAGTTTGAGCTACGCCAAGCGGCCAAATCATTGGCGCATGAGACGCCAAAAGTCACTGCCAGTGCTAAATAAACTGATAATATATTAGATCGTATCATTGATTAAACTTCATAAAAAAGGTCACCTACACATAGCTGACCTTTTTTTGAGTGCTAGACTATTTATACTATAGCTGGTTCAATATAGTTTGGAGACAAGGAAGCCAAGCAAAAGTACTACAAATAGTAGATTAAGCGAGGCTGACACCATATCCAATTTATAGAGAACTAACTATATCAGCCAAGTTTGGGCTCAAGCCACTGATAAATCAGCATTCCTATGATCATCGCTGGGATGAACACATACGCTTGCCATTGTCCTGTACCAAGCAACACAATACCAGGCCCTGGACAAATACCAACTAAACCCCAACCAATACCGAACAACATCGCACCGATAAGCAGTTTTTTATTAATCACCGTTTTGCTTGGCATATCGATCGGCGTGCCAATCCAGCTGCTTTGTTGACGCTTGGCCAGCAGCACACCAAAGAACGCTACAACCAAACCGCCACCCATCACCAGTGCAAGGGAGATATCCCAGGCGCCAAACACGTCCAAGAATCCTTGTACCTTCACAGGATCAGTCATACCTGATACCAGCAGACCAAATCCAAATAGCAATCCGGCTAGCAATCCGATTATATTCTTTAGCATTATTGTCTCTCGCTATTATTGTTTTCTATTAATCATCTTCTATCATTTACGCTCTAACACGACTGATCGCTACTGTCTGGTAATCTACCATCCAGCATCTATAGTAGCCCTAGGACATGCCGACCGATATAGACAGTCACAATCCCAAACAGCATAAAGGTCACGGTCGCGGCCAGCGAGCGCGGAGACAGACGTGCATTACCGCAAATGCCATGACCACTCGTACATCCTGAACCAAGACGAGTACCAAAACCAACCAATAACCCTGCAATAATCAACAGTGGCAACGAGCTGCTAATGTCTACATCAGGTAATGGTCTTGCTAGGCCGTATAGCACTGGTGATATGACCAAACCTACTATAAATAGCACCTGCCACATCTCTACACGCTTAGGTCTTAGCAAGTTTGAAAAAATGCCACTGATACCCGCAATACGCCCGATGCCAAGTAGCAAGATAACCGTTGCCACGCCGAGCATCAAACCACCTACCAAAGAGATCGGTGTAAATGCTTGCCAGTCTATTTGTATACTCATAATGAGCTGCCTATATAGATGTGTTAGATATTTCTGACCATTATTTATAAAAATACGTTATATTATAAAAATACATTATATTATAAAATATAATAAAAGAGTAAAAAAATACTGAGCACGTATAAGAATATTTACGGCTCAGTATTTCGATGACGATAGCAGCATCTAAAAAACGTCTATAAACACGACAGCATCAGTTTATAAACGTTCCCTAAATAGTTTTACTTGCTCAACACTTTATCCAGTGCCGCTTCAAAACGTGCCACAGTTCCATCGATATCGGTTAGTTTATCCAAACCAAACAGACCTAGACGGAAAGTTTTGAAATTATCAGGCTCACCTACTTTTAGTGGTACGCCCGCGGCGATTTGCACTCCGATTTCAGCGAAAGCGCTACCTTTATGCATGTCATCACGATCGGTATAAGAGACGACAACGCCAGGCGCTTTGAAACCTTCAGCCGCTACACTCTCAACACCTTTGGCTTCTAATACTTCACGGATACGTTTGCCAAGTGTCCACTGTGCATCACATAGCGTATCAAAACCGATTGCTTTGGCTTCATTCACAGCATCACGGAACTGGCGTAAGCTGTCTGTCGGCATCGTCGCGTGATAGGCATGACCACCGTTTTCATAAGCACGCATGATGTTTAACCATTGCTTAAGATCGACACTGAAACTGTCAGACTCAGTGCTGTCTACTTTTTTGACAGCAGCGTCGCTTAGCATGACCAGACCAGCGCTAGGCGTACTGCTCCAGCCTTTTTGCGGCGCGCTAATCAGCACATCGATACCTAATGCTTTCATATCTAACCATACGCAGCCTGATGCGATACAGTCAATGACCAATAAACCACCAACGCTATGCACAGCGTCGCCCAGTGCTTTTATATAGTCATCTGACAAAATCATACCAGACGATGTCTCAACGTGCGGTGCAAATACAACGGCTGGTTTTTCTTCTTTGATCTTGGCTACGGCGGTGTCGATATCGACTGGTGCAAATGGTTTAGGTGACTCGCTATCATCCGCACGATTGGCCGTAAGTACAGTAGAAGATTTGGCAATTTTGCCTTTCTCTAAAATTTGCGTCCAACGATAACTGAACCAACCATTACGGATGATCAGGCAATCTTCGTCGTTTGCCAGTTGGCGAGCGACGGCTTCCATGCCATAGGTACCAGAGCCAGGTACAATCACCACGGCATCAGCGTTATAAACAGATTTTAGGTCACTAGATAGATCGTTCATTACTTGTTGAAAAGCTTTTGACATGTGGTTCAGCGCGCGATCGGTATATACCACTGAATACTCTAACAAACCATTTGGATCGATATCTTGACGTAATGCAGGCATTGAACACTCCTAGTGTGTGATTAGATGGTTGACTATTTTTTGGCTCTTTTTTCCGTAATATCTGGGTATGAAATAATATAGATACTGATCAAGTAGCAGAATTAATAACTAGCTAATAAGTAGTAATTAAGTACTGAGCTAGAACAAAAACAAAGGATAGAACGGAGTATTGACCAGATAGCACTTTAATATAGCGATATTGTCTTGAATAATAATGTCTTGAGCTGTTTAGAGGTTCCTCGCTTTTGAACGCATAAAAAAACAAGGAACACTGATGAGGTCTACTAACGTTGCATCAATATATCTGTAGTCATATCACGAGTAGACATCGGCACATTATTTTGAACCAAACCATTCATAAGAGATTGATATTAGCACTGATACTAGAGGTTGACAACGACATGCTGGGGCAGTGTTATGACTTGCACTGTCGATGATTTGTTGATAAGTCGTGTGTAACTATCAATGCCCGCGATGAGCATCCTGTAGCCCTGAAACCACAAAGTCGAGCAGATCACTATCGCCTTCGCGCGCCGCTTTGCGCATGAGTTTTGATGGTGCATGCGTCAATGTTTGGGTCAAGCGTCGTGACAGTTCGGTGAGGATATCTTCTGGACTGACATCGTCCTGTTGCAGCTTAGCGATAGACTCGTGTAGCAGTTTATCCACTTGACCTTGGGTACAGGCGCGGTACTGTTGAATGTCTTTGCCGACTTGACGAACTTGAAAGCGGCGGTCTATCTCAACAACCAATTGACTCACCAGTAACTCAGCGTCAACCGCTGCTTGCCGACGCTGCTCGATATTGCCAGCAATCACATGCTGTAAATCATCGACAGAGTATAGATACACATCATCAATGCGGCTGATATTGGAGTCGATATCGCGCGGTACTGCCAAGTCTATCATCAGCATTGGCTGATAACGACGACGCTTGAGTGCTTGCATCGTCATTGTCTTATCAATCAACAAGTCCATACTGCCGCTACAGCTACTGACAATATCTGCTTCTGCCAGTACTTGTGGCAACTCCTGCAATGGTTTGACATCGACACGGCGATTGGGACTACGCAGTTCCGCGGCCAATGCTTCGGCACGCTCAGGATTGCGATTACAGATAATGACTCGTCCTACCCCAAGCCCTGCGATATGGGTCGCGACCAAGCGGTTCATCTCGCCTGCAGCAACGACCAATAGTGTACGACTGGGCAGATCATCAAATATTTGCGTGACCAGTTTCGCTGCAGCAAAGCTAAGCGATACCGCTTGCGCGCCGACTTGCGTCTCATTACGCACTCGTTTGGCCGCGGCAAATACTTGATCTACAATCCAGCCAAGCTGATTACTGAGTACTTTTTGCTCTTGCGCTAAGTGCACAGAGCGCTTTATTTGACCAAGGATTTGTGGCTCGCCCAGTATCATAGAGTCGAGCCCTGCAGCTACTCTTAACCAATGGGTCAATGCATGAGTATCCCGATGTACATAAAGATAAGGGTCGATGTCTGAGAGTGGGAGCTGTTTGAATTCAGCAAGCCACGTCTTGATTTTGATAATGTGAGCGCTAATGGCGGTAGCCGAAACATTGCTGCTACCACTAAAGTTGTTTTGCTCGGTAGTAACGGTCGTTTGCAAGCTAGATGGCTGTGAGACTGTGCTTTGCGGCACTGAAGGTTGCGATGCTGAGTTGTGCGGCACGAGGGCATAGATCTCAGTACGGTTGCACGTTGAGACAATCACACTACCATCAGTGAAACTCTCTATCTGGTCGAGCGCGACATTCACATCGTCACCCACAAGTGCCAAGCGCTCTCGTAGAGCGACTGGTGCGGTTTTGTGATTGACCCCAATGACCACTAATCTCATTATTGATAGACCATAAACATGACGCTCAGTTGCCTACTTACGCTATCTTATTATTTTCAAAAGACAGTTTTTGATGACAGCGCTGAAAGGAAGACCCTAAAAACCGCTTATTATATCATTATTGCTGGCGTTAATTAACACTCACCTATCTATGATAGCTATATCTCTGTATCTGGTCACGGCGGTAACAAATCAACTACCCATACGATTTATAAAATCAATAGCCAGATTTTGGCAAGTGCTCAATAAAACAAACATAAATCGCTCGCTTAGTATGACTTAACTTGTTATATTTCCACAGTATTCTGATCGATACGCACTTAAAAATAAAAACATAGTCGACCGTGTTTGCGCTTAAAACAGGCCTCACATGTCGCGTATTCATATAAGAACTATGACTCTCATCGGAGTAACACGGCTCCTATTGTTTATACTGTACCTCTGCTCTTATAATGTCTGTCATAGGTACTCGTTACCACTATTTAACTTACAATGATTAAAATAAAATACCTCAGTGATGTAGGTAAACCATGGACGAATACGGCTATCTATGATGTTTTTTGGATCATTATTTCACGCGCATCCTCCACTTAATGAGCAATCTAGCCTTCGTGCTCTGTTGCAGGTCGTTATGGAGCGTCTGTGCCAACGGTATAAGCTTGCCTTATCATTGGCCGTTTGTTTGTGCTTGACCACACCAGTTCATGCCAGCCAACCTGATACTTCATCACAGGTAACCTTTCCGCAAGCACCAGCTATTATCAATAATAATGCGAATAATACCAGTACTAGCACCAACACTACTATTAACACGACCGTTCGTAGAGTCAGCCAGCCGGCAGATAACATTGCAAATATTGATGGTCTAGCACCTACTGGCTTGTGGAAACCTGAGCTTAATGAACCAAGTTTATATGCTCTACTAGATGCAGAGTTTGCCGCGGATCGCGACAATCGACAGCGAGCGATTGCAATCTATAAGC
Source organism: Psychrobacter sp. H27 (assembly GCF_059072655.1). NCBI lineage: Bacteria > Pseudomonadati > Pseudomonadota > Gammaproteobacteria > Moraxellales > Moraxellaceae > Psychrobacter > Psychrobacter sp. H27. The sequence continues at coordinate 2,154,774 of NZ_JCACRX010000001.1, read as the reverse complement.
AGCAGTCTTTTAAAGAAGACGCCACCGCAGTTTTTGAGAGAGCGCTGACTTTATCCTTACGTAATGAACGGGTCGAAGACTCGTTAGCATTTGCCAAATCATGGCAAGACCAAAACCCTGACCATGTACCTGCTTGGTTTTATGTGGCGCATTTAGCCCTGCGCGCGCACGATTATATCCTAGCTGGTGAGACACTAAACCGTATCTTACGTTATGATCCGCGTGCAGATCTAAGCGAAATCCTCATTGGTATTTATCCAAATAACGATGAGGATAAACGCGAGCTACTTGCTGCTTTGCAGCCTCTAGATAGCGAGCAAAATGCTTCATTATCTGTACTAAAAGCAGGTCTACTCTACCAGTTTAACGAGCCTGAAGTCGCTATTGTACACATCAACCGCGCGTTAGAACGTCAGCCTGACTATGTGCCTTTTATTACCTTAAAAGCTGACATACTGCGCAAAATCGTTACTGCCGAGACCGTGGTCAATTATGTCAGCCAAGCGCGCCTTCGTAACCCTGATAGTAAGAGCTTGTACTTATACGAAATTCGCTATTTATTGGATCTCAAACAAAGCGAGCAAGCTTGGAGATTACTGCTCGAAGCCCATAATCGCTTTAGCGATGATGCCGAAATTACTTTGCTAGCGGCATTGGTGAGTCTGGATATCGAAGAGTATGCGAGCGCAGATGATCTACTCAACATACTTGCCAAAAGCCCCACCTATCTCGACCAAGCGTATTACTATCTCGGTATCAGTGCTGAGCGTCAGCAGCTCTTTGAGCAAGCCAAATATTATCTCAATGACGTGATGCAAGAGGACTTGGTATTAGAAGCTCGTAGAAAGGTAGTGGCGTTTGAATTACTTGATAATGATGTTGACGCCGCAATCGCTACGTTAGAAAAGCTACGCAAAGACTTTACAGTATTTGCGCCTGACACGTTTGTCATGCAGGCCGATATTTTGTGGCAACAGAACCAGTCAGCAGAAGCATTGCTGCTACTAACACGTGCCGCCCGCAAATATCCTGATAATGAAATGCTACTGTTTGCTCGGGCTCAGCTCTTAGATGACAAAGATGATTATGTCGTCAAACGCACTTTGCTCAATCATTTGCAGGCGTTAGATCCTAGTAACCTATCTTACCAGCTCAGTTATGCGCAGTTACTGCTGGCCAACGAGCGCAGTTCAGAGCAGGGCCTAGCATTAGCCACCGCTATTATTCAGATTCGCTACGATGATCCCCGCTATGACAACGAGCTCCATCTGCAAGCCCTAAATGTACTGGCGGGCAATGCACTTGCAAAAGAAAACTATAAACAAGTGATTAACTATCTACAGACACCTTATGATGTTCTGCCAACCCTGCGCTCAGGTACTTTGCTATTGCGCGCTTACCAAGGGCTAGGCAATAACGAAAAGGTTGAAGCCCTACTCGCAGACTTACAACAGCGCTTCTCATTTGGACAACACAATATCAATGACCGCATACAGTTGTATTGATATTGACGGTTCAAGCTTCCTGTTTGGTCTTTTAGCTCTATATATGACACAGCACTTATACATTACAAGGCAGTTATAAGAAGCTAACAGCCGTGCATAACCGAGCAACAAATAACGCTTAAGCTAATATCTTTGTTTAACTTCCTATTCTGAGAACCTATTATGTCTGTATCACTCTCGTCTTATAAACCAAATAAATTGACGCTATTGACTGCCATGGCGACCGCAATGGTCATCACCTCTGGCTGTCAGTCGCTAAAAACAGCCAGCGCAACCAATCAACCAACCACCATGCAAGGCCAAAATGTCGAACAACCCAAAAAGCTAGAAAGCTTTGACATCACTGGTAAAATTGGGGTGACAATGCCTGCCAATGATACCTCAGGTACCCAAGGCGGTAGTGCGTTTTATGCATGGGGTCAACAAGACGATCGTTTTGCGATTGAGCTCATCGGCGCACTCGGTATCGGCAAAACCAACATTGAGTACAATGGTCAAACGGCCACGCTAGTTAGTGAAAAAACAGGCACATTGACCGCTAATGATCCTGAAACCTTGCTCAAAAAAGCCACTGGCTGGCAAGCGCCTATCTCACAGATGCCTTATTGGATATCTGGACGTCCGGCACCTTCAGACAGCGCGCCGCAGCTTGATGCTCAAAACCGCTTAGTAAGCTCAGTCAATGGCGAATGGAATGCGAGCTTCACTTACAAGGGTAATGATAAGCTACCTAGTAAGATCAGTGCCGTACGGTCACAAGGAAATAAAGTTGTGATGACGATCAACCACTAACGCATCACGACTCGCTAATAAAACCACTCCACAAGCTATCACTGCTTATTAAGATAGCTGTTTTTGACCGAGACTATGACTAAAGATACTGCTATAGCGCCGACTTCTACCTTCACTCGTTTGTCCCCTGCAAAAATCAATCTTTTCTTGCACATTACGGGCAAACGAGCTGACGGCTATCATAATTTGCAAACAGTATTTCGCCTGCTCGACTGGGGCGATTACTTGCACTTCTCGGTCGGCGATGATGCTATGACTTCTACTAAAAATAGTGAATTAGACGCTACTACCCTCTGTCATCAGCTGTTGGTATTAGCCGGTGCAGAGACGATCACGGCCAATATAGAAGACAACTTAATATTTAAAGCGGCGCGCGCATTGCTAGCGTTTGCCATAGAGTCAGACACTTTACCTGAGCAATTGGTACAAGTTACTATCACTTTAGACAAGCATTTGCCAATGGGTGCAGGATTGGGCGGTGGCTCGTCCAATGCCGCAACTACTATGCTGGCGCTTAATGAAATTTGGCAACTTAACATTACTTGCGACGAACTTATAAAAATCGGTGCAAAGGTAGGCGCAGATGTGCCCATATTTATCTTTGGGCAAGACGCCATTGCGATGGGTATTGGTGAAGAATTGACTGCCATTGATTTACCTGACCAGCAGTATGTAATCCTAACGCCTGATGCGCATGTCAATACTGCCACCCTATTCGCTCACTCCAAATTGCAGCGAGATATCACTCCTCTTTCGGTTGATACTATTCAAAGCCAATATACTGACTACGTGCAAACGCTCACCGCGCCCTATCATAATGTCTTTACGCCAGTAGTGACGAGCCTCGCTCCTGCTGTTGCAGAGGCTTTAAATTATTTGCAAGGGTTAGAGACGCAAGCGCTTGGCATAGCACGCATGACTGGCTCTGGTAGCGCGGTGTTTTTGCCTTTAGATACGAGTATTGCCACCGATAAAAAACTGTTGGCGAAGTGGGTTGAAGGTGCGCCTTTTTCAGGATATGTGGTGGGGAGTTTGTAACTGCGCAAATTTTTATAGATAGGTGAAAAGGTAAGCGCCGCAAATACTACCAAGCCTAAAGCATTTAAGAGCAAAATATGATCACTCTCGGAAATATAAAAACTATTGCTTTTAAAATACATGAAATGGAAAAGCCATTCATAGTGATGGATATTATTGTGAACTCAGTAAACATCAGTTATCAAGATAATAATTATTATGCGTTTCCACTTGTTAACAATATTAAGAAAGAAATAGAACTGATTACTAATGGCGAATTTCACCTAAATAAAAGTTTGATCAATACACCACTAAGCAAGCTACATGATATTTTTTATGAAACTGAAACTGGAGTTTACGATAGCAGTAATGAGAGAGGTAACTTTTTGTTCTACGACTTATCTACTAACAAATCTCTATTTTACGTTTACCAAGAAGATGGATGTCTGATATTTTTTGGGAAATTTTTTGATGGTAATAATATTATCACCTCAAAAATAAGAAAAAGTGAGTTCTTAGCTACATTGCTCAAGCTGTTGCATACAGTTGAGCCTTACGCTGCTCCTCGAAACATATAAGACTATTTTGGAAACCTCGTGCCAGACACACTAGTCTCAAGCTTACTCATATAGCCCTAAAAGAGAATATAAGTAAGATATCAATCCTTATCACCAACTTTCACCATATACCTATCGAAATCATACCGTCCTTGATAAATTAAGAATAAATCCCAGAAAAAGTCGCAAATGACTTGCAAAATCTGAAAATTTACTTATAATAGGTCGCCACAATAGGGGTATAGCCAAGTTGGTAAGGCATCAGGTTTTGATCCTGACATCCGTTGGTTCGAGTCCAGCTACCCCTGCCATTTTTTAGTACGAAGCGTTAGAGATATAGTGAGTATAAGAGGTTTATAGACAACCTCTTATCTTATTGTCATTGACAACGTTATCCCAGTTTCGGTATAGTTCGCAATGGACACCGCTAGGGAAAAGTTATACTTTAGACGGCTCAATCGTTTATAATATAACTGATAGGTCATGACGCCATTCTAATAATGATTAAACAATCAATATTAGCTATCGGACGTATATAGCCTAGACATTACAGGGGTATAGCCAAGTTGGTAAGGCATCAGGTTTTGATCCTGACATCCGTTGGTTCGAGTCCAGCTACCCCTGCCATTTTTACTGTAATAGTAGTCATCAACACCTTCACCACTCTTTTCTTAATTTGAGCAGTTTGTCACTGCTTAGCGGTCGCTGCTTGAGTCAATCAATAGGACTTCTGTCATGCCTTATTTGGCGATTTTTACGGGTAATGCCCACCCAGAATTAGCAAAAACCGTAGCCGATCATCTTCATATACCTCTTGGTAAAGCTGACATCACGCGTTTTTCTGATGGCGAAATTGCCGTGGAAATCAAAGAACACGTACGTGGTAAAGATGTGTTTATCATGCAGCCTACTTGTGCACCGACCAACGACAACTTGATGGAAATCATGATGATGGCAGACGCCTTGCGTCGCTCTAGTGCTGGCCGTATCACAGCTGTCATGCCATATTTTGGTTATGCTCGTCAGGATCGTCGCCCGCGTTCAGCTCGTGTACCTATCTCAGCCAAAGTCGTCGCTGATATGCTAAATATCGTTAGTATCGATCGCGTCATGACGGTTGATTTGCACTCAGATCAGATTCAGGGTTTCTTCGATATCCCTGTAGACAACATCTATGGTACGCCAGTACTCCTAAACGACCTACAAAAACAAGATTATGACAATATCATGGTGGTTTCTCCTGATGTTGGCGGTGTGGTTCGTGCCCGTGCGATGGCCAAGCAGTTAGGCGATACTGACATGGCGATTATCGATAAGCGCCGTGCGCGTGCGAATGAGTCACAAGTGATGCACATCATTGGTGATGTCCGTGACCGTGATTGCGTTATCGTTGATGATATGGTCGATACTGCAGGTACATTGTGTAAAGCTGCCGAAGCATTGAAAGAAAATGGTGCACGTCGCGTATTGGCTTATATCACGCATCCTGTCCTGTCAGGTAACGCACTCAAAAACATCAGCGAATCGGCGCTAGACGAAGTCGTTGTGACCGATACGATTCCATTATCAGCTGAAGCAAAAGCCTGCAGCAAAATCCGTCAGGTCAGTATCGCGCCGATGCTTGCTGAGAGCTTACGCCGTATCAACAACGAAGAATCTATTAGTGCAATGTTTGATGCCTAATGTTTAGTGATCAGTGTTTAATACTGAACGCTAGATAGTAGTTGTTATAATCAAAACAGCAACGCCTGTGTTAATAGATATTGAATAAGCCAAAGAAATAGCGCCAAGTATGAGTACTTGGCGCTATTTTTATGTCCGTGATTTTCGTAGGTCTTTATTATTGCTACAAAATCACGTATAATGCGCGCCTGTGCTAGCCTTTTGTTTTATTACGCAAGGGTGGCATTATTAAAAGTGCTGATCAAGCTGAATAATAATGGCTATTGTAGTAATTATTACTATAAAAATCATTGTTATAGGCAAATGGCTAATGTTGTTAATCGTGTTATTTACATACGATGATAAACCTTAGCTCTCATCACGTATTAGTGGATTGGTCGCAAATCCACTTTTTTATGACCAGACACTTCATCATTCTTTTTATAGGATTATATCCATGAGCATTAATCATTTTGAACTAAAAGCCGTTGATCGTTCTGCTGAACTACAAGGTAAAGGTGCGAGCCGCCGCCTACGTAAGCAGAACCTAGTTCCTGCTATCATCTATGGTGGTAATGAAGAACCAACAGCTATCTCTATCAAGCTTAACGAACTAGTAAAATCACTAGAATTCGAAGCGTTCTTCTCACACATCTTGACTATCAATGTTGATGGTGAAGAGCATCAAGCAGTCATCAAAGACTTGCAGCGTCATCCTGCTAAAGGTTTCCCAATGCATGCTGATTTTCAGCGCATTGTGAAAGGTCAAAAAATCCACATGAACGTTCCTGTGCATTTCTCTGGCCGTGAAGATGCTCCTGGTACTGCTGCTGGTGGCGTATTGTCTACTCTAGTATCTGACATCGAAATCATCTGCCTACCATCTAAACTTCCTGAATACCTAGATGTAGACGTTTCTGGTATGGAAATCGGTGATTTGTTCCGTCTATCAGACATCGAACTTCCTGAAGGTGTTGTGATTCATGAGCTTGAGCTAGAAGACGGCCATGACCGTACTATCGTTAACATGCAGCCACCTACTGTTGAAGAAGTTGACGAAGATGCTGAAGACGTTGATGCTGATGAAGTACCAGCAACTGAGCAAAACGACGACGCTGATGCTGAAGAAAGCAAAGACGACGAGTAATATACTATGTCTAGGTAGCACTTTATTTTGTGCTACTTAGTAACAGACTCGTTTAGTTAAGAAAACAGCAGGTGATTTAAAATCTCCTGCTGTTTTTGTAAGTAAGGTTTGAAAATACATGGTTTTCTCAAATTTAAAGCCTTATCTCTATTTATCGTATTCAAGCAGGGTGTTTTTATGGCCATAAAGCTTATTGTCGGTCTTGGTAATCCTGGTCAGCAGTATATGTTCACGCGTCATAATGCTGGGTTTTGGTTCGTTCATCATTTGGCACAGCAGTTCAATATCACGCTCGCCCCTGACAAGAAGTTTCACGGGGTGACAGGACGCGGGCAAATTCATGGGTCTGATGTGCGTCTACTGATGCCGCTGACGTTTATGAATAAATCTGGTCAGTCAGTCGTGCCTATGGTAAATTTTTATAGCATCAAAAACGACGAGCTATTGATTGCTCATGATGAGCTCGACATCCCAGCTGGCAGCATCAAGCTCAAAACCGATGGCGGTCATGGCGGTCATAATGGTCTGCGTGATATTACACCGCACATCGGCAATGACTTTCATCGTCTACGCGTAGGTATTGGCCACCCAGGACACAAGTCCAAAGTTAGTGGGCATGTCCTCTCAAAAGCGTCACCCGATGAGCAAATCGCTATCGATAGCGCACTGACAGCAGCTTTTGAAGCACTACCCCTGTTGATGAGTGGCGATACTGAAAAAGCCCGCTCACAAATTAATGGCTTTAAATTACCTGAATAATATAGCTTCATTATAACAACGACCTTTTATTTTGGTAGTTTTGTCCCCATTAACCTTTTGATTTAGTTATTTAATATCAGTTACGCTAAGGAAGCAACCTATGCTACTTAATATGCTTAAATGCAAATTACATCGTGCTCGCGTTACCCATGCTGAGCTTCATTATGAAGGCTCATGCGGTATCGATGGTGATCTACTTGACCTTGCTGGTCTACGTGAAAACGAATCTATCGATATCTATAATGTGACCAATGGCAAGCGCTTTCGCACCTATGCTATCCGTGCTGAAGCAGGCTCTGGTATTATCTCATTAAATGGTGCTGCAGCTCATATGGCAGATTTAGGTGACATCGTCATTATCTGTGCTTATGCCCAGTTTGATGAAGTTGAAGCATCTACCTACCAACCAAAACTTGTCTACTGTAATGAAGACAACACGGTTAAAGACACAGCAAATATCATCCCTGTACAAGTTGCTTAATATGACAGGATGACGAGGTTTTGGTTAGATCAAGATAAATATCAAACTAGAGCGTTGGTTTAACTCTGGTTATTGCCAAAAACCTCGATGCTAAAATGAAAGCTGAATCTTTGTGTCGATTCAGCTTTTTTTGTGCCAGTTTTATTTATCAAGTTCATCACTTTTATTATCTATAAGGAAACATACTGATGTGGTTGGCAGTGATTGCAATACTGATTGGGTTAGCAATTTTGGTTTGGAGTGCCGATGTCTTTATTGATGGGGCGACAGCACTAGCAAAGAAGTTTAGCGTGCCAAGCTTCTTGATCGGCGTATTGATACTGGGTATCGGCACATCAGCCCCTGAAATGGTGGTGTCAGTATTGGCCGCAATTGAAGGCAGCCCTGAGCTGGCTTTGGGTAATGCTTACGGCTCAAACATCATCAATATTGCCTTGGTACTCGGTGCAACCGTACTGATTAGCCCTATTATCATTCGTAAGGGCATCGTAAAGCGCGATCTACCTCTATTACTCCTAATCACTGCTACAGCGGCGTGGCAGCTGCGTGATGGCGTGTTGAGCCAAGCTGATGGTATTGTGCTACTGATACTCTTGGTTGTCGTCTTGGCGATACAGATCGTACTGAGTATCCGTGAAGGGTATCATGAGCATGAGGATGATGTAATTGTTGAGAGCACTGATCCAGATCACATAGAGCCAAGTATGGCGCGTGGTCTTGTCAGCTTACTTATCGGTATGCTGATGCTGGTCATCAGTTCACGTGCCATCGTCTGGGGTGCGGTCGAGCTGGCAACGCTGTGGGGGCTCAGTGAGCTTATCATTGGATTGACGATTGTCGCTGTTGGCACCTCATTGCCCGAGCTGGTATCGAGCTTGTCAGCGGCGCGTAAAGGCGAGCATGATATGGCGCTAGGTAATATCATTGGCTCAAACATCTTTAACACGTTGGCCGTTGTCGGTTTGGCGACCGTGATTGCCCCTATTACCGCTGATCCAATTATTTTTTCACGCGACGTGATGGCGATGGGATTACTGACCGTGTTGCTTGTTGTCCTATGCGTGTTTGCTTTTATGAAAAATCGTCAATTTGGTCGTACGTCAGGCGCGACCTTGGTACTTTTCTTTGTGGGTTATACCGCATGGCTGATCCAAAGCGTCAGTATGTAACCAGCATTTTTCTTATACCATTCAATTTTCAATAATTTGGATGGTATCGTTTCAAACGGTCTGTTTAGGGTTCAGCAAAAAGCTATCTATTGGATGATGTTACGGTTTTTTGTTACGGTTTCTAAAACCGCGCCATAACCCTTCATGTGCCACTTTTGGCATTTTTAGCGTAATGGTATTCGATAGCATGTCTTGTACTGCCAAACCGCGAGGGTTGAACAGACAGAATACATAATTAAATACCAATCCAAGGAACGCGCTGGCAAGTAAGGCGGCGCGTGACCCATCGACTAAACTACCGATAATGCCAAAAAGTAATGGCATCAAACAAGCTGACAAGATACGTTTGAACGACTGCCCCCATGTTAGCCATTGACCAGCATCATTGATAGTCTTCAATCGCCATGTCTGCATTCCCAATGTCTGCCCGCCGCGGCGCCAAAATATGCCATAGAATGCGACCAACGTCAGCACAAACGACGGCGTCATAATAGCGTTTTGGTACCATAGCGGCAGCGACTGGGCCTGCGATGACTCAGTCCCCGTCTCCATCGTTAGAATCGTTCCCACTACCGTCAGTATCGTACCCACCAAAAACAACAATGCCAAAATCAGCATGCCATCATAAAGAATCGCCACAACTCGAGTCGTGGGTTTAGCGATGGTAGGCTCTTCATTGGGATCTTGCTGCACAGAAGCGCTCGACTGAGGCTTCGCGTTGCGAGTAGATTTTGATGGGCGTTTAGATGGACGTTTTGACATGGTACAAGCTCATAGCAAGCAGTGAATAATAGCGCTATTGTACCGTAAATTATTGGACTGTCGTACATTATCCTAAATGACTGTCCAATCACGCTAGCGACCGACACCATGCATCTACATTAGTCATAAGATAATGATGACAAATTATAAAGGAGTCACTGATAACTCTAGACAACGACTTAAGGTTTTAAACCACACAAAATTTGGACATAAAAAAACCGCCAATTGTCATAAGACAGGCGATTGATTTATTTGATTATGCAAATGGTGCGCCTGGAGAGATTCGAACTCCCGACCCCTTAGTTCGTAGCCAAGTGCTCTATCCAACTGAGCTACAGGCGCGTATTTTGCAAATCATTTACTGACTTGTTAAAAACAATCTCAGTAAATTAGGTTGGCTATTATATAGATAATATAGCTTGTGTCAACATCTTTTTTAATTAAAAACAAAATACTTTTTGATTTAACGATTAAAATGTTTAACGCCAGTATACTGCGCTACTACTCTAATAACAACTGAATAAATGGCGGTGAAGGAGGGATTCGAACCCTCGATACGCTTACACGTATGGTTCCTTAGCAGGGAACTGGTTTCAGCCACTCACCCACTTCACCTAACGAATCAAGACATTTATAAAACCGCTATAAACATAGTATTGATGCTAACAATACGTCTCATGTCGTGGGCGAGTATTATAACAAAGCCAAAATGAATTGCAAGCCTTGTCTGCTAATTTAATGCAGCTTTTATCATAATTAAGGATATAAGCACCTATCTCACGTACTATTGCTAAAAATTGTACCATCTCGTAGCGAAGCATCACCACTTACTTGATCATCGTTGATGATATTTTTGCTACTTGCTCTATAAACGCTAGACTACGATAGATTTTTTGGCAGTAGGTGGCTATAGTATTTATTACTTATTTCAAAATATCTAAAAGGAGCGGTTATGCGACCTGTCGTACTGTGTTTTTCAGGATTGGATCCTTCAGGTGGTGCTGGGTTACAAGCAGATATTGAGGCCATCGGACAGACAGGAGCACATGCTGCCATCGCTTGCACAGCAGTCACGATTCAGAGCTCACAGCAGGTATTTGGTTTTGACGCTTGCGCCGCAGATTTGGTACAGGCTCAAGCCATTGCCGTGCTCGATGATCTGCCAGTGAGCGCTATCAAGTCAGGCATGCTTGGCACCACTGACAATATTGCAATGCTCACACGCTTATTTGCAGAAGAAAAGATCTCCAAAGACATACCTTTTGTGTTGGACCCTGTATTGGTTGCCAATAGCGGTGGTAGCTTGGGTGACGAAAAGACATTGGTGAGTGCCTTTAGACAGCTCCTACCCTATGCCACCTTAATCACCCCAAATACGCACGAGCTTCGAGCATTAAGCGGCGAACAGGACTTGCACAGTGGGGCAAAGCAGCTGTGCGCGCAAGGCGCTCATGCCGTACTGGTAAAAACTTCACACGATTTTGAAGATGGTGATATCGAGCAGTATCTATACATAGAGGGCGAGATGGTACACAAAAGCACGTTGCCGCGCCTAGATGGTGAGTTCCATGGCTCAGGATGCTCTCTTGCTAGCTTTATCGCTGGGCGTTTGGCGATGGGCGGTGCGTTGATTGATGCTATAAAAGCTGCAGACAGCTGGATTATTCAGACATTACGTGCAGCTGACGCACCGCACCCTAATGATGCTCAGGCTCAATTAATACCCAACCGCTTTGTTAGTTTTTAATACTATTATAGAAGCCTGTCTCACACATGCAGCAAATAAAAAAGCGCTCTATATGCCATAGAGCGCTTTTTTGTACTATATATTTTTGGATTGAACGATAGGACGTTTACCCTACCCTAACATTGGCATCACACTGGCAGTTAACCCGCCAATAAATATCTCAAGTAAGTAAAAAGCAAAAAAAGCAACCATTGGTGACAAGTCAAGCATACCTAGATTTGGCGTAATACGACGAAACGGCGCGAGTATCGGCTCTGCTAAGTTCATAATAATGCCGATGATAGGATGCTGAGACTGGGTAAACACCACGATCCAGCTAACGATGATAGAACCAATCACTAAGTAGCGACACATGCGCAAAAAATCTAATATTAAGCTGGTCGTACCCGTAAAGAATAACGGTACAGGGGCTATACCTTGATGCGTCAATGCTGCTTTTCCAGAGATGTCGATCAGACGAATCAAAAACATAAGGACAATAGCAGCAATGCTGATACGACCCTGTGCTACCGTTGGAAAAATACGCCCAAATACGTCGACGACATGAGTCGCTTTGTAGGCAGGCGCAATCATCGGATTGCTCGCATCCATCCCTGCAAACTGCAACATAAAACGAATAAACACCAGCATCATAGCGAATGTGGTGACCAAATCAAAAATTTGAAATAACATGTTGTTCATGAAGTGCTACTCAATGGGACATTATTAACAGATGCTAGGATGACAAAGGTCATTATCAGCTGGTGGTTGCATAAGCGCTATCGTAACTTACAATACCGCGTGTCAGTAATTACTTACTCATCTCTTCACTTAACGCTTGGCTACGATCGTAGCAAGCCTGCATGGCTTCGCTGATCTGACGACCAATTTCGTTGGCTTGCATGGACTCGACCGCTGCCTGAGTCGTACCGTTCGGAGACGTCACTTTGCGGCGCAGTTCAGCTGGTGCATCATCGCTGTTCATCGCCATTTTTGCAGCACCAAGCATGGTTTGCATTGCAAGCGCTGAGGCTTGTTCTTTGTCTAGACCTAACGCCACGGCCCCATCGACCATCGATTCGATAAAGTAAAACATATATGCTGGCGCTGAACCTGACACGGCTGTGACCGCATGCATATGCTCTTCGTCATCAACCCACATGACCAGTCCTGATGCTTCCATTACCGCAGTTGCCAGCTGTTTTTGTTCTGCTGAGATATTATCTGTACCGTAGAGACCCGTCGCACCCATCTGAATCATAGAGGGCGTGTTTGGCATGGCGCGCACAATATTGCTATAGTCGCCCAGCATACTAGATAACAGGTCGGTCGACAGACCTGCTGCGACTGAAATGACCAATTGCGTGTCTAATACATCAGCAAAGCTACTAACAACCACTTTCATCATCTGTGGTTTTACAGCGAGTACTACGATATCAGCATCGACTACAGCGGCTGTTGCATCAGCCATTGGGTCAACGGTATTTAAGCCTTTAGCCGCCAGTTGCTCACGTGCATCGCTGCTAGGATCGGCGACCGTGATGAGATCAGGTTTGATGCCGCAGCCTACAAGCCCGCTAATAAGCGCTTGCGCCATATTTCCGCCACCAATAAAACTGATTTTCTTATTATCTAATACCGACATACTTGTCTCCTAGTCACAACATTCAAAGGTATTCAACTTAACATCTTGATATATAAAACGACACTCAGTTTATCATACTGCCACTAGTATCGTTTGATAAATTCAAACTGTGAGTGCCGACCTCAGGCTAATGACAACCAATGCGCTGGCATAAAGCGCTTCGATCTTTAGTTTATGGTACGTAGGCTTAGGTTGCTTTTGATATATTCAGTTAACTTCTGATGTGTAGTATCACTCATTACGCTTTCAGAGCTCAAATCCCAACTCTCAAATGGTGATATGAGCAATATAGGCGCATCATTTTCGGTACCGTCTTTATTGATAAAAGCGATACTGATTACCAGTAGGTTTTTTCGCAGCCACGACGGAATACCGAGGGTTTGATACAGTCTTTTGCCCGCTTGTGGACGCGTCGCCAGTGCAGTCTTGAGGCGCGTTTTGCTATTCAATGGGGTTATTTTGAGTGTAGCTGTCGATACTCCCTTATCTGCGTGATCGCTTAGCAGCTTTGCCAGTTTATCTGTACATACTTGTAACTGCCACACATATTCAATACTGCGGCGCAACATGATTGAACCGTCATCAGCTGAATCGCTCTCAATAGAGAGCAGACCAGATAATGGCAGCACTTGCTCTGTGATTGGTATATTTAGCCAAGACAGCCATGTGCTACTCAGACGGTAGATCTGCTGACGATAGCGGCGAACAGTATAGGACTGCTTACGACCCTGCCAAAACAACTCTGTTTGATGATCTTGGTCATCACGTTGGCTTACATTTAGTACGTCATCGACGAGCTGCTTAGCAGGTGGCAACGGCTCATCTTGACCCAGCCAATGATGCAGTAGTTGGCGCTGGCGATAGATCGGTAGTGATCGTAGCGCATCAATATTGAGCACGCGCTGTGCAGTTGGTAGTTGTAGGCTTTCATTGACTGTCTGCTGCATATCTTGCTCAGCTTGCGCATTGACAGTGGCTTGTGCCTCACTCAATAGCTGCGCACTACGGGCTATATTATCAATGACGTTGGGGTTATAAGTCGCCAGTATGGGCATGATGTCGCGGCGTAGCCCACTACGTACATTATCGCCATTCTCGTTGGTTGGATCATCTATATAAGGCAACTCTAGGCGCTGGGCATAAGCACTAATCGCGGCGCGTCTCACCGTGAGCCAAGGTCGCCATAGTACATGACGCTGTACGCCCTGCATTTGCACTCGCCATGGCTGCATACCTGAGAGACCGTTGACTCCAGCGCCTTGAATCAAGCGCATCAGTACGGTTTCCGCTTGATCATCAGCATGATGTGCCAATAGCAGTACGTCATCTTGGTTCATATGTGCGCGCATGACGTTATAACGTGCTTGTCGCGCTGCTTGCTCATCATGTCCATTCACTTGTGCCTGTAAAATGCGACAAGGTATCTGCTGCGCTTGCGCCCAATTGGCAACATGCTTGGACCAGTGCTGACTGTCCGCTTGCATACCATGATCGACATGTAAGAGCTGCGGTAGACATGGTAGTTTGCCTTGCTGGTAGAGCTGCGCACATAACGCCGCAAGTGCCAACGAGTCACGTCCACCACTACATGCCAACCAAAGGCGGCGACCATGTAACTGCTCGCTATACGTCTGCATACTGCTCAACAATGCGTCTGCCAATACGTCATCAATCGGCAAATTGGCAACGGATCTAACAGGATATGGGAGGATGGCATTGCTGGTCATAATCAGCCTTAGTCATTAGGGAGTTATATATTTATTAATGCGCCGATGAATGAGCATCTGTGTCAATGACGACATCACACTGAATGCGTTGTATTAAGGGCTTTGTATCGAGAGCTTCGTATAACAATAGCCACAAAAAAACGCGCCATTCAATGACACGTTTTTATTTTAGCATTAAGACTCAGCCTCTAATATGAAAAGCTTAGCGCATGTCATGAACTAGCAAGGCAACATCACTTCTGAATTAAAAGACTTGAGCTTTTCGTAACGTAACTCACAACGTTCTTGAGGGTCTAAGTCTTTAATCTCATCAAGTTGTTCAGTGATCAGGGTTTTTAATGCAGCCATTACAGGTTGCGGCTGTACATGTGCGCCCTCGCCTTCATCAATAACAGCATCAATCAAACCCATTTGATAAAGGTTAATGGCGTTTAGCTTCAGTGCCTCACTGGCGTCTTGTGCTTTTTCAGCGGTTTTCCATAGGATAGAGGCACAGCCCTCAGGAGAGATAACTGAGTAAATACTGTTCTGTAGCATGTTTACTTTGTCACCAACGCCAATAGCAAGCGCGCCGCCTGAACCACCTTCACCGATAATGGTTACGATTACAGGTACCTGAAGACTGGAGAATACAGCGATGCTCTCTGCAATCGCTTGCGCTTGTCCGCGTTCTTCTGCACCAATACCAGGATAAGCCCCTTGAGTATCGACAAAGGTCATCACAGGAATATTAAAGCGCTCAGCCATTTTGACCAAACGTATCACCTTGCGGTAGCCTTCAGGATTGGCCATACCAAAGTTATGGGCGATACGCTCACGAGTGCTGCGACCACGGTGTTGACCGATTACCATCACAGGCTGACCATCAAAACGCGCCAAACCACCCAAGATGGCTTTGTCATCGGCATAAGCACGGTCACCGTGCAACTCATCAAATTCGGTAAAAAGCTGATTAACATAGTCCATAAACAATGGACGCTTGGCATGTCGTGCAAGCTGCACACTATCCCAGACAGTGCTCATAAACGCTTCCTTTTACTCATTATACTTAGTGTATATATGTTTAAAATAATTATGTTTAAAAAATAATATCGTTATCGATCTTTTGATAATGAAAGTACAGTTGTAAACTCAATAGAAGCTATAGTAGCACATCTTATATAGCATGACATTATCGGCGACACCGCTTTTGTTACGTTACTCTTTAACTCGATACTGACAATGGTAACGGCTCGGATTCCTCGGCCTCAATCACACTCAGCTGTATGCCCCATTTGGCAAACTGGTCAATCTCCGTACGCAAATCAGCCAGCAAAAATGCATAATGTTCACTGCTATCAGAAACCGTAATCTGCCACTCACTATCGCTTGTGACCTTGAGTGCTAGATCTGGTAGCTTATGATCACTACGGCTATGGTGTGCCAAGACAGCAAGACGTAACAGCAAGCACAGATAGACCAACTGATCGCCGCCAACCTGGCAGGTCTGATCTAGCATATCGCTTTTAAGCTTGCGACGATGATTGAGCATCAGCTGCGCCATGCGCTTTTGATCCACTTGCGAAAACCCTGGAATATCAGAATGCTCAAGCAAATAGGCACTGTGCTTATGATAGCTGCTATGACTGATCGCAAGACCTATTTCATGCAAGAACGCGGCGCGTCTAAGTAAGTCACAATCATCATTAGTAAGATCAAGCGACTCTTTTACTTGTTCGAACAGATTACGGCTGGTTTTTACCACTTGCTTGGCTTGCTTTTTGTCGCCTGAATAACGTTTTATCAATGCAAGCACACTACGGTCACGCACGTCTTCGCTTGCAAAACGTCCCAGCATGTCATACATCACCCCTTCACGTAATGCCCCATCTGAGTAGGTAATAGTCTCAACACCCAATACTTTCATAACGGCACGCAGTACTGCTACGCCCGCAGGGAACACGGCTTTACGGTGATCTTTGACGCCTTCTAGTTCGATATCGTCAATATTGCCAATCTTAACCAGCAGTCTCTCTAACTTTTTGACTCCTTTATAGGTGATGCGTTCTTGCTCATCAGCCCATCCTTTGGATACCAGAACGTTGCGCACGGCTTTGATCGTACCACTTGAGCCAACCACACTGCTCCAGCCTGTCTTTTGGTAACGACCATTTATCGCTAATACTTCTTTGCGCGCACCTGAAATCGCGTCATTGAACGCTTCTTTGGTAACAAGACCATCAGCAAAGAATTTTTGTGTAAAGGCAACGCAGCCCATTTGCAGGCTTTCGGTCAGTAGCGGATCGAACTCTTGACCGATGATAAACTCTGTTGAGCCGCCACCGATATCAATAACCAAGCGTTTATCACTACTCTCATTGGTATGCGAGACACCCAAATAGATCAGTCTCGCCTCTTCACGTCCAGCGATAGTCTCAATGGGCTTTGGCAAGATTTTGTTGGCACGGGAAATAAAGTCATTAGCGTTTTTGGCTTGGCGCAAGGCATTGGTAGCAACCACACGAATACGCTCTGGCGGTACAGAATCCAAACGCGCGACAAATCGGCTCAAGCAGTCCAGACCGCGTTGCTCAGCGGCGTCGCTCAATATATTATTCTCATCCAATCCTGCAGCGAGCTGCACTTTTTCAGACATGGAGACTACTTTACGCACTTCCCCGTGATCCAGACGAGCGATGGCTAAGTGAAAACTATTGGAACCAATATCAATAGCGGCCATCATTTGATCATCGCTGAGAGGCGGATTTGCAAGATAGTCAATAGGCATAAGACAAGTCGTCACCGTGTTAGAGAGAATGTGTAGTTTATCAAAATCATGTGCTACATAGATATAGAAACCACATGTGTAGAAAAGAGCAGCATCTACAAAAATCAGGGCAATTTTGTCATTAAAGCATTTATCTCAAACACTCGCAAGCAACGTAAAATCATGGCGAGCACACAACCAACCATTCTATAAAGCAGCAGCGTTATCATTGGTGTATCTACTGAGGGTATAAATGACGATATGCATAAGATAAATGGCAGCCAAATAAGCAGTATCATCAAAAATCCAGTATAGATAATATTGGGACATGAACAACATTTGGCACAGTTTGTTACAGGCTCACTCCCTCTAAAACCTACTCTTTAGACTAAGAGAACATATTGGCATTTATCGTCTAGGCACTTATTATCTTGACACTTATCCTCTAAGTACTGGACATCTAGTGCTTGTGTTAGTGATAGCGGTTTGCTACATTGAAAGTTATCAATAACATGATAGAAAACCGTTATTTAATGGTTATATACCCTTATAACTGACATCAAAATTATGAATTATTTGCTCAAATTTCTCTTATAAATCGTCTTCGATTGACCACCGATAAACCCGCCAGCAAGGAAGCTAGTCGCATGAATCAAACCACCACCACAAATACTACCAAAATCGCAAGCACTCAGGCCAATAGCACCAAGACAGATATGGTAAAAACTGAGATGCCATCTGAACAAGCATTCTATGATTTTTATTTGGACGAGCATCAAAACATGGCTTGTCGCCGTCTGCATTTTGCAGGCAGTAGTTTTGGCTTGTTGGGACTGGCAAAGTCTGTCAAAACCAGATCAGCAAAACCTTTGGTAAAAGGTATCGCCGCTGGGTATGCTTGTGCTTGGGTTGGGCACTTTTTCTTTGAAAAAAACAAGCCAGCTTCCTTTAAATTTCCACTAAAAAGCTTTGCTAGCGACTTCCGTATGTATAGCGACGTCCTAAGGGGCAATCTGAGCCTAAGAAATCGTAAGTACGATAAAGCACGATAAAAACCACCTATCGTACGAGACAAATGACAAAAAAACTGGGGTACTATTTTTAGTAGCCCAGTTTTTTATTATTGATCGCTTTATTGCTGTCAGCTCATTTTTATAAACGACACGACACATTTTTTATCTTAAGGATTTACGTAATATCTTGCCAACAGCAGTCTTAGGTAGCTCATCGATAAACTCATAGGATTGCGGACGCTTATAGCCAGTGAGTCGTTTGCTTGCAAAATCCTGTAGCTCCTCTACTGTGAGGTCTGGGTCTTTTTTCACCACAAATGCTTTTGGCACTTCACCGCTATGATCATCTGCAACGCCTACCACAGCCACCTCCAATACTTTAGGGTGCTCGGTCAGGGCAGCCTCTACTTCATTGGGATACACATTAAATCCTGAGACCAATATCATGTCTTTTTTGCGGTCTACGAGCGTCAAAAAACCCTCGTCATTTATGACACCAATATCACCTGATCTAAAGTAGCCATTGTCGGTAAAGGTATCTACATTGTCTCGTTGCCAGTAGCCGCGCATGACCTGTGGGCCTTTGATACAAACCTCTCCACGCGTACCTATCGGACATGTTTTGCCATTCTCATCTATGATATTAATATCCGTCAAAGCCAGCGGCAGTCCAACGCTACCATTGAATGCTGTAACACCAGAAGGATTGAAAGAAATAACCGGCGCTGTCTCAGACATACCATAGCCTTCGCTAATAATCATACCCGTCACTTGCTGCCACTGATCGGAGACTGCTTTGATAATCGCTGTGCCGCCACCGATAGATAATGCCAAGCGGCTAAAATCAAGGCTAGCAAATTTTGGATGGTGCAACATACCAATGAACAAGGTATTTACCGAAGGAATGACATGAGGTCGATGCTGTTCAATCGTTTTGACCAAACCATCGATATCACGAGGATTGGTAACTAAGACATCTTCCCAGCCGCCATAAAGACCCAGTAATCCGCAAACTGTAAATGAAAAGATATGATAGAGCGGTAAAGGATTGAGGATTTTGATTTGCTCACTACGATTGGCTTCAATTGTCTTGCCAAACATCGCGTAGCACTGACAGACATTGGCCATGACATTGTAATGGGTCAGCATAGCGCCTTTTGGCTTGCCAGTCGTACCACCTGTATACTGCAACAATGCCAAATCTTCACGTTCTATCGTAACGTCTTTGAACGCTGACTCACTATACGCCTGCATAACATGGGCAAACGTTATGTTGTGCTTTGCTGAGTCAGTTGATGACTTGGTTACTGCCTCAGTTGTTGACTGGGTCGAGGTATGTGCTGGCTTATGTGTGCTTGCAGATTGTGCTGAGTCAATTTGACTGAGCAAGGCAATATCGTTATCAGAAATACTAGGATCTATAGAGCACCTGACCACCCATTTTAGTTGTGCTTTTACCGTTTCATCTAGTTGCTCATAAGCCGTGCTCATACCATCTAGCACAATGAGACCGCAAGCTTGGGCATCCGTCAACTGATGTGCCAACTCATACTGCGTATACATGGGGTTGACGTTGACCAGTACCACACCCGCTCGTAAGCAACCTAACAGTACTACGGCATATTGCAGTATGTTTGGTAGCTGTACGGCAATACGGTCGCCTTTTTCTATACCTTGTGCCTGTAAGAACGCCGAAAAACGGCGGCTGGCACTGTCTAATTGACCAAAAGTAAGGGTCGCAGCGCCCATACTAAAAGCGGGACGATTACTGTGCTGATCTATCTTTGGTTGCAATAAGTCAATCAGGTTTTGCTTACCTGCCAATACGTCCAAGTTGTTGTCCAAACCATACTGCTCATACGTGGTCTGCCATAGAGGCGCTACGCTACTAGAAGTACTATTGCTCATTCTTTTGCATCCTTGCGTTATTGTCCGAATTTATCTCAGAGTATCATAGTTTATTGTCTATTTTTTAGACACACAGGGATTGAATGTATAAGCATCAGTCACGCTATGACCCATATAAACGCGCCTTAGAAATACACCTTTATTTCTGCAATAGCTATAAGACAAGTACCGCTAAACGAAAAAAACCAGCAAAAATCACTGTTTGATTTTGCTGGTTTTTTGAACTTTTGAATGTTTATAAAGCTTGATAACTATATGGTTAAACTACGCTAAAGATAGACTAAGCTTTCGCCATCTCTGCAAATATCTCATCAGCAGCAGCAATCGATGCATCGATATCTTCATTACTGTGCTTAATCGACATAAAGCCTGCTTCATACGCAGAAGGTGCAAGATAGATACCGCGATCTAGCATACCGTGAAAGAAGGTATTGAATACCGTCATGTCGCACTCTGTCACATCATCGAAGTTCATTGGCGTCTGAGTGTCAGCATCTTTGACAAAGAACATACCAAACATACCGCCTAATTTATTGGTACGCAGATTGATGCCGTGTTTGTCCGCTGCCGCTTGAAAACCATCGACCAAATGATCGACTCTGGTAGATAAGTCGTCGTAGAAACCTGCTTCCGTTAAGTCTTCAAACATCGCGATACCAGCGCGCATGGCCAGCGGATTACCAGACAACGTGCCTGCTTGATACACGCCGCCGAGGGGTGCGATGCAAGACATGATGTCTTCTTTACCACCGAACGCGCCAACAGGTAGACCTGCACCGATGATTTTGCCAAAACAAGTTAAATCAGGCGTGATACCAAAATGTGCCTGCGCACCGCCAAGACCCACGCGGAACCCTGTCATGACTTCATCAAAAATCAATACTGCGCCATGCTCAGTACACTGGGCACGCAGCGTATCGTGAAAATCCTGCTCTGGAATGATCATATTCATGTTGCCAGCGATAGGCTCTAAGATAACGCAAGCAATCTCTTCACCCCATTTTTCAAAACAGTCTTTGATCGCTTGTGGATCATTATAAGGAATCGTAATGGTATGCTTCGCAAAATCCGCTGGCACACCTTTCGAGGTTGGCTCGCCGATATCGAGCATACCAGAGCCCGCTTTGACGAGCAGACTGTCTGAATGGCCATGATAGCAGCCTTCAAACTTAACGATTTTGTCACGCTGGGTATAGCCACGTGCCAGACGGATTGCGCTCATGGTCGCTTCGGTACCCGAGCTGGTCATACGAACCATCTCAACGCTTGGTACGATATCGCAAATCTTATCAGCAACGGTGGTTTCAAACGGCGTTGGTGTACCAAAGCTCAAACCATCATCGGCCGCTTTTTTTACTGCATCGATGACTTTTGGATGCGCATGACCCAAAATCATCGGACCCCAAGAACCCACATAATCGATGTAGGCATTGTCTTCGGTGTCATAAATCTTGCTACCGTTGGCACGGTGCATAAATATCGGCGTACCACCAACTCCGGCAAAGGCACGTACGGGTGAATTGACGCCACCTGGGATATGTTTGCGCGCTTGGGCAAAGAGCTGTTCGTTTTTAGTACTCATAGCTAGTCTCTATTTGTAGATGTTGTATTTTATAGGGTTTATATTTTATAGGGTCTGTATTTTTTGATTAACGTTAGTTTTATATTTGTTTATTATCCAATCTTTCAAGACGTTTTTACAATTTACGCTTTTTTGACGACAGAAGATTTTAGCTTCATTGGACCATAGCCGTCGAGCTTGCAATCGATATCATGACCATCGGTTGCGTCTGGCAACAAGCGAATACTTTTTGCTTTTGTCCCGACTTTGATGACCAGTGACGAGCCTTTAACCTTGAGGTCTTTGATGACCGTAACAGCATCACCATCCTGCAACTCGTTGCCGACCGCATCACGAATCAATGCATCTTGTTCTTCTGCTTGTGCCTCATCAGTCTCAGCCGCCGTCCATTCATGAGCACACATAGGACATACCAGTAACGCACCATCTTCGTACGTATATTCAGCATCACATTTCGGGCAATTTGGTAAGCTCATTATATCCTCGGTAGTCATCAAATATTGGGTTCAATATAGAGTCAACATTGTACCGTAACTCACCATCTTTAACCAATTTGTACGGTTGAAAATTGGACACTGTACCCAATTTAATACGTAACCCCTCACTTTAATGCACCCCTTAGCGATGACGTTTTTGTGACTGTATTTTTGTGGTACTCTTCTTAACCTTATAACGATTTATACGCGCGCTTTTAGTTAGTAACATGGTCAGTAACAATGGCATCTATATAAAAAGTGCGCGTATAATTTTTTATCACTTCGATGTTGTCTTTTAGCCCATTTATTTATAAACATTTGAATTAGGGGCATGCCCTAATAATTAAGCGCTTAGCAGAAGGATAATAACAATGACTCAGTCTTCAGATACCTCAGTATTACCGCAGTTTTCACAGCTGACCATTCAAGGTGAGGACGCCGAAAAATTCTTGCAAGGTCAATTGACTTGTGATGTGACCAAACTTGGGCTCAGCTATCAGGCAGCCGCTATCGGCAACCTAAAAGGTCGTATTGAATTTGGCATTTGGATTAAGAAACAAGCAGAAAAGCATTATGATGTGGTCATAAGCAGCGATTGTGCGGCATCTTTGCAAGCGCATCTGAACAAGTATGGCGCGTTTTCAAAATTTGAGACCAGTGCGCCGACTACCATCTATCCTTGCGTGCTGGCAGATGCACCCACCTTTAGTCACAAAGAAGATCATAATACAGCCGCCGATACTGAGGCGTGGATGACGTGCAGCATAGCCACAGGCAACTATTGGATCGTTGCGGCGACTCAAGCTGAGTTTCAACCGCAAGAACTGCGTCTACATCAGCGCGGCGGTATGGACTATGATAAAGGCTGCTATTTGGGTCAAGAAGTTATCGCCCGTATTTATTTTAAGTCAGCACCCAAAGCATTTTTGCATTATGTACAAGGCATTGGCGCAGCACCAGTAGCAGGCGACAAACTGGACAAAATCCAAGTGGTCAACACCATGAAGACCGACGATGGCTTTATCGCTCTTGTCGTGGCGCGTCCTGAACAATTGGCAGAAAGCACACTGAGCATACTGGACTTGCCAGCAGCACTACAAGTGGACGTAGCGCGCCCAAAGTAACTCAAGCAATATAGCTACTTGGCAAAGGTGATAGTGGTTTGATACAGAACTGCCATCATGATTAACATGAGCATAGAGAATCCTATGACACATATTGCGATACTCGGAGCAGGCGTGGTGGGCGTGACCACCGCATGGTATCTACGTCAGGCAGGCTATGATGTGACCGTGATTGAGCGTGAGTCCGCAGCAGGCATGCAGACCTCCTTTGCCAATGGCGGTCAAATATCGGTCTCGCATGCCACGCCATGGGCCAACCCTGCAACGCCAATGAAAGCGCTCAAGTGGTTGTTTAAAGAAGATGCGCCACTGCTGTTTCGTCTACGTGCAGATAAGAATCAGCTCAAATGGGCCATGCAGTTTTTGCAAGAGTGCCGCGCCGATCGTGCCGATGCCAATCTGGTGCAAATGGTACGCTTGGGGCTTTACTCAAGAGACGCCCTACAACAGCTACGCGCAGATATCAGTATCAACTATGAGCAGCAAACACGCGGTATCATGCATTTTTATACCAGCCAAGCGGAGTTCGATGCCGCTATCGAACCTACAGAGCGCATGCAAGCGCTAGGCTGTGAGCGTCATGTGATTGATATCAATAATGCCGTCAGCTTAGAGCCAGCACTCTACCCTATTGCACACAATCTCACAGGGGCTACCTATACCAGCCGCGACGAGTCTGGCAACGCGCATCTGTTTACTCAGCGCTTAGCACAGCGCTGCATCGGTGCGGGTGTGCAGTTTTTGTATGATACTGAGATATTAGCCCTCAATACTGACGCTCACTCTACTAGGCCCCATGTGCACAGTATTACTATTCGCCCGAAAGGTGAAAACGCGCAGACTTTCACGGCTGATAGTCATGTGGTCGCACTTGGCAGTTATAGCGTTCCTCTCTTAAAACCACTGGGTATTCATGTACCCATCTTTCCTGCAAAGGGCTATTCAGCCACATATACGGTGAATCCGCGAGCGCCGCATTTAGCACCTTTTGTTAGCCTAATAGATGATGAGTTTAAGCTGGTAACCTCGCGGCTGGGTGACAAACTGCGAGTTGCGGGGACAGCAGAATTTAACGGCTATAATCTCGACCTAAATGCCACGCGCTGTGAGGCGATTACTCGCCGCGTACAGCAATTGTTTCCCAAAGGCATCATCGCAAATTCTGTTCAGTATTGGACAGGACTACGACCGATGACCCCATCGAACGTGCCATTGATTGGTCGTGCGCACTGTGGTCAAGTCAAACATGGCAGTCATAATGCTTCAGCGACTTTTGACAATTTATGGCTCAATACAGGGCATGGCACACTAGGGTGGACACATGCTTGCGGTTCTGCAAAAGCGATCAGCTTGTTAATCCAAGGGGATACGCCCAATGTTGATTTTGATTTTGTAGGCGTAAGTAGCTGACCTAGTATCGAAAGAATATATGAGAATGGTACCCAAAAAAACGGCGCTTACATCGTGTAAGCGCCTTCTTTTTGCTTTGTGACAAACTTGCAATGAAACCTAAGCTTATGCGATTGCACTGTCTACTAACGTCTCTGATGCCTCGGTAGATATACTTTCTATGCTAGTACCCAACGCTTCCAACTGTACTGGCACACCATTGACAGCGGCATTACCGCTCAACTGATCGATTAGGGTATCGTCTGTTAAGTCATTGACACTCACACCAGCATGCTCTTGAGCAATCTTTTGCTTAACGCCTTTACGTCCATGCCCAAAGCCATGTGGAATACTCACCACGCCTGGCATCAGCTCATCGGTTACTTCTGCTGCGATGACTACACTACCGACTCGAGACGTTACTTTTACGTCTTGACCATCTTCAATACCATACTGCTCTGCCGTTTGTGGATGCAGCATCAGCGTACAACGAGATTTGCCTTTGACCAATCGATAACTGTTATGCAGCCATGAGTTGTTGCTACGTACATGGCGACGACCAATGAGTAAAATCTCTTGATTGTCGTACTGCTGCATCATCTCTTTAACCCGTGCCAAATCTGCTTGATAAAAATCAACATTGAGATTGATTTGTTTATCCGCATGCTTGATAGCCTCTGGCAACATACGATGCAATGGTCCCAAATCAATACCATGTGGGTTATCTATCAGCGCATCCAATGTCACGTCTTTATAAGGTCCATATTTGAGACCCTGTTCAAGTAAGAACTTTGGTCCAAATGCTTTTGTCGCCGCACGCTCTTTTTGTACCGCTTCAGGGGCATCTTTATCCAAACGATCAGCAAGCCCCAAATAAATCTCCCAGTCATGCTTTTCATTGTCTGTTTTACTAAACAAGGCAGGCGAGTATTTGGCAACATTATGTACCGCAAAACCGTTAAACGTGATGTCGTAATGGTCACGCTCTAATGGCGATACAGGCGGCAGGATAATATTGGCATGGCGACTGGTCTCAGTCACAAAATAATCGAGCGACACCATAAACTCCAGCCCTGATAGCGCCTCGTCTAGTTTTTCGCCGTTTGGTGTCGTGAGGACGGGGTTACCCGCAACTGTCATAAAGCCTTTTAACTGTCCTTCTCCTTCTACTAGCATCTCATCGGCCATCGCAACGACGGGATACTCACCATTAAAATCAGGTAGGTTACTCACGCGGCTGTGGCGTTTGCCCAAATAGCCAGGACCCGAGCTATTGACCACATCGACAGCTGGGTTCGGGAACATGAGTCCGCCCACTTCATCCAAGCGTCCTGTCACGATATTGATGACCATAGAGAGATACTGGCTCAGCAGCCCAAACTCTTGCACTGAGATACCCATACGGCCATAGCAGACTGAGCTTTCGGCCTCACAGAACTCTTTGACTATACGTTTGATTTCATCAGCTGTGATACCCGTGATGCCCGCTACCGATTCAGGTGTGAACCCTTCTGCAAATGACTCAATACGATCAATCTCTGGTGCCAAGCCTGCCACTCGGCTATCTACTTTGGCATAGCCTTGTGCATAGATTTCATTGAGCATGGCAAGTAACAGCAGTACGTCTGTCGCTGGGCGAATAAAGTGATGCTCGCTAGCGATATCTGCGGTTTCGGTACGTCTTGGATCGATCACCACCACTTTACCGTCGCGGGCTTTGATGTCTTTTAGTTTTTGGCGCATGTTGGGCGCAGTCATGATACTGCCATTAGACGCCAGCGGGTTACCGCCGATGATGAGCATATACTGGGTATGGTTCACATCCGGGACCGGAATACGCAGCATATGACCGAACAGGTGCATACTAACAATATGGTGTGGTAGCTGGTCAATAGATGTCGCAGAAAAACGACTGCGTGTCTTTAGGCTGGTCAGTAGCTGTTTGATGGTCAACATACCGCCCATATTATGGACATTCGGGTTACCTAAATAGACCCCAAACGCATTTTGTCCGTGTTTTTGCTGAACGGACTGAATACCTGCAGCGACTTTGTCTAAAGCCTCTGGCCAACTGATCGATTTCCAGCCATCCGCCGTTCTCTCAACAGGCCCTCTCAAACGATCAGGGTCTTCGTACAAGTCCTGCAAAGCAGTTGCTTTTGGGCAAATGTAGCCTTGCGAAAAAGGATCATTTTTATCCCCTTTAATCGATAAGACTTTTTCGCCGTCGTGCTTTATTTCGACGCCGCACATGGCCTCGCATAAGGTACAGGTTCTAAAGTGTATCTGTTCATTGTCCGTTGGTGTAGCCGCTGTTGTGGCCATAGTCATGCTCCCTTTTATGTGTTGTGAATCCTAGCTGTCACGACATACATCATGACTTGCTATGGTTGCTTCCGTGCAAAAAATTAGCGAACAGCGCATCAAAGCTAATGCTCAATGTGTTAATCGCCTGCGCCCTTGAATAGCGCTGCTGATGACAGCCTAATATCAACTCGTGTACTTGTGCAGCAGCCATATCGACACAAAGATTGACAGCACTCCTCTCAGCAGAACGATTGGATAGCTGTAACCCCTGAATAAATATCTCTGTCCACTCTTCTTGTATTTCGCTGACCAGATTTCCTAGCCCATTACTTAGTGAAGACTGGTTTTCTATAGTGGCACTAAATCGCGGACGGTCTTCGAGCAGGTGCTGAAACAGTTCGATATTCTGAAACGCTGAATCAAAAATCATGGTCAGACATTGCTGACACTGCTCATTAAACTGCTCCTCACTCAATACGTCGTAGTCTTTGAGCATATTGACCCACGCCAGTCGCATAGGAGATAGGTAGTTATCTTTTAACTGAGCACTTAGCTCGTTTTGCAGCGCATCTAAGCTCTCAAAATGATTATAAAAACTGGGCTGCGCTATACCAGCACCCTTAGCAATTTTATTCATGCTCATACCTTGAGCACCTTGCAAGCTATATAACCGCAAGGCGCTTTTGAGCAATGCGCGCCGCGTTTTAGCTTTTGCCTGCTCGCGTTTTGACTCTAGTTTTGAACCCATAGGTACTGTCATATCTTGTGCTAATACATTCAATACAAAGGTATCCTGATTTGGTTAATAACTTGATTAAGAATTCGATCAACAACTCAGTCAATAGTGTGGTCAACACGTCAGTAATTTACCTGAAGTGCTATTGTGCTGAAAAATGTGATGATAGATAGAGATAACGGTTTTCGGGTGTGCTATCTTTCGACCAGTCGTCTTTAGAGTCACTACTCCTAAACCCGCCACAATTACTACCAATCATGTTTCGACTATAAGGTTATAGTCATTTAAACTATAAGTCTATAGCCAAACGCATAGTAGAACTCGTGCTTCACAAAAACATAATCTTAGGCCGCTATCATGACATCACCTGTTTTTTCATCGTTCGTATTGCCTTGTGGCATCACCTTACCCAATCGCTTAGCAAAAGCTGCTATGGAAGAAAACATGGCTGATGCAGGTCAGATTCCAGGCGCTGTCCTCCTTCGTCTGTATAAGCGCTGGGCAGCAGGCGGTACAGGCTTACTCATTACAGGGAATGTCATGGTCGATGGTCGCGCCATGACTGGCCCTGGCGGTGTCGTACTAGACAAGCATAGTGATATAGCGCCTTTTGAGGCGTGGGCACGTGTTGCCAAACAAAACAACACCCGCGTTGTGATGCAGCTCAACCACCCTGGTCGTCAGGTATACGCTGCGATGGGCGGTGATGTTCTCTCTCCTTCTGATGTGGCGCTTGATTTGGGCAAGCACTCTCATTTATTTAGTAAACCTCGTGCTATGACACAGCAGGATATAGAGCAGCTGATACAGCGGTTCGCTGATAGCGCTGTCAAAGCAGAGCAGGCAGGTTTTGACGGGGTACAAATTCATGCCGCCCACGGCTATCTTATCTCTCAGTTTTTATCCCCGCTCACCAATCAGCGAAAAGATGAGTACGGTGGTTCTATCGAAAGCCGTATGCGGCTGTTGATCGAAGTGATCAAAGCCATTCGTGAGCAGGTTTCTGCCACTTTTATAGTGGCTGTAAAAATAAACTCAGCTGACTTTCAGCGAGGTGGTTTTGATGCTGATGATGCTAAAGTGGTGGTGTTAGCCATGAACGAGCTGGCAGTAGATTTGGTCGAGCTCTCTGGTGGTAGTTACGAAAGCCCAGCCATGCAAGGCAGTACAGCAGATGGACGCACTCTACAGAGAGAGGCTTACTTTTTGGATTTTGCAAAAGAGATTGCTCAAGCCGCTACCATGCCTATTATGACGACAGGTGGCGTTAGACGGTTGGCTGTTGCAGAAGAGGTACTGGCTCAGGGCATCGATATTGTCGGCATGGGCACAGCGTTGGCGCTGAATCCAGCCCTTCCCAATGATTGGAAAAAAGATACCACATTGAGTGCTCACGATCCTATGGTACGCTGGAAAGACAAAACCTTAAGTGCGCTTGCGACCATGGCAGTAGTCAAACGTCAGCTACAGCGCATGGGCAATGGCAAGCCGCCTAAGTCTAATGTATCGCCATTATTTTCACTGGTTAGTGACCGTATTCGCATAAAGAAACTGACCACGCGTTATAAGCGTTACTTGGCTAACCGCTAATAATCTGGCGCCCTTCATTAATCTCTATTGAGTATAAAACAGTAAAAAGCAGAATTCTAAATTTAGAACTCTGCTTTTTTTTCGCTATTTATTTTGCCTAGACGTTCCTTCTACCTTGTAGACGCGCTATTTAATTACGCTTATATTTCCATATTCAGTTTAATACTATTACGCACGATAGACGCAATTTACGCTGCACTATCACAGCATCCGTATGGATAACACTTAGCGAACGTTCACTATAATTAAGTAACACTATAAACATAGCACATACAGACAGTCCAATTGAAAAGTCCTATATTTGATTTCACAAGATTTTTGAAAACAACCAACTATACTTGTGAATCATAAATAAAATAATAATATCTAGAATAACAATAAATAAAATTAAGATTTTAAAATAAAAATAATATAATAATAAATATTATCTAATAACAAAGAAGAAGTACCAGAAAAGAAGCGTTAAAACCAACCAAAGACAATAAGTTCAACAAAAGGAATAATACAATGAACGAACATACTCTAAAAGGCGAATGGAACCAGATGAAAGGTTCGGCTAAGCAAAAGTGGGCAGAGTTGACTGATGATGATCTCACCCATGTCGAAGGTAGCCGAGATAAGCTAGTCGGTCGTGTCCAAGAGCGCTATGGTCATGCTAAAGAAGATGCAGAGCGTGAAGTAGATGACTGGCGCCGCGAAAACAAATACTAATTAATTATACTTAGAAAAATAATAATTTTTTAACACAAATAAAAAACCGTATATTGATATATGCGGTTTTTTTGCGTCGGATGAATATTAATAATTGAATAAATATTAGCCATCAAATAAAGGCTAGTTATCAAATAAATACTTGTTATGAACTATTACTATCTAAAAGAACATATGCATTGCGATAATTAAACAGTAACAATAATGAGCGTCATCCAGACACGATAAAACCGCATAGCAATTAATTGTTATGCGGTTTTATTGTTAACCATCCATGTTACCTATCGCGGACTAGTTTCATGCATCCTTGCACAAATAGTTAGTATATTGCGATACTGGGCATCCTGCCCTTATTACTACATACAGCGTTTGATATTAACTGCTGCTATCAGCACAGGGTATGTGTCCTTACTTCAGCTATCATTATCATCCTGATGGTGATAACTGAATCATTATCCTTAATGCGGTCAACTCAATCCTTGAGTCACATTCCCTAATGCCGTGTGACTATAATGCCTAACTCTCACTCTCATGTTAAGTCGCGTAAACGTCATTGTGTGTAAGCATATGCTTACATCGATTAAATTATAGCAATGATTACAACTTACTAACGCAAATGACACTTAATATAAAGTTTTGCATCTTACTATAGATAATGTAAGAAAATATTTCTAAACGTACTTCCTAATAGTAATAGTTGTGAACTTTTCAGCAAAAGTTACCCTACTCTGCAACTTATTGTTTTAGCCAATACCCGCACTTTACCTTATAGCCTTCTGAAACCTTATAGGACATCAAATTATGAAAACTATAAAGCCGTTCTCATTTAAGACTGCTGTATCTACTGGTCTTGCCATCGCGTTATTAGGTACAACTGTCGGTTGTACGATAGCTGGTTCAGGGTATGACAATCAGCGTATATATCGTGTCGATAACAACCGTCAAAATGATAGTTTTAACCGTGTCAGCCAGCAGTTACGTCAAGACTTGCGCCGCAAAGGCTACCAGGTGATGGATATTAGACCTGACAGTTATCGCGGCGAGCGTGCAATTACAGCGTTCGTTAAAAAGAACAACCAAGCTTATGAAGTCAAATATACTTATCCTTCTCTAAGACTCATCAACTCAAATAAGATAGCATGGTCAAATAACGGGAAAGATAATAAGTACCAACGAGACAATGACCGATATAAGAAAGACAAGTACAAGGATGATGACAAATACAAAGGGAATAAGCGCTACAAAAAAGGAAACGTCGAAGACAGTATCAAGAGAGAATCACGTTACCCCGCTCTTAAGCGCCGTGCGATCAACAAAGTAAGAGCGATGGGCTACCGTGTCGAGGATATAGATCTTGAAGAAAAGAACAAGCGCGGTGTCTTTGAAATTGAAGCAAAACGCGGTTCACAGAAATATGAGATATTGCTGAGCTACCCAAATCTAGAGGTTATTAGAGTCAAAAAAGATTGATTGTGCTGAGTCGCTTTTATTAGCGCAGCTCTATATGTCTGTCCATCAAAGCAAGTGTAAATCGTCAATCTTACTGACCTGAGTGTTGGCTAGATATCTTGAAGCATTGCAAAGCAATCTGTATTAAACAATGTCCTGTTATGAGAAAATTTTTATGAGAACCATATTACCTTTGGCAATAAAAAATGTAGTATCCGGTAGTATTGTTGCCACACTACTAGCAGCAACAACTGGCTGTGTGACTACCCCTAATGGCTACAATGTCTACGATGACATCTACGGAGATGTCTATAAGGACAGTAAAGATCACAAAAAGTATAAGAACAAAAAAGCTGACAAAAACGTCTCATCATCTACTGTCGAGCGCCGAGCGGCTAGTAAAGTCAGCAGTATGGGCTACCGTGTCAAAGACGTTAAATATAAAAAGGGCGATCGTAAAATTAAAGTGAAGGCTGAACGTGGACGCGATGATTATAAAATCGAGCTGGGTTATCCGAGCTACAATGTGATTAAGCTTAAAAAAGATTGATCAGTTGTTAAATACTGGCATTCACTATTAATACCTAGTTGGAACATCAAAAATTTTATAACCAAATAAGTCATTGAGTGGTTTATTTGGTTTTTTTATGACAAGTCTTACGCTCAATAAGCTGATATTTCTCTACATAACACTAAAAATCCAAGACTTTTATTACATCATACGCTGGTGTCTCGTACGGGTGCGTCTCTTTTAACGCGGCGATAGTAGCCGTTATAAATGCGTCATCGACGACCATCTCTACTCGCCACTCATCGACCGTTTCTAAACTATCGTGACGACCGATATGCGGCGTACTACCTGATAATGGCATAAACTGACCGGTTCCTCGTACCTGCCAACAGCACTGCTCGTAGTTACCAATACTCCCAGCACCAGCAGCAAACATCGCAGATTTTACTTGGTCTAACGCATCATTAGGAATGAATACGGTTAACTTATACATAGGTTTACCTCATAGATGTCGTCAACAGGCAGTCAGTCGAACTAATTTTTGGACAGAGACGGATGGTCGGTCCAAATATAGCGTAGTAGCCAATCTTTGGCATCACCTGCATAGTCAATACCAATACGTGGACGTACTGACACGGGTGGCTGGCAACTATCATCCTCGACCCAAACGCTTGAGTCTGGCGAGATTGGTTTGCCATATAGCTCACGGTCGATCTGCAAGCGTTTGGTCAATTTACCCGGCCCTGCGAATTGCTTAGGATGAGTAAATTGCTTATCTGGACTCAGTTGTTGCTCATTAATCAGGCGGTCACTATCCTCGGTCAAAAACCCAGCGCGAATCAGTACCGACTCAGGGGATTCGGCTGCACCACTGACCAGATTGAGCATATGATGCACGCCGTAAGTCAAATAGACATAGAACACACCGCCTTGCTCATACATAATCTCTGTGCGCGCTGTTCGAGTGCCTGCATGTGAGTGGCAAGCGGGATCATCTTGACCAATATAGGCTTCGGTCTCTGAGATACGCATACGTAGCGTTTTTTGCTGTCCATCACTATCTGTTAGCTCTCGACATAAGACTTTACCCACCAAGTCGGCCGCGACCACACAGGTCGGACGAGTAAACCAGTCAGGCTCTAAAACAGTTGGTGAAGCAGTAGACATTAGCAAAACCTTTTCTTATTTTTATGGTCTAATTGATATGAGTAAGTACTATCAAATTAGCATAAAAATAAGATAAGGTATCGAGGACAGTGTTGGCGCTATGTTTGATTTTTTATACGAGCTAAACTACCAGCCTGTGTCTAAAGAGTAATACTGGTTGATAAATAGATAGGAATTGCAGTCTGCTATAAGTGGTTCCATTATGATGGTCTATTTTAAGAGGTCTGTTAATAGATTTTTGGAGTGAAATGACTAGTTCCGCTGGGGTATACTTAAAAAATGGTGATAATATATGGAAATGGTTATAGATTTTAAAGATGTTGATACAGTTGATAAAATGCATAAAGAATTGAAGCAAGCTTTTGGCTTTCCAGATTTTTATGGTGCTAATATTCATGCCTTAATTGATTGCTTAGGTGACATACGCCATCCAGAATACGGCATGTCGGAGGTTACTATAGGAGAAAATGAAGTGTTAAACCTAACGATTAAAAACTTTCCTTACGAGAACGACATAATTATAAATATTTTTTTTCTTGCTATTAAATATGTTAACGCTAAGTCTATTCGAAATGAAGAAAGTCCTTCGATACATTTGATACTAGTTTAGGTCAACTGATAAGTGGCCCCTGCCGTTAATCTCGTAGGAATTAACTTGGGAGATTTTAATCATACAGCTCGATAATACTGTGCTATGAGTTTTATATTAATTAATTTCCTGTCTAGCACTAGCAGTTCGATGCCTGTATAGGGAACCGAACCAGTTTAATAAGAATTATTGAATTGGTACATTGAGATAATCACAATGTACCCTTTGACGTACATACCGTGTCTATTCAGTTTCCAACATCCCTTTGTTATAGCCACTTTAACGGACGTTATCACAAGACACTCTCCTTTTCTTAATTACTCTTTGATACCAGCCATAATGCAATCACATACTGTTTCTCAAAGCTAGATCTTTGGTTTTCTAGAGGCTTATTTGGGCAGAAATAAAATGATAGATATTATAGAAAAAATACAGTTTCTCAAAGAGACTTGGAGTCAGCCGAAGAAGGCTAGCTACGACAACGAAAGCTACTCATTTGAGCTAATTTGTATATTTAACGAAGGTTCTTTAGAGTCTGAAATTGTCAGTACTTTTAATTTAATAGGTATTGAAGAATTACCTTTCGAATATAAGCAGTTTCTATTAGCCAGTAATGGCGCTTTCTTATTTTTGGATAAAAAGTATAACCAGGCTGGATTAGATCTCTATAGTTTAAAAGATTTTGAAGCCAAAATAGGCTTTTGGTTATCGAGCTATAGGGCAAATAGTCTAATTAAAGGCGATTTAATTATTGGTGAATTTGTTGGAGATAGTGATTTTGTAGTTTTGAGATGCGATAAGAAAGCTGATGATTATGGCGCTATTATTATTTCTCATCCATTTGATGAACGTAAAGATTGGTTCTACATAGAGGATGGTTTCTCAAAATTTTTATCAGATTTTGTGAAAGCTGAAGGATACAAATATTGGGAATCAATTTAGCTTAGGTGCATTCCCTCTCAGTAAGTACACCACCGTGTACACTGTGGCCACCTAAATAATTAATACCATTACTATCATTAGCCTACAGCTTAGCGTTCAAGTCCTCACTAGGGTACCACCATTGTATAATGCCATAAAAAAACTGAGCACATGGCTCAGTTTTTTATTTTATATTGTGACTATTGATAGCTTAGTTTAATGGCACACCAATACGGTCAGCCACTTCTTCATAAGCTTCGATCACATCGCCTAATGACTGGCGGAAACGGTCTTTATCAAGTTTCTTCTTGGTGTTCTTGTCCCAGATACGGCAGCCATCTGGTGAGAACTCATCACCTAAAACAATACGGTCATGGAATACGCCAAACTCTAGTTTGAAATCAACTAGGATTAAATCACCCGCATCAAACAATGCTTTCAATACATCGTTGACTTGATAGGTTAGCTCTTTCATCTTAGCCAATTGCTCTTTGGTAGCCCAGCCAAGAGATACAGAAAGTGATTCGTTGACCATCGGGTCACCTAACGCATCATCTTTATAAAACAGCTCATACGTTGGTGGCGTCAATGCCTGTCCTTCTTCTAAGCCTAAACGGCGCACTAGGCTACCTGCGGCAAAGTTACGCACCACGCACTCAACAGGAATCATATCCAAGCGCTTGACCAAGACTTCATCATCAGACAGTTGCTTTTCGAAATGCGTTTCGATGCCAGCATCAGACAATTTTTGCATGATAAAAGCGTTAAAGCGGTTATTGACCACACCTTTGCGTGCCAATTGTTCGATACGCTTACCATCAAGCGCTGAAGTATCATCACGGAAGTGCAAAATCAGAAGATCATTGTCTTCTGTTTCATAGACAGACTTGGCTTTACCTTTATACAGCAGTTGTTGCTTTTGCATTATGGGGTTCCTGTTCGTTCAAGCTTATGTGGTAAAAACGCGCAGCGACCGCTCACTCTTATTGTGTAATATCGATGTCATTGTAATCAATAACGATAAAAGCCAGCGGTATAAATAAGGAAAATGAAATTAGTTCGAAGCGTTACTAACAGCACGCTGAGGTTTTGGCAGCTGATACTGATTGCCTGATTCGTTCTGCAGTTTGAGCGTGTTTGCGCCAACGTTAGGTGTTGGGTATAAAGGTACAAAAGGGGCTGTTTCTTGGGCAGCAGGTAGCTCGATTGGCGCAAGCTTTTTGCTTTGTTGATAATCTAAGCTACCGTTGTCACGCTTACCAAGTAGGTTCTTGGTTGCCTGACAGCCACTCAATACTAGCGTGCTACCCAAAACTAAGGTCAGCATCGCAGGAAATAATTTTTTCGTTGATGATACTGTTTTTGATGTTACTGTCATCGTATTGTCTCTCTGAGTTAGCAGTTGTTGCTCATGTGGGCAATTGACTTACCGTGATAAGGTGACTTGCTGCTAGATCGAATAACACTCATCTAATGTGCAGCAAGTCTTAAATCGCCGAATATCAATGTACTGGTTATCAATTTATCGTATGTTTGCTCGAACCAATGCTTCATCGATAGTCGCATGATGCTGCTCTGCCAACCAAACGAGCGGTAAGCGTATACCTTTATCGATAATGCCCATTTTGTGTAGTGCGTATTTTGCTGGGATAGGGCTTGATTCGATAAACAAATCACGATGTAAGTGCTTGACCACGTCGTGAATTTTGTCAGCCGCTTCAAAGTCACCGCGCAATCCTGCTGTAAATGTCTCGCTCATGGCTTTTGGTGCTACGTTTGCAGTCACTGAGATATTGCCTTTACCGCCTACTCTCAGCAAATCAAGCGCCGTGCCATCATCACCTGATAGGACAACCATTCTATCGCCAACTACTTTTATCAGTTGCTCGCCGCGACCGACAGAGCCTGTCGCATCTTTAATAGCAACGATATTATCAATATCACACAAACGCTCGACCGTATCTTGCGCAATATCAACCACTGTACGTCCTGGCACGTTATACAGCATTTGCGGTATGTTTACGGCTTTGGCGATGGCTTGGTAATGTTGATACAAGCCTTCTTGCGGCGGCTTGTTGTAATAAGGGGCAACCAAT
Source organism: Psychrobacter sp. H27 (assembly GCF_059072655.1). Lineage (NCBI taxonomy): Bacteria > Pseudomonadati > Pseudomonadota > Gammaproteobacteria > Moraxellales > Moraxellaceae > Psychrobacter > Psychrobacter sp. H27. The sequence goes on along the minus strand of NZ_JCACRX010000001.1, from coordinate 2,117,510 downwards.
AACGCACAGTCTGCACCAGCATCTGCTGCATCTTGAGTCAGCTTGATAGCTTCCATGGTATTGTTGGCACCAGTACCCGCGATAACAGGCACGCGACCTTTGACATGCTTTACAAAGTAGCGAATAACATCACTATGCTCTTGCATAGATAAGGTTGCCGACTCGCCAGTAGTGCCGACAGCGACGAGGCAATGAGTGCCCTGCTCAATCTGCCAGTCTATGAGGTCTGCCAGACGTTTATAATCGACCGTGCCGTCAGGATGCATGGGCGTTACCAAAGCTACCATTGAGCCTTGTAGTCGGGTTTTAATCTCGTCGTATGCTGTGCTCATAACCGTGCCTTACTGTATTATCCTAGCTTTTATCAAAGCTGTCACATGATAGGTCGTTTGCAAGTGGTCAAATATTTATATGCGTCGATAAACGCTAATGACCATGTCTTGCTTGATGTTGATGCCGAATGTTTGTTTATTATAATAATACTTACATCGAAAATGACTGTGTATTTAGACCAGGTATTTAGACCAGTATTGACATCAGCTACGCTAATGATGATAAATACTTGCTCAGTCATCAAATATAATAATAAAAACGCCTGCTAGTGTAGCATATTTTTTTTTGACCGCTATCAATCAATTGATGATTGAAACACAAATTACAGACTAAAAAAGAGTCTTTTTTATTACTAAAAACCGTAACTATCAGCGCAAAAGCGCATCAATAGATAAGACTATCACTTAATAGTCAGTTTAGCGTAATGATTACCCACTGAGATAATCTTAACGAATCGTCAACACGTCAATAGTCGGGCGATATAGCCACACCTCTTATCTTGATTTCCCGAAAACTCACCTTCAGTAGTATCTACTCAATACGCAAGCCAATAATAGCAGGAATGCCTTGGCGGATGACTTCTATCGTTACCACGCCTTTTTTAGGAAGGGATGAGATAGCATTAGAGAAATCCGTTACCTTTTTGATCGGCTTTTGGTGGAAATTGGTGATGACATCACCGGCCAAAATCCCCGAACGTGCCGCAAGCCCAGTAGGGTCAACAGTCGTCACTAAGATACCCGTTTTTCTATCCTTAGCGATTTCTGCTTGCTCATCCTCAGTCAAATCACGCAAGCGCAAGCCCAGCTGTATATCATCACTCTGCTGATCGCCGCCCTGAGCTCTCACATCATCGGGTGCATAGGCAAGCTTACCGCTCACAATCATTTGCTTACCATTACGCTGAATCTGTGCGCGGAATGGATCGCTTGGCTTTGCTCGATTGAGTAAATTTAACAAGTCAGAGGCGCGCATGATTTGTACATTGTTATATTGCAAGATGATGTCACCAGGTTTTAGACCTGATTTTTGTGCTGGTGAATCTGGAGACACACGAGTTAGCAGGGCACCTTGAGGTCGATCCAGTTTGTACGCTTCGGCTAGATTACGGTCGATATCTTGCGGATAGATACCCAAATATGCACGGGCTACTTCACCATTGGTTTTTAATTGCTCATAGATATCCATCGCAGCATCAATTGGGATAGAGAACGACAGTCCCATATAGCCACCAGTACCACTGAAAATACGCGAGTTAATACCGATGACTTCGCCGCGCTGATTGAACAGCGGCCCACCCGAGTTACCCGGGTTCAACGCTACGTCTGTCTGGATAAATGGCACACTGGTCTCACGTGAGAAGCTGCGTGATTTTGCACTGACGATACCAGCAGAAGCAGAATAATCAAAGCCAAATGGTGAACCAATGGCCAGTACCGGCTCCCCTACTTTTAGGCTGTTTGAATCGCCAATCGGCAGCGCAGGAAACTGACTGCCTTCTACTTTTAACACAGCCACATCTGAGCGCTCGTCACTACCGACTAAGGTCGCATCCAGCTCTGTTCTATCATTCAGTGTGACAGTAATCTTGTCAGCGCCTTCGATGACATGATGGTTGGTCAGCATATAGCCGTTAGACGAGATAAAAAAGCCCGTACCATAAGCATTCTCAATCGCTGGCGTGGCTGCACGATCAGGGATACGCACACGGTCACCAAAGAACTGTCTTAACACTTCAGCCGTTTGGGCTTTAGCAAGCTCAGCTTCACTGATGGTTTTGGTGACGTTGACACGTGCTACCGCTGGTGTGACTTGTTGAACCAGATCAGAAAAATCAGCCGTCGTCACGGCAGCCTGGGCATTATTCATGGTTGTGACGCTGATACCAGCCACCATAGCGGTACTCACAGCAAATGCTAGTGCGCTACGCTGTAACCAAAGTCGCATATCGACAGTGGTTCGTGCTCTAAACATATTGATAGGCATATTGTCCTCCATATGAGTGGTCATTATTATTGTTATCGATCGTTATCATTGATCATTGTACGACGGTTATTTTTGATGATTACTGTTGATGGTTGTTTTCAATAGTATCTTATCCATGTTGCTTATAACTATCTTACAACCAAGCTACTATATCCATCATTATATCTGCTTACTCTCTCATTACTGCTCTATACATTATAGGACTACAGAACGTGGCAAATACGTCCGATCGTCACCCTTATATAGTGCCTAGTTGACCTCATATTATTGTCGTATTCGCAGCGTGCAAGACCACCGTCGCTACTGTATGATGAGTAAAACGCTGTGTTGTCATCGCCTCTATAGTGCAGAATAACCCAAGGTATCGCTATTTCATACTTACTTTGTACAATTTTATGGCGCTATGATGATATTGTGACCGGCGCTATCTACATGGGCATGAAATAAAACCATGCTATGATAGCAAGCAAAACATATTACTTAATAAACAAAAGTTACTTTGAAAAATATTATCGATGAGCAGTTTTATCAGGCTGACCATCATCACCCTTGTTTTCCATCTTTTGCATTTTTAGGACAATATTATTTGTCTACAGATGCTTTTGTCTTTACTACTTTATAGTATATATATCATATCTGGCTCATGTTGTGATTCATGATGGCTGTCAATGTTGTGACCCAGACACGGTAAGTACTGGTGACAACCGATTATTAGAATGAACGATGACACTATTTTATAGTAGCTATGGATAGATATAAAATATGACAAGATTATAAAAGGATTAATTTATGGATACCGCCCTATTGCTATCCGGCGTGGTTGGGATCGGCATCGCCGCCCAATGGTTGGCTTGGTATTTAAAGCAACCGTCCATTTTATTTTTATTATTGATTGGTATTATCGTCGGTCCCGTATTAGGGATATTTGACCCCGATTTGGTATTGGGTGAGCTGATGTTCCCCTTTATCTCTCTGGGCGTCGCGATTATCTTATTTGAAGGTTCGCTGACCCTAGAGTTCGATGAGATCAAGCAGCACGGTACTGTCGTACAAATGCTAGTCTCGGTGGGTGTGCTTATCACCATCGCCATCGTAGCGCTATCGACTTACTTACTATTCGATGTCGACCCATTGATAGCTCTGCTGTTCGGGGCGCTAGTCTGTGTGACTGGTCCGACGGTCATTATGCCACTCTTGCGTAGTGTACGTCCCAACAAGACGATATCTAATATCCTCAAATGGGAAGGTATCATCATTGACCCAATCGGCGCGATTGCCGTTGTATTGGTCTATGAATATATTATCTCAGGCGGCGAAGCCAGTAGTATTTTGCTATTTGCCAAAATCGTTGTATTGGCTACAGCACTTGGCATGGCAGGTGCTTGGTTACTAGCGTTCCTCATGCGTCGACATATGGTTCCTGAGTTTCTACGCAATGTGTTTACCCTCGCGTTTGTGCTGGTATTGTTTTCGATTTCTAACCACCTAGAGCATGAGTCCGGTCTCTTGACGGTCACCGTACTGGGTGTGGCATTGGCAAACTGGCCAAAGTTCCCTCGCGAGACGATTTTGGAGTTCAACGAGTCGTTGACCGTTCTGCTTATCTCTGTCCTGTTCATTATTCTGGCGGCTCGTGTCGAGTTGGCAAGCTTATTGAGCGTGGGTTTTGCAGGGCTGGTACTACTTGCTATCGTCATGTTTGTGGCACGTCCTCTATCGGTCTGGGCATCGGCTATTGGCTCAAACCTAAGAACCAACGAAAAGCTAATGATTAGCTGGATTGGACCACGTGGTATCGTTGCTGCTGCTATCTCATCACTGTTTGCGATTCGTTTGCAAGAGTATGATATTCAGGGTGTCGAGCTGCTCGTGCCACTGGTGTTTATGGTCATCATCGGTACGGTCATGATTCAAGGACTGGGTGCAAAAGTAGTCGGTAACTTGCTCGGCGTACGCGAGCCTGAAACCAACGGTATTCTGATTGTCGGCTCAAACCCCATCGCCCTATTGATTGCGACATCGCTCAAAGACCAAGGGTTTGACGTTATCGTCGCGCATAACAACTATACCAATATTGCACGCGCCCGTATGAGTGGATTGCGTACGTACTTTGGTAATCCTATCTCCGATCATGCCGATCATCATCTCGATCTTATCGGTATTGGTCGTTTGTTTGCCATGAGTATGGATAAAGAGATGAACACCCTGTCTGAGATTCATTATCGTCATGAATTCGGAGAGCGTAAGCTATACCGTCTCAAATTCAGTGATGAAAAAGTCAGAAGTGAGCGTGACGACAAGCAATCAAACTTCCACTCGCAGTGGCTGTTTGGCAAAGATGTGACGTATACCAAACTTGCTAGTATGCTGTCCAAAAAAGCCCGTATCAAAATCACTAATATCACTGATAGCTATAGCTTTGAGCAGTATAAAGCGGATAACAAACAGTTCGTACCGCTGTATACGATAGACAAAGAAGGCAAGCTGCATGTCATCACTGATAAATTCGACGGTACGGTACCTCGTGATCGTAAGCTTATCTCACTGGTCGTGGATGACGAAGTACAGCCAAAACCTGTCGACGTGACCGCTAAGCAAGAGCAAGCTCGTATGGCAGCTGACGCTAACTTTGAATCGAGTTCAAAAGCGCCTGAAAAACGTAAAGAAAGAGAGTTGAGCGGTGATAGCACTCCGAAAGTCGAGCCAGAGACTCCGATGGATACTACTGAAAGCACTGAGAAAAACACGGCTACTCAGTCATCAACGGTTCAGGATAGTAACGTGGACAAGTCATCTACTATTACACCAGTAGCGGCTGAGGATACAGATATAGAGCAAAAAACAGCTTCTACCAACTCTACTAGTAATGCTCATACAGGTGTAATGTCCGCAAACTCAACAGCGACCTCAAAGACGAAAACCTCTACTCACAGTAATGGTAACGGCAACGCGCCAAAAAACAAGAAAGGCGCGCTTGATCCCAATCGTCTTCCTGATTCTGGTCAAGACAATGCGACTAATACGAATGCCAAAGCTGATACTAGTACTAGCACCGATACTTCTGTCACTGTTGAAAAACCAGCAGAGCAAAGTGAGCTAACTGATAAAAATAGTGATAAATGACATCTGTAGCTGTTTAACCGCTACTGTCATAGTTCGTTAAATAATAAACGTTGATTCATAAAAAGCCCCAGCGATATGCTGGGGCTTTTTGTTTTTATCACATCTGACTGATTATCCACGCTACTGACAAAATAGAACCGCTCAATCACATCTGATTATTCTATAGCGAATCTTTCTGTGACGGTTTGCCATATGCGAGCACTCACCTCATCTGCGCTGCCTGATGCATCGATACGCTGTATACGTTCAGGATGCGAGCTTGCAAGTTGGCTAAAGCCATTATGTACCCAAGTAAAAAACGTCATTGCCTGCTGCTCAAAGCGATCGGCTGTACTGCGCTTATTGGCGCGCGCCATGCCTTCTGCTACTGGCAAATCAATCCACAACGTTAGCTCAGGCAATTGCGTTACGAACTGAGCGATTAGCGTCTCAATCTTGGTTAGCATGACCTTATCACCATGCGCCCGTCCGAACCCTTGATAGGCAATAGTAGAGTCCGTAAATCTATCACAGATGACCCATATGCCCTGTTGTAGTGCAGGCATGATGACTCGCTGAATATGATCACAGCGCGCCGCGAACAGCAGTAGCAGCTCTGTATCATCCTCAATCTCAGTGGCAGGGTCTAGCAACATATCACGCAGTCGCTCAGCGAACGGACTACCACCTGGCTCGCGCGTACGTAGATATTCAACGCCGCTGTTCTCTAGTCGCAAGCACAGTTGCTCAATGGCAGTGGTCTTACCTACACCTTCAGTCCCTTCAAAACTAATGAACCGTCCTATACTAGGTGTACTAGTAGTCTGTACAGCGTCGGGGTCGATGAGGTTTGATGATGCCGTGCTGGTATGTGATGGTGCGCTGGTATTCATAGATACTGACATGATATGACCTTATGTCATTGATGAGCGCTATAGTTAGATTATAGCGCTCAATAAACGATAAGTTTTATAAATTAGAGGGTATTTACTGCGGCGGTGTTTGAGATTTTTTCTCACGCATGACGCTTAGATAGTCTTTGACCGCTTGGTTGTGCTCAGCAAGACTGTTGGTAAATTTGTGTCCGCCGTTACCTGTCGCTACAAAGTAGAGCGCCTCACTATCGGCAGGATGCAGTGTTGCTTCAATAGAAGCAGCAGAAGGCAGTGCAATAGGGGTTGGTGGTAAACCGTCAATTTGATACGTGTTATACGAGGTCTTTTCATCGATGTCGCGGCGGCGAATATTACCATCATAGCGACTGCCCATCCCATAGATAATGGTCGGATCCGTTTGCATACGCATGTTTTTGTTCAGACGATTTCTGAACACCGCAGAGACCAACTCGCGTTCTTCAGGTACGCTGGTTTCTTTTTCGATGATAGAGGCCATCACTAGCGCCTCATAGGGACTCTTATAAGGTAGATCCGGTGCGCGATTTTCCCACGCCTCAGTAAGGGCTTGCTGCTGGCGTTTGTATAGGTCAGTAAGGACTTTTTTGTCGCTGGTACCTTCACCATAGTAATACGTATCAGGAGCAAACCAACCTTCAAGATTGTAATTAACAATTGGGTCGCTGCTACTCGTCACAGCATCTGGCAGTATGCTTGCCAAGTCTAGTGCTTGCGCAATACTGGCATTATCACTGTCAGCGGTCAGTACTTCTTTTTTGATATTGTCATTATCACGTAGCGTTTGGTACAAATCTTTTGACGTTTTACCTTCGATAATTTGTACCTTTACCATAGCCGCTTTTGCGCCCTGCTCTAATATTTGCAGTGCCTCCGCGATGGTTGGGTTCTCAGGCAGCTGATAAATACCGGCGTGCAATGGAGCGTCAACTTGTGACTTAATATACAGCTTGGCGACACTGGCCGAAAATAGCGGAATCTGGTTTTGCCACTGTGGCAATAAACCATAGTAGGTCTGACCTTGGTCAATAGTGACCATTTGCTGTGGCTGCTCAATACGACCGAACAGTGTCTGATAGACCATGACTAAGAAAAACGCAGCAATAAGTCCCAACACCAGCAGTACTTGATAACCACGCTGCATAAAAAACGAGGGGTTATTGACTTTGTATTGGCGCGGTTTACTGTCACCACTGATGAGTGAGACGTTAGTTGCTGGCGTGTCCTTCACCCCATCTACCACGGTTTGATCGTCCGGTAGCGTGGTATCGACACGCTCCTCGACTGTGCCATCTTGTTTATTCGATGGCGTCTCATTGGGACGTTCAGGTGGCGTACTAGGTGTAGGCTTGCTCATGGCAACTCGCGAGGCAGATGTTTGCTAGAATTTAGCACTGAACTGTGCGATTTTCAATGGTATTTGCTTAGCTTATCGATTATCTTGCTACTAGTGCTCATTTACGTGACCCAATTTGTATGCTTTTTCAATGGCATTTTTAGCTTATCTATTAATGATGACAAACTCCTATGAATCTACATTTCAATAAAAGCCTAGCCAAAAACTATACTTCTAAAGCACAGATTATTCGTGTGCTCAGTGAGGGATGGGTAAAAGAAAATGGGTACTGTCCTAGCTGTAACGAGCAGCCTTTGAATGAATTTACGAACAATAGACCAGTTGCTGATTTTTATTGCACACATTGTCATGAGCAATATGAGCTAAAAAGTAAAAAGGCCAAGCTCAGTCATATCGTCAATGATGGCGCTTATAAGACGATGATTGAGCGTATCAAGAGTAAGGACAATCCTAGTTTTTTCTTTTTGACATACTCAAAAGCATACACCGTCAATAATTTTCTGATTATTCCCAAGCATTTCTTTACGCCCGATATTATTGTTAAACGTAAACCCTTATCAGTGACTGCTAAACGAGCAGGTTGGGTTGGTTGTAATATTGACTTACGCCAAATACCCGAATCAGGCAAAGTATTCTTGGTCAAAAACCAACAAGTTATACCTCGTGAAAATGTCAGCCAACAATTCCAAAATACTTTGTTTTTACGCAAGCAATCTATAGCTTCACGCGGTTGGACACTCGATGTCTGGCAATGTATCGATCGACTCGATACCAGTTTTTCTCTCAATCAAGTCTATGCTTTTGCTGATGAATTGCAGCTCAAACATCCTGAAAACAGCCATGTAAAAGATAAAATTCGCCAACAATTACAAGTATTACGAGACAAAGGAATTATTGAATTTGTAAGCCGTGGTTACTATCGAAAATTATACTAACCGCTTCTCGTTATATCGCTTAGGTCTCAGCTGTTCTTTTTTGTCACGGTAAACATCAGCAATTAGCTCACCCCTGTCATCCCATAGTGGTAATCGTGCAGTAGCCACGAGGCGTTGATGAAACTTGTGCGCTGGATACTCCCAATCAATCTCATCATTAATTTTGAAGAAATGCTCTTCACGATAGTCGATATAGGCATGCAATCGATTACGCACATAGCGATTTCAATGCCATAACAGCTGTACCGAATTGCGTGCAGGTTTGGTGAAAGGAATTAGGTTAACCGTCAATGCACACATCACCAATTCATCATTAGCAATAACGTCGATACCCTGCTCGATGACTTCTTCTCGCGTATGCGCATACTCAAACATACCACCAAACCCGACAAACCTTTTAAGGTCTTTTAAATATATGACACCAAAAGCCAATTGAGTATAAGGCGACAAATGTACGATTTTATTAGGCTTAGCTTTGGCCAATCTACAAATTTCATCAAACACCATCAAACGTCTGATTTGTAGCGGGATACTTTCATCTTCATAAACTTCGTACATTGGCTTATCTCCTTATTAGATAAGCAGCATTGATCGATTTGCTTTAAGACACAAGACCACGTAACAAAAGACGATCACTTCTTTTGAGGGCTTTTGCTAATCTACTTAGCATTGATGACTAAAGTTATTTGTGAGAAATGGAAGTGAATACGATAAGAAAAGATGAGAAAACGATGCAAAAATTTCAAATAGAGATTGTCGAAACACTAAGCAATATTGTGGAAGTCGTCGCAGAAGATAAACAAAGTGCGCTTTTAAAAGCGCAAGAGATGTATAGCAGTGAGCAAGTGGTTTTATATCCTGATGACTTCGTTGATACCCAATTCAATATTTTTCAATAACAGCTAGGTAGATTAAAAATCTACAACCTCACCTGATAACAACGTCAAACTACTCATTGGCATGATACCGCGCAGTGCATTGCAAAAGAACAACTGCGTGACTCTAGGCAAATCCTCATCTGATAACGACCGTACCACCACTGGATATTGCGTCGTGGATAGAGCATCGATAATTACTTGACGCATGACACCAGCAACACCCGACTGAGTCATAGAAGGCGTGTACCATTGACCGCTGGTTAGATAATGACCTTTGGCTAGAGAGCTGTCACTCACCTCATGACTGTTGGAGGATTGTTTGGACTCTGATAGTGGTGCTTCTGCCAATTGATAGAATACATTACTCATCGTACCCTCAACCCACCGCCCGCTCATATCACGCAGCAGTCCTTCGCTAAGTATTACCGCAAGTTTAGAAACGAGTGGCTCAGTCTTAACACGCTGCAGCTCCCCACTAGCGAGGACATTGTCTAAACGATTAAGACTCTTGAGACCTGCCAGCGGTGGCGGTAAGCAAGCAATCTGCGAAGACAAACATATTGCCGAGGCATGAGGTTGGATGGGTACCAAACTCCCATCAGGCAAGGACAGTTGCAGCGCCGTAGAAACTCTCATTACCGTAGCCTTTAGCCATATCTCACAGTCGTTACCATTTGCATTAGGTGTATAACCATAACCGCGCACATCCTGCGCAGCGCGGGTGACTACGAGTTTTAGCATACCCTGCTCTAATTGCTGGGCATACAGTTGCAGTACTGCTAATAACTCTTCGCTGTTTATATTTAACTGCAAGGCGTCAGCATGAGAGACGAGCCGCTGATAATGATAGTCTGACCACAGTATCAACCCATCGATGACGCCCATGGTAGTAAAAAATCCATCGCCATATGCCAGTCCGCGATTATCTAGAGACACCGTCACCGTTTGGCTAGTCGACCGATTATCTTCGGTCACACTATTGTCTTTGGTCAAACTGCTGTCTTGTGGATACAGGCATACCCAGCCATTCGGTACTGACGTCTTATCTATCATAGTTTAGCTATCGTCTGTCTGAGCATCAGATTTATTGATGACCAGCATACAGCTATAAAACTCGCATTTTGCCAGTTCTACTTTTTGTCCGCCAACGACTCTGTTTTTGACGATTTGACCATTGAGCATTTCACCGACCAGTTTGCCACCTTCATCACTCATCAGTTGTCGCGATAGCTGGTAGGCTTTTTTGGCATGGTTTTGACTCAGCTCTTTTTCGTTGTCAGAGTCGGTAGGGTTGGCATAATACCAGCCAAGCTCTAGATACTTTTCAGAATCGATAATATCCAGATAAGGCGCATCTGTCTTCATAAAGCGGTATTTGGTCGCAGGGTTACTGGCATAGTCTAGGCTATTTTCATCCGTGCTCATCACCTCTCCGAACGCCGACTGGATACCATTGAGCTCATTGACACTGATCGGCTCTACCGTATCAGCGCCCCATGCCGAGACGTCATATTTTACTGGTGTGCCTTGCTGGACAGCTGCCGTATCCGTGTCAGAATTATCAGTCGTACTGGCTGGCGCGTCAGTGACTGTCTGCTCGCTACTCTCAGCGTTTGTCTCTGGATTTTGAGTATCGTCTTTGGTGCTATCACAGCCACTTAATGACACACTAACCGCCATTATCGTACCAACTAGCAGGGTCTGAAGGTTATGATTCCACATGGGTTGTTTACTCACACTTTTAAATTAGTCTCAAAATGACATTACCGAGCTGGCACAGATGCCGCCGATAACGAAGAATTTTTAATAAATAATGTATTTAATAAAAGTTATAACCTTACAATCATTAGAGCATATTAATTAACATATAATCCATAGTTTACCCAACTGCTCATTGCTTGACTACCTTTTACGTTACGCATAGTAGTCTTGGAGAGTACATATTTGTTAAAGCATTAATCCTTTAATATTACTGGCTAATGACTTATTTTTGGTTGACCCTTCGGTTTGTCAATCATCATTTTATCGCTTATGATGATTGGTCGTGACTGACGGCTTGTTTGATAATGCCTCGCCCCTTTTAGCTAACGGACTATTTATGACTCAACATTTCATCGTCATTGGCAACCCCATTGCCCATAGTAAATCTCCAGTAATTCATGAGCAGTTTGCGCGACAGGTAAAGGCAGATATCAGCTACCAACGTCAGTATTGCCCTGCTGACGATGCCAGTTTTATCGCTGTCGTTGAGGCGTTTTTTTGTGGTGGCGGCGTGGGTGCCAATGTGACTGTTCCTTTTAAACAAACGGCTTATGATCTTTGCACAGCGCGCGGTGGTCTATCGGATCACGCCAAGACGGCAGGCGCAGTCAACACCCTACTGATAAACAAAGCATTAGTCGCAAAAGGCGCCTCGATAACAGAGGCTATATATGGCGATAATACAGATGGGCAAGGACTCGTCAATCACATCGTAAGCTTGGGCTGGCCACTGGCGGATGCTCGTGTTGCGCTCATTGGGGCAGGCGGTGCTGCACGCGGTGTCATATTGCCACTGATTGAAGCAGGTATTGGCACCCTTACTATCGCCAATCGTACCGTGAGTAAAGCAACTGATTTAGTAAAAGAGCTAAGTGCCGCCAGTCCCGTCATTGCAGTAAAGCAAATTGAGAGCTGTGCTACCAGTGAGTTGAGCGGTGCCTTTGATATTATTATCAATGCCACCTCTATTGGCTTGTCAGGTGACACCTTACCTCTGGATAATAATCTAAACTGCCAGTACGCTTATGACATGATGTACGGGCGCGCGCTACCATTTTTGCAGCATTTTGCAGCGCGAGAGGCCCAAGTATCAGAAGGCTACGGCATGCTCATCGGACAAGCGGCGCTGAGTTTTGAGCGCTGGACGGGTCATACTATCGACGTCGCCAAAGCCACAGAATCATTGAGCCAAAAATCATGATGAATACCGCCCATAATTAATGACTACTGACTAAACGAGCGATATCAAAAAGACTGCTGCTTTTTATGGACCAAAACGCAGCAGCAACCAGTTCTCAAAACGCCGTAGTGGTACGCGTAATCGCGCCGAATGTATCGCCAAACCGCCGCTCAATCCAATCGCACAGCCAAGTGCTGTATCAATCATACGTGCGTTGATAACCACGCTCGCCACTGGCGGCACAAGCATCGTACTACCATATTCTGCAATAAATATCGTCAACGGTGTGATAAAAATCACCGCCAGTCCGTAATGCCGATCGACAAACGACTCAATCAAAAACATCATAGATAGTATCGCTACGGCAACACCCCACATCGATAGTCCCCAAGACAGCATCCAGTTTGCAACCGCCATACCAACCAACGTGCCTAGCAAGCGATGCAACTGCTTAATCCACATGGTCCGTAGTTGCATGCCTTGGATAATAATAAAGCAACTCATCGCCGCCCAGTATGGATAAGGCATATCTAACAGTACCGCTATCACCAATGCCAAACTGACAAAACTTACGACAATGAGACTGTCACTGATCGTATCTGGCTCATACTGATAGCTAGGTGCAGGGGCGATAGGACGTGCGGCGAGTAGAAACAATGTATAGAGCAGCGCTAACAGCATCGAAGACCCGCTGCCCAACAGCACAAGTCCTATGGCTGATAGGGTTTGGTCTATCGGCACAGGAATAAACAGCGCAATGGCACCTGCCATTAACACAAACAGTCCTGCTGGTGGTGGCTGCCGATAATAGCGACCTAGCATCACAACACCAAGAGCAATGAACATAAATACAGGAAGCCTGAGCACAGGCAGCTGCTGCGCCATGAGTCCCAGTGCAAAACTAAGTATCATGGCAAACCCCCAAGCCATTACCGTCACCAATCGATAAGGTAATGTACCAGCCAATGGCAAGTTCAGAATAATCATCGACCCTAATGACGCTTTGATACCGGAGGACAAGTCACCAAAATAAGCCCCCACAAATACCGGAAAGCTAATGGCAATCGCCATAACAATAGGCATGTGCCACGGTCTTTGGCTACGATTGATGGTGAGTAGATGTCCAAGCTCTCCATCAATAAGCAGTTTTATGCGAGTGAATAGCGCGGACAACCCTGACCCTTGTTTTTGTTGTTTTGACTCACTCATAAAAGGCTTTCCTCATTTATTGAATCTACTTATCTTCGACCTTTTGCCCATAGAGATAGTCCATTACAGACGGCTTTAAATATATATATCGATCATACGTAATAACTAAATGTAATTAATAAAACATCAAAACATGAATAATAGTTATTAGTTGTATATTTGTTGCCCTATAAGATTTATAATCATATCAACGCCATAACAGCTGACGCTTAACAAGGACGTCTTACTTACCCTCACAACGGACTTGCTGTTTATTATCAGTCCATATGACGACCTATAGTGTCTATCTCACTTAAAATAAGCAAATATCGCTGACATGCATTTTGACTCGAATACTGCGTCGTAAGTCTATGATAGCGAACCAACCAAAGAGAGCGATTATGTTAACTTACAAAGCACCTTTACGTGATATCAAATTTTTGATTAATGATGTATTTGATTATCAGACTCATTACAAAAGCTTAGACAACGGCGAAAACGCTGACCCTGAAACTATCGATATGATTCTACAAGGCATGGCTGACTTTGCTGAAAACGTCATTGCGCCTCTCTACCAATCAGGTGGTGAAGAAGGCTGTCATTTCGAAGATGGTGTAGTGACTACGCCAAAAGGTTTCAAAGAGGCTTATGACCAGTTTGTAGAAGGTGGCTGGCAAGGTATCTCATACCCTGAAGAGTTTGGTGGTATGAATTTGCCAACCTCGATCAACCTTATCAAAGCTGAGATGATCGGTACTGCTAACTGGTCTTGGTCGATGTATCCTGGTCTATCAACGGGTTGTATCAATACGTTGCTTCAGTACGGTACAGATGAGCAAAAAGCGCTTTATTTGCCAAAACTGGTCGAAGGCTCATGGGCAGGTACCATGTGTTTGACTGAGCCACAGTGTGGTACCGATTTGGGTCAGGTAAAATCAAAAGCCATCCCGCAAGAAGACGGTACATACAAAGTCAGCGGCACCAAAATCTTTATCTCAAGCGGTGAGCATGACTTAACAGATAACATCGTCCATATCGTTCTAGCACGTCTACCAAATGCACCAGAAGGCACGCGCGGCATCTCATTATTCATCGTACCTAAGTTCATGCCGAACGCTGAAGGTGAAGCTGGCGAGCGCAATGCCGTAGTTTGTGGTTCAATTGAGCACAAAATGGGCATCAGCGCATCATCAACTTGTGTATTGAACTTTGATGGTGCGACAGGCTATCTGATTGGCGAGCCGCACAAAGGCCTAAAAGCCATGTTCACTTTCATGAACACGGCTCGTATCGGTACGGGTATCCAGGGTCTAGCGCATACTGAGCTGTCTTTCCAAAACGCGCTTCCTTATGCCAAAGAACGCCGCTCAATGCGTACGTTATCAGGTACTAAAGATCCTGAAAAAGTAGCTGATGCAATCATCCATCATGCTGATGTACGCCGTATGCTACTGACACAAAAAGCCTTCGCCGAAGGCGGCCGCTCAATGATTTATCATTCAGCTCGCTACGCTGATAAAATGGCACAGGGTATCGTCAATGGCGATGATGAAGAATTCGAAAAATGGGATGACAAGCTAGGCTTCTACACGCCAATCCTAAAAGGCTTCTTAACTGAGCTAGGTATCGAAGCTGCTAAGCATGGTCAGCAAGTCTATGGTGGTCACGGCTATATCAAAGAATGGGGCATGGAGATGATCGCTCGTGATGCTCGTATTGCGACAATGTACGAAGGTACTACTGGCGTACAGGCACTTGATCTACTAGGTCGTAAGGTTATCTTACAGTCTAAAGGTAAGATTATCCGTGACTACACGTCTAGCATCATGAAATGGTGTGGCGAGTACGCACTTGATAAAGAAATGCGTAAATTTGTTTGGGCACTGACCAAACTATGTGCTGAGTGGAACACGCTAACAGTACGCTTGATGTTGATGGCACGTAAAGATCGTGAAATCATCTCAGCCGCGTCAGAAGACTTCCTCATGTACTCAGGCTATGTGATGATGGGTTATCACTGGGCTCGTATGGCAGCCGTCGCTTATGATAAGCTTGAAAATGGTGGCACAGAAGCACCAGAATTCTACAAGGCTAAAATTCAAACCGCTGAATTCTACTTTGATAAGCTGTTGCCTCGTACGTCAGGCCATGCTGAAGCGATGGTCGCACCTAGCGAAAGCATGACCGCAATGGATATCGAACACTTTTCGTTCCTAGATTAAGATTGTACTAATAAGCTATAAAAAAGCGCCTATCATTTGGGCGCTTTTTTGTGCTTAATTAAAAATACGCTAGTACATCGTATTCAATACAATAGACTTGAAAAGTATAACCGCTGTTAGCTGCCTAGCATCTTCTTGTGATACACCGCACTAATCTCTTCGACTTCCACACATATCTGCAGGGCTGCACGTCCTGACTGCTCGTGCCCTATCTTGTCCTCAATGGCTGCAACCAATAGCTCAGCCAACTGGTCACGAGTGGCCATATGACGTCCGCTCATCAACTTTAGGTGCGCATAAATAAATCCATTGGCCTGCTCATCATCTTCAATACCTACCAAAAATGTTTCCATGGGTATGATACGTGCCTTGATATCAGCAGGTTGTTTGAACTGTCCACTGTCCCACAGCGCTTTGTTTAGCGATTTGAGCAATGACTCTTCGTGAGCGATACGAACGTTTGGCGTGACTTGAAGGGTTAAATGCGGCATGAGTACATCCTTAGATATAGAGAAATTAATAAATAAATTGGCTCATCAGTTTACGCGTTCTGCCTGACTACCGTAAAATATTTATTGATATTATTCATCAGTAATCGCACTAAAACAGGCATCAAGTGTCTGAGCCAATTGTACGGGTGGCAGCTCAATCTCTAAACCGCGACGACCACCGCTGACATAGATGGTTAACTGATCTTGAGCCGTGCTATCTATCACTGTCTTCAGGCGCTTTTTTTGTCCTAAAGGACTGACGCCGCCCAGTACATAGCCCGTGCTGCGCTCGACTTGTTTTGGGTCAGCCATCTGTACTTTTTTGCAGGACAGCAATTTATTGGCAGATAACGCCTTGGCCATTTTTTTAAAATTAAGCGTTTTGTCTACTGGCAGTATCGCGACAGCAAGCACATCGCTATCCGTTGATACAACCAATGTCTTAAACACTTGTGTCGCATCCACGCCAAGCTTTTCTGCAGCTTCTAGTCCAAACGATGGGGCATGGCTGTCGTGAGTATATTCGTGTACTTGATAATCAAGACCACGTTTTTTGGCAAGGTCGATAGCTGGCGTCATAGGATTTAGGCTTAGTATAGTGAAGTTAAAAAGTAGAAGACACATATGTTTATCATATCTGTCACCACTGTATTATTACGCCAAACACCGTCATATTTCAAATATTTGGATTTTTTATATCATCTATCACTTACTATAGCGTGACCAGACCGTATTAATATTCGCAGTATATGCAGACACGATATATCGCTTTAATGGCTTTTATGGCATCATAAGCGCAACATATTTGACTATTTTTGATACTGATTATGATACCGAAGTTCCTAAAAAAACGGATTTTTAAAGCGCCAGTCGCGACTGATCGTACATCTGAAACTGACACTTCTGAAACTGACGCCGGTCCAGTCGCCACTAAGCCATACTCGAATGCACCGATCAATCAGTTGTATCGCAAGCTATCGGGTCAGCTACTCGATGTCGCGGTCAAACCCAAGCTACTTGGAGAATTGCCTGAGTTTGATAACGACGATCAGATACTCAGGTTTTATGTGCTACAGGACTATTCTCGCTCCAATAGTATTTTAATTGACTTGCAGACACAAGAGCACAACTTGCCGCCTGCATTGGTTGGGGTAAATGATACGGCCCACGGCATTAAAGAAAACGCTGCTATCATATTTTTGAACCACCCACATGCCAAAGATAATCCCTTATCCCCTCGTCTTTCGCGCTTAGTGTCTGCGGTCTTGCAACATCCAGAACTAAAGGTCCGCCTAGTGCCGGTGTCTATTTTATGGGGACGCGCACCTGAAAAAGAAGACTCGCTGTTTAAGCTGCTAACTGCTGATAATTGGCAGGATCCTAGTATCACTAGGCAGTTATTTAATATCGGTGTGATGGGCCGCGATACCTTTGTACAGTTTCATCCACCGCAAGACTTACGCACCATTATCAACGACAGCCTCAAAGGTGATGTAGAAGGACCTGCTGTTTTTGATTCGGTTTCTACAGACTTGGCTATGGCAGAACTAACACCAACTAACACCAAAAGTGCTGAAGACACCTCTACAAACGATGATGCAAAAACTGATGCCGAGGTAGCACCTAGCTATACTCTGGTTGCAGCCGCGGACGGCAATCGCGAGCTCGTACGTATGCTACAGCAGCAGTTGACGATCTATCTAGATAAGCAACGCGCTAGCATGCTGGGACCGGACTTGTCAGACAAACGTAACCTAGTGGACAAGCTGGTGTACTCGCCTGCCATCAAACATGCCATCGAGATGGAAGCAGCAGAGACAGGCACTAGCGTTCGAGACGCTCGTAGCCAAGCCCGCGGCTATGCCAATGAGATGGTCAATGACTACTCTCATTCTATTATCCGCGGATTCTATAAGTTTTTGACATGGCTATGGACGCAGTTGTATGACGGCGTGGAAGTTCATCACTTCGAGCGAGTGCGCGATCTAGCGACCGATTATGAGCTGATTTATGTGCCTTGCCATCGCAGCCATGTCGATTACCTATTGCTGTCTTATGTCATTTACAAACGCGGTCTAAGTATTCCGTATGTGGCGGCAGGTGATAACTTAGATGTACCTGTATTGGGACCATTATTACGCGGTGCCGTCGCTTTTTATATTCGTCGTAGTTTCCGCGGGAACGCCCTGTATACTGCGGTACTACGTGAATACATGCACACACTCATTACGCGTAATACCCCGATTGAGTACTTTATAGAAGGTGGTCGCTCACGCTCAGGTCGCCTACTACCTCCAAAGATGGGTATGCTTGCGATGACAGTGCATAGCCAATTGCGCAAAACCAATAAACCTGTAGTCTTTATTCCAACTTATATTGGTTACGAGCGTATCATGGAAGGCGGTACTTATGTTGGTGAGCTAAAAGGTAAACCAAAAGAGTCAGAGTCTTTGATTGGATTACTCAAAGTTGGTCGTAAGATTGAGCGCATCTTTGGCAATGTACATTTAAGCTTTGGTACACCACTGCATCTTAGCGACTTTATGACCAAGTTTGATGTTCCTGCTGACAGCTTGCCATCCGATCGTACTGACTCACCGCTCGATGAAAAAACCAGCGCTATGGTTGATAACATCGGTGTCAAAGTCATGCAGCATATCAATAAAGCAGCAGTGGTGACGCCTGTCTCGCTATTATCATTGGTTTTGCTGTCCGCACCGAAAGCTGCATTGGATGAAAATAGCTGCCGTGAGCAGATCGCTTTATACCAAGGCCTCGCTCAGCAACTGGTCTACGCAGAGGATACGGTGATCACCGATATGACACCGCAGCAAATCATCGATTATGGTATCAAGCTGAAATTGATCGAACGTACACCGCATATCTTAGGTGATATTATTCAGGTTGCAGGCAAGCAAGCTGCCCTGCTCAGTTACTTCCGCAACAATATTTTGCATGTGTTTATTCTATTGTCGTTCTTGTCCGCGCTAGTCGCTCGCAACGGCCGTATCAAACGCAGTCGCCTAGATAGTATCGCTGAGCAGCTATACCCATTCTTGCAAGGTGAGCTATTCTTATATTATCCCGCACATGGCTTGGCTGAGACCCTCAACAAAAAAGTCGACAGCTTACTCTCTCATGGGCTGATTGTTGAGCTGGGTGATGACACGCTTAGCGTTCCTGAGTCTAATAGCAAGCATTATCAGCAGCTGCAAGTACTGGCGACACCCGTTGGACAGAGTCTTGAGCGTTATTTCATGACGCTTGCCCTACTCGCTCAGCAGGGTTCTGGTAATTTGACTGAGAACGAAGTCGTTGACCTATGTCATCTGCTTGGACAGCGACTATCTGTACTATACGCCGATGATATTCCAGACTTCTTTGATCGCGCCTTATTCACCAGCTTTATCAGTGCATTGACTCGCTTAGACTATCTACAAAAGGATGACGAGACAGGCATACTGACCTTTGATCATCGTATCAATGACATCGCCAGTCACGCTAAGTACGTCCTAACGCCTGATATGATGCAAATCTTACAGCAAGTGGCGAGTCTAGACGAAGAAGAGATTACCCATGCGATTACTGAGATTAGTAATAAAAAGCAGCGTAAATTCGGGCGTAAACGTTAGTGTTGATTTAATAACTCATACTGACTAAATAGCTATAAAAAAAGACCGCTAATTATTAGCGGTCTTTTTTATTGTACTTAACTATACTAAACAGCCATATTAGTTGGTAATCTTCTTATACTTAGCACGTTTAGGAGTCGCATCATCGCCCATTGTTTTCTTGCGATACGCTTCAAACTCAGTATAGTTACCGTCGAACCACACAGGGCCTTCTTCTTCGAATGCCAAGATGTGAGTCGCGATACGATCAAGGAACCAGCGATCATGCGAGACCACCATGACGGTACCTGGGAATACTTGAATCGCATCTTCTAGCGCACGTAAGGTTTCGATATCCAAATCGTTTGATGGTTCATCGAGTAGCAATACGTTGGCACCCTGCTTTAGCGTCTTCGCTAATTGCAGACGGTTACGCTCACCACCGGATAGTTGACCGACGTGTTTTTGCTGGTCTGAGCCTTTGAAATTAAAGCGCCCAATATACGCACGGCTTGGCGTGGTGTAGTCACCAACCGTAATAATATCAAGACCATCAGAGACTTCTTCCCACACGGTTTTGTTATCATCTAGATGATCACGTACCTGACCGACATAGGCAACCTTGACACTTTCACCCAAATCAACTGAACCAGTATCTGGCGTATCACGCTCAGTAATCATGTTAAACAGTGTGGTCTTACCCGCACCATTAGGACCGACGATACCAACGATCGCACCCGCTGGTACGTTAAAACTTAGGTTTTCATACAGTAGACGATCGCCAAATGATTTAGAGATATCGTTGATCTCAATAACTTTGTTACCCAAACGTGGGCCTGGTGGAATATAAATCTCAGAGGTCTCATTACGTTTTTGGAACTCAGTTGAGTTCAATTCTTCAAAACGCTGTACACGAGATTTAGATTTGGCTTGTTGGCCTTTTTGGTTTTTACGAATCCACTCAAGCTCTTTTTTCAGCGCTTTAGCAAATGATTCTTCTTGCTTATTCTGCTGCTCTAGACGCGTGTTCTTTTGCTCTAGCCACTCAGTATAGTTGCCTTCATACGGATAACCATGGCCACGATCCAGCTCTAAGATCCACTGAGCAACATTATCCAAGAAATAGCGATCATGGGTAATGGCAACGATAGTACCGCTGTAGTTTTGCAAGAACTGCTCTAGCCATGCGACAGACTCGGCATCCAAATGGTTGGTCGGTTCGTCAAGTAATAGCATATCAGGGCGTGACAATAGCAGACGGCATAGTGCCACACGGCGTTTTTCACCACCTGACAGTTTGCTCACATCAGCATCCCATGGTGGCAGACGTAGTGCATCAGCGGCTTTTTCTAGCTGGTTATTTAAGTTGTGCGCATCCCAAGACTGGATGATATCTTCCATCTTGCCTTGCTCTTCAGCAAGTTTGTCAAAATCAGCATCAGGCTCAGCGTATTCAGCATAAATGGCATCTAGACGAGCGAGCGCGTCTAGTGCTTCGCGCATACCGTCTTCGACATTGCCGCGTACATCTTTGCTGTCATCAAGCTGTGGTTCCTGTGGCAAATAGCCAACTTTGGTACCTGCTTGCGCGCGCGCTTCACCACTAAATTCAGTGTCGACACCAGCCATGATACGTAGCAACGTTGATTTACCTGAACCATTGATACCTAGGACACCAATTTTGGCACCAGGGAAAAACGACAGGTTGATGTTCTTTAGAATTTCACGCTTAGGGGGAACAAGTTTTGACACGTTGTTCATCGTGTAGATATATTGAGCCATTAACACTCCGATAGACTGCATAGAAGAGAACAGCAAATACCACTCAGCAATGATGCCAAGCGTGCTGTACCTCAAAATCAGGGTTACAAATTATAGGTTATTATCGCATTGTGACGCATACCCTGCAAGCTAACAGGTTGTTTTCCCCTTTGTTTTGCTACTTTTGGTATTAAGCCATCTACTTTAGTGATATAAGTGTTCTAAAAGAGTCACTTAAAAGTTCGACTCAATACGCAAACCTAACATTCTGATTCATTAGTGTTTTATAAAAACCACAAAAAGTAGCATCAAAACTTTCGCAAATTTAATCAATAGCCGTTAGCATGTTAGGATAGCTTAATAGCGTTGGACAGATAGTTTGGGGTTATTGTCTACAACATGACTAGTAAGCTACCGCATGACTGACAAGCTGACATAGAATGTGCAACATTCATTTTAACCACAATCATAAAGGTACTGGTAATATGACCACCGGCTATCGCCCTGAAGTTATTCAACGTGCGTTTGTCGATTTTATCGGATCGCGCATCCATCCATTTTGGTCGCTGACGACGCCGAAGCTCAGACTTGTTGCGCGGTATCCATTGAGCGATGATTTGATTGCACTCAGATTTGAGACCAATGGCGCCTTTAGACAGCAATCTTTTAAAGAGACAGAGAGTTGGCAAGGCGGTCAGTATCTTGATTTACGCGTGCTCATCGATGGCGTTTATCATCAGCGCAGCTATTCAATAGTAGGATTGGCAAACCAGCCATTATGGTGGTCAGATGATACCAATACAAAAGCAGCAAAAAGCCGTCGCCATACAGTGACTATCGCCATCAAACCGCAAGGATTGATATCCAATTACCTCGCCAAGCAAATGCCGATGGCTAGCGTCGTTGATACGAGTGTGCCACTGGGTGGTTTTACTTTAGCGAAAACAAGCCTAGATAATAAAAGACTTAATCCTTTGTTGTTTATCGCTGGTGGCAGCGGTATTACGCCCATGTTAGGGCTCATTACCCAAGCGCTAGAGATCGGACATCCAGTGACTCTGCTGCATTATAGTCGTTCTGAACTGTCACAGCTTGAGCACCAGTGGCAACAACTAGGCGATGTACACTCGACCTTTAACTATCATCTGATTCGTACTGACACTCCTGCGACATACTTGGCTGGTGAGCGCTACTTGAGTGCAGATAGCCTGACGGCACTAAATCTGCCTCTAGCAGACACAATAATATTTGCATGTGGCTCACAAACTCTCTTAGCTGGCCTGTACAAAGCGGTAGCAGAGATCAGCTTACTCGAGGGTATCCAGCTACGCGACAATATTATTGTAGAAAACTTCGGTAGTGCGTTACCTGATTTTGAGGGTGATAGTGACCAGATAGATCGACAGCCACAGACAGAAGCGCACACCGTTTATCTACGTGCACGTCAGCGACAGTTTAGCAGTAACACGACTTTACTACTTGCTGCTGAGAGCGCAGATCTACGCCTAGCCTATGGTTGTCGGCAAGGTATTTGCCAGTTGTGCCGCTGCAATAAAGTCAGCGGCGTGGTCAAAAACATCCAAACAGGTAAGCTCAGCAGTGACGGCTACGAGTCTATCCAGACTTGTATCAATATCGCGATGACTGACGTGGTATTAGACGTTTAAGGCGTGTCATTATTGATGGTGTCAGACTTAAGATCTGGCCATTTTAAGCCGACAAAATTTAAAGATACGCTAGTTGATGACATACCTCAGTAGTATTGAAATGAAAATACGACCACTGACCCCTAACTATTGACCTCTTAAAACTAAAAAATAGACTGATGTTAACTCATATTGTATGCTAAAACTCAGATGACTTATTAAACCGGATCCAGTGCTGCTTATTCGTGCCGTTTCGGTTAAGGATTATTTATGCGCTTATTACCACCTATTACTCCAGCACAATCTGCCGTACCTACCTTGACGCCACTATCCGATACACAACGTGCAGCTCAAGGGCAGCTAGCATTAGCCCCAGAGATGTCTGACGCTCATAGCGACGATAAAATAACTGGCAGTGATAACCCGACAAACTTGCCATCACAGTCAGCTCGCTATCCAACACTGAGTAGTGCACCACTCACAAAAACACAAAGTGAGGCTTTAGGAGCAGAGCTAGATACTATCTATAAGAACGTGATGGATTCACTGGGCAGTGATGATGCTCGTTACATTCAGCGAATATATGCCACTGTGGCCTACAGTGAGGTTGCCGCACGTGGCCTTCTTGCCGCAGTAGGACATATGCCGTCGCGGCGCTCACAAGTAGCGACTTGGCTACTGGGCACATCCTTACTGAGCTTTAGCAAGATATTAAACAATATGGAGCTTGGGCACAATGTCATGCATGGGCAATACGACTGGATGCAGCACCCGCATCTCAACAGTCAAAAATTTGACTGGGATATTGTCTGTCCTGCGCCATTATGGCAGCACTCTCACAACTACCTGCATCACACATTTACCAATATTGTTGGTCGTGATCATGATGTCGGTTACCATCTGATCAGGGTCACTGATGAGCAGCCATGGGTACCAGAAGACCGTTATAATTTACTCAGTACGGCAGGGTTGGCACTTGGGTTTGAGTGGGCGGTTGCTTTTCATGATATTCAGATTAGCGCAGATGAGTATGCGGATTCTCCTGAGCTGCACCAAATCATGCAGCAAAAATCTTGTGCCCTATTTGCCAAAATCGGACGGCAAATGGGTAAGGACTATGTTGTATTGCCAACGATAGCAGCAATAACACTAGGACGCCGTAGCGCTGTGAGTACACTGAGTGGTAATGTCACAGCTAATATTGTCCGTAACCTATGGACATGGGCGGTGATTTTTTGTGGTCACTTCACTGAGCAAGCACATATCTACACCCGCCTCGATGCTGATGAAAGCAAAGGCGACTGGTACGTGCGGCAGATCCTTGGTTCTAGCAATATCAAGGGCAGCAAGTGGTTTCATATTTTGACAGGCAATCTATCCCATCAGATTGAGCATCACATCTTTCCTGATATGCCAGCCCGCCACTACGCTAGAATTGCGCCGCAAGTACAAGCCATATGCCACAAATATAATCTGGCATACAACACTGGGCGCTTTAGCACACAGCTTCGACAAGTCTTAGGACGCATTCACCACTTTAGCAAACCTAGCGAACAAGAATGGCAAGCGTACCAGCAGTCGGTATCACGTACGGACAATACTGCCACCAATGATGCTAAATCAGAGATCGAGGACGAAGGTGGACTCAGTCGGTTCTTGCCTCCTGTGGTTCGTAAAGCCATCTCATACGCACGGTAATATATTTAGATTGTTACTCTGATAAATCGATGCCAGATGTTTACGCGCTTAGATATTTAAACGTTTATATGTTTAAGTGCTTAGATAACTGAATACTTAAGTGATTGAGAAATGCCTAGCAGAGACAAGACATTAATAACGTTAACAATCACCCTATCGACCCTTACGGTAAGCGTCTAGAGTATTTAGTATCAATGTTGCATAGTTATATACTCAATTAGCAAAATAGGACTCGATAGGTCCCTACTGCTAGCGCCTTAACACTCAAAAGACCTTTAATTTACAATAAAAATCCGATAATAATAAATGGAGTTTATCAATGAGCAACCAAGTTTCTAAATCAGAATTAGATATTACGCATAATCAGGCAGCAAAACGTTTTGAGACAACTATTGATGGTCAAACTGGCTATATCAGTTATCAAGAGCGTGATGATACGCTTGTCTACGATCACACCATTGTCCCTCAGCAGTTAGGCGGCCAAGGTGTTGGGTCTGCATTGGTTGTACATGCGTTGGACTATGCACGTGCGCAAGATAAGAAAGTCATACCGCAGTGTTCATTTGTAGCCTCATACATCAGCAAACACCCTGAGTATCAAGATTTGATCTAGCCTGTTGTCTATCAGCGCGGCAGTTTTTGTTAAACCATGGTTTTGACAATGAGAGATTAGGGCATATCCCTAATTCAAACGTTTATCACTAAATAGAATAAAAATGGCTAAATCTTTGACAAATGGCGGCAAATAGCTGGTCAATATTTCGATATTATCTGTGCGACTTTCCTTATTTGTCTGCGATTTATCTCATTTTTATCATCATTTTTAAAATAGGGACATACCTTAGGAGACCTGCCCGCACATAACTGTTAATCAACCAATCCGATACAACAATAAAGGTTATTAATATGAGTAGTTTATCTGACAAACAAATCAATCTACAGCTAGAAGACCTTGCTGGTTGGCAGCGTGATGGTAATAGCATCGTCAAGACCTACCACTTTGCTGATTTCATCGAAGCTATGAGCTTTATGAATCAAGCAGCATTTCATGCTGAAGCACTCGAACACCACCCTGAATGGCGCAATACATACAACATAGTAGAAGTACGTTTGACCAATCAGGATACAGGTGGTATTTCTAGTTTGGATATTCGCTTAGCAAAACGAATGGAACATATCGTTCAGCCCAAACGTCTATAGTATTACGCTAAATGCATTAATAAGTAATTTTTTGAGTTAGACATAAAAAAGACCCTAATATTAGGGTCTTTTTTATAATTATGAATTTCTTAGAACGATAAGATTTTTTTACATTTTACGACTAACGAATGCGACGATAAATAAGATGACCGCAACGGCTAAGAAAATGTATGCCAGATTAGCAGATAGTCCTGCAACACCGCCAAAACCTAGTAAGCTTGCTAATAGTGCAACTACTGCGAAAATAATAGCCCAACGAAACATAATATTCTCCTAAAATAATTATTAAAAACCAGATAGTAAACTTTATATGGTATTCATTTAACTTCTTGTTTTTTTAATACCAGTCATATCTGCTTACAAACATAGATTAGCAATATTTTTTTCTAAAGAGCGTACACTTTGGTAATGATATCGGTAGGTTATGTAAACTTTGTAGCAACTCCTGGTATCTTTTATTTTTTATTGTCTTAATAATTACGCTATTTGGGATTATCTAATATCTTTTGATAATCTACTTATTGATTTATAACTGTGTACTTTATAGCTATGCCTATTAGAACTATGTACCTATTAGAAATATAGATAAGTAGCATTAGGATAGATGACCTAACTGTTTTCTGAAACAGATGTTTGGCAATGAAAACTGTAGCGACTCTATAAACTCCTAACCTATTTAAACCACTTGGTTTATAGTTTAAGGTCACATGATCATTCACTCTATTAAGGATAATACCCATGAATACCGAAACGGACACCGCAAAACCATCAAAACAAAGCAACACTGATAACCGCCCTTATGCCGTTATCTTGTATGGCGCAACGAGCTTTGTTGGTCAAATCACTGCTCACTACCTAACCAACTTTTTGTCTAATGCCAAAAACAAAGACGGTTCTAATATCACTTGGGCGATTGCAGGGCGCGACGAAGACAAGCTAAATAAACTACAGTCAAAGCTTGAGAGTAAAGTAGACATTATCATTGCCAACAGCAAAGATTCTGCCAGTCTCGATGACATGACAAAGCAGACACAAGTTATCATCTCAACCGTTGGTCCCTATCTAAAATATGGTGAGCCACTGATAAAATCTTGTGCTGAAAACGGCACTGATTATGTCGACCTTACCGGTGAGGCGATTTTTATTAAAGATATGATGGACAAGTATCAAGATACTGCCAAACAAAGCGGCGCACGTATCGTAAACTCTTGTGGATTTGATTCTATCCCGTCAGACTTGGGCGTTTATTTCTTACAAGAAAAGGCGGAAGAGAAGTTTGGCGAAACTTGTAATGTGATCAATATGCGCGTAAAAGCGGCGAAAGGTGGCATTTCTGGTGGAACGATTGCCTCGATGGCATCGATCTTTGAAGAAGCTGGAGAAGATAAATCACGCCGTAAACAAGTCGCCAACCCTTACTTGCTGAATGACGACGCAGAGGCACCCAATGTACGTCAAGACAATGTCAGCAAACCAAAGTACGATAGCAACCATAAACGTTGGTTAGCGCCTTTTGTGATGGCGACCATTAATACGCGTATTGTCCATCGCAGCAACCAACTACTCAGTTATGAATATGGTCGCGATTTCAAATATGACGAAGCCATGTGGATGCAAGACGGCGTTAAGGGTAAACTATCAAGTTATGCTATGAGTGCAGGGTTGCTGGGTTTCGCTACCGCCATGATGATCAAGCCAAGCCGTGAGTTGTTGTCTAAACATGTCCTTCCTAAGGCAGGGTCAGGCCCGTCTAAAGATGAGCAAGAAAACGGCTATTTCGATATTCGTCATTTTGGAGAAACGGCTAAAAAAGACACCATCACTGTCAAAGTCACAGGTGATAAAGACCCTGGTTATGGCAGTACCTCTCGTATGATTGCACAAGCAGCATTGTGTCTTGCACAAGATGTGAGTAAAGAGGACGTCGGCGGTGGATTTTGGACACCAGCTTCTGCAATGGGGGATAATTTGATATCTCGTCTAGAAGAACACTCAGGTCTGAGCTTTGAGGTTGTCGACGGCTAGTCGCTCGAACAATTTTTAAATAGCGATGGGTTAACGCTTATTACTTTTATGACCGTATCTTGGTAACAAGGTACGGTTTTTTGATGGCTGTACATCTATCAATCTTGCAGTGCATGTTAACAAATACTAATACCGTACTTTTTTAGTAAACAATGTTGCGGCTTTTCGATTTTTTAATACATTATGCTACACATTCCTAGCGTAATGTCACAGCCATGACTGGGGCAGTACGCTAGGATGAAACAGGTCATAAAGTCCGTTCTATAGAAAATAAGAAAGAGACATACAAAAAGGCGTATCAAACTTATAGCGGAAATTTAAAAACAGTTTTGACACGCTAATTATTTAAGAAAAAAGAAAACGAAAAAATAAGTAAACGTATTGGTTAAAGGATTAAGTATTGCTTAAAGAAGTGATACTAGACATAAGAATAGTTCTAGCTTCTTATAAGATAGAGAAACAGCAGGATTGCTAATATTAACTAAAAAGGAAATAACGATGAAATACAATGTATTAACAGCAGCCATATTAAGTTCAGGTTTTGCTTTTTTTGCCAGTTCGGCTAATGCCGCCATGGTGACGGACGGTCATGGCAACGTTGGTTACGACAGCTATGAAGAGTGCGTAACTGCCGTTCGAGATGGCTCAGCCAAATTCTATACCCCATATACGTATCAAAACCCAAAACGCCAAGCTGGTGAAGCAACTGTCGGCAAAATGCGATTGTCTGAAGTTATGATCCCTCAGAGCGTCGTCAATAACAATAATTTGCCTACTAGTAACTATTCAGCTGGTGCTTGTGACTTAGGTGTTGGTCAAGCAAACGGTCGCTATGGTGTATCAGGAGATTTGGTCGGCAAGTACATCCCTATTGCAGCTGACATGCCTGTCAACGTCTACATGGACAGTGCAGGAAACCCTGTACGCCTGAGCATGCAACAATGTGATAACCATTTTGGCGGCAAGTTCCCTACTCCTATCGTAGGTGAGGTAGCAGCGCCAGAAGCACAACTCGCTATCGCTGAAGCACGTAGCGTAGAACCAGTGATGATTGAGACCACCCGTGTCATCCGCCCTACAAGTTACAGAGTTAAAGAAGTTATCCTCGTGCCAGAAAACCAAGTCAAAAGTATTAATACAGCCAGAGGAGATGCCATTGCCATTGAAAACAGTGCCAATGACACGGTTATCGTTGGGAAAAAAGCAGATGCTGATGTTATTAATAATATAGCAGTGACTCAGAGCTATCCTGTGATAGACCTATCTGATGATGCTGATAGTGACAATCAGCAACGCTCAATGAATTCTGATGATACTGAATACATGATTATCCAATAAAAACGGTGATGCATGTACCAATAATCATAGAGCTTGATTTCATAACATCACAAGAATATACCAAGCTGTTAGAACTTTAATGAGTTTACTACTGAAATACCAGCTATATAGCTGGTATTTTGTTTTTACCAATTAGAACAAGGTTAAATCAAAAGCTGATCACATTTATATATGCCCTGATTTAAGTCGGTTTATATTTAATTCGTTTCATATATAGGTCACTTTATATTCAAAGCAGTTTATATCTAAATTACTTATTAATATCTAAGCTATTTATTATAAGTTACCTCATATAAGTTACTTTGTTTAAAACACTTTAGCTGAGTGATTGTATTTGGATATAGATGTTAGGACTTGGGTATATAGATCAGTTTTCAATTATTAATTTATAGGTTTTGGAGCTTTACAATGAAAAAGAACGTTTTATCTTTAATCGTAGGAACTACTCTTATGTTACCAGCTGTAGCAATGGCTGCCCCTATGGGAAACAGTGACATTATGCCAGCAGATATGCGTAGCACGGCCGTTGACAATACTTTACGAGCTGAAATAAAAGGTCCTGATGGTGAGCTACTGGCTACCCAACCTGGCGCTGTTGATATCGATGAGTCTGATGCCGACGATATGGACGACGAAACCGATGACATGGGTGACGAAGCCGATGATATGATGCGTAATAAGGCCAACAATAATGCCGCTTTGAGAAACAACGCCCAGGTATCTACCAATGCTGCAGCAATGACTGCGGCGCCAACTGCTCAAGTTCCTGCACGTAACGTCCAGACACCTAACATGCAGCACAGCAATGCAAACTATCAACCATTGATTGCAGGCGAAGCTGCTTCCGATAACAAGATGGCAGATACCGCTAGTACTTTACAAGAAAAGAAAAAAGACAAGCGCGGTGAATTACTAGCCACACAGCCAGCCAATGTACAGTTCAAAGAAAACCGCCGTATTGCGGTATCGCGTTAAGACTAACGATTTCTTGAGTTAATCAATGTTTTATCACTGATTTACCGAACATAAAAAGGCAGCCATATGGCTGCCTTTTTATGTATTGCGATTGGTATATTACCTATACCGTAGCGTACTTATTTCTTTGTCTTAGTCACGCCAGCTTCTTGTAACAAGGCACCAAGCGTACCCATCTTGCTCGGTGATTCAGCTTTGTCATTTTTGACTGGTTTACTACTGCGGTTACTGTTTGCATTGTCCGGACGCTTGCCGCGTGGTTTAGCGGAACGCTTATCAGTAGCTGGGCGACTATTATTTGGACGGTTGCTATTTGCAGGATTGCTACGTGGACGACTGGTTTTTTCGCCATCCGTATCTGTAGTCGCTGTACGTGCAGGTTTCTCAGATTCAGGTTTCATACTAAAACCGATACGCCCACGTTTTTCATCGATAGAAATAACACGTACCGATACGATATCACCTGGCTTGACGCGGTTCATAGGATCTGCGACAAAGTCATTGGCCATCTGTGAGATATGTACCAGACCATCCTGATGTACCCCTACATCAACGAAACAACCAAAGGCCGTTACATTGGTGACAACACCTTCTAAGACCATGCCTTCGCTAAGATCTTTGATACCATTTACATCATCACGGAAGTTAGCCGTTTTAAACTCAGGACGAGGATCACGAGCAGGTTTAGCAAGCTCTTCGATAATCGCTTTTACGCTGACATTATCATCGTTAGCCGCTAGTGTGGTCGTATCGATGGCATTCAGCACACCATCATTACCGATAACTTCTGGCAACGGCTTACCCGCTTGTGCCAATAAGCTATCGACCAAGGCATAACTTTCTGGATGTACGCCAGTCGCATCTAGTGGATTGCTACCATTATGGATACGCAAGAAGCCTGCTGCTTGCTCAAAAGTTTTAGCACCTAGGCGTGGGACATTTTTGAGTGCTTCACGACTATCAAAGGCGCCATGCTCACGGCGATACGTGACGATTTGCTGTGCCACATTGCGGTTAAGACCTGCTATGTGAGCTAAGATAGCAGGGCTCGCCGTATTGACGTCCACACCAACCGCATTCACGCTGTCTTGAGTGACTTTGTCGAGACTATCCGCTAGCTGGTTCTGGTTCACGTCATGCTGATACTGACCAACACCGATAGCTTTCGGATCGACTTTGACAAGCTCTGATAACGGATCTTGCAGGCGACGTGCGATAGAAACGGCACCGCGTACAGAGACATCTAAGTTAGCAAGCTCATCACTGGCAAGCTCGCTCGCTGAATAGACAGACGCGCCTGACTCATTAACGATAACAGCTTTAGCTTTCAGTGCATCATTTGCCGCTAGAATCTCTTTAATCATCGCATCGGTTTCGCGGCTTGCCGTACCATTACCGATAGCCACTAGGTCTACATTATAAGTGCCTAATAGCTCATCAATGACTGTTTTGGCTTCAGTCATTTTGTTATCAGGTGCAAATGGATAAACCGTCGCGATGACAGGCTTTTCTTCGCTGTCTAGCATCACGTGACCTTGAGCGTTCACGATAGCCATCTTTACGCCATGACGGATACCAGGATCAACGCCCAAAATCACTTTGGGGCCTGCTGGTGCAGACATGAGTAGATGCTGTAAGTTGCTAGCGAATACATCAATCGCATCCGCTTCTGCGGCTAGACGCTTTTCAGTCAACAAGCGATGCTCGATATGCGGACGCCATTTGTCTTTCCACAAGCTACTGGCCGCTTCCGTCAAAAATTCACGACGTGCAGCCGGTGCTTTGGCATCAATATCAAAATTGCTAATGATTTTTTCGATAAAGGGGGCATCCTCGCCTTCAATCTTTAGACCCAAGACGTTCTCTTGACGACCACGTAGCATTGCGAGTAGACGATGATTTGGGAGACGAGCTAGGCTTTCGCTATGTTCAAAATAGTCTTTGAACTTCTCGCCCACTTCGCGCTTTTCTTCGCTCGCAACACTCGATACGATACTGGCAGTTTTGGCAAAACCACTACGCAAGTTATCTAGCAAGCCTAGTGCCTGTGTCCATTCATCAACGATAATTGCCTGTACGCCCGCGAGCTGTTTTTCAATATCGCTAAAATCAACTTCAATCTCATTACCACTATCATCAGTAATACTTGATTGGACTTGATAATCAGTCAATGCGTCAGTCGGAGTGATTTCTTGCGTCAATACTGCTTGTGCAGCAACATCGAGACCTGCGGCACGCGCTTTGGCAGCAGGTGAACGACGACGTGGACGATATGGCAGATAGATATCTTCAAGCTCAAGCTTAGAGGTCGCATTATCGATACGCGCCTGTAGCTCATCAGTCAGATTGCCCTGTGTACTGAGTAGCTCCAAGATCTTGAGGCGACGTGTAGCCATATCACGCTCATAGTTCAAAGACTTCTCTAGTGCACGCAGCTGTGCATCGTCCAGATTTTGCGTCTTTTCTTTGCGGTAACGCGCAATAAAAGGAACAGTCGCGCCTTCATCATAAAGTTTCACAAACGCATTGACTTGAGCAGTCTTAATGCCAAGCGCGCGAGCAAGCTTGTCGTGAATATTCGCGTGTGTGGTTGCATCCAAAACCTGTGCATTTGTCGAGGCTTGAGATGACGTTAAGGTATCAGTGCTACTCATATACGTATCAATCGTTGAGAAATGTAGTTTTGCATTATAGCAAAAGCTGCATGAATAAAAATCCTTTTTATCTTTTCGTTATTTATCGTCTATTTTGTGGCGCAAATCGTTTTGTATCAAACGTTCCATGGCTTCGTTAAACAAACGCATACAGCATTTGTCCTTATGAGTGATGCAATTGGCGGTGCAATCTTATACACTAAAGTATCAATGACACAAATATCGATATGCGTTGACATATTGAACAATAGTTTTTGATTTTGTGACGTATCTATTTTGCCCAATAATTAAATAATGGCAACCAATAGCAATGTTTTACTCATCGCTTTTGACTCGTAGTTTCTGCTAACAATAATTTTTATAAAAGGATGCCTGTATGACTGATAATAACAGCCCAGATACTTTGACTCAGCGTATTTTAGTCGTCGATGACGATGCCCGTCTGCGCTCTTTGCTGCAGCGCTTTCTAGAAGACGACGGGTTTGTGGTTCGTACTGCTCACGATGGCAGTCAAATGGACAAACTCATGCAGCGCGAGCTTTTCTCTCTGGTCGTACTAGATTTGATGTTGCCAGGTGAAGACGGTATCAGTATCTGTAAACGCTTACGCGAAGACAATGCTGACATCCCAATTATCATGCTGACCGCCAAAGGTGGCGATGCAGATCGCATCGCAGGTCTAGAAGCAGGTGCAGATGACTATCTGCCAAAGCCTTTTAATCCAAAAGAGCTATTGGCGCGTATCAAAGCAGTATTACGTCGTCAGAATCGTGAGCTCCCAGGCGCACCAAGTCATCAATTAGAAGTGGTTGAGTTTGGTCCATGGACCCTAGACTTATCAACTCGTACGCTCAAGCGCGACGGCAATGTAGTGACGCTTACCACAGGTGAGTTCTCAGTGCTCAAAGCCTTGGTACAACATCCACGTGAGCCGTTGACACGCGATAAGCTGATGAATCTTGCTCGCGGGCGCGAATGGGGTGCGATGGAGCGATCTATTGACGTACAGGTATCACGTCTACGTCGTCTGATTGAGGATAATCCTTCACAAGCGCGTTATATTCAAACGGTATGGGGTGTCGGCTATGTGTTCGTCCCTGACGAGGCTGAGGCAGACACCGTCAAAAGCGAGTAGCTTCTGACTACTATCATTTTCTTTTAGTAAGGGCCGTGTTCGGTAACTCACAAATACGGTCTATATAATGAGTATTTGTGTGAAGAACTCTGTTATTTTTCAAAATATACCCTGCACGTTAGTGACAGGGTTTTTAGGTGCTGGCAAAACCACAGTGATTAATCAGTTGCTTGCCGCAAAGCCTGATAACGAACGCTGGGCTTTACTGATCAATGAGTTTGGTCGTATCGGTATTGATGGTGCACTCTTAGCAAGCTCACAAGACAGCACGCTTGAGCAAAAGAACATTGCCATTCGTGAAGTCAGTGGCGGCTGTATTTGCTGTACCAGTCAGTTGCCCTTACAAATAGCGATCAGTCGTCTACTCAGTGACCATCATCCACAGCGACTCCTTATCGAGCCTACAGGGTTAGCTCATCCGCGCGAGCTTATATTACAGCTCAGTGCCCCGCACTGGCAGACAGCTTTGAAAATGAGCGCCGTGATCACTGTACTGAGCGCTGAGCAGTGGCAACAAACTAAATACCGTCATCATGATGGCTTTCAAGCGCATATCCGTGATGCCGATGTACTGATCATCAATCGCTATGCTCAATTGAGTAGTAACGAAAAACAATCCTTGGTAGAGTGGATAGCCAAGCTCAATTCACAAGTAAAAATTGTTTGGGCAGTATCTGAACAAGTAGTGCCTGATATAGCAGGCTCGTCAAATACCCCTTTAGCACATAACTACTTAGCAACGCTAAACGAGCAACTGCATAAGCCCAGCGCTATCATTTCAAACCAACGCAAAGTCAACATCGCTCATAATCAAAAACCTACGCTTGGCTCACTGTCACAGCCAAGCACTTTGGGAGTTTCATCATCTTCGAACGGTATTGGGGATGAGGATGAGACTCAAGCTAATACTGATACCGAATTACCCTATCGATATCATGAAGAGCAGCAAGATTTTCAGCTGGCTGGATGGCGATTGCCTACACACTACGTGCTAGACGCTGATGAATTACAAAACTGGCTATTAGCACTGCCAAACTGGCAGCGTATCAAAGGCGTCGTACATACTTCAGATGGCTGGCTGCAACTCAACTTCAATCCTGGCAGTATAACTACCAAGACAATTGATGCACAGACTGACAGTCGGTTGGAGGTTATCTTACAGTTAGGCAATACTGTCGATACAAATATAGAAAAAATAGAGACCGCATCCCATACTAAATCCTCATCAGACTCTGTAGATTGGGAAGCTTTTGATCGAGAGTTGATGGCGATGGTTATACAGTCGCTCTAGAATAAAAGCATTAACACAAAAAAATGAACATAAAAAAGCGACCTCTGCTATGTAGAACAGGGGTCGTTCTTTTGTGCTCATTCTGACTTCTCTTACCCAAAGTTGCTTAGCTCTTGCTAAAACCATTCAATTAACGCAATTGACTGTCTTTACTACCACGGCGATTGAACAGTTCCGCAGCTTTTGCTTCTTGTTCAAGCTCGGTCTGACAGCTGACACAGTGTTGAATACCAGGAACCGCTAATCGCCGCGCTTCTGGAATAGGGTTACCACATTCATCACATAGCTCAGCACTGATACCTGTAGGCAGCGAACGTCGTGCTCGCTCTAACGCATCGTTGACCGTTGCGTCCATCTGCTCGTGCTCAGCACCATCTCTTGACCAACCACCTGCCATAATCTCATCCTATTTATTTGTCATAATTAGACAATACAAAAGTCTTTAATAACAGATAGATGGGGCTGGTTTTACTGGATTGCAACCTGATAACAACCACTGTATCGTAAATATAACTCGGCAATATTAATTAAAATATTTCGCTGTTAGTTTTTAGGCTGTAGCTCAACAACTTGCCCGCGCACGCCAATGCTGTCGTCACTCATCAGACAGACATAACCTGCCATAATATCCTCAGGTGTTTTTAAACTCATAGGGTTTTCACCTGGATAAGCATGAGCACGCATATTAGTGCGCGTACCGCCAGGATTCACGCAATTAAAACGTAAGTTTGTGGTGTTTTGCGTCTCCTGCGTAAATATATCGCTCATACCCTCTACTGCTTGTTTTGAGAGCGCATAAGCGCCCCAAAATGCGCGAGGATGCGTACCTACTGTACTAGAGGTAAAGACGATAGAGCCGTGATCAGCATCTTTCAATAAGGGAAGCAGGGCTTGGGTGAGCATAAAGGTCGCCGTAAAGTTAACCTTCATCACTTCAGCAAACGTATCGACGTCGTACATCTCAAGCGGGGTCAGTTGCCCAAGCACACCAGCATTATGCAATATGCCATCCAGCTGACCCACTTCTTTGTCGATCAATCCTTCTAACTGCTGCATCTCAGCATAAGTCGCCCCTTCTAGATTCATAGGCAACATTGCAGGCTGCTTACCACCCAGACTTTCGATCTCATCATAGACATATTCAAGCTTGCTACTGGTCCGTCCTAGCAATAGGACTGTGGCACCATAACGAGCATAGGTCAAAGCGGCAACACGGCCGATACCATCACCTGCGCCAGTCACCAAGATAGTCTTACCATCTAGGCAATTGCTAAGTGGCACAAAACTACGAATATCATCATGAGTCAAAGGCTGGAGACGACTGTGGACGGTTTTTTGGTTGTCTTGCTGACTGTTTTGTTGATTGGCTGGCTGGTCAATATGGTCACTCATAGCGTTGCTCACTACTTATCATTTATTATCATGGAATCGTTAAAATATGTGCTTGTCTTTATAGACTGAAATATACCAATAGCTGATAGCTATAAAACTAAAAACTAAAAACTAAAAACTAAAAATTTATAAATAATCAAATTTGCCAGAAGACAACAGCAGTTTGTTTAATTGCTCAGGGGTATCAGCAATATAATCAGCACCCCACTTTTTCAAAGACTTCTGATCTTCAGGCGGAATATAACCATAAGCGGCCAAAATCGTTGGCATACCAGCCGCATTGCCTGCTTCTATATCACGTATATGGTCACCGACGTATAGGACACAACCAGCTGCGCCGCGAGGAATCCCTAGCTTCTCTAATGCCATATACATCGGCTCTGGATCAGGCTTTGATCGGGACACATCATCAGGGCATACCAGAGCGGCACAGCGATCATCTAGTTGCATTTCGCTTAATAGCTTTTCTGCCAGATAACGGGGCTTGTTAGTGACAATTCCCCATGGAACACCTTTTTCTTCCAAATCAGTCAGTACCGCTTCGAGCTCATGAAACACACAGCTGTCCACACAAATATCTGCTTCATAGTCGTCTAAAAACTGCTGACGAAAATCAAGCAATGCGTCATCGCTAACCTCAAGTTGATCATTGTGTCTGAGCATCAATTGCACCATAGCTGACGCACCCGCCGAGACTTGCTCACGGATTGCTGCCTCAGGCGGCGCTTGCCAGTTATTCTCCAAACTCATTTTGCCAATGATACGAACAAAATCAGCAGCAGTATCGATTAACGTCCCATCAAGGTCGAATAAAACAGCTTTTACGAATTGGGTCATAGTGAATGCTCTTGAGATTGATCATGTATTTAGTGAATTACAGTGAATAGAGGTAATTGACGCCAGTATCAAGCCAATGGCTTTTGGACTGCCATCATATAATTAACATCGACGTTTTGGGCAAGCCAATAACGCTTAGTCAATGGATTGTAATGCAAGCCAATAATATCTTGACGGACAAACCCCGTGTCTATTGCCATCTTGTCTAATTCAGC
This sequence comes from Psychrobacter sp. H27, assembly GCF_059072655.1. NCBI lineage: Bacteria > Pseudomonadati > Pseudomonadota > Gammaproteobacteria > Moraxellales > Moraxellaceae > Psychrobacter > Psychrobacter sp. H27. The sequence goes on along the minus strand of NZ_JCACRX010000001.1, from coordinate 2,079,388 downwards.
TGGCGTGATGAACTTGGCATAGTCATGGGTACCGCGATCAAGCAATCGTAGTACGTACTCCGCCCCCACGATAGCAAACAGATACGACTTGGGGTTTCGGTTGATTGTCGACAGCACACAGACACCGCCAGGGGCTAGCAGCTCATAACAAGCCTGCACAATCGAGCTGGGATCAGGAACGTGCTCAAGCATTTCCATACAGGTTACGACATCGAACTGACCCGCATGCGTCTTTGCCAGCGCTTCTACTGGGATATGCTGGTAGCGTAAAGTGCTTTCTAATCCACTTTGTTCTGCGTGCAACGCCGCCGCTTTCAAGTTTTCGGTACCTAGGTCGATTCCTGTCACATCAGCATTGCGACGTGCCATAGACTCTGCCAATATGCCACCGCCGCAGCCAACATCAAGTACTTTTTTTCCAGCAAGTCCTTGTTCAGCTGTTTTGGCAGGCGTACCATTATTACTAGTATCACCCTGATAGCCACGTTTGATGTTTTCTTCTATCCAGTTCAAACGTAATGGATTGATCTCATGCAGAGTGGCAAAGGCACCTGTATTGCTCCACCATTCGCTTGCCAAATTATTGAATTTCTCGACTTCGCTAGGATCTACATTGACAGTATTAGCCGATTTATTATTTATGTTTTCGTCGTTTGAAGATGACGAAGCAGGTAAGGCTGAGCTCATAGGATTGTCCTTGATTACTATTATAGTTGTTATCGTATGCAGTGCACGATTATGTGTTCAATATTAGCATGGCAGCTGCGAATTTGTCGTAAGTACATCGTCACTGATTGTGAATAGGTTTGGTAAATACACATTTTTTATGAGTTATCACCTTGTCGCAGGCATTATTTGTTCGCATTATTCGTAATCATCACGGAGCAAGGATCATGATAAGTGTTGGCGAGACAAGGCCAAACAAGCTAAGACTGAAAAGCGCTAAGCAATATGTCTTCAATAATAGCTAACAGCTTTACAACTGTCGGTTAAGAATCCGATTCACAAGTGTATGCATTTTGCGTTATCATAGTCGATACCTTAATACTGCTGTATCGTTCGACTATACTTGGCGCTGCATCATTCAAACACGGTGAAAACTGCATATTGCAAATATCATGCGTTTGAAAGCCACCAGTGCATAAACCTCTTAACGAACTCCAAATCCCTACACCTCAAGGATAAAGTATGAAACGTGTCATGACACTGACTGGTCTAGCGATGGCCATTGGGCTTGCTTCTATGGGCGCACAAGCTGCGGACTATGTCGCTGGAAAAGATTATCGCGTACTAGACAATCCAGAAACCATCAGCGGTGATGCTATCATTGTTCGTGAGTTTTTCTGGTATGGCTGCCCGCATTGTAATGTTCTTGATCCGCATATGGAAAAATGGGCAAAAACCAAAGACAAAGATGTCGTGTTTTTTAGAACACCAGCAGCGCTCAACCCTGTTTGGGAAGCCAATGCACGTGGTTTTTACTCCGCTCAGCTTTTGGGCTTTGAAGACAAAACTCATGCTGCGTTGTTTGATGCCATCCATAAAGACGGCAAAAAACTGTTTGATCAATCATCATTGAGCAAATGGTATGCATCAAAAGGGGTGAACGAGAAGAAATTCAACAGTCTTTATAACTCATTTGCAGTGGGTACAAAAATTGGTCGCTCACAAGCAGGTGCTAAACGTTATCAACTGTCTGGCGTACCAGCCGTCGTTGTACAAGGCAAATATGTGGTAACTGGTGAAGATGCTAAAGTACCTAAAGTTGTTGAATATTTAGTCGATAAAGCGCGTGCTGAGAAAAAATAATTGAAGCAAGTGCAAATCGAAACAACCTAGTGAACCTAGTGATACATACAATATGAATCACTAGGTGATAAAAAAAAGCCAATCATAATTGATTGGCTTTTTTATGCTCTAAAATATAATCGATATTATTATGTGTGTCTATTTTTTCAACTGCGACAAAATCGCTACTTCGCGTATATAGCTTGCCAAATCTTCTTTCGATTCTGCCAGTAGCTCATCGTCTTGCATATGCTTGGCATACTCAATCCATAGCAGTAATTGATACATACTGTTGTGCTCAGAAGCTTTGTATTGCTTGACGAATTGCTTGAGCGTTCCTTCATCATTGATATTTAAACGATCGTACCAGCTTTCTATTTTAGAGACTTGCTCTTTTGGAAAGAATGCATCAAACAATGCTTTGACAAGTTCGTGACGGTTTTCTTCACTGATAAGTTTGCCAACGCGCTTAGTCTGACGGTTGCGAGCATTAGCACTGGTAATGTCAGCCAATGCCATGAGCTCAGCCATAAAGTAATCACTGGCAGGTAGAGTCTTTAGCTGCTTTTTTGATAAGCTTGCGAGCGGTATAGACAATTGCTGTAAACGCTCATGGGCTTTTTTGAGTTCTGTGCGCGAGACGCGCATGTCCTGTTCTTTCCAGTCGATCATAAAAGCGTTCCAAAATAATAAGTAATAAAATGAATAGGGTCGAAATGGATTACCAACGGCTTTTTTCGCGGTGCTTTGCCAATACTTTGACGCCTTGTGGCATGGTATCAGTGAGGCGGCGCTGCAGGTGATCAGTAATAAATACTGAACGATGTTTACCGCCTGTACAGCCAATGGCAACGGTTACCGTATGACGATTATTGTGCAAGAACTCGGGCAGCCAGCGCGTCAAAAACTTATCAATGTCATTGAGCATCTCTGTCACTTCAGGATAGTCGCTAAAAAAGGCATCCACTTCAACGTCAAGACCAGTCGATGCGCGCAGCTTAGGATTCCAATGCGGATTGGGTAAGATCCTAACGTCAAATACAAAGTCCGCATCAATGGGACTGCCATATTTAAAACCAAAAGATAGCAAATTAATGACGATTTGATTGTCCACACCAACATGTTCGCGCAAGCTGTCTTTTAGCTGATGGATGTTTAAACTACTGGTATCGATGGTGATATCTGCATGAGCAGAAATTGGCTCCAACAGCTCTACTTCTTTTTTGAGTGCAGCAGGCAAATTAAATGCAATGTGTCTGGCGTTGTCGCTATCGACATCTTGAGACATTAGCGGATGGACGCGGCGCGTCGCATTAAAACGTGCAATTAGCGTACTCTCTTGCGCTGTCACATATAGGACTTGTACTGCCTGCGCCCCATAAGTTTTTCGTAATAACTCATGTGTTGCTGCAAAGTTAGACAGATCAGCGCGCGGCGTGCGAATATCAACCCCAAGGGCAATACGATTGATACCGCTCTCACCAATCAGCTTGTGTGCCGCATTGGGTAACAATGACAAGGGTAGATTATCAATAGAATAATATCCCAGATCTTCTAGAATGTTCAACACCGAGGTTTTCCCCGATCCTGAACGACCTGATACCACCAAGATGCTGAGCTTATCGGTTGATACTTGAGGCGTTGTCGATGCTGTATTATTATCGCTTTGATCCTGACGTGTATCCATGCTCTATTCATCCCATCTAGTACATTACGGTATAAAAAAGCTAACCCATTGTCATTAACTGATAATCACTAATTAATAGCCACTAACTGATTGTCCAATAACCGTGCACGCCCTAACCAAGCTGCGACCAAAATAACGAGGTTTTTATTTTCTGCATTGAAGATTATTGAATCATTAGTCATAGCGTCTAGATCTTCAGTTTTTACTTCTAAATAGTCAATCACAAAACCTGCGTCGCTAATACGCTTACGTGCGTCTGCTAGCAATGTTTCAAACGCTTGCTGACTAATCCTGCTATTTGTTAATTTTTCGGCTAAATCTTGTAATGCTTGATGCAATATAGGCGCCGTATTTCTTTCAGATGTGCTTAAGTACTGATTGCGTGATGACAGTGCTAGCCCATCATCAGAACGAACAATAGGGGCGCCGATGATCTCGATGGGATAGCTCAAATCACGCACTAACTGCTTAATGATAGCCAGCTGCTGGTAATCTTTTTGTCCAAAGACGGCGATATCTGGTTGTACAATATTGAATAGCTTGGAGACCACAATACCCACACCATCAAAATGACCGGGACGTGATTGACCGCATAATTGATTGGCAATCTCACCAGCCAACACGCTGGTGGGTGGTGGCAATACGGGATACATCTCTTCGATACTAGGGGCAAACACGTAATCTGTACCCACTGTCGCAAGCTTAGCCACGTCTTCGTCTAACGTACGCGGATAACTGTCAAAATCTTCACCCACGCCAAACTGAGTAGGATTCACAAAAATGCTCACGACAACCACATCCGCATGCTGCTTGGCAATTTTTACCAGCTCAAGATGACCGTCATGCAGATTGCCCATCGTTGGTACTAGAGCAATACGCTGCACACCTTTTTCCTTGGTATGCTGCTGACCACGGCAAGACTGCAAAACCTCACGTAACGACGAGATATGATGATGAATGATAGGAGACATGGTAATTTTTTCTTTTATTAAAGCGTTCTGTTATGTAAAAGCGTCAACGAGATTAATCGAATTGATGTTGTTCAGTTGGAAAGCTGCCTTCGCGTACTGACTGTTGATACAAAGCAAAAGCACCCTCGATGCTGTTTGCATCATTGCGCTCATCGGTCAGAAAATCATGTACAAAGCGTGGCACACGCCCATGTACCATACCAAGCATGTCATGCATAACGAGTACCTGACCGTCGGTATCTGCGCCTGCTCCGATACCGATAACAGGTACCGCGACCGCTTCTGTGACTGCCTTTGCCAGTGCTGCTGGAACACATTCCAACACTAATAGCGCCGCACCTGCATCAACGACCGCTTTAGCATCAGCGAGTAATTTGTCAGCCGCTTCATCACCGCGACCTTGGATTTTATAACCCCCAAAGACATTAACTGATTGCGGCGTCAAACCGAGATGTACACAAGTTGGTGTCCCTGCTTGTGCTAAGGTAGTGACCAGTTCACACAGCTCATTGCCGCCTTCAATTTTGATTACATGCGCGCCTGCCTGCATCAGTTGGCGACTATTGGCAATGGCTTCTGGCAATGTCGCATAGCTCATGAACGGTAGATCAGCCAGTATCAGAGCATGTTTGTTGCTACGGGCAATATTGGCGGTATGATAAGCCATATCGTTGGTTGTCACAGGTATTGTTGAATCATGGCCTTGCACGACCATTCCTAAGCTATCACCAATCAAAATCGTATCGATCTGCGCCTTATCCATCATCCGTGCAAACATTGAGTCATAGCACGTCAAACACGTAAACTTAGTACCGTCTTTTTTAAATTTATTTAAAGTAGATAACGTTGTCATATGACCCTCAATTAACTTGTAGTACCTTTAATTATTGATATCGCTAGCTGTAATTTTGCTGGCAATTGATTACGCTCTCATCGCATAACTTTGAGCATTGACTATGGTTTATTTGATATCAAGCATCTGATAGTAGCTTTAAGCCTGTCCAATCGCAGCTTTGTGAATAGTCACCTATTGGTTTGTCTAGTATAGTCAAATGTGGTGCCAACTCTCGTAATGGTATCAGGACAAAATTACGCTCGCCTAGGCCTTCATGTGGAATCGTTAGCTGCGGTTCAGCGACTTGTATATCTCCATACAACAAAATATCGACATCCAGGCTGCGTTCACCCCAATGACGTAAACGTGCTCGCTTGGCCGACATTTCTAACTGCTGACAAAAGCCAAGCAAATCGAAAGGACTCATTATTGTCTCAAAACCAGCAACTGCGTTAACAAAGTCTGGCTGATCCTGTGGTCCCATTGGCACTGATGCATAAAAAGAAGATACCGTCACTTTACGTATCTTCTCATGATTCTGCATATTTTTAAGCGCTTGCTGCAAATGCTCTATAGGTGATCCTAGCTCGTTAGTCAGATTGCTACCTAAGCCCACATAGCAAGTGAACCAAATGGTCTCGTCAACGCTATTAGTTGCCGATATAGATGTGTTGCTACCCGATACGTTGCCACTATCAAAACTACTTTTACTCATCCTACCACCATTTACAAATCATCCTGAGAACATTAAGCGTTATCGGTACTAGGCTGACGACGGCGACGCTTTGATGGTACAGGGCCTTTACTCTCAGTCACTTTGATAGCAGAGAGTTGGTCACTCGCCATTTGACTGGGTTGAGCAGGTTTATCAGTAGTCGTTTTAGCTGGTCTTTTAGCTCTTGCAGGTGTAGCGACTTTCTTTGCTTCGGTATTTGTCGCTTCTTTGACATCAGCTTTACCAGTCGATTGAGCGACTTGTTTAGGTGCTTTTTTCGCATACTTTGCTGTTGCTGTTGCTGGCGCCTTATCATCAGCTTGTACTTGAGTACTGTCTATGCTGTCAACAGTAGGCTCGCGGCGGCGACGCTTATGCGGAATTGGCTCGTTATTCATACTTACCAATGCAGGTGACCTTGCGATCGAGCGCGTTGGTCTTGCCTGACTAGATGACGAATTAGTCGAATTAGTCTCTGGCAGATCAGTTTTAGTAGGCTGATTCCTATTCTGACGATCAGCTTTGGCTGTTTGCTGCGGTGCATCGCTATCAATAGATGCTCGCTTCTGCGTAGCTTCTTGCTTGTTTACAGGCGCCTTACTGCGCTTTGACGCTTTATCATCTGATAGCTGCTTCCGTAATGGCGGCACGACATTATCATGCTCTATTACAAACAGTGGCGCAGGTTTAGTCTGATGGCGTTTGTTTGCTGATTGATCGTTGCTACTGAGCGATAACTGCTGTAGCTGTGCAAGCTCGCTGCTATCTTGTTTCACCTGCTGCGTATCGTGATGCTTACTACCATTTCGACCTGTTTTAGCTTGGCTGGTAGCGCGGCGACGACGTGCTGGAATATTCGATGGATCGTTTACCATTGTCTGATCATTCCTTCCCTGCCCAGCACTATTACTGGCTTTGCTTTGTTTAGCGCTGTTTTGATTAGATGATGCATTATCAATGGTATTGGCTTCTGGCTTTTGACGATTGCGTCCGCGACCACGTTGTCCTTTTTTGTAGGCACCGCGGCGAATGTTTTCGTCAAACTCATCAATCGCCTGTTGTTGCTCGCGCTCAGACAATGTCTGATATGTCTGCCACCAGTCACCCATATCATTGGTCGACTCTGATAGCGGGTGCTCAGCATCACCGCACTGTTCGCGCAATAACAAAAAGTCAAAACCTGCACGAAAGCGTGGATGCTCAGAGAGCTGAACAATTTGTTTGCTACGAGGAGCGGCAAGTTTTGGCTGCAATATCCAAATATCACGGATAAACTGCTCAGCAAATTTTGGAATTGCTGTCTTGATACGTTGACGGTCAATAACTTTGCCAGCCGCATGCATTTGTGCTTCCGCAAACGGCATATTGCGCTTTTTGGCTTTTGCCAGTTGATGTAAATAGTTTTCCCACAGCAGCGCAGCATAGAAAAATGCTGGATTAATACTTTTGCCAGCAGCGATACGCTTATCAGTATTGATCGCTACTTGGTTGACCAAGGCGCTTGGCTCGGCTGGTGGATAAATAACAAGACTATCAATGGCACCTGACTCAAAAAGTAACGGCAACAGTGGCACTAGATAACCACCAGTAAACATTTTTTGCGTTTCATCATAGAGTCGATGCGGTGATATCTGCTCAAGCAGTGCCCAATTACCATCATGGAATTGCTCAGCCAATGCGTCATCAAACTCAAAGCCTAATTTTGCCTTAAAACGCAGGGCACGGAGCAAGCGCACAGGATCTTCTTCAATACGCACTGGCGCATTACCTAACAGGCGAATGACTCTATTATCGATGTCTTCCAGCGCACCACAAAAATCATGGACGATGCCTTTGAGCGGTTGATAATAGAGCGCATTGATAGAAAAATCACGGCGAGAAAAATCTTGTTGAATATCGCCCCAAACATTGTCACGCAGGATCATACCATCACGATTGGTATTGGCATCGCTGGTTGGCGGACCGCGAAAAGTAGCCACTTCAATCAACTCGCGACCTGAATATACATGCGCTAACTGAAAGCGACGACCGATAATACGGCAACGCTTACCAAAGACATCTTTGATCTCATGTGGTTTGGCATCAGTAACAGCGTCAAAGTCTTTCGGGCGCAAGCCCAATAAAGTATCGCGCACACCACCACCGACGATATAGGCATCAAACCCAGCTCGGGTCAATGTGGCAATCACTTCAGTAATGGAATTGGGTAATTCAGATTTGTTCAGTTCTAACTGCTTGGCGGCACGCTCGGCCATGCATCTACTCCTCGCCGGTATTCTTTAACTACCCCTGAATAACACAGCGTTTATCAGGCGGATGTACCCGCTAGTTTAACAAATTTTGGACGTACTGGGGGTGTTATGACATTTACTTACATGCTATTTTGTCAATATTAGGATTAATTAATGCAAAACGCAGCTATTAATCCACTACGCTTAAACGCTTTTGATTTTTCTCAACTGTTTTTGCCCCAATCCCTTTTACTTTTTCTAACTCGTCAACAGTCCTAAAACCACCAAACATCTCACGATATAGAATAATAGCCTGCGCCTTACTACTGCCAATGCCATCTAATGACACCAGCTCACCTTCACTGGCTCTATTAATATTGATTAATTTTTGCTCACGCGCTTGTATCACAGATTGCTCTTTTGCGATCAAATACTCATAGGCGCGTTTAGGATCATCAAAACAGGGCTCAGAGGCATTAGCCTCAATAGTTGTACCGACAGTCGATACGAGACTAAAGGCCGCTATCATAATCATTCTGGTAAATGACGTTTTATGCTGAGCGTTCATGTTGTTTCGCCGCTTCCCATAGTGCATCCATCTCTGATATATCGCTGTCCTCGACACGCTTGCCACTCGCTGCCAATTGCTCTTCGATATAGCCAAAGCGAGATTTGAATTTGTGCACGCAGGTTAAAGTCGCTGCTTCTGCATCGAGGTTTAGCTTACGTGCGACATTGACGAGCGCAAACATGCAGTCGCCTAATTCTTTTTCGACCTCTCTGATATTGGCTTTGACCTCAGCTGTGGGTTTATTTGTTAGCTCATGCTTGAGTTCAGCAATCTCTTCGTCTAGCTTATCTACCGCACCTGCAATGCCTTCCCAATCAAAACCTAACTTTGACGCTTGCTTTTGTACATCTTGTGCCTGCATCAAAGCACTACCCGCCTTAACCTGATCTAAACGACGTTTTGATTTACCACGTGCCTCGCGAGCTTGCTGTTCTTCCAACTTGATTTCATCCCAGCGCTCTTTTACCGCAGCGTCGTCTTTGAGCGTTTCAGCCTCAAACACATGTGGATGACGGCGAACTAACTTCTCTTGCAAAGTACTGATGACATCGCTCATATCAAAGCGCCCTTGCTCCGCATACATCTGACAATGAAAAACCACCTGCAGTAGCACATCGCCAAGCTCGCCCTTGATATCTTCGTCATCGTCACTTTGTACCGCTTCGCCTAGCTCATAAGCCTCTTCGATAGCATAAGGAATAAGGCTGTGATTGGTTTGCTTTTTGTCCCATGGACAGTCTACTCTTAATCGTGCCATCAACGCTAAAAGATCATCGAGCGATCCGCTAGGGGCTGGTGTTCCTTGTGCCGGCTTCGGCTCGGTAGTAGTATTCATAATACTCATGATGGTAACTCTTATAATTTTATGGGTTAATTATCTACTTAACAGAACGTGTCGCTTATTATTTTATAACTCAATGTAGCGTATATTTGATTTGAATGGTTGATGGGCATATATTTTGACCCTACCTCTCGACACACGCCTCACACCTTTAGTAGTTAGTGTATCATTGAACACAACTTGATTTATAATCGTGCTACGCGCGTTTTAACTCTATCACCGCTCATTCCCAAGGAACTTTATCATTATGTCAACCTCTGCTGCCACCAGCTATCAACCTGCAACGGAATTTACTCCTATTACTATTGATTCGTTTAAAGCGTACGATATTCGCGGCGAGCTGGGCGTCAGTTTAGATGAAGACATAGCCTATCGTATCGGACGAGCATTCGCACAGATTTTGTATCAGCGTTATCAGGCAGCAGTGAAGGCTCAGAATAATGATATGACAGCTCTGAAGCCAGCTATCACTATTGGTAGCGATATTCGTCATTCTAGTGAACAATTAAAACAAGCCGCCATTCAAGGAATAATGGATGCCGGTGTCGACGTTATTGATTTGGGTATGAGCGGTACTGAAGAAGTGTATTTTGCTACCAGCCATTACGACACGCTTGGCGGTATCGAAGTCACTGCCAGCCACAACCCTATCAACTACAATGGCCTAAAACTGGTCAAAGAGCATTCAAAACCAATCAGTGCTGATGATGGATTGGCAGAGATTCAGGCATTGGCAGAATCGGGACAATTCACTACAGACAACCAATCAGGTAAATTGCAGTTATTGACCGATAAAAGCGCGTACATCGATCATGTTATGACTTTTATTGATGTTGATAAGCTCAAGCCACTCAAGCTGGTGATCAACTCAGGCAATGGTAGCGCAGGTCCCGTGGTCGATTTATTAATCGATCAACTGTCCCAAGCTGGTGCACCTATTGAAGTGATTAAGCTGCACCATACCCCTGATGGTAGCTTCCCTAATGGCATCCCTAATCCAATGATTGAAGCCAATAGAGTAGCCACTCAGCAAGCGGTTTTAGAAAACAACGCCGACCTTGGTATTGCTTTTGATGGGGATTTTGATCGCTGCTTCTTATTTGATGAGCGAGGTGAGTTTATCGATGGTAGCTACGTCGTTGGCATGCTCGCCCAAGCGTTTTTGAATAAACATCAAGAACAAAGCGAATCAATCGTCTATGATCCACGTGTCATTTATAATACTGAAGCGGTGATAGAAAAGCACAACGGTAAGGCTGTCATTAGTAAATCTGGCCACTCATTTATCAAGCAAGTCATGCGCAGCTCGGGTGCCGTGTATGGTGGCGAGATGTCTGCTCATCACTATTTCCGTGATTTTTTCTATTGCGATAGCGGTATGATTCCGTGGCTATTGACGATTGAGCTTCTGTCTGTCACTGGCAAGACCTTATCAGAATTAGTCACAGGTTATATTGAAAATTACCCAAGCTCAGGTGAATTAAACTTTCGCCTAACCACCCTCGAGGCACCAACCATTATTGATGCCATTGAAGAAAAATTCAGTTTGGATAATCCTACCAAATCAACTCTAGATGGTTTAAGTCTGAACTTTGGTGACTGGCGCTTTAATTTACGTGCATCGAATACCGAACCACTTATTAGATTGAATATCGAGAGTCGTGGTGATAAAGAACTGCTGACCACTAAAACTCAAACTATTCAGCAATGGCTAGCAGATCAAGGAGCTGTGCCCGCATAGCCTCATCGTTTAGTGCTGATTAGACATTCAAAAAACGCTCACTAATGCTATTTAGTGAGCGTTTTTTGATTAATATGTATTGTGAAAACTATGAAAACAAGCTATTTGGATCGGCCAATACCCATATAGTCCCCTACCAAATCATTGATTTGCGTTCGAGTGAGAGCATTTTGTGCATCAAATATAGGCATCGCTTGCTGATTTATGTTGGCAATATCCAACTGATCTCGCGGTGACCAACTGATAATAAAAATAGCGTTGGCATCGTCCAAGCCTTCGTAAGGGTTAGTAGTCAATTTGAGTAATGGCTGCTGTTGGTAGCGTTCGGCAAGTTCAGCCTGCGCCTTATCACCATACACCAACGTACGTATATTATAAGACCATAACAATGCCAATAGCGGATGAATGGCTGACCCTGCAGTACGTCCTGAACCTGACTTGTAACTGCCGCCCCAAACCATGACGGTTTTATTATCAATAAACCCATCAAAATATTGCCAAAACTTACGAAATATCAATTCTTTTTGATCTGTATTAATATGTACGACAGAATCTAATAAAGGCATATCCAGACTGTTTATTTTGCTCGACTGCTGCAACTTGGTCAGCTCGGTAGGTAGGGTGTTACCACCGAATCCCCATCCTGCTTGTAGATAGCTGCTGCCTACACGCTCATCTAACCCCATTATACGACTGACCTGACTGATATCAACGTTCTGACTATCAGCCAAGCGTGACATTTCATTCATAAAACTCACTCGTGTTGCCAGCATCGCCATGATACTACTACGAGCAAACTCAATCGTTGCGATATCAGCATAATGAGCAGCACGCGCATGCTGCATCAAAGGTTTTAACAAATGTAGTTGTTGACTACTACTCGCTGTTTTTTCACCCAATAGCCATAGCGAAGGGTTCAACATCGAGCTATAGGCATCTCCATCTTGTAAGAATACAAAGGGCACGTAGTACACCCATGCACGCTGCAAACGCTGAGCTAACTCCGATATATGGCCCAATTGCTCAATGCCGCTCATGATGACAGGTATCTTCTGCTGATGGCTTTGATTAAAAGCGGTAATCCAGCTGTCCTCTGTCCATACTGACTGAGCGCTATCAAGGAACAACCAATATAGTGCTGCAAGACTTTGCGTATCGACTTCATTGTGACTTGCAGACTCATAGTGTGCTATTACTGTCTCCGCATTGGCTGGCAATGCTTTACTAATGATGACTTGCTGTTGCTCATACATCTGCCACAATGCTTGCAAATGATGTTCAAAACCATACTGTTGTATCTGCTCAGTCAATAGATCTATATCTGCATAAAGATGCACACGCTGACCAAGACTTGCCAGCACGACCGCACTGGTAATCGCTTCTATACTGTGACCAATGAGCACACTGACTGCAGGCTCACTCATTTGCTTGGTTCCAGATATGTTTTTATATTTAGGCATATAACTGTCATTTGTGGCAGTCTCCATGAGCGTACTTTCCTGTATTGTTGACCCATAACCGTTATTAGGACAACTTTTTAATATGTTGTAATAATTGGTCAGTAGACGTATCAAATTGACCTTGAGACTCTTCTTGCATGGCATCATGGACAGACTCTGCCATTTGTTTACCCATCTCAACGCCCCACTGGTCAAACGGGTTGATATCCCAAATACTGGCCATCACATAGACTTTGTGTTCGTAGAGCGCGATCAGCGCCCCTAAACTATGCGGTGTCAGCTCATCAATAAGTAATGTGGTTGATGGTTGATTACCACGGTAGTACTTGTATTTATCTACACGAGATACTGTTGTTTGATCGACCAGTTCTGTCACGGCAGCATTACCAAAAGCCAGTACCCGACTTTGCGCCAGACAATTGGCTAAAGACAGTTCATGCTGCTGCTGTAATGAAGTATTTTGCGCTTGATCACTATAGCGACGTACGCAAGCGATAAAATCACAAGAGACTTGCTGCGTGCCTTGATGTAGGAGTTGATAAAAGGCATGCTGGGCGTTTGAACCAATTTCTCCCCACAGAATCGGACAAGTATCATAGTCAATATGATCGCCGTACTGAGTGACCGACTTACCATTGCTTTCCATCTCAAGCTGGGTAAGATAGCTCGGTAAATAACCTAGCCTGCCATCATAAGGCAATACCGTATGGGCACTTACTTTCAAAAACGTACTGTTCCATACTGCTAGTAATCCTAACAATACTGGTAGGTTGTCCGAAAAATCAGCTTGTGCAAAGTGCTCATCCATACTATGTGCACCGCTTAACAGCGCTCTGAACCCAGCCATGCCAATACGGATAGCAATGGCAAGCCCAATCGCCGACCATAGAGAAAAGCGCCCGCCTACCCAATCCCAAAGCTCTAACTGGTGCTCAGGGTGAATCCCCCATGTATCCATCTTTGTACTATTGGCCGAGATACCTATAAAATGCCGGCGTAGCACACTATCTTCTGTACCGGCACGCAGTTTCGCTGTAGCAAGCAACCAAGATAACGCTGTCTTAGCATTTGACAAAGTATCAACGGTGCCAAAAGATTTAGAGGAAATAATAAATAAAGTGGTTTCAGGATTTAAGTGCTTGAGCAAATTATCGAGCTGAGTACCATCCATATTGGAGACGAAATGTACCTCGATACTAGTATCTGCCCACTCATCAAGCGCAGTAGTTGCCATCAGTGGTCCAAGGTCGGAACCACCGACTCCAATATTAACAACATCGGTGATGGCTTTTCCTGAGAACCCACGCCACGTTCCGCTACGAACACGCTCGGATAGTCTCGCCACCTGCCCTAGGCTGTGATGTACATCAGCAACAATATTTTGCTCACCTGCTTGTAGCTTTGCCGTCTCAGGTAGACGCAAGGCCGTATGTAACGCCGCACGTTCTTCACTGTTATTGACCATCGCACCTTGCATAAGCGCATCAATTCGAGAGGACAACTCACAGCTGCCTGCTAGCTGTAACAGACTGTCTACTACCTGCTCATCTATGCACTGTTTGCTATAGTCCATATACAATGCACCCGCTTGGGTACTAAAGCGTGTCGTACGGCTACCATCTTGCGCAAATAAATCTGCCAGCGACCATGAGCGCGATGCAAGCGATTGTAAGTGCTCCCAATGCTCAGAGCCACGAGCACGCTTATGTTTTTTGTTGCCTTTTATCTCTTCCATTGATTATTTATCGTCCGCTAGTTGCTGCTCGGCAAAGTAGATAAAAGCCTGCATATATGAGCGCATATCACCTGCGTCATAACTATCACCGCGCATAGTGGTGACATGCACGCCGTACTTACTAATCAAAGCATCAATCGCATCCGTTAGTTGAATTTCACCACCGACTGAAGCTTTGGTATCGGCCAGATAGTCAAAAATATGATTACTAAAAATATAACGGCCTACAACCGCCAGTTTCGAAGGCGCTTCTGCTAAGCTTGGCTTTTCCACAAAACCTGCAACTTTAAAGCTAGTATTAACATCTACGTGGTCGTTCACTTTACTATTATTACTCAGTTTAGCGATACCATATTTATGCACATCCTCATCTGCCACTTGATCAACCAATATCTGTGAATGACCATCTTTAGCAAATGCATCGATCATAAAAGCCAAATTATCAGCCGACATGTCATTAGTAAACGGATCAAGCACAACGTCTGGAAGCAATACCGCAAAATCATGCTCACCGATGATTGGACGCGCTGCCAATACCGCATGTCCTAAGCCCAAAGCTTTACCTTGACGTATCATCGATACTGTGACGTCTTCTGGTAGCCAGTTCAAGCTGTCAGCCAGCTCATCTTTACCTTTATGGCGCAGTTGATTATCAAGCTCAGCATTGACATCAAAGTAGTTTTCAATTGCGCTTTTTTGTGCATGACCGACCAAGACGATATGCTTAATACCTGCAGCGATGGCCTCTTCTACCACGTAATGAATAGCTGGACGATTACCCAAAGGTAACAACTCTTTAGGTACAGATTTAGACAATGGCAACATACGAGTACCAAAGCCTGCGACGGGAATAACAGCATGCGTTATTTTATTCATAGTTTTTTAGCTATATTAAAAAGATGAGTTTAGAGAAGAATATTAAATAAGTAATAGGATTTAATAAATCTTAAGACATAGTATATCCGTTTGGATTCATACTCTGCCAGTGCCATGTATCTTTACACATATCGGCAATTGATAGTTCTGCTTGCCAACCTAATAAATTCTTCGCTTTCTCCGAACTGGCATAGCAACTGGCAATATCGCCTGCACGTCGAGACGCAAACTGGTAAGGAATAGCTTGTCCAGACACGTCAGAGAATGTGGATATTAGCTCTAATACAGAAGTACCTTTGCCAGTTCCTAAATTGATAGGTAAAAACCCAATTGGACTGGCTGTATTTGAATAGATTTCTGAACTAGTTTGCTGCTCTAAATAGTCAAGCGCTGCTACATGACCTTGAGCCAAGTCAGTCACATGTATGAAGTCCCTGACACCAGTCCCATCAATAGTGGAGTAATCATTACCAAAAATACTTAGCTTTTCAAGCTTACCGATAGCAACTTGAGAAACATAAGGCATGAGGTTGTTTGGAATATCATTTGGATCTTCACCGATCTGCCCTGATGCGTGTGCACCTACAGGATTAAAATACCTTAAAGAAATAAGATTCCAACTGTCATCTGATACCGCTAGGTCTTCTAGTATGTACTCTACAGCAAGCTTACTTTGTCCGTATGGATTGGCACAGGAACGTTTCGAGCTCTCCTCGATAGGTAAGGTATCGGGGTCGCCATATACAGTTGCAGACGATGAGAAAACTAAGTTTTTCACATTATACTCTGACATAACCTCTAGCAAAGTAATGGTACCGCTAACATTGTTATTATAGTACAACAATGGTTTGACGACTGATTCGCCAACGGCTTTTAACCCAGCGAAGTGAATCACCCCAAAGAACTCATGCAAAGCAAAAACTTCTCTAAGCAACTCATTATCTCGAATATCACCTTCGACAAACTCAATCGTCTCTCCAATAAGAGTAGAGACACGGTTAATTGCTTCACGGCTACTATTAGATAAGTTATCGTACACGACAATATCATAACCGGCTTCATGTAAAGCTATACAAGTGTGCGAACCGATATATCCAGCACCGCCAGTGACTAATATTTTGTTTTTCATAAAGTTTTCAGACATAAAAAAGACACCCCATTGTAGGGGTGCCCTCTCAACATTTCAACAAAGTTTTGGTAGTTAGTAGGCTTTTGCCTATCTTACCAACCAGTAACTTCTTTTAGCTTGTCACCAAGCTTAGATGGGTCACGCGTATACGCGATACCAGCATCTTCAAACGCTTTGAATTTCTCTTCAGCAGTACCTTGACCACCAGAAATGATAGCGCCAGCATGACCCATGCGCTTGCCTTCTGGAGCGGTAACACCAGCGATATAACCAACAACTGGCTTGGTTACATGGTCTTTGATGTAAGCAGCAGCTTCTTCTTCAGCAGTACCACCAATCTCACCGATTAGGATAATCGCTTCAGTTTGTGGATCAGCTTCGAATAGTTTCAATGCATCAATCTGGTTCATACCAGGGATAGGATCACCACCGATACCGATACAGGTTGACTGACCAAAACCGAGCTTAGTTGTTTGAGCAACCGCTTCATAAGTTAACGTACCAGAGCGTGAGATGATACCCACTTTACCTGGCTGATGGATATGGCCTGGCATGATGCCGATTTTGCACTGGCCTGGAGTGATAACGCCTGGGCAGTTAGGACCAACCAAACGTACGTCGCCCGCTTCTTCAAGATAGCGTTTTGCTTTTAGCATGTCGATAGTCGGTACGCCTTCAGTGATCACAACGATCAACTTAACGCCAGCATCGATTGCTTCAACGATAGAGTCTAGTACAAATGGTGCTGGTACATAGATGACAGAAGCGTCAGCTTGAGTCGCTTCCATCGCTTCGCTCATAGTGTTAAATACTGGTAAGCCTAGGTGCGTTTGACCGCCTTTACCTGGAGTCACACCACCAACAACTTTAGTACCATATTCGATGGCTTGCTCAGAATGGAACGTACCATTTTTACCAGTAAAACCCTGTACCAATACTTTGGTATCTTTATCGATTAATACACTCATTATATTTTCCTTGTATTCGGTTGTCTTGCAACAGTGGTCTTTATAACTCTTATTATCAGATATTGATAACCAATCTTTGTTATAAAAACCACTATTACGATTTGACTACTATGCTTAAAGACTTAGGCTTTAACAGCATCGACAATTTTTTGAGCCGCGTCAGATAGACCTTGAGCTGAAATCAGTTTTAGACCAGACTCTTCTAGGATTTGTGCGCCTTTCTCAGCGTTGTTACCTTCTAAACGCACGACCACAGGTACTTGTACATCAACTTCTTTGATAGCAGCGATGATAGCTTCTGCAATCATGTCACAACGTACGATACCGCCAAAGATGTTGATTAGAACGCCTTCAACACTGCTGTCTTCTAGAATGATTTTGAACGCTTCAACAACGCGATCTTTGGTTGCGCCACCGCCAACGTCCAAGAAGTTAGCAGGCTTGCCGCCATACAACTTGATGATATCCATGGTCGCCATTGCAAGACCAGCACCATTAACCATACAACCGATGTTACCTTCTAGTGCAACATAGTTTAGGTCAAACTCAGCGGCTTTAAGCTCACGCTCATTTTCTTGCGTCTTGTCTTGTAGCGCTGCAATTTTAGGCAGACGATATAGTGCGTTTGAGTCGATACCGATTTTGCCATCAACACAAACGATTTCGCCGTTTTCGCGAACAGCTAATGGGTTGATTTCCATTAGAGCAAAGTCATTTTCAACAAATGCTTTATAAGCGCCAGTCATCAATTTAACGAACTGGTTGATTTGCTTGCCCTCTAGACCAAGTTTGAACGCAACGTCACGCGCTTGGAAAGGCATCAAACCAACTAAAGGATCAACGTTTACTTTGAAGATTTTTTCTGGGGTGCTGTGTGCTACTTCTTCGATATCTACGCCACCTTCGGTAGATGCCATGAACGTTACACGACGAGTTGCACGATCTACAACTGCACCAAGATATAGCTCAGTCTGTACTGGGTACATATCTTCTGCAACCAATACGAAGTTTACTGGCTGACCGTCAGCGTCAGTTTGGAATGTTACTAGGTTAGTACCGATCAGCTCTTCAGCAACTTGCTTCGCTTCTTCACGAGTTTTAACCAGCTTTACGCCACCCGCTTTACCGCGACCACCAGCATGTACTTGCGCTTTAATTACCGCAATATCAGTTGGGGTTTTATCAAAAGCTGCAGCAGCTTCTTCGCCGTTATGGGCGATGATGCCTTCTTGAATTGGCAAACCGTAGCTTTTTAATAGCTCTTTTGCTTGATACTCATGTAAATTCATTGATTGTATCCTTTATTTTTTACAATTAATAAAAAGTGAAATCAAGTACGCACATATATTAAGCATACATATAACGCACTCATGATCGTGGCTATCGCCAACATAGCGATACCACAATCAGGTTGTAAATCGACAATAACTAAATTAACTACTTATTTTTTACGTTTTTTGCGCTGGATAGCATGGATAGCACGGCCGTCTGCAGATAGAGCAGCTTCATGCACTGCTTCTGAAATAGTTGGATGTGCGAAGGTCATTAGCTGCAAATCTTCAATGCTAGAGACAAATTCCATCGCAATCATACCTTGATGGACAATATCACCAGCACCAGCAGAGATCGCATGCATACCTAATAGACGATCTGTTTTCGCATCAGCGACTACTTTCACAGAGCCTTGAGCTTCACTTTGAGCAAGTGCACGGCCGTTAGCAGCTAAGTTGAACGAACCGGTCTTCACTTCATAGCCAGCTTCTTCAGCTTCTTGCTCAGTCAAACCTACCCATGCAATTTCTGGGTGAGTATAAATGACATTGATGATAGTGTCATAGTTAACTTGAGGTTTTTCGCCATGAATACGCTCAACAGCCATCATGCCCTCTTCCATAGCTTTATGCGCAAGCATTGGACCACGGACCAAATCACCGATAGCATACACGCCATCAAGGTTGGTTTTACACTGGTCATTGACATCGATAAGGCCACGTTCAGTCAACGTGATACCGCTGTCATCGCCAAGCAGTTTTTCAGAATAAGCACGGCGACCAACACAAACGATTAGCTTATCAAAGCTTTCCTCGCTCGACTCGCCTTTGTTTTCGCTAGTGACGACAACTTGGTCACCTTGAACTTCAGCGTTGGTTACTTTGGTATCGACACGAATATCAAGACCTTGCTTCTTCAGCATTTTGCCAGCTTCTTTTGAGATATCTTTGTCAGCAGCAGCTAGGAAACTAGGAAGCGCTTCATACACAACTACTTCTGCACCTAGGCGACGCCATACTGAACCAAGCTCAAGACCGATAACACCAGCACCAATAACGCCTAGACGCTTAGGTACTTCAGTGAAATCAAGTGCGCCAGTTGAATCAACAATACGGTCACCATCAGTTTTGGCAACAGGAATCTCGATAGGCACAGAACCTGCCGCAAGAATAACGTTCTTAGCAGTGATCGTCGTTTCGCTGTCGTCTTCTAGAGCAGTAAATTTGACTTTTTTGTCAGTGCCCGTACCATCAACTAGCGTACCCCAACCCTGTAGCCAGTCAACACCATTGCCTTTTAGCAACGCTGCAACACCGCCAGTCAATTGCTTGACGATACCTTCTTTACGTTCTATCATTTTTTCGATATTGATAGCAACGTCACCAGTACTGATACCGTGCTCGTCAAGATCATGCTTAGTGGCTTCATAACGATGTGAGCTGTCAAGCAAGGCTTTTGATGGGATACAACCAACGTTTAAGCAAGTGCCACCAAGTGCTGGCTCACCTTTATAAACGCGCTTTTCGATACAGGCAACGCTCATACCGAGTTGACCTGCACGAATAGCCGCTTCGTAACCACCAGGACCGCCGCCGATGACGACTAAATCATAATTGTCTTTCATAGTACGTTCCTATTTTTAATTGTATGTGTCATTTAAATAGATTGTTATCTTAATGATAAATCAGTACGGTCTACACTCTATGGTTAATACACCATATCAGTGAGAAAGACTCACTTATCTCTAGTCGATAGTAAGTCACCGTTTTTAAAATCATTTTCGTATATGTCAGCGGATTAACTGATTGCTGACTGAGCAAAACTATAATCTGTACTAAAGTGAAAAAGCTTGTATCGGCTATTGCCAATACAAGCTTAGAAGCTTACAAGTCTAGTAACAACATGGCTGGGTCTTCGACCAACTCTTTGATAGTTACTAGGAACTGTACGGCCTCTTTACCATCAATCATACGATGGTCATAAGATAGCGCTAGGTACATCATCGGTAGAATTTCAACCTTACCATCAACAGCCATTGGGCGGTCATTGATAGCATGCATACCCAAGATAGCGGTTTGTGGTGGATTTAAGATAGGCGTTGACATCAATGAACCGAACACACCGCCGTTAGAGATGGTAAAAGTACCACCAGTCATATCTTCTAGACCAAGCTTACCTTGCTGTGCTTTACTACCAAACTCACGGATGGTACTTTCAACATCAGCCATGCTCATACGGTCAGTGTCACGTAATACTGGTACTACTAGACCACGGTCTGATGATACGGCTACACCGATATCATAAAAACCATGATAAACAATGTCGTCGCCATCTAGTGACGCATTTACTGCTGGGAAGCGTTTGAGTGCTTCTGTTGCGGCTTTGATAAACAATGACATAAAGCCTAGACGTACGCCATGACGCTTCTCAAATTTTTCTTTGTACTTAGCGCGCATGTCCATCAATGGCTTCATGTTAACTTCGTTAAACGTCGTCAACATCGCTGTGTCTTGTGATGCTGACAATAGACGCTCTGCAACACGCTTGCGCAGACGAGTCATTGGAACGCGTTTTTCTGTACGTTCGCCCATTGACTCAGCAACGGGACGGCCACTATCAGATTTGATGCTGCTGTCTGATTTTAGCGTTGGATTTGCCATGTCCGTTTTGGTGACACGACCGCCGCGACCACTACCTTCAACTTCTTTAGGATCAACGCCAGACTCTTTTGCTGCTTTACGGACTGCTGGGCTTTGATCTTTGTGATCTGCTTCGTCTTTTTTGTCAGTCGCTTGTACTGGCTCACCGCCGTCTGCAGCTTGCTTTTCTGATGCAGCTGGCTGCTCTGTTGTCTCTGCAGCTGGTGCTTCGCCTGCACTTGCACCGGCTTCGAACTGTGCAATCAACTCATCAGACAATACTGTGTCATCAACTTGCTTGACGATTTTAGTTACTACACCATCATCAGGTGCAACAACTTCTAGTACTACTTTGTCAGTCTCGATCTCAGCTAGTAGGTCATCACGATTAACTTGTTGACCTTCAGTGACATGCCATTCAACGATTGTGCCATCGGCAACCGATTCTGGAAAAACGGGGGCTTTGATGTCAGCCATCGATATACTCCTTAGATGTGGATATTCATACTTATTATTAAGTCGTGATAGGCAGTCAGTATTCGTTAAAAGTAACGCTTAGATTGTATTAAAAAATACTAACTGTCATCGCCTGATTCATTTATCTGCTATAGTCTTTCGATTAGATAACCTGTTACTTAGATAGCTCATCGACACTTATACCAAGACCGCCAGCAATCAATGCTTGCTGCTGCTGAGCATGCAGTTTTGGCGAACCTGTTGCAGGTGCTGCACTAGGAGGACGTGCCACCGGCTCCATGACTTTTGCCTTAGTTGGATGTGGTACAACAATACGGAACATATGCGGGGCCAGATAGTACCAAGCGCCTTGGTTCAGTGGTTCTTCTTGCGTCCATACAATCTCAGCTAGATTGCTGTATTTTTCAATCTCAGCAACCAAACGTTGCTCTGGTAATGGATAAAGTTGTTCAATACGTACGATAGCAACATGATCAAGACCCAATGCGCGGCGCTGCTCTAGTAGATCGTAATAGACCTTACCGCCACATAGCACCATGCGAGTAACTTTGTCTGCGTTGTGGTCGTCCATCTCTGAAATTACGGTTTCAAACTTACCATTGGCAAGCTCTTCTAGATTAGACGTTGCCAGCTTATGACGTAACAAACTCTTTGGTGACATAACGATCAAAGGCTTACGAATCGGGCGTACTGCTTGACGACGCAAGGCGTGATAAATCTGTGCAGGAGTCGTTGGCGTAATAACTTGCATATTGTCTTCAGCACATAGCTGTAAGAAGCGCTCAAGACGCGCAGAAGAATGCTCTGGACCTTGACCTTCAAAACCATGTGGCAATAACATGGTCAAACCACAAACACGCTGCCACTTGGTCTCGCCACTTGAGATGAACTGATCAATAACGACCTGCGCACCGTTCACGAAGTCACCAAACTGCGCTTCCCAAACAATCAATGCATTTGGTACTGTCGTAGCATAACCATATTCAAAGGCTAATACTGCTTCCTCTGATAGCAATGAGTTATAGGTGGCAAAGCGTGCTTGCGTTTTACTCATGTGAGCGAGTGGCACATACATGCTGCCGTCATTGACATTATAGATTTCACTGTGACGATGCGAGAACGTACCACGTCCTACATCTTCGCCCGTAATGCGTACCAATACATCATCGTTATCGACCAATGATGCATAAGCCAATGTCTCAGCTGCACCCCAGTTGAGAGGCTCTTCACCAGTCTGCATCGCTAGACGCTGCTCAACTACTTTTTGAACTTGGCGTTGTAGCTTGTAGCCCTCTGGCATTTCAGCCATACGGCGTCCATAAGCTTTTAGCTTTTCGATATCGACACTAGTGTCCCAGTCGTCAACCAATTCGTGACCTAAATAAGGCTTCCAGTCTACAAATAACTGCTCGTTAGGTTCTTTTACTAGTGAGCTGGCAACATAATCACCACGGTCTAAAGATTCACGATAGTCGTCTTCGTATTGCTTTTCTTCTTCGCTATTTAAAAGCCCATCAGCGATAAGCTTCTGTGCATAGATGGTACGCGTTGTAGGCAATTTTTTAATAACTGCATACATCAATGGCTGCGTAGCTGAAGGCTCATCTGCTTCATTATGTCCGTTACGGCGATAGCAAAAAAGATCAATGATGATGTCTTTATCAAACTGATGACGATAATCTAATGCCAACTGAGCTGCAAATACGACTGATTCAGGATCGTCACCATTCACGTGCAAGATGGGCGCATGTACCATCTTAGCGACGTCAGTACAGTATTCGGTTGAACGAACATCTTCTTGACGGCTGGTGGTAAAACCAACTTGGTTATTGATGACAATATGTACAGTACCACCAGTGGTATAAGCACGGGTCTGTGACATTTGGAAGGTTTCTTGAACCACACCTTGACCAGCAAAAGCCGCGTCGCCATGGATAACGATCGGCAATACTGAATTACCACCAGTATTGTCTAATGACGGCTGATCATTACGGCGCACTTGGCGGGCACGTACTGAGCCTTGTAATACTGGTGCAACGATTTCAAGATGAGATGGGTTAAACGCTAGTGCCAAATGCGCCTCACCACCTGGCGTCATCACATTTGATGAAAAACCATTGTGGTATTTAACGTCACCTGAGCCTTTTTCTGGTTGTACTTTGCCATCAAATTCGTCAAACAGATCCGCAGGATTTTTACCTAGGATATTGACTAGTAGGTTAAGGCGTCCACGGTGAGCCATACCAATGACCATCTCTTTTGTGCCATAGCCACCAGCACGTTGAATAATTTCATTGATAGCAGGAATGAAGCTTTCACCGCCCTCTAGACCGAAACGTTTAACGCCCGTATATTTACGTGCTAAGTACTTTTCTAAACCTTCGGCAGCAGTCAGGCGCTCAAGAATAGATAAGCGCTTTTCTTTATCAAATTGGATATAGCCCAAGTTGGTTTCTAAGTATTCTTCCATCCAGCGCTTTTCTGTGCTGGTGGTGACGTGCATGTACTCGATACCAATATGACGGCAGTACACACGCTCCATGATTTCGATAATTTCACGCAATGGCGCTTCATTTTTACCGATTACTAAATCATTGGTTGGGAATACAGTATCAAGATCTGCTTCTGATAAATTATGATAAGCAAGCGTTAGATCTTCTACTTCGGCACGTGGATGCAAATCTAAAGGATCAAGTTTGGCACGGCGATGGCCACGGCGACGATATGCGGAGATTAATTGCTGCACACCCATTTGCTTTGGATCAGTACAGTTATTTGAGGTACCACTGCTTTGGTCAGTGTTTTCATCACTTACTTTATTCGCGGTCTGATTGCGAGCAAGTAATAAAAATTGGTCCTTAATCGCGTTATGCTTGGCATCGTCTGACGATTTGTACTGTTCAAAGTACGCTTGCCAATCTGTGTCAACACTATCAGGGTCTGTTAGGTACTGCTCGTAAAGAGCTTCTATATAGCTGGCATTATCAGCGGCCAGTTCAGTATGTCCTTGGTCCGCTTTTTCTTTAGTTATACTATTCATAATAATCGTCTATTTGATAGATAAATGAATGGAGTCGTGCTTATTATGGTGTCAATCGCTAGATGCTAGGCATATAGACAATTTGTCATATCCCGTTAAATACTATTTGATAAAACACTTCTATCCCTAAGTATTGCCGTCACTATAGAATATTGCCGTCATTGTCTAAAGAAGCAAGGGATGCTAAATAGTGATAACAAGTCTTATTGCAATACCTATATTAAAAATAAAATTATTTGTGAACGCTCAGTTTTGTTAACTGACTCGTTTCACAACATTAATTTATATATACTTCTTGTAGCTATAACCGATTGGTAAGTTATAAGTTATTAACAATCAATCAAACTTTTAGCTAACCATTTATAATGGCTGTTAACGCTAAAACATCCTATGTCTACTAGAAATGTTGTCCATCAAGACAGAAATACATTGCTGTATAGCCTATCACGACCATTTTTTGCGACATAGTTTGTTTGTTCAATACTAAGTATTTACGTAATGAATATCTATTATCAATTATACAAGCACAATAATTGTATACATAACGTTTTATTCTATTAATTGATACGTATTACTGAACCACTCAATTAGCATTTAGTATCGTCAAAAACGTAATTATACCAAACTTTTCTCGTGTCTATATCCGATTATATAGATTGATTGTCTATATATTATGTCTTCTTACACACAACCAATGTATTGCGTATGGTGTTTTGCCAGCTCAATGGCTGAATATTGACCATTTGCGAGTCAAACTTACTGCTTTAGTTTCCTGCTGCTGTGATCTAAGACTCTATAGGTAAGCCTGCTTGGTATAGAGCCAGTAGAGTATGCACGCAAATATATCTAAGCCAGTCTAACTAACAAAAACACCACCTAACGAATAGGTGGTGTTTTTCGTACTGTATCTATTATAACTGATGCGCTTGCAAACTACTAACCGGCTTGATCAATCAACATATTACGTAGATGGCCAATGGCTTTGGTTGGGTTCAAGCCTTTAGGACAAACCGATACACAGTTCATGATACCACGGCAACGGAACAAGCTAAACGGATCGTCTAGACGGGCCAAACGTGCTTGGGTATCACCATCACGACTATCAGCAACAAAGCGATAAGCGTGCAGTAACGCTGATGGACCTAGGAACTTATCAGGGTTCCACCAGAATGATGGGCAACTGGTTGAACAGCACGCACACAAGATACACTCATACAGACCGTTTAGCTTTTCACGCTGTTCAGGTGACTGTAGACGTTCCGTCGGCGGTGCTGGCTGATCATTGATCAAGTACGGGTGTACTTTCTCATATTGCTCGTAGAATTGGTTCATATCAACAACCAAATCACGAACCACTGGCAAACCAGGTAACGGGCGAACCGTTACTTTTTCTGGTAGGGTATTCATGTTGATTAAACATGCTAGACCATTTTTGCCGTTGATGTTCATGCCGTCAGAACCACAAATACCTTCGCGACAAGAGCGACGGAAAGTAATTGTCTCATCTTCTTTCTTTAGGCGTAATAATACGTCAAGCAACATACGATCTGAATCAAGTAATTCAATCGTATAGGTTTGCATGCGCGGCGCTGCGTCCACATCAGGATCGTAGCGATAGATTTCGATGGTGCGAGTACCTCGGCTCATAATGCTAAACTCCACACGTAGGTGATGGCGGGCATACAAAGACTGCAACATATTAGCGCTGGCTATTGATTAGTACTGATAATTAAATATCGAATATCAATCAATAGCCCAGTAACGCTGGCATGAGCATGTAGCTGGCGGTCACCTTTTTAATAAATTAATAAGGGATAAAACGTTGAGACTGCTGTTGCATGTTGGCTATGAACCAAGCATGCAATCTAGAGTTAATAGACGCGAACTTTTGGTTCAATGTAGTCAACAGTCAATGGTACTTTGCGAACGGGCTTATAAATAATACGGTTGCCTTCAGAATACCATAAAGTATGCTTCATCCAATCGTGGTCGTTACGACCATTTGGTGCGTAATCATCATCTTCTGGACGGTCATAGTCAGATACACTGTGTGCGCCGCGGCTTTCGTGACGTGTAGCCGCTGATATCATAGTGGCTTTTGCTACTTCGTACAGATTTGCCACTTCAAAAGCTTCGATGCGTGCTGTGTTGAACACCTGTGATTTATCGCCAAGATGAATTTTTTCGATCTTATCGCCTAGCGCTAGGATTTTCTCAACGCCTTCATCCATCATTGCTTGGGTACGGAATACACTAGCATGCTTTTGCATAGTTGCCCGAATCTCATCAGCCACGTCTTGCGCATTGTAGCCTTCAGTAGACTGTTGCAACTTGTCTAAACGCTTCACTGTAAAATCAAGCACACGTGGATCAAGCGGCTTGTAGTTGTGATCAGCGTGATGGAACTCATCAACGATATGTTTACCCGCTGCACGGCCAAATACGAGTAGATCAAGTAGTGAATTCGTACCTAAACGGTTGGCACCATGAACACTCACACAAGCACATTCACCGATTGCATAAAGACCCTTAACCACATTGCCTTTAGCATATAGGCCGTCTTCATCAGTACCTGCTTCTAGATCTGGCACAACAACCTGACCATGAATAGTGGTTGGAATACCGCCCATCATGTAATGAATGGTTGGGATTACTGGAATTGGTTCTTTTGTGATGTCGACGTTGGCGAAGTTTTTACCAATCTCAAATACTGATGGCAAACGCTTCATGATGGTTTCAACGCCTAGATGCGTCATATCCATAACGATATGATCAGCATTAGGACCACAACCACGGCCTTCTTTGATTTCTTGGTCCATTGAACGTGATACGAGGTCACGTGGTGCCAAGTCTTTCACGGTTGGTGCATAACGCTCCATGAACGCTTCACCATCTTTATTACGCAAGATAGCGCCTTCACCGCGACAACCTTCAGTCAGTAGTACACCTGCACCATGAACACCAGTTGGATGGAACTGCCAGAATTCCATATCCTGCAATGGGATACCAGCACGTACTGCCATGCCAATACCGTCGCCAGTATTGATATAAGCATTGGTAGACGCTGCAAAGATACGACCCGCACCGCCTGTCGCTAGGACAGTAATTGGTGACTGGAATACCGCAACCGTACCCGTCTCTTGCTCAAGCGCAACGACACCGTTGATGTTACCCGCTTCGTCTTTGATCAAATCAAGGGCAATCCACTCGATAAAGAACTCAGTGCCTTGCTCTAAATTCTTTTGATATAGCGTATGTAGCAGCGCGTGACCTGTACGGTCAGCAGCAGCACAAGCACGTTGTACAGCTTTTTCGCCATAGTTAGACGTATGACCACCGAACGGACGCTGATAAATCGTACCATCTTCGTTACGGTCAAATGGCATGCCCATGTGCTCAAGCTCATAGACTACTTTTGGCGCTTCACGGCACATATACTCGATAGCATCTTGGTCACCCAACCAATCTGATCCTTTTACGGTATCATAGAAGTGGAAGTGCCAGTTGTCATTGCTCATGTTACCCAAACTTGCACCGATACCACCCTGAGCGGCAACCGTGTGCGAACGCGTTGGGAATACTTTGGTAAGGACTGCAACCTTCATGCCCGCTTCCGCTAAATGCAATGAAGCACGCATACCTGAGCCGCCGCCACCAACGATGACTGCATCGTAGTTTAGGGTCTTGATATTACTAATGGTATTGTCTTGTCTAGTTGCCATTACGGTTTTCCTAATGCCTGTTAATGCTCAGAAGTTAATTAAAACTCTTTAAAAAGCTTGTATCACATTTATGAAAGCTCACTATTTGGCTATTTCATAAACTTGTAACATAACAATCTAAACAGTCTGCAACCACTTCATGTGCATATCTATCGTTATACTGGACTAAGCCTACTCAGCTATAATCAGATTAGCTGGTCATCAATGCTAGTCCAATGCTATGACTATTCTTGGCTATCAGCAGATAATTGCGATTATCTTTCCAACCAGTTTATCAGTTGGATATACCTGCTGTTATATATAGATATAAGAGGTATTTGTTCAATGGTTAAACAGCAGCGATACCGAAACCGTTACCCCAAAAAATCATAATGCCCCAAAATAGAAATACTAAAATAGCGATAATCATCAATGACTGTAGTACTAAACGTAAACCTGCTGCGCTTGAGCCTAGCTTGCCTGTCGTAATATAGTCAGTAAATACTGTCCACATACCGACCCAAGCATGGCCAGCCAGTGCAAGTACTGCAACCAAACTGAATAAACGCATCGGTAAACTGGTCATAAATGATGACCATTCAATGAAAGTGACATCACCATGGGTCAAAAAGAAGCCCAGCAATATCACGCTATAAACGGCTAAAACAACAGCACTAATACGCTGAATAATCCAATCACGTGAGCCTGAACCTGTCAGACCAGTAGCACTTTTGATTCCTGAATCATTTTTTATCATTAGAACATCACCCATACAAATGACGCGACAACCAAAATCGCGGCGATCACAAAACTGACCATAGAGGCAGTGCGACCAGATTTTAGCTCTTCGTTCATGCCCATATCAGCAAATAAATGTTTCATACCCATTACGAAATGATAGGCAATAGCGGCAACAAATATCCATGCTAAAAAGCGCACAAGTACGTTGTCAAATACAGTTGCAAAACTCTCAGGCGACGCCAGTGAGTTCTGTAATAACCATAGCATGACAGGAATTAATAAAAATAAAATAATGCCAGAGATACGATGCAAGATAGAGGCGATCGCAATCGGTGAGCGATTAACACTAATCACTTGGCTTAAAGGCAGATCAATAGGTCGGTTGCTTTTCACAGCGGGCATCCTTTTTGCGGTTATACTCCTGTATCTGCTATCGAGGCTTGACATGGATAGTGTCAGATGAGCGTCGAGCAACACACGAGACGAATAAAGTAAGGAAGAGCTAGCTGACTTCTTTTAGTTTGCGCTAAATATGAAGAAAGGATCATGTATATAAAGGTAGTAATAGACTGTTCAACATCGCTTGTCGAGATGACAGGCCTATCAAACAACCCATCTATTATACAACAAAGAGAATAAACATGAGTAAGATCGACTAACCAGTCTATTTTTATTGGTCGTATGAAGCGCAAGACAACGTTAATATGTCCTCTACTTCAGAGCGAGCCGCATACTAAGCAACAGATACTTGTGCTCAGCACTCAAAAACAGAATGGTTAATAGGAACACTCAAACCATAGAATTCGGTTTGGTCTATCAAAACACTAGACAATCGTAAATAGGCATATATAAAGCAAGCTATAAACGACACTATGTTATGACCACTTATCAATTTGCACAAGCTAGTGCTAGTTAATTACTACAATTATAAAATGACTGAGCGATAATTACAAACTTATCCCTGAAGCAATAGTAAAACACAGTTATTTAACAAATAAATAGAGATATGTAATACTCAATCTGAAAAGCATTGATCTATATCAAACTTAAGTCGAATTCGATTGGTTTGCTACTCATGACCTAGAAGATTTTAAGCTCAATTTTTATGCATATGTGTCTAGATTTTTGCCAATATTCGAACAATGTTGTACCGATTTTGACATCATAAATATGGCTGAAAAATGGATAAATTTAAGCAAAATAACCAAACAGACATATTTTGATACAAAAATTACAGCGAATAACCACCGCTAACCCATGCCAATTGGGATGGTAGTCAATAAAAGTTTTTTCAAATCACAAGTGATTGCTGCTAATATACCCTGCGTATTAAATGAGTTAAATTCATTTTACCGTTTGACCGATGATGACGTGAGGTGTACGTCTGTAGTAATTTTATTCTAACAAGCTAAAACCAATGGAGAGCAATTTATGGCTGATAATAATGCCAAACTAACCGTGAATGGTGAAGAATACGAACTTCCTATTATTAAAGGTACTTTAGGGCGCCCAGTTATCGATGTTGCTGCTCTACAAGAATCAGGCTTCTGGTCTTATGACCCTGGCTTTAAAGTTACTGCTCCTGTTGAATCAAAGATTACTTACATCGACGGCGGTAAAGGCGAGTTATTGCATCGTGGCTACCCTATCGACGAGTTAGCGAACAACGCTGAATACCTAGAAGTCGCTTATGCATTGATTCATGGTGACCTACCTACTGCTGAGCAAAAAGCAGACTTTTTTGAAAAAATCCGCGAGCATACTCCTGTCCATGATCAATTGCGTAAGTTCTTTGAAGGCTTCCGCCGTGACGCGCATCCAATGGCTATTATGGTTGGTGTCGTTGGTGCCTTATCAGCGTTCTATCATGAAGACCTAGACGTGAGCAATGAAGAACATCGCGAAATCACAGCTATTCGTCTAATTGCTAAGATGCCTACGCTTGCTGCGATGAGTTATAAGTATTCACAAGGCGAACCGTTCATGTATCCGCGTAATGACTTTAACTACGCAGAAAACTTCTTGTACATGATGTTTGCAACGCCTGCTGATGTAGATTACGAAACCAATGACGTTATCACTCGCGCCATGGACAAGATCTTTACCTTGCACGCTGACCATGAGCAAAACGCTTCTACGTCAACAGTACGTCTAGCTGGCTCTACCGGTGCAAACCCTTATGCATGTATCGCTGCAGGTATTGCTGCGTTATGGGGACCATCACATGGCGGCGCCAACGAAGCTGTTCTTGAGATGCTAGATGAAATCGGTACTGTCGAAAACGTGCCTGAGTTCATGGAAAAAGTAAAAAGCCGTGAAGTGAAGCTCATGGGCTTTGGTCACCGTGTTTACAAAAACTTCGATCCACGCGCTCAAGTAATGAAAGAGACTTGTGATGAAGTACTAGAAGCACTAGGTATCAACGACCCTAAGCTTGAGTTAGCGATGGCACTAGAGAAAATCGCGCTAGAAGACCCGTTCTTCATCGAGCGTAACCTATATCCAAACGTTGATTTTTACTCTGGTATCATCTTGAAAGCCATCGGTATCCCAACGTCAATGTTTACAGTTATCTTCGCATTGGCTCGCACTTCAGGCTGGATCAGCCACTGGTTAGAAATGCATAGTGCACCATTCAAAATCGGTCGCCCGCGTCAGTTGTATACTGGTGAAACGCGCCGTGATTTTGTAAAAGTTGAAGATCGCAAGTAAGCTGAGCCGTGTTTGAGCAATAAAAAATCCCGCTATCATGCGGGATTTTTTATTGCTCTTTGATAGGTACTATTGGCTCTAGTATGTATATTTGATACTACGAACATGACATGGTTATTTACTGAAATTCTTTCAAAGTCTGTTCATACTTTGCAATCTGCTCATCATAGCCTTTAATCGTATCATTAAACTTAGTCATGAGCATCTCAAACTCTTGCTGCTGCTGTTGTTTCATCTGCTGCATATCGACTACCTGCTGCGCTTCTATCTGCTCCCATACTTGATGCTGAATAATCAAACGAGCCAGCGCTGGGCTTTTTGCACTTAACCTTCCGGCAATCTCTGCATGTTCAAACAATTGCGGCACTAAAGTCGCGATGTTAATCAGTGTGTCAGAATCCTCTGCACTGAGTG
The DNA here is from genome assembly GCF_059072655.1 of Psychrobacter sp. H27. Classification (NCBI taxonomy): domain Bacteria; kingdom Pseudomonadati; phylum Pseudomonadota; class Gammaproteobacteria; order Moraxellales; family Moraxellaceae; genus Psychrobacter; species Psychrobacter sp. H27. The sequence goes on along the minus strand of NZ_JCACRX010000001.1, from coordinate 2,046,844 downwards.
GCGTCGTCACAGGCTGATATAGCGTATCCATCGTTTGTTGATAGCGCTCTATTATCTGCGCTTCGGTCAGTATCACAGGTTTACGTGGCTCCAGACTAATACGCTTTAACACCGTCAAGTCACGCTCACCAACTTCGGTACTAGTATTGATATCGACCGCTGCATCCGAATCTGTATTGCTACCTATAGCCACTGGGCTGTTCGATGCTGTTGTCTGCTCAGCACTATCAACACCAGAGCCCTCTGACGCATTCTCTATTGTCTCATCGTTGCTGTTGTTGCTAGTAGTGTTTTCACCTGTGCTGTCAGTCACGTTATCGTTAGCATTGTCAGCTGCACCGCCTAGTAGTAAGGACTCATCGCTGTCTGATGCATCTGCCGCTTGCAGTGACTCATACTCTGCTTGAAGACGGCGCTGCAACCCTTGCGCTTGTGCAACATATATAGGTTGAAACTGTTCTATACGCGCTGCAGCCGAATCGCTTTGTGGCATAGGCTGACTGTCTTCTTCAGTTGTTTTTTCGCTTGTCTCGGTATCGCTTGGTACAGGCTGGGTATCTGCTTGCTGTTGGCAACCCGTCAGAAACAGTACACTCGTCAACGCTGCTGCAAGCAGTGGCGATTGATAATGAGTGTCAGTATTAGGCTTCACTGATAAAAATCTAAGCATAAGAGTACATATCCTTTAATAAAGCAAACGTATAAAAAGCTAAAGTGATGACGATAACTAACGTTTGTCATTCTCTGTTCATTTATTCTTCGAGCCATCACTGACTTATTAGTCATTGAACAAACCCAATTTAATAGGCATATAATTATTTTTATCTTATTCATTAGTCATACTATTACTAATCATAGCACTATCTCTAATTACCCCAAGCAGTTAGAAACCTAATTATCATATGACAGGCAAAACCTAGCTGATAAAAGAGCTACCAGTGCTTTTAATGTTAGTAATAGGATTTACGGTCAAAAATGGTATGCAAGCCTCCAAAGCTTGGCAGTCTTGTCCGCGCTGACGACGTACAAAATAATCTTGTACCATACGTGCCTGCTGCTCTATACCATACTTAAAAAAGGATTTACCCGTTTCTAATACATAGTCATAGCGCCGATCGATAAGGGCACCGCGTACGACTTTTAAACCTTGCTGCAATTGCCATATGTGAGTCAACTCATGTATTAGCCAGCTCTGTTTCGCCAAAGGCGCGTCACTAAAATCTATAATCCAATCAGCTGGGTTAAAATAGATATTACCATTGGGACTGACGGCATAGTTTTTTAGTACCCACCAAGCGGTCTTTAGCCGAACCTCATCAAGTCTGATACTCTCACCAAATACGGATCTCGCCAGCGCTATCTCGCCTGCCGTCAAACCACGCGACCGCTGGCTGTGGTTACGGTTACGTAGATATCGATTAAATAAGCGCTTGAGTGTGGGTTTAGACATCGTCAATGTATTACCTTATATTTGATAGGCTACTTCTAATAGATTATGTTTGGTTATCCATTTTTACCAAGTCCGTTACTGAAATGGTTGAACCGTTAATATAGATGAATTGTGAGAACTAAAGTATCAAGGACATAAGCTATACGCTTAGTGAGCTTTCATTAACATGTTTTTGCGTTAGCCTAGCGTGTATGACCCATACTTACAGGTAACATTAGGTTTATAACCTAGCCTACTTTTATGGCTCATGTCCAATATTGAGTGTCATTATAAAGTTGCTGCGAGAATCATGCCAAACAACTGAGTGTATTTAGATGAACTCAGAATAGTAAATATAGAATAGAATGCGGTGCTCTGTACTCAACGTTCTGTATTTAGCGATAACGCCCATTGATAACTGCCATTATGATCCATTGATGGTTTTTTAATTATTTGATAGAGAGTTCTATGCCGACCAACTTTCACGCCGACACCCCCCTTGCCCAGCGTATGCGCCCTGCCTCACTTGCTGCTATTATTGGTCAAGAGCACCTCTTAGCTATAGGCGCACCGCTACGACGTTTGGTAGAGCAAGGACACTTGCCGTCTATTATCTTACATGGTGAAGCAGGTATCGGAAAAACAACCATCGCGATGCTATTGGCTGATGCCGTTAGTAGACCTTTTCATGCGCTCTCTGCCTTGAATACTGGGGTCAAGCAGCTGCGTGAAGTATTAGACAATAAAGACTCATTAAGCCTTGAGTCACCTGTGGTATTTATCGATGAGATACATCGTTTTAATAAAGCGCAGCAAGACGCGCTCTTGGGCGCTGTGGAGTCTGGGGATATTACCTTAATTGGTGCAACCACAGAGAACCCATCATTTAGCGTCAATAATGCTCTATTATCACGTTGCCAAGTATATCGTTTAGAGCCGTTGACGCCTGAGCAGATTGGTGCCGTATTACAGCGAGCACTAGCAGAAGACGCTGTCCTTAAAAAACTGACTATCGACTTGCAAGCGCAAGATACCATCAGTCAATTGGCACATGGCGACGCAAGAAAGGCGCTAAACTTATTAGAGCTTGCGATCCAAACAGCCGACACCGAGCAATCACCAATAATCATTGATGACGAGCTGGTTAGCCAAGTGGCGCAAACGGCGTTGGTACGTTATGACAAAGATGGTGAGCAGCATTACGATATTATTTCAGCCATGATTAAATCAGTACGCGGCTCAGATCCTGACGCTGCGCTATATTGGATGGCGCGGATGCTGGTTGGCGGAGAGCCTGCCGATTTTATTGCGCGTCGATTGGTAATACTCGCCAGTGAGGATATCGGTAATGCCAATCCAAATGCCCTACTTCTTGCTGATGCAGCCCTACGTAGTGTGCAATCTATCGGTATGCCAGAGGCACGCATCATATTGGGGCAAGTCGTGGTCTATCTGGCGACCAGTGCCAAAAGCAACAGCACTTATAAAGCGATAAATGCAGCGATGGCTTTGGCAGAAAAGGATGCCTCCCCTGTACCATTACACCTACGTAATGGTGTGACAAAACTGATGCGCAATCAGGGCTACGGACAAGGTTACGCTTACCCTCACGACTATCCTAATCACTACTATCTTCAAAGCTATTTGCCAGAAAACTTGTTGGGTACCAGTTTTTATAAGTTTGCTGATAACCAACGTGAGCAGCATAGTAAACAGTTTATAGAATGGCTAAAAACCCAAGCAGCGAGTAATGATTGAGAATACCATCTGATGTGTCGGAAATTTTGAGCTATCGTTGGTTTAGGGATTAGTCATTATACGTATGAGCCATTAGTAATATTTAACCCCATTTTTAAAAGACTAAGCGTGATAGTTCAGCTTTGAGGCAGCACGCGTGGTCAAAAACCGTTAAAATGTATCCACAATGATATATAAGAGTCATGAGTTACTTCTATATTTGATTACTGTTATTTGATTACTATGATTATCACGCGCTTTGCTCAACAGCAACAGCGCGTTGTACCATCTACTGCTACAATAGGCAGATAACGCTTTATATTCCAAACCACACATATTTATTAATAATAAAATATTGAGACTTACTATGAGTTTACATACGATTCCTGAGATTATCGAAGATATTCGTGCCGGAAAAATGGTCATCTTGATGGATGATGAAGACCGCGAAAACGAAGGTGATATCATCATGGCAGCGACGCACGTTCGCCCTGAAGATATCAACTTTATGATTACTCACGCGCGCGGCTTGGTATGCTTAACCCTATCACAGGCGCGTTGCCAGCAATTAGCCCTGCCGCTTATGTCAGATCGCAATGAAGCAAAATTTAGCACAAACTTCACGGTGTCTATTGAGGCTTCTGAAGGTGTTACCACTGGTATCTCTGCAGCGGACCGCGCTCGTACGATTCAAGCTGCGGTCTCGTCTGCTGCAAAGCCAGAAGACATCGTCCAACCTGGGCATATTTTTCCAATCATGGCACAAAACGGCGGTGTTCTACACCGTGCAGGCCACACAGAAGCCGGTTGCGACTTATCAAGATTAGCAGGATTAGAGCCTGCAGCAGTCATTGTAGAGATCATCAATGCTGATGGTACGATGGCACGTCGAGATGATCTTGAGATATTTGCAAAAGAACACGACATCAAAATGGGTACAATCGCCGATCTCATCAACTACCGCATCGCCAATGAGCAAACGGTAGAAGAAATCGAGTCGCGTCCTTTTGAAACTGAACATGGCACTTTTACCTTGCATCGTTTCCGTGAGTTTGGTGCTGAAGAAACACATTTAGCATTGGTAAAAGGTGATGTGAGCGAAGGCGTGAGTACCGTACGTGTCCATGGCTTCCATCCACTACGTGATCTATTTGCTGCCAAAAATGATACGACGGGTCGTAGCGGCTGGAGCGTACAGTCAGCACTAGAAGAAATCAGTGCTTCAGATCGTGGCGTCATGGTTTGGGTAGGTAATCATCAGCCAGTCGATCTAGGAGATGCGTTAGATAAAGCTTCAGACAATCAGTCACTATCGACCATCGCCCAGCAGCCTTATCGTAGTATCGGCGTTGGTGCACAAATACTGCGTCACTTGGGTGTACGTGATATGCGTTTACTGTCATCACCGATGAAGTTTTATGCCTTATCAGGCTTTGACTTAAATGTGGTTGATTTTGTCAGCGCCCCGCAACAAAGCTAAAGCCTGTTTAAAAGTGGACTAAAACATAAGTCGCGAAAAGGGCACGCTAATATCATGTTAGCGTGCCCTTTTTTTGTTTTCAATAATCAACGCTTAACCGACGATACCCTTCAACTTTAACCAGCGAGACCTCTCAAAAAAGCGTCAGGTTAATATCACTCTAAAGCTCGGGAGTGTGATCAAATTTCGCTTCTAGTGCTAACAGCCGCGCGCGCTCTTCCGCTGTCCATGGCAACTTACCTTTCCCATCACTATCGAGACGTACCACCACTGCCTCGGCCGTCGCCACGATGATGTTTTGCGCTGTACTATAGTAGCTATATTCCATTGTTATACTGGTATTACCCAGACGCTGGCAGCGCACACCTAGCAGCAAGGTATCAGGATACGTTACTGGGCGTAAGTATTGGCAGCTCGATTGCGCCAGTACGGTAACCATACTGCCATCAAACATATCTAACGCATGTAAATAACCAATACGCGCTGACTCAGAGTAACGATAATAAACCACATTATTGAGGTGGTTAAATGCATCCATCTCACCCCAATGAATTGGCTGGGGATGAATGATTGGATAATTAGCCAGTACGTCAGGACGCTCGGTAATCACGTCAGCCAAAAAATCATATTTTTCGTTAAAATCAGTCATAACTTACCTTTTTCTTTATATTCAGTATTTGTCGCGCTGCTAAACAACCTCTACTGGCTCTGAGGTTTGTCTAAGATTTGTGTGGTCAATAAAGGGGTTGGTTTGGGTGTATTGGCAATCAGTTGATCTAGCCAAGCGATAACTTCTGGTATATCGCTAGGGGCTTTCATAATTTCTAAATTAGTGTCTACGTTGGTTTTTAAATTGGTGTCTAAAGCCGTGTCCGAATTAGCTTGTGCACCTATCGGTTTTTTGTCCGCTGGAACAATGCCAATCGCATCACTTTGAGTAGACTTTTTGCTAACTGATGACTTAGGAATTAACGTTTTTAGCTGTTTGCGCGCTTGGGTCAAATAACTACTCAATTGGTCCTGTTCACGCATATTGCTAGATTGGCTTGCAAGATTTAAGGTCATGATGACTTCGTGAATGACGAGCTGTCTGCGAGAGAGACTTGCCTCATTGTTCACCGGTCTGTTAGCAGGCTTGTTTGTTGCAGCATCGACAAGCTCTCGGCGCTGAATATCCGTACGCTCGTAGCTTCCAAGACGCTCATGACTGTGCAAAAACTCTTGGATATTTTGAATCGCAAGGTTTTGGATTTGCCATGGACTCGGTTGTGAGCTTTGCGCTTGTAAGCGTTCGATATCTTGGAGCAAGCTTTGCTTGATGACCACAGTCAACGCAGGTGCAATCTCATTACTGCTTTGTGCCAACTGCCAATGCAACCCTCGCAGTAGCTCTATCGCTGCACTATCATTATTATCTGCTAGTAGTCTATCGGCAGCCTTTATTTGGATACGTAATAGATCCAGCTGGTTTTGCGCTTGACTGCTGGCCTCCACTCTCGGTTCAGGCAGTGTCTGTTGGCTCATAGCAAATAAGCGATCGTCCATTTCGTTTAAACGGCTGACGACCTGTTCATTACTTTGTAAGCGCTCATTGACACTATGTTGAAAGCGTTGCTGGCTGATATATAACCAAAGCAGCGCTGCGATAAGTAGCAGAATAACTAGCCACTGCATCCGCAGCAGCAAAATGTTTGCTTGGCGGCGCTGCTGTACAGCAGAAGGACCTTCGGGTAAAGACTCAGGATTCATTGACATAAGGCTGTACCACTATTTATAGGTGTGACTATGTTTAAAGCAAATAAAAGATTATAATACTAATTGGTAGCGTTGATGGCTGAGAGAATCGTATCTGGTGCTAAGTCTTCTACACGCCAATAGCTCAAGTGTTCTGCTGCCACCATCTTTGCTAAACGCTCACCCAGTACAACATAAGCAAAGTCTGATAACGCGAGTGGCACACTTTCCTCGGTATGACTCACCGCATATGTATCTGGTTTTGATACCAAAGTCTCTACCTGTGCACCTTTAATGATATGTTTCCAGTGCTCAAAGGCGACCCCACTACTCACAACTACGATTGGTTTTGATTGATTCGATCGTGCGTTCTTTTCTTTGTTATGTGCAAGAAAATCTTGTTGATATTGCTGATATTGAGATCGTGCATCAATAGGCATCGTGCGCTCGTACCACGCAATACTATCAATATGCACACCGCGGGCCTGTAATGTATCGACCAATAATCGTCGCCCGCCAAGACCACGCCATATCAGTAGCTTATCACCAGGCTGCAAACTTTCAATCTCAGGCATTGCCAGCATACCTTCGTTATTGGCAACCTCAGGCTGCAATACTTGGTAGCTTGTCGCCTCTATTGTTGCCTGATTCAGTACCGTAGCAGTGGCTTGACCGACTGCAATGATTTGACTTGGCGCGACAAGAAGTTCATAGAGTATCTCAGCTTGCCTAGTCTCTGGCTGTTCAGATACTAGCCGCTTGAGCGCTTCTCCCGAATGACTACAGTCACTATGCTCGTTGTGCACAAGTGCACGCCAAGCATTCAATCCTAACGTAGCCGCAGTTGGGCTGATAACTACCAGAGCCTTATATTCACCAGCGAGCCATGCACGCATCAGTGTCATATCATCGTCAGTCGTTGAACGTGATTGCAATACCAACATTGGTATCTCGACTACTGTAAACCCTGCTGCTTGCAGATGGTGTGTCAGCGGCGCAGCACGTTCTGTTGGACGCGTATTGATGACAATTTGCGGCACTGATGATGAGTCATCCGGGTGACTATTGTGACTATCACGACTGAATGTCACTTGGGTTGACGTTGATGACATAGCTGTACCATGGCAAAAGACCTATAAAGTTAGCTCCACTATAGACCAGCCATTTGAAATGCTGGTCTATAACAAAATCACAATGCAATCTATCGGTTATTCAGGCTCATAAATGGCTGATAATATATCTCCAGCCCCATCAGCGAGTAGCATGTCTGCAACATCGATACCTAGCTGATTGGCCTGCACTTCTTGCTCATCTTGCGTACCGACCAACGTCGCTCGCTTTTCTGCCTTTAACAGCTCGCTACCATCAGCTTGACCCACTCGCCCACGTAACCACAACACATTACCATCATCGTTATTGCCGTTTTCGCCATTGTCATCATTATTGGCACTGGTCTCGTCCGCCATTTGCAACACAGCATAAGCAGCAATCGGCACCTGACAGCCACCTTCTAGATGACGGTTTAGTGCACGCTCAGCGATGAGCCGAATGCGAGCTTTGTCATCGTTTAGCGGTGCCAGTAGTTGTAGTACTTCATCATCACCCTCACGGCATTCGATAGCTAAGGCACCTTGACCAACTGCAGGTAAACAAGCAGCAATATCTAACTCTCCGCGTATACGCGCATCTAATTCAATGCGCTGTAATCCACTGGTCGCTAAAATAATCGCATCATACTCACCAGCATCTAGTTTACCCAAACGCGTACCTACGTTGCCGCGCAGGGTTTTGATTTGTAGATCTGGGCGGTACGCTTTGATCTGGCACTGACGGCGCAGACTCGACGTCCCAACGACGGCACCTTGCGGCAACTCGTCAATACTATTATAAGTATTTGAGACAAAAGCATCCGTTGGTGAAGCACGTTTGCAATAAACGCCTAGCATCAAACCCTCAGGAAGCTGCATCGGTACGTCTTTTAGTGAATGTACGGCAATATCTGCTTGTTTGTCATACAGTGCCTGTTCCAGCTCTTTTACGAACAAACCCTTACCGCCGATTTTGGCTAAAGGGGTGTCCAAAATCTTGTCACCCTTAGTGACAATTTTTAGTAACTCGATTGTCAGCTCAGGATAAAGCGCCAATAAACGATCGCGAATGTGCTCCGCTTGCCATAGAGCCAAAGGACTCTGCCGCGTAGCGATAGTTAGTGTAGTCAAAGCAGGTTGCTGTAGATTGCTCATAAAGGGCCTCAATAAACTCGATGCTATCAGCCCACCATCATGACGTCATTACCAAATAATAGGGCAATCTTGCCACAGAAAAGTGGTCACTCAAATCATTGATAGTAGAGGCTGACGCAAAAAAATACCCCTATTTAAGCATAAATAAGGGTTGGATGATATGGCAGGATTATGTCGAAATGGGAACACCTCATTACATGCTTTGAATTTTGTCACGTAAGGCTGGCAGATGGCGCCGACTCACGGCTAGCGTCTCATCAATGTCTTTAAATCGTATCTGATATTGACCCGCATCTAAGGTTTCTAAATAATCCAAGAAATTAAGGTTAATGATCGCATTGCGATGCACGCGAAATAAACGGTCATCAAACTCTTGCTCTAGTTCTTTTAGCGTTTCATCAATCAGTACCATGCCATCTTTGTGACGTACCTTGACGTACTTTTGGTCTGCTGCAAAGTAATAAATGTCTTTTAGTTTAATCAGTTCTACACCGCGGTGAGTACGGGCAGCAATATGCTCGCGTACTGGACGCGCGGTTGGATCTTCTAGCTTACGAATTTCGTTGAGCTGCGCCGCGTTTAGGTTTTTTGCTTTGTTCAGTGCCTCTAATAGCTCATCTTTGTTTGCAGGCTTTAACAGATACCCGATTGCATTGGCTTTTAGTGCCGCAATCGCGTAATGATCATAAGCGGTAACAAAAATAATAGCAGGTGGATGCTCAAGTTTGGCAAGCTCTTGAGCACAGCGTACCCCATCCATCTCAGGCATCCGAATGTCTAATAATATAATATCAGGCTGCTGAATTTTTACAGCGACGATGGCCTCTCCACCTGTTGTGGCTTGAGCGACGACCTCGTGACCTGACTCTTGTACGATTCTGACTAAGCGCTCACGTGCCAAAGGCTCATCATCACAAACTACGATACGCATGAAAACTCCCACCTAAAGACATACTTAATGTTTTTGATGGTATTACGAATATATTGATCGGTTCGATATGATGACGTTTCGTCGCATCCTATTTTATATTAACCATTATTCACCAGATATAAATCGCAATAACCATATAGATATAAAAGATGATGCAATAAATATGCCACACTTCATAATACGTGAACAGTAGCACTCAAAAGCACCTAAAAGGTGCAAATATTATAAACTGACATCTTGTAAGGGATAGTCAATAATGGTGGTAACTTGGTTACTGGTTACGAGACTTTGGATATCAGCACTTTGACCAAAATGGGCACGTAAACGATCCGTTTGAATATAAAAATTCATGTGCTGACGCAAATCATGATTGATGATCAAGGTTTTTTTGGGCAGTTCTACCTCAATCTGAATTGCCACACGGTGCTGCTGCCAAGTGACTTTGATATCAATATGAATCGTTTCGGTGGTCATCTCTACAACATTGAGCAGCATCTTTTCTAAAACACTTTGTAAGGTTAAAGCCGTGATGACCATATCGTACATGATGTCTTCATCAGGCAGCTGCCAGCTTACCTCGAGCTTATCTGCTAAGCGACTAGACTCAATCGCTAAGTAATGCTCACAAAGCGCGACTTCCTCTTCAAAACTGATCTCACGCGCACCGCTAAAACTGGCACGGAACAAAGCAGAGACATGCTGTAGTAAGGCAGCAGCTCTTGGCGGATTGGATTCAATAAGTGATACAAGTGTGTTGATCGTATTAAAGAAAAAATGCGGAGCAGTACGGGCTTTAATCAAATCGTTTTGGGCGGTTAACTTATACTCAAAAGATATTTTGAGTGCGTTGAGCTCACGATGATTACGCAAAAAATATAATAAAAACACAATGGTAAAACCACCAGTCAGTACTGTATTGAATAGCAAATTGATCACAAAAGCTTGACGGTCGTATGCCATCAATCCTAGATTAATCATGACCAACACCACTAACGCCATGGATACCGTAGCAGAAAACATCATGAGCATGACAATACGCACACTCACACTAGGAATGCTCGCATTTTTGAAGGCAGGACGCAGATAATCGACCAAATATAGCGCTGGAATGACGGTTAGTGAATTCTGTAGCACTCGAGAAAAGAACTTGATAATAAAATCAGACCAACCTGACAGACCATGACGCTCAATCACTGTCAGAAACAGTGACCAAAAAACGATATATGTCAGCCACTGCCAAGGTCTCATGAGCTTCATGAGTTTGGGAATAAAAAACTCTAAACGTTCGGCTAGTAAGGCAACCTCATCATTTGCTATACTCGAGTTCTTATTCTCTTGACTTGTCTTGTACCGATATGAACGCCAATTCTTCAAACCTTAGTAATCCCGAATCAAGTAAAAGTTCATCTGTCTCTGATTCTAGCACAGATGTCTCTACAACAACTGATGCGACACAAAACAGTCAGGGCCAGCAAATGTGGGGCGGACGATTTAGCGAAGCGACGGACAGCTTCGTTGCCGCTTTTACTGCTTCTGTCGGCTTTGATCAACGTTTTGCTCGTCACGATATTCAAGGCTCAATTGCCCACGCAACGATGCTCAAAGAATGCGATATTCTAACCGCTGATGAAACGGCCACGATTATTGATGGACTGCACCAGGTATTACGCGAGATCGAAGCAGGCGAGTTTAACTGGTCAATCGCTCTTGAAGATGTCCACATGAATGTCGAATCACGCCTAACTGACATTATAGGCGCAGTCGGTAAAAAACTACATACTGGTCGTAGCCGTAATGATCAGGTAGCCACTGATATCCGTTTATGGTTACGTGAAGAGACTGATAATATTATTGCCCTGCTCGTGCGTTTACAAAGCGGCTTACTTGATCTGGCTGATCAACATACCGATACCATTATGCCTGGTTTTACACACCTACAAACCGCCCAGCCTGTCAGCTTTGGTCATCACGTGATGGCTTGGTTTGAGATGCTGTATCGTGATACTGAGCGCTTGGTTGATGCCCGCCGCCGTATCAACCAGATGCCACTGGGCAGCGCAGCCCTCGCTGGCACGACTTTCCCTATCGACCGCACCATCACCGCCGAACTATTAGGGTTCGAAGGTATTTGTCAAAACTCACTTGATGCGGTCTCAGATCGTGACTTTGCAATTGAGTTTACCTCAGCTGCCTCTATCCTGATGATGCACATGTCACGTATGAGCGAAGAGATTATTCTTTGGATGTCAGCACAGTTCAACTTTGTACAGATACCAGATCGCTTCTGTACTGGCTCATCGATCATGCCACAAAAGAAAAACCCTGACGTGCCTGAACTGGTACGCGGTAAGGCGGCAAGAGTCTTTGGTCAGCTCATGACATTGCTCAGCTTGATGAAGAGCCAACCGCTCGCCTACAATAAAGACAATCAAGAAGACAAAGAACCTTTGTTTGATTGTGTCGACACCCTGACAGGGTCGCTTTTGGCATTCGCTGATATGCTACCAAACATCGTCCCGAATAAAGAAAGTATGCGCGCGGCGACAATGAAAGGCTATGCTACGGCAACTGATTTGGCAGATTATCTGGTACGCCAGGGCGTTGCCTTCCGCGATGCGCATGAAGTGGTCGGTAATGCGGTTGCGCTAGGTATCAAAGAAGGTGTCGATCTCAGTGATTTATCATTAGCACAGTTGCAGCAATTCAGCGACGCTATTGGCGAAGATGTTTTTGATTATCTAACTCTAGAGGGCTCGCTTGCCGCTCGTGACCATTTAGGTGGTACTGCGCCAAACCAAGTTAAGAAAGCTGTGGTTAATGGACGCGCACGCTTAAAGGCCTTTGTCTAGTCAACTGACGAGATAGCTGATTCAAAATAGCGGCTAAGCTATGGTTGACGATCAATATTCGTAATATCTACACCCAACACCCGCATCTGTAGCGGGTGTTTTTATTTATCGTACTAAAGTTTGTGATGCTGAAACTTGTGACACTAAAATTTAAGATGCTAAGACTTATGCTACTAAGCTAGTAATTGCAAACGATACACCAGATATCCTTTGCTAAATCTACCAAGACCGTTATCATGGTCTCATAAGATCATGTGATTTTACCCAATATAATAAATAAGGAATGCCTTATGACTGAGACTTTTAACCCTCAAGCCAATACCGTCTTTTGCCGTAAATACAAGCAAGATCTGCCAAAAATGCCGCATCCACCTTTCCCAAATAAAAAAGGTCAAGAACTACAAGAAACGGTATCTGAAAAGGCATGGAAAGAATGGCTTGAACATCAAACCATGCTCATCAACGAAAATCATTTGAGCATGATGGACCCTGAAGCCAAAAAATTCCTGACCGAGCAACGTGATAAGTTCTTGGACAATGAAGACTACGAACGCGCCCAAGGCTGGACACCAGAAAGCTAATCTGAGCTTTCTATGTATTGGTAACGACCACAAAAAAACGCGCTAGCTATAGCGCGTTTTTTATTATGAGCAAACTATGCTGACTGCATTATCAGTCGTCATTACTTTCTAACGATTCGTAGTCGTCGACTGACATGGTACTGACTTGACGAGCAGCCAGACGGTCATTGGCTTCTTGTACTGCTTTTTCGACCATGGCGTAGTCTGAGTGGCGTACATCTTGACCACTGATATAATTGATAACTAGCTCTGCTACGTTTTGTGCATGATCACCGATACGTTCAAGCGAACGCAAAATCCACATGATATTAATGACCTTTGAGACTTGTCTAGAGTCTTCCATGATATAGGTCATCAATGCTCGGATAGCAGATTGATATTCGTTATTGACCACACTGTCATTGCGCATCACTTCAAACGCCTGCTCAGCATTTGATTGGCTAAAGGCTTCTAACGCGTTATTAAGCATCAACCTTACTTGATTGCTTAAGTGCTGTACCTCAGCATAGCCATAAGACGATTTGCCTTGTGCTGCAATTTTGCTTGCCATTTTTGCAATTTTTACCGCTTCATCGCCAATACGCTCAAGATCTACCACACCTTTACTGATAGACATGACTAGGCGCAAGTCTCCTGCTGCAGGTTGACGCTTCGCAACCAATAGCAAGATGTGTTCATCGAGCTCAACCTCCATTCGGTTGATATCAAAGTCCATCTCGATGACCTCTTGCGCCAGTATCTCATCTTTGTCAATCAGTGCATGGATCGCTTTCGCCACTTGGTTGGCAGCGCTATCACCCATGTACAAAAACAAACGAATGGCTTCATCAAGATCTTGGTCAAAACTTTTGGAGATATGCTTATCACTTTGCATGAGAGGTATTCCCTGAAATCTATATTTTATGAGCTCAGTGTGTGCTGGCTAGATAAAACAGTTCGACTCACAATGTCCTGTTGAGCACTTGATGTTTGATCCAGCTTCAGTTTTAACGCATTACTACTTACCTTTGGTGTCACTCAATATCAACCATAACGACCAGTGATATAGTCTTCTGTAGCTGTTTGGGCAGGCTTAGTAAATATCTGATCGGTCTCACCCATCTCAATCATATCGCCCAAATACATATACACCGTGTAGTCAGACACACGGGCAGCCTGCTGCATGTTATGCGTGACAATAGCAATCGTATAGTCGTTTTTTAGATCTTCAATCAACGCCTCAATCGCGCCAGTTGAGATAGGATCAAGTGCAGATGTTGGCTCATCGAGCAGTAGGACTTCGGGTTTGGTCGCGACGCTACGGGCGATACATAGACGCTGCTGCTGACCGCCCGATAGTGACAGACCTGATGCTTTTAGTTTGTCTTTCACTTCTGGCCATAGGGCTGACTTTTTCAGCGCCCACTCCACGCGGTGATCGAGCTCGTCTTTGCTCAGCTTTTCGTAGAGTCGTACCCCAAAGGCGACATTGTCATAGATAGACATAGGGAACGGTGTTGGTTTCTGAAAAACCATACCGACCTGTGCTCTTAGCAAGTTGACATCGACGTCTTTGCCCAAGATGTTATTGCCATCGAGATTGATCGTACCTTCTGCACGCATACCTGGGTATAAGTCATACATGCGGTTAAAGGTACGCAGTAGTGTAGATTTACCGCAACCTGAAGGACCGATAAAGGCAGTGACTTTTTTATCAGCGATATCAATATTGATATTCTTTAGTGCCTGAAAATCATCATAATAGAAGTTTAGATCTCGCACTTCCATTTTTGCGGCAGGCATGTTTTTAGGGATATCGTGACGGGTTTGTTTGTTGAAATCAGTAGCAACGGGTTGCTGTGACTTTTGGTTATTTGACATAGGTCTACTCAATAGGCTGTCGGTTGCCGTATCAAAATCATTCGTTGTGGTTTTTGTACGGGCTTTGCTTATGACATCATTCATAATATTATTCAACCTATCTTAATTGATTTCATATAAATTTGAGTGAGTATCTGCTGCGATACTACAGGGAATCAAGACTTATTTAACCTGACCTCTATTACCAATAAACCGTGCCAATACGTTTAGTACCAAGACAGACGCCGTGATAAGCAGCGCGGCTGCCCAAGCCAACATGTGCCAGTTATCATACGGGCTCATAGCAAATTGATAGATGGTGTTGGGTAAGTTGGCAATCGGCTGACCCATATCGGTACTGAAGTACTGGTTGTTAAGTGCTGTAAATAGCAACGGTGCCGTCTCGCCTGTGATACGAGCAAAGGCTAATAGTACACCTGTGGTCAGTCCAGCTTTAGCCGCTTTGACCGTGACCTGCGTTACCATTTTCCACTTTGGCGTACCGAGTGCGTATGCTGCTTCGCGCAAACTATTGGGCACCAAATTGAGCATGCTCTCAGTCGTACGCACGACCACTGGAATAACAATCAATGCCAATGCTAATGCACCTGCCCAACCAGAGAAGCTTTGACCTTTTACCATCAGAGCGTAGATAAATAGACCAATAACAATCGAAGGCGCTGACAATAAGATATCATTCAAAAAACGAGTGACCTTACCCAGCATACTCCCTTTAGAAAACTCAGACAAATAAATACCGGTCATAAGACCAATGGGCGCACCAATGAACAATCCTGAAAATGCGAGCATTACCGAACCAACAATGGCGTTACGCAAACCACCAGCACTCATAGGGGGCGGCGTATCAGCGGTAAAGATGGGTAACTCCATCATTCCCTGAAAACCTTCAACAAATAATGTCACTAGAATCCACGACAACCAAAACAAACCAAAAACCATGGCTGACATGGCAAACCCTAGCCCAAGCTTATTGGTCCAACGGCGCTTGTTATAAAGACTCTTGTTATAACGTGCTTTAGAGCTTGTCTTGACTGGTAGTGGTGCGTTGAGCGCATTGTTAGAAGGCATAGTCTTTATTTCCCATATCTTTTATCAATATCAAAGTCTGATACATGATTTATCGGTTGCCCGCTTTATGATCCATACGCATAAGCATGAGTTTGGCCAAAGACAGCACAATGAAGGTAATGACAAACAGTATTAAGCCCAAATGTAGTAGCGAGGCCAAATGCAGCTCACTAGAGGCTTCGGCAAACTCGTTGGCTAAGGCAGAGGTAATCGTCACACCAGAAGTAAACAGACTTGGACTGATATTGAAAGCATTACCTATCAAGAAAGTCACCGCCATGGTCTCGCCAAGTGCGCGCCCCAGACCCAAAATAACGCCGCCAACAACCCCTGCTTTGGTATAAGGGAGGATAATCTTGAACATAACTTCCCACGTCGTCGCGCCCATACCGTAGGCAGACTCTTTGAGTAAATCTGGTACAACAGAGAAGACGTCACGCATGGTGGCTGCGATAAAAGGAATAATCATGATAGCCAGCACTAGAGATGCCGTGAACATCCCCAGTCCCATGGGAGCACCTACAAACAATTTACCGATGATAGGTAGAGGACCGATGTGCTCAATAAACCATGGCTGGATATGATCGCCAAAGAATGGCGCAAAAACAAACAAACCCCACATACCATAAATGATAGAAGGGATGCCGGCCAATAGCTCAATGGCAATACCCAGTGGTTTTTTGAGGAACTTAGGGCACATCTCAGTCAGAAATATCGCAATACCAAAACTGACGGGTACGGCAATCACGATAGCGATGAGTGAGGTAACTAGCGTACCGTAAATAGGCGCAAGCGCGCCGTACTCATTGGCGACCGTGTCCCAATTGTTGCTGGTATAAAACCCAAGCCCGAACTCTTGAATACTCGGCCAAGCACCAACGATGAGAGAAACTAAAATGCCCCCTAAAGATAGGAGGACCAGTATGGCAAACGCTTTGGTAGAGTTGACAAATAAAGCGTCGTAACGTTTTTGTTTAGCCAGTTGGGACCTTAAGTCTGTCATAAGTGTCTCAGCATTGAATAGAGTGAATTCAAAAAACCAGTGTGTTTGTTCAGCTTTATCACAACAAGCCCGCCCGCATAATCATTGACGATCCTGTGTACCAATGGCAACTGCTCAATATATCCATCAGTACTGCAGTCAGTGTTACGGTCAAAATTGCTGTGATAAAACCTCTCAAACAACCAGGCTCTCTATAGAGTGGTTGTTTGAGAGTCTAACTATGTCAAAATCAAGAGTAGCAACTTACTGCGCTGGCTTATAAACTGGCTGACCGTCGCTACCTTTTACGTCGTTCCATTTTGCTTTGAATAGAGCCACTGCCGTATCAGAGAATGGGACATAATCTAGGCTCATAGCGCTGTCATCACCTTGGGTATACGCCCAGTCAAAGAAGTTCAACACGCCAGCAACTTGCTGAGGATTCTCTGGCTGCTTGTGTACTAAGATAAAGGTTGCAGCAGCGATAGGCCATGCTTGCTCAGTCTCAGAGTTAGTGATGACTTTATAAAAGCCTTCTTGTTGTGACCAATCGATGTCACCTGCTGCGGCAAATGTCTCAGCAGATGGCTGAACGATGTTGCCCGCGGCGTTCTTCAGTGCAGTATGTGACATGTTGTTTTGCTTAGCGTATGCATACTCAACATAACCGATAGAGTTTTTCATACGGTTTACATAGCTTGAGACGCCTTCGTTACCTTTACCACCTGCGCCAGTCGCAGAGGTTGGCCACTTAACCGTTTTATCAACACCAACCGTATCTTTCCAATCTGGTGATACTTTTGCTAGATAGTCAGTAAAGTTAAACGTCGTACCTGAACCGTCTGAGCGGAATACCGTTGTGATTGCCGCATCTGGCAAGGTCAAATCTGGGTTCATAGCTGCGATAGCCGGGTCATTCCAGTTGCTAATTTTACCTAGATAGATGTCTGCCAAAGTCGTACCATCTAGCTTCAAGGCACCTGGCTCAATACCATCAATATTAACGATAGGTACGACGCCGCCGATGACCGTTGGGAACTGGATAAGATCAGATTCTGCTAGCTCTTCAGGTGTCAATGGCGCATCAGAAGCACCAAAATCGACAGTTTTTGATTGAATTTGTTTGATACCGCCAGATGAACCAATTGACTGGTAGTTAACTTGCCCGCCAGTCGCGCCATTGTAGTCATAAGACCATTTGGCATAGATAGGCTGCGGGAATGAGGCACCTGCACCCGTGATGTTCATTGCGATGTTTTCAGCAGATTTAAAACCAGCATCAGCAGCAGTCGTTTCCTGAGTCTGAGTAGTGGTCGTAGCGCTACTAGTATCAGCGGCAGCGGTTTCTGTCGTATCTGTTGACTTATTACATGCCGTAAGCATTAAGGTGCAACTGACGGCTACTGCTAATAACGAATAACGCATGTAGAACTCCTGAAGTTTAACGACGATATAAAAAAGCATTGTTTGTGATATGCGTGATATCTTGCCAAATCTTTATGACAATTTAATGACAACCGTCGCAATCTTTTATTCGCTTTACATAATATTTAGACAACCTCTGCCTAGCCCAGTGATACCAAGCGATAGTCGTTACTGATACTGAGTGGCCTATTGGATAAATATATTAAACATCGCATTTGGAGTCTGATACTTACGTTCAAATACTATTAGCTGTTAGTGCAGAATTTTGCTAGTATGAAATCTGATTTACAACACTGACAGACTCGGGGTGCGGTGTAGTATTGGCCTACTTTATTAAGCGTTTATAGTTAAACATTAATAACAGTAGCCGCCTATCTACATTCGCTGAGAGATCACCCGCCGAACCTGATGCGGTTAGTACCGACGCAGGGAAGTCTTAAGCACTTTGTTATTGATGACAAAGGACGCGTAGAAATACATTTTTATCATCATTGTCTGAGTATGCGTGCCGCATGAGCAGACAACGAGCGAAGATACAAATCTGCGTCCACTATTTGATGACCATTTACCGCGGCAATTTTTTGATCGCTGTTAGGTGTCGATAGTCCAAACTTGTCTCAATGATAGGTGCTGCACCCGCAGATACTGGCGGTGTTGATTTTATTCAAAAACCAACACGCTAGGACAGCATATGACTACTTTAGACAGCATTTTAGACAACACCTCTTTAGACAGTGCCTCATCTGCACAAACGCATAACCCAGCCAACAACATACCTCTTACCTCAGACTCTACTGACACCGTCAAAGCAGATAAAAAAGCAGACGCCCTAAAAACACCTGCCCACCGTGCTGCCAGTGATGCGCGCTTTGAAGAAGATGCACGCGACCTGCACCGTATTCTACCCGCCTCTCGCAAAGTCTATATCCAAGGTTCAAGACCTGACATCCAAGTACCGATGCGCGAAATCAGCTTGGCGGATACACCAGTCGGCGGTACGGGTGATAAAAACGGTGAGCATAATCCGCCATTTTATGTTTACGATACTTCAGGCGTCTACACTGACCCCAATGTCGAGATTGACTTGACGAAAGGTCTACCAAAACTGCGTGAAAACTGGATCGCCGAGCGTGACGATACGGAGCAATTAAGCGGTCTATCTAGCTCATACGGTCAAGCACGTGCTCGCGATATCAGCACTGCCAACCTTAGATTTGCTCATATTGACAAGCCACGCCGTGCTAAAGATATTGATGAAAAACCAGGGAATGTCACGCAGATGTACTACGCGCGTCGCGGCATCATCACCCCTGAGATGGAATATATCGCCATACGTGAGACGCAAAAACAGCACGCGCTGACCGATATGCGTCAACATGACGGCGAGAGCTTCGGCGCCAATACGCCTACTATCATAACGCCTGAGTTTGTCCGTGACGAAGTGGCAGCTGGACGTGCAATCATCCCAAACAACATCAATCACCCTGAATCTGAGCCGATGATCATCGGGCGCAATTTCTTGGTGAAAATCAATGCCAATATCGGTAACTCCGCGCTGGGTTCGTCTATCGATGAAGAAGTATCCAAAATGACGTGGGCCACACGTTGGGGTGCGGATACCATTATGGATTTATCAACGGGTAATCATATTCATGAAACCCGTGAATGGTTAATCCGTAACTCGCCTGTGCCAATTGGTACCGTACCGATTTATCAAGCGCTGGAAAAAGTCGATGGCGTCGCAGAAGACCTAACATGGGAAATCTTCCGCGACACTTTGATTGAGCAAGCAGAGCAAGGCGTGGATTATTTCACCATTCATGCCGGCGTCCTACTTCGCTATGTACCACTCACTGCAAAACGCTTAACGGGTATCGTGTCGCGTGGTGGCTCTATCATGGCGCAGTGGTGTCTGGCGCATCACAAAGAAAGTTTCTTGTACACGCATTTCGAAGACATCTGCGAGATTATGAAGCAGTACGATGTGGCGTTTAGTCTAGGTGATGGCTTACGTCCTGGCTGTCTACAAGATGCCAATGATGAGGCGCAGTTCGGTGAACTACGTACGCTTGGGGAATTGACCAAAGTCGCATGGGAACATGATGTACAGGTCATGATCGAAGGCCCTGGACATGTGGCGATGAACCGTATCAAAGAAAACATGGACTTGCAACTTGAGCTGTGTGCGGATGCGCCTTTTTATACCTTAGGGCCATTAACCACCGACATCGCACCGGGTTATGACCATATCACCAGTGCGATTGGTGCAGCGATGATTGGCTGGTTTGGTACAGCGATGCTGTGCTATGTGACACCGAAAGAGCACTTGGGCTTACCAAACAAAAAAGACGTCAAAGACGGTATTATCACTTACAAGATTGCCGCTCACGCTGCTGATTTGGCCAAAGGTCACCCTGGTGCGCAGGCACGTGATAATGCCTTATCCAAAGCACGTTTCGAATTCCGCTGGGATGATCAGTTCAATCTGGCGCTCGATCCTGATACCGCGCGCGAATATCACGACGAGACCTTACCAAAAGACGCACATAAATCAGCCCATTTCTGCTCGATGTGTGGTCCGAAGTTTTGCTCCATGAAAATCACCCAAAACGTACGTGAGTATGCAGCTGGACTTGATAAAGATGCCGCGAATAAAAAAGTCACACCGCAATCAGGCGACTTAAGCGATGCTGATCATTTGATTAAAAAAGTTGATACTGAACTGGTGGGACAAGTTGGCGAAGCCAGTGCTGAGGAAGTCCGTCAAGGCATGGCTGAAATGATGGAGAAATACAATAAGGAAGGGCGTCAGTTATATAAAGAGGTGTAAGTTTTTTAGCTCTATCAAATAATAGTCCTACCAAAGAAAAGCCCGAACCTGATAGTCAGGTTCGGGCTTTTCTTTGGTCTATGTATGACTATCAAGCCAGTACCTATTACACCCATCTCATTAAACCAGTACTATTAAACCTTCGACGCCTGATAAATCTCTTCGATAGAATTATTGATGGTGTCAGCAAACTCGCTATCGCTTTGTTGCTTACTCAACCCTTCGGTAAAGGCACGAGAGAAGCTCGCAATCATACCGGGGTTTTGCTTGAGCTTAGCACACGCATCGGTACGGCTATAACCACCAGATAGTGCGACTACTTTGAGCACTTTTGGATGATCAATCAGCTCTTGATAAAATCCTGCTTCTTCAGGCAATGTCAGCTTAAGCATCACTTGATGTTCGTCACCCAAGCGCTCAAGATTACGCAAGATATCGGCTTTTAATAATAGCTCACAATCATGCTTTTGCGCGCTGTCTATATTGACCTCAGGCTCGACGATCGGCATGAGACCCTTTGAGATGATTTGCTTGGCCACATCAAATTGCTGCTGTACCACCAGCTCAATACCATCAGCGCTTGGCTCATAGATCACTGAACGCATCTTGGTGCCAAATACTGGATAGTTTTTTGCTTTATCCAATAGCAGGTCTAGATTGGGCATCGGCTTCATCACTTGTACGCCATCCATCTGGTCAGCCAGCCCTTTATCTACCTTCAAAAATGGTACGATGTGTTTGTCTTCCCATAGATAATTGGCAGTCGACTTACCATTGACGTCGCGCTCCATGGTGTCTTCAAATAGAATAGCGCCAAGCACACGTTCCTTGTCAAAACAGTCACATGTCATGATACGCGCACGCATTTCGTGCACCAAATCAAACATCGCCTCATCACTATCGTACGCTTCACCGCTAACACCATAGTTTTCTAGTGCTTTTGGTGTACTACCGCCGCTTTGATCAAGCGCCGCGATGAAACCTGAGCCATTTTTTATGTGCTGTAATTGCTTATCGTATTCCATTGAGGATGCATCCTGTTTTTATTGGTTGAGGTCAAATATCATAACGAGACGGTATATGGCTTATATAAACCATGTTATTTGCAAACAACCTTATCATAGGATGGATTGTCTGCCTATATAGGATACGTGACAGCGTGTCTAAAATTACTTTTATACAACTATTTTGGGTAAAAACTATGCTAAAAAGAGCACGCCCACACAGCATACAGCGAGTAGTAACCCCACTATATTGATACGGTTAAGTTGCTCTTTGAATACGCCTACGCCAATTAATGTTGCCACCGCAATAACACCGACATTCATACCCGTAAAGACGATACTGGGTGAATCAGATAACACTTGATGGGCACGTACGTAGGCATAGATATTACCCATGTTTAGCGCTCCAAGCAGCAGACCTGCTATGAGTGCGTCTTTTTGCCAGCGTACCCGGCTGATAAGTAGATAGATAAAAAGCAGCATACCTGCCATACCGAAGCTCACAAACAGCGTCAACGGAAAAGCGGCGCCTTGTTTGGCGACCTGTTTGAACAAGATATCAATAATGCCGTAGCCTGCCCATACCCCGAATAACCATAGTGGCGTATGCTTTGCTTGCCGAGTGATATCATTATGCTGTGGTCGATAGACAAGCGCACCTAGTGCCAAAAATCCTAATGCCAACCCAAGTATACGAGTACCCGTCAACACTTCACCAAACAATAGAAAAGCAGCGACAATGGGGATAATCAGTGATAAGCGCTGAGACGCATCCGTTGCTACCATGCCGACTGCTTCAATAGCACGGCCCAGAATGATAAATATCGCGGGCAACAATACCCCAAGCGCGATGATAATACCCCAAGCACTATCAAGCGCATGTATGGCACCAATATCAGGCTGTAATAATACCCATGTCAGTAAAAATGCCACCGGATACCCTGCCACGATAGTCTGACGTATATCTATGTTTTTTTGACGCAATACTTTTAAGAGTACAGAGACAGCAACGCTGCATAGCACCGCGATTGTTAAATACATCATTCACTTCTACCTTGTTTGACCTCTATATTGGGTGCTTGTTTGTATACCAGTAGTACCTGACTTAAGCCACTTTATCTATCCAACGGGCGCCTGATCACATCATAACTGCCAACGCTATACTTAAGCACATGAATAGTGAGTTAGATAAGCGCGCTGTAAAAGGTAGCAAAATATATTTTTTGCAGCAATCCATTTATTATTGCCCATACCAAAGCTCTGGCAATGAGCATCATGGGTGATCAAATTACAATTAGCATGCAGGTATGATGGGTAATTTTGCTAAAATAGCACCTAACCCCAATCACAAAAGTAAAGATTTGAGATAACGAGACTTCTCGTTCATCTCGACGTACTGCTATTGATGTTTTACTGCTGCCTATGAATGCTCTATTTCGCTTTTTTGAAAACCGTCTACCCGCCTTTCCAGACACCCCTATGCCGCTGCCATCACCTCGCGATGGTATGCTAAAGTTCTTATGGGTATGTACCAACGGTCTGCGTGGCTGGCTGTTGCTCTTTATGGTTTTGTCCGCTGGTATCGGTATCTATGAGGCTATGCTGTTTGCGTGGATTGGTGATATCGTCGACTGGCTAGGTATCTATACACCGCAAAACTTATGGGCAGAAAAAGGCGATATGCTACTGCTTATGCTTGCGGTGATGATTGTCAGCCCGTTGTGGATTGCGTTGTCATCGTTCGTCCATTTTCAAACCTTGCAGGGTGTTTTCCCTATGCAAATGCGCTGGCGTTTTCATCAGCGTATGCTTGGTCAGTCGATGCAGTTTTATCAAGATGAGTTCTCAGGGCGTGTCTCCGCTAAAGTCATGCAGACCGCACTCGCTGTCCGCGATACGGTCATGACTGTCACTGATATGTTTATGTATGTCTCTGTCTACTTTATCACCTCAGGGGTGATTTTATTTAACCTAGACAGTCTGCTGCTCATACCTTTTATTATTTGGTTGGTGTTAGTAGCACTAACGATTTGGTACTTTATTCCTAAGCTCAAGGACACTGCCATCGTTCAAGCTGATGCTCGTGCTCTGATGACGGGGCGTATCACAGATGCTTATGCCAATATCATGACCGTCAAGCTCTTTAGCCATTCACGCCGGGAGCTGGGTTATGCTAAAAACGCCATGGGACAGTTCTTGGGTACGGTACATGCACAAATGCGCTGGGTCAGCTATCTAGAAGTATCAACCCACCTCATCAGTGTCATCTTGGTCAGTAGTACCGCAGGTATTGGTCTGTACTTATGGCAACAAGGCGCTGTGGGTGTCGGGGCAATTGCGGCGGCGACCGCTATGGCGTTACGTCTAAATGGTCTGACGCGCTGGATCATGTGGCAGACGGCCAGTTTATTTGAGAGCATCGGTACCGTGCAAGACGGTATGCGTACACTATCAGCACCGCAAACGATCATAGACAAACCTGATGCAAGCGCGCTTACTGTCACTGATGGTCGTATTGTATTTGAGCATGTTGATTTCAGTTATGAATCTGAAGAAGATGAGCGCGCGCAAGACAGCGAGTCTCATGATGGCACTACGCACACACCTAACTCATATACCAAACTGCTAGATAACTTTCATCTAGACATCAAACCAGGGGAAAAAATTGGTCTGGTCGGGCGCTCAGGCGCTGGCAAATCAACCTTGGTCAATTTATTGCTGCGCTTCTTTGACGTCGATAGCGGAAAAATCTTGATCGATGGTCAGGCTATTGACGCCGTCACTCAAGAATCCTTGCGTCAACAAATAGGTATGGTAACTCAAGATACCTCTTTGCTGCATCGTACTGTGCGTGAAAACATCGCTTATGGTCGCCCTGATGCTACTGACGCGGAGATTATGTTTGCAGCAAAACAAGCGCAAGCATGGGACTTTATCAAAGACTTATATGATGATAAAGGCAATACAGGTCTCGATACGCAAGTAGGTGAACGCGGAGTCAAACTCTCTGGCGGTCAACGTCAGCGTATCGCTATCTCACGTGTTATGCTAAAAAACGCACCAATTCTGCTCTTGGATGAAGCAACAAGTGCGCTAGATTCTGAGATTGAGTATGCGATTACTGAGAGTCTAAATGACATCATGACAGGCAAAACGGTTATCGCTATCGCCCATCGACTCTCTACCATTGCTGCGTTAGATAGACTGGTCGTCATGCATCAAGGACGTATCATCGAGCAAGGTAGCCACAATGAGCTACTAGCGTTAAACGGCGTCTATGCCAGATTGTGGCAGCGCCAAAGCGGTGGCTTCTTAGGTGAAGACAACTAAGACTCACTAAAACGATAAGCAAATAGATCACAAAAAATAAATCATAATAAATAAGTCACAAGGAAGTGTTTATTTTATGGACGCATTCACACGCAGTATCACCCTTAGCAAAAAAAAAGCACGCTACTATAACCTGAGCCAGTTCAATCAGCCAGCAGAGTCAACGACGACTCAGCGTGCACCAGCACACTTTTATGGTGGTAACAGCTTTACGGTTGGTACGTATATGCCGCTACTGAGTGAGCTAGCAAATGAATTTGATATGAGATCACTTGCCTTGCGCGGTTACTGGTACGATAAACCGCAAAGCCGTCGCCTCACACGTGAGCAAGATGCTGATATGCTGATTGAGTTTTTAGAACAAACGCAAGATAAGCCTGTCGTGGGTATTGGACATTCCCAAGGCGCAACAGCTACGGCAATCGCTGCTGCCAAGCGTCCAGAGCTGTTTTCGCAGCTGTATCTCATAGAACCTGTCACATTTACCAAAAGCCAAGCCACTTTATATAATCTATTGCCTCGCTCTGTACTTCTTAGCCAAGAACCATTTAAAAGCACATCAACTAAGCAATCGACTTGGTCAAGTACTGATGACTACTATCAGAGCCTACGCGCGCAGCGTGCTTATAAGCGCATCAGTGATACACACTTGCAGATCTTTGCTGAGCAAAGTCTAAGCAAAAATACTGATGGCAGCTACACGCTTATGTTTGCACCTGGACAAGAGCTGGCAAACTATTTTGGTGCGCCTCATATTGATGCTGCGCTCAAAAAATTGAGCTGCCCTTATACGTTAATCACCGGTAAGCCTACCTTGTTTATCAGTGATAAAGTACGTAAAAAGTGGCGCAAGTTTGTACCTGATGGCAGTCTGATCTCATTACCAGATTATGGTCATCTACTGCCGATTGAGGCGCCTACACTCTGTGCCCGAGTCATCAATGATCATCATCAAAACAGCAAATAGCGACCACTAATCTATGACTGATCTCTTTGCCCCTGCTCCTACCGATAATTTATTGCCTTATGATGGTAAAGTTAATGATTTGGGCATAATTATCGACGACGCTCATACTCTCTATGACACTTTATTAGATGAGTTACCGTGGCAGCCAGACATCGTGAGATTGTTTGGTAAGACCCATGTGACGACTCGTCAAATTGTCTGGATGGGAGAGACGGATGCCGATTATCAGTATTCAGGGCATAAACGGCAGACGGTACCGTGGTCAAGTATAGTGTTCCACGTGAAACAACAGGTTGAACAGGCTTTGGTAGATGTCGGTATTGTGGTCGATTTTAATACCTGCTTGCTCAACTATTATCCTTCTGGGGTTGACGGTATGGGCTACCATGCCGATGACGAAAAAGAGCTTGGTCATCAGCCAATTATTGCCTCTCTATCTCTAGGTGCCACACGCAAATTTGTTTTTAAGCATAAAAAAACTCAAGACAAAGTTGAACTTCATCTTGAGTCTGGTCAATTAATTGTCATGCATGGCGCGACGCAAAACTTTTGGAAGCATACTGTCACTAAAACAAAAGCAGTCTCTACTGGGCGGATCAGCCTAACATTTCGGCAAATGCTCACCCGTTAGTAACAGCGTCATACTGAGCGATGTATTCGTTAAGTAGTCTAGTTTTATGTAGGGTTAGTAGTTATGCGCAAATACTAACTATACACGGCGATCCAAAAAACGCTCTCTGTAGCATTGGTGCGCCGCCTCACAAACACTGGCAGTATAGCTGGCGTTGACACCGCCTGCGACCACCGCACCCACTGTTGGGATAATCTGTGCTGCTTTTGTTTTGACCATATTGGTCGCCACTTTGGTTGCCGTTTGACGTACTACCCGCGACATTACCTCTTCATTAACTTGGTTAAATGCCTGCGTCTGCGGATCTTTGACCATTGCATCAGTATTATCCAAAGCAGCTTTGCGCTCCTCGGCAGATGCAGACGTCGCCACCGCTAACAAAGACATGGCAAACAACTGCTCGCCTTTATTATTAATATCAAAACCATAGTAAGTCGCATACTCACCAATCGCACGTAGATTTGCCGTAATGAGACCGACCACGTCAGCAGGTATACCTACCCACCCGGCGACTCCAGTGGTCACCCCCTGAGCACTCGTTAAAGCCACATATTTACTTTTAAACAATTCAACCTGTTTATCAACGACAGCAATCGGTAAGCGTTCAATATCAGAGAATGTAGTGATAGAAGAGCCTGCGATATCAGACTCGTTTTGATAAGTATTGATGACGTCCTGGGTATTCAATGTCCAGTTTGCGGCATTACTCAAAGCGGTGATAGACTGCTCTGTGGCTTTTGTCAGCGCATCACCGAATTGCGGCATACTCATAAGCGCGTCACCTGCTTCAACAATAGGTTTGTTGATAACGGACAGCGCTTTATCAAGTACGCTTTTATCAGGGTTTTTCCACGCTTCTATGTCTTCACGGACTTTGGCTTCATAAGCAATGTGATCATTTGTTTTTTCGTTAGTAGTCATATTAGTCCCTTTATTAGTATCGTTCACTTTCTATCTTATGATAAACAAGGGGCGACTACAGGGGTGTTCTGTTGTCCAACATAAAACTTTCGTATGATTTATTAAGTCATCAGTTGGTTTTATTAGGTTTCAACAGAAATCCCATTACTAATAAACCTGACTAAATACTGCCTAATACTCGAGCGATCTTGACATTCAATCAGCAGCTGACAAGACAATTTTGCCAAAAGAATCGCCTTTTTGTAGCTCATGGTGAGCGGCAACGACTTCAGATAATGGATAGATCTTTTGAATCTTCAAAATCAGCTTACCATCAGCAACTTGCTGTAAAACACGTGCCATATCTTCACCGTTACGTTGCGACTTATAACCTGCCACGTTTAGGTTTTTTTGACTGCCGGCTTCTTTGAGCTTATCTACCCAAATGGTGGGTAATACATAGACATGACCTTCAGGCTTCATCACGCTAAGTGCGCGTATCCCTGCATCACCGCCGACCAAATCTAACAGCACATCCGCTTGCAGCTCAGGAAAATCCTCATCCTTGGTGTAATCAATCCAGCCTGCCAGCTTAGATACCTCTATCAACTCATCAAGCTTAGCGTACTTTTCTGGTGAGCAAATAACTGTTACTTTGATATTATCTTGCGCCACTTTGTTCATAAGTAATTGAATCAATAAATGACCAACGCCGCCTGCTGGTGCATTAATTACCACGTGCTCGCCTGCTTTTATATCCGCAAAATCTACAAACTGTAATGCGGTTTGACCAATACAAGGCAACCCCCCCGCTTGCTCCAGCGTGACACTTTCTGGTACTTTTGCAAGCAACTTGGCATCTACTGCGGCATATTGTGCATAGCCACAACCACTAAAGCTCAAAGCAGCCACTCTATCACCGATAGCAAACTGGTCGCTATTACTGCTGACGACCTCGCCTGCTACATCAAATCCTAAAATTGCAGGCTGGTCATTGTCGAATTTTTCTGTTTGGATAGCAGTCGCTCCCCACCCTTTACCTTGCCGCGTCTTATAGTCCACAGGGTTGATACCAGCATAGGCAATTTTTATCAATACTTGCTCATCGGCCAGCTCTGGTACTGCCACACCATCTTGATATTGCATGACTTCAGGCTCACCAAATTCGCGTATGAGTACTGCATGCTGAGTGTTCGGTATTTGATTATTAGACATCGTTATATATCCTTATATATTATCGGGCAATTTATTTTTTACCCATTTATTGACTAGCACTTTATGTAATCGAGCTTTTCTTACAGAAGCTTTGTTTGATAGCGCGTTTCTCATTGTTTTTTTGGTACGGTAATGCTGTTTTATGGCAAGGCCAATTCTGCGCTAATCGGTAGATGGTCTGATAGTGCCGACCAAGGCTTACCAGTGTGTACCCACGCATCTTTGACTATCAAATTACGCACATAGATACGATCTAGGCTGAGTACTGGCAGTTTTGCTGGAAACGTCGGTAATAGTTTACCGTGACAATCCTTAAACGCTTCTATCATACCCAGCTCGGTCGCAAGCTTGTCACAAGACATCTTTTTCCAGTCATTAAAATCACCTGCCAATATAAGCGGCTGATCAGGCGCGATCTCATGTCGCACATAGTCGCTGATCGCTTGATACTGTTTGATACGATCACGCTCAAACAAATTGAGATGCGCGCATAATACAACGACCGGTCGCTCCCAACCATTAGGCTGTACTTCACAGTGTAAGACGCCGCGTTGCTCAAGTTTATTGACGGTAATATTGACGTTGTGTTTTGGATCTAACGGGAATCGGCTTAATACGGCATTGCCATGATGACCATTCTCGTATTCTGAGTTTTTACCGTAGCTGTTTTCTAGATCTAAAAACTCACCAAACCATTCATGCTGCGACTGATTTGGGTATTCGTTGTATTGCATGTTGCGCTTTAGGTTCTGTCCCTGCACTTCTTGCAGACACAGTATATCTGCACCGACAGCCTCTAGCGCTTTGGCAATACCTTGCATTTTTACTTGGCGGTTTAGTGGTGACATGCCTTTGTGAATATTGTAGCTGGTCAACACAAAAGAGTTGGTAGTCATAAATTTGTTCGTCATAAATAGATCAGCAAGCAGATGAATACGCTACTGAGTATAACAGCAGTCGTATTTATCAGCAGCAGTTAATCAGAGATAACTCGTAGTAGTATTGCTAAGCAAAACCGATAAACCCATCACAGCTTTTGTGACTAATGATAATAGAGCACAACCGCTGCGCTATATGGCTAGCAACGATTGTGCAGGTTAGAACGGAGACCGAACACTGCCTTTTTCAACTTAAGACAAATAGCTATGTTACGGATTTGTGTTTGTCCAAAGGGGTCATGCGCGGGATATCTGGCATATCTGTCAATGCAGGGTCAATGACAGGTTGTGGGTTATGAACGATGCTATTGATACGTGCTTTTAGTTGTAAAAAACGACTGTCTGTCACAATATCGGGAGAACGAGGCCGTGCGAGCGGTACTTCAATAATCTCTTGAACCTCTCCTGGATTTGCCTTGAGTACCACGATACGATCTGACAGTAACACCGCCTCATCCATATCATGCGTAATAAATACGATGGTAATATCAATATTACGCCATAGATCTAGTAGATGCTTTTGCATTTTTTGACGTGTATAAGGATCAAGTGCACCAAATGGCTCATCCATGATCAACACCTTTGGCTCGTTGACCAGTGCGCGCGCAATCGCAACACGCTGCTTCATACCGCCAGACAGCTGGTGTGGATAGTGGTTTTCGTACTTAGTCAGTCCGACCACATCTAGCCACTCACGGGCACTACGCTCTGCGCTCGACTTACTACGGCCACCCATGATAGGACCAAACATCACATTTTCTTTGACTGTTTTCCAAGGAAATAACGTATAGCCTTGAAAAACCATGCCACGGCTAGCACTTGGGCCTTTGACTTTTTCTTTATCAACGACTACCTCGCCGCTAGGATACGCATCTAAGCCTGCAACGATACGCCCCAGTGTTGACTTGCCGCAACCAGAAGGACCAATCACACATACAAACTCACGCTCATAGATTTTTAGGCTGACATCTTTCAATATTACTTTTTGGCTACCACCTTGATCGAACGACTGTGTCAATTGCTCAACTTGCAACACTACATTTCTCTGATACAAAGCTTTGAAATAGTCAGTGGCACCGCTATGGGTGGTGCGAGCACTATGTGTAGGGACGGAAGAGACCATATCGTTATTTATCATTTAAATACTCGCTTTCCATTTGAAGAGTTTTTTACCGAGCTGGTACAACAAGATATCTGTACCTAAACCGATAAACCCAATGAGTAGAATACCTGCATAGACGTTATCAAAATGCTGGTAGCGGGCTTGTTGCACAATAAACCAAGTAATACCTGATGTCGTCCCTATCAGTTCAGCAACAATCAAATATGTCCATGCCCAGCCGAGTAGAACACGCAGGTCTCGATAGACGTCGGGCAAGACGGCAGGCAGCAGTACATAAAAGAAACTTTTTAGTTTGGTCGTGCCTAGCGTGTAGCCTGCCTCAATCAAACCAAGATCCATGGTACGCGTGGTATTTGCAATGATTAGAATCTGTTGAAATAGAGTCCCAATCACGATGATGGCAATTTTTGGTCCATCGTAGATACCAAGCACTGCCACGGCCAAAGGTCCAAATGCGGGTGCTGGTAGATAGCGAAAGAACTCTACGAAGGGCTGAGTAATTTGTGCAATTTTTTGAGAAAATCCGCACAGCAGCCCTAACGGAATACCGACGATAGATGAGATAAAAAAAGCGATAAATACCGTACGGATACTCTGCCAGAGACTCTCATGTAACCACGGCCCATCCGCTTGCGCAGGCGGGTTGACGAAGGCAGTGACCATCGCTGTGGCTACCTCATCCGGTGCTGGCAAGTAGACAGGATTGACCAGTTTTCCTTGCGGTGGTGCTGCATCAGAGGCCATCGCATCTTGTGCTTCGCGGTAAAATACCTCTTTATCAATGCGGCTACCCTCTTGTAGATAAGTACTCGCGCCAGCATCGGTAATCTCAACTTGTGGATGCCAGATAAAAGGAAGGTAGCTGACCGCACACCATAGTAAGATCGGAATCAAAAATGAGAGTACATTGAGCCCAAGAGTGGTTTTCTTGGTTAGATATGTGTTGATATGACTCATGGGCTACCCTCTAAAACGATGATGAAGACTCAACAACCACTGCCTTTGCAATAGATAAAACGGCACTTATCCTTACTGATTAATCAAGTCAGGATAGATCAATTTATCGATATCAAGCTTTTGATCATAAATCTGATTGTCAATATTGAACTGATTGACATGATAGCTAGATCCATAGATAGAGCTGAGCTCATCAGATTTTGCAAAGATTCTCTTGTTATCTTCAAGACCCATCAGTTTTGTCCCATTCAAGAAGGCACTATATTGATCAGCAGGCACGTTGACCTTGTTAGACATAATGCTAATCGCATCATCTCTAGTCGCTGGATCATTGATATAGTTGACGACCTTGCCCCACACTTGGATGATTTTGGCGTACTCTGCCTTGTGCTCAGATAGGCTGGCGGGACTGACGGCTAACGTGTCATAAATAAGACCCGGCTTATCCGCTGAGGTATAGATAGCCTTTGCACTTGGCACATTTTTTAGGGCTTGATTGGCATTGGGTTGCCAGATGGAGACGGCGTCAATACTCTCATTTGTGAAGACTTGTGGTAACTCGTTTGTGGTGGCATTGACCAGTGTCACATCAGCCTCTGTCAACCCGTTATCGGCCAGCGCGCTATTGAGCAGCAAATGATCTACCAAGCCTTTTTCAACACCGATTGATTTGCCTTTTAGGTCCGCTATGCTAGTGACCGACGGTTTAGCAATGATCTGGTCATTACCTGCTGAATAGTCGTTAACCAAGATAATAATGCCCTCACTACCACTCGCAGCGTTGACTAAATTGTCGCCATTGGTCACAGAAATGGCGTCCAGCTGATTAGAGGCAAAAGCAGATAACGAAGCAGAATAATCAAACCATTTAAATTCAACATTGACGCCAGCTTCATCAAACCAGCCTTTATCAATTGCAATCTGCCACGCTACCCAGCCAGGCCAATCACTGTAACCGATAGAGATTGGTTCGTCATTTGAGGCAGTGACTTTTTCTGGTGCTGCCTCCCCTTCAGGTGCTGATACGGTAGCCGTGTTGTCACAACCAAATAGCATAAAGCTTGAGAAAACCGCAAAAGTAAATAAGCGTCGATTCATGAGTCTTGCTCCTTGAATAAAGACAGGCCCATTATGGGAATGTCCGTTGATTATTGTTATGCAATACCATGAGAGATATCGGCATTGCTTGCGTTACTGTTTTCGGATAATGATTAGAGTTATTTGATATAAGTTACGGACTCTGATTGTTCAGCTATATAAGATTTCCAACCACCAAACTCGGTCACATTCGTACCACCTTCAAATCCGTACTCTTCACAAATAAAGCTTTTGACCCAGCGTCCATCTGCCAATTCGACATTGCCGATGCCTAATGGTGCAGGCACTTCGTTGACGATGTCACCAAATTTTGCTTTGGGGATTCGCCAGACTTCTACTGCAATCGAGCGTCCTTCGTCATGGCGTCTCAGTCCCGGTTTGGCAGGTGTCGATCCTGCCAATGCAAAGAGCTGATAGGCATGTGCCGTTTGGGTTTGCTCAGACAATACACCGCCTCTATCGGTCAGCTGATAGTTGAGTGGCATACCACTCAAATGCGCACCAACCACTGCTAGTGCTACACTACTATCACTATCATCTGTGCTCAGTGGAATAAGCGATTGTGGTTGATTAGATTGAGCGGTTTGGGTTTGAGAGGTGCCGGAGTGATAATGATGGTGAGAGGTTCCCATTGGTATATCCAGAGCGGTTTGCCATTGATGCCCAAAGTTGGCTAAGGCTTCATCATGCCAGCCCATAGCGATAAAGGTCACACCGCGTGGCAGGCCATCTCTAGCGATTAGATTCGGCAACGCCAACGCCGACAAGTCCGCTAGATTCACAAAATTAGTATAAGCACCCATGTGACTATTTTTCGTTAACGGGTCAGCATTGACCGCATCGATGGTATAGATGGTTGGTGCGGTTGGCACCATTAAGGCATCAAATTTAGATAGCGTTTGTTGAATACGGCGACTTAATGCAGCACGAGAATACTCAGCACTCATCGCATCAACCGCATTGTAGTTCTCAGCTTGACTGATGATTTGGCGAGTGACAGGTAGTAGCGCATCGCGCTCGACGAGCTGATCAATGGCAAAGGTGCGTTCACTAACCCAGCTGTCGTTATAAAGTGCATCTGCTAACTCATTGAAGACGGTAAAGTCTATCGGTGTGATCTCATAACCCATCGTCTGTAGCTGCGAGATGGCTATCTCAAAAGCCTGCTCTGACTCGGTATCGCCGTAAAACTCTAAGGTATCAGGGATAGCAATTTTGCCAAGACTAAAGGCGACTGGCGCAGTGGCAGGATGGGTACGACTGTAATCATCCTCTTTATCGTAGCCTTTCATTAGCTGAGCTACTTGCCACGCATCATCAACACCCAGCGCAAAAATAGAAATCACATCATGTAATCGACACGCTGGAATGAGACCCGTACTGGAGAACCAGCCTTTTGTAGGCTTCAAACCCACTATGTTGTTGTGACCCGCAGGTACACGTCCAGAGCCTGCCGTGTCCGTTCCTAATGCAAAAGGCACGATGCCATTTGCCACACTGACCGCAGAGCCTGAGCTTGAGCCACCACTGATATAGTCAGGATTGAAACTGTTGGCCACCGCCCCATAAGGTGAGCGCGTACCTACCAGTCCTGTCGCGAACTGGTCAAGATTGGTTTTGCCGATGACGATAGCGCCTGCCGACTTGAGCTTGGCAATCACATGTGCGTCTTTGTCAGCCAAATACAAAGGATCTGTACATCCTGCCGTGGTATGAAACCCTGCCACATCGATGTTGTCTTTTACCGCAAACGGTATGCCGTATAGCGGTAAGTCTTGGGAGTTTTGCGTGGCGATACTGTCAATCTGAGCGGTCAGCTGCTCAGGAGTCGCAATCTCAATCCAAGCATTATTATCATTACTAATACCCGCCACATAATCTAATAGATCACTTAGCTGGGTCGTTCCTTCGGCATAAGCGCTTTGCCAATCTTTGATCGTCCAATTCTTTTGCATAGTTGCTCTCTCTATTATTCTTCGCCATTTTTATCGTTGTTTTGCTATCTCACTATCGGCTAGATGAGTCCGTACAGCATCAGCTTTCTTCGTGTATGTCTGAGTCTGCCACCAATGTCTCGTGAGCAGTAATGGGTGCAAGTACAAATAAAGGCTGCTCGGGTTTCACTGTAGTACCAATCTCAATTTCAATACTCACCACCTGCATCGCAACGGGTGAGACAATTGGTATCTCAATTTTCATAGCCTCTATGATTGCTAGAGTCTGCCCCTCATCGACTACATCACCTACCGCGCAAGAAATCTTCCAGACACTGCCCATCATATGAGCTTTAACGACTACTCCGCCCTCAGGTACAGAGACCTCTGATGATACTTCTACCGCGTCGATATCTTCGCCAACATACTGATCAAGTCCTTGCTGCTTCCAGCGTTGTCGCTCTGCATCAAAGTTGGCTTGCTGCTGATCTTTGAACGTCTGAATACTATCCTTGTTTTCACTCAACATCTCGTAATACTCAGCGAGGTTTAACACACTATCCTCAACCTCAATAGATAGTTCACCTGCTTTAAAGGCAGTTCGCATTAATAACAGTTCTTCTTCACTAACTTCATAAAAGCGAATTTGATCAAAGAATCGTAGCAGCCATGGTTTTTCGGCTTCAAAGCTTGGATGTGAGCGATAGCGGTTCCAGATTTGTAGCGTCCTACCGACGAACTGATAGCCGCCTGGGCCTTCCATACCGTAGATGCACATATAAGCGCCACCGATACCCACCGCATTCTCTGGTGTCCATGTTCTGGCAGGATTGTATTTGGTAGTGACCAAACGATGTCTGGGATCGAGCGGTGTGGCAACAGGCGCACCCAAATAGACATCACCAAGACCCATAACCAAATAGCTGGCATCATAGACAATATCTTTGACCGCTTGGGCAGAGGCCAAGCCATTGATACGTCTGATAAACTCGATATTATCGGGGCACCAAGGTGCGTCAGGATAGACAAGTTGCTGATACTTCTCCGTTGC
This sequence comes from Psychrobacter sp. H27, assembly GCF_059072655.1. Lineage (NCBI taxonomy): Bacteria > Pseudomonadati > Pseudomonadota > Gammaproteobacteria > Moraxellales > Moraxellaceae > Psychrobacter > Psychrobacter sp. H27. Next base: position 2,010,547 of record NZ_JCACRX010000001.1, on the reverse strand, counting down.
TAGCTTAGTCTGAGAGTCAGCCCACGCCATGGGAAGATGGACAATTCTGGACGGTACTTGCATATGTTTAATATCGGGTAACGCGCTTTCTGCTTGCTTGAGGATTGCCAGCAGTGCTGCCTGTGGCAATTTCAATGAATGGTAATGCACTAATAGTGAGCGAATACCTGGCGTCATATCGATAATGGCATCGATATGCTGTGCTTGTAGGCACTCCATCAATGCCTGGACGCGGAAGCGCAGTTGCAAATCAAGCACCTGCTCGCCGTACTCAATCAATATATAGCTGTCTCCAGCAGGACGATACACCACTTTTGGTTGGTCATTATTGATGGGTAAAGTGTCTAATATGGCTGTTTGCAATGTTACTTTTTCTGTATGAATAGGTAAATCATAATCCACCAAATCACAGTGATCAGCCCGTAGCATGTCATCGTAACGCTGATGTAGTTGTGCAGCTTGATCGTAGCTGACAGGGACAAACTGCACTCGATCACCTGCTTTGAGCTGTCCCATTTTCCAGCGCTCACCTGCGACAATGACGCTTAAACACACAAAGCCACCGAGGCTTGGTCCATCAGGTCCTAGAATGATCGGCATGTCACCTGTGAAGTCAATCGCACCAACAGCATAGGCATTGTCATGGATATTTGAGGGGTGTAGCCCTGCCTCGCCGCCATCTTCACGCGCCCATTCAGGTTTAGGTCCGACCAGACGGATACCAGTACGGCTAGAGTTGTGATGGACATCCCATTCATGCTCAAAGAACTGCGTCACATCAGCATCCGTAAAGAAATCTGGCGCGCCATGTGGTCCATACATAACCGCGATTTGCCATAGTCCATTAAACGCCGGTTGCTGGGCAGCAGGTAAGGCTTTAGTAGCAATGGACGTATCGCACTGTACAACGGGTAGCATGTCGCCGATAAGTAAGTTACGACCTGCATGACCACCAAACTGACCTAAACTAAAGGTCGCTTGACTGCCTAGATACTCAGGGACATCTATGCCACCTTTGATAGCGATATAGCTTCGGCAACCTGAGGTGATATTGCCACAAATGAGTTTTTGACCTTTACGTACAGGAATGGTTTGCCACATTGGTTGCTCTACACCATCCAAGGTACAGGCCATGTTACCGCCAGTAATAGCAATCTGACTGTCGCAATGGAACAATAAAGTCGGTCCAGTAACCACGCACTCAAGACCTGCAGTGTTAAATGGGTTACCCAACAGCTGATTGCCCGTATTGAGACTCAGACCATCTATCGCACCTGATGGAGGTACGCCCACATCCCAGTAACCTTCTCGGCCGAGTACATCTTGTACGGCCGTCTGTACGCCCGACTGCAACACTTCGATTTTTTGACTGAGCCATGTAAAAGTGTTCAAAAACCTTGTAGTCTGCTCGCCTGCATAAAATGTCTCTGAAGCCACTATCTGCTGCAAATACTCAAGATTGGTTTCAAGACCTGCCATACGTGACACGGCCAAACTTTGGCTCATTTTCTCCAGTGCTTGCTTGCGATCAGGTGCCGTAACTATTATTTTTGCTAGCATCGGGTCATAAAAGGCTGATATTTCACTGCCTGTTTCTATCCAAGTTTCAACTCGAGCGGCTGGGTCAAAATAAGCATCCGTTAAAATCCCCGTGCTTGGTTGAAAGCTTTTGACAGGGTCTTCGGCATACAGACGCACCTGAATCGAATGTCCTAATGCGCGCAGTGGCAACTCTGGCAACACGAACTCGCCTGCAGCCAGCTCAATCATCCAGCGTACTAAATCCACTTGATAGATTTCTTCTGTGACACCATGCTCAACTTGCAAGCGTGTGTTCACTTCCAAGAAATAGAAGTCTTGCGTCGACACATCCATCACAAACTCCACGGTACCAGCAGAGCGATAGTTGACCTGTTGCATGAGCTTAGTCGCCACCGCTTGTAGGTTTTGTCTTTGTACGTCTGATAGTAAGGGCGCTGGCGTTTCTTCAATCACTTTTTGATTACGACGCTGAATAGAACAATCACGCTCTCCTAAGGTGATGATATTACCTGCCCCGTCACCAAATACTTGCACTTCGATATGGCGAGCATGCTCTACAAATTTTTCGAGATATAGCCCAGCATCACTGAAGTTGCTTTGTGCCAAATGATGCACAGACTCATAAGCATCTTTTAGTTCGACCTCATTCCATACCAGACGCATGCCGATACCGCCGCCGCCTGCAGTGCTTTTGAGCATGACAGGGTAACCAATACGCTCGGCCTCACGTAATGCTTCGTCCACATCTTGTAGCAGCTCGCTACCGGGTAACAATGGCACTTGGCTGTCAATGGCGAGCTTACGAGCTGTATGCTTGAGCCCAAAGCTCAGCAGCTGCTCAGAGGTTGGCCCAATAAAAGCGATTCCAGCATCACTGCAGCGATCACAGAATGCAGCGTTTTCTGATAAAAACCCATAGCCAGGATGAATGGCTTCTGCGCCTGAATCTATCGCTGCTTGCAATACTTTATCCATATTCAGATAGCTATCACTGGCAGGACCCGAGCCGATGTTTATGGCTTCATCAGCCTGACTGACATGTAGTGAGCCTCGATCTACATCGGTATAGACAACGACTGAGCCGACACCCATTTGCTTTAAGGTACGTATAATTCGGCAAGCAATAGCACCGCGATTGGCAATCAATACTTTTTTAAACATCACAACTTCCTCAGCATTCTCATTAATAGGCAGTATCGTCTTGTTCGAAAATCGCTTACTTACTCATAAATCACCAGCTCAATGGGCGTGGGGTTATAGCCGTTGCAGGGATTGTTGAGCTGAGGACAGTTCGATATCAGGACAATCATGTCCATTTGAGCGGTGATATCGACGTATTTACCAGGGGCTGAGATACCATCATCAAACGCCAAACTACCGTCAGGCGTAATAGGTACGTTCATAAAGAAATTGATGTTTGGTCCGACATGACGTAGGTTCAGATCATATTTTTGAGCAACTGAATGCGTTGCTAGAGTATGCATAAAGTTGTTACGGCAGCTATGCATGGGATAAGTATCATGAGCGTAACGCACGGTATTGCTCTCACATGAGCATGCACCGCCCAACGTATCATGACGACCACAAGTGTCATCTGTGATAGTGGCAATAACTTTCCCTCTATTAGTGAATAGCTGACTGCCCATCTCCAAAAACAGCTTTTGATTTTGTGCCAAGGTATCCGTGGCACTATAACGTTCAGCCGTATCAGCACAGCTGATAAACAAGGTATCGACTGCCTGATTGCCTTCGGCATCTATAATGCGCAAGGTCTGGTCTTTCTTAACCTCGGCCATCCACCCCTCTCCAGCAGCACACGTTTCACGCAGCTTGATCTGCTTTAGATCCATTGACTCTAAAGTTGTTGTGGCTGGATTTTGCGTATATTCATCGTTATTTTTAATATCATTATTAATTGTCATGAGTCTGCTCTCTTAGTTATTATAAATAGTTACTATGAATGGTTATGGACGTAGGTATGGTGCTCACGAACCTATAGAGTCGTTTTACCAGTCAAAAATTAGAAATTGATAACCACTTACTTAATAAATGCCTTCGACTATCGAACACTGCCTGTCGTTAGGCGTTCGTATAGTCGCCAAAATAGCGTGCATTGTTTTCAAACCCACGTTGGTTTTGCGAGCAGGAGTCACGACAAATATCAAACTCTGCCTTCGACACGATAGGCGCTGCCTGCTGAATGGTTAGTTCAATATCAGCTGGATCATAGATGTCTGATGGATCAAGTGGATGCGGGGCGTTACAGATGAATACTAAGCAATTCATCTCAAACCGTAGGGCGATAGATTGGTTGGTGTTGTCAGCAGCGATATAGGACAGCTGCCCTTGTAGATCGGGGATGACTTTGGAGAATAAATTGACCGTTGCCGTAAGATCGCTCTCATTTAGCGCAAACTTCGACATCTCTGTTAGTAGTCCGTCAAGACCATTTTGATAGCGCTCGTTACGAGCATCTTGGAAGGTTTTTTTGCCATATTGTGAGCTGATCATAGCAGCGGTGCTAGGGCCACAAATAGCATCGTTCCAGCCATGGTCATCGCTGATAATAGAGGCCAGCACTCGGCCCATATCGGAGTAGAGTACGTGACCTTCAGATAGGTATAAGGTGTGTTGTGCTTTTAGACTATCTGGCATGTTGAAGCGTTCAAGCTTCTCATCAGCATTAACCACATATAGGCTAGCATTGGCATTGGCTGCCATTGATTTGAGCGTTAATACAGTGTTTTTGTTGATACGTCCACACCAATGGTGGCCACCTGGTAGAGGCATGGTGAAACGGTCTGAATATGAACTATCGGAAGTAGTGATTGAAACGGATGACATAAAAAACTCCACAGTTATGAGCTTAAGTGAACAGTGTCACTTAGAGTCTCCCGGGCTTTTATCCCTCCGTGTAGTTCTTTCGAACCGCCATCTCTCGGACCAGTCATATAGTTTTAGAAAGCCTTCCTCTACTATATCGGAACCCTAGACGGCATTTTTTTAGCTCTTAGATTAATAGCATACGGTAGTTAACCGTGTACTATTAACTCTGCAAGCGGTATGCCAGTCATTATCCATCACTATCGATTTGGCTCTTATTTTTCGCACAACTTAAAATTAGCTCACTAAAAAATTCGCTATATTAGTCGTATTTCTCCAAGATAAATTTACTTCTAGGGACGCTTATAGCCTAATACATATAGGCTGAGTACATAATAGCAAATTCGATACTCTCCTAAAAATAGGGCTCTGATATGATTGGCAGTAGCAGTTCATAAAAGATAGAAGTTAGTTACTAGGTAAATTAAAAAACGCACTATCATAGAACATCGTGCACCATAATGAGAAATATCGCTCTATTCTGAACCATGCTAAGTATGCATCGATACTTAGCTTTATCTGCGATAATTTGACTGTTAGAAAGTGAAAAATAGCAAAAAGCACTGACTCAATATGAACCAGTGCTTCGAATCCGTAACCAATATAGTGTGTACTCATGGACATGAGTAATAAGCATGATAAAAAAGAGCGCTGGTCCATATAGAACCAACGCTCTTGTATCGTAATTGCTTATTCCCGATAGCTTATCTATGGATAAGCATCGTTAATAAAATATGCCTGTTTGATTAATGACCTGTTTAATTAGTAACGAGTTACCAAAGCAATAGGCTGATCTTCACCCATGATATCTTGTGGCATAAACACCGCTTCACCACCATTATGAATGACGTGCTCGATAATTTCACCAACTGCATCGTCAGTGACACCTTCTGCAGTGACATCGCTTGCAAGACTTAGGGTTTGAGCTTTTTCATCGATCTTGGCAGATTGTATATAACCACGGCGCACATAAAGAGTCTCGCCAGCACCTTGGAACGCGCTACGATATACTTCCTGCAAGTCAGTTTGCAACATATTGGCACCGCGAGCTTTATCGATTTCACCCAATGCTGCTTTATGCAATGATGTACGGTAATCTTCTACAGCGTCTTGTACACTGTCCACGATATGCTGGGCACTACCATCTTCTAAATTAGTAGCGTTCGATACCGTGGCAATGATGTTGTCTGGACGATCACACACTTCTTTATAGTAACCGATGTTTTTTGCGTCGCCAACAATTACGAGTGGCATTTTGTGCTCGCCCCACAGCTCTTGCACACTTTTATCAACTTGGTTGAAGTACTCTTTAAGATGGCTGCTTTCGTTATTTGATGAACGATCCGAGCTACCATCACCCGTTGTATACAGTCCGTTGTTCTCTACAGGGAACTGAATATTTTCCATATTGTTTTGCGCATCGTCATCTTTGTCAAACTCTCTGATGACACGGTCATTAGAAGCTTCGATTAAACGTGCTTTGTCACGGGTTAGAATTACTGTGTAATAATGGACAGCGCTTGCCATGTCACGTACCAAATCGCGCGTCGCGAAGCTATCTGAGATTACCACGCGTTCTGTTGTGTCAATTGGCATACGGATAACTTGTACATCATCAGTACTGGCAAATATAGCTAGGGTATCGAGGTTGTAATTATGATTTAAGTCGTTGGTCTTGGCATGAATGTTATCCAAGATAATTGTCGCTGTGCTCTTGTCATACTCTTTATTCAGACGATCTTCTACGACTTTTAACTGATTTTTGAGGGCAATAGGATCTTGTTCGTTAGCAGGATGTGCTCGGTGAGTCTTCACAAAAATACTCACTGCTGGGTTCGCTTTGGTTTCACGTAAACTTTTGAGAGTCGCTTTCATATAGTGCTCCTTGTTTTATTATCATTTACTTTCGATTTTATATATTTTCTTATTAGTACAGCGTTATGTTGTTTTACTCTATGCCATACTTAGCGATGGTTTTATCAGTATAATCACAAAATATAGACTGCTCATAAAAAACTGCTAAAGCCATTTGCTGATCATCTTCTGCTTTTCCATGTTGTACACACTTTATATGTGCATAATTTTTGAATTCCTTTGTCTTAATCCTAGCAGCTGCTCCTCACTCTCTGTAGGGTTAAAATGCAAGCAAATGATAGCGCTTTGTAAATAGAGCAATCTGTATTGTTAAAGACAGACATCGTCTCAACCAACTGTCTTCTGAACTCTACTGACCATATCATGTACTCATACATTGAGCGCGCGCTCAGTTTGTGCACACTCAGGTTGTATTTTTATGAAACGAACCCATCTTTTATATAACTTATCTATAAATCGTAGACTATAAAAATAGCCGTGCATTACAGATTGAAACCGTAACGAGTGCGATCTGATACGACAGTTTGCTCTATAACAACCATTAATATTGGATACTTTTATGACTATTCCTTCTTCAGACTTGCGCCTTGTCGACTTTGCCGATGCCGCGCCGCACACACTACAGAACCAAGTCGTTGATGCTATCGATGAAGCCAATAATTTTCTAGATAACCTTTCGGCAGTGACGGACGCTACCAGCGTAAGTGCTGAACAGGCATTGGCAGACGTCATGCGTTTTGATCATATCAATCTGGCGCTAGATCGCAGCTGGGGTATCTTGTCACACCTCAATGGCGTGATGAGTAACGACGAGATTCGTCATGTCCATCATGAGCTACTGCCCAAGCTCTCCGCTTATGGCACGCGAGTTGGTCAGCATCAGACGCTCTTTAGTCGTTACCAGACTATCGTAAATGACACAGATTTCTTTGCGACACTTGAGCCTGCACGTACGCGCGCGATCGAACTGGCACTGCGCAGTTTTGAGCTATCAGGGGTAGCACTGCCTAAGGTAGAGCAAGAAAAATTTGCTGCTATCCAAAGTGAGCTATCTACCTTGTCTGCAACATTCTCAGATCATATCTTAGATGCGACCCAAGCATTTGTATTGCCTCTAGCAGACTCACAGCTGAAGGGTCTAACAGAAAGTGGGTTGGCACTATTGGCAGATGCAGGCGAGCAGTATAAGGCACGTGAGCTTGACAGCGATAACCTCAGCCGAGCTGATGTGGATGCGCTCCCTACTCCTTATTACGTGGCAACGCTAAATATCCCAGTATATTTGGCAGTTATGACCCATGCTGATGATCGCAGCTTACGTGAGACGCTGTATCACGCCTACGTCACGCGTGCTTCTGAGTTTGATACTCATACCAATACTAAAGGTGAGTCGCTAAATAATGCCGACATCATGAGTCAAATTTTGACATTACGTGAGCAAAAGGCCAAATTATTGGGCTTTGACAACTATGCTGAAGTATCCCTATCGACCAAGATGGCAGATAGCGTCTTGGAGGTGGAAACCTTCTTACGTGATTTGGCTGCCAAAGCGACTCCAGCTGCCAAGGCTGATTTGGCACAGCTACAAAAATGTGCGCAGGATTATGGTATTGATGAATTACAACCGTGGGATAGCGCTTATATCGCCGAAAAAGTAAAGCAAAGCGCGTTTAGTTTATCGCAAGAAGAGATCCGTCCTTATTTCCCATTGCCAAAAGTAATTAGTGGTTTGTTTGCTATTGTTGAACGTCTATACGGTATTACGGTACAAGAGCAAGACTTTGATAATACTGATACTGATGTTCCCTCTGTCTCACGCTGGCACGATGATGTGCGCTTTTATCAGCTGTTTGATGCCGATGATCGCTTGATTGGCGGCTTTTACTTCGACTTATTTGCTCGCAGTGGCAAGCGTGGCGGGGCATGGATGAGTGGTTTTCAGTCTCGCTATAGCTATGAAGAGCAAAACCACACACAACTGCCTGTCTGCTTCATGGTAGGCAATTTCACACCAGCGCTTGATGGCAAACCAAGCTTGTTAACCCATGATGAAGTATTGACTCTGTTCCACGAGTTCGGTCACGGCCTGCATCACTTATTGACCCAAGTTACCGTCGGTGATGTCGCAGGTGTCAATGGTGTCGAGTGGGATGCCGTCGAGCTGCCTAGTCAGTTTATGGAAAACTGGGCGTGGGATGCTGAAGGCATTGCGCTTATCAGTAGCCATGTCGAGTCTGGTGAGCCATTGCCTAAAGATAAATTGGATGCGCTATTGGCGGTAAAAAACTTCCAAAGCGGTCTACAGACACTGCGTCAAATCGAGTTTGCATTGTTTGATTTACTGATTCACGCTCATACCCCAGCCCTTGATTACGATGGTATCTTAGCAACACTCAATGCAGTACGTAGCGATATCGCTATCATGCAGACGCCTGACTATAACCGTTTTGCTAATGGCTTCAGTCATATCTTCGCGGGTGGTTATGCGGCGGGTTATTACTCTTATAAATGGGCAGAGCTATTATCAGCGGATGCTTTTAGTAAGTTTGAGGAAGAGGGTATTTTTAACCCAGCAACTGGTAAAGCTTTTCGTGAGTCTGTCTTATCCGTTGGTGGTAGTTTCCCAGCCAAGACCAACTTTGAAAACTTCCGTGGTCGTAGTGCCAGTATTGATGCTCTACTACGTCACAATGGCTTTGTCGATACTAAGAACATCGACGCTACAAACGACCAGACGACGCACGAGGTTATCTAAATGCGCTATCAGTCATCTAAACCCAAGCGTCGATTTTTGGCAGGAGTGCGTTGTCCAAAATGCCAGGAGATGGACGCGGTAGTACAAGTCAATATTGTCACGCCAGCGCCAGATGAGTACATTGAGTGTACCCAATGTGGACATTCGGAGCATCGTCCTGATCCTGATGCGATCAGTGCCAAAAACCATTTGGAGGATAAGCTTACTCGTGATGCCATGACTACAGGTACTAGCGGTACCGTAAAGTTCAAACCTTAATTGTTGAAAACTGGTCGCTTAGTGCTAACTACTCAGCAATTGTTTCAAACAGCGTACCTATGTATTACTCACTCATTGTTTCATGGTCTATTAAGCCTATCTATCAATAGATAGGCTTTTTATTTTGAGTTTGCTATAGTATGTCTACTTATAGTCTTGACATAAATCGATCATAATATGAACCGTAAACAAATGCGTCCTTTATCTACCAAGTCTTCTAGAGCAACCTCTGCAAAAGCTGGCCGACGAGTTTGGATTACCCTTATTTTTGCGTTACTACTTGTCGCTGTGGCTTACTTTATTTGGGCAAAGCCTCAACCAGATCCTGTCTTACCTATTAGCAAATCACCAACAATGGCTGAGCAAACTGAGGCCGCTAAAGCCGCTTCAAATTCAAAAGACATGACCAATGATGAGCACGATATTATCATTGACGATAGCGAAGACATGAATGAAAGTGTCATTTTAGATGGGAGTGCAAGCACTGAACTACCCAGCCCCGCCGCTATCTTAAACGCGCCTATACCAAAGACTGACAGCCTAGCAAAAGAAGAGATTGATCGTTTAGAAGATGAGCGTAAGCGCTTAGCTGAACAAGAAAAGCTGGCTGCTGAGCAATTAGCCATGAGCAAAAAACTCACCGATATGAAAGCAGAAGAGATCGCCCTACTCGAACAGCAAATAGCACAGCTAGAAGCAGATGGCGCTGGTCAAACAGAGCCACAATAAAAACAGCATTTCTGATAAAGAGGCTTAGGATGGCGAACCTGCGACTTACGCATGCGTCTATATTGAATAGTAGAGCACAACTGCTCATATTACCTGTCAATAACGCTGGCGTTCTTTTGGACCCTGTCCTTGCACGAGCCAAAACCTTGTACCCTGATAACTATCATCGCTATCATCGTGCTTGCCGTGATGGTAGCTTAAATGTTGGCAGTTGCTTACTGCATAAGCGCATGCGTGAGCAAGCAGGTCTGGGTATCAGTAGTAATGGCAATCAGCCAAGCTATATCGCTAACCTTGTAGTATCAAATCATCCATACCATCCTGCGCGTACGCGTTGGTTCACCACTGCCTTGATTGATCTACAACAGCAGATGATGCCGCTCATACGTTATAAAGGCATACGCAGAGTTGCACTATTGGCACGTCCACTTATTTTTGATAATCCACGTGATACTGCAACTCACCAAAGTACTGAAGCAAATTCTCTGCCTCTAGATTGGCAGACTGATACATTGCCATTACTGACTACCTATTTACAAGACCTACCAAAGCTACGTATCGATGTGCACGTCCCAAAAAGCATCAGCTTATAAACAGACTATTACTTATAAACTGACTGTTACTTATAAACTGATTATGAATTGCTCAGTTATCGTTTTTAAAGATAAAAAAAACCGCCTTGAAATACTCTTTATGAGTACTCAAGGCGGTTTTTTTGGGTCAAACTACATCAAATACTGAGCCTTAGTTTTGCTCAACACCTTTCATAGTAAGTTTGATACGACCACGGTTGTCAACGTCTTGTACGAGTACTTTAACGACTTGGCCTTCTTTTAGATAGTCTGATACATTTTCTACGCGCTCTTCTGCGATTTGTGAGATATGCACTAGACCATCGGTGTTTGGTAATACGTTAACAAATGCACCAAAGTCTACGATACGAGCAACCGTACCTTCATAAGTTTTACCAACTTCAACTTCAGCAGTTAATGCTTCAATTTTACCAATAGCGGCTTTGGTAGCTGCTTTGTTTTCACCAAAGATACGAATAGTACCGGCATCATCAATGTCGATAACTGCGCCAGTCTCTTCAGTCAACTGACGGATAGTTGCGCCGCCTTTACCGATAACATCACGAATCTTATCTGGATTGATTTCGATAACCGCGTAGTTCGGTGCATGAGCGTTGATTTCAGTACGGCTCTCAGGCAGTACTTGATTCATTGCGTCCAAGATGTGGATACGACCAGCATGTGCTTGCTTAAGCGCCTGCTCCATGATGTCAGGAGTGATACCTTCGATTTTGATATCCATCTGTAACGCTGTGATACCGTCTTTAGAACCAGCTACTTTAAAGTCCATATCGCCTAGATGATCTTCATCACCCAAGATATCTGATAAGACAGCAAAACGCTCGCCTTCTTTAACCAGACCCATCGCGATACCAGCAACTGGTGCTTTTAATGGTACGCCTGCGTCCATCAATGCCAAGCTTGCGCCGCAAACAGACGCCATAGAAGATGAACCATTAGATTCAGTAATCTCTGATACTACACGGATCACATATGGGAAGCGTTCGCTATCTGGTAGCATTGCTTGTACACCGCGACGTGCAAGGCGGCCATGACCGATTTCACGACGTTTTGGAATACCTTCACGGCCCGTTTCACCAACTGAGAAATGCGGGAAGTTGTAATGCAGCATGAAATGGTCACGAATCGTGCCACCTAATGAGTCAATCATATTGACATCACGGCTGTTGCCGAGCGTAGTCGTAACCAATGCCTGCGTCTCACCGCGAGTAAACAGTGCTGAACCATGCGTGTATGGCAACACACCAACTTGTACGTCAAGCGCCCGAACTGTCTCAGGATCACGACCATCGATACGCGGTTTACCTGACAAGATATTGTCACGAACGGTACGATATTTAAGGTCATTATAGATTTCTTTTAGCTCAGATACGGTATCAGCATAGCCTTCTGACTCAGCATCACCAGCAAGTGCATCAATAATTGATTGCTTAATTTCGTCAAGCTTAGTGTAACGCGCTTGCTTATCAGTAATGGTATAAGCGTCAGCAACTTGCTCGCCGAACTGCTCTTTCATGCTGCTAGTAAGCGCCTGGTCACGCTCAGGTGCAGAATACTGCTGCTTAGTAGTACCAATTTCTTCAGCCATTGACGCGATATTATCAATAACGATTTGTTGTTGCTGATGGCCATATAGTACCGCACCTAGCATCTGGTCTTCTGATAGCTCTGCTGCTTCAGACTCAACCATCAATACCGCAGATTTCGTACCAGCGACAACCAAGTCTAGATCACTACTCTCAAGCTGCTCAGACGTTGGGTTTAGAACGTATTCACCATTGATAAAGCCAACACGAGCAGCAGCAACAGGACCATTGAATGGCGCATCAGAGATAGCTAATGCCGCTGAAGCACCGATTAGTGCAGCGATATCTGCAGACTGAGTTTTATCTGATGATACAACAGTCGCTGTGATTTGGATTTCGTTTACGTAGCCTTCTGGGAATAGCGGACGAATCGGACGGTCAATCAAGCGCGAGGTTAAAGTTTCAAATTCGCTTGCACGGCCTTCACGTTTGCCGTAAGCACCTGGAATTTTACCCGCTGCATACATTTTTTCTTGATAGTTTACGGTGAGCGGAAAAAAGTTTTGACCCTCTTTAGCCTCTGACTTTACGACTGCTGCAACTAATACTGTTACGCCACCCATGTGTACTAAAATAGAGTTTGCTTGACGAGCCATACGGCCTGTCTCGATAACAACTTGCTGGTTACCGTACTGAAATTCACGCTTAATGGTGTTAAACATTGTCATATAATCTTCCTAATGTTGACCGACAAAAGTGATATCAGCAACCTAATAAGCTGATATCTGTCATTAAAATTCTATGTATATGGCTACTACTGATTGACACTCTTTTTCTAAAAACTCATCTCAATCACTGCCAATAACGTTAATTGGTTATCTCTTATATCTGTCTGTGTTAGACATCGTACTATCATATATATTCGGTCGTGCAATTTTGACTTTACTATAAATACTATCAAAAAGGCGTCAAGTCAAAAGACTTTGGTGCTAAAAATCATACAGGTTACTCTTGCACTCACAGTTATCGGATATCAATTGTCAGGTATTTGCTCAGTTAATCAACTTATAAGTTAAGAGACTACTACTTTTAGATAATCGCCATGTATGAAGTAGATATGTTGTAAAAGTCACAAAGCATTATTTTACAGTGATTTGGAGCCATTGACCAATTAATTGCAAAACACAGCGACTATCAATAGAAAAAATTCGATCGTATATACATTTCGTGCTGTTTTTACTAAAGCTGCTGTCTACACTGCGCGTCTTACCTAATGATTTACGAGATTATCTGAACCTGTCTTATAAAATGAATAAGCATAAAAAAACGGCGTGAAACTATTCCACACCGTTTTATAAAAATCTATATTATCGATAACAACAAACAAGTCCCGAATGGTCTAACGAAAACTTCAAGATTGTGCCATATAATGGTGTCTTTAGTTTTGGTGGCCCCTCGTGATGTACCTGTCAGGTTAACGACGTAGACCCAACTGGCTGATAAGAGTCGTGTAACGACCAAGATCTTTACCTTTTAGGTAATCAAGCAGTTTGCGACGTGTGTTAACCATACGGATAAGACCACGACGGCTATGGTGATCAGCTTTGTGTGCTTTGAAATGGTTCTGCAAATCATTGATACGAGCACTCAACAAAGCTACTTGAACTTCTGGAGAACCAGTGTCATTTTCGCCACGTTGGTATTGAGCGATGATTTGTTCACGATCGGTATTAGTTAGCATAAATATCTCCGGCAATGCTAAGAGCTTTAGAACGGACTACAATTTAAGTCGGCTTTAAAGCAATAGAATAATAAATAAAATAACTTGTACGCCATTCAGGACAACCCTGCATTACTAGAGTTGACCTAGTGTACGACAAGCTCAGTTACAGATAACAATCATTTAATAAGCCTAAACTCCTGCATATTGACTTCCTACCTAGTTTTAGTGCTGGGCAAGATACAATGTACTGTCTAGAACCTAATTTAAATGTGAGGATGATTATAACAAAAAACCGCTGAACTAGCAGCAGTTTTTAATAATACTTGTAAGTCTAATCGTCTATCTAGCAAAGTTACCATTCATTTGCTACTTAACGTCGTTTTCCTTAGCGTTACCGCCCAACTCGTCATCTTCGAGTGGTGCCGTAGTTGCCTCAGCCAAACTATCAGGCGTCTTATCTTCTCTAGGATTGATATCTTCTGAGAGCTTTGCAATTTCTTTTTCTTGCTCGTCCATGTTATCTACTGAATTACTCATATTAACTCCTAAATTATTGTTTTTAAATTTCGTGATTGCTAATGTCTACTTGTTTGATAACTAAATGAGTATCAAAAAAACAGCGCCATTCAGATATGAATGACGCATTAAATATACTACTTATGTTCTTTAGCGTTCTCTAGATTATCTGCAATACGGTCTGCTGCAGCATCGCTATCTTCAGTATGATTATTTTCAGTTTGGCTTTTAAGAGCAGCATTCGCTGAGTCAGAACGCTGTTGCTCAAGTTTGGTATCGTTTGGGTTAGAGTTTGACATAGTATTTCCTTAATTGTAGTTATAAATAGTTGAAATAGATTGATCCTTGACCAAATTAAGACAATGCTTTATCGATCGCATCCGCAAAGTTGCCAATATCATCCGGATTACGTGAACTGATCAAATTGCCATCGATTTGTACTGTTTTGTCTACGTAATTAGCACCTGCGTTTTCTAAATCAGTTTGCAATGATTGGTAAGAAGTAAGCGTTTTGCCTTTTGCAATGCCTGTATTAATAAGTACCCAAGGAGCATGACATATTGCTGCCAATGGCTTACCTGCATCATTGATAGCATTAATGATACGATGAGCTTCTTCGTTGCCACGTATTGTGTCTGCGTTCACTGTACCGCCTGGTAATACCAATGCGTCGTAATCTTCAACGTTCGCTTCTCTCGCAAAGATATCAGCCGTAAAGGTATCGCCTTTATCTACGTCCTGCTGCATGGCTTGAACTTCTTTGTCTTTGTTGGTAGTGATAAGAAGCGTCTTATAGCCTTTGTCTTTTAGTTTATTATTAACTTCTTCGTACTCTGCTTGCTCAAAATTGTTATGTAGTAGAAAAGCAATCGTTTTCATAATAGTCCTTACTATCTATAGTTATTTGTTTTCTATAATTATTTTGATTTTATGATCCAGCTGATTATTGCGCTGTGTTATTGTTCGTTCTTATTGTCTATTGTTATAAAATCTTTTGGTTCGTGTTTTTATAATGCTGTTTATTTTAGTTATTATTTTCTATTATTATGGTTTTTTCGTTTTATTTTTCTGCTCAGCTTTCCCTAGCTGGTGTATATAATGTACAAAAAAAACAGGTTTCACCATAGGTGAAACCTGCAATAAAATGTGACGGTATGTGATTAGTGTAAACTATTAGTAAAGCGAATGAGTTCTGGCTAATGGTTTGTATACAAAGTGATATCAGTATTAGCGCTGGATAAGTTTTTTTGGTTGTAAGCGCCCATTAAGACTGACAGCTCCCAACCCAAGAAACTCTCCTTGTTCATTGAGTAGACGTATATCAACAGGTATCTCATGTGCTAAGGGCTGATAAGACTCGAGGTCAGCGTCGCCTTCTTTATCGATTTCTAGATCAGCGTCATTAGTGCTAATAGCATTATCATTAGTTATTTGATAAGAAACCTTATTAGAAATGTAGTCCCTGAGTTCTCCGTTTAGCTCATCAAATACATTCAAACGTTGGCCCATATGTACACGAGCACACTGCTCTTCTGTGAGCGTTAGCTCAGCATCGATATTGATACAGGCATCGATAGGTAGTAACCAAGACTGACGTTCTTCTAAACGACACTCTTCTAACGATGATAAGGCGATAGATTCATCAATAATAAACTTACCTACCTTTGTACGGCGCAGAGCAGTCAGATGCCCAAGCGTACCTAGACCCTTTGCAATATCTTCCGCGAGTACACGCACATACGTACCTTTAGTACACGTTACTGTTAAGCGGATCTGCTGATCATCAATCACATTCAGATCGATCGCTTTAATGGTAATATCTCTCGGTGGCCTATCAACCTCAATACCAGCACGGGCGTATTCGTAAAGTTTTTTGCCATCTTTTTTCAGTGCTGAATACATTGGTGGTATTTGCTGCTGCGCACCCAAAAATTGCTGTGCGATACTCGCTAATAAGTCTTCGTCAAACTCTGGAATAGAGGCTTGTTCGATGATTTGTCCATCAGTATCACCAGTATCCGTTTGGCTACCAAGCAGAATAGTTGCTTGGTAAGATTTATCGGCATCCAATTGATAATGACTGAACTTGGTGGCTTCACCCAAGCAAATGGGTAATAAGCCTGTTGCCATTGGATCAAGCGTCCCTGTATGACCTGCTTTTTTGCTGTCATGCATAGGTGACTTAAACAAATACTTCACTTTAGAGACGACTTGCTGTGAAGTCATGCCATGAGGTTTGTCCACCAAAATAACACCCGACACTTTTATTTTATCAGGCGTTTTATTCGTTTTTTTATCCACTTGTTTGGACGCTATAGACATAATTATAATTTACTCATCATTCTCGTTTTGCTCAGTTTGAGTGACGGCTTTACTGATCAAGTCCATCATGTAATTACCACGAGCTGTCACTTCATCATAATGAAAACGTAGACGCGGGGTAGTACGTGTCTTGAGGCTATGGCTCAGCTCAGTACGCAAAAACCCTGCTGCTTTGTTGAGCACTTTGATACTATCTTCATGATTGGTCTTAGTCATGGCATCGTTGAGCTCAGGCTCCATGATGGTGACATAGACATCAGCATAGCCTAGATCTGGGCTGACTTTGACACTAGAGATTGTGACAAAACCTGTTAGACGAGGATCATTGACTTCATCACGGATAAGAACAGCAAGCTCACGCTGAATCTGATCGGACAAGCGTTGTAGACGTTGGTTCATGTTATTACCTTACTTTAATGATACTTATTTTTATTAATAGACTTATCAATCAATTTAGTACGAATACTTGTCAAAAAAGGCCTAGCAGGGTGTACCTGTTAGGCCTATGTACCGCTAGATATTTACGGAGTATTCGACATGCTTAGCGAATGTCGCCTATTGCATTGCTGAATACTCTGCTATCGAACAGTGGCTTTAGATAGTACGTGCGAACTCTTGGATTTCAAAGACTTCGATTTTGTCACCAGCTTCGACATCATAGCCACGAACCGCTAGACCACATTCTATGCCAGTACGTACTTCATTGACGTCTTCTTTATAGCGACGCAATGACTGCAATTGACCAGTAAAGATAACTTGGTCGTCACGTAGTACACGGATAGGTTTGTTACGGTAGATTGTACCTTCAACGACCATACAACCAGCAGCCGCACCGAATTTACTAGAGCGGAATACTTCACGAACGTCTGCCACACCAAGGATTTTCTCACGATGTTCAGGAGCAAGCATACCGCTCATTGCTGATTTTACATCGTCAATCAAACCATAGATTACGCTGTAGTAGCGAATATCCATATTAGCAGTATCTGCTTTGCGTCGTGCTGTCGCATCTGCACGAACGTTGAAGCCTAACAGTACCGCCTCGCTTGATTCTGCAAGCGTTACGTCAGATTCAGAAATCGGACCAACACCTGAGCTGATGACTCTGACTTTCACTTCTTCAGTAGACAACTCATTTAGGGCAGCTAATAATGCTTCAAGTGAACCACGTACATCTGTTTTTAGCACAATGTTCAAGAATGACACATCGCCTTGACCCATCTGATCGAACATACTCTCTAAACGCATAGCATTCTGACGTTCGAGTTGACGCTCACGCTCACGATTGGTTCTGAAATCTGCAACTTCGCGGGCTTTCTTCTCATCCGTAACCACCAAGAACTCGCTACCAGCAGCAGGCGTCTCAGGTAGACCTAGGATTTCTACAGGAATAGAAGGACCAGCTGATTTGATACGCTGACCATGCTCGTCAGTTAGTGCACGAACCTTGCCATAGTGCTCACCAGCCAAGACCAAATCGCCTTGCTTCAATGTACCCTTTTTGACCAATACGCTAACAACAGGACCACGACCTTTTTCAAGTCTTGATTCGATAACAACGCCCTGCGCAGCACCGTCTAGAGGCGCTTCTAGTTCCATTAGCTCAGCTTGCAAGCTAATGAATTCTAATAAGTCCTCTATACCTTCGCCAGTTTTGGCTGAGATACGAGCCATCGGCGTATCGCCACCCCATTCTTCTGAGATAACTTCTTTGGTAGTCAACTCGTTAAGAACACGGTCAGGATCAGCACCTGGTTTATCCATTTTGTTAATAGCAACAATGATTGGCGTACCAGCAGCACGTGCATGATCAATAGCTTCTGCTGTTTGCGGCATCATACCATCATCAGCTGCAACAACAAGTACCACGATATCAGTCGCTTGAGCACCACGTGAACGCATAGCACTAAAGGCGGCGTGACCCGGCGTATCTAGGAAAGTAATAACGCCGCGATCGGTATTTACATGATAAGCACCAATGTGCTGAGTGATACCGCCCGCTTCACCATTCGCAACTTTCGTTTCACGAATTTTGTCGAGCAATGACGTTTTACCATGATCAACGTGACCCATGATAGTTACTACTGGTGGACGCGTTTGAATGTTACTACTGCGCTCATCAACAGCGTACTGTAGATCATCTTCAACTTTTGTATCGCTGACTGGCACGGGGTTATGACCCATCTCTTCAACAAGTAAACTTGCTGTAGCTTGGTCAATCGTGTCTGACTCACGAGCCATTTCACCCATTTTCATGAGCAATTTAGTAACTTCGCGAGCTTTAACTGCCATACGCTGCGCAAGATCAGCAACTGAAATCTGCTCACTAATCTCAACATCGTAGACGATCTTTTCAACTGGTTTTTCAAACTTGTGCTGTGACGCCTGAGTTGAACGCAAACCGTTTTTACGGTTCTTAATTTCACGCTCATCTTGATTTTTGCGACGACGGCCACGTGTGCCAGTACTGTTTGAACCGCGTTTGATTTCGCGACGCTCTTTTTCAAATGATTCTTCTAGGGCATCACCAACCAAACCTTCGGCCAATGGTTCATCTTTACGCACTTCAGTAACTGGCTCGCGATCTGTATATTTACCGGCCATTTTACGCATTTGCTCAAGCGTACGCTTTTGCGCTTCTTCAGCTTGAGTACGGCGGGTTTCTAATTCGATTTCACGTAAACGCGCTTCTTCTTTCTCACGCGTTTCGCGAGCTTTACGCTCAGCAGCTGTTTCTACTTTAGGCTTGGTTGCAGCCACTTTTTTCTTCGGCTGCTCTTTCGGCTTAACTTCAGCAGTGGCTTTACCACCTTTTTTTACAACAACTGATGTAGAAACATCATCGTTCTTGTCATCTGATTTTTTGCTAGAACCTAGACTTGCACGCATTGCAGCTAATGTGGCTGCTTGGCGTTCTTCAGCTTTTTTCTTAGTGGCTGCACGTTCTTCAGCCTCTTTAGCGGCGCGCTCTTGAGACTCAGCTAAGGCCTGTTCACGGGCTGCCAATTCTTCAGCCATTTTCTCTGGGTCAGGCTTCTCGAATACTTTCTTTTTACGTACTTCAACATTGACGCTCTTAGACTTACCTGAAGAGCCGGTCACACGCGCGGTACTGGTCGTCTTAGATTTAAGACTGATACGGCGCTTTTCTTGTTGACCATGACTTTGCTTTAAATACGTCACTAGCTTCTCTTGCTCAAGCTCGGTGACTAGGTCATCCTCTGCGCGAGCAGGTAGGCCAGCATCTACTAGTTGCTGCTGTACAGCATTTGTAGTTTTGCCTACCATTTCTGCCAGTTCTTTGACGGTCTTATCTGCCATTTATTATCACCTACTGTCTATTATTTGCTATATGTTCAATTCAGTTGTTGGCTACAAATGATTGGGTTAAGGCCAGTACCTACAACATGTAAGTATTAGCACTTTATTCTCAATAGCATATCACCAAAAGACAGCGATATGCAGTTACCGCTTATTCATCGAACCAAGATTCCCGAGCTTTCATGATGAGTTTTCCTGCAGTTTCAGAGTCTAATCCTTCGATGTCTTCTAAGTCGAAGACGGCTTGTTCTGCCAAGTCATCAACGGTAATGATGTCTTTTTGTGCCATTTTATAAGCCCAGCTGACTGTCATACCTTCAAGCTCTTGAAGCTCTTGACTTGGCTCTTTCATGTTCTGTTGCTTGACCAATTCGTCTGCGATGACAACTTCTTTGGCACGTTCTTGAATCATATCAATGGCTTCATCATCTAAGCCTTCAATGTCATAGAAGGTCTCAACAGGTACGTAAGCCACTTCTTCAATACTGGTAAAACCGATATCGACCAATGCCTGTGCTAAGTCTTGATCAACTTCTAGGCGCTCATAAAACAACTCGATGAACGCTTTTGATTCATTTTCTTGACGCTGTTTATACTCTTCTTCGAGCATCATATTCAGCTTATAACCAGTCAATTCAGAAGCCAAACGTACATTTTGACCTTGTGAGCCAATTGCGCGCGCTAGCTGATCATTGGTACTAAAGATAATGTCTGCTGTCTGTGCATCTTCATCTAGAATAATACTGCTAACGTCAGCAGGCTCTAAAGAGCTGATGATAAATTGGGCTGGATCATCTGACCAGACCACAACATCGATACGCTCGCCATCCAATTCTTGTTGTACCGCTTGAATACGTGTACCACGCATACCGATACAAGCACCCACTGGATCAATACGATGATCGTTAGTCTTAACCGCTATTTTAGCACGGGTACCCGGCAGACGAGCAACGTTGCGAATTTCGATAATTTGTTCTGCAATCTCAGGCACTTCTTTTTGCATCAATGCTGATAGCATTTCTGGGTGCGTGCGAGATAATAATAGCTGTGCACCGCGGTTTTCACGGTTCACATGGTATAAGATAGCGTTGATACGAGATTTGGCACGTAGTTGCTCACGTGGCAACATCTGATCGCGTGACAAATAGCCTTCGGCGTTATCGCCCAAGTCAATAATATAGCCATCACGTGTCTGTTTTTTGACTTCGCCATACATCATTTCACCGACACGTGGCTCAAAAGCATCAGCAACAAGCGCGCGCTCAGCTTCACGGATTTTTTGGATGATGACCTGTTTTGCTTGAGTAGCCGCAATACGGCCAAATTCGATCGATTCGATCTGCTCTTCTTTGATATCACCAATTGACCATTCTTCTTGGTCTAGATCTGTGATCGCAAGCTGACAAGCTGGCATTTCATGGTCTTCATCTGCAACCACGGTCCAGTAACGATAAGTATCGTAGTCGCCAGTGGCACGGTCGATTGATACGCGTACTTCTACTTCTGGCTGTTCGGTATATACTTTTTTCTTAGTCGATACCACCAAAGCATCTTCTATTGCTTCAAAGATATCTTCAGGATTTAAGCCCTTTTCATTACTGACAGTTTCTACTACCGTTAAGATTTCACGACTCATGCTATACCTGTCCTATCATTTTTTAATTGACTTAAATTTTATAATTTGGGTGTTGCTATTATATCGTTACTATAAGCCGCGTAAACTATTGAAAGATGACACCACTACTCTCTTATAGGTCACTTTATGGTTCTTAGCAGTTACGTTATAGTATGAATTTAGGCATCTTCATAAACTAAATTGGCTTTATCAATATTACTTAGTGCAATCTCAAACTGTTCACCATCACTTGATGTCAGTTTTAAAGAGTTTTCATCAATACTATCTAAAGTACCTGTAGCTTTACGACGTTTTTGATCACCAGTCCCAATGGCTTGAATCAGACGCAAGCTCACAGTTTGACCGACATACGCATGCATCTGCTCATCTGAGAAAAACGCACGATCAAAACCTGGTGAAGACACTTCTAAAATATATTCGCCAGCGATAGGGTCATGTACCTCTAAAATACCACTAACCTGATGATTCACCGCTGCACAGTCTTCGATTGTTACATGCTTATCTTGGGCTTGCTCTTCTGGCAATGCCTCAATATAAATGCGCAGTAAAGAGCGGCGACCTTGGGGCGCAAACTCGATACCCCATAGTGACACATCACAAGCAGCCACAGCAGGGGCGATAATATTAGTCAGTTCTGCAACTTTAGTCGAAAGCTTCATAATCTCTTTGTCTTTTCCTATTCACTTATCTGTCGTACTTAGTAAACCGTATTGAAGTCTTGCTCTTCTGTCTATATAAATTTTTTAGTTTAGTAAGAAGAGTCACGGTCATTATATAATTATAAATCACAAACATATGAGATGTGTTGTGCCTTTATATAGGGATGAGCATAAAAAACGTCAAGCTCAGCCAAACAATGCTTTTATTATTCATAAAGCACTACTATCGATAAAAGCGTGGGGAATAAAAGATAGTGTTGCTTAAGGAGCATCGTGCCAGTAGCGGCCGATGATGACCAGTGACGAGTAACATCATACTCTATTGACCTAGAGCTTAGCACAAGTAGGATAGATACCGCGATAACACCGACCTTCAGATACAAAAAAACCCACAAGCATAATGGTGGGCTAATCGGTACTGACAAATTTAGTGTACAAAACATCAGTATAAAAAGTGGTAGCGGGGGCTGGATTTGAACCAACGACCTTCGGGTTATGAGCCCGACGAGCTACCAGACTGCTCCACCCCGCATCAATCTAGAACACATATTATAGGGATACTTTATGGAAGTGTCAATACTTATTTTAAATAAATTATAAATTAAGTATTTTCTACTAAAATATCTAACCTGACGATATGCTACGTCTATAAAACTTGGTGCGATTGGGGGGACTTGAACCCCCACAGCTTGCGCCACCACCCCCTCAAGATGGCGTGTCTACCAATTCCACCACAATCGCATTTTACTACGCTGTTCTCTAGCATCTAATCTACGGTAAATAATGCTTAAGGTAGGCATCGGTAGAAATAGGCATTGCGAAAACAGGAAAGCATTGTAAATCTAACGTGCCAAAATAGCAAGCGTTGCCTGCTCAAAAGACACTTATTCAGGGTTTTCTGTTAACGGACGCGGTGTTTGCGGTACTGACACTGGCGCGTCCAAACGGAACTGATCTTCAGCCTGCTTACGAGCATGAACCGCAAGCGTCATACTCGTAATAAAAAACACCACGGTTAGTGCCGCTGTCGCGCGCGTCAAGAAATTGGCCGTACCTGCTGCGCCAAACACCGTACCTGACGAGCCAGCACCAAAAGAAGCCCCAGCATCTGCCCCTTTACCATGCTGTATCAAAATCAAGCCGATCATGGCAATGGCCACAATAATATGCAGGGCTAATATAAACGTAAACATGGTGGCCTCTTTTGCCGCGTAATGACGACTGATAACGAAAAATAAAACTTAGGGTTAATGGGAGTAGCATCTAATGATGCTGGGTCGATTCTATAAATAAGGCGCATTGTACACGATTGCAAGGGCACTGTTAAACCTACTTTTACCCACTGATAAAGCCACAGCACCTAATAGTCTCTATAGGCTATAATCTTGATATATGGGAATTATTTATCTAATTGAGCATTAGCTTGATTAAAAGCATTCGCAATTGCTAAAAAGCTCTCTGCCTTTAATGAAGCACCACCAACCAAAGCACCATCAATCATAGGATCTGCAGCAAAGCTTTCAGCATTACTGGCATTGACACTACCACCATAGAGCACGGTGATATTGTCTATGGTGCTAGCAAAGCCTGCAATAGCTTGCTTGATATACTGATGCGTCTTACTGACTTCCTCTACCGTCGGCACTTTACCCGTACCGATAGCCCATACAGGTTCGTAAGCAATAATCAGTTTCTCAGAGAGCAGCGAGATAAGATTTGGCTGCTGGATAAGTAAGTCTTTTATTACTGAGAGCTGTTTATCAATAACATCCAGTGTTTGATGGTCATCATACTGCTCTTGTGTTTCCCCAATACAAAACACCACACCTAAGTTCTCCGAAAATGCATGAGATAACTTGTTCAACAGGCAGTCGTGAGATTCTTTATGGTATTGGCGACGCTCCGAATGACCAAGTATTGTCCAAGTAGCACCCGCATCGGCGACTTGCTGTGCTGAACAGTCACCAGTATACGCGCCAACATTCGCGCTATAGGTGCTAATATCTTGAGCGGCACTGAGTATTGTGCTGCTTGCTAAGCGTTCGCTGACCGCGGATAAATGAATACAGCTTGGTGCTACCATTAACTTACATTGGCTATTAGAAGTTGTCGTTCCGGTTTGTTTTTGGGTGCCCATTTTAGACAGCAACTCATCTAACAACACATTAACATCATTGCTAGTTGCTGGATTTTGCTTCCAATTACCGATCACCCAAGCTTGCATACTCATTTACCTTGTCTCATGTATTGATGCCAATTCGGCTAATATGCGCGCCAGTATAACAAATAATTCGCAAGTGCTATAGTAGGGTTCTATCAAGAAGCGCTGAGCGTTTTGATCACTGCATGCAAGCGTCAAGGTTGTCAGCCATACTTTTATACTATGACGATTTGATTGTTAATATAAAGCCTTCAAACTAAAGTAAAGTCGTATATTATTAAGCATAACAATATTAAATGCCGTTATTGGCTTCTCTTTACGTAAATATGCCAAGAATGACAGATTAAGCAAGATCATAAAGTGTTAAAGAAATTTACTGAGAAAACAATGTATCAATCACCGCAAATATTTTAAATTGTAAATAATTAGTACGTACGTACCGAAGACGTATGCAAAATATTTGGTATTAAGGAGAGGTCATAATGTCTATTGCAACCAGTAAGTATGCTGGTCTAGCCCAGCAACTCATCAGTGATGGTGTTGTTAGCGAAGCAAATATGAAAACAGCGCAAATGGAATCGCAACAACAGCAAATAGGTTTGGTACCTTACCTTGTAGACAATAAACTGGCTGATGCTTATCACCTCGCCCAAATGCTATCGCAAGCTTTTGGTGACCCATTATTTGATCTAGATGCACTAAGCACTGATGTTATTCCAAAAGATCTGGTAGATGAAAAGATCGTTCGTAAGTTTAATGCTCTGCCACTATTCAAACGAGGTCAACGCCTGTTTGTGGCACTCAGTGACCCAACTCGTGTTGATGCCATTGATGCCATCGCTTTTAACTCTCGCTTGTCGATTGAGACCATCGTTGTTGAAGAAAACAAACTCAAGAAACGAATTGAGGATGTTTACGCTGATACGATGCAGAGCTTTGATAGCTTTTCTGATAGTGATCTGAACGTTGGCTTTGAAGATGGCGATGAAGATAAGGATGATGGGGAAACCAAGCTTAGCGATGGCGTTGATGAAGCACCTGTCGTAAAGTTCGTCAATAAAATGCTGGTTGATGCTATACGTATGGGAGCTTCTGATTTACATTTTGAACCCTATGAGAAATCTTTTCGAGTACGTTTTCGCGTCGACGGAGTCATGCAAAAAATGGCAAACCCACCTGTGCAACTTGCCAATAAAATTGCAGCCCGTTTGAAAGTTATGTCACAGATGGATATCTCTGAACGCAGAGTACCGCAAGATGGACGCATTAAACTCAAACTCTCTAAAAATAAAGCGATCGACTTCCGGGTAAACTCTTTACCAACCTTATTTGGTGAAAAAATCGTTTTGCGTATCTTGGATCCTTCATCAGCAATGCTTGGTATTGACGCATTAGGCTATGAGCCTGATCAACAAGAAATGTTCTTAGAAGCACTACACAAGCCCCAGGGCATGCTCCTCATCACTGGTCCTACTGGTTCTGGTAAGACGGTATCACTTTACACTGGTATCAATATCTTAAATACGGGCGCCACCAATATTTCAACTGCCGAAGACCCTGTCGAGATTAACCTTGAAGGGATTAACCAGGTTAACGTCAACCCTAAAGTCGGTTTAACCTTCGCCAATGCGCTCAAGTCTTTCTTACGCCAAGATCCTGATATTGTCATGGTTGGTGAGATTCGTGACTTAGAGACTGCCGAGATTGCTATAAAAGCAGCTCAGACTGGACATATGGTACTTTCAACTTTGCATACTAACTCTGCACCTGAGACATTGACGCGTTTACGTAATATGGGCGTCGCTTCTTTTAACATTGCGACTTCGGTCAACCTAGTCATTGCACAGCGCTTGGCACGGCGACTATGTAAAAACTGTAAAAAATCGATCAGTATTCCGCGGCAAAGCCTGTTAGAGATTGGTTTTACCGATGCCGACTTAGACAATCAAGATAATGTTATTTATGAGCCAGTAGGCTGCAATGAATGCCGTGAAGGTTATAAAGGTCGTGTCGGTATTTACGAAGTGATGAAGGTAAGCCCTGATATCTCACGTATTATTATGGAAGACGGTAATGCCATAGATATTAAAGATGCTGCTCTCAAAAATGGTTTCCGCGATCTACGCCGTTCGGGTATTTTAAAAGTCCTACAAGGTGTCACTAGTATACAAGAAATGATGCGGGTTACTTCTGAATAGACACTTAAGTGTTGATATCGGTCTCTCATAAGTTTGTAGCTAGTAATTAAAAATAAAACAGATAAACACTGGTTTTTTACGCTAAAATAAAGTATGCCTAGCCAATATTACGCGTTCGGCATCCTCCTATACATTTGTAATATCTATACTGGATCATTTTGAGGGTAGTAACATGGCAAAAGCTAAGACCGATATGTTGTTGGACTTTACCTATGAGGGTACGAACAGACGCGGGCAGAAAGTAAAGGGCGAAACGACCAGTCGCAGCTTAGAATTAGCCAAAGCGACCCTACGCAAACAGGGTATCACGGTTAAAGGTATCAAGAAAAAACCAAAACCCTTGTATACCTTCAAAAAACCGATTAAAGCCATTGATATTGCTATCTTTGCTCGTCAGCTAGCAACGATGATGAAAGCAGGCGTTCCACTCACTCAGTCTTTCGAGATTGTCGCTGACTCACTTGATAATCCAAGCATGAAAGACCTAGTACTACAAATTAAAACGGATGTTGAAGCGGGTGGCACCTTTGCTTCTGCTCTACGCAAACATCCTCGCTACTTTGATGACTTATTCTGTTCGCTTGTTGAATCAGGTGAGCAATCCGGTGCACTCGAGACCATGCTCGAGCGCGTAGCTACCTATAAAGAAAAAAGTGAGCTATTAAAAGCAAAAATCAAAAAAGCAATGAAATATCCTATTGCCGTTATCGTAGTTGCCATTATCGTTACTATGATTCTCTTAATAAAGGTAGTCCCCGTATTCTCTGATCTTTTTAGTTCCTTTGGTGCAGAACTACCTGCGTTTACTCAAATGGTTGTTAGTATGTCCGAGTGGATGCAATCATGGTGGTTCATTTTAATACTTATCATTGGTTCTGCAATTGTTGGTTTTTCAGAAGCAAAAAAACGGTCTAAAAAATTCCGTGATTTTTTAGACCGTGCTGTCTTAAAAGCACCAATTTTTGGCAATATTGCCTATCAGGCAATTATCGCTCGTTTCGCTCGTACGTTATCTACAACTTTTGCTGCTGGTGTGCCACTTATCGATGCTTTAGATTCTACTGCTGGCGCAACCAACAATGTTGTTTTTTACAATGCTACGCAGCAGGTCAAGAATGACGTATCTACTGGTCAGCAACTGCAATTCTCCATACGATCTACCAACTTGTTTCCAAGTCTGGTCATTCAGATGGTTGGTATCGGTGAAGAGTCTGGTAGCTTGGAAGAAATGCTAGATAAAGTCGCCGTCTATTACGAGAATGAGGTCGACAATGCTGTCGACGGTTTGACCAGTTTGATGGAACCAATGATTATGGCAGTGTTAGGGGTGTTGGTCGGTGGATTAGTCATTGCAATGTATTTGCCAATCTTCCAGATGGGCGCTGTGGTAGGATAATAAATCGATGCAATTTATACAGTTACTACAAGAACATACTGCCTTAGCTTTGGTTATATTCGGTCTATTGGGTCTTTGTATTGGTAGTTTTTTGAATGTGGTTATTCATCGTACTCCGCTCATGATGCTGCATGGATGGCGACAAGAATGCAGTCAATTCATGACTGAACAAGCAGACATGCCGCGCGAGCACACGCTACCGATAGCAAACATTGTAGCGAAAGACCAGCCAATCACTTTGAGTCGTCCAGCGTCACGTTGCCCTCACTGTGCCCATAAAATCAGGTGGTATGAAAATATACCGTTAATAAGTTGGCTAGTGCTGCGCGGACGTTGCTCTAATTGTAAAGCCTCGATCGGCATACGTTATCCTTTAGTCGAGCTGATAACTGCCCTACTATCAGTGTTAGTGATCTATAAATTCGGTGTAAATGCTACGGGGCTGTCTGCTCTGGTTTTGGTATGGACATTAGTGGCTTTGACAGGGATTGATTTTGATACGCAGCTACTACCTGACCGTTTGACGTTTCCATTGGCAGGTTTAGGACTGGCGGTGAATTCACAAAGTTGGTTTGTGTCACCAACACAGTCGATTTGGGGATTACTGCTCGGGTTTTTATCGCTATGGATCGTCGTGAAGGTGTTTTACTTGATCACCAAAAAACATGGAATGGGACAAGGCGATTTTAAATTATTGGCAGTACTGGGCGCTTGGCTTGGGCCCATGATGTTACCCTTAATCATTCTATTATCATCTCTACTTGGGTCGATTGTCGGGTTAATCTTGATGAAAAAACAAGGTGAGAGCAAGCCTTTTGCCTTTGGTCCTTACATTGCTATCGCAGGTATCGTGGCGTTGTTGTATGGTTCAGATATCGTCAGTTGGTATCTTGGCATGTATACTTACTAAATGATTCTCATAACTTTTCAGCAGACACCATAAACGAATAAACAAGATTTTTTGAAATCTAATGGTTGGTTTATCGCTGCATTCCTTATTATATATACTAGACAAGCTACTACTATGTTAAAAAACACGCCTCACCCTTATTCGCACCAATCACAAAGTCCCCAAACGAGCAATAAAACACTTGTAATCGGTTTGACAGGTGGTATTGGTAGTGGTAAATCCGCTGCTAGCGCTTGGTTTGCTGAACAAGGTATCGATATCATCGATGCAGATGTGATTGCACATGAAACTGTTGCCAAAGGCAGCGACACGTTACGCAAAATCCAGAAAAAGTTTGGTGATTGGGTGTTGAACGGTGATGGGTCAATGAATAGAGCTGCTGTGCGCACTCATGTGTTTACAAACCCCGAAGCCCTTATTGAGCTTGAAGCTATCACTCACCCAGCGATACGTGAGACGGCAAAAGCACAGCTAGAGGCTAGCACCTCCCCCTATGTGATATTGTCCGCACCGCTACTGATTGAGGCTGCGGAAGCAGGACTTGCTAATTTATGTCAACGTATTCTAGTCATGGACGCCACTGAGGACACGCAGCTTGCACGTGCCAGTCAGCGTGATGATCAAAGTATACAAAAAATCAAAGCCATTATGACCAATCAGCTCAGTCGTGAAGAGCGTAATCGTCATGCGGACAACGTCATACTCAATGAAAGTGATCTGGCATCCTTATACCTACAGCTAGAACCCTTACATCAAGAGTATCTTATGCTTGCCCAGCAGCTAAAGTTCGCTGTCGATTAACTTCATACAATGCCATACCAGTTGCAACACTCACATTTAGACTCTGTAAATTGCCATGCTCGTTTCCTGACATTGGGATATATACAAGCTCATCACAGCTTTCCATTGTTAGGCGACGCATTCCCTCTCCTTCTGAACCCATAATAATAGCAGTTTTCCCAGTCAGATCAGCAGCATGTATTGGTTTGGCATCGGCATTAAGCGCCGTACCAAATACAAATACACCAGCACTTTTAATTTGTGACAACGTGCGTGCCAAATTGGTGACACTGATAATCGGCATCATCTCTGCTGCACCAACCGATACTTTGGCTACTGTGGGCGTTAGGCTTGCTGCATGGTGCTTGGGACAAACGACCGCATCTACACCCATGGCAACTGCCGTACGCAAGCATGCACCAAAGTTATGCGCGTCTGTGATTTGGTCCAGTACCAATAACAAGCACTGCTCACGACCAATAATGGTATCGAGTAAGCCCTCATCGGCGAAACCTAGTGGACGAGCATTGAGGACCACGCCCTGATGCTGCGGACTACCGCATAACTGCGTTAGCTTGTCTTTTTGGGTTGGCTGAATACTAATACCATTAGCCTCAGCTTGGGCTATGATGGCTTGTACATGACTGTCAGTCTCGCGCCCTTGCTGCACAAATAAGCTAAGACCATCAAGAGGACGATGTTCAAGTAGCGCATCAATTGCATGGATGCCATAAAAATAAATGGGTTTTGCCATAGTAGGCCTATTAAATATTAGGTGGGTATCGCGATAAGCGATGGAGTAAAAAAGGATGTCGTTAGCACTGATAATAGATGTAGCTATGACTATTCATTGCCAATTGAACAAGACTTAAAAACAGAAATAAACAATACCAATCTGATATTGTTTATTTTTTGGTTGTTGACATTATTAGCCAATCATTAATGATATTAGCGTAACGGTATTTTTATCGTACTGCTAACACTATCAGCCTTCTAATATGATCAGCCCTCTAGGTGGCAGACATACTGAACGATCTCTTCGGTACGAAGATTGAAACCACTGTTGCCTTCGACGACAAATGATTGACCTGCACGGTAGTAGCTAAATTCCTCATCGCCGTTGATTTTCACTTCACATTCGCCACTGGTAATTTCGATACGCTCGGAGGTATTGGTGCTAAAGTGATAGTGCTCTACCAGATTATCACAGGGTAGGATAACACCCAATGTCTTATGGCGACCATCTTCAAACATGATGGTATGGCTCGAGCATCGACCGTCATAAGATATTGTCGCTTGTGCATTGACTGTTACGTTAGTAAATTGCGCCGCTGTCATCGTGGCTTCCTTATCAAATAATTATGGTAAAACTAAAAAATAAGTAACGGGTTACAGTCGTCCCAGCATAGCGTCATGACCAGACACTTCTGCTCGACGTACTGTATCCTTTTATACTAGATGTCTGCGCACTACAAGTAATCGCAGCTTCTATGAAAACGCTTTGGAACAACAACTGATCGGGACATTGTGCTTCCCACTATACGCCTATAATTTTACAAAATCATGACTTGTTGTCATGTATTACATTTTATCATTGTGTGAGATTATGCTACCACATTATATCCATAAAGTTTGTTAAAGCGACTGGGAAAATACTGCTTAGTACTGATTATCCATCGACTTAATTAGTGTTTTTTCGTATGACTATTTAATCAGTATAAGGGATAGGCTGTCATGAGCACTGCCTGAGTTATTTTATATATTGGCTGTTTATATACCTACTTGGTTTTGAGACATCAAACTATCCTAATAGTTGATATTGTAGACATTATAGTAATGACTTGCGGTCTATTTTCGATAGTTATATGATACTCTTCCTAGAAGAAAGTCTATTATACATCGTCTTAAAGTTTGTATTTAAGCCTATTTAGCACCATACTATTTGCCTACAATATCTATCTACTTAATACGGTTAAATAGATAAAATCATCTCATTATTCATCCCATTTCATAGATGGCTCCTTGAGTTTTATATGAAGTCCATTGTCTGTCACGAGAGGCGTTGATGCTAGTATCATTAACTTTACATCAGTTTGCATTGATCGCTAAGCATGAGCTGAGTGTGGCTGAAGGTTTCAATGTCATCACTGGTGAGACAGGGGCTGGCAAGTCGTTATTACTCGATGCACTGTCTTTATGTGTCGGCGCGCGTGCAGACAGTGCGATGGTCAGACACGGCGCAGCACATGCAGATGTCTATGCTCAGTTCGATATAGCGAATAACCCTGTTATCACTGAGTGGTTTACCAAAAATGATCGAGCGCTAGAAGAGCCTGAAGTGCTTATTCGTCGCCAGCTCAGTGATACAGGACGCTCAAAAGCGTGGTTAAATGGTTCGCCCGTCAGCTTGGCTGAGCTAAAAAGCTTGGGTACGTTACTGGTCAATATACACAGTCAACATGCTCAGCAAGCCTTGCTGAAACCACAGTTTGTGGTGCAATGGTTAGATGAGATGGCACAAATCACGCCACTAGCTGAACAAACTGCCAGTAGCTATCAGGAGTATCAGCAGCTAAAGCGCCGCGCTGATGACCTCGCTAGCCGTGAAGCACAGCGTCAAGACCGTATTCAATTATTACAAAGCCAACTGGCGGATGTCACCCCTTTATTGGCTGTCGATTATACAGACGTTGAATCTGAGCATGAAGAGTTATCCAATATCGAAGCGCTCATGCAAGAAGCCAGTCATGGCTTGCATCTGCTCGATAATGATACCGACGAACCAGACGTTATGACGTTGCTTGGTCAGGCTATAAAACTCTGTGATCATCAAGTAAGTGTCAGCCAAACATTTGAGCAAGCCTCTGAACAGCTGCATTTGGCACAGCAACAAATCACTGAAGCCACGACCCTACTGTCGGACTATGCTGAGCAGCAACTGCCTGACCCTGAGCGTTTGCAATCATTAGACAATCTCATCAGTTTGGGTCATCGCCTATCTCGCAAGCACAACTTGCCAGCGAGTGATTTGATCGATGAAGCAAAAGGATGGCAAGAGCAATTAGAGCAATTAGAAAATGAGCCGAGCAGTGATGTGATGGCCGCGCAAATCGAGCAAGCTTGGCAAGACTATTTAGCATTGGCAGCTCAGCTAAATAAAGCGCGTACAAAAGCGGCGCCCTCAATCAGTAAACAGCTTATTGAGCAGTTACAGCCGCTTGCACTACCCAATGCTCGCTGCGAGTTTGTATTTACCGAAAAGGCAGAGCCGAGTCACTATAACGCGCAGGGGTGCTTCGATGTCGACTTACTGTTCAGTGCCAATGTCGGTATGCCGATGCAGCCACTACACAAAATCGCCTCAGGTGGTGAGCTATCGCGCATGGCGCTGGTCATGCAAGTACTACAAGCGACCAATGCTGATAATAATGCTGCCAAGCCCATGCTCGTATTTGATGAAGTCGATGTCGGTATCAGTGGCGGTACGGCACAAGTCGTTGGTGAGCTGCTACGCACACTAGGGCAAACGCAGCAATTGCTTGCCATTACTCACCAAGCCCAAGTCGCAGCGCAGGCGCATCAGCATATATTGGTACAAAAGCATCATCAAGAGCAAACTGAAAGCGAGCTACTCATATTGACTAATAGTGCACAAGTAGATGAGCTGGCACGTATGTCTGGCGGGGTGACTATTACAGAGGTCACTCGTGATCATGCTCGCAGCTTATTGTCTGATGTCAAATAGCCTACTATCAAATAGCACGCCCACTATCGCCAAATCTTTTATTGTTTGTCAGCAAAACAGTGTTTACTAGATAACAGTGTTTACTAGACAATTATAACCGTCAGTAGCATGTGGCGTGAATCTTGCTTTTCTATCCGTTATCACCATATAGTGGTCTCTCACCCTTTTTATTCGGTTGCGTTTGTTTCTATGTCTAAAACCAATTTGACCCATCACTTCTTGATTGCAGCACCGGAGCTGTCAGACCCCAGGTTTGAGCAGGCGCTCATCTACATCTGCCGTCATGACAAGCATGGTGCGCTAGGTCTGATGGTTAATCGTCCACTTGAGCAATCTCGAGTCGGTAAGTTATTAGAAGATTTAGATATCGAAGTGACCAATCCACAAGTCATGGAAGATGTGGCACTAGAAGGTGGTCCCATGTATCCTGAGGTTGGTTTTGTGCTGCATACTGGTCAACCAGAGTGGGCGTCCTCTTTTGCGATTTCGGAAAACGTCTGTATCACAACCAGTCAAGATATCCTAAAGCGTATCGCTGCAGGACAAGGTGTCGGTCATTATCAGCTGTGTCTGGGTCATGCCAGTTGGGGCAAAAAACAGTTAGACCAAGAACTGAGTAATGGTGATTGGCTGGTGTGCCCTGCCGACCTTAATTTACTGTTTGATACGCCATTTGAAGAACGTTGGCAAATCGCTGCGGACAAAATCGGTGTCAATTTTGATTATCTCAGCAGTGACATTGGTCACGCTTGATATCATATGTTTTATGCATTGCGTCTTATAAATACAGATAGAGAACCAAAGGATAGTCGTGACTATGGTAGATAGCCCTTTTACAGCCACTAGCAAAGACGCTATAAATAGTGCCATTGATAGTCTCAATGCCCCTGGTGTCAGTCATAATGACCTGAATACCAGCGACCTTAGTACCATTGATAGTAACAATGACAGTACTGCTGAGACCGGCATTACTGAGAGTGCTGAACCAACGGTAAAGCCGCATCTTATTTTGGCACTAGATTATGGTGTCAAAAAAATGGGTATGGCGCTTGGTAATACCATGACTCAGACCGCCCGTGCATTTGACATTTTGGCGATGAACAATGGTCAGCCTGACTGGGACAATCTAATCGGTATTATCAAGGTCTGGGGCGTGGCACAAGTTATCGTCGGTCTACCACTTAATATGGATGGCAGCAGCTCTATGCTCTCAAAGCGGGCACATAAATTCGCGCGACGTCTAGCACATAGGGTTATGGAGCAACATCTGCCCGTAACCGTGTCACTATGTGATGAGCGCCTAACCTCAATCGAAGCAAGAGAAATCGCATGGGATAATGGTTGGATAAAAAACGAGCGCGACCCGATTGATGATATCTCTGCCTGTATCCTGATGTCGACTTACTTTTCGGATCCAAGCAGCAGTATGGCTATTGACGCGATCAAAGCCGACTAGTTAAAAAAATACCTAAAATACATAGTTGCCTTATGAGGCGACTTCGCTATATCGTCTCTTTCCACAGATAAATGACTGATTACTATGACCACCGCTTCAGACCAAGATTTGCATACTAAGTCGCAACATGGTTTTGCACCACTTGCTATTGCCCGTATTAGAGGTGCGCAGCGTGCAAACCAAGTAGCGATTTATCTTATTTATGCGGCTATTCTCGCATTTGTGGTCTTTGGCACCATCGCTAGCATCAAGATGTTCCATGACAACCAGCTTCTTTATCGATTGTTTTATAACCTACCCTATGCTCTAGTTGCTCTCACCATTCCTATTACTATTTATGATGCGCTGGTGGTGTATCGCTACCGTTTGAACCAGCCCTCGATGATCGCGATGAGCATTGGTGTCTCGACTATCATACTCGTTGGTGGGTTAATATTTGCAGATACTGTCTGGTTGGGATTGTCCTGTTGGCTCGGTGTGGCTTTTTTATTTAAAGTAAGTTTTAAGCGCTTTTTCAACTTTTTAGAAGTGGCTGACTTACCTGATAACGACGAAACGCCAGAGACAGATATGGTAGACGATTCAGACAGCACGCATCAATAAATCACGCAAACCAACTGTTATTCAACCCACCTATTTAGCTTTACGATAATGACTATGACCACTTCTATACCAGATACCCCGATCAACCATCATCTAGACACGCAGGGGCTGATCTGCCCTGAGCCTGTGATGATGCTACACCGAGTCATCCGCAGAGCAGACAGTGGGGATATGATCGAAATACTGGCAACCGACCCTGCTACCACTCGCGATATTCCAAATTTCTGTCGTCATTTGGGTCATGAGCTAATTGGTCAAGAAACGCTGGCTGAAAACGTAAGCTTAGACACTGACCCTGACGAAATTACCATCGATAGTGACGATACTACACCTGCAAGCGTGACGCTGTATCGTTATGTGGTTAAGAAAAAAGAGGCGTAATAGGTCTGGTTTTTTCCTAATAATTACCTGTCACTGCTAACCTACCCCTTATCTGAGATTGTCTTATGAGCCGTGAGCGCGCCGTACAGCAAAGGCAACCCAAAGCACTGGCAGTCGATGATGAGCCAGCTTATATGACGGAATTTCGTCAAGCTATGCTGGCACGTGGCCTGGCAACGCGTACTCGTAATGCGTATGTGCGCGATTTACGTGCTTGTGAATTAACCAATCCTATTGCCCTGACTCGCTGGCAGCCTGATGATGTGCTGCACTGTCTGTCACTACTCACTCAAGATGGCAAAACCCCGCGTACCCAAGCGCGTATGCTCTCAAGCCTACGTCAATTCTATCTGTGGATGATCGCGAGCAACCTACGTGAAGACAATCCTTGTGAACGTATCAAAAGTCCAAAGCTTGGTCGCCCACTGCCAAAAGACTTGAGCGAGGCTGATATTGATAACCTCTTAGCCGCGCCTGATACCAGCACTGCTCTCGGACTGCGCGACAAAGCCATGCTAGAAGTACTCTACGCCTGCGGTCTGCGCGTCAGTGAGCTGATAAACCTAGCACTAGAACAAGTGAACCTAAATGCTGGCTGGCTACAAATCACAGGTAAAGGAAATAAAACGAGGCTGGTGCCACTCGGTGAATATGCCAGTGACGCGCTAGAAGACTATCTGTCTCATGGACGCGGGGATTTGATTGCGCATTTGAAATCTGGTAATTGCCAAGCAGTGTTTTTGACTGCGCAAGGTGGTTATATGACGCGTCAGAACTTTTGGTATCTACTTAAAAAGTATGCCAAAGTTGCCAGTATCGATAAAGAACTATCACCGCATACCCTGCGTCACGCCTTTGCTACCCATCTACTCAATCATGGTGCTGATCTGCGTAGCGTGCAGTTATTGCTTGGGCATAGTGATTTATCCACCACGCAAATCTATACCCATGTGGCGACCGCAAGATTGCAGCAGTTACATGCTACGCATCATCCGCGTGGGTAACTTTTGGGTAGCGTGGTGAGCAAAATTATCATTCAACATTGATTCATGATCGTCAGAGGAATACATAGTGTCGCAAGCTCAGCCGTCTACCTTATCTACCCTAACCAAAAAGCAAAATGCTGCTCTTCGAAATCTTACTATTATGGGTTATTTGGAAGGCACGTCTTTTTTGCTGTTACTTGGTATCGCCATGCCCCTCAAATATATGTTGGGCATGCCTGAAGCGGTAAGCTATGTCGGCCCAGTGCATGGGGTGTTATTCGTTGCCTATATCATGGTGCTAATCATCACAGCGGGTAGAATAAAACTGCCCCTATGGGCGCTACCCGCTGGTGTGCTTGGCTCGTTTCTACCCTTTGGACCGTTTGTGTTTGATCACTTATTGAAGAAGCGGCTGGTACAGTAGTATTAAAAAGTCTTGATGACACAAACCTATACCCTGAAGCGATGACGATAGTGCAGAAACCAGTAAAAAAACATCGCTGTTTTTTAAATGAGCCATAACCCTGTATCATGAATTATTGTCTACTGGCTTGTGAATAGCGGGGTACGCTGTGTTTGGGTTTGATATCGACTTACAGTTAATGGGTTATCATTTTTTTCAGTTGTGCATTGCTTTTATATTGTCGTTGCCCATTGCTCTCAATCGGGAGATGAAAGACAGTGGTGCTGGGCTCAGAACCTTTCCGCTAGTGACGATTGCCTCCTGTGCTTTTATGTTGGTGGGTCGAGATATTTATTCAGATGGTGATGCCGAAGCACGTATTATGTACGGTATTATCACTGGTATGGGCTTTATCGGTGGTGGCGCTATTTTTAAAAGTGGCGGCAGGGTACAGCGACAGCAGCAAGTTTATGGAATACGGGTGCTATTGGCATCTCAGTCGCTTACAGCCGCTACGAGATCGCTATTATTTTATCTGTTGTTAGTTTTTTGATATTGCAGTTCTCTAGTCCATTTAAAACAGAGAAGCAAACCAAAAAGTAAGCTGAAATTTTATTCGGTTGTCGCTACAATACTCACCATACTTATCAATTGAGAATCCCATGAGCCATAGACCACCTGCTGACCTACTCAAAAACGCTGAACACTGGCGCGAAGACATTAATTTTCGCCAAGACGTGCTAGGCAAGCCGTTTGATTTTGCGACCACGTGGGGCATTTTTTCACCGCAAAAGCTCGATGATGGTAGCCTGATGCTGCTTGATTATGTAGATTTTCAAGACGATGATGATTCGATCGATTTGGGCTGTGGCTATGGTGTGCTGGGTATGACGGCAGCACGCGAGTGTCCGAATGGTCAGCATACGCTCATTGATAAAGACTTTATGGCGGTAGAGTATGCGCGCCTTAACTGTGAGAAAAACGGTCTAAAAAACGTCGATGTGCATTTATCAAATGGCTTCAACCATGTGGCAGCCGACAAAGACTTTAGCCTTGTGATGTCAAACTTGCCCGCCAAAGTAGGTAAAGAACAGCATTATCTGTATTTCCTCGATGCTTATGCGCGCATGCGTAAAGGTGGACGTTTTTATGTGGTGACCATCAATGGCCTACGTCAATTTGTGAAGCGCTCGTTTACCGAAGTGTTTGGCAATAGCGATAAAATCAAACAAGGTAAAACCTATACGATTACCATGGCGATCAAAGAATAATATTTAGCATTGAGTCACAAAAGATCGTCATAAAAAAAGCACGCTACATCTGATGTAACGTGCTTTTTATTGGTTTATTCAAGGGTATAGGTTGTCTGCTACATTTGACGTTTTATCAAATAACCACCGAGCGCTGCACTGCCGATAATCGGTAACAGCACCATAAGCATGGGCGAGAATCCTGTGGCAAGCGATACAAACCCAACCAAGTCTTGTATATAGCTGAATAGCAATCCAAACAGCAAGGCTACGACGATACGCAAGCCTAAGCTGTGTGTCCGTAGCGAGCCAAAGACAAACGAGCAAGCAACGATGACCAATGACAATATCGACAAGGGTGACAATAGTTTTTGCCAGAACGCCACTTCATGCTCTAAGGAGCGATTGCCCTGTTGACGCATAAACGTGCGATGCTCGTACAGCTGCGTCAATGACAAGTCTTCTGCTTTGCGCGTTAGCAAGTACACCGACTCTGGGGCAAAAGGTAAACTGAGGGTATCTGAGGCCGAGACTGCTTGACTACTCTCAAAACCCTGATTGATGCTGAGCTTGACCATATCATTCAGTTGCCACTCGTAGCGATACTGCTCGCTTGGCTTGTCACTGCTAAGATCAATCGGCTCACGCCCTGTATAGTTGCCACCTTCAGCATGAACTGCCGTTTGCAGATTGCCATTATTGTCTAAATGCCAACGTTTGACCTCGCCAATATTACCTTCGACATCCGCGTAATCGATGTACAAAATATCGCTACCATCAGGTATGGCACTACCATCCTCTGCGCTATCAAATCGTGGCTGTATCGTCCAATAGCCGCGCACCGAAGTGACTAATGAAATATTGTCCTCATCGTTGATTTGCTTTGCCAATTGATTGGAATGCGGTAGCACGAACTGATTGATCGCCAGTGCCAGTAGCACAAAAATCAAAGCGGGCTGTAAGACCCAGCCAACGATACGATAGATGCTAACTCCAGCTGCACGCATGACGACCAGCTCGCTTTTATTAGCGAGTAAACCCAGTCCGATAACAGCGCCCAATAAAGCACCCGTGGGGATAAACTGCTCTAAAAAGTACGGCGAACGATAAAAGATATATTTGAGCGCCTCACCCATCGTATAGCTATCGTCCAAAGAATCAAGCTCTGACAAATAAGAAAATACCAGCTGCAATGCCCACAGACCCATAACAGCAGCGATAATAGCAAGCAAGGCATTAAGTTTGACGTAGCGACCCAGCACTTTTAGGCTACCTGGTTTTTTGGCCAGTTGGTCAGTGCTTACAGACTTAGCAAATAAAGAGCGCATTAAGACTGCCCTCCTGATGAGCGGTTGTTGTTATTATCGATATCACTATGTGCAGTGGCTGCAGCCAGTCTATTTTCTTGTTTGCGAAAACGCAGGCGATGCTGCACACGGCTACCCCAATTCAAATAGAGCGCCAATGCCATAAATCCTAGCACTAACCATGCATATGCCCACACGCTGACGCTGCCTTTACTCACCGCATTTTTGAGCGAGATAATACCCAACGCACAGCTGACAAATAACAAGATAGAGGGAAACAGACGCAACCAACGTCCTTGGCGTGGACGTACCTGTGCAAGCGGTACTGCTAGCATCGGTGCGATAATCATCAGCCATGGTAATGCGAGACGATAACCCAGCTCACCTTGGGCAGCACGCAGCGCGTTATTAGTACTGGTCCGTGCGTCACCCGTTGCAGCGCGCCATAGAGGTCCAATCGCTTGGGTTTCTATATTGTCCTCGGTGATAATGTCTTGTGAGGATTCGGTGAGTGTGATGCGATAACGATCAAAAGCCACTTGATTGTATTTTAAGCTGCCTGCGCCCACTTCGTAACGACGACCTTGGAACAAGTCCAATTGTGTCACGCCGCTATTACCCGTGTTTACTTGCTCAGCACGCTTGGCAAGCGTAATCGTATCCTTACTGATATTTTGTGCACTACTATTTACAATGTCTTTTGGCATATCAGAGATGCCGACCTGATCTGCTGTCTTTTTATCAATGGTGTTGTTCATATCGGCAGCATCTTTAGTATCACTGCCTTTTGACGTAGGCTCAGACTGGATCAATATCACATCTTGCAGTTTTTTCTTATCATCGCTGAGACTGCCTACATATAAGTGATAGTTACCGCTACTGATAAACTCATTCGGTCGAATCAAATCAAACGCACTGGTCAGTGCTTGCTGCTGCCAGACCGCCTCAGATGAGCGTACGCCCCATGGTTTACCAACAATAGATAACGCCGCTTCACCAACAAACAATGCTAGTATCAATGGCGTCATCAATCGCGCCAATCTACCACGAGACACGCCGCTAGCATTAATAACTGCCATTTCTTGATCGACGTATAAGCGACCGAACACCAACATCAAGGCAATAAAAAAAGCTAACGGCAATATCAATTCTAAAAAGTACGGCAGATTGTACCCAATGATCGTGAACAATAGGCTAACGTCCAAACGCCCTTCGGCAGCAATGCCAAAATAACGTATCAAACGTCCACCAAGCATCATTACCACTAAAAACCCCAACACCAGAGCTGTGGTCGAGGCAACTTGTTGAGTCATATAGCGGCGTAATATCACAATGGGTACTCTTAAACAGTTGATAGGCGCGTGGTTGATTGAGCAGTCATCATCGGATTTGAGGGCGACGATAATGCAGCATAGGCAAGATATAGAGTCAAACAGACCCGCAGATTACAGTAAATACTGCTGAACAATTAATTAGTCACACTAAATAAATGCAAGCGGCAAATATAACCGCTAATGCTAGCATGTTTTGCCTAAAAATGGCTGTGAAATGTGTTTGAAAACATTACCTACACCTTGCTGACAGCGCATTATTGACAGTAAGAGAGAAATATAGCAAATATTGAATGAAGCAGTAACCCAGTCTTAGATGAGATTAAATGAAACACGTCTCTTCCATCATATTTTTACTTTATTTATTTTAGAAAGGTTTGTTTGTCGTTCGTATCACTGAGTGCGTATGGCTAATATTAATTGCTAGACTGAGTGACATTGCTAAATAAAGCTAAGTAAAAACAAAAATTATTTTTATATCATCAAATGGAGAATAAGATTAATGAATAACACAACTTCTACCCCCTCTACCCTACTCGAACTCGCTGGCGGCACGTTTGATGCACTTGACTGGTCAAATTGCGCGCTCGTGCTTATCGATTATCAGAATGAATATGTCGATGGCGCGATGCCATTAGGGGACGCTGGCACCAAAGCGATTGGAAACGCGCAGCGATTACTTGATAAAGCCCGCCAACAAGCTGTCCCTGTCTTTCATATTACGCATCACGGACCAGAAAACGGTAATGTCTTTGACCCTTTATCAGCCAATGTTGAGATTGTTGAGCAGCTCCAGCCGCAGGATGGCGAAGCAGTCATTGCCAAAAAACATCCCAATGCGTTTCACGATACTCAGCTACAATCAATGATTTCATCTGCATCAAAGCAGCAAGTTATTTTTGCAGGCTTTATGAGTCATATGTGTGTTAGCTCAAGCGTTCGCGCCGCATTTGATTTGGGCTTTGATAGCTTTGTCTGTTATGACGCTTGTGCAACTCGCGACCTACCTAGTGCCAAAAAAGAAACCATCAGTGCTGAAGTTATGCATGATACGGCGATGGCAGCATTGCAAGATAGATTCAGTGCCCTAATGACAACAGAAGAATTGGTTAATGGCTAAGTCTTAAAATGATCGTGTAAATTGGCGCAGTAAAATTGTACGAACTTATTACCTAAGCCTTGCTAACTGCGCACTATCATCGCAATATGCTACACTACTGTGATTGCTCAATAGGCCAAATACTCTAATAATTTAACAGGCATACGCAATCATACGAACGCTGTATTTTTCATAACTCTAATAAGGATAACGATATGAATATCAAATTATCTCAGCACCTACCAAAGACCCATACGCAAAAAATGCTAAAAAAAGAAGCCAAAAGCAAAGACGACGCTTGTCTGGTTGTATTGGTCGATGATAAGAAAAACATTCTTGCAGAAACTGTGCTGAGCGAATATACCGCTCGTATTGAGCAGTTGATAGACGTGTCACATTTCAAAGGCACTACCTGTGAGACCGTTGCTGACTATGCGTTGGCAGGTGATAAAAAGACAACCAAACAGAATCCTGTACAGTTACTGCTAGTCGGTGTGGGCAACATGGATAAGTTCAATAACACTGTACTGCAAAAAATTGCTAAGACCATCTATAGCAGCACACAAAAGCGTGTGTCTTCTATTACAGTTGCATTGGGCGACGCGCTAGAAGAGAATCACTTCGGTCAATTTGCGCTCAATCTACTAGCTGCCAGCTATCGTTTTGATAAATACAAATCTGAGCAAGCGACGCCTGTATTGACCGATGTCTACCTAGTAGCTGATGAGTCATTACAGCCTGCACTTGCCTTCGCTCAGTCAGTATTCGCCGGTCAGAGCCTCACTCGTGACGTGGCCAATGAACCAGGTAATATTTGCTTCCCAGCTTATATGGCAGAACAAGCTCAAGAGCTTGCAACCACTTATCCTGATTTGTTGACCGTCAAGGTACTTGGCGAAGATGAAATGACTGCGCTAGGTATGCATTGTTTCTTAGCCGTTGCACAAGGCTCTACCAAAGAAGGCAAGCTGGTACTGATGGAGTATCGCGGCAAATCAGCATTTGGTACAGAGGCAGGAACCACTGAGTCAACCAGTAGCAATGCAAAAGTATCTGGTCTAAAAGCACTGGCTGATAAGCTACCAACCAAAAAATCAGCTAAGAAAGCAGACAACGCTAGCGATGATGCCCCAATCGTATTGGTCGGTAAAGGTGTCACTTTTGATTCAGGTGGTATTTCAATCAAGCCGGGCGCAGCAATGGATGAGATGAAGTTCGATATGGGCGGCTCAGCGTCAGTACTTGGTACCATCAAAGCTTTGTGTGAAGCGCGTCTACCTATCAATGTCGTTGGCGCACTCGCTTGCGCTGAAAACATGCCATCAGGTGATGCCACACGTCCAGGCGATATCGTAAAAGCGATGAATGGTAAGTCAGTTGAAATCTTGAATACGGATGCCGAAGGTCGCTTAGTGCTCGCGGATACCTTATGTTATGTACAGCGCTACAACCCAAAAGCCATTATCGATGTAGCAACCCTGACTGGTGCTTGTGTGGTTGCTTTAGGTCATGTGCGCTCAGCGGTATTTAGTAACGATGAAGACGTATTGTTTGACTTAGAAAACGCAAGCAACCTATCAGGCGATCTTGTCTGGCATATGCCATTAGATGACGAGTATCAGGCTCAGCTCGACTCCCCAATCGCTGATATGCAAAACATTGGCGGCAAAGGTGCTGGTGCTGTTACTGCCGCCTGCTTCTTATCTCGCTTCGTTGAAGAAGGTCAAGCATGGGCGCACTTAGACATCGCTGGTACGGCTTGGAATTCAGGTAAAGACAAAGCAGCGACTGGTCGTCCTGTGCCACTATTCATGCAATATCTAAAAAACAGCG
Organism: Psychrobacter sp. H27; assembly: GCF_059072655.1. Taxonomy (NCBI): domain Bacteria; kingdom Pseudomonadati; phylum Pseudomonadota; class Gammaproteobacteria; order Moraxellales; family Moraxellaceae; genus Psychrobacter; species Psychrobacter sp. H27. The sequence goes on along the minus strand of NZ_JCACRX010000001.1, from coordinate 1,966,370 downwards.
CAGACAGAGTATAAGCGTTCTATGAAGATCAGCTTTTATGTATTAAGTGAGAGTAAGGCCCAAGATTTCTTGGGCTTTATTTGTCAGTTGACTCAGACGGCGCTCAACAAAAGCGCTCAGTCTTTGCTTATTTTAGTTGAAGATAAAGCATTGCTATCAGGCCTAGATACGGCACTTTGGGCGCAAGATGCCACGAGCTTTATACCGCATCAGTGTCTTTTAGATAATCAGACTGATGTCGATATGGCGGCTAGTAAGTCTGTGACACCTGTATTGCTTGGTAATCACATGCCGACAGACTTCAACGGTATTGTGCTCAATACCACTTCACATCCTGTTAATGATTTCATGGCGGCTACTAGTAATGCCAAACCCTCCCGAGTCCTTGAGCTGATCAAACCAGATACGGCGAGTACTCAAGCGGGCCGTGATAAGTATAAAGCGTATCAGCAATCAGGCTATGAGTTGACCCACTTTAAGGTTTAGCTTTGCCTTGTCACTTTGTCACTTTGTCACTTTGTCACTTTGTCACTTTGTCGCTTTTTATCGAATTTACTGTCATAAAATCTACCTGTTACCTTATATATCACGGTTTTCGATGCCTCATTATTGAGGCATTTTTATTGTCTAGACTTAGCTCAGCATTATCTAGAGTTAACCCATCTCAGCGTCATATTTTATCCTATTCGCGATGCTGACCTACTACGCTCCACTTTGCATACAGCACTCACTGCTATGAGCGGTATGCGAATATGCCAAAAAATGCTACCATCCATCGACAAATTTTCCCTTAAACAATTCATTTACTTTTGACAGACGTCGAGGATGTATACATGCGTTCATTGATTGCGATGTATCAGCGTATAGGGCTGGTGCCGCTCATTATTATTGGTTTGGTGTTAGGCGTACTGATCGGTTGGCTTGCCCCAAGTGTGGGTATTGCCATAGGCTTACTCGGCACACTGTTTGTCGGTGCGTTAAAAGCAGTTGCTCCTATCTTGGTATTTGTTTTGGTCATGGCAGCAATTAGTCAGCACCGCAGTGGTAATGAAGTCTACGTAAAGCCTGTGCTGATCATGTATATGTTCGGTACTTTTTTGGCCGCACTAACTGCAGTCGGTGCCAGCTTTTTATTCCCGACGAATTTGGTCTTAATAAACGCCGATATCGCGCAAGTACCACCTGCTGATTTGAAAGAAGTATTAACGAATTTGTTGATGAATCTGGTCGCAAACCCAGTCAATGCCATCGCTGAAGCCAACTACATTGGTATATTGGCATGGGCGATTATCATTGGTTTTGCCCTGCGTCAGGCCAGTGATAGTGCGCGCAATGTCGTTGGTGATTTTGCTGATGCCATCTCACAGGTTGTTAAGTGGATTATCGCGTTGGCCCCATTTGGTATTTTGGGACTGGTCGCCAGCACTGTCGCTGAGACAGGCTTTGCTTCTTTGGCAGGTTATGCGCGTATCTTGATGGTACTCATCAGCTGTATGCTATTTATTGCTTTGGTTGCCAATCCATTGATTATCCTTGTAAAGACTGGCAAAAACCCTTATCCCCTTGTGTTTACTTGCTTACGTGAGTCAGGTATTACAGCATTCTTTACCCGTAGTTCAGCTGCCAACATCCCAGTAAACATGAACCTGGCACGCAAACTGGGTCTACATGAGGACACATATTCAGTAACCATTCCATTGGGTGCCACCATCAATATGGCGGGTGCTGCAATCACAATTAACGTGTTAACGCTTGCGGCCGCTCATACATTGGGTATCGAAGTCACGTTTGCATCAGCACTGTTATTAAGCCTCGTTGCAACAGTCAGTGCATGCGGTGCTTCTGGTGTGGCTGGTGGTTCGTTGTTGCTCATTCCACTAGCGGCAAGCTTATTTAGTATTCCAAATGATATCGCCATGCAAGTGGTGGCCATCGGCTTTATTATTGGCGTCATTCAGGATTCAGCAGAGACAGCCTTGAACTCTTCAACGGATGTACTATTTACCGCTGCCGCTGATCCTACTTACTCGCGCTAATGTTTGGCGCAGCATCTCTATAGACATAAAAAAGGGCCTTTGAAAGGCCCTTTTTTATTGAATACTACCAGTAAATAACTACTTTATACTGTCTATATCAATCTCTATAACTGGGGTTTGCAGCTCTGTTTGACGTTTGAGTTGGCGTAGCTGCTCAACTTCATCTAATAACTCAATAATTAAACCAATAGCAGGTACACTGGCTTCAAAATCACGACTCAACCGTGAGGCGCGGCGTACGGTCGTCAACTGATAACCAGTGAACTGTTCGCGCTCTGGCACATCATACTCAATAATATTTTCTTCGATTAATTCAATGACCCATTGGCGCTCTTGACCACAGGCCGTGACTAGCTCATCTAAACTCATGATAATGTCAGTAAATTCAGTCGAGTGTTTCATAGCTATTATCCTCGTTTGCTCTATTTCATCGTTATCCTAGTCATCTCTACGCGCAGCTTATCATTGTAGTGGTAGATGACTCTCATCAAGGGCGTCGTTTAACGGTTGATACTAGTATCAGCAAAGGCTTGCTTGAGCTGTTCATACGCATCGGTGGCCTTTTCGCTACTGATATCAGGATTGACAATATTTAAAGTTAAGTACAAATCGCCTGATTGTTTGGCAGGAATACCCTTACCCTTTAGACGCAGATTGCTACCTGATTTGCTGTTTTTGGGCACCGTTACCCCAAGCGTGCCCGCTGGCGTGTCGACATTTATTTTTTCGCCCAGTGCCGCTTCCCATGGTGCAATATTTACGGTCTGATAGACATCCGCGCCTTCTATTCGGATATTGGCATCGTGGCGAATTTTAACCTTTAAAAACAAGTCGCCATTTTTACCATGACTGCTACCAGCAGCGCCTTGTCCAGCCAACCTGATCTGCTTACCATCCGTGATACCCTTTGGAATTTTTATTTTTAGGGTTTTGTTGTCATAGTCGACGTTGCCATTAGCTTGGCGCACAGGGACATTTAGCTTGATGCTGTAGTCGTCACCACTATATACTGAGGATAAATCAACCGTAATCTCGGCATGTTGATCTTGGCCTTTGCTATCTTGCGTACCAAAATCACCACCAAACTGATCAAATCCACTGCTTTGAGAGCGACTACCCGTTTGCCCACCAGCTGATCCACGCGCGCCGCGACCGAACGCTGAAAAAATATCATCAAAGCGAAAACCACCATCACCAAAAGCCTCACCATCACCAAACTGGCTTTTGATATCTTCCCAACGAAACCCGCCTTGCCCCCCACTACTCTGTCCACCAAAGCCACTTGCGCGGCTTTGATTTGCAAATGGATTGTTTAGCATCGCGTCATACTCAGCGCGTTTGTCTTTGTCTCTGATGGTCTCGTAAGCGTTGTTTATTTCTGCAATTTTATTGTCCGCATCGGGATGATCGCTGACATCAGGATGATATTGACGAACGAGCTTACGGTATTTCTTTTTGATATCAGCATCTGAAGCATCTTTTTTGACCCCTAAAATGTCATAGTAGTTTTTCTCTGCCATGTTATTTCCCTCAAAATAAAAGCATATTAGTGATATCGGTTTACCAGTTTTGAACGATAGGTCATAAATGACCACTTAATATTGGTATATTGTCTCTTTCTAACTTACCTTTTATGGTAATAATAATAAAGACAAACACCGTTATATAAATATTACCAGTCATGGCGCAAAGTGATGCTGAAACTTTATGATGCAGATAAATAAGTATTTTTACTCTGGGCTCGATACTTTTTAATTGATAAATATTTTTTATAAAGCGTTCGGAAGAGTATTTAATTTTTTATATTAGTGGCCTAGAAACATTATAGAAAGGTTTAGTTACAATTAATGGTCAGTGTTTTGATAGGTATAAGCCACTTTAATAATGCTATATCGATAGTACTTGTATTTATATATTACCTATTTGCATTGTATTATCCAGTCTCCAGTATTTTGTCAGCTTGTTTATGAGAACCAATCTCTATTGCGTCATATTAAGTCTTTTTCATATCAATTTTTCTTGCCAAAAACGTATTTTTCTCCTTAAAAAACAATCATTTGACCTGATGAGTTTTTTACACAGTAGTAATAATATGACAAGCTATCTCTTGTAGAATCCCCTCATTATTCATACTCATAGGGAGTATAGATAGCGTAGGCAAGAGCATCTGTCTATTTTATTAATTGCTTATAGGTATTAAATGTCTTATTTAATCAAGTCTTTGGTTGTCGCGTTATCACTATTGCTGAGCACTACGGTTTTTGCTGGTAATACCAGTTACTACGGTAGTAAGTTTCATGGGAAGCGTACAGCGAGTGGTAGTATCTTTAATATGAACTCTTTAACCGCTGCACATCGCACGTTACCGTTCGGTACGAAGGTTCAAGTAACTAACCAAAAGACAAAGCAGAGCGTGGTCGTAAAAATCACTGATAGAGGTCCATTCATTCGTGGACGCATCCTTGATTTATCGAAAGCCGCTGCTGGTCAAATAAACTGTAAACTTTGTACGACCACAATGGAAGTACTGTCTTACGGTGATGGTAAATACCGTAAAGAATGATGTCATAGTCTAAAAAAAAGGGAGGGCTAACGCCCTCCCTTTTTTATTGTTCACTGTTAAGTATTCAAAGCGGTTTATGCAAACCTACTTTCCATTTCTTCTAATGTCGTCATCGATAGCAACAGTTTTTCTTCATTATCACTATGCTGCTGTTGTAGCGCCGTTTGCTCATTTAACAAAACCAGCAAGTCAGACTTACGGCTCTCTTCATATAGAGTCGTATCAGCCAGCTTTTCCTCAAGCGTCACGAGCTGCCCGTCAATTTTAGCTAGCAACTTCTCTGTGTCCTCTATCTCACGGCGAATAGGCGCTGTCAATTTGCGTTGTTCAGCAGCGAGCTTACGCTGTTCTTCTTTACTAAGTGCGGGCGCTATCGTTTTGCTTTTTGAGGAGTTGTCAGCTGCTTTATTACTGACTTGGCTATTATCTGTTTCACGTGAAACAAACTTCTTACTCTCTTTTTTGCTTTTCTTTTTATGGTTACTCTTCTCTTGTGTGCTTTCTTGCTTACGCTTTTCAGCCAGCCATTTACCATAGTCGCTGATATCACCATCGAACTCATCGATTTTGCCATCATGTACCAGATACAGCTCGTCACAGACATTGGCAATCAGCTCACGATCATGCGATACCAGTACCACGGCACCTTGGAACCCTTGCAGTGCAATGGTCAATGCTTGGCGCATCTGTAAGTCCAAATGGTTGGTTGGCTCATCAAGTACGAGAACGTTGGGACGCTGCCAAACGATCAACGCCAATGTCAGACGCGCACGCTCACCACCAGAGAACAGCTCACTTGGGGTATCAATACGCTCACCGCGAAAATCAAAACTGCCCAAAAATGAGCGTAACAATGCATCGGAGGTTTTACCTGCTAGGCGACGCAGCATCTCTATAGGCGTGGCTTTGGCGTCCAAGATATCCATTTGATGCTGGTTGAAATAGCCGAGCTTTAGAGTATCTGAAACGCGGTAAGTCCCTGTCAATACGCCAAGCTCACCGACTAACGCCTTAATCAATGTTGATTTGCCCGCGCCATTCATACCCAGCAAGCCAATACGCGTGTCTGGCGTCACTTGCATGCTGGCATTGTGTAGCAGTGGCGTCTCGCTATAGCCAATGTCTGCATGAGTCAGCTCAATCAGTGGTGAGCTCATATTTGCTGGCTCATAAAACTGAAATGAGAATGGATTGTCCGCCATCATTGGTGACAGCTCTGACATACGCTCTAGCTGTTTGATACGGCTCTGTGCCTGCTTCGCTTTACTGGCTTTGGCACGGAAACGACGAATGAAATCATCTAAATGCGCCTTGGTCGCTTCTTGCTTCTCAAACGCTTGCTGCTGCTGCGCCATACGCTCATGACGGGTACGAATGAACTGCTGATAATTACCGGTATAAAGGGTGATTTTTTGCTGCTCGACATGCAGGATATGACCAACTGTCGCATCCAAGAAAGCTTGGTCATGCGAGATGACAATAACCAGACCCATGTAAGCATTGATCCATGTCTCAAGCCACAAGATAGCGTCTAAGTCCAAATGGTTGGTTGGCTCATCGAGTAACATCAGATCAGCGCGGCTCATCAAGGTTTTGGCGAGATTCAAGCGCATACGCCAACCACCAGAAAACCCTTCTACAGGCAGCTCATGCTGGCTGGTATTAAAGCCAAGACCTGCCATAATTTGAGCGGCTTTGGTCGGCGTACGATAGCCATCAATTTCATCAAACTGCTGATGCAATACGCCAATTTGCTCATCACTGACGCTGCTTAAGTCATTAAGTGCCGCATTGATTTCATACCACTGCTCATCACCGCTGAGTACATAATCAACCGCAGACTGCGTCGTCGCGCCCACTTCCTGCGCCATATGCGCCACTTGCCAGCTATCAGGAATACTGACTTCGCCTCTATCCAGCGTGACTTCGGTATCACCTTTGCCCATCTGCGTCAGTAATAGTGCAAACAAGGTCGACTTGCCGGTGCCGTTGTTGCCCGTTAAGCCAACTTTGTGACCTGGATGGAGCTGAAAGCTTGCACCTGCAAACAATTCACGACCATCACGGCGAACACCAACGTCTTTAAATTCGATCATATAATTTCTTCATCTCAGCAATAATATAAATATAGGGCAATAATAAACACACATAGGGTATGCCAACTGGCGGCTATTATTTCAAACGCTTGCCCCATAGGCAAACAATTAAATAACTATTTCAAAACTAAGCATTTATTATGCTAATAGCTTGAGGTTCGATAACCAACTATTGATCGCTCAAATACCGAGTAGCATTATAAAGATTGCTATTATAAAGGTTATGAACACAATGCGCCTATACACAGACAGCGAGCATCAATACTGCCTAGTAAGCGTTATACATTCTAGTACTGTCTAATAGTGCTTTATACTAGAGCATGTCCTCACTCTAAAAACAACGATGAAGACACGATAGATAGAAGCCCAACAAGGAAAATAGCACAGACAATATCAGTATATTAATCCATTATTTATGGTGACCAATGATGTGATTAGCACACAGTGAATCGTGTCACTCTTGACAAACGAATCCGTACCCCCATTATGATATACTGCTAAAAAATAAGCGCTTAATATAGGTATATAGCACCAGTGCAGGATATAAGCGCCCAGTATCTATAACGCATTGTGGCAGCGCAAATACCCTTTTAAAGCAGCTTATAATGCATTACTAGTTTTGACATAACGACAGCACCCAATCAAATCAAACGCCGTGCGTATCTTTTTTTGCAATCATTTTATTGCAAACCCAAACAGGACGACCGCATTTGATCCTAGCAACTGAGGTAGATATGAACGAATCAGCCAACCAATTTAGCCCAAGCTCAAGTCAGCCAGTAGACCCAACCGTATTGAGTCTAACTGATAGTGCTGCCCAAAAAGTACGCCGTCTGCGCGAAGAAGAAGGTGATAGCGATCTGATGCTACGCGTCTATGTGACTGGTGGCGGTTGCTCTGGTTTTTCCTATGGGTTCAACTTTGCCAATGATCTAAACGAAGACGATGCCAATTTTGATAATGGTGATGTGACCTTGGTTGTCGACTCACTAAGCTATCAGTACTTGCAAGGGTCTACTGTTGACTATACCGAAGGATTAGAGGGTGCTCGTTTTGTGGTGACCAACCCAAACGCAACCACTACTTGCGGCTGCGGCTCGTCATTCTCTATTTAAACTGCCTGTCGTTTTAGCACTATGGCCTAAGATCCTTAGTGGGCGCGCTAAAACAGTATGGGGTGATTTAGAGCATAACGGTCAAAGCATCTATCTACACGGTAGATGCTTTTTTTATCACTCCCAAGTCTATCTGATAAAACTGGCTAGTATGAGTATGAGCGAATTTGGCTCTAAATACTGAGAAAAACTTCGATAAATCATCTCTCCTAAAGCTTATCGTATTTGTAATTGTCCGTGGTTTTCAATACGGCTTTGAGCTAAACTGACGGGATTATTGACCTAACATTTACCTATTTTATGGACAAACGCCCATCGTGTTTTGATCCGCCATAATAAATAACAATAGATGACTATTATGAGTAATTTTACGAGTAGCTTTGTTAACTTTGACATTCCCAACTGGTTCGATAGCCAGCACCTAACAGGTATGCTTCGTGGTATCGAAAAAGAAGGTCTGCGCGTAAAGCCCGATGGTTTTTTGGCCCAGACACCGCATCCAGCCAAATTGGGATCAAAACTGACCCATCCTTTTATTACCACTGACTATTCAGAGAGCCTACTCGAGCTCATCACCGAACCAAAAACCTCGCCAAAAGAGACCCTAAACATGTTGCGCCAGCTGCACGTGTTGGTATATCAGGGGATGCCTGAAGGTGAGCTAATGTGGCCTCTATCTATGCCCTGTATGTTGTCATCGAAAGATGAAGACATTCCATTGGCTGATTATGGCAGCTCTAACACAGGCAAGCTAAAAACCTTATATCGTAGTGGTTTGGGTATTCGTTATGGTCGCCGCATGCAGACCATCGCAGGTCTACATTACAACTTGTCTTTTGGTGATACGCTCTTTGAAACGTGGCAAGCGCAAACCCCAACGGCACAAGACCAGACACTGACAGAGTTCAAAAACGAGAAGTACTTAGGACTGATTCGTAACTTCAAGCGCCTAACCAGCCTTGTGCTATATTTACTGGGCGCTAGCCCAAGCGTGTGTCCTTGTTTTGTAGCAGGGCGTGAGCATGATCTCGAGTTGCTCAATGACTCGACCTACTACAAGCCTGCTGCGACGAGCCTGCGCATGGGTAAGCTTGGCTACACCAATAGCGTGCAAGAACAGCTAGATATTCGTTATAACTATCTGCCAGAATATGTCGCTGGGCTACGCCGTGCGATTCAAACGCCGCATGACAGCTTTTCTAAACTTGGTTTAGAAGACGCTGATGGTAATCCTGTCCAAATCAACAATCATATCCTCCAGATAGAAAACGAATATTACAGCCCTATTCGTCCTAAACAGATTGCGTTGAGTGGTGAGACACCGACCGAAGCGCTTGAACGTCGCGGTATCGCTTATGTTGAGTTTCGTGCGATTGACCTTGATCCTTATAGCGATGTCGGTATCCGTCTATCCAGTGCTTGCTTCTTAGAAGTGATGGCGCTCTACTGTCTATTCAGTGAGTCGCCAGACTTGCTTCCTGAAGAAGAAGAGACACTCGCTATCAATCTTGAGCGTGTGGTCAATGAAGGTCGCCGCGATGATTTACACATTATCAATAATGGTCAAGAGCAGTCACTAGAGCGTTGGATGCTCACGCATTTGGAGCGTATGCAGCCCCTTGCCGCATTGTTAGATGCTCACTACGGTGGTAATGACTACCGCGCAGCAGTAGCATTGATGCAAGGCAAGGCAGGACACTCTGAGTCGACCATATCTGCGCAAGTAAACTCAGATAGCAAACGTTTGGGTAGCCTATGGCAGCTTGGCTTTACTTTGGCTCAGCAGCATCGTGACTCTCTGTTGCAACAAACACTCAGTCCGAATACCCAAGCAAAGTATGAAGTATTGGCAGAAAAATCTGTTCTACAACAAGCTGATATTGAAAAGTCTGAAACAGAAGACTTTATGGAATTTTTGCAGCAGTATCGCTAAGTTTTGATTACTGAGTCTTTATGACTGAGTTCTGATTGATAGGTTCTGATTACTGAGCTCTGATTACTAGGTTCTGACTGCTATCCAACATCTATTGTAGATGACTATATAAGAGTAACGCACTATGCGACACCTGACCACTTACCGTAACTTGCAAGTATTTTTGGTGATAATGGCCATAACAGGCATGAGTTTTGCGCTGTTTTACTTGCAGCGGCATCTTGGACTATCCCCTTGTCCACTCTGTATTTTTCAACGTATTGGTCTGATGGTCATGGGCGGTTTTGCCTTACTATCAGCGTTGTTCAATCCTAAGTCTAAAGTTGTCAGGCTGCTGTTATGGCTTGGTAGCTTGGCAGGTATTGGCTGGGCGACTGCTGTTGCCGCGCGCCATGTATGGTTACAACATTTGCCTGCCGACCAAGTTCCTTCATGTGGTCCGGGTTTGGACTATTGGCTTGATACCCTGCCTATCTTGCAAGTATTCAAAGAGGTGTTTGCAGGCTCTGGTGAATGCGCCTCTGTCGATTGGACATTTATGGGGTTGAGTATTCCTGAGCAGTCCTTGATTTTGTTTAGTGTACTCCTAGTGGTACACGGGTTGATCCTATGGCGTATCGTACGACCTACCCATAACGCTCGTATCGCTTAGTAATTCATCAAAGCACTCTACTACTTTATAGCTAATGTTTTTTCTAAACAGACATTCATACTTTGTTATGCAATGTCTGTTTTAACTTATGTCATTGTTAAATATCTCTTATTAGCTCTATTAGAGCGATCGACAGATGCAAAACTATATTCTTTTATCTAGCACATATAATAAGCACAACAAAAAGTCTACAGAGATATTCCTAACCCTTTGATATCTTTATACAGCTTATTCCATTAGTCGTTAGCCCTTATAGCTCAATTGCTTTAGAACGACAGGCTATCTGCATCTCGATGAGCAGATGACGTTCTCAAGTTCCTAAGTTTATTTTATCGTTAAACTTGTATTCCCCAATGTCGATTAGTTTCGATAACGGCATTATATTGTCAATGGTTTGGGGTTTCGATAGTAAGGGTGATTTTTTAGAAACACTATTTAAAAACTGTTTTTGGTATGACAATGATATCTCTTGCACCCATTCGCTCTACTACACTTACTATTATCAAACGCTGGCGTCTACCTTTGTTGGCGATACCGCTGTGTGCGTTGTTGGCCAGTTGTGATAGCGCCTCATCTAATGCTGACCAAGACATGATGACCAAAATTGGCTCTGTCAATACATCGGATACGACTGAACCGCAAAACGAGCCAGAAGAGAGTGACGGCACCTCCCTATCAGATGCCAATAGTAACTTGAGCGAGTCTACCGAAGGGCAATCGCTTATTGCCGCTGCCCAATCAAATAATGATGCAAAGATAAAACCATCGACACTGTATTCAAAATCGAACAGCAGTACACTGCAAGCAACATTAATGGGCGATTATGGCGGTATGGTGCCTTGCGCAGACTGCGACAGTATTGATGTCACATTGAACTTATTTGCTGACGGTTCTGTACTGAAAGCCAGTACCTATCACAATCCAGAACGACCGCGACCCCCTCTGCTTGAATCTGGCGTTTATCGTCAAGACAATGACAAAATCACCATCGTATACGAAGACAAGAACATCGAGTCCTATCACATCCAAGACAACCATTTGATTTTGATAGATGAGCAAAAGAATCTCAATAACGACTATACGTTGTCACGTAAATAATCATCAACGCAAATAGTCACTAATAAAGCGACGTAAGCAGTCATCAATAGACTCAATATCAACAACCTATCTTTTTAAATAGGTAAGCCCTATTCAACATCTTTTTGAACGAGTCATATTTTTTCAGCCACATAACGCCTACTTGTTGGGCGTTTTTTATTGGTCATCGAACAACGTTTACTTTACAATGATTGCTGCTCTGCCACACTGCTATAGTGGCAACGCCTGATCAAAGCACTAATCCTTACTGATAGCGGCTAAGCACTCCAAACCTTATTATTCATTAGCTGTCTATCTCCTTTATTCAAGCTCGTACGGAACGTCTATGCATATTCATATCCTTGGTATTTGTGGTACTTTTATGGGCTCGCTAGCGTTGTTAGCGCGTGAACTTGGGCATACTGTTACTGGTTCAGATGCCAATGTATACCCTCCTATGTCTACCCAACTTGAAAATGCTGGCGTCACTATCGAAGAAGGTTATCTCGTAGAGCATCTGCAACCAGCGCCAGACTTAGTCGTTGTTGGTAATGCAATGAAACGTGGTATGGATGTGATCGAGTACATGCTAGATAGTGGTCTGCGCTATACCTCAGGTCCACAGTTTTTGTCCGAGCAAGTGTTACAGTCCCGTCATGTGATAGCCGTCGCAGGTACTCATGGCAAAACCACCACGACCACTATGCTCGCTTGGATACTGCATTATGCTGGTATCGATGCAGGGTTTTTGATCGGCGGTGTGCCATTGGTCGATACGACTGATGAGCACTTGCAGAAGGTGTTTGCGCATAGTAGCTATCTGGGCGCAGAAACAACAAACGATGACACTACCGTTCCTTCTGGTTATTTTGTTATTGAAGCCGACGAGTACGACTCTGCGTTTTTTGATAAACGTTCAAAGTTCGTCCATTACCGCCCGCGTACCGCTATCTTGAACAACCTAGAGTTTGATCATGCTGATATTTTTGCAGACCTTGATGCTATTCAGACCCAGTTTCACCACATGGTGCGCATGATTCCAAGCACAGGTAAAATCATCATGCCTGCCGCGACTATCAGTTTAGAGGACACCTTAGCAAAAGGGGTCTGGACGCCTATCTGGCGTACGGCGGTTATCGACTCTACTACGTCTATTTCAAGCACAGACGACACCCTAAAAGACAATAGCGAATGGCAAGCTGAGCTTATTCGCGAGGATGGCAGTCAGTTCCAAGTAAGCTTTGCAGCTGACAAAGAAGCAACTGCTATCGTAAATTGGTCGATGAGCGGTATTCATAATGTCAACAATGCCTTGGTTGCTATTGCAGCAGCCTACAACGTTGGCGTGAGCGTTTCTACTGCTTGCGCTGCATTATCCGCCTTTGCTGGTATCAAACGCCGGATGGAGCTAATCGGTGATGTAAACGATATTCTCGTTTTTGATGACTTCGCCCATCACCCAACCGCTATTACAATGACCTTGGACGGCGCCAAAAAGAAACTGGCTGACAGACGACTTTGGGCGATTATCGAACCGCGTAGTAATACGATGAAAATGGGTATTCACCAAGACAGCTTGGCTGAGTCAGCTGCTCTCGCTGACTATACGTTATGGTACGAGCCTACGGGACTAGAATGGGGTCTAAAAGAAGTCATCGAACAGTCCTGCACTGAAAGTGACTCTATTGGTAACCAGCAAGTGATGTCTAGCATCGATACCATCATCGAACATATCACTACCCATGCACAGGCAGGCGATGCCATTGTCGTCATGTCCAATGGTGGTTTTGAGGGCATTCATCAGCGTCTGCTCACTGCACTGCGTAATGACTAGACGATTACCCAAAGATTAGACCCCGTATTTATTATAAAAAGCGCAGCCGTTTAGTAGACGAGCTGCGTTTTTTTATTCCGGTTCACTTATCCCGGTTCACTTATATGAGCCTTTCTAAATGAGCTATTCTAAACAAATTGCCTCTAAGTAAGCTTTTTTGAACACACTTCTCTCTCGTAACTTGCCATTATTTCTTTCTGTTAGCACCACGGCTACCTTTGTAACCTTTCGTTTACTTATTACCCGTACGTAATAGCAAATCAGACTTTTTTCTCACATAGCCCCTACACAGGTAACATTTCGTGCTTACTTTTGTGTCTGAGGACTGTTTACAATGGAGTCATCAAATTAACGACATATTATAAATATTAATAATTTAGGAGAATAACATGAGCTTTATTTGGATGATTATCGTAGGTCTAGTCGCAGGTTTATTGGCACGTGCTATCAAGCCAGGTAGTGACCCTATGGGTTGGATCATGACGATTGTATTAGGTATCGTCGGTGCTATGCTAGGTGGCTTCATTGCAGGCTTGATTGGTATTAATGCGGATGGTGGCTTCACTGGTCTTATCTTCTCAGTAATCGGTGCCATTATCTTGCTATTCTTGTATGAAATGATTGTAAACAAACGCCGTGCATAATTGCTGCACATAGTTAGCAGTCACACGAAACACTCAAAGAAGCCTCGCAACAAGCGAGGTTTTTTTGTATCACCAAACATCAACCTCTCTATTCTATAGACTCATAGAACCTAATATGAACGGGAAAGTATTGATAAGCATTACTTTTGTCCCCATTTATCTTATAATATCAACCCTATTTTGTCCCTATCATTGAGGTGAGCGTTATGGCACTACTCCCTATCTTAAGTTACCCAGACCCGCGTTTGCGCACGATTGCCAAACCTGTCAAGGAAGTGACAGCTGAAATCAAAACCTTAATCGCTGACATGATCGAGACGATGTATGATGCTCAAGGTATTGGCCTTGCTGCTAGCCAAGTCGATCGTCACATTCAGCTTATCGTCATGGACTTGTCTGAAGACAAAACTGCTCCTAGAGTATTCATCAATCCAAAAGTCACGCCCTTGGTAGATGACAAAAAACCCTATGAAGAAGGCTGCCTATCTGTGCCCGACGTCTATGACAAAGTAGAACGTCCTACCAAGGTACGCATCGAGGCTTTGGATGGTGAGGGTAACGTCATTGATGAAGAAGTAGAAGGCTTACTTGCTGTCTGTATCCAGCATGAAATGGATCATCTAAATGGTGTGATATTCGTCGATTACCTCTCTCGTCTAAAGCAAACTCGTGCGCGTGATAAAGTTCGTAAAGTCGTCAAAATACGTGAAAAACAAGAAGCTCAGGCGGCTGACAAGCAAGCACAAACCCTCAACTCTTAAATTTCTTATCCTTAATATCGTCTCGCCTAACGTAACTGTGACTCTATAACATTCACGGTGTGGCGACGTTTTTTGTTGGGTATTGTTTTTACTAAAGGTTTATTACTATGACAATGATCAAAATCGACCAATATTTTGAACCTGCCAGCTGGCAGAAATTTACCAAAGCTGCCGAAGGTCGTGAGACCCCATTTCTGGTGGTAGACCTTAGTCGCATAGAAACAAAGTACCACGAAATGGTCAGTCTATTTCCGACTGCCAAATTGCACTATGCAATGAAGGCCAGCCCTGCGGTAGAAGTCATCAACTTATTAGCAAAGCTTGGTTCAAACTTTGACTGCGCGTCAATCTATGAGCTTGATCGAGTGCTAGACTGCGGTGTTGAGCCTTCTCGCATCTCTTATGGTAATACCATCAAAAAAGCCGAACACGTCAAATACGCTTTTGAAAAGGGTATCGATCTATACGCTACCGACTCAGAAGCTGATCTCAAAAATATTGCCAAACATGCCCCAGGCTCTAGAGTGTTTGTTCGTATTTTGGTTCAGGGTTCAGAGACCGCAGAGTGGCCACTATCGCGCAAGTTTGGCTGTCACCCTAATATGGCCATTGATTTGTTGGTTCAAGCACGCGAGCTGGGTTTGGTACCGTATGGCATCTCATTCCATGTAGGCAGTCAACAAAAAGACGTGGCTGCATGGGATGATGCATTGGCCAAGGTCAAATATATGTTTGATTGGATGAAAAACGAAGAAGACATCAAGCTACAGATGATCAATCTGGGCGGCGGTTTCCCAACCAACTATATCAGTGAAGTCAACCCGATCAAGGTTTATGCCGAAGAGATTACCAGTTACTTAACCGATGACTACAACGCTGAAGAGATGCCTGAAATCATCTTGGAGCCAGGTCGTTCATTGGTTGGTGGCTCAGGTGTGCTGGTCAGTGATGTCGTGCTTATCTCGCGCAAATCAGATACCGATTTGACCCGCTGGGTATACACGGATGTCGGTCTATTCCAAGGTTTGATCGAGACGCTAGGCGAAGCCATCAAGTATCCTGTCTATACGCCTAAGATGGAAACTTCAACCAGCGAAGGTACCGTCGTACTGGCAGGCCCAACCTGTGACTCAACCGACATTATGTACGAAGAAGCTGGTTATCAGCTGCCTCAAGAGCTTGAGATTGGTGACAAAATCTACTGGCTCACCACTGGTGCTTATACCAACTCTTACTCATCAGTAGAGTTCAACGGTTTTCCGCCGCTCGAAGTGGTTTATATTGACTAGCCTTCAAACCTGTTGTCCATAAAAAAGCGCGGCGCTATTGATTATAGATCAATCACAGCACCGCGCTTTTTTTGTGGTTGGCTGTTTGATTTAGAAGCTATTGAACCAATAAAGCAATCGGTGCGTTATTATTGCTACTAGACGTTCGACTGCCGCTACTGATTGAGGTTTGTGAGATTTGACCAATCGTCACCCATTGTCCACGTGGCACAATGAGCGTACTGTTCAATCTTTGAGCATCGACCATATTATTGTCATAACTATTTTGACGATAAGGCGAATGGGATTGTGCAACTCCGTTTTTAGCTAATGTTTCTTCAACTTGAGATAGTGTGACCTCAACCTGTCCGTTTGACAGTAGCCTTGGTAAAACAGCGATGCCTCTGCTAGTCGGTAGCAATACTTGATTCTGGATAATGATTTGTCTTGAGGGTCGGGTATGGCTTGAATAAATATTAGTATTGTAGAGTGAGTAGAGCGTGCCTGTACTGATACTGGCCGCGCTGCCAGATAGCGTTTGTACTTGGTATAGATTATTGCTTTGCTGCTGGCTGCGACGCTGGTTGATAATCCCTGACCCTTGGATACCGCGATTGGTAATGATGACCTGACCCTGCTGAGTGCTACTCTGACTGTCCTGAATATTCCCAACACGTACCGCAACGGTGAGCGCTTGCGGCTGACGATCAATCTGGCTGAGTAGCTGCTGTATCATTTGATAATTGCGAGGTGTGGTTCTCAGTATCAGCTTGTCCTGATACACACTTGCCGTACCACCATCAGCGGTGCTATTCAATTGTTGTCTAACAGGGGTCAATAGTGCCTCGCCACCGTAAGTATCAATCACATAGGTTTGAGTGCTATTGGCTTGTACTGCAATAGGTAGGACAGCTAGACTGAGTGCAAATACAGGAAGGCATGCACTGCGAGCAATATTGGCTATAGAAATCGCACCAACCAGCTTATACGTTGTATAGCGTTTGATATTACTCACAGGCATTCTCCTTGTTGTTTGCGGCCTCGTCTCTTTCAGTCTTAAAACCTGTATGTCTCTGTTTGTTTAAATCCCTGTCTATTTAAACCACTGTCTGTTTAAGCCATTGTTTCTTTAAATCCTCAGTGATCACGTCTACTCATTTAGACCCAGCACGTCTTGCATATTGTACTGTCCAACTGCTTGCTCGGTTACCCACGTCGCGGCACGTACAGCACCTGCGGCAAACGTCATGCGCTCTCGTGCGCGATGGGTGATCTCAACCACCTCACCATCTGCGATAAACATTACGGTATGGTCACCCACGATCTCGCCGCCGCGTACGGCATGTATACCGATGGTTCCTGTTTCACGCTCGCCCGTTTGTCCTTCGCGGCCATAGACAGCAACATCTTTTAGATTTTGTCCGCGGGCGTCGGCGACAGCCTCTGCCATCATATAGGCTGTCCCAGATGGCGCATCAATCTTATGCTTATGATGTGCTTCGATGATTTCTACATCAGCATCAGCACCAAATGCCTTTGCGGCCATGCCAAGTAGTTTTAATGATAAATTTACGCCCGTCGAATAGTTGCCAGCATACACGATGGCGATTGCTTCGCTTGCTTTTGCTAGTACTTGCTCTTGGGCTTCATTGAACCCAGTCGTACCGATAACCATTGCCACCTTGTGCTCAGCACAGACTTGCATATTTTGCTCGGTCGCATCAGGCAGACTAAAATCAATCAGCACATCGATGTCGTTAATCACAGTCTCTAGGTTATCAACAATCTGTACCTCTAAACATCCGATAGCAGCAACCTCTCCTGCATCAGCACCGACGAGACTAGATCCTTGGCGCTCAATCGCGGCATTAAGCATAGTTTTTGAATTGTTCTGTACGGCTTCGATAAGCATGCGGCCCATACGACCACCTGCACCGATCACACCAACTTTGATGGCTTGCTCATTTGTTTGTTGATTCATCTCTCTACCTTAAATACTTTATATTTACTGGGATTATTGTGAATATCATTTATCGTAAGTTTAGCAAATATCATTACCTGAGTGGTTTTTTATCAGCACAAGAAAAAGCCCAAAGGTTTCATGTGAAACCTTTGGGCTTAGTTTAGTACTAGCTACTTAGTCAGACTATTTTTTAATCGAATAAATCGCCGATTTTTTTAAAGAATGATTTTTTGTGTGGTGACTGCTGATGTTTGCTGTCATCATCCAAAGTATCTTGGAATTGACGTAACAGATCTTTTTGCTCACGTGTCAAGTTGACAGGTGTCTCGATGACAACGCGGCAGATCAAATCACCTTTCATTGTGGTGCGTACTGGCGTCACGCCTTTGCCGCGTACACGCAGCAATTTACCACTTTGTGTACCTTCTGCGACTTTGATCTTTACTTTGCCATCTAAGGTTGGGATTTCAACTTCTTTACCTAATGCTGCATCGGTGATGCTAACAGGTACGTCCATGTATAGGTCAGCGCCTTGGCGGGTAAAGACATTGTGTTGTTTGACACGTACTTCGACATACAGATCACCGTTCTGTACACCTGCACCGCCCGCCTCACCTTCTCCTGCTAGGCGAACGCGGTCACCATCATCGACGCCTGCTGGGATAGACACTTCTAGTGTGCGTGATTTGTCTTTGACGCCATTACCATGACAGTCAGGACATGGGTTTTTGATCTGTTTACCAGAGCCACCACACTGCGGGCAAGCCTGCTGCACTGCAAAGAAGCCTTGCTGCATACGCACTTGACCTTGACCATGACACATTTGACAGGTCACGACATCAGAGGCGTTTTTTGCGCCTTTACCATCACAGGTATCACAGGGCGCTGGTGCGGTGAAGCTGATTTCTTTTTTGCAGCCACGTACCGCTTCTTCTAATGTCAGCTCAATGACATAGCGTAAGTCTGAGCCTCGACGTGAACGTCCACCGCCGCCACCACGTGATTGACCAAAAATATCGCCAAAGTTGCCAAAGATATCGCCAAAGATGTCTTGGAAGTTGCCACCGCCTGCACCACCAAAACCGCCGCCGCCCATACCATTCTCAAAAGCAGCGTGACCCATGCGGTCATAGGCTGAGCGCTTTTCTTCGTCACTTAGCACTTCATAAGCCATCGACGCTTCTTTGAATTTGTCATCAGAGTCAGGGTCATCAGAGTTGCGATCTGGATGGTATTTCATAGCAAGCTTGCGGTAGGCTCGCTTAATTTCCTTGCTATCAGCGGTTTTGCTGACACCTAATACTTCATAAAAATCGCGTTTACTCATGGTTTCTCCTATCGTCTTCGCAGTACCGCCAGCTCGTTGACTGATTAACGTTGCTCATTAGCTCTTTATTCATACGTGATTACATCATCAGGTTTCATATGAAACATAACAAACAACGATATCACGGGCTAATAACAAGTGGATGCGACGAGCAAGTTTGGTGGGGCCGCTTAGCCAAATCAATTATAAAAAGTTTGCGCTATTTATGGAGATGGTCTGCTGATTTATCAAGCGCTTAAGCCATCAAATTCATAGTTAGCGCTGTTAAATCGCGATATACACGATTTATTAAGGTTGCTACACAGCTTTTCGTACCGAAGTAATGTCCAGTCGTGCTAATATTTACCGCCATATCTACCGTCATTTATATCTATAGCGACAACGTTTGCGACAACATGCAACAAGGTGCCAAGTCTTATGAAAAAGCTGATTTTCTTATTGATCATCATTGCGGTAGTCGTCTATGCAGGCTCCCCTTACTACAGCGCCTATCAGCTCAAAAACGCTTATGATGATAAAGATGGGGCCACTATCGCAGCGGCTATTGATTATGAGCAGGTACGACCAAGTATTCAAAACCAGCTGACTGGTCAATTTGCAACGACCCTGACCAAGTACCCGCTGATCGCTGAGCTGGGTGGTGAGCCACTTACCCAAGCGGCAAATGGCTTTATTACGCAAGCCGTCGACGGTGCCATCACCCCGCAAAACATCGAGAAACTCATCAATACCCAAGGCCAGGCCAACACAGCCACCAAAGAGCTGGCTGCTGCATGGGCCATCGCTAGTGATCAGGTTGATCTAAAAAACCTTATTCAAAGCTTAATTATTCAACGCGGCGACGTAGATGCTGTGGTCAAAATCCAAATGCAGCAAGTCATGAAAAAACAAGCGGCTGAGCTTGAGCAGCAGGCCGCCCAAGGCAATGATAGCGAAAAACCAACATTGAGCTATTGCGGTATCAATTGCTTCGATGTTAGTGGTCAAGTGAAAGGCTATCCACTTACTATCGAGATGCAGCGTGAAGGTTTGATTGGATGGAAAATTGTGGATGTGGTGCTGCCATAACTATTTTTGACAGCCAACGATCTTAAAACTATAGCGTTCAAACTATAGCCCTTAAACCATGGTATTCGAACTACTAGTATATAAAACAAAAAAACCGCCTTATGCGTAGCGTCATAAGGCGGTTTTTTGTTTGCTTGAAGTGCGGGGCTACATGAATTATGAATGTTGTATGACGCTGACGTCGTTACTCTATGCCCAGAAACTCTAAGAACTCAGGGCTTTCAAAACTCGCTTGATATAGCACACCATCTTCACGGTAAATGGCTGGCGTTGCCATTACCGCGAGTCCCGCGGCTTTTTCACGATTGGGCGTGACATGATCGACGGTACAACTTGAGGATGCAGGTGTCATCTGACCTTGTAGCATCGCCTTATCAAATGCTTGACGACGACTGTCTTCATCAGCTTGACACCAGATACCCCGCATTTGCTCAGGTGATGCTTCATATATTGGATAGCCGATGATATTGACCGTCACGCCTTTTGCATTGAGCGATGGTACTTGCTGATGCAATCGGCGGCAGTAAGGGCAGTTCACATCATCTGCCACATAGATAACGGCTTTCTCAGGGCTAGTCGCTGGATAAGTAATCAACTGGCTGTTATCCAATGTCGCAAATACAGACTGATTTTTGCGCTTTTCAAAATTCTCATCGAGCCCGATAAATTGACCGTTTTCGATCACTGATATTTCACCATCAGTAATGTACTGTGCATCATCTGATAGTAAAAACGGCACACCTTCTAGCGTTGCTCCCCAAATCACGCCCGGTACGGCAGTATAAAAGAATGGCGTTTTAGCACTCATGTTTTTCAGCGCTGCCATATTTGCTAGCATGTCAGATTTGACGCTAGCACTGACAGGTTTGCCTACCTGCGCACTCGTGCTACGTGCTGGTGTTTTGGTCACTACCCGCTTGCTTGGATTCTTTTGCAGCTCACCTTGGATGACATATCTACCATCTTCAGTGATGTGCAACGGCAACTGCCCTGCCAAGTTTACTTGATACATATTAGGTAAGTTGGAAGGCACGATAGAGGTAATTTGCGTTTTGATACCTGCTTGGGTCAATACTTGGCGCAAGCGCTGATCGATAGCCGTACTTACCGCTTTGGCTGTTTTTGCGCTTTGGCTATTGTTGCTTAACTGAGCACTGCTAGCATCTGCGGAGCTTGGCTGAGCGCAAGCAGTGGTTGCTAGCAATATAACGCCGATTAGGCTGGCAGGTTTTAATACAGATAATGTCACTGAAGGGTTCCTATCTGGTTTTTGATAATGACCGTTTTTTGATAGCGATAGTTTTTCGATAATGATATTTTTTCGATAATGATTGCTTTTACGACTCAGGCATACTGAGCAAATCCGACTCGGCAAGTGATAATAGACAAGTCATGCTACAAATAAAAATAACTGTAGCACATAGGTTGGTTTTGCAAAGTGATAAATGGCCCAAATCGCAAAACTGCTACCTAATCTTAAGAGATAGGCAACACAAGCACCGTGGATGAAAACGGTAAACAAAAACAGCGGACAGCAAAAAGCAGCACACGGTGTCGCGGCTGCTCATGAGTTGTACAACAATGGTCTAAAAATGATAGTGCGAAGAGTAAATCCAGTCTATAACTAGAACTTGGCAACTTCTTCTGGTGTTAAGAAGCGGCTATCACCTTTTTCCAAACCGTCTAAATTGATATGACCGATACTAGCGCGGTGCAATTCAGTGACTCTATTGCCAAAATAGCCCATCATGCGTTTGACCTGATGATACTTACCCTGCTCTAGTGTCAGGCGTGCATGAGTCTCATCAATGAATTCTAGAACAGCAGGCTTGGTTGGCTCAAAATCTCCCTCTAATAGAATCCCTTCGGCGACTTTTTTCACAGCTTTCTCTTGTGAATCGCTATCCATCGCATCTGCCAAGGTCAGCTCGTACACCTTGGCATGCTCGTGCTTGGGGCTAGTGACGCGGTGTAGCCAGCCACCATCATCACTCATGAGCAGTGCGCCGGTGGTATCGACGTCGAGACGTCCCGCAATACGCAAGCTACCCAGTTCTGGTACCGCAATCAGCTCGGTGACGATTGGATACTCTTTAGCTTTTAATGTACATTCAAAGCCCTCAGGCTTATACAACAAGATATAGCGATTGCCAGTAGCCACTGACAGCGGCTCGCCTGCCCACATCACATCGTCATTGACGATATCGACATGTAGACCAGGGTCTTTGACCACTTGATCGTTCACAGTGATTTCGCCGGCGTGCATGATCTTTTTTGATTCTTTGCGCGACAGCTCGGTGGCTTTACTAATAAATTTATCTAAACGCATACTATGACTACCATCGGTTTTATGATACCAGCCCTAAATCAGAAATTAACGATGCCAGCTCTCAGCCGTGAGCGCCTCGTTATCTTCGATGGTTAGAAATGGTACTATAATGAAAAATTGAATGAACACTGCGCCCAATATAAAAGCCAGTGACAGTCAGACCAGTTTAACATATCCAACCTAAGCCTGATGAAATATGAGCTATCAAACGCTAAAACGTGCGGTTACCGCGCGCCTAGAAATCAAAAAGTCCGAGTTTATTGCTTATGCCTATCCTGTGACCGCCCGCGAGCAAGCTATGTTTCACGTGGAACAACTACGCGAGCAGTACCCTGATGCCCGTCATTTTTGCTGGGCATATATCGTTGGTGACCCTGACAACACCACTAGTGCAGGGTTCGATGATGATAGTGAACCAAGCGGTACGGCTGGCAGGCCGATATTAAATGTTCTGCAACACAAGTCCATCGGCAACGTGATTATCATCGTGGTGCGTTATTTTGGTGGTATCAAATTAGGTGCTGGCGGTCTTACTCGTGCTTATGCAGGCGCGGCACAAGCAGCTGTTGATGAGATGATATTGAGCCCCTATGTACCGATGGCACAAGTGCAGGTGCTGGCGACGTTTGCGACTGAGGCACAATGCCGCTATATCATAGAGAGTCTTGGTGGGCGTGTTGATGATGTCGCATACAGCAAACAAGTTATTTTGAGCGCAACCCTTGCTGAGGCAGATATTGAGAATTTAAAAGAGCGTCTGGCAATGGATGGTCGCGTGTTGAATCAGCCAAAAAATTAAAAGATCGGATTAACTGCTCTCGTCCGTTAGTTTAGACAGCTTTATTGTTAGTCGCTTTTTTCAACTGCTGCTTTCAGTCTCTGTATTCCATAGCTGCTTTTAGAAAATGCTTTGGAACAACTACTTTCAGTAGCTGTTTTTCAGTAAGCATGCGTTCACTGAAAATCATTGGTTTTCGTAGGCACTGGCGTTATGATAAAAAACATTACTTTTTAACCCTCCTTAAATAAGATCCTTATATGTCCACCTCGACCACACCTTTTTCTCCAGCTCCCTTTAAGCCACCATTTTGGCTGACCAACCCTCATTTGCAGAGCATCTTGCCTAAATTTTTTGCGCCCAAAGCACCAACGTATCGCCGTGTGGTGATGCAAGATTCCTTAAGTGAAACCGATATTGCTTACGACTTTTATGATGCGCATCCTATAAATTCATCGACTGATGGATCACTTGAGCAAACACCGTTGATTGTCCTATTCCACGGCATGGAGGGCAGCAGTGACAGTCACTATGCTCGCGCATTGGCTTACCAGATGCACGCGCAAGGCTGGCATTTTGTAGTGGTGCACTTTCGTAGTTGTGGCGGTATTCCAGCTAATGGACGAGTTTTTTATAATGCCGGTGATACCAATGAGGTGCATCACGCGCTACAGAACTTACGTGCACAGTATGCCAATATCTATGCGGCTGGCGTGTCACTTGGTGGTAACGCACTAGCGAAATATATGGGCGAGTATGGTGACGAAGCCATTTGCAAAGGCGCGGCAGTCATCTCTGCTCCCGTCGATATGTCATCGGCTGCCATTACTATGCACAGCTTTTTGAGTCATCGTATCTATACGCCTTATCTGCTCAATCCAATTATCAAAAAAGCGTTGGCGAACGACATCACCAAAGAAGAAATTGATGCTATCAAAGCCGTCAATCGTATCAGCGACTTCGATGATATCTTTACCGCGCCCCGTCATGGCTACCGCTCCAACAATCACTATTACCACTCTTCGTCTGCCCTACCTTACTTGATCAATGTCACCAAGCCTCTACTGTTAATTAGTGCAAAAGACGATCCTTTCATTGGCTTTACCGCGACGCCAAACGATGTTTCTGATAGCGTCACTATATTGGATACAGAACACGGTGGACATATCGGTTATCTGCGCTATCGTTCAGACAGTGCTCATGCCAAAAGCAAACCGTCTGTCACCAGTGCTAAAAAGTCTAAGATTTCAAAATTCGATATTAACTGGATACCTGAAACGGTTAGTGCTTATTTTAATTGGATTGGTTTGGCTTCCATTAGCGAGCCTTCTCAAGATGTAGTCTCTAACGATAAATAATCAATGACACCAGTGTCATCAATGACAAAATAATAACGCCAACGTTTACAAACTTTTGAGAGTGTTCTATGTATCCATTTATCCGCTATGCCGCTACCATCGCTCATGCTGCCATAAAAGCAAAACGGGGTGACACACTGACGTTCAAAGACACCAGTGAGATTCAGTTTCGCTGCCGCTTATCCGATATCGATAACTTTTTGGAAATGAATAACGGTCGCGTATTCACGCTATATGACTTGGGTCGTATGGACTTTGCGGTACGGACGGGTCTTGGCAACCAGCTCCTAAAACAGCGTTGGGGTTTGGTCATCGCTGGCAGTACTATCCAATACCGTAAGCGTATTCGCGCCTTTGACAAAGTCACGCTAAAGACCAAAATTGTCGGTATCGATGCGCGCTGGCTCTATATCGAGCAATCCATGTGGGTCAAGGGCAAGCCTTGCTCGTCTGGATTACTGCGTACAGGTGTGACCAAAGGTGGACGGGTAATAGACACGGCACAGGTGCTGGCAGCATTAGGACAGTCTGACTGGGAACTACCGCCAACGGGTTACGTGGCTGAATGGATTAAAAGCGATGCTGATCGTCCATGGCCGCCAACGGAATAATGGGCAGATTGGTAACAGATATAATAATAATGAATAGACCACTTAGCTAAAAGTGGCGCTGCTGAACATTGATTAAAAGCACGTCAAAGCCATGAAAAAGCACATTACAGACAAGTCAAAGTCACGTCACAAACAAGTCACCTTATGACTACTATTCCATAACAAGTCATTATATAAATACATATAATAAATGTTAGGATAATAGTGAGTATTATATTTGACTCACCCAAAAATAGTCCTATAAGGAGAATAATATGGCTAACATGACGGATTTTGTCGGTACGTTATTTGATAATAGCGAAACAAATCCAAGCAAGATCACCCTAGCCTTTACTATGGCTGGCGTAGCACTCAAAAAAGGCCACTCTGCTACTGTTATACTCATGGTAGATGCGGTACATCTGGCAAAACCGAACGCGCTAGACGGTGTCGATATTGGCGATCCGTTTGAGCCCGCTGACGAGTTGCTTGAGACCTTTATTGAAAAAGGCGGACAAGTACTGGTCTGCGGTGCCTGCATGAAACATGGCGGAGTCGAGGAATCAGATATCGATAAACGCTTTGAAGTGATTAGCGGTGATGATGTGGTTGAGCTGCTGATGAATGCAAAAGGGTCGCTGCAGTTGAATTAATAGCAAAAATTAAGAAGCCAAGTTATAAGAATGGGTCAGTTTTCTTGGTCATCTTTTTGGTGGCTTGGATAATTGGCTCTTTTACTTTCTAAGTTGGTAAAACTCCTTCAAAAGACAAATTTTAATCATCTTTTCTCATTTCATGAGTCTCCAGTAAGTATATAGCCAAGGTAGATGATGCTCCAACTGCTAACTTAGCGTGCCTAGGTTGTAACCCTTTAAATTCACTATCTTTACCGTGACCACTGCCATATTCGTTTCTAACTTCTGCAATGCCTTGGATAACAGCGGATAAACTACCTAGAATCTGTCTTATTGACCTCGCCGCTTTTGCTTCGTTAGATATATCATCAGGCGTAATTTTGAGTAGTTTAGTAGTTTCTCTCATTAATTTAGATAAGTCCCAGTTTTTATTATATTCTTCTTGCCTACTTTTAAAGATTGATTTACAAGCAGTTTCAATCAACTCCTTCGCTACTCCTATCGCTTGATAAGGTGAAGTCTCAATTGATGATTCCATTAAATTAATCTGCTGAGAAACGTAATCAGCGTTAAAAATGATTTTAATCTCATTACCTTTTTTTTCTATAGAAGCTTTGCCAGTAAATTTTTTTCTTCCACTAAAAGTTGGTCTATTAAAAATATGAACTGCTTCGACAATTTCAAAATCGTCATGACTTAGAATTTTATTGAAGATATCAAGAAGCATTTTTACTTCTTCTCTATCTGTTCTTACTACTGGATGTATCATATGACACAAGAAATCCAGAAAGATATTATCGTTGCAATCTAGCAAATTGAACCTACTATCATAAAAAACCCAGTCGTCATCCCAATCGTGGTTATTAAATATATGCTGCCAAATATCACCTTTAGCATTTGGATACCTACTATCAGTTGAAGAGAGGCTTTCTAAATCATAAAGTCTGGATAAAAATGTGGTTTCATCTAACCTTCCAGCCCAATCGATACTTCCTATCTGAATAGAATCAAATATATCGCGTCGAGTAATTGAAGATATTTTATTCATTAGTTATTTCCAACTTTCTTTGACTAGGTGTTTAGTAATCTCAAGTATATGTATTAACAAGCTTCAACTACAGTTTTATAGCCAACTACTTTAACTACAACTTTGTAGTCAAAACTCACCTCTTCATTCAGAAACTAAATAAACACTATCTAACACGCGCACTGCCTTCCTCTGCTACAGTAAGCCATGCAAATATCCTAATAAAAAGGAGCCATTCATGAGCTTACTTGATACTCTAAACTTAACCTACCCGATCATCCAAGCACCGATGGCAGGCGCAACCACACCTGAACTGGCAGCGACGGTAAGTAACTTTGGTGGGTTGGGCTCATTGGGATCTGGCATGACCGCACCAGATGTTTTGAATAGCCAAATCAATACGATTAAGACCCTGACCGACCGTCCTTTTATGATTAATCTGATGGTGCTCTCCGAGTATGATTCGAACATTTTTGATACCGCTATACCTGCTTGGCTAAGTGAGTACTATCAAGAGAATGGCATAGTCGCCGAATTACCTGAACGCCCTGCTCAAAATTTCACAGATCAGCTACAAGTACTCTATGACAACCCTGTGCCTGTTGCCAGTTTTACCTTTGGTCTTATCAGTGCTGAGCAAGTTCAGCGTCTGCAAAGTCTCGGCACATGCGTCATCGGTACGGCAAATCATCCATTAGAAGCCAAAGCATGGAGCGAGATTGGTGCTGATGCGGTCTGTGTACAAGGGGCAGAAGCTGGCGGTCATCGCGGTGGCTGGTTGCCACAAAGCGAAACCGATCCTTTGGGATTGCTGACACTGATTAGCCAAACGCGCGCATGCACAGAGATTCCGTTGATTGCAGCAGGTGGCATCATGACAGCACAAGATATCAAGGCAGTACAAGCCGCTGGTGCTGAGCTTGCGCAACTGGGAACAGCGTTTTTGACCACAGATCAGTGCGGTATTAATGACACGTATAAACAAGCTCTCATTGATGCCAGGCAAGGGTTACGCAGTAGTGAGACACGCTTAACTCGATTGTTTTCAGGTAAGCTCGCTCGTGGTTTATTAAACGATTATCTACGTGATTTTGCTCAGTTTGAGAACACGGATGTGCTACCACCCTACCCGCAACTCAATGCTATGACTAAGTCTATGCGCGCGCATGCTACTCATAGTCTTGATGCAGAACATCTATCATTATGGGCAGGACAAGGGGTAGCTTTAGTCAAACAAGAAAGCACACTTGACCTGCTTGAACGGTTGGTAAAACAGCTATAGGTTTACTTACTTTTTAGCCGGTCGCGAAACCCTTTATAATCCTCAGCCGTCTGATCTACCGCCTCGACCATCGGCACATGGCCAACCTTAGGCATCATAATGACTTGCGCCTGTGGGATGATTTCTTTGATCAACTTTGTGGTTTCAGGTTTGATAACTCGGTCTTCTTCGCCCCAAACGACCAGCGTTGGGAGATTATATTTTGCGACGACTGCGGCACGTGTCTCGACATTGTCTACCACGATTTGCTCAAGAATGTTGGCATGTAGCGCTTTATTTTCAATACGCTCTTGGGCAAAGACTGCTTGCACTGTTTTGGGCAGATAAGGCGGTTTGTACATGACAAACTCATACAGCTTGTAGAAATCTTCTGTTTTATTGATCAATAGTGGGTTGTTCTCAAGCGTGGCATTTTCTAGTGATTTTGGGACACCTGCTGACCAAAATCCTGCACTGTCGATGAGCCAAAGACTTTTGATATCGGTTGGATACTTTGCTGCATATGCCACGCTGATAGCACCGCCCATTGAGTTACCACCTAGATGAAGGTTTGAAGCGGTGCCCTTCGCTTGCATCAACTCATGTAAGCGCTGAGCCTGTGCATCTGCGCGATAGTCTGCACTATCGGGCTTGCTTGAGTCACCAAATCCTAGTAGGTCTGGGATAATGAGGTGATAGTCTCCAAGCTCGCTTGCAACACGCGTAAAGCTGTCTTTGTTACTACCAAACCCATGAATCAACAATAAAGGCTCAGCAGCGGTATTGTTGTTTTCGGCATACGTCAGCTGCTCACCTGACGCCAGTGTAAATACCTTAGTGGTCAGATCAGACTTATTGCGCTCGTGTTGGATGATTTTTTGGGTTGTGGCAACGGTGAAACTATTAGGCGTTGTACAACTGGCAACAGACAAAGCCAAGAAAAGAGGAAAACATATACGCATCAATGACATCAAAACATCCTTATTAGTTATCAGTAAATGAGTTGCACAACACTTATTTATGCCACCCTTTTGTGCTCTAGCCTTTTCCACTGCCTTTATTGATTTAACAAAAACTCTACCGCAGCCGCAGCATGGATAGCAGTGGTATCAAATACAGGAATCGGGCTATCGGTTTCTTTGATAAGTAGACCAATCTCTGTACAGCCTAATATCACGCCTTCTGCTCCTTGCGCAGCCAAGTCCTTAATCACTTGACGATAATATTCTCGTGAGCTGTCTTTAAACTCACCGACACACAGCTCTTTTTTGATGACACGGTGTACCTCTACTCTTGCATCCTGCTCTGGTATCAGCACTTGCAAGCCTGCATCGATCAGATGCTGCTTATAAAAGTCCTGAGTCATCGTAAACTGCGTACCGAGTAGTACTACTGTGGTCAGGTTTTGCTTTTTGATAGCCTCGATAGTCGCATCAGCGATATGAATCAACGGCAGCGCTGTGACAGCTGCTACGTTATCAAACAATTTATGCATCGTATTGGAGGCGATCATGATTCCTTGCACGCCAGCTGCTTGCAAACGCTGAGTGCTGCTAGCCATGATCGTACCCAGCTCATCCCATTGACCTTGCTCTTGTAACTCATTGATCGCTGCAAAATCCACGCTATAGATCATCAAGTCTGCTGAATGTAGTCCGCCAAGCTGATGTTTGATGCCTTCATTAATCAGGCGATAATAGCTCTCGGTGCTCTCCCAGCTCATACCGCCGATGATGCCCAATGTTCGTTGTTCAAAATCTCGCTGTTGTTGATCTGCCATGTCACTCTCCTAGGTATTTTATCGTCTGGCTCATCGCCAATTATCGTAGCAACGCTGGCTATATATAGTGTGCGCGTTTACACCAATGCTATTTTGCTCAACACAAAACCCTTGTAATCAATATACAACGATTACTACCATTAATAATAACGATTTTACCTACTCATTTTTGAGGCGTATCATGTGCGCTCGTAGCCAACTATCCTGTCGGCTACGTTTGTTAATTACCGTAGATGTATACCATACGCCAGCATCATAGGCTGAGCGTCGCTATTTGCTACCATCCTGTAGGACACCGAACACTATGACAAACTTCCCCACTATCAGAATACGCATCCGCCGCAAGCTCTATCGCCTTATCTTTACAGGTCTGATGGCGATGATGATGTCGCTTATCATCTCGTCAGCGCTATTATTGGTAAAAGTAGGCTACGTTGATGGCTTTTTTGCAGAATTGATGCACTCTTGGGGACTGGCCTTTATCTTTGCGTGGCCGAGCGCGTATATCTGTGCCTATATGATACAAGAGCATGTCCTCAGTCGTATTGAGTTTTATTAGACCATAATGTAGCAGACAAAAATATTACCGATGTAAGCCAAGCTTTCTATAATAAAATCCATTTAGCACGAATGTATCCACTGTCTAGACGACCAGTCTATTTTTAAGTATAGTATCCTTTTTCAAGTATAGTATCTTTGTGAATCGATGGCCTATATTTATCATTATCGTGGTATTGTTTTCACTCGAACAAAAAAATATTGGTGAATAACCTTGATAACATCATGTTTTAGCTGGTTATTCAGACTCTTAATATACTTATAAATAAAATCATAAATAAGCAAAGGAAATCATCATGCGTAGTGCTATTCATAACAGTTTTGGTAAACCCTCCGACGTATTAAGCGTGGGCGACAGTCCCATGCCGCAGCCTGCTGCCAACGAAGTCCGCATCAAAACCATTCTCTCCCCTATTCACAACCATGACCTGCTAACCGTCAGTGGTCAATACGGCTATAAGCCTGAGATGCCAGCCATCGGTGGTAGTGAAGCGCTAGGTATCATCGATGCTGTCGGCGACGACGTCACAGATCTCAGTGTCGGTCAGCGAGTAGCGTGCGCTAGTGTACATGAGACATGGGCCGAGTATTTTGTCGCCCCTGCTGATATGGTATTTGTCATACCTGACAGTATCAAAGACGAGCTAGCAGCCCAGCTGATTGCTATGCCATTGTCTGCCTTGATGCTATTAGAGTTCTTAGAAGTCGATAGCGGTCAATGGATTATTCATAACGCTGCAAATGGCGCAGTCGGTAAGACACTAGCCATGCTCGCTGCTGCGCGCGGCGTGAATACCATCAATCTGGTGCGTAGTAAAGAGTCGCTTGAAGAGCTGACTGCACTCGATATTAAAAACAACGTCGTCACCGCTGACGATGATTGGAAAGACCAAGTCCGCGCCATCATCGGTGATGACAAGATTACCGCAGCCGTTGACTCGGTCGGCGGTGATTCAAGCAATGAGCTGCTATCACTACTGGGTAGCAAAGGCACGCTGGTCTCATTTGGTATCATGTCAGGCAAGCCAATGGCACTAGACGCTGGTAGCTTGATCTTTAAACAAGCGGTGGTAAAAGGGTTCTGGGGCAGCAAAACCAGTCAAGAAATGGATCTCGATAACAAACAACGTCTGATCGATGAGCTACTAGAGCGCGCTTCTAATGGCGACCTAAAACTCCCTATCGAAGCCATCTATAGTCTGGATGACATCACAACTGCCGTCTCTGGAAAAGTACAATCAAGCAAAAAAGGCAAGGTTATTTTAAAACCGTAAGCAATATATTACCCTTACAATGACTGTCCTCTAGAGAGGTAACATGACATCCAAAAGAGCCCGCTCGTATTACTCGTCAGATAATACTGTGGGCTTTTTTGCTTTGACCAGACGTCTCTAACCATAGTGCGGCGCTAGTATAGTTGCTACACCATCATCAATAAGTACCCATAATAAAACCGAATAAGGATATAACCATGTCAAACAACACAACATTCAAAGCACTCGTCGTCGAAGAAACCAGCGACGGTGAATTTAAAAAAAGTATCCAAGAGCGTAGTGTCAGCGACCTACCAGAGAACGACCTACTCATTGAAGTACACTACTCATCATTGAACTTCAAAGATGCAATGTCGGCGTCAGGCAACAAGCGAATCACGAGAGAATATCCACATACCCCTGGTATCGACGCAGCGGGCGTGGTCGTCAGTGATAAGTCAGGCACGTTTAGCGTAGGGCAAGAAGTATTGGTATTCGGCTATGATCTCGGTATGAATACCGACGGCGGTCTGGGTCAAATGATCTCTATCCCAGCAGATTGGGCGCTGGCGTGTCCAGAGACGCTGACGCTAAAAGAAGCGATGACCTATGGTACAGGCGGACTGACCGCAGCACTCAGTGTCCAAAAACTAGAGAAAATGGGCGCAAAACCAAGTGATGGTCCAGTTGCTGTCACTGGGGCAACAGGTGGCGTCGGTACGATCAGTATCGCTATCTTAAAGCAGCTCGGCTACGAGGTGATTGCGTTCTCAGGTAAGCCAGAGCAGAGCGATCATCTAAAAGAAGTGGGTGCAAGCGAAGTCCGTCATCGCGATACCATCAATGAAATCGGTAAAAAACCTGTCGGCCTTGAGCTGTGGGCAAACGCTATCGATACCCTCGGCGGTGAGTATCTATCTAACTTGCTCAAGCAAACCAAAGCGGGCGGCGCAGTGACCAATTGTGGTCTAGCAGGTGGTGCTGAGTTCTCCATGACGGTCATGCCATTTATCACTCGTGCCGTGTCACTATTGGGTATCGACTCGGTCTATATCCCGTTGGCTGATAAAGAAGCGATTTGGCAACGTGTCGCCACCGATATGAAATTGCCTAATATTGAGAGCTATGGTGAAGAGATTACGCTAGAGCAAACGCCAGAATACTTAGATCGCTTTATGTCTAGCAAAGTGGTTGGGCGTTATGTAGTAAATGTGAAGGGTTAGGATTTTAGCTTAAGGTCGAATTTTATAAATAGTAGCGGTGCTCTTTATCTAAAAGAGCACCGCTTTTTTTGGCATATATACAATGGAAAATTCGTTCATATTGAGACTTAGGATAAAAAGTCGAAAAACATGAATTGACTTTAACAAACTTAAGTTTACTATAATATCTTCATAGAGTATTAGTAATAAGGAAGTTAAATTGTTTGAGATAGGAGAAATTTATAATAGGCGTGCTGATATACACGGTAAATATAAGGGCCAACAATATGGTGGTATAGCTACTCCTGCCGCTCATCCATATATATTTATATTTACAGGTGATTCTGGTAGCGAGTATGGATATATTGACGATTTCGATCCTAATGGTACCTTTAAATACACAGGTGAAGGACAAGAGGGTGACATGAAAATGTCTAAAGGTAATTTAGCTATTCGCGATCATCAAAAAAACAATAAAGAAATCCTACTCTTTGAATCTACATCACGAGGTTATGTACGGCTTTTAGGAACATGCAATTATGTTTTTCATCATATTGAAAAGCGACCAGATAGAAATGGTAATCTTCGTGAGGCTATCATTTTCCATCTAGATATAGTTAACAATCGAAATATTGATGCAGCTCACACTCTAAATTCCAAAATAGTTGAATCACCTAAAGCGATGTACGTTACTAAGCCTAGCAAAGGCCAGTCATTACAAAAACTACGAGAGATTGCTTTAAGTTCAACACCAACCCAAGGAAGTACACAAGAAAAAATTCAGTCTATCCAAAACCGTAGTAGAGCAATTAAGCTTTATGCTAAGAAAAGAGCTAACGGCATATGCGAAGGGTGTAACGAGATAGCTCCATTTGAAACTAAGTCTGGACCTTACCTTGAAGTCCATCACTTAACTAGGTTGGCAGACGGTGGGGCAGACTTACCTCAAAACGTTATCGCGTTGTGTCCTATATGTCATCGAAAAGCTCACTACTCTCTAGATCATTTAGAGTTTAACAGTAGATTAATAGATACAGTTATTGCTATCGAAGCTCGTCTAAACCAATAAGGTACTTGTAACAACAAAAAAAAGCACCCAACTAAGTTGAGTGCTTTTTTATTTACGACAAGCTGTATATCAATTCAAAAAAGCTACTTTGAAAAGCTATTTAGATAAGTTTACGTAGTCTAAGATGGTAACAAGGCAACCGAGCGCAGATAGTACGTGTTTGTACATCTGCGCTCGGTTAACACCGTTACTGTTTAGAATACTTAAACGGACTACTCCCACTCAATCGTTGCAGGTGGCTTGCTCGACACATCATAAGTCACGCGTGATACGTCAGCGATTTCATTCATGATACGGTTCGATACCGTCTCGATCAGATCATACGGCAGATGTGCAAAGCGAGCCGTCATAAAGTCTACCGTCTCAACCGCACGTAGCGCGATTACCCACGCATAGCGGCGACCATCACCGACTACGCCGACAGACTTAATAGGTTGGAAGACCGCAAATGCTTGTGCCGTCTTGTCATACCAGCCTGAACGCTCAAGCTCTTGCATAAAGATAGCATCAGCCAAACGCAGGATATCAGCATATTCTTTTTTGACTTCACCAAGGATACGCACGCCCAAACCTGGACCTGGGAACGGATGACGATAGATCATTTTGGCTGGTAGGCCCAATGTGATACCAAGCTTGCGCACTTCATCTTTGAATAAATCACGTAACGGCTCAATCAGTTTGAATGCCAAGTCATCTGGCAAACCGCCAACGTTATGATGGCTCTTAATCACGTGGGCTTTGCCTTGATGCGACTTAGCAGATTCGATAACGTCTGGATAAATCGTACCCTGTGCCAAGAACTCAACGACTTTACCATCGCTCTGCTCGCTCACTTGACGCGCGCTATCAGCGAATACGTCGATGAATGTCTTGCCGATGATTTTGCGTTTTTTCTCTGGATCAGACTCGCCTGCTAGCGCATCTAAGAACAAATCTTCAGCATCAACACGGATGACTTTTACACCCATGTTTTCGGCAAAGATTTGCATCACTTGGTCGCCTTCGTGCAGACGCAATAGACCATTATCAACAAACACACAAGTCAGCTGATCACCGATTGCTTTATGCAATAGCGCGGCAACGACTGAACTGTCGACACCGCCCGATAGACCTAGCAATACCTGCTTGTCACCGATTTGCTCTTTTAGCTGTGCGATACGCATATCAGCGATATTGTCTGGCGTCCACTCACCTGCGCACTCGCAGATTTGATGGACAAAACGACCCAGCAACTCTTGACCTTGTAGCGTATGCGTGACTTCTGGATGGAACTGTAGACCGTAGTATTGCTTGTCATCATTGGCCATAATTGCAATCGGACAGCTTGGCGTGCTGGCGATGATATCGAAGCCTTCAGGCGCTTCGATGACTTTATCGCCATGACTCATCCAAACGTTTAGCTTAGCAGCCGCGCCGTCAGTCTTGCTGTCTTCGATACCGTCAGTGAGCTGTGAATGACCAGTGACATCAATGGTCGCGGCTCCAAACTCATGAATATCACTAGCATGAACCTGCCCGCCGAAACGATCTGCCATCGCTTGCATACCGTAGCAGATACCTAATACGGGCACGCCTAGCTCAAACACTGCATCGTTGATACGTGGGCTGTTTTCAGCATGAACGCTCTCAGGACCACCTGATAAGATGACGCCTTTTGCACCAAAATCGATGATGCGCTGAGTATCGATGTCATAAGGGAACATCTCACAAAACACCCCAGAATCGCGCACACGGCGGGCGATTAACTGACTGTATTGCGAGCCAAAATCGAGGATTAAGATGCGATCTTCTTTGATTGTAGGAGTGGCAGCGGCAGTGGTCATAAATCGATGTCCATCAATAGATAAATTGGTGCCCTATTTTAACAAGTTTACGCCTCATAAGGGTTACTTCCTCCGCAATATTTTACTATTCAATCATTTTCTTTGGAAAAAACATTCAATCCTGTCATTTAAACGACCTTGTCCTCTGGCATCCTGTTATTTTTCAATCGTATTGTTGTATGTTCAAGACTTTCCTGACTTTCCTGACTTTTCACTTGCTATAGCACCATGTCTATATAACGACTCTTACTTTTTATAGCGGCTCTTTAGTCAGTATATTTTAGCTGTAAATCTTCTCAAGAGTACAACGACTACACCCACTTAACACCTGTCCTTAAATGACGATAAAGCACTGCTATCCAATAAAAAATATATTCAAACAATAGCGAAATATTAGTCGATTTTTGTTACGACTCCGTGTACATTGTTAAGAGGTTCTTACTATCACAGAGACAATAAACCATTAAATCATTTAGATAAATGCCCTATAAATATGGGGGTCAATACGCCTTTACTCACACTTGTCGTACCAACCACAAGGCTCGTAGGAGCTTTTATCAAAGGAATAAGATTATGCAAAAGGAATTTTCAAAGCGCTCAGCACTTAAGCTTAGCTCACTCACTTTAGCAGTTGCTGCAGCAACATTGACTTCGGTTTCTGCTTTTGCTGATACCACTCCAGACTGTAATGCAGGCACTGATGCCACCGCTCTAGAGTGCGGTGTCAATGCGGCTGCAACAGGTGTAGATGCGCTTGCTGTTGGTACAGACTCCACAGCAACTGGTAACTCAACTACAGCGGTTGGCGGCGAGTCAGTGGCGAGTGGTCCTGGTGCTACTGCTATCGGCTGGCAAGCAGTTACTGCAGGCAATCGATCAACCGCACTGGGTCATCAGACCTCTGCAATCGGTGTTCAGTCAGTTGCTGTCGGTGAGGATGCAACGGCGACAGGTAACGGTGCTATCGCGATTGGTGGTAATAATGATGTCAATAATGACGGGAACTTAGACGAAGATGGTGTTGGCTCAAATGCCAATGGTAATGACGCTGTAGCAATCGGTGCTGGTGCTAGCGCGCAAGGCAACTCTACGACAGCGGTTGGTGGCGAATCAGTGGCAACTGGCCCTGGTTCCACTGCTATCGGTTGGCAGTCGGGTGCAAATGCAGAGCGTGCGCAAGCATTCGGTCATTTGGCTCAAGCAAATGGTGTGCGCTCTACAGCAGTTGGTGAAGCAGCTTTTGCTGGTGGAACCAATGATACTGTGGCTGTCGGTAACTTGACGCAGGCCAATGGTAATTCGACGACGGTATTGGGCGGCGAAGCCTTTACTGGAACAGTGGCTGATGGTACAGATTTAAATGCAGGTGCTCTAACTTCTACAGGCGAGACAGCAGGTGCGACTGCCCTCGGTTGGCGTGCAACGGCTACGGCAGAGAGAGCGACCGCAGTCGGTCATTTAGCCAGTGCTACTGGTGTTCGTTCTACCGCAGTCGGTGAAGACGCTTTTGCTGGCGGGACTAACGATACCGTGGCTATCGGTAACAAGACTCAAGCCAATGGTAATTCGACGACGGTATTAGGCGGCGAAGCCTTTACCGGAACAGTGGCGGATGGTACAGATTTAAACGCAGGCTCTCTAACTTCTACGGGTGAGACTGCAGGTGCGACCGCTGTGGGTTGGCGTGCAACGGCTACCGCAGAGAGGGCGCAGGCTTTTGGTCATCTAGCCAGTGCTTCTGGCGTACGCTCACTTGCTGTAGGCGAAGATGCTAGTGCTGAATCAGACAATGCAATTGCTATCGGTAATAACTCAGTCGCCTCAGGTCTCGATGGTGTAGCGGTTGGCGGCGATAGAAGCGGCGAGCGTCAAACGACCGCTTCTGGTACCTCTTCTACTGCTATCGGCGCGCAAGCCCAAGCGACGCAAGCGGGTGCGACCGCAATCGGCTGGCAGTCAACCGCTAGTGGCGTTCGTGCACAGGCCTTTGGTCATCTGGCATCTGCAACGGGCGAACGCTCTACTGCTGTGGGTGAAGCTGCGCAAGCACAAGGTTCAGGATCAGTAGCACTGGGTAATCAGTCATCTGCTAGTGGCTCAAACGGTATCGCTATTGGTAATGGTGCTGCAGCGGCAAACGACAATCAAATCGTCTTAGGTAGCACAAACCAACTGCAAGAGAGCACTCTATCACAATCTGGCGTAACCAATATTGTGACAACGGATGCAAGTGGTACGCTAGGTACTCTTAATATGGAGTCCCTAGCAACATCAAGACAATTCAACGATTTGCGTAGTCAATACAACCGTCAAGAAGACCGCTTAGATGAAGCAGAAGATGGTATTGCGATGGCTCTATCGATGGAAACCCCAGTTATCCCTTCAGGTAAGCGTTACGCCATGACTATCGGTACGGGCTATTACAATAGCAGCTCAGCCATCAGCGCCTCATTCGCTGGTCGAGTCAGTGACAGTATCACTATCTCAACTGGTGCAGGTTTCGGTACTGACACGGGTAAAGTAGGCGCACGCGGCGGGGTAACCTTTGCTTGGTAAGTGTTGCTTAGTGATTTTCGTTTGATAATTTTGGCTTAGCAACTGGCTCGTCTATTAATTGATATACGGGCTAGTCAATAAACAGATATCTACCTCGTCTGCATGCGTATTTGAACATAGCGAGGTAGATATCTCTTAGCGTTAGAAGTTTACTCAACATAAATAAAAATTCGTTTCACAGAGACGTGTTTACGGTTCCATCAAAACAACTAGGAAGTCTTTAACTATTTTAACAGAGGAAAAAACTATGAAAATTGCAGTCTCGTCATACTCAGCACGAAAGATCAGCACTCTTGCCCTAACAGTTGCCGCGGCGTCTTTGAGCACTACCGCTGTGATGGCAGCTGAATGTCAGATCAATGATGCCAATACCCAAACCATTATGGGTGCCACTAGCAACGTCAAATCTGCCATTGCCTGTGGTAGCGCAGCAACTGCTGGCGGTACTAACGATACTGTCGCTATCGGTAGCAAAGCCAATGCTGGCATGAACTCTGCCACAGCGGTCGGTGGTCAAGCCAATGCAGCCGGTCTAGGGTCTACGTCTATCGGTTGGCAATCAAAAGCTACTGCTGAGCGTGCACAAGCCTTTGGTCATCTCGCCAATGCTAGCGGTGTACGAGCAACGGCAGTCGGTGAAGCTGCAATGGCTGGTGGAACTAACGATACTGTCGCTATCGGTAACAAAGCCAATGCTGGTATGAACTCTGCTACAGCGGTCGGCGGTGAAGCTAATGCAGCGGGCCTAGGGTCTACCTCTATCGGTTGGCAGTCAAAAGCCACGGCTGAGCGAGCACAAGCGTTTGGTCATCTCGCCAATGCTAGCGGTGTACGTGCAACGGCAGTCGGTGAAGCTGCAATGGCTGGTGGAACTAATGACACTGTCGCGGTCGGTAACAAAGCCAATGCTGGCATGAACTCTGCCACAGCGGTCGGCGGCGAAGCCAATGCAGCAGGTCTAGGGTCTACCTCTATCGGCTGGAAATCAAAAGCCACGGGCGAGCGAGCGCAAGCGTTTGGTCACCTCGCCAATGCTAGCGGCATACGTGCAACGGCAGTTGGTGAAGCTGCTGCAGCACAGGGTGAAGCCTCTATTGCTATCGGTAATATCTCGGTTGCTAGCGGTTTGAACAGCATTGCTATCGGTAACGGCGTCAAAGCAACCAATAAACATCAAGTCGTCTTGGGTAATGCAGGACAAGTTAAATCAAGTACCGCCTCACAGACAGGTCAAGTCAGTATCGTAACGATTGATGAGAACGGCACGTTAGGTACCATGCTTGTTGATTATTACAAAGCAGCTCAGTAATCCTAACAACTATTAGTCATGCTATGAACAGCAAAAACCCCGCTATTGCGGGGTTTTTTATATCTCACTATGACGAAACTTATGAGCAAATCATTTGATAATAGCTCCTGTATATAGCTTTTATATACAGGAACTATATAGTGCTCAAAGCGTGATGGATGCGGTTTAATCCCTCTATCAACACCGCTTGAGGACAAGCCACGTTAAGGCGCATTTTTGAATGCCCTTCCTCACCATATTTAATTCCAGCATTGAGCTCCACTTTTGCTGCACGCAGCGCATTATAAAGTTGTTGATCGTCTTGACTATAGGCTGCACAATCTAGCCAGATCAAATAGGACGCTTCTGGACGCATGACCTTGATCTTAGGCAAGTGCTCAGCGAAATACTGCATGGTTAGATCAATATTACCCTCAATATATTCCAGCGCCTGTGACAACCATTCACTGCCCTCGCTATACGCACTACGCATCGCTGTGTATGCAAATAAATTCAGTTCATACTCGTCGTTTAGCTGCTGCTGCTGGCTGATTTTTTGGATTAATGCTGCATCCTTAGCAAAGATCATTGAGCCTTTGATACCCGCGATATTGAAGGTTTTGGTCATAGAGGTTAGGCTAACTACCTTATGTTCATATCCTGCCGCTAGTGTTAAAAACGGCGTAAAAGCATACCCACTCAGGGTCAAATCTTGGTGAATCTCGTCACTGACAATCGCCACATCATGTTTTTTGCAAATGGTAAGCAGTGTATTCAGCTCATCTGCTGTCCACACGCGCCCGCCCGGATTGTGTGGATTGCAAAGTAAATATAGCTTCACATCATGCTCGATAATCTTGGCTTCGATATCGACCAAATTCAAACGATATTTGTCTTCGCTCTCTTGTAGTGAGGAAGTAATGAGCGTGCGCCCATTTTGCTCAACCTTACTCATAAATGGCGTATAGATCGGAGCGTTGACCAGTACCGCATCCCCTACATCGGTGAAGACATTCATCATTAGCGCTAGGCTTGGCACGACACCCGGAGAGAACAATATATTTTCTTGATTAAGCGCCAAATCATAGCGACTGCCGTGCCAATTAATAATTGCGTCATACAGCGCTTTGGTGGGTTTGGTATAACCCAGTATGCCATGCTGCACGGCTTGCTCGATCGCGTTTAAGATAGGCGGGGCAGCTTTGAAATCCATATCTGCCACCCATAGCGGAATCGTATCGTCGCTATAGTGCCATTTG
The DNA here is from genome assembly GCF_059072655.1 of Psychrobacter sp. H27. Lineage (NCBI taxonomy): Bacteria > Pseudomonadati > Pseudomonadota > Gammaproteobacteria > Moraxellales > Moraxellaceae > Psychrobacter > Psychrobacter sp. H27. The sequence continues at coordinate 1,925,267 of NZ_JCACRX010000001.1, read as the reverse complement.
AGCGACCCTGTATCCCGTCTGTCGACGACTTCATCAAAGTTATATGACACCTGCACGCTCCTAAATCTAAAGATAATGACCTAGAGTACAACAGGAGTAGCATCATCACCAATCGCTTTATGAGAATTAGACAAACGCGCGATGACATTAACAAAATCATGCCTACTTTGTACTTTTTGCAACCTAATACTGTTAGATAATAACTGTGTGAACTCAAAATAAAAATCATGGAGACTGATGATGACGACAGAACAAAAGCCGCGTAAGGATACGCAAACATATGTCTTAACCAAATCCGATATCGATAACACCGCCGAGACCAAGCATGTCCACCAGTTTAACGAACACGCTATTCGCCATACAGTGTCGCTCAGTGATATTGCCGGTCTGACCAAATTTGGCTTGCACCTGGTGCGCGTTGAGGCAGGCGATGAGACAACGACCCATCACTATCATGAGGAGTCAGATGAGTTTATTTATGTGCTGTCAGGTGAGCTGTCACTACGCTATGGTGATGAGCAGTATCAGCTAACGGCTGGCGATTTTGCGGCGTTCCCTGCGCATGGCGCGGCGCACTCGATGCGTAATGATAGCGATGCGGACGCCACTTATCTAATGGGCGGCAGCCGACCTGATATCGATATTACCCTGTATCCAGAGATCGACCGTAAGATGTATAAGATCCATGGCAAAAAAGAGTATGTGGATTTGGAGAATTTAGGAGAGGTATAGTTCGCACCTCATAAAAAACCTGCAATATCAGTAGTTGCTAGGAACGACACTGTTACGGCAGGTTTAAATACTTATCACGAGGCGTAATACTTTTTAATATGGTTAAGAACTATTTACCAGTAAACTCAGCTTCCCTTCTCTCAACCATCGCCATTACGCCTTCTTTTGCATCTTCTGAATGAAAGAGCGGTGGCAGATAGCTATGGATATTAGCCAGTGCCGTCGCGGCACCGTTGCGGCTCGCATCCTGCGCTGAGGAGAGTGCACCTCTAACACCTAGCGGCGCAGCCTTGCTTATTTCTTGGGCTAACGTCAATGCACGCTCATACTCAGTCCCATTTGCCACCACTTCACTGATCAAGTTCAGACGATCAGCCGTTTGCGCATCGAAGGCTTTACCCGTAAGTAGATACGGCATGGCTTTTTGCCAGCCTGCCGCCGCAACGAAACGTACCGTCGCCCCGCCAAATGGCATGATGCCGCGTTGGACTTCCATTTGGGCAAAGTTGCAGTTGTCACTGGCGATAACCACGTCACTATTGAGCATCAGCTCGATAGCTACCGTAAAGCATGTGCCTTTTACCGCGACCACTACTGGCTTAGTACGTAGCTTTCCACTGATACCCCATGGATCAATTTGATTGTCATCAAACTCAAACACACCGTCGTTTAGCTTGTCTTGTAGCTCGACCAAATCTAGCCCAGCGGTAAAGTGATCGCCATGGGCGAAGATAAGCGCACAACGTAAATGATCATCGTTTTCATATCGGCTCATGGCTTCGGAGAGCTGAGCAATCATATGACTGTCAAAGGCGTTACGTTTGTTAGCGCGATTTAGCCCTATAAGGCAGACGTGACCGTCAGTATCATAGGTGATGCGATTGTCTTGAGTATTACTGTCCGTTGTCATGGTACTGTCCTTGTTGAAATAATTTTTTGTATTAAGTGGTTATATCGCTCACATCGCTCAATCTCGATTGCTTATTGATAGAGATATATTGATAGAGATTTGTCGATAGTTCTGTCTTTAATCTGACTTTTAATATAGACATCATGATGCCATAACACAAGCAGTAGAGATGACTTGCATGAAGCTTAATCGATAAAAGTTGACCTCATTTGCGATAAGTGCAACTATAATTCAGGTTCAGGTAGCGTACAGGGTATTTTATGGAATTTTGGCATGGGTTTTTGCTTATCACGAGCGTTCATTTACTAGCGGCCGCCTCACCAGGTCCTGATTTCGTCTTGGTTTCACAGCAGACGTTAGCTAAGGGTCGCCGTACTGGTTTGATTTGTAGCTTGGGGATTACCTTGGGGCTGTCGGTACATATTATTTATTCGGTGCTAGGACTAGCAACAGTCATTGCTCACTCGCAGCCACTATTGACCGCGATTAAATGGTTGGGTGGTGGTTATTTGATCTATCTAGGGTGGCAAGGTATTCAGGCAAAACCAAAAAAGCCAGCAGAACTAGCAACATCCACAACGCAAGAGAACGCACCTATTGATCACTTACAAGCGAAGCAAAACGCATCTACTCATACCAAATCTATAAATAGTGAATCTTTGAATGCTGAGTCTGCCGTTGCCATATTGCGCCGTGGGTTTTTCTGTAATGTCTTTAATCCAAAAGCGCCTGTTTATTTTGTGGCTATCTTTACCCTCGTCTTATCGCCAGACATCCCACTTTGGCAACTGGCCATCTATGGTGTGTGGATGATGGTATTACAGATGGCATGGTTTAGCACCGTGGTGATACTACTCTCTATTCCTGCGATTCACCGCCGCTTTCAGCGTTTTGAGCATTGGATCGACCGTGTATTGGGGTCGGCGATGATTGTATTGGGACTCAACCTGATTTTGCGTCATCGATAACTCATTTGTGAGCGGTGAAATCTGCTACACTGCTGACTTATATCCATATATCGTAGCCTGACATTATGACAAGTAAGCCCATGACCCGTAATCCTGCCAATAGCAAACATAGAAACCGATCGCCTGCGACCGCCAAAAAACTTGGTCAGCTGCATCCGCGAAACCCGCACCAAGGTCGTTACGACTTTGCCGTATTGACACGCGCGTTGCCTGAGCTTGCTGAGCACACCATCACCAACCCCAAAGGCGAGCCGACGATTAATTTCTCGGATCATCAAGCGGTTCGCGTGCTGAACAAGGCGCTACTGGCAAATTATTACGGCGTTAAGTTTTGGGATATTCCAGACGGCTACTTATGTCCACCTATCCCTGGACGTGCCGATTATATCCACTATATTGCGGATTTACTCGCGCAAACCACGCATGTCAATGCCGACAACACACCGCCAACGGGCAAAGAGATTCATGCCCTTGATATTGGTACGGGTGCCAGTGCGATCTACCCGATCGTCGGTAGCCAAAGCTACGGCTGGCGCTTTACCGCAAGTGATATCGATCCGATTTCGGTCAATACTGCCGCCCTCATTTGTGACGCCAATCCTAAGCTAAAAAGCGCAGTCAAAGTAAAGCTGCAACCTGAGCCTAAGTTTATCTTTAAGAACATCATCGGTCGTCAAGATTATTTCGATGTGGTGGTTTGTAACCCTCCATTTCACGCGTCATTAGAAGAAGCGATGGAAGCCAACAGCCGCAAGCAACACAACTTGCAACGCCATCGTGGTAAAAATGAAAGCGAGCAGATCAGCCGTCATTCAACCAAGTCAGGTAACGCGGCGCAAAACCTAAACTTTGGTGGTCAGCATAAAGAGCTATGGAGCGAAGGTGGCGAGATTGCTTTCTTAACCAAGATGGCAAAAGAAAGCCAAAGCTTTGCTGAGCATGTCGGATGGTTCACAACACTGGTTTCAAAATCAGAAAACGTGAAACCTTTGCAACTGCTATTAAAGCAGCTGGATGTCGCGCAAATGCGTATTATCGAGATGAGCCAAGGTCAAAAAAGCACGCGTGTACTGGCTTGGCGCTTTGACACTGACGAAGAGTAACCCGTAGACATATCAGTTAATTTAAGTTTCACGTGAAACCAAAAAGCGCCGCTTTGATAGTCCAAGCGGTGCTTTCTATTGGGAATATTTTGGGATACAGTCTATACGTTATAAAAAAGAGATAATACGATCAAGTGATATTTTTCCTAGCCTATGAAGACGCCGTCATAGTAAGAAAGAAAAACATCATTTAATTAAGCGACTTTACAACTACGTATCTTTTACCTTATCTCAAGTGCTAGGTATAGCAAGCTTCATAAAAAAGGTTTCATGTGAAACAAAAAAAACCGCTTCGATTATCGAAGCGGTTTTTTTATATTATTGCTGATCAAACTTAAATGTCTAAATTTGACACTGTTAGTGCGTTTTCTTCGATAAAGATACGGCGCGGTTCGACATGATCACCCATTAGGCAAGTGAACATATGATCAGCGGCAATCGCATCTTCGATAGTGACGCGTAGCATCCGGCGATTTTCAGGATCCATAGTCGTATCCCATAGCTGGTCGGCATTCATCTCGCCCAGACCTTTATAACGCTGAACCGATAGACCACGACGTGCATCAAGCATCATCTGCTGCCACAGGTAATCAAAGTCGCGTATCGGCATGTCTTTACTACCACTGTTACTCTCGCGGCGAATAAAAGCATCGTCCTCAAGCAGGGTATTCCATTCACTCGATAAGCGTAACAGCTTGCTATACTCACCTGAGTTGATAAAGCTGGCATCTAGTAGATAATGATGCGCCAACTGGTGCACATATACCGTGACACGTGGTAGCCACTGAGCCTTAGTAGATAACGCCTCACTATCTGATGCTTCGCCTTCTTCAGCGCCTAGTACTGGTGCCATACCTAGTAAATCGGCTGCTGCTGCATCCATGTTTTCTGGCTGAGGCGCATGAATATTAACCAATTCAATCTCAGGGTTTAAATCGCTACCGAAATGATCGAGCTTGAGCTGCATCGCAGCTTTCCAGTCCTGCATTGCAGACTTATCATAAGTCATATCAGTGCTGAGCTTTGGCGTGTGGGTCAACGCGTCCAAAATCACCGCTGGAAAACGAATCTGCAAACGCGCTTTGATAAGCTGCGTTTGGTTATAATCATTCAGCAATGTCTCAAGCGCTTGACCAGTAATCGCAGGTGCATCGGCACTGACATGAAGCTTAGTATTATCAATCGTTGACGACAATAGATACGCTTTCAGCGCTTCATCATCTTTTAAGTACAACTCTTGACGACCTTTTTTTACTTTATACAGCGGTGGCTGAGCGATATATACATAACCGCGTTCAATCAGCTCAGGCGTTTGACGGAAGAAGAACGTCAACAGTAGAGTACGAATATGGGAGCCATCCACATCGGCATCGGTCATGATGATGATTTTGTGATAGCGCACTTTGTCCGGATTGTACTCATCAGGACCAATACCGCAGCCTAGTGCAGTAATCAGATTACCCACTTCAGCAGAAGATAGCATCTTGTCAAAACGTGCACGTTCGACGTTTAGAATTTTACCTTTTAATGGCAAGATTGCTTGGGTTTTACGGCTACGACCTTGCTTAGCTGAACCACCTGCAGAGTCACCCTCCACAATGTACAGCTCTGATAGTACAGGATCTTTTTCTTGGCAGTCAGCCAGCTTACCAGGCAGACCTGCAATATCTAAAGTAGTTTTACGACGGGTCATTTCACGCGCTTTACGAGCCGCATCACGCGCACGTGCTGCTTCCATAATTTTATTGGCAATGGCCTTACCCGCACTTGGGTTCTCTAACAGGTAATCATTGAACTTATCATGCATCGCTGACTCGACAGCAGACTTCACTTCACTCGATACCAGCTTATCTTTAGTCTGACTTGAAAACTTAGGATCTGGCACTTTCACCGAGACAATGGCCGTCAACCCTTCACGAGCATCATCACCAGTCGCCGCGACCTTCTCCTTTTTGAACAAGTTTTCGCGATCCATATAGCTGTTCAAGCCACGTGTGAGTGCTGAGCGGAAACCTGATAGATGCGTACCACCGTCTTTTTGCGGAATGTTGTTAGTAAAGCACAATACTTTTTCGTTATAAGTATCCGTCCACTGCAGTGCAACTTCAACACTAATACCGTCATCCTGCTGACTGGTAAAATGAAAAACTTCATTGATACCGTCTTTGCCCGCATTGATGTAGCTGACGAACTCTAGCAATCCACCTTTGTGCTCAAACTCGTGACGCTTATCAATGCGCTCATCGGTCAGAACGATACGCACGCCAGAGTTCAAGAATGATAGCTCGCGTAGGCGCTTTGCTAAAATATCATACTCAAAAATCGTACCAGTAAACACCTCACTACTTGGATAAAAGCGGATTTGTGTACCCGTTTGATCCGTTGCTTCCATTTGCTGAATATCAGCGTCAGGCACCCCATCAGTATAAGTCTGATGGTAGTGATAGCCTTCACGCCAGATATTCATCTCAAGCTTTTTAGACAACGCATTAACGACCGATACCCCAACCCCGTGCAGGCCACCCGATACTTTATAACTATTGTCATCGAACTTACCGCCTGCATGCAGGACCGTCATGATGACCTGTGCCGCTGATACCCCTTCTTCTGGATGAATATCAACAGGTACGCCGCGGCCGTTGTCCATCACGCTGACAGACTCATCTTCATGGATAATGATATCAATTTGATCACAGTGGCCGGCCAGTGCTTCATCGATAGAGTTATCCACGACCTCAAAGACCATGTGATGCAAGCCTGTTCCATCGTCAGTGTCGCCGATATACATACCAGGGCGCACGCGTACCGCTTCTAACCCGCGCAGTACACGGATATCTTTAGAGCTATAATCAGAAGGCAACCCTTCTGGCGCTACAACAGGGGCCATCGTTTCGGTAGCACTATCTGACGTCAGTTGTTCGTGGTCAATAGGTAATGAATCACTCATGTACATTCCTTAATCTAGCCATTATCAGCTGTTTCTTTATCAGCTCGCCTATAAGGCTAAGCTTTATGATGGCATTTTAAAATTAACTTTTATCGTCAAAACCTTGAGTGCACATAGATGATGAATATACTATCAACCATGATTATTTGGATGGGCGCACAATATTGAAATTATCGAACTATTTATTAACGATGACCTTTGTTATTGCAAACATGATAACAGCCATATAAAAAATAAAATGCATATATATCAATATGTTAAAATCAAGAAACGATAAAAGCTAACTGCATGATGCAATCAAATAACTTGCTGAGAACAGGACAAAAATAAAGTGTTATTTTAGCATTTTTTTGTCTCTAAGTCACTGTTTACTGGGAGTTTTACTGCTAGAGAGTCAGTATTTTGACCCGATAGATTATCTGCGCCATAATCTGCTCTATGACGGTAAGTAGATATCACATAAAAGAGTTGAGAATAGACTAGAAAAAGTCATAGGCAATGATAGATAAGAGACTAATCAACAGGAAATATCTGCCCACGTTTCACGTGAAACAGTTTAGGCTCTGCCCATAACTCATTAACTAAAGGAACAATGTCATCCGTCAAACTGGTCATAAAAACCTGACAAGGCAGCTTAGCCAAGGCTGATAAAAGAATCTTTATCGCTCTGCCATCTAACTCTGCGGTGATGTCATCTAACAATACAACAGGAGTAAATCCTAATGTCGAACCAGTATCAACTGAAGTGTTGTTGTCAGTACTGTTGAGTAGCAGTGGTAATTGAGACAAACGCAGTGCGGTAATAAGCAGTTTTTTCTCACCACGAGATAAGACGTTGGCTGCTTGCTCTTTTAGAGCCGGCAATTTAGCACTCGTCTCATGAGATAATGATGCCGTTTTTAGACTTTCAGCATGCTTGCCTGTGTCGCTATCAGAGCGCCAGTGCACATGAACATCAGAGCGATGATTGCCTATACGGGTATATCCTAACTGTAAATCTTGCTCCAATCGCTCGTTAAGTTGTATATCCAGTGCAATACTAGTATCGTAGCCAGCTTGATACGTTAGACTCAATTGCTCAGCGTAGGTTGGCAGTAGTTTGAGGACACTTTCAGCAAAGTAAGGCTGCCACTCTGTAAAGACACGTTCACGATAATGATGGATCAATGCAGCATGATTGCTTAGCCCTTTATCCCACGATTTGAGTTCAGCCAACTGAACTGTAGTCAACTGACGTGTGCTCTTTAGCAAACTATTGCGCTGTTTTAGAAGACGTTGATAGGCTACCCACTGCGCATGAAACCCATGTTTCATGTGAAACACTAGCCAATCTAATAGCTGTCGACGACTGGCACTACCCTGCTCTAACATGTCCATCGTAGAAGGATCTATCAGTAGCGTGGGCAGCTGCTCTGTTAATATGCTTTGGTTATAGACAGTGGTTTGATTGAGACGTAGAATAGTTGTGGCGTCTGCTTGCTTTTGAATAGCCACTGTACGGCTGTCATTGAGTTTGGCGTATACGACGGTATTATCTTGATGGTGCTGAATATAGCGTTTAGGCTGGTGATGACGAAAGCTTTTACCTCTTGATAGTAAAAATATAGCTTCGAGTAAAGAAGTTTTCCCACTACCGTTTGCACCAATCATGACATTACAAACGGTTGGCTGTAAATTCACTTGTGTAAGGTTTCTCAGATTTGATATTTGTAGACGTTCAATCATATTATCGATAGCCGCCTATTATTTCCAGACACCAAACTAGGCAAAGGTTTATTTAAATTCCATTCGTTCACATAGATTTCTGAAAATACTAACGTGGTTAAATGCTGTATAGATCGTAAAAAATCAAACTATATACGCATCGGCATAATAACGTATTGATGGAACTCATCATTGAGCTGATTTACTAGTACAGAGGCATTTGACTGACTCATATGCATCTGCAAATCACCTTGTATCACCCCTAGCACGTCTTGTAGATAAGCGGCATTAAATGACAACTCCATTGGCTCACCTTGATATTTTGCTTGTATCATCTCAACGGCTTCGTCTTGCTCAGCATTATTAGCACGTACTTCTACCATACCATCACTGGCAAAATTAAAGACCACACCGCGAGACTTCTCGTTACTCAAAATAGCAACGCGGCGTAATACGTCAGTCATCTTATCTTGACTAAATAACGCAAGTTTATCGGTATTACTTGGCATGACACGGCGATAATCAGGGAATTTTCCATCAATCAGACGAGCAGTAAAGGTTACCATTAGATTTTGGCTCACTTGCCCTGCACTATCTACATCACCAAATGGTAAGCTCACTTGCAGAAACTCACGACCAAAGCTCAAGGTAACCGCATTGTCTTGATCACCCAGCATCTTACCCAGCTCAGTCGCCAAACGTTCAAGCTCTATTACTGCCTTACGTGGCAAGATAGCCTGCATATTTAGATTAGCATTCGCATCAATAACGCTACGTGCTAGAGCCAATCTATGCCCATCAGTTGCTACTGTCGTTAGTTGCTGCTGTGAAACATCAAACAGCATACCTGTCAGATAATAACGTACATCTTGAATCGCCATTGCAAACTGAGTCTTATGGATCAAGTCTGTTAGACGGCTGCGGCTGATGTTCAATGGTGTGATATTTTCAGGATTACCCAAGCTTGGGTAGTCTTCACTTGGCAACGTACCTAGTGTGAAACGGCTCTTGCCACTAGTAAGCAGACAGCGCTCATTTGCTTGAGTGGCTAGATTGATTTGCGCCTGAGCTGGAAGTGACTTACAAATATCTTTTAGCTTGGTCGCAGGCAAAGTAGTGTTACCCGCTTCAATACAAGCGCCAGCAGGCAATTTCAATGTCGATGTCAGCTCCACCTCTAAATCTGAAGCTGTCAAGATAAGCTCAGACTCTGATAACTGAAGCTTAATATTACCCAATATCACCATATTGTGTCGTTTATCAGCGGCTTTGGCGATCAAGTTGATAGCTTTTAGTAACGATTCTCGATTGATCGATAATTGCATGCTTAGTTACTCTTATTTGAATGATTCTTTTGTAAAGACCTGACGTAATGGTCTAATAATACCTTGTCTACTAACGATAATCCACAAAGCATCTGTACGCTTATATCTTCACTATTATAGACCATCTCCATCTGCTAAAACACAATGATATTTGCAGCGTCTAACCTGCCTGTAGCATTAAAGCCAATGTCTTGTAGTCTTTATCAAACGAAGGATCTGCTGCTCTTAACTCATTTACCTTATCGCAAGCGTGCATTACTGTGGTGTGGTCACGTCCACCAAATGATTGACCGATTTCAGGGAAGCTATCACCTGTTAGTTCACGTGATAAAGCCATCGCTATTTGGCGAGGTCTTGCAATACTACGTGTACGTTTACGCCCCATAATATCCTTAACAGTTACATCGTAGTATTCGGCGACTATTTTACGGATATTATCCATGTTGACGGCTTGCACACGCATTGCAACGATATCTTTTAGTGCGTATTGCACCATTTCAAGCGTAATTTGTGCACCTGTTAGGTTGGCATTTGCAAATACCTGATTTAAGGCGCCTTCTAAACGTCTGACATTGGATACGACATTCTGAGCAATAAACAGAGCACATTCTTTAGGTAGTGCCATGCCATAGGAGGCTGCTTTTTTCTGCAGAATTTGCACACGAGTATCAATCTCAGGAGGATCAACAGCAACTGTTAGTCCCCAAGAAAAACGTGATCTAAAACGTTCATCGAACTCTGTCATTTGTGAGGGATGACGATCAGAGGCCAAGATCAGCTGCTTATCACCACTGGTGAAATCAGCAAATAATGTCAAAAATTCATTACTACTTTTTGTCTTTCCAGCCAATACATGAATATCATCTACAATCAATAAATCTACTTTTTTTATTTTCTTTTTAAAATCTTCTATTTTATTGTTTCTCAATGAATAAACCAATTGATTTATAAATTTTTCAGAAGTGAAATAATAAAAACTTTGATTATTTTTTAAATAGCGATGCGCTACAGAATGCATTAAATGTGTTTTTCCCAATCCAGAAGGACCATATATAAATAAAGGATTGTGTCGATTTTTTGATTGTTTCTTACCAAGCTCATAGCAGGCCTTGTAAGCTAGGTTATTAGACTTACCAGTGACAAACGTCTCAAAAGTAAAATCAGGGTTAAGATAACTCAATGACTTGGCGTCAACGGAATCTATCAATTCTGCATGACGCATATTAGCGTCTATATCTGCTTTTGAATTATTGTGATGAATAGATTCAAATTTGTGCTCAGATGGGGTAGGGGAGGGGTTATCTTCTACAAACAACGAGCCTGATTGGTCTTGGTTACTACTTTCTACATCACGACCAGCATTATCAACACGTACGACAACTTCTTCAATACTGCCTTGACTGTGCTTAGCTACCAATTGCTGAATATCCTGCAAGTGATTTTTTTTGATATACGTTACAAAGTAGTCATTAGGAGCAAGAATGATAAGCGTTTGTGCTTCTTGATGAGCTGACAAAGGCCTCAGCCACATCGTGAATACGTTATCTTTGACGTTATAACGCAAATCGTTCAGACATCTATCCCAAATATTTGCTGTGTCTATCATGAAAAGTACTGACCCTATAATTTGAAATGATAGCTACTTTTAGCCGTTTAGCTTGTTGCTTAGTTATCAATATCACTAATGTTTATTTATCTCAAAAATCAAACTAGCACAGTATGTGAAAGCGACTTTTAGGTAGGCGCTAATCTAACACAGATGCCCTGTGGATAAAACATCATTTTTTGGGGATAAGACTGTGGACAGTTTTGTGGATAAGTTTAAATAGAGAGTTATCCATATTTAGCCCACAGGTTATCCACAGGTTTACCCATAGCCTAGTATTTTGATAGTAAAGGGGAAATATGAGTTAACCACAGAAAAATAAGCTCCCAATAACAACAATACTTATATATATTAATTAATTATTATTATAGAGTTGAAGAATAACTGTGGATAACTTCAAAATGTACGAGTGAACAAAGACGCAATTTAGCTAATGTTAGATGATCAATTTATTCAGAAAGGCTTAATAACTTTGTAGTACAAATCGACTCTCTAACAGTAAGACAAATTAGTTTATTGACCGAGAGTATACTGGATGGTATAATCCTCCGTTATTACGAATTTAGTCCATTATTTTGATAGGTGAGTTATGAAACGTACATTCCAACCAAGCGTGATCAAGCGTAAACGTACTCACGGTTTCCGTGCTCGTATGGCAACTAAAAAAGGCCGTCAAGTCTTAGCCCGTCGCCGTGCTAAAGGACGTCATCGTCTTACTGTGTAATCATTAGATTGCGATAAGCATGGCTAATAGTGCTTATTGTTTATGGATTGCTATAGGCAGTCATCACAACTAACACTTAGCCACATATTAAAAGCGCCCGCATCGGCGCTTTTTTTGTTTCTATAGTTTGCTATTATCTGTCACACGTCATTCGCTCTTATACTAGGTTATATCATGCCAAAATCCGTTTCAGCTATACCTGCAGCCAGTTTCACTAAAGAGCAGCGTCTGCTTACGCCTGCAGCTTTCCGTGAAGTATTTGACGCACCTGAGCGTAAACTACATCAGAGCCACCTTATGGCTTTTGTGAAGCCCAGTGCTCACGGAAAACCACGTATTGGCATGGCAATCACTAAGCGTAAAGTCCCTACTGCGGTGGCTCGAAATTTGATCAAACGACATATACGTGAACAGTTTCGAACAAAGGCCTTTAATATAGAAAATAAGGATATTGTTTTTATTGTAAAAAAATCTTTAAGAGATATAAATTCTGAAGAAATAAAAAATCAAATAAATAGTATTTTTAAAAAAATAGAAAAAAAATAAAATGAATTTTTCATTAGATATATTAAATAAAATAATTTATAAAATCTTATTTAATTTAATTGTTATTTATCAAAAAATAATTAGCCCCATACTACCTGCTCGCTGTCGTTATTACCCAACTTGCTCAAGCTATGGCAAACAAGCTTTAGCTTGGCATGGAACACGTGCAGGTAGTTGGTTGCTTTTAAAACGCCTTAGTAAGTGCCATCCACTTGGTGGACATGGCATTGATTTTGTACCCCTTCCTCTATCCTCTTATCACTATCATTACTTATCCTCTACTGTCATATCAGTTAATAGTGTTCAAGGATGGAGCGTTTACCGAGACAGTCAGAGCTACGTTTCACGTCTCAACCATTTGATGAAACTAATGTAGAAAATAGGGTGTCAAAACTTGAATGTGGATAACTAATGAGTTACCCACAAGTTATCCACACTCTTGGTATCATTTAGAGTAGATTTTTAGTAAAATGATGCACATTTTATGTAAATGACTATCAATGCAGTTGTCATGTTAGCCAGCACCTGTGATGTACAGTCATGACACATGCCCTAATTTTTCATTCCCTAATTTTTTAATCTAGGAAAGGTTTATGCAAAAGATATTTCGGGTGATGATCATCATTGCGATGTTAATTACCGCTTATCTGCTGATTTTGGCATGGCGAGATGATTATGCCGATGCGCCAGCTGTCGATGCGGTGCCAGAAACTACAAGTTCAGTAGGTGCTGACATTCCCTCTACCACTGGTGCAGCAGGTGATATTCCGGTACAGACAGTACCTGTCGATAACGGAGCTGTGACAGCTGCGCCTGCGAAAGATACAGGCTTAATCACAGTAACGACCGATCGCTATGATATTAAAATCAACCCAGAAGGTGGTGATATTGTCTATGCTGCACTCAAGCAGTATGACGCAACGCTCGATAGCGATAAGCCTTTCGTATTGCTAGAAAATAATAGCAACCGTGTATATGTCGCTCAGTCTGGTCTGATTGGTCAAAATGGTATCGATACAGCAGAAGGTCGAGCGATATATACGCACACTGCTAATAACTATGTCATGGAAAATGGTCAACAAACACTGTCAGTACCGCTTACGTACAAAAAAGATGGTGTAACAGTTACTAAGACCTTTACCTTTACCGAAAACAAATATCCAATCGATATCAGTTACAAAATTCAAAACGCTTCTACCAACGCTTGGCAAGGCCAAATGTTTGCGCAGCTAAAGCGTGACGATAGTAAAGATCCTGGCATGTCTGATAAAGGCGCGCTGAGCATGGCGACCTATTTAGGCGGTGCTTGGGGTACACCAGACGATCCTTATAACAAGCTGAAATTTGGTGACTTTAGTGATGGCGAGTTGACTACGACCAGTGATAAAGGTTGGGTCGGCATTGTCCAGCATTATTTCGTTTCTGCATGGACGCCTCAAAACTTTACGGGTAAGTTCTTTAGTCGTGAAACTGGCGATGATTACTTTATTGGCTTTAATAGTCAGCCAGTAAATGTAGCACCGAACAAGCAAGTGACTTTGAATGCGACGCTATATTCAGGTCCAAAAGTACAGTCTGAGCTCAAAGATGTGGCGGAAGGTCTTAATCAGACAGTTGATTACGGTTTATTATGGCCGATATCTAAGGTCCTATTCGCTATCTTGGATGGTGTGCATAAAGTAGTAGGAAACTGGGGTTGGTCGATTATTATACTGACTATCTTGGTCAAAATTGCTCTAATGTGGTTCTCTAATAAGAGCTACTACTCTATGGCAAAAATGCGCGCTATCGCTCCAAGACTTAAGGTGCTCAAAGAAGAGCACGGCGATGATCGCATGAAAATGTCGCAAGAAATGATGGCGATATACAAAGAGGAGAAAGTCAATCCAATGGCGGGTTGTTTGCCTATTTTGATGCAGATGCCAATTTTCTTAGCGCTATATTGGGTGTTGGTAGAGAGTGTCGAATTGCGTCATGCCCCTTGGGTTTTGTGGATTCAAGATCTTTCAGCAATGGACCCATGGTTTATTTTACCATTGCTAATGGGCGCTTCAATGTTTGTACAGCAGCAGCTGAACCCTCAGCCAGCTGACCCAATGCAAGCAAAAGTTATGAAGTTCTTACCGATTATCTTTACAGCGTTCATGTTGTTCTTCCCAGCAGGTCTGGTTCTATATTGGACAGTGAATAACTTGTTTAGTATGACTCAGCAATATATTGTTAATAGAAAGGTTGAAGAAGAGCAAAAGCGCCGTACGGTAAAAGTAGTTGATTAACTGATACACTATTAAATACCCAATAATAAAGACCATCGCGCAAGCGGTGGTTTTTTTATAGATGGTAGGTTAGTTATCCACAACTTATCAACACAGTAAAGAAAGGACTACCTTTCAAAGTTTGTTTTGTCAGTATGAGTTGAGGCGTCTATAATAGGGTTTTAAGCTATTGAGAGTAATTGTGGATTCCTTAGAGATGGCCCTAGCCACACCTAATTCTTCTGAAAAATCTAATACAGCAGGACTCGCCACGATTGCCGCTATTGCAACGCCGCTTGGACGTGGGGGTGTGGGCGTTATACGTTTATCAGGTAGCCGTGCCTATGCCATGGCCTGCGCCCTCACTGGCAAATCTGCATTTACACCGCGTATGGCCAGTTTTTGCCGTTTTTATCAGGCGGATGGTACGGTGATCGATGAAGGGTTGGTACTGTATTTTAAAGGTCCGCATTCGTTCACGGGTGAGGACGTGATTGAGCTGCAAGGGCATGGTGGCGTTATTTTGCAAAATCAATTGCTCGCGCGCGTGTTCGAATTAGGTGCCAAACAAGCGAGTGCCGGAGAGTTTTCTTACCGCGCTTTTGATAATGATAAGTTAGATTTGGTACAGGCAGAAGCGATTGCCGATGCGATTGATGCGACCAGTGCTGCTGCAGCCAGTAGTGCGATTCGTTCTTTGAGCGGTGAATTTTCACAAAAAATCAATCAGTTATTAGAACAGCTGATCCATTTGCGCTTGCATGTTGAAGCGGCGATTGACTTCCCTGATGAAGAGGATGTCGATTTTTTATCTGATGGTGTGATACAAAGCAAGCTTGAGCAAACGCAAGATAAAATACAGCAAGTCTTATCAACTGCAAAACAAGGGCAGCTCTTGCGTGATGGCATTCACGTTGTTTTAGCAGGTAGACCAAATGCGGGTAAATCAAGCTTGCTCAATCGTTTAGCGGGACAGGAACGTGCTATCGTTACAGATGTCGCGGGTACCACACGTGATACGCTACAAGAGACAGTGGTACTCAATGGCTTGACCCTACATCTTACCGATACGGCAGGTCTACGTGACACAGAGGATACCGTAGAGCGTATTGGTATTGAACGTGCCCGTACAGCGATCACTCAAGCTGATATGCTGTTGATGGTCTACGATGTGACTCGCGATGTCGAAGAGGCGAGCACACCATTGCAACTCGCCGAGCAGTTGTTTGGTGAGCTACCAGAAGCCAAACGCTTACTAATCATTGCCAATAAAAGCGACTTATTGAATGATCATAGCAGTGAAGAATCTGCTTCTATGACACAAGCTGAAATAAGAGACAGAGGCTACGAACAAGTCAATGTTTCATGTGAAACAGGCATTGGTATTGATAGTCTAGTCGAAGCACTATGCGCAAAGGTAGGTTTTCACCCACCAGAAAATAGTCTAATCGCTCGTACAAGACATATAGATGCCCTTAGACGAACTGCTAACTTTTTAGCAGAGGCACATGAGCAACTAACCGTATTTCAAGCAGGTGAATTGGTGGCTGAAAGCTTGCGTCAAGCCCAGCAGAGCTTGGGTGAGATTACAGGTGAGTTTAGCGCTGATGACCTACTGGGCAAGATATTTGGTAGCTTTTGTATCGGCAAGTAATGACCCAGCAATAGCTTCTATGAATCACTTGTATTAGCTACTTATGGAACATCGATCTTATTCTCAATCGTAAAACAAGGAAATGCTATGCACTGCCCGTATTGTAATGCATCAGAGACAAAGGTTATTGACTCACGTCTCGCTGCAGAAGGTGCACAAGTACGTCGCCGCCGTTCATGTAATAGCTGCCAAGAGCGTTTTACGACTTTTGAGATGGTAGAAGTCGTTATGCCCAGAATTATCAAATCAAGCAATAAAATTGAGCCTTATGACAACGAAAAGCTGCGCCGTTCTATTTTACTGCCGTTGCAAAAGCGCCCGATCACTATCGACGAGCAAGAGGCGATGATCAGTCGCATCGAAAAACGTGTCAGACAGATGGGTGAGCGTGAAATCAGCAGTAAAGTATTGGGCGAAATTATCATGAGTGAGCTAAAATCATTGGACGATGTTGCTTATGTACGCTTTGCTAGTGTTTACCGCGACTTCCAAGATATTGATGCGTTCCATCAAGAAATTGCCAATATCCGTCCAAACGATAAATAAGCTCGCAGCTTATCGGCACGTAGTTTCCTAATCACTCATTGTTTCTTAATTACTATTAATCATTCATTAAGTCTACTGCTATGCCAACCAAAAACCACGCTCAAGATATGCAAGATCGTTACTTCATGATGCTTGCTATCGAACAAGCCAAACGCGGTTTATATACCACCAGACCCAACCCAGCGGTCGGCTGTGTGATTGTCCAAAAAGAAGAAATAGTCGGTCAAGGATTTCATCCCAAAGCTGGTGAGCCACACGCTGAGGTATTTGCGCTCAAAGAAGCAGGCGCGCGCGCAGTAGGTGCAACTGCTTATGTGACATTAGAACCATGTAGTCATACAGGTCGTACGCCGCCATGCGCGCTTGCACTGGTTGCAGCCAGTGTGAAGCGCGTTGTAATCGCAGGTCTAGATCCGAACCCGCAGGTCGCAGGCCGCGGTGTAAAGCTGCTGGAGCAAGCAGGTATTGACGTGAAGGTTGGTGTGCTAACAGAGCAGGCAGAGACATTGAATCGGGGGTTTTTGAAAGCCATGCGTACACAGATGCCTTACGTCAGACTAAAGATAGCAACCAGTTTAGATGGCCGTACAGCGATGGCATCTGGTGAATCTAAATGGATTACTTCAGCTGCTGCTCGCGAAGATGTGCAAAAACTAAGAGCAATAAGTGGCGCGATTATCACAGGTAGTGAAACAGTAATAATGGACGATCCAAAACTCAATGTACGCTCAACACAGTTAGGCGTATCAGCTGATGAGATACCAAGACCTAAAGTAATTGTACTTGATAGGCGTCAGCGTTTAGCACACAGCCTGCAGTCTGATTATCAATTGTGTCGCCATACAGACACAGTTTATTGGCATACAGATAATCTTACAGGGTTACTCGCGGAGCTAGTAAGTAAGTATCAATGTTATGACATCTTAGTGGAGGCGGGTGCTAGCGTTGCCGGTAGTTTTTTGAGTCAACAGCTTGTAGACGAATTAATTGTTTATCAAGCCCCTTGTCTACTCGGTGATCAAGCAAGGCCGATGGTTAACTTTAACCCTATTTCACTGGCACAGCAGTTACGCTTTGATATTCAGAACCACGAGCAGCTCGGTTCTGACCTCAAGTTAACCTTGTTACCTTTGTAAACTGCCTATTTTCCGTCTTGCACTTTATAAGTTTCTTATTGTGTGCATTATATGTGGATAAGTAAGCTAGAATATGTTGGGTTTCACATGAAACTGTGTATAACTCTGTTTCACATGAAACATAAAATACGAATTTTTATATCAAAAAAAAATTAATTATTTATAAATCAATGACTTGGTATAGTTACCATTACTGTTTATGCCAAAAAATGAATTTAGGAGAGTTGTGGATAACTCTATAATCCTCAAGTTTTTTTGGTGAATGACCATTGATTTACTATTACTTATCCACAATCTATCTTATGAACGTCCACATTGAGTATATAACTCACCATACACATAGATCTGATCAAACAATACTGAGGTTTCGATACACCACAAAATATCGCTGCTAAAGACAATACAATAATGAGATGAGGGTAATATGTTTACTGGAATTATAGAAAGCGTTGGTAAAGTTAAATCCATGCAGCCCACAGGCGGCGATATACGCTTGACCGTAGAGTCTGATGATTTGGATTTTGGTGATGTACAGTTAGGCGATTCTATTGCATCAAATGGTATTTGCTTGACTGTGGTAGAGTTCGGTAGCAACTACTATGCTGTCGATGTCTCACGTGAAACTATTGCTCGTACAGCGCTAGAAGAGTTGAAAGCAGGCCATATAGTCAACCTAGAGAAAGCAATGCTGCCAACGACTCGTTTTGGTGGTCATATCGTTGCTGGTCACGTAGATGGGGTGGGTGTTGTTAGTAAGCTGCAACAAGATGCGCGTTCTATCTATATTGAAATTGAAATACCACAAGAGCTGGCGCACTATACAGCGACCAAAGGGTCTATTACGGTGGATGGTATTAGTCTGACTACCAATCTTGTGCGTGACAACATTGTTTGTTTGAACATTATTCCGCATACGGCTCAAGTGACCAATATCGCTAAGCATTGGTTGGTTGGTAATAAGGTTAATATTGAAGTGGATATCGTTGCACGTTATTTAGAGCGTTTATTAAATAAGTCGCAACCTAGTGGCATGAATACGTCAAACCCTCAAAGCCAAATTACGGAAGGTTTTTTGGCAGATAATGGTTTTATGAAATAACGTTTAGGTACTTAATCTGCCACCATCTCAGTCTCTTTATCAAATAACTCACTCTTCCAATATTGCTTTAATTTAGTGATATTGAAAGAGTGTTTTTTATTTATTCCTTAGGGTATAAAGCTCTGCAAAACAGTTTCTAGCTCTTTCTTACTGATTGGCTTAGCTAAAAACTCATCCATACCGACTTGCATACAGGCCTCGCGATCCTCTTCTGTGTTGTTTGCAGTTAATGCCACGATAGGTATATTATCCCCTTGTGCGCGGATTGCTTGGGTGGCTTCTAGTCCGTCCATAACAGGCATACGGCAGTCCATCAAAATGAGTGAAATCTCTTCACGTTGGGTTTGCAGTACATCAAGTGCTTGCTGTCCATCCTCTGCCACGATACTACGATAGCCAATTTTACTCAGCATCTTGCAAGCTATCTTTTGATTGGTTGGACTGTCTTCTACCACTAAAACAAGCGGCTGTATTTCTTGTTTCACGTCATCTGAGGTATTTATCTGACTAACATTGTCTTTGACGTTTTTTACCTGCGTTAATGTTTGCCTGACTGGTAACGTCAGACGCATCAGCTCAGATAGTAACAGCGCACTGTCTAGAGGTTTTGCTAAGAAACCATCACATTGGTCGAGCAGCACAGACGGTATACGGCGCTCAGGTTTCATGCTGAACAATATCTTAGGGAGTATGGTATTAGCGAGTAGGCTGTCTAACGCTTGTCGTCTATCGATGCTAGTGGCTAACTTAGGGCTATTGCTTAGTATGGCTGTTGCCGATTCAGTTTGTACCTGTTTCAACTGCTGCGGATAGGTGTCCAGACTATCAGAACTAGAGTTACTGCCCACTACTATAGTACTGGTATCATAGTACTCGTAGTCCAGTAACAGCAAAGGTGCTAGGGTTTGCTTATCCTGTTTGAGTCGGTCTGTCAGCTGCTCTATAGTCGCTAGGTCCACAGAGGTATAAATCGTTATCGATATAGACAAGTGGTCACACAGTTGCTGTAAGTGTGCTGCAACAAGTGGTTGATGGACAACTGCAATAAGATAAATCTGACTCAAATGCTGACTATGATGATATACCGGCTGATAACTTGGGCGTCTACAAGGGAGATAAAGGTTAAATATGCTGCCTTCGTTGACCGTACTTGCCAGTTCAATAAATCCGCCTAATAACCGTGCAAAACTATTGACGTTTTTTAGACCAAGCCCTGTGTCGATTACATTTTTCTCTATCTCGTTATTATCCTGACCGCGGGGTTTATTGAAGTATGCCAATAGCTGTTGCTGTTTTGCAGAGGAGATACCGATACCAGTATCTTGCACGCTAAACTGTATCCAGCAATCAACTTCATTTGTGACTATGTTTTTACTAATAAGGCGTAATGTCTCTCTACTGGCCTCTGATATTTGCTCCTGAGTTATCGGGTTGATAGTCAGCGCGACGTGACCAGAAGGGGTAAATTTCACAGCATTGTGCAATAAGTTAAGCAAGATCTGCCGGAGACGAATATCGTCAGTAGCGATAGAGCGTGGAGCGTCTGGCGAAAAGAAATATATTAACTCAATTCCTTTGTACCGCGCATCATTTAAGATTAGGTCGTTAACTTCTTGACCCAGTTTATATACATCGACAGGCTCAACATTGAGACGAGTCTTCCTTGCCTCGATATTTCCTATATGTAGAGTATCATTCAGCGCTGTTAGCATATCTTGGCTGGTAGTAATCAAAATATCTAACGTCTTGTTTTGTCTCGCATCTAGCGTATTAGGGTCGATTGGCTCAAGGATGTCAATCATAGCCTCTAACGGTATGCGTAGTTTGTGACCGATGGTAAATTTAAGCGTATTAAACTCATCAAGCTTGCGCTGTAGTTGTGTGTTTTGCTGCTGCAGTTGTTCGTTTTGATTAATGAGTTCATGGATATTATTTATAATGACAGTAAAGCCGTGAACCTGTCCATGTTCACCAAACCACGGTGTAATATGTAACTGGTAGGTTTGCTTATTTTCTATACTGTAAGCTGTCAGAATGCGTGTAACTCGTAAGTTGGCTAAAGTCTGTAATAGTTGCTGGGTCGATGCATCCTTACCTACAAAAAAATCAGTAAGCTCATGCCTGCCACTATTTTGGGAAGATGGCGAAAATATTTGCTCAAAGCGTTGATTGTAAAAGCTAATCTGACCATGACGTACACTCATCAGCATGGGCAGCGGTGCTTGATCAACCAAGCGCTCCAAACGATGTTTTAGTGTTTTGACGCGTCGATAGTCATTATGAAGCTGATAGCTGACACGGCTCAGCGCATTACCTAAAAGCAAAAATTCAGTGGTAGATTTTTTTTGTGAGAAGGGCGGCGGTGTGTAGGCTTCTTTTGCCCGGCTGCTCAAGTTGTCGGTATAAACCAGTAGTTGTTCCCAGTTGGTTCGACGATTGAGCATGTAAAGCATAGCCATAAAAAATAGTATGATTGCGACCATCAAAGGCAACCAGTAACGATAAGACGTCCAGTCAATCGTAAAAGGCTCATGCCGCAAAATAACATAGACCTGATGGCCACTTTTGAGGTTTATAGTTCCTGTGAGCTCGCTACTGCCAACCCTATACGCACTCTGCTGACTATTATCAGAGGCAGTTGCACTGATAGCAGGGAATGTTACGTTAGCAAACGCTGATTCGTTAGGACGAGTCCTACGATAGATATAGGTTTGCCCAGATGGCATCATTAAAATAAGCTGATAACTGACATGGTGAAGGGTAGGTTGATCTAAAATAGTTTCTATATCTTCATCAATAGGGTCAGCATGCTCAATGATACTGTGCTGTAATGAGTAAAAAGTATCTATGCTATGTTGTTCGCTATGTTGTCTTATCCCATCGAACATTGTGACGTAATACAGCAGTAGCATTACTAACAGAGTCAATGCATAAAAAATCAATAAGCGCTGTAAGGACTGAAACTGTTGCATAAGAGCATGGCCCTATATCGACACAAAGAAATATAGTGAAATCATAGTAATTTTTTAATAATTAATCTTCTCAAAAATTTGGCACTGACTTGATACTGAATCCCTGTAGCTATTATTTATAACAGAATAATGGGTCACTGTTTGTAGCACGTCACGATTGGTACGTTTTTATGTTACGCATAAAGACGATAAATAGAATGTTTATCAATAAAATACTTATCGTTTTTATATTATAAAGGTAAACAGTATCAAAGGTTCTACAGGTTTTGTCACTAGCACGGTCATGGCACTACGTCGCAAACTCACCTATAATGAGCGAATTAACTTTATATAATGCATGATTATGACTAACACTGCTGCCACTTTTGCTCCATCTGATTCGTCTTTCAACCATGATAACCCATCTGTTCAGCGATTAAGGGTGGTATTTGCAGGGACGCCTGAGTTTGCTGCGGTGAGTCTAGAGGCATTGATACGTCAGCAAGAAGCACTCAATATAGATATCGTCGCGGTATACACTCAGCCTGATCGCAAAGCGGGACGTGGTCAAAAACTATCAGCATCTGCTGTGAAAGAAGTGGCATTAGCCAATAATATCACGGTGGAGCAGCCAGTTACTTTTAAGAAATCAAGCACAGAAGGAATGGATGCTCGTCAAATACTGCGTACGTATCAGCCAGATCTTATGATTGTTGCTGCTTATGGTTTGATTTTACCTATTGGAGTATTAGACACGCCTACTCATGGGTGCTTGAACATTCATGCCTCGTTATTACCACGCTGGCGCGGTGCTGCTCCTATCCATCGTGCGCTTTTGGCAGGCGATGACGAGACAGGTATTACCATCATGCAGATGGACAAAGGACTAGATACGGGTGATATGATTTACAAGATTAGCGCCAATATCGCGCCGGATGATACTGCTGCCAGCCTACATGATAAGATGGCCACTCTTGGTGCGAGCGCGATCACTACGGTGCTTGGTGATTTGTCACAGTATCAAGCGAACGCCGTTCCCCAAGATGATAGTCAAGCAAACTATGCGGAAAAGCTGGTCAAAGCCGAAGGTGAAATTGACTGGACACAGCCAGCTGCTACCATTGAGCGTCAAATTCGTGGATTGACCCCGTGGCCAGGTGCATACACTTTCTTAGAAGGCCAACGCGTCAAAATACTGACGGCACTGCCCATTAACACCATACAAACATCAGATAAGCCTGCAGGTACGGTCGTAAGTGTCGGGCGCAAAGCAATTTTGGTCGCTTGCGGCAAAGAGGTAGAGGCGTCAAACAATAATACCGCTCATGACATACAGCTGAGTAATACACTGGCCATAACTAAGTTACAGTTCGCTGGTGGTAAGCCGATGACGGCGGAGCAACTTTGTCATGGCAACCAGTTAAACGATGGTGATAAATTCACAGTAGAATCAAAATAGTTTCACTACACTCCCTTTTACTTGCACAAGACGCGATCGATACGACGTCAAGGAAATACAACTCAATGAGACAAACCAGCACTGGCTCTAGAAACAATGCACCTAGAAACAACAAGCTAAAACCGTCAAGCAATCTGATTATGAACGGTAGCGTACGCGTACGTGTGATTCGTACCTTACTGGCTATTCAAAACGGTCAGTCCCTCTCAAGCGTGCTTGATCCGTTATTAAACAGCTTGCACGATGGTGACAAAGGCTTTGCTCATGCGCTATTGCTGACAACACTACGCCAATGGCATGCTCTGGCACGATTGCTTGATACGCTAGCTGACAACCCCATAGATGAGGTCGAAGTTCGTACCACAATTCAGGTGGGTTTAGCACAATTGTTGTATTTAGAAGTGGCAGATCATGCCGCGATCCATGAAACGGTCGAAGCGGCAAAGGAGATTGAATTTGCGCATGCGACAGGTTTGATCAATGCTATCTTGCGTAAAGTTGCTAAGAATCCGAGTAAATTCCGTAAGAAGTGCGATAAAAAACACAGCTTGCCCAACTGGCTTGCCTATCAGCTTAAGCAAGATTGGAGTGAGCAGTACGATGAGCTGACCCAAGGCTTACGCCAAGCGGCGCCAATGTTTTTGCGAGTCAACTCGGCAGTTACTTCAGTAGAGGATTATCAACAGTCGCTGTATGGTGCAGAAATTGATGCCGATATCGTTGAGCTTACCAGTGGTTTACAATTGACTGGTTCATCAGAGGCAGCGACAACGACGACGTTGTCGATTAAAGGGTTAAGACTGCATCAGACTACCGCTGTCAATGCTTTGCCTCATTTTGCTGAAGGCATTGCTAGCGTGCAAGACATGCATGCTCAGCTTGCGGCACCTATTGTCAACAAAGCGTTAATGGCGAAGCTCAGCGCTGAAAAGTCTGATACGGAAAATACCAATAACGAGATACATATTCTAGATGCCTGCGCCGCGCCCGGTGGTAAGCTTGCACATTGGTTAGAGCTACTCAGCTCAAACGACTCTCCATCGCTGTTTCACGTGAAACAAGACGATGAGGAAGCGAAACCGTTAGCTTCTAAAGTAAAGCTAACCGCTATCGATAATGAAGCTCCGCGCATCGAACGCATTTATGATAATTTGCAGCGTCTCAATTTAAAGCAGCAGGATTTAGAGCAAGCTGAGAAAAATATTGCCCTTAACGTTGTCTGTGCTGATGCCACCAGATGGCAGCACGGCAAAAATAAAAAAGCCGCGACCAATGAGCCGGTATTTGATGCGATATTATTGGACTCTCCTTGTACCGCGACGGGTGTGATTCGCCGCCATCCTGATATCAGTATTTTGCGTACCGAAGAAGACATCGAACAAACCGTCCTGCTGCAAGCAGATATTTTGCATAACTTATGGCCACAGCTTAAAGCTGGCGGGTATCTGTTGTATGTCACGTGCTCTATTCTAAAGCAAGAAAACGTGCTGCAAATGCAAGACTTCATCAGCTATCACAACGATGCGGTAGCGATTGAGTTTACCGAGGATTGCAATTGGGGTATTGCCCAAGAGATTGGTCGCCAGTGCTTGCCAATTGATAGCGAGAGTGGCGATGGTTTTTATTATGCGTTGTTGCAGAAGACTGCTGAATAAACCGTTTTTAACTATTGAATAACATTATTGTAGACAGGACAATCTAATGAAATATATCAGTACTCGTGGTCAGACAGCACCAATGGACTTTAGTGATGTGCTATTAATGGGTCTTGCGCCAGACGGTGGTTTGATGCTGCCTGAGCATTACCCAACGATTGATAGCGCTGTACTTGATGAATGGCGCACGCTCAGCTATCCACAGCTTGCGATGGCGATTATGCAGCGCTTTGCCACTGATATTCCTGCGGTTGATTTGCAGGACATTATCGAGCGTACTTATACGGCCGATGTGTTTGGCTCCGATGATATTGTCCCTGTCCGCAAGCTCAAAGACAACATATATATTTTAGGATTATCAAACGGCCCAACGCTGGCATTCAAAGACGTTGCTATGCAGTTTTTGGGCAATGCCTTTGAATACGTCCTCAAAAGAAAAGAGGCACGTATCACGATTATTGGGGCAACCAGCGGCGATACAGGTAGTGCGGCAGAATACGCTCTGCGTGGTAAAGAAAACGTCGAAGTCTTTATGCTATCACCGCATGGCAAAATGAGTGAGTTTCAGCGGGCGCAAATGTATAGCTTGACCGACGATAATATTCATAATATCGCGATCGATGGTATGTTTGATGACTGTCAGGATATCGTAAAAGCGCTACAGCAAGATGCGGATTTTAAAGCTCAGTATGACTTGGGCACGGTCAACTCTATCAACTGGGGACGCATCCTCGCGCAGATCGTTTATTACTTTAAAGCGTATTTTGCGGTGACGACGAGTAACGACGAAAAAGTCAGTTTTAGCGTGCCATCAGGCAACTTTGGCAACATCTGCGCCGGTCACATCGCACGTGAAATGGGTCTGCCCGTGGAGCGTTTGATAGTAGCCACCAATGAAAACGATGTGCTCAATGACTTCTTTAATCAAGGCGCTTATCAGCCGCGTCCCACTGACAAAACCTATGTCACCTCGAGTCCATCAATGGATATCTCAAAAGCTTCGAACTTTGAGCGCTTTGTTTATTTGTTGCTGGATAAAGACAGTGCACGCGTCCACGAGTTATTTGACGGCGTAAAATCAGGACAAGGGTTTGACTTGTCTGATTTGATGGAAGCGGTCAATACGCGTTATGGTTTTGCTGCTGGAAAATCAACCCATAGCGATCGTTTAAATACGATCAAATCACTATATGAGCAGCATGGTGAGCTGGTTGACCCGCATACAGCTGACGGTATCAAGGTCGCTAAAGAGCTACAGCGTGAGGGTGAAATCATTGTCTGTGCAGAGACTGCATTGCCTGTTAAGTTTGCCGATACTATCATCGAAGCAGTGGGTCAAATCGACATCGAGCGCCCAGCTCACACGGAAGGTTTAGAGAGCCTACCGCAGCATGTTGTGGTATTAGAAAATAGTGCTGATCTGGTCGCTGAGCAAATTCGTCAGCATGTGACCCCAAACCCAGCTTAGACAACCAGATAGTATAAGCTCATCTTCAATGAACCAGTAGGGCGGTCCAAAGGTTACACCATTGTAATAAAGTGTTTATGATTGTGTTATGGTATAGATAATTGTAGTATTAGAAACAGCGTCGGCAAGTCATCATTATGCTAGACGCTTTTTTAGGAATCGTTCCAGCCAATTATACTGAACAGCCGCCCTATAGTTGTCATGACTGAACTGCTTGTAGATTGCTGATATTAAATGATTTTTGCTATTTTTTAATAAAGTAAAATATCTTTAGATCAATAGTGCTAGTGCAGTTTGTTATGATCAAAACAGTGGTACATATTGTGGATATAACCATGAAGATGAGCTTAAAAAAGACAGCAAAAGCACTGGCAAAAGGATTATTAGTTACGACATTTAGCAGTGCTATGTTGATGACTACAGCACACGCAAACAATCCGCCACCTACTATCAAAGCTGATGCTCCCAACCGCTATACTGTCAAAAAAGGCGATACGTTGTGGGATATCTCAGGTCGCTATCTCGACAGTCCATGGCGCTGGAGAGAGATTTGGGCCACCAACAAACAAATCAAAAACCCAAATCTTATTTATCCTAATGACATTCTGATCCTTTGTGTTATTCAAGGCAAAACCTTGATCGGAGTCGATACGGGTGAAGGCTGTGCAGGTATCGAAAAACAAATGATGGGTAACATGGTTGCGAGTACAGTCACTGTTACTTCAACCGCCAATAGTGTCCCGCCTATTCCATGGTCTGCTATCCAACACTGGTTGGATAAAACCCTTATTGTAAATCCAGAAGATTTCAATACTACTCCTTATATTTTGGCGTCAAAAAACCGCAACCTCATTACTGCAAGCGGTGACAAGGTCTATGCCAAAGGTGTACCGCTTATCGTCGGTCAGCGTTATGGCGTATACCGCGAGGGTGATCTGTATGTCGATCCTAAAACTCAAGAGGTTATCGGATTAGAGGTTACACAGGTAGCGACTGGTCTTGTCACATCGACAGAAACGAATGGTATTACCAGCTTACAGCTGACCGAAAGTTATGATAAAGAAGTGCGCGAAGGCGATCGCGTGTTTGTTGAGCTTGATAATGCTATTCCACCAGTATTTTACCCAACACCTGCCAGCGTTAGCCGTGGCGGTATGATTGTACGGGTGATGGATTCCATTAGTGCTGCTGCTAAAGGTAGTGTGGTCGCTATCAACTTAGGTAGCCTACATGGTGCCAAGCCAGGCGATGTGTTGACTGTCTATCAAAAAGGTCCATTAGTACGTGACACCAAAGACAACGATATGCCTGTACGTTTGCCAAATGAGCCAAGTGGGATGGTAATGGTGTTTAACACATTTGACCACATCAGCTATGCTTATGTACTTGATTCTGAGCTACCACTCAACGTTGGTGACCAGTTATTACCACCACCTTATCTATAAATACGAGTGATAAAACAGCCATACTAAATTTGCTTATAAGAGACAGATAAAATGACGGCAGTCACCGCTTCTTTATCCGACGATCAGCGTGCTATATTGTCGCTATGGTACGAGGTGAATGCATCATTGTCTGCCTACCACAAGCTAGTCACCTCTTATGGTAACGCGCAGCTTGCTTGGCAAGCCACAGTAGAGGCGTGGAAGCAGTTGGGTCTGCACCACACCCATCTCAAACGCCACGAGCAGCCAGATCAAACGCGCGCTAGTATCGATAAAATCCAGCAAGCACTCGTTGATAGTCGCTATAGTCTACTGTTTGCTGATCAGCCTGATTATCCTATCCAGCTCCTACAGATTTACGATCCACCGCCACTATTGTTTTTTCGGGGGAATAGTGCGCGTCTACATCAGGCTCAAATTGCTATTGTGGGTAGCCGCAAACCCACTGCACACGCGCAAAAAATTACCTTTGATATGGCGCAATATCTTGCGCAGTCAGGATATATTATCACTAGTGGTCTGGCGATAGGGGTGGATAAACGAGCGCACTTAGGAGCCTTGGCGCAGACAGATCAGGACTATCAAGGCCGTACTATTGGCGTGATGGGTACAGGGATTGATGTGAACTATCCCAATCATCGTGACCAGTTGTTTGCTCAAATTGTTGATCAAGGTGGCTGTATTATTAGTGAACTGTTACCGCATACTCAGCCGCACAAGCATACTTTCCCGCGTCGTAATCGTCTGGTAGCTGGGCTCAGTCTAGCCACTATCGTGACCGAAGCCACAATCAAAAGTGGTTCGCTGATTACCGCCCGTCTAACCTCAGAGCAAGGCAAACAAGTCTTTGCGATTCCAAGTCATATTGATAACAGCAATGCCGAAGGCTGCCATCACTTAATACGTGAAGGCGCAACCTTGATCTATCATCCTGAGCAAGTACTAGAAGATGTGAATGCTCAGCTCGACTACGACAATCGCTCGTATAATGCATCAAGCGCTACTACTGACCTAAGTAACGATCAACCAGCAATAAGTCCTTCTCCAAAAGTGTCCTCTGAAGGCTCAGATGTCGAAAAATCGCATAGTAGATCGCTTAGCACAGCGAATAACCAGCAGAAGCCTTCTAACATCAAATCTACTCGTAGCGCGCCCGTTATACCTGAGCATTTAACAGCAATCTACGAGCAGCTCGATTGGCATGGACAGGATTTGGATGCGCTTATTGTCGCAACCAAGCTTGAGCCATCACAGCTCATCGGACAGTTGATGGAACTTGAGCTAATGGGTATTATTAGCGTTCAGGGCGGACGGTACCTACGTGTTTAAAGTGTTACACATGTTTGCTTCTACATATAAAGAAGGCTCATCTATAATGGTAGCGCTCTGAGTTGCTCTTTTTGTTATGCTATTATGAGCATCTACCTCCATTCTAGTATGAAATATTTCAGCTATGAGCCACTCTACATCTTTTATTACTGATTCTACCGTTCAAGCTGCACAGTGGCTAAAAGAAGGACAGCTGCTCGCGTATCCAACAGAGAGCGTCTGGGGCATTGGCTGTGATCCTTATAACCAAGCGGCTGTACAGCGCATTTTGGACATTAAGCAGCGTCCACAAGCCAAAGGTATGATTGTTATCACTGACAGTGCAGCTCGCTTGACACCATTATTGGTTGCGTTAAACGATGAGCAGCGAAAACAAGTCATTGACAGCTGGCAGGTAGGCAGTGATGACAATGACCGACAGAACCGACAAGCCCATACTTGGTTACTACCCATTCCTGACGCTTTGTCTACAGCCATTCCTACTTGGATAACTGGTGAGCATCAGACTGTCGCGGTAAGAGTCATTGCTCATCCGACCATACGTAAACTGTGTCAACAGATGGTCAGTACCCATAATCCGTTTGGCTTACTTGTCTCGACCAGCTGCAACCCATCAGGTCAATCACCTGCCAGTACTTTCGATGCTGCCTATGCGTATTTTGATAAGCAAATCGGGTATTTGCAGGCGGATACGTTGCATTACACGCTTCCTAGCCAAATCCGTGATGCTGTGACCGGCTTAGTTATTCGTTAAAATGTAATATACCCCTTTACACAAAACTGTAATGCAATCTTCTACAACAACTCCTTTTGACTTTATTATTTATGAAGCAGCGTTCCTTATATAAAGTAACTGTTCTTGAGCGAGTGATTACGATCGTCATATCACTAAAATAGAAATACCTCTCCTGAGTACCGCCCCAACTAAGCTTATTCTTATCTCGTCCTTGCTTTACCAAAAGTATGTAAAAGTCATTTTGATAAACACCACAAAAAAGCAGACGATGGTTATAACCATTTGGTATTTATGGAATAACAAATCATTTAACGATAAGTCATAGTTGCAATATTGGTGACAAGCAATATTGGGTACATATAGGGAGTAGGGTATGCATGTTTTGATCAGTGGTGGTTCAGGATTTTTGGGCAGTGCGTTCAGCCGAGAGCTACTGGCACGGTATCGTAAACAAGATAAAGATGTGAGTGTGACTTGGTTGACTCGCGATAGTAGTCAGGCGCATCCTGATGACATCAATATGATGACTTATGATGAGCTTACGACGTGTGAGACGAGCTTTGATGTCATCTTAAATTTAGCGGGTGCTGGTATTGCCGATTCACGCTGGAGCGATGAGCGCAAAGAGCAACTGGTTGCCAGTCGTATCAAACCTACTCAATCAATACTCGACTTCATCGCCCGTATCAGCACAAAGCCCAAGCTATTAGTAAGTGGCTCAGCCATTGGCTGGTATGGTACGCAAGGCGACAAAACACTAACGGAAAACAGCGACTACAAAGAAGATTTTGCGCATGCACTGTGTCAGGAATGGGAGGATATGGCACTCAGAGCAACTGAGTATGATGTCCCTGTAGCAATCGTGCGAACAGGTGTGGTTATTCATCCCAACGGCGGTATGGTGGCCAAGTTACTGCTACCATTTAAGTTTGGTGTTGGTGGGCAACTGGGTGATGGACAACAAATTATGAGTTGGATTAGCCGAGATGATTGGGTAAGTGCGGTGATTTTTATTATCGAACAGCATCTTGCTAATACAAAAGCTGCCAAATATATCAGTGAGCCAGTTACTGATGCTATGAGTCTTAACGAACAGGCTTTAGGTAGTAATGTTTCAAATGACCGAGTTTTAAGCGACCGCACCTCAAATAACAATAGCTTAAAGACGCAAAATAATACAGCAGCAGTCGTCTATAATCTTACAGCACCTGAGCCTGTGACCAATCACACTTTTACTAAGGCACTTGGCTCGTGGCTACATCGTCCGACAGTGTTTACTTTACCAGAATTCTTGCTCAAGCTCATGTTTGGTGAGATGTCGACATTACTCATCGATGGACAAAAAGTGTTGCCAAAAGCATTGTTGGAAGCAGGTTATTCATTTGAACACACTACACTCAAGCAAGCATTAGAAAAGCAAAACCAATAAGTTTCGATTGTTTCATGTGAAACATAGTAAGCTATTCTATATAGCTTTATTTGCTCTGAGCATCATATATTGTAGTTAATCATGCTCAAGGATCTATCATGCGCTATGCGTTCTTTATTACTATCTTTGTGCTATTGCAGCTGTTCAGTGCAGGTGCGGCGTTGAGTATACAGTGGTGGCTACAACCTTGGATCACCCAAACACTGCAAACTATCGTATGGTCTGCCGTGTTTATTATCACCAATGGCTTATTAGTACTTAGTGTAAAACGAGTCTTTGCGAACAGTTATCGCTGGGTCAGTGGCTGGATGCTGATCATGCATTTCATACTATTAACCGCTTTGGTAGTAAGCTTTTTGTATGGTGGTTATTGGCTAGTAGTATCGCTAATAGGTGAGACAGGGTACGGGTCAAATACGCTTTCTCTTAGGCTGCGAGCACTGGCAGTAGTCGTGTTCTTAGGACTGTTTATTTTTTCGCTATATAGTGCCTATGTCCCTATCGTACGTCATTTGTCTATCAGTATTGATAAACCTTTAGCCAAACCACTACGCATCGCAGTTGCAAGTGACTTACATTTAGGACGGTTATTCGGGGTTACAGCAATAGATAGACTCACCCGTCTGATGAACAGTACACGTGCAGATATGCTGCTAATGCCAGGGGATATCATGGATGATAATACAGACGCATTTAATGATTATAGTATGGAGAATAATCTAGCCGAACTGTGTGCCAATTTGCCATATGGCGTCTATGCGACGTTGGGTAACCATGATTTGTACGGTCATGAGCGACCAATTAGCCAAGCGTTACGTGATGCAGATGTGCATCTATTAAATGATGACGTATTTTGTATAGAGCATGAAGGGCAGAAGGTATGGTTGGTCGGACGTTTTGATAATCATAAACGTCAGCGTGTCGCCACGATAGATCTGTTAGCGAAAGTGGATACTTCACAGCCAGTGATTCTACTAGATCATAGACCGAGTGATATCGACGAGCATAGCCAGTTACCAATCGATCTGCAAGTATCAGGTCACACCCACAATGGCCAGGTGTTTCCTGCTAACTTTATTGTCAGTGCTATCAATAGACTAGGTTATGGATATGAAGCAATCGGCCAAGGACATTTTGTAGTCTCCTCTGGCTATGGATTTTGGGGCATTCCCTTTAGATTGGGTTCACGCTCTGAGGTCTGGTTGATCAACGTGTCTGGTAATGCTGATTGATAGATGTTTTTAATCGATCAGTACCTTCAATATACTGATGTATTCGTACAATAGCATTTTTAAGCAGTGTCTTTGAGTGGTACCTCTAAGTAATAGCGCTCTTAAATAGCGGCATCTTTAAATCACAGTACCTTTAAGTAAAGCACCTTCAAAAACCACTATGCTGCCAGCTGTGATCGAGTACTGATGACATCGCGCACAAAACCACAAAACCCATTGATAATGTCTTTTGTCTCTTGCCCAAGACCTTGATGCACGCTCATAAAATGAATAAAACCATGCGGTGCACCTAAAACAGTATGAGTTTCAACGGGCACATTGTAGCCTTTCAACTGCTCTGCATAAGCAAACGCTTCATCACGCAGTACATCGAGCTCAGAGGCCACGATATAAGTCGGACATACTTTGCTGTTATCACCGAGCATGGGTGAGTTTAGTATGTGTAGGCGTGGTAGGAGACTGTCTTTTAGGCAGGCTGCATCAAACACTGCTACGTCAGCATGATCTAACAATAATCCCTCGCCGTATAACTCCCAGCTTGGATAGTCTGTTTCGATATCGGTAACAGGATACAGCGGCATTTGTGCTAATGGCTTTGGTAGGCTCTCTAGAAGCTTGTACATCTTCTGACCTTGAGCGCCCAAGTCTGACCAAGCGCTCTCGGTCGGTGCAGTCAGCTGCTGTGCGATCAAAGTGGATAAACCACCGCCTGCACTATCACCTGCAAGTACGATACGTGATGGCAACGCGCCTAGTGTATGACAGTGTTCAGCCAACCAAGCATAAGCTGTGATACAGTCTTTGAGGGCGGCTGGTGCAGGACACTCAGGGGCCAATCGATAGTCGACACTAACAACAGGCCAGCCAGTTTGCTCGCAGACTGCATGGCAGAACTCATGATGTGTATCGACATCGCCGATACAGAACCCACCGCCGTGGAAAAACAGCATCACTGTCTCGTCAGGATTGTGTACTGCCCCTTTTTTAGCGCGTTTTTTATTGGCCTTCGTTTGATAGCAGCGAATGGTCATATCACCGTCATCAGCATTAGCTATCGTCTTGTCTTCCCAATTGACAAGCTTTTCGCCCTTTTTGGTAAAGGGTTTAATATTGTTCAGGATGTTGTCGCTAGCTTGCTGCCATACTCTTGGTGCCTGCATTGCCACCGCATCGGTAATAAACCTTTCGCGAAGCTCATGCATGGGCGTCAGCTCTAAAGGCGTCTTCAGATGACTATTTACAGCGAGGATCAAGCGTAAATGTGCATTGGCATGAAGATATTGTTTTGAATTCGGACCTTTTAGATAGGCAATTAAGCCCTCTAGTATCGGCGTTGGCAAATAACCAAAGCCTTTCATCGCATAATGCAAAGTATGTGGTTGGTACTGTGAAACTGGGTTGTAGCTGAGTACTTTTTCTCTGACGCTCAGACGCTTCTCATGTGCGCTACTTTCTCTTGTTCCATTGGCTGTTTCATCATTCGATGCTAGGTGCATCGCCATCAAGGTTTTGTTAAGTAAGGTATTGATTGATGATACTGTGGGATTGGACATAACATCTCTCATAACGGTTTGGGTGTTTACGATTACATCGAGGTACATTTTGATGTAAGTCATAATATTTGTAGCAATAATAAGGCAGTAGTGCGTAAAGCAGGGTGTTGTTTAGTAATGGCGTGAATAGCAATAGTAAAGTGTTTTGACTAATTGACGTTTTTTTGTACGTTTTGTGAGTAAATATGGAGATTCGTTGACACAACGGAAAAATACTGTGCAACGCTGCTAAAGAGTATTTTGACTATATTTGTCA
This sequence comes from Psychrobacter sp. H27, assembly GCF_059072655.1. Taxonomy (NCBI): domain Bacteria; kingdom Pseudomonadati; phylum Pseudomonadota; class Gammaproteobacteria; order Moraxellales; family Moraxellaceae; genus Psychrobacter; species Psychrobacter sp. H27. Next base: position 1,890,499 of record NZ_JCACRX010000001.1, on the reverse strand, counting down.
TAAATACGAAAAAATCCTGCGTTTTAGGCTTGAAATTTATACGTATCACCTTTATCAATCAGCTATTAGAGCGCATTAATAAAAACAATGAGTAAGAATCGTTAGGCATCTGATAAAGGTTCAATACAGCCAACAATTGGCTGAGTCGTTGCGTCTTGTCGTAACTATTATTGTCGTAATCATTATTATTGAAATTCCAAGGAGCTATCATGAGCGAGCAAACCCCAAATAAAGAAACGCTTGACCAGACTGTGGTACACGATAATGTTGAGCATCAAAACAGTATCTTAGAAGAAACCATGAAAGAGTTTGATCCGCAAAACAACTCAGGTGAAGAGGCGACTATCGAAAACGAAATCAACCTCGACACATTCAAAGCACGTATTGCTGAGCTAGAAGGCGAAGTAAAAAAAGCCAAAGAAGGTACTGCGCGCGCTAATGCTGAAGCTTACAATGCGCAAAAGCGTGCTGAGCAAGAAGCAGATAAGAGCAAAAAATTCGCCCTGCAAAAATTCGCTAAAGAGTTACTCGACATCGTTGATAACTTAGAGCGCGCTATGGAAAATGCAAATGCAAACGATCCAGTAGCTGAAGGGGTTCAATTGACTCATAAAGCGCTGGTCGCTGTATTGACCAAAAATGGCGTAGAGACCGTCGACCCACAAGGCGAAAAGTTCAACGCTGACTTCCATGAAGCTGTTGGTATTGACCCAGAAGCAGAAGCGGATACAGTTGGTACAGTCTTACAAAAAGGCTATAGCCTAAATGGTCGTCTGTTGCGTCCGGCGATGGTTCGTGTTGGTCAGTAGTATTTCTAGGGGTTAAACCCTACTAATATGAAGGTTTTTCACAAAAAACCACAGGAAAGACAGTTTTTGCGTATTTATTGCCTTGAAAAATACAACAGGCAAACCGATATATAGCAACAAGTGACCGACTACGGTCTGGATAAATAAGTATTTATAGTTAAAAACAAATTAGGAGCAATTGATTATGGGTAAAGTAATTGGTATTGATTTAGGTACAACTAACTCGTGTGTAGCAGTGATGGAAGGTGACAAAGTTAAAGTTATCGAAAATGCTGAAGGTACGCGTACCACACCATCAATCGTCGCTTATAAAGACGACGAAACGCTTGTTGGTCAGTCAGCTAAACGTCAAGCAGTAACCAACCCAAGCAACACGTTATTTGCAATCAAACGTTTGATTGGCCGTCGTTTCGATGACAAAGTCGTGCAAAAAGATATCGGCATGGTACCTTACAAAATCGCTAAAGCAGACAACGGCGATGCATGGGTAGAAATCAACGGTAAAAAGCTTGCGCCACCACAGGTTTCTGCTGAAATCTTGAAAAAAATGAAAAAAACAGCAGAAGACTATCTTGGTGAGAGCGTAACTGAAGCGGTCGTAACTGTACCTGCTTACTTCAACGATTCACAGCGTCAAGCAACTAAAGATGCGGGTAAAATCGCTGGTCTTGATGTAAAACGTATCATCAATGAGCCAACTGCTGCGGCACTTGCTTATGGTATGGATAAGAAGCAAGGCGATAGCACGGTTGCTGTATATGATTTGGGCGGTGGTACTTTCGATATCTCAATCATCGAAATCGCAGACGTCGATGGCGAGCAACAGTTTGAAGTACTAGCGACCAACGGTGACACTTTCCTTGGTGGTGAAGATTTTGACTCAGCATTGATTGATTTCTTAGTTGCTGAATTCAAAAAAGAGCAAGATGTGAACCTAAAAGGTGACTCTCTTGCGATGCAGCGTCTAAAGGAAGCCGCTGAAAAAGCGAAGATTGAACTATCAAGCGCGCAAAGCACTGAAGTCAACTTGCCATACATCACCGCTGATAGCAGTGGTCCTAAGCATTTGGTTGTTACTATCAGCCGCTCAAAACTTGAGAGCCTAACTGAAGACCTAGTACAGCGTACAATCGGTCCATGTAAGACTGCACTTGAAGATGCTGGTCTAAAAATTGGCGATATCGATGACGTTATCCTCGTTGGTGGTCAGACTCGTATGCCACTAGTACAGCAAAACGTACAGCAGTTCTTTGGTCAAGAGCCACGTAAAGACGTGAACCCTGATGAAGCAGTTGCAGCGGGTGCAGCGATTCAAGGTGCGGTATTGTCTGGTGATAAAACTGACGTATTGCTACTTGATGTGACGCCATTGACCCTAGGTATCGAAACCATGGGCGGTGTGATGACGCCAGTTATCGAGAAAAACACCATGATTCCTACCAAGAAATCACAGGTATTCTCAACGGCTGAAGACAACCAGCCAGCAGTAACGATTCAGGTATATCAAGGTGAGCGTAAAATCGCTAACCAAAACAAAATGCTTGGTCGTTTTGACTTGACGGATATCCCACCAGCACCACGTGGCCTACCGCAAATCGAAGTGTCTTTTGACATCAATGCTGATGGTATCATGAACATCTCAGCAACCGATAAAGGTACTGGTAAAGCACAAAGCATCCAGATCAAAGCAGATTCTGGTTTGTCGGATGAAGAAGTTGAACAAATGGTTCGTGATGCAGAAGCCAATGCTGCTGAAGATGAGAAATTCGCTAACCTAGCGCAAGTTCGAAACGAAGCAGATGGTCGTATTCATGCGGTACAAAAAGCACTGAAAGAAGCAGAAGATAAAGTTACTGATGAAGAAAAATCAACAGTAGAAACTGCGATCACTGAGCTTGAAGCGGCAGCGAAAGAAGACGATCATGACGAAATCAAAGCCAAGCTTGAAGCATTAGACAATGCCTTCTTGCCAATCAGCCAAAAAATCTACGCTGATAGCGGTGCTGGCGCAGAAGGTATGGATCCAAGCCAGTTCCAACAAGGTGCTGAAGGTGCAGCAGAAAACAACCAGGCTGATGACGACGTCGTTGATGCTGAGTTTACTGAAGTAGACGAAGACAAAAAATAATATCAACTCCAAAAACGCGTTTAGCTGCGTCAAACTCGCCTAGTCTACTCAATGTAGTACTTACGCTCGTTTTCCTTGCTACTCACGTTTTTGAAAATGGTATAGTTGATACAAATCGACAAGCAGTTAAATCAAAAAACGCATCTTTCGAGATGCGTTTTTTTATGGCTGTTATTTTTGCTATTTATGATATGCCCCAGCTACTGCCTTGATTTCGTGCTGCGCGCTTATGGCATAAAGGCGTTCACTACAAGTACTTCATAGGTTAAATTCACAACAGGTTGCCCTGTTTCATTTTCTGCGGAAAAATACCGCCAGTAGTCTGACTCAAATTGCTGTAGACGTGACTTTGTCCATCTAAAAGTCTGAGTATCATGGGCTGACTGTTGTGTCTGATTGGTCGATACGCCAGTGAGTTTCATATGTTTTAAGACAGCATAGGGAGATAGAAATGGTAAATCATAGCGCTGAACCGAAAGCTCAGTATTTTTAAAACCAGCACAGTCTAATGCTGATTGCCATGCATCAATGTCTGGATAACTCAGCCCTTGACCAGTGAGAGTCTTGATTTGCAGAAAATTATTTGGCGTAAAGGTGCTAAAGACCAGCTGTCCTCCAGATTGTAGACGCTGTGCTGATTGCGCGACAAAGCTGAGTGGATTGTCAAACCATTGTATCGCATTGGCGCTAATGATTAGGCTGTGATGTGCTGCCAAATTCATCGTTTCAGCATCGCCAATAACTATCTCAGCAGTTGGTAGTATCGATTGCAATGTCGCAGCTTGCTCAGTACATAACTCATTAATGCGCCAGTGTTGGCTACGAATGTGCTCAGCAAGCAGACGAGTCATCTGGCCTGTACCTGCGCCAACTTCTAACACACTTGATTGCTTCGTATGAGCGATATTTGCGAGCAAATACTGACAGATTTCTCGTTGAATACTGGCGTGCTGATCATAGTCACTGGCACTAGCAAAGTGATGAGCGATGGTTTGTTTTCGGACACTAAAGGTATTAGGGGCGCTAAGTATTGTCATGTGCTTTATTCTATCCAAGTGAGTCACTAATCAGCTGATAGTGAGCGCAAACGTTTGTGCTAAACGACTATGTCATAACTGCGCTATCAGTTGCTCGCAGTCTGCGATGGTCAATTTGGCATTCATAACGAGTCGAATGCGAGCGGTGTTGGCAGGAACAGTAGGCGGTCTAATAGGCAAGGCGTAAAATCCAGCGGCTTGGAGCTGTTTTGCCTTTGCCATGGTACGCGCATTGTCACCCAAGATATAAGGCACAATAGGCGATTCGTAGGTAGGAGTTTGTGCTGATGATGGGACACGATATTCAGGACTGATGGCTTGGCTCAGTTGTCTTGAAATTTGTGCTAAGTGTACGCGTTGATCAGTGAGCGCTGGCATTTTTCCTAAAATAAAGCGCGTCCATGCATGATTGATAGGGGGGAGTGCAGTGCTAAATATCAGTGGACGCATGGCGTTTATCAACCACTGCTTTGTGATATCGTCACACATGATGTAAGCACCAACTGATGCAAAGGCTTTACCAAACGTCCCCACCAAGTAATCAATATCTACTAAAGTATGTGTTTCTTCTGCTAGGCCCAAACCTGTTTTGCCAAGTACGCCAACAGCATGTGCTTCATCGACATATAATTCAATACGTGCATCTTTTGCTTTTAGTTGTACTAATTGAAGTAAGTCAGCACGGTCACCATCCATACTAAAAATACTTTCAGTGACAATGATGATGCGCTCAACGCTCTCATCTGCCTGCTCAATAAACCGAGCCAAATGTTCGTAATCGTTGTGACGGTAGCGACGATAGGTGACCAGTTTGCTTTGACTCAAACGCATACCATCGATGATACTCGCATGTACCAGCTTGTCAGCTAATATAAGTGTCTTGACTGGCAAGGCGGTCAACGCGGGCAAAATACCAAGGTTAGCATGATAGCCACTATTCAATACCAGTGCTGTTCTTGAGTTAAGGATATTTTGTTTAGGAACGTTTTGTTTTTCTACTGCGCTCTCGTACCAATTTTGCAGTTCAGACTCTAATGTTTGTAGCTGGGTGTCATTGCCCGTTAATAGCCGCGATGAAGTAGCGCTCATTTTGGGAGGCAGCGTATCGGATGATTGCTCCAACTGATCGAAGAATTCAGCCTGCAACTCGGTATCACCGCCCAAGCCTAGATAGTCATTACTGGCGATATTGAGTAATGCTTCGCCTTCTTTAATAATGTAGCGACCATGATGTTGCAGCTCGGGCAGTTGGCGATATTGTTGTTTTGCTTTGAGGTCTGCAAGTGCGACTTGCAAATGATCGGTGATGGCTTTTTTCATCTTTTCTCTTTATTTTTTATCATTTAAGTCGTATTTGACCAAATATTTGGCAAAAATTCTGCGAAATGAGTAGGAATTATTGCACAAATGGAGCGGTTGTAACAAAAGGTTTCATATCTAAGCCTTTGTAACTAGTGGACTGATAAATGCTTTCAAACTTTAACTGTCATACCATTAAACACTGACAGAGTGTCTGAAATAGTTTGTTACTATATCCTCATCGTTAGCAGACAAGACGATAGGTCACTAAGACCACTATAAATAAACAACTTGTTTGTCCCAATTTTCTCTGAGGAGCTAATAATGAAAACTCTACAAAAAACGTTACTTGCACTAGCAACTGGTTCTTTACTTACTGTTAGCGCACAAGCCGCTGTTAACTATGGTAATGGCTATACAGGTCAGCCGTATGTTGGTGCTAAAGTCGGTCAATTCGATTTAGATATCGATAATGCTGATGATCCAACTGCCTATGGTGTGTATGCTGGTTACAACTTTGATCCTAACTTCGGTATAGAAGCTGAGTATGTTGGTTCAGATGACGCTGACTATAGAGGCGGCGACATCGATGCCAAAACATATGGCGCTTATGGTACCTATCGTTATGCATTCCCAAATACTGGCTTATATGCAAAAGGTAAGCTGGGTGTAGCGAAAACTGAAGTAGAAGCATCTAATACTAATCTAGGTTTATCTGATGGTTCAAGAGACGATACCAATCTTGCTGGCGGTGTAGGTCTTGGTTACGCAGTAAACTCTGACTTCAGTGTTGAAGCTGAATACGACATGTTAGGTGATGATGTAGATCTTATGACTGTTGGTGCACAGCTAAAATTCTAAGCATTTAGCCTAGATTAAGCATTTAGCTTAAGTACTGCAATAAAAAACGATCACTCTAAGTGGTCGTTTTTTTTCGTCTAAAATTATATAAAACATATGTTTACTTTATTGGATAATTTGGTATGATGTCGCACTACTAAAAACAAGTGAAATATAGTTGAGTAGTATTCAAGGTTAAACAAATCATTTGTTTATTAAATCCAAGGTTGAGAATAGTCTATGAAAAATCTACAAAAAGCGTTACTCGCAGCAATCGTCGGTTCAGTAATGACAATGAGTGCGCAAGCAGCAATCTCTTATGGTGCTGGTCAATCGTATGTTGGTATTAAAGCCGGTAAGTTCATGATAGATGTTGATGATCTAGATGATCCAACGGCGTACGGTGTATATGCTGGCTATAATTTTGATTCTAACTTTGGTGCCGAGATTGAATACGTAGGCTCTAGTGATACTGATGTCGATACAGGTAATAGTGGTGTTGACGCTGAGTATGACCTTAAAACCTATGGTGCTTATGGTACTTACCGCTATGCATTCCCTAACACTGGTCTATATGCCAAGGGTAAACTAGGCTATGCTAAAGCCGAGATTGATGCTTCTATAAGCGACGACTTTGGCAACTTTGAAAATAACAGTGGTAGTGATAGTGGTGTCGCTGGTGGTATTGGTTTAGGGTATAACTTCAACCCTAACATGAGTGTTGAAGCTGAATATGACTATGTTGCTGAAGACCTTACGCTATTAACTCTTGGTGCACATTACAAATTCTAAGTCTCAAACCTTAGCTAAAAAATGATCACTTAGGTGGTCGTTTTTTTTGCCTAAAATTCGTAACAGATATTTTGGGCGCACAGTATGTAAATGTGTATCAGAAATACGGTTAAAGCATTGTTATCCTTAAAAATATGATACATTAAAAACTGGAATGATAAAGATAGGAATGGTGGCAAGGATGGAGATGTTTTTGATGATTGAACCTTGGCATTGGCTGGTATTGGGCTTCTTACTATTGATCGTTGAGATGTTTGTGCCGACGTTTGCCAGCTTGTGGTTTGGCGTAGCCGCTGTGATCATTGCGGCCTTAGCATGGTTGCTCCCTATTCCTTTATTATTTCAGGTGCTGATCTGGCTTACGCTTTCGGTTTTTTTTATGCTGGCTTGGGTCAAATACATCAAGCCCCTATCCATGAGTCGCAAAAAGGCGGCGCAAAGCAGTAATTTGGTGATTGGTGAGACCGGTATGATCGTGGTCAAACCGCAAAAAGGTATCCCTGGTATGATACGCTTTAACGTACCTGTTTGGGGTGCAGACGAGTGGCCATGCCGCACAGCAGGTGCGAGGGTGGAGATGGGCGATCGCGTGGTGGTCTTAAAAGTGGTCGGCGATGAGCTGGTGGTTGCTCCCACACAGCGCCTCCAAGCACCCAAAACGATACGCCCAAATATTACACCGACACTCAATAGCCAAGTACCTGCAAATACTCAAGTGTCTACCAAAAAACCTAACGGGAATAGACTGAGCTTGCACAAACCTGACCCCACAAAGACAGGCACTAGCAAATGACGCGCATGATATACCGAATATTTTTAAATCAAGATAAAAAGGACATAAATCACGTCGCTGGCAAACAAGGCGAGGATCAAGGAGAATCGTATGAGTAGCATCTTAAGTATTTTAAATGGCGGCGGTATCGTGATGTTGGTATTAGCAGCCTTGGTGGTTTTTACTGTCTTTAAGAGTGTCTGTATTGTCCCGCAGGGGTACAAGTGGGTCGTGCAGCGGCTGGGTAAATATCAGCAGACCCTAGAACCTGGCTTTAGCCTTATTATTCCTTTTGTGGATAGAATCGCCTATAAAGTTACTACCAAAGACATCGTACTAGATATCCCATCGCAAGAGGTTATCACCCGCGATAACGTGGTCATCATCGCTAATGCGGTCGCTTATATCAATATCCTACGCCCAGACAAAGCGGTCTATGGTATTGAAGATTATGAGCATGGTATCCGTAATTTAGTACAGACATCATTGCGCTCAATCATTGGTGAGATGGATCTTGATAATGCTTTATCGAGTCGTGATGAGATCAAGGCATTGCTCAAACAAGCGATTTCAGAAGACATCGCTGATTGGGGTATTACGCTCAAAACCGTAGAAATTCAAGACATTAATCCTTCGCAAACCATGCAAGCCTCTATGGAAGAGCAGGCAGCAGCAGAGCGTTTACGCCGAGCGACAGTCACCCGTGCTGACGGCCAAAAACAAGCGGCTATATTGGAAGCAGATGGACGTCTTGAAGCGTCACGTCGCGATGCTGAAGCGCAAGTGGTACTGGCCAGAGGTTCAGAGGAGTCGATTCGTCTTATCACAGCGGCGATGGGTGATGAAGAGATGCCGATTGTCTACTTACTTGGTGAGCAGTACATCAAGTCTATTCGCCAACTGGCAGAGTCTGATAACTCAAAAATGGTGGTACTACCAGCAGATATCTTAAGCACTGTAAAAGGTATGGTTGGTGATAAATTAAAAGTGTAGATAGCCAGTCATAAAAAAAGACCTCACATGAGGTCTTTTTTTATAGCTGATAAGTGGTTTTTGAGTCGTAAGCTCAGATCACTTTTGAGAAATGGCTGTTATGTTTATCTTTCAAGTACTCATCAAACACCATGGCGACATTGCGACCAAGTAGGCGTCCTCTTGGTAAGACACGAATACCTGCTGCATCCATATCGATCAGTCTATCGTTTTGCATCGTCCCTAATTGTTGAATTTCATCAATAAAGTAAGTAATGGCATCGATACCAAACTTTTGGTTCACATCTTTAAAGTCGAGATAATCGTGGCAGAGCAGATTCATAATGACATATTCACGCAATCGATCTCTGATAGATGTCTTGATATATTTTACAGCAGGCATAACAAGAGGGTTAGACTTTGCCTTGTCTATTCTAGCTTGATAGGTGTGTAGATCGGTATCGTTTTGCGATATATAGCGGGTGTTGCTATTGGCAATCTGACTGATAGATGAGACACCAAAGCCCAATAAATCACAGTCGCCCATGATGGTATAGCCTTGAAAGTTGCGATGTAATTTACCTTGGCGCTGGGCAACAGCCAACTCGTCATCAGGCTTGGCAAAGTGATCGATGCCAATGTATTGATAACCAGCTTCGGTCAGTGTATTGACAGTATTGCCGAGCATGGCAAGTTTGTCAGCTGGAGTTGGTAGGTCTTCATCTTTGATCTGACACTGAGCTTTAAACCGCTCGGGCAGGTGAGCATAGTTAAAGACTGACAGACGATCTGGTGACATCTCGATAATACGCTGTACAGTGTTGCCCAAAGTATCAGGCGTTTGATGCGGTAAACCGTAAATGAGGTCAATATTAATAGAGCCAAAACCAAGCTTACGCGCTTCATTTAACACATTTTCAATCATTTCTGCTGAGTGCACGCGATTGACGGCGATTTGTACCATTTCATCCAAATCCTGTACACCCAAGCTGATACGATTGAAACCCAGGTTGCGCAGCGTTTGTAGGGTATTGTCACCCAGTTCACGGGGATCAATCTCGATAGAGTAATCACCTTCATCTTCAGGTAAAAACTCAAACTGAGTTTGCAAGAATGCCCACAGTTTTACTATTTCCTCATCACGCAAAAACGTTGGTGTACCACCGCCTAGATGGAGCTGCTTGACCAGTGGTTTTTCGCTGCCATCTGGCGCAGATAGCAAACGACGTTTCAGAGCAATCTCAGCGATTAGATACTGTAGATAGTCACCAGAGTCGCTGTTTTTTTTGGTAATGATCTTATTGCACGCGCAGTAATAGCAAAGGTGACGACAAAACGGAATATGAAAATACAAAGATAGGGGCGCACGAGACTCGCGATTTTGAAGAATTTTTGTCTCAAGAGCAGTCGTCTCGAGTCTGTCCGGTATCGGCGTGAACTCTAACGCCGTTGGGTATGAGGTATAACGTGGGCCCGAACGATTATACTTGTTGATGATGGTCTCATCGAACGGTGGTAATTGCTTACTGGTGATGCTACCGCGGGTGCTGGCATAAGGGTTGTCTGGTTGCATAACAGGGCGCACCGTGGTGGGCGAGTCGTCCGCACGGTTGTAAGGCTGTTGAGTGTGTTGTTCTGAGTAGTCTGTCATGCGATATTCCTCGTTTTGACGCCGAACATACGGATTCTTATATGGTTAGTCGTTCAGTAAGTGAATGCTAGTCTCATTTTTAGAAAGCTGATAAGAATATTTGAGCAGGTTATTGGTAGCTGTATTTATCACCGAATTTATGATGGCTAGTATAACAAATCCTTATTGCCAGTGGGGTGGTTGGTCAGTGTGCTCAGCTATTAAAATACAGCGGTTACTTTGACACAGAAAACCCCAGCACTTTGAATAAAAAAAACCCCAGCACTGGGCTGAGGTTTTTATATTTCTGCTTTACTTATCTACTTCATTTTGCCAATGCTACTCTCTCAGTTGAATGGTACCACCAACCGCTTGGTCATTGACTTCAGTTTTACTAAAAGGCAAGCGTATCCAGTCTTTGGCTGAGTAACGGCGTGTCTGATCACGGTGGTACGGTCGCGTACTGTCTGAGGCTTGTGAATATGCCAGCAATGCTTCTACGACAGGGCCATTACTATCAAAAGTTACGGTCTGCATATAGGTAGGACCAGTAGTGATTGGCTTATAAGTACCATCTTCATTGAGTCCTGGGCCTTGAGCGACGTTGAAGATACCTTCGCGTCCAAGTCCGCCATGCATAGAGATTTTTTCGTTATTACTACCTGCATCGATGACGTACTGTAAGTCTGCCAAAGAGGCATCAAGGGCGATATTTTTGTCATTGAAGTAGCTAATGGCATCTCCCAATGCCTGACGCGTATTATCATTGATAATCAGGTCACGTGGCGTATTGACAGGGTCATTGACATCGAACTTCACATTGAAGGCATCATCTGTAGTTTCAGTAAAGTCGACGCTGCGCCAAAACTCTCTAAATACATGAGCACCTTTGCTATCTAGGTTGTTACGGCGATCCCAATTGCTCAGAATATTACAAGCTTGAGTGGCATCGATAGTACCACCGCTAGTCAGTGGCATCATAGGGTTGGTTGTACAGTCTGCCAATACATCATCGAGTACGAGCTCAGCAACATAGCTGCGGTTGCCATAGACCACGTCTTGCATATTATCCAGATTAAAGGTGGAGCCACCAAGTTGGTCTGTATTGCTCAGTCGATCTGAGATCTGTGTCAGTCCCATACGCGAACGCATCAGTAACGGTACGCCTTCTACTGCATTGGGTCCTAAGAATGGCGTTAGACGACGACGTAGGAGCGGTGAGAACCCAGTCAGTGGCTGCTGAGGATTGCTCAACCAGTAACTGTCGTTTGAGTTGGCGACGTAATCATCACGAATTAAGAAAGGAAGGTTTGAGCGTCCAAAAATACCTGCTTGCGGCGAGTCAGCATCATTACCCCATTCACAGGCAGCTGTGGCTCCGTTTAGTGCTGGCAAGTCTGCTGCAATCAATGCGCCAAGGAATGGACCAGCATTGGCACTACAAGCTTCAAGCTTATCTTTGGTGACATGCGGTACGGTTGAAATATCGGCGTACAAGGCCTTGCCGTAGCGATCAGTGGCAATGGTATTAACGAACCCAAGACCAAGGGTATCTTGCATTCTATCGACTAGGTCTTCGACGCTCGTGGCTTTATTCATACTACGCCATTGATTGAGGGCACGCGGATTCTCAGATGCCGCATCGCGAATGGTATAAGCGAGATTGTTATCACCCCAGTTAGGCAGCTGATCGTTTAGTGCTTTTACATTCAGCATCGGTCCATATTGAGATAGATATAAGGATTCAACACGCTCCCCACCATCTGGCAACTGAATCGTTACCTCGACTTCTTCGATATCACGCTGCTCAAATACACCGTCACTATTTTGATAATTGTATTTCATAGGATTGCCATTTACCAAGCTAAGCTGATAAAGGGTAAAGCGTTTGGCGGTAGAGACCGTATGACTCCACGCCACATCTTTATTAAAACCAATATTAATAAAGGGCTGGCCTTGTTGAGCGGCGCCCATCACATCGAGCTCGCCTGGCAAGGTCAAATGAAACTCATAGAAGCGCTGTACGCCCTCCCATGGCTCATGTGGATTGCCGTACAAGATACCGCTATCAGTACCGGTTACCTCGCTGCCAAATGCGTAGGCGTTACTACCACCTTTCATCGCATTGATTGTTGAATTATCGAAATCAGCTACTGGCTCTGGGCTGACAGTACGCATTCTACTGCTGTCCATAGTCATATCTTGATCAGGCGGTGCTGCTGCGACGATAGATCTGACAAAGTTAGACAAGCCGCCGCGCAAGTTTGCTTTGCCGTAGACAGTCAGCAAATCATCAATCGTAATCTCACGTACCCATTCGGCGCCAGCGCAGTCAGGATTGATGTTATCAACCCCTGTATCACGTAGATACCGGCTATAGCCAGCAGCGTAACCTGTGACAGCATCAATAGTCTCGGGATCCTGAGCGGCCAAGAAACTAGCGCGTCTCTCTGGAGAGTTATACCAAGTATAAAAAACGTCGCTGTCTACGTCACCGTCGTCACCGAGGTAGCGCATGCTCTGTCCGCTGGCTACGACGACCTCACGTGCTAGTGAACAGATGTTGTCCTCCGCAAAAGCGTAACCTACGCCGTAACCGAGCCCTTTATAATCCTGTGCGGTAATATGTGGGATGCCAAATTCAGTGCGCTGAATATCTGCAACGTAGGTAGTCTCAGAACCAAAAGGATCGTTATCGCCATCTGTGAAACAACCAGACAGTCCTACAGAAACAGCCACTGTGAGTAGCGCGAGCCTAGGCACACGCTGAGGAAGCATATCAATGCTCATAAGCTTATCCATCCATGGTTAGTTGGTGTGTATAAAGCGGATAGCAAAAAGCCGCTTTATATAGACAATAAAATCCGTTTATCATCCATGCTCTGATTGATTTTGAACGCTAGTAGTGGCTTGATATTTGCTGATCAGCAAACAAGAGTGGTATCAAACACGCCTCAGTATTTAGCCAGTAGGATCAAAATTAAAACGAACATTTGCTCATCATATAACACTATTTACTCACTATACCAGTGATAAAACACGACATTTGCGCACTGATAAAGAATAATCTATCATCAATCATCCCCTAATATTAGGAAAACACTGATGTCGTTTGCCCAAGTCTATACCCGCTCAGTCGTCGGTTTGCATGCTCCCAAAGTCATCATTGAAGTTCATCTGTCGCAAGGATTACCTGCGTTGACCATCGTCGGTCTGCCTGAAGCGGCTGTACGCGAGAGCAAAGACAGAGTGCGCTCTGCTATTCTTAATTCAGGATTTCAGTTTCCCAATCGGCGTCTCACGATTAATTTAGCTCCGGCTGATCTACCTAAAGATGGTGCACGTTTAGATTTACCAATAGCCATAGGTATATTGGCGGCAAGCGGACAGCTTGAGCCAGAGGTGCTATCGAAGTTTGAGTTTATAGGAGAGCTGGCACTCAACGGTGAGCTGCGGCAGGTCACTGGCAGTTTGGCAGTTGCTCGCGCGATCAAAGCGGAAGGGCTAGCATCAAAACTATCGCAGACACCGCAACTTATCGTACCCGTTGATAATGGGGGTGAGGCCAGTCGCGTCGATGGCGTGACGATACTGGCCGCGCAGAGTCTAAAGGCAGTTTGCGATCATTTGCAATCCCTGACTGACCCAAGCGCAACTTATGACTGCTTGGAAGTGGTGCAGCCCAGTCCCACGCCAAAGCATGTCGGGTATCAAGTAGATTTAGCGGATGTCAAAGGACAGCATCATGCCAGACGCGCGCTAGAGATTGCAGCAGCTGGTGGTCATTCGTTGTTGTTTACTGGTCCGCCAGGTTCGGGGAAGACGCTTATGGCATCACGGTTGCCGACGATACTGCCTGATCTGAGCGATGAAGATGCGCTAGAAGTGGCCAGTACGTACTCAGTGGCAGACAGCGATTATGACTATGGGACAAGGCCGTTCAGGCAGGTTCATCATACGATATCGGCCGTCGCATTGGTAGGTGGTGGCTCACGACCCAAACCGGGCGAGATTACTTTGGCGAACAAGGGCGTTTTGTTTCTCGATGAGTTACCAGAGTTCGATCGCAGCGTGCTTGAGGTGCTGCGTCAGCCGTTAGAAGCCAAGCAAATTACTATTAGCCGTGCCAACTCTCAAATGACCTTTCCGGCGAACTTTCAGCTGGTCGCTGCTATGAACCCTTGCCCGTGCGGTTATGATGGCGATACCTCAGGGCGTTGTCGTTGTCGACCAGAACAAATCAAACGCTACCAAGACAAATTATCAGGGCCGCTATTAGATCGTATTGATCTGCATATCACCGTACCAGCGCTGCCTATTGCTGACTTGCAAAACACGCAGGCAGGTGAGACGTCTAAGCAAGTGCGTACTCGAGTAGCGACTGCGCATCAGCAGCAGTTAAAACGGCAACAAAAAGTCAATAATGAGCTTAGTCCTAGTGAGATCGATCAGTACATTGAGCTGGGTGATAGTGAAAAGCAACTATTGCAGCTTGCCCAGCAGCGTTTGAACCTCTCTGCTCGTGGTTATCATCGGGTACTGCGAGTTGCTCGCACCATCGCTGATCTGGCCAATAGTACTGATATTAATAGCGCCCATGTGTCTGAGGCACTGAGCTATCGCAGCAAAGCGTAACCTTGGTTTTAGCAGATTTTTTGGCAAGTTCTTCTGAACACTAGGCAGATATTGTTACGGATTAAATGCTATCTGCCATAACCCAAGCCACCAAGTCGGCAAAATTATCAAATGCTGCGGTCGGGTTTAGCTCACGAATATCTTGTCCGTAATTATAGCCATAAGACAGTCCAAGCGTATCCATATTGGCGTTTTGTCCAGCCAATATATCGTTTCTAGAGTCGCCAATCATTATTGCTTGAGCAGCATCAATATCAAGATTTTTGCAGACGTGTAGTAGGGGCGCTGGGTCTGGTTTTTTGACAGGTAGACTGTCACCGCCCATCACTTCACTGAACAAATCATGCCAGCCAAATGACTGTAGTATTTTTGGGACAAAACGAATGGGTTTGTTAGTCACCAAGGCAAGCGTATAGCCAGCGGCATGGAGTTTTTTGAGTCCTTCGTCGACATCGGGATAGGCGACAGTTTTACTACCGCTTAGCTCGTTATATGCATCAAGAAATACGCGTTCTGCGTGATTGGCTTCCTCAACCGTTAACTCGCTGTCTGCTACTTCTACTCTACCCACCAGCGCGCGCTCTACCAGCAACCGTGAACCATTGCCTATCCAATTGCGTATCGTTTCGATAGGGTAGGTTTCCTTACCAAGGCTGGTCAGCATAGCATTGGTCGCATCAGCTAAATCGGGCACGCTATCAATGAGTGTGCCATCAAAATCAAAGATCAAAAGTTGCTTGTCGTTATTGTTCATTTCTTTTTTACTCATTGCTTTGCCTACTGGTTAAAGGGTTTGCGTTTGCTCTTGTAGTTACTCGACATCTTTATAAAGCTCGCGATGCTCTTTTTTCATCCTTAAATAATCCTTATTCTCTCGGCACTCGTCCCATTTGACCTTAAAGATTCGCGCAGACTCTGCTTTGATAGGATCCTCGATTTGCCTTGGCAATTCTTCGCGACCATGAGCACCGCTTTGACCTTTTTTATCATCAGGGACCGCGCCTTTATACTTTTTGCCGCCTTTATGATTGGCATAGCGACGAGCGCGGGTATAGCCCATTTGTATAAACTTACGCGCCATATCCGCACCAACAAAATCATCGTCGGCCAAGTAGTCCAAAAACATCTGATAAATAGTCTCACTACTCTCGGTGGCGATATCAGGCGTGGCAAAGCGCCAGTGCGGTAAGATTTCAGACTTATAAGGTTCTACCAGTAGCACCCCTTGCTCACCGCGGCCCACACGATACAATTCAGGCTGAGCGCGCAAATCTAAGTTTTTGTAATCTAAGTCGTAATCAAATTCTCTCATAATGGCTACCCTTGCTCTTTATTATAATTGGTATCTACTCACATATGGTTATTGAGTATACTGAGCCAAGCTGTTTAGAAAACAGGATAGAAATGTTATGCAATAGTGACGGTGTGCGACAAGCATGAATAACAGGCATAAAAAAAGCCCCAAACATCGCTGTTCGGGGCTTTTTAGAATTCTATTAACGAATGGTGGCTCGAGGCAGGTTCGAACTGCCGACACACGGATTTTCAATCCGTTGCTCTACCGACTGAGCTATCGAGCCGTCTTCGTTGAGGTCGCTATTAAACTAAATATACGCGTCGCTGTCAAGCTGTTTTTGAATTATATCTGATAAAAGACGATAAATAACTAGATATGGGCAGAATTAACAGTTTTAGCGCTCAGTTTAGTCTTTTACGCGCAGCAGTTCGTACTCGCTCATGATACGGTGAATATCAGTATCAGCCGGGACAAACTCACGGACGCCTTTTTTGACTTCCGCATCATAGACCAATTTGATAAATTTGGCATCGATGGCGCGTTTGCGGTTCTCTGGGTGTACTGTGAGATATTGCAAACGTTTGGCATCGGTCTGTCCATCATCAAAACACCCAACCGCAGCGATAGGTTTGTCATTGAACATACCGACATATAGGGTCTGTCCGCGTTTAAACCCTTGCTCAACGATATTTAACACCTCAGTACCATTAGGCTGCGTATCATCGCTATCGTACAATGCCTGCAAACGCTCTGCTAGCTCATTGTCGCGAGATGGTTTTTTGATGAGTGGTGCATCCAAACTATTGATGGCAATCGCTTCTAAAGGCATAGTGGTTCCTATAAATAAAGGGTTTTTATAGTATAAGGGTATAGTACGGCACAGCACAAAGTCATAATACGGCACAACGTTAAAGGGTAGGCTACAGAATAGAGTATCTAAAAGTTGGTGCAAGTCATGATTGATAATACTCAACACACTATTTTAGCAGAATGAGGTGATTTTGTGCATGGTTTGGCCCTTGAGCGTGGCAGTAAATGTTAGGGTTTGCTATGATGAGGCTACATAATATTAAGTACGTATAAACCCTAATATATTGATATCTTTTGTATATATCATTTTTTAATACTTGTATTGCTAGTGCTGATTAGAGTGCTGGCAGAAAACATAATATAAAGTAATGGGTATTTTTTGCACTACTTATTGACCGCTTTTCACTGATAAAGAACCGATAGAGAGTAGCCATGACAGCCAATGCAACTGAGCAAAATCAAGCAACAAACCTAAATCTACATGGTCGCCCTGAGCGTATTGCGACTGTCGAGCGCATCACCGCCGAAACGCAAATCACCTGTACCGTCAACCTCGATGGGACTGGTAAAGGTGTGGTAGACACGGGTGTGCCATTTTTGGATCATATGATTGATCAAATTAAGCGTCACGGTTTGTTTGATCTAGATATCAAATGTGTTGGCGACACCTTTATCGATGACCACCATAGTGTCGAAGATACGGGTATTACGCTGGGTCAAGCATTCAACAAAGCATTGGGCGATAAGAAAGGCATCCGTCGTTACGGACATTTTTATGCGCCGCTAGACGAAGCGCTGACCCGCGCAGTGGTTGATCTATCAGGTCGTCCAGGGCTGCACATGGATATTCCATTCACCCGCTCGCACGTTGGCCGCTTCGACGTTGACCTATTCAGTGAGTTCTTCTATGGGTTCGTCAATCACTCATGGATGACCGTACATTTGGATAATCTCAAAGGTAAAAACAGCCATCATCAGATCGAATCAACCTTCAAAGCCTTTGCGCGTGCGCTACGTATGGCCTGTGAATATGATGAGCGTGCATTGAACACCTTGCCATCGACCAAAGAGGCGTTTTAATGGCTAAAGTGACTAAAGTAGCATTACTAGATTATGGCATGGGCAATCTGCACTCAGCTGGCAAAGCGTTGTCAGTCGTTGGCGCAGACGTCTCTATCACCAATGACCCAAAAATCGTAGCGGCAGCAGATAAGATCGTCTTCCCTGGGGTCGGTGCCATGCGCGATTGTATCGCTGGTATGAGAGAGGCTGGCATCGATGAGGTCATACGCCAAGCAGTGTTCAACAAGCCCGTCATGGCTATCTGTGTGGGTATGCAGGCGTTGTTTGAGCAATCCGCTGAAAATGGCGGCACAGATTGCCTTGGCATCTTAAACGGCACGGTAGAAGCATTCGATCCGACGTGGACTGACCAGCAAGGCGCTACGATAAAAGTACCGCATATGGGCTGGAATACTATCAATGAGATGGATACCGATCATCCGCTGTGGCACGGTATTGAGGACAACGCGCATTTTTATTTTGTACATAGCTATTACTGCGAGCCTGCTGATAGTGCGCAAGTCGCGGCGGTATGTGACTATGGTCAACCGTTCTGTGCCAGTGTTATCAAAGACAATCTATTCGCCACCCAGTTCCATCCAGAAAAAAGCCATACTGCTGGCTTGCAACTGCTCAAGAATTTTGTAGAGTGGAATATATAGATAAACGATAAATATAAATTGAATATTTAATTTAGCAAAGGGTAGATTATCAATTGTATAATCTACCTTTTTTGTTCTCTATTATTTTCATTCTTAGTTGTTGATTCTCAGTTATTATTGTTTGGTGATACGCTCAATTACTTCTTGCTCGCTTATATTTGGAATACTCTATTGGAATTTACCGATTTTAAACTCAATATGGTTGAGATTACGGGTCTTGCCAAAGATGCTTTACATATCTATGTCGGTATTGGTGTCTACCTGCTTTGTCTATTCTTACTGCGTCCTATCATCAAAAGCCAAAATATCAGAGCATTTATCGCTTTGATTGTTGTGACTGGCGTGGCGTTATCTGGTGAATACTTGGACAATCGCCATATCATCATACCCAAAGGGCTCCTAGCTTTAGAAATGGTGGATATAAAGGCCAGCCTGCACGATCTAATGAATACGTGTTTGCTACCCTATGTGCTCTTTGCGCTCAATAAATGGACGACGGTCTTTCACCCAACCAATAAATCTACTTCAATAACCAAACGCCATAAAAAAACGGACTATTAATCAGTCCGTTTTTATTTGTTCGTTTGAACTTACGACTATTTGCTTTGTGCTTAATTATAAAGCTCACGAAACACTTCCGACAATCGCTTTGATACCATGCTTTTGCATTTGTTTGTCAAGAGCAGTACTCCTATAAGAACATCACACAAATGACTTCTAAAATAGCTTTTACCTAAATCGGTCGCTATTGCAGCGGTTGTGATTTGACAGATCAAACACGCTCTCTTTACAAAGCTTACGAAATATAAAAAGTCTTGTCTATTTAACCCTTTCTCAGTTTGTTATCTTAAGATAAAAGGGTAGCGGTATCGGCGTATATCTTAAGCATATTGTCTTTAGATACTGCCTTTAGATATCGCCTGACTCGGTATCGATCCTCCATAATTAATAATAACTAGGAAGCACTATGAATATCCAAGAAATACTAGACAATGCAAAAGAAACGTTAGGGTTGCAAGCACAAGAAACCGAAGCGGGAGTATATATTCCTTCCAAGTCATCTTTGAAATTGGCGGCCCCAAGTAAAACTAATTATGACAATACAGAGTATGACACGCCGTATACGGGCAATAAAAAAATCCTCATGGTCTGTACCGAGCAGCAATACATGACTATGGAAAACGGTAAAAAGTTTGATACCGGCAATCACCCTGTTGAAATGATGGTGCCCTTATTGCATTTTAAAAAAGCGGGTTTTGACGTGGACGTCTTTACGCCAACAGGAGCGTCTGTCAAAGTTGAGCAATGGGCGATGCCAGAAGATGATGACGACGTTAAACAATTATACGCTGAGTATCGGTCAAAGCTTGAGAGTCCGAACAGTATTGCTGACTTTGTCAAAAATGACATGGCCGATAGCGACGACTATGCAGCGATTTTTATTCCAGGTGGTCATGGCGCGATGCTAGACTTGCCTGAGGACAAGAACCTTGGCGAATTGCTACGCTGGGGCCATGAAAATAACTTGTTTACCTTAGCGATTTGCCATGGACCTGCCGCTTTATTGTCCGTCAATCTAAACGGTTCTGATAAGGCAGATGATAAGTCCGAGCGCGACTTTATCTTTAAAGGCTATGAGATGGTAGCGTTCCCCACTGGTATGGATAAGCAAATGCCAAAAATTGGCTATCTGCCCGGTACGATGCCATGGTACTTTGGTGAAAAGCTTGAAGACCTAGGCGTCACTATTAGCAATAAACTGGCCACCGGTAGCACTCATCAAGATAGAAAACTGATCTCAGGAGATGGACCATTAGCTGCCAATGAGTTTGGTAAACTAAGCGCTAATGAATTACTAAAAGCGCTTAGCTAAAAGGGTGGCAAACCGTTCACCTAAAATAAAATAGACCATTTCAGAGCATAAAAAAACGGACTATTAATCAGTCCGTTTTTTATTCGCTCGTTTGAGTCTATGACTACTTGTTCTGTGCTTCATCATACAGCTCACGCACCACATCCCCAATCACTCTAATACCATCCGTCAGTGTCTGCTCATCGGCGGCGATACTCATGCGGATACACTCATGGGCATGCTGATAATTGGTCACGTCAACACCGGGGAAGAAGTACTCGCTTGGTACAATCAACGTGCCTTTTTCTTTGAGACGCTCATACAGCTCAAGGGTGCTAATCGGCAAGTCTTTAAACCATAACCAAAAGAATATCGCGCCTTCAGGCTTATGAATCATTAGCGGATAGTCGCCCAATGCGTCTTTTAACAGCTTCACCGCGAGTGTCGCTTGCTGTTGATAAAACGGTTTAATCTCATTATCGGATAGCTGTTTGATACGATCGTTTTCTACCAATGGCGTGGCAATTGCTGCACCAAAGCGTGTCGGTGCTAGATTGACTACCGCATTCATCGCGCTGACCGCTTTAATCACTTCGGCATCAGCCACGATAATACCCGTACGCATACCGGGCAAGCCAATTTTGGACAGGCTAAAACACAGAATCGTATTGTTATCCCAATTTAAAGTGACATCAGAATAGATGATATTTGGGAAAGGCATACCGTAGGCGTTATCGATGATCAGTGGTATGTCATAGCGTTTGGCAATCTCGGCGAGATGCGCCATTTCGTCATCGGTCAGCACGTTACCCGTTGGATTGGTCGGGCGTGAGCAGCAAATTGCGCCGATACGACCTTCTTTTAGCGCTGATAAGTTCTCTAACGCATCAAAATCGACACGATATTTAAAGAAGCCTTCCTCGCCATCATGCGTCACTTCATCGATATGCGGCAATACGGCGGTGAAATGCTGACCTTCCACATGCACATCGCTATAGCCGATATACTCAGGGGTCAATGGCAGTAGAATGGACTTGTCGACAGATTCGCTCTGCTCGTTTGTGAACGCACCGCCAAACAGATTAAACAGGTAGAAAAACGCATTTTGTGAGCCATTGGTCAGGGCGATGTTGTCCGCTGTGAGGTTCCAGTCATAATGACGGTTAAAGAAGCCAACCAACGCATCGATAAAGGCAGCATCGCCTTGCGGATTGGAGTAGTTCGCCATGCTGATAATCGCGCTACTATTGGGTACGCCCGCATCGTTATCAACACCTAGCGCCTTATAGGTCTCCAAAAACAGCTCATTGACGGCATCAATTTTGGCAGGGTTACCACCGCCCAGCATGTTGACTGGCTGATCGCTTTTTAGCGCATCGCCGAGATCATCCATCAATTGCGAGATGCCAGTGGGCTGGGTAAATTTTTGACCGAACTTTGAGAATTTCATAAGGCTACCATGCTGTTTGGGAGGGTGTTATAAGTGGGTATTTAACCGATAAAGTTGGGCTAGTATAGCAAAAGGTGGTGATGAGGGTAGAGGTGTTCAGGAGTAGATGTGGATTGAAAAGAGTTTAGTTTATACATATTATTAATATAATTATCATATAGAAGTCTTGTTCATCCCTAACCTGTCGTGTATTCTAAAAATTATCTATTGACAAAACAGAGTATTTTGTGTATAATTAAGCCTCTGCTTAGCCAGCCGTTATTATTTTGATAATAACGGCTGGCTAAGCAGAGGCAGAGAAGTAAACTAATATTCGTTTCTATTTACGTGAACTAATACTGACACCACATTGTCGTGCATAAAACTTTTATACTATGTATTGTATTTTTTATCTGTAAATCAAATTAATAGGGAAGTGAAATTAAGCTTACAATTCTACTTAACTAGGAGAGTTTAAATGGTAAAATTTAATATGTTCAAAAAGGTCGCTCATGAAGGATGGGATGGTTAAACTAACAAGAAAAATCAAATTACCTATAATAACCCCTATTGTATTGTTTACATTAGGGGTTATTTGGTTGTGGTGGCACTATCAGATAAATTATTCAGATGCTGTAACGTCCGCTTCAGGTGGAGCAACGGTACGAAGCTTCCAGGATAGCGTATATAGAGTGGTTCTTGGATCTTTTCCTAGCTATCTTTTAGTGGCTGTAGCTACAATAGGTTTATACTTAACTTATCAGTCCATACAAAGTAGTAAGTCTACTAGTAGGAAACAACTAACAATACAACTTGTGACAGAGCTTAATGAAAATAAGAGACTGCAAAATACTAAGAACTTGATTTTTGTTAAAGGAAACGATCTACCCCAATATTATAGTCAGCTAGACAATCATAAGTACAAAAACAAATCCGATGAGGAAATATCAAAAGAAATTAGACATAAAGAAGATTTTACAATATTTGAACATATAAAGATAAACAAAAATCTTCTAAAAAATGAAAAGAAAAGAAAAGTAGATGTCGAAGAAGAGAAAAAGAAAAGGTATAAGAGAATATTAGAGGATGAAAAGTTAAAAGATGATATCCATTATGTATTAAATTATTATGAACACATCGCTCTAGGTATACGTGTAAAAGCTTTTGAAGAAGAGCTTTTTAAGAATCTACACTATTCTAGTTTTATGAAACTATGGAAATATGCTCATCCGTTAATTATTCGGATTCGAGCCATAAGTGGCAAAAAGACTATCTATCAAGAAATAGAGTATTTAGCAAGAAGGTGGGATAATGAACCCATAAAGATGCACTCTCTTAGCGTAGAAATAATTGATGATGAGAAAATCAATTGAAATATTTACATATTAGGAAGATAAGCTGTTTTATATAAATGAAATTATTCCTGTTCCTATCACTCTTTGTCCAGATATTAGTATAGTATTCCAGTCGGGAATAAAGTGCTTATTTTAAGTTAGATACAACTTATAATTGCGAAATTTTAAATAAGCCCTATCCATCAGACTTTAGTGAAATTATCACTTTTGATGTGCCACACAGTTTCTCATGACTACCAAACGTTAGATGCTTGACCAAAAGTTGTTCAAGCTGTGTCAGTTCTTGCTGATACTTTTCGATACCTAATGTAGACAATATATCTTCGAGTTCAAGCGCATAATGAATAATAGGCGCTACCCTTTTAAGTCATCATTACCTTCAATTCTCGATAATCCACCAGGGCTGAAAATCAAAAAATGAGCTTGGTCGATGCTAATTTCACCAAGGCGTAAAAGTCGAATAACCCCTATCAGAAAAGTACTCACTATTAGATCATTTGAATTCATAGCACATCTCCTAAATCATCGCCCTGACTCTAGCCATAATCCCGCGCCCAATCACCAATCTTACATAAATAATGGCAATGGCAAACAGCAATACGATTAACGCTGCACCGCCAATAGCCAAGCTCATCCACGGCACACTAAACTGTAGATTAAACCACTGCGTAATAGCCGCCCATGCGCCAACGCTGGCGATGACCACCGCAAATGTCGCCGCGCTAATACCAAGCACGCCCAGCTCCAAGATATTGAGCATATACAAGTCGCGCTTTTGCATACCGAGCAGTCTAAATGACGCGCTGTCTTTCATACGATCTTGTGACGTAGACAGTAGCGAGCTGATCAGTACCATGACCCCAGTGAGTAGGGCAAGCAAAGTGAACACATAGACCAAGCGGCTCATTTGTACCACCAGCTCTTGGATTTGCTTCGCAATAGCAGTCCCATCAATCGTCGTGACAGCAGGGAACTCGCGTACCAGTTTGCCTTGTAGCTCTGGAATGGCATCTTCTGATACGTGCGCAGTAGCAAACTGAATCTGCGGCGCAGCGGACAGCACCGACGGCTCAAACAAGAAGTAAAAATACGGGCTGGGGCCACGCTCATAGCGCGTGCGGATACTGGTAATCTGCCCGACGATTTCGATACCTTGAATATTAAAGCGTACCTGATCACCCATACCGACATTGAGCATACTGGCGGCAGTGTCCAAGATGGATAAGGGTTTGACTTGCTGATCGGCATCATCGATAGGCGTATAGAGCGCATCGTCTGTGAGCGAGTCAACGATATACTCGGTATCCATCACCGTATCTGCGTAGCTTAAGTTAAACACCCGCGTAGGATCATCAAAGCCATCTTCAGGCTCGATATCTTTTGCTGGTACATCGTTCGCCGTCTCCACACGGGCGCGAATGACTGGGTAATAGGTGACAGGTGCGTCAATGATCGTATCAATCTCATCGTGTTGATCGCTCTGCACATCGAGCAAAAACAGATTGGGCGCGTCTTCAGGATAGGCATTGATAAACTGCGCGTTGATACTGTGATTGAGGGTGGTGATGAGCGTCAGCACCGCGACCGATAGCGATAAGGTGACAAAGAATAATGCTGATTGATTGCCTTTACGCGCCAGATTATGAATGGCGATACGCTGCATCCAACTGACCTTGGTATTGCTCGCTAACTTATTAAGCAGCCATAGCCACCCACGCGCCAGTAGCCAAAATATCGCTACAAAGCCGATCAATCCGCCCAATAACTGCGCGCCTAATGACAGCGAGCCAACTTCATAAGCGAAGAAGGCATAGAGTCCTGCCAGCACGATGCCATACCATAGTAACGGCGTGCGTCGATACCACGGTAGGTTTTGCGCCTGCGTACTCGCCCCTTGATTGAGTAGGGTGGCGGGTTTGGTGGTATTTAACGTACTTAATCCACGCTGCGCTATCAGTAGGGTCAGAGCTAATGCAATGAATATGGTCTTGATCGCACTGATTGGATTGATGGCGAGACCCACGTCAGCAGGCAAGATAGCCACGAGATACGGCTGACCGATTTTAAGCAAACCTAAACTCAGGATAATCGCGGCGACACAAGCAATGGCGGTGGTGACGATAAGCAGTTGATAATAGCTGCGCTTAAGTGAGCCAAGCGGTTCACCTAATGCCAAGCGAATCGCATTATTGGATTGTTGCTTGGTGACAAACGCGCTAATGACGCCATACATGGCGACGGCCGAGAGTAGCAATACGGCGATGACCAGCAGTTTTAAGAACATCAATACATTGTCAGAGATACGGGACACAGAGGTGTCTTCGGACTCGGCTTCAGACAGCTCGATATCAGGATAATTGGTCAGGATATCTGTGAACGCATCACGCTGCGTCGTTATCAGCTCAGGATCACCTGCTATCTCAATACGGTAATTGACGCGGCTACGCTGACCGAGTAGGTTGGTCGCTGCCAAGGCATCTTGTTTCATCAACACCCGCCCACCAAAACCAAACGCGGTCAAAGGTCGGTCAGGTTCTTTGGTCAGCACATCACTGATGGTAAACTGCGCATCGCCAATAGCTATACGGTCACCGACACTAGCGTTTAGGCTACTAAGCACTTCTGGTGCAACGACGACATTGTCAGAGGTCAGCTGATCCCATAGCGGCTGTCCTGAGGCCAGTTCAACATCGCCGTATAAAGGGTAGGACGGTGAGACGGCTTTGACGCGGGCAAGCAAGGTTTGCTCATCAGTGACCAGCATGGCGCTAAACTGATAATCGTATACGACCTGCGTGTCAGGGATTGTGTCTACTTGTGTCAATACGTCGCTTGACCAATCCTGCTTGCCGTTCAAAATCAAATCGCCACCAACGAGTGCACGCTGATTGTCATTGATATAGCGATCAACAGATTGCTGCACCGAGTCGAGGGTCAGATAGGTGGCAAGCGATAGGGTGAGCGTCAGCAAAAACAATACTGGATAGACCCAGCGTTGCCACCAGCTACGGCTGAGTGCTTGCGAGCCTAGCGTCTTGGTAAACAGTTGATTGAGCATACTAGTATCAGTATTTTTAACATCAGTTGATTGGTTTTCTGTGCGTTGATTCATTAGGTTACAATCCGACCATCATGCATGGTAATGACGCGATCCGCCATCTCGGCAAGCGCAGGATCGTGAGTCACCACGACCAATGCCGAGCCAACCTGCTGGCGCAAATCCAATAATAGCTGCATGACCTGATCGGCATTTTGCTCATCGAGGTTACCTGTTGGCTCATCGGCGAACACAATCTTTGGGTGCGACACCAATGCCCTTGCCACCGCTGTACGCTGCTGCTCACCGCCTGATAACTGATTGGGTAAGCTGTGACGGCGATGACCTAAGTCGACCGCGTCAATCAGCTCGTCTACTCGCGCTGGGTTTGAGCGCCGTGCAATATCTAATGGGAAGGCGATGTTTTCGGCGACGGTTAGGGTGGGCAGTAGATGAAATGACTGAAAGACAAAGCCCATATCCTGTTGGCGGATAACGGCAAGCGCGTCTTCGTCCAAACTGCTGAGCGTTTGATCTGCCAAAGTAACCGTGCCGCTATCGGGGTAGTCCAATGCGGCAAGTAGTCCTAGCAAGGTCGATTTGCCTGAGCCTGATTTGCCCATGATGACCACAAACTCGCCAGCGTTGACGTGGATATCGACGTCTTTGATGATAGACAGGCTTTGCTCGCCGACTTGCACGGTTTTGTTTAACTGGGAGGCGGTGAGTAGGACAGCTTTTTTAGTATCTACTGGCGGTGTTGATGTGGCAGTCGAAGGTGATGTCATTACAGTGTCTCGTTAAGTGGTCTCGTTTGTCGTGTTTTCGGTCATTTCGGCCTAAGGGGTTTCGGCTGCTGTGACTTCTTCTAGCGTGGGTGCTAAGACAGGCAAGATATTGTCATTGACGATGATGGTGTAGCCTTCCTTCGTCGGATGAATCGCATCCGCTTGGTTGAGCGCGCGGTCACCGCCCACACCCTCTAAGAAAAACGGAATAAGGGTGACGTTCATGTCTTTTGCTACGCGAGGATAGATATCTGAGAACGCGGCAACATAGTCATCGCCTAAGTTGTCATAGATTGACATCCCGCCCAAGATGACGACACTGCCATTGTCTTGTAATCGTTTAACTGCCGTACGAATATTCGCTTCAATCGTTGCTACATCGATACCGCGTATAGCATCGTTTGCACCAATGGTCAAAATCGTCACATCAGGTTTGGTTTGTAGCACCCAGTCAAGACGATTGACCAGTCCAGTACTGGTTTCACCACTCAGCCCTGAGTTGATGACCTCGGTATTCTTATACCCCATGGCTTGCAGACGATCTTCTAACTGCGCAGGGTAGTTGTCATCTTTATCCACCCCAAGACCTTCTGTCAATGAATCACCAAGCGCCAAAATAGTCAGGGGCGCGTCGTTGACTTGGATATCGGTGGATACGTCGGCATTAGTGTCTACAGACGTCGTATTGGCTGGACTAGTAGTCGTCTCAGTACTCGTACTCTGTGTTTCAGTGGTGTTGGTAGATTCAGTAGGCTCCGTCTCTTTTTGACAGCCACTGATAGCCATGACAGCCGCGAGCGTGACGATAGCAGGCAAGAAACGTAAGGGGGAGTTCATCATGGGAGTTGTGTCCTATAAGCAATCAAACCAGTGTAGCAAAATAAGACAGCAACCAATATTGCCCTAAGGTTAATTTAGAGACAGGTTTATTGCGCTTTAGAAATTAAAGAATTATAGAGAGTACTATTTAGAGCATTTAATGTTTTATAATCAAATATATTTGCCATCGACCATCACTGGACGACTCACGAGCCACGCAATCACCACGTTTGCAATCATCAGTATCAGCATAATAAAAAGCGGTACACTCCAGCTACCAGTCGCTTCATGAAGCCAACCTGTGCCTAGCGGGCCAAAAAATGCAATCAAATAACCGACGGCTTGCGCCATACCAGACAGCTCACTTGATTGATTGGTGGTATAGGTTCGTAGGGAGAACAGCATCATACTTAAGGTAAAAATCGCTGAGCACCCAATCCCCATCAGGGCTGACCAGAGCCACGCCAACTCCGTGGATAGATAGCTGACGCCCAGCACCCCAACGACATTGAGCACAGCGGCAAACACAGCGAGTGCTTGAATCGGACGACCGCGATTAATTAGCCATGTGAGACTCAAAATAGAGATGGGCGCCATAAACTGAAACACAGAACCCATTTGTCCAGCGCTCACAGCAGATAATCCTTTACTGACCCAAATAGACGGCAAAAAACTAGCAACAGTGTAAAACAATAATGATTGTAGTCCCATAAAAATAGCAATCTGCCACGCAAAGGCCGTGCGCCACATCGAAATATCAGAGGCGTCTGGGTCTGTCGAGACTATGGGTTGATGGTTTGATGAGCCAAGACGCACACGCAAAAGCAGCCAAATTAACAAGGCAAAAACCCCTAAAATCGTCCAACCGCCTAGCGCCCATTGCCAGCCTACTCGCTCAGATAAAGGCAGAACTACCCCTGAGACTATCCCCGCGGTCACGGTCATGGTTAAACTGAACAAACCTGTAATCAGCGGGATATGCCTAGGCGTACGTTGCTTAATGATAGGCGCGGCCAGCGTGTTGGCAAAGCCAATAGCTAGTGTTAGTAACAACGTACCTACCAAAAATCCCGTCCACGTTGGGATCACGGTACGAATCATCATACCTGTGGTCAGTAGCCCAATCATCATAATCAGCGTATTCTCAAGCCCGAAGCGCTTAGCAATTGCTGGCGAGATCAGCGCCCCAACGGCGAAGCTCAGCATAGGGACAGCGCCTAGCCAGCCAATCTGAAACTCGGAGATATCTAATGCCTCTTGTACCACGGGAGCGATAGCGCCGAGTGCAACGATAGGCGCGCGCATATTGGTCGCCAGCAAGACCATGGCACATAGGACTAGCCAAAATGTAAAACGCGGTGACGGTAGATGGGAGGAGGTGGACATAGCAATACAACGATGATAATAGAAAAGAACTGTTGTAAGACAGAGACGACATATCGTCGTCCGCAAAACAACACCAGAGAGCATTTATCTAGAAACTGATACCTAGAAACAGACCGAGACGATCATTGATAGTATCGATCAGCATTCGAAAATTTTGCAGGAAGCAATACAGACAAATCTGCTGGCTAATATTTCTATATAGAAAGCATCCAAATAAAAGGCATCTATAGCCAGAAGATAGCATTGCGCAATAAAAATAGCGTCAAGCCTCCTATAGAAGACTTGACGCTATTATACGAACAGATGTCAGGTAAATGCTACCCGCATAAGGTAATCAAAGAAACTTATACTGACTTGCCCAGTTGAGCCGCTCTTAATGCGTTCTCTTGCTGTTCAGCGATCAATGAGTCACATTTATTGGGATCGTCACCGCAGAATGAGCACTGCTCATCACCCATGAGCTTAGCAACACCACCACAAGATCCTTTAAGCGGTTTTTTCTTGACCATATAGCCAATACCCATAAAAATAAAGAACAGGACAAAAACAGTGAAGGTAATGGCAAGCATCGGGAGTAGTTGGCTAAGCATAGAAGTAACCTCGTTTTAAAATAGGGCAGTCGCGCTAGACATTAATGAATGATTTTCATAAATAAATTTGCTCGCAACTATAGCTGTATTATAACAAATTTTGGCGCTGCTCGTTTTGCATTAACGTATTCTCTTGTTTCACATCTATAAATCTACTGTGTGATCCTGAGCTCAGCATAGGTTTAGCGTTTTTTGTCTGTACGTAATGCTTGCATCGCCGGAGTCTGCACCACTTGCCAGTTGTCGATACTGTCGTTGGTAGCGTCATCCAAAGTATTACTATCAGCGCCACCTACCTCTACATCATCAGCCAATATTACAAACATGGCGGCTAAATCTTGCGTGGTAGCCACATCTAGTGCTTTTTGATAAGGCATTGCCGTAAGAGCAGTCGCCCATGCATCGGCCAGTGCAACAGAGTCAGCGGCGACCGTTACTGAAGGCGCGCCACCTGCAATGGGTT
Organism: Psychrobacter sp. H27; assembly: GCF_059072655.1. Taxonomy (NCBI): domain Bacteria; kingdom Pseudomonadati; phylum Pseudomonadota; class Gammaproteobacteria; order Moraxellales; family Moraxellaceae; genus Psychrobacter; species Psychrobacter sp. H27. The sequence continues at coordinate 1,860,035 of NZ_JCACRX010000001.1, read as the reverse complement.
CGCCTGTGGTTGGATCAATGGTATGACTATAGCGTTTACCATCGAATATGACAGAATTGCGATAGTTGCCCGAGGTTGCCAAGTGCATTTGGGTGGCGGTAGTTGTTGGTTGGCGAATGGCAGATATGGTTTGGCGTTCGCTGACAGTACTGCCTTCGATAGGCGCGTCAATCGCAATCTGCCATGGCTGCTGTTGGCTATTCACACCAGAAGTAGCAATCTCACCGCCAATCTCAACCATGTAATTACGAATCTGATACTCATCTCTGAGTACGTCAGCAATCACATCAACGCCATATCCTTTAGCAACCGCAGAAAAATCAAGCTCGACACCGTCTTTCGTCTTATAGAGGGTTTGGTCTTTTTTTATAATGCTTTCAAAGTCTACCAGCGCTTTTGCTTGAGCAATCTCAAGTGCTGTTGGGGGACTCTGCAAACGCTCAACGGTCATGGTACTGCCAAAGCCCCAAGTTTCTACTAATGGCATCACAGTAGGATCAAACGCGCCGCCAGATTGTCCGTAAACAACCTGTGAGATATCTAGCACCCGACTAAAATCAGCGTCAATGACAATAGGGGTATTTGCACCCAACTGATTGAACTTAGATATGGTCGAGTCACTCTGGTAGGTCGACATGCTGTCATTGATTTGTTTTAATCGCTCATCAATCGATGCTTGTATGGCAGCTTCGTCTGCACTGTCTACATTGTCAGGCAGCTGGTAACTGATATGATAGCTCGTCCCCATAGTTTCACCAGTCAGATAGTTATAATCTGGTGTCTGCTGGCAGGCGCTGAGGCTTATAATACTACCAAGACCGACGATGCTAAGTAGCGTGTTGTTCAAAAGGTTTCTGGAAGCTGGGCGGTACGTGTTATTTTTCATAATATCTTCGGTATGATGCACAAATAAATAGGGTGTAAAACAAGTCATGCTCATTTTACACCCCTTAAGCCCCAAAATACTAACGATGGTAATACTCAATGATCGTTTGTTTGGCTGCTCGATTATTTTACTTGTGACTCACGTATCAGCTTATACAGCTTTGGCGGCGATACTCGATTGACTCTGGTTGCCAGCTTTTCTTTACTACCAGCGACAATGATATATTCTTCGCCCTTTATGAGCGCCTTCATAACTTGTTTGGCAAACTCAGTTGCAGTCAGACCGTTACTGGTTGCCTCATCCATAGTGCCTTGAGCACTACCATCGCCTGTCAAAGCATTGATAGAGATGTTGGTCTGGATAAACCCTGGGAATATTGTCGCCACTTCTATGCCTTGATCATATAGTTCAGCACGTAAGCTGTTTGCCCACATATGAAGTGCTGCTTTGGCTGCCCCGTACGCACCGCGATATTGCGTGCCCAACAAACCTGCCACACTCGATACCATAACAACCTTACCGCCGCCTTGTGCAATCATGTCAGGTAATATCAATCTCGTTAGACGCGTTTGTGCAAAGTAGTCAATCTCCATAATCTGACGCTCGACCTCTTCATCTGTCTCCATGATGAGCGAGCGTTGACTAATACCAGCATTGTTGATGAGCCAATCGATCTTTCCTGCTTGAGCTCTAGCAGTGTCATAAGCGGCTTTTGTTTGACTGGCATCACTGATATCAAATGGTACAACAATATGCTTGCTAGCACGCTTGCAGCTTTTTTTGACGGTTTCTAGTTTTCCACTATCACGTCCACTTAGAACAATTCGAGCGCCACGTTTGGCAAAAGCAATAGCGAGGGCTTCACCTATGCCACTAGAAGCACCCGTGATCCAGATGGTCAGATCTTTGTACTTTGTTTTCATAAGAGTCCTTTCTTAGTGTGTAGAGCATCCATAATATAGGATAGCAAAGCTACTCTACCAATTAGATTTGTAGTTAAAATTTTGGCATAAAAAAAGAGCCTCAATTGAGACTCTTTTTTTATATGCTTCTAAATTCAGCTAACTGGTTTAACCACCGAAGTCATCAAGCATGATGTTTTCGTCTTCTACGCCCATGCTGTGTAGCATGTCGATGACGGCAGCGTTCATCATCGGTGGCCCACACATGTAATACTCACAATCTTCTGGGTTTGGATGATCTTTCAGATAGTTTTCGAGCAATACATTATGGATAAAGCCAGTTGGACCTTCCCAGTTATCTTCTGGTAATGGGTCAGACAGTGCAACGTGCCACTCAAAGTTATCAAACTCTTCTTCTAGTTGATCATAATCTTCAACATAGAACATCTCACGAATCGAGCGAGCACCATACCAGAAACTGATTTTACGATCAGTGTCTAAGCGCTTCAACTGATCAAAAATATGCGAGCGCATCGGAGCCATACCAGCACCACCACCAACAAAGATCATTTCAGCTTCAGTCTTTTTGGCAAAGAATTCACCATAAGGACCTGAAACCGTCACTTTGTCACCAGGGACGAGACTAAATACCCATGAAGACATTTTGCCTGGCGGAATACCTTCACCGCCACGTGGCGGTGGACTTGCGATACGAATGTTGAACTTGATCAGGCCTCTTTCTTCAGGATAGTTGGCCATCGAGTAAGCACGGATAACAGGCTCATCAACTTTTGACACATAGTCGAAGATACCAAATTTTTCCCAATCTTCTCTATATTCTTCATCAATCGCAAAGTCTTTGTAATGTACTTCATGCGGCGGCGCTTCGAGCTGTACATAACCACCAGCGCGGAAGTTTACTTCTTCGCCTTCTGGGATTTTTAGTACCAGCTCTTTGATGAAAGTAGCCACGTTATCATTAGAGATAACTTCACATTCCCACTTTTGTACATCAAAGAACTCAGGATCGATCTCAATCTTCATGTCTTGCTTAACAGCTACCTGACAGGCCAAGCGCATGTGATTGCGGATTTCGCCTTGAGTAAAATAGCCTTCTTCGGTGGGCAAAATAGAACCACCACCTTCAATAACGCGGCAACGGCACTGCGCACAAGTACCACCACCACCACACGCTGAAGACAAAAATATACCTTCGCCTGCTAGGGTTTGCAGTAGCTTACCGCCTGCTGGTGTCACCACGTCATTATCGGGATTATCATTGATATGGATAGTAACATCGCCTGAACTGACCAGTCTTGAGCGTGCCGCCAAAATAATAGCGACAAGGCCCATGATGATCAAGGTAAACATAGCAACGCCACCAATCGCCGTAGCGTAATCCATGGTAGGTATCCTTAATCTATGGGGTAGGGGAGCGGAGGCATGTTTTATGCTGTATCCGAACCCTTACCGAATAAATGAATTAAATAAGTCAAACAGCTAATGAGAGCTTTGAGCTTAGCAGTTTAGATGGACATACCACCGAACGACATAAAGCCGAGCGACATCAGACCAACCGTGAGAAAGGTAATACCAAGACCGCGCAATGGCGCTGGAATGTCTGAGTATTTAAGCTTTTCACGAATACCTGCCAATGCAGTAATAGCAAGTGCCCAACCGAAGCCTGCACCCACACCATAGACAACAGACTCACCAAAGTTATAATCACGCTCTACCATAAATAGTACACCACCTAAGATGGCACAGTTTACAGTGATTAATGGTAAGAATACCCCAAGCGCGTTGTAAAGACTGGGTACAAACTTGTCCAAGAACATCTCTAGGATCTGTACGGTAGCCGCAATCAAACCGATATAACTGAGCAATCCTAGGAAGCTCAAGTCGATATCAGGGAAGCCTGCCCATGCCAGTGCACCATCTTTTAGGATGAACTGGAATAGCAAGTTGTTTAGCGGAACCGTGATGGCCATAACGACGATAACGGCAACACCAAGTCCGATAGCAGTTGAGACTTTTTTGGATACGGCCAAAAAAGTACACATGCCTAAGAAGTAGGCAAGTGCCATGTTCTCAATAAAGACTGAGGTTATAAATAAACTAATATAATGTCCCATTAGTGACCGCCTCCATGTGCCATGCCTTTAGACTGCGGCTTCATTACAAACTCAGCTTCTTCCACTTGTTCTGGTTTCCAGATACGCACGATCGCGATAAACAAAGCAATAATGAAGAACGCTGATGGTGGCAATAGCAACAGACCATTCGGTATATACCAACCGCCATCAGTAACTGGCTGTAGGATAGTGATACCAAACCAAGTGCCCGCGCCCAATAGTTCGCGAATAGTAGCAACGAACAGCAAGACCGCCGAATAACCAAGACCGTTACCAATACCGTCTAAAAAGCTTGGAATTGGTGGGTTGCTCATGGCAAACGCTTCAGCACGGCCCATAACGATACAGTTGGTGATGATCAGACCAACGAAAACCGACAGACCTTTACTCACATCATAAGCGACAGCTTTTAGCACCTGATCAACCAAGATAACCAATGACGCAATAATCGTCATCTGTACAATGATACGAATACTTGATGGAATCTTTTTACGAATCACGGAGATAAAGAAGCTTGAGAACGCCGTCACCAATGTCAATGCCACACACATAACCATGGCGTTTGCCATACTTGTGGTGACCGCCAGCGCCGAACAGATACCGAGGATCTGTAGGCCAATGGGGTTATTGTCAAAAATAGGCGTGGTTAAAATACTTTTAGTATCAGCCATGTTATGCCTCCTTGCCGTTTGCTACTGGTAGCTTGGCTGCCAATTCGGTTTTAGGTTGAGCGGCCGGTTTTGATTGATTGGCTTGCGCTTCTGCATCATCAATCGTTTGACCGCTCTCTTCACGTAGCATATCTAGATAAGGCTTATAGCCTTGCTCACCTAACCAAAACTGAATCATGTTGCTGACGCCGCGGCTAGTCAGTGTTGCACCGCTAATGCCATCGACCCAGTTTTCTTTTGGATTACCCGCTTTGGTTACACCAGTAGCAACGTCACCGTTTTCGTCATAAGACTCGATACCGCTCCACTTTGCACGCCATGCTGGCTCTTCGATACGAGCGCCCAGACCTGGGGTTTCTTTATGCTCATAAAAGCTGATACCTTTGATGGTGTTCATATCGCTCTCAAGCGTTAAGAAACCATAAATCGTACCCCACAGACCGTAGCCCTGAATAGGTAGTACAATCGCTTCTGGTTGACCAGCATCGTCTTCTTTGACATAGACTTTGGCATACTTTGGCTTACGGCCGATACCAGCAGGATCGTTGTCACCCAAGTCTTCGCTCAAGGCTTGGTTCTTTGTCGCTTGACTGGCGTCATAGGCATTACGATCAGGAATACCAGCAGTTTTTAGCGCATCGTCATCGAGATAAGTGCCTTCGTTTAGATCAATGATTTTCACATCAAAGTCTTTAAAACGTTCAGCAACATCATCGGCGGTATCAGATTCAGCATCATATAGATCAGCAGCAACCAAGATGTTTTTGTTGCGGTCTAAGCGTGCGTTTTCGACTTGTGCAGGCTTTAGACCAACAGCGACCGCTGAGACCAATACTGAGCACACCAAGCATAGCGTCAACGCCACGCTGATGGTTTTTGCGTTATTACTTTTGGGCTTGGACATAACGAACCCTCCGAGCAGTTTGGCGTTTGATGTTTGCTTGAGTCACAAAATAATCAAACAATGGGGCAAATAAGTTGGCAAATAAGATGGCCAGCATGATGCCTTCTGGGAAAGCTGGGTTAATGACACGAATCAATACGGTCATAAAACCAATCAAAATACCATAAGCCCAGCGGCCTTTATTGGTATGTGCAGCTGAAACAGGGTCGGTCGCCATAAAGACCGCACCGAATGCAAAGCCACCAATGACCAGATGCCAGTAGAATGGCAAGCTCATCATCATATTGTCATCAGAGCCGATCATATTGAATACAAGAGAGGTCGCAATCAGACCAACCACACAACCTGCCATGATGCGCCAAGAGGCAATACGTGTCCATAGCAGTACTGCAGCACCCAACAAGATTGCCAGCGTTGATACTTCACCGATACTGCCTTGCATGTTGCCTAAGAACGCATCACTCCACGTGATCGCATTGCCATAGACATCAACGAAGTCTTGAGGAACCACACCAAGCGCGGCAAGACCGAGAGGGGTTGCACCTGAGAATCCATCTACAGCTGTCCATACTGAGTCACCAGACATATAGGCTGGATAAGCAAAGTACAAGAACGCACGACCTGATAGGGCAGGGTTCAGGAAGTTTTTACCGGTACCACCGAACACTTCTTTTGCGACGACTACACCAAAGATAATACCCAAGGCAACTTGCCATAAAGGAATATCTGGTGGTAGACATAGCGCAAACAGAACTGAGGTCACAAAGAAACCTTCGTTAACTTCATGCCCGCGTACGACCGCGAAGATAATCTCACAGAGAATACCAACAGCAAAAGTCACGATATAAATAGGTAAAAACTGCATGGCCCCGTAAACGAAGCTTGCCCAGATACTGTCTGGGTTATAGCCTGCCATGCTAGTGATGACAGTACGCCAGCCGTCGGGCTGTAGACCAAGCTGGGCGATAGCCGTCAGTGCTTGATGACCGATGTTGTACATACCCCAAAACATCGCTGGGAACGTACATAGCCATACGGTAATCATAATACGCTTTAGGTCGATCCCGTCGCGTACATGTGATGAGGCAAATGTCGTTGTACCTGGTTGACGCAGAAACGTATCAAACATCTCAAAAATGGCATAGTACTTTTCGTGTTTGCCGCCTTTGGTGAAAGATGGCTCCATACGATCGAACATATTGTGTAAAAATTTCATCGTGGTTAGCCCTCCAGCTCAATGCGCGTTAAATTATCACGCAAAATATCACCAAACTCATATTTGCCAGGAGATACAAAGGTGCATAGTGCCAAATCTTCTTCATCCAATTCAAGAACGCCCAAATCTACAGCACTAATAATGTCTTCGACAATCAATGCACGTAGTAGTTGAGTGGGTAGGTAATCTTGTGGCATGACTTCTTCATAGACACCGATGGGTACCATCGCTCGCGGTGAGCCATTACTTGTCGTGGTGAAGTTGTATTTTTTGCCACCAAAGAACTGCGAAATATAGATAGGCAGTTTTGAAAAGCGGTTTTTACCTGGGCTAAAGAAATGAAACGCTGGGCGCTCATGACCTTCAGTCAGTACACTGATCTGGTTGTGAAAACGACCAAGATAAGCCACATTGTCAAACACTTTGCGACCGGACAACACTGAACCTGAAATAACTCGGTTCTCGCCAGCAGCAAGCTTGCCTTTGGTTAATGCCGTAATATCAGCACCGCGCTCGGTTGCAACCAAATGCGGGTTGGTAACCGCAGGACCAGCTAGGCTCAGCATACGGCGAGTATATAGACGACCTGTCGTAAACAGCTTACCAATCGCGATCACGTCTTGATAGCCAACTGTCCACACGGTCACACCGCGCATAATCGGATGCAAAAAGTGAATGTGCGTACCAGCAAGACCAGCTGGATGTTTTCCAGCAAAACCATGATACTCAGTGACATTATCCGCAGCAGTTTTTGCAACTGGCGTCAGTTTGGCATCACCATGATGACAGACAAAGGTCTTTGGCGTGAGCGTAGACAGTACAGCAAGGCCATCATTGAACGCTTGTAGCTGCTCATTGATCACCAGCATTGGGTCAAGCGCCAATGGGTTGGTATCTGTCGCTGTGACAAAGATAGCGTGTGGACGAGCACCGATTTCTGGTGCGCGGCTATAGGGACGCGTGCGAAACGCTGTCCATTCGCCAGAGGCAATCAGTTGGGTTTCAACGACTTCAGAGTCTAGGTCAGCAAGCTGCTGTGAGTCATAGCGCTCAAAGTCTACTTCTTCACCATTTGGGTCGACCGCAATCACAAGACTCTCAAACACTCGACGCTCGCCACGTTTAACAGCGACGACCTTACCGGCAGCAGGGGCAGTGTAGATGACGCCGACACGTTTTTTATCTTCAAAAACGGGCTGACCTTTGGCTACAATGTCACCTTCTTTGACATTCATTGTAGGTTTCATACCCACATAGTCATAGCCGACAAGTGCTACATGTGTCGGTTGGTGCTCAGATATCTCGCGGGAGGGTTCACCGGTAATGGGCAAATCCAAACCTTTTTTGATGGTAATCATAAGCGAAAACTTAGTCCATAGTCTAAAACGATACCAGACATCCTGTTTGGCACATCGGTAGTATGAAAACCTGTATCACTCAATAGAGCCTTCAATCGTCTATTTCTATATCGAAATAGGGATGAAAGCTCTGTTGGGACAATACATAATCATAACTACTATTAAGAGTATTAACGCTGACCTTAGACTCCTTAACAACACGTTAATGTCTTATTCGAATTACCAAAGTGGCGACTGGCTACCAAGGTGTATGCTAAAACTATTAAGCCAAATTAATCCTCTAAAGCACATTGCTAAGAGAAACTATTTTGAAAATAACAGCCCTATCACACGTTTCATTGAAATTTAAAACTTGTAACACCAGTATAGGGACCACCTTTATCCAATCATTATCAGTCAAACATACCTGATTGGTTAGAAGTGTGACCACATAACGATCTATTGAGTAGATGATAAACTGGCTAAAAGATAATCTAGGTCAGCAGGATCACATCGTTGTGATGAGCTGCTACAACGCTAGGTTTAACGGTTCTGATATTGTTGGCTAGTGACAGGAATTTAAAAGGTATCCAATGGGGCTTAATACTGCAGAATCGGTGGTATACAGACTACCAGATTAGATTTCTATTATAACCTTTTTGGGCAATATATCAGTCAATATCATACGGATACATTCAGCTATTGCTCTTTGTGTCTGAGTCCTCTTTAATTACGACTAAGTAATAATGACTCAACAAAAAGCGTAACACCTGGTTACCATCACATAGAAACAAATAAAAATTTACCTAGGATTATACGCTAAATTGACCTAAAATTGCCAGTCAGTAATGGAATTTAACGAATGTTGGTGGTGATTCCAAATACGAAAACTTATGGTTATGACTGTTTGGTTTCCCTCATTTCCTATTTCTATCTGAGCAGATTTTGACTTTTTTATCTGGTTTATAATCTGTCTATGATTTATACCGCTGTTGAGTGACGTTTTCTATTATTGTGTAATGCTCTGATATCGTTTGATTTCCAAAAATATGCTTGTCTAAATTTATTACCAATACTGTGCTTTATAAGGAATGCTATATGTGTGCTGTACCTGTCATTATCCCGGCTATTGATTTAAAAGATGGTAAATGTGTACGTTTAAAACAAGGCCGTATGGAAGATGATACGGTATTCTCTGATGATCCGGTTGCGATGGCAGCACGCTGGGTAGATGAAGGCGCACGTCGTCTGCATTTGGTCGATTTGAATGGGGCTTTTGATGGCGTACCCGTGCACAGACAAGTGGTCAACGATATTACCAAAGCGTATCCGAACCTGCCTATTCAGTTGGGCGGCGGTGTGCGTAATATGAATACCATTGAGCAGTACATCACTGCGGGTTTGACTTATATTATCATTGGGACAAAAGCTGTCGAAGATCCTGATTTTGTCGCAGAAGCTTGTCGTGAGTTTGCAGGACACATTATCGTTGGTATCGATGCCAAAGACGGTATGGTGGCTACACATGGCTGGGCCAATGTTACTGATACTAAGGCAACTGAGCTAGCCAAGCGTTTTGCTGATGTGGGTGTCTCCTCTATTGTGTATACTGATATTGCCCGTGATGGCATGATGCAAGGCGTTAATGTAGAGCAAACCGTCAATTTGGCACGTGAAGGCGGATTACCAGTGATTGCATCAGGTGGCGTTACTGATATGAAAGACATTGAGCTATTGAAGCCTTATGGCGACTGTATAGAAGGTATTATCACTGGCCGTGCTATCTACGAAGGCACATTGAACTTGAGTGAGGCGCAGCGCTATCTAGACAGCTAACGCTCAAAGTTAGTAAAAACGTAATGGTACAAACTCTATAACAGCAAAGGATGCTTATGGACACTTATCTTGACCGCCCAAGGATACGTCATCTTCTAAGAGCGTGGGGTCAAATGGTGTTGCTACTAAGCATCTTTTGTACGTTGCCAGCCTATGCTGCTGGTGAAGAGGTTTCTGGTATTGCAGCGGCATTGGGTGTAGAGGACGCAATACCTGATAATACAACGACAGCAGATGACGACACGTCAGAAACCAACATTTCCACACCGACTCCTGCCCCGCCACCCGCAATCAATGGCGAAAGTACCAATAATGGTCAAATTGAAACTACACCCACCCTCCAAAAAGACAACGACATCCGTCAGCGAATCAATGGAATCTTTTCTGAAATAGAAGGATTACAAGCCGTTACTGTTAATGTTACTCAAGGTGTCGTCACCTTAGCGGGAGAAACTGCCAACGAAAAAAAGGCACAACAAGCTATCAATTTGACCAACCGTTTGACAGACGTCGTGACGGTTGATGACAACATCAACCGTACACTAGATGTTCAAGAAAACGTATCGACAGTTTATCAGGGTCTAAAAGCGCAACTGGAAAACCTAGTAAAGGCGCTGCCTTTATTGCTGGTTGGTATCGTCATATTTGCACTCGTGACATGGTTTGGTAGTTGGTTATCTAGACGCAAAAAAATGTGGCAGCGCCTCACGCCCAATCCTTTTGTCGCTGAGCTCTTGTCGCAGACCATTAAAGTTATCTTTATTATTTTTGGTCTTATTCTGGCACTGAGCTTGATCGGTGCAGAAACAGTATTGGGCACGTTGCTCGGCGGTGCTGGTGTCATTGGTATCGCGGTCGGTTTTGCAGTCAAAGACACTATCGAAAATTATATAGCTTCTTTAATGCTCAGTATCCGTCAGCCCTTTCGTGCACGTGATCAAGTGGTGATTAATGGTCAAGAGGGGATTGTGGTTCGTCTGACGTCACGTGCGACGATATTAATGACGCTAGATGGCAATCAGCTACGTATCCCCAATGCTGAAGTGTTTAAAGGTACGATCCTAAACTATACCAAAAATCCCGAGCGTCGCTTCACCTTTGAGTTGGGTGTGGATGCCAATGATGATCCATTGGCTGCAATCAAAGTAGGGCTGGATGCGATACATACATTAGCATTTGTATTAGAAGAGCCAAAAGCAATTGCGATTATTACCAATGTAGGTGATTCTAATATCGTGCTTGAATTTCAAGTGTGGGTTGATCAATCCGAAACGGACTTTTTAAAAGCACGTAGTATTGCCATTCGCGAAACCAAGCATGCGTTAGAAAACGAGGGCTTTAGCTTGCCTGAACCTATTTATCGTCTGAGGTTTAACAACAAATTAGAAAAAGCCTTTGAGCATATGCAGAGTGGTGCGAGTAGTGACAAATCTGACCTGACAATTACGCCTACTATGCCTGATGCACCAGCAAATGATGAGCGTGATATTGATGATAAGGATAAGAAGCAGGCAAAAGCACGAGCCAAAGTTATTTTACAAGGTCAGAGCGCTAATGATGTTCTCGATGCTCGCCCTGATGACAAGCTAATGGAAAAAGTCGAGCAGGAGATTGCCCAGAGCTCAGATGAGACGGATTTACTCAATAACAATAGTCCGCAAGAGTAAACCCTATTAGATAGTAGACAGTCTAATCCCCTGTGGGCATGACGGACTGTAATGCGCTATCAGCAGCAACAAGATCATATTGACTAAAAACCTCAATACCATGCTTTCTCAGTAGCGCTGCCGTCACGCCCATACCTGCTATCTTATTATTGCTAAAATGGCCGTTGTATATGGTATTACTACCACAAGAAGGGCTGCTTTCAGTCAGCACTGCTACTTTAATATGATGTTTTTGACACAGTGCCAATGCCAACTGAGCCCTTTTTTTGAAATACACGCTTACATCAGTGCCTGTCTCTTCTATAACCTCCGATTTACCCAGCCAGACATCAGTACCATCACCGCGTACGATCTCTGCAGGCGCTCTTGGTATGCTCATACCTGCGTCGACCTCTGGACACACTAAAACCAGTCGTCCTTCTATTTGCCACCGTGTCAGAATGTCACTGGCTGCTGCTAATCCCTTGCCATTATATTGTACAGGTTTGCCCAACAGACAAGCGCTGACCAGTACCTTTTCCATAAATGTTCCTTATCTCATTTTCAGTTGCTTTGTTTTTTGAGAGGCGTTGATTGATAGTATCAGACCACTCTTATTAATGTTATTTGTGTTTATCACATTTTGAGGTTACTGCTCTAACATGTTGTTTAACAAGCGATATCTATTAAGCTTTCGTCCGCATAAGTAACTATGGCGATCTGCATGTTGTTTTTCATTTTATTTACTATTACTGATATTCAGCTACTGCTTCACAAGATAGGCACAAAAAGTGCAACGAAACCCGTATTTGATGGTGAGTCAAACACGGGGTTTTTTATGGAAATGAAACATGTCATTATATTTGCAGTGATTGGCATAGTCGCACTGTTGGGCTTTAATATCATAAACGGTAACAGTCGCGAGAAAAATAGGGAGGTTGCCGTCAGTACTGTCGCTACTGATTCAGCTACTGATGCAGATAGTACTCAGGACAACGCGGCAGCTATTACTAGTAAGCCACTTGGCGAACAGCCAAAAGTTATGCTAGACGATGCCACTAATAAAATCAATCAAGCGCAGCAATCTGAGCAAGATCGTTTGGATCAAATGAATAATACACAGTAATCATCGACTTATCTTATAGTTGAAGTGCACATAAATAAAAAGGGCCAACGATAACGTTAGCCCTTTTTATTTGTAGTATTGCAATCTCAGTTACGGATTAGCTTTTTTTGCTAGACCCTCTGCGATTATTACTTCTTTTCGCAGGACTCTTTTTAGGCTGATCTTTTTTAGCAGGCTGTTTCTTTGACTGGTTCATGGCACTCGACTGCAACTTTTCTTTTAGATCAAAATCAATTTGCAGTAGGTCCATGTTCACGCCAGCAACTTGTACTTTGACCGAGTCACCAAGCCCAAATAATGTACCTTTGTCTTTACCGATAAGCTGTTGCTGCTGCTCATCATAGACAAAGAAGTCATCACCGACGTTTGAGATATGTACCAAACCATCGATGTATAAGTCAGTCAATGTAACAAACAGACCAAAACTAGTAACCGTAGTCACTACACCTTCAAACTCTTCACCAACATGGTCAGTCATGTAATGACACTTGAGCCATGACTCTACAAATCGTGACGCCTTTTCTGCACGGCGTTCTGTGTCTGAGGTCTGCGTACCAGCACCTTCAAGCGAGAAGTCCATAAAAGGCTGCTTGCTGTTCGTTACTTGTGCTTTGATACCACGATGCAGCATCAGATCTGGGTAACGGCGGATAGGCGAAGTAAAGTGGCTATATTCGTCATAAGCCAAGCCAAAGTGACCAATATTGTCAGGTGCATAGCTTGCTTGCATCATCGAACGTAGTAGCATGCTATGAATACTGATTGCATCTGGTCTGTCTTTGGTCGCTTCAATAATCCGCTGATAATCCGCTTGCGTTGGGTTCTCTTCTGGGAAAGGTAAACCGAAGTTTTTTGCATATTCATGGATACGCATCGACTTCTCGTTATCAGGCTTATCATGGTTACGATATAAGACTGGTAACTCGTGTTTAAGCGCAAAGTTAGCCGCACAGGTGTTAGCAAGGAGCATGCACTCTTCGATTAGCTTTTGAGAGTCACCACGAGTGCGTGGCAAAATCGCTTCGATGCCACCTTTTTCGTTGAACTTGATGTACGTTTCAACCGTTTCAAATTCCATTGCATGACGTTCTTCACGCTTTTTGAGCAGTAGTTCATACAACTGATGTAGGGTATCAACAGACTTTTTAACGTCTTTATTACCCGTTAACGATTTAGGTAGTCTCTTATCATTCGGGTTCACCAAATAATCGTTCACTTGATTATAGGTTAGACGGGCTTGTGAATGCATGACTGATGGATAAAACTCATATCCGGTCACTTTACCAGCACGCGATATCTTAATATCAGCGACCATACATAGACGATCTAGATTAGGATTCAGTGAACACAGACCATTAGAGAGCACTTCAGGTAGCATCGGAATCACGCGATGTGGGAAGTATACGGACGTACCGCGCTCATAAGCATCTTGGTCTAGTGGTGAATTTGGCGTGACATAGTAGCTAACATCAGCAATTGCAACCACCACACGGTAGTTACCACCTGAGCGCTTCTCGGCAAATACAGCATCATCGAAATCACGAGCATCTTCGCCATCGATAGTGACAAGCGGTAGATGGCGCAAGTCTTTACGACCTTTGATATCATTTTCAGTTGGTTCTTGATAGTCACCAGCTTGCTTAAGAGCCGCCTCACTAAACTCTGATGGAATATCATAGTTAAGAAGGGTTGTTTCGATGATCAGTTCACGATCATTATCGTCAGATAGGACTTCAGTGATTTTACCTGTACCAAACTCATGCTGGTTTGGCCAGTCAATAATATCGACTTTGACAGGTGCGCCTTGCTTAGCATTTAGCGCTTGTACATTTTCATCAGTAACGGTAATTGGCTGATGGTTGTTTGGACTACCAAGCTCCACGCAGTAGCCGTCTTCATCACGTGCAAGCGTTCCAATGAAGTTGTTTTGGCGACGTTTAACCACATCGACGATGCGACCTTCAGTGCGACCACGATTGTCTGTTGATGTACCGACTGCTGCTACCGTATCGCCATTGAATACCCAGCGCATTTGCTTTTCATGCAAAAACAAATCTGGCATATCACTCAATACCACAAACCCAAAACCCTTTGGATGTGCAGACACCATACCTGTGACGATATCTTGCTTAGTGACTGTGCGATAGCGATAAGGACGGCCTTCACGGTTTACTTGTCCATCACGTGCCATTGCTTTTAGGCGATTGCCTAGAGCATCGAATTGGTCGGGATCATCAATATTAAAGGCTTTTGCCAATTGTTGATGTGTGACTTCCCCATGTTCATTAATCGTACTGAGTATCAGTTCGCGACTAGGAATCGGGTTGTCGTATTTTTTTGCCTCACTCGAGGCGTTTGGATCATTCCAACTCATAAATTACCGTATCTATTTTTAAGACTATTAATAGGGGCTATCTTAACACGAACGACGGCGCAATATCTTGCGTCAATTTTCTTATGTGTATTCGATAGCAGGAAGCAGCCAACTTTTAGTGACTGCTATATAGATAAATCAAATATCAATATCGACACTGTTTGATTGGTTAGTGATTTTTTTGCTATCCAGCTCTTTTGAAACTTCGAGCACCGTAGTTTGATTTGATTTATCCAAATATTTTTGTGCTTTATCTACTTCAGTGGTCAAGGTATTGACCGTTTGCTTCATATTTTCTAGCGCTTCAATTTTATAGTTACTGATCATGTCCATAGTGTCATAGACATTATTGAAGGCGTTTTGCAGTTTATCAAGTTCAATACTACTGCTGGTCGCTTGCTCATGGATCTCGCCTGACTGACGCTTGAGCATCGCCGAGGTTGACTCAATCAAGCTACTGGTTGTCTTGTTCAATGCTGTGATTTGATCTAGTACCAGTTTTTGATTGGTCATTGCTTGGGCAACGACAACAGCCGTACGCAGCGCTGAAACGGTGGTCGTGGTTGCACGATCAACGCCTTTAATTAGTTCTAGATTATTACGGCGAATGGTATCCAGTGCCAGATAGCCTTGTACATTCACTGCTAACTGGGTCAAAAAGTCGGTGTTTTTTTGACGGACATAAAACAGCATCTCTTCTTTAATGATGCGCGCTTTTTCTGGATCTGTTGCTTCTATCGCGTAGACCTTTTGCTCCAACTGTTCATCAATTTTTTTGCCAACATAGACATATTGACGAATAGATTGCATCAGCTCCCACATATTGACTTTTTCTTGCTCAATCATCGCATTGTCTTTGAGCAGCTCGTCTTTGCCATTGTATAGACTGGTCACAACAGCATTAATGTGAGACTGGGCGGACTCATACTGACGGAAATAGTCCTGTACTTTATTACCGAATGGAATCAGACCGAATAGCTTACGTGAGTTAGTCAGCTCTTTTTTACTTGGGTCTAAATCTTCCACAATACCGCGTAGCTCAGTTAAAGACTTTGCAATAGGGGAGTTATCAAACAAACTGTCATTAAGACTTTTTGCTGGTAGATCCAGCATACGATTAGAGACTTGTGCCGATTCACGAATCTCTTTTGTCCCTAGATTATGAATAGATTGAACGTTTTGCTGAAACTCTGGACTATGCACTGAATTGGTAATCACATGATCGACAAATGCATCAACTTTGGCATCGAGTTCTGGAATTTGGCTTTCATCCAACTTGACCATCTGATCGGCTTCACTTTTCTGTATTTCTTTGACAGGCTCAGGCGCTGTGAGAGATATAGTAGGAGTTGCGGCGTTTTCTGGCGGTGTCAATTCTTGCATGAAATTTCCTTTGATGTCTGATAAAAGTAGTGTTTGTTGTCAATGACTCTGATGGTCATGATGTACGTTATTTTTATACACTTACCTAAAACGTTCGAATAAATGCTGATTAGCAAATATAAAACAGACCTTTAGATTACCGCGTAATCAAATAGTTGAGAAGGTGGGTTTTGTAAAATAGCGTCAGCCAATTATATCTGGCTACACACATTTCCCTGCCATCATTTCAAGGAGGTCTGCATCAGCATAGGTAATAAAAAACCATCAATATCCCGCAGCATATTGATGGTCAGAGTTATAAATAGCTATATCGACTAACAGCCACTACTCAAAGTAGTCCTACAAACAGATTACTTTTTCTTAGTAGGTCCGAGCAGCATACCCATTTGACGACCTTCCATCTTAGGGTATTGTTCGACGTTTGAGATATCAGCAGTATCTTCAATGATACGATCAAGTTGTTTGCGACCAATATCTTGGTGCGCCATTTCACGTCCGCGGAAACGGATGCTAATTTTAACTTTGTCTTGATCTTCCAAGAAGCTTACGATTTTTCTCAGTTTAACCTGATAATCAGCTTCTTCGGTACTAGGACGTAGCTTCATCTCTTTTAGCTGAGTCTGCTTTTGGTTTTTCTTAGCTTCTTTAGCCTTTTGTTTTTGATCATAGAGGAAATGCTTATAATCCATAATCTTACATACTGGTGGCTTAGCTTCAGGAACTAGTTCAACCAAATCTAGGTTTTCATCACGTGCCGCTTTCATCGCGGTTGCGATATCAACCACGCCCATTTGCTCGCCATCTTCTTTGACGAGACGGACTTCTTTGACGTTGATATCTTCGTTGATGTTCAAACGGTTTGACTGTTTAATAGGTATTACTCCTCATCTGTTTTTGGGGGCTGTCGGCCTTTTTTACTGACAGCGGTCTGTACTAATGTAATAAATTCAGAAATACTCATGACGCCAAGGTTCTCACCTTCGCGAGTTCGGACGTTAACGCTGCCCGATTCGACTTCTTTATCCCCTAATACTAGCATATAGGGAATACGTTCTAATGTTTTCTCTCGTATCTTAAATCCAATCTTTTCGTTACGCAAGTCGCTAATAGCGCGCAAACCTGCATTTTTGAGCTCGCTAACGACGCTTTCACAGGCATCAGCTTGTTTATCAGTGATATTCATCACCACAACTTGTTGCGGTGCTAACCATACTGGCATCCAACCGGCATAGTTTTCGATCAAAATACCAATGAAACGCTCAAACGAACCTAAGATTGCACGGTGCAACATAATAGGGACTTCACGATCATTTTGCTCATTGACGAACTCTGCATCGAGACGCTCAGGCATGTTTGGATCAACCTGAATGGTGCCGCACTGCCAAATACGACCTAATGAATCCTTTAGACTAAACTCAATCTTTGGACCATAGAATGCACCTTCACCAGGTAGGTAATCCCAGTCTAGCCCTGAGCTATCAAGCGCATCTGCTAAAGCCTTTTCTGCAAAATCCCAAGACTCATCACTACCAACACGTTTTTCAGGACGGGTAGAGAGCTTCATAATAATATTATCAAAGCCGAAATCTTCATAAACAGCGAGCGTTAGCTTAATAAAGTCAGCCACTTCTTGCTGAATCTGTGCCTGAGTACAGAAAATATGTGCATCATCTTGCGTAAAACCGCGTACGCGCATCAAACCATGTAATGAACCTGATGGCTCATTGCGATGGCAAGAACCAAACTCAGCCATACGTAGTGGCAAGTCACGGTAAGACTTTAGACCTTGGTTAAAGACCTGCACGTGGCAAGGGCAATTCATCGGTTTTACCGCATAATCACGGTTTTCACTAGCAGTCGTGAACATATTGGTTGCATAATTGCCCCAATGGCCCGAGCGTTCCCACAGACTACGATCAACAATTTGTGGCGTTTTGATCTCTTCATAGCCGTTATCGTATTGCACTTTACGCATATATTGCTCAAGTACTTGGTAAATTGTCCAGCCATTCGCATGCCAGAACACCATACCTGGCGCTTGCTCTTGCATATGGAATAAATTTAACGCTTTACCGATTTTACGATGGTCACGTTTTTCAGCTTCCTCAATACGCTGTATATAAGCTTTTAGCTGTTTCTTATCTGCCCAAGCCGTACCGTAGATACGCTGTAGCTGTTCGTTTTTCGCATCACCGCGCCAATAAGCACCTGACATTTTAGTCAATTTAAATACTTTCAAAAATCGCGTGTTCGGCACGTGCGGCCCACGGCACATATCGACATATTCTTGATGATGATACAAACCAAATGCTTCTTCGCCTGGCATATCATTGATCAGCTTTAACTTATAGTCTTCATTGCGTGACTCGAATATCTCGATCGCTTCAGCACGTGGCGTCATCTTTTTGATAACGTCATAGTCCTGCTTGATCAGCGCCATCATGCGCTTTTCAATCGCTTCCATATGCTCAGGTGTGAACGGTGTCTCACTAAAAATGTCATAATAAAAGCCATCGTCAATAACAGGACCAATTACCATTTTGACGTCAGGATAAAGCTGCTTAACCGCATGCCCTAATAGATGAGCACATGAATGACGAATAATATCGACACCATCATCATCTTTCGGCGTTACGATTTCGACATTGGCGTCAGCGATGATAGGGTCGTGCGCATCGACTAATTGACCATTTACACGTCCAGCAACCGTCGCTTTAGCGAGTCCCGTCCCAATACTCTGCGCCACTTCCATGACTGTTGTATTACCTTCGAAATCTTTTACGCTACCATCGGGTAAAGTAATCGCTACCATAATCTATTCGCCTGTTATTGGGTCCGTTGGCAGTGATGACTGCAACCATCAATCATGTAACCGTGAGACCGCATCAATTATATCTAATCATTGTGATATGTAGTGGGAGGTATACATTATTCTATAAGCTGTCCAATACTGCATATTGCGAAGCTCAATTATTCTTCAAGGAGATTCACCACTATTAATACAGTAAGTAATACTTCGTTGTCAGAGCAATGCTAGTGCGGCGCAAAAACAAATAATGCAATAGACCGACGATTATAGCAAAAACCCTCTAACAACACTAGATATCAAAGGATAGAGAGGTAGTTAGAAAGAGGTACAAAAGCTAATAGATAAGAAGAAACGGTTTTGAACACGCAATTCTATAAATCCAGTTCTGTGGGTCAAAGTATCGCTAGTACTCTATAAATGATTATCGTGGTTCTCCTATATAGTATCATTTGTGAAAATATCAATATAAAAGGTAGA
This sequence comes from Psychrobacter sp. H27, assembly GCF_059072655.1. Lineage (NCBI taxonomy): Bacteria > Pseudomonadati > Pseudomonadota > Gammaproteobacteria > Moraxellales > Moraxellaceae > Psychrobacter > Psychrobacter sp. H27. Next base: position 1,840,333 of record NZ_JCACRX010000001.1, on the reverse strand, counting down.
ATCGATAAAGTGCTCAAGTAGAGCGAATATTAGATAGGTAGAAAACCCAAATATTATCTATACTAATAAAAGCCAAAAGTAGCCATAAAAGCTCGCTTATTGGAGAACGTACCTATTCCTCTACTACATCAACCAATCGACCAATTCATAACCTATTGAAACTATTTATTATTTTTAATAGCTGTAAAATAAGTTTAAAAACATGTATAAAATTGGTTGACACAGTTATTAAACTCTCTATAATACGCCCTCATCGGACGGACTAGCGGCAGCTAATATGTAAATTACATATTAATAACGCAGTTAACCTGGTGAAACAAATTATAAAAAGTCTTGACAATTCATATCACTATGATAAGATAGTCGGCTCGCTAGATAGCTTAACCGGAGACGGATTAGCTAGATGGCAAAAGAAATACCTTATATATCGATGACTGGACGACAGTGATTGAGACTATTTAAAAGCATAACTAAAGAACAACTTGTGTGGATTTTTGCTGATTCAGAATGCTAAAAAATAAAGTTGACTATCTTTTCTTTTCGGAAAGATTATTAACTATAAAAATTATCATTTAAGACAGCAGAAAAACTCAAAGTTAATTCATTACGAACATAATTTTTAGCGATTTTGCCAGATTAGATGAGCCAAGTTTAGAAGCTTCTTTAAAGAGCTTCATAGCAAGATTAAACTGAAGAGTTTGATCATGGCTCAGATTGAACGCTGGCGGCAGGCTTAACACATGCAAGTCGAGCGGAAACGATGGTAGCTTGCTATCAGGCGTCGAGCGGCGGACGGGTGAGTAATACTTAGGAATCTACCTAGTAGTGGGGGATAGCACGGGGAAACTCGTATTAATACCGCATACGTCCTACGGGAGAAAGGGGGCAACTTGTTGCTCTCGCTATTAGATGAGCCTAAGTCGGATTAGCTAGATGGTGGGGTAAAGGCCTACCATGGCGACGATCTGTAGCTGGTCTGAGAGGATGATCAGCCACACCGGGACTGAGACACGGCCCGGACTCCTACGGGAGGCAGCAGTGGGGAATATTGGACAATGGGGGAAACCCTGATCCAGCCATGCCGCGTGTGTGAAGAAGGCCTTTTGGTTGTAAAGCACTTTAAGCAGTGAAGAAGACTCTTCGGTTAATACCCGGAGACGATGACATTAGCTGCAGAATAAGCACCGGCTAACTCTGTGCCAGCAGCCGCGGTAATACAGAGGGTGCAAGCGTTAATCGGAATTACTGGGCGTAAAGCGAGCGTAGGTGGCTTGATAAGTCAGATGTGAAATCCCCGGGCTTAACCTGGGAACTGCATCTGAAACTGTTAGGCTAGAGTAGGTGAGAGGGAAGTAGAATTTCAGGTGTAGCGGTGAAATGCGTAGAGATCTGAAGGAATACCGATGGCGAAGGCAGCTTCCTGGCATCATACTGACACTGAGGCTCGAAAGCGTGGGTAGCAAACAGGATTAGATACCCTGGTAGTCCACGCCGTAAACGATGTCTACTAGTCGTTGGGTCCCTTGAGGACTTAGTGACGCAGCTAACGCAATAAGTAGACCGCCTGGGGAGTACGGCCGCAAGGTTAAAACTCAAATGAATTGACGGGGGCCCGCACAAGCGGTGGAGCATGTGGTTTAATTCGATGCAACGCGAAGAACCTTACCTGGTCTTGACATATCTAGAATCCTGCAGAGATGCGGGAGTGCCTTCGGGAATTAGAATACAGGTGCTGCATGGCTGTCGTCAGCTCGTGTCGTGAGATGTTGGGTTAAGTCCCGCAACGAGCGCAACCCTTGTCCTTAGTTACCAGCGGGTTAAGCCGGGAACTCTAAGGATACTGCCAGTGACAAACTGGAGGAAGGCGGGGACGACGTCAAGTCATCATGGCCCTTACGACCAGGGCTACACACGTGCTACAATGGTAGGTACAGAGGGCAGCTACACAGCGATGTGATGCGAATCTCAAAAAGCCTATCGTAGTCCAGATTGGAGTCTGCAACTCGACTCCATGAAGTAGGAATCGCTAGTAATCGCGGATCAGAATGCCGCGGTGAATACGTTCCCGGGCCTTGTACACACCGCCCGTCACACCATGGGAGTTGATTGCACCAGAAGTGGATAGCTTAACCTTCGGGGGAGCGTTCACCACGGTGTGGTTGATGACTGGGGTGAAGTCGTAACAAGGTAGCCGTAGGGGAACCTGCGGCTGGATCACCTCCTTATAGACAGCATTCGGTCAGCAAGAATTCACAACAAGTTGTTCTTTAGTTTAAGCTTACGTTTTAGGACGTATTAGGGTCTGTAGCTCAGCTGGTTAGAGCACCGTGTTGATAACGCGGGGGTCAGTGGTTCGAGTCCACTTAGACCCACCATTTATATAATGGGGCCATAGCTCAGTTGGTAGAGCGCCTGCCTTGCACGCAGGAGGTCAACGGTTCGACTCCGTTTGGCTCCACCACTACTTTAGTTAAGCTTAGAGTGCTAAATAAAAATAGGTATCAAATAGAAACAAGTGATTTGAACAAGATTACTTCTTTCTGTTTTATACAGAATCTGTGACTCGACGAGAGCATAGAGACTATTTAAAAACATAGATATGAGTCTGGGTTAGGAGGTGCGTGTTCACGCGCACTTCTTAACCTTAATAACTCACCTCTTAACGACATCAGTTGTTATCCCAGGGGTGAGTTATTAAAAAAGTAAAGAGAACTGAATCAAGCGTATAAACATAGGTGATATCGTTATCATAATTAGAGTGTATGACACTTTGGAGTCGAAAGACTACTTGGGGTTGTATGGTCAAGTAATGAAGCGCACATGGTGGATGCCTTGGCAGTCAGAGGCGATGAAAGACGTGACAGCCTGCGATAAGCTTCGGGGAGGCGGCAATATCCTGTGATCCGGAGATTTCTGAATGGGGAAACCCACTTACCATAAGGTAAGTATCCTAATTTATTAGGAAGCGAACGAGGGGAAGTGAAACATCTCAGTACCCTTAGGAATAGACATCAATTGAGATTCCCCTAGTAGCGGCGAGCGAACGGGGAGAAGCCGATTAGTACTAATGTAGAAGAACAGCGTGGGAAAGCTGACCGTAGTAGGTGATAGTCCTGTATTCGAAACATTAGCATTAACATATTAAGTAGAGCGGGGCACGAGAAATCCTGTTTGAAGATGGGGGGACCATCCTCCAAGGCTAAATACTCCTGACTGACCGATAGTGAACCAGTACCGTGAGGGAAAGGCGAAAAGAACCCCTGTGAGGGGAGTGAAATAGAACCTGAAACCGTGTGCGTACAAGCAGTGGGAGCCTACTTGTTAGGTGACCGCGTACCTTTTGTATAATGGGTCAGCGACTTATGTTCTGTAGCAAGGTTAACCGTTTAGGGGAGCCGTAGGGAAACCGAGTCTTAATAGGGCGATTAGTTGCAGGGCATAGACCCGAAACCGAGTGATCTATCCATGAGCAGGTTGAAAGTGCCGTAACAGGCACCGGAGGACCGAACCCACTGTCGTTGAAAAGCCAGGGGATGACTTGTGGATAGGGGTGAAAGGCTAATCAAACTCGGTGATAGCTGGTTCTCCCCGAAAGCTATTTAGGTAGCGCCTCGGACGAACACCATTGGGGGTAGAGCACTGTTTCGGCTAGGGGGTCATACCGACTTACCAAACCGATGCAAACTCCGAATACCGATGAGTGATATCCGGGAGACACACAGTGGGTGCTAACGTCCATTGTGGAGAGGGAAACAACCCAGACCGCCAGCTAAGGCCCCAAATTCCTAGTTAAGTGGGAAACGAGGTGGGAAGGCATAGACAGCTAGGAGGTTGGCTTAGAAGCAGCCATCCTTTAAAGAAAGCGTAATAGCTCACTAGTCGAGTCGGCCCGCGCGGAAGATGTAACGGGGCTCAAACTAGGAGCCGAAGCTGCGGATTTGAATTTGTTTTCAAGTGGTAGGGGAGCGTTGTGTAAGCCTGTGAAGGTGTGTTGTAAAGCATGCTGGAGGTATCACAAGAGCGAATGCTGACGTGAGTAACGATAATGCGAGTGAAAAGCTCGCACGCCGGAAGATCAAGGGTTCCAGTCCAACGTTAATCGGGGCTGGGTGAGTCGACCCCTAAGGCGAGGCCGAAAGGCGTAGTCGATGGGAAATCGGTTAATATTCCGATACTTGTTTATAATGCGATGGAGGGACGGAGAAGGTTATGTCAGCCTGGCGTTGGTTGTCCAGGTGAAAGGATGTAGGTTTATAGCTTAGGTAAATCCGGGCTATTTTATACCGAGATCTGATAGCAAGCTGTACTTGTACAGCGAAGTGGCAAATACCATGCTTCCAGGAAAAGCTTCTAAGCAATAGTTATAAACGAATCGTACCCTAAACCGACACAGGTGATCAGGTAGAGAATACCAAGGCGCTTGAGAGAACTCTGCTGAAGGAACTAGGCAAAATGGTACCGTAACTTCGGGAGAAGGTACGCTGTTGGTGGTGATAGGACTTGCTCCTTGAGCTGCTGGCAGTCGCAGATACCAGGCTGCTGCAACTGTTTATTAAAAACACAGCACTCTGCAAACACGAAAGTGGACGTATAGGGTGTGATGTCTGCCCGGTGCTGGAAGGTTAATTGATGGGGTTAGCGTAAGCGAAGCTCTTGATCGAAGCCCCAGTAAACGGCGGCCGTAACTATAACGGTCCTAAGGTAGCGAAATTCCTTGTCGGGTAAGTTCCGACCTGCACGAATGACATAATGATGGCAGCGCTGTCTCCAGCAGAGACTCAGTGAAATCGAAATCGCAGTGAAGATGCTGTGTACCCGCGGCTAGACGGAAAGACCCCGTGAACCTTTACTACAGCTTTACATTGAACTTTGACCTGACTTGTGCAGGATAGGTGGGAGGCTTTGAAGCCGAGACGCTAGTCTTGGTGGAGCCAATCTTGAAATACCACCCTGGTCATGTTGGGGTTCTAACTCAGGTATAACAATACCGAGGACAATGTATGGTGGGTAGTTTGACTGGGGCGGTCTCCTCCTAAAGAGTAACGGAGGAGTACGAAGGTGCGCTCAGACCGGTCGGAAATCGGTCGTAGAGTATAAAGGCAAAAGCGCGCTTAACTGCGAGACCCACAAGTCGAGCAGGTACGAAAGTAGGTCTTAGTGATCCGGTGGTTCTGTATGGAAGGGCCATCGCTCAACGGATAAAAGGTACTCTGGGGATAACAGGCTGATACCGCCCAAGAGTTCATATCGACGGCGGTGTTTGGCACCTCGATGTCGGCTCATCTCATCCTAGGGCTGAAGCAGGTCCTAAGGGTATGGCTGTTCGCCATTTAAAGAGGTACGCGAGCTGGGTTTAGAACGTCGTGAGACAGTTCGGTCCCTATCTACCGTGGGCGTTGGAAATTTGAGAGGATCTGCTCCTAGTACGAGAGGACCAGAGTGGACGAACCACTGGTGTTCGGGTTGTCATGCCAATGGCATTGCCCGGTAGCTACGTTCGGATGGGATAACCGCTGAAAGCATCTAAGCGGGAAGCCCACCTCAAGATTAGATTTCCCTAAAGAGCCGTTCAAGACTAGGACGTTGATAGGCAGGGTGTGGAAGCACAGCGATGTGTGTAGCTAACCTGTACTAATTGCTCGTTTGGCTTGACCATACAACACCCAAGTGGTTTGTATCAAGTCTAATTATCTGTCACAGACAGAACATTTCGATATCACCTTTAACCTTGATTCAGTTAGGTTAAGTGATACTTAGTCAAATAAGTAAAACTATAAAACAGACTCATATCTAACCCCCTTTGCTGACGACAATAGCGCGATGGCCCCACCTGATCCCTTCCCGAACTCAGAAGTGAAACATCGTTGCGCCAATGGTAGTGTGGTTCGCCCATGTGAGAGTAGGTCATCGTCAGCTCTCTATTCTGATTTGCCCCTTGATACTAACGTATCAAGGGGCTTTTCTTTGGCTGGAATTTCCTAAAGCTCAGATGCACCTGTCGGTAGTCGGTAAATGGGCGTACCAGTCGATGGTAGAATCATTCAGCGCGAAACCTGCGCCAGTCCGTATTCGCATGATGGGCGGTACAGTGCCAACGGCAGAGATTGTAGATGCTCTGCAAGTGCCGTTTGTTATCGTACCTTTGGTCAACGCTGACAATAATCAGCACGCTGCCAATGAAAATATGCGCATGGGTAACTATATTAATGGCGTACGTACTCTTTATAGTTTAGTTACTAGTCCTTTATAAATGAGAAAGTAAAGCAGTAATAGCCCAATCGCTGACGAAAAGAGCACGATGTAAAATTTGTTAATTGTCGGACTCAGAAGTGAAATATCTTATAATCGATAGTAGTGTGGTTCGCTGACGTGAGAGTAGGTCATCGTTATCTTTTTATAACTAAAGGTCTTCAATCAATTGTGTGATTGGAGACCTTTTTATATCTAGCCTTTGGATCTCAATAAGCTTTATTTTTTGAAAGTATTATATTTAATACTTTTGATTTTGTTATTTACAAATACGAAAGAGTGCAAGATGTGATTTTTATTGCTATATTATTTAGGAGATTATGGCATTATTTTTAGGATTTTAAATTTTTGACATTTAATAAAGTACGGAGATTATGAGTTGAGAAAACCCCGATTATTTATTGCATCCTCAGTTGAAAGTATTCCAATTGCCGAAGCTGTTAATGTCAATCTAGATCATCAGTTTGAAGTTACTATTTGGACAGGGGGTACTTTTAAACTCTCATCTTCAACTATTGAAGATTTAGTTGAGAAGTCTTCTACTGTCGACTTTGCACTGTTTATTTTTGCACCAGATGATGTAGCTGTAATTAGGGATGAAAATCAACATATAGTTAGAGATAATGTAGTATTTGAACTTGGTTTATTTATTGGTGCTATTGGAAAGAAACGTTCTTTTATTCTTAAGCCTCGTGATATAGATATACATCTACCAACTGATTTATTAGGTGTGACGCCTGCTGACTATGATGTGAATCGTTCAGATGGTGATTTAGTTTCTGCAACTAATAGGGCTTGCTCATTAATTAAAATAGAAGCTGCTAGTTTAGGTATTCTAAATCGTTCTAGTCTTTCTGAATCGAAAGCAATTATTGCGAATCCATCAAATTACAAGTTGAAAGAGCAAGACTATAGATTTTTAGCTTCTTGTCTTCAAAGTCAAGTTGCTAATCCTATTGGTTTACCTTTTTACATGATAAGTAATAATGTCAATGGGATAGACGATGCTGTTCTTCAGCTTTCTTTAGTAAAACTAGAGCGCATGGGTTTTTTAAGCAAATCTATAGAAATAGATCACCAAGAAGGTTATGAGTTCTATGCTTACTCTATAACTGAATTAGGGGTTGATGAACTTTTAAAAAATGAAGAAGCTCTTCAACTAAAAGTATCTAAGTCGGTGAACAGTTTTGATGACCATATTCCGTTTTGAAGAATATAAAGTAGTGTTAATCACTGGTTTTCCATAAGCGTTTCATAAGGTAGTGTATTGCTTGCTTTACAAATTATTCGTAGTCGACTCATACACTGTTTAGTTTAGGGTTAAGGAATATTATGAGTAAAAATTCAAACTGGTATGCTTTTCAAAATTTTATCAAAACTAATTTTCCTGATAGTAATTTACATCCTACAGAGTCATTTATTAGTCATACCAACCATTTAAGATTTGAACTAGGCGATGGTTTTGAAAACGGTACCATCAAAAGAGTTGATCATTGTGTAAAAAAAGCAGTTAAGATTTTTGAGTCTGTATTTAACGATGAAGATGAAGTCTACATTCTAATTAACTCCTTTAAACATGACGGAGGTGGAGAGTTTTATAAGCCAACGAATGGGTATCTAGAAGCACAATTTTCGTATTTTGACGAAATAATTAAAGATGAGAATATTGTTATAACTTCAGAAACTGACGAGTTTTATGATATTCAAAAAGAAATTTCAGAGATAATGACAATTACTACTCATCATATTCAGAAAATATTTAGAGTAGATCTTGCCTCAGTAAACTATATCAATATCCTTAGAGGTACTGCTAATCTTGAAATGGGTTTATCCCCAGCAATAAGTGACAATATATACTTTATTAACAAATCTAAGAAAATCGTCTTTTACATGTATGATGATCGTGGGTGTATGGTCTATTCATCAGATATAGAGTCTATTCGATTTTTATATGATAACCTCTATGAATGGCTAGTTGAGTACCATATAGAAACATTCGATCATTTATTTCGACGCAAATAATGAATAGAAGCTAAGCAGATTTGCTCTAGTAACCAAAATTATTCCAAAGTATCAAAACAACTCACCCATCTCAACCTCTTCTTCAAAATCAAATCCTAGCTGCTCGTTTTTGCGCAGCCGCATAAGCTCAATACGCAGCTTACGTCCTGCGATAAGCCTCAGTACCTCACGTTGCTGCTCTGTCGTCATATGATGCCATCGTTGGCGCTCGGCTCGACTGCGCAGGCAACCAAAGCAATAGCCTTTTTTATTGCTTTCACAGACACCGATACAAGGGTTGTCAATGTCGAACAGCTCAAACTGTTGATTCATGGCGACTCCATTGCTATTACCATCATTCCTTTGACTGGCACCAGACGATTATGATCATATTATTATGTCGCAAATACCGACTAATAGTGTGCCGTTTTATTGTTATTATTTTTGCGCATCGGGTGCTATGCTTAGCGCTACTAGCCTATATAAGACAATCATAACAAAATTAATAAGTGAGATAATACGTGAACCTGATTTATATCCATGGACTGGACAGCGATGCGAACTCGACTAAAGGGCTGCTGTTAGACAAATACTGTCAGCATCATCATCCTGATATCACGGTGCTGCGTCCTGATTTGAATAAATCGCCTGCGCAAGTTCGTGAGAAGTTGTTGTTATTGATAGACGGGTTAAACAATAGCAAAGATGAGCAGACCGAATCTTCCAGTACGGTATTGGTTGGTAGCTCATTGGGTGGATATTTTTCTACGTTAATCAGTAATAAAATGGGTTGCCCTGCATTACTACTAAACCCTAGTACGCAGCCACATATTACGCTACAGCGGTTTGCTGATGAGTCTGTATTAATCGATAGTGGTAAAGCAGCATTGTCTGAAGATTATGTTTTACATTCGACAGCAGGCGGCTGGGATATAACCAATGCTGATTTGCAATGGTTTGCAGATCATCAAATCTCTCAAGTTAATTATCCCAACAAAATTGCTGTACTGCTTAAACAGGGTGATGAGCTATTAAACTCTGAGCTGTCTCAAGCCTTTTATGAAGGGCAAGGCGCAGCAGTAACCGCACAAGCAGGTGGCGATCATCGCTTTAGTGATTTTGGTGAGCAGCTACCGATGGTGATAGAGATGCTACGAGAGCTAGGGCGTATCATCAACTAGCCCATTCAATCATTTAGCGGTCTTAAAATGGCTAAATCTTGTCAAAAATCGTCAAAAATTTTGCGAATATACCTATATTCTCTGCAATTTTTTCCTCGTTTGACTACTATTTATCTCATTTTAAGCCTCGCTATCTAAATGATGACACGCCCTAGTAAAGTCTTAAATAGACGACATTATATGACGTGAACGATGGACTATTGACCTTAACGTCGCTGTTTTTGGTTATAATGGTTTTATAGAGTTAAACGCACATGAATAGTTAAGGATGCATTTGTGAGTCAATATAATGCGCAATCGTTAGAAGTTTTAGAGGGGCTTGAACCCGTCCGTCGTCGCCCAGGTATGTATACCGATACCACGCGTCCAAATCATTTGGCGCAAGAAGTCATTGATAACTCGGTGGATGAAGCGTTGGCGGGTTATGCCAAAAACATCAAGGTGCAACTGCACAGTGATGGGTCGCTGTCTGTCGAGGATGATGGGCGCGGTATGCCGACTGATATTCACCCTGAATTTGGTCAATCAGGCATCGAGCTGATTTTGACCCGTTTGCATGCGGGTGGCAAGTTTTCGACCTCCAATTACGAAGTGTCAGGCGGTTTGCATGGCGTGGGTATCTCTGTCGTCAATGCGCTATCAACCCGCGTTGCAGTGACGGTATGGCGTGATAGTACACAGTTTGATATGGCGTTTGAAAATGGCGCGCCCGTGACGCCATTGACCGAGGCGGTCAGCTCAAATAAACGCAAACGTGGTACTAAAGTGCATTTTTGGGCCGATGGCAGCTTTTTTGACACGCCCAAATTTAATGTGAAGCAGCTTAAGCACAATTTAAAAGCCAAAGCGGTATTGGCTGCGGGACTAACGATTGAGTTCACCGATGATATCAATGATGAAAAGGTGGTTTGGCAATTTACTGATGGGGTGGTCGAGTATCTAAGCGAGCAATTAGATGGTCTTGAGACGCTACCAGAAGCACCCTTTTATTATAATTACGATGCAAAAGTGGGCGAACGTGCGGGTGTGACCTTTGCGTTGTCTTGGCTACCTGAGGGTGGTACACCGATTCAAGAAAGCTATGTGAATCTTATCCCGACGGCGCAGGGCGGTACGCACGTCAATGGATTACGCACAGGTATCTTAGAAGCATTACGTGAGTTTTGTGATATTCATAATTTGCTACCGCGCAGTGTAAAACTGACCGCAGAAGATGTCTGGGATGGGGTGAACTATATCTTATCCTTGAAGTTCTCTGAGCCGCAGTTCTCTGGTCAGACCAAAGAGCGTTTATCGAGCCGTGAAGCTGCGGGCGCTGTACAGACCTTGGCAAAAGATGCCTTTAGTCTGTGGTTAAACCAACATGCGGATATGGGTACGCAAATTGCGGAATTGGCGATTAATAAAGCAGGTCGCCGCCTAAAATCAGCCAAAAAAGTCGCTCGTAAGAAAATCACGCAAGGGCCAGCACTGCCAGGTAAATTGGCAGATTGCCGTGGTGATTTACGTGATGGCGCTGAGCTGTTCTTAGTAGAGGGTGACTCGGCAGGTGGCAGTGCCAAGCAAGCACGTGATCGTCATTATCAGGCGATATTACCTCTGCGCGGTAAGATTTTGAATACATGGGAAGTGTCGTCAGATACGGTACTATCAAGCCAAGAAATTCATGATATTGCTATTGCGATCGGTGTGGATCCTGCCTCTGATGATTTGTCCGAACTACGCTATGACAAGATATGTATCTTGGCAGATGCTGACTCTGATGGTTTGCATATTGCGACGCTGATCTGTGCGTTGTTCGTCAAGCATTTCCCTGCGCTGGTGGATGCTGGTCACTTGTTTGTCGCGATGCCGCCATTGTACCGTGTGGACGTGGGTAAAGAGGTGCACTATGCGTTAGATGAGCCAGAGCTTGCGCATATCCTAGCTAATGTACCGGGCAACAAAAAAGCGCAAATCACCCGTTTTAAAGGGCTGGGCGAGATGAGTGCTGAGCAATTGCGTGAGACGACGATGAGCCGTGATACGCGCCGGTTAGTGCAGTTAGATATGGATGACATGGTACTGACCAATGGCATCATGGACATGCTACTAGCCAAGAAACGTGCCGCTGATCGTAAGTCTTGGCTTGAGAGTAAAGGGGACTTGGCTGATATTTCTTAATCGATATCAGTGAGTCTTGAGAAATATGTGCAAGATTAAATGGCATAGGGTATTACTTATATTTATGGCTGCGCGCTATTGCACATAGTAAAAGCACGCAAAATTCAGCCTAGTTAAACAGGCTAGATGTTATCATATCAGTACCTTTCACTATATTGTGCTGTCATGATACCAAAGATGTTTAAACGCTCTAAGTCTGCCACTACTGAATCTACACGCTCAAAGATACTGCCAAAGCTCAGTAGAAAACAAGTGGGTGATAACGTGCCTAGGCGCGGTAATAAAGTGTCGCCTGTGATTGGCTTGTGGCTCATGAAGACATTGGGATGGCGAACGGTTGGTGATATTCCTAATATCTCTCAGGCTGTGGTATTGGCACTGCCCCATACCTCTAATGTTGATGGCGTTTATGCACTTCCTAGTTTATTTGCGCTAGATTTAAAAATTAGTATCATGGCAAAGCATACGCTGTTTAGAGTGCCAGTATTGTCTCAGCTGCTGTATTGGATGGGGATTATTCCGATTAATCGCACTGAAAAAGGCTCAGTATTGCAAGCCAGTATCGACAAGTTTAAGACAGGTGAGCCACTATTTTTGGGCTTATCACCAGAGGGTACACGGCAATATACCGAGAGCTGGAAAACAGGATTTTACTATTTGGCGCTCGGTGCTGGCGTGCCTATCTTGCCAGTCGCGCTGGATTATAATACCAAAGAAGTTCGTTTTTTATCTGTGATGCATCCAACTGGAGATATTGAAGCGGATTTACCAAAAATTTATGCTCAATACCAAGGCGTCATGCCAAGGCATCCTGAGCGTCTATCGCAGCCGCTACAGGATATCAACAACGCAGCTAAATCTGAATAAGCCTTTTTTAATATATCTCTAAAGATAAAAAAGCCCCTGATAATATATTATCAGGGGCTTTTTTTGAGTGATTTTATCGTGGCTGTTAATTTAGAGAGCCAAGATATTAGAACTGTGGCTGACCGTTAGAGGCGCTAACGCCGCCATCAACAGGTAGGTTCACCCCAGTAATCATAGCAGCGTCGCTACTGGCCAAAAAAGTAATGGCAGCGGCAATATCTTCTGGGGCAGCCAAACGCCCAAGTGGACAGCGGGCTAGAAATTTGTCTGTCTTACTGTCATTGTCTTGAATGGCAGTGGTCATGCTGGTCTTAGTCACACTTGGATTGACAGCATTTACGCGCACACCGTCAGGACCATGATCTAACGCTAGTGTACGCGTTAAGTTGGTTACACCTGCTTTGGCAGCGTTGTAAGCGGCCATATTCCAGTCACCGCCCATTCCCGAGAGGGATGAGACATTGACGATACTGCCTTTGGTTTCTATCAAATGGGGCATCGCCGCTTGTGAGACATAAAATGTACCATTTAGATTAACATCAATGGCTGAGCGCCAGTCTTCAGCAGACAGATCTGTTATTTTACCTTGAGTCGCTTTTCCAGCGTTGTTGACCAAAACATCAATCCTTTCAAACTTATCGATAGTATGTTTGATCATCTCCTGTACTTGGCTCTGTACGCTGATATCGCAAGTGACACATAGATAGTTATCAGTATGAATCCACGTATGATCTTCTGGAAACTGTTCTGCTGTTTTTGCTAAGGTATCAGCAGTACGCCCCACCAAAACCACTCTAGCACCTTCTTCAGCAAAGCGAATGGCAGTAGCACGGCCAATACCTGAACCTGCTCCAGTGACGATCACGGTTTTTTCTTTAAAACGCTTCATAATGCTCAATCCTTGTTATTATATAGTGCTGATTAAAATTTGATAAATGAACCTAACAGCGGTGCGTGGATGCAGCTTAGAACTATAAAGTCTACGGACAAGTAACACCGCTTTGATATCATCATAACAAGTCATTGCGTTGAAAGCGACTGTGTCTGATAGTGCTTATGTAGCATAATTTTACAGTCGTAAATGCGCTAAAGTACTAGCAATGATATTAGTAAAAACGCTATGGTTTTGAGAAGTTAAAAGGCGATTAATCGCCTAATTTACGATAATAAAAGGTTGGAATTTGTGTCTCAGTCCTCTACTACAATATCTGATGAAAGTTATCTTGCTAGTGAGCTTGCCTGTTATTTACAGTCAGCTGCGATAAGCGTCACGCTGCCTGCTATACAAACAGCTGGACAAAAATATGATGCTGGTCAATATCTCTACCAACTCCCAGCAGGCAAGCTGCAACTGCTGGCGTTGACACTGTATTTACCTTTAGATACCAGTTCAGCTGATATTAGTGCAGCACGTATGACTGCGGTAAAATCTGCCCTCGCATGGCATAAGGCATCAGCTTCTCAAAATAAAAGCACCGAAAGAAACGACATCGAAAAAAACCGCACTGAAAGTATCGACACCAACAATAAAGACATAGAGCCCCTTTGCCATGATGTTTTAGTTGTCGATATTCAGCTGACTGATGATGAAGAGAGGAGTGCAGCACATACTGATAGTCATCAGACCAAACCACCCAGTCGTCTAAAGCATGACTTCGGCGCTCGCTATTTTTTGGAGGATTTGGTGGTAGATATGAGTGAGGCTGGGCCACAACTACACGTGTTTAGCTGGCACGACTGGCAATCGGTCTTGGTAGCGGTACAGACCCCCTGCGAGTTATGGCGGTTTTTGAGTTATCACTTAGCGCAGTTGCAATACTCGGCTATCAGTCATGCGCCAAGTTTTGTATCAGAAGAAGTACTCGCGGCTCAGTTTTTGCAAAGTCCATCTTTGTTGGCGCCTGCTATCACAGTAGATAATACGCTTATCAAACATGAAACTCAGGACAAACCCAATCCAGCACTTGTCACCATGGCGCTCGCGTACAAAAATCAAAGTGCAACTGCTCAGATGTATCATCAGCATATGCAACAAGCAGCGACACTATGGTCGCAGTTAAGTGCACAGATGATAGCAATGTATCGTGAAAAGCAGACAGCGACAGATGACCAAACACAGCCAGATACCTTGGTGTCTCGCTGGCAGCAGCAACTGTTGGATGAGTCGTTGTTCTCGCGGCATGAGCTGGTCCGTACGCTATATAGACATCCTAAGCAAAGTGATAAGCTGAGACAAGATGGTTATGTGGTACATCAGCATTCTTACGAGAGCTTGGGTCGGCACTATGTGCTCATATTCTATGGTCAGGATGCTCAGGCAAATAACAGCAAAGCGGCTATCCAGCCGAATCTAGCAAAAATTGCCCAGGACGTAGCGACGCGCTTGCCAATAGTAGAGTTACATCATATCGTTGTGCTTGGTATCGACTTTATTACTGAAGACAATGAGACATTTATTGATATTGATGTGTGGATACAGCCAGTCGATACGATGACTCAAAGAGAGCGGCAGTTGACTAAACAAATACAGCAGCTAAAAAAGCAAGAATCGCAAAAAAATGCCCAAAGAGTAAACAGGCAAGCTGACCAGAATGCTAAGTATGAGGATAAATCCGAGAACAATAATAAACCTGCTAAGTTACCTCAAGTAAAGCTAAGTCTTTCTATACCTGCAAAAAAAGACAGATAATGATCAATGATTATAGGGATTAATGATTTCTACAAAGTAGTTTTTAGAGCAGGGTGGTTCTGAGTCAGGTGCTGTTTCAACGCTATTTCAATGTGGTTTCAATTTTTTTGTACCTTACCTCTAAGCGATTTCTACTGATACGCGCATAAAAAAAGACAGCCTAGGCTGTCTTTTTCTTATTTAAAAGTAAGGCGTTATGGATGCTTACTTATTGATATCATCGTTAAGATTGCTACCAGGAAGCGTCTGATCACTGTTGTAGATGTCATTGGTATCTACGCGAGGCGTTTCGATAACATCAGTACGCAATTCAGTAGTTGACGTAGTAGCAGCTGAAGGCGTATTTTCACGTACTGAATCAGCAACTTTCTCTTGCGTCGATGAGTTTGGCGTGACTGCAGACTTTGCTTTCGCTTCGTCACGTTCACGATCCATTTTGTCTTGCATCTTACGTAGGAAGCGTGCTGCTGCTTCTTGACCACCAAGACCAAACGATAGAGCAAAGGCAACGGCTACGGCACCTAGAGTTAGGCCAAATGCTAAATTGACGATCGAATCAGCAATACCCATTGCTTTTAGACCCATAGCAAGTACAAGACCCATGATCAATACACGTACGATGTTTGCTAAGAACTGTGAACCTTGCTCAGAACGTTCAACAACGCCTGCAATGATATTGGCAAGCCAAAATCCGATGAATAGGATAATCGCACCTAATACGATGTTGGCACCAAAAGCGATGAACATCGTGATGATGCCTGATATAGCAACAAAACCTAATAGATCGGCGGCTGCAATGGCTGCAAATAGCATAGCAAAGAAGATAATCGCATGACCAACTAAGTCCGATACTCTCTGGCTGCCCATGGTTTCTTGCAAGCCTACTTTGGCAGGCAATTGGTTCACTTGCGTATTCTCAAGCAAACCTTTAACGATGTTGGCAACCATACGAACCACATAGAAAGTCACTACTAGGATAGCGACTGCCATAAAGATATTTGGCAATGCTTCCATAATTTTGTTAAGCATATTGGTCGCAGGACGAGCAATTACTTCGATTTTCAATGCATTTAACGCAGCAATAATCGTTGGAATAATAACTACTAAAAATGCTAGCGAACCTGCAATGTTAGGTAGGCTGTTTTGTTCACTTAAGCCTGCTTTTGACGCCAATGCTTGAACATTAAACGTAGAAACAAGATTGGTTACGATGCCGCGAACCACTTTGGCAATGATATAACCGACAACAAATACCACACCTGCAATCAGGATGTTAGGAATAAAGCTGAAGATTTTGTCGACCATATTCGTTAATGGGGCAAACAAACCATCAAGCTCTAACTGACCAAGTACCATGGTCAACACCACTAACAAGATGAACCAGTAAACCATGTCAGCAATCGTGCTGCTCATCGGTTTTACGCCAGCTTTTGCGCTTAAACGCTCATCCATTGAGGTTTTAGACAGTGCAGCATTGATAGCAGTACGAGCTACCGTAGCAACGACCCAACCGATGACACCAAGAGCAATCGCACCGATGAGGTTAGGAATAAACGCCAATACTTGGTTGACCATATTTGCAAATGGTGCCGAGATTGAGTTTAGGTTCAGTTGGCTAAGCGCGCCTGAAATGGCAATGATAAAGATAAACCAAAAAACAATCTTGGAGATAATGCCCTCAAGATCGTAAGTTTTACCGGTTGAAGAGTTCATGCGTTGATTGAGATTGACTTTAGATAGGACACCGCGGACAAGTGCTGCGATACCGAGTGCTACTAGCCAACCAATGATAAATATCAAAATAGCACCAATGATAGAACCGATAGGCCCACCAAGATAACCGTTAAAAGATGTATACATTGGGTTCATCTTATCCTCCTTGAAGCATCCTATAAATATCGCTAATAAAACTATGAGTGAGCGAGACAGATATGTAGATGATTATTAAAATAATGTCTTGGGGTTGAGTTATACGAAGATAGTATTTTTTGAATGGTTCTATTATCAACGGCATCAGTCTGATTTTTAGTTATCGATTTGCTACTGATACTCATATGTTGATAATAAATGTCAACATTCGATTACTTATCTCCTTAACGAACTCAGCTTAACTGAAGTATTGATGGATTTAAAGACAGAAAGCTTTACCCGACACTATATTTGTGTGATAACTTGTTATTATCACAGGAGATATTTACACAGACTGTACATTCGCTCGATAATTTTGTGCAAAGCGTGGTTCCCAAAACTAAGATTTGTTATTATAGAGAAATGTGACATCTCGCCACTATTCTTACAATTAGAGAGTACTTTATGAAAAAAATCACTACTTTAAGCGTTAGCGCTCTTGCTAGTGCTATGTTGTTAATGACAGGTTGTAGCACTAATAACGGCAGTCAAGAAACAGCCGCTCAAAGCGTTTCTATTACAGAGCAAAGCTCAGCAAGTGAAAAAGTGGGCTACAGCTTAGGCTTCATGATGGCAGAAGGTAATAAAGAAGCAGTTAAAGATCTGAACCTAGATACTTTTGAAAAAGGCTTCCGTGATGGCTATGAAGGCAATGACTCAGCATTGACTCAAGAGCAGATGCAAGAAGTATTGATGACTTATCAAAAAGAACAAGAAGAACAGTTCGTTAAAGACATGGAAAACAAAGCAACAGAAAACAAAACAGCAGGTACTGCATACCTAGCAGAAAATGCGAAGAAAGAAGGCGTCAAGCAAACTGATTCTGGCTTACAGTACAAAGTACTAAAAGAAGGTACTGGTAAATCACCAAAAGCAACTGATGTGGTGGAAGTCAACTACGAAGGTAAATTGATTGATGGTACCGTATTTGATAGCTCTTATGAGCGCGGTGAGCCAATCGAGTTCCCACTTAACCAAGTCATCGCTGGCTGGACAGAAGGTCTACAGTTGATGAAAGAAGGCGGCAAATATGAGTTTTATATCCCATCAGATATTGCCTATGGCGAAGCGGGTAATGCGGGTATCGAGCCTAACAGCACGCTTATCTTCACGGTTGAGCTATTAAGCGTTAAGTAAGTATTTAGCGCGTGAAATAGGTATCTAGCGAATAAAAAGCCTTCATAATGATTATGAAGGCTTTTTTTTGCGCAAATATTTTAGTTTGATTGATATTACCCTTGTTAGAGCAAGTCAAATAAGAATAATATCAGCTTGGCTATCCTCTATAGGTTCTTTTGAAAGACTTTAGAGTTGCGACCATTATGGTACTGCTCTTGACGTGATTCTGGTAAGGCATCTGCTTCAACTTCAGCAAAGCCTTGCTCAACGAACCAATGCGCGGTACGAGTCGTCAAAACAAATAGCTTATGCAAGCCATGACTGCGCGCTTGCTGCTCCAAGAACGCCAGCAAGTCAGCACCGCGACTACCACTGCGATACTCAGGACGTACGGCCACACAAGCCACTTCTGCTGACTCAGCATCTAACGTATGTAGCGCGGCACAGCCCAAAATCATACCATCACGCTCGATGACACTATAATTATCAATCTCTTGCTCTAAGCGTTCACGTGAGCGGCTGACTAAGATGCCTTGCTCTTCTAGAGGGGATAGCAGCTCGATAAGACCAACCACGTCATCAATGTTGGCACGGCGAATCTCTTCGTAAGGGTCATGGCTGATAAGCGTACCAGAACCATCACGAGTGAATAGCTCTTCTAGTAGTGCGCCATTTTTGGCATATGAGATGATATGTGTACGATGTACCCCTTGGCGACATGCTAGGCTTGCGCAGTTTAAGAAGTAATTGATTTCACAGTTTAGATCACGGTCGCGCAAGAAGCGATCCACTTCGTTGGGAATCATCTCATGTAATAAACGATCACCATCATTGATGCCAGCTTCCTCACCCAAGAAGATAAGCTTATCGGCTCCTAACGCTACTGCAGCACTAAGCGCCACGTCTTCAGCGAGCAAATTAAATACTTCGCCCGTCGCTGAATAGCCCATAGAGCCTAGTATCACGGTGTGGTCGTGTAATAAGTTGTTTTTGATAGCTTCCACATCGATAGAACGAACTTCGCCCGTCATTTGATAATCAATGCCTTCACGAATGCCATAAGGGCGCGCCGTCACAAAGTTACCTGAGATGGCATCAATGCGCGAACCATACATAGGTGAATTGGCAAGCCCCATCGACAGCTGTGCTTCGATCTGTAAACGAATAGCGCCAACCGCCTGTAGGATAGCTGGCATCGCTGCACGCGGGGTGATACGGATATCTTGATGTAGCGGAGACTCAATATTGTCGTCTTTGAGGTTTTTTTCGATTTGTGGTCGCGCCCCATGCACCAGTACCAGCTTGATGCCCAAACTATGGAGCAAAGCAAAGTCATGAATCAGTGTGCTGAAGTTAGGATGATTGACCGCCTCACCGCCAAACATGATCACGAACGTTTTGCCGCGATGGGTATTAATGTATGGGGCAGAGTTACGGAACCAATGGACGTATTCAGGATTAATCTGGGGCATGGAACTAGTAGTCATAATGGGAGCAGTAGTCGTTAGAATAAGAAAGAGTGCGCAGCAAAAATATGCCTTACGCTAAAGATTTACCATAGCAAAAAACGCGGTTATGAGCTATCTTTTATTTCAGCTGTGTTCGGGTGTTTCATCGCAGGATTACGATATACACAACCTCAACACGGGGTTAATGTACACACAAAAGCTTTTTGCTATGCTAAGCGCTATTGCTTTACGGTTAGCGAACGAAGATAATCATAAAAATAGTGATTTTATAAGAAGTACCCTTGTAGGAAGTAAGAAGTGACTTTATAAAAAGAGTGGCTCTGAAAGAAATAGCAACTGTGACGTGATCATGTAATTGATAGAACAAAATAGTCAAAAAGCAGATAATGATAATTTGCTTATCGGCTATGGTTTAAGTAATACCATCAGTTATATGTGCTGTAGTATTAGGGCTAGGTTGCTCAAGCAGTCATGAGCGATATAAGACAGCTATTGAATAGATTTAAAAAGTTTACGTTTTGCCATCTGCGTTTTACTGAAATATCAACTAGGGATAATGAGAATTATGAAAAAAAGTAACCAATTTGCTAGCCCATTTAGTGCTTGGAGCGGTCATCGCTTATTTCACGTTGTTGCCGGTACGCTCATCGGTGCAATGGTAGTCACGCAAGCGTCAGCAATGCTCCCAACACCAGAGCAAGCAGTTGATAGTTCAATGGCAATGCAGGCAAGTGCGAGCGGTAACTCAAGCGCCCAAGCGGTCAATAGCAAGATCACAGCATCGTTGGTAAGCGTCGATGCCAATGGTCAGGAGACTCTCGTTCCTGTTGATACTAATACTCGATTGCAATCGGGCAATGTTTTGGAGTATAAAGGATACTTCACCAATACCAATGCAGATCGTGTACGTAAGATGACGGTCACTATGAGTATTCCTGATCAAGTAGAGCTGCTTGGTACCGTGGCACCTGATTTCCCATATGGTAGTGTTGATGGCAATAACTTCGCTCGTATGCCACTACGTACAAAGGTAGATAATCAACTGCAAGATGTTGCGCTCAGATACTACAAAGCAGTTCGCTGGGATCTCGAAGGCGTTGGTCTGAATGATACGGTAGCAGTAAAATATCGCGCACGTGTTAAATAACACTAAATCAGCTACGGCTTGAAAAACTTTATTCTGAGGGGTTTGCCAAGCGCTACCAGGTAACAGTAAGCATTAACAAAAAGCACCATAGTTCATAGCTATGGTGCTTTTTTATGTACTGGAATAAATGTTGGCCGAAATTTTTTGGTAGGTGTTTCTGAATAAGTATCTTTGGATACACGTTTTTAGATAGGTCTGATTAAAGGGTTGCGTATTTGCTTTTGGACTTTTCTTGTATCAGTTGTTTGATAGCGCTGATGTGAGATGTAGTTGCTTGTGAGCCTGCTTCTATAAGATGGCGACGCTGCCTGGTATCTATTGAACTGATGTGTCCCACATTTGGTGTAATGACAATATCAGCACGGTCTCGCTCACGGCGCATTGATGAGGTACGTTGGTGCGTTGCGGGTGATACGATATTGGTTTCGAGAAACCCCCAAAAGTCACTCAATGAGCTGATGGTTAGAGGGTTATTAATCGTAGCGGCATTGTCTTGAGCAGTGGTCACATCAACAGCAATAACGATATCCGCACCCAAGTCACGAGCGCTATCTACAGGGACTAGGCTCACCACCCCACCATCGACGTATTTTTTACCGACTTTTTCGGGGATGCGCGGCGCGATAAAAATATTAGGCACGCTACAAGAGGCTTGAACAGCAAGACCTGCATCACCCGTCGTAAAGACGGCCTTTTTTAGAGTATGCTTTTCTGCTGCGACCGCTGCAAAGCTAATAGGAAACGCCTCTATTGCTTTTGCGTTCACTTTATTATTAATAAAGTTTTTGAGCTTGATACCTTCAACAAATCCTTGGTTGGATATCGTAAAATCTGTCAGCTGGCTGTCCGAGGTGGTCAGTGCCAACTGCTCAAGCTGTGCAGGCGTGTAGCCACTCGCATACAAGCTGCCAATTAAGCTACCGACACTGGTACCAACCACCATTGTAGGCTTAATGCCATTCTCTTCTAATGCTTTGATTACCCCCACATGAGCAAAGCCTTTCGCCCCGCCGCCGCCCAATACCAGTGCAACACTAGGTAGCTCTATGGCTGGTTCTGATGTTACTGAATAGTCAGGCGTTATGGTGCTACAAGCACTGATAGCAAGTCCAAATACAGTCAACAGACTGGCGCGTAGTAGGCCTAGAGGAGGGTGACTATAAAAAGCAGAAGCGAACATAAAAGCACCTTATAGCTTTGCCATGATGTAAAAAGAAGATAGAAGTTGTTTACTGGATAACAGTCAGACGTTCAGTCGTTTGCCATTGGATTGTTTTGCAGCAGTATTACCAAATAGCTGGGCATAAGCAATTGTATTGTCAGCTATAATGATACGAATTGGTATTTTTATATGTGCTATATATGGTAGCTATTTTATGACAACTGCCAATATGTACGGTATATTAAAAACACCCTTAGTATATAAAAATTAAAAATAATATCGTTAGGATCTTTGATGTTAGTATCAACGAATACTTCTTTAGCCAGTGTAAAAGTCCACACAAGGTCTGATTTACCACTTTCATCGCTAGACATGCCAGTGACAGCGCTGGCAGGCGTTGGAACAAAAGTGGCAGAGCAACTAGCGCAACTGAATATCAAACGGATATTTGATTTGCTGCTCCACTTACCGCGTGATTATGAAGATCGCAGTCGACTGGTATCAATTGGCGAGGTGGCGCATGGACAGTCGGCGTTGATCACTGGTCGGGTCGTCCATGTCGATACCAAACGCAGCGGTATGACCGTGACCGTGGACGATGACACTGGTACGATATCCTTACGGTTTTTTAAGGTCTATCGTGGTCTAGTACAGACTATGAATTTGGGAACACGCTTACAGCTATTTGGTGAGGTCAAAGTCAGCCGTTACGGTAAGCAGATACATCATCCTGAATATCAAATTATCACTGACAATACCATCATGACTGATACGGGATTGCAGCCTATTTATCCTACTGTCAAAGGCTTACATCAAAACAAGCTGCGCACCTTGATTAAGCTGGCATTGCAAACGGTTCGGAGCCAAGGTCTACCCATGACCTTGTTTACGGCTGAAGATTTTGCAGTTGTATCCGATCTACCATTAGTGCCGTTTGAGCCATCCAAATCAGTGGTATCAGAGGCCGAATATACCGAAGATATTTTCTCGACGTTGGCGCGTAGCGTGCCTGACAATGTGACTAGCAATGCGATTGGCAATAGCGTATATAAGCCCAGTCCTTCTACCTATCAGGCAGATAATGACATACATAACGTCGCTGTCAGTATTGCTCAGCACAATGTCTATAATTTAACAATATTTGAAGCATTGGTACTGCTGCATACACCGCCGACTTATACGAATGCGAGCCAGCAGTACAAGTTATTGACTCAACTGACGGCACGCACTCATGCTGCCTGTCAGCGTCTAATTATTGAAGAGTTGACTGCTCATCAGCTCAGTCTACTATATCGCCGCCAACAGCTACATCAGCACAAAGCGCCTAAATGTACTACTCATAGCCAGCTTACCGATCAGTTGTTTGGCGCATTGCCGTTTGATTTAACGGGTGCCCAAAAAAGAGTAATGACAGACATCACCACAGATATGGCAACCTCAATTCCGATGCTGCGACTGGTACAGGGTGACGTGGGTGCTGGTAAGACATTGGTTGCAGCAGGAGCTGCCGGATATGCGTTAGATAGCGGCTGGCAAGTGGCCGTAATGGCGCCGACTGAGATCTTGGCAGAACAGCATTTGGTAAACTTCAAGCAATGGTTTGAGCCATTGGGAGTTAGTGTTGGCTGGCTTGCCGGCAAGCAAACGGCCAAACAACGTCGCGAGGCATTGGAAGCGGTTGCGGAAAATACCGTACAAGTCATCGTTGGTACGCATGCTCTGTTCCAGGAGCAAGTACAGTTTGCCAAGCTGGGTCTTGTCATCATTGATGAGCAGCATCGATTTGGCGTTGAGCAGCGAATGGCGTTGACTAATAAAGGGGTAGCCAACAGCACGCCGCACCAACTGATCATGACAGCAACACCAATCCCTCGGACACTTGCAATGAGTGTCTATGGCGACATGGATACCTCCATCATTGATGAGTTGCCGCCAGGACGCACACCAATCACGACGGTGACCGTTGATCGGAACCGACGTGATGAGGTGATTGAGCGCATAGCTGTTAACTGTGAGGCAGGCAGGCAAGCCTACTGGGTGTGCTCGTTAGTCGAGGCATCAAGCGTGCTAGATGCACAAGCGGCTGAAGCCACCTATGAAGACTTAAATGAGCGCTTAGATATTCGCATTGGGCTGGTGCATGGCAAAATGAAATCTGCTGATAAGCAAGCCATCATGCAAGCGTTTAAGGAAGGTAGCTTGGACTTGCTGATTGCGACAACGGTAATCGAAGTAGGTGTCGATGTCCCTAATGCGTCGCTTATGGTGATCGAAAATGCTGAGCGCTTGGGTCTATCACAACTGCATCAATTACGCGGGCGTGTTGGGCGAGGCTCTACTAAAAGCTACTGTGTGCTGCTCTATCAAAAGCCACTCTCGGAGACTGGCACAGAGCGTCTCAAGGTATTGCGTGATAGCACTGATGGTTTTGTTATTGCTCAAAAGGATCTAGAGCTGCGTGGACCGGGTGAACTACTGGGTAAGCGCCAAACGGGTAACGTCGGATATTATTTGGCTGACCTGATACGTGATGAGCAATTATTTGCCATTGCTCAGCGTTTGGCTAAGCATTTGATAGCAGATCCAGCGCGTAAACCAGATGTTAGCCAATTAATTCATCGCTGGATGCCAGAGGCCAGTCGTTATACCAACGCCTAGTCAAGTCAAGCCTAGCAATACCGTTTGCGATCTTCTTACCATCAATAAACAGCAAAAAAGAGGACAGCCAACGCTATCCTCTTCTATTTTGAACCCAAGCTATTTTATAAAAGCGGCTTACTCTCAGCATCAAGCCATTTCTCAGCAAAAAGCTATTTGGCTTTTTTCGCTTTTTTTAATGACTTCTTTAAATCTTTAAGGTCTTTCTGTTTTTGCTTAATTTTTACTTTGGTATCTTTAATCTCTTGCTTAATCTTTTTTACTTCTGCTTTATTAGCCATGATGGTTTCCTTTATTGATGACGTTATATCAATAATGACAAATTACCTCATAAATACAAGTATAAACTGTAGGGCGTATGTATCGTGAGTTATTGCAAGTTGCTGTTTTAAGTGTGCCTTTTACATATCCGTGCATTCGCTGCGACATCATGTTCAGCTACTTATCTATCCAAAGGATAAAGGATTAAGCGTTATTGTTAAAGAGATGCCTTGAAGGCTGAATATTAGATATAAAAGAATAGATAAATAGGTTTGGACGCAATGTGGATATACAACGATAAATTATCGTGGTCGGTTTTTTACTCACATTATAATTTTGGCTGTTAATATCTTTATCAAGTTCAATGTCTTACTATATTCTGATAATCATCATCAATTGACTATGCAGATATTCTACACAATTGACTCTGTAAAGAGATAGTCTACAATGATAAAAGACTATTGTTGATAATATCGGTTTGCATCATCTTGTTTCCCTTATACTTTTTGCGGCGTTAGTACCGTGCTTATTTATAGAGACCAACTATGAGTGATTTTAAACAGCCTGAGGATAAGCACGTACCAACTCGCGAGCAAGACACCAATATTGAGCCATCCGAACCCTCCAAACTACCACCGTATCGTCAATCTGATACCCTGTCTCAAAACTCTACTTCCAAAATGCCGCTATGGCTACTACCTGTATTGGCAGCGGTGCTGGTCGTTGGTGTCCTCTTGGGCAAGTATTGGGGCAATAATGATACGGTAGCAACGGACGAGTCAGCAGCGTCCACTAGTGTGGCAGGCGATAATATAGCTGATGGTAGCGCTAGTACGGAGCAGTCTGTGCTCTCAGTAGAAACTATCAGTCCAAGCCAAGAGGAGATCGGTAGTACACTCAGTGCTGATGGCACCATTAATGCCAAAGACACTGCCAACGTCAGTGCAAAAGTAAATGGTGTTGCCATCGAACGTATACTGGTCGAGGAGGGTGACCGCGTAAGCGCAGGACAAGTCCTCGCAATGTTTGACACCGATGCGATGGAGCAACAAGTGCTGCAGGCTGAGGCAGATGTCGCAGAAGCAGAAGCAACCCTTGCCAATGCTAGTGCAGATGCGGCACGTGTATTGCCTCTTATCGATATTGATGCCATTAGCAAACAAGAAGCTGATCGCTATCGTACCTCTGAAGTACGTGCAAGAGCCGCTTTGCAGGCGTCCAAAGCTCGTTTGAGCAATCAGCGTTTGACACGTGATAATGCAAAAGTGGTCGCACCAGTGAGCGGTATCATCAGTGCCAAGATGGTAGAGGTTGGGCAGGTCGCAGGCGGCGAGCCTTTATTTACAATTATCAAAGGCGGTATTTTAGAATGGCAAGCTGATATCGACCCTAAACTCATTGGCGATATCAACGTTGGTACATCGGTACGAGTCGCTCTGCCTGGCGGTGATGCAGTGATGGGGCAGGTGAGCCGTATTGCCCCGACAGCAGACAGCAATCGCCAAATCACGATTTATGCAAGTTTGGCACCCAATGCAAACATACGTGCTGGCATGTATCAGACAGGCCAGTTCCTGCTTGGAAGTACCAGTACCCAAACGATTCCGAATAGCGCTATTGTGAGCAACGATGGCTACGATTATGTGATGCTAGTGATGGCTGAGACCACGTCTCGAGACGACAAGTCTATGGGCCGCATCAAGCAACAACGTGTGACACTAGGCGAAAGACTGGGTGAAAATGTCACCGTATTAGAACCTTTGCCAAGTGATAGCCGAATTGTAAAACAAGGTGGTAGCTTTTTAAATGATGGTGACTTGGTGCGTATCGTAGATGGTGTGAGCCAAACGAGTACAGCAGTGCAGGCACAGTCATGAGTTTAAACGTCTCCGCTTACTCGATTAAAAACCCGCTAGTGGCTATCTTGCTGTTTGTGCTTCTAACATTGGGCGGTATTTACGGCTTCATGAAAATGAAGGTGCAGCAGTTCCCAGATATAGATCTACCCGCTGTGGTCGTGACGGTAACACTACCAGGCGCCGCGCCCTCACAGCTCGAAAACGACATCGCAAAGAAGATCGAAAATAAGCTGACCAGTATCGAGGGTGTGAGTCATATTCGTACCACGTTACAGACTGGTGCCGCGACGATGGCGACTGAGTTTACGTTAGAAAAAGACATTCAAGAAGCCGTCGATGATGTACGCTCGGCAGTCGGTGAAGTACGAGGAGATCTACCAGCCGCTGCCAATGATCCCATTATTACCAAAGTATCTACGGCAGGGTTTCCAGTCGTCACTTATTCTGTGGCCGCTCAAAACATGAGTGTGGAGGATCTATCGTGGTTTGTCGATGATACTGTCACCAAGCGGCTCTCTGATATACCTGGTGTCAGTACCGTCAGCCGTGTTGGGGGACTACAGCGTGAAATCACGGTTGCCGCTGATCCAATTGCGCTCAGTGGTCTAAAACTATCCATCTCGCAACTGTCACAGCAAATCGCTGGTATCCAGCAAGACAGCTCGGGCGGGGAAGCTGAAGTGGGTAATACCACTCAAACTATCCGTGTGCTGGGTGCTGTTGAGCGTGCAAATGAGCTCAATAATGTACAGGTTGCTGTGCCCACAGGCGGTACACAAGCGCTTGGACGTATGGCACAAATTACTGATGGCGCCGCTGATCCAAGCTCTATTGCGAAACTGGATGGGGAGACGGTGGTGGCGTTCAACATCACTCGCTCACGCGGTGCCAGCGAAGTCGATGTCATGAAGCTTGTCGATGAGGAACTTGCCAAGCTCACAGCTGATGTGGGTAATATCAATATCGAAAAAGTTTATGATCGCGCAACGCCAGTAGCTGAAGACTATGAATCCTCGCTACGTATGCTCATTGAAGGGGGTATTTTAGCCGTTGTCGTCGTATTTCTGTTCTTGCGCAATATTCGAGCGACGATTGTTGCTGCCGTTGCCTTACCTTTATCGGTAATACCGACCTTTTTGGGTATGTATCTGTTTGGGTTTAGCCTCAATATCATCTCGCTGCTGGCGTTGTCATTGGTCATCGGGGTGTTGGTTGATGATGCCATCGTTGAGGTCGAAAACATTATTCGGCATTTACGTATGGGCAAGACGCCTTATGAGGCGGCTATGGAAGCGGCCGATGAGATTGGTCTGGCGGTGGTTGCCACTACTTTTACTTTGATTGCGGTGTTTTTACCGACGGCATTTATGGGCGGTATTGTTGGACAGTTCTTTCGTCAGTTTGGTTGGACCGCTGCGTTATCGATCTTTGCATCACTCATGGTAGCGCGCCTGATCACCCCTATGATGGCAGCGTATATACTCAGACCAGAGAAAAAGCACGTCGAAAAACAAAGCGCGATCATGACGTATTATCTTAAGATAGTCTCTTGGACACTGCATCATCGCTGGCTCACTATGGCTGCTACGTTAGTGCTGTTCGTGGCTTCACTAGGGTTAGTCAAGCTGTTACCGACCTCATTCATTCCCGATAATGATATCGACCAGACTCGGGTTGCCATTGAGCTGACACCTGATGTGTCATTGGCCGATACAGAACGCGTGGCAGCACTTGCTAGCACTCGTATCTTAGCAATGCCTGAAGTGACCAATATTTTCACCTCAGTGGGAGAGGCGCAGGCATCGATGGGTGCGTCAGATGGTGGTGGCGGTAAAGCTGAAAACATAGCAGGCTTAGATATCGTGCTGGCGCCGCGTGCAGAACGAGGCACCAAAAAAGAAATCGAACGAAAAATCAGCGAGTTGATGACAGATGTGCCAGGAGCACGCTTTACGGTAGGATTATCAAGTGGCGGGGAGAGTGGCTATAACTTTTCATTAACCAGCACCAATCCGCAACTGCTGGAGCAAACGGCCCAGCAAATCATGACCGAAATACGCGGGCTACCGAGCGCAGGCGCTGTGACCAGTGACCGTAGTCTGCCGCGTCAAGAGCTGACGGTAACGCCTGATAGACTGGCAATGGCTGATAAAGGGGTCACAACTCAGGACATAGCGACCACATTGCGCGTGGCGACTGTTGGCGACTACGAGCAGCGCTTGTCAAAGCTCAATCTGGATACGCGTCAGATTCCTATCGTGGTGCGTCTACCAGATGTGGCCAAGCAAAATGTGAATCAGTTAGAAGGTCTGTATGTACCGAGTACATTGCCTGCAGGACAGGGGGTACGCGTAGGCGAGGTCGCCGATCTAGACTTTGGCACAGGTCCTGCGCAGATCAGTAGGTTAGATCGCGAGCGGGCTATCAGTATCACCGTACAACCAGCGAGTGGTGAGCTTGGTGATTTGGTTCAAGCGGTCAAATCTGTACCCACCATGCAGCAACTGCCATCTGCGATTACTATTATTGATCAGGGTCAAGCTGAGAACATGGCCGATCTCTTTAGTGGGTTTATTATCGCCATGTCGGTGGGTGTGGTCTGTATTTTAGGTGTACTCATCTTACTGTTTGGTCGTTTGTTGCAGCCGTTTACTATCTTAATGGCATTGCCGTTATCGATAGGCGGGGCGTTTGTTGGTTTGGTCATTACCAATAGTAGCTTGTCGATGCCATCGATGATTGGCTTTATCATGCTCATGGGTATTGCGACCAAAAACTCAATTCTGCTCGTCGACTATGCACTGATTGCGCAGCGCCAAGGCTTGGCACGTTTTGAAGCTATCGTAGATGCATGCCGCAAACGCGCGCGCCCTATTATCATGACTACTATTGCAATGGGCGCTGGCATGTTGCCACTGGTGTTTGGTTGGGGTGATGCTGACCCAACATTTAGACGACCAATGGCAGCAGCGGTATTGGGCGGTCTGGTCACCTCAACGTTACTTAGTCTAGTGGTCATTCCAGTCGTCTATACTCTGATGGATGATTTGTCAGGATGGTTTGCCAAATGGTTGGTGCCAAGTGGTAAAGATCAGGCAACCACGGACAGTAAGATATGATGTGATGTCTTTGGTCGATCATTTGCGTGACATACTACTAGCAATGATGTCGTATCAAAACAGACAAGCCCATACTTATTGATTAAGTATGGGCTTGTTGTCATTATATAAGAGCGCAGTACTTATAAGGGCCTGATTGCAAAGAATATAAATGACACGATTGCCCTATCATTTACGATCACAAAGGAATGTTATTATGAATCGAATGTCTCTTGCGGCAATCATGCTGCCCACTCGCAAGCTTCTACCAGCTGTATGTATAGGCATGTTAGGTCTCACTAGCAGCCATGCGGTGATTTATGATATTGACCCTACTCATACCAATGTACGTTTTGCTATTGACCACTTTAATACCTCAACCAACACAGGCGGGTTCTATAATCTAACTGGACAGCTGGACTATAACGCAGCTGCCAAAACTGGTAATATCTCGTTGGTTATTCCTCTGAACAGCTTAAATACAGGAGATAAAGGGTTTGATATCGCACTCAAAAGCGCAGATTTTTTTGATGTTAAGCAGTTTCCATTAGCGCAATTTGAGTCTACTAAATGGTACTTTTCGACCGATGATAGTGGCTCAAACGTCAGCAAAATCGATGGGATGTTGACGCTACATGGCAAGACTAACCCTGTTACATTAACAGCGACTAAGTTCAATTGTTACCTAAACCCGATACTCAAAAAGCCAGTCTGCGGTGGCGATTTCACCACAACCATCGATCGAACAAAATGGGGTATTAGTAAATATACGCTATTAGGTATCACCAGCGAAGTGCAGCTGAATATTCAGATTGAAGCCGCAAAGCGTTAGTAGTAGCTGTGCTCAGCCCTTTAAGTATGAGACTGTGTATGAGGTTGGTCCTAATTTGTTAAAGGTGATGGTGTAATAGCATTAGTCTTTGCTATAGTCCGCTCAATTGGAAGCCCGCTCAATTGGATTTATCAAAGGCGATTTTGTTTAAGATGCTGCAATATAAAACGTCTCTATTCAAAATGCTTTCTATGTCGGGTCGATAGATATTTCAGTGATGTTGATACCTCGATGACGCCTGACCTTAACAATGCATTTGATGTCCCAATAGCCAATAGAACTATAAATCAACAATCACAACGACCAAAAATTTAACTCTTACAATGACTAAAAATGAGGAATAACGATGATTAATGCATATGCAGCAAAAGAGAAAGGTGGCAAATTTGAGCCCTATGAGTATGACCCAGGTACTTTAGGCGACCATGAAGTAGAAATCGAAGTACACAGCTGCGGTATCTGTCACAGTGATCTATCAATGTGGCAAAACGAGTGGGGTATGACCCAATACCCGTTTGTTGGCGGACATGAAGTTGCAGGTAAAGTCCTTAATAAGGGGAAACATGTTAAGCACCTGGAGCTAGGTGATAAAGTCGGCCTTGGCTGGCATAAAGGGTACTGTAACGTTTGTGATTTATGTATCGATGGCGACCATAACCTATGTCCTGAGCAAGAAGGTACGATTATTGGTAACCATGGCGGCTTTGCAGACAAAGTGCGCGCAAAAGATACCAGCGTCATAAAGGTTCCTGAAGGCCTAGATTTTAATGCAGTGGGACCACTATTATGCGGCGGTGTCACCGTGTTTAACCCACTTATAGAGTACGGTATCACACCAACCTCAAGAGTAGCCGTAATCGGTATTGGTGGCTTAGGTCACCTTGCGTTGCAGTTTGCCAATGCATGGGGCTGTGAAGTGACCGCGTTTACCAGTGAGTCGAAACTAGAAGAAGCAAAAGAGATGGGTGCTCACCACTCATTGAACTCACGAAATGATAGCGAAATCGAAAAAGTCGCGGGTTCTTTTGATTTGATCATCTCAACAGTAAACGTCGATATGAATTGGGATCTGGTTGTTCAGACCTTGAAGCCAAAGGGTAAACTACACTTTGTTGGTATATTAGAAGCACCACTAGAGATATCAGCTGCACCGATGATTATGGCGCAAAAAAGCCTATCAGGCTCACCAGTTGGCTCACCATCGACGCTGCGCAAAATGTTAGATTTCGCGGCGCGACACAAAATCCAACCAGTGACTGAGACTTACAAAATGTCTGAAATAAACGAAGCGTTTGAGCGCCTAGAAAGTGGTAATGCTCGCTACAGAGTGGTATTGGAAAGAGAATAGCTTCTAAGGACATTACTCTAAAGATAGAGAGCTCTAAACATAGTAGCGATAGGTCATTTAATAGATGACGTATCGCTACTATTTTTTTGTCTTGTACTCGTAGCAGTGCTTGATGCTATCAAAAAATGGCTCTAGGTAAAATAAGACTGCTAAGATTACTTTGCTGTTTTATGTAGTATACCTTGCGAGAAATTAGTCATGTTTAGGTACTGATTTAGAGTCTTGAATATATCATATCGTTTTGATTTTTCACTTGTGACAATTCTACCTTCTTTAAAATCTTTGGATCACAGTACGGTATCACTCGTCCACAATTTCTAATCAGACATCGCTCTCTATCCTTTCTATCCCATTTGTCGATCGCCGCCATCACTTCTCAGTTTTTTGCAGACTTAGATTTTTTATAGCGATAGTTAAAAATGCTCTTATCAATCTATATCTAATTCCAGATCTATGTGAAAGATGAATAAAATTCATCTTATATTAAAATAGTATCGTTTTTATTCATGTAAAGTTTTGAGTATGATTCACCCATAACGATATTTTGTTCTATTTTAAATATGAAAGTGGTGAATCATTATGAGTAAAGAGTTTAGCTGTTCGATTAAAAGCATTCGTTTTGATGAAAACTATCATCCTGCTGACAATACACGACTGACGACAAATTTTGCCAACTTAGCACGCGGAGAGCAGCGCGAGGATAACCTACGCAAAACGTTGACGATGATTAACAACCGTTTTAATACCCTTGCGCATTGGGACAATCCTACAGCAGATCGTTATTCTGTTGAGATTGATATCATCTCTGTAGATATGGATATCGAAGGCAATGGCGATGCTTTTCCTGTCATTGAAACACTCAAAACAACGATTATTGACCACAAAGAAAACAAACGCATCAACGGTATGATTGGTAATAGCTTTTCATCATATGTGCGCGATTATGATTTTAGCGTCGTGCTATTAGATCATTTCGATAAAAACCCAACGTCATCGCCACCAGAGCACTTTGGTGACTTGCATGGCAAGCTGTTTCAGTACCTATTGAACTCAGATGCCTATAAAGCCAATTTTGATAAGCAGCCTGTGATTTGCCTGAGTGTGTCGACAAGCAAAACCTATCATCGTACCAACAACCAACATCCGGTATTGGGTGTCGAGTACAAGCAAGATGAATACTCGCTCACCGACGACTATTTTCACAAGATGGGCTTAGTTGTGCGATATTTTAAGCCTGAAGGTAGCGTCGCACCGTTAGCGTTTTATTTTGCAGGTGACTTACTCAGCGACTATACCGATCTTGAGCTCATAAGCGCGATCAGTACCATGGAGACCTTTCAAAAGATCTATCGTCCTGAGATTTATAATGCCAACTCGAGCGCTGGGGAAGTGTATCAGCCAAGCTTGAACTACCAAGATTATTCATTGACCCAGATCGTATATGATCGTGCAGAGCGTAGCCAAATGGCAGTGACCCAAGGCAAGTTCACCGAAACACATTTTATCAAGCCTTATCAGGATATTCTTGAGACATGGGCGGCCAGTTACTCTGTGAAAGAGGCACTGCCTAAACAGCATGCTGCCTAATTGATCACGTCATGAAAAAACTAATAAAAGACCAATACAAAAGAAGAAGCAATATGACAGTATTACTACCAACCTCAACTGCTGGCAGCTTACCCAAACCCACTTGGCTGGCGGAACCTGAAAAAATTTGGTCACCATGGCAGCTGGACGGTGAGGATTTAATCCAAGCCAAGCAAGATGCGCTATTGGTGTCGCTACAAGAGCAGGTACAGGCAGGGATTGATATCGTCAGTGATGGCGAGCAAACCCGTCAGCACTTTGTCACCACCTTTATTGAGCATTTAGACGGCGTGGATTTTAATCAGCGCGAGACCGTGCGTATCCGCAATCGCTATGATGCCAGTGTGCCAACGGTTGTGAGCGGCGTGAGCCGCCAAAAGTCTGTGTTCGTTGATGATGCCAAGTTTTTACGTCAGCACACTGACAAGCCGATCAAATGGGCGCTGCCTGGGCCGATGACCATGATTGATACGTTGTACGACAGTCATTATAAGAGCCGCGAAAAGCTGGCGTGGGAATTTGCTACCATCCTCAATCAAGAAGCTAAAGAGCTAGAAGCGGCGGGCGTGGATATCATTCAGTTTGATGAGCCTGCGTTTAATGTGTTCTTCGATGACGTCAACGATTGGGGCATTGCCACGCTTGAGCGTGCAATTGAAGGGCTAAAGTGCGAAACGGCGGTACACATCTGCTATGGCTACGGCATTAAGGCCAATAACGATTGGAAAAAAACGCTCGGCTCAGAGTGGCGTCAATACGAAAAAGCCTTTCCCAAATTGCAGCAGTCTAAAATCGATATCGTGTCACTTGAGTGTCAGAACTCGCGCGTACCGATGGACTTGATTGAACTGATTCGTGGTAAAAAGGTCATGGTTGGTGCGATTGATGTGGCGACCAATGACATCGAGACGCCTGAGGCGGTCGCAGATACCTTACGTAAAGCGCTACAATTTGTCGATGCCGACAAGCTCTATCCTTCAACCAACTGTGGCATGGCACCGTTGTCGCGCCAAGTGGCAAAAGGCAAATTACAAGCATTAAGCGCAGGCGCAGACATCGTTCGTCAAGAACTAGTAGGCTAACGAGAGATTAGTAATAATCCAAATTTGGGGTGTGAGTGATGAGTGAAGCAAGCAATTTTAGAGACGCCATGTCACTGCTGACGACGGCAGTCAACGTGGTCACTACCGCAGGCGCGGCAGGCGAGCATGGGTTTACCGCCTCGGCGGTGTGCAGTGTCAGCGATAGCCCGCCGACCTTGCTGGTGTGTATGAACCAATCCTCGCGCTCGCACACGCATTTTGTGGATAACAACGTCCTGAGCGTCAATGTGCTTGGCGCACATCATGAGCACCTATCTAATGTCTTTGCCTCCAAGCTTGACTCAGATGAGCGCTTTACCCATGGCGCATGGCATACTTTGATCACGGGTGCGCCTGTGTTAGACGATGCGCTGGTGAGCTTTGATTGTGAGATTGAGCAAGTACAAGCGGTGGGTACGCATAGCATCTTTATATGCCGCGTCGTCGCGATTAGCCAAACTGACAGACATGCTGAGGGTGGAAATGGGTCAGGCGAGAGTCTGGTCTACTTCAACCGTCGCTATCATCCAGTCGGTCAAGTCCGTCAAATTGATATGGCTTAACCGTATCTTTCTATCCTCCAACCAAAAGTAACGATTCTGTGGAACTTATAATTTTTTTAATCATTGGAGCGCTGGCAGGGTTTGCAGCGGGGCTGTTCGGCGTCGGCGGCGGTACCATCATCGTGCCGCTATTATTTATCGTTTTTACTCAAATAGACTACAACCCTGATAATGTAATGCATCTGGCGCTGGGCACCTCGCTTGCCACTATCATTGTCACCTCTATCAGCTCGCTCATGGCGCACAACAAAAAGGGCGGGGTTATGTGGCCGGTCTTTAAAAACCTAACCCCAGGTTTAGCCATCGGCTGCTTTTTGGGGGCAGGGATTGCAGGGCAGATATCAGGATTGTACCTTCAGCTGATTGTAGGTGTGTTTTTGCTGTGGGTTGCCTATAAGATGTTTAGGGGCGGAAAAAAGAAAACAAACAACAGCGCCCAGCATACCGATGCCGCGTTGCCATCAAAACCGAAGCAACTGGCAGCAGGCGCGGGTATTGGTATTGCCTCCGCTATTTTTGGTATTGGCGGTGGAAGTTTAACGGTGCCCTATCTCACACGTTACGGTGTGGTGATGCAAAAAGCGGTAGGCACGTCCGCTGCCTGCGGTCTGCCGATTGCCATCGCAGGCGCGCTTGGTTTTATGATTTTTGGGATGCAGGCCAATATCAATGTACCTAATGCGATTGGCTTTGTGCATATCTATGCCTTTTCGGGTATCAGTATCATGAGCTTTTTTACCGCCAAGCTGGGCGCAAAAGTCGCGCATATCTTATCACCAGCGCTACTAAAAAAATGCTTTGCAGTGCTGCTGACTATTGTAGGGTTTTACTTTCTGTATAAAGGATTATTTTGAGGGTTTGGAGTGGTGTGTCTAAAGGATAAAGCTCATGAACAAGATGATAGTGCCTAATGCTGCGAGCCATGCATAGTTTAGTGAGATTTTTTAAGTAGTCTACATATATGCTGGAGGGGAGAGAGTTAATTGGCTAGGATATGCTTGCAACAGACTCATAGATTAATTCTAATAATCTAAGTGATCAGGTTTTTAACTGATCGGTATTTTTTGATATTTTGTTTGTACACATAAACTATATTGAGAGGTTTTTATATCAAATGAACAAGATCAGTAACCTGCTTCGTTTAGTATGCGATATTTATCGCACCCATTTTGACCACCACTATCACAAGCCTTACCAAACCATTCTTTTGCTTGAGACTTGTTTTGACGAACGCCATTACCTTCTTCGTAAAGTGAACCAAGATGATATTGGGCAATAGTATGATCCTGCTCAGCGGCCTTTTGGTACCAACTGATAGCGGTAGCCAAATCTTGATGAACACCTTTGCCCTCTTGGTAAAGCAAACCAAGATGATACTGAGAGGTTACATGACCTTGTTTAGCGGCCTTTTTGTACCAACTGATAGCCCTAGTTAAGTCTTGACTAGTACCTTTCCCATCTTCATAAAGTGAACCAAGATGATATTGGGCAATGATATAACCTTGCTCAGCAGCCTTTTTGTACCAACTGATAGCGGTAGTCAAATCTTGACTAGTACCTTTCTCATTTTCGTAAAGTGAACCAAGGTGATACTGAGAGGTGACATGACCTTGTTTAGCGGCCTTTTTGTACCAACTGATAGCGGTAGTCAAATCTTGACTAGTACCTTTACCTTCTTCATAAAGCAAACCAAGGTGATACTGGGCAATAATATAACCTTGCTCAGCAGCCTTTTGATACCAATTGATAGCCGTAGCCAAATCTCGACGAATACCTTTACCTTCTTCATAAAGCAAACCAAGATGATACTGGGAGATGAGATGACCTTGCCCAGCGGCCTTTTGATACCAACTGAAAGCTGTAGCCAAATCTCGACGAATGCCTTTACCATCTTCATAAAGCAAACCAAGATTATATTGGGAGGTGACATGACCTTGCTCAGCGGCCTTTTGGTACCAACTGATAGCCGCAGTCAAGTCTTGACGCATATCTTGCCCTTCTTGGTAAAGTAAACCAAGATGATACTGGGAGATAGCATGACCTTGTTCAGCTGCTTTTTGATACGATTTAGCAGCTATAGTCAAGCTTTCGCCAAGATAAGATTCTCTTCTATTATAAGAGAAAAGCGCTTTTAGGTACTTAAAAACCATTGTTCGTTCTTTAAAATTAATCTCGTTGAGATTATAGAGAAAGATGCTGAATGGGGCAATTACCTTTAGTGAACTGTCATGTTATTTAGCTAAGATTAAGTTACTACTAGCTGTTTCCTCAGCATACGCTCTGATGCCGCTATTTCAAAATAGAGGCCTGTATTAGTAAACTTCAAGCGCAAAATATATCTTTCGAAATAGATGATTAAGAGTTTGGAATTATTAGAGATTTTGAAAAAATAAGGGCTGCGTAACGTTTATAGCGTAATGACCTTACAAAATAGGTTGTAACTTGATCAATAACTCGCTCTATTAGAGTAGGTATAACACAAGTGAGTTTACAAGCTCTAATTAGCTAAATACTTGCCATTTCATTGGAAAAGTTGCGCTAGTAGCTGCTCAAAGACTGAGTTAAATAATCTGGTCTTTTGTTCGACCTTTTAGTCATCAATCAGAGTCTTAAAAGAAAGTAGGGTTTAGAGAAATAATATATTCTGTCAGAGCAAAATGCTCGAATTGATGAGCCATTGTTAGCGCATTGAGCCTTTACGAGTAGTATCGGGGTCGTTACTTCTATGAAGCAACAGCACCAAAAAATCTTAATGCATCTGAGATTCAAGACTCTCTACCCAAGAAAACGCTTTTAGGATGCGCATCCATTGATCGTCCAAGCCTGCTTTTAGGAGTAATGGCTCACCAGTGACGGGATGACTGAGCGCCAATGTCTGAGCATGTAATAGCATGCGCGTACAGTCATAGTGAGTGCGAAAAAATCGTGTGTGCCGTATATCACCGTGGCTGGTATCACCCACGATATGATGAAATACATGTCTCATGTGCCGACGCAGCTGATGCTTGCGTCCCGTCTCAGGTGTCAGGCGCACAAGGCTATAGCGGCTGGTGGGATGCTTTTTTGACACTGCAAACGGCAGCTCGATTTTTGCCAAGCTTTGCCAGTGGGTCACCGCCTCTTGAGCGGGCTTGTCTAAGTTGGCGAGTTTATCAGCGATGGCATCAGGCTTAAAGCTGAGCGCATAATCAATCGTGCCGTGCTCTGGCATGAAGCCGCGCACCACGGCTATATATTGCTTGGTAACCTTGCGTTCAGTAAATGCCTCGGTCAAGGTGCGCGCTACGGCTGAGCTTTTGGCAAACAAAAGCACGCCCGAAGTCGGTTTGTCTAAACGATGCACCGGAAACACATGGCAACCGACCGCATCACGGGTCAGCTGCATAGCAAAGCGTGTTTCGCCTTTATCCAGCCAGCTACGATGTACTAGCAGCCCGGCTTCTTTGTTAATTGCCACTAGGTGCTCATCTTCATAGATAATGTCTATTTGGTTAGTGCTTTCACTCTCAGTATCCATGCGTTCAGTACCTATATAGTAGAAACTATAGTCATATGAATGATGCATAGTTTCTTATTTCGTTATTCAAAAAAAACCCTTCGTCATCTTGTCAGTAGTAGATGGCGAAGGATTTAGTGATGCATCATAGAATGGTTGGTGATTCTTCAGTATAATAGGTGACTATTAAGTAATAATAAATTAAAAATCAATAGGTTATACTACTCAACCGTCACTGACTTGGCCAAATTGCGTGGTTGATCGACATCAGTGCCACGCATCACTGCTACATGGTACGACAGCAACTGTACGGGTACACTGTAGACGATAGGGGCTAGGGCCTCGCAAACGTCAGGCACATTTACCAAATGCAGTCTGTCCTCTGCGACCATTTGACTGGCTTCACTAGCGAAAACGAATAGCTCACCATGACGCGCATGCACTTCTTGCATATTTGCTTTTAATTTATCAAACATACTGTCCTTGGGTGCCAATACAACGATTGGCATGTCTTTGTCCACCAGTGCTAATGGTCCGTGCTTGAGCTCACCTGCGGCGTAGCCTTCGGCATGAATATAAGAGATCTCTTTTAGTTTTAACGCACCCTCGAGAGCGATTGGGAATTGCAAGCCACGTCCCAAAAACAGACAGCTTTTCTTATCTTCAAAATGCTCACTCATGGCTTTGATGGGAGCATCTAGCATCAAACTGGTGTGCAGCTGACCTGGTAATTGATGCAGCTCATCTAATAAGCTACTTAATTGCTCAGCAGTCATACGCTGCTGAGTGCTACCAACTTTCAATACTAATAACATTAGTGCAACCAGCTGCGTGGTAAATGCCTTGGTTGAAGCAACACCAATTTCAGGACCTGCGAGTGTCGGCAAGAAGATATCTGTTTCGCGTACCAGCGATGAGGTTGGTACATTGCACAGCGCTAGGCTGACCAAGCCTGTAGGTATGTTTTTTTGAATATCACGTAGTGCGGATAAGGTGTCAGCCGTTTCACCCGACTGAGAGATACAGATAACCAAAGTATTATCGACGACGACAGGATTGCGGTAACGGAACTCGCTTGCCACTTCGACTGAACAAGGGATACGAATAAGACTCTCGAACCAGTACTTGGCGACCATGCCGGCATGATAACTGGTACCACAAGCGATGACTTGGACATTACGGATACCTGATAACTTTGTCTCATAACGCTGCAAAAAATCATCGCGTAGTGAAGCGGTTTCGCCATTGTCCAAAGCCATCTCAATAGTACGGGCAACCGCGTCTGGCTGCTCATAGATTTCTTTGAGCATATAGTGCTTGAACTCGCCTTTGTCTGCGTTATGCTGAGTGGCATCAATTTCATGTATTTGACGTTGGACTTCAACGCCATCTGCATAAACCTGAATGCTACTGCGAGTCAATCTAGCAATATCGCCTTCTTCTAGATACATAAAGCGGTTGGTGACCGGCAAAAGGGCCAGCTGGTCTGAGGCGATAAAATTCTCGCCGATACCGACACCAATCACCAATGGTGAGCCTAGACGTACAGTAATAAGCTCATCTGGGCAATCTACATGTACGATACCCAAAGCAAAGGCACCATGTAGCAATGGAATGATAGTACGGACAGCTTCTAATAAGTCAGGCGTTTGTTTATAGATATCATGGATTAAATGCGCCACCACTTCAGTATCTGTCTGCGAAGTAAACTCATAGCCTTTGGCCATCAGTTCTTCTTTTAGCTCGGCATAGTTTTCGACGATGCCATTATGAACAACGGCAATTTTGCCTGATACATGTGGGTGTGCATTGCACTGCGCGGGCTCGCCATGGGTGGCCCAGCGTGTATGAGCGATACCGATATGACCATCAAAGAACTCTGGGTTGATAGCGACGGCATCGACCAGTGCCTTTACTTTGCCCACTTGACGCTCGCGGTGTAGCTCACCATCACGAATCACCGTCAGACCAGCTGAATCATAGCCTCTATATTCTAAACGCTTCAAGCCTTCAAGTAAGATATTGGCAATATTTCGCTCAGCGACTGCGCCTACAATTCCACACATGGCTATTCCTTAAATTCAATTTTTAGTAGTTCAATATAGAATGGTACAAGATAAAAAGACTAGCGACTGATTCATCACTCTAGTCATCAATTAGCACATCAGTTTATAAATACGATGAAGCAGTACCACAAAGATTGAAGTACTGCTTAGGGTTGCTCAAGAGTGACGGTCATTGATCACGCTGGCAACGAGCCGGTTACTTCTTGGTCGGACGCTGAAAGTCGTTTTTTTGTACTTGACGCGCGCGGCCAAATGCCAAAGCATTGTTATCAACATCTTTGGTAACTACAGAACCTGCCGCCACGGTCGCAGTATCACCAATCGTGACAGGCGCAACCAAGCTAACATTGGAACCGATAAAAGCGTTGTCTTGGATAATGGTCTGTGATTTATTAGCACCATCATAATTACAGGTAATGACACCAGCACCAATATTGACGCCTGTACCAACAGTCGCATCACCCACGTAACTCAAATGGTTTACTTTACTGCCGTGACCGACGGTCGATTTCTTAATTTCTACAAAGTTACCGATTTTACTATTATCAGACAATACCGTCTCAGGACGCAGATGGGCAAAAGGCCCTACATCGACACCAGCACCAATATCAGCATGATCGATCACGCAGTAAGGTTTGATATGGCAGGCATTACCGATAGTGGCATGTTTAATCACACAGCCAGCTTCGATATAGACGTTATTACCTAAAACGCAATTACCCTCAAATACCACGCCAACATCTACAAACACATCTTGGCCAGCGGTTAGAGACCCACGAATATCAACACGGGTAGGATCAGCAAACTGTACACCTGCTTCTTGTAAATCAGCGACTAACTTGCGCTGCCATATGCGTTCTAGGCTGGCAAGTTGTTGGCGATTATTCACGCCTTCAATCTCAAACGTATGCTCAGGCTCAATCGCCGCAATAGTAATACCATCAGCGACTGCCATTTTGACAATATCAGTCAAATAGTATTCTTTTTGGGCGTTATCGTTAGAGAGTTCAGGTAAATATTTGTGCAATAGCGCATTGTCTACGCAGTAGATACCGCTGTTGATTTCTTTGATACTTTGCTCATCGGCACTGGCATCTTTTTGCTCAATGATAGCTTCAATATTACCTGCTTGATCACGCTTGATACGACCGAGTCCAAACGGATTATCGACAGTAAGGGTTAACATAGACATACCGTCAGTATTGGCAGTTTTCAATGCGGCTAACGTCTGACAGCTTACCAATGGTACATCACCATACAAAACAAGGCTTTGCCCTGATTGTGGCAGAGCAGACAGTGTCACTTTGACGGCATGACCAGTACCTAATTGCTCAGTTTGAGCAACCCAAGTGATCGATGACTGTGTATATTGATTGGTGATTTCCGACTTCACTTGCTCACCGCCAAACCCATGAACGATAATCGTTTCATCGACAGTGAGCTGA
The DNA here is from genome assembly GCF_059072655.1 of Psychrobacter sp. H27. Taxonomy (NCBI): domain Bacteria; kingdom Pseudomonadati; phylum Pseudomonadota; class Gammaproteobacteria; order Moraxellales; family Moraxellaceae; genus Psychrobacter; species Psychrobacter sp. H27. The sequence continues at coordinate 1,798,083 of NZ_JCACRX010000001.1, read as the reverse complement.
TGGCAAGTGTCTAGTACGTGACCCAATAATGATTTACCAGCCAATGTCTGCAATACCTTTGGTTTTGCAGACTGCATACGCGTGCCTTTACCGGCCGCTAAAATAATCACAGAAAGAGGAGATGTCATAATAACCCTACAAGTGCAACAAAATATAAAATTGGATTATAACGCAAAATCCCTTTTGAAAATAAAATATGACGTGCAGGCTTTGTAACTTGAATATACTTCGCTTAATTCAGCGAAATCAAACCAGTAAATACACCAGTACTATCCTAGATATTCCTGCGTACTGCTATCAAAAAGCAAAAAACATGACTGCAACGGTATATATAATTAGCCAAATAACGGCCGCCATGATTCCTGCAATGATGTCATCTAACATCACCCCAAGACCGCCAGCAACTTTTTTGTCTGCCCAGCCAATCGGTGGTGGCTTTAAAATATCAAACACACGAAATAGGATAAAAGCTGCCGGTAACCAGCCCCAAAAGGTCGGCAACATCATCATCGATAAGGCATCTACAGAAGGAGGAAATACATAGGACAAAATATACGATAGGGGTAGCAAGGTAATCCACATACCGGACCACTCATCCCACACAATATGTGGATCATCATGTACCTGCATCAACTCAGACGTCCGTCCACATATCCAGATACCAACAATACAAGATAGAATAGTTAATATTAAAAAAGGGACAAACCCCAAGGCCATGAGCGGCACGCCCACAATCAGACCACCAACGGTGCCCCACGTACCAGGGGCACGGCGGGGCATGCCGCTACCTAAGCCTAGCCCAAGCCAATAAACGATAGTATCAAACATACTGGCACTTGCTGGCAGTGGTGGGCAGTCATTTGCTTTACGGATATCAGGCTTAGATAGGTCATGATCAGTCATAGATTAGCCTGTGAAGTGTTGGTAGCCAGTCATATTAGGCCATGTAGAGAATGGTGCAGGTTGGGTAGGCGTCACTGACTGATGGTTATAGAACAGTTCCGGACGTAACGCTGTAGATGTGCTTTTATTTACTGCAGACTCTGTTAGCGCAATCACTGTTCCGATACAGGTGATAGATGTGTTGCCAGCTGGTGGCTCAATATGCGCAGGCAAAGTAAAAGCCAGCTCATAATCATCTCCACCTGCCAGCTGACACAACAAGCGCTCAGATAAGTCTACTAAGCATAACGAATCACTAGTAGGCAGTTGTTCAAGGTTAAGCTGCATACTCACACCGCTCTGCTGACAGATATGCCCAAGGTCTTGGTATAGACCGTCAGAGATATCGATCATCGCCGTTGCGCCCGCGTTTGCCAATGCTGCACCTAAAGTGATGCGAGGTGTTGGCATGTGCAAGCGATGCGCCAGCTCTATACCTTGTGGGCTGTCAGGGAACTCTAATGCATAGGCAGCATCACCAAGCGTCCCTGAGACATAAACCTTGTCACCGACCTGCGCCCCCGAGCGATAGACAGCAGGTGTATCTGCTCCGAGTAATCCTTGCGCACTCACACTGATCACCAATTGCTCGCTGCGTGTAGTGTCACCGCCAGTTAGCGTGACCCCAAACAGTTGACAGGCATGAAATAAGCCTTTCGCAAAGGTCGTGAGCCAGTCACTGTTTGCCAATTGCTCGGGCAATGCCAATGCCAGTAAGATACTGTGCGGGGTGGCACCCATTGCTGCAATATCTGAAACATTGACTGCGACGGCTTTGTAGCCGATTTCAAACGCAAGCTTATTTACTTGCTCAAAATTAGCATGGAAATGGCGACCTTGAACCAGCGTATCGATACAACTGACCAAGCGTGACCCTGCTGGTACCGCCATGACCGCCGCATCATCACCGATACCTTTTTCGATACCCTTTTTGATAGCATCTGACGGTAAATAGTCAGTTTGCATTTGCAAAAATATACGCTCAATCAGCTCAAACTCGTTCATGGTTAGTCTTTGCTTTTTGTGTCGTCAGTGGCTTTCTTATTTGCTTTAAATTCACTGATATTGGCACTGGCTTTACTGGCACTACTGCGCTTGACGTTGGCCTTGTTAGCACTGATACGCGTCTTGTTTGAAGCGGTTGGTGCCTCATCGACAGCGTTTGTAGTTTGAGTAGCTGATTCAACATCGTCTGCTAGCACTGTTTCAGCTTGCTTAGATGCTGCTTTTTGTGAGGTACGTAGGTTAGCTTTGGTATCTGCTTGCACTTCAAGCGCGCGCACTTCAACAGCCATTTTGTCCAGTACCGCATTAATCAATTTGTGAGCATCAGTCGCGCCAAAGTGATTGTTAAGCTTCATCGCTTCATCGAGCACAACTTTGTAAGGAATTTCCATACGGTTTTGCAGCTCATAGGCACCAATCAGCAAAATAGCGTGCTCAACGGTATCTAACTTATCAATCTCACGATCGAGATGTTGACTGATAAGGGCGTCTAGCGCTTCAATTTGCTCTGGAATATCACGCATCATTTCGTGATAGTAACCGATATGTACAGTATGCATGGCGTTGGTGGCACGCGTACGTGCAGCGATGTCATGCGGAGCATTGTCTTTCCAGCCAAGCTTGCCATCCACATCAAAGCGGCGGTCGGTGACGAGCCACTCGTATAGTCCTTGCATCGCAAAGCGGCGCGCTTTACGGATAGCAGTGTGACTGGTCTTGTAAGAAGACTCACTCATATCGAAGGTTTGATCACCTGCACTACTGCTCGCTATACGGGTAGCTTCAGCTTCGTTGGCTTGTGCGGTTTTCGCAGCGCTGATAGCGCGCTTGAGTTGGTCAGTCATAGGGGGTCTGTACCTAAATTTTTAAGATGATACCCAGTCAAAAACTAAACCAGCAAAGCATTGATTCAAGTGTGTCGAGACAGAATGCTATCAGAACGCATATGTACTTACTTTGCTTATTCAATTTTATAAAGGGTATAGAAATACGGCGAAAATTCAAAAAATAGCCAGTGTGTTGATAGCTGGCGTCATGCTATAAGGTGCTGTTATTACCAAATAGCAGCACCAGTCAAAACAGTACGTTCTAGCTTCAAAGCTTAAACTTCATCGATATCATCAATATCGAGCTGTGACAAAACAGCAATCATTTCTAGCACAACCATCGCAGCTTCAGAGCCTTTATTGCCTGCTTTAGTACCAGAGCGCTCAATAGCTTGCTCGATGCTATCCGTTGTGATGATACCGTTGGCAACAGGGATATTATAATCCATTGCCACAGCGCTCAGACCTTTGGCCGACTCACTGGCTACAATATCAAAGTGCGGCGTGCTACCACGGATGATTGCACCCAGTGCCACAATCGCGTCAAAGCGATCTGATTCAGCCGCGCGCTGGGCAACAAGTGGCAACTCAAATGCACCAGGAACACGGACAACGGTAATGTTGCTACCCAATACACCATGACGGAGTAGGGCGTCGATTGCGCCATCAACTAGTGACTCGACGACAAAACCATTAAAACGACCAACGACGATGCCAATGCGAGCGTCAGCATTTTGATGCAAGTTGCCATCGATATGGGTCACATCGCTGCGCTGCTGTTGTAAGTTCGACATAAAAAATCCTTTGCTTAATAAAGCGTTCAATTGAGATATAGACGTAAATAAATAGCTAAATATACAAATACGTTCAATCAACTCGGTCGCCTATCATTTTGGCGTTGTCATAGTTAATTGAACGAAAATAAATGGTTAGCACTATGATAGCATTTTTTTGGTCTTTATTTGTATTTTACGAACGTGCTATAGACGCATCTGTATACCTTGCGCTGCCATGTATTCCTTGGCCTCCAACACGGTGTACTCACCGAAGTGAAAAATACTGGCGGCAAGTACCGCATCGACGCCACCTTTTAGCACGCCTTCTGCCAAGTGCTGTAGGTTGCCGACGCCACCTGAGGCAATAACAGGTACATTGACCCGGCTGGTGATCTGCTGCATGAGTGCCAAGTCATAGCCTTTTTTGGTACCATCACCGTCCATCGAAGTGACTAGCAATTCACCAGCGCCCAGCTCGGCCATTTTGCTCGCCCAAGCAACGGCATCAATACCGGTTGGCTTACGACCACCATGGGTAAAAATTTCCCAACGCGGCACGGTAATACCGTCGACGTTGATATCAGCGACACGTTTGGCATCGATGGCCACAACGATACATTGGTTACCAAATTTTTGCGCGGCTTCACCAACGAACTCAGGGGTGAATACTGCTGCTGAGTTGATTGCGACTTTGTCCGCACCTGCATTGAGCAAATTGCGAATATCAGCGATTTTTCGCACGCCGCCGCCGACGGTGAGTGGCACAAATACCGTCTCAGCCATGCGCTCAACGGTATGATACGTGGTGTCGCGCTCGTCATTGGTCGCGGTGATGTCCAAAAAGGTAATCTCATCAGCGCCTTGTTCGTTGTAGCGTCGGGCGACTTCGACAGGGTCGCCAGCGTCTTTGATATCAACAAACTGAACCCCTTTGACCACGCGGCCATTGTCTACGTCAAGACAGGGAATAATACGTTTTGCTAGCATAAAACCGCCTATTAATTCGCGCAAGAATACAAAGATACATCACATAAAATGCTATGATACGCGTAACTATTTTACAAAACAAATGCAAAGGGTGCTTATGTGTCAACTGCTCGGCATGAACAGTAAAAATCCTGCTGATATCGGTTTCTCTTTTGCTGGTTTTCGGGCTCGTGGTGGGCTTACAGACGATCATGTTGACGGTTTTGGCATTGCTTATTTTGAGCCGACGGGTCTGCGTTTGTACTGCGATAATCGCGCGGCGATGGACTCCCCACTTGCTGAGTTGGTCAGTCAAACTCGAGTAAAAGCTGATAATACTATTGTCCATATACGCAAATCAGATGATCAGTTACTCAGTAATGCTCATCCTTTTACGCGTGAGATTTGGGGCGAGGCTTGGGTGTTTTCTCACAACGGTAAAATGACCATTAAAGATGCGGCCGATAGCGACCCTATCAAGCAAGGCAAATCACATCACTATTGCCCAGTAGGGGACACCGATTCGGAATTTGCGTTTTGTTACTTGCTCAATCAACTAAAAGACCAGTTTGAGTACAAGCCCGATGCACAGACACTGTATGAGTTCTTAACCGTGCAATGCCGTTTTTTGGCGAATTATGGACTGTTCAATTGCGTGATGTCCAATGGTGAGTGGATGCTTGGCTATGCCAATACGTTATTGTTTCATGTGACTCGTCAAACTCCATTTGGCTCAGCGGCTCTCATTGATGTGGATGTAACGATGGACTTTGAGACCGTCAACGAGACAGACGATGTCATGACGGTGCTCGCTACCACCCCACTTACTAGTGATGAAAACTGGCAACAGCTGGCCGTTGATGAGTGCATTATTTTTGCAGAAGGTCATATGGTTTATCAAGATGTCCCTAAGTCCCCTGTTTATTTGTCGATTGAAGAAGGTTTAAAGATTGCAAAAAATGCTTAGCCTATATATTAGCTAGCCTATGTGTCAGCTGTTTTATTAAGTCATTGTTTTATTAAGTAGCTGCCTGCTGAGTTGCTATTTTACTATGTGGCTACTTTTATCAGTATCAGCTACGTCATAGAACGCAGCCGATTGACAAAATATCTTAACGATATTTAAAGTTTGCTTATCGGCGACGTAATGGTCACTATTATTGACTGTCACCACATTTATTATTACCCAAATTGAATTTATTATTTCACGTACTACTTTTACTATTTAACCGTCATAAGTGAGATGTCATGTCCGTCTATACCCAGTTAACCGATGATCAGTTTGCCGCCTTTTGCCAAAGCTTTGGTGTGTCGTTCGCCCGTGCGATTCCAATCACTCAAGGTATCAAAAACTCAAACTGGTTTATTCAAACGACTGATGATGTAGAGGGTACATACTCTTATGTATTTACCTTGTTTGAAGAGCGTCCACCTGCTGATATCGAAAAAATGGCAATCATCCTAAACCAGTTAGATGGCAAACTACCTGTTGCCGCGCCATTGGCAGTTATTGAATCGAATAGCGCTCAAACGGATAGTGACGATAAACGTTATGTCATCCATTATGAAGACAAAGCGATTACCCTAGTGCCATGCCTATCAGGATCGCATCCAGACCAAACCACGCAAGCGATGTGTCACGATATCGGGGCGGCGTTAGCCATGCTGCATGAGACCCTGCAAGCACTGCAGCCAAGCGAGCAATATGGCGTACCCTTATACCCATGGGCAGATGTACGTGACCGCGAAATGCAGTTTATGCCAGGTGACGAAGCCAAATTGATGAGCGATATTTGGCAGTCTTATCGCGATCTACCGCTGACTACATTGCCAAACGGCTTATGTCATTTAGATATGTTTGCTGACAACACATTATGGAATCTACAAAAAGGTGAAGCACGTCTGACGGGTTTGTTAGATTTCACTGAAGTCAGTGTCGAGCACTATGTGATGGATATTGCTATCACTATCAATGATTTTTGTACCACGTGGGGCGTCGCTGAGCAGGGCGAGTCTGTGAACTTTGATCGCAATAAAATGGCGGTATTCTTACAAGGTTATGAATCGATACGCCCACTAAATACTGATGAGAAACGTGCACTACCTGTTATGCTAGCAAAAGCAGCAGTGATATTCTGGTTACTGCGTCTAAACGTGATTCATTACAACCGTACCGAAGGTCGTACGGGTGACAACATCATGGTCAAAAACCCTGACTTGATGAAGCGTTTAGCCGCCTATCATTGGGCACATGTCGAAAAAGCGCAGAACGCAGTGTTTGTATTATCGAACACACAGAACAATCACATTGCTGGTGTGTTTAGTAGCATGGCACAAGCCGAGCAAGCACACGAAAAATTAGCTAATAGTAGTGAGTTTGCAGTCAAAGAATATACACTAGATCAAGTATCCTAAACATTGCTTATCCACTTACCCTAGTAACAAATATGCTAGCAGTAGATATCCTAGTAGCAGCACTTTGGAGACGACACCATGACTGATCAAGTTGATAACTGGCACAAACTGGCACGTTTCGATACCAACATGCAGGGCGAGCTGCATGCCAACCTGCTACGCAATAATGGCATCGCGGTGTCTCTACAGCCGCTAAGTGCTATCCCTGGTATGAACTCTGGTATAGTGCTTTGGGTAGAGGGTACAGAGCTAGCAGAAGCTCAGCGTATCTTAGAGGGTATCGATACAGACAGTAGTGCTAGGGCTGATCTACTCGCCAATATGAGCGATGCTGAGCTCGGTATTACTCCAGAAACCGAGCACAATCATGGCAAACAAGACTATAAAAACGGTGAACTATAAATGTGTCAACTTTTAGGAATGAACTGCAATACCCCGACGGATATTGGCTTTAGTTTTGCAGGATTTCGCAAACGCGGCGGAATGACAGACAGTCATGAAGACGGTTTTGGTATTGCGTTTTTTGAACGTAGCGAATGCAGCAATAATGACAACACTAACGATGACACGGTAAATGATTCAACAGGCCTGCGTCTATTTCATGACAACAGACCGAGCCACCTGTCACCAGTAGCTGACTTGGTGAACAATTACCCAATCAAAGCCATGAATGTCATCGCTCATATCCGTAAAGCGACGCAAGGGCAGAACTGTTTGGCAAATACGCATCCGTTCGTCCGTGAAGTATGGGGCGAGCAGTGGGTGTTTGCGCACAATGGACAGATGAATAGCGAGTTTATCAAGCGTTGCCAGCGCCTGCAAGACAACGGTAATGCCGCGCATTGTCAGCCAGTGGGTAGCACTGACTCTGAAATGATCTTTTGCTATCTCATTAATCGTTTAAAGAGTAGCTTCAAAACTCGTCCTGACGACCAAACACTGTTTAATTTTTTGACCACGCAGTGTCGCTATCTGTCTGCAAATGGTCTATTCAACTGCTTGATATCGAACGGCAAGTGGCAACTGGCTTATGCGGGCAGTTTGTTGTTTTATCTAACGCGAAAAGCACCATTTGGTGAGGCGAAATTATCAGACGACGATCTGGCGATTAACTTTGGTGATGTGACCACAGACACGGACAAAGTCACGATCTTAGTCACCGTGCCGCTCACTGAAAATGAGAAATGGCAACAGCTGGCGGTCAATGAGTGCTTAATCTTTCAAGACGGTGATGTCATTTATAAAGATAGCCCAAGCCAGCGCAAGTTTTTGACGGTTGAGGAAGGGATTGCGATTGCACGGGAGGTTGGGGCGAGTGTTTAGGGAATGATATTTGGCAATTTTGAATAGTTTACTTTGTACATTGATGTTTTTGACGAATAGTTCAGACCTTCTAATAACTTAGAATGTATATATAAGCAGTATTTAATTCTCTTCATACTGTATCAGGTATCTTAATGATTGATTTTTTTGTAAAACAAGCTATTAGTGATGAAAAGGCTAGTTTGTTACTACAGAAAGTTTTTAGCTTGCCAGAAAATAAGGTTGCGGTATTAAGCTTGCAAGAGATAGGAACCTTAGGAAATCAACTTCCAAAACTTTGCGAATGTCTCGGAGTAAAAAGTCTCATAGAAGGTGATGCTTGTATGCTATTACAGATTTACCGAATTAAGATTCCACTTGATATTTTTTTGAAAAGACTTCAATCTTTTTGCAAAACTGAGTCTATAACTTGCTATGTGCCCTCTGAAAATGTTTATGCTAGTAGTTACTACAACTATTACAAAATTACGCCAGATTGCGAAATGATTGAAGTATCTGAATGGCTTAAAGACGACAATGAAGATAATAAGCAAATATATTTTCATAACAAGCTAATAAAAAACTAACCCAAATATCCCCCACAACACCGCTTAAATTTCTCTCCAGAACCACAAATACACGGTTGCTTTTGCGTCACTGTTATCGCAACCGTCGGGTCTAAAAAGTACCAACGCGCATCATTACTAAACTTGTCTTTTGTTTTCACAAAGGTAGATAACTCATGATGCGCTTGTATTTTTTCTGCTAAATCACGAGCATTATCTTTGGTATTAAAATACGCCTCAAACTCAACCTGCGCATGTCTTTTGCCCAGCTTTGGCGTATGCTTCACAATCTCTAAGCCTGCCCAGTCCGTCTCTTTTGCCCAACTCTCAACCGATGTGACGTCAAGCAAAGCCTGCTGTGCAGGTAGCGTGGTCTTAACGATATAGTCTGGTTTGATGAGTACAAATGCACTATAGCGCGACCGCATAAGCCGCTCGGCTGTCTCCGCTTTTAGACCACCTACTTCGTCATCATAAAAAGCATTATGATAAGGCTGGCAGCACTCTTGATAGGAGAGCGGCGAGTCTGTCTCTGATAACGGATTGATTTGGCAAGGGCAGGTTTGGGTAGTAGATGGTATAAAAAGTGACATAGCATACTCTAATGATTGGTAGTAATAGCTTACCGTAGCATATCTTCTAGGAGTGTCGGCAGCATACCAACTCTTAGCTGTGCCCATGCAGAAGGATCACTTAGTCGCGACCAAAACATCTCAAAAGGCGGAGCGACATACACCAGTAATGCAAGGATAGTATATAAGAGCAAGTACCACCATTTATCTTTTGGCTGGTAGAACTTCATCGCTGTGCCCGATGAGCGCTTCATTTTCATATTAGACAAATTCACGCTATACAGCTCGTCCAATGATAAATGCACTATCGCCCCGCCAAACAAAAACAGACCGTAAAACCAGCTGGTCGTCAGTGGTAGGTGTAGACCGTAATAACTTAAGCACGTCAGACCCAATCCCAATATCGCCATATATGGCACAGAGTGGATGACGCCGCGATGCACAGTCATCGTAGTAAAAATATGAAAAACGACATAACGCATAAAACCGTAGCCAGCCAGCCATAATGCTATCAGCGAAAGCAAGCTTAGCTCACTACGCCAGTGCATGACTAAACCAAAGGCAAAGACAAACGAGGTGATATTAAAACCAAGCTTAATCGGTGTTGAGTTATCCGAATCTAAATCTGGTAACAACCCGCCAATAGTCCCAAGCGCCACACACATCAAAAATCCTGAGTCGTCGATCAGTCCAGCTTTATATACGGTCAGACTCATGGCACCGCTAACCATAAATGCAACGTTTAAGTGGGTATTAAAATTTGCCATAAAAACTCATTTATCCATCGCGCTCAAAAAGACCTTTCGAGTCGCTCATCTAGCTGTAAAAAAGCGCACCATGATACCATAGACCGCCCATACGTCTAACAGAGATAAACCTTGAGAGATAGCGCTTATGCCAGCCAGTGACTTGCCAGCCAAACCAAATCCCGACACAGACAATAACGACCCTTCTATCGTAAAGGGTACACTTGATAAGTCCTTTGCCGATATTGATTGGCAAGCACCGTGGTTGTCTCATATTACCCAGCTGGGTTATCTCAGCACAACTATTGCGCACCTTAGCAATATCAAGCACCAGGCAGACAGTGTGGGCACGCCAAAAGCTATCGGTAGTACACCTGATGTCGTTGGTGCAGTATTGAAAACAGCGATGGAACGGCAAGCGGCGGTCTTGGAGCAACCCTTACCACAGACCAAACCAGCTCATGATAACAAGCCGCAGACCCTGCAGTTTGTCTCTCAAAATGCATTGCCCGATGGCGAAGCTTACGAGCATTTCATCGGGACAAGCGGACATATTCCGACGAGGGACAATTTGCATGATTTATTTAACGGTAGTATCTGGCTGACCTTCCCAAAGACTAAGGCTATGCTCAATTACTATCATATGCTAGAGATTGCCAAGCAAGGCGTTAGTGAGCGACGAGGACGGGTACGTGACACTATTACTGTCTTTGATGAGAATGGCGCCGTGCTGGTGACTTCTGATGTTAGTATCGGTGAGGCGTTGGTTAGTTTTGACTGGCAGGCAAGTTTGGTGAAACCACGAGCTAAATGGGACAACCCAGCACAACCTGATAACAGCGCTCAGGCAGCAGTCTATATCTTTGGGCATGCACTACTTGAGCAACTGATACAACCGCGTAAACCATTATGTGCGCATAGTATTGTCATTCATGTTTCACAAGAGCTCTTTACCTTATCATTGGCTGAACGTATGAGCTATTTAGATGATAAGGTTGCCGAATACATGGACACGTTATTATCAAATGATGATGTCAAACCACGACAGCTTGCGCCGCTACCGATTTTAGGTGTACCGCATTTCTGGGCAGCAAACGCCGTGACCGAGTTTTATGACGACAGCTACGTGTTCCGTAGTGGCAGACGCCAAAAACCCAGTAAGTGATAGCGATCACCATTAGTATATAGCTCATTAAGCCTTTGTTACGTTTACGATTGTGCCACGATTCGATAACGTCTAGACGTTAACAAAGCCTTGCATGTTTGTTATGGTAAAAGAAGCTTTTGTTGAGCAAGCAAATAGCATTGTTAAAGTAGCATTATTTTCTTTGCGAGCAGAAGCGGTCATAAGATAAATTGACGACACCTTTCGATTATCAAAATCAATTCGATCATTTATTCAGCCACCAGTCATATACCTACACCCATAATAATTGACGTCTAGGATCTATAACAACGATAAGGAAGCTATCATGAGTGATATTTTTAATGTAAAAGACACCCTCTCAGTCGCTGGCAAGGAACATGCCTTTTATAGTTTGCCAAAGCTGACCGAAACTTACGAACATATCGATACCCTACCATTTTGTATGAAAGTGGTATTGGAGAACCTATTGCGTAACGAAGACGGCGGCCAGTCGGTTGGCAAAAACCATATCGAAGCAGTTGCTAACTGGGATGCAGGCGCTGAGGCATCAAAAGAGATTGCCTTTATGCCAGCACGTGTGGTCTTGCAAGATTTCACTGGTGTGCCGTCAGTTGTTGATTTGGCCGCGATGCGTGATGCAGTGGTTGAGCTTGGCGGTAAAGCTGAGCAAATTAACCCATTTATCCCTAGTGAGCTGGTCGTTGATCACTCTGTACAGGTCGATGCTTATGGCCGTGAGGACGCACTAGATCTCAACGAAAAAATCGAATTTAAGCGTAACAATGAGCGCTATGAGTTTTTGCATTGGGGCAAACAAGCCTTTGAGAACTTCGTCGTCGTACCACCAGCGACAGGTATCGTGCATCAGGTCAACCTTGAGTATCTCGCTCGCGTCGTGATGGCAGCAGATGTTGATGGCGAGCTGATGGCTTATCCAGATACCGTATTTGGCACAGACAGCCACACCACGATGATTAATGGTATCGGTGTGCTTGGTTGGGGTGTGGGCGGTATCGAAGCCGAAGCGGCGATGCTGGGTCAACCTTCCTCGATGCTGATTCCACAAGTGGTCGGATTTGAGCTCAAAGGCAAGCTGACCGAAGGCGTCACAGCAACTGATTTGGTATTACGTGTGGTGGAGATGCTACGTGCACACGGCGTGGTGGGTAAATTCGTTGAGTTTTATGGCGAAGGCTTACACAGTATGCCATTGGCCGATCGCGCTACTATCGCCAACATGTCGCCAGAGTACGGTGCGACTTGTGGTATTTTCCCAATCGATCAGATGGCGATTGATTACCTGCGTCTGTCTGGTCGAGATGAAGAGCAAATTGAGCTGGTTGAGCAATATGCCAAGGCGCAAGGCTTATGGCATGATGCTGATACACCAGCGGCGACTTATTCTAGTAAACTAGAGCTAGACTTATCTTCAGTACAACCAGCACTAGCTGGTCCTAATTTGCCGCAGCAGCGTATCAACCTATCAGATATGCATGAGAAGTTTGGCGAAACGTTAGCAAAAATGAATAAAGACCGTAAAGTAGAAGTGGACGGTAAGATACGTTTTGATCAAGAGGGCGGCGAGCAAGAGCAAGCAGAGGATCTAGTGGCTGAGCCAAAGATCGAAGTCGACACAAGAGACGATGATCTCAAACATGCTCCGGCAAATAACGTCTTCTCAAATGTCAGTATCGATGATAAGCAGCACAAGTTAAGAGATGGCTCAGTCGTAATTGCTGCCATTACCTCTTGTACCAATACCTCAAACCCTGCGGTTATGATCGGTGCCGGCCTAGTAGCCAAAAAAGCTGCTGCCAAAGGGCTCAAAGCTAAGCCATGGGTCAAAACGTCATTGGCCCCTGGCTCTAAAGTCGTCACTGATTACCTAGAAAAAACCAACCTTATGGATGAGCTAGAAAAAACAGGCTTCTATCTTGTGGGTTATGGGTGTACCACCTGTATCGGTAACTCAGGGCCACTTCCTGAAGCGATTGAAAAAGGTATTGAAAAGAACGACTTGGTTGCTTCTGCCGTACTGTCAGGTAACCGTAACTTTGAAGGTCGTATCCACTCACATGTGAAGGCCAGTTATTTGGCATCACCGCCGCTAGTAGTTGCCTATGCGTTGGCAGGTACGGTCGATATCGACTTGACAACACATCCATTAGCGCAAGACCAAGACGGCAATGATGTCTATCTAAAAGATATCTGGCCAACCTCAGAAGAGATTAATGAGCTGATCGCTAACAATATCGACGCTGATATGTTCCGCAAAAACTACGGTGAAGTGTTCGATGGTAGCGCAGCGTGGAACGCAATTAGCTCAGCGGATAGTCAGCTGTATCCGTGGGACGAAGGCTCGACCTATATCAAAAACCCACCGTTCTTTGATGGTATGACTATGGAGCCAGAAGGTATTCCTGATATCGAAGGCGCACGTATCCTTGGTCTGTTCGGTGATTCAATCACCACCGATCATATCTCACCAGCAGGTAACATCGACCCAGATTCGCCAGCAGGTCAGTACTTACAAGAGCGCGGTGTAATGGAAGCAGACTTCAACAGCTATGGTTCACGCCGTGGTAACGATGCAGTCATGACCCGTGGTACCTTTGCTAATATCCGTATCAAAAACACCATGATGGACGGCAAGGAAGGCGGTTATACCTATTACTTCAAAGATGACAGCGCTACGTTACAAGATGGCGAAGAAATGCCCATCTATAATGCAGCGATGAAGTATAAAGAAGATAAGCGTCCGCTCGTCGTGCTTGGCGGATCAGAGTATGGCTCAGGCTCTAGCCGTGACTGGGCAGCCAAAGGTACAATCCTACTAGGCGTAAAAGCGGTATTGACCAGTTCGTTTGAGCGTATTCACCGTTCAAACCTCGTCGGTATGGGCGTGTTGCCATTGACGTTTGAAGATGGTGAAAACGCAGAAACCTACAAACTAGATGGTTCTGAAGTATTGAGCATCACGGGTCTGGACAATGGCGAAAGCAAAACGGCCACCGTTACGGCTACGCGTGCTGATGGATCGAGCGAGACCTTTGAGGTTAATGTCGGTCTACAAACGCCAAAAGAGCGCGAATATGTGCGTCATGGCGGCGTATTGCACTACGTACTACGTCAACTGGCGGCTGAAAGTAAAGAAGCAAGCTAGTAATTCGTTAAGCTTTATATGACGAAAAGCCCAATCTCCTTTAAAGTAGGGGATTGGGCTTTTTTATTGAAGATGTTTTTTTATTAATACACTTTTCTCTATGCTTCTTCAGTCAATAACTTAATCCCCAAGCCCACAAACACCACACCACTAATTCTGTTGAGTATTGTTTCAATAGAAGGGTTTTCTCGCAAGCGTATACTAAACCGAGCTGCTAATAGTGCCAAACATAAGCACCATATAAACCCACTGGTAGCAAAGGTCAGCCCTAGCATTAGAAATGACAACATGCCATAAGCATAACTGGCATCGATAAATTGAGGGAAAAACGCGAGGAAAAATAAGGCGACCTTTGGATTAAATACATTGGTCAACACGCCTTGCTTATAGATTTGCCAGCTGTCTACATTCTGTTTATCAATAGTGCGTTCGTCTTTAGATAAACTATTCGCTATTGAATTTGAATTTTTGCTCAGTAGCATTTTTAGACCTAAGTAGCATAAGTAAGCCGCACCGATATATTTGACGATCATAAAGGCCACAGGTGAACTGGCGATCAATACGGACAATCCTAAAGATGCCAAGAGGGTATGGACCAAAATACCCGAGGTGATGCCCAGAACAGAATAAAACCCTGCTGTTTGCCCTTGTGAAACACTACGGGTGATGATGTACATGCTATCCGTACCTGGCGTTAGGTTTAACAAAATAGCTGCCAAGATAAACCCTAAATAGTCCTCAATACCAAACATAGCAATCACTTCCCTTCAATCACGCTAAGCCCCATCATTTATAGTAGATAGGTACGCTTTGTAAATATGCTTATCAGATCGATATTAACGAGTATTAGATAGTTTGGCAATAGCGCTATCAACAGTAAGCTAGCAGCTATTAATAATAAGCTAACGACAACAGAATAGAGGGTTTTGAGAAATGACAGACATAAAAAAAACCAGTCACCGTATGATGACTGGGTTTTTTATTGTTCGCTTATTAGTCTAACCTGATGCTAAGCAAAAGTGCTAATAAGTGACGCCGAATAGTGGCGTCCCCAGGGGGATTCGAACCCCCGTTACCGCCGTGAAAGGGCGGTGTCCTAGGCCTCTAGACGATGGGGACGCATAGAGTGTTATAACCAGTGGTTACAACGGTACTTCACAATATCAGATAGCTTATTAAATAAGCATTGCCCAGGTGCTGATATCGTCCTACTAGCGAGTATTTATGATTACGTTTCAGTAATACTGAGCGTTGGTATAAATAAGTATGGTGGAGCTAAACGGAGTCGAACCGTTGACCCCTTGCATGCCATGCAAGTGCTCTACCAACTGAGCTATAGCCCCTCGCTAAGAGTGTGCGTATTTTATGCAAGACCGGCTGTCCTGTCAACCACTATTTTAAAAATAATTCATAAATATGCAAAAAAAAGTGATTTAGCCTACTCTAAAAGCTTAACAAAGCCAAATTAACGTAGATTTTGCTTAAGTGCGATCTCTTTGATGGCTTTATCGGTATAAAACTCTGCTTCGCTGCCATCAGAAAAAATAATCGCACAGCATTCAGTTGGCACATATTGACCGCCTTTTTCTCTGATTGTTCTTATACCTTTGACGCCAATGATGTCATATTCGCTCAATTTATCTAGATTATGCTTGGTGTAACCACAGTAAGTGCTATATATCCATTTTAAATCTTCGAAGTCTTGGCCCTTGGTCAGAGTCAAATTTGCGTCAAAAAGCTCTTTTACGATGGCATCATAATATTTCTGTGCTTCTTTTAGGGTGTTAAATACATAATCTTTGCTTTCTATGGTGACGGTTTTGGCAGCCATGTCTATTTCCAATTAAAATATTGAGTAAGAGATTTTTATATTCTGAGAGTAGTAGTGCTTATCAACAACGAAACAAGGGTCAGAGATGGCCTGACCCTTTTACATTCAACAAGTTTGGCTAATTGGCTGAAACTATTTAGGCTGTTTAGCCGATAAACTATGCAGCAACTGAACTATTCAGCAGAGGCTAAGAAATCTGGTAATTCTGCCGCTTGTTTTTCAAGCTTTTTAAGTTTCTTTTTACCCAAACCACCTAGTACATCAACCGCATGACGCAAGCGAGTCAATGTCATATCAGCACCGATAATCGCCATGGAGTTCATAACGGGCGTCGATGACGTGCTACCAGCGATAGCGATAAAGAACGGCGCCATAAAGTCGCGCATCTTGATATCAAGGTGAGCAGCAAGGCCTTTTAACGTGGCATAGATGTTTTCTTCCGACCACGTTGGTAGGGTCTCAAGCTGCCAAAGCGCCAATTGCAGCATCTCGATAATTTGCTCAGGTGCAAGCGTCTTATGAGTGAAGCTCTCAGCATTAATATCAGGTAAGTTTTGGAAGTAAAAACCTCCCCAGTTTACCGCATCAGACAATAGCTCGATACGTGGTTGAATCGCCGCTGCGATTGCGGTGAGCTTGTCACTATTGCTGGCCCATTCAAGAATTTTGTTCTTTAGCTCTTCAGGGGTGAGCGCACGTAGCCATTCGCTATTGACCCAGTTGAGCTTTTCGATGTCGAATATAGGGCCGCCAAGCGACACACGCTGAATATCGAAGCTTGCGATCATCTCATCCAAGGTAAATTGCTCGGCATCATTAGGCATTGAGTAGCCCATACGCCCAAGATAGTTTAACAATGCTTCAGGCAGTACGCCTGCATCACGATAGTAGGTGATCGACGTTGGGTTTTTACGCTTAGAGAGCTTTGACTTATCTGGGTTACGCAGTAGCGGCATATGACAAAGGGTTGGCATCTCCCAACCAAAATACTCATAAAGCAGCTGATGTTTAGGCGCAGAGTTCAGCCACTCTTCACCGCGCATGACGTGGGTGATTTCCATCAGATGGTCATCGACGACGTTGGCTAGATGATACGTTGGCATGCCATCTGTTTTTAGTAGCACTTGCATGTCGACTTGGGTCCAAGGAATCTCAACGGTACCGCGCAGCATGTCATTTACGTGACAGATGCCTTCAGTCGGTACACGCATACGAATCACATGCGGCTTGCCCTCGCTTACCAATTGCTCAGTTTTTTCCGGTGCAAGATGAGCACAGCGACCATCATAACGAGGGGTCTCGCCGTTGGCCATTTGCTCAGCACGCATGGCATCTAACTCTTCGCTAGTACAAAAACAGCGGAACGCATGGTCTTTTTCTATGAGTATCTCGGCGTGTTTTTTGTAGATATCGCTGCGCTCGCTCTGACGATAAGGGGCATGCGGGCCACCAATATCTGGACCTTCCGCCCAATCTAGTCCGACCCAGCGTAAGGCGTCCAAAATCATTTGTTCTGATTGCTCAGTCGAGCGCGTCTGGTCAGTATCTTCGATACGTAAGATGAATTCGCCGCCATGCGCTTTGGCAAATGCTAGGTTGAATAGCGCAATATAAGCAGTACCTACGTGTGGGAAGCCAGTAGGTGAAGGGGCGATACGCGTGCGCACAGGGCGTGTGCTGTCAGTAGAGGTTTGCATGGTAAAAGTCTCAAAATTTGCTATCGATATAAGCTATTAGTATAAATAGCGATGAAAGATATGAAGTCGATGTGAAGAAATAGCGTAAAATATAGCGCTAGTATAACAGAGACATGTGATATTTTTAATGAAAAGCCCTTCTAGTGCTTGACTCGCCGTGTATCCTTGCGATAATAATGCTAGGCAAGTCATAACTTGTTTATTTTCATCCAATTACTGGCCAGTATGGTCGTCATCTATTGAGTTGTTTGTGTCCCTATCAAAGTCTAAGCCAAAATCGAAAGCCAGTTCTTCTATTGCCACTGATCTCTCTGAGTCAGCGCCCAGCCCATCATTGACAAGTGATGCGTCTACGCAAAATGTCGATATGGATATTACTCACGCCCGTCATGAGGGCGATATCACGTCTGATGAATTAAGTTTTGTCCATGATGCGGTGCTATTACAAGAGGCTGTCGCTGCAGTGCTGGGCGTAAAAGCATTACCTAAGCAAAAAGCAAGCGACCAAAATAGCCCAAATAACCAAGATAGCTTAGATATAAGTGGGATTTACGTCGATGCGACCTTCGGTCGTGGCGGTCATAGTAGGTTACTATTAAGTCAACTTGCTGATGATGCCACACTGATTGTCTTTGACAAAGACCCAACGGCCATTAGCGTAGCGCAAGAGTTGGCAAGTAAAGACAGCCGTGTGCGTGTGGTTCATGACAGCTTTGCGACCTTGACTGACAGTCTAGCTGCTATGGGCATTAGTCAAGTTGATGGCTTGATGGCGGATTTGGGCATTTCATCACCGCAGATCGACGATGGTAGTCGCGGCTTTAGCTTTATGCGTGATGGGGCAGTGGACATGCGTATGGACACCAGCCGTGGACAGTCCGTTGCCGAGTGGCTTGAAACAGTCGATGATGAGACGTTGGCCAATGTGCTCTATGAGTTTGGTGAAGAGCGTCACAGTCGCCGTATTGCCCGCGCTATCAAACAGATGGAAAGCTATGACTCTACGCTTGAGCTGGCAGAAGTGATTAAGGTTGCGCATCCTAACTGGCAGCGCGGTAAGCATCCAGCGACGCAAAGCTTTCAGGCGATGCGTATTTTTATTAACAATGAGCTGGATGATGTTGACAATTTTTTAGCGCAAAGCATTCCTATCTTAAAGTCAGGTGGACAGCTTGCAGTCATTAGCTTTCATTCATTAGAAGATCGCCGTATCAAGCAGTTTTTGCAGCGCCATAGTAAAGGCCAATATCCAGAAGACGAAAGCCTGCCGATGCCGCCGAATCGCCCGCGTTATTTTAGCAAGCCAAAACGCGTTGGCCCTAGCAAAGCTGAAACCAGTCAAAATCCGCGCGCGCGCAGCGCCTGGTTGCGACTGGCAACGCGTACTAACACAGCTTATGAGCAAATGGACGCATCATAAATCTTGGATGAAAGCACTAAGCAGGTCGCGTATGGTTACTATTATCTATCTCAATGATGTGCAAATGTCTTAATCGCTACGCCACTGTTAAAAAGCTGTAAATATTGTCTGTTAGGCTCGGCAAATAATTTTTATCTGTTTCACGATCTATGAGGCTTATGGGCTCATGGATCGATCATCTTCTAAGTTAAAATTAAGTGTCCATTCATTTAATCTAGCACAGCAGTAGATCTGGCTTTAGCAGGATACATTGATAGTCGGAGACTTGTAAGGTAATAGGCTTTTATAGTCAGGCTGCTACGGTCATACGATGGTTATCTTTGGTTTTATTTTTATTGATGGTACTGCTGGGCAATGTTAAGTTCGTTGTTTGCAACTCACTATTTACTTTATCGTTTACGTTCACTTTTTTGAGATCGTCATGGCAATATCTGACAAACCTGCAAATCGCCGCGCTATACCCTCCAACACCGATATTGGCGAGCTGTTCGTGCGCCGATTCAATGTGGTAAGCATTTATGTGGTCGTACTGCTGCTACTGGCAGCCGCAATCGTCTGGAGTGGTATCAAAACTGCCGAAGAAGTTCAGCAATATCATCAGGATTATAAAACCTTGCAAGACATGAAAAAACAAGAGCGTAAGTTACAAGTAGAGCACCAGCGGCTATTGATTGAGCAGCAAACCTTCAGCGCCACACCTCAGATTGCCAGCCGTGCCGTTGCTGAACTGGGCATGTACTCCCCAACCCTAAAAGACAAGCTTATTATCCAGCCTGGCGTCGCGACAGCGTTGGTGCCAGTAGTTTCTGATGACTCAGACGAAGAGTTGACTGACGCTACTGGTCCACGTGCTTCCACCGATATCTCTCCTGAAGAGCCAGCAATGGAGGCAGGACAATGAGTGAGAAAAAACCCAAACCTACAGCAAAAAGCACTGGTAAAAAACCAGCCAGCGGCAAGGTAACAAAGCCGTTGCGCCGTGCTAGCACTGCCAAATCTGGGCAAGCGGGCGATAAGGCGGCAGGCAATCGTAAGGCAAAGTTATTTGGCCGTATAAAAAAGAGTGATACTAAAGGCGCTTATAACGCTGGGAAAAACTCAAAGAGCAAACGAGGGTTCTTAGGTAAGGCCTCTGGCGCTTCTTCTCGTGGCGGTTTTGAGCAAGACAAAAACCGTTTTCGTACTGTTTGGGGTTTGGCGCTGGTAATATTAGTGTTATTGATTGGCCGTGCCTATTATATCCAAGTGGCTAATGCGCAGTTTTATCAAGACAAAGGCAATGAGCTCATCACCAGTGAGCGCACACAAAAATCTTATCGAGGCATGATTACAGATCGCAATAACTTACCGCTTGCAGTCAGTGCGCCGCTTGCGACCGTATCATTTAGTCCGCACGATTACGCCAGTGAGTATTACGAGCTTAAGCGTATTATTTTGACCAACCCTAGTAGTCCACAACTACAGGCGCGTATGCAAAAACGCTTGGATAATATGGATCTGACCACGCTAGCAACGGCTGCTAATATTTCAGTCGATGAGCTAAAAAAAGTCACCGCAATCGATGACAGTCTCGATGTGACTGACAAGGATGCTGTCAAAGCGGCACTGCCATCTGGTGCAGGCTCGCATTATCTACCGCTGCTCAACAAAGTAACGCCTGAGATTGCTCAAAGCGTCAGCTCCCTTGACTTCCCTGGTGTCCACGAGAAAAACTTCTTTCAGCGTTATTACCCGCAGCCGCAATCTAATGCGCAGCTACTAGGATTTATGGGACAGAATGCCAATGATCCCGAGGGCGGTTATGAGGGCCGTGCTGGTATTGAGCGTCAGCATGAAAAAGAGCTGGCAGGTGATGACGGTAAAGTGCTGGTCTTGAAAGATGCCAAACAAAACAGTCTAAAAGAGATCAAGCAAATCGAGCCTGAGATACCAGGTAAAGATGTGGCCCTGACGATTGATTCGCGTTTGCAGTATTTGCTCTACAAAGAGCTGGAAAAAGCAGGACGCTTGCAAAAAGCACGCTGGTCAACAGGTATGATCGTCGATGTGCAAACGGGCGAGGTACTGGCACTATCGACATGGCCGTCATTTAACTCAAATAATCTCAATGAGATGACGGGCGAAAACCAACGTAACCGCGCGCTGTTAGATGTGTTTGAACCAGGTTCAGTTATGAAACCATTTACCGTTGCTGCTGCATTGGACTCAGGTAAATATACACCGACTACCTTGATTGATACCAACCCTGGCTCAATTCGTGTGCGCGGCTATACCATTCGAGATCATAATAATCTTGGTATGATCAACATGGCAACGCTGCTACAAAAATCCAGTAACGTCGCCTCTACCAAGATTGCGCTCTCGCTACCGCCTGAAGCCATTACCAACATGCAAAAACAGTTTGGCTTTGGGACAAAAACCCCTTTACAGTTCCCAGGTGAAGGCAGTGGTCTCATTGTGACACCAAAAGAAAAAGAAACCTCACGGCGTGCGACGGTCAGTTACGGTTACGGTCTACAAGTAACGCTAGCACAGGTGGCTCAAGCTTATTCAGCACTAGCGGCAGGCGGAGTAATGCACCCATTGACCTTAATCAAAAATGACAAGCCGCAGCCCAGCAAACGTATTATGGCGCGCGAACAAGCGATGTCGATCGTCCAAATGCTCGAGAGTGTGACTGAGCCAGGCGGTACCGCCAAAGCCGCTGCTATTGATGGCTATCGTGTGGCAGGTAAGACAGGTACCTCGCGCCGCATCAATCCAGAAGGCGGCTATTATACTGATCAGTATCGCAATGTGTTTGCTGGTATGGCACCAGCCTCTAATCCAAAGCTTGTAGGCGTGATGCTTATTGAAGATCCGCGTGGTCAAATCTATGCTGGCCTCACCGTTGCCCCTGTATTTCATAACGTTATGAAAGAGGCGTTACGATTGTACAATGTGCCTTTGGATAAGCCGCTCAAAACAGAACCACAGTAGGCGTTGAATTATTTTAAGTAGTCAGCGCTTCTAAGCGCTGATTTGTATTAACTGTTTAGGAATCGCTCATGACCTTGCCTACCTTATCGCCAAATGGCGCCCCTGTTATCTCTGTTACTTTGCAACAGCTTATCGATACTAGCGATAGCAGACTGACGCAGCAATTGACAGAAATGATGGCAACATCGGCTCAAAAGGCGGCAAATCAGGCAATCTCAGCTCAGGTTCATCCTATCGCTGATATCGCCTTTCGGCAGTTTCAATTAGACAGTCGCCAACTGTCTGATAATGACGTATTTATCCTTTTAAACAGCCACACGCCGAACATTCAAAAAAGCCGCGATTATCTGTTGCAGGCCGCCTCAAAAGCGGCTTTTGTGCTATCAGAAATTGATCCTATCACCTTAATGAGCGAAATGAGTGGCTCTGTAGATACCAGTAATGCGTTGGCGGTAGATAGCAAAAGCGATGCGTCACAGCAATTAGCAGCACTCCCATGCCCAGTCTTATACGTTCCTAACATCCGTGATTTTTTGGGTAGTTTAATCCAAGCGTATCTACAATATCAGCAGCCAGTGACATTACCCAAAGTAGTGGCGGTGACAGGTACTAATGGCAAGACCACTATCAGTCAATTGGTAGCGCAGCTTACACAATTGACAGGTATGAGTAGCGCGGTGATGGGTACCGCAGGTAATGGTAGGCTTGGCGCGTTAGTGCAGGCGAGTCATACCACAGGAGACGCCTTGGCTGTACAGCAGTTTTTGTATCAAATGGGTGCAGAGAGTGCTGAAATACTGGCACTAGAAGCCAGCTCTCATGGTTTAGATCAGCAGCGCTTGCAAGGTATGCCTGTTTCTGTGGCAATTTATACCAATCTTAGCCGTGATCACTTAGACTATCATGCCGATATGGCAGAATATGCTGCCGCCAAAGCCAGGCTGTTTGATACGGCACATTTTCCAGATCTAACTCATGCCATTATCAATATTGATGACGAGCATGCTCAGGTGATGCTAGAGACTGCACGCGCTAGTAAATTAACGGTATGGACCTACAGTTTAGACCCGTTGGCATCCGCTACCTTTGTCGCGGCTGATATCACGCCGAGTCTGCAAGGGGTCAAGATTAGCTTACGTACAGATTTTGGTGATGAGCAAGCCACGACTATAGATATTGTTAGTCCATTATTGGGCCGTTTTAATGTAGCCAATTTACTCGCCGCGATAGCCGCTACTACGGCGCTGAATACCCAGTCAAATAAAAATCAGTCAAATAGAACTCAGTTAAATGATGTTCAGTTAAATGCTGCCCATTCAGATATAAGTATTCATCGCATTGCAGAGGCAGTGACACAGTTACAAGGCGCTGTCGGGCGTATGCAGCGTGTGCCATCTAATGATGGCTGTTTTATCGTTGATTATGCGCATACACCAGATGCACTCAGTCAGGTGTTAGCGAGTTTGAAGACCCACTGTAAGGGCCAATTGTGGGCAGTATTTGGTTGCGGCGGCGACCGTGATGCAGGTAAGCGTCCGCTGATGGCACAAGCAGGTCTAGCAGGTGCTGATAAAGTTGTCCTAACTGCGGACAATCCACGTACCGAAGACCCCACTGCTATTTTGCAAGACATGCAAGCTGGAATGAGTGCTGAGCAATATCAACACACTCACATAGAGCCTGCGCGCCAACAAGCAATTGTGTATGCCGTCAGTCAGGCGGGTCCAGATGACATCGTCGTCATTGCAGGCAAAGGCCATGAAACTTACCAAGAAATCAACAATGTTCGTTATGACTTTGATGACAGTGTTATTTTGCAACAGGTATTAGAACAAGCGGGCCGTGTATAGCCGATAGACTCTCGCTGCATAAAATAGTCAAGAGTGATCATTAAATACAAAAATTAAGTAGTCATCATATAAGGTAACCACTATGACAGCCGACACCGATAACACCATCCAGTCGCAAGGGCTTTATGTCTGGCAAATGGATAATATGCTTGCTGCGACAGCGTCGCTCGATGGTCATTGGCAACTGCCACAAGACCATACAAATGCAGGAGAAGTCGCTCTAGCCAGTAAGCGTATCGCTACCGACACTCGCACGATAAAACCAGGTGATATCTTTTTGGCGTTAAGTGGTGAGAATTTTGATGGTCATGATTATATTGATATGGCAGCATCAAAAGGTGCAATTGCTGCTATCGTGTCTCGTCCTACCGCATCATCCGATGCAAATACTATCCCGCAGTTGGTGGTAAGTGACACCCGTTTGGCTTTAGGTCAATTGGCCAGCTATCGACGTCAGCAGCACACAGACCTGACCGTGATTGCTATTACAGGCTCGAGTGGCAAAACAACCTGCAAAGAGATGCTGGGTAGCATTTTTGGTAGATTGGCGCCGACATTGATTACTCGTGGCAACCTCAATAATGATTTGGGCGTGCCAATGATGCTGCTTGAGCTATCAGATCATCATCGCTATGCTATTTTAGAATTGGGTGCCAATCATATTGGTGAGATCGCTTATACGACTGAGATCGTCCGCCCTGACGTGGCCTGTATCCTAAATATCGGTACTGCCCATTTAGGCGAGTTTGGTAGCCGTGAAGGGATTTGCCAAACCAAAGCAGAGATTTATCACACTTTGACGGACGCGCAGTATGCGATAGTGCCTGATAAGGATGATTTTACCAATCAGTTGCGCCGTATTGCTGAAAAGCACACTTCACATGTGATTGGGTTCGGTAATACCGATGTCAGTGCAAGTCATCTGGATGTAGAACCTGAGCGTAGTGAGTTTAAGCTACATATCGGTAATCAAATTCATGATATCAATTTGCCATTAGCAGGCGAGCATAATGTCAATAATGCTTTGGCCGCTGCCGCCTGTGCATACGCGCTAGATATTGAGGTCAATGATATCGTTGTGGGTCTAGAAAATGCGCGTCCAGCAAAAGGTCGCCTGAACAGTCAGATACTGGGTATGCATCGCCTTATTGATGATACGTATAATGCTAATCCTCACTCGGTACGTGCCGCTGCTAAAGTGCTGGCTGCACAAACGGGCACGCAAGTGATGGTGTTAGGGGATATCGGTGAGCTTGGGGATGCGGCAGTTAGTGAGCATCAAAGCTTGGGCCGTACTATCGCGACCACAGGTATTGATGTATTGCTGTGTGTAGGTGAGTATGCCGCCTATACTGTTGCCGGCGCGCAAGAGATTTCTGATATCAATGCGCATGCATTTGCAGACAAAGACAGTTTATTAGAATATTTACAGCCGTATTTACAAGCGCAACAAGCTAAGCCTTGCACTGTGTTGTTCAAAGGCTCGCGCTCCATGAAAATGGAAACACTTATACATGCATTAGTAGAGGAGTAGGCGGTGTTAGTTTGGTTGTTTGGCTGGCTTGGTCAGTATTATACGCCGTTTTCTGCGGTTTCTTCGTTGACGCTAAGAGCACTGCTCGCGGTCGTCACCGCGCTTATGTTTAGCATGGTTTTTGGCGGACGTGTCATTCGACATTTGCGTTCGCTCAAATACGGCCAGGCTATTCGGAACGATGGGCCTCAATCGCATTTGGCCAAGACAGGTACGCCTACCATGGGCGGGGTACTCATTCTGAGTGCTATTGGCATATCGACGCTGCTATGGGCACGCCTAAATAATCCTTACGTTTGGATTTTGCTCGTTGTTATGGTTATTTTTGGCGCGGTAGGCTGGGCAGATGATTGGCTCAAAATTAAATATAAAGACCCCAAAGGTCTGATCGCACGAAAGAAATATTTTTGGTTGTCGATGGGCGCATTGTTCGTCGGTGTCTCGTTGTACTATATCGCCACACTACAGCCAGACATCAACACCACTCGTGAGATGCAGGACCTGTTATTGCCCGTATTCAAAGACTGGATGATTCCATTTTCAGCAGTGCCCTTTGGTATTGGTTTTATTATCTTTACTTACTTTGTGATCAATGGCGCCTCCAATGCGGTCAATCTCACGGACGGTTTAGATGGTTTGGCGATTTTGCCAGTCGTTTTGGTTGCTGCAGGTTTGGGCGCAATGGCTTATGTATCGGGTGATGTGCGCTTTGCAGATTACTTGCATGTGCCTTATATTGCCTATAACTCTGAAGTTCTCATTGTTTGTGGCGCGATGGTTGGGGCAGGACTTGGTTTCTTATGGTTCAATGCTCACCCAGCGCAGGTATTTATGGGAGATGTCGGTGCACTGGCACTCGGTGCGATGCTAGGTACGATTGCGGTGATGACGAGACAAGAGATTGCCTTTGCTATTATGGGTGGTTTGTTTGTTGCTGAGGCGCTATCAGTGATGCTACAAGTGGGTTCTTATAAACTGCGCAAAAAGCGCGTTTTCCGTATGGCACCGCTGCATCATCATTTCGAAGAGATTGGCTGGAAAGAAACACAAGTAGTAGCCAGGTTTTGGATTATCGCTATCATACTTGTTATTCTTGGACTGATGACATTGAAGCTGCGTTAAAACGTCAGCCTCAAACCGTATTGTAAGTACACTTATACCAGCCTCCTAAAAGCCATTTCAAACAATATTGAGGTGGCTTTTTATCGTTCAAGGCACACGAAATTTGTTAAAATGCGAGTCATATTGCTATGACTTTGAGATATCTGTGTCCTTATTTATTTGTCCACTTTGCCAGTCACCACTACAGCCAGCCGCAGATACGTGGCGCTGTGATGGTAGTTTGCATCCCAAAAACACCTCGCACCCCTTTGACGTTGCCCGTCAAGGCTACGTCAATCTGCTGCCTGTGCAACAGAAAAAGTCCAAAGCACCTGGCGACAGTCAAGCGTCTATCAATGCGCGTAAACGGTTTTTGAACCAAGGGTATTATGCACCGCTGCAGGATCTGATCAGCCAAAAAATGGAAGTGCTGTTGTCAAAAATTGAGTCCACAGATGAGCATAATACCAACTCTGTTCATTGGCTCGATATCGGTTGCGGTGAAGGTTATTATACGCAGGCAATGGCACAAATGGGCTCGTCGCTCATAGACACGTTAATAGCCGCTGATATCAGTAAGCCTGCATTGGTTGAGCTGGCTAAAGTGAGCAAAGCGATAGGTCATCTCTGGTATCAACAGAATGAGGATAGTGTTACTAAGCCAACAGCCGTCTATCCACTAGTGACCAGTGCGGCGCATCTACCACTACGCCCTCATAGCATTACCGGTATCAGTAGTATATTTAGCCCCATTTTGCCCGAAGCGTTCGCTAAGGTGTTGGCTGATAATGGCTATCTGATTATTGCCAAACCAGATGTTGGGCATTTGGCGACGCTACGTGAAGCCTTATTCGATAGTGTGCGTGAGCATGACTCTGATAAGTTTCTACAGGAATTGGCGCCATATTTTACGTTGGTTGAGACTCAGCGTGTCAGTACCGACATGAGTCTATCCGCAGAGGACTTAGCCGATTTAATGACGATGACGCCTTATGCGTACCGGGCGCGTAGTGAGAAGCGACAAGCATTATTGTCAGCAGTAGAAAAATCGTCATTCAATACAGAGGCAAAGTTTGTGGTTTATGTTTTACAAAGGATAGCGTAGCACTTCTCAAAATAGCATGGTGTTATACACTGCAGTGTAGTGCATTGCAGTGCAGTGCACTGCAATGATGTCTTTGATACTCCAAGTATTAGTATTCTTTTAGCAACCAGCCACTACCAAAGGCAAAATACTCTCTAAACCAGGCATTGTAGCGAATAGATAGCGGTGTTGGGCTGGCGAGGGCCATAGGCTGCTGGTAGTCTTGATGCTTTGCAATTGCTACGGCACGAATGGTATGAAAATCACTGGTGACAATCGCAATGGGCATGTTTTTATTGATACTATGCTGCGCAAGAATATCCTGACTGTACGCCAAATTTTCCTCAGTGCTGGTGCTTTTGCCTTCTTGATAAATACGATCTAGCGAAATGTCGTGCGTGTCCTGCAAGTAAGTTGCCATAATGTTTGCCTCACTGCGCGGCTGCCCCAGACCGATACCGCCACTGGTAATGATCAATGCTTGTGGTTGCTGCTCAATCAGCGTTGCTGCCGTATCCAGACGACTGGCGAGGGTGGCGCTGGGTTTGCCCGCAACGGTACCAGAACCAAGCACGATAATAGCGGCCACGGGCGGTAGCGTTTGTTTGCCACGAGCAATCTGCTGCTGCAATGAGTAAACAAATACCAAAAAGCTCATGAGCCATAACCCAAATATTAACCATAACCCATACCAGATACGACGCAGTACAGGATGTTTGACAAGCACTCTAGCAATCATAGGCGCACCCAGCCCATGACCCAAAAAAACTACACCTATCAGAAAAGGCAGTACCGTGCCAAAATTAACCTTGTCAATGGCTATCAGTGCGATACAGTCGATGATAAGTATGAGTCCAAGTGCTATCAATACAATACGTAATAACCCAAACATAAGTTTTTCCAGTCAGCACTTATAGATCAGTCGCGCTGTCTATATAAGTGTCAAATATTAAACATTAAACATTGAATGCTACATCCGCCTCTACAGTAATCAAAAGCATCATATATATACTTTTAGGTCTGCCCATCTATTTACTTACACTAGTAGCACAACTTTGTGGCTGTCTACAGTTTAGTGTCTGAATGTGCCAAACAACGGCAACAATCGCAACCTTTCTTCATGTTTCATAAATCTACTTAATACTAGAATCAGTTATCATTTTCTTTGTCGATAGAGCGATGCGACATCGCAATATCTTATTTGATACGTCATAAGGTATCTTTAATTATTATTCATCAATATGAATGAAACTGGGAAAATAAAATGAAAAAGATAATAGTAAGTTCAATTTTAGCCGCTACCGCTTGTTTGTCTATGGTTGGTCAAGCCAACGCGGCACCTGATTACTCAAAGTCTCATGCCGCCCAAGTACAGCATCAAAAACATGATGCTAAAACAAAAGCAGATAGCAAACACAAGGTTGTCAAAAACAAGGCAAAGGTATCACAGCAAAAAGCAAAAATAATGGCTGCCAAACATAAAGCACAAGAAAAGCACCAAGACAAATATCAGAGCAAGTATAAAAATGATAAACAAAGTAAAAATGATTACAGACACCGCTCTTAAAAGTAATATCTGATTATCTAAAAATGACGCCTCAAGTAGGCGTCATTTTTTTGTAAGGACGAATTAAGCGTTGTTCAAGATAGTGGCTTATTTAATGCTTATGATCATACCTCAACGTTAGACTATGAACCTATACGGACAGTTCAGCAAAAGGTGATAATCATTGAGAGTACTGAAATATGGTATTGATGCATGGAGATATAGTGTCGATACATAGCTTTGAGCCATTTGACGGACTGGTGGTCAGAAAATATGTGAGAGAACAGCTACTGTTTTACATCAATGCCACGCTCAGTATCTTCTAGATAACGCATTATTTTGGTGGTTTTTTTGCCCTTTTTACGGTAAGTGCAAATATGATGATGTGTTTTATATATTGCCCAATATCTTGCTTGAGTTTTCATAAATATAGCTGGTAAGTCTCACTATTAGGTGTTTTAAAATAATATTTGGCGCTAAGCCTTAGAATATAAGTATCTTTCATGAAGAAAAACTCAGCAAGACTTAACGTTTCTTAAAGTTTCTATAAAGTAAAAGTTGATATTATCTAATCAATATAAGAGGTTTATTTTTGAATAAATATCAACAATTACGACGTATAAACAGGTAACTGATAGTTTTCCCTGTTTCACTACCATTGCCTTTCAGGTCTTATATCCTACAAGAGTGCTTTATGAACCTCACAAAAACGGCTAAAGCTTTCAGCTTGCTTGCTATTGTCACTGCCATACAAGTTTCATCACTGACCTCTGCCTATGCCCATGACCTTAATGAACATACCATGCCTGCCAAAGAGTGGCAGATCACAGGCCAGCCTAGTGTCGCCGCTGACTTTATCAAATTAGAAGACAGTACGGTTTATCTGACCGATAGTCGCCATCAGCTACTCTCTTTTATTTTGGCGGATTTTTCAGCCAATGATCAAACCTATATTCTGGAAAAAAACGCTCATATTCAAGCGATCAATCAGCTAGCAGTGATTGAAAATCTAGTAAGTAGTAATCAATTAACGGCTATCCAAAATCCAAACGATACTACTGTTATTGCCAATGATAATGGGACTGCCCTAAACAAAGCTGATGCGGAAAGTTCTGTTATAACGGATAACAGTGACACGCGCTCTGTTTTATTCTTCTACCTCTTGGGCGGCTTGATCTTAGCGAGTGGTTTGGTTTGTCTTTATGTTTTGAACATACGCCACAAAAAAAACCGAACCTCAAAAGTAGCTTATTCAGTTTTTGGTGTATTGGGTTCAGCTGCTTTACTGGTTGCTTGTAGCAGTACTGAGACGGTCCAAAATATCGGTGAAAAGACCAAAGAGGCGATCGCTCACTTGCCAGTACCAGCCAATGATATTGATTTTATGGCGTCAGTATTTGGCTCATTCGATAACGTCAGTACTCATCATGATGATAAATATCTGTATATCGAATCAAATGGTATTCCAAGCCACGAAATGATGATAGGTATCACCAGTTGGCAACAGCAAGTACCTATCGACCAAGATTATACCGATGAGAACAGTTGGGTCATTCCCTTACAGCCTGAGCTTGCCGATGAGCCTTTAATGGCCAAAGACAATTTTATGAAAGGCGCCATCGCGATTGCAGCTAATGGCATTCCTATATTCAACCCATTAAACAATCGGGGTGAGGACGCCAAAGCATTCGGAGAATTAGACAATTGGGGCGGGCATTCTGGACGCGCTGATGATTACCACTATCATCTTGCACCAACCCACCTACAGTCACAAGTTGGCGCAGGTAAGCCTATTGCTTATGCACTAGACGGCTTTCCTGTCTATGGTGAAACGGATGATGAGCTTGATGAGTATTTAGGCAAATTTAACGAAGACGGCAGCTATGAATATCATGCTACCTCAGAGTTTCCGTATTTAATTGCAGGTTTGCGCGGTAAGGTCACTATAAACCCAGATACAAAAGCGCCAGAAAATGAAATTTCACCGCAAGCACATACTCATGGCGTTCGCCCAGCGCTGACGCCTTTGCGCGGAGCTGAGATCACAGATTATAAGATTATAAGTCCGACTCAATACAGTCTAACGTATACCCATGACGGTCAAGAGCATAAGCTTAACTATGGTTGGGGCGCTACTGAAGCGACCAAAGATATTTATACTTTTGAATTTATTGATCCAGAGGGTACGACCGTACAGACTTATAAACGCACTGGTAACACACAGAAAAAATAATACGTATCTAATGATAATTATCAATTATAGAGATAATAAGCTGAGTTCAAAAACCATCTTATATAATGCTAAGGAATCCTAATGAAACCTATTTTAATACCTGCTTTGCTAACCACGACAGTATCTGCTGTATTGCTGGCAGCGTGTAGCCAAACCCAGATAGACTCAGCGGCTACCGATGCCAATGCCAATGAGCAAACGACAGCATCAGTAAATAGTAGTGCAGATGCCAGCAGCTATACTGGCAGCGCGAGCTTAACCCAAGGTGTTGCCCAGACTGACGTGACAAATGCTTATGAATGTGACCGTGGTCGTCAAACCAACATTGGTAGTATCCAGTCATCTGACGGTAAAACATGGACAGTACCAGCAGCGACCAATTTGCTCAATACAGATTTCCCAGTGGCGTCTGACTTAAACAACCCTTGTACGGGCAACGACTATCGCACTGCCAGTGAAGCTTTAGCTCAACTTGATGGTTCAGACATCATTGAAATAGATGCAGATGGTGAAGTGTATACCGCTTACGTCTTTGCAGATAATTATTTTGAGATGTATGTAAATGGTGTGGCAGTTGGACGTGACAATGTGCCATTTACTCAGTTCAATTCAAATATAGTGCGTTTCAAAGCAAAAGCACCATTTACCGTTGCTATGCATTTGGTGGATTGGGAAGAAAACTTAGGTATTGGTTCAGAGAGTAATCAAGGCTCAGAGTTTCATGCAGGAGACGGCGGTCTAGTCGCTGTGATCAAAGATAAAGACAATAGCATCATCGCTAAGACTGATGAAAACTGGAAAGCACAGACCTTTTATACCGCGCCGATTAGAGACTTATCCTGTGTTAGTGAGTCAGGTAGCGAGCGCCTATCTAGTAATTGTGTTACCACAGCTAATGTACAAGACGGTTCGGCAGATTATGGCCTGCATTGGGAATTGCCTACCAACTGGCAACAAGCAGACTTTGATGACTCTAGTTGGCCGAACGCTACTACTTATAGTAACCAAACCATTGGGGTAGATAATAAACAAGCTTATACCAATTTCATAGATATTTTTGATAATGAAAAAGCAGATGCCCAATTCATTTGGTCAACCAATGTCGTACTCGATAATGAAGTTATCGTACGCTATACCGTAGATGCGTTATAAGCGCTGTACAAATACTTAAAAGACCATCATAAATGCCGCTCCAAAATAGCTATCTTAGATCTATCTTGGAGCGGCAGTGGTATAGCGGTTACGTTTTATTTGTAAGCCGTATCTTTATTCTCAGTATATATTTATAAATAAAAAGCTATCTATCGATATCCTTCCTCGTTTGTCACTACCGCGTACTTGTATGTCTGTAAGCGCTGGTTGAACTCAAAAATCGTTACCTTTCTTAAACTTTCATCAAGCTACTTAACATAGGGACTAGCTATGATAAAGGGCAGTATTATTAACATCGTCTACGTGCGCTAGTTATTCAAAGTAATGCTTTCCAACCAAAAAAATGATGCCAAATATCCACTAATTGTCCTAAATAATCATCTCAAAAATCGACTGAGAGCGCCAATGAAACAAACCTTATTCATACTATTTGCCATCTTTTTCAGTGCAATAGGCTACTCAGCCAATGCAATGGTACCGAGTATTGCCTTTGCAGAAGCAGTAGACGCGACTCCAAAACCAGTCGTATCTGCTAAAATACGAAAAATCAGACGCGAATGTCGCATCAATTTGGGTCTGAACAAGTTATACACGAATCTAAGTGACAGTGAAAAAGAAGCAATGAAGAGATGTATAGGCAGTAAGTAGCTGTAGGTTTGGATATTAGCAGCGATAGATGAATGGTATGAGCCAGCAATATACTTTATTGTTGGTTTTTTTGATAGATAATAACGATTCAGGCAGCATTAGATGACAAGTATAGACTGACAGTCTTACTATTGAAGTGTTTGAATTTTATTTAGGATAGAGTAAGACAAAACAGAAAAACTGGGGCTTTTATCAAAATAGATAAGATTGGCGGTGAAGGAGGGATTCGAACCCTCGATACGCTATGAACGTATACACACTTTCCAGGCGTGCGGTTTCAGCCACTCACCCACTTCACCGTTTTTTGAACGCCTAAGTATAGCGGATACCATTTAAAATGTCACGACTTGCGCACTATCTTTCTTTATTGGTGGCCGCCTGCTAGGATAGCAAGTATGTAATAGCAAGTATAAATGGTTGAGAGTTGAATGATAAGTTTCAGTAAGTCCAAAAGTGGATTTAAACATAGCGTGCTGACGGCGATAGTGACTGTTACGATAGGTATGTCTACTCAGGCATATGCTGATGACTTCAGCCAGTGTAGCCAATCTTTTTATGGTGGTATTTATCCTGAATTTACCAATACCAAACTGAGTAATCAGACACAAGCACTATGTATGGATGGTTTTGCTGTCATGTACTCTGGTGTATCACGCACACCCCTATGGTCAGCAGAGTATCTAGATCGGACACGCCTACAACAAGCAAAACAAATCGACCGTGAAGACAGCTTTCACGAAGAAAGTAAGCTCCCGGAGTCAGCACGCGCGTCATTATCTGACTATTCAGGTTCAGGTTATGATCGCGGACATCTCGCACCCAATGCCGACATGGCAACGCGTAGTCAGCAATATGATAGTTTCAGTCTGGCCAATATCGCGCCGCAGTCACCGCGCAACAATCGTTATATCTGGCGTAATATTGAATCGGCTACTCGATATTTAACGCAGCAATACGGTGAGGTCTATACCATCACAGGTGTAGCATTCACTAATAGCAAAACCAAGCAACTTGCGAACCGCGTACTGGTTCCTAGCCATTTTTTTAAAGCGGTATATATTCCAGCAACCAATCAAGCCGGGGTGTACTACGCACCCAATGATGAATCAGAACGTATCGATGTTATTAGTGTTGATGAGTTAACCGCTGAAACGGGTATCGATGTCTTACCAATGTTAGACATCCAAACAAAAACACAAGCGTTTGATTTACCATTAAAGGCAGGGGAGCGCTCAGATACACCTGATACTACAGACGAAGAGCCTGACTGGATGTTATTTGTATGGGCTATTCTAGAATGGTTAATTGCACAGCTAAAAGCGTAAAAGGCTTTATAAATATCGACGCATAAAAGATTAGAATTGCGCCAAAGCATACTAATAGTGAGGATGAATACATGATTGAGCCATTCGCAAACAACCACCAAAGCATGCAGATAGGCGAGCTAGTTATTGAAAATCAAGAAGACAAGATTGTTATTTATGGTGATATCGATCTGACTTTAGATGCGTCAGGATATGAGCAAGCCCAGCAGTTACATGAGCTAACTAGTAAGATTATTGACGCATTTCAGGTCAATAGCCTTTATAGTAATAATGACAGTAAGTCAAAAGAAATTGATGACCAGTTGGGCAAAGATATCGACAACCCTTTCCTGTAAGTCTTTGATATAGTTTTATTTTTCCAGAAATAATAAAGTATAAAAAAATTACTAGGCAAACTTAAAAAATTGCTTATAATGAATCAAGACATCGCTTATGTCGCTCAGGTCTTTGAACAAAACCTTATGAGCAATTGCGGTAATACCTACCTAAGGTGTAAGTGCTTAGATAGATATCCCAAAGCTCATAATAAAAGATTCTAGCAAAGGATAAGCATAGGACATCGGAAACATAACGTTTCGAGCAATCATTGTATGAAGGGAGTCAATCTATGAAATTATTTACAAAAACCACTTTAGCAGTTGCTGGTATTGGTATCGCTAGCATGGCTTTTGCCGCTGATCCACTTGCCAATACGACTTGGCAAACATATGATGAGGGCAAGCCAAAAGGTACTGTAAAAATCACTGAGTCAAACGGTGTATTGACAGGTACGCTTGTTGCTACTAATTCAGCCAAAGGTAAGAAGCACGTTGGTACGACTATTATCAAAGGTCTGAAGTCTGACGGTGGTGGTAAATATAGCGGTGGTACGATCACTGACCCTGAAAAAGGTAAGGACTATCGTATGACTGCAAACTTAAGCGGCAACACATTGAAGCTAAGAGGTTATATTGGTCCATTCTCTCGTAGCCAAGAATGGAAAAAGAAATAAGCCAGCATTAAGAACCAATCATCAAGCCTTAACTTAATAAAAAAAATCCCGCATTACCGAAAGGTGTTGCGGGATTTTTCTATATTCTAGATTTGTTTTCTAGGTTCAATAAGTAAGTTCTATATTGAAGGTTTAATAGAGGAAGTTTCTTATCGATTAAAATAATAAACGCTGATACTACAGTAAGCAGTATCAGCGCATTTAAGACTTATGTCTAGCTTATGAGAGTGATCTTATCTGATAAACTCTGGGTAAGCTTCCATACCACATTCAGCGATGTCAGCACCTTCGTACTCGTCTTCTTCAGAGATACGTAGACCGATAACTGCTTTGATGATTGCCCAGACTACTAAGCTAGCAATGAATACCCAAGCAAAGATAGTCGCGGCGCCTACAATCTGACCGATAAAGGTAGATGCTGGGTTAGTGATTGGTACAATGAGCAAACCAAATAAACCAACAACACCGTGAACTGAGATTGCACCTACTGGGTCATCAATTTTGATTTTGTCTAAAGCTAAGATTGATAACACGACGATGATACCAGCGATGACACCAAAGATAGTGGCTTGTAGTGCAGAAGGGGTTGAAGGCTCTGCAGTAATGGCCACTAGACCTGCTAATGCACCGTTTAGGAGCATGGTTAGATCCGCTTTACCAAAGATGATGCGGGCTAGGATTAAGGCACCAACAGCACCGCCAGCAGCAGCAGCATTAGTGTTTAAGAATACCATGGCAACAGCATTGGCACTGGCGATATCACCAAGTTTAAGTACTGAGCCGCCGTTGAAGCCGAACCAACCCATCCATAAGATCAATGTACCAAGTGCAGCAAGTGGTAGATTGGCACCAGGAATGGCACGTATCTCACCATTAGGACCGTATTTACCTTTACGTGAGCCCAATAGTAGTACGCCAGCTAGGGCAGCAGCAGCACCTGCCATATGAACGATACCAGAGCCTGCAAAATCAGAGAAGCCCATGTCACCTAGGTTGAATAAACCAAAGACATCGTTGCCACCCCAAGTCCAGCTACCTTCTAATGGATAGATAACGCCAGTCATGACGACTGCAAACAATAAGAAAGCCCATAATTTCATACGCTCAGCAACGGCACCTGAAACGATTGACATACAGGTCGCTACAAACACTACTTGGAAGAAAAAGTCTGAGGCTGCAGAGTAAACGGAGTCGCCACCAAAGCCATTTTCGGCAGAGGCTGCCAACGCATCTTCTACTAAAGTGTCACCGCCTGCAATTCCGCTTAAGAACAGATCGCCACCATACATAATAGCGTAACCACATACCATGTACATAATGCTGGCCGTTGCAAATAACGCGACATTCTTAGTTAAGATTTCGACCGTATTTTTTGATCGGACCAGTCCGGCCTCTAACATAGTGAAGCCAGCGGCCATCCACATGACCAACGCCCCACAGATCAAAAAGTAAAACGTATCGAGCGCATACTGGAGCTCAAAGATTTGACTTTCCATTTACATTCCCCTTGAATTTACAATATAGATATCGGTATGACCGATAGATAAAAATGCTGTAAGAACCTATATCTACAAATCTCCTTTTATAGATATGGCCTCAAATCTAGATAGCATCCGGTCCGGTTTCACCTGTACGGATACGAATGACTTGCTCAAGTGCAGTAACAAAGATTTTGCCGTCACCAATCTTGCCAGTACTAGCGATGCGAGTGATGGCTTCGATAGCAGGGTCGACCATCTCGTCGATCACAGCAACTTCAACTTTTACCTTAGGTAAAAAGTCCACCACGTATTCTGCGCCGCGATAGAGCTCTGTGTGACCTTTTTGACGACCGAAACCTTTGACTTCAGTGACAGTAACACCTTTGACACCGATGTCAGAAAGCGCTTCACGCACATCATCGAGCTTAAACGGTTTTAAGATCGCAGTGATTAGCTTCATAAAAAAATTCCTTATTTGTGTGATGCTGCAGATTGATAGAGGCATTATGGTGCATCGTCGTATCTCTGCCTTGCTTACGGTAAGTTATTCAAGAACTGTGCCAATTTACTCAAGGGGAAGTAAATTGGACGTGTCCGTTCAAAAATAACCGTCATTCCGATAGAGGATATAACCGACGGTACAACAATGAGAGCCTTCATTATAGACGTAATAAAGGTAAATCAATCTTCAGCGTTTGGTTAATGACAACTTTATTATAACCAACTTTTTGAGTGCTTGGGGAAGCTATCCCCGTATTTCATGTGACGATTTGCTAACTTGAGTTCGGCAATCAAAAGGGGTTTTTGCGAGGAAGCTATAAACAGAAGATAAATATAAAACAGATATAAGCAGCAGAGCGCCAGCAAGGTAACGGGTGCTCTGTACTTAGATATAGGGGGTGTATGCAGCAGCGTACTTACGCTTTAGGGAATAGCAGATACGGCGTTTTGGTACTGACTAGCAGTTTTTTGGTATCGCTACCTTGTAGTAATTCACGCAGACGAGACTGACCGAAGGCGCCTGTCATGAGTAGACCGATGTCGTTTTGATTCTGATAGTAATTTAAGGCCGCTGCGACATCACGGCAGTCTAGTAGTGTCTTTTTGGATTTAATACCTGCTTGCTTGAGCTTTGCATAAGCTTCGCGTAGGGCATCACAGTTGTCAGAATTTTCTCTACCAACCATAACAATATGTACGGTCAAGGCACGTACAAGTGGCGTCTTACATAGCCAATTGAGTAGTTTATGGCACGTTGGGCTGTTGTCAAAAGCAAATAAAGCCGTAGTAGGGGTCAAAAATGGTGCATGTGTCACCAAAATGGGGCAGTGACTGACTCTGATAAGCTGACTTAGGGTGGATTTGCAGGTAACATGATGACCAATAACGATCAATTGGGCTTTGTCATCAACGTAATCGATACTTTGGTTTAGGTTCTCATGACGATGTAAGGTGTACGTTTTAAGCTTGCGGCGCTGCTGTTCACAATAAGTGGTCGCTTGTGAGAGTAGCAATCTGCCTTGTGCCTTTAACTCACAGTTGCTCAGATGCTCTTTACTCGTGAACTGCTCAAGCAATGCATTCTCATCATCGATGTTTAGACAGCCAGAATAATTGACCGCAGCTTTTTGTTGTAAGCTTGGTGCAGAGTGTAATAGTCCAATAGGTGCTTGCAGACGGGTAGAAGCCCACATACTCGCCTCTAATACCGCTTGAACATGATCGGGACAATCCAAGCAAGCAATCACACTATCAAGTTTTAAATTACTCATAAAACGACCACATCATTTTAATAATAAGAATCAGCCACTCAGTTCGGGGCTAAGCATAACCATCATACTCAACCCTGATTACCATTATGGCCGCCTATTCATATATCAATCCATACCATGTATCAATTTACAAAACCTTGATTCGTATTAGTATGGCAAGGCTGATAGAGAGTGGCTTAATCTAATAAGCCAATATCTCGGCGATCATGAACAGAGAAGCGGTCAATCAGTGTGCGACTCGCATTGTTGAGTCCTACCACTTTGACATCAATACCTTCACGTTGCAAGCGCATGACCAGTTTGTCCAAAGTATCCACAGCAGTCACATCCCAAAAATGTGCTTGGCTAACATCAATCTGAATGCTATCTACGGCTTCTTTGGTATCGAAGCTATTCAAGAACTGTGTCGTAGAAGCAAAGAATACTTGACCTTGAACATAGTAGTAACGGGTATTGCTACTGTCATCGTACTCGCTAAAGATGGTCAAGAACTGTCCAATCTTATTGGCAAATGCCAAGGCAGATAGCAGCACACCAACACCAACGCCATAAGCTAGGTTATGAGTAAAGACCGTAGTCAATACTGTCGCCAGCATCACAATATTGAACGACATAGGATGCGTTTTGAATTCGCGAATAGATTGCCAGTTAAACGTACCAATCGATACCATAATCATAACGGCAACCAGCGCAGCCATTGGAATTTGGCTGACCCATTCACTCAAAAACACCACCATAATCAGTAAGACAACACCAGCCATCAACGTAGATAGACGCGTACGTCCACCAGATTTTACGTTAATCATAGACTGACCAATCATCGCACAGCCTGCCATACCACCGAAAAACCCTGATACCACGTTAGCCATACCTTGACCACGGCATTCTTTGTTTTTATCACTGGGTGTATCCGTCAACTCATCGACGATGGTTGCTGTCATCATAGACTCTAATAAACCAACAATAGCAAGCGCAATAGAATACGGCGCGATGATAAGTAGTGTCGTCAAATTCAATGGGATATCAGGCAGCAAAAATACTGGCAATGAATCTGGCAAGTCACCCATGCTGCCAACGTTGCGAATATCAAGATTCATATACATGGCAACAGCGGTCAATCCAACGATGCAAATCAATGGAGAAGGAATCACACGACCTATTTTAGGGATAAGTGGGAACAGGTAAATAATCGCTAAACCCGCCGCTGTCATAATATAAACCGTCATACCGACACGTTCGGTCATGGGGTTTAGCTCAGGCAGTTGCGCGGCGAATATCAATATCGCCAGTGCGTTGACGAAGCCAATAACCACTGAGCGCGAGACAAAACGCATCAGATTGCCCAGCTTTAGAATGCCCATTACGACCTGAATGGCACCGCATAACAGGGTAGCAGCAAGCAGATACTGCAAACCATGATCGGCAACCAAATCAACCATGACCAATGCCATAGCCCCTGTCGCTGCCGAAATCATCCCTGGACGTCCACCGACAAAGCTGATCACGACGGCGATACAAAATGAGGCATACAAGCCAACTTTTGGATCAACACCCGCGATAATAGAAAAGGCAATGGCTTCTGGAATCAGTGCTAGGGCTACGACTAAGCCCGATAAAACGTCGCCGCGAACATTGGAAAACCACTCGTCACGCAAGTTATCAATAAAAGATGTCATAAGTAAACTACATAGGGTTAGAGGCAAAAAAAGTAATCATTACTCATTTATAAAATGATCGCGTCGCTAATAATAGCTATTCATTTGTCTTTTACGTCAACATGCACTGGGTCATGTTGCTGTGTTGGAATGTGCAAGGTCAATAATAAGTATGTCTACTCATTTTTTTGGTATCGCGTATACGCTCATCAATAATAAATATGATGAAGACAGTAAGATGACCTAAAAATATGGTTTGGACTGGGTTGCTTAAAATAGGCTATTGAATATAACACCCAAGATAAGGCATAGAATCAGCAATTATTTGCTGTAGTAGAGGGTGATAAATAATTTGCCACACAACGATCGTTGCCTGACATAAAGTTACCACACACGAATCAGTGCTAAAGAGACGTGACAATAGCGCGATAAATGTGACAACATGCTAAACTAAAATAATCAGGCGTAGCGCCTTATTGCATAACAATGTCACATACCAATCAAGTCAGCCATTATAGCATTAGCTACCAAATATAAAAACAGGCGAATAATAGCACAAAGTCATAAAAAATCATTACCCAAATTTGAACGATACCGTTATGATGCCTATCATCGTGAGGGTGTCACCGAAAGTCGCTACACGCTTGTTTTCTTGCCACTACTTTGTTCGTCTAACAGAAGGAATAGATATGACCGCTAATACCGCAACAGAAACCTTGATTCATAAGGGCAACGGTCTACAGGTCGTGGTCGGTTTGGGACAGTCTGGACTATCGGTAGCGCACTATCTTGCCAAGCAAGGTTATCAAGTAGCAGTAACAGATGCACAAGCCGCGCCTAAGCTTGCGGATCAACTGCCAGCTGATATTGAAATTCGTCAGTTTGGGGCGATCGATGCAGAGCTACTACAGCAAGCAGCACGTATTATTATCAGCCCAGGTATCTCGCTTGAAACCGATGCCGTGGCAGCAGCCCGCCGAGCTAATATTCCAGTCGTCAGTGATATTCAACTGTTTTGTGACGCATGTACAGTACCGATAGTAGCCATTACAGGCTCTAATGCCAAAAGTACCGTGACTACCTTAGTTGGGCAAATGGCAGCAGATGCTGGCGTTAATGTGGGTGTCGGTGGCA
Organism: Psychrobacter sp. H27; assembly: GCF_059072655.1. Classification (NCBI taxonomy): domain Bacteria; kingdom Pseudomonadati; phylum Pseudomonadota; class Gammaproteobacteria; order Moraxellales; family Moraxellaceae; genus Psychrobacter; species Psychrobacter sp. H27. Next base: position 1,756,223 of record NZ_JCACRX010000001.1, on the reverse strand, counting down.
ATATTGGCGTGCCAGCACTGACTTTGCTTGATAATACGGATATGGAGTTGGCCGTGTTAGAGTTGTCTAGCTTTCAGCTAGAAACCGTTACTAATTTAGGTGCAAAAGTCGCGACGGTACTCAATATGTCGCCCGATCATTTAGATCGTCACGGTGATATGCTTGGTTATCATCAAGCCAAACATCGTATCTTTCAGGGCGCCAAATCAGTAGTCATTAATCGTGAAGATGCGCTCACCCGTCCATTAGTGGCAGACAACCTACCAAGAATCAGCACAGGTATTCATGCTCCTGATAAAGGACAGTACGGTCTTATTACCGATACGGAAGGTCAGACTTATCTGGCGCGCGGTACAGAACGGTTACTGTCGGCGGACAAACTGTTGATTAAAGGTCGTCATAATCTGCTAAACGCGCAGGCTGCTTTAGCGCTTGGCGAGCTTGCAGGGTTACCTATCGAGAGCATGCTGGATACGCTGCAGCATTTCTCAGGACTTGAGCATCGTTGCCAATATGTAGGGAACGTTGCTGGTATCGACTATTTTGACGACTCTAAAGGCACCAATATCGGTTCTACTATGGCTGCTATCGAAGGGTTGGGCGCGGTCTATGCCCCAAAAGATGGCAAGCTGCTACTGATTTTGGGTGGGCAAGGTAAAGGTCAGCAATTTGGTGAGTTGACTCCTTTTATCAATCAATACGTAAGTCAGGTAATACTCATCGGTGAAGATGGACAACAGATTGAGCAGCATTTGCGAGCGGCCAAACTCAGTGATGATGTCGCATTACATCAATGCCAGACACTAGAAAACGCGTTTGTAACGGTTCAGCAAGTGACGATAAGCAGTCTTTCACAAGTGCAAGCGGTGCTGTTGTCACCTGCCTGCGCGAGCTTTGATCAATACAGTGGCTATGCTGCTCGCGGCGAGCACTTTAGTAAATTGGTCGAACAGTTAGGTGCGACACAATCAGATAACACGATTATCAGCTAAAAGTCTCGATCAGCCAAACGCTCTGATCAGTCAGCTCAGTCGTTGTGGCAGTAGGCATTAGATGGTATTTTCTTTATAAACGATTGTTTTGCTTATAGATTGCTGCTACTGTCACCATAACTGGTTTGATGCTTAGATAGGTGGTAGTTCACGCATCTTTTGTTGCTCATGACTGTCCTATCATCCTCTATCTGGTACGATTTACTTTATCATTTTTTAAACGGTGGCGTTTTATAGACGCCGTGTTTCTTCGTTCGTTAGTGTATATAAAATTATGGCGCTCTCTTCTTTTTTTCGTTCCTCGTCTCAGACCAAGCAAGCCTCTGGCACAGATGGTGTGCTTTCTATGCCATCAGCACGTGCAATTTTACTATCGAGCGTAGGCTGCATGATGGTGCTTAGTTTACTGATGGTCGCATCTGCTTCTATTCCTTTTGCGCTCAGCCGCGGTATGACAGAGCTGTATTTTTTCAAAAACCAGCTGTTGTACATGATGATTGGTTTGATCGTCGCTGTTATCCCTTATTATAGTGTGTCGCTGCGAACGCTTTATAAGACTGAAACCCAATTTCTTTTACTGGGTATCACAGGTCTGTTGCTAGTGGCAACGCTATTTAGTACACCTATTAATGGTTCTAAGCGTTGGCTGACGTTAGGCGGTTTTAATTTTCAGGTCGCAGAGTTGGCCAAGCTGGTCATGATTGTGTTTGTCTCTGACTTTGTGGTGCGCCGTTCGTTTGAGGTGCGTAATGGTCTCGATGGTTTTTTGCGAATTATGCTGGTGGTAGCGCTAATCACTATACTGCTCTTATCACAGCCTGATTTTGGCTCGTTTGTCGTTATTTTAGGGACACTATTCGCGATTTTTTATATCGCTGGTGCCCCTTACAAGCACTTCTTAGCATTAGGTGCGGCGGCTATTGGCGGTGCTGTACTGATGGTGACTACGGCAGAGTACCGATTGGTGCGTGTCATGTCTTTTATGGATCCATTTGATGATGTGCAAGATACTGACTACCAGTTAGCACGTAGTTTGATTGCTTTTGGGCGTGGACAGTTCACGGGTGTCGGCTATGGCGAAAGCGTACAAAAACTATCGCATTTACCTGAGGCTCATACTGACTTTTTGTTGGCGATTACGGGTGAGGAGTTAGGCTTTGTTGGGGTCAGCATGGTGTTGGTGCTCGAAGCACTGATCATTGGTAGTGCGATGCGCATCAGTTACAACGCACTCAAACGTCGTCAAATGCGCATGAGTTATACGGCGTTTGGTATCGGTGTGGTATTTATTGCGCAGACAATTATTAACGCGGCGATGAATATGGGTGCCATTCCAACCAAAGGCCTCACTATGCCATTCTTTAGTTATGGTGGATCTTCGATGTTGATCAGCCTAGTGATGGTTGCACTACTACTGAAGATATATAAAGAAAGTCCTGAAATCGAAAAGAGCCAATGCCGCTACTATTAAAAGATTTTAATTAGTAAAACATCTGAGTTAGCTTATACATTTTATGAGTAAGACCTAAAAAAAGCGCCGCAAATAGTGGCGCTTTTTGCTGTCTACTGCTATTAAGGGTTCCTTGGTTCTCATCAACAGAGTAAATTTAGCTGCTGCATACCTTGTAGCGGTGCATTGTCCCACTGTGCAATGGCTTGGATGAGCATATTGGTTGGCGTGTCGACATCGACTTTTGGTTGCCGTAGGAGTGCCAGTCCATCAGTGATAAGTTGGCTTGGATCCGATGTGTCTATTGGCTGCGCGAGGTTTTGCTTGGAGAGCTTTTGACCATCTGCATTATTAATTAACGGCAAGTGGTACCAATGGTCGATCGTTGGTAGACCCGCTGCCTGCATAATACTGATCTGCGCTGTGGTCATCGGCAGGATATCCAAACCACGCATGATATGAGTAACCTGTTGTAGACCATCGTCGATACTGGCGGCTAATATGTAGTTGATCATACCATCTTGACGACGCGCTACCATGTCTCCTAGTGTCTGCTGTGGATTATCCCATTGCTGACCCTGAATACCATCATTAAAACCGATTTTATAGTCTGGTAGCTGTATACGTAATTTATGCTGCTGCCTATCAAGATGGGTTGCCACACAGCGCCTTGGATAACGCTGCCGGTTTGGCTGTTTTTGATTGACTGGTGTTTCAGTATGGGTCTGGCTATGATGTCTATTGATATCTTCTTGTGCCCAGTACTGCTCTAAGTCTTTGCGTGAGCATCGGCAGCCGTAGGTTAAGGGGCGCAGCGATGAAGACAGGTAGTCATTGTAAATATCGATACGTTCAGACTGATAGATGACGTCACCGTCCCAGTGCAATCCAAGTATTTCTAGATCCATCAAAATCTGCTCAGTGAACTGCTTGTCACAGCGCGCAGTATCGGTGTCCTCGATGCGCAGCAACCATTGGCCACCGAGCGATTTTATATGACAGAAGCTAGCAAGTGCCGTGGTAAAAGAACCCAGATGCAGCTCACCCGTAGGTGATGGCGCAAAACGGCCAATAGGCTGTGATAATCTGGGTTCAGTTGGTGTATCAGTATAAATATTTTTCAAAATAAATAACTATCGATAAAAATGATAGAGATAGAATAATAAAGATCGGTATCAAAAGATATTTATTAAATGAAATTATTTTGTTAGTAATGGCAGCTTTGCGTCGATCATATATTTGAGAGTAGAGTAGGGGTGGTGGTTAAGAAAAATGATAGTCTTGTAAAAGCAAAAAGCGACCCATGATGTGGTCGCTTCTGCTTACGTATGGTTATCTGTATACCGCTTAAGCCCCTTGGTTTTGGCGCTCTTTGATCTCTGACAAGGTTTTGCAGTCGATACACTGCGTGGCTGTTGGACGAGCTTCGAGGCGACGTAGACCAATCTCTACACCACAGGTTTCACAAAATCCATAGTCATCATTTTCGATTTCTAACATAGACTTGTCGATCTTGCGGATGAGCTTACGTTCACGATCACGTGTACGTAAGGCAAGCGCAAACTCTTCTTCTTGAGTTGCACGGTCATTGATGTCAGGCATCGCACTTGACTCATCTTGAATGTAGTTTTTGGTACGATCCGCTTCGCCAATCAGTTGGTTTTTCCATTCCAACAAAATTGACTTAAAATGCTCTAACTGTGCGTCAGACATGTACTCTTCGTCTTTGGCTGGCACATAGGGAGTAAACTTGACTTCACTTGGATTCGTGGTCACGGTGCTCATATGGGTATCCTACTTTTTCAAATTAATTCAATAAAACGACGTATCAAAAGACAAGACGTTATCAGTTTTACAAACGCTATAAGTTGTCCCTTTATCAAACGTTTTACCACTTGGTGATACAAGTAACACAGCTGATCAAATAATATCGTTATTTTAGTATATCGGCATACTCTGACTCAGGTATATTGCTATGCAAATCTTTAGTTCAATAGCACTGCTCAAATCGTATTATAAATGATTGACTATTAACACTTAGCTTGTGGTTTCTTGGCCATCCTAGCTATTATTCTATTGCCTAATTTTAAATATTAGACCGTCCTCGCTTCATTTTACAAGTTGTATCATTGTTTATAGTAATAATGAAGTTATTTTTTATTTTGATCTCGTTTTTTCTTAATTCATTAACTTGTACAATCTTGGTCAATATAGGCTAAGCTCATAGTGGGCAAGGGGTGGAGCTATTATCTGTAGTAAAAAATATGGCCATTAAGTATCCAGTCTTTCAACCCAGCTTGCAACCTTTCCATTGTTGGCTAATTGCAACCAGCGGTAGCCTGGTAGGCCACTTTCATCATAAGCAAAATCGTGCGAATAAGGTTTGAACTGGTAGCAGGTAGACGGTGTGCTATAGACGGTAACCCCTTGGCGATAACGAACTTGCTCTTGATGAGTGTGACCACTAATAATGACTTGTAGATGCTCAAAAGGCGCCATATGCTCCCAAAAACTCTCCGTGTTTGTTGCCATATGGGTATCAATCCAGTCAGAATCCACTGGTATGATGTGGTGGTGTAGAGCAACGAGCGCTGGCTTATCACAGGCATCAAGACATTCGCACAGCCAATCAATATCAGTGGTTGTTACTTCACCTGCTACCTTGCCTGTAATCGATGAGTCTAGCAATAGTAATTGCCAGTGATCTCCCTCAATCCTATGCCGGCTGAGCAGACGTGAGTCAGCTGGCTGGGCAACGAGCGACCTCTGAAAAAACGGTAGGTGTTCGCCCTCCTCGTCAGTCACGTCATGATTGCCAGCGATACAAACAAAAGGGATTTGAGTCGCTTGTAGGACAGCAAATATGTGGTCGTAGGTTGACAGCCTTACTTTATTCACCAGATCGCCGGTCACAATGATCAAGTCGCAGCGAATATCTTCACTCAGTGCTTGCTGGAGTACTGTCTCAAAGCTGCGCTGACAATTGCCAGCATCGTTGTAACCACTGCTATCAATATCAGCAGCGACAGGCGTGGATAAATGCAAATCAGTGATTTGTAAAATATTCATCTGTTCATCGGGCGTACTGATCTTATTGACAGGATAGCTTGGCATTGGGTCAGTCCCTTATCGAATCAAAACAATGGTCATTGTGAGAACGAGTGTGGATAAATGATCTACTATTTTTAATGGTACATGTGCCTATTATAACGGTTATCAACACCGATTGGTGACGAGTCACAATAGTGAATCGCGACGCGCAGTGGTAAACCAATTTTATAACATAAAGCCAGTTAAAGCTCTAGTAATATTGGTGAAATAAAGTTGAACAAAGTTTCTAGAAATCTTCATTACAGCCTGAACGCCAATGAACTATGGATGACGTGCTGAACGAAATTTTATTTTGGTTAGCTTCGAAAAAATCAGAGCGATAAAAAATAAAGCTGCTAATATCAATACAATAGAGAGGCCCGTTTGAATATCTAACCAGATACTTCCCCATACACCCAGTGTCACCCCCAGCTGAGCGATGATAAATGCGATAATCACCATTTGTTTTGGTGATGATGACCATAAGCGGGCAGTCAATGCAGGCAATACCAGTAGCCCACTGATTAATAAGCTACCAACGGCTTGTAAAGCAACGGCACAGAACCCTGCAAGTAAGCCCATAAAAAACAGCCGCTGACGGGTCGGATTAATACCTTGGATACGCGCCAATGCCTCGTGGGTGGCCAGTTTGATTTGAGCGGGCCAAATATAACTGAGCAGGCTTAAGCCTACGAGTGCGCACCCTGCGAGTAGGGGCAACTCATCCCAACCAAGCTCCAGTAAATTACCGAATAAAAAACCAAGCACATTGGCTTGTTGGTCTGTCAGCTGGGTCAAGGTCAACAAACCCAAACACAGCAATGACACCGCAACAACGGCCAACACTGCATCAGCAGGCAAACGCTCATCATCAATCAAAACCAGCCCTAACACTACTGCGATACTGACTAACGCAACGCCAATTCCCATTGGCATCTGCCACCAAGCTGCTAGAGCTACGCCCAGCAAAGTACCATGTGCTAACGCATCAGCAAAAAAGGCCATACGTCGCCACAATACCAAACAACCTAAAGGTGCCGATAGTAGCGCTAAAATACTGCCAGCGATCCAAGCAGGAGCGATAATAGCTAACCATGAGGTCATAATAAATATCCATGAAATTTTATAGAGCTTAATACTGCACTGCTAAATGTCAAAACATTGAAACCAATACAGCTAAGCTATAGAGTATGTGATGCTAAGGGTTATAGTTCGAGCTCGTTTGGTGCATGGTGCTGGCAAGCATGTGGCTGATGCACGTAAGGTTGTTCATAATAATGACCAAACAACTTTTTAAACTCGGTACTGATGGCTAGCTCGCTGGGTTTTCCTTCGCAGCAAATATGCTTATTGAGACAGATAACACGTCGACTGCCTCTCATAACCCAGTGCAAATCATGGGATATCACCAACATGGCACAACGTAAAAAATCTGGCAATTTATCGATAAACTGATACAGCCAAACCTCTGTATCAGGGTCAAGCCCTTGCATAGGTTCATCCAGAATCAATAAGTTGGGTTTGTCTAACAATGCTCGGGCAAGCAACACTCGCTGCGCCTCTCCGCCCGATAAATGCAACATTTGTCGCGATAATAAGTGTGTTAACGATAAATTATCAAAGATAAACTGGCGCTGCTCAGCGGTAAGACGTTTTTTATCTGCTTGATCCAATAGGTCGCTGACTCGCAATGGCAATATTGGCGGTACGGTAAATCGCTGTGGTACGTAGCCAAGCTGTAGTGGTTGGTGTGCCGTGATGCTGCCTTTGGTCGGGTCAATTAAACCTAAGATGAGTTTGACCAGTGTAGATTTTCCAGCCCCGTTAGGCCCAACGAGACTCACGGTTTCGTTGGTTGCAATGTCGATATCAATGTTCGAGAGAAGACGTTGCGGCCCAATATAATAGCTGATATTGCGTAGGCTCAGCAGTTGACTAGCATCGTTCACAATATTTTTATCCATAATAGGGGCAACTGGCCGATTAGAGGGTAGGGTAGACAGGCTCATAATATGACAACAAATAGATAAGTAAAGGGGAGGGATAACCAGAATATAAGTGTTAAGAACCAATAGAACAGTATTAAAAGAAAGGTAGGCAGTATTGACGGGTCGCTGAATTTATATGTTACTGACAAGCCTGACACCGGCCACTGAGTTCGATCACGCTGCGCTCAACGACAAAGCCTACATCTTGCTCAGCAAAGCTCATCATCTCTTGTACCGGTAAACTACTACACTCTTGAACCCGCTGACACTGATCACATATTAAAAAGGCGGCCGTGTGCCGTGCTCTGGGATGACAGCAAGGAACATAAGCGTTGATAGACGTCAGCTGATGAATCAACCCTTCGCTCAACAAAAACTCTAAGCTGCGATAAACGGTTGGTGGCGCAACGTTTTTGGGGGTGCGCTTCTTAACAGCTGGTTCGTCCACAGGCGTCTTCGATATATCATCTGTTTCAGACAGTCGCATTTGCTGTAATTGAGTGATTAAGTCATAAGCGCCAACAGGTTGATCAGATTCTAGTACCAACTGGTATATCTGCTGGCGTAGCGGCGTAAACCGTGCCCCATTCAAGCGGCAGTGCTCCTTTGCGGCTAGCAATCGCTCAGTAACGTCATGCGCAGTCAAATCTTGCACATCATGCAAATGCTCACAGAGTGACGGAGTAGTAGACATAGTATAGGCTCCTAAAAATAGCATGGTAATCGTATGACGTTTTTTATGATAGCGTTTTTTGTTGTTATAGTATAACATAATAAAGCTGAAACTATAACTACAGATCCGAATCAGCTGTTTTAAAGCCGCTACAGACAGCCAGACACGCTGTTCCCATATGTGTGTCTCCTTCTTAAAAGGAGCCTTACAATAAAAACGATGATTCGCATTGTGGTTACTTGTTAACTAAAGAACGACTTTAAATAAAGAATGACTCATTAACCAAAGAGCTTGCTATGAACGCTATTGTTACTTATTTTCGACGCTCAATCATCATGCTACAACGCTTACTGATTACAGGACTAGTGATAGGATCTTTTACATTAAGTACGCAAGCTGCGACGGTCAGTGTGAGCAACTATCCGATGTTTTTACTTAGTGAAGCGGTCACTGATGGCACACCATCGGCCAATAGAATTCTACAGGCAGGCGATGTTGGGCATCATGGTAGCGTTAGTCCAAGTGATATGAAAGCTATTAAAGACAGTAAATTTGTTGTTTGGTTTGGGCCTGCATTAGAAAATAGTCTAACGGGTAGTTTGAAAAATGCACCCAACGCCATTGCTATGTTTGAGTTTGATGCCTTTAACCGTTATCCGCTGCGTGATGTAAAAGGCGAGGCGATTGAAGGTACGCTAGATCCGCACATTTGGCTCGATCCTGAAAATGCCAAAGCCATTACCCGTGCACTAGCTGTGATTCATAGCCATGCTAATCCAGAGCATGCAAGTACTTATCAAGCCAATGTCAAAAAGTTTGCTGAACGTATGGATAAAGCCGTTGCTGACGTACAGCAAGGCACACAGACAGATCGCCCTTACTGGGTATATCATGACGCTTATCAATATATTGAAAAAGCGGCGCATATAAAATTAGCAGGTAGTCTAAGCCCCGATCATCATATCTCTCCAAAAGCCAGCCAGCTACTTTGGTTAAATAAAAACCGTCCTGTTGAGCAAATGTGTATGGTCAACCAAGGTAGTGTTTCAAAAGGTTTGCTTGCTAAGTTACAGCCAGTTAATACAACCATCCAAGTCGAAGATATGAGCAACAACAGCGAAGATTTTGTTAGCAGTTGGCAAACTATGGCCCAGCAAATCAATCAATGTATAACATCATAAACGTGATATACACTACACCACGGGTCATATAGAGATGTTCAAGTAATGGCGTGATTTGATTTTGATAGATGAAAACACGCCATCGTCGTAAGTCTGTGAGTTAGGTGACTGATAAAGGTCATATTTTACTTGCTTAATAGTAATGGTCTCCTTATAATAAGTGGCGTTTTATTTTGGTTTAAAGGTAATGCCTGTAGAGTAAGTCATTCACGGATAAAAATATGGCAAGTATGCTATATTGTCCCAATGCTGAAAGGCTATAGGAATATCGATGACCAAGCCTGCCAAACGCACGCAAAAAGATAAGATTGGCATCTATATCAAACGGCAAGCATGGATATTGTTTATTTTTATCATTGTTGCTTGGATGGTAGATACTACTTGGTTACGTAGTGAGCTTACAGTAGCAAAAAGCGCCGCAATCGGGGCATTGCTCAGTTTCACGACTCAAGCCGTATTTGCTTTTTTTATCTTTTGGTACACAGGATATCGCGCGCGCCAACATATCGTTAGCCAGCTATATCGAGGTCAGATGGCAAAGTGGCTGTTGACCGTGTTTGGTTTCGCACTAATTTTTATTACCGTACAACCCCTATCTGCGCCTGCGTTGTTTATCGGTTTTATGGTAATGCAAATTAGTCACAGTTGGATGTTGTGGCATATACGCTAGCGCTAATAAATGATTAGATGATTTATTAATAGTACTGGCAAGTCACCCTGCCGTCCAACTTCTCTATGACTAGTTCGGAAAGTCAAAGCACAAAACTGTCTTATGGCAGCACTAATGATCATGAAGACCGAAGTATGAGCCTCTACGTTAGGCGCAGTATGCAACGACACAATGATAGGGTAGGGCGGACGCAGCCATAACTGTCATTAATAATGAACTTTTTACAGTTTAATTATGAACGAAAAGCTATATTAGCAATCGTTGTTGTCAGCTAACTTATTCATACAATGGATAATAAGATCATAATAGACTTTACACGAATACAACGCTGCATTAATATAGGCAGCTAAATATTTTGCTTATAAACGCTACATTGAGCGTCGGTCGTAAAAACGGCCAATAGGCAAGCACATGTATAATAATTTTGCGTATAAAAATGCAAGGGCTATTACTGAGTTATCATAAGCCCTTTTTTGATAGCTAAAATTTATGTCACGCTATCAGATATAGCATTAGCAATAGAACTATGGGTTGGATGTTATTGGTTACATGGGCGCTTTAGTATGATTTATTTGCTTGCTTAATAGCACCACAAATAAAAACGCTAAACCCATCAGATGACAACCATATTTTTGGTAGTTGATTAAATCGTTGATTAATAAGAAGCTTACATTATGGCATCCGAGCAAACATCATCAGAATATATCTCTCACCACTTAACGAACTGGACGTACGGCTACTTGCCGGGCGAAGGTTGGAAAGTTGCCTACAATGCTGAAGAAGCAGGGTTAATGGGCTTTAATGCTATCCATCTTGATTCTATGCTATGGTCAATCGGTCTAGGAATCTTATTTTGTGCCGTCTTTTGGATGGTTGCCAAAAAAGTAACCTCAGGCGTACCAGGTAAAACTCAAGCAGCGGTTGAGATGATCGTTGAGTTTGTTGATAACAACGTTCGTGATTCTTACAGTGGTACCTCAAAATTGATCGCGCCACTGGCGTTGACTATTTTTGTCTGGATCTTCTTGATGAACTTGATGGATTTGATACCGGTTGACTTTATTCCAGGTCTAGCTGGACAGATCGGTGCCGCTATGGGCCATGATCCAGATCATGTTTTCTTCAAGATTGTTCCAACGACTGACCCTAACATTACGCTTGGCATGTCGTTCTCTGTCTTTGCACTGATTATCTTTTATAGCATTAAAGAAAAAGGTTTGGGCGGCTTTATCGGTGAGTTAACACTACATCCGTTTGGTGCCAAAAACCCAATCGTACAAGCGATTTTGATCCCGATCAACTTCATCCTAGAAGCAGTTACTCTAATAGCTAAGCCTGTATCACTTGGTCTACGTCTATTCGGTAACATGTATGCTGGGGAATTGATTTTCATACTGATTGCTCTAATGCCATTTTGGATTCAATGGGCGTTATCGGTACCGTGGGCTATCTTCCACATCTTAGTTATTACACTTCAAGCGTTCGTATTCATGATGCTGACGATAGTTTATATGTCGCTTGCATCATCAACTGAACATTAATTAGACATTCAATAGGTAAATGAGGATACATCAATGGATCCAGTATTAGGTGGTTACACAGTTATCGCAGTAGCACTACTTATCGGTCTTGGCGCACTTGGCACAGGTATTGGTTTTGCTATTCTAGGTGGCAAATTCTTAGAAGGTGTTGCACGTCAACCAGAGCTTGGCTCACAGTTGCAAACTCGTATGTTCATCGTAGCAGGTCTTCTTGATGCTATTCCGATGATCGGTGTTGGTATTGCTATGCTATTGTTGTTCGCTAACCCTCTAGCAGGTTAATCCGAAAGCTCAGTTGTAAATGTTTGGTACTCAAGAATTTTCTATCACATATAGTCAAGATTTGACTGCCAAACATGATCAATGAAACTGATTTTTCATTAACAAAGAGGTGATCACGTGAATATCAATTTTACCCTCGTCGGTCAAGCCATTGCTTTTGCAATATTTGTGGTTTTTTGCATGAAATTCGTGTGGCCACCACTTATCGGTGCCATCAATGAGCGTCAGCGTAAAATCGCAGATGGCTTAAATGCCGCAGAAAAAGCAAAAGCAGATTTGGCGACCGCGGAGCAAAGTGTCCAGCAGGAACTTGATCTTGCAAAGACCAAGGCTGCTGCATTAATCGAGCAAGCCAACAAAAGTGCTAATCAGCTTGTCGAAGATGCAAAATCGCAAGCCCAAGCGGAAGGCGAGCGTATTCGTCAACAAGCTCAAGCATCTATTGATCAAGAAATCAATCAAGCACGTGAATCATTACGTGCCCAAGTTGCTGAGCTGGCTGTACTTGGTGCAGAAAAGATTTTGCAAGACAAAGTCGATGCGCAAAAACATGCCAGTATGTTAGACCAACTGGCGGCGAAGCTGTAATTGTGAGGATATAATGGCTGACTTATCAACCTTAGCACGACCGTACGCTAAAGCCGCGTTTGACTATGCCAACGAAAACGGCGCAGTAAATGAGTGGGAAAACTTCTTGCTTGTTGCTAGCACTGTTGTCGATGACAAGTCGTTCAGTACTTGGCTAGACAATCCAGCTGTTTCTGCTGAGCATAAGTCAGCTGCTTTGGTCGATCTTTATGATACGCAAGTAGCTAGCGCTAATGACTCTGCTCTTAAGCAGTTATTAGATGATGCTCAAGGTAATAACCTTGGCAGCAACGCCAGCTATCCAAAAGTATCAGTAGCACTTAGCAATTTCGTTAAACAGTTATCAGAACAAGAGCGTCTAGCGCTGCTTCCTGAAGTTTATGAGCATTATCGCCGTCATAAGGCAGTAAGCTTAAAGCAGCTTGACGCATATGTGACCTCTGCTTATCCATTGACTGATGAACAGCGTCAAATGCTACAAACGCGTCTTGCTACCTCGCTAAATGCGAGTGTAGTGATTCACGAAACAGTTGATCCAAGCCTATTGGCAGGCGCTACAATCAAAGTCGGTGATAAAGTCATTGATGATTCGATGCGCGGCAAGTTACAACAGTTAAAAACACAGCTAACTGCCTAATGCCATGTATCGGCGCAGACATATAATACAATCTGCGTGATAGTAAGAGCATTTAAGTCAGTGGGCGGGTTATCATAAATTAAAGGAAACAAGGCAATGCAACAATTGAATCCAGCGGAAATCAGTAACCTGATTAAGCAGCGTATTCAAGACCTTGATGCGGGTGCAACTGCAAAGAATGAAGGCACGATTGTCAAAGTATCTGACGGTATCGTGCAGATTCATGGTCTTGAAGATGCCATGTACGGCGAAATGATTGAGTTTGAAGGTGAAGTCTATGGAATGGCGCTTAACTTAGAGCGTGATTCTGTTGGTGCAGTAGTACTAGGTGACTTCCTAAAGTTACAAGAAGGTCAAAAAGCCTATTGTACTGGTCGCATTCTTGAAGTACCCGTAGGTCCTGAGCTGCTAGGCCGTGTTGTTGATGCTTTGGGTAATCCTATTGATGGCAAAGGTCCTATCGATGCCAAAATGACTGACAAAGTCGAAAAGATCGCTCCAGGCGTTATCGATCGTCAGTCAGTAGATCAGCCAGTAATGACCGGTTATAAAGCCGTTGATACCATGATTCCAATCGGTCGTGGTCAGCGTGAGCTTATCATTGGTGACCGTCAGACTGGTAAAACAGCGATGGCTATCGATGCGATCATCGCACAGAAATCATCTGGCATTAAGTGCGTGTACGTGGCTATCGGTCAGAAACGTTCGACCATCGCTAACGTGGTACGTAAACTTGAGCAAACTGGTGCATTAGAATATACCACTGTTGTGGTTGCTTCAGCATCAGAGCCTGCCGCACTACAGTATATCGCACCGTACTCAGGTTGTACGATGGGCGAATACTTCCGTGACCGCGGCGAAGATGCATTGATTGTATTTGATGATTTATCAAAGCAAGCGGTTGCTTATCGTCAGATTTCACTATTGCTACGTCGTCCGCCAGGTCGTGAAGCTTATCCTGGTGATGTATTCTATTTACACTCACGTTTACTTGAGCGTGCATCACGCGTAAACGCTGATTATGTAGAAAAGTTCACTAACGGTGAAGTGAAAGGTAAAACTGGTTCTTTAACCGCATTGCCTATTATTGAAACCCAAGCCGGTGACGTTTCTGCATTCGTACCGACTAACGTGATCTCAATCACTGATGGTCAGATCTTCCTAGAGTCTAGTTTATTCGCTTCAGGTATCCGTCCAGCAGTCAACGCTGGTATCTCGGTATCTCGTGTGGGCGGGGCCGCTCAGACTAAGATCATCAAAAAGCTATCTGGTGGTATTCGTACTGCTCTAGCTCAGTATCGTGAACTAGCAGCATTTGCTCAGTTTGCCTCAGATCTTGATGACGCAACTCGCGAACAGCTTGATCATGGTGAGCGTGTAACTGAATTGATGAAGCAGAAGCAATACCAGCCGATGTCAATCTCTGAGCAAGCAGCCGTTATCTATGCTTCAAACGAAGGCTTCTTAGCTGACGTTCCTGTTGAAAAGATTGGTTCTTTTGAAGAAGCATACTTGCGCTATATGCATGATGAGCAAAGTGAATTGATGCGTGAGATTGATGACACTGCGAACTACAATGATGATATCGCAGGTCGTTTAAAGTCAGCGTTAGAGACCTTTAAACAAAATCACAGTTATTAATTTAACGGGTTAAGCCGAAATGGTTATAACTGTCGTTTGAAAAGTGGCGCGTTGTCTGACTAGATATTTGCGCCACTGTTTTAACCATTACCGGTATTAGATCGCGTAATGCCACAAGATATAAAATGTTATTCTATAAGAGTGATGTTGCATATCAAATGATTGTCGCATGCGCCAATGCTTTTTAACCCTCTTATATTGGAATCATTATGGCAAGCTTAAAAGAGATACGTGCCAAAGTCACCAGTATTAAAAGCACCCAGAAAATTACTCGTGCTATGCAAATGGTAGCGGCAAGTAAGATGCGCCGTGCTCAAGAGCGCATGGAAGTGGGTCGCCCGTATGCTGATAGTATGCGCCGGGTTATTTCACATTTGGTGCATGCCTCATCAGACTACAAACATCCGTATATGGTATCGCGTCCAGTCAATAAGGTTGGCTATATCGTCATTACCTCTGACCGTGGCCTAGCGGGTGGCTTGAATATTAACCTATTCAAAGCTTTATCTAAAAGTATCCAAGATTATCAAGATCAGTCAGTACAAGCTGAGTTTGCAGTCATCGGTGCCAAAGGTGTGAGCTTCTTCAAAAATTTTGGTGGTAAAGTCACATCGGCTGTGACCGATTATGGCGATAAACCAACGTTTGAGCAGTTGAATGCACCAGTTCAAGCGATGCTTGAAGACTATAGTAACGGCAATATTGACCGTATCTATGTGGTCTATAACCGATTCGTCAATGCGATGACTCAGAAACCAACGGTCAATCAGTTGGTTCCTCTACCAGAGCAGTCATTTGATGATGAAGACAGTGGTCTACAGACAGAACTTAGCTGGGATTATATCTACGAGCCTGATATCAAGACATTGATTGATGAATTGCTTGGTCGCTATATTGAGTCGATTGTTTATCAAGCGGTAATGGAAAACATTGCCTCTGAGCAGTCTTCACGTATGGTTGCGATGAAAGCGGCAACAGATAATGCTGGTGACCTTATTAACGATTTACAGTTGGTTTATAACAAGCTGCGTCAAGCGGCGATTACCCGAGAAATCTCGGAAATCGTTGGCGGTGCTGCTGCTGTTTCATAATTGACTACACCTATATATAGAAGTTCAAGGAGAACGCAATGAGTAGCGGTCGTATTGTACAGATTATTGGCGCGGTTCTTGACGTTGAGTTCAACCGTAATGAAGTTCCTCAGATTTTTGATGCCTTGCAAGTAGATGGTACCGAAACCACCCTAGAAGTACAGCAACAGCTGGGTGATGGTATTGTACGTACTATTGCAATGGGTTCAACCGAAGGCTTAAAGCGTAACCTACCTGTTACCAACACTGGTGCACCGATTTCTGTGCCTGTAGGTACTGGTACGCTAGGTCGCATCATGGATGTTCTTGGTCGTCCTATCGATGAAGAAGGTCCTGTTGCTGCTGACGAAAAATGGTCTATCCACCGTGAAGCGCCAAGCTACGCGGATCAGTCAAACAGCACTGAGCTGCTAGAGACTGGTATTAAAGTTATTGATCTACTTTGCCCGTTCGCTAAAGGTGGTAAAGTTGGTCTATTTGGTGGTGCTGGTGTTGGTAAAACCGTTAACATGATGGAGCTGATCAACAACATCGCTCTAAAACATGAAGGTTTGTCAGTATTTGCGGGCGTCGGTGAGCGTACTCGTGAAGGTAACGATTTCTATCACGAAATGCAGGAAGCTGGCGTTGTAAACACTGAAGACTTTAGTAAGTCTAAAGTAGCAATGGTATATGGCCAGATGAATGAGCCACCGGGTAACCGTTTACGTGTTGCACTGTCTGGTTTGACTATGGCTGAGTACTTCCGTGATACCAAAGATCCTGCCACTGGCAAAGGTCGTGACGTATTATTGTTTGTTGATAACATCTATCGCTATA
The DNA here is from genome assembly GCF_059072655.1 of Psychrobacter sp. H27. Taxonomy (NCBI): domain Bacteria; kingdom Pseudomonadati; phylum Pseudomonadota; class Gammaproteobacteria; order Moraxellales; family Moraxellaceae; genus Psychrobacter; species Psychrobacter sp. H27. The sequence goes on along the minus strand of NZ_JCACRX010000001.1, from coordinate 1,739,580 downwards.
CACTAGCCGGTACAGAAGTATCAGCCCTGCTTGGTCGTATGCCATCAGCGGTTGGTTATCAGCCAACACTAGCTGAAGAGATGGGTATGCTGCAAGAGCGTATTACGTCAACTCAGTCAGGTTCTATCACGTCAGTTCAGGCGGTATATGTACCAGCGGATGATTTGACTGATCCATCACCTGCTACAACGTTTGCTCACTTGGATGCAACGGTCGTACTAAGCCGTGATATCGCATCACAAGGTATCTATCCTGCGGTTGATCCACTCGATTCAACGTCACGTCAGCTAGATCCACAAGTGATCGGCGAAGAGCATTACAATGTTGCTCGTGGTGTTCAGGAAGTTCTACAGCGTTATAAAGAGCTTAAAGACATCATCGCTATCTTGGGTATGGACGAGTTATCAGAAGAAGATAAACTGGTTGTTTATCGTGCTCGTAAGATTCAGCGCTTCTTGTCTCAGCCATTCCACGTTGCTGAAGTCTTCACTGGTGCACCTGGTAAATACGTACCATTACGCGATACTATTGCTAGCTTCAAAGCAATCATCGCTGGTGAATACGATGACCTACCAGAACAGGCATTCTACATGGCTGGTAGCATCGATGAAGTTGTCGCTAAAGCTGAAAAAATGAAGTCTTCTGCAGCGTAAGCTGTATGAGCATGAGCTAATGAGTAGATACAACATAACTCTTGTATCTACTCTTCAGTAACGCATCGCAGTTTTACTGTTTTTTGATCGCGCTTTGATGGTAAGGAATTAAGTATGGCAACGTTACAATGTCGCGTCGTAAGTGCTCGTGAAGAGTTGTATTCAGGCGAAATTAGCATGTTAATAGCTACTGGTACCGAAGGCGAGATTGGTGTATTGCCAGGTCACACACCGCTTATTACTTTGTTAAAGCCAGGTGCAATGCGAGTGCAAACACCAAACGGTGAAGAAGAAATAATTTATGTCTCAGGTGGTGTATTAGAAGTACAACCTAAGATGGTTACCGTATTGGCTGACACCGCTATGCGTGCAAGCAATCTTGATGAAAGTAAGATTGTCGAAGCTCGCAAGAAAGCTGAGCAAATGCTAGTAAACCAGTCTGATACACTACAGACTAATGCAGCTTTAGCCTCACTTGCAGAGTCAGTAGGACAGCTACAGACTATTCGCAAGTACAAAAATCGCGTGTAATTTATCACTGTTAGTTATAGATAATAATCTGAAGCTAACAGTGTAGTTGAAGACAGAAAGCAGTCCATTATATGGGCTGCTTTTTTATGTCTGTCAGTTTGAATTTGCCAATGCTATGGCTGCTACTTTTACTTATATCAGTGTTTGGACAGATAAGTATTTTATGAGCCTCCGTTAATTATCGTTTGAGAACAAGATAATATTGAATTTCCTTAAAATGCCACTAGCAGTAAGGGTGATATGTGGTTATATTAGACTATGAAATATCGTAAGTATGGAGTGATACTGTGGTGCGTCTGTGCGATGTAAGACACTAACATTGGTTATTAAGATGCGCTCTGGTCGTAAGTATTTAACGAAAACTAAATTACTGCCTATTATTGAGATAGGTAGGATTATTCTTGGACGCAAACTAAAGTTTTATTAGAGGTAGTTTATAGGTTTTGTTAACGACTATCAGCTATAGTATAGGAAGCTGTAGGTTTAATAGTATACTGTGCTACCAAGTTTGTAACAGCTATACGAACATCAATTGTACCGCTTTATGGTGCTATTAATTTTACCGCTCTTACTTTTACTGCTTTTAAATTAGATGTATTAGAGGATATAACAATGACAACGACTGAAGAAGACAACACCCCCCGAATCCTGATTGTTGAAGATGATGAGCGTCTGGCCATGTTGACTCAAGATTACTTGGTCAAAAATGGTTTAGAAGTGGCAATTGAAACTGACGGTAACCGTGCTATTCGCCGCATTGTCAATGAACAACCAGATATGGTCGTACTTGATGTCATGCTACCTGGTAGCGACGGATTGACAGTTTGCCGTGAAGTTCGCCCGCACTATCAAAATCCTATTTTGATGCTGACTGCGCGTACCGAAGATATGGATCAAGTATTGGGTCTAGAGATGGGTGCTGATGATTATGTCGCCAAACCTGCTCAGCCGCGCGTATTGCTCGCTCGTATCCGTGCTTTATTACGTCGTTCAGAAAACGCACCATCAGAAGATGTGCCGCAGCGTTTAGAGTTTGGCGAGTTAGTCATTGACAACGGTGGTCGCTCAGTCAATCTAGGTGATGAGCTGGTTGATTTTACTAGCGCTGAATATGATCTATTGTGGTTACTTGCTTCTAACGCAGGTCGCATTTTATCTCGTGAAGATATCTTTGAGCGTCTACGTGGTATTGAGTATGATGGTCAGGATCGTTCAATTGATGTGCGTATTTCACGTATTCGTCCAAAAATCGGTGATGATCCAGAAAATCCAAAGCGTATCAAAACCGTACGTAGTAAAGGTTATCTGTTTGTGAAAGAAGGCAACTAAGATTACTGCATCTACGTAGTGATTAATTATTAGTCATTTTCGAAAAAAACCAGCATCTTTGCTGGTTTTTTTGTGGCTAAATTTTAACTTTTGAACTTAAATGCAGTGTTATGTGGTTTAATTAACCCATTATTATAGACACTGATCGAATATGGGTGACTTGTATCTATATTTGGGCGATTATTGCAGATTAATTAGACTGCATTAGTCAAAGTCTATCTCTATTTGATAATACTCGATATCAGTATATGGCGCTCACTATGTAGCGAATGATATCGGCACTCTCTATCTATTAAGTTGGTCACGGCACGTATGTCATTAGTCTCTTCTTTAAAACACAGTATTTTTGTTCGTATCTATGCTGGACTGCTTATAGTCTGTTTATGCGTAGCATTGTTTGCGCAGTTATTGATGGACACCATCAATAAGGAACGCGTGCAGTCCTATCGCGAGAGTATGGCGATGGGGGCGTTTCATTTAGTAAGTGAAGGCATCTCTCATCAAGATACTAAAGAAGATCGTGAGTATTGGCTGTCTGATGCCAGTAGTCTATTTGGTTCAACGTTTAAGATTGTCCCTATCGATGAGGTAGACTTTACTGCCAGTGAATTAAGACGCTTTAAGAACGATGCCACAGTGGTTCGTTATATGAGCCAACCTGTCTATGCAGATGTGTATTATCGTCTGCCAGACAATGAGAACGTGTTGACCGCGCGAATATCGCAAGTCACAGAGCAGCAAGTACGAGCTATCGCAATATTTTTACTGGATGATTTGTCCTATCAGATGACCTTGTCTGATAAGCGTGCGCGTCTAGCAGAGTTAGAGGAGAAATTTTCTTTTCCTTTAGCGTTTACTGCTGTCAATACGCTCGATTTGGATTCAGATCAGATGTCGCGTTTGCGCCGTGACGAAGTGGTTATCTCATTGCAAGATACTAATAGCAGCAAAAGCAACTCATCTATTAGAGTAGTGGTACCGTCTGAAATCAATGATATGGCGATATTGATTGGTCCTGTGCCGTTGTTCAACTGGTTCCCACTTAACCTAATCATCAGTATGATTCTGATTAGTATGTTCTTAATCAGTTTGGGTGTTTATGCGCTTATTTTCCCGCTTGAGCGTAAGCTACAGCTGATTCAAGTAGGTGTCAACGAAGTCAGTAAAGGCAATCTTGATATTCAAGTACAGGTCATTGGGCAAGATGAGATTGCGCGTCTGTCAGCGACATTTAATGCCATGACGTCACATATCAAGCGTTTGATTGAGTCGCAACGAGAGCTGACGCGAGCAGTATCACACGAGCTTCGGACGCCAGTGGCACGTATTCGGTTTGCCGTAGATATGCTTGCTGATACTGACGATGAGGACTCGCGCTTCATGCAACGTGATTATATCGATGAAGATATTGAATCACTTAATGGGCTGATTGATGAGATTTTGACTTATGCTAAGCTTGAGGAAGGCTCGCCAAAATTAGATTTGGAGCCAGTAAATCTCAAAGAGCTACTTGAGCAAATCGAGCGTGAGACCAATGCATTGGGTAAACCAATTAAAATCGTGACTAATTTACCAAGTGCAAAAGTCACTGCCATTGCAGATCGCCGCTATTTGCACCGCGTGATTCAGAATCTTGCGGGAAATGCTTTGCGTTACGCTGAGACGACCATCATCGTTAGTGCAGGCGTCAAAAAAGGCAATGCGTTTGTCAGTGTAGAGGATGATGGACATGGTATTTCTGAAGCGGATCGCGAAAAAGTATTTATACCGTTTTCACGTTTAGATGACAGTCGTACACGGGCGTCTGGTGGTTATGGCTTAGGCTTATCAATTGTATCGCGCATTGCTTTTTGGTTTAATGGTAGTATGAAAGTCGATGAAAGCCATACGCTTGGTGGCGCGAGATTTGTGATGACGTGGCCTATCAAACCGCTGACCCAGATTCTTGCTGCTGATGAGTTGACGCAAGAGAGAAGCGAACGCGATTTTGATACTAAATAATTGCTCCTCGTAACCATGTTGAGCAATACAAGAACTATGGTTAAACAGGTTTGATTACAGACATTTTGGTAATGAGATGATGCGTTTACCATATATTTCTAAAATAGCTTGATAATATAGGAGGGCAAAGGATGCCATATTTATTTGGAGGGCTAGTGCTGTTGAACGCAATAACATTGGGTTATCATTTGTTCTTAAAGCAGCCTTTAACGACCCAAACGCTGAAGGCAGCACAAGAGGAAATGACGCAGCCACTCACCTTCACCAATGGTGCTGAGTATCTCCCGCCTATTATTGGTACAAGAGACTGAGCGGCTGTCACTCGATATATATGGGCGACAGTTTTATCGCGTTTCTTTATTTGCTGTAGCATTCTCGGTTGCAGAGGTATCGACCGTATCAGCTGCGATGGTATTATCTCCAGTAACTTTGGAGAGTAGGGGTATGCGTACGCATACTTGTAGCCCGCCATCAGGATGGTTAATGGCCTCCACCGTACCGTGATGTAACCTTGCGATACGATCGACGATAGCCAGTCCTAACCCACTACCTTGCGTCGTACGTGCGGTCTCCCCACGCTCAAACGGTTGCATAATCCGCTCTAACTGATCCTCTGCTACCCCGTTACCGCAGTCCCGCACACAAATCATCAATTGCTCTTGCGCCTCTTGGGTGACTACGTTCTCACTGACCACATCGCTATCTTCTTCTGGAGCCGTTTCTATAAACGTAGGTATTACTGTGGCTGAAAGATAAATCGGTGGTTTACCATAGCGATTGGCATTGTTGATGAGATTGATAATCAGACGTTTGATAGATAAGGGGCGCACCGGAACGACCTTATTACACTCTGATTGATATATAAATTTCATCGGAGCAAATTGCACCATGATTTCATTAAATATCGTATCCAAATTGGTTAGGCTGACGGGCTCATCAGAGCCGTCTTTCATAAACGAGATGAACTGCTCCAAAATGGCATCCATGTCTTCAATATCGTAAATCAACCCTTCACGAAAGAAATCATCTGGCAGCATCTCGGCAGTCAAACGCATACGAGTCAATGGCGTACGCAAGTCGTGTGAGATACCAGCAAGCATAATTGTCCGTTCTTTTTGCGCTTGGTTTAATGTCGTAAACAGACGGTTAAAAGCCATATTTACTTGACGTATCTCAGTAGGGCCCTTTTGCGTAGGTAAAGTGGTAGCGTGTCCTAAACGAATGTAATTGGTCGCTGCACGCTGCAAATAACGTAACGGGCGATTGAGTTGCCGTGCAAGCAAAATAATGGTCAGTAGGGATAATATCGGCAACCCAATCAAGAACAGTACGAGCAATGTCGGACTGTACTGTGAATAGTAAACTACTGGCTCACGAATCCAAAAACTGTCGTCGCGGCTGTCCTGTACCCAAAGCTGCGGCGTTGGCTTAAATTTAAAGTACACTTCGACAGGTCGACCCAGCTGTGCACCAATCTCACGCTGAAGCACGTCAGTAAAGAAACCGACAAACGCCTTATCAGCAACTTCAGGGAAATCACTGGGATTGTTGACGACGACGACGTGAGAATGCTGATAAACCCACTGACGGATATCAGGGCGGTACTGCCAGTCTTTATTAACGCTATTGATTAAGCGCAGCTCACTCGTCAAATAACGGGCGTGATTTTTGAGCTCTGGTAGATATAGACTGCGCCAAAAAAATAGAATTGACAAACCCACACTGATAAGAACAATAAAAGAGACCATCAAGGTCGTCAGCCAAGTGTTGGAGTAAGAGCTTGGTAGCCAACCTTTGCGACGTGGCTTTGAGTTTGGTGTGATCATATAAATCCAGCAGATTGAGAGATACTGTGTTGGGTTTGGTCTGGGGTTAAACCGCTGTACCGCGGCTAAGAAAGTCCAACTGATACCTTGAGTATGTGTAAAACCAAGCAAGCTACAATAATCATAGAATACCACATCCAATGAATAGTACCTTTATAGTACTCACCAAGGATAACCATTAAATACTTAAGATCAAAATAAAATCACTTATGCATAATTCGCTTGATGCCTAGTTTGGTTTAAAGACAGTTTGATACGTAATTAATTTGTTTGTATGAAGTGGCTACTGTGCGCATTTAAAAAACGCCTATCGACAATTATATTTTACACAGACTGGTATTTAAGCTATTGTTAATAAATAATTAAATATGCACAGTTTATGTTTTCAACAAATAAAGACTGTGATATAATTATGCCCTTTTTGGTATACCTGCGAAAGAGAGAATTCACATGGTTGTTATTCGTTTAGCACGGGGCGGTGCCAAGAAACGCCCATTTTATCAAGTAGTTGTTGCTGATCAACGCCGCGCGCGTGACGGTCGCTATATTGAAAACATCGGCTTTTTTAACCCACTCGCTAAAGAGTCTGAAGAAGCAGTACGCCTAAACATGGAAGCGTACAATGCGTGGATCGCAAAAGGTGCACAACCTTCAGATCGCGTTGCTTCATTAGCAAAAGCTTACAACAAGTCTGCCGCACAAACTGAAGCAACTGCTTAAGTTTTTGCTGTTACTGAGCCACTTATAGTCTAACTACAAGTTGATTCAGTAGACTTTAGAATACATAGCGTAACTGGTCTGACCAGGGTGCGCCATTAACTGTTTATCGCTTTTGACACAATTGTTTTTGCAATTGCTGTTGTAATCATTGTTAGGTTAGCTGCTATGTCATCCATTCCAAACGCTAGTGCCCTTATGAAAATCGGTCAGCTTAAGAAGCCTTACGGCATCAAAGGTTGGCTATGGGTATTCAGTGATACGGATGATCGTACAGCGATATTCGATATGAAGCCGTGGTGGATGAAAACTGCCACTGGTATGAAACCTTTGACTGTGAAAGCTTGGCGTGAGCAAGGAACAGGAATTGTGGCTCAATTTGAGCAGATTCCTGATCGTAATGTTGCTGAGACTATGAACGGTGTTACCGTTTGGGTCGAACAAAACGTCTTGCCTGAAACAGCTGAAGACGAATATTATTGGTCGGATTTGGTCAGTCTGCGCGTGATGAACGAGCAGGATGAGTATCTAGGCAATATCACTGAAATGTTTGAAACCGGTGCCCATGACATCATGCGCGTAGCGGCCAATTCAGACAGTTTGGATAATGAAGAGCGCCTAGTTCCATGGCACAAGCAAACTGTAATAGAGGTCAATATGACTGAAAAGACAGTACTTGTGGCATGGCCGAGTGATTATTAATATCGATTCTAGCTTTTAGTTAGACGTTATTGATATTTACACCGATTGTTTTAGCCTCAATGTAAGTAGACATCAGATGTATTTTGCCGTAATTAGTATTTTTCCTGAGATGTTTGCCACGATTCGTGAGTTTGGAATCACGGGACGGGCAGTGACTCAAGAGCAAGTTACGATTGAATGCATTAATCCACGTGATTATACCACTGATAACTATCGCCGTATTGATGAGCGCCCTTATGGTGGCGGTCCTGGGATGGTGATGATGGCTGAGCCATTATCGAAAGCCATCGAGGATGCCCGTTTGCGCGCCAGTCAGCATGGCTGCCGTATCGATAGCGAGCACTGTCCGGTGATCTATATGTCGCCACAAGGACAGACGCTTAGTGAGAGTAGCGTAGTCGGTATGACTGATTACGATGGCATGATTTTATTATGCGGTCGTTATGAAGGTATCGATGAGCGTCTGCTGTCACAGTATGTCGATATGGAAGTGTCATTAGGTGATTATGTGTTGACTGGTGGTGAGCTACCAGCGATGGTGCTGATGGATAGTGTAATACGTCGTCTACCTGATATCATGGGTGATGACAAGTCAGCAGAGCAAGACTCGTTCGTCGATGGCTTGCTTGACTGTCCACATTATACTAAGCCACATGAGTTTGCCGGCATGGCAGTTCCTGAAGTATTACTATCAGGTCACCATGCCAATATCGCCAAGTGGCGTTTTGCTCAGCAAGTCAGTCGTACGCAAACGCGTCGTCCAGATTTGTGGCAAGCGTTTACCCCAACGGCAGAGCAAGCGAAGTGGCTAAAAGCACTGGCAAAAGTAGATAAAAAGTAGATTTTCAAAATCTAGTTTTATCGCTTTTAAGCTTGATAAACAGTTAAAAGACAGAATTTTGAGCAATAATAAAACGAGTCATCACATAGTGGCCGTTGGTTATAACCCATTTACGTTGTGTCTCACTATAAAGAGATATAATTAATTATTACAAACAGGTGATATGCGTCAAGCCTCTATTATCTAATGTGAGGAGATAACTCTCATGAGCAACAAGCATCCATTGGTTCAGGTCATCGAAAATGCTCAATTGATTGAGCGCCCAAGCTTTGCACCCGGCGATACCGTTGTGGTACAAGTAAAAGTACGTGAAGGTGAGCGTGAGCGTTTACAGGCTTTTGAAGGCGTTGTAATTGCTAAGCGTAACCGCGGTCTAAACTCAGCGTTTACCGTACGTAAAATCTCAAGCGGCGTTGGTGTTGAGCGTGCATTCCAGTTGCATTCACCAATCATTGATAGCATTGAAGTGAAACGCCGCGGTGCTGTTCGCCGTGCGAAACTGTACTACTTACGTGAGCGTTCTGGTAAATCAGCACGTATCCGCGAAAAACTTGCGCCACGTCCAGCTCAGAAAAAGACTGATGCTGGCGTACCTGATGCCGTTGATACCGCACCTGGTATTTAAGCACAAGTTTGCCGTTTTGAGTTGATCGTATTATTTTAGGGTTGACTCAAGATAAGGTAATAGTAGATACAAGCCCTTATTCATAGGTTTATTTATAAATAAGCGGGCCATACCAAAAAAGACGAAACCCCAATCTATGCGTATGCTAGATTGGGGTTTTTGTATGTGTGCCATTATAAATGTAGATTTTATCAACCATCAATCATCAACCTAAGACTAACAATCAGTAGTTATTCAGGGTCAGGTGTTTCAATTCGGCTGACTTGCTCTTTAGACTTACTGTATTTTCGCAGTCGGATATATAACGTCTTAGTGACGGTAGCGATGAGTTTTTGTTGATCATCGACGATGTCGACTTTATATTCGCGGAATACAGCGTCACCATCTTTTGCCAGTTCTTGAATGGTAATGACTTCTGAGCTGGGTATTTTCATGCGTGCAGTGACTTTGCTATTGCCGGGCGCGACAAAGTCAATACTTGAGCTTTTGTCCCATACCACGTAGTTGCTACCCAGTTGATGCATCAGCATGAGCATGTAGAAGGGGTCAACCATCGAATATAAGCTACCACCAAATTGAGTACCGACGATGTTTTTGTTTAGCGTGGTCAGTCCCATGCTGACCACACATAATCCCTGATCGAGGCTGATATGGTCGATTTTGATACCTGCGCCAATGTATGGAGCATAAGTATTGAGTCGCAGCTTTAAAAGGTGCGGTGTCAGTAATGGCATGATACTTTGTTTTGCTCGACGCTTTAAAGTCTCAAAATTAGCGGGAAATACACTCATAGCTCTATCCTGTTGCTTTTTTCAATTTTTTGATATTACCAGTAGTACTGTTTTTCGGTATTGACTATCAGGTGAAGATCGTCAAAAAATATTTATCATAGTGAAAAATGGCTACGCTCGCTAGCTCTAAAGCGTAACCAAAAAAACAATATATTTATTTGGTATGCACTTATATATTGTCAATATAGCGCATCTACAAAGTTCTATTGGGCTTTGTACCATTACAAATGCAAACTTTCATTTATGTATTATAGTGAGACACACAGTATCTTTACATGAGTTTTGGGTCGCATTTCACCAATGCATAGCATACAATAGTTTGCAGTTTGCGATGGACACATTGATCTACTCAGTACTTGATCAGAGTATTAGCAACCATAAAAGACGTAATCCACACAAGGAAATGTGATGAGTAACCCTCAGACCCCTTCTCCGGGGTCTAATCCGACGCCGAACCTATCCGATCATGACAATAATAATGACAGTAACAGAGAGGGTAGCTATCCAGAATTACATAAGCCAAGCTCAAGCTTTGATAATCGCGATGCTTATCTGAACCATGAATTACAGATCATGCAGCCGAAGCGCTGGCGACCTAATTTGCCGTTTCGAGATTATCGTTTTGAGTATGAAGATACGATCCCAGCGATGGCAGCAACGATTGGCAAAGTAGTTATGGTGGGTGCTATTGCCGCAACGTTTGCAGGACCACTAGGGTTGGGCGATGCTTTTGTTCTAGAAAACGTACGCTATGAGCTATTGATTGTTTCGTTCTTCATTATCTTGTTTTCTGGTTTCTTATTACCGACAGCCAACCTGGCTGGTACTCATGGTCCACTCATTCCATTGATTCCTATTGTTGTGGCCGCTGGTGGTCACCCTATGGCATTTGGTTTGCTTATCGGTGCTTTTGGTCTACTCCTTGCTATCAGTAAAGGGGGGAGTTTGCTGGCCAACTTGACCAGTAAAGGCGTCTGTGGTGGTCTACTTATTTACTTAGGGTTTATTGGTACGACATCGCAGGTCAAAAATCTCTTTGCATGGTCAGAAAGTATTGGTATGACGCACATTGCTTTCTTTATTATTCTGGCGACTATCTTGCTATATGCCTTACTTGAGCATTGGCAAAAGCGCTGGCTTGCGGTACCGCTTAGCTGCGTACTGGGCGGCGGTCTTGCATTTGCATTGGGCGCGCCTTTTGAGTTTCAGACCGCGCCAGGTCTACCAAACATGAATCCAATGTATTGGTGGGGTGAAAACACAGGGTGGATGTTGGGTCTGCCCACGATTGAAAGCTTTATCGTAGTTCTACCATTTGCCATCCTAGCCGTTGCTATGTGGTCGCCAGATTTTTTGGGTCATCAAGTGTTTCAAAAAATCAGCTATCCCAAACGAACTGAAAAAGTACTTATGGACATTGATGATACGATGACCAGTGCGTCGTTTCGTCAAGTAGTGGGTTCGGTGCTGGGCGGTGCCAACTTTGCGTCGTCGTGGGGCACATACATTGTCCCAGCAGCGATTGCGAAGCGTCCGATTCCGGCTGGTGCGTTATTGACAGCACTATTCTGTGTTATCGCAGGGGTTTGGGGTTATCCGATGGATTTGGCCATCTGGCAGCCTGTGATGTGTGTGGCATTGATCGTAGGGGTGTTTATCCCATTGCTAGAAGCGGGCATGGAGATGACGCGCGAAGGAAAGACCACGCAGTCTGCTGCTATCGTGGTGTTTGCTTCTGCACTGGTCAATCCCGCTTTTGGTTGGTCGCTCACATTACTGCTCGATAATTTAGGCTTAATTGGCTCTAAAGAGCGCAGTGCGGGCTTATCTAAAATGAGCCGCTGGATCATACCAGGCATTATGTTTGTGGTGCTGACAGGGGTAATGGCTATCGTTGGTATGCTGCCTGGCATCCCAGCATTGATGGCAAGCTTCCGCCAATAATAAAAGCAGGGGACATGACTCTTTTTGTCGCTTCATTGATAAGCATAGACTGACTATACTCACTATTTTTACCTTGAATCGTCAAAAAATTGTCTCTATCAGTGCCATAGTTGAACGGTCAACATACCTTAAAATAAGATAAATCATACGAAGTCAGCATCAAGCTGGCTTTTTTGTGAGTCATCATACACGATCTACTCGCTTGTAAAATGAGCATTCCCGCCCCATAACTGGCTATATCAATTAAGGTTTTAAGAGCAAAAAAGTCTATGGTCAACGTCTCAGAAACAAGCCCTGTCGATGATGAAAAAGCCCGCCTCAAACATCTCATCAAACGCCTGCCAAACTTGCCAGGGGTGTATAAGATGCTGGGAAAAAACGGTGATATTTTATATGTGGGTAAAGCTAAGTCGCTAAAAAGCCGTGTGAACAGTTACTTTGCCAAGACGATTGATCATCCAAAGACGCGCGCATTGGTGGCTCGGATTCATAATATTGAGACCATTATCACGCGTAGTGAGACCGAGGCACTACTGCTCGAACAAAACCTCATCAAAGAACATCGCCCACCCTATAATGTCCTGCTGCGTGATGATAAATCATACCTCTATGTGTTTATCTCAGCCGATAAGCCTTATCCACGTTTGGCGTATGGACGCGGCAAAGGCAACCATCAAAAAGGTCGTTTTTTTGGCCCATTCCCATCCGCCCACGCCGCAAAAGAAACGCTGGTATTGATGCAGAAAATGTTTCAAATGCGTCAATGTACCAATACTTTTTTTAAGCAGCGTCAGCGCCCTTGTCTTGAGTATCAGATTAAGCGTTGCCGTGCGCCCTGTGTCGGTCTGGTATCGCCAGAGGAATATGCGGAAGATGTGAATAATACCATTCGGTTTTTGAAAGGTGACTCGGGTGATATTCATAGTACGCTAATTGAAAAAATGGAAGGGGCTGCTGAAGCGCTAGATTTTGAAAAGGCGGTGTTTTATCGTGATCAGCTGTCCATGTTACGCGAAGTGCAGGCAAGACAAGCAGTCTATACGGTACAAGGCGAGGCTGATGTAATCGCGATTGCCAGTCAGGCTGGCATGACCTGCGTCAACATACTGACCGTACGCGGTGGCCGCGTGTTAGGCGGCAAAAACTACTTCCCCGATGTGGATAGTAGTGAGTCGCTAGCAGATAATCTATCGGCTTTTATCACATCATTTTACTTTCAGGTGACCGATGACCTACCAGCCGAGATTATCTTGAGTCATGAGATACCAGATCAGGTGGCAGTGAGCGAAGCACTGGCAACGCATTTTGGCAGTAAAGTAACCATTAAGACCAATGTGCGCGAGCATCGCTCAGAATGGCTGGATTTGGCAACGCTCAACACCAGTAATGCGCTAAAAACCAAGTTGGGAGATTATCTAGAGCTGCATGCGCGCTTTGGTGCACTAAAGGACGTACTGGCTGATGTGACAGACCGCACCGTTGACCGTATCGAGTGTTTTGATATCTCTCATACGATGGGTGAGGCGACCATTGGTAGCTGTGTGGTGTTTGATCAAGGCGGCGCACGTAAGCGAGATTACCGTCAGTATGCTATTCATGATATCCAAGGCGGTGATGACTATGCCGCCATGAAGCAAGTGCTGACCAGACGCTACAAAAAGCAGCCATTGCCTGATCTATTGCTGGTTGACGGCGGGAAAGGACAGCTTGGTATCGCAAAAGAAGTGCTAACAGAATTGGGTATCCTAGGTGATACCTTGCTTATCAGTGTGGCAAAGGGCGAGGGACGCAAAGCGGGACTTGAGGTGCTACATTTCATCGATCATGAGCCGTTAGATCTGCCGATGGATAGCAAGGCGCTACATTTATTGATGCATATTCGTGATGAGGCGCACCGGTTTGCCATTACTGCGCACCGTAAAAAACGCGATAAGCGCCGCTCCTCATCGGTGTTAGAAGTTATACCGGGGCTTGGTGAAAAGCGCCGCCGCGATTTGCTTAACCACTTCGGCGGTATGCAGCAGTTGCTTGGCGCGTCACAGCAAGAGCTGGCAGGTGTGCAGGGAATTGGACCTGTACTCGCAAAAACAGTCTATAAAGTACTGCACGAGTAATTTTGTTCATTGCATAGAAAAAGACAAAATCCATTAGGATTTTGTCTTTTTAATATTAGAAAGTTTTAATTATTAAAAATCAAAACTCAACTGTTGATTCGGGTAACTGCGACAATGCTCGCAAACGTGTTCCCAGCGATTAAATCTATATCTCCAGTACCAACGTACGTGCACAGCTTTAGGATAACCGCATTGAATGGCCATTATGACCTCCATGATTATGATGATAATTTCACAACAATGGAGACGTAGACGTTTATTAGCATTTGCTATAAAATATATGGACCTTCCGACAGGTATATAAAATATTTGCAATATGCTAACAATGGAGCCTAGCTCCACGGTTGTCTTATTTAAATGTTTTTTAAGCTCAGCAATTAGCGTTGCTGGGCTTTTTTAATTTTCCATATTTGATTTCTCCTCTTACGTTATATGCTTTTAAGTAGAATAGAAGACTAACTGACGTTAGGCTTCTACTTTATAAGTCGTAAATTTAAAGTTTAAATCACTTTTTTCATCATGCATCTGCTCAGACTCTTCTGCTACGTTGAAACGAGCAGGTAACTCAGGATAGAACGCATCACCATCGGTAATATCAGTATCTACGTGGGTCAGTTCAATACGATCGGTATACATCAGCGCTTCACTGAATACACGCTCACCGCCAATCACCCAAATCGTATCTAGGTGTAGCCCATGTGCCAAACTTGCCGCGTGAGTGAGTGCATCGTCCAAATTATGAACCACATGCACGTGGTCATGTCCGACTAGCCCTTGCTGCTCTGCATAGTCCATCCGGGTAGAGATGATGAAGCACACACGTTTGGGTAGTGGCTTGCTATCCATTGACTCAAATGTTTTACGGCCCATGATAACGATGCCCTGCATATCACTACTAGATGCAGTATTTTGCGGATCGCGTGTGGTCATTTTTTTGAAATGTTGCAGATCTGCCGAGATGTGCCACGGTAGTTTATTGTCTTTACCGATACAACGATTGCTACTTATGGCAGCGATCTGGGCGACTTCAGTGTGGGCATAGCTCATAATGTGTCCTTTATACTATATTTTTAAACGTTTATATTTCTAAATTTTGATCTTACGTAGAGCGGGTACTAAGACCAGCTCTATACAGCAACTTTTGCCTTGATAGCAGGGTGCGACTCGTAGTCATTGACGCTAATATCTTCATATTTAAACGCAAATATATCTGTGATATCCGTATTCAAAGACAGTGTTGGCAGCTTATAAAGCGAACGTGTCAGTTGCAACTCAGCTTGCTCGCGGTGGTTTTGATAGATATGGCAATCACCACCTGTCCAGACGAACTCACCGACATCCAGACCGCAAACCTGTGCCACCATGTGAGTCAATAACGCATAGCTGGCGATATTGAATGGCACACCCAAAAATAAATCAGCCGAACGCTGATACAGCTGACAAGAGAGTTTGCCGTCTGCCACAAAGAACTGAAACAACGTATGACAAGGGGGCAGTGCTACTTGCTCTGCCTCACCTGGATTCCAACCTGAAACAATCAAGCGGCGCGAGTTAGGATTGGTTTTTATTTGTTCGACCACTTGTGCAATTTGATCGACGCCATCAGAATTATAACTGGCGTCTTCATTTTTGGTCGCGCCATAGTTGCGCCATTGATGACCATATACTGGGCCAAGATCACCTTCGGGACGATTGAAGCGTGCGGTTTGCTCCGCTATTGCCCACTCATTCCAAATGCGCACTCCATTGTCTTGTAGGTACTGAACATGAGTGCTACCACTCAAAAACCATAGCAGTTCGTAAGCAATAGATTTGAAGTGAACCTTTTTGGTGGTTAGCAGTGGAAAACCTTCTGCTAAGTCAAAACGCAACTGCGCACCAAAGTGACTCAGCGTACCCGTACCCGTACGATCACCTTTTTCGGTACCGTTGTCTAAGACGTGGCGTAGCAAATCAAGATACGCTTGCTCGTTATTACTGTGGTTACCATTGATCATAAAAATGCTCTTTAGTTACTGCTGACAGTAGCTACCGACTAGTCAAATAACCGATACCGCCGCTGTCATTATGAAAAGTATTGCTAGGGTAGGTGCTGCGACCATTTACCCTATTATTCAAGTTATCCATCACTCTACTGGGAGCACAGCCTTAGTAAGCCGCTTGTTTGCCCCAGTCGTAGATGCCGCGCTTGTAAGCGTAACCGATCAAAAACAGACCAATAATAATCATCGGTGCGCTCAATATCTGACCTTTGGTCATCCAACCGAGCAAGATAAACCCTTGATCAACGTCTGGCTGACGGAAGAACTCAATGATGAAACGGCTCAAGCCATAGCCCAGCATAAAGACACCAGTCACCGCCATGCGTGGACGGGGTTTTGATGAATACCACCACAGGAATAAGAACAATAGCAGACCTTCGGCAAAGGCCTCGTATAGCTGTGACGGATGACGAGGTAGTAGGTACTGACCATTGACCTCAGTCATAACGTCTTGCAGTGCCGGATTGGCCTGTAGCTGCTGCATATCAAACCCAGCCGCTTGGGGAAAGTAGGTGAGCCAGTTATAGCCACCATCAGAGACGCGGCCCCATAGCTCGCCGTTGATATAGTTACCGATGCGACCAAACAGCAAACCCGTCGGTACGCAGGGTACGATAAAATCAAGCACTTGAAACGGTGTCTTTTTATACTTGCGAGCAAAGTACAGCATACCTAGCATCACACCGATCAGACCGCCATGGAATGACATACCGCCTTCCCAGACTTTGAACAAGTAGGCAGGGTTTTGTAGCAGCTCGCTAAATTGATAAAACAACACATAACCGACACGGCCGCCTAAGATAACGCCAAGTGCGCCAAAGAACACTAAGTCTGAGACCATATCTGTCGTCCAGCCCTCACGCTTGGTACTGCGATACCATGCCAGGCCATAAGCGGCAGCAAATGCCAGTAAATACATCAGCCCATACCAGTGGACTTCGACAGGTCCCAGTGCTAAAGCGACAGGATCGTACTGAGGGTGAATCGTCATAAGAGTGTCATAATATTGATAATAAAGTGCTGACTATAATAGCAAATTTCATGCGCCCAGCATACATAATTGCTATGACGCCAGTTAGGGGGCGCTAGGAGATTTACTATTGGTGTTGAGGGTCGTTGATAGAGTGCTAGGCAAGAGGTGTGAGAGATAAGGAGCGTTAGATCTCAGATATAGCCGCAGTGATAGAAGAAGGGGTTGAGGTGACCATAGGAGGTTCTTGATAGTGGACAGTCTAAGAAAAGTATGGCGTTCTTAGCGCATAAAAGATGCCCACTACCAAGTAGATAGGATTGAAACAATTAGATAGCCACCAGTTCTTGTACGTTGTTGTCGACCATGGTGTCGCCTGCACCTTGAGACACAACCTTGCCCCGTGATAGCACTGTATAGTTATCAGCGAGCTCTTCGGCAAACTCATAGAACTGCTCGACCAACACAATCGCCATATCACCCTTGTCTGCTAAGTCGCGAAGCACGCGGCCGATATCTTTGATAATAGACGGCTGTATACCTTCGGTTGGCTCATCCAAGATCAATACTGATGGCTCGGAGGCGAGCGCACGAGCGATAGCAAGCTGCTGCTGCTGGCCACCAGACAGATCACCGCCGCGACGATGCTTCATCTCATCGAGCACTGGAAAGATATCATATAAATGCTTGGGTACTTGCTTGGCTTTACTGCGTGAGAATTTTGCCATACCAATCAAGATATTTTCTTCTACCGTCAGTGTCGAAAAGATATCGCGACCTTGCGGTACATAGGCCAAACCTGCTCGGACACGCTGCTCTGGTGACATCTTACTGATGTCTTTATCGTTGAGTAAGATTTGCCCTGATTTGATCGGCAATATACCCATTAAGCATTTGAGCAGCGTGGTTTTGCCCACGCCATTACGCCCAAGTACCACGCTGCACGCGCCTATAGGTGCTGTGAACGAGACGTCTCGTAAAATATGACTGCCGCCGTAATATTGATTGATGCCATTGACTTGTAACATGACGGTCTCCTAACCTCTACATTGTTTTCTGATGTCTATATTGTCTAGCCGTGTATTTACTCGAGATACACTTGATCATCACTCTAGCTATTGACCAATTATCGGCCCAAATAGGACTCAATAACCGCTTCATTGGCTTGCACTTCCGCCAAAGTACCTTCGGCTAATATCGCCCCTTGTGCCAATACTGTGACTTTTTCACTGATAGCATCGATAAAAGTCATGTCATGCTCAACCACCACTAGAGTATGATTTTTCTTTAGTCGTAGACATAGCTCTGCTGTATGCTCGGTTTCGGCATCGGTCATGCCTGCTACTGGCTCATCGAGCAAAATAAGCTTGGGGCTCTGCATCAGCAGCATGCCAATCTCTAGCCATTGCTTTTGACCGTGAGAGAGCAGCCCGGCAGGTTTGTTGGTTTTGTCGGTCAAACGAATTTGTTCAAGAGTAGCATCGAGTGTGTCGCGAGTATCGGCATCGAGTTTGTTAAATAAGCTTTTAGCAACGCGCTTATCTTTTGGCGCCGCAAGTAGTAAATTATCCATGACATTAAAATTTTCAAATACGGTGGGCTTTTGAAACTTACGACCGATACCTGCTTCAGCGATTTCTTCGGTAGATAGGCTAGCAAGGTTATGCGTTTGACCAAAAAATACACTACCGTCAGTAGGGCGGGTCTTACCAGTGATGACATCCATCAGCGTGGTTTTACCTGCACCATTGGGACCAATAATACAGCGTAGCTCGCCCTCTTCGATATAGAGTGAGAGATTGTTGAGTGCTCGAAATGAATCAAACCAAACGCTCACATCTTCTAGGTATAGCGCAATACCGTGGCTAAAATCGACGCCTGATGGCTTAGGATGACTGCGTCCCGTACCGCCATGAGTACGCCCATACTCATTGATAAGCTGCTCAGTCGTTGATGGTTTATCACTTAGCATTATTGTTTCTCCTTTTTGAATCGGTCAAACAAGCCCATAATGCCATTGGGTAAAAACAAGGTGACTACGACGAATAGCCCGCCTAATATCAATAGCCAAAACTCAGGGTAAGCGACTGTAAAGTAGGTTTTGACCGCATTCACCACACCCGTTCCCAAAATCGCACCGATCAAACTTCCTCGGCCGCCAGTCGCGACCCAGACTGCCATCTCGATTGAGTTCACAGGGTTCATTTCACTCGGGTTGATAATACCGACTTGCGGCACATAGAGCGCGCCTGCGATACCAGCAATGACAGCGGACAATACCCAAGCGGATAGCTTGTACCATAGGGTACGATAACCCAAATACTGCAAGCGGTTTTCGCTATCGCGAATCGCACCCAGTACGCGTCCATAAGGCTGGTTCATCAAATGACGCAAACCCATGTAAGACACCAGCAGTGCCAAAGCAGTCACGAAACATAGCACGGCACGGGTTGAGGCAGCCGTAATATCGTAGCCTAAAAGGGTAGTGAAACCAGTAAAACCATTATTACCACCGAAGCCTGTTTCGTTACGGAAGAATAGCAACGCTGCAGCATATACCATTGCTTGGGTGATGATGGAGAAATATACGCCTTTGATCTTGGAGCGAAAGGCAAAAAAACCAAAGATAAAGGCAATCAGTCCTGGTACTAAGACTACTAATGCTACTGCCCACCAAAAATGCTGCGTACCTGCCCAGTACCATGGCATCTCAGTCCAGCTCAGAAAACGCATAAAATCAGGCAAGCCATTGCCAGCAGTCTCACGCGTTAAGTACATACCAAACGCATAACCACCCAACGCAAAATATAGACCATGTCCCAAGCTTAGAATGCCAGCATAGCCCCAGACCAGATCTAGTGCTAATGCTACCATCGCCAGTGCCATGATCTTACCAATAAGCGTGATCCAATAAGCTGAGAGATGAAAAGGTGAGGTCTCTGGCATTAGGTGTAGCCAAGGGAGTATTAAAAGTATGGCAAAACATAAACCGATTAAAATGGCACTGCGCCGCGAGTCAGACAGTAATTTGGTCAGTATCATAGAGCTCTCCTTATTCGACAAAGCGGCCTTTGAGGGCAAATAAACCTTGTGGCCGCTTCTGAATAAACAGAATCACAAGAACCAACAGCACAATCTTAGCCAATACTGCGCCAATACCAATCTCAAGTACGGTGCCACTGACACCCAATCCCAAGGCGGCCAATACCGCGCCCCACACTTGTCCGACACCGCCCACAACGACGACTAAAAACGTATCAATGATATAGGTCTGACCCAGATCAGGACCGACGTTGCCTACTTGCGCCAGTGCACAACCTGCCATACCAGCCAGCCCAGAGCCTAGACCGAATGCCATCATATCGATGCGTGCTGAAGGGATACCAACGGCACGCGCCATTTGACGGTTTTGAGTGACGGCGCGTATAAATAACCCAAAGCGAGTCTTGTTGAGCAAGTACACCAGTAGCGCCACGACGATGACCGTAAACACGATAATGGCGATACGGTTATAAGGTAGTACTAGGCTTGAGGACACTTGATACGCACCGCTGAGCCATGCCACGTTACTGACTTCAACGTTTTGTGCGCCAAAAATCATCCGCACCAGCTGCATGAGAATCAGACTCACGCCAAAGGTCGCTAATAGTGTCTCTAGCTCACGACCATATAACGGACGAATGACAATGCGCTCAATAATCATACCGATGATGGCGCTGACCAAAAATGCTGCGGGAATAGCAACAAGCAAGTACCAGCCCGCCATGTCTGGCATATAAGCTTGGAATGCGTTTTGCACCATATAGGTGGTATAAGCGCCAATCATGATCAGCTCACCGTGCGCCATATTAATGACGCCAAGCAACCCAAAGGTAATTGCAAGACCAAGCGCTGCTAGCAATAAAATACTGGCCGTACTCATACCAGTGAAAATATGCCCCGTCCACGTGCTTATCTGAATACGGCGTGCCACGCTATCTCTGGCATCAATTAGCGCTGCTTCGAGCGTAGGATCCACGTTATCGGCTGCAAGAGCGGACTCGATATCAACCAATACCTGCGGGCTGTCGCTATCGGCGAGTAGATTGACCGCGGCGATCTGAGTGGGGAGGTCACCGTTTTTGAAGTCAATACGAGCTTGTAGTGCGGCTAATGCTTTTTTGACTTTGGTATTGTCTTCATTTGCGGCTGCTGCTGTGATAATGGCTGGATCGACTTGATCGATGTTATTAGCCAAAATCTCCACCGCTTGCAGGCGCTGAGCTGGCTTATCAGATTCGAGCTTTACCTTTGCCTGTCCAAAAATAAGCGCTGAGCGTAATGTGTTGGTCAACGTTATTTGTGATAAATCACTAGGCCAGTCTGACGTTTCTTTTTTGTCAGGATAGGTAAATAGCTGATCCTCTGCATTGAGCAAATAAGTCTGTCCATCATTGCCTTGGTATAGCTCGTCATTTGCAATCAACTCAACCAAACTGTCCAAACTCTCAACCGATCCTGGCCAATTGCTTAGCATGGCTTGGCGTTGACTAAAGTCTCCTGCCACAAATTGGGGAATAGCATCGCCTACAGTTGCTTGGCTAATCGTTGCTGGATGAGCAGTGGGAGATTTTGCAGGCGTTGAGGCATTAGCAGGTGTGGTCAATGACTGATCATTGTTTATGCGTAATGTGTCATTACCGTCGGTCATTGACTCCGATGTCGCAGCGACGGTGTTCGCAGATTGAGTGGCCTTAATCATATGGTCATGGGCATGTTCTGTATTACCATGGTCACCGTGATCAGCATGTGCAGTGGTGGCCAAGGTCGTTATGAATAACGTGGTGACTGCAAGTAGCCGCAAAATCGTGCACACTGAAAAACGAGTGACGTGCGTCATTAGCCCGCTTAACGATGCTTGTTGAGCGTTATCATTTTTGGACGATATTTGCCCTGCAAATGGGCGTAAAGTGTGGCGCTGCATATGCGGCTCCCTATGTTTTACAGACAACAAACCTTCAGCCTCTACCGCTCATGTCTTAAGCGATAAAGGTTTGATAAAGTTTGAAGGGTTTTAAAAGGTCAAACATAACTATAAAGTCAAACATAGCTATGGCGGTTGAACGCGCTCTGATTCGTGATTATGCTCAGGCGTTATAGGCTCACCAGCCATATATTTGTCAGCATACAGTCATTAAAAATACGATCTATTTAGGAATGTACTCGCTCCAAGGCTGAGCTTGGATGACTTCTGGCGTCTTAAAAATCGTATCAAATTGACCATCGGCACGAATTTGACCAATCATGACAGGTTTCCATAAATGATGGTTTTCCTCATCCATTTTTAGCGTGTAGCCTGAAGGCGCATCAAATGTCTGTCCAGCCATGCTAATACGTACTTTATCGACATCAGTGGTACCTGCTTGTTCAACGGCTTGTTTCCACATATTGATGCCCACATAGGTGGCTTCCATCGGATCATTGGTCACAACCTTTTCAGCATTTGGTAGTTTTTGATCTAGTGCATACTGCTTATAACGTTTGGTAAAGTCGCTGTTGGTTGGGTTTTTGATCGACATAAAGTAGTTCCATGCCGCCAAATGCCCTTGCAATAAACTGGTATCGATGCCGCGTAGCTCTTCTTCACCGACTGAGAATGCCATAACCGGAATGTCTGAGGCGTTGATACCTTGGTTGGCAAGTTCACGATAGAACGGAACATTTGAGTCGCCATTGATGGTAGAGATTACGGCTGTCTTTTTGCCTGTTGAGAACTTTTTGACATTGGAGACGATGGTTTGATAATTACTAAAGCCAAACGGTGTGTACTCTTCCATGATGTCTTCATCAGCAATACCTTTTGACTTTAAGAACGCCTTTAAGATCTGGTTGGTGGTTCGTGGGTAGACGTAATCAGTACCTAACAGTACAAAGCGTTCTGCGCCGCCACCTTCTTCACTCATTAAGTATTCAACCGCGGGTATAGCCTGCTGATTAGGCGCTGCGCCAGTATAAAAGATGTTTTCTGATTGCTCCTGTCCTTCGTACTGCACAGGATAGAACATCAAGCCATTTAGCTCTTCAACCACTGGTAATACTGACTTGCGTGATACTGATGTCCAGCCACCAAAAATAACATCTACTTTGTCTTGGGTGAGTAGTTGACGGGCTTTTTCAGCAAACAACGGCCAATCAGAAGCAGGATCAACGACCACAGGTTCTAGCTGTTTGCCGAGTACGCCGCCGCTGGCATTAATCTCATCGATGGTCATGAGTGCCGTGTCTTTTAGAGAGGTTTCGGAGATTGCCATGGTGCCAGATAGTGAATGCAAAATGCCCACTTTGATGGTGTCGCCATCAGCAGCAGGAGTCGTCGTTGTTTCTGTAGTGGTTTCGGTTGTTGTCTCTGTAGAGGTCGCCGTTTCAGCAGGTTTTTGACAGCCAGCGAGGCTCAAGCTACCAACGACAGCGATGGTTAATAGTGAGAAGCGAGATTTGATTTTGCTGGGTAAGTGAGAGTCAACACACTGAGGATTGGCTAAAGTTGGTAACGAAAACATGGACATCTCCTAAATAAACACAAAAAGTAAAAATACTGCTGCTGAACAATAATTAAGACTTCAAGTTCTGTGCCAAGTCAAAAAAGTCAGTAATCGAGTAATAATTGAGCAATAATTAAATCTTGTCGGTTGTTTTCATTAATTTAGTGCACGATTGTTAATAAAAGTGCACCATAAAGGGGAGAGGAATAAAAAGTTGGTGCAGTGTATAGAGCAGCACACTGAAATAGAGAAGCTCTCATTCAAAGACCTGAGGCGATAAAAAAGTTTCTATTAAAAACGGTCAAAACGGCTACGGTAATCTTGCTAAGATAGAGGTTCTCTTATGCGCTTATCTGATATAAGACTGACGGTGACGCTAGGATAATTTCATTTTGAGGAATGACGTATGAATGTCCACCTAACACACTGGTCTGTCTCAAATGATCGTACCAGTATATTGTCTGCGTTCGCTCGAATGACGCGGCTCAATGTCCTGCCAGTGATATGCGGTAGCAGTGCAGTATGGGGTATATCTAGTGCACAAGCAGCTATCAGTAGCGTCGAGCAAGTGACTATCTATCAGGGACTGGCAAGTGTCACACGTTCGTTGCCTATCACAGAGAGTGGCGAGCAAACCGTGATATTCTCTTGCCTGTCACCTTATATAGATAAAGAAAGTCTAAGCGTACAGGCAATAGGTAATGTCAATATTGGTGAAATCAGTATTGAAGCGTTGAGTGGAGAGCAAGCCGCCCAATGCCAATACCAAGGCGATACTAAAGTGCAGACGCAGCAAAACACTCTAGCCAGTATCAATGCTGAATTAGAAGCGGCGCGCTTGGCAAAAGCATACTTACAAAATTTGACTAAAGCCACGCAAGTCAACACAGCGAGTACGATTGCAAATAACGCACGCGACATAGAAGCGCAAGCAACCCGCATTAACCAAAAGATTTTTAATATTGAGCGGCGACAGGCAAGTGCCCAAGACGCACTGAATCAGCTGATGGCGGGCAGCGCAACGTCAACCTCCAATGATGTGACACAGGTAAGTGTGCGCACTGCCAGTCGCTTGCCAAGTAGCGTTAAATTGCACTATCAAGTACAGGGTGCAGGTTGGGAGCCTACGTATCAGGCGCGTCTCAACACCAATAGTGATCAGTTGAGTCTCACCGCCTCGGCGATCATCGCCCAGCAAACGGGTGAGAACTGGACCAACGTACCTGTCACTCTCAGTACCGCTAATCCCAACCAAAGTGCGACAGGACAACTGCCATATGTACCGCGCCTATCGCTATATGAAGAAAACCAAAATGCTCAGTATGCATCAGCTATGGCGGATAACACGCCTGTAGTCGTGTCTGCAAGAGAGAGCTATAGCGACGACTCTAGCTCGCCAAATATGGCGCCGCTACCGAACTTTACGGTCAGTAGCCAGAACAAAAACGGTATCATCGAGTATCGGTTAGCGCAGCTGGTGAGTATCCCTAGTGATGGTAGACGGGTACGCACAGTTATTGGCGAGCAGTCTGGCGGCAGTAAGCTGTGGGTTCGAAGTACCCCTAGCGTTGAGACGACAGCGTATTGGTATGCATCAGCGCCATTTCTGACGCCAGAGTGGGTGGATGGGTCATTACAGCTGTACCGTGATGACAACTATGTCGGACAGTCGCGCTATAATTATCAGATGCTAAAAGAGCAGGGGATTGGTTTTGGCCGTGATTCAAATATTCTCGTGAAAGCGCTGATCAACGAAGATAAGCAAGGTGAAAAAGGTGTGCTAAGCCGCACACAAACCTTAACGACTACCCAAGCCTATCAATTTACTAACCAGCATAACCGCGCTGTACGCTTGCAAGTACTAGGTAGCGAGCCTATCAGCCGCGATGATAGTCTGAAAGTTACAGTCACCCACACGCCGCCTATCACTGATCGCAATTGGAATGACAATCAAGGCATGGTGGCGTGGGATTTTGACTTGCCGAGTAAACAGTCACAGGTTATACGCTCAACGTCTCAAATCAGTTACCCTGCTAATAAAATATTGAGTGGTAATTGATAACCGGCGCTTGATTAGTAAATCAGCTTTAAGTGATGATTTTTATTTTTACCGAAAATCTCGCGCCCAACATAAAATAATAAAAGGAATGCTATGTGTATTGTTGCCATTGCTTGGCAGTTATTTGACGAACTACCTTTAGTACTATTGTCCAATCGCGATGAGTTTTTACAGCGTCCGACGGATCCGCTACATCAGTGGGCTGACCAGCCTATTTATGCAGGACGTGATAGCCAAAGCGGTGGGACTTGGCTGGGCATTCATCAGCAGCCACTGCCAGATAAAGAAGGAAGCGTTATATATGAGCAGAACGGACGCTGGGCGGCAGTATTGAACTTTCGTGATGGTGTGCAGGCAGGTATTAATGAGCGTTCACGAGGTGAGCTGGTCACCCATTTTTTGACTAGTATGCTTAGTCCGATGACATTTGCACGGCAGATTGATTTGCAAAACTATGCAGGCTTTAACCTGATTATTGGTGACGCCACTCAAGCTGTCATCGTTAATAATCGCGGTCATGCACCCACGCCATTATATGCAGGTCTGCATGTCATATCTAACGGTCAGCCAGAATCAGCTTGGTTTAAGACAGAACGTCTGCGCGGCAGGCTGCGCCAAGAGGTGTTGCCATTGATTGCTGAGGACAGTTCGGCTGAATACTGGCAAGCGGCGGCATTCGATGTACTATCGGATAACACCAAAGCACCAGATGATCAGCTGCCAGAGACAGGTATGAGCACTGAGATTGAGCAAACCTTGTCCTCTGTTTATATTGAACCAATAGTTTTTGGTGATGTTAAAACCAACACACCAACTTATGGTACGCGAACTCAAAGCATTTTGACATTACGCAAAGATAGAGATGCAGATTTCACGACCGATATCATCAGCCGAGAATTTGACGGTAATCCAAAGTAGTCATCAATAGCGTTTTGAGAGTATAGGTCTAGGAGCATAAAAAACACCCACGGTAATTGCTAAAAATTCTAGCTATTATAGTGGGTGTTTTGCATCGTACTATTGAGTAACTCATTACATAAGCAGATGGTTATTCTGCTCAGGAATGATCAGTTCTTGCTTTAGGGGGAGTTCGCGTACCAATTCTTGCAAGGCACGGCGATAAACGCCTCGTTTAAAGTGAATTACTTGTCCGAGTGGGTACCAGTAACTGACCCATTGCCAATGGTCAAATTCAGGCTTCCCTTCATCGAAGCGAATATGTTGAGTATTTGGCTCATCTAAGCGTAGCAAAAACCATTTTTGTTTTTGCCCAATACACAAGGGGTGCTGGCCATGACGTACATAACGTTTTGGCAAACGATAGCGCAACCAGTCTTGCGTGACTGCCAATAAGTCTACGTGACGCGGATGTAAGCCGACCTCTTCCCAGAGCTCGCGATACATTGCATCCATCGGCGTCTCCCCGCGGTCGATACCACCCTGCGGAAATTGCCAAGCGTTGTGACCAATACGTTTTGCCCACAGAACCTGCCCTTGTGTATTTGCCAAGATGATGCCGACGTTGGCGCGAAAGCCGTCTGCATCTATCATGACTAAACCTTTTAATTTGTTTAAAAATAGCTCGTCCTAGATCCAAATCATAATAGCAATCGTAATTATTATAAGGTGATTGTTATTGATATCTGCCTAAAACGAGTTTCATTACCGTTATTAAACCAAGAAATAAGCAAAATGTGTAACAGTATTTTGCTATAAAATGTTTCACGAGTTTTACCTTTTAAAATCAACTATTTATAAATGAACTCTTGTATGTTTATAAGATAATGGTTTTGTAGGCGTGGTAATGAGCAGCGACAAATGCACTATTCCAAAACAATCAAAAGGTTTACGAAATAACAGCTTTATCAAAAATCGAAGAGTAAGAGTAGTGTATTTACTCATCGTGACACGGTAGCAGAACAATGGCTCTATAAAATCTTGCTTTGGCTTATGCTACACTAGCCAAGTGTTATATATTTCAAACAATAAAAATAGGCAATATGCCAATCAAAGTAAGGAGCATCTGCAATGTCAGAATCAAAAGCAAGCGTCACATGGCAAGAAAACAAAGCCTTTATGGGCGTGTCACCATCAGGGCATAACGTACAGCTTGATGCTGATAAAGAAAAAGGCTCAAGCCCGATGGAGCTGATCCTGCTAGGATTGGGTGGATGCGCCAGTTACGATGTCGTAGAGATTTTACAGAAATCACGCCAAGCAGTAACGGATGTACGTTGTGAGCTAACTGCCCAGCGCGCTGAGACCGTACCAGCAGTCTATACTGATATCCATATGCATTTCATTGTCACGGGTCAAGATGTCAAAGAAAAACAAGTCGAAAAAGCCATTAATTTATCAGCAGAAAAATACTGCTCTGCTAGCCGTATGCTAGTGGAAGGTGGGGTCAACATTACCCACGATTTTGAAGTGATTGCAGGTTAGGGACTTATACAATGATCAGTGCACTCTTTGACTTAGTTTCTGATAAAGTTGCCTCCGCTATCTGGGCGATGATAGCCGCAAGTTTACTGCCATGGGCAGTATCTTTAGTGGCAAAAATATCCGGTGGATTTAGAATCAGAAACAATGCGCATCCACGTGACTTTATGCAAAGCACTACTGGTATTGCTGCACGCGCTGATGCCGCACAAAAAAACAGCTATGAAACCTTACCTGTATTTTTAGCAGCTGTACTGACAGCGATGCTACTCTTTGTACCGCAGTCTATTATTAATGTATTGGCTTGGTTGTATGTAATGATTAGGATTGGCTACTGCACCGCTTATATTACCAACTTATCGACATTTCGCTCTATTCTCTGGGTATTGTCGATGGCATGTTGTCTAATGCTGTTTTATTTAGCGATACGAGTCAGCGTATAGCACTGCCCATTGTTACTTATAAAGCAAGCCACGTATGACTAGGTGATTATTTTTGCACACTCGCTTGTAGTGCGCTAATAATCACCGCTTTATTTTTTTCTCTTTTAATCCTTTCCCATAATGTTTGCGCCTCAGCATAGCCTTTGGTAAGCATACCTAGCCACTGCTTATAACGACCGACCAACACCACATCATTCTTTGCTGCGCCCTCCAAAAACTTAATCTGATGGGCGATCAAATCTTGCCATAACAATGTAGAGGCATTCTCTAGACTTTCAGTATTGCTCTCAGCATTAGCATTAGTATGGCTATCGACCTGTGCAACCAGATCGGGACGCGTGACTGCACCGCGACCTAACATCAAATGATGCGTTGCCGACTGCGTCATACAGTCATTTGCTTGCGCTGCTGTCCATATTTCCCCGTTGGCAATGACTGGAATATCGAGCGCATTAAAACTTTGGATTTTGTCCCAATAGGCAGGCGGCTTATAGCCTTGGGTCTTGGTGCGGGCATGAATAGTGAGCCAGTCAGCGCCACTTGCGGCAATCGCGCCGCGAATATCATCCATTCGGCTAGTATCGGTATAGCCCAAGCGAATCTTTGCTGATACAGGAATATGCGCGGGCACAGACAGACGTACTGCACTGATAATCTGATACATGGTTTCGGGTTCATCTAACAATACAGAACCCCCACGATGGCTATTGACCGTCTTGGCAGGGCAACCGAAGTTGATATCAATCGCAGGTGCGCCAAGCTCGCAAGCATAAGCAGCGTTTTCTGCCATCAGCTGCGCGTCGCTACCCAAAATCTGCACATGGATGGGCGTGCCAGAGGCGGTCTTGGCATCATGATGGAGTTCGGGGACGTACCTATAGAAAACATGCGCAGGCAAGACATGCTGAGTAATACGAATAAACTCACTCACTGACCAATCATAAGGACGCCCTAAATCTGATGCAATCTGCGTTAGAATTTGGCGCATCAATGGATCGGTCAAGCCTTCCATGGGTGCGAGGAGGCGGACGGGGTTGGCAAATAGGTTTTCTGATAGAGGCATATATTCAAAAGACTGTTTTTAATAAATGTAAAATAATTTCATTCTAGTATTATAGTCCTTAATAAATTAAAACAGGACTTTATTATGTCTGAAATACGAGTAGAGTCAGTCAAAAGTATTCCGCTTTATAGTGTTGTACCGTTAATTAATCATATAAGTTATGATTCATGGTTATTAAGAGTGTCTTTATTCTTTTCAACTGAAGAAATACGGCAAATGGTGTACGTCGATTTCACTGATATTATTGGATTTAGAGTATTAGATAATGGAAACCTTGTTGAATTTTGGAATGATGATTGCCCGAACGGTTGGCTATGGGAGGTTAACGATGGAGGTTGGTTCGACTTAGAAAAACAGCGAGAAGGCTTTGTAACAGGTTATTTTGAAAAAGACCTATTAACAGAGTATCTAGTAATCGGAATAGACGACTGTATTAGCATTCTATCCCCTAGTGCACCAAAAATTACTACAGTAGATCCTCTACTTTAAAAACAGATTAGCTACTTGGGATAAAATATGCACAATACGTTTAGAAGGTGGTTAACAGAGTTAGAAGACATGGTAGTGATATGTGCTGAAGATATTCATCAGGAAGCAGCGCAAAACATAGTTAGCTTTGGCTTTAACCAAGATCTACTTGTAGAGTGGAGCGAAGATTCTGTCATAGAGTTTATTAGTAAATGCGCTAATTTATATCATAGAAAAAGTGGTGTTTCAGAAATGCTATTTTATGCATGGTTCGATGAGCAAGCAGGACAAATCAGAATTTCTGCCGTCAGCCAGTCGCACAAAAAACTGCCTTTTAGATGCGAGCTAAATCAAGTGACTTTAAATGAACTGGTGAACGGAATCTATGCTGATGATTCTGGCTTATATACAAAAGGGAAGTTAGATATATGGCAACAGAAGGTTTAAAAACTAAAAAGAGCTCAAGACCCAAAAATCACTTTTTTCCCTGTCTGTAATCCAGAGATCAAGTCTTTAATATTGTGAATGTCTAAATTACTCTGCGCGCGCGTACAGGCAACATAGAGCAAGCGCAATTCCTCTGGGCTTATCTTGACCGCATTAGTGGTCACATCATAATAAAAGTCATCATCGAGCTGTACTTTGCCCCACTCGAGCCCTTTGGCTTTGTGCGCGGTCGAGATGACATAGTCCGCATTGTCAATACTGGTGAGACTGTTGACCGCTTGGCTGAGTACATTAGTGCCGTGGTCATCGACCAGTTTGACCAGTGTTTTCAAATCGCTGCCTTCATTGGTTTCAGCGTACTCTTGCACATCACCCCAATTATAGAAATAAGCCAGCTCAGGTACACCGTAGGCCGACTTACCATTTTTTAAGTTTTCGGCTGCCTGACAGAACTTGAGCATACGATCGGTATCTGCTTGTAGCGCAACGCGATGCCCGTGCTTTAACCCTGTGAGTAGTTGTGACATCGCTGCGGCATTGGTACGACAGAGAATAGCGTCTTTTTTACTATGTACCATGCCTTTATCGGTAGAGGACTGTTTGTTCGGATTGCCCTTTAGTGGCACCTCTTCTTGTAGGGCTTTTAGCAAGGTATTGGCCACTTCTGCAATCGGTTCACCAAAGCGAAAGGACTGCGTCAATAATGTCTGCGGTAGTGGCAGTTTTTTCATGGCATTGACCGCGCCGCGCCATTCATAAATCTGCTGATGCGCATCGCCCACATAGATGACTTGTCTCGATTGCTGGGTCAAAATGCCCATCATCAAGGGGTCAGCATCTTGCGCTTCATCAAACAAAATAAAATCCGCAGGGATACTAGGCTTGGATAGCGCCCATAGTTTAAGGTAAATATCATGGCCGATACCTGCAGGATGACGCGCATCGATCGATTGTAACCAGCGTTGCTCAACAGCAGGGTAGAGCATCTCACGCAGTTGCTCTGCGTCCGACGCATCGAGCCAACTGGGGAACAGGATATGCCTTGGCGCAGGGTAGCTGGCATGTGTACTACAGAAATTACTGACCGCATCGCTGACGAACCGAGATAACCTGGCTGGCGTGAGCGTAATATATCTATTGACCCCATCCATTTGCCGACGTACTTGCACAGGCTGCAGTCCCAAGTCGTCACCCAGACGTTTGGGTGAAAAGCGCGGCAAAGACAGCTTTGCGGTAATATCACGAGCGACATGTCGATAGGCCAGCGAGTGAAACGTACGGCATTCTACATGCGGCGGAAACTTCTGCCGTGCATCATTGGCAATGGCTTTGTTAAACGCCAAATATAGACCGCGCCCACGTAAACGTTCCCCAATTAGCTTGAGGGTCGTTGTCTTACCAGCACCTGCATAAGCGACCACTTTAAATGACTTGTGATCCATCGCCATATTCAGCGCGGCAAGCTGCTCATCAGTGGGGTCGCTCATATAAGCTGGCATCGATGCGGACATAATAAAGTTACCTAAAGTACAAAAAATGATTAAAACACAAGGGGCAAAAAAAGCCATTGGATAAACAATGGCTTAGAGATGATGATGGTGCTAAAACGTGATAATAAGCGCTAAGCTTACTGATGGGACAAGAAGAAAATATGTGAGCAGTTTACAGCACAGTTTTATGTATCTAGTCTCATTCTAATCTAAATTAGGACCTATTGGACATCCAAATAGGGCACTGGTGAGACTATTTTTTGACTGCTGATGTCAGATTAGGGCTTGTCTCTTCTTTTATCAAAATTTTTGCCAGAAATAAACCAAGCTCAAACAACAGCCACATTGGAAAGGCTAACATCAACATCGATACCCCATCAGGTGGCGTGACGACGGCAGCCACAGCAAAACAGCCAACAATGATATAACGGCGTTTTTCTTCTAGACTTTGAATGGAGACAATGCCAGCCAATATCAATAGTAAAGTGACAACGGGAATCTCAAAGGTTAAGCCAAATACCATAAATAGTTTTAAGGCAAAACTCAGATAACTATCGATATCGGTCATCGGTAGTACGTTTTGCGGGGCAAACAAAATAAAGAATTTTAAGACGCCTTTTAGGACAATAAAATAAGAAAAGGCCACACCTGCATAAAACAAAAATATCGAGGACAGGAGGACTGGAATAGCAATTTTCTTTTCTTTTTTGTATAAGCCTGGCGCGACAAATGACCAAATTTGATAGAGGATATAGGGCATCGCCAAAAATGCAGCAACGAAGACCGTCAGGCGTATCGGTGCCATAAAGTTGGATGTGATATCAGTGGCAATCATCGTTGAATTGGCGGGCAACTGCGCAACTAGCGGATCTGACAAAAAATTATAAAGCTCACGTGAATAACCGACTAATGCCAAAAATATGACTAAAACAGCCACGCATATTTTGATCAAATGCCGGCGCAGCTCGATTAGGTGCTCGGTAATGGGCATGTCGCCCAACGAGCTCAGCACGTCATCTGCTGCTTTGTCTTTAGGATCGTTTGCTGTATCTGTATCTTGACCAGTGATATTGGCAGGGCTGTCTGAGTGCGCGATTTTTTCTTGGCGGCTTTTTTTGCGTTTGAATAATTGCATCAATCAGTCTCCTGCTTGTTGTCAGAAGTCTGTATATCTATAGGGTTATTTAGCAAAGTATCGGCTTTATAATTTGGTACATATGGGGGAATCGGTAAACGTCTTGCCTTGTCATAAGCACCGAGGCGAAACCACATGTTTTCCCATGGCCGGGTATTTATGACTTGAGTAATTGGAACGACCCTATCACTGTCATCGCTACTGTGGTCACTCTTAGATAGTTGGTTATCTTCTAAAGTATCTTCGCGCGTATCAGTGGCATAACGATAGTCGAATGCTTTTGGTGTGGCTGATTTTCGATGAGGGGTGCCGTTTTCTTTACTCTCTTCATTATTGCTATCATTTGTGACGTCATCAGACATTGAAGATGGACTATGTGAGCTTTCAAAAGCTTTCATGTTGCCACGCATCTCAGCCATCTCACGTCTCATATCAGCTTCGGTTTCGCGAATTTTGGCAAGCTCTTTTTGCATTTGTTGGCGTGTCTCAGCCAGATCCAACTCTGCTTCTATCTCGGACTGTAAGGTCGAGACGGTGCGACGAATTTTGGCATACCATTGCCCAGCCGTACGCGCTGCCTGCGGCAGTTTTTCTGGGCCCAAGACAATGAGAGCGATAACGCCAAAGAGGAGTAATTCAGAAAACCCAATATCAAACATAATGGTCCGATGTCACTGTCTAAATGCTATACATTATGCTTATCATCAACCTTGGTGGTTGCTGTGCGCTCTTCGGTATGGGCTGTGCCGTCGTGATCAAGCACCACGTGTTTTTTGGCGTGTTCTGTATTTTCGTCTTTGACCGCTTCTTTAAAGCCTTTAACCGCACCGCCTAAATCTTTGCCAGCATTTCTAAGTTTTGAAGTGCCAAAAACGACAACGACAACAACCAATAGTATTAGCCAATGTGTAATAGAAAAACTACCCATAACGGTATCCTTGTGACTTGGTTTTGTGACTTAGTTTTCAGTCTTTATATGTATATTTTGCAGTTACAAAAGGTTTACGTATCAAACAAAAAGCATCGACATATAAGTCGAGATAAAACAGAGATATATTATAACCTGCAGTTATTACAAATAGATGAAAACAACAGTAATCAAATAAAAGTGATGCTTATTGCATAAGTGCTATCTGGCAGCCTTTTCATCGATACCTGACAACCCAAAACGTCTGCCCAGTTCGCCCAACACAGCATCTGACTCAATATCAAACCACGCCAGTCCAACTAGGGTGTGAAACCAGACATCTGCCACTTCATATATTAGCTCGTGACGCGCCTCGTCATACTGCGCCTTATCCCTACTTTTATCACAGTGAGCAAAATCCTTAGCAGCGATGATGCTCTCTGTACTTTCTTCACCGACTTTTTCTAATATCTTATTTAAGCCTTTGGCATATAGACTGGCTACGTATGAACTGTCAGCATCGGCTTGTTTTCGTTCTGCTAAGACTTGATCGAGCTGTTGTAGTACAGAGGCTTTATCAACTGACTCTTGGTTAGTAGCAGAATCAGCATGGGTATCATCTTTCTTGCCTTCAGGCATATCGTTAGTAGTTTTTGTAGCATGATAAATATCAGCAGGGTCTTTTAGTACCTTATCAACCGTTTGCCACTCTGGCGTTGGACCAGATAAATCTAAACGCTGATAAAAGCAAGATTCACGGCCCGTATGACAGGCAATACCGCCCGCTTGCGTGACACTAAGGACAATCACGTCAGCATCACAGTCTAGACGAATATCATGCACCGTCTGCGTATGACCTGATAATTCTCCCTTGTGCCATAATTTGGCACGCGAGCGCGAAAAATAAACGGCGGTCTTTGTTTGTGCCGTTAGTTGTAGTGCGTCGCTATTCATCCAAGCCATCATCAAGATACGACCTGACTGGTGATCTTGAGCAATCGCAGGAATCAAACCATCATCGTTAAAAGTTACGGCAGTCAGCCAAGCAGGTAAAGTCATAATGAATCTATCGTCTTATAGGTAAAAGGTGAAAAAGATCAATAAGCAATTATACTACTTATGAGTGAAGCAATGTTATGAGTGAAGTAATGAAGGATGCGAGGAGATGATTCGACAAGTTGTATCAGATGAATACTGATTAAAATAAAAGTACGCTATAGCCCACTATTTTACAGCCTAAATAAATGCGGATACAGCGCTTCTTTGGTCGTCTTATCGAGTTTGACTACTTTATTGAGGCTAAAGTCATAATTGACAAAGTGCTGCCGTGATTGTGCCATGATTTCACCAGTATGCATACGGGTGACCTTTATGACTATGTGACCGCCATTGTCATATATTGGCTCCACACCGACTTCGAATAAAAGCTCTTCGCGCACTCGTATACGGCTCATGATATCTAGCTGCAATTGATCAATAATCAAACCCTGTTGCTCTGCGTTGATATCCTTAATACCTTTGGCTTGTAGGAATCTAAGACGTGCCTCAGACAGGAGTGCTGTTAGAGACTCAACGGCCATATGCTGTCCCAAGTCAATCTCAGTATGACGCACACGCATCACTGTCTCAAAGACGAATAAGTCATCTTCAAATGCTAACGCTTGTTCTGACACACTATCTCCTAAAGTGATGGTAATTGATTACGCCACCTATCATGCGAGAGGCGAGTAGTATTACAGTGATTAAGACCTTATAGTACAGCTATATGTAGGCGATAAATACGCTTGATTCAATGGCACGCGTATCATGGAAACATACAGTACATACTTAAGCACAGCTTAAGCTGACATTCAATCTATTTGGAGACAAATTAGATATTTTATTGGAATTTTTGGCAGTGCTGTTAAGGCTTGTATTCTATTGGCTACCCGTCTTTATTATTCACCAGAGCCAAGCCAAAACTTTACTTGGCAAAACAACGCACTATCTGCTAAAATAGCGCCTCCCACCTCGAGGCAAATAGAGGTTTGGTTGTTATTTATGATAACAATTGGCCAGCATGACTATTTGACGACCAGGTTCTAAAACAGAAAAAGAGGCAAATCATCATGAAAAACAAGATGAAAACCAGAAGCGGCGCAGCTAAACGCTTCAAAAAAACAGCGAATGGCTTCAAGCGTAAGCAAGCATTCAAAAGCCATATTTTGACCAAGAAATCACCTAAGCGTATTCGCCAGTTGCGTGGTCTTAAGTTAGTGCATAAATCTGACGAAGCAGCAGTTCGTCGTATGTGCCCATACATCTAATAGCCTACCGTCATCTATATCTAATCAGAAATTATCTGATGAAATGATATTTGACTTTGCAATCTGACAATGGTGTTTGTCATTTGACAACATCATCACTCGCTTAACAGTGATCAAAAAAATCTTGGAGTAAATTATGGCCCGTGTAAAACGTGGTGTACAGGCAAATCGCCGTCACAAAAAAATCTTAAAGCGCGCAAAAGGCTACTACGGTGCCCGTTCACGTGTTTACCGCGTAGCGGTACAGGCAGTGACCAAAGCTGGTCAATATGCTTATCGTGACCGTCGCAACAAGAAACGTACTTTCCGTCGTCTTTGGATCGCACGTATCAATGCTGGTGCACGCTTAAATGGCTTAAGCTATAGCCGCTTTATCAATGGTATGAAAAAAGCAAACATCGCAATCGATCGTCGCGTTCTAGCAGACATCGCTATGCATGATGCAGCAACTTTCACAGCATTGGTCGAAAAAGCAAAAGCGGAATTGGCCTAAATATTAACCGTCCTTTAGATATGATGCTTTTAAATAATTATTTATAAGTAGTTATCTAAACGGATAGGACTAATATTGATTAATAGTATGATATTAATAGAAGCTACCGCTGGTCGGTGGCTTTTTTTATATTAAATTATTCCATGCCTAATCGATGTTGAGACTGTATCGACAGTAAATACGCTTATCATCGACTAAATATTCAAGCCATTCTAATAGCCAGTCTCTCTGTACATTCTGTATATGAATATAACTGGATAAATGGTTTGCAATATTTGGTCAAATCCCTACAATTAATTGTCCGTTTAAATCAGGAATAATGCGTCTTATGACTAACCCTGCTGCTACCAACGACTTGTCGGCGTTACCGACCTTGTCTTCAGAGCTAAGTGAGCTCAATGAGGCTCAACTTACTGAGTTTGCGAGTGCTGCTGAAGCTTTGATTGTGCAAGTAACTGATGCGCGTACACTACAAGACTTACGTGTGCAATTGACTGGTAAAAAAAGCCCATTGACAGGTTGGTCAAAGCAAATGGGTAAACTCGATGCCGATAATAAAAAGATCTATGGCGGCTGGTTGCATCAAGTGCGTAGTCGCATTCAGCAAGCACTTACTGATCAACAGCAGCAATTAGAAGTGGCTGCGCTCAACGCCAAGTTAGAGAGTGAGAGTATTGATGTTACTTTACCCGCTCGCGGTGGTCAAAAAGGTCATTTGCATCCAGTAACGATGATTACTCAGCGCATGCAGCAGTATTTTATTCAAGCAGGCTTTAATGTCGCAACCGGCCCTGAAGTTGAGAGTGATTACTATAACTTTGAAGCATTAAACATTCCCTCGCATCATCCTGCACGTGCGATGCATGATACTTTTTATTTTGATGCGCATTATCTATTACGTACGCATACCAGTCCGGTACAGATCCGTACCATGGAAAAAAACGAGCCACCAATTCGTATTATTTGTCCTGGCCGTGTGTACCGTAATGACTCAGACCAAACCCACTCACCAATGTTCCATCAGCTAGAGGGACTTATGGTTACCGAGTCGAGCACGTTTGCTGAGCTAAAGGGTTTGATCAGTGAGTTTCTAGAAGCGTTTTTTGCCAAAGAGCTAACCGTGCGCTTCCGTCCTTCGTTTTTCCCATTCACTGAGCCGTCTGCGGAAGTAGATATCTTGGATGATAACGGCAAATGGCTTGAGGTAATGGGCTGCGGCATGGTGCACCCACAAGTATTGACCAACTGCGGTATCGATAGCGACAAATATACTGGCTTTGCTTTTGGTATGGGTATCGAGCGCTTTGCGATGCTGTATTACGGTATCGATGATTTACGTTTATTTTTCCAAAATGACGTGCGCTTCTTAAAGCAATTTGGCTAGAGTGCTTTTGTTGATATAAAAGTGCCCCTTGTTAATATAGCAAGTTAATTTGCCAAGCTTTACTCCAACATCTTTATTATAAAATTCTGATCCGAGATATTTATGAAAATTAGCGAACAGTGGCTACGTCAATGGGTAAATCCCAACAATACTAGTGAAGAGTTGGCCGAGCAGCTAACCATGGCAGGGCTTGAGATTGATGATCGTTATGCCGTTGCCCGTGAGTTTAGTGGTGTGGTTATCGGTGAAGTCATCAGTGTTGAGCAGCATTCAGATGCAGATAAACTGCGTGTGACGCAGGTAAATATCGGCGCTGCTGAGCCATTACAAATCGTCTGCGGTGCGCCCAATGTGACCGTCGGTATGAAAGTACCCGTTGCAACTGTCGGTGCGGTATTACCAAGTGACGATAGCAAAGGTTTTAAGATTAAAAAGAGCAAGCTACGCGGTGTGGCCTCAAATGGCATGCTGTGCGGCGCTTCTGAAATTGACTTGGTCGATGACATCGATGGCTTGCTTGAGTTGCCTGAAGATGCACCAATCGGTACTGATATCCGTGAATACTTAGGTCTGGATAATCAAATACTGGACATCTCTATCACGCCAAACCGTGGTGATTGCTTTAGCGTTCGCGGTATTGCTCGTGAGATCTCAGTCATCAATGATTTGTCTGTACAAATACCAGCGATTCCTGACAACATAGTCGCTTCTAGTAATGGCACAACACCAGCGGTAACCGTTGATGCAGTAGAAGCATGTCCTCGATACTTGTTACAATCGATTAGCAATATCGATCGCAGCATTGAGACGCCGAAATGGATGCGAGATGCGTTGGTACAGTCAGGTCTACGCTCGCATGGCTTTTTAGTCGATGTGACCAACTATGTGTTGATGGAGTTGGGGCAACCGTTACATGCGTTTGATGCTGATACCATCGTCGGTGATATCGTTGTACGTTTGGCACAACCGTCTGAAACCCTTACTTTACTCAATGAGCAAACCGTTACCTTGACGGGTGATGAGCTCATCATTGCTGATGATAAAGGTGCCTTGGCCTTAGCTGGTATCATGGGTGGACAGCGCAGTAGCGTCACGGATAGCACCACCAACATTGTGTTAGAGAGTGCTTTCTTTAATCAGCTTGCTATCGCTGCACGCGCACGTCGTTTTGGTCTACATACTGATGCCTCGCAGCGTTTTGAGCGTGGCGTCGACTTTGAATTACCACAGCTGGCGTTGGCACGTGCTTGTGATCTGATCACTAGCATCACGGGCGGCGAAGCAGGTCAAATAGTAACAGTTGAGACTCTCGAGCATCTCCCAGCACGCGCGCCAATTACATTGCCAATCGCAAAAGTTCGTGATGTCATTGGTATTGATATTGAGCCATCAGAGATGGTACGTATCTTGACTCAATTGGGTTTTGACGTCACGCAGCAGAGTGATGAACTGGTTTGCATACCGCCATCTTATCGTTTTGATATGAGTATCCGCGAGGATTTAATCGAAGAAATCGCTCGTATCTATGGCTATGACAATATTCCAAGCGTATTGCCACATTTGCAAGTCAGCATGGATTATGACGATACTGCAGATTTGACGCATCAGATGAAGCTGGCATTAGTTGATAATGGCTATATGGAAGCTATCAGCTTTAGCTTTAGTGATGCAAAACTAGAAGCATTACTTGATGATGAGGCGCTAGGGGAGGTATTGGCACTGGCAAATCCTATCTCTAGTGATTTGGCTGTGATGCGTCGTACGTTACTATCGAGCCTACTGCCTTGCGTGCAATACAACTTGAATCGTCAGCAGCCGCGTGTACGTTTTTTTGAGACAGGTCTTAGCTTTGTTGGACAAAGTATTAGCGAGTTGGTACAAACGCCAAGCATTGCTTTAGTTGCCGTTGGTGATATATGGAGTGAGCAAGCGTATCAAAACCGTGCCTTAGATTTCTATGACCTAAAGCATGATGTTGAGCAGCTATTACCAGCACAAATCGATAGCGCCCGTATCCGCTACGAGCGTAGCACGCTGAGCTTCTTGCACCCTGGCCAAAGCGCTGAGTTGTATATCGATGATATATACGTCGGTTGGTTGGGTCAGCTGCATCCAAGTACGGCAAAGCAACTAGATTTGCCAACGACATGGGTTGCTCAATTGTCATTAGCACCGCTATTAACGATGGCTCGTGAGCAGCATGCGATCACCACGCCAAGTAAGTTTCCACAAGTACGCCGTGATATTGCTATCTTAGTTGACAGTGATATCAGTTTGCAGACCTTAGAGTCAACGGTGAGAGCTGCGGCAGGGGACTTGTTGGTTGATTTGTGGCTGTTCGATGTGTATCAAGGGGATAACGTGCCTACAGGTCAGCGTTCATTGGCGTTTGCATTGATATGGCAAGACAGTACTCAGACCCTATCTGATGACGCTGTAAAGACTGCTACGAACAATGTCGTACAGGCATTAACAGAGCAGCACTCAGCGCAGTTACGCGATAGCTAATTTTTAGTACTTAAAACACCCAGTGCTCTATAGCCTTTTACTTATTAGGCTATAGAGCATTGTTATTCGTAAAACCATTATCTATAACCTTTTTTGTTTATAGAATACGTTAAGTCGTTATTAATAAAGGATTTTAATGCATACTGTGTTAAAAAGCAGTCAAAAAACCTTTATAATGACTACTCTTAACCTCATACCGCTAAACCATGATATTCGACATCACGACATAGCATAGGAGTCGTACTGTGAGCACCTTAACCAAATCTGACATGATTGAGCACTTGATGAGTCACCTGAACCTAACACGCCAAGAAGGCCGCTGTTTGGTAGAGAACTTTTTTGATGAGCTGTCAGATAGTTTGATTGATGGCAAAGAGGTCAAGCTATCAGGCTTTGGCAACTTTGAGCTTAAAGATAAGAACAGCCGTCCCGGTCGTAACCCAAAGACAGGGGAGCCAGTTGCTGTATCTGCTCGCCGCGTTGTTACTTTTAAAACGGGACAAAAGTTTCGCCAAAAAGTCGATGAGCGTTTATTTGATACTTGATGTGTTGTTTAGTAGGAGCTCAAATGATGCTCTAGTAGCGTTTATTATTACTTTATAGAGCATCTACTGTGGTCTTTTATATCAGTGTTATAATATATAGTTCTGATATCGCTATAGCAGCCGAGACTAGATACAGCATGCGATATTAACACCATAATTTGGACATAAAAAAAGAGAGCATATGCTCTCTTTTTTTTACTACAGTGTATCTATTGTATGAACAATAAATTACTGAGCTTCTTCAACTACTACTTCGTCAGAAGCTTCAACAGCAGCAGTATCAGTTTCGCTAGCTACGTCCATGCTAGTAGTCGTACCGTCTACAGGAACTTCAGCGTCCATTTCGTCAGTAGCAGTAGCAGCTTGTGCATCAGCGATGTCAGCTTCAGCATCAACAACAGCAGCTTCAGCATCAGCAGTCATTTCGCCTTCAGCAGCAGCTTCGTTTAGCTCTTCAGATGCGTCTTGCACTTCTTCTTGTGCGTCAGATAGATCTTCAGCAGCGTTTTCTTTGCTGCTATCACAAGCAGTTAAGCCCATAGTTGCAGTCATGATACCAGCTAGAGCAAGTAATTTAAGTTTCATAAGGTTTTCTCCGGAAAAATGAAATGAGCAGTAGCAGCAACAAAGGCTGAATTCCAAGATTTCTCAGAATCCAACTAGTCTCAGTTACAGCTACTCAGCTTTCACGCATTCTATATGTTTTCTATGTAAATAGGAATAGGCTGTACAATTAAGTAACAATAATATTTTCAATAATATTTTACTTTGTCTAACTGATAGTATTTTTAATACAACAAATAAAATTAATCGACGTATAATCAATGACATCAGCCTACTCAAGAAAGTGTTAGGTGCTTAATATTCACCATGGTTTTTGATTATTCTTGGCGTTTTACCTATAAGTAGTATAAGAAAATATATCAGTTCTTGAGACTATGAGGGACGAAGACAGCTGAAGTATTTTAGAATCGCTCGTT
Organism: Psychrobacter sp. H27; assembly: GCF_059072655.1. Taxonomy (NCBI): domain Bacteria; kingdom Pseudomonadati; phylum Pseudomonadota; class Gammaproteobacteria; order Moraxellales; family Moraxellaceae; genus Psychrobacter; species Psychrobacter sp. H27. The sequence continues at coordinate 1,697,306 of NZ_JCACRX010000001.1, read as the reverse complement.
TTAGAGTATCTAACGAAAATATCAGATGGCTGAACAGAAAACCAATTGGAAACTTTGTACTAAAAACTGTATCACATAATGAATAACCAATACGAATGACTATAGATATCGTATATTTGAGGAACAAACTATGAAATGGCAAGGCAGACGAGGTAGCTCTAACGTACAATCCAGTAAGGGTGGCGGTAAGATGATAGGCGGCGGTATTGGCGGTATTATTATTGCTGGAATTTTATGGCTAGTCTTTGGCGTCAATCCAATGACCGCATTACAAACAGGTCAGGTGGTTGCTGGTGGTGGTAGTAATGGGACCTCTACCGAGCCTGCGACCAGTACTGATCGGGATACACAGTTCGTAAAAGTGGTACTGGCGGATACAGAAGAAGTATGGCATCAGATATTCAATGAAGGAGGTAGTACTTATAAAGAGCCCTCGCTAATTCTTTTTAATGGTCAAGTCAGCTCAGCTTGCGGTAGTGCCAGTTCAGCGACAGGTCCATTTTATTGCCCTGGTGATCAAACAATCTATTTAGATACCTCGTTTTTTGTAGAGATGCGTCAGAACCTTGGTATCTCAGGAGATCAGCAAGGGTCAGGTAGTCAAGAGAACCAAGGCAAAGCAGGAGATTTTGCGCAGGCTTATGTCATATCACATGAAGTCGGTCACCATGTGCAGACGCTACTTGGTATCAGTCAGCAAGTTAACGAAGCTCGTCAGCAAGTCACGCAAGCACAATCTAATAAATTATCAGTATTACAAGAGCTGCAGGCAGATTGCTTTGCGGGTGTATGGGCGCAGCGTAATCAAGAGCGCGTACAGTTCTTAGAAGCAGGTGACATTGATGAAGCTGTGAATGCTGCCAGTCAAATCGGTGATGATCGTCTAGCACAAGCTAGCGGCGGGGCAGTTGTTCCTGATAACTTCACTCACGGCACCAGTCAACAACGTGTGGAATGGTTTACTCGTGGTCTAGAGAGCGGTAACGTACAATCTTGCGACACCTTTAGTGGTGCGCTCTAGAACTATCAGTAGCGTGAGCTAAAAGCGACGTATACTAAACCGTAAACACCACAGCTCACATATAACACTAAAATAAAGACATTAAAAAAGCCTGCAATTGATTGCAGGCTTTTTTAATATCTTGTATCTGATATTACCAACCTAACAGTCAGAGAATATCAAAGTAAAGTACTATTAGTTGTTATCAAGAACATAACCACCAGCACCGCCGATAGCTGCACCAGCTAACGCGCCACGAGCGATATCTTTGCTGTCGCCTTTACTTCTGATAAGTGCGCCAGCAGCAGCACCAGCAGTTGCGCCTTTAGCAGTGTTGCTCATGCCACCGTATGAGTTACAGCCAGTCATGATTAGTGCTGAACTAGTAATTGCAGTCATTGCGATTGTTTTAGCAAATTTCATATTATCACCTATTGAGTCGTCAAGTTAGAATACAGAACTTTTAGAAAGTAGTACCCATTGTATTTTCAAATATATTTCTACTGTCTGCCATAATAGTCGGTTAACAACTTATTGGTCGTAGTAAAAACGCTAAACTTTGCAAATAAAATGTAATCGATGTTGCCAGACTGTATCATCAAGCTGGCACTTACACGTATGATCACCTATTTATATTAGTGTTTTTCTATATTGACACTTTATCGTGTTGATACCTTCTTAGGTGACATAACTGACGTAATAGTAATAGTAATAGTATGATAGCGAGTACGCTGAGTTTTAGATAAGCAAAAAAAGACCACCTAGTAGTGGTCTTAATCTGAGTTGGCTACAAAAACAGCGCTAGCAAAGTGTGTGCAAATTAATGCTGTGATTTGCGCTTCATTTGCTCAAAGAATTCGTCATTAGTTTTTGCTTCTTTGAGACGATCTAACAAGAACTCAGTCGCTTGGACACCATCCATTGGCTGTAGTAGTTTACGCAAGATCCATACCTTACGCAGCTTATCTTCATCCAATAGACGCTCTTCGCGGCGCGTACCAGATTTTTTGATATTAATCGCAGGGAAGACGCGTTTTTCGGCCAAGTCGCGCTCAAGCGTGATTTCTTGGTTACCCGTTCCTTTAAATTCTTCAAAGATAACACTGTCCATTTTACTACCAGTATCGATCAATGCACTGGCAATAATCGTCAAGCTTCCGCCTTCCTCGACGTTACGCGCAGCACCGAAGAAACGTTTTGGACGTTCTAGAGCATTGGCGTCCAAACCACCAGTCAAGACTTTACCTGATGACGGTATGACGGTGTTATAAGCCCGCGCCAGACGAGTAATCGAATCTAATAAAATGACCACGTCTTGCTTATGCTCAACCAAACGCTTGGCTTTTTCGATGACCATTTCAGCCACTTGTACGTGACGCTGTGGCGGCTCATCAAAGGTCGAGGCAACCACTTCACCGCGCACGGTACGCTCCATCTCGGTGACTTCTTCTGGACGTTCATCAATCAAAAGTACAATCAGGTAGCATTCAGGATTATTGCGAGTGATGGACTGAGCAATAGATTGCAATAACATCGTTTTACCTGCTTTTGGCGGTGCGACGATGATAGAGCGCTGACCTTTACCAATCGGAGCGATTAGGTCAATGATACGACCCGTCAAATCCTCAGTAGTACCGTTACCAAGCTCAAGTTTTAGCTGCTCAGTTGGGAATAGGGGCGTTAGGTTCTCAAAGATAAGCTTATGACGTGAGCGGTCTGGTGTATCAAAGTTGATCTCGCCGACTTTAAGAAGCGCAAAATAACGCTCAGAATCTTTTGGTGGGCGAATCGTACCAGCGATACTGTCACCAGTTTTTAGGCTGAAGCGGCGGATCTGACTAGGGCTGACGTAGATATCGTCAGGACCTGCTAAATAAGAGCCTTCTGATGAGCGCAAAAAGCCAAAGCCATCAGGAAGAACCTCAAGTACGCCATCGCCATAGATAGCCTCGCCATTACGAGCGTGAGTTTTTAGGATAGCAAAGATAATGTCTTGTTTACGGCTACGCGCCATGTTATCAAGACCCATTTCTTTGGCGATAGCCAATAGCTCAGAGATTGATTTTTTCTTTAATTCAGTTAGATTCATAGATAGGTCATTAGCAATTGATCAGATGAGAGATGCCATTAGCAGCACAAATCACGACAGTGATTAAAATAACAGTAATATGAGGATAGAGGGTAGTTGTACAGCGCTGTGGTTTATGTAGTTTTGGTTATGCATGTCTGCTTATGGACGCATTGCGATCGGTAGATGCAAGGTCTTAAGAAATAGGGATAAAAAAGGCTACATAAGAGTCTGCGTCAAAAACTCAATATCAGTAATTGCGTTTAGTCATTTTGTTCAGCAATGGTGTTTATAATGACGATTGTGTTTTTGTTGATAAACACGAGGAGAATAGCGACAAGATACTAGGAAAACAGTTGGTTTTCTCTTGTCAGCAGACTATACGGTCTTCACAATAGCATTGTCAATAATTTTTGCCAAAAAATTCGTATAATCAAGTTTTTTGCACAAAAAACAAGCAAAAAAGCCACTATCTGATTCAGATAATGGCTTTTCACGTGTTCTACTTATTTGCCCCAAATAGTTTAGAGCAACTGCATTCGGCTTATAAATGCTTGTCTAGGACTTTAGCCAATTCAGCTTTTGGTTGTAGACCCATTACTGAGTCAACCTTTTCGCCGTCTTTGAATACAAATAACGTTGGGATGTTGCGAATACCGAAACGGCTTGCTGCTTGTGGGTTGTTGTCCACATCTACTTTGACGATTTTAACTTTATCTTGGTACTCAGTTGCTAGATCTTCTAAAATAGGGGCAATGGCTTTACAAGGACCACACCATGGTGCCCAGAAGTCTACCAGTACAGGCACGTCTGATTGTAGAACGTCTTGATCAAAGTCTGTGTCGGTAGTATGTACAATAATGTCTGACATAATTTTATCTCTCTTGTTTTGTAACTTCTATCATCACGTATCGACGTGCATATTGATTTAATAATGAATCGATTGATGATTAAAGAATTGTTTAGAAGGGGTGAAAATGTGCCATTATATTAACATGTTTGCTCATGCTTGACAGATGCAGGCTGGTTAAATTGTTTAACAATTACGATTAGCACAATAAATCAAGACAAAATAATACTGCTTAGGTTTTCCCTGTTACTTGCTATAACCATTGTGACAATAATGCATTTCTTTAAGCACCTGCCAGTCATATAGCAGCGGTTGCTTTCGGTATCAAACAACAATATTTTGAGCACAGTAACCACAGCGCTAGCGTATCAAAACGACATCAATCAAAATCACATATTTAATCCAATTTACATAAGTAGTTAATTTTATGCCTTTTACCGATGAAGAAGTCAATGCCCTTAACGCTCAAGAAAATGCTTACCCGCTCGAGTTTTTCAAGAATTTTGCACAAGAAATTACTGTTTATGAGGACGATGATATTTGGGTGGTTGATAAACCAGCAGGGCTGCTAAGTGTCGATGGCAAAACGCTAAAGGTAAGTCTGCTCGCTCGGCTTGCGCGTGCCAATCCAGCGGTCAAACTGATTCATCGATTAGATATGGATACATCAGGACTGCTTATTTTTGCAAAAAATGCAGAAGCCCAAACCAATATCAGTAAGCAGTTTATTGAGCGTCTACCACAAAAAAAATATCAAGCGCGGGTCTTTGGCGAATGGGAGCAGGTGGGTGCAACGGGTAAGATCTCCGTGCCAGTGCGTTATGAGCCGACTACCAAACCGCGTCATATCGTCGATCACGACTGGTCAAAACATGCATTAACATTGTATGAAGTCATAGCGCACGAAATGTGTAATGGTGAAGCAGTTACTCGAGTGATGCTCAAACCGGTGACGGGTCGCAGTCATCAGTTGCGCGTACATATGGTCCATGCAGGTCACGTGATGATTGGTGACCCGATTTATGCTGAAGGTGCGGCACTCAAGATTGCACCAAGGCTAAACTTACATGCGCAGCAATTACGGTTAAAACATCCAGTATTGGGTGCTTGGATGGATTGGGAAAGCCCATGTCCGTTTTAGGGCGTTAGATTCTGTGTTTTAGAGCGTTAGATTTTGTAAAGGGAAATGAATAGAGGCCATAACAGCTATGGCCTCAAAGTCAGTCACATAGCATCAGCTATGCACACAAGGATGAGAGCATGCTTAACAACACCGCACAAGGTATCAAAAAACGTCTTAGACGTAAAAGCAAAAAATTGAATGTGCCAGCCGATTATGAAGTCATGATTATTGGCGCCGGTATCGCCGGTATTGGCATGGCTTGCCGTTTACAGCAACTACAGCACACAAACTTATTTGGCCAAAAAAGCGCAAAAAAGCAAAAGAAAAATAAATCAGTCGATAAGAAAAATACCTCGCAGCGCTTTGTCGTACTAGAAAAACGTGCTGATCTTGGCGGTACGTGGGATTTATTTACTTATCCTGGTATTCGTTCTGACTCCGATGCGCTCACCTTTGGCTATAACTTTAGGCCGTGGCTAGATTATAGAATGTTGGCAGCAGGGGGCGATATTAAGCGTTATATCGCTGATACGGCGCGCGAGTTTGGTATTACAGATCATATCCGCTACGAGCATGAAGTCCAGCAGATAGCATGGTCGAGCATTGATCAGTTATGGACAGCAACCATAAAAAATCATGCCAGCGGAGAGGTATTTGTCAAAACAGCAAAGTTCGTCGTGGGTGCTACGGGCTACTACGACTATGAGCAAGGGTATCGACCTCATTTTGATGGCGAAGAGGACTTCCGTGGGCATATTGTCCATCCACAGCACTGGAATGATCTAAAGTATCACGACAAAAAAGTAGTCATCATCGGTAGCGGTGCGACTGCCATGACGCTACTGCCTGCGATGGTGGACGAAGATAGTGATCAGTGTGCACGCCACATCACGATGCTACAGCGGACGCCAACTTATGTGGCGAGTGTGCCAGGCGATGATTATGCTATGGATTGGCTATCAGGTAAATTTTCACCCTTGTCAAAAGAGCAAGCTTATACAGCGCTACGTGCACGTAATGTGCTACGGCAGCAAGGGTTATATAAATTAGCGACTCACGCACCCAAGCTGATGAGAGCTGTACTCAAGAGTGGCGTAAAAAAAGAGCTAAAAGGTAGCGATATTGATGTCGAGCATTTCATGCCTGACTATGATCCTTGGGATCAACGAGTATGCGCCGTACCAGACAGTGATTTATTTGAGTCTTTGCAAGGCAAACGTGCAGCGGTGGTGACCGATCAGATCGACCGTTTTACCACGACTGGTATCCTGCTGCAATCAGGAGAGCATCTCGATGCTGACATCATCGTTACTGCAACGGGTTTGAAACTGCAAATGCTGGGCGGCGCAGCGGTATATATCGATGGTCAAGCTATCGATATCGGCACGCGCATGACGTATAAGGCAGTCATGATTGAGGGCATACCTAACATGGCGGCTTTGTTCGGTTACACCAATGCTTCATGGACGCTAAAAATCGATTTGGCGTGTCAGTATCTGGTCAGGCTACTGAGTTACATGCATAAAAACCGTTACCAAGTTGCATTGCCACAAGCAGAGACGGCGAAAGCTACTGCCTGTGCTCAGACAGACACTGTGATGGGCTCGCTGTCATCTGGATATGTCAGGCGCGCCACAGACAGACTGCCTAAGCAAGGCGATCGCTACCCGTGGTACGTGACCAATAACTATCTTAGCGATCATGTCATGCTTAAATACCGCAAAATAAAAGACGACTGGTTGCGGTTTAGTCATTAGTAGCTAATCAGTGTATGACAGTCGCTATTGATGTTCGTTTTCAATGGTGACTGTCAATAAATTCAGCCACCTGTTTGCTCAACATCTGCCATAAAGTCTCTTGTGCGCTTTTACTGCCCCAAGCATTGTGCGGACTAAAGATAACACGCGGATGGTCACTGAGACTGAGCAGTGGGTCGTCCTTAGCAATAGGCTCTTGTTCGAACACGTCACTGGCATAACCGATAACTTGTTCCTTGTTAATCGCGTCGGTCAATGCCTGACTGTCGACCACACCGCCACGAGCCACATTTACGATGAGTGGTTGCTTGCTCATTTTTGCCAGAGTGTCTTTATTAATGAGATGCTCGGTCTGCTCGTTTAGCGGGCAATGCAGGCTTATCACATCAGCCTGTGCTAGCACGTCATCAAATGCAGTGTACTCATCACTACGAGGAGTGCGCTCTTGATGCTCTGCCCAGAGTACTGTCATGCCAAAAGCACGTGCGATCTCGGTTACGCGCTTGCCAATCGTACCGATACCAATGATGCCTAGCGTCTTGTCTTCCAAGTCTATCAGCGGAATATCTAGCAGGCAAAAATTGCCATTTGCTAGCCATGTACCATCAGCGACTTTTTGATGGTAGTGAATGCCAGCACGCAAGGCAGTTAGCATCAGCATAAAGGTGTGCTCAGGGACGCTTTTTACCGCGTAACCTGCGACATTATAAAGTGTGACGTCATGCTTATCGCAAGCGTCATGATCGACATTGTTCATGCCAGTAGCAGTCAACTGGATAAGCTTTAGCTTGGGGAGTTGTGCTATTACCTCAGCGCTGATGTGGACTTTATTAGTGATAATAATATCGGCGTCACGACAGCGCTCGATGATGACGTCTGTATCTTTTGGTGTGTCATTATAAGTGACGTAATCGCTCACGCCTGTTGGTGCAGGCAGGTCGATACCGTCAGAAAAAGTACCTTTGTCTAAAAAAACGGCTTGCATGGTTGCTCCTTATTTATTGTTGTCATATAGGATTTATTGTTGTCATATAGGTCAGTTTTATATAGAAAATGCTCGAACAAATCACTTTACATAAGCATTCATCAAATAAATCATTATCGGCTTAATGTAGCACGCTAATATTTTTAGTCAAAAACCAATTCGTGAAATGCTATCGCCGTAGACATAAGCGGCTAAAAACAAAGTAATTTATATAATAAACCGATCTACCCAGGCTGATTTGGTCTGAAGTCTTCATAAAATTATGGGTATCACAATCGACCTCTTGAAAATTCAACTTAACGCACTCATCTAGCCGCTAACGTTATATAATGGTATGGCTTAGCTATTGGTTTTCTTAAGACTAATTTTACCAAGATTACAATACTGCATTCACATTTACTGATGCTGTGCATGGTTTGTAATCTTATCGCTATCAAAAGCCACCATTGCTATCTAATTTTTAATTATCTGAGTACAAAAGACATCGCCCTATGACTATCTCTATTGCTTCATTGCACAGTACTGAATTCGCCGTTGGCCAACGTTATTTATCTGATACGGAATCTGAGCTTGGCTTAGGTGTGGTTATCGATGTCGATGATCGATGTGTGCATATTTTATTTCCACAAAGTGAAGAGACGCGCGTCTACGCAAAAAACTCTGCGCCACTATCGCGCGTGGTGTTCAAAGTGGGCGATACCATCTATGACCAAGATGGCAAAAGCTACACCGTAAATGCTGTCGATGAAGTCATGGGTGTACTCAAGTACGGCGTTGATGAGCACGAAAAAGGCATCATGGAGACCCGTTTGGCTGCCAATATCACATTGGCTAAGCCGCTTGAGCGTCTGCTTGCTGGTCGTATCGAACGTGGTGACTGGTATGAGCTGCGCCAAGATATCTTGCGTATGCAGTCAGCACTGGCAGGTCATCCTCTAAAGGGTCTGATGGGTGCGCGTGTCGATATTATCGAGCATCAGCTCTATATCGCACACGAAGTCGGTAAGCGTATCGCGCCGCGTGTACTATTGGCTGACGAAGTGGGTCTTGGTAAAACCATCGAAGCGGGTATGATTATCCATCAGCAGCTGCTAACAGGCAAGGCTGAGCGCGTGCTCATTTTAGTGCCAGACAGCTTGCAGTATCAGTGGATGATCGAGCTGCGTCGCCGATTTAATCTAAATTTTGCGCTGTTTGATTTGGTGCGTACGGCTGCTATCAAAGAACATGACCCTGAGCAAAACGTCTTTGCCACTGAGCAATGCATCATCGCAGGTATGGATCTATTGATAGACCATCCTGATTTGTATGATCAAGCGATGGATGCAGGGTTTGACCTACTGGTCGTTGATGAGGCGCATCATCTGCATTGGGATGAAGCACAGGGCGGTAATGATCAATATGATCTGGTGGCAGATTTTGCAGAAGAGACCCCAGGGGTCATGCTGCTGACCGCAACACCAGAACAGCTTGGTGCGCAAAGTCACTTTGCCCGTCTACGTCTGCTCGATCCAGACCGTTTTGATGATCTAGATGAGTTCATTGATGGTCAGGCTGCTTTTGAGGAGACGGCAGCTGTGGCTGGTGTCTTGATAGAAGACAAGCCGCTAAATGAAGGTCAAATCGCTGCTCTGAGTAGTCTATTGGACATCAGTATTGATGAGCTGGCTTCGATTAATGAAGACGACAAGCTACGCACGCATGCGCTCAACGAGCTACTAGATCGTCATGGTACGGGTCGTATTTTATTCCGTAATACGCGTGAGAGTGTCAAGGGGTTCTATGGTCGTAGTAGCCAGCCGCATCCACTACCATTGCCTGAAGCATGGCGTGACAGCTATCAAACCAATGGCAAATTGCGTGAGCAGCTGTGGGGTGAAGAAAACCAACCAGATGGTGGCTGGTTAGAGGACGACCCGCGTGTCTCTTGGTTGATTGATATCCTACGCGGTGAGCTTAAGCAGCAAAAGGTGCTGTTGATCGCGCGTAGTGGTGCAACCGTAGAGAGCCTAGAAGCGGTATTGCGTCTGCATGCCGGTATAAAAACCGCTATCTTTACTGAGCAGATGACGCTACTAGAGCGTGACCAAGCCGCCGCATTCTTTGCTGATAGTGAAGGCGCGCAGATACTATTGTGTTCGGAGATTGGCTCAGAAGGTCGCAACTTCCAGTTTGCAAGCCAACTGGTACTATGGGATCTCCCTGCCAATCCAGATACGCTAGAGCAGCGTATTGGTCGCCTAGATCGTATCGGACAAACCCAGCAGATCATGCTGCATGTCCCTTATGTGCAGGGTACGGCACAAGAGCGTCTGTATCACTGGTATAACGATGCGCTGAACATGTTTAGCCAAATATCGCCAACCGCACAAAGCGTACAAGAGCAGTATATTCAAGATCTTAAGCCTATGCTTGAAGGCGCTGACACCGCTGAAAACAATGTCATTCTACAAGACATTATCGATGAAGCGCTGCAAACGCGACTGGGGCTTGAAGCGCAGTTGCAAGCGGGTCGCGATCGTCTGTTAGAGTACAACTCGTGTCGCCCGCGTGTCGCTGGTCGTATCGCTGACGCTATGCGCGATTTTGATGGCAACAATCTATTACCGCACTTCATTGAGCGTTTCTTTGCCTCTGCCAATATCGATCATAACATCCAGCGTGATGGCTCGTGGGTTATCGCGCCTATCGACAGCACAGAGATTAGTGACTATATCGACGGGTTGCCGCTTGGCGATGAAGATGGTATGACATTGACATTTGAGCGTGAGCAAGCGCTGCAGCGTGAAGATATCGACTTTATCACGCATGAGCATCCGTTGATGCGCGCCATCTATGAGCTGGCGAGTACCAGCACCTTTGGTAATACCACTGTGGCTATGCTTAAAAGCGCTGCTGTCCCGCAAGGCATGGTACTGCTAGAGGTCAACTTCCGCGTTGAAGCCATCGCACCAAAGCTGCTTAATTTGCCCGCGACATTGACCACACAAAACATCCGCGTCTTTATCAGTGAGCAAGGCAGTGACTTATCTGCTCGTATTAGTGCCGATATGATCATGCCGCATATTGAGCGTTTGGACAAAAACCGTGCCCGCCAAGTCATCAAGGTACGCAGCGATGTGATTGAGCAGCGTTACTATGAAGCTGAAGATATCGCACGCGCGCAGATCGCTGAGATTGGTGAGCAAGCCAGTAGCCGCTTTAGTCAGCAGTGGTCGCGCGAGATCAAACGTCTCAAGCATCTGCAAACTATTAATCCAAACGTACGTCCTGAAGAGATTGAGCGTCTAGAACAGCTCAAGGCCCAAGGCGAGCAAGCGCTTGGTAACTTGTCATTGGTACCGGACTCTATTCGTGTGCTGGTCGCCGTCAAGCCATAGATAGTGCAGTATTATCGTTGAAACCATCAAAAAACGAGATGTTATCAGACATCTCGTTTTTTTGGTTCATACTACTTACACACACTGATAAATCGTTATTTGTTGAGCAAAAACAGCAAAGCAACACTCGCAAGTAAGCCGACAGTAGCTAGTCAAAGCTATAGATATTGGGTAAGATGTTTACCTTTTCTATCGAAAATAAATATGTAGCGATGGCTCTGTTAGCTACCGTTGTATGTTCGTTCTACAGTATCGCTTGTGTCTGTTAGCAAGTGATCTCATGTTATTTTACATGCAAGCGCAGCAGTTATATCGCGTCGATATGGTTAGATGCTTATTTTCGAATGCTGGGTGTTGTTGATAAAAATAAGGAAACATATCGTCATGTCCAATAATTCACAACTGATCGATGAGCTGCTGGCTACCATCGCACTTATTGAAGTTACCCCTGATGTCTTTGAAGGCAAAAGCCATGACTATGTGGGCAGTCGTATATTTGGTGGACAAGTGCTTGCCCAAGCGATCATGGCAGCCGCGCATACCTTGGAGCAAGACAAGCCCTGTCATTCACTGCATGGGTACTTTTTGCGCGGCGGGGATATCAATCAACCAGTGATCTATCAAGTGCGCCGTCTGCGTGATGGTCGCAGCCTCTCTGCACGCGAAGTGACGGCTATTCAGTATAAAGAAGTACGTGGTAAGCCGCCTGTTGAGCAAGTGATATTTTCGATGATTGCCTCGTTTTCACCGATGGAGGAAGGGCTTGAGTACCAAGAGGACATGCCTGTTTATCCACCGCCAGAAGACTTGCTGACCGAGCAAGAGTTAAAAGAAGAGAATGTTGGAAAAGTACCAGAAGCGCTCAAAGCAAGATTTATGCGCCGCCGTCATGTCGAGATAAAACCCGTTAAGCCGCGTAACCCGATTAGCCCAGAACCTATGAAACCCAAACAGGCAAACTGGCTACGTATTCATAAGCTTGGGAATCAGCCAGTAGCGATTCAGCAAGCACTATTGGCATTTTCGTCGGATTTTTATTTGGTTGGCACGGGGCTGATGTCACATGGCGTGAGCTTTATGACCAGTGGGTTACAAGCCGCTAGTATCGATCACTCGATGCATTTTCATCGTGAGTTTGATCTGAATAAATGGATGCTATACGACATGTGGAGTGACACCACTTCTAATGCGAAAGGGTTAAACCATGGTCAGTTTTGGCAAGAAGGCAAACTGGTCGCAACCGTGCAGCAAGAAGGTCTAATGCGCTTGCGTGTGCCAAAGTCTTAAGATTCTTAGTTTCAGCTACCTTTACATTGCCATCATAAAAAAGCGACTCACTGTCTATAGTGAGTCGCTTTTTTTGTACCAGTTTTTTACACTGACTTTTATTCTAAGATCTTAATCATCGCACGCGGCAGTCCTAAACTATCCTGGGCTGTTTGTTCAGTCAGCCATTTAAAATCAATCTCAGCCGCTGCTAATTTCTCATTGAGCTCTAGTATTTGCGAAGCATTGACCGTTAGTTTTTGTGGGGTTAAATACCAATGAAAATGAGTTAATGAGTGCTTGATAGGCGCATCATCAAGCAATGACTTACTGACTGATTGTGCAGCTAGCTTATTATTCGTCAACCATTCATTAATAATTTGCTCAGCCGTGGTGAATTCGGCTTCGTATACTTTTTCATGACTACGGACGTCACTTGGCACAGTTGATGATTTATCATCGCTCGCTGGTTTTTTAGCATCAGTCTTACCAGTGGCTTTACTACTTGTCTTACCGTCAATTTTTTCTACAAACTGTAATGGCAAGCTCCACAATCCACCCCAAATGCCATTGTCAGGGCGTTGTAGCCATAGTATCTCACCGTCTACATTTTCTATCAGCAATGCATTACTAAACTTACTTGGTTTGGGCTGTTTTTTGGCTTTGACGGGGTAGTCAGTCTCGCGCCCTTCTGCATGTGCCAAGCAGTCGGCTTGCAATGGACATAATAGGCACGCAGGCTTGCGGCGAACACATAGCGTTGCGCCCATATCCATCATCGCTTGAGCAAACAGTCCTGAGTTTTCTTTTGGGGTCAGGCGCTCCGCTAGTGCCCATAACTCTTTGGTCGTGGCAGACTTGGTAATGTCACCATCGATGGCCGCCCAGCGCGTTAATACGCGTTTGACATTGCCATCGCAGATGACGCCGTAACGGTGTAATCCCATCGCCATGATCGCGCCAGCAGTAGATGGACCAACACCAGAAATAGCCTCCCACCCTGCGAGCGTCTGCGGGAAGTTGCCTGTTTCATCGATTACCTCGACCAACTGCTTCGCGCCTTTGTGCAGATTACGTGCACGCGCATAGTAGCCAAGTCCTGCCCAATGCTCTGCTACGGTATCCCATTCTGCTGCGGCTAAATCCTGCACGGTCGGAAACGTCTCCATAAAACGCGCAAAGTAGGGTAATACGGTGGTGACCTGCGTTTGCTGAAGCATCACTTCAGATAGCCAAACAATATAAGGATTGGGCGTGTCGGTTTGATGCTGTTGCCACGGCAAATCGTGGCGACCGTTTTCGGCAAACCAATCGAGTAGGCGTGGAGCGAAAGAGTCTAATGCTGTTGTAGGCTGAGAAAAGGGAGTGTCGGGTATGGCGGTAGGTTGGGTCATAGGCTCTTATAAAATTGACATTAAGTAAAGGGAGCTTTGATTATACTTAAGCAAAGCGTTTATCCTATATGGTGATTATCTGGTTGATTTACTAGCGGTAAATGTCGCTAAGTGTTTGCCCTGAGCCGTTTTTCCATTCTACCCAGCCATTGGTTGGTCGGCCAGTAACCGCTTGCGCTGCGCCACTTGGCGTTTTAAAAAGCTGGTCTTCTGTGAGTCGATAAGAATCACTATTGTGTTCAACTAATTTGCCATTTACTAACAGCTCGTGTGTCTTGTTAACAGCCCATTTCCCCAATGATGGCGTATGCCTTTTGCGAAAGAGGGAGCCTTTTAACAAGACAAAACCATCATTATCGTAGTAGCCTTGAGCATCGCAGTCTTTGGCTTTGCAATAAAACAGCATTGGTTGCTTGTTAGGTACGACTTCTGGTGCGTCTTGGAGAGACTGGCAGGTATCTGGTATCACTGGTTGGTAAGCTTCAGTATTAGGAGTATCAATACCGATCGCTTCAAAAACTGGCTGTCCGAGGGTAGATAGTAAAATATCTAATGTGTGAAACAGTTCTTCGCAGTCTGCTTGAAGCGGTGCAGGCGTGTGCGGCTTGCTGCCATTATTACCATTTTGCAAATCGTAACGCCCAACGTCTGTGGCAATTTGAATGGCTTTATGCTCCATATACAGCGCATGCGTCTGGGTAATGGTGTTATTGGTTGAGAGCATGACAAACACCCTTGTCCAAAAATCTTTACCATTATTATGGCTTTTTAGGCGCTGGGTTAAATCGCCTGTTTGCCCAATATAGAGTAGTGGTTTGTCCGTACTATCAGTATCGCCGATTAAAAAGTATAAGCCCACTCGTTTGGCATCGGGCATGTTCAAAAAATCTGCAATATGAATGCGCGGTACTTCAATCAGACGCACGGTGCGCGTGGTCATCTCAGCGACACGCAGCCCACGAGGGTTACCTGTGGGCAGGTAGATTTGAATGGTTTTTGCTGAGGGTATTAATGGATTCATAAAAGCTTATATTGTTGAGGGATCTACTTCCGATTCTGACGGGTACGCTTTTTACGTAGACGTTTTTCTTCTTCCTTAGCTTTGCGCTTCTCTTCAGCAGCGAGACGTTGTTCAGCGACGACAATTTCTTCTGCTTCAATCATAGCTGGGGTTTCAAGCGTCATACGCCCAATTTTCGCGCTACGCAGCTCATTGATGAGAATCTCAGACATGCGATACGTATCGACTTGGTTGCCCGCGCGCACACAGCCGCGATTACGACCCGCCACTTCAAAGAACTCCCAGTCAGTCTTGGGCAGTTCTTCAATTTTGTAGCGAGATTTTAGCAGCTCAGGATAGGCGTGCATGAGGTACTCAGCGGTATAGCTTGCCACATCAGCAAAATCAAACGCCGTATCACGGATGCCACCCGTTGCGGCTAGACGATAGCCAGAGTTTTCGTTTTCAACTTTTGGCCACAGCATACCAGGCGTGTCATAGAGCATGATGTCATCATCGAGCTTAATCAACTGCTGCGACTTGGTTACGGCTGGCTCGTCGCCTGTCTTTGCCACGGCGCGTCCTGCTAGCGTATTGATCAGTGTTGATTTACCGACGTTCGGGATGCCCATAATCATCGCTTTGATCTGACGGCCAGTACCGACTTTGTTGGGTACGAGATGCTTACAGATGGCGATGATGCGTTTGACGTCATCTGCTTTCTCCGTATCACAAGCAATGGCCTTGACACCATTTTGCTGCTCAAGATGGTCCATCCACGCTTGGGTCAATTCTGGATCGGCAAGATCGGCTTTATTCAGGATTTTGATTACAGGCTTTTCGCCGCGTAGTGCTGCAACCATCGGGTTTTCACTACTATGAGGGATACGCGCATCAATGACCTCGATGACCAAATCCATCTGCGGCATGATTTCTTTGATTTCGTTACGGGCTTTGTTCATGTGCCCAGGGAACCACTGAATGCTTGTTCTCTTATCCATTGTCTTTCATAACCTTTTTATTCATAAAATATTGCATTAAAGACAGTGCGCGATTTTGGTAACTTTTGGCATTGTCTTTATTCATAGTCGCCAGTTTACTACAGAACCCATGTATTCACGGGACAATTTCACCTGACCAGTTCACTTGATCCGCTCGCTTGACCAGGTACGCCACTACTCTTGATTCTTATTTTCTATTTCCTTGGTGGTTGGTGGTAAAGGCGCAAGATAACCAATCAATAGTATCAAGCTACCCGCGCCAAGGAAGGAAATCACGCGCCAAATCGCTTCGGTCTGTGACAGATCAACCAGTACCAGCTTGAGCACGACGACACCTAGCAATCCAATACCCATAAACCAAAGCGCGCGTTGCCAGTAGCGACTCGCCATAATGGTGGCGACCAATGCCAAGAGCGTCCATAAAATCGTCAGTCCTGTTTGCACTTGCTCACTTTGCCATGCACCGCCTTGAGTGCCAGTACCGTCCCAGAGCGGTGTACCGATAAAGGCGTGCAGCGTTCTAACTAACATGCTAGATATCAGCCAAAAGCTAATAAACCCTAGTACTATTAGCAAACTGCCAGCATTGAATATCTGCTTGGTTTTGGTGACTGTACTTGATTGGATAGGGTTTTTGTCTCGGTGTCGCCAGCTTATATAATAAAGACTAAAACCAACCAATAGCGTCAACCATGAGGTAATGTCGTAAAGGTTGAATAATGGAAAATAAGATATGTCCCAAACTATACCGTCATAAGACCAATTGGTCATGACAACCCAAAGTAAAGCAATGGGCGCAAAGATCGCAGCACATCCTCGTAGTGCCTGTTGCCAGTCAAACCAATACAGTAGCCCTTGTTGTGAAGTTTTATTGGTTGATGGGTTTTTTTCGCTTTGAGTGAGATCACGATGACTGAGATCACGATGACTGAGCCATAGCCCAGTCAAAATGAGCACCACTGAGCTCAATACTGCCATGATGCCATCAGAGTCTGGTAAGCCATAATGCGCAGCGGCAGCAATCAGTAAGATACCAGTACCCAGCCAACTAATAGCCGTATAGCGTGAGGTATTGTTATTATTAGACCCTGTATCAAAGCAGATATCAGACCATGCTTTTAGCCATAGCTGACCTATCATGAGCCAGCCGATTATCAAACCTACGAATATCAGCCATTCTGCTGGCGTCCATGTCAAATTGAGCTCAAACTTTTGTGGGAGTTGTACCACTAGCATGAGACAAAACAATAGTAGCAATCCACGACTAAACTGCCGGATCTCCGCCCATGGGCGATAGCGATTGATCATCCAATAGGTCGTTAGGCTAATGAGTGCAGCTAGCGCAATGACCGTGGTCTCTAACTGCCAAATATCAAACCAATGATGAAGATCAAGTATGAGCACTTGTAACACCCACGCCATAGCAGTCACTGTTAGGAACTTTATTAGTCTAGGACTGTGCCAAACAAGCTTGAATGCGCGGCTTTGATTATCAATAGAGGTTAGCCATTGCTGGGCAGCTTGGGTGCTGACACCAAGCGTACGGGCGTAACGAGTAACCGACTCTGAGGCAGTTGCCGCGTTGTGCTTATTGCTGTTGCCATCAGTGTTGCTATTATTGAGCTCAGTCATGAGCATGGTAGGGGAGTTGCTGGCGCGTAAGATAAAGACAGTCGCCAGATAAGCAATCGCTGAGACACTAAAGGCTAAGACGGGATAGTCTTTGATAGAGAATATCGCGGTGGTCAAGAGCATGCCGATACTAACAAGCTGTAAAAGCAAACCAAATAACACGGACCATGACCGTAAGGAGCGCCTGCCAAACCAGACCAATGCGAGCCCCTGTACTGACCACCCAAAAGCAATCCACTCAGCATCCAGCGCCAGCGGTATTACCAGCGCTAAAAACCCAAAACCCAATGCCAGCATACCTTCAGTAATGAGTGCATAGCGCCCACTACGCTGCACAAACAGCCAGCCTAGTCCGAGATACACCGCTGCCAAAATTGTACTAGTAAAGGTTAGGGCATTTGGAATGTCATCGAGTAAGGCAGCAAATAAGCCAAAAGCCAGAATCGGTACTGAAAACAGCAGTCCGGTATCGATGGGGAATAGGTAGGGGTGATTACTTTTAGGTGTTTTGTCCAAATGTCCTAGTATGTTTGCATCATCTGTATGGTTAAGACTCTGGTCATTAAGCGTATTGTAAGTAATGATTTGCTGCGCATAACGAATGACGACAAATAAATAAAGCAGTAAATGTAATGCAACCAGTATCACAAGTGACCAACGCTGCGACTCTATGACAGCGCTCAGATTTTCACTGACGCCCCAGTAGTAGGCCAAGCCAAACGTCACCGATGCACCGAATAAATTTAGGATTTTCCATGGGCGATAATGAGCAATAACGGCAATCGTGACATTTAACAATAGATAATAGCTAAATAACGTGACTAAACTCCCCGTATCGTCACTGGTCAGAATTGGTGCAAAAAATCCACCAGACAATGCCAATAACGCTAAAGGAAAGGCATTTTGGCGTACGGCTAAAGCAATCGTAATCGCAGACAATAACCCTAGCCCAATAAAGCTCGGTACACTCGGAATGATCTGATAGACGCTATAGGCAAAAAAAGTACTCAAATAAGCAATCGCTAAGCCTGCACCTTGTAGCGTAATGCCATACGAGAAGCGTTTTGCCGTGAGCTTCAATCCAAGTGCTGACAATGCTAATCCTGTGATACCGACGGCTATCAGCTTTGTGGTAATTGAAATCTCGACATACTCACTTAATAATCGCAGTAGCAATACCACTCCGATGAGTAGTACCAGTACCCCGACACGCACGACAAGATTACCACCGAAAAACCAGTTTTTGATGGAATGAATGAGCGATGTGACGATGGGTAGTGAGCGTTCATCAGGCTCAATTGGGGCAGCTGGTGCGCTCGGTACTGGCACGCTATACGCAGTTGTTTTTGAGTGGGGTTGACCTATAGTTCCATCATTAGCGACGCCCGATATGCTATTTTTGGCTGGCGCTGGTGTTGACACCGGTGCCATCGTTGGCAATGGTGGCGGTGATGTGGGTGACGACGGGAGTGAGGATGTGACTGATGATGTGCTTGGTAAGGTATCAGCTGTTGACGGATGTTGTGAATCAAAAGCTGTACCCTCAGTAGCATTGTTTGTTGCAACGTTATTAGAGGGCTCAGTCGCATTATTTTTAGGCGCATTGTTTTCAGTTGCGATATCTTCAGCAAAAGGTCTACGCACATGACCATTGTCATCAGCCAAACGGTTAGATGAGGCAGTCATACGACTTATACTATTGTCTTTTCTGAGGTCTTTTCGCTGTGTAAGCTCAGATTGTAGTTTCGTGACATCGCGGCGTAGATGCTCGATTTTTCGAGTTGTCCTAGTGTATAACGCGACTACCACAATCAATAGAATCGTAAAAGCCAGCCAACCGAGCTGGGTCACCAATAGATATAACATCTTCGTCACTCAAGCCAACAGATAGTAAGGTGATAATGACGCGATTTGATAAGAAGTACAAGACTGGTCTGATAACGTGTCTCAGAAATGGTGGTTAAAATATACGCAAAATAAAAGGACAGCTTAAATAGTTAAGCTGTCCTTCTTGATAAGTTTTATATCAAACTGCTTTTATGCCAAGTTTGCTTTCATAAACTCAATCATGTTTTCCCAGCTTTGCTTAGCCGCTGCTTCATTATAGCCAAGGTCTACTTCATTGTTGGCAGCGCGCTCATCAGCATGCGGATTGGTAAAGCCGTGCTTAGCGTTGTCATAGACATCGATAGTGTAATCGACATCAGCAGCATCTAGCTCTGATTTTAGACCTTCGATAGCGTCCATCGATACCATTGAGTCATCACGGCCATGAGCGACGAGTACTTTTGCGGCAAAGTTTTTGTCTGCTGGCTGCTTTGGCGTTGGGTTACCATGGAAGGTTGCAACAGCTTTTAGTGGCATGCCTTCGCGCGCCATATCGAGGACAACTTTACCACCGAAGCAGTAACCGATTGCGCCTAGGTTGTCACCATCAACTGATAACTGATCGCTAAAGTCATTTAGAATCAGACGGCAGCGCGACATGAGCATGTCTTGATCAGCCAATACTTGCTCCATCCACATGTTGGCCATGGCAGCATCAGTAGTTAATTTTCCTTCACCGTAGACATCCATAGCGACAGCCGCGTAGCCTGCTTTGGCCAAACGCTCTACTACTGATTTTGGATGGTCGACCACGCCCCACCATTCTGGTGCGACCAAAATACCTGCTGCTGGATTATCATCTGAAGCATTTTCTGGCAGTGCAACATAGCTGATAAGTTCGATACCGTTTTCGGTTGTACTGATTAATTCAAAAGTCTTAATTGACATATTATTGTCCTTTTTTATGTTATGAGTTTTAATTCTTTGTGGCTGTGATGGTTCGTGTTCCTAACTCGTACTACCTTAACGCCCATGTCTAGCAAAAACAGCTATAATACTGTAACGCTCTTTATCAAAATGCTACTGCGACCTTATGACTATAAATTTGTTAAACAAAAATGATGACAAACCAGACTTGCACTCAAGTATTGATTCAGATACTAAGCCTACGCAATCGATAAGTTTGTTTCCTGATAGCTCTAGTGTCGATTCTAATAATGGCTTTAAGTCTGAGCCACTGCGCCCGCAGTTTTGGTCGCAATTTGCATTGAACGAGCTGAATCATAGCGAATGGGAAGCATTGTGTGATGGCTGCGGCAGTTGCTGTTTGATCAAATACATCGATGAGGATGAGGACGGCAATGTAGACGAAGAGCTAGTTGAATATACCGATGTCACCTGCCAGCTAATGGACTGTGCGACGGGGTATTGTAGCCATTATGCGACGCGTCAAGAGTATGTCCCAGATTGCATTCAGCTCACCATGGACAACTTGCCCAACATGATGTGGCTACCATCGCACTGTGCTTACAAGCGGTTATATAAAGGACAGAGTCTGCCAAGCTGGCACCTGTTATTGACTCAGGATCCAGTGGTGACACAACACGAAATGCGCGCTGCTAATGTCGGCGTTGCAGGGCGCTGTGTGTCTGAAACCAGTATGTCTGAGGAAGAGATGGAGATACGGGTGGTCAGTTGGGTTAACCCTTAGCAAAAATACTGCGCTACTTTTATTTCTTCATTTATTCGTTAGATGATACTTAGTTAGACGCCTGAGCAGTAGACTTGGCTTTTGCCTCAGCACTAGATTGAGAGTGGGCGAGTGGTGGTAGTGGAATGTCTTGACGAATTTGCTGTGAGAATGCATGGCTATTGCCAATGGAGTGCAGATTGTCAAAACCGAGCGACTTTGGATTAATATGAGTACGCTCATACCATGTATCCATCGACCAAGGTTGATCGGGCTGTTCTGGCGCTGCATCGAGCATACCAACATCATATAGATAGTTAGGTAACCACCCAGAGACCCAAATCCGGTAATCCCATGGCAAGCGATCGCCACTGACAATACGCGCCATATAAAAGATAATATTGGTGCAGTTGCTCGTCAATGTGTTGTACCAAGCAGGTTTGTTATTTAGCTCATCAATGGCAGTCAGGTAGGACTCAAATAATGATCTGACTTCATGCTGTTGCAAGTTGCTGATGGGAAATAGATAGACCTGCTCACCGCGTGCGTTGCTACGGGTATAGATAATGTCACGCTCTTCTGCCGCAATCAGGCTCAGCTCATAACGCCTAAAAAACCCAGCAAGGGCTGAAAACGACTCACCATCTTCTTTACGAATTTCAAAGGAAAAGGCAAGTGGTCTATCGTCTTCAAAACGAAAGCTGACCAAAGTATGAGCGATGAGTGGTCCCATCCAATAAGAGTTGGTCACATCGATGCCTGAGAGTTTGGACAAATCAATCGTACGGGTATCCCAGTGCGCGGTTGCTTCTGTATCTGTACGCCAATCAAAGTTGCGGACATTGGTTAGAGTAATCAAATTAGGGTTGGTCGCATTACGCTTATAAGCGACTTGCTGATCGACCTCAGCCATCCAGTCACGATCCTGCTTGGGCTCAATAGAAAAAAACCAACCTAGACCCATAAACCAAATCGCGCCGTATAGTCCGATGAGCCATTTATTGGCAGTGGCTTTATTAGTCACTGTGTTGTCAGCTGAGGTATGGCGATACAGTATTTTTGTGACGGCACGCCAATAGCGGGTGCTAAGCAGTGTTCCTAGTAGACTTATGATGACAATGGTGAAAAGCCAGGTCACTATAGAGCCTATCCCGTACTGGTACCAAATCGCTAGCAGCAACCATACTGCCGATAGGAGCAGAGTAATAGCAATCAAAAAAGACACGAGCCGATGTCGCCATGTGGATTTTGGCTGTTTGCTATCTGCTACGCTATCGCTCACGCTACGATCCTTAGGATGGCGGCGTGAACGCGACGAGAGCAAGCGAGAAAAAAGAGAACGTAGCGACATAGGGTTTGTTTTGCTAAATAAAGGCTTTGACCATAGCAAAGTTTATAACACGCTGACAATACAAATTGAGTGAATTTGTCGTTGAATGTCGGTGAGCCTTGCGATAAAGTGAAGCTAATTTGTGCTGGCATGTTTACGATTGAATCATCAACTAATGATAAATCAGCCATTTTATTTGCTACTTTTGTCCCCATCTAGGCGCTACTTGTTTTTATTCACGATTATTTTAATTGCCATTAACTAAAGAGGTTAAATCACACCACCATGTCTGACGACACTCCCAGCCCGAGTAGTTGGTCGATGCGCGGCTTAAAACGCTGGCTATCGACCGCCCCCGAGACCCGTGACGAATTGATTCGTCTGGTACAAGACTCGCGCCAGTTCTTAGAGCCTGATACGGTCGATATGCTAGAAGGCGTACTCGATCTACCAGCAACCCAAGTGCGCGAAATCATGACGCCACGCCCGCAAGTGATTGGTATTCACGAAAGCACCAGCCTTGCTGAAGTGATGGACATTATTCTTGAGACCACGCACTCGCGCTATCCTGTTTTTGACAGTCAAGATGATGATGCCGTTATTGGTATCTTACTGGCCAAAGATTTGATTCCTATTTTGGTTCATATGGTGCGTAACCAAGAAGACAAAATCGATAGCAAACGCCTAAAAGACCTAGTACGTCAGCCGCTCTATATTAGTGAAACTGCGCGCTCAGATACTTTGCTACGCTCGTTGCAGCGGACGCAAGTTCATATGGCGATTGTCGTCGATGAGTTTGGTAACTTTGGCGGTGTGGTGACCATGGAAGACTTGCTTGAGGAAATCGTCGGTGACATCGTGGATGAGCATGACGACTTTGATGAAGACAGCGACATCAACAACATCGTTGCAGATCCAGAAAAGCCGAACACATGGCGTGTCCAAGCGTCTACCGTCATCGAAGACTGCAATGATGAGCTTGGTAGTCGTTTCGATGATACCGATGTCGACACGATGGGCGGATTGGTCATGCAAGCACTCGGTTATGTCGGCGACCTAGAAGGCGAGAGCGTTTTGATAGATGATTGGCAGATTACCATCACTGATGTTGAGGGACGATTTATCCAAAACCTAGAGCTGACCAAGACCACTGCAGACCAGCAGATATTAATAGGTAGCCATTAACTTATTCATATAGTTTGTTAGCCAGGTCTTAGCAGCTGAGTGCTCAATGAATTTCGCTAGTAAATGTAATAAAAAACACGATAAAAAATCGTGTTTTTTTGCTTTCTGGCTTTTACTTTTTAGTTTGAGGTTTCGCTACGCAAATTTACCCATTGATGGGTTTTGACTGGTATCATGGGTGGGTTTTATTTGTGGTTCTGCATGACGTATGATGCAGCCAGCTTTGCCTCAGCTCTACTTTAATTTTTTAGTGCTGAGCCGTGAAATATTTGAAAAATATAGTCTTGGATAATTGCTATGCGCCTGTCTACTGTTGATTTACAAAAACGCTTGAACCCTGAGAAGTCAAAAGGCTTACATTTGGGATTGGCGGCACTGATATCTTTGTTGGCAGGGGCTGCTTTTATACTTGCGCTCGCGCCTTATGGCATTTGGCCAGTGGCTCTGATATCGCCTGCTATCTTATATGCACTATTGATGCCTGAGATGACAGGTCGCCGCGCCTTTGTTATTGGTCAGGCATACGGTACAGGGCTTTGGTGCGTGGGGGCATTTTGGCTATATACATCTATTCATGTTTACGGCTCCACCCCTGCATGGCTTGCGCTAATTATGATTGCGTTGATGGGTCTTGGCATGGGATTGTTCCATGGGTTTTTGGCGTTGATTTTCAATCGCGTGGTTGGCAAACAGCCATTATCTTTTGCCGCGCTTTGGATACTCCAAGAGTGGCTGAAAACATGGTTGTTCACAGGGTTTCCTTGGTTGTTTGTCGGTTATGCCTTTACTGAGCAGTATTGGCTGTCATCGCTCGCTCCTGTTGCTGGCGTCTTCACGGTTTCCTTTGTGGCGATACTATTGGCTACCAGTATCGTTGAGCTGCTGCGTCGCCGTGGCGGTTACATGATTCCATCTATTGCGTTGCTGGTTATTAGTACTACGCTGTGGTTGGTCAATCCGCAATGGACCAAGCCCAAAGGTACACCTGATCTGTCAGTGTCATTGATTCAAGGCAATATCCCGCAAGATCTAAAATGGCTCACTGAGTATCAGATTGAAACCCTAAAAATCTACGCTACTTTGACGCGTGACGAATGGGGCCGTGATCTTGTTTTGTGGCCTGAGTCATCGATTCCTATGTTTCAGACAGAAGCAGTTGGCTTCATCAATGAAATGGTAGCGATGGCGAAAGAAACGGATACGACATGGGTGACGGGTATTCCCTACAAAGACGAAGCCACGTTTGATGCCAGTACAGACAAGTATGCGCCGTTTTATAATAGCGTGGTGGCGCTTGGTGCTCAGGCAGAGGGTCTATACAAAAAGCAGCGTCTAGTACCGTTTGGTGAATACATCCCGTTTCAAGGTGTGCTTGACATATTGCCCAATCTGGCTGGTAGTCAAGACATTATGAGTTATAGCCGAGGCAGTGACCAACAATCACCGTTACAGGTGCGTGGTCATAGCTTAGGTGCTGCCATCTGCTATGAAGTCGCGTATCCAGATACGACGCGCAAAAACGCGATTGGTACGGACTTTTTATTAACCATCTCAAACGATGCTTGGTTCGGTACGTCAGCAGGTCCACTACAACATCTGCAAATGGTACAGATGCGCGCACTAGAGAACGGTCGCTGGTTTATGCGTGCGACCAATACAGGTGTGACCGCTATCATCGATCACAAAGGTCGTATCGTAGAACGCGCGCCACAGTTCGAGCGCACGGTATTACGCGGTGAGGTGCAAGCACGAGTGGGTAACACACCATTCATGCGCTTTGGTCATTATCCTATTTTATTTATTATGGCGCTATTACTCATACTGAGTTACTTGGGCAAGCGTCCAAAGACTCCAGTACGTCTGGGTAAGTAAAAACGATACACGCTCAATGGTGATAGCCTATGATAATCAGGTAATTGGGTGAATGATGGCTATATATACCAAAAATGAGTAGTAAAATTGTTGATAATAAACCCTTTAAATACTTAAGGGTTTTCACAAATCAGTATAAATTGCGATATAATAGGTCAATATTTCAAATATTTTGTGCAAGGTGATAAGGTATGTCAGAAGGTATCGTCAATAACAATCCAAAAAAAGAGCTGTTGTTTACTCTGGGCGGCATTGCCATGTTCTTAGGTATTGTCTTACTCATTGGTGTTTCTGCATTTTTGCGTCCAGCAGGTGAGCATATCACTGCTGAGTCAACGGAAGCATCAGCGGCGGCAGACGAGGCAGAAGCCATTGCGACTGAAGACACAGCTGCTGAGACAGATACTGCGATGGTTGCAGAAGATGCAGCAGCACCTGATACGGCTGCAGATGCAGCGGTAACACCAGCAGCAGCAACAGACGCTGATAGCGCAATTGTTACTGCAGAAGCAGGTACAGCGACAGCTTCTGGTACAGTGAGCCAAGCCGCGGTTGCCGATACTGACTTGACCGCTGAGCAAGCAGATGGCGATTTAGATGCTGGCGATGCCGGCACGACCGCTGACGATACTGCCGCCGCACAGTAGTGTTTGCTGTCGTGACTCGATAGGTAAATAGCTACATTGCGAAATACCTTATAAGTAGGTCATTCTATAAGTACTGATTATTAGTCATATCAATATGATAGATGTGTTGATAAACCTATAAAAAAGCCCGTTCTCAATCATCGAGAGCGGGCTTTTTTATGGGTATTTGTGTAATTTTTAACCAATTATTTCTTTACTTGATTATGGCCAAGTGAAACAATGTTCCGCCTATATGACCGCTCGTCTGGATAATAGGGCATTTGGTCATTAAAAAAACAATCTTTAAAGGAATAAAGCTGTGATTACAGAATCAAAAACAGGTACTAGTGCAGCAGAGCTGCAAGCACTAGACAATGGCTTTATGGGACACCCAGCGCCATTACGCTCATTATTTTTTACCGAAATGTGGGAGCGGTTCTCCTACTATAGTATCCGTCCATTATTAGTTCTATTTATGGTTGCGACTGTGGGTAGCGGCGGTTTTGGTTTTAGTGAAGTCACGGCTTCTGCTATCTATGGTATTTTTGCAGGTTCGTTGTATTTAGCAGCGGTACCAGGGGGTTGGTTGGCTGACAACTGGCTTGGTCAAGAGCGCGCGCTGTGGTGGGGCAGTATTGTGATTGCTCTTGGTCACTTATGTATCGCGCTTTCTGCCATGTTTGGCATGACATTGTTCTTCGTAGGTCTAATCTGTATCGTCTTGGGCTCAGGATTATTTAAGACCTGTATCTCAGTCATGGTTGGCGCGCTATACCCTAAAGGGGACTCTCGCCGTGACGGTGGTTTTACCTTGTTTTATATGGGTATCAATATCGGCGCGCTATTGGCGGCACTGATCGTTGGTGTCTTCAAAGAAAAAGGCATGTGGCATGTCGGCTTTGGCGTCGGTGGTTTGGGGATGCTCGTGTCCTTGCTTATCTATCGTTTTGTCGCGCAAAAAAATCTGACTCGTTATGCCACAGCCAAAGGTATCTCTGCCGAATGGGAGCATTCCAATGACCGCTACAAAAACATTGGACGCTGGGTTGGTGGGTTTGTCGCGTTGTTAGTCGCCGTAGTGCTATTAGTGTCTACTGGCATGATATCGTTCAATCCTGAGATGGTCGCAGAGTACATGACGTATATCATCGCTGCGGTGGTCATCTTATATTTTGCGATTATGTTTATCTCACCGCGCCTCGATAAGACGGACAAATTACGCTTGTTGATTTGTTTTGTCTTAATCATCGGTTCGACGCTGTTTTGGTCAAGTTTTGAGCAGCAGCCCACATCTTTTAACTTATTTGCTGATCGTTATACCGATCTAAACGTTTTAGGGTTTGACGTTCCTAGTATCTGGTTCCAGTCATTGAACCCATTGTTTATTTTGATACTGGCGCCTATCGTCAGTATCATCTGGGTCAAGCTTGGTAACCGAGGTCTTGAGCCAAGCAGTATGGCGAAGTTTGCGCTGGGTATGTTACTTGCCGCTGCGGGTTTTGCTTTGATGATTTTTGCCTCTAAAAGCATTTTAGCACCGGGTGCTGGCTTGGCATCGCCACTATGGTTGGTTGGTAGTTTATTATTACTGACGCTAGGTGAGTTGGCATTAAGCCCTGTTGGATTATCTGCAATGACTAAGCTGGCGCCGGAGGGCATGCAAGGTCAGATGATGGGGTTGTTCTTCGCTTCTATCGCCATGGGTAACTTGGTTGCTGCGTTCTTCGGTGGTCATGTATCTGCTGACAAAATCGAAGGGTTGCCAGGACTGTTTACTACCATGACCATATTCTTGGTGGTGACAGCATTGTTTTTGCTAGCACTCGCTAAACCTATCAACAAAATGCTTAGAGATAGTGAGCGTGAGAAGCAGCTGGCCAAACAGTAAGCGACGTCTATGGAGCTGAGTGACCGGTATAGCCGCGAACGACAACGGCATAAATGACGTATGACAAGACGTGTTACCATTGCTGGTAGCACGTCTTATTGTTTTATTTAGTGAGATATTTGGCATCAGTCATTGAAAGCTTACACTCTGCCCAAACATCTAAGAGTAGCTCACGCTAAACATCAGTGACGCAATATCAACCTCAATCAAATATTCTCAATAAGTAGAAGCAACTATCAAGCAAACACAGTTAAAGAAAGTGCTTACTTAAACAATTACTATCGATAATAAATATTTTATTAAAACTAAAGCGGTATCAATAACCCAAGCGAAATGACTATTAGAACAAGACGATTATAAATAATCACGTCATCATCATATTCTTAAAACATCTAGAAGGACACATTCAATGAAAAAACAAACCATTCACGAGCGGATAGCTAGCCTACGTGCGAGCTTAGTAGAGCAAGATCTCACTGCAATCATCGTGCCCTCTGCTGATCCTCACCTGTCTGAGTATCTACCAGAGTATTGGCAAACCCGCCAATGGCTATCAGGATTTACCGGTTCTGTTGGTACGCTAGTTGTAACAGCTGAGTTTGCTGGTCTGTGGACTGATAGCCGTTACTGGGTACATGCTGCTGATCAGTTAGCAGGTACAGGTATCACTTTAGAAAAGCTCGCGCCAGGTCAACCAAACCATATCGATTGGTTAGCCGAACATCTACAAGAAGGGGATAGCGTGGCAATAGATGGCAATGTACTCTCTATCGCTGAGCAAGACCGATTGCTCACGGCCCTTGATGTGAATGACATTATTTTGATCACTGAGCGTGATGTATTGACGAGCGTTTGGACAGATCGCCCGGCTCTGCCAGCTGCCAAGCTATACGTACATGATGAGCAGTTCCTTGCCCAGTCTGCTGCTTTAAAACTTGCCGCAGTACGCGAAGGTATGGCAGCGGCAGGAGCAACCCATCATTTGCTTTCAAGCTTAGATGACATCGCTTGGTTGACGAACTTACGTGGCGCTGATGTTGACTACAACCCTGTGTTTTTATCACATATGCTGATTGATGCAGACCGTGCGACGTTGTTTGTTGATAATGGTAAAGTCAGTGCTGACATAGCACAGAGTCTAAAAGACAGCGGTATCGCCTTGGCTGATTATTCGGCTGTACAAGAAGCACTTGGCGCACTGACGCCAGACGATTTATTGCTACTAGATCCGAGCAAAGTTGCCGTAG
This sequence comes from Psychrobacter sp. H27, assembly GCF_059072655.1. NCBI lineage: Bacteria > Pseudomonadati > Pseudomonadota > Gammaproteobacteria > Moraxellales > Moraxellaceae > Psychrobacter > Psychrobacter sp. H27. The sequence goes on along the minus strand of NZ_JCACRX010000001.1, from coordinate 1,668,185 downwards.
GTACGCTCTCAAAAATGGCAGATGATATTGGTTTTATTGAGCAGATGGCACCCAGCACACTGCTTAAGTCTGTGAAGTCTGATGCAGATATCGAGCATGTGCGTGAAGCGATGCGTCAAGATGGTGCGGCATTGAGTGAGTTCTTTGCTGAGTTTGAGCAGCGTCTAACGGCAGGCGAGCGTCTAAGTGAGCTGGATGTCGATAGTATGCTGATAGAGGTACGTAGTCGTCAGCCGCATTATGTGTCGCCAAGCTTCCCGACTATCGCGGGTTTTAATGAAAATGGTGCATTGCCACATTACCGCGCGACGCCAGAGAGTTTCAGCTACCTTGATGTGGCTGAGGGCGAAGGCGGATTGTTACTGATAGACTCAGGTGCGCAGTACCAGAACGGCACGACAGATATCACCCGTGTGGTTGGTATTGGTCAAGTCACCGCCGAGCATAAGCGTGATTTTACAACAGTGCTAAAAGCACATATTGCACTAGCTCGCGCCCATTTCCCTGATGGCATTGCCTCACCATTGATTGATGCGATTTGCCGTGCTCCGTTGTGGCAAGCACAGATGGACTATGGTCATGGTACCGGTCACGGCGTTGGTTATTTCTTAAATGTACACGAAGGCCCACAAGTCATCGCCTATAGTGCCAGCACGCCAAAAGAGCGCGCGATGAAAGTCGGTATGATTTCAAGTAATGAGCCAGGTCTGTACCGCGAAGGCAAATGGGGTATCCGTATTGAGAATTTGGTAGTAAATACGCCAGTTACCAAGCCTACTGAGACAGAATTTGGTGATTTCTTAAACTTTGAGACCATCACTTACTGTCCAATTGATACGCGCCTGATTGAGCCATCGTTGTTGGATCAAACCGAGATAGACTGGCTCAATGACTATCATAGCCAAGTCTATACAGAGCTAAAAGATCGGGTCGAAGGCGCTGCGCTTGAATGGTTGACTGAACGTACCAAAGCCATTTAATACTGAGCTCAAAACATTAAATAAAAGCATTAAAAAGCCCCGTAAAGATTTACGGGGCTTTTTAATGCTCGTTACTTACTGCTGAGCGGCTATTTCTAACGGCAAGTCCAATATTAAAAAATGAGCAAAATTAATGGATGCTCTTAGCGGCTTCGTTATTGACAGTTGAATCATTCTGTTCGTTTAAATGCTGGGTGACTTCAGCACGTAGCCAAGACTTTAGATTTTCAGACAATAGCATCATCTGCTCACTCAAATAATCATCGACTTGCGTTTCAAGTTCACGGATGAGCTCTTGATGCATTATATCTAATTTTGAGTCTTTTAAGACTAAGTTAATCGCTGTGCTGGTTTTATGATGAATGTCTTTAATATGGCTATCACCAATAGCATGAGTTTGTTCGTTAATGGCTTTGTGGTCAGCATTTTTGTTATCGCTAGCACTACTTTCAGTCTTTTGTGGTTCTGATGCTGCTGTTTCGGTCTTTGCAATAGAATTATCAGTAACTGGACTGTCTTTATCAGCATTTACTTTATCTATGCTAGTAGCGATAAATTTTTCATCAGTATTATTTTTATCTGCTGCTATCGGCTCATTTTTTTCTTGTTCTTTTTGAGCTTCTTCAGCCAGTTCAGCTTCTGCTTGGAGAGCCGCTTCTTCAGCCTTTTTCTTTTGTTCTTCTTCTAATCGCTGTTTTTCGGCTGCTACATCTGCTTGCTCTTGTTTGTCAGCGATCGCTTTGGCAATGGCTTGTTCAGCATTATAGTTGTCGTATAGCTCGTCCACATGAGCGTCCAGATCATGCGTATTAAATTCAAAGCTTTCAAATGGAGTGTCAGCTTGTAGTAGAGTGGTGATGTCTTTGAGCTCTTGAGTGATTGCTGCGCGTACCGGCTCAGGCGCGCACGTCCAACGCTGATAAAACTGATGGGAAAATGAGTAGCTTGACATGGTATCTTCCATAAATGTTCCAAAAATTACCCCTTATCATACGCAAGTACGATAAGGGGCTGCAAGTGGACAAACGTAGCCAATCTGACACCAGCGTTACAACGCAATCATTATCATGCACTGCGATGCAGATGGGTGGCTGTTATTGACTGATAGGCCAACGTGCAAATACCAAAGACCCATTGGTACCGCCAAAACCAAAGCTATTAGAGACAGCATACTGTAGGTTATCGACCTTACGCGATTGATTAGCTACATAATCGAGGTTACAGTTGTCTTCGACGTCATCTAAGTTGATTGTCGGTGGTACATGTTGGTTCTGTAGGGCAAGTACGGTAAAGATAGCTTCAACACCGCCAGCAGCACCCAGCAAATGCCCCGTCATTGATTTGGTCGAGCTGACCAAGATACTGTCTTTAACAGGAGAGAACACAGTTTCGATAGCAATGGACTCCGCCACGTCGCCCGCAGGTGTACTGGTACCATGAGCATTGACATAACCCACGCTTGATGGCTCGATACCCGCATCATTGAGTGCATTTCGCATCGCTTTTGCAGCGCCGCTACCGTCTTCTGGTGGTGCGGTAATATGACTGGCATCATCGCTCATACCAAACCCGACAAGCTCTGCCAATATCGTCGCGCCGCGAGCTTTGGCGTGAGCAAGACTTTCTAATACGACCACGCCAGCACCATCCCCAAGTACAAAACCGTCACGACCTTTATCGAATGGACGCGACGCTTTGGTCGGCTCATCGTTACGCGTTGAGAGTGCGTGCATGGCGCTAAACCCTGATATACCAAGCGGGCTTGAGCCTTTTTCACTACCACCCGCCAGCATGACATCAGCATCACCGTAAGCAATCAAACGTGCTGCCAGACCCATAGCATGAGTGGCAGTGGTACAAGCGGTTGATGTCGCCAAGTTCGGACCTTTTAGGGTGTGTTTAATCGCGACCAATCCTGCCGCCATATTGACAATAGATCCTGGAATGATGAAAGGCGACACCTTGGCTGCGCCTTTTTCACGTAGGGTATCGCGGCTGTTTTCGATGGTTTGGATACCACCAATACCTGAGCCCAAAATAATACCAAAACGATCTTGCTCCACACCCTGTACTGGCGCATCAGCAGCACCGATCTCATCAATAAACCCAGCATGCTTCAATGCCATAGAAGATGCTGCAATCCCATAATGTATAAACTCATCATAGCGGCGGGCATCTTTGGCGCTCATATACTGTTTGGCATCGAAGTCTTTGACCACGCCTGCGATCTGAGCACGGTAGCCTGTGGCATCGAAATGAGTAATCGGTGCGATACCACTATCACCATTGAGCAATTTGGACCACGAGCTATCAACATCTAGACCAAGCGGTGTGATGGCGCCCATCCCTGTGACCACCACGCGAGTCTCATCAGAACGCTCGTAGTGTGGTGGTTTTTGACGCGATTTATGTACAGGTGCTGCGGTCATATTGTTTGTGTCATCATTGGTGGCTTGGTCAATAGGTGAACTGCTGTGTTGGCTCATACGATATGTCCTATACTTACGGGTCCTAAGAGGATGGCGTTTTAAAAGTTATTATAAAACACATAGGTGCACGTATGTAAACTAAAATATAACTGGTCAGGCAAAACAGACTTGACCCAATACCACGCGTTTATTGGCACCAGTTACTGCTGGCAAATTACCTGTTTCACCCATGATAGTTTGACGGGCTAACCACGCAAAAGCGACGGCTTCTACCCATGTTGGCGCCAGCCCTAAATGATCAGTGGTTTGTACTGTGCAGCGAAGTAGATGAGCTTGTAGACGTGTCATTAGATAATCATTCAGTGCGCCGCCACCACAGACGTATACCGAGCTGTTTTTATCCGTATCTGTAAACATACTGATTTGCGTGCTCGCACTGATAGCGGTTAGTTCAGTCAAAGTGGCTTGTACATCAGCTGCTGAATAACTGACATTAGCATTGGCTTGTTCAAAAGCCTGTAGCTCACCCTGTAGCCATGCCAAATTAAAGTCTTCACGACCAGTACTCTTGGGGTGAGGCTGAGCGAAAAATGCATGGGTCAACAGCTGGTGTAATAGTGGCTCAATGATGGTGCCAGATTGTGCCCAAGCGCCTTTTGCATCATAGTCATTATCTGTATGCAACGCCGTCCATGCATCTAACAATAGATTAGCAGGTCCAGTATCATAGCCAATGACATTATCTGCGCTATCTGTGTTGCTATCTAGGTTGCTGTCCACGCCATTAGTTAACGCTGGCAAGACGGTTATATTAGCAATACCGCCCAAATTTAGGAGCACGCGTGTGCTATCAGGTATCGCAAATAAGGCCTGATGAAACGCAGGTACTAGAGGCGCACCTTGACCACCAACTGCCATGTCACGACGACGAAAATCACTGACCACGCTGATGCCTGTACGCTCAGCGATGATATTGGCGTCGACCAGTTGCAAACTAAAGCCCATTTGCGGGCGATGACGGACGGTTTGTCCATGACAGCCAATCGCCAGTACTGATTCGGGGTCGGTATTTGATTGCTGCAATAAGGTATTGACCACTTCGCTTGCGAACTCCGCATACGCGCGGCTTGCCCAGCCAAACCAATCCAATTCACTGTTTGGTTCATTGACCTCCGGTACGAGTTGATTCACACCATTCGGCTGACATAACCCCAGTAGCACTTCACGTAGTCTTGGTGGAAACTCTTGACTATACGTCGCGAGCAGTTGCATTGCTGGTTGGCTATTCTCTTCATCAATAGTGTTTTCTTTGTTGGTATTTTCTTTATCAGCCATGTCGTTATTGAACTGACAAAGAACCGCATCCATCCCATCCAAACTAGTGCCTGACATCATTCCGATATATAAGCCATCATCAAAGCTTTCAAACACCGTTTGCTCAAGAGCGTCGGTCAGTGTGGCGTAGTTCGAACTATCATGGGTTAAGTCGTCGATATCGTCTGAACTATTATCCAAACCATTATTCATAAGCAAGTCGGCAAGGGCATTATGGTCAGTATCAGTAGTTGATGCGGGGTTGGTCATGGCAATTTACCTTAAAAAACGCTAGTATATCCGTCAAATTCTAGCATTTTTTCTTACCTTTTGAGCTTCTAAACGTCATAAGGTATAGAGCCGGTAACCATCACTTATAAAAACCCTAACGAAAGTAATATATAGAGAGTACCATGACCGATAAAACCTACACCCTAGAAGAACAACTGGCCCTCATTCAGCGCGGTACGCAAGAGATACTCTCCGAAGACGATTTGGTGGCTAAGCTAAAGCTTAATCGCCCGCTACGTATCAAGGCAGGCTTTGATCCTACTGCGCCCGACCTGCATTTAGGTCATACAGTACTGATCAATAAGCTCAAGCATTTTCAAGATTTAGGTCATGAGATTTATTTTCTAATCGGTGACTACACGGCCAAGATTGGCGACCCTTCTGGTAAGAACTCTACACGTCCGCCATTGACTGATGAGCAAATCAAAGCCAATGCAACAACCTATGCTGAGCAAGTATTTAAAATCTTAGACAAAGAAAAAACTCGCGTGGTCTTTAACTCTGAGTGGTTCAGTGACATGAGCGCCGCTGACATGATTCAGCTTGCCAGTCAGCAGACGGTCTCGCGTATGCTTGAGCGTGATGATTTCTCTAAACGCTATGCTTCGCAAACGCCTATTTCAATCCATGAGTTTCTGTATCCATTAGTGCAAGGCTATGACTCTATCGCGCTAAAAGCCGATGTTGAGCTCGGTGGTACCGATCAAACCTTCAATTTGCTAATGGGACGTACATTGCAAGGGCGATATGATCAAGAGCAACAAGTCTGCATCACGGTGCCAATCTTAGAAGGATTGGACGGCGTTAATAAAATGTCTAAGTCACTAAATAATTATGTCGCTATCTATGATGCGCCAGGTACCATGTACCAGAAAATCCTATCGATGCCTGATACCTTAATCCATCGTTACTTTGAGTTTTTAAGTTTCAAGCCGATGGAGCAGATCGAAGCCTTGATGGCGGAAATGGAAGCCGGGCGCAACCCACAAGAAATCAAACGTATCCTTGCCGAGGAATTGATTGAGCGTTTCCATGATGCGGATGCTGCTGCCAATGCGCATAAATCTGCTGGTAATGTCTTGGCAGATGGTGAGCTACCGGTTGATTTGCCAGAAGTGACATTAACGCTTGAAGCAGGTCAAGAAGCCTTATTTATCGCGCAAATCCTAAACCAAGCTGAGCTTGCCAAAAACGGTGCAGCTGCTAAAGATATGGTCAAGCGCGGCGCAGTAAAAGTCGACGGTGAAGTGGTTGATGGTGGGTTTAGTCTAACCTCAGGTCAGACGGTCGTGATTCAAGCGGGCAAGAAAGCCTATGCAAAAGTGACTGTTGCTTAAGTGCTTATTGCTCAAGTGCCTGCTCAATCTGTCATAGCGAGTGAATAACAAAATATAAAGAGTAAACTGTAATGATGACAAATCAAGCCACTATAACTCAAGGCATTTACCGCCATTACAAAGGCAGCTTGTATCAAGTATTGCATACCGCGCAGCACTCAGAGACTGAAGAGTCGCTCGTAGTCTATCGTTGTCTGTACGGTGAGTATGGGGTGTGGGTACGACCGCTTGCGATGTTTGCTGAAACAGTCAGCGTTGAAGGTAAAGAGGTACCACGATTTGAGTTGATTCAACCATTGAATGATTAGTACTGAACCACCACGCACGAGAAATTTCACCCAAAAAAAACGACCCGTTGAGGTCGTTTTTTGTTTTATATCTAGGTTTTAGATAGATGCGCCATTAGTTGTTCAAAAATGCAATCAATGCTTTATTGAACTCTTCGCTATGGGTCACATTGATACCGTGTGGACCACCTTCAATGACGTGTAATCTACTGTCTGCAATCATATCGTGAGAGCGTTCACCACTCGCTTCGATCGGTACAATTTGATCCGCATCGCCATGTATGACTAATGTCGGTACATCAAACGCTTTTAAATCATCGCGAAAGTCGGTATAGCTAAAGGATTTAACGCAATCAAGTGTCGCTTTAGCAGAAGCAAATGCAGCAATATCACGATTGTATAGGCGCATTGGCTTGCTGACCAGCAACTTACCATCTTTTGGGGTAAAGAAGTTCTTAGTAAAGTCATTTAAAAAGGCAATACGATCATTGCTAACACCATCCAAAAAACCTTGAATATCTGACTCTTCAAGACCACCATCAGGATTATCATCTGCTTTAAATAAGTACGGTGGGACCGCAGAGGCGAGTACCGCTTTGCTCACACGCTCGGAGCCGTATTTACCCAGATAACGCGCCACTTCACCGCCGCCCATAGAGAAACCAACGATGGTGGCATCTTGCAAATCAAGTGTCTCCATAAGACCTTTTAAGTCTTGGGCTAGGGTATCGTAGTCGTAGCCGTTCCATGGTTTGGATGACTGACCAAAGCCGCGTCTATCATAAGTAATGACTTGATAGCCTGCTGCGACTAGCGCAGGTAGCTGTGCTTCCCAAGCGCGACCACTGAGTGGCCAGCCATGGATGAGTATGATAGGTTTGCCTATACCTTGGGTTTCGTAATAGAGTTCGACGGATTGGTCGTCCTGTGTTGCAACGGTAGCGTAGGGCATGGTTTCATCCTTTTGATATTATTGTAGTCATATATTTTGTTGATGCTTATCAGTGACTGTCACTCGTAGTGAGTTATTAAGGATTTGCATCAGCGTTTAAGTATAGAATCAGCCCAAATGAATTGCTATGACAGGTTGTAAAGCTATAGTAGTGATTATAAAGCGGTTGTGTAAAACTCTAGTTAATCTTGTAGAAATTCTTTTAGGACTTTATAGAAGGCTATAGGTGCATCTAGTGGCACGGCATGACCTGAGTGTGGCAGTATGATTTCACTAGCATTGGGCAGCATTTGGGTGATTCTTTGCTGCCATTTAGGGTCATAGAGCGTTGATTGACCACCGATCAAACTGACGACGGGAATGGTGATGTTTTCTATACCTACCCGAAAATCATAAGGTATGGCGAGATAGGCTTGCAGGCAGCGCATTTTGTGTTTCCATGTTTGGTGATTATAAAATGCCAGTTTATGATCGTTTTGATGAGTGAGCGCTTGCACGATGGCTTTTGAGCGCGGGCGGCTGACAGAGAGTAAAGAAAATAATTTTTCAATGTCTGTCACACGGCGTTTAAGAGAAAAAGGCAAATGCGTAAAGCATTCGACTTGCGCATACGGTAGCGTCATATCAATAATTTCTTGGAAAACTGCAAACATCTCTGTTTGCCGATCACCAAACAATCCACCTTGCCAATCTGGTTGATTGTGAATCACAGGGCTTTGATCGATGTTCAAATAGCGGCTGATGTGAGATGTGCCAAAGTGGGTAAAATAAGACCACATCACCAACGCCCCCATCGAAATCGCAGCAACGGGCAGTGATTCTACGTTACGGTTTATGCAGACATGCTCAATGATGTCATCAATATCTTCAGCGTACTGATTGATAAAATCAAACGGCGTCAGCTCGATATTTTGTGCGGCACCAAACCCCCGAAAATGTGGCAGATAAAATTCGTATTTACCGATCAGTGGCAGTATAAAAGGTAAAAACTCTCGTGCATCCATACCATAAGCATGCAGCATCATGACGGGTTTGCCGTGTCCAATAACCGATACGGGTAGCGCTATACCATCCGCTGATTTGATAGTGATCGTCTGTAACTGATAAGGAGCAGCCAAGGCGCTAAGGTTTTTTTTCATAGAGGGATCACTTTGGGTTATGAAGCCACCTGTTTATTTGTTGAGACAGGTCGCTACAAAATGGGCTTTACCGCTGATAAAAGACTGTTATATTAAACAGTCATCTGACCATAGCACAAAATTTGGCGGGTGGTAAAAGCAGTAGCAATAACTGACAAGGGTAGAAGGGTATGGGCAAATCGATATTATCATTATTGGATAGTAGCTTGTATCCACAAGTCTGGGAGCAGCAGACCTTTACCAGTCCACAAGCACTTTTATTGTCGATGTTAAATAACGAGGTCACGGTTGATGCCAGCGCCTTTACCAAGCAGCTACTGGCGAATAATATTTATAAAGAATGGATCAATACCACGGTATTTGGACGGTACCTGCATCGCAACTTTACCGCCTTTTATCAGCAGACAGAAGACAGTTTCAATATAGATATGCCTTCGTTGTTCCGTCAGGAGCTAATGCGCCATACGCAGTATCTGCCGCTCACACAGGTGCTTTTTTTTGCAGGAGATATGCCAAAAAGTGTGCGACAGACCAAACTGCTTACCACTACTGTCAATCCAGCCACTGCGATCGTCAATGCTCAGAAAACATCCAAGACATCAGTCACCAATGCCTCCAGAGTAGTGATTAACCAAATTACCATCACGGGTAAGCAAGTATTGGGGTTTGCAATACGTCACAACAAACGCACGAGCGAGCGGCTGCGCAATGAAGTGTTGATTATGGACTTTCAGGACCTGCGTCTGGTGGGTGAGGTAACGATTGAAGACATAAAAAAAAGCAATATAGAGGGCTCTATATTGCTTCGGTCGTATGAGTTACGCTAATAAGTATATCGAGGAGCTAGACCTGTCTTAACTGTCTTGCTTGGCAACGGTTAAGCCATTGTAGGTTTGGGCCACTGGCATGACTTCTAAGCGATTGACATTAATATGCGCAGGTGACTCAATCAGCCACAGCAAAATATCGCCAATATCTTCACCCGTCATGGTCTTAAAACCATCATAGACCTTTGCCGCTTTGTCATCATCACCGTGATAGCGTACGTTTGAAAACTCAGTACCCGCAACTACTCCTGGCTCAAGATTGGTCACACGCACTTGCGTACCAAGCAGATCGGCACGTAAGTTTAGGCTGAATTGTTTTACAAATGCTTTGGTTGCGCCGTAAACGTTGCCACCAAAATAAGGCCAGTTACCTGCGATTGAGCCAACATTAATGATATAACCACTATCGCGCGCAACCATCGCTGGCAGGACAGCATGAGTCAACGCCATCAAACCTTTGACATTGGTATCATTCATACGCATCCAGTCATCGAGACTGGCTTTGTGTGCAGGCTCTGTACCGAGCGCTAATCCTGCATTATTTACGAGCACATCGATTTGCTTGAAACCATTAGGCAGATCAGCAAGAATTTGCGGGATAGAGTCTGTTTCACTCACATCCATAACCACGGGCAAAAACGCATCGCCTAGGGTATCTGCCAAAGCATTCAGTTTATCAAGGCGTCTAGCACAACCAATCACGCGATGACCGTTTGCAACCAAACGCTCTGCTAGCGCTTTACCAAACCCTGCGCTTGCCCCTGTAATCAATACGTTCATTATCTGTCCTTATTAGCGATACTGTCTACTTTTGCTATAACCCTAATGACGACTTTGTCTGTTTTGGTACTATTTATTAGATAACTGCTTACCAAAAATCTTATCGCCAGCATCACCCAAACCTGGGATGATATAACCATGCTCATCCAAATGACTGTCTAGCGCAGCGGTATAGATAGTCACGTCAGGATGCGCTTCGTTCACCAAGCGTACGCCTTCAGGTGCCGCCACGAGTACCAATGCTTTGATATTCGTACAACCATTTTTCTTGAGCATCTCGATGGTTGCTACCATTGAGCCACCTGTGGCTAGCATCGGGTCAATGATCAGCGCAGGACGTTTGTCCATATGGCTGACGAATTTTTCAAAAAACGGTACTGGCTGTAGCGTTTCTTCATCACGTTGTAGGCCGACAACAGAAATTTTAGCAGTAGGGATTAGATCGAGCACGCCATCAAGCATGCCAATACCTGCGCGCAGAATAGGTACGATAGTTGCTGTCTTACCGATGATTTGCTCACCAGTAATCTCGCCGCACCAGCCTTGCATTGGAAACGTCTCAATCTCAAAATCGCGACTTGCTTCATACGCCATCAAGCGCGCAAGTTCTTTGGTCAATGTGCGAAACTTATAAGTGCTACAGTCTTTTTCACGCATGAGACTGAGTTTATGACGGACTAGTGGATGATCGATTACCGTAATGTTCAAATCGTTGTTTAAGTCACTCATAGAATCTCTCTTGGTTTCTTGTCTGATGCTTGCGCAGTTGCTGCGGTTGCTATTAGTATAAAAGATACAAACACTTACCGCACTTTAACCCTATTTATCACGCGTAAATAGTAAAATTAACGCCTTCAAAATTGAGACAATCAAATTACTCTCACAGCTTTATGATGATATTGATTTAGCGCAACGACAATATTTACGTTCACAACGGCCATCAAAGCCTAAACAGTTCAGGCTAAGTAAAAGGATATCGCGCCATTTAAGTCAACTGATTGAACCGACTAAATTTGACTATAAGCGTAATGATAAGTGAGGTAGTGTTTAGACCTGCTATGATACCAAAAAAACTGCTTTTCTGATGAAGAATATCATGACTATAAAAACATCAATGACCCAAGATAAAGAGACAACGCTCACATCTACTAAAAACAAAGCTGTAGAAATTGAAACGCATCCTTTCGAGCCTGTGTTGCCACCGAACGCGACTATCATGATGATGGGTACTTTTCCACCGACTGCCGATAAGTGGGCAATGAATTTTCATTACCCTAACTTTTATAACGACATGTGGCGAATATATGGTCGAGTATTCTTTGATGATGCTGATTATTTTAGAGTAGGCGATGAGAAGCGATTTGATCCTGAACGTATCCGTGACTTTATGTTTGAGCGAGGTATCGCTTCATGTCCCACAGTAAAACAAGCCATTCGCGAGACAGGTAATGCGTCGGATAAAAACCTAACGGTAGTTACCCCCGTTGACTTAGATAGTATTTTGCCACAAGTACCAAAGGTAAAAACGTTGTTCACGACAGGAGGTAAGGCAACCGAAGTGCTGATCGAACTATTGAAAGAACCACTTGCCAAGTCGAAGCACCCCAAAACCAACCAAAGTATCAATTATCCTTACGAGTGGCAGAGTACAGATAACCAGAAAACTGATGTCAATAATCTAACCCTACATAGGTTACCGTCGACTTCACGAGCCTATCCGTTATCGCTGGATAAGAAAGTTGCTGCGTATAGAGCGTTTTTTGAGAAAATGGGCAAGTTATAAGGTAAGTAGAGTTATCCTAATACAAAAAAAGATCTGGAAATAGTAAAGGATCTATATCTGTTAAAGCAGAATATTCTTACTAAAAGGGAAGCACGTACCTATTCCTCTACTACATCAACCAATCGACCAATTCATAACCTATTGAAACTATTTATTATTTTTAATAGCTGTAAAATAAGTTTAAAAACATGTATAAAATTGGTTGACACAGTTATTAAACTCTCTATAATACGCCCTCATCGGACGGACTAGCGGCAGCTAATATGTAAATTACATATTAATAACGCAGTTAACCTGGTGAAACAAATTATAAAAAGTCTTGACAAATCAAATCATTATGATAAGATAGTCGGCTCGCTAGATAGCTTAACCGGAGACGGATTGGCTAGATGGCAAAAGAAATACCCTATATATCGATGACTGGACGACAGTGATTGAGACTATTTAAAAGCATAACTAAAGAACAACTTGTGTGGATTTTTGCTGATTCAGAATGCTAAAAAATAAAGTTGACTATCTTTTCTTTTCGGAAAGATTATTAACTATAAAAATTATCATTTAAGACAGCAGAAAAACTCAAAGTTAATTCATTACGAACATAATTTTTAGCGATTTTGCCAGATTAGATGAGCCAAGTTTAGAAGCTTCTTTAAAGAGCTTCATAGCAAGATTAAACTGAAGAGTTTGATCATGGCTCAGATTGAACGCTGGCGGCAGGCTTAACACATGCAAGTCGAGCGGAAACGATGGTAGCTTGCTATCAGGCGTCGAGCGGCGGACGGGTGAGTAATACTTAGGAATCTACCTAGTAGTGGGGGATAGCACGGGGAAACTCGTATTAATACCGCATACGTCCTACGGGAGAAAGGGGGCAACTTGTTGCTCTCGCTATTAGATGAGCCTAAGTCGGATTAGCTAGATGGTGGGGTAAAGGCCTACCATGGCGACGATCTGTAGCTGGTCTGAGAGGATGATCAGCCACACCGGGACTGAGACACGGCCCGGACTCCTACGGGAGGCAGCAGTGGGGAATATTGGACAATGGGGGAAACCCTGATCCAGCCATGCCGCGTGTGTGAAGAAGGCCTTTTGGTTGTAAAGCACTTTAAGCAGTGAAGAAGACTCTTCGGTTAATACCCGGAGACGATGACATTAGCTGCAGAATAAGCACCGGCTAACTCTGTGCCAGCAGCCGCGGTAATACAGAGGGTGCAAGCGTTAATCGGAATTACTGGGCGTAAAGCGAGCGTAGGTGGCTTGATAAGTCAGATGTGAAATCCCCGGGCTTAACCTGGGAACTGCATCTGAAACTGTTAGGCTAGAGTAGGTGAGAGGGAAGTAGAATTTCAGGTGTAGCGGTGAAATGCGTAGAGATCTGAAGGAATACCGATGGCGAAGGCAGCTTCCTGGCATCATACTGACACTGAGGCTCGAAAGCGTGGGTAGCAAACAGGATTAGATACCCTGGTAGTCCACGCCGTAAACGATGTCTACTAGTCGTTGGGTCCCTTGAGGACTTAGTGACGCAGCTAACGCAATAAGTAGACCGCCTGGGGAGTACGGCCGCAAGGTTAAAACTCAAATGAATTGACGGGGGCCCGCACAAGCGGTGGAGCATGTGGTTTAATTCGATGCAACGCGAAGAACCTTACCTGGTCTTGACATATCTAGAATCCTGCAGAGATGCGGGAGTGCCTTCGGGAATTAGAATACAGGTGCTGCATGGCTGTCGTCAGCTCGTGTCGTGAGATGTTGGGTTAAGTCCCGCAACGAGCGCAACCCTTGTCCTTAGTTACCAGCGGGTTAAGCCGGGAACTCTAAGGATACTGCCAGTGACAAACTGGAGGAAGGCGGGGACGACGTCAAGTCATCATGGCCCTTACGACCAGGGCTACACACGTGCTACAATGGTAGGTACAGAGGGCAGCTACACAGCGATGTGATGCGAATCTCAAAAAGCCTATCGTAGTCCAGATTGGAGTCTGCAACTCGACTCCATGAAGTAGGAATCGCTAGTAATCGCGGATCAGAATGCCGCGGTGAATACGTTCCCGGGCCTTGTACACACCGCCCGTCACACCATGGGAGTTGATTGCACCAGAAGTGGATAGCTTAACCTTCGGGGGAGCGTTCACCACGGTGTGGTTGATGACTGGGGTGAAGTCGTAACAAGGTAGCCGTAGGGGAACCTGCGGCTGGATCACCTCCTTATAGACAGCATTCGGTCAGCAAGAATTCACAACAAGTTGTTCTTTAGTTTAAGCTTACGTTTTAGGACGTATTAGGGTCTGTAGCTCAGCTGGTTAGAGCACCGTGTTGATAACGCGGGGGTCAGTGGTTCGAGTCCACTTAGACCCACCATTTATATAATGGGGCCATAGCTCAGTTGGTAGAGCGCCTGCCTTGCACGCAGGAGGTCAACGGTTCGACTCCGTTTGGCTCCACCACTACTTTAGTTAAGCTTAGAGTGCTAAATAAAAATAGGTATCAAATAGAAACAAGTGATTTGAACAAGATTACTTCTTTCTGTTTTATACAGAATCTGTGACTCGACGAGAGCATAGAGACTATTTAAAAACATAGATATGAGTCTGGGTTAGGAGGTGCGTGTTCACGCGCACTTCTTAACCTTAATAACTCACCTCTTAACGACATCAGTTGTTATCCCAGGGGTGAGTTATTAAAAAAGTAAAGAGAACTGAATCAAGCGTATAAACATAGGTGATATCGTTATCATAATTAGAGTGTATGACACTTTGGAGTCGAAAGACTACTTGGGGTTGTATGGTCAAGTAATGAAGCGCACATGGTGGATGCCTTGGCAGTCAGAGGCGATGAAAGACGTGACAGCCTGCGATAAGCTTCGGGGAGGCGGCAATATCCTGTGATCCGGAGATTTCTGAATGGGGAAACCCACTTACCATAAGGTAAGTATCCTAATTTATTAGGAAGCGAACGAGGGGAAGTGAAACATCTCAGTACCCTTAGGAATAGACATCAATTGAGATTCCCCTAGTAGCGGCGAGCGAACGGGGAGAAGCCGATTAGTACTAATGTAGAAGAACAGCGTGGGAAAGCTGACCGTAGTAGGTGATAGTCCTGTATTCGAAACATTAGCATTAACATATTAAGTAGAGCGGGGCACGAGAAATCCTGTTTGAAGATGGGGGGACCATCCTCCAAGGCTAAATACTCCTGACTGACCGATAGTGAACCAGTACCGTGAGGGAAAGGCGAAAAGAACCCCTGTGAGGGGAGTGAAATAGAACCTGAAACCGTGTGCGTACAAGCAGTGGGAGCCTACTTGTTAGGTGACCGCGTACCTTTTGTATAATGGGTCAGCGACTTATGTTCTGTAGCAAGGTTAACCGTTTAGGGGAGCCGTAGGGAAACCGAGTCTTAATAGGGCGATTAGTTGCAGGGCATAGACCCGAAACCGAGTGATCTATCCATGAGCAGGTTGAAAGTGCCGTAACAGGCACCGGAGGACCGAACCCACTGTCGTTGAAAAGCCAGGGGATGACTTGTGGATAGGGGTGAAAGGCTAATCAAACTCGGTGATAGCTGGTTCTCCCCGAAAGCTATTTAGGTAGCGCCTCGGACGAACACCATTGGGGGTAGAGCACTGTTTCGGCTAGGGGGTCATACCGACTTACCAAACCGATGCAAACTCCGAATACCGATGAGTGATATCCGGGAGACACACAGTGGGTGCTAACGTCCATTGTGGAGAGGGAAACAACCCAGACCGCCAGCTAAGGCCCCAAATTCCTAGTTAAGTGGGAAACGAGGTGGGAAGGCATAGACAGCTAGGAGGTTGGCTTAGAAGCAGCCATCCTTTAAAGAAAGCGTAATAGCTCACTAGTCGAGTCGGCCCGCGCGGAAGATGTAACGGGGCTCAAACTAGGAGCCGAAGCTGCGGATTTGAATTTGTTTTCAAGTGGTAGGGGAGCGTTGTGTAAGCCTGTGAAGGTGTGTTGTAAAGCATGCTGGAGGTATCACAAGAGCGAATGCTGACGTGAGTAACGATAATGCGAGTGAAAAGCTCGCACGCCGGAAGATCAAGGGTTCCAGTCCAACGTTAATCGGGGCTGGGTGAGTCGACCCCTAAGGCGAGGCCGAAAGGCGTAGTCGATGGGAAATCGGTTAATATTCCGATACTTGTTTATAATGCGATGGAGGGACGGAGAAGGTTATGTCAGCCTGGCGTTGGTTGTCCAGGTGAAAGGATGTAGGTTTATAGCTTAGGTAAATCCGGGCTATTTTATACCGAGATCTGATAGCAAGCTGTACTTGTACAGCGAAGTGGCAAATACCATGCTTCCAGGAAAAGCTTCTAAGCAATAGTTATAAACGAATCGTACCCTAAACCGACACAGGTGATCAGGTAGAGAATACCAAGGCGCTTGAGAGAACTCTGCTGAAGGAACTAGGCAAAATGGTACCGTAACTTCGGGAGAAGGTACGCTGTTGGTGGTGATAGGACTTGCTCCTTGAGCTGCTGGCAGTCGCAGATACCAGGCTGCTGCAACTGTTTATTAAAAACACAGCACTCTGCAAACACGAAAGTGGACGTATAGGGTGTGATGTCTGCCCGGTGCTGGAAGGTTAATTGATGGGGTTAGCGTAAGCGAAGCTCTTGATCGAAGCCCCAGTAAACGGCGGCCGTAACTATAACGGTCCTAAGGTAGCGAAATTCCTTGTCGGGTAAGTTCCGACCTGCACGAATGACATAATGATGGCAGCGCTGTCTCCAGCAGAGACTCAGTGAAATCGAAATCGCAGTGAAGATGCTGTGTACCCGCGGCTAGACGGAAAGACCCCGTGAACCTTTACTACAGCTTTACATTGAACTTTGACCTGACTTGTGCAGGATAGGTGGGAGGCTTTGAAGCCGAGACGCTAGTCTTGGTGGAGCCAATCTTGAAATACCACCCTGGTCATGTTGGGGTTCTAACTCAGGTATAACAATACCGAGGACAATGTATGGTGGGTAGTTTGACTGGGGCGGTCTCCTCCTAAAGAGTAACGGAGGAGTACGAAGGTGCGCTCAGACCGGTCGGAAATCGGTCGTAGAGTATAAAGGCAAAAGCGCGCTTAACTGCGAGACCCACAAGTCGAGCAGGTACGAAAGTAGGTCTTAGTGATCCGGTGGTTCTGTATGGAAGGGCCATCGCTCAACGGATAAAAGGTACTCTGGGGATAACAGGCTGATACCGCCCAAGAGTTCATATCGACGGCGGTGTTTGGCACCTCGATGTCGGCTCATCTCATCCTAGGGCTGAAGCAGGTCCTAAGGGTATGGCTGTTCGCCATTTAAAGAGGTACGCGAGCTGGGTTTAGAACGTCGTGAGACAGTTCGGTCCCTATCTACCGTGGGCGTTGGAAATTTGAGAGGATCTGCTCCTAGTACGAGAGGACCAGAGTGGACGAACCACTGGTGTTCGGGTTGTCATGCCAATGGCATTGCCCGGTAGCTACGTTCGGATGGGATAACCGCTGAAAGCATCTAAGCGGGAAGCCCACCTCAAGATTAGATTTCCCTAAAGAGCCGTTCAAGACTAGGACGTTGATAGGCAGGGTGTGGAAGCACAGCGATGTGTGTAGCTAACCTGTACTAATTGCTCGTTTGGCTTGACCATACAACACCCAAGTGGTTTGTATCAAGTCTAATTATCTGTCATAGACAGAACATTTCGATATCACCTTTAACCTTGATTCAGTTAGGTTAAGTGATACTTAGTCAAATAAGTAAAACTATAAAACAGACTCATATCTAACCCCCTTTGCTGACGACAATAGCGCGATGGCCCCACCTGATCCCTTCCCGAACTCAGAAGTGAAACATCGTTGCGCCAATGGTAGTGTGGTTCGCCCATGTGAGAGTAGGTCATCGTCAGCTCTCTATTCTGAAATATCCCCCGACTAGTTATCTAGGCGGGGGATTTTCTTTGTCTAGCGAAAATATATTATACTATTATCTACTATCACTATCGTATCTTGGAGCAATGTATTATGGGCACCGCTATTTATTATACAGCTGAGCGCGCGACGCTTTTGACTGAAAAAGAGCAGGAAGATGTCATTTCTATTGTCGATAAGTACAATGAAAGCTTCAAGTATATAGAAGAGGCAGAATCTTTTGACCTTTATGCATATGATGATAGTGAGTCAGATGTGATACTCGCAGGAGCGACTAAAGTACCCTCTAGTATTGATATCGAAGTCCTAATGTATAGCATAAACCATTGGCTACACTGCTTAACTGAAATTCGTCTCGTAGTAACTGATGCAGAGTGGCATGTGCATGTGGACGATACTGATGCGGTGTGGGTAGACGACAGATGGCATATGGAAAAGTAGATTTACATTGCCTACATTTGTAATTTACTTTAGCCATTTTTAGTTTATTCCTAGCTGACAGAAAATCCCTCAACTTGACGCCGAGTTGAGGGTTTTTTTTATTTTCATTCGACTCATCTACTCGATATTAATTCGGCTGTATCAGTTATAAATAAGTGCCTAGTAGTGCCCCAAAGCTTCAATTCATTATTTAGCATATTATCAAAATGATTTGACTTATATCATTATAGCTGTTAATTTTAGACTATACTTTTCTTACAGGGATGTAAAAGATATATAAAAGCTTGTAAGTAGTTTAATTTAGTTTGAGTCGGATTATTTACTCGTGATGTTCTACTCCCATTCTTATAATTATCAAAAGGAATTGATAATGAAGTTAGCTCCTCTCTTTTCAATTGGCGCTTTGGCCGCTATTAGTCTTTTCGGCTGCTCCAATCAATCTGCTGATACCTCTGATGGTTCATCAGCGACTTCTCAAGAAACTACTGTTTTGCGCTTTTCGCATTTTTGGCCAGCCACTTCATCTATTAGCAAAGAAGTTTTTGAACCGTGGGCTAAGCAAATAGAGACAGATTCTGATGGTCGCCTAAAGGTAGAGTTGTATCCGTCGGCTGGTCTTGCCAAAGCAGATGTAACCTATGAGTCCGCTGCTAAAGGTACGATCGATATCGGCTCACAAGCGCACGGTTATACCAATGGTCGTTTTCCTTTAACTCAGATCACCGAGCTACCAGGACTATCTAACTCAGCCACTCAAATGGGCTGTATGCTTCAAACCCTTTATGATGATGGTACTCTTGCTAGTGAGTATGAAGACTCACATCTATTGTTTATGTATGGTGCGGGACCTGGTTCGCTTCATACCACAGATAAGCTGATTCGCACGCCTGAGGATATGAAAGGTATGCGTATTCGTCGTCCTTCTGCAGTCGCTGGTGATATTATTGAAAGTGCTGGTGCGTCCCCTGTAGGTCTACCTGCAAATGATATGTACACCTCTCTACAGCGTGGTGTCGTTGATGGTTTGAGTTTCCCTTGGGAAGCGGTGACAGCTTTTAAAATTGATGAAATTACTAAATATCATACCAACATTCCTTTTTATAGTTCAGCCCTCATGGTCACTATGAACAAAGATAAGTATGACAATTTACCTGATGACTTAAAGCAAGTCCTAGACAAAAACTCAGGCATGGCCCTAGCCAGTAAAGTTGGTGAAGTCTTTGATAAGCATGATCAGATGGCAATGCAAGCGGCCAAAGATAAGGGTGATGAAATTGTGGATATTCCTGATCCGTTAAATGATCCAAACTGGAAAGGACCGCTCGAAAAAGGCACACAGAAATACTTAAACGATGTTAATGCTTTAGGTCTAGATGCAGATGGCGTCTACGAAAAAGCCAAAGCCGCTAGTGCCGCCTGTAAAGTGGTATAACCCATTGGAGGTGTCACATGGCATTTTTAGTCAAGCTCAGCGTCCTAATCTCTAGATTGTGTCAGTTTATAGGCGGGGTGAGTCTTATCATCATCGTACTGACCACCATGCTAGACGTTACTGCACGCTACATCTTCAAGCTTAGCGGCGGTGAGCTTGGCTTCACCGTCAAGGGCTCCGTCGAGATTGTTTCTTACTTCATGCTATTTGCATTGCTTGCCGCCTTTGCCGCTTTCGTCGAGCGCTCGCAAATTATCGTTGATGTTTTTACCCAAAAGATGCCGCAGTCTATCAAAGGCTACCTTATGGGCATCTTCATGATGGGTTTTTTTGTCATCGGCGTCGTCTTCGCATGGGGGCTCTATGAGAGTGCCATTGACGCTGTCGAGTATGGTAAGGTCACCCAAGATCTTCGACTATCTATGATGCCTATTTATATGATTAGCGCGTTCTTAAGCTTACTACTTGCCATTCGCTCATTGATCGAATCCATTAACATCTTTAAGACAGGCGAATTCTTTGACGCCGAGGAGACAGGCGCATGAGTCCAGAGATTATCGGAGCCATTGGCCTAGTTGTCATGATCCTGCTTGTTATCCTACGCGTACCCGTTGCTCTTGCCATGTTAGGTGTGGGTTTGGTAGGTTTCGGTGCGGTTACCGCGCCAAGTGGGGCCCTACAAATGCTCAAAGATATCCCTGTTGATGTCTTAGCAAAGTATGACTTTAGTGCCATTCCCTTGTTTATTCTCATGGGCGTGTTTGCCACACACTCTGGTATGGCAGGTAAGCTTTTTGAAGCCACTAGAACCATATTTGGTGGAGTGAGAGGTAGTCTGGGTATTGCAGGTATAGGATCGTCTGGTATCTTTGCCTCTATCTCAGGCTCATCACTTGCCACTGCGTCTACTATGACTAAAGTGGCGCTACCGCAAATGGAGAAGTATGGTTATCAGCCGGGATTTGCCTGCGGTATCTTAGCCGCTGGTGGTACTTTAGGTATCATGATTCCACCGAGTATTGCGTTACTCGTCTATGCCATCTTAACCCAGCAGTCGGTTGGCGATATGTTTATCGCAGGTTTTTTACCGGGTATGCTGGGCATGGTAATGTACTCTATCACCGTGATGATCATGGTACGCTGGAAACCGCACTTAGCCCAGCGTGGTGAGAAAACCACGTGGAAAGCCAAGCTACTGTCGCTAACGGGTCTAATACCATTTAGCTTTATCTTTATTGTGATTATTGCCGGTATCTTCTTTGGATTATTTACGCCAACAGAAGGGGCGGCAGTAGGAGCATTTGTCTCTTGGGCTTATGCTTTTGCCAAAGGCATGCGTTTAGACGGTCTCAAGCAGTCATTGATTGAGACGTTAGCACTCTCTGCCGTAGTGTTCTTTATGCTATTAGGTGCAGAGGCATTGGGTTATTTTATCTCAGTGTCGCGTTTATCATATTCGTTAGCATCTTGGATTGGTGGGTTGGCTGTTAGTCCAATGATTGTGCTGATCTGTATCCTGTTCATGTACTTCCTATTAGGACTGTTCATGGATGCGCTAGCAATGCTAGTAATCACCATTCCCGTTGTGTACCCAATTATATTAGCATTAGGGTTTGATCCAGTCTGGTTTGGCATTATTGCAGTATTGACGGTAGAGCTTGGTTTGATCACGCCGCCGATGGGGATGAATATCTTTGTGATCAAGGCGATGGCACCGCACATTAAGTTGTCCGATATGTTCCGCGGGGTGGCTCCATTCATTGTCTCTGACGTGATTCGATTGGTAATCTTGGTGGCATTCCCTGCAATATCGCTGGTGTTGTTGGGGTAAGTCATACATAAAGTAACATAGATACACTGTTGTATACGGGGTATAACGCTAGAATGATTAAGAGACAGAAAGCCAAATGTATATTTTTATCGTTATTCTGTCTTATAAAAATTATTCTAAAATCATATGGATGCGAAAAATATTATGACTATTGCTAAAAATATCGAGATCAGCAGTACTTCTGAAACCAGCTTTGAAGATGCTATTCAACAAGGTATCGCAAGAATCTCTAAGACAGTCAAGAATGTTGAAGGTGCTTGGATAAAAGAGCAAAAAGTAGGCGTTACTGATGGAAAAATCAGCAAATATCATGTCATTATGATTGTAAGCTTTGTCATCGATGATGGTACTGATATCAGCTAAACGTTGATAAAGATAAAAAAGACTGCGATTGCAGTCTTTTTTTTGCACAAAAAAATGGTCATTAGTAGAACTACGATATACACGAGTAGCTACACGGCATACTTTTATATATAGTAAAATAAATCCTCTAATTCTCAATACTTATCATAGAAGCACATATTTATGGCTGTCGATTTTAGTAATACGCTCATTGTCGCAATCTCTGCAACGGCGCTTTTTGATTTAACAGAGTCGGAAAACTACTTATTAGCGTTATTCGAAGAGCGGCCTGAGAGCGCTATAAAAGAGTTTCGAGATTATATGACAGCACGTGAAAACGATACGCTAAATAGTGGTGCAGGCTATCCATTGATCAAAGCGTTGCTAAACTTGAATAAGTATTGTGAAAATAAGCAGGATTTAGAAACGGAAACGCCTTTAGTAGAAGTCGTTATCGTCTCAAAAAGTAGCCCAGATACAGGCATTCAAGTGCTGAATGCAATTTTAGAACGCGGTATCAATATCTCACGCTCGGCGTTTATTTCAGGCAGTCCTGTAGCGCCCTATATAAAAGACTTTAATGTTGATCTGTTTTTGACCACCAACCGTGACGATGCTCAGCAAGTGGCTGATGCCAATATCTGTGCTTGTGCCATACTAGACGCAACGCCTGTCAACACTTATGAATTGGATACTCAGCAGCTACGTATTGCTTTTGATGGGGACGCGGTACTGTTTGATGACTCGGGTGAGCTGCTGTACAAGCAAAAAGGATTGCGAGCCTTTCATGATCGTGAGGTGCAACTGCGTGATCTACCAATCGAAAAAGGCCCTTACGCTGAGTTGTTGATTAAACTATCAAATTTACAAGAGCGTCTACCAGCGGGTCTGAAATATTCTCCAATCAAAATTGCTCTAGTGACAGCTCGTAATGCACCAGCTGACTTACGTGCCATAAAAACCTTGAGAGAGTGGGGCGTCAATGTGGATATGGCGTTTTTTTTGGGAGGGCTTGAGAAGACAGCGGTGCTCAGAACGTTTGCACCGCATATTTTCTTTGATGACTCAATCAAGCATATTGATGCAGCACGTCGTTTCATACCTACGGCACTCGTTCCCTATCATTCAACATCGTTGCTGCATGGGGACAGTTACTTAACCTCCAGTAAGGATGCATCACCGCTGTCGTTCAAGCCTGCTGTACGCCCGTTATTTGCTATAAATCAATAAAGCACATATAGATGCGCAGAATATAAAACATAGGATGGGATATGGATTGGCAGCAGTTGCTCAGCTTGATCGTGACACGAATAAAACAAGTTATCGGCTTATATGCTTTTGTACTCATACCGATGTGGGGAATGTTTTTTCTAAATGAAGTGGTGTTATTTGGTCTGTGGAATATCTTTGGTATTGTACCGCGTACGTTGGATGTAGGCAGTATGATTGGGGTATTTGCGTCATGGACCATGCATGGCAACCTGTCACATTTGACCGGCAATACCGTGACATTATTGCAAATTTTATTTTTATTTGGGTTATTTGAGAAGAATGCTTATCGGACGATTATCAAGCTGATCATTGCTTCGGGGCTGGTCACTTGGGTGATTGGATCACCGTCTTCTATCCATGTCGGCGCATCAGGATTGTGTTTTGCCATGTTCGGTTACATGATAGGCGGCGCTGTGTTTGCTAGGCGCTGGGGTTACCTGATTGCTTGTATTGTGATGGGTGCTGGCTATTGGCTAACCATCAAGCAAGGATTGATGCCGCAGCAAGGCATCTCGTTTGCTGCACACTTCGGTGGTTTATGCGCTGGATTACTATTGGGAGCTAACTCCAAACATACGTATTCAGCAACTGATCGGCGCTAATAAAAGCAACTTACTATCAGCGTTTAATGGATCAGTATCGTCGTACTCAGCGTTATGGAGTCAGACGCTTGCATCAGTACAAACCCTAATAAATAAAAGGTCATTTGTGGTCAGTTCTCGCCATGCGGTAGTTTGTTTGACGTGTTCATCAATCGAAAGGTTACTGTTTTTCTGCGGTATCACATAGTCTGCCCGAGCAGGGGTGTCACAGTCGATCACTTGTAGGATCTTTTGCACACTTCTGCGCCTCTCAAACAGATACAAATTAACCAAATGCATATTTGGGTCATCTACTTGCACGCTAGCATTGCCAGTATCTGCCGCGATAAAACGTAATACTTGCGGCTTAATATAAGACCAGGGGCGAAACCACTCTGTACTTTCAGCAGTTTTGACAACATTGACCCCTTTGGGCAGTTGACTGACTTGCTGGTCATACCAGTTATACTCTTGATGTATTTGAAACCCAAAAATACCAATTGCAGCAAACAAGGGCACCAGCCATTTTGGCGCGCGTTTACCTGACAGTTTACTGAGATGCGCTATGATCAATGCCACCCCAGCCATACCGAATGCGGCAGTTATGGTAGCGATAAACTCAAAAAGCATAAGTATTCCTTAATGCACTAGATACTGGTCGTCAGGTGTGTTCAACAGTATACGCACAGTCTAAAAGTTATTCTAATAAGTAACAGACAAAAAATCACTCACCGGCAGTGACTGCTAGTGAGTGAGACAGAGTAACAGAATGCATGTCATCATTCGTCAAATTAATGATCGACTGCACCGCCAGCACCACGTGGTGAACGAACACTCTCGACCAAATCTTGAATGTGTAGCGGTGGTGCTTTGGTCGCATAAGAGACAATGAATGCGACGATGAAGTTAAGCAATGCGCCAACCGCACCAAATGATAATGGTGAGATACCAAATAGCCAGTACTCTGCAGTATCAGGGAAGTTGGCAGTACCGCTAATAAAGAACCAGCCTTTGAACACAAAGATATAAACCAAGATACTAATCAAACCTGTCAACATACCAGCGATAGCGCCAATATTGTTAATACGTTTTGAGAAGATACCCATCATCAAGGCAGGGAAAAGGGACGCACCAGCGATACCAAATGCGAGTGCGACAACCTGTGCTGCAAACCCTGGCGGATTCATTCCTAGATAGGTAGCGATGACAATCGCGACACCCATAGTGATACGCGCAACTCGTAGCTCTCCCTTATCAGTAATGTTTGGATTCAGGTTTCGTTTGATCAAGTCATGACTGATTGCTGATGAGATAGCAAGTAAGAGACCAGCAGCAGTGGATAGTGCAGCAGCAAGACCACCTGCGGCAATGAGACCGACTACCCAAGGTGGTAGCTGTGCAATTTCTGGATTGGCCAATACCAAGATATCAGCATTAACATCCAGCTCGTTACCAGCCCAGCCTGCATCGGCAAAGCGGCCATCAACTTCTGTATCGTGGGCGAGACGTGCGGTTTCGACAGCAGTCGTCGCAGCAGCTATATCGCCACCTTCGGTTTGGGCGTTGGTCAGTGCAATCTCTGCTGCACCAAGTCCACTATCATTGTACATCTGAATACGACCATCATTATTAAGGTCAGTATATTTGATTAGACCAGTATCTTCCCATGTTCTCATCCAGTCAGGACGTTGATCATAGTTGATAGCAGGCTCTGCAACCCCTTGTGGGTAGATAGTATCAACAAGGTTTAGACGTGCCATCGCACCAACGGCAGGTGCCGTAAAGTACAATAGTGAGATAAATACCAATGTCCAACCAGCTGTCCAGCGAGCATCGGCAACTTTAGGAACGGTAAAAAATCGAATAATAACGTGTGGTAGACCCGCTGTACCAATCATGAGTGATAACGTAAATAGCACCATGTTTAGCTTATTAGGTACGTCAGCGGTATATGCTGTGAAGCCCAAATCAGTGACTACTTGATCAAGCTTGGTCAAGATAGGAACACCAGATTCAATATGGTTTGAAAACAAGCCCAAACCTGGAATCGGATTGCCCGTTAATTCAAGTGAGATAAAGACAGCAGGAATCGTATAAGCAATGATCAGAACCACATACTGCGCAACCTGCGTATAGGTGATCCCTTTCATGCCTCCAAGAACCGCGTAAAAGAAAACAACGACGGCCGCGATAATAAGACCTGTGTCGTTATCGACTTCTAAGAAACGTGAAAATGCAACACCAGCACCTGTCATCTGACCGATAACATACGTGGTAGAGGCGATAATCAAACAAACAACAGCAATCATGGCAGCTGTTTTTGAATAAAAACGATCGCCAATGAAGTCAGGCACGGTAAATTTGCCAAACTTACGCAAATAGGGCGCAAGTAACATGGCTAATAGTACATAACCACCTGTCCAACCCATTAGATAGGTTGAGGCGCCATAACCACCAGCAGCAAGCAAACCTGCCATAGAAATAAAGGAAGCGGCACTCATCCAGTCAGCTGCGGTTGCCATACCGTTCACAACAGGGTGGACACCGCCGCCTGCTACATAAAACTCACTGGTAGATCCTGCACGAGCCCAAATCGCAATACCGAAGTATAGAGCGAATGATAGACCCACAAAAATAATATTAATGACATACTGGCTCATAGTCTATTCCTCGTCTACGCCATATTGTTTATCTAACTTATTCATACGCCAGGCGTAGAAGAAAATTAAAATAATAAACACCACGATGGATCCCTGCTGGGCGAACCAAAAGCCCAAGTCAGTACCACCAACCTTGATGCCAGCTAAGAGAGGACGTAGCAAGATGGCAAAGCCGTAAGAACATAGCGCCCAGATAACTAGGCTACCTGCAATGAGACGGATATTGGCTCGCCAATATCCAGATGGATCATTATGACCTTTCATAGGACAACTCCTTTTGTCTTCTAAAATAACCACTATATAAAAACGCCTTGAGCCATTCTTATGATAAATACCGTCATAAAAATAGACTGAGACCACTTTATATAGTACCAATGACGATGCACCGCCACATATGTATTTATCGGCAATTATTTAGCAAAATAAATACAGTTTCGGGCACGACATTGAACCCTTGAATACAACTATCAAATATAGGATTTATCGAGGAAGACAGAAGGGTAGGACTATCCGATGTCTTTTTCTTAATCTCGTCTTCCTGACAAGAGTTCTAACAATTTTAACGCTCTAAGTGCAAATGCAAACTGCAAATTATAAAATAGCACCAACGAATGTAGGGTTATCTTAGCACGATTAAATAAATATGATTATAAACAACAAATCATATCTAACGTCATTTTTGCCAAAAATTAGTTTGGAAAAGGTAGCGATAAGTAAGTGCATGACTGAAAGTGTACGACAAATATCCAGTATATGCATTTAATTTATTACTCAATATATTCTATATAAGATGATTTACAAAGATTATTTATTTCAAAAATAAAAATAAGGAACCAATAACCAAACGTGATGGTCGCACGCGACTGAATATCTATATCATGCACAGGACATTTTGGTATCGGACAATATGACAGAGTTGTTTAGTTAAGATTTTGATCAATCAAAATACGGTATCAACGCAAAATTAAAATGAATTATATAAAGTGTGAATAAGGAGTCCGCATGAATGAAGGGGTAATCGGTTGGTTTAATAGCATCGTCAATTATGGTGTTGGCATTATTTGGGGTAATAACGATTGGTTGATCGCGAGTAACCCTTGGTATGGGCTACTAATGTTCTTACTGATAGGTGCGGGTCTTTACTTCACCGTTGCTACACGATTTATCCAGTTTCGGCACTTTGGTCATATGTGGAAGTTGCTGCGTGTATCTAACCAAGGACGCAAAGATGGCGGTATCAGCTCATTTGAAGCATTGATGACGTCACTGGCAGCGCGCGTGGGTACTGGTAACTTGGCAGGGGTGGCAATTGCCATCTATTTGGGTGGACCAGGTGCTGTATTCTGGATGTGGATGACGGCGCTTGTCGGTATGTCGACAAGCTTTATCGAATCAACCTTAGCACAGGCGTACAAAGTACCGCACAATGATAATGTGTACCGCGGTGGCCCTGCTTACTATATCGAAAAAGGTCTGGGCAAGCGCTGGCTTGCGGTATTTTTCTCGTTGTGTTTGTTAGTGGCGTTTGGTTTGGCATTCAATGGCGTACAGTCCAATACCATTGCCCAAGCTACCAATGAAGCGTTTGGTATCCCGACGTGGATGACAGGATTGATATTGGTAGTATTGGTAGCGCCAGTGGTATTCGGTGGGTTACGTTCAGTGGCTCGTATCGCAGGCAAGATCGTACCCGTTATGGCGATCTTGTATATTTTGCTAGCACTATTCATTATCGTCACTAACTTTAGCCAATTCCCAGCAGCAATCGTATTGATTGTAAAATCAGCATTTGGTTTTGAACAAGCGACAGGCGGTGTGATCGGTTATGGTATTGCACAGGCCATGATTAACGGTATCAAACGTGGTCTGTTCTCTAACGAAGCAGGGATGGGCTCAGCACCGAATGCTGCGGCAACGGCAAAGAGTCATCCTGATCACCCAGCAGTACAAGGGTTTATGCAGATGCTGGGCGTGTTTATGGATACGCTTATTATTTGTACCGCAACAGCATCAATCATCATACTATCTGGCGTGGTTGATCCCAATGTCGAGCAAGAAGGTATACAGCTGACTCAGTTAGCGCTATCGCAATATGTGGGTGACCTGGGTGTGATATTCGTCGCTATTGCTATTTTCTTCTTCTCATTTACCTCTATCATTGCCAATTATAGCTATGGTGAATCAAATCTTGAGTTTATCTCTGGCGAGAAGAATGCCAAAGTGATGATTATGATTTTTCGCTTTTTAGTGCTTGGTATGGTGTTTGTTGGTGCTGTTGCCAGTCTACCTGCTATATGGAACTTTGCTGACTTGTCTATGGGTCTGATGGCACTAGTCAACTTGGTGGCTATTTTAATGCTATCTCCTGTGGCGCTGAGAATCTTGCGTGACTATGAGCGTCAGGTGAAAGAAGGTAAGACAGGCGATCAGATTAAATTTAACCCTGATAACTTTGTAAAACTCAAAAATGAAGCCAACCGTGATGCATGGACAGATTAAGTAGCATTGATCAACGAAAGTGGTTTGTTCCAGGCATTAAAAAACCGCCTTTCTCCTACGAAGAGAAGGGCGGTTTTTATTGGAGTGCAGTTTTAATGATCTTAACTGCACCAGCGTGAACCAGAATTTATTCTGATTTACATGTTTGGATAGTTTGGACCACCGCCACCTTCTGGTGTTACCCAAGTGATGTTCTGTGAAGGATCTTTGATATCACAGGTCTTACAATGTACACAGTTCTGCGCATTGATGACAAACTTAGCACCTTCAGCATCTTTGACCACTTCATACACACCCGCTGGGCAGTATAGACGTGCAGGCTCAGCATACAATGGTAAGTTGATCGAAACAGGCACCGTTGGATCAGTCAATTTTAGATGCGTTGGCTGATCTTCTGCATGGTTAGTATTAGAGATAAACACCGACGACAACTTATCAAATACCAGTTTACCATCAGGCTTGAGGTAAGTAGGCTGATAAGCGTGGTTAGCACGCTCTAACTGATCATAGTCCGGAGTGTTATCATGTATGGTTAATGGCATCTTACCTTTTAGCAAATTGTGCTCGATAAAGATAAAAGCACCGCCCATGAACTGCCCCATACGATGCATCGCTGGTGAGAAGTTACGTGACTCATAGTTGTCTTGATATAACCAAGACTCTTTGTACATGGTGCTATAAGCAACCACTTCATCATGTTGACGATCTGCTTGTAGCGCCTCAAAGATCGCTTCGGCTGCGAGCATACCTGACTTCATCGAAGTATGAGTACCTTTGATTTTTGCTGGATTTAAGAAACCTGCATCATCACCCACCAATACGCCGCCTGGGAAAGTAAATTTCGGCAGTGAGTTAAGACCACCTTTGGTCAATGCACGTGCGCCATAAGAGATACGCTTGCCGCCTTCTAAGACATTCTTGATAACAGGATGTGTTTTCAAACGCTGCATTTCATCAAAGGGAGACATGTATGGGTTGTGATAAGACAAATCAGCCACAAGACCAAAACTTACTTGATTGTTTTCATCAAAGTATAACCACCAGCCACCAGTTGAGCCAGTCTCAGTCAATGGCCAGCCAAGACCATGCATGACAACGCCTTGCTCGTGCTTCTCAGGATCGACGTCCCACAGCTCTTTTAGACCAATACCATAGTGCTGAGCATCAGAATCTTTGTCTAGATCAAAACGGCTGATCAAACGCTTACCCAAGTGACCACGGCTACCTTCAGCGAAGATAGTGTATTTGGCAAGCAGCTCGTAACCCGGCTCAAAGCTAGGCTTTGCTTCACCATTAGCGGCCACACCCATATCGCCCGTCAGTACACCTCGTACCGAGCCATCGTCGTTGTACAAAATATCATCGGCAGGGAAGCCTGGGAACATCATGACTTCAAGCTCTTCTGCTTGTACCGCTAACCAGCGAACCACATTACCCAATGACACGATGTAGTTGCCATCATTATGCATAGGTCCTGGAATCAACGAGTGAGGCACTTTGGTTGAGCGTGTGGCAGAGTTTAAGTAATAAAAACGGTCTTCTGTCGCTGGCACATTAAGCGGCGCGCCTTTTTCTTTCCAGTCTGGAATCAGCTCATTGAGCGCACGTGGCTCGATAACGGCGCCAGATAACGTATGAGCACCAAACTCTGAGCCTTTTTCGACCACACACACCATAAATTCATCGTTACCTGCTTCGATAGCGAGCTGGCGTAGACGAATGGCAGCAGACAGACCTGCAGGTCCACCGCCAACGATGATAACGTCGAATTCCATTGATTCGCGCTCGATTTCAGGTTCCGCTGCCACAGGCTCTACAACTGGAGCTGCTGTCTCTGTTGCTACTGGTGCATCAGCATTCACAGTGTTGTCATCAACGACTGGCGCTTGATTGTCTTGCTCTTGCATACCTACTCCTAAACTTTAGTGGCTTATCTCAGGGCATCATTAGCTTAACAACTGAATAATAGACTTGCGGCGCTAACGTCACTCAGACATATGGCTGCCCGATAAAACTGTCTTTGCGGTATCAGTTAATACGTCGGTGTCGTGAATAATTTATTCAAGGATATCAACACATAACGTAAATTATGCCATCAACGTAATGACCGCTTGACCATCTCAATAAAAAATCGTTACTCATTATAAAAGAAAAGTCCTACAAACACGATACGCATTTATGAGTATAGGTGTTAAGGTTATATTGAATAAACGAGTGTGCTTGAACCATATCGTTTCATCATACCCGAAACAAAAATTTATAGTAATAATAGATTTGCCAAACTTTGAATACTAAATAAAGGATTGAGCGATGAGTAATGATAATAACAAGACTAATGAAGATGTAAATCACAGTGCTGAAGCCCCAATTGATAAGGCCTCTAGCATGAATAATGTAGATGCATTAAGTCAATATCTCAAGTCTGCTGCTGGGGCGCGTGAAGGGCGTGCGATACCACCACTCGACAAATGGCATCCTGAAGATATTGCCGATATGGATCTGGTCATAAAAGCAAACGGTGAGTGGTGGCATGAAGGTGGACAAATGACCCGTGAGTCATTGGTCAGTTTGTTTGCGACTATTTTGTGGAAAGAAGAAAATAACGGCGTTACTGAGTATTTTCTGAAGACGCCAGTACAAAAAATACGGATTCAAGTCGAGGATGCCCCGCTTCTAATTAACGATGTTGGTATCGTCCATGAAGACGATGTGAGTTGGCTGGAGTTTACGACGACAACTGGTGATGTAGTGCGTTTGGATGATGAGCATCAAATCACACTACAGAAGTATGATCCTAAAAATAATGATAAAGCGGCGCCTGCAGATCACTCATCAAACGTTAAGCGCAACGACCTTGAGAATGAAAATTTTAGTGAAAGCCTCAAGAGTGAAAATACGGATCAAAGTAAAAACGTTACGACCGATGAGCCAGTACGCCCTTATATGCTAGTCAGAAATGGCTTGACCGCGCTTATTGGACGCAATACCTTTTACCATTTGGCAGAGATTGGTGAATTGACAGAACGCAATGGCGAGACCATATTGACTTTACGGAGTGGTGGACAGGATTACTCATTATCTATGCCAGCTAATTAAGCTATTAAGCTGCAATAATGCAATAGATAGCAATCAATAGAGAGACGTCTATTGATTGCTATATGATGGCGAATGTTATAAGTTTATAACTTTCACAAATTATAGTGGTCTGATAATGGCTTGCTACGTTGAGATTCGCCGTACAATTAGGCTGTCTTTGGATCATGACCAAACATTGGAATCACACAAAGTGTGAGACGTTTAATTGAGTGATGAAAACATAAATAATATGAAGATAATCACATGCATACAAAAGTAGCGGTAGAGTAGACATGGATATTACCGCAAATAACATCATGAAAGTGGAGCCTGTGCAAGCAAATTCTCTAGCGCGCGTAAACACTTTAGACGGTAATTCTGTTAAAGACGCTAGGATTAGTAAAGCTGATATCAGTAAAAACAATATTGTCAAAAACAGTAACGGTAAAAACAGTATGACTGCCAATCGTAAAGTGCGTCATGCGCCAATAGGATTGTTTGATTCTGGCGTTGGTGGTTTATCTGTTTATCTGCATTTAGCTCAACAACTACCCGCTGAACATTATATATATTACGCTGATACCCTCAATGTCCCCTATGGCAACCGCGATAGCGAGGACATTGAGACGTTGACATTGAATGCGGTGGAATGGCTGTATCAGCAAGGTTGCAAGTTGATCGTTATTGCCTGTAATAGCGCGTCAGCTTATGCTTTAGACAGAGCAAGACGTTGCTACCCAGAGTTGCCTATTGTCGGCTTAGTACCAGCACTAAAGCCTGCTGTATTGGCCAGCAAGAGTGGACATGTTGCAGTACTGGCTACCAAAGCCACTTTGAATGGTACATTGCTCAATGATGTCATTAGCAATGTGGCTGACCCTAATGGCACATTGGTTACCAAATATTTTGATCCACAATTGGTGCCTTGGGTAGAGTCTGGAATGCCAGTGCAAGACGAAACCGCACAGCGATTGCGTCAACAGATACAAGCATTTGCTGATGATGGCGTGGATCAGCTGGTGTTAGGTTGTACACATTACCCATTTTTCAAAGCGTTTTTGCTTGATGAGATTGCACGACAGCAGCTATCGATACAAGTGGTTGACTCTGGGCAAGCGATTGCTGAGCGAGTCAAGCAGTTATTGGTAGCAAATCAGATGTCTGCAAGCTTAGATAGTGAAACAAAGGATTATCATTCAGAAGTGAGTAGTAAAACAAAAGTTGATATTAGCTATCCATTAACTTTTCATGCTACCAAATATAGTGATAGACTAGGCGCTTTAGTTGTGCGTTTACTTGGTAGAGAGACTGTGCTGCAATACCACACTGAGTAAGTGCTGATAGTACTATTTAAGCTAATCCTTACTCATTTTGTTGATTTATTTGAAACAAGCTGAGTGCAGTTTTGTTAGAATATGCTAGGCTGTGCAGAACAAGATATTTGTGCTCTATTTCATATTACACCTATTTATGCCATCACCTAAGCTCAGAGGTAATTGTGCCAAACCGCCGCTATCACCATATTCATGTTATATGCGCTGACAACGATCAATCGTTAGTCTTGGATAGCTTAGCGATATTTTTTCAAGCACGTGCATTTTTGACTTATGATGTGTCTAGCAAGCTCCCCAAAGCCTCTTTATATGGTCGTCAATGCATAGATTCCTGTGATTATGCGTTGATGATTATTGGAGACAGCTACGGAACTGTGCAGAAGAATGGTGTCAGTCAGATGCATCTGAGTTATCTAAATGCCAAAGCCAAGCTCAAACCATTATTAATCTTGGCAAAGAAACACCATCATGAACTGGATGTTAGCCGGCAACTACAAGAGCTCATCAAAACGGTATCTAAGCAAGACAATCAAATATATTATTATGAATCAGAAGATGATATCGAGCCGCTACTCGTCCAAGCCTACTACAACACATTGGCGAGTAATAGAGTAGAGGGTGGTTGGATAAGAGCCACTGAAGAGATGATCAAATTTAGCAATCAGACTGTTGCTGAAAGATTTGCTGATATTTTGGCAATTAATAAGAATACAAAAAAACAAGCCCCTGTAGAGGATAACTTTGCGGATGACAATGTCAGCCAGCCCATTGTATTGACAGAGACTTTCACTGTGAAATACACCGCTCAAGCCTATGAAGGTGGTAATCTAAAAGACGTGACTCGCGAAATTACTTTATCTTGGCAAGAGATATTGGTTGCTCTAATAAAAATACCTTCTACGTTTTCTAGCTACGGTCTACAAAACGCTATCAACCGTCTAATCGCACCAAAAGCTGAGATAGACATCAAGAATGATATGCCAAATGTTCACGCTGTCTCACGTTGCCAAATCGCTCAAGATGACTTAAACAATTTACAGCGTCAACTGGTAAGCGCAAATTGGATACAGCTGACGACCTATGGTACGCGGTTATCACAAGAGCTTTGGAAGCTCACTTTTTATGCAAAAAATTTACTAGTAAGTAACTCCTCCCAAACACACGAGTAAAGCCTAATCTTGGCATACACTAACCTTGTGACATTCAATAAAACATCCGAAAAAACACCACTTCTGTCTATGGCTACGTTTTGTAATACAAAGCATACGCGTCACTGGTTGTGAATCGACTCAGGACTCGTGATAATAAGAAGCATCAGATAACGATCTTATCTTTATTATAACTTGTAGCAATTAAAAATACATAAAATGCAAAACAACATTGATCTATTAAGGAGAACACATAATGAGTAACGATAAAAATGACAAGCTGTTAAGCGAGATTGATGGTCTAGAAAAAAGCATGCATGACGCAGATCAGTTTCACACGTTAGAAGAGCAAGTGGCAGACATGAAGCGTCGCGGTATTGATCCAAGCGAAGCCTACAAAGATTTGGATAGAAAAGCAGAAGACGAAGACTGGGGCGATGCCACTTGGAAAGAAAATGGTAAGTGGGAACCGAAAACTGCTGCTGATCTAGATGACAATGCTCGTGAAAATTGGGATGGTGATAACGGTAAGCCAAACCCACCACCTATTGTTTAGATCTGTAATGACTGACTTGGTTGATAAAAACATACTGTGATAGACCCACGATAACAGACACAAATTGATACATAAGAAGTGAAAAAAGCCACGCTATGATTAGCGTGGCTTTTTTAGTGCTCTAAGATAAAGCGGTTCAATACGTTATTATAACCCTTCATCAATACGAACCAGCTTAATCGTACCATCGGCACTAGTGGTGCGGCGATAGCGTGCATTGCTAGAGGGTGATGGACTGATCGATGGTTGAGACGAATAGCTATTAGGCGTTGTTTGTTGCTGAATCAGTTGCCCCATACGATCGGCTGGTGCAGGGTTTAATGGTCGACTGTTTATTGGTTGCCCGTACTGAGTTTGGCTTGGTGCTGAACTGCCAACGATAGCGCGATAGAATTTTTGGCCTGCGCGTCCGTCAGCTGGAAAAATACCACGGCTAGATTGATATTGTTGAATAGCGGTACGGGTATTGTCGCCGATGATGCCATCAACGCCACCAATATCATAACCAGTATTGAGCAATGCTTGTTGGATATCTTTTGCCTGCTGGCGACTGATACCAGGATCGTCTGTTGGCCAAGCGGTCATGAAGTCTGTTTTGCTACTATCTTCACGAGTGACCAAGTCTGATAAGTGCGCGATAGCTAGGGCGTAGTTTTCTGAGGCGTTATAAGAGTAAAACGTATCGAAGTTTTTGCCGACCAAAAACGCAGGGCCATCGATACCAGCAGGTAGCAATAAGCCAGCACTATTGAGGTCATAAGGTAGCGGGCTACCGTTGGCGAGGGTCAGCCCTTGATTGCGCCAGTGGCTGATAGATTTTTTATCTTTACGATTTGAGGCTGCCCAAAATCCATCAGGCAACTTGACTTCGTAACCCCAAGGCTCGCCCGTGCGATAGCCACGATTATCCAAGAAGTTTGCGGTAGAAGCGAGTGCATCAGGAACACTATTGACCAAATCTCGGCGCCCGTCACCATCGAAATCTACTGCCAATTCCAAAAAGGTGCTGGGCATAAACTGCGTCTGTCCAAAAGCACCTGCCCATGATCCTGTCATATCACCAGGTGCAATGTCGCCGTTTTGCACAATCTTTAGGGCATTAGCATACTCACCTTGGAAGTAGCTTTGACGACGATCAAAGCAAGACAATGTCGCCAAAGACTCGAACAATGGCTTTTTACCTAATGTCTGACCAAAATTAGACTCTACGCCCCACACACCCAGTACGTGTTCGGCTTTGACACCGTAGCGTGCCTCAATTTGTCGAAGCGTTGAGCCCCACTGACGCTTGGCTCGGATGCCATCTTCGACACGCTCTTTATCTACTAGCGATGACAGATAGTCCCAGACATCTTTTTGAAACTCTGG
Organism: Psychrobacter sp. H27; assembly: GCF_059072655.1. Lineage (NCBI taxonomy): Bacteria > Pseudomonadati > Pseudomonadota > Gammaproteobacteria > Moraxellales > Moraxellaceae > Psychrobacter > Psychrobacter sp. H27. Next base: position 1,631,605 of record NZ_JCACRX010000001.1, on the reverse strand, counting down.
TTGGTAGTTAAGCGACTGAATAACGCTTGGATCAGGCTGGCTTGGGCGATAATTGTTAAAGGTATAGCTATTCACGCCACTAAATTTACTTGAATTTTTTAGACCATCCAAACACTGCTGAAACTCGCTATTAGATAAATCTGGTGCTGGTGGCTGAGCGGCTTGAGCAGTGCTTGCGAGACTAATGCCAACTGCAACACTAAGCAGTGACATGGTAGAGAAAGGAGTGAAACGCATGAAAATATCCTATAAACGTCAAAGTGGTTACCAAAAGGTAAAACGCGATATTAACGTAGAGTAACCAATCTAAACAGTAAAGAAAAGCTGCCGAAGTACCAAGATTATGAATGGTTACGATAAATTGACGATGGCGTGAGGTTGGGAGAGGGTTTAACTTTAACAGAACGCCAAGAGTCAAATAACATCTAATGGTTTTTGGTAGATATAATTTAACTACTCAGCCAATACACTATCTAATTCATTGATAAATGTACCAATTCGCGCCGCGTTTTTGCCCAAATCGCTACCACCAACCCGCGACTTGCTGCGTATATCTACTAGGCGCGCGCTATCGTTATCAGTCACACGGACGACAACGTCGTCTTTGAAGCCAAACCAAGCAGTCGTATCCGTCGCTTCGACAATACCGCTATCTACATCAATATTGACCAGCTCCCAGCCTAAGTTCTCAACAGCTTGTTTGGTTGCCTCAATCAATTCAGGTTGTGATTGATTATAGTGTAATGTTTTTAGGTCAGGATACGCTTTGCGCTGTTGCTCTGCAGTCTCAGCACCAGCGTAAGCAGCTGGATTAGGCGCGTCAGCACGTAGTGGGGCAATGGCCACAAATGTAGGCGGATTTGCTAAATCGGTAGAGATATCATGAATAGGCGGTACCTTTTTGGCCGTACTCATCATACTTACTGGAATAGCGATGGCAGTGATAGCCAATACTGCTGATATCAATGCGCTGCCAACGCTCGCTGTGTTTCGTTTAAATAAAAGCTGTATAACCAACAATACTAAAGCTGCAATACCCGCAAATACGCCAAACTTAAACCCTGCAAAGGCAGTCGCTAACTCAATCATGCCAAACTTATAGAGTGGGCCTGCGAGCGCGACCAGTAAGACAGCGATTAAACTTATCAGACCAACCAATATTTTCATTCCGCTTTTTCCTTGTGATTTAGTACTGATTAATCGCTGCGCAAACTGATTTATTTATGACTTAATAGCCAAGCATGCTCTGTGACGAGTAAATTAGGTGTAGACCCTATAACAGTAGGCACATTTGCCAGTTCACATATTTGATAGTGACTGCCATAGTACTGCTGTAGCTGTTCTTCACTGATAGAGAATGGCGGTCCATTTTTCTTGCTTTGATCATAATTCAATGTCATTAAAAGCTGCGGTGCGACATTATTGTCAATGCTATCGACGCTGACAGATTTGTTTACATTACCACTAAGCTGTCGTATCTGCTCACTATATTTTGTTCGCATATCAGCTGGTAGGGCAATTAATGCCGCTTTGTCATATACTGCATCGATAGGACCAACATCTGTAGGGGTAAGCGTAAAAATATCGGCAACCCATAATGTAATAGTTCGCCGCTCTTCACCTTCTATCAGTTGACCTTGATAGCATGTGATAGCTGGATTTTCTACATGTTGAGAGATAGTGTACTGGATATTTTGTTCAACAAAAAAATCCTGCACAGCTGTTTTAACCAGTTCAACACCGACCACATCATATCCTTGAGCAGCTAGCCAAACCATATCAATAGATTTACCACACAGCGGAACAAAAATACGGCTACCCGCCGATAAATCCAAATGTTTGATATATTCAACTAACAATGGATTAGCAGCCGATTGATTAAAACCAATGCGTTTTTCTTGCCAGCGTTTACGCCAAAACTCAGGGTTCATATGTGAGGTCTCTAACAGGATAGTGTATGTGGAAGGAGCGTTTACTATAAATATCAGCTATCGATATAGTAAACAATAATAAAAAGCCAAACACCTATCGTATAAGTGTTTGGCTTAGGTATTTCGCTAGCATCGTGTTAATCTTTTTGAATAATACGATGCTCAATTTCTTTAATTAAAATCAGCTTATCATATACTTGCTAAACTCTTTACGCAATTTTGCCAGCTTTGGTGGTATCGCAAAGTTACAGTAAGCCTGTCCTGGATTGCGATTAAAGAAGTCTTGATGCGCGTCTTCTGCTTGGTAAAATTCAACGGCAGGATGTACTTCTGTGACGACGTTGACGCCCATGTCACGTAGCTTATTGATGGTACGGTCGACCGTTGGCTTCTGATCTTCTTCAGTATAAAAGACCACGCTGCGATACTGACTGCCAACGTCATTGCCCTGACGATCCATCGTGGTGGGATCATGCGTGGCAAAGAAGACGTCGAGGATGACTTCTAGAGGAACAGTCGTCTCATCAAACTCGACTTTGATAACTTCGACGTGACCAGTTGTACCGCTACATACTGCTTCATAATTGGCAGACACTGCATCACCGCCCATATAGCCTGAGACAACAGATTGTACGCCTTTCACGGACAAAAATACCGACTCAGTGCACCAAAAGCAGCCGCCGCCTAATACGATTGTTTGCATAGTTTTTTCCTATTATTATAAATATGGATTAAGCACTGTATTTGGTTGTAATGTTCTCATTTTTCAATGCCTCATTAGTCCTAGCGCTATTTATTCAGCTTAGCAGGCAAGCCAAAGGCAATAAGTAACAAACAGTAATGTTATAATGAGCTTTTGCTATCTCGCTTGTTTATCAACTGACAGTGACAAGCGAAACTATCAAGTAAAATACATCAAGTAACGCCTAATATAAGTTCTATTATCAAAAATGAGTCGCCCCATGAGCCAATCGCAGCCTGCTATCAAACATGACACCCTATTTGACAAACCGTTTACCACGCCGCTGGATAAGGCGGCACGCTTTTCATTCGATGAGCAGGTGGTGGCATGTTTCCCTGACATGATTCGCCGTAGTGTCCCTGGTTATGGTCAAGTTTTAGCGATGCTACCAATATTTGCCCGTCGTCATTGCAAGTATCGTCAGCAGAGCGATAGTGGTCAGCGCGTTAGTCGAATTTATGATTTGGGCTGCTCACTGGGTGCCGCAAGTATGACGCTGGCGGGCGAGTTTGAGCCGCAAGACTTGCAGATTAAGGCGATTGATATTTCGCCTGCGATGACGACCGAAGCCACAACGTTATTAAGTGACAATTATCCTGAGCATGACATCGAAGTGATCACTGCGGATATTCGCGACGTGGAGCTGGAACCCTGCGACATGGTTATTCTGAATTTAACGTTACAGTTTTTGCCAGCAGCCGATAGAGTCGCGATATTAGAGAAGATATATGCGGCATTAAGCGCAGGCGGCATACTGGTATTAACCGAAAAAACCCATGCCTTTGATGAGCAGTATGATGCATGGTTGGTTGAGCGTTATTATGACTTTAAACGTGCCAATGGCTATACCGAGATGGAGATCAGTGGCAAACGTAATGCGCTAGAAAACGTGCTGATTACCGATACGCTAGATGAGCATCATGCGCGGTTAGATCAAGTTGGCTTTCAACGTCATTTGACGTGGTTTCAGTTTTTAAACTTTGTCTCTATTGTGGCGTTTAAATAAACCTTACTTTTAACACAGTTATTTCTTAGTCAATACGGTAACCTGTTTTTATGCTCAACGACACAATCACGCACGCCGAACGCGAATTATATTTAACCTTATTAGAGCTGGCTCAGCAGTATCCAAGCGCTTACGAATGGCTGACGCGACTGCCAACATGGTTAAATGCGATCAAAGATAAAGCCAACTACGCTCATGCGCCTGCTTACCAAGCGTCAGTGGCACGTCTGCCACATTTGACGGTCAATCACGTCGATTTAAATAGTGCTACATTGACGATTGATACAAGTTTGAATCAGTCTCAATATAAACAAACCACCGCATTACTAAAGCAGCTCATGCCGTGGCGTAAAGGGCCGTTTCATATTGGTAATGATGAATCAGGTATTAAGATTGATACGGAATGGCATAGTGATTGGAAATGGCAACGGGTCGCACCGCATTTGAGTAGATTAGATGGTCGCCGCGTATTGGATGTCGGCGGAGGCTCGGGTTATCACGGCTGGCGGATGGCTGGCGCAGGGGCAGATACTGTTATTATTATTGATCCCTCTTGCTTGTTTTATCATCAGTTTATGGCGATTCGTCATTTTGTTGGTGGCGCGGATGCTCATGAGACAGGTCGCTACCGCACGCATTATATTCCTGTACCGCTTGAGGCATTGCCTGAGCACAGTCAGTTATTTGACACCGTGTTTAGCATGGGGGTGCTCTATCATCGTCAGTCACCATTCGAGCATTTACAGCAGCTTAGAGGCCAGCTCGTAAAAGGTGGCGAACTGGTGCTTGAGACGTTGGTCATAGAGGGCGATGCCAATACAGTACTGGTACCACATGATCGCTATGCGCAGATGAATAATGTGTACTTTTTACCGTCAGTGGCGGCATTGACAGGCTGGCTAGAAAAAGCAGGATTTGTCGATGTACGCTGCGTGGATGTCGCCGTCACCTCAACTGAGGAACAACGAAAAACGGAGTGGATGACATACCATTCATTAACAGATTTTTTAGACCCTAACGATGCCGCAAAGACTATCGAGGGCTATCCTGCGCCTATGCGTGCGACTTTGATCGCAAAAAGATAGCAGGTACCGTACTGGACAATACTAGGAAAAATAAGGTATTAGTGACTGTTGGAATTGCGCTGTATGGACGTAGAATGGTCAAACGTTTGCTAAGAGCGAAAAGTCGAGTACGGGAATGTGTCGAGGCTTTGCTGGTGGCGCATGGAATCTGCCAACTTACGTGAGTAAGGTCGTAGAAAATAATAGGAATGCTCACTAGATAGCCGTTTAAGACGAATACCTGATATCTTATTGACCATATTGGTTATGCGCTATATGTGTTTGCTGCATAATCAACACATAAAAAATGACCGTTTACATCAGCCATTTTTTGAAAGCGACTTCCATGACTATCTTAAGTATGAATCCCACAGAGCCTGCCCCTAGTGCCAAAAATATCCAGAATGTACCTGCGCGCCCAGCGTCAGATTTTTTGGAGATATCCCACATAATAAAGAATAAAAAAGCGATGAAAATCGGCAGTAAGACGTACAGTCCCCAACTGGTGACCGTACTGGCAGCAATAGCAAACATGGCGTAATCCTATGAAGTAGTAACGCATCTCCTATATTTTAGAAGAGCCGTACAAACCGCTATTATAACGTGGAAGCAGATAGGTATAAACGACTGCCCAGTGTTGGGCAACAGGAACGCTACAATTGAGCGTGCCATTCGCTGAGTTGCTGTATGTGCGTGATATCAACTTTGCGTCGTTAAGTATAAGCGAGTACGTGACCAATTTTTTATTGTCATCAATTATCAGTCGTAGCTGTCATAACAGTAAGATTTTGGTGCTAATTTTAGTGCAAATGGTGCAATACATCGTAAAGATTGTTATATTTACAGGTTACTTATCTTTTTACGTTATTTTATCCCTGCAATGTCGGTCGCTATTACCATAAACCGTTATTAATCGCTCGTATTTGCACCGCTTTTGTTGTCTATTTAATTGAGTTCAGATCCCTATGTCACAAGCCCAAATTGATACGCTTGCATCCCTATTTAACGATGCGATTCAAACCCTACAAGCAGATGGTACGCTACCAAGTGATTGGCAAAATAACAGCCAAATCACCCGTACTAAAGATCTTAGTCATGGCGATTTTGCCAGTAACATCGCGCTCACTGCGGCAAAGGCTGCCAAAGCCAATCCGCGCCAACTCGCTGAAAAAATTGTCAGCGCGCTGCCTGAGAATCAAGATATCCGTCAAGTAGAAATCGCAGGCCCAGGGTTTATCAACGTATTTCTAAATTCAGAGGCTAAATTTTCAGTACTAGACGATATCTTTAGCTTGCAAGATCGTTTTGGTTTGAGTGACCAGTTTGATGGTCAAAAGGTACAAGTCGAGTTTGTATCCGCGAATCCAACCTCAAGCCTGCATGTCGGTCATGGGCGCGGTGCGGCGTTTGGTATGAGCGTATCTAACCTATTAGAAGCTATCGGTTACGACGTCACGCGCGAGTATTACGTCAATGATGCTGGTCGTCAAATGGACATCTTGGCGACCAGTACCTATTTGCGTTATTTGGCTCTCAATGGTGAGCAAATCACGTTCCCAGTCAATGGCTACCAAGGTGACTATGTCAGCGATATCGCGCAGACACTAAAAATGCAACATGGCGATAGTTACGTACATGATTTTACACAAGTTGCCAAGGACGCACCAGAAGATGCTAAGTTTGAGATCAATGCTGATGGCGAAAAAACGCTCATCTCAGGTGATAAAGAAGCGCATATTGATGGTTTGATTGCGAATAGCAAAGCCTTGCTTGCTGACAGCTATGCGCTATTCTTGAATGCGGCATTGAGTAGTATTTTGGCGGATATCAAAGACGACCTAAATGACTTTGGTGTGAGCTATGAGTGCTGGTTCAGTGAGCGCTCTATCGATAGTGAGATTGAGCCTGTACTTCAGATACTTGATGACAAAGGCTACTTATACGAAAAAGACGGCAATATCTGGTTCAAATCGACTGACTTTGGTGATGAGAAAGACCGCGTAGTGCGCCGTGCCAATGGTCAGTCGACGTACTTTGCTTCTGACATCGCTTATCACAAAAACAAGTTTGATCGCGGTTTTGATAAAGTCATTAACGTGTGGGGCGCTGACCACCATGGTTATGTGCCACGCGTAAAAGCGGCGCTGCTCGCGTTAGGTATTGATGCAGAGCGCCTTGATGTCGTATTGGTTCAGTTTGTAGCGTTATGGCGCGGCAGTGAAAAAGTACAAATGTCTTCACGCTCAGGGCAGTTTGTTACCTTACGCGATCTGCGCGCAGAAGTCGGCAATGATGCGGCGCGTTTTTACTATGTTGCCCGTAAGCCTGAAGTGCATATTGATTTTGATCTGGAGCTTGCCAAATCACAGAGTAAAGACAACCAAGTGTATTACATTCAGTATGCTCATGCGCGCGTCTGCCGCGTATTAGAAAAGCTACAAAGCAATGGTCTTGCGGTAGATGATACCGTTGGTTTAGCGCAGCAAGACCTGCTTAATGCGCCCAATGAAGATGAGCTGATTAAGCTATTGGCAGGCTATCCAGCAACGCTATTACGTGCAGCGACAGGCTATGAACCACACGTCTTGACTAATTATCTAAAAGAGCTTGCTGCATTATTCCACGGCTGGTACGACACCAATCGTATCTTGCCGGTCAGTGTCACATCAGGTGAGACGCCAAGTGCTGACGAGCTGGACTTAATGCAAGCGCGTTTGCGTTTGTCCAAAGCTGTTAGACAAGTATTAGCGAACGGCCTTGGTCTGCTAGGCTTGTCTGCACCCTCTGCTATGTAATAACTTTTTACTACGTGAAATAAGTGTAGACAGCTGATAGCATTAATTCGATGATGATAGTTAAATTCAGTAGGGAGAACGAGATCCATGCTAGCCAAAAAACCCAAAGGCGCAACAGAAAAGCGCAAATCAAGTAGCGTATCAGGCTTATTGTGGATGTTTGTTGGGGCCGTATTGACTCTTATGATAGGGGTGTTTATCTACCTCTCACCATTATTTAACTTTAGCCCCGCGGATAGTAGTGCTGAGAACGATCCTGACAGACAAGTACAGCCACGTGTGGATACTGATACTGATAATGGTGATTATGAGTTCTATGATATTTTGCCCAATCAAGAGATGGCAACCATCCCTGATGAAGATATCGCAGAAATCGATAATGATCAAATAGGGGATATCGACGAGTTCGAACCAGATGTTGTGGTGACTCAACCAGAAGGTACGTCGACCAATGGCGTAGACGGTACTGGTAGCTTTGGTAGTGCCGACAATGCTGCAGGTGATAGTGGTAATGATGCCGCGAACGATGATATTGTAATTGTTGAAGAAGATGCGACTTATGACGGAACGCCGCCAGCTAGTAGTAATCCTACAACTCGAAACAACACTGCAGGAGCAGGTACAGCAAGTATCCAAGCGGCTAAGCCTGCTGCGACTTATATCTTGCAGATCAATAGTTTTAGTGATGCAGATGAAGCAGATCGCCGCCGCGCCCAAGTGCTGATGGCAGGTGTTGATGCTAGAGTAATCAAAAACACCACAGGTAATGGCTTACCGATCTATCAGGTAATCTCGCGTCCGTTAAATAACCGTCAAGCAGTGACAACAGCACAGCAGCGCCTACAAAACAATGGTATTGATTCTATTATCGTTGAACAGCGCCGCTAAACGTGTACGTATCAGGTGAGTCTGTAAAGAAAAAAGCGTCATAATGACGCTTTTTTTATCTCTTTATTTTATCAAACCCTCATAACGATTTTATCCAATTGCAACGTTCACAAAGAGTACGGTTATGGCAGTATCTCACCCAGCGGCACCGCAAGTCGGCATTATCAGAGCATTCTTTCAAAAATATTTTATCGACGCCTTTACTGGTATGGCGTTAGGGCTATTTGTCACGTTGATCGCTGGTCTAATTATCTCTCAAATCGGTGGTTGGTTGGATCTGCCAGCACTGGTCGCTGTCGGCAAGCTTGCTTCGATATTGATGGGGGCAGGTATCGGTGTCGGTATCGCTTACTACCTAAAAGCACCAACGCTTGTGATGCTCAGTTGCCTTGTAGCAGGTATGCTGGGTGCGCATTCTGAGGCATTGATGGCAGGGACGCTATTTACGCCGCAAGAGGTTGGGCCTGCCACCTTTGTGGCATTACCGGGTAATCCAATAGGAGCATATTTGACCTCGGTGTTTGCCTATCGTGCGGGTACGTGGATCGCTGGCAAAACCAAGCTTGATATTTTATTGGTGCCTTTAGTAGTGTGCGGTGTTGCGTTATTGGTTTGTGCGCTACTCAACCCACCCATCGTGGCAGGGGTTGCGGCTATCGGACAGGGTATTCATGCGGCAACTGAATTACAGCCATTACTAATGGGTATTGTCATTGCCGTTGTGGTCGGTATCCTATTAACCTTACCGACATCGAGTGCTGCCATTTGTATCGCGATTGGTCTTGGTGGTTTGGCGGGCGGTGCTGCCGTGGTTGGCTGCGCAGCGCATATGATTGGTTTTGCTGTCGCTAGTTTTAAGGATAATGGCGTTAGCGGTGTGATATCTCAGGGTCTGGGCACCAGTATGCTGCAGATTCCCAATGTACTAAAAAAGCCATTAATTCTACTGCCTGCTGTCATTGCGAGTGCCATCGTAGGTCCTATCGCGACTGTCGGTTTTGAGCTGGCTTGTACCGCGACAGGAGCGGGCATGGGTACGGCTGGTTTGGTCGGGGTGTTCGGAGTCATCGAAGCATCACAAGAAATCATGAGTACAGGTCAGCTGTGGACAGCGATTATTCTATTAATGTTTGTATTACCTGCGGTGATTGCAGGTGTGGTTGCTTATATTATGCGCCGTATGGGCTGGTTGGTTGCTGGAGATATGAAGCTGCCTTAATACTCAAAATGTCGAATTAAGATATTACTGACAGTATCAAAACGCCTTGTGGTCTGCAGTTAACAACTCTCAAAAAGCCCAGCTATTATCGCAGCTGGGCTTTTTGTATACAGGGTCGTGCAACTGTCATGTTACAAAGGATGCTTATAGCCTATTACTCAACTGCTTTGGGCTTCTTATGGCGACGCGGCTTTAGCTTAAGAGAGAGCTGATGAAATTCAGTTAGGATTTGACTGTAGTGCGATGGAAATACCCGCTGAATGGCGTCAATCATTTTGGCATCATTACCAATTAAGCAGCGCTGCTGATTGGTCGCTGCTGCATGCAAAATAATCCAAGCGGCTTCACTGGCATCGAATTTTAAGAACTTATTAAAGCTTCTGATGGCTTTGGGTCCAGTGCTCATGCCAATATCATGGATGCTCTCGTTACCGCGCGCACTATTGGCAATATTGGTCTTGATGCCACCTGGGTGAATACAGGTTGCTGATACCCCGCAGCGCTGGATGTTTAACTCTTGGCGTAAGCTCTCTGTGAAGCCACGTACCGCAAACTTACTAGAGTTATAGGCAGATTGTGACGGCTGCGCTGTCAGCCCAAACAGACTTGAGATATTGATAATATGACCATGCTCCCTCAACTGACTCTGCTGCACACTGTTTTTTATCAAAGGTAAAAAGGCTTTAGTACCATAGACCACGCCCCAAAAGTTGATATTCATTACCCATTCAAGCTCACTGATACTGCTACCTTCAACCGTAGAGTAGAGCGCCACACCTGCGTTATTAAAGATAAAATTCACTTTGCCATGATCGCTCATGACACTATCAGCCCACGTTTCTACAGCTTTATTATCTGATACATCGAGTACAGTCATCGTAATGTTGACATCATAACCGCTGAGTAACTGTTTGGTCTCTGCCAGCTGTTCAGGATTGATATCTGATAGCGCGACATGACAGCCCATTTTTGCTAGATGAATCGCCAGCTCACGTCCCATACCAGACCCTGCGCCCGTGATGGCAGCGACATGATTACGATAATAAGCAGCAATATCAGCATCATCTAGTGAGTCTGTGTGGGAGGAAAATGGCAGGTGCTGGCGCAATGATGTCGCCATAGTAGTCACATGAGTGAGCATAATAAACAGTCCTTTGTATTATTAATAACGAGTATTCGCAGATGCTATAAATATTGGAGTGTAGCAATGGAATAAGGATCGAATCCGACTATCTACATTAGCATGATTCATGATGAGGTCTACTTGCGATTGATAAACGCGGCTGTCATTTTGTGAGAGATGGTCCATTATCTCTAAAATATGATGTCGCTACGTCTTATTACGATATGAAGCCCAATTGAGAGTTTTTCAGATAATTCAGATGATAAATAGGCATAAAAAAAGCGCCTCAGCTTATTTAGCTAGGCGCTTTTTTGAATAGCTCATTACTAATAATGAGTTATCTAAGGCTTGATATACATTAAGCAATTTTAGGGATTTTGCCTTCATTGATAACTTCTGCATCAACCATAACGGTTTTGGCGTTTTCCATAGAAGGCAGCTCGTACATGGTCTCAAGCAAAGCGTTTTCTACGATAGAACGTAGACCGCGCGCGCCAGTTTTACGCTCCATGGCTTTTTTAGCAATGGCATCAAGCGCTTCTTGCGTAAAGCTAATATCAGCCCCTTCCATATCGAACAAGTACTTGTACTGTTTGACCAGTGCGTTCTTAGGTTCAGTCAGGATTTGTACCAGTGCTTCTTCATCAAGCTCTTTTAGTGCCGCAAGTACAGGTAGACGACCGATCAGCTCGGGGATAAGACCAAACTTGATCAAATCCTCTGGCTCAACTTCTTGTAGCAAGTCTGAGCTGCGACGACTGTCATCTTTTGAGCTGACATCAGCGTTAAAGCCGATACCGCCTTTTTCGGTACGCTGCTGAATGACTTTATCCAGTCCAGCAAATGCGCCGCCCACGATGATTAGGATGTTGCTAGTATCAACTTGGATCAGCTCTTGCTGTGGGTGCTTGCGACCACCATGCGGTGGAATCGCAGCAACCGTACCTTCGATAAGCTTTAACAGTGCTTGCTGTACGCCTTCACCTGATACATCACGAGTGATCGATGGATTGTCACCTTTTTTACTGATCTTATCGATCTCATCAATATAGATGATACCTTGCTCAGCTTTTGCCACGTCGTAGTCAGAGGCTTGTAACAGCTTTTGTACGATGTTCTCAACGTCCTCGCCGACATAACCAGCTTCAGTCAAGGTCGTGGCATCAGCCATCGCAAATGGCACATCAAGTAGACGAGCTAACGTTTGGGCTAGCAATGTCTTACCAGAACCCGTTGGGCCTATCAGCAAGATGTTACTTTTCGCCAACTCTACCATAGCGTCATCAGCACCAATTTTGGCTTTTTTGCTGTCATTAGCGAGTGTTTGGCTAACTTTTAGACGTTTGTAATGGTTGTAGACCGCAACAGACAAGGCTTTTTTGGCAGCGTCCTGACCGATGACATACTCATCAAGCTTGGCACGCAGCTCCTTTGGCGTTGGTAGCTTTTTGTTGACCCACGAGGTATCCACGTCACTATCGTCATCACTATATTCTGCGCTATCGGCGATTAGATCCGTACATAGTTCAATACATTCATTACAGATATTGGCATCGTCGGCAGCAATCAGCTGCTGTACATCACTTTTGGCTTTGCCGCAAAACGAACACTGCGGGGTATTATCTTCTGCCATAAAAGGCGCTCCTAAAGTTTAAAACTGGTTAGTCTATTTGCGTCACATCGATGGCTATATTGGTTAAACGCTCATACCTGCTTACTATCTATCAGATATGAGCTATCAGGTATGAGCGACATATTGATCTACCATAATACAAACAGACTATAACTATTTTTATGATTGTACCCTCATTTGAGAGGCATAATACTTATCGGTAGATTACAAAGATTCAGGGCGACGCTCTAATACTTCGTCAACCAATCCGTATTCTTTTGCTTCATCAGCATCTAACCAATAATCACGTTCAACATCTTTTTCGATTTTTTCGATTGGCTGACCGGTACGCTCAGCTAAGATTTTATTTAGACGTGCACGAGTTTTGAGGATTTCACGAGCATTAATTTCGATATCAGTCGCTTGACCTTGCGCACCGCCTGATGGCTGGTGAATCATGACACGCGCATTAGCAAGTGAGTAGCGCTTGCCTTTTTGACCAGCGGCCAATAGGAATGAACCCATGCTGTAAGCACCGCCCATACAAATGGTCGATACTTCAGGTTTGATGAAGTTCATGGTATCAAAAATTGCTAGGCCTGCGCTTACTGAGCCGCCTGGTGAGTTGATATATAAATGGATATCTTTGTCAGGGTTTTCAGCTTCTAAGAATAGTAGCTGTGCGACGATAAGATTTGCCATATTGTCTTCGACCTGTCCGGTCAAAAAGATAACGCGCTCACGTAATAGACGTGAAAAAATATCAAACGAGCGTTCACCGCGTGAGGACTGCTCGACCACCATTGGTACTAAAGCGCTTTGAATGTTTTGCGCGCTTTGTACTTCATTGTGCGCACTCATGAGCATATCAAAATGTGGGTTAGCAGTGATGCGATCATAATCTGTCATAGAGAGGTCCTATCGATAAAAGTATAAAATAAAAATGGTTTGAGTAATTTTATTGTCTAGTAGGTTTTGAACTAATGGATAGTTTATAGGGGGTCTGTGCCCACTATTCAAGCCTATAAAAACGGTTTGTGCACAAAATAGAGGAAAAAATAACTATCCTCTGTTTTTATATTTTCTGTATGAACTAAAAAAGAACTTTTTGATAACAAATATGTGAATAAAGTCAGTAGTGGCTTAAGTGTTTTTTACAGCGTTTTTCACAATGTTTGACTCAAATGATTACTATAGTATTTCGCCTTGATACAGATATCCTGAGTCTCATGCCAGCCTACTTTTAACATAGAATACCTGATTAACAGCATGACAATCTACCTATCTTGCTAAGGCGCGTCTCTAATCCAAACTTTTATCACCATTTTTAAAATAGGGACACGCCCTAGTCAATTTTATGAGTGGGGAAATATCTTTATAGTTTTCCGTTCGACTTTGTAATTAAATATGCCTAGTGTGGCGTGAAGAATGAACAGGATATGCCCAAAGAATAGCAACCATGCATATGACATATCGGTCAATAGCTCTGTTGAAAAATGGTGCATATACTCATTAGAGCGCCATGGTTTGGTGCAAGTATAGCTAACTGTCCATGTATAACGAGTCCCAAAATCGGGTAAGAAAATAGCCAAACTGTTGTTGCTGTTTTCTTAAACGAATACAGGAAACAAAAACCAATGCAAAATCACGGTGTTGGATAGACAGACTGATTTTTACAGCACTAGGCCGATACAAGTTGGCACAATGCTTGTATAAATAGTAGTATTGATGGTTTTTTACGTTATGTGACCTAGTTTTTATGTTGACAGCACTCTAGTTGCAACTGCTAAATAATGATGGTTGTGTAAGACGCTAGATCATATTTGATGAGTATATAAGATGAGTTGGGCTTCCTCCTTAGCATTGAGTTTTGACGCTGTTAAACGTACGACTACCCAAGGCGCATCTATTGATAAGACGCGGCTGTATCACCGAAAGCACACAGGCGCGCTTATGGTACAGCGTGCGCTTTATCCTGAACCGAGTGTACAACAAGGTATTTGTCATATATTGATGCTATATCCACCAGCAGGTATTGCAGGCGGTGATACCCTGACGATAGACTTACGTTTAGATCAGGGCAGCCATGCTGTTATCACTACCCCAGGCGCCGGTAAATGGTACGGCAAGGATAGTAAATTGCCAGCTAATACCGTGACAGACGAGATGGCTACCTATGCCAGTCAGAATGTACAGGCCAAACTTGAAGCAGATACTCGTTTGGAGTGGCTGCCACAAGAGAGCATTATTTATAATGAAGCCAATATGCATGCGACGAGTCGCTTTGATTTAGCGGATTCATCTAGCTTGCTAACCTGGGAGATCAGCGTGTTTGGGCGACAAGCGTATGATGAACAGTTCCTACAAGGGCGTTATCATACTGGCTTACGCATTTACCGAGAAGGTAAAGTCGTCGTTGCTGAACGTGTAGATCAGTCTGCCCAAAGTCGTTGGTTTACCTCAAACTTGGGACTAGCGAGCCATCATATTTATGGGTCGTTTTGGGCAGTGCCAAGTTTGAGTGATGTCCATGATAATCCTACATTGTCTGCCTCTCAGCCAACGCAATCAGACGAGACTGCACAAGCAGCTACCAAACAAGCATTAACGCGCTATCTAGACCACACCATAGCAGCATTACGTCAAGTCATTGCTCAAGCTGAACTGCCCGTCTATTGCACTCATAATAGTCAAGCGGTTAATATCCGTTATATTGGCTCAGATGTGCGCGACTGTTTTGAAGCGTTTTATCAGCTCAGAGAGGCTTTACGTGAGCACTGGTGGCAGCTTGAGCGTTGTCGCCCGCGTATTTGGGACACCTAAGCTTGCATTTACTGTCACCAAAGTTGAAGAATACTGAAGCTAATTACTGAGGCTAATTACTGAGGCTAAGTGGTGCTAAGTCTGTTTTGGGCAGTATATAATGTTGGCCAAACTCTAGCCTGCTATAAATAATAATGACAAATATAACAAGGATCTGCCATGCATCTGACCCCAACAGAAAAAGACAAACTCATGCTGTTTACCGCAGGTATGGTGGCTGAGCGCCGCAAAAATCGCGGTGTTAAGCTGAACTATCCAGAAGCCATCGCTTATATCAGTATGCTACTGATGGAAGGGGCTCGAGATGGTAAGCGAGTTGCTGAATTGATGAGTGAAGGGGCAACCTATCTATCTGCCGATGACGTTATGGAAGGGGTGGCAGAGATGGTCGATGAGGTGCAAATCGAGGCGACATTCCCTGATGGTACCAAACTGGTCACCGTGCATCATCCCATCGTGTAGTTCTGTCTATCACTGTCTACCACCGAAATGATTACTCCAAAATAAGGCGGCTCCCATGCAAGCAGGTGAATACAATATAAAAGATGGCGATATTATCTTAAACCAAGGGCGACAGGTGCAGACCATCAGTGTCAGCAACACTGGGGATAGACCTATCCAAATTGGCTCGCATTATCATTTCTACGAGGTCAATGATGCGCTGAGTTTTGATAGAGAGTCGACCCGCGGATATCGCCTAAATATTATCTCTGGGACAGCAGTTCGTTTTGAGCCAGGACAATCGCGAGAAGTAGAATTGGTGGCCTACGCAGGCAAACAGGAAGTCTACGGTTTTGCGGGTCGCATCATGGGTAATGCACAGCCAAATGAAGAATCAGATACGTCTCATGACAAAGCACCAGTAACCACTTCGCAAAAGCGAGTAAGCCGGCAGATTTATGCTGAGCATTTCGGTCCGACCACTGGTGATAAAGTACGCCTTGCTGACACGGAGCTTTGGTTACAGGTTGAGGCGGACTTGACCAGTCACACAGATATGGATCAAACGCAGACGTCGCAAAGCGATGAGGGTATTAGCAAAACCACAGAGATCAAGGGTGAGGAAGTCAAGTTTGGCGGTGGTAAAGTCATCCGTGATGGTATGGGGCAAGGGCAGTTGTTAGGGGCAGAAGTTGCTGACACAGTGATTACCAACGCATTAGTTGTGGACTATACAGGCATTTATAAAGCCGATATCGGTATTAAAGATGGTCGTATCAGTGCTATTGGTAAAGCGGGCAATCCTGACATTCAGCCTGCCATCGATATCCCTATTGGCGGCGCGACTGAGATCATCGCTGGTGAAGGAAAGATTCTCACTGCAGGGGGCGTTGATAGTCATATTCATTTCATCGCGCCCCAGCAGTGTGAGACGGCGCTGATGTCGGGAGTGACCACGATGCTGGGCGGTGGTACAGGCCCTGCCCAAGGAACACTCGCTACCACCTGTACGCCAGGAGCATATCATATTGCCTCAATGCTAAAATCTACTGATAGTATCCCTATGAATATTGGGCTATTGGGTAAAGGCAATGTGAGTGTTCCCAAACCGATTGCTGAGCAAATCGAAGCAGGGGCGGTCGGACTGAAACTCCATGAGGATTGGGGTACGACGCCGCAAGCTATCGATAATTGTTTGAGCGTCGCTGATGATTATGATGTGCAGGTCGCCATCCATACCGATACGCTAAATGAGAGTGGCTATCTTGAGAGCACGCTAGGCGCATTTAAAAACCGCTGTATTCATACCTTTCATACCGAAGGTGCGGGCGGTGGTCATGCACCCGATATTCTAAAGGCGATTGGCGAGTCGCATGTGCTGCCATCCTCAACCAACCCAACGCGTCCATATACCGTCAACACCATTGATGAGCATCTCGATATGCTGATGGTTTGTCATCATTTAAGTCCTGCTATCGCAGAAGACGTGGCCTTTGCCGAAAGCCGTATTCGTCAAGAAACCATCGCGGCTGAAGACATCTTGCACGATTTGGGTGCGATTTCGATGATGAGTAGTGACTCGCAAGCGATGGGGCGGGTGGGCGAAGTGGTCATTCGTACGTGGCAAACGGCGCATAAAATGAAAGTTCAGCGCGGGCATCTTGCTCCAGATGCGACAGCAGAAACCGAGCACCAAAACCAGCGTATCACGCTGACAGACTACGACCAAAACGTGGACAATGATAACTTCCGTATCAAACGCTATATCGCAAAATACACAATCAATCCTGCGATCACGCATGGTATTAGCGATATGGTCGGCTCAATTGAGGTAGGTAAATGGGCAGATATGGTGCTATGGTCACCTAAATTTTTTGGGGTAAAGCCTGAGTGCATCATCAAAGGTGGTCTCATCGCTGCGGTGCCGATGGGTGATATTAATGCCTCTATTCCTACGCCTCAGCCCGTACATTATCGTCCTATGTTCGCGTCGTATCCAAAATCGGTTGCCCAAACCAGTATTACCTTTATGTCGCAAGCCGCCATCGATAAGCAGGTCGATAAACAGCTTGGATTGACCAAAGTCATTCAGCCTGTACATGGAATCCGTCAAATTCGTAAAAGCGATATGCGCTTTAACAGCTACTGCCCTGATATGGATATCAATCCTGAGACCTATGAGGTGCGCGCTGATGGTAAGACACTTACTTGTGAGCCAGCTGAGGTACTACCCATGGCGCAGCGCTACTTTTTATTTTAGGCCTTATGACGCACGTTTTTAGGATTTTTAAAAGAGCGAACCATAGACCATGTATGCCAATGGTTAGGGGGTGTTTTGAGTGTGATCTTGCCTTCATTGCCAACAATTTTACCATTCAAATTATAGACCGATAGTTTGAGCAACAGTAAACAGAGCCTTATATTTATGAAAATATTTAATACCCGTTTAAGCGCACCTAACGACACACAACAAGCGCAGCTAACAGCGCAGTATCAAGCGGATGATTACCTGCTACTGGACTTTGACACGCGCCAGCATACACGCTTTAGAGCAGTTACTGCAGCAGGCACAGCTGTTGGTATTGATCTGCCTCGTACAGGGGTGTTAAAAGGAAATGATGTGCTTAGTAATGCAGCAGGAGACTTGATACAAATCATCGCCAAACCGCAAGCAGTGACTAAAGTGACGGCCAACGATGATTTTTTACTCATGAAAGGCGCTTATCATTTGGGCAATCGTCATGTGCCGTTGATGTTTGAGCACAGTTTTGATCAGGATGATGCAGGCTATGCGCTGTATTTTGAAAACGATCATGTGCTGGCTCAAATGCTCGAAAACTTAGGGTTATATACTGAGTCCACGTCCGTACCGTTCGAGCCTGAGACAGGGGCCTATCAGACAGGACAAGGGCATGCACATAGCCATTCTCACGCGCACTCTCATTCGCATGCAAGCAGCCACTCTCATTCGAGTAGCGACTCACACAGTCATTCCCATAACCATGATGAGGCATCTGTAGGTCATTCACATGATGGTTAATACCAGCACGCAATCTACTCAATCCGTCCAACTGGGACAGCTATTGATGCTGGCATCAAGTAATTTGCCAATCGGGAGCTATACCTATTCGCAAGGTGTAGAGTCAGCGATTGAGTCAGGGGTTATCTCTGACGAAGCCAGTACACTTGCATTTATGCAGGACTATTTAGAGCTTGCAGTGATTGGCTACGAGCTACCACTATTAGGGCTAATAATGTGTGCGCTCGGTGGAGGACATGAGGCGCTGGCAAACGAGGTAGCACATGACTACCATGCCAGCCTCGAGAGTAAAGAGTTTGTGCTTGAGTCCCAACAGTTGGCACAGGCGATGGTATCTTGGCTTAATGAAGTTTTAAATCTGGGCGTACCTACAGAGCTACCTGAAGATGGCTTTTTGCCACTTTTCGCTCATATTGCTCAGCATTGGCAACTACCACTAGCGCAGTCAATGACTACCTATGGATTTGCGCAATTAGAGAATATGGTGCTCGCCGCTGTAAAGACCGTACCGCTAGGACAGATGGCAGGTCAACGTATTTTATGGCAATTACAAAACAATCTCGGCGTTCAAGTTGATGCGTTGAGCGGTGACGTAAAACAAGCCTTTGATGATGTAATCACGTCAGCAAACGCTACCCATGCTTTGGATATGAATGAAGATCAGGTTTGTCAAAAACTGTGTCAAGACCTCTATGAGAGCCTCAACATCTCTAACAACTTGCCCAATCTAGCTATCCTCTCGAGTATGCATGAGGAGCAATACAGCCGGTTATTCCGCTCATAATTTTACATTTGTTTCTATTTACAGTTATTCCTATATGAATCCTCTAAGGAGCTTACGATGTCTCTAACCCCAATAAAACCAAAAAATACTCAAGCCATACCCGACTCAGCTATTGATAGTGAGAGCTCACATCAGCCTGCTTTATCGTGTTTACGCCTTGGTATTGGCGGGCCAGTCGGCAGTGGTAAAACGGCTTTGACCTTGAGACTATGTCAAAACCTGCGTGATACGATCAATATGGCAGTTGTCACTAACGATATTTACACCAAAGAAGATTCACAGTTTTTAACCCGTAATAACGCCATGCCAGCTGAGCGTATCCGCGGCGTTGAGACAGGCGGCTGCCCGCACACAGCCATTCGCGAAGATGCGTCTATCAATCTGACCACCATTGCCGAGCTGCAGGCGACCTTTGACGGCTTGGAGATGATCATCATCGAGTCAGGTGGGGATAACTTGGCCGCGACTTTCAGCCCAGAACTGTCTGATTTGACCTTATATGTCATTGATGTCTCTGCAGGCGACAAGATACCGCGTAAAGGTGGCCCCGGTATTACCAAATCTGATCTACTGATTATCAATAAGACCGATCTTGCGCCTATGGTTGGTGCGTCGCTTGAGGTAATGGAGCGCGATGCCAAAAAAATGCGCGGTGACAAACCTTTTGTCTTTAGCAATATGAAAACAGGTGACGGTCTGGATGAGATTATTGCCTTTATCAAAGAGCACGGTATGCTTGCGTAGCTTAGGCATATCCTTAGTCCGAATCCTTCACCATCGAAAATACAACATGAATAAAAAGGAACAAACCACATGACACGATATACAAAAGAGCTTGATGTCAAAAATGCTAAATTTTCACAGAGGTTGTCTACTCGTAGTCTCGTAGTTGGTTCATCGACATTGGCAACGTTGTCTGTGGTGCCGTCGCTGGCACAAGCACACTCAGGGCATATTCATTCGACTGCTACGCAAGCGCCATCGTTCTTGGGTACGTTGCAAGCGGGACTGATGCATCCAGTGACTGGCCTTGATCATCTATTTTTGGCAGTAGGCATGGGCATGTTGTTTTATGGGTTACAAAAGCAGCGCTTAGGTATGATGTCATTGACGGCAGGGTTGTCGTTAGGTGCAGTATTAGGCACGGTTGGTGTCTTGATCGGTGGTATTGGGTTTGCAGCCTCATCTGGGCTGATCGAAGTCGCCATATCATTATCGGTAGTCGTGTTGGCGATGGTTTTGATGAGTCAAAAAAGCAGACAAGAAGCATTCTCTGCGCAGACCCATACAGCACGTACGCCAAACATCCAGCAGTTGTCACTGTTTGGCTTTGGTGGTCTAGCAGTCTTTCACGGGTTGGCACATGCGCTTGAAGTGCCAGCGAATGTTGGTGTGAGCGGTCAGCTGGGTTTTTATGCAGGGATGATGGTCACGATGCTAGCGCTATATGCAGTTGGTACGCTAGTTAGTCAACAGTTGCAGCAACGATTTAGCGATAGCTTATGGTTACAGCGCGGGGTAGTACTGCTAGGGTTGAGCGCCGTATTTGCGCCTGTTTTGGTATAAGGCGCGTTTTATAGTACAAGTACGATGCTTGTAGGTTCGATAGTTGCGACTAATTTCATCTAGTTAACGAATGCCACAAAAAATGCGCCCCCGATTAAAAGGTCGGGGGCGCATTTTAGTTTTGATAATAGACTACAGCATATCTAAAAAGACAGCTTGTCGTATCAATTACATTGCTTGCTGCTGTTGTTGCTGAGCGGCTAGCAAGTCTTGGTAGCTAACTTCTTTGTCAGTGACTTTACCTTGTTCGATCAAGTAATCTACTACTTGGTCTTCTAGTACTACAGACTCAATGTTAGCACGCTGCTGCTTGTCATTGGTGTAGTACTCGATAACTTCTGCTGGATCTTCGTAGTTTTCAGCGGCTTCTTTGATGAAGGTTTCAACACGCTCTTGATCTACTTCTAGACCTTTGGTATCGATAACACGGGCAACGATGATACCAAGACGGGCAGCACGTAGCGCTTGCTCTTCAAATAGCTCATTTGGTAGCATGTCTTTATCGAAGCTATCAGCATTCGCACCGAACTGCTGAGAAAAACGTTGCATCATCATGTTGCGTTGACGCTCGATTTCTTGCTCTAGCATCGCGTTTGGTACGTCAAATTCGTTCTTTTCTAACAATGCGTCAAAAGTCGCTTGCTTAACTTGGCTACGCGCAGCATTTTTGATTTCGCGTTCCATGTTTTTGCGTACGTCTTCTTTCAACTTCTCAACGCCGCCCTCGGTCACGCCAAATAGCTCTAGGAACTCTTCGTTAATTTCAGGTAGCTTAGATTTTTCAACCAGTTTTACATTGATTTTGAACTGAGCTTCTTTACCAGCTAGGTTCTCAGCTTGGTAGTCTTCTGGGAAAGTCACGTCGATAGTTTTTTCTTCGCCAGCTTTCATGCCTTTAATACCAGCTTCAAAACCTGGGATCATCTGGTTGCTACCGATAACCAATTTGAAGTCCTCGCTAGAGCCGCCTTCGAATTTTTCGCCGTCGATAGAGCCTTCAAAGTCAAAAGTCACTTGGTTGTCTTTTGCCGCCATGCCCTTTTTCTCAACGAATTCTTCACGTTGCTTTTGTAGGTTTTCGATCATGGTGTCAACGTCTTCTTCACTCACTTGTGCAGTGTGACGCTCAACTTCGATCTCATCGATACCTTGTACGTCTACTTCTGGGAAGATTTCAACAGTAGCTTGATATACCAAGAAATCGTCTTCAAGTTTTACGTCGTCGATGTTAGGCATGCCAACAGCGCGGATGTCTTCAGATTTGATCGCTTCAAATACAGTATCACGGATGACATCGTTGATAACTTCTTGTTGAATGCCAGCACCGTACTGAGAGCGGATGTGTGACATAGGGACGTTACCTTTACGGAAACCGTCAATCTTGGCAGTTTTCGCAACTTGGCGAATACGGCCTTCAACTTTGTTTTGAATTTTTTCAACGGGCACTTTAACCGTTAGCTGGGTTTCTTTATTAGATAGCTTGTTAGTTGTGACTTGTAAATCTGTAGCCATGTTAATTACACCTTTAGGATTAAGTAGTACGTTTGATTAATGAAATAGTACTTAGGGTTAAATTGTAATAGACAGACCGCGCCTCAAATTACGGGCATGTACGACGGGCTGCCGTTGGAATAAATAGGGGATAGTGATAAGTTCGCAACCTCAAAATCAGCACCAGTAGCCATCGCCGCTGATACTCATTAAGATAACGCTGTCCAAGTTGCAGACACTATCAAATATCAATCATAAACCGTTAATGCAGCGCATAATAACGCTTTTTGGTGAATTATACAGCCAAATAACGGCTTTCAACAAAATTTTAAAAGTAGAACAGTATAATCTATCTGTTTATTAAAGTAAAAATTATCTCTTTAACGCCATGTTTTCTTATGTTGCTGTTTTTATTAAGCACGCTTATCAAGTCAGTTGGGTAAGTTTAGGCCAGCTGTTTCAATAACTGCTGGATTGCCTGACCACGATGACTGATGCGGTTTTTGTCAGTAGCGCTGAGACTCGCGGCACTGGCTTGAAAGTCAGGTAACCAAAACAATGGATCATAGCCAAAGCCGCCGTCACCATGCAGCGTCTCCAAAATCTCGCCGTGCCATAGACCTTGAGCAATAATCGGCAGCGGGTCATCAGCATGACGTACCATGGCTAGCACACAAACAAACATGCCCTCAATTGGGGTATCAGGTTGGGCTGTGCGTAATGGCTGTAAGTCAGCGATGAGTTTGGCGTTATTCTTGGCATCATTACCGTGCTCACCTGCATAGCGAGCTGAATAGATGCCAGGGGCATTACCTAGTGCCGGCACACACAGTCCTGAGTCGTCAGCAATAGCAGGCAGTCCGCTGATACGGCTGGCGTGACGGGCTTTGATAATGGCGTTCTCTACAAAGCTCAGGCCATCCTCAACCGCATCGTCAATATCGAGCTGACCTTGCGGGACAATCGTTACGTTCAGATTGGCTTCAGCAAATAGTCGTTTAAATTCAGCCAATTTGCCTTTATTATTACTGGCGAGTACCCATTGGTCATCGGAGGTCGACTCAGTAGAAAGTAAAGAGGGGTCAGTGGTGCTCATATAGACATTCCGTTAGGTGAGTAGCGATGATTTGATCGACCTTGATAGCTATGTTGTGACTGTATTACGCTTGATAGCGTATGGCTATACGATGGTGGTGATTATCATTAAATGAATAACCAATTGCTATGCAAATTATGCGGGCTATAACATTTGGTAACTGATATTATTGGCTACTGTTGCTATAATGGTTTCTAAGCTACAGTGAATAAAATTTTATAGCTTGTGAACATTAAGTTAATAAAAGTCTATAGGGTTAGACACTTAGCCTTTAGACAAAGAATAATAGCAATAAGTAATAGCTAGATTAATTTTGGACTCATAATAATACGTGATACTGTGTTAAGCAATAACGTGTATTAAACGATCAAATTCATTTCAAACAATAAACTCAGCCAATTTAGCTCGATATTGTTTATGTCTTTAGTACGCATCTTCTTAGGGTAGTTCTGTTTTTAGGCTTGCCTATCGACAGAAATACTAACTTTGATGATATATTTCCGAGATATAAACAGTATGAGTGGCCAAATAAGCAAGGATAAAATAATTATGTCAAACATTACATTGCCAGACCTACCATATGCAAAAGACGCACTAGAGCCACATATCAGTGCCGAGACGCTAGAATACCATCATGATAAGCATCATGCTGCTTACGTAAATAAGCTAAAAGACTTGCTACCAGGTTCTGGTCTAGAAGACAAAACATTGCCAGAAATTATCAAGGCAGCTTCTGAAAGCGAAAGCACTCAAAACCTATTCAACCAAGCAGCTCAAGTATGGAACCACACGTTCTATTGGAACTGCATGACGCCAACAAACGGCGGCGGCGAACCTACTGGCGATTTAAAAGCAAAAATCGAAGAAGACTTCGGTAGCTATGACAAGTTCCGTGAAGAGTTCAAGAACGCAGCATTGACTCAGTTTGGTTCAGGTTGGGCATGGCTAGTGGCTGATAAAGTCGGTGGCAAATTGTCAATCGCCAAAACTGCCAACGCTGATACGCCACTTGCACATGACCAAGTCGCTGTACTGACTTGTGATGTATGGGAACACGCGTATTATGTAGATTACCGTAACCGTCGTCCTGACTATGTTGATACGTTCTTAGACAAGCTAGTGAACTGGGATTACGCAAACGCAAAATATAAAGGTCAAGATGCTGGCGTTGAAGCATAATCTTTAATAGCTAAGTATTTGATTTATAGAAAAGGACACCGAAAGGTGTCCTTTTTTTGTTTGATCACTTTCAGTAGAAAACGATATTACGCTATACCGCCGTTTGCACCGATATTTTGTCCTGTCACCCAAGCCGCTTCTTCGCTCACTAAAAATGACACTACGCGGGCGATATCGATTGGTTCACCGATACGATTAAATGGTGACATACCAGCGAGATTTTCGATAGTCTCGTCAGCTTTACCTTGATTGAATAGCTCAGTGTCAGTAGGGCCAGGAGAGACTGCGTTGACAGTGATGTTGCGCTCGCCAACTTCTTTAGAAAAGATTCTAGTTAGCTGCTCTACCGCACCTTTGGTTGCACAGTATGTGCCATAGGCAGGCAGCATCATGCGAGTGGTCGTGCTTGAAAGGTTAACGATACGACCGCCATTATTAAGTTTAGTCGCCGCCGCACGTAGCGTGTTAAACGTGCCTTTTACATTGATAGAAAATATACGGTCAAAGTCTTCATCAGTAGTTTCTGCAATGGGTTTATTAATCATTATACCTGCGCTATTGACCAAAATATCTGGTTTGCCAAATTCACTGATGGTGGTGTCGAACAGCGTAGCAACTTGCTGAGTATCACTAACATCAGCTTGCACAGCGATGGCTTCACCGCCTGCTGATTTAATCTGGCTCACGATATCATTCGCTGCTGCATCATCATTTGCGTAATTGATGACCGTTTTGGCACCTGCTTCTGCGAGCAGTATAGCGATCTGTGCGCCGATACCTTTTGATGAACCAGTTACAATCGCGACTTTATTTTTTAGGGTTGTCATTATTATTCTCTCTATTATTGTAGGTGAATATCAGTACGCTTATGTTGCATCTTGACTAATGTCTCTTGATTAGTAGGATATAAGTTACCAGTGTGCAAAACCGATAAGTAGAGCGATTCTGTAGGCTTGTTTTTAGATAAATGTATGAGCTGAGTTTCTATAGGTTTGAAAGATAAAAATTTTGAGTTGCTAAGGGTTTGGATGAAAAAAAGGACACGGTGAGGTGTCCTTTTTTTGGTTTATAGGTTATGGCTGCTGTCAGATTTTTACGGGTTTATTAGTCTCAATTTCTAGATTAGAAAGATAAGAAGGTATTACACAGTAGGCGTTAACAGGTAAAAACCAGAGTAATAATTAGACATTAAGTGAACTTCACCTTTTCGAGTATATGAGAAAGGTAATACTTCTCCATATTTAGTAGTTAAAATACCTGTGACTTTTATAATAAAATCTTTTTTAGGAGCTTCTTTTAGACTTATAGTTTGAGTAGCGAGGATATCTTCATTCAACTACCTTCCATCCGGTACCTCTATCCACAACCGACTCATCAAACACTCTCACAAATCCTTGTTTGACCAATTCAATACGCGACACTTCAGGTTCGCCATCCGTTTTGATAACAGGTGCTTCTATAGGCGTAATCGATTGCCATGGTGCCCCTTGTCCTATTTTATTAGCCAATACAAAACTAAAGAACGCCGTGTCACCTGCCATCATACGTAGGTCATCAACGACCAGCTGAATGTCTTTTTTGTTAGGCTCGGCAGCGTCATTAAGAATCGTTTGAGTTCGGTAGCCTGTCCAGTCACCTGAGAACCAATCAAGACGATCGGCATAAGGTCGGCTTTGCGCTGGCATGTTTGCGCGTAGCGTCTGCGCGTTGTCGTACTGCGTCAGGTAGCGATATTCAGGTAAGCGACTGTCTAAAACGCTACCGCGTACTTCAATCAATCTATTTTTATCGTCTTCAGCGACTGTACGCCACATAAGCACTGTCGGCAGGGCAGGCATGGTTTTGAGGCGCGTGGTATGGATATTAGCCGCTGCCAAAGTTTGCTTAGCTTGAGACTGTGCATGGTATTTTAATCCTAAGCTAAGCAGTAAGTAACTACTACTAAGCAGCAGCATCCATAGAGTAAAGCGTTGACAGTTGATTAGCAGTCCTGCTTTGAATACCGCAAGTTTGCTACCCTTAATAAGTCCCAGAAGTAGTGCTATAAACAATGGCAAGGTATATAGCGGATCAATGATGAACATTGACGCAATGCTAAAAGGTGTCAGCGATAAAGACTCCTGTAGCGGCCACAGTAATTGAGTGCCATAGACGGTAAAGCTGTCTAAAATCGGATGAGTCGTCAGCGCCAATGTCATGGCTAGCATTAAGCGAGCTTTGGAGTAGGGCAATGGCATATCGCGCCATTGATGGTAACGGCTAATTAGCCAAGCGCCCATGATACCCACTGC
This sequence comes from Psychrobacter sp. H27, assembly GCF_059072655.1. Taxonomy (NCBI): domain Bacteria; kingdom Pseudomonadati; phylum Pseudomonadota; class Gammaproteobacteria; order Moraxellales; family Moraxellaceae; genus Psychrobacter; species Psychrobacter sp. H27. The sequence continues at coordinate 1,604,514 of NZ_JCACRX010000001.1, read as the reverse complement.
AGTCAGGACGATCAGTGAGTGGCTAAAACCGCGATGGTAAGTCATGTCACTGATGGGGTCAGGATAATGAACTAGCACATCCAAATCAGGTAGCGTGCCTAGCATAGCCCCGTATAGGTAGGCTTTTCGACCTTGGTATTTTCCCAGTATCGCACCTTGTACACTAGCACCTAAGACAATCTGACTGAGTGAGTCCATAGTTATCTACTTGTTGATTATCGAATAAGGATTGTGCGTTATATCAGTGCGTTTATCAGCACATTTTTATTTAGAGAACCACAAAGTGATGCGTCATCAACGCTTCACGCAGCATCGCAATATTGTAATAAGCATGCGCCTTGACCGTGTTTTGAAAGAAGATATAAAGTGTATCAAAATGCTGACGCTGATTGGCAATCGCTTGTGCCCAGCCCTGCATCTCAGCTTCGCTATAACGATAATCATGACGGTCAGCTGCGCTCATCGCATCCCACCAGCCCGTATTATTGCCATGCATACGCAGATAGCCAGTGCGCTCAGTGAATATCAATCGTGATGGTGGCAACCCACCGACTTTTGGATAGTCGACGCTGCACCAAATGAGACCTTGCTGCTGGAAACTATCGACCACTTGTGGTGTGTGCCAGCCGTTATGGCGGAACTCGATAGCAAGTGGATAATCTTTAAACCAACTGACAAGCTCTGCCAGATAGAGGCGATGCGTGCGGGTACGATCAAAACCGTGTGGGAACTGGAGTAATAACGGTGCTAACGCATCCGCTTCGATAAGCGGTGATAGAGCGTTTAGAAATGCTTGTGCGTGTTCGGCAGTGCCTTTGCGAGCGTGGGTAAAGTCTTGATGCAATTTTACAGAAAATTTTAACTGACTGTCGGCTTGGGCGTAGGCTTTATCAACCATCCCCGCAAAGGCTTTTTGCCCGATGGGTGCATAGAATGTGCTGTTTACCTCTACCGCGCCGTACTGCTTGGCGTATTCACGTAGGAAATCTGTCTTTTTGGTGCCTTTTGGATATAGCGTACCGAGTAAATCAGTATCGCTATAGCCACCAGTGCCAAGATAGATACGCGGGGTAGGGGGACTGTCCATGTTGACCACTCACTGCCGTTTTGGGTAATAAAATGTACTACGATATCTGCTTTCGACTGCTATTCGACAAGCTACTTTTTACGCGACCAGAGCCATTCAATCAACGCCAGTAGAGCATCATTGTTTTTGCCAATGTTGTCTTTGTTACCGCCAAGCTCACGACTGATTGCTGCGCGTCCGTCATTAAAAAGAGATTGCGCGTAGCTGGTCGCATTATCGACACCCATCAGTTTTACATAGGTAGACTTGTCCAGCTTTTCATCGCTACCTGCCGGTTTGCCAAGTGTGTCTGTCGTCATGGTGACGTCCAACACATCATCTTGGACTTGAAAGGCAAGCCCGATGTGTTGTGCGCACTCTTGCAGTGCCATGCGCTGCGGGGCTGTTGCACCAGCACAAACGCCGCCCATAAGCATAGCTGCCTCGATCAACGCCCCTGTCTTGTCGCGGTGAATGGCTTCTAAATCGTCCTGCGCGATACTGGTACTGGCTTCGGCATTAAGATCTAGCATTTGACCCGACACCATGCGCCGTGCGCGCGGAGCAAAAATTGCCAATAGCTGGCTTGCAATGTCCGCATTGAATGGCGCAAAGGTTGGCAGCTCTGCAGTGAGTACTTCAAATGCTAGCGTCTGCAGCACATCTCCTGCCAGCAGCGCCGTCGCTTCATCAAAAGCAATATGAGCCGTTGGTTGGCCGCGGCGTAGCTCATCATCATCCATACAGGGCAGATCATCATGTACTAGCGAGTAGGTATGCAGTAGCTCGACAGCCAGTGCAGCACGGCGCGACATATCATAGTCTGAGTCGTTCTCGAGTAATGAGTCCAGATCAGCATTGAGCATATCGACATCATTGCGCTCGTCTGTACGTTCATTATTACTGCTGTTGATACTGGCAAAAGCACTGGCAACCATGAGCGGTCTTACCAGTTTGCCTTGTCCAGTCATCACATAGCGGCAAGCATCTACCAGTGGACTAGGAAGCCTGGCATAAGCAAACAACACCTCGATGTCTTGCGCCAATTGTTCGCGCACAGCACCATGAAACTGCTCAGTGCTTTGAAAAGAGATAAAGTCAAAAGAGGTGATATCAGAAGAAGTAGTGCCAGAAGTAAGGGAAACAGTCATAATCCAACCATTTATTAGGAGTACAGTAGAGACTTATCAGAGATAAGGTAAAAACAGTATTAGTGTAGCATGATAGGTTATACGGCTTTTGTGAGACACCGTATCAATTGATTGTTTTTTGCATTTTTTTATCACGATTCTCACAGTGGGTGTAGATCCCAAAATAAGACATGCTGAGCTGAAATACAACGACAAGATTTTGTTACGTATGGATGGTGTCACTCACTGGTTGAATATGCTTTGATAAAGGTACAATCTAAGTAAGTCATATTTGTTGAGCACAGCAACGGTTTATCATCCTTGTGGTGGTAGACAGCATAGGCAAGCCAGATAAATTAATACCAAAACAGTAACTCAGTATACAGTCATACACTAAAACACTTTGCGCATAAGGTAAATGCCTACAGGTGATTTAAGAGTGACTTGCGAGTATGGTATTAGCTTGTGACAGCTAGGGGCATAATCCCCTACACTAATTGACGTGAAAATGGTCCGATAGTGATCGTATTGAGTTTTGCTCAGTGTGGTCGATCATCTGTATTGGAGCATGTCTCAGTCAGTATTTTAATATCAGTGGTTGTAACATATAAATGAAGCGCCGTGTGGTGAGGTACAAGCGTCAACACAAGTATCCCATCATGAGCGCTGGATAATAAAGACATCTTCACTCGTGCGTAAGCTATGTGTTTATCTCTAAGACGTAGCATGCGTGGAGTGCTATTACCCATTTTACTAACAATAACTGGCTATTTATTTAATTCAAAACGTAGCTTTCGTTATATAGAAAGGAGTTTCAAATGGTATACCAAGGAAATCGCATCACGGTGACAATGCTAGAGGATGGCATCGCCAACATGCAGTACAACGCCGAAAATGAGAGCGTGAACAAGTTTGATGCTGAGACCAACAAGCAGTTTGGTGAAGCCGTTAGCGCGTTAGAAAAAGCTGACGACGTAAAAGGTCTTATTGTAACTTCAGCCAAAGGTGTGTTTATCGCTGGTGCTGATATCACAGAATTTGTCGGTTCTTTCAAAAAATCAGAAAGCGAGATCAAAGATTGGGTCGTTCATGTCAATGACGCTTTCAACCGTTTTGAAGACCTACCATTCCCGAAAGTTGCTGCCATCAATGGCGCTGCGATGGGCGGTGGTTGTGAGATGACATTGGTCTGTGAATACCGCGTCATGAGCGACAAAGCAATCATCGGTCTACCAGAAACTCAACTTGGTATTTTCCCAGGATTTGGTGGTACAGTTCGTAGTACACGTGTGATCGGTATCGACAATGCGCTTGAGCTTATCGCTACTGGTAGCCCAAAAAAACCACTTGCTGCTCTTAAACTTGGCTTAGTTGATGCAACCGTACCTGCTGATGACTTACAAGATGCTGCAATTGACCTAGTCAAAAAATGTATCTCAGGTGAGCTTGATTGGAAAGCAAAACGTGAAGAAAAACTAGCTCCAGTTAAGCTAAACCAGCTTGAGCAAGCCATGGCGTTCAACAGTGCCAAAGGTGCTATTTTTGCTAAAGCCAACCCTAAACAATACCCAGCGCCAGCGCTAGCAATCGAAGCGATTGAGAAGCACGTCAATCTACCACGTGACAAGGCAATCGAAGTAGAAGCGGCTGGTTTTGCTAAAGCGGCTAAAACCCCACAAGCAGAGAGCTTGGTTGGTCTATTCTTAAATGATCAATTGGTTAAAAAGCTAGCGAAACAACACAGCAAACAAGCACATGAAATCAATGAAGCAGCCGTACTAGGTGCTGGCATCATGGGCGGCGGTATCGCGTATCAAGCAGCCAGCAAAGGCCTGCCAATCATCATGAAAGATATCAAGTCTGAGCAATTAGACCTTGGTATGGGCGAAGCCAGCAAACTGCTTGGCAAAATGGTTGAACGTAAGAAAATGACCCCAGCGAAAATGGGTGAAACGTTGAGCCGTATTCGTCCTACTTTGAACTATGGTGACTTTTCTGAGACTGATATCGTAATCGAAGCGGTCGTAGAAAATCCAAACGTAAAACGTGCGGTACTAAAAGAAGTAGAAGGCCTGGTAAAAGACGATTGCATCCTAGCGTCAAACACCTCGACGATCTCTATTACTTATCTAGCAGAAGCGCTTGAGCGTCCAGAAAACTTCGTGGGTATGCATTTCTTTAACCCAGTACATCGTATGCCACTGGTAGAAGTTATCCGCGGTGAGAAATCATCTGAAGAAGCCGTGGCGACTACCGTTGCACTAGCCTCTAAAATGGGTAAAGTCCCTGTTGTAGTCAATGACTGCCCAGGTTTCCTTGTGAACCGTGTCTTGTTCCCATACTTTGGCGCGTTTGACTTACTACTCAAGCAAGGTGCTGATTTTGCTCATGTCGATAAAGTCATGGAAAAATTCGGTTGGCCAATGGGCCCTGCATACCTAATCGACGTCGTCGGTCTAGATACAGGTGTACATGGCGCAGCAGTAATGGCTGATGGTTTCCCTGATCGTATGAAGCCTGACTACAAAGGTGCCATCCAGCATCTATATGAGAATGAGCGTCTGGGTCAGAAAAACGGCATTGGTTTCTATAAGTATGAAACTGACAAGCGCGGTAAGCCAAAGAAAGTTGCTGACGAAGCTACTTACGAGTTACTCAAAACCACGACTGACAGCGACAAGCAAGAATTTGATGATCAAGCGATCATCGACCGTACTATGATTGCGTTTTGCAACGAAACGGTTCGCTGCCTAGAAGACAACATCGTAAGCACGCCTGCCGAGGCCGACATGGCAATGATTATGGGCGTCGGTTTCCCACCATTCCGCGGTGGCCCTTGCCGTTATGTTGACCAAATGGGTCTAGATAACTATTTAGCACTGTGTGAAAAGTATGCACACCTTGGCAAAGCCTATGAAGCGCCGCAAAAGATTCGCGATATGGCAGCAGCTGGCGAGACTTTTTACTCGGTCGCTTAATGAACATACCGTATTAGGATAAGTGTGGTACGTCTGGCAAAAGAGAGATAACAATGGATTTATTAATACTCTTTGATTGCGGACGTACTGTTTTAGTAGATTTACTTCAGAACTGATGGATGGGATTAATCGTCGACGTACATAGCATACGGTGCTTTGTGCAAGACCAGTAAACCATAGCGCTGAAGTGGACTGCCTACACTGACAATAAAAATTGAAAAGGAAGATAGTATGACAACTTTAAGTCCAAAAGATGTGGTCATCGTAGATGGCGTACGCTCGGCAATGGGCAAAACCAAAAACGGTATGTTCCGCCATGTACGTGCTGACAGCATTTCAGCTGAACTGGTACGTGCTTTGGTAGAACGTAATGACTTTGATACCAATGACATCGAAGATATTATCTGGGGCTGTGTTAACCAGACTCTAGAGCAAGGTTTAAATATCGGTCGTAACATCGGTCTGCTAGCTGGTATTCCAAAAACTGCTGGTGGACAAACGGTCAACCGTCTATGTGGCTCTTCTATGCAAGCGCTACATACTGCTGCTGCGCAAATCATGACCAACCAAGGTGATGTATTCATCATCGGCGGCGTCGAGCACATGGGCCACGTAGGCATGATGCACGGCGTTGATTTAAACCCAGCTGCCTCTAAGCACTATGCAAAAGCCTCAAACATGATGGGCTTGACCGCTGAGATGCTAGGCCGTATGAATGGCATTACACGTGAAGAGCAGGACGCTTTTGGTCTTGAGTCACATCGCCGTGCATGGGCTGCGACTACTGAAGGTCGTTTTGACAATGAAATCATCGGCATTGAAGGTCATGATGCGGCTGGTCGCTTGCAATTATGTACTGTGGATGAAGTGATTCGTCCAGATGCGACGATGGAGCAAATGCGCAACCTACGTCCAGCGTTTGATCCAAAAGGCGGTACGGTTACAGCAGCAACGTCATCTGCATTGTCTGATGGTGCGTCAGCCATGCTAGTCATGAGCGCACAAAAAGCCAAAGATCTTGGTCTAAAACCGCGTGCTCGTATTCGTAGTATGGCCGTTGCTGGTTGTGATGCGGCTATCATGGGCTATGGTCCTGTACCTGCTACCAACAAAGCACTAAAGCGTGCTGGTATGAGCATCGATGACATGCAAACCATCGAGCTAAACGAAGCATTTGCAGCTCAGGGTCTGTCTGTATTGAAAGGACTGAACCTGTCTGACAAGCAAGACATCGTTAACATCAACGGTGGTGCAATCGCTCTAGGTCATCCACTAGGATGTTCAGGTGCTCGTATCACCGTAACTCTGCTAAACGCAATGGAGCAGTCAGATACTGAAATCGGTCTAGCGACGATGTGTATCGGTCTTGGTCAAGGTATTGCTACTGTTATTGAGCGCGTTTAATCTAGTCTATATAAATAAGATTACCTGAACACGCAAAAACAGCTACTTTCTAATAAATAAAACCCCCAGTCATTATGGCTGGGGGTTTTTTATGGCATAAATAAACGAGGCACATGCCCAAAAACAAAACATGTGGTGCGTTTGCAAATTATCTCCATTGACGCATCCAAAAAACTGTGACTAAATAAGAGTGAGATAAACCATGGCACTATTAATGATAATTCTAAAATAGCTTTTGATAATAACTGTCAGCCGTACAAGGAGTGTACTATGTCTACCATGATTAATGATCGCACCTATCGAATCGCTCGTGAGAACACCCAGGCAATGATTATTGATGTACAAGAGCGCCTAACACCGCATATCTATGACCACGAAAACATCGTCAAAAAAACCGTTACTCTAATCAAAGGGCTGCAAGCACTCAATATCCCAATTATGCTGAACGAACAATACAAAAAGGGATTGGGGGATACCTTGCCAGAGTTACGCGACGTGCTTGAAGGTGATAATGCCAAGAGCTTCGAAAAAGCTACCTTTAGCGCTTGTGATAACAATGACACATGGCATCATTTGGCGCAGCAGAACCGTAGTACCGTGCTGCTATTTGGTGCTGAAGCGCATGTCTGTATTATGCAGACAGCATTAGATTTATTAGACAACGGCATGCAACCTGTCATTATTGGCGATGCGGTTGGCTCTCGTTTCCCTTACGATAAAAAACAAGCGATTCGCCGTATCCGCCGTGCGGGTGGAGTGATCAGTACTGTTGAGTCGATATTGTTTGAGCTGTGTCGTAGTAGTGAAGATCCTGCGTTCAAAACCATTATTAATTTGATAAAGTAGACAGTCATATAATAGGGTGCTCAGTCATTTAACTGAAACATTTATAAGAGATAGCGCTTGATAACATCAGCGCTATCTTGCTGTTAGCAACATCATAATTCATAAGATTATCAAAAAATTAGAGAGAAATATGTCCTTAAACACAACTATGTCATTGACCAACCCAAAGTCTGCTGCAAACATCGACATAGATGATGTTACTCACTTCTTATTAGAGCTAGATGCCCTCAAGCGTATCAATCGCCGTAGCTATGTGACACAAACCACTCGCCGCGAAAACTCTGCCGAGCACTCTTGGCACTTGGCTATGGCGTGTTGGTCGATTGCTGAAGCGTTTGAATTAGATGTCAATCATGAGCGACTGCTAAAGATGGCACTGGTACATGATTTAGGTGAGATTGACGCTGGCGATACGTTTTTATTCGCAAACAGTCGTAGCGATGCGCACGTTGAAGAGCGCGCTGGTATTGCTCGACTACAAGCAGAGCGTGGCAATGGTATCGCAGCATTAAGTGAGGTTTGGGAGGCGCAAGAAACGGGTAGCAGCAAAGAAAGCCAGTTGCTTAGAGTGGTTGACCGCTTATTGCCATTTTTACTCAATCTTAATACTGAGGGAAAAACGTGGGTCGAAGCCCAAGTAACACGTTCGCAGGTAGCTTGTGCCCTTGCTTTTATCAAAGACAGCTTTCCACCCATTCATGATTGGCTTAACAAAAATATCGACTATGCAACCCAGCAAGGATGGCTGATCGATGCATAACTCTATATGAGTGACAGGCATAAAAAAGCCCAGTTAAGTATGCATTAACATACCTAACTGGGCTGATATTTTGAGCGTTTTTATACAGTCATATTATTGAGCGTTCGCCATCCCCAACAGTTGACCCATTTGCACGATGCTGTTGGCTTGCATACTATCCAACCAGTCAGCTTTTGCCGCTTTTGGTAGCACCACGATAGCCGTTGAGCCTAAATAAAAACGTCCAAGCTCATCCCCTGCGGCAAACGGCAGGTCATGCTCGGCTTCTTGGATGTCGTCAGTACGAGTGATTTTACCTGTCGCGACGGTTTCGATACCAGCGACGATCATAGCGCCTACCATGACAACGGCTGCTTTGCCGTACTTGGTATCGAACATGCAGACCAGACGCTCATTACGGGCAAACAAATCTGGCACGTTAGCGGCCGTAGTGTTATTAACCGAAAACAACGTGCCAGGTACGTAGCGAGTCTTGGTCAACGTACCTGTAAACGGCATATGGACACGGTGATAATTGCTAGGCGCTAGGTAGATCGTCGCAAAACTGCCATCCGCAAAGTAACTGCCATCTTCGCTATCAGCCAGCAGCTGTCCGACATCATAGTGACGACCCTTGGCTTGCAATAACTTATGGTCTTGGATTTGTCCGAGCTGAGAGATAATACCATCAGCAGGGCTGACGATACCGTTGTCAGTGGTATCGATGGTACGAGCGTCTTCTTTTAATTCACGAGTGAAAAAATCATTGAAGCTCTCGTATGCATTGAGACTCTGGCGCTCATATTCGTCTAGGCTGATGTTATAGGCTTTTGCAAAACTACGAATAAAGGTACGTTTAACATAAGGATGGCGGCTGGCGGCCAAACGTCCAGCGACTTTACTGAGCTGCTGCTGTGGTACCAGCTGTTGTAAGGTGGTAAATACATTCATAATACGGCTACCAAAATAAGAGATGATGTCATTATTGCATGTGCAAGTTAATGACCGTATTTTATCATGGACAGCCCATTATTGTCTGAGCATAATCTGTTAAGGAATGAGTAAATGAAGGCACTTATACAACGAGTCAGGCGGGCTAGTGTGACTATCGATGAGCATTGTGTTGGCAAAATAGATCATGGAATACTGGCTTATATTGGTTTGGGACACGAGGATAGTCTGAGTACGGCTCAGCGAATGATTGATAAAATTCTCACGTATCGTATTTTTGAAAATGATGAAGATCCTACAAAATTTGGTAAACTAGATAAAGATGTCCAGCAGGCAGGCGGTGGTTTGTTATTGGTGTCGCAGTTCACCTTGATGGCAAAAACAGACAAAGGTCGCCGTCCTGATTTTGGTGGTGCAATGGCACCTGATGCGGCTCAAATACTGTTTGAGCAACTTATAGATTATGCAAAAACACAGTACCCAAACGTCGCCACTGGTCAGTTTGGCGCTGACATGCAAGTCGCTAGTGTCAATGACGGACCCCTAAATTTTCTACTGGAGATCTGACACTAGAGTGTCATCAAGCTGTCATAATTAATCCGTTTAATAGATAAAGACTGGTGAGTATTTATCGCCTTTTTACATGCTAAATTTTGCCCTCTAACACTGAGAATGTCATATGTATAACGAGCAAATTTTGATTGTTGAAGATGAACCTGCGATTCGTGAAATGGTTGTGATGACGCTAGAAATGGCTGGATTTGAGAGCCTGCAAGCCGCTGATGTCTCAGAGGCGCACCAGCAAGTGGTCGATCATAGACCGTCGCTGATCTTGTTAGATTGGATGCTACCAGGAGACAAAAGCGGCGTTGATTTTTGTCGTATGCTAAAGAACGATGAGCTGCTCTCTGAGATACCAGTCATTATGTTGACGGCGAAAAGTGAAGAGGACAGCAAGGTTTATGGACTCGATGCGGGTGCAGATGACTATATGACCAAGCCTTTTTCAACCCGTGAGCTGATCTCTAGAATCAAAGCGGTATTGCGCCGTAGTAGTGCGATGAGTAGTGACAAGCCTATTGAAATCGGTCAGTTGAGTCTAGATACCAAAAGTCAGCGTGTGACCGCCGCCGGAAAAGTCATCGATGTGGGTCCGACAGAGTATCGTCTATTGGCGTTTTTTATGAGTCATCCAGAGCGCGCTTATACACGAACGCAGCTCCTCGATCAGGTTTGGGGCGGCAACGTATACATCGAAGATCGCACCATCGACGTACATATTAAGCGTCTGCGTAAACTCTTGCGTCCTCATGACTGCGATACATTGATACAGACGGTACGCGGTACAGGCTATCGATTCTCTAGTCTTATTGAACCAAGCTAGTCTTGCATACATAAGGTCGCTGGAATACTAAAATAGCGGATAGTGGTAAGGATAAGAAATGGACAAGACAGTGCCAGCACAACACAAAAAAACCCGTAACAGCCATCAGCAAGATACCCCAGAAAACACCTCTGCCCAGCATGAAGCAGAGCAGCTACAAAAAATCAGAAGCGCACTGCGAGCACTACGAGACGCGGTGATTTTAATCGATGAGAATGATTGCTTAGGATGGTGGAATCAGGCGGCGCAGGATCTATTGTCTTTGCAGAAAGATGATAAAGGGAAGAGTGTCTTTGATTTTATTATCATACCAGAGTTTCACCAGTATTATGAAGACACCACACTGCCCAATGATGGTATCCACATAGAGTCATGGCGCGACCCTAGCCGTTACCTAAAATTTGAGCTCACGTCTTTTGGTGATGAAAAACTCCTATTTATTTATGATGTGACGCGCTTAAAGCACTTAGAGCAAATGCGCCAAGACTTTGTGGCAAACGTCTCTCATGAGCTACGCACACCATTGACCGTCATGACCGGTTACTTAGAAAACTTTACGGATCAGCCAGATATGCCGCCCCATTGGCGCCGTGGTTTTGAGCTCATGACTCAGCAAACCGCGCGTATGAATAGAATCGTAAATGACTTGCTGCTTTTATCTAGAATTGAGATCGAAGAGACGCACGAAGTCAATGCTATAGATATGACCAAGCTACTCACCAATATCTATGATGATGCGCAAGCCTATAACCAAGCCTATAAGCACATCATTCATCTACATATAGACACCTATGATGGTCTATATGGATCAGAGATGTACTTAAACAGCGCATTGTCCAATCTGGTGATCAACGCGATAAAATACACACCAAAAGGTGGCAATATTACTATCAGTTGGACGCGAACATCAGATGGATGCCGGTTTGCAGTCGAAGACGACGGATTGGGGATAGCACCAGAGCATATTGTTCGTTTGACGGAGCGCTTCTACCGTGTTGATAAAGGTCGCAGCCGTGCCACAGGTGGTACAGGTCTGGGGTTAGCTATCGTAAAACACGTACTGCATCAACACGAAGCGCAGCTACAGATTGAATCAATAGAGGGTGAGGGTTCGACATTTAGTGTGGTATTTCCAGCCACTTATGTGCGTACAGTCACCGCAAACTAGGGCGTGTCCCTAATTCAAACGCTTATCATTGAATGGGCTAAAAATGGCTAAATCTTTGGCAAACGGCGTCAAATAGCTGGTCAATATCTCGATATTGTCTGCACTATTTTCCTTGTTAGCCTGCGATTTATTTCATTTTTATCACCATTTTTAAAATAGGGACACGCCCTAGCACCTCTCTTGATACATGCTATTAGAGCTTTTTATACATTATGCTTAATTCTTTTGTAAAAGCGGGTAGGGGTTCACAGCACTGCCGTTAATATAAATACCATAATGTACATGCGGCGGTGTCCCTTTTGCATTGCCGCTATCACCCACGTAGCCAATAGTATCACCTTTATTGACCCAATCATTGGGAGAGATATCAGCATAGTCCTCTAGATGAGCATAATAATGTCCTGCACCGCCCGGTCCTACTACGACGACCACGAGGCCACCTAAAGTATTTTCGCCAACCTTGCTCACGATACCCTGCGTGGTTGACTGTATGGGTGTTCCTCGTTCTGCAAAGATATCGATACCTTCATGTGAGCGCCCTTGACTGCGTGCTGCGCCCCACGTATCCGTCAGGTTTTGCCCTGGTAGTGGGCTGGGTAAGCTATCTTCTGTCGGCAGTTCTTGCTGCAGCAAACTCATCTGTTGCCATTTGGCGACCACAAATGATTGGGTCTGTTGGCTGATATCGGGCAGCAGCTTATCAAACACAAATAACAGCCCAAGCAATACCACTGCTCTAATCAGTACGCTCAACACGCGCCCAAAAATAGAAGGCTTGGGTTGTTGGTTTTTTTCATCTGCTAGCATTGAGGTCTCTTATTTGTTTTATACGATATAAGACTTTATTATAAAAGCCCTGTATACAAAGGTGTGTATAGCATTGTTATCTATGGATTTTATCCCCATAAATACAGGTGTCATTAAACACAAGCACAGCAAATATAACGTTATCTACTTAACACTGTTGTTGAGCGATGACGGTGCTATGGATGGTTAACTTCTTATGAATGATGCTTTTAACACGGCTGATATCTCTACTATGGCTGAGACGGCGCTTGTCATCGATACTGAAACCGATCAAGGCCGTGATCCGAGGCCGATTCAAGTCGCAACGATCAACGTAGCTACTGGATATGAGTGGATGAAATATTTTAACAGTGGTCGTTCGATATCACCTGTGGTTATCAAGGTGCATGGTATTACGGATGCTGATGTCGCTGGTCTTGAGCGCTTTGAGTTAGATCAATTTGAGCTACCAGAGTATTTGATCGGACATAACGTACGCTTTGATTGGCGAGTAATTGGTAGTCCCTCTGCTAAGCTCATCTGTACCGTGAGACTGGCGCGCGCCGCTTTTCCAGAATGGCGCGCGTATGGTCAGTCCAAGTGCATTGAGCAGTTGTTGGGCAAGAGCGAGGCGGGTGCCATGACGATTGCCGCTCATGACGCGTTAGGTGACGCACGAATGTGCTATCTGCTTTATCAGGCATGCTGTGAGCGACTGGAGATTGCCCCGACAGATTTTGCAGCGGCACATGCGATTTCTAACAAAGCGACTCCTGTGAGTAAGATGCCGTTTGGTAAGCATAAAGGCAAACCAATCAAAGAGGTGCCTATCAGCTATGTAAAATGGATGATAGGCAATATTCATAATATGCAGCCGTCGCTATACTCTGCTCTAAAGAAGCGTATTGAAGCAGAGAAAACCCAAGAAGGTGAATAATTAAAGCCTATTCACCTTTGCTCAGCCAATCTACTGCCATTTGCCAAAGCTCTGGTGCTTTGGCATTGGTTTTACCACTAAAATAGAGCATATGACCGACTTGATTTAGTCCAAAATCATCAGGGTCTAAGAAGCGCTTCTCTACAGGCATCTTGGTAAATACGCGTATCATATCGTCCATGTTTTCACTATTGGCGATATCATCATCACTAAAGCCTAACCACAGTGCTGGCGTGCTGAGCTCATCATAAAAATGCGTGTGAATGCTTTTGCCAAACGCGGTTTTGATATAGCCTGCGCCATTGCACCACTCACGCCATTGGCGCGCAACGCCGCGTGGCAATGGCTCGCCCATACCAATCTTGTCTGCAGGTGTATAGCCCAATGCTAAGTTAGTAGTCGGAATAAAAACATCCATAAACCACATCGCTTTGAGCTTATAGGGCATACCCATGTTTTTGATCTGTCCTGATGAGCAGGCGACATTGAACACTGAAGAGATGGCGTCATGGTTCGGCATTAACCCAATGAGCTGTCCACCCGCGCTGTGACCGATGAGATGGTAAGACGCGTTAGGGAACTGATCTTGTAGCGCATCAAGTACGGCTGGCATATCATGGCGACCCCAGCTGATTAAAGAAGCACTACATTTTGCCAGCTCAGTCGACAATGACTCGCCGATACCTTCATTGTCAAAGGTCAGGACACCAAAGCCACTCTGTGCCAAATATGTCGCAAAGTTATGATAAAAACGGCGCTTGATGCCGGTAGCGGGCGCCATCATAATGGCTTTTGTGGGCGCCTCTTTAGGACGATAGACTGTAGCTGCCAGTACTTGATTGCGATCGGTCATGATGCTTAGCGAGTATATGTCGATATCAGTAGCGCTGTCCGTACTATTAGCGTTGATCAAGTTGTTATCGATGATAGAATTTGGGTGGTCTGTAGTCAAAGAAGCGTCGCGATTATCCATCGTTATACCTTAGTGTTTTTTTATTGGTAGATAATAATTATTAAACTATGATGTGTCACAAATACATGTCTTTAAAGTGTAGTTTTTGCGTAGTGATAAATCCCTGTGACTGTGTGATAGCATTGCTTATGTTAAGATAAATGCTGGTGAGACGGTTGCTCAAATATGACTTCCAAGTTTTATAAACCTTGGCTGAGCGCGTTTTATAAACAATGTGCATGATAATACAAACGAAGGGTGTCGGTGTTTTACCTTCACCAATAACAAGCACTCAATAAAACCTGATATAAAAATTAAGGATGCTGTATGCAAATGAAAATAAATGACGATACTTACGATGTAATTACTAGTAAGGACATCACAGATATAGAAAAAGCAGTGGATAAATCAGCATTGACGATGCCATTGGTCGCGGTATATTGCGGTTCGCGCTTGGGTAACAGTGATATTTATGAGCAGGCGGCGCGTGAGTTAGGTAGTGCGTTGGCAAATAATGGCATGGGATTGGTGTATGGCGGAGCCAGTATCGGTCTTATGGGTGCTGTGGCAGATGAAGTCATCACTGGTGGTGCTGAGGCCGTGGGCGTCATCCCAACTTTCATGCTCAAGCACGAAATTGCTCATGAGCAGCTAACTCGCTTGCATTTGACCGATACGATGCATACTCGAAAGACAGTCATGGCAGAGTACGCGGATGCTTTTATTACCTTGCCGGGCGGGCTAGGCACACTAGAAGAAATCATGGAAATCGCTACATGGCGTCAGTTGTACCAACACGAAAAGCCAATGATTATTTTAAATATCAATGGTTTTTATGACCGTATGATCGAGCATCTAAAATATACGACTGAGCAAGGCTTTATGAAGCAGCAAGATTTAGACCGTCTAGTAGTATGCAATACCATTGATGAGGCAATCGACATGTTACAGACCGTCGTGACTATCAAAGACGATGTCGATACAGAAAAAATGGCGGGCAGTAACCGCTAGGGTTGTCAGTATATAACCTAAATACGCTTATCAATCTGAAATGATGGCAATCATCATTAGTACATTGAAAGCAGGTACATTGAAAGCAAGCACACTGCAAGTGAGCACAAAAAAAGAGCAGATAACCCTATATAGGTTGTCTGCTCTTTTTTCTACGTATGGACAAAGTAACAACTTATCAATAAACGATAACGGCTACGCACCAGCCGGTGACAAATCGTCCAAAACCGCTTCGCGAACACTATGATTGACATCTGCCATCGCTATTGGAAAACCGCGCTGCTCAGCGAGTACGCGAGCCACCTTATCGACAGACACACCATCGTTGTGTGTCAGATATGACCATTCGTGCGCATAACGGCCACGATTCATCGGTGTATCGTTATCTACTAGTCCAAGTTCTGTCAACTCATTGACTATCTGATCAGCAGCGATCAGGGTTGAAGACGCTTTGACATTTTCTGCACGGGCGTAGCGTATATTAGAGTATAGGCTGACATCAGCCACCCGTAAGGTATCATCTTCTCCAGGAATTTGCTGCCCGCCATATAGCGCGTTACCGATGGTACGCGCACTATTGAATGTCGGTACAAACTCAGCCACATATTCAATTGCTTGCTGACTACGCGCTTGTAGCGGTGCTTTGTCCCAGCCATCTTCGATGTAATGTACATACTGCTGTGGTAGCTTGGGCTGAGCACTGTCAGTGTTAGAGGCGACCAAACCATCATCGAATAAAGTGATCGCTTTACTCATCCCATGTATTTGGAAGTAGCCACCAGGGTAAGGGGTTAACTGTGCCATACCTTCGGGCGTACCTCGTTGACCATAAACAATAATCTCGGGTATCTGTCCACCTGCATCGCCCCAATGGGTAACATAGGAAGACTTGAACTCAACCATACGCGTGACTTCTACACCGACCATATCGTCGATGACGCCAGTACGAAAACCGCACGCATTGATTAGGTAATCAACTTCGATAGACTCAGTTTGAGAGGCGTTCTCTTGATCGTAAGCTTGGTTATGAGCTTGTTGATAGTCAATACGCCATTTAGTAACATGATGATCGGCGTTGGTGCAGTTCTCACAATCTACCGGAACTACTTTTTGTACCGTAGTATCAGTGAAGACATGGGCATGGTCATACTCTTCAAGCGCTAACTGCGCAGAGGCCGCCAAACGAAAGATATTCCAGCCGTACTCTTGTACCACAATCAACGGAAATTTTACTTTGTTTAAGTCTAGGTATTTGGCAACAGGTATTACCCATTCATCAACTGTGCTCGGTACGGCAACTTGCTCACGTTTGGAGAGCTCTAGCAGCTGTTCATGACTATAGAGCTGATAGTAGTCTTCAGGCTCGCCCAATACTTTATTGTTAGCGTCTTGCTCGATCAGTTCTTGATAAGCGTCTGTTAACGTGTTCAAGCGCGGTAGCAAGTCTTCAGGAAACCCTTCATCGCGTGTTGGCACCGCAAATACAGTGGGGCGAACATCGATGGTATGAGGATAGAGGCGTAATATATCGATACATTGTTTGAGAAGTGCCACACAATCCTCATCAGGTATCTCACGGTATAAGTTACCACCTGCATGCAAATGGCACATTGGTGGACCATCAATAAGTGATTTTTTCTTTTCAAACAAGTAAGTTTCAAGTCCTAGCGCTGCTAAGCGAATAGCAATCGTTGACCCTGCAGTACCGCCGCCCAAGATACCAACGCGTTTTGTAGGCGATACGTTTTTGCCTCCATGAGACATCAAGTCAAAAGCAGAACCCTGTTTTGCAGAGTCTTGTTTGATAAGGTGAGCGCGATTTTTATTAGAAGACTGAGTCATTGTCGTCGTTGTATCCTTAGTAGCATTTGCATCAGGCTATGCTCGGTGTAATCGTGTAATGTCTTATAACTATTGATATGCGTGCGAAAGGCGCTAAGTTCAACATTTATGTATGAGTTGCAGTGAGCATGTTATCTATCATGTCATAGTCTATTGTGTAGTCATTCTTCACTTCCATAAGACTATTTTACGAAGAACTGTAGATAATATGATGACAAATACGTAAGTAGATGCATGAGTTTTGTCAACGAGGTGCTATAACCGCAGATTGGTTTTTGGCAGAAGGGCAAAGCAGGAAGCAAGATAGTAGAGTTAAGGTGCTAAGTGAAAATGCTCGTACTTAATCATTTTGTAAAGTTCAGCCACTTTTGTAAGTTTGTATATGGATGACCGTTATGGCGAAAAACTGTGTGCTATATTTATTTCGCTCAAGTGAGGTTAAAGCCCAGTTTTTATATCAGAAAATAAAAACGGCTCATAAAATTTATTATTACAATTATCAAAATGACAAGGAAGTTACTATGAAAAATATCATGATGTTATCTGCTCTAACAGGCGTTTTGGCACTGACAGGTTGTACGACGCTAAAGAGCGTCGTCGGTAATGACATGTCAGGTACACATGAGGTGCGAGCCACTAGCAATAATACTGCGCCAGTCGCTAGTAAAAACGGCGTATTGGTCGACGCAACCAATCACATGACACTATATACTTTTGATAAAGATTCAATGAACATGTCAGCTTGCGGCGGCGCCTGCCAAGTTGTGTGGCCAATATTTCAAGCACCAAGCAATGCAAAAGCTTCTGGTCAGTTTGCTGCATTCAAACGTGAAGATGGTAAGTATCAGTGGGCCATGAATGGTAAGCCTTTATACTTCTACGCCAATGACACCAAAATGGGTGATAAAGATGGCGACGATAAGCTTGACGTTTGGCACGTGATCCCAACAAAATAATCTACGATAGTTTGATATAAACATAAAAAAGCAGCGCCTATATAGGTGCTGCTTTTTTGTTACCGTCGACTAAAAATTGATATTTAGGACGAACGTAGATATTCAGCAAAGTCTGTCTTTATTTTTTCTCTACCAGTTCACCGTCGATTTGGATAGGGACGTTGGTCGTAATACCGCTAGCGTAAGCAGTCATACCATAAGCGGCGCGATCGATCGTACCAGTAGCGCGAAAACCAGCAACGGGCTCTTTAGTCAGTGGGCTGTTATCGATTTTATTTAACGTAACATCCAGTGTCAGTGGCTTGGTCTGACCGAGTAAGGTAAAGTCACCGGTTACTTTGGCTTGCTGTGGGTTGATAAATTTAACTTGGGTCGATTTGAACGTCATAGTTGGGTACTTTTCGACATTAAAAAATTCATCGGTTTTTAGATGTTTATCACGAGCATCCCAATTGGTATCGATACTATCAGTTGCAATAGTAAATTCCATGCTGGCTTGATTTGGTGCTTTCATATCATAATTCACCGTGCCCTCGACATCACTAAAATGACCCATTGTGGTCGAGAATCCCATATGGCTCACAGAAAATCCAACACGAGTATGTGAATTATCTAATTCCCACTGAGTTGGTAGTGCCGCACTTGCCATAGTAGTGATAGCAAGCGCTGAGCTGACGAATAACGCTTTAGCAGTAGTTTTCATTGTCATATTTATCATTGAATAGTCCTTATTGAGTATTTGTTTTCCATGCTTGATTATAAATCTAAGCTTGTCTATAAATGAGTAGAGCGATACTTCCTGTAGACCTGATCAATATCGCATAGTTGTGTAGTTTAATATGCTAAGTATAAATGACATAGTCATAGCATATTTATTTAGATAAACTACAGTATTTTATACTACAGATTAATTTTACTAACTAAATAATTGTACTGAATTACATTGCTTATCTCAAGACCGTAGCTATATTATTGACAACTTATCACATATCTCTATCACAACTGCAGCTTGCGTCCGCGTCAAAAAAGCGTTAAAATCGCGGTTTAATTTTCCCGCTGGGGAAAGGCTAAGTGAGCAGAAGCGTGGTATTGGGTGCTGGAATAAGCCAGTGATGCAGTTGCCATACTTGTAATGTCCTTAGTGCCTCAGTTACGTATGTGTTCGCTTGTTTGAGACATCATTTATGATGTTGATTGACACTGCCCTACATACATCGGACCTAGAGAGTATATTATGCGTAAAGATATCCATCCTAACTATCAAGAAGTTTTATTCCACGACACTAACGCTGACGTGTTCTTTTTGACTCGCTCAACGGCTAAGACTAAAGCGACTCGTGAATACGAAGGTAAAGAATACCCATACTACCCACTTGATATCTCAAGTGCGTCGCATCCATTCTATACTGGTGAGCAACGTAAAACGTCTACTGAAGGCCGTGTTGCAAGCTTCAACAAACGCTTTGGTGCATTTGGTGGCCGTAGCAAGAAAGCTGCTGACGCTGCTGAGTAATTTACCCTTATGGTGTAAATATATACTGCCAAGCAATAAAAAACCGCTGACTATTCAGCGGTTTTTTTTGTTTTGAGTCTCTTGTTTTTAGGTGTGCTTAGTAGTCAGTCTAAGCGGTAGATGAGTCTAATAACTGAGTCATCGTCTCTACAATCTGCTGCGCCCAGTAGCCATACATCAGGCTACTGGGATGAAAGCCATCACTCGCGAACATCACAGCGATATCGATAGGGTCACCATTTGCATGCTCCTCTATCATACGGGCAAAGTCAGTTGCCATGTAGTGGACACCATTATGAGCTGCGCATACTTGCTGTAATATCTCATCAAGCAATGAGGCTTTTGCACCCACAAAATTATTGAGCGGGGCAGGGATTGCAGGCATTTGCGCCATTGGTGGTAAACTCAAAAATATTAACTCACGGACACCGAATTTACGCTGTGCAATATTAATAATGTCTTCGATCTGCTGCTGCCATTTTTGTACAGAGACATTAGAAGTCGTATCATTGACGCCGACACTCAACAACATCACATCAATAGGTTGCTCAGGAGCAGGTAAGACATACAATCTGCGCAAAATATCAAAACTGGTATGACCTGTGGTCGCCTGCAATGACCAATTAAGCTGAGCAAAGTTGGCCCGAATAACCTGATGCTGCTCCAATATCGGTATGAGTTTGCCAACCAGCGCCTCTTGCTGGGTTTGGCTGCCGACACCTGCTGCTGCCGAGTCACCGACGACCATTAGGTTAAGTGTAGTATTTATTTCAGATGACGACCCATCTGCTTTCGGCAATTTAACCATACCATGCCTTTCACCGTGTGGCTCAGGCAGACGAACCGTATCACGCTTGATTTTACGACCTTGATAAAAGTATACAGGGGCAAATAGTACGTCTTTTGCAACCGCTGTTAGTTTGTTGGTATCTACCATCCCGCACGTTCCCTAATAGTTGTCAGGCTATCTTCGATTAGTAGTTGACCGTCCACATAGACATCACGTAATAGGTTGTCAGCTGTGGCACTTATGTCTTGTTCTTTTATGGTTTCTATCTGACCGCTTTCGTTTTTTACTAGCGCCAGTCGCCCTTTTTTTGAGCGTTTTGAGCGGCTAGTGACAGGGTCTTTGTAAATGTCTTTCCATACGCCATTGATACAGATGGCGCTAGACTTCATTGCCCAGCTCATAGTGTCGCGATTGACTTGTTGTAGTAGACCGCCGCCCATACCAAAAGTCACGTTTTCGGCGCTAAAGCCTGCTTTCGTCACCACATCAATAATTTTGCTCAAGCTCTGGGCACTGATACCATCCCCTTGGATGATACGCACATAGTCGGGCAGTACTTTGTAGCCTTTGCTGTTTGTCGTCGTACCAAATTTCACAGCCAAACGCTCTAATGCTTCTCGAACGACTTTGGTCGGCTCACCGCTGTCTGGTCGAATGACTAAGGTGCCGCCCATATTTTTGACTTCATCCTTTAAGGTATCACCCCAGATATTGTCGATTGCATTCCACAAGTCATAGCTATCAGATACGACTGAGAACGCTTTATCTTCACCGCCGAACTGCTCAATCATGTTGTGAAAAGCAGCGGTCTCACCATCACGTCCCCATGCGGTCATCGTACTGTGCTCAGCCGCTGGGATAGAGAACGCAGGCATGTCATCACCCATCTGATACCAGCGACTGGCAGCAACCAATGCTGTCATCGAGTCCGTCCCAGCAAAGTTAACCAAATGTGCCAAACTACCCAGCGCAACGGTCTCTTGACTAGAGGCACCGCGTGCGCCAAAGTCATGCAAGCGAAACGGGAGCGACTCTGTGTTGTCCGCTGACTTTTCTAACGCTTGACGGATAATGTCTTTGCAGTAGCGAGAGACACTAGCAACCGTTGACGGGTACCAAATCGCGCGTAATAGTGCCGTTTCAATATAGCTGGGTAGCCAGTAAAACTCAGGGTCGGTATTGATAACCTGACAGACCACGTTAGACACAGGAACGATACTGCCTTCGGGGATGGCCTCGATACGCAGTGGCAAGTAGCCGTTGTGTTTTTCGATCAAGTGCTCCCAGCCAGCACGATTAAAGGTTAGCCCATGTGCTTGAATTACTTTTTCGGCTTCATCGATATCTTGATGGGTGATAGGGGTACTTAGGTATTCTTTGATAAAGGCTTGCAAGCCAAAAAACACCACATCGTAGTCACCTTTGCGCGCTTCAATGTAACTTGACAGATACTCACTACCGCTTGGGTATTGCACCCAATGTGAGGTCTTATAGCTGTCGCTGTTTAAGATTAAATTATTTAGATTGCTGGTGTACATCACAGAACTCCTCTGCTTTGAGATGCCGCAGCTGCTTTAATAAAAAAACAATTAGAAAGCAGTAGCGGCGGTTAAGTGCCGTCTATCGGCACTGGTATAAAATTTTGAGGACGAATGGTGCGCTCGCTAATGATGGTTGAATTAGCAGCTATTCTCTCAACCAGTCACTAAGACAAGCTATGTCTAAAAACAGGCTACAATCCAACCATCTTGGTAATAATCGCATAGTGGTCTTCAAACATCATCTTGGCATCAAGCTCAGCGAGTGGCAACCAAAATGCTTTGGTTGCATCATCGCCGCCTTTTACTTTTGGCAATCCTTTTGGATCGTTTTTGAGTTGAAAATAAAAGGCTTGGGTAATGGTGCGACCACGCGCTGATCGATACGGGTCGTCAAAGGTATGCTGACTGTGGCAAGAGCCGCGCAGTACAGGCTCAGGGACCTTGAGGCGTGTCTCTTCACGCAGCTCGCGGATACACGCATCGAATAGCGTCTCTTTTGGGTCCAAAAACCCGCCCGGCAGTGCCCAAAGCCCACGCCCTGGCATACTGCGCCGCTCAACCAGTAAGATATGTCCCGACTGTACAATCAGCGCGTCAGCCGTCATAAAGGTCGGCGGGTAGGGTGCTGACTCCCATTGTCTTTTGTATTTATCGATGAAGTCTGCTTCTTCGTGCAGCTGCTGATAGTCTTCGGTTTGCTTGAACTTGTCGAGGACGTTACGTGTCGACTCAGGCGTACGCTCGGGCGTCGGCGTAGCACCCATTAGGTAGCTGTCGCGAATCGGCGTGGCAGATAGGTTCTGATAATTGGGCACTGACACAGAGTCCCAGTTAGGGAATAGCGATAGGTAATACGATGAGCTGTCTTTTGAATGACCAATCAAGCCAATATCTGTCTGCAAGTCACCAGTGACAGATTTCACGCCTGCTTGGACATACTGGAGCCAGCGTGTGTCGTTATATAGTGCATCGTCTAGACCAACACAGTGGATACGTGCAGCATCCTCTGCTGAATAAGCGCCTTTGATCATTGCAGCACGCTCAGCGACGCTAAACGGATTACGTAAGCTGCGTGGTAGATTAGCAGAGCCAATCAGCATAATCACATCGTCTGAGCGTTTTAGTGCCTCATCAATAACGGCCTTGTGTCCAGCATGAAACGGCTGGAAACGTCCGATAAAAACCAAATAACGATAGTGTTTATTGCCTTTCTGATCCAGGTTTTGCTTATCTGACTGTTGCTCTGATAATTCACTCATAGACGCCAACTTCCTACGACTTATTTTTATTGATTAAAAATTGATGACGCTAATACTGACACAGCGCATGACTTTATGACAAGTGCAAAGATGTTTAGGGGTGTGTCGTTATCGATATCATCTAATCCGCATATTTGCTTTAACCTGAATGCTTCTCTATCCATGCTGTCACTGTTGGCCAAATCTCTGTGGCTGCGTTGCGACTGATCATAATGCGACTGTGTGTGTAGTCATCTAAATCGCCGTTACTGAGCGAGTATTCTCGAAAGACATTGTACGAATTTTTAAAACCATCAAAAAACAACTGGCAGCCGCGAGTAGGGGAGATAAAATTATCTCCTTTAGCACTGATAGAATAAATAGGGGTCGTGATTTGTGGCATATACTGTCGATAGTCGATAAAGTCGTTACTAGCGTTTTTTGAGTGGTGCATAGGCTCGTTCATACTGTCTGCATGCGCAGCGCCTTGGCTAAAACTTGCCGCATTCAAAAAGCTGCTTTTAAAGTTTTTGTGCAAATTCCAATCATACCACTGGGTCATCGTATGATAGCTTTCATTAAAGGGCCCCATGTTGAGTGATTTGGCAGGAATAAAACCAACTAGCCTGGTAACGAGTTTGGCGGCGAGAATTTTCGCGTAGCTTGTTGAATTTAGCGTCGCCCCAAAAGCTTGGCAGGCAAACATACTGATGCTGTTGACCTTATCGATATAGCTAGGGTTTTGGACAAGAAACATGGTCAAACCAACACCGCCACCGCTATGAGTAACGCAGTGTAGGTTATCAAGTTTTAATTCTTCAAAGAAATAACGAAAAGTCGCTTCGTAGTCGTAAGTGGCAACAGTTTCAAAGTTAAACGACTCTTTTGGCTGTGAGCTGTCACCATGACCACGCCATTCCATGATATAGCAATGATGTCCCAAACCCGCAAAATACTCAGCGATTTTTAGACAGGTTTGTTTGTCTGAAAACGTACCATGTGTCAAAAATACATTTTGTGCGGTAACGTCAGAACCAGTATTGGCTAAACCCTCTGTCGTAGTAGCGCTTGCTGCCGTATCGACCACCTTCCAAACGGCAATTTCTTCATCATCTTTGGTAGTTACTAAGTGCAACGTCCGTGTCATCATAAAAGTGATCCTATCTTAAGCATACGCACGACTGATATACCGCCATCCATGGCTCATAAAAACAGCGCATCAAATGGTTAATAGTACGTCAAAACTAAATTATTTGCTCGGTATAGACTTAATCATTGCGGCGTATGCATTAATTTATTTGCAGGGTAGTTTAATTGATTTATAGAGCAGTGATGAAAACCATACCGATGATTGTATAGCAATGTAGAGTGACAAGAATAAAACCTGTGACCTGCTAGAAAAGCAATGAGTGCTTGATAAGTGACCAGTCTGTCTTTATATATAGGGTAGCGTCTAGATCAGCGTACTAACATGACCCCAATGGATTGTTTTTGCTATTAAAAAAATCAATGTCAACCATTTGTCGTGGTCACTGTCCAATTCACAGTAGCACAGTCGGAATTGTGACTTGTTTCAGGTATAATGACCACCATAAACGGATTGAATTTCACAAACATTGTGGTCCTTTCATAAATATGGTGATCAGTGTCATACAATAATAAACCTCAGTCACTGATGACTTACCAACCAACATAAATGCTAGACATTAAAAATTCAAATTCACGACACAGTAGCCATAATAGATATCGCATTTGTGTCATAACGCATAGGAAATATTATGAGTGAGCTAAACCAACCAGATCAGTCTACCGATTACGAATCAGCATTAGATACCGAGCAAGCTGAAGCGAAAAGTAACATTACGATCACTGAGTCTGCTCAAGGATACTTGGCAGATTTGTTATCCAAGCAGGATACCGATGGTATTGGTGTACGCATCTTTGTTGAGCATCCTGGCACGCCGCGTGCAGAGTGCTGCATGGCTTATAACCAGCCGGGCGAAGAAGACAGCGCTGACTTGCGTTTTACTTACGATGACTTTTCTGCCTTTATTGAGGCGGCGTCAGTACCTTATCTAGAAGATGCGGTCATTGATTACAATAAAGACCGTTTTGGTGGTCAGCTGACTTTCCGCGCGCCAAACTCCAAGGTACCTAAAGTAGGCGCTGATGCTAGCGTCGAAGAGCGCATCAACTATGTACTACAGTCTGAGATTAACCCAGGGTTGGCGGCTCATGGTGGTGATGTACAATTGCTTGAGTTGATTGACGAAGAAGGCATTGGTCTGACGGCGGTATTGAAATTCGGCGGTGGTTGTCAAGGGTGCTCGGCTGTTGATATGACACTGCGTCAAGGCGTTGAAGTGCAGCTCAAGCAGCAAATACCAGAGCTGACGCAAGTGGTTGATGATACTGACCACACGCGCACAGAGAACGCTTATTATAAATAAAAGCTTGTCAACCATATAAAATCTGAATGGTCAAACAATAGCTTTAGTATTATATTTAATAAAAAAGTCGAGTTCTAATGAACTTGGCTTTTTTTATTGATATGATTTGGTAGATAGCTTTTTAAGACCGTATTGAAACGCTGACTTTCGAGCAGTAGTTTTTAATCAGTCATTGTTAAACATTAACTTTTGATCTATACATTTTATGCACACAAGGGAATGTACTATGAGCGACGAACAAGCAGTCCAGCAGCAAGACCTAGAGAGCAACCAGCGTCTGGAGACGCTAGCCATTCATGCTGGCTATAGTGTTGAACAAACAACCAAGGCCGTAGCCGTACCTATCTATCACACCAGCTCATACGCGTTTGATAATACGCAGCATGGTGCTGATCTTTTTGATCTCAAAGTCGCTGGAAATATTTATACGCGTATCATGAATCCGACCAACGCGGTGCTAGAAGAGCGTGTTGCAGCGCTTGAAGGTGGTATCGGTGCGCTTGCAGTCGCTTCTGGTATGGCAGCCATCACTTATGCCATTCAGACTATCTGTGAAGCAGGTGACAATATTGTCGCTGTATCGACGCTATATGGCGGTACTTACAATCTGTTTGCGCACGCACTGCCGCGTCAGGGTATCGAGGTGCGGTTTTTTGATCACAAAGACCCAGAAGCGATTCGGGGTTTGATCGATGATAAGACCAAGATGGTGTTTGCAGAGAGTATCGGTAACCCCCTAGGTAATATCGTAGATATTCAGGCGCTCAGTGATATCGCTCATGAATATGGTGTGCCAGTGGTGATTGATAATACAGTGGCAACGCCTGCGCTATGTCGCCCGTTTGAGTTTGGGGCAGATATTGTGATTCATTCATTGACCAAATATATGAGTGGTACAGGAACATCAATTGGTGGTGCAATTGTCGATAGCGGTACGTTTGCTTGGGGCGACTACCCAGAGCGTTTTCCGTTGTTGAACACCCCAGACCATAGCTATCATGGCGTGAATTTTGTAAAAGACGTGGGCGCACCTGCCTTTATCGCTCGCGCACGTGTCGCGCCATTGCGCAATACGGGCGCCGCGCTTAGCCCACTGAACGCATTTAGTATCTTACAAGGAATGCAGACGTTGAGTCTGCGCATGGAGCGTCATGTACAGAATGCACAAGCTGCCGCAGAATATTTGCGTGATCATGACAAAGTCGCTTGGGTGAAGTACGCAGGTCTGTCTGATCATCCTGAACATGAGCTTGCTAAAAAATATATGAATGGCACACCTTCTGCTATTTTGACCTTTGGGGTAAAAGGCGGTCTTGAAGCAGGCGCGCGTTTTATCGATGCGTTACAGCTGATTACTCGATTAGTCAATATTGGCGACGCCAAATCACTGGCCTGTCATCCAGCAACGACGACTCATCGTCAGTTGAATGGACAAGAGCTTGAGCAAGCTGGCGTGAGTGAAGATATGGTGCGATTGTCGATTGGTATTGAGCATATTGAAGACATCAAAGCGGATCTTGCACAGGCACTGGCTGCTGCATAACATCAGCAACTGCTTGCTTTTTTAAGCAACATAGAAGCAAAAGCAACGTAATTGAATGGTGCTCATTCAAATACAAAAAAGCCCATATCTGTCTGATATGGGCTTTTTTATGTAAATATGTTCAGTGATAAAGTAGAGATGATCAGCTTAGATATACAAAGGCGTGCGCCTGACACTGTATTTTATCAATATAAGGCTGGCTATTATATGCGCTGAACTAAAGTATACGCTGCGCGATGTCTCGATAATCTTGCGAGGTCAGGCGTGGTCCAAACTGTTGAATCACTTGCGCTGATATCTCGCTGGCAAGACGTCCGCATTCTGGTAAGCTAAATTGTTGCGATAAGGCATATAAGAAAGCACCAGCATAGTTATCACCTGCGCCATTGGTATCGATAACATTAGCCACTACTGGCGTTGCAACGTCATAAACCTCAATCTCTGCCTCGTCATTTGGTTTGTGCACGATAATGGCGCCATTAGCACCATCAGTCACAACCGCTGTCTGACAGTACTCAAGTAGGGCACGCGCTGCTGCTTTGACTTGCTTTTTATCTGTAAATAGCTTGGCTTCTTCACTGTTGCAGAATATCACCGCGACTTTATTACCTAGCATATTGAGTAGGCCTTCTTTGGCAAACTTCACCACGGCAGGATCAGCAAAACTCACCGCGATTTTTGCATTATGAATACCTGCTTGCTGACGCAGCTGCGTCATCGCTGGCTGAATGCTCTCAGACATCGCTAGATATCCTTCGAGGTATAGCCAATCCGCTTGCGTCAAGGCATCGAAGTCGACGTTGTCCGCAGCGATCTCGCTTGAGGTGCCAAGATAGGTTTGCATAGTACGCTCACCGTCTTCTGTGACAGCGACCACACATGAGCCAGTCACACCGCCTGCATGGATAGATTTTTTTGAAGTGGAGACGCCTGCTTCGTGCAAATCTCTAAGGTAAAATGCGCCTTGATCGTCATCACCCACGCGGCAGGCATAGAACGGTTTGCCGCCTAGGCTTGCAAAGGCATACATCGTATTGGCTGCTGAACCGCCGCCCGCCTGCTTTGACGGGGCAATGTTGGCAAGCTGGAAGTATGCTAGGAGCTGCTGTTGCTCTTCAAATTCTGCTAGGGTCATATTGCCTTTAGTCAGCTCGGTTTCTTCTAGTGCGGCATCTGATAACACATACTCGTGATCAACCAACGCATTACCTATTGCCATTACGTCGTACATTGCTTACCTCTCTTTAATATGTTTATAACTATGATCGATTTATTACTATGAATTGTATCGTTGAAATTATTCAGCCTATGACTTATTCAGCTTGTAATTCTAGCAAACGCTGATAGAGCGCATTCTTTTTTACCCCAGTGATGTCAGCCGCCAACGCTGCCGCTTTTTTGACTGACAGATCCTCTAGTAACCGCTGCAGTAACTTATCATGAGTACTGATGTCGTCGCTATCTTTTGCTACGTTGACACCCGCAACGACCACGACGATCTCACCGCGTTGTTGATTGTCATCCGCTTTGACAAACTCGACCAACTCGCCAAGGGTGCTTTTGTGTACCGTTTCAAAGGTTTTGGTCAATTCACGACAAAACGTCACCGCGCGATCGGCTCCAAATATCGTTGCCATATCTTCTAGGCTAGATACGATGCGATGCGGTGCTTCATAAAAGATTAAAGTTTCGGTACGTGATACCAGTGCACTCAGTTGTTTTTGACGGCCGTGGGTCTTGGCAGGCAAAAACCCAATAAAGCTAAATCGATCCGATGGCAGACCTGCTACTGACAAGGCACCAATGGCAGCGGATGCACCAACGATAGGTGATACGGTCACGCCCGCATCATGCGCCGCTTGCACCAGCTGATAGCCTGGATCACTAACCAGTGGCGTACCTGCGTCACTAATAAGGGCAACCGAATGACCTTGTTCAATCATCTCAATAATCTTAGGCGTTTGAATCGCGCTATTATGCTCGTGATAGGCCCATAGCTTATTGTGACCTTTTTGCTTGGTGGTCGTGTCATCACTGTCAGCGTTACTTTTAGCAGTATGAGTCTCAGTGTCTTTTGCCTCGTCAGCTTTATTGCCTTTGGTATCAATACCGAAATGCGATAACAGCTTACCTGAGGTGCGTGTGTCTTCACAGGCAATAATAGCGACTTGTTTTAACACATCAATGGCGTGTGGGGTCATGTCAGTCAAGTTACCAATCGGCGTGGCAACGATATAGAGACAAGCCGGCATCGTAGTGAGAGTAGACATGAAAACCTCGGGTCGTTAAAAAGTAATAGTGCGCCATTATGCACAGTCGCTATTTATGGCGCGCTTCAATCAAATAATGAATGAACAAACGTATAGATATCGAGAGTGGGCGGCGCAGAAGTGGCTAGTTTAGCATGTTGTGCTATGATAATTCTCAAATGTTGATTAGACACATTACTCTTATGACCAATCATAAACCGTTGATGCTCACCTCGCCAAGACAACGACAAGGAAGTTGGTTTGAGCAGCGTGCCTGTGAGTTTTTGCAAGAGCAGGGGATGGACTTACTTGCACAGAATTGGCAGCAGCCAGCGGTAGGTGAGCTGGATCTGGTTATGATAGAGGCAGGATCTGCATGGTCGACGCTGGTATTTGTGGAAGTTCGTCAACGCAAGCGCTCGGTTTATGGCGATGCAGCACTCAGTGTGACGCCCAGTAAACAACGCAAAGTGATCAAAACAGCGCAATGTTTTTTGCAGCAGCACCCTGAGTATAGCCATTATGATTGCCGATTTGATGTTATTGCTTATAATACGGTAAAAGAAGATCGTACAAACAGCCAACCTGAGTGGTTAAAAGGCGCTTTTGCGGCTACTGCATGGTAGTTAAGCATAAGCATACAAGCGCTGAATATAAGGCTAGATAATCATAAGCCCAGAGTTTACTGAGCTTGGGCCGTATTTTACGAGCAATACTCGTTACTAAAAACCTAACCGCTCATCATTAAAATTAAGTAAAGTAGCTATGTTAAGTAGGGTAGCTTAAGTAGGGTGCCTACTGAAAAAATTTAGCACATCACCATTAAATATAAATTTATTGAATTTATACCATCAGGTTCTAAGAGGTAAGTAATGACACGGATGCATTTGCGCACGGCTATTTTTGGTTCCTCACGTCGTATCACGACAGGTATTATGGTTGCTGCCTGTGTTGCTAGTACGGGCTGTGCCACAAACTATCTGACCAACAGTACAGAGGGGACCTATGGTGTACCAATGACTGAGCGCACGATTCCGCAGCGGCTACTCGATCGTAGTATCGAACACACCGCCAAGATCAATGTCTATGGTCTAAAAGAAGACTTGCAGCAGAGCAGTCGTATGGGTATCGATAGCTTTAACAGTGAAGTGCTCCTCACGGGTGAAGTACCTACTGAAGCGCTCAAAGTAGAAGTAGAAAAAGTCATCAGCTCTATGCCAGATGTGCGCCGTGTCTATAACGAGATGGAAGTAAGTGCGTCAAAGGGCTACAGCTCAACTGTGCATGATGGTTACATCACCTCAAAGCTACTGGCAAAGGTAGCTGCTAGTGATGGCGTGAAAGCATCGCAGATCAAAGCCGTTACCAATAATGGTGTGGTGTATATCATGGGGCGGATGACACCCACTCAGCAGAGCCATCTGATCGATATTGCCAACAGCACGGTTGGTGTCACCGAACTTGTATTGCTAACGACGGTAGTCGACAACACAGGCGTAAAAATAAATAATGACGATATTATGTATGAAAACAACCTAGCCAATCCTACTACCACACCAGTGATTGTAGATACGGCGGTCAGCACGGCAACGCCTATAGTCGTCACAGAAGATGGGAATACTGTTACTCAACCCTCATCGAGTCCTTATATTGAGCTCTATAAAGAACCATAAAGTATCTCAGCTAATGCGCGACATTTTACCGCATGCTGTTCAGTCATAGCGATGAGTGGCTAAAAACGAACAGATAAAAACAGGTTGTCTGTATCTGTTTTCAATAGCTCTATGTATTGCTGATAACTTCGTATTGCTAATAGATTTTTTAATTTAATCACAATAAGCCTAAATAGAGATAACAGTAAGAGCACGAGAAATATTGGGTCAGTAGGTACTATATTCATAGTAAAAAGTAGCACAGACAGCATATTGGTCGCTGATATATTTAAGTAGCAACGCATTTTTAGACAATGGATAAAACAATAGCTGCAATGACGTTACGCATTATTAATAAATATAATAGGATACTGGCAATGAAGGATTCAAAAAACCACACACAACAGAGTGATAGCACCAGTAGAGATACGTTCAGTGATACAGGTACGTATGGTCATGTCGCTAGCAACAAAGGTCGCACGCTAAAATTCGGTGGGGCGATGATAGTAGTGTTCGGTAGTATTGCGCTAGCCACACAAAATGCACAGGCATTTTCACCGCTGGCTATCGTCAACGGCATTACCTCTAGTGGCGGTGTCAGTGTTAGCAAAGACATCTTATATGGTGATCAGCCATTACAAGACTTGGATATTTATTATCCTAAGCCTTTGGCAAAGGCCATGAAAGAACAAAGCACTATTAGCAATAACTACCCTATGGTGGTGTTTGTGCATGGTGGTTCATGGGAGAGTGGCAACAAAGAGCAATATGCCTTTGTCGGTCAAAGCTTGGCGCAAGCAGGCTATGTCACCGCAGTAATTAATTACCGCAAAGCCCCTGAGCATGTTTATCCTGATTATGTCAAAGATGCAGCCCAAGCAATTGCTTGGAGTGTAAAAAACGCCGAAAGCTTACATGCTGATCCATCACGTGTCGCTGTCATGGGTCACTCTGCTGGCGCGTTCAATGCGGTTGCCGCCATTGCCAATGAAGACTTCTTGGCACCTTACGGTATGAAGCCCACAGACATAGCAGCGGTGGTTGGTATTGCAGGTCCTTATAGCTATGACTTTCGTAAATTCGATAGTGCGACAGCCTTTGCTCCAGATGCCACACCAGATCAAGTGATGCCGGATCGTCAGATTAAAGGTGCTCAGCCGCCATATCTGTTATTGACAGCAGAAAAAGACAAAATAGTCTATGAAAGCAATACGACCAAGATGACAGCAGCACTCAAAGAAGCAGGTGTCACGGTCGAGACTGGTGAAATCGAAGGCGCAAGTCATGCCACCAGTATTGGCGCAATGGCGCCGCCGCTGCGCTGGGTCAATGATGTGCGTGCGCAAGTGTTAGCGTATTTAGACGAAACGCTCAAATAGTCTATATAGACGCAGTCGGTGTCAATAGTTACGTGCAACCTCATCTCTATTGTCTTGCTCGAGCACTGCAATGTACTTGAGCAAGACAGTGCTGTAAGACAGGCAAACTCTTGTTATAATGTCACCACTTTAAATCTACACCCTATTCTAAATTTTAAGGCAGAATATTTATGAGCATGAACGCTGACGATTTGATCGCATTTTTACAGACTCACTTCCCAGACGCTTTTATTCAAGCTGCCAACCAAGGTAATAAGTTTGATGTACGCGTGGTTGATGCCAGCTTTGAAGGCAAACGTGCAGTTCAACGCCAGCAAGCTATCTATGCGCTAGTCAATGATAAGATTGCGAGTGGCGATATTCATGCCCTCAATATCCAAGCGCTAACGCCTGCTGAGTGGGACGCTCAGTCAAAAGGCTAATTAAATAGCTGTATACATGACCAAGTATTATAGAATGCATCTTTTTAATAGACGCTTTTCATAAATTTGGTTTTCATAATTTCTTATACTCATTGCTAGGTTGTCACCTTTATGGATCAATTTTTAATCACTGGTAGTAGTCGTATCGCAGGGGAAGTCACTATCTCAGGCGCCAAAAATGCCGCTTTGCCGTTACTTGCTGCTATGATACTGGCTGAGACGCCAACGACATTGCATAATGTACCGTCACTAAAAGACGTGCGAACATTGATTGAATTGATCGGTGGTATGGGTATCGATATCCAAAAGCAGGATGATACCGTCACTTGCGATACAAAAAGCATTGATAACTTTTATGCGCCGTATGACTTAGTAAAAACCATGCGTGCCTCGATACTGGTGTTAGGTCCATTGCTGGCACGGTTTGGTGAAGCCGAAGTATCACTGCCAGGTGGCTGCGCGATTGGCTCACGTCCTGTTGATCAGCATCTAAAAGCATTTGAAGCGATGGGTGCAGTAATCAGTGTAGAAAACGGTTATGTAAAAGCACAAGCACCTAAAGGCGGCAAGCTTTTGGGCTGTAACTTCTCATTTGACATGGTTACCGTTGGTGGTACTGAGAACGTCATCATGGCAGCGGCACTGGCCAACGGCACAACAGTGCTAGGCAACTGTGCGTTAGAGCCAGAAGTGGTTGATTTGGCCAATATGCTGGTCGCTATGGGCGCTAAGATTAGCGGTATCGGTACTTCAACCATGACCATCGAAGGCGTTGAGCGCCTGCACGGTTGTGAGTATTCAGTCGTACCTGATCGCATTGAGACCGGCTCATACCTTGCTGGTGCGTTAATGACGCGTGGTGATGTATTGACTAAAAATACTACAGCGTCGTTATTACATCCTGTACTTGAGAAGTTTGAAGCGATGGGCGCAGTGATTACGACAGGTGATGACTGGATTCGCGCGCAGATGAAAGGCCGTCCAAAGCCGGTCGATATTCGCACTCAGCCACATCCAGGTTTTCCAACAGATATGCAAGCCCAGTTGATGGCGATTTGCTGTCTGGCTGATGGTACCAGCACCATTATCGAAAACATTTTTGAGAACCGCTACATGCATGTACCTGAGCTTAATCGCTTGGGTGCGTCTATCCAAGTTGATGGTCATACTGCAGTGATAAGAGGTGTCGAGAACTTCACTGCGGCGCCTGTTATGGCAACAGATTTACGTGCTTCTATGTCACTTGTGATGGCGGCTGCAACTGCAGAAGGCGAGAGCTTAATCGACCGTATTTATCATATTGATCGCGGTTATGAGCATGTCGAAGAAAAGCTACGTAGCCTGGGTGTCAATATTCAGCGTGTGAATACCAACGATTAGTATCACTAGATTGATGCTAACTTTTGGGCACATTACGCTATAAATCAAAACCTCCTTACCTTCTTACTACTTTTAATTGGGGGGAGGTATCAACCGTACATGGACATGATGTCATTATGACTGAGACAAGCAAACCTTTACCAGCCAGTGGTTTATTAAACGAAGTAAACGATGAGTTTTCAGGTCTAACCTTAGCGTTGTCAAAAGGCCGTATTCTAGAAGAAACTATGCCACTGTTACGTGCAGCTGGCGTTGACTTACTAGAAGACCCTGAAGCCTCTCGCAAACTTATTTTTCCGACATCAAACCCAAATGTGCGTGTATTAATTTTGCGTGCCAGTGACGTGCCGACCTATGTCGAGCACGGGGCAGCTGATTTTGGTGTGGCGGGTAAAGACGTGTTGCTTGAGCATGGTGCCAATCATGTTTATGAGCTACTTGATCTAAAAATTGCTCAGTGCAAGCTGATGACTGCTGGTGTGAAAGATGCGCCACTACCCAATCGTCGCCTACGCATCGCGACCAAATATGTGAATGTGGCGCGCGCTTATTTTGCAAGCCAAGGTCAGCAAGTCGATGTCATCAAGCTGTATGGCTCGATGGAGCTTGCACCGTTGGTGGGTCTGGGTGATTTGATTGTTGATGTGGTAGATACTGGTAATACGCTACGTGCGAATGGGCTCGAAGCCCGCGACCATATCTGTGATGTCTCATCACGTCTTATTGTTAATCAGGTCAGCTACAAGCGCAAATTTGCCCTGCTAGAACCAATTTTAGATAGCTTTAAAGACAGTATTGCAAATGCCTAATAGACCGGTGTTGATCATTGGTAATATAAAGCACGGTTATACGAATTTTTAAACCAGTTTGGCGCTCTATGATAGATATAGCGTGCTAAACTGGTTTTGTTGTCTTGGCTTGCCAAAAAATAAAATATAAGTAAACTCTACATTAGAAGACAGCGAATAAGCCATAATTTTATAAAAATTAAGCATACATTAGTTATGTTTACCTCATTTATTTTTAGAAGTATTTTATGCTCAGATATAGGATTAGGTCATGCGCCAGTTAAGTACCCAAGATGCCGATTTTGATAGTCAGTTGACACAATTGCTTGCTTTTGAAACGGTTAACGACTCTGAATTATTACATACCGTTGATGACATCATCGCACAAGTACGTGCTGATGGCGATAACGTCGTGTTGGCGTTGACCCAGAAATTTGATCATCACCCAGCAACAGCGATGCAAGAGTTAGAGCTTTCTAAAGAATCGCTGGCTGAGGCATTTGCCAGCCTAGATGATAAAGTAAAGGCAGCACTGACTACAGCTGCGACTCGAGTGCAGACATTTCATGAGCGTCAAGTACAAGAAACGTGGCAGTATGAGGATGAGCTGGGTAACCGTTTGGGCCAGAAGGTTACGTCACTTGATCGTGTTGGCATTTATGTCCCAGGTGGCTTGGCCTCTTATCCTTCGTCGGTATTGATGAATGCTATCCCTGCCAAGGTCGCTGGCGTCAAAGAAGTTATCATGGTCGTGCCAGCACCCAAAGGCGTGCTTAATCCTCTAGTGTTGGCGGCGGCACATTTGTCACAAGTTGACCGTGTTTTTACTATTGGTGGCGCACAAGCGGTAGCAGCGTTGGCTTACGGTACCCAAACCATTCCAGCCGTGGACAAAATCACAGGACCTGGTAATAAATATGTCGCAGCAGCCAAACGCGCGGTATTTGGTCAGGTGGGTATTGATATGATTGCTGGGCCCTCAGAGGTGCTGGTATACGCAGAGGGTGAAGCACAAGATCGTGCCGATTGGCTGGCGATGGATTTATTGTCACAAGCAGAGCATGATCGCATTGCTCAAGCTATCTTTGTGACCACTAGCGAAGATCAGCTTAAAGAAGTGGCAATGGAGATCGAAAAAGCACTGGCTGAGCTGCCAAAAGCAGATATCGCACGCGATTCGTTGCAGAACCGCGGTGCGCTTATTTTAGTAAAAGACCGTAGTGAAGGCATGGCACTGATCAATCGTATTGCTCCTGAGCATTTGGAGCTCTCTGTTGATAACCCTGATGCGCTATTAGATAATATTCGTCATGCCGGTGCTATCTTTATGGGACGTCACACGCCTGAGGCTATCGGAGATTATTGTGCAGGTCCGAACCATGTGTTACCGACGTCTGGTACAGCGCGTTTTTCTTCGCCGTTAGGTGTCTATGACTTTCAAAAGAAATCATCTATTATTTATTGTACCCAAGCTGGCAGCAAGCCATTGGCTGAGACGGCTGATATTTTAGCGCAGCGTGAGGACTTAGAAGCCCATGCACGCTCAGCACGTTATCGTTACCAGTAAAATATATTTGAGCGTTTTCTTATTTACTTTTAATATGTATTTAATAGTCTGTCTGACTAATTAGCAGGATAATTTATGAGTGAGTCAAAGATAGATACCAGACTTTGGTCATCTAAAGCACGCAATTTGTCACCTTACGTACCGGGCGAGCAGCCACAGCATGACAATTTGTGCAAACTGAACACCAATGAAAACCCGTTTCCACCGTCGCCAAAAGTAGGAGAGGCAATTGCCAAGGTATTGACGCAGCAAGCAGAAGAGCTGCGCTTGTATCCAGCGCCCGAGTCTAATGATTTGCGTGCGGCATTGGCACAGTCATATGATCTAGATATCAACCAAGTGTTTGTTGGTAATGGTTCAGATGAGGTGTTGGCACTTATATTTGCCAGCTTCTTCCTAAAAGAGCGTCCACTGTTGTCACCTGATATCAGCTATAGCTTTTATCCTGTCTATGCACAGACCTTTGGTGTACATCTTGTTAAGATACCCCTAGAAGAAGATTTTAGTATCGACCCTGATGCGTACCGCCAGCCTTGTAGCGGTATCATCATCGCCAACCCGAATGCACCAACTGGTTTGCTATTATCGCTTGCTGATATTCGTAAGCTTGCCAGCGAACACTCCAATGCCGTCATTGTCATCGATGAGGCTTATATTGATTTTTCTCAGAGAGAGTCAGAGACTCAAGTATCAGCAGTAAGTCTGATCAATGAATGTGACAATATCATCGTGACACAAACCTTCTCAAAGTCACGCTCATTAGCTGGTTTACGTGTCGGCATGGCTTTTGCCAATGCGTCATTGATTGAAGCATTGACGCGTATGAAGAACAGTTTTAATAGTTATCCGTTAGATAAGCTGGCACAAGCTGGAGCGACGGCGAGTGTGCTAGACGTGGACTACTTCGAGCAGACTCGTCAACAAGTCATCGACCTGCGTACGTCATTGACAGAAGCGCTGATAGCATTGGGCTATGACGTATTGCCGTCACATGCCAACTTTGTCTTTGTCCGCCCAAAAGGCGGTGATGCTAGTGGAGTGGCAAGTGCGTTACGTGAGCAAGGAATTATCGTTCGTCATTTTGACAAACCGCGTATCAATGAGTACTTGCGTATTACAATTGGTACAGCAGAGCAGAACAGCCGTTTGATTGAGGCTTTGACAGTGTTGCATGCCGATAACAGCGTTACTAGTGATTAATACAGTGTTTTCAATACTTATATCAACGCGCACATCGTAATGATTAGACAGATGTACTAAGAAGTAATAGATGTATTAAGAAGTATTGAAAAAGCCTGCTAACGCAACGTGAGCAGGCTTTTTTGGGTCATAAGAAAAAGCGCAGTACAATTATTTATATTTTTTAGCCAGCACCGCTAGCAGATTACCTACCTTGTCCAAGCACTCTTGGTATTCGGCATCGCAATCTGATGCAACCGTGATGCCGCCACCAGCCCATAGGTTGAGATGTCTTTCGCTGACAGCCTCATCATTCCACGATGCATTGGCCTGTAGCGTACGAATGAGCACATTCCATTGACCACTACCATCAAAATTCATATAACCCATCGTGCCGCAATAGGCACCGCGAGCTGAGGTCTCTAGTTCAGAGATGATTTCAACAGCGCGTTTTTTGGGTGTACCTGTGATGGAGCCAGCAGGCAAACTACCGAACAACACTGCCAGCGGATGAGTATTCGCTTTTAGCTCAGCGATGATCGTGCTGACCATATGATGAACATTACTAAAGCTCTCAATCGCGAATAGCTGTGGTACTTTTACACTGCCGATCTTGGCATACTTGCCCAAATCATTACGCAGTAAATCCACGATCATGACGTTTTCGGCACGATCTTTCTCACTATCGATCAGCTGTTGTTTGTGAGCGTCATCTTGATCTTGATCGAGGCTACGCGGCATGGTGCCTTTAATAGGCTTGGTTAAGATATGATGTTTGCCAGTATCGCTGTCTTTTGTAAAGGTAAAAAATAATTCAGGTGAGCAGCTTAGTAATTCAAATCGGTTATCACCTGTGGCATCGCTGCCACTTTCACTTAAGTGTTTGGCAGTATAGTCATCAACGCTCAGGTAACCTGCAAAAGGGGCTTTTGTATTGTAATGCAGCGCAGGGAGATAATCGATAAGCGCGACTGTTGGTTGGTTAGTATCATTGTTATACGGTAGTTTGCCAGACCACTTTTGCGTCAGATTGATCTGATAGCAGTCGCCTTGCTGTAGGTAGTCTTGAGTACGATCAAATGCTTGCTGATAGTCACGCTTGCTCCATTGTGCAGTTAGAACAATAGGCTCTACCTTGGATGCGGTTTCAGATAGTGTTTGAGAAAGGTGTTTCTCAACCAACTTGTGATCTAACTCGTTTAGAGAAGATATAAGAGCAGTCAAAAGCTTCTGCTGTGCTTCACTGTCGGTAGTGTCATCCGAATACTTATTGGTTTGATGACTAGTGAGCTCCCAACCTGTATCAGCTATATGGGTGAGATAAATATCATAATGACCTAATGAGGCACAAGGCTGCTGTGCCAATTCGATACTATCTGTAGGGCTTAATTCATGAGCGGCAATATCGTAACCAATAAAACCTATTAGACCGTGATGATAACCGGGATTTGCATTTTCTAAATTCGCATTTTCTACATTTATGTTTTTTGAATTGTCACTATTGGTATCATAAATTTTGCTGTAAGCAATCAGCTCATCTTGCCAGTCTAGATAGCTTATATAAGACGCCGTGATAGATTTGCTAGTGTTAGGGCCATCGCCACGCCAGATTTTAACCACTTTGTAGAGATTGCTAGAGCGCTGTTTATCAGTAGGATACACAGACCAGCTGACTTTCGGTAACAGACCAATGACTGGTTGCTTATGGTTATTTAGCCAAACAAGCTGCCAATTTGCTTCATTATCTTGATTGAGCAAATGGTGTTGTAGATGGGTCATCAACTCGGCAGCAGATAAATCACCAAAACGCCAGCTAGAGTTAATAGCTGGCGATGGGGCAGAGTCTATCTGGCTGGTTATATTTTGATTTGGTACAGGCATCATTTAACCGTCGAATTTTTTTATGATTAGCGTAGCATTAGTACCACCAAAGCCAAAGCTATTACTCATCAAGGTATCAAGGTCAGTTTCACGCATCTGGGTGACAATATCGAAGCCTTCAGCTGCAGGATCTAGGTTATCGACATTGATACTTGGTGCGATAAAGCTCTCTTGTAGCATCAATAAGCAATAAATAAGTTCTTGAGCACCGACAGCACCTAAGCTGTGACCTGTCATGGATTTGGTAGAGCTGATAGCAGGTACTTTACTGATGTCATTATCAAAGACTTTGGCAATTGCTTTTAGTTCTGTGATATCGCCTAGCGGTGTGCTCGTACCGTGGCTGTTGATATAATCAACGCTTTCTAGACCAGCTTCGGCTAGGGCTTGTTGCATACAGCGCACGGCACCTTCACCACTTGGGGCAACCATTTCTGCACCATCAGAGCTAGCACCGTAGCCGACGATTTCAGCTAATATATTAGCACCGCGTGCTTGTGCGTGCTCTAAACTCTCAACTACTACCATTGCACCGCCAGCAGCAATGACAAAACCATCACGATCTTTGTCATAAGCTCTTGAAGCAAGTGTTGGCGTGTCGTTGTATTGCGTACTGACTGCACCCATCGCATCAAACATACAAGACTGCGTCCAGTGTTCAGCTTCGCTACCACCAGCCAGTATGACGTCAGCTTTGCCCAATTGAATAAGTTCGGCAGCATGACCGATACAGTGGGTCGAGGTCGCGCAAGCAGAAGAAAGCGAGTAGGAGACCCCTTGGATTTTTAGACCTGTGGCTAAGGCTGCTGATACTGAGCTACCCATAGTTTTGGGTACGGCCATCGCACCGACACCGCGTAAACCTTTTTCGCGCATAGCATCTACGGCGTTTACGATATTTTCTGTTGATGCGCCACCTGAGCTGGCGACAACGCCTACGCGTGGGTTATTATTAATGGTCTCAAGTGATAACCCTGAATGCTCAATAGCATTCAAGGCACTAACATAAGCATACAAACTGGCATCGCTAAAGAAGCGTTTGAGTTTGCGGTCGATACCGCTGGTATCTAAGTCTGATTGGTTGATACTACCACTCACGTGTGACTTGAATTCATGCTCGGCATGAGCCTCATTAAATGTAATGCCAGACTGTCCTTCTTTGAGAGCAGTGGTAACGGTGGCTAAATCATGTCCGATACAAGAGACAATCCCTGCTCCAGTGATAACGACGCGGCGCATATGCTATTCCTTATAAGTAACGACTTGCTAGCAGTTGGTTGCAATAATCGTTGCAAATCTATATATGATATTTAACGATGAATTAATGTGAGCATTATAGTAAAAAGTAGTTCATGTAGAAGAGATAACGATAGCACGAATTTAGGTAACTAGACTCTATTAACAGTCTATTAAAGGTAATATTAACTCAGTGTACAATTATGCTCTCAATTACGGCACATGATAACGTATCAAGCGC
Organism: Psychrobacter sp. H27; assembly: GCF_059072655.1. Taxonomy (NCBI): domain Bacteria; kingdom Pseudomonadati; phylum Pseudomonadota; class Gammaproteobacteria; order Moraxellales; family Moraxellaceae; genus Psychrobacter; species Psychrobacter sp. H27. The sequence continues at coordinate 1,563,315 of NZ_JCACRX010000001.1, read as the reverse complement.
TGAAAATCTTTGAGCAAATGTAAAAAAACGACTAACCGCCCCTTGTCGTTAAGGCTTATTAACAAATACATGTTCACAGACGGTCTTTGCTAAATAGATTTATTGGCGTTAGATAGAAATCAGCGAAAATATTGTAAATGAATTAAAAGCCATGGATAAGTGATAAAAAATTCAATTATACTTTTAGATACAAAATTTGTGACCGTGATAACATTGTTCGCACTGACAAAGGTTACAGCGGCTGGCTAGAATGACAGCTTGACTATTATTAAAACAAAACCAATTACCATATTCATCACATTAAGGACATCACGATGGCAAAGCGTAGTACTCTTTCTAAAAGCATCAATACTATTGGCTCTTTTGCTCGGAACAACCTAGAGCGTATGGGCGCTATGATTGATAACGTCAATGCCAAAACAGGCAAGCCGCGTCAATACAAAGCGGTAGATTTAGGGGATGAAGACTATCAACAAGACTTGTTTCGTGAACAGACGCTAAAAGCAACGCAACAGTTATTAGGACCACGCTTTGCTATGTATGGCAAGTACGCCAAAAAAGTGGTACCAAATAGTTTTTTTCAGTCGACAGTTGATAGTGCATTTGCCCAAGTAGCTAACCTTGCATCGAGCTGGAGTCAGTTAGATTTACCGGATGAGCACCGATTTGCCAATATCGCAACCTTAGATGACGAAGAGCGCTATGCGCTAGCGACAGATATCGCCAACCAAAACCGTGCGCTTGCAGCAATTGGCGGCATAACTGGTCTGGCTGGATTGCCAGGATTGCTTGCTGATACATTATGGTTATTATTGGTCTCGTTACGTACGATTTATCAAATCGCATCTGTGTACAATAAGCCATTAACAGGTAAGCAAGGCGTAAAAATGGCTTATGAGCTACTTTCCAGTGCAGACCTGAGCAAAATGCAAGAAAAACAAGCATTGTTAGCAGGTATGGGTATTGGTAAAGGTTTACTTGACAATGCTCAAAGCAGTGGATTACATAGTGAGCTCAAAAACTTAGGTCTAAAAAATAAAAATGTGAACTATTATGCCGAGCAAATAGATAGCATTGCCAGTCAAGTAGGCATTGATCTTGACCAGATCGATCTATCATGGGTTCGCCGCTTTATCCCTATCACTGCAGTAGCGGTAGGGGTGCATTACAATAGTCAATTAATCGACGAGGTTATCGGCGTTGCTCAAGCGACTTTTGCACCAGAAGCGAAAATGGTCAATCGCGCCATTACTGATGATAGCAGTAGCGAAGCTGAAGTAAAAAAAGCAAGCGATAGTGACAACACTGCAGAGCAAAATACGAAGGGTGAAAATGAAACAGATAGTGATAAAGACAATAGTGATGATAAGCTATCGGATAAGCAAACATCTGATAAAAAGACCAAATAAGTATCAATATCCATGCTGATATTGGTTACATACCCAGTCAGCATGGAATCATCACTATAGTATCCATAACGTATTATCTATAATAAGCAATCTGCTTGCATAAATATCAGTATTCACATTGGTACTTGTTTAGATTTCATAAAAAGCTTGAAAACTAGAGCAACCATCACAACATATGCATTATCGAGCAGTTTTTAATATCTTCTGTAAATCCAGCTTGAGACTGACCTATCTGCTTTATTTATTGAGTTATTTTTTAGTTAAAAATTTATAAAACGGCATAGCGTCAGGCTGGATGCATATCATCAAATGTTGTAAAGTTAAACCATAGATAAGTGGTTGAAATAGCAGCAACAACTCTTTATAATACACTGTCCTAAAAATGGGTGCCCCGAAATCTGCAAATATTGTCAGATAGATGGTGCATTGGCCCATTTTTTTGTTTTATACCAAACGGGAGAAGGATGCCTTATGGCAACAACTAACCAATTGATTCGTAAAGGTCGCAAAACCATCAAGGAAAAGTCAAAAGTTCCTGCGTTGGAAGCGTGCCCACAGCGTCGCGGTGTATGTACTCGTGTATATACTACCACGCCAAAAAAACCTAACTCTGCCATGCGTAAAGTATGTCGTGTACGTTTGACTTCAGGCTATGAAGTATCAAGCTACATCGGCGGCGAAGGTCATAACCTACAAGAGCACAGTGTTGTTCTTATCCGCGGTGGTCGTGTAAAAGATCTACCAGGTGTACGTTATCACACTGTTCGCGGTGCACTAGATTGCGCAGGCGTTAAAGACCGTAAGCAAGGTCGCTCTAAATACGGTGCTAAGAAGCCTAAAGTTTAATAACTAAACGTTATTGAATAAGCTTTTTGCACTACCCAATAACTGTGCATGGGTTTGGTGTCAGTAGTCACATTACTTTTATATAAGTCGTGTATGCTCGAAACATACCACCATGCAGTAAGGCTAACTGATAACTTGCTATTTTTTATTAAGAAACATAGTTGATGTTATGAATGTTAGACACTCCTGAAGACAAGGAAATTTATTATGCCAAGACGTCGCGTCGTTGCTGCCCGTGAGATCCTACCGGATCCTAAGTTTGGTAGCCAAACTGTTGCAAAATTCATCAACCATGTAATGAGTGATGGTAAAAAATCTACTGCTGAGCGTATCGTTTATGGTGCACTTGAGACAGTAAGTGAGAAGCGTAAAGTTGAAGATCCAGTATCTTTCTTCGAAGAAGTGCTTGAAAATGTACGCCCAATGGTAGAAGTAAAAGCTCGCCGCGTCGGCGGTGCAACCTATCAAGTACCAATGGAAGTACGCCCCTCCCGTCGTACTGCCTTGGCTATGCGTTGGTTAGCTGAAGCTGCTGCTAAGCGTTCTGAAAAATCAATGGCTTTGCGTTTAGCTGGCGAATTGAATGACGCCGCTGATGGTAAAGGCGCTGCTATGAAGAAGCGTGACGAAGTTCACCGCATGGCAGATGCCAACAAAGCATTCTCGCATTACCGTTTCTAAGCTACTTTTTAACAGTAGCTTGAGACTAATGGTTTAGGCCAACTAGTCTTACATTGTTGTTTATTCTATTGATTGCCGCCATCATTTATCCAGTTGTATAGTAAGTTCATTTATTAACTGAGATGGCGGAAATCTATCAAGATGTTTCTTTTGAAAATAAAATTTTTATTAGAGAGCATCCCGAATTTGATGCCACACTATTCTTAGTATTTGCTCTGTTTTTGTCCGCATTAGGCTCAATAATCAGTAAGTAATATTACGAAGCTGAACGCTTTGTCATAGAGTATGAGGTAGAGACACAATACATTATTATATACACGACTTTTCCTAGGAAAACACTATGGCTCGTAAAACTCCCCTAAAACGCTATCGCAATATTGGTATCTCAGCGCATATCGATGCTGGTAAGACAACCACTACTGAGCGTGTTTTATTCTATACCGGTGTTAGCCACAAAATTGGCGAAGTACATGATGGCGCAGCCACCATGGACTGGATGGAGCAAGAACAAGAGCGTGGTATTACTATTACCTCAGCCGCAACAACTTGTTTTTGGTCAGGTATGGCCAAGCAGTTTGACGAACACCGTATTAACATCATCGATACCCCAGGTCACGTTGACTTCACGATCGAAGTTGAACGTTCTATGCGTGTACTTGATGGCGCTTGCATGGTTTACTGTGCAGTAGGCGGCGTTCAGCCACAGTCTGAGACCGTATGGCGTCAGGCAAACAAATATAAAGTACCACGTCTTGCATTTGTAAACAAAATGGATCGTGTTGGTGCTGATTTCTATCGTGTTATTGAACAGATCAAAACTCGTTTGGGTGGTAACCCGGTACCATTGGTTATCCCAATTGGTAAAGAAGATGACTTCGAAGGTGTTGTTGACCTAGTTACTATGAAAGCCATCTATTGGGATGAAGCGTCTCAAGGTATGAACTACGAAGAGCGTGATATCCCAACTGAACTACAAGACAAAGCGGACGAGTACCGTGAACATCTTGTAGAAAGCGCTGCTGAAGCCAACGAAGAGTTGATGAACGAATATCTAGAAAACGGTGAATTGAGCGTAGAGCAAATTCATACCGCTATTCGTCAGTTGACTATCGATAACGAAATCATCCCACTTCTTTGTGGTACTGCCTTTAAAAACAAAGGTGTACAGAAGATGTTGGATGCTGTTATTCAGTATCTACCAGCACCAATCGACGTACCTGCTATTAAAGGTATTCTTGATGACAAAGACGAAAGCGAAGGCAGCCGTGAAGCATCAGATGAAGCACCTTTCTCAGCACTAGCATTCAAAATCATGAATGACAAATTCGTTGGTAACTTAACCTTCGTACGTGTTTATTCTGGTGTGATGAAGCAGGGTAGCAGTGTTTATAACCCAGTTAAAATGAAGCGTGAGCGTGTTGGCCGTATCGTACAGATGATGGCAAACTCTCAAGAAGAGCTTCCAGAAATCCGTACTGGTGATATCGCAGCTCTAGTCGGCATGAAAGATGTGACTACTGGTGATACGCTATGTGATGAGCAAAACGTGATCACACTTGAGCGTATGGAATTCCCAGATCCAGTTATCTCTCTAGCAGTTGAGCCAAAGACCAAAGCTGACCAAGAAAAAATGTCAATCGCGCTTGGCCGTTTGGCAAAAGAAGATCCTTCGTTCCGTGTACACACTGACGAAGAATCTGGCCAGACGATCATCAGTGGTATGGGTGAGCTACATCTAGAGATTCTAGTTGACCGTATGAAGCGTGAGTTCAACGTTGAAGCAAACATCGGTGCGCCGCAGGTTGCTTATCGTGAGACGATTCGTAACACGGTTGAACAAGAAGGTAAATTTGTACGTCAGACTGGTGGTCGTGGTAAGTTCGGTCATGTTTGGCTACGTCTTGAACCACTTGATCCAGCTGGTGACACTGAATACGAATTCGCTGAAGAAGTTGTTGGTGGTACAGTACCAAAAGAATTCCACGGTGCCGTTGATAAAGGTATCCAAGAGCGCATGAAAAACGGCGTACTTGCTGGTTACCCAGTAGTTGGCGTAAAAGCGACCTTGTATGATGGTTCTTACCATGACGTCGATTCTGATGAATTGTCGTTCAAAATGGCAGGTTCTATGGCCTTTAGAAAAGGTTTCATGGCAGCTGACCCAGCTCTACTTGAGCCAGTAATGAAAGTAGAAGTTGAAACGCCTGAAGATTACATGGGCGACATCATGGGCGATCTTAACCGTCGTCGTGGTTTGGTACAGGGTATGGAAGATCTACCTGGCGGTACTAAACAGATTCGTGCTGAAGTACCATTAGCGGAAATGTTTGGCTATGCCACTCAAATGCGCTCTATGTCACAAGGCCGTGCAACTTACTCTATGGAATTCCAAAAGTACGCTGAAATTCCAAAATCAGTTGCTGCTGAGATCATCTCTAAGTTCAACTCTAAAGATGATGACGAGTAAATAAAGCTTACTGAAGGTGACAATATAGAGTATATCTGTGTATTGTCACTAAAGAATAGACCAATAACTTGTTAAAAGACTTGTTATTGGTCGCAATTTTCTTATAATATCTGCACATTAGTATGTGCACCCTTTTAACAATTATCTTAATGTGGTCAAGAACACCTCAATTATCATATTTATATGAGTTGAGCCTTGGACCCCAAAAAAAGAGGAAATACCCATGGCAAAGGCCAAGTTTGAACGTAACAAGCCACACGTCAACGTCGGAACCATCGGACACGTTGACCATGGTAAAACCACCCTTACCGCTGCAATCGCAACCGTAGCTGCAATCACCTCTGGCGGCGAAGCAAAAGACTACGCGTCTATTGACTCAGCACCAGAAGAAAAAGCACGTGGTATCACCATCAACACCTCACACGTAGAATATGACACAGACAGCCGTCACTATGCCCACGTAGATTGCCCAGGTCACGCCGATTATGTTAAAAACATGATCACTGGTGCCGCTCAGATGGACGGCGCAATCCTAGTTGTATCTGCAACTGACGGCCCTATGCCACAAACTCGTGAGCACATTCTGCTTTCACGTCAGGTTGGCGTACCGTACATCATCGTATTCATGAACAAATGTGACATGGTTGATGACGAAGAACTACTAGAACTAGTAGAAATGGAAGTTCGTGAACTATTGAACGACTACGACTTCCCAGGTGATGACACGCCTATCGTTAAAGGTTCAGCTACTGAAGCCCTAAAAGGCTCAGAAGACAAATATGGCCAACCAGCCGTAGTAGAACTACTAAACGTACTAGACACCTACATCCCAGAGCCAGAGCGTGACATCGACAAAGCATTCCTAATGCCAATCGAAGATGTATTCTCAATCTCAGGTCGTGGTACCGTAGTAACTGGCCGTGTTGAATCTGGTATCGTTAAAGTTGGTGACGAGATCGAAATCGTTGGTATCCGTGACACTCAAAAAACTACCTGTACTGGTGTAGAGATGTTCCGTAAACTGCTTGACGAAGGTCGTGCAGGCGAAAACTGTGGCGTACTACTACGTGGTACTAAGCGTGAAGACGTACAACGTGGCCAAGTACTAGCTAAGCCAGGTTCAATCACGCCTCACACTAAGTTTGACGCTGAAGTATATGTATTGTCAAAAGAAGAGGGTGGTCGTCACACACCATTCTTAAACGGCTATCGTCCACAGTTCTACTTCCGTACTACTGACGTAACTGGCGCAATCCAATTACAAGACGGTACTGAAATGGTAATGCCTGGTGATAACGTTGAGATGGGCGTAGAGCTTATCCACCCAATCGCTATGGACAAAGGTCTTCGCTTCGCTATTCGTGAAGGTGGCCGTACTGTAGGCGCTGGTGTTGTTGCTAACGTATTGAACTAATCATTAAGTCTCAGTAATGAGCTTATGAGCTAGTCATAAAAAAGCCACCCTATTTAGGGTGGCTTTTTTTGTGGGTTGCGTTGTGTGTGATGTCGTAGTTGAATGAAGTAATAGCTTAGCTGAGATATAGAATCGTTAGTTTAGCCGATGAGACCAGTCACTTATTTACTATACAATGTATTGTAATCTATCTCATAGATTGTTATATTAGCGCTGCACTTAAAACGAGTATCTACTTTTAGCGAAAGTTAAAACACTGTTAGTACGATAACTCTGTTAGTTAAGTGACAAATCAGGTAAAACTAATAATTTTACCGCTAAAGGCTTGCATTCTATGCTAAATATTGTATAATGCTGTCCTTTACACCCATAGGCGATTGGCTCAATTGGTAGAGCATCGGTCTCCAAAACCGAGGGTTGTAGGTTCGAGTCCTACATCGCCTGCCATCTTCTTATCTCATCTTTGTTGTACCCCACCATCTCCGAAGCGAGTTCTTTATGAGCAATGATCAAGATAACCTCGAGACTAAGTTATCTGATGCCAAGGCGGTTGCTGGTGGAATGCTGTCTAAAGATAAGCACGTCTCAGCGAGCGGTACTACTGCTGTTGAAGTGGCTAAGACTGGTTCAATAAAAGATTTGATTTTGTGGCTACTTGCTGCAGCTGTTTTGATCGGTGCGACTCTCGTTAATCAATACTTACCAGGCTATTGGCAACCAGCTAATGATGTTTGGGTACGTATTGGTATTATTGTTGCACTTATTGTATTTGCATTAGTATGCTTGGCATTGACGCATCAAGGTCGCGCTTTTAAAATATTATTAAAAGATGCGGCTGTTGAGCTTCGCCGAGTGACATGGCCAGGTAAAGACGAAACCTTTCAATACACATGGCAAGTGATTGTCGTGATCGGGATTGTTGGGTTTTTTATTTGGTTATTAGATAATTTCTTTAATTGGTTCGTTGGTATCTTTATCGGTTAATGGCGCGTATTGGTGACCATTAGCGAGACATTTACTTACAACAACTTATTTATAACGATCAGGAGCGTGATATGCGTTGGTATATTGTCCAAGCGTTTTCAGGATATGAAAAACAAGTACAACGTTCATTAACTGATCGTATTAACCGTAGTGACTTTACAGAGTCATTCGGTGATGTATTGGTTCCTACTGAAGAAGTCGTCGAAATGAAAGACGGCAAAAAACGTAAAAGTGAGCGTAAGTTCTTTCCAGGATATGTATTGATCCAGATGGAAATGAACGATAATACGTGGCACATCGTAAAAGACTGTCCTCGTATTATGGGCTTCATCGGTGGTACGCCTGAGATGCCTGCACCGATTACGCAAGTAGAAGCTGACCGCATTTTAAACCGTTTGAACCAGACTGAAACTGACCCACGTCCTAAGACGCTATTTGAGCCGGGCGAAGAGTTATTGGTTATCGACGGTCCATTCACTGATTTCAAAGGAATGGTCGAAAAGGTCGATTACGAAAAGTCTAAGCTACATCTAACGGTAAACGTATTTAATCGACCTACACAGGTTGAGCTTGAGTTTAGTAAAGTTGAAAAACTAGACTAATTCAGCAAAAATTTCATCAACCGGGGAGCCTCCCGTCACATCAGATAATGATTTGGCTTGGCGTTATTACCCATTTAGGAGAGTATCATGGCTAAGAAGATTGATGGTTACATCAAACTGCAAGTGCCTGCAGGCAAAGCTAATCCTTCACCACCTATTGGTCCAGCTTTGGGTCAAAAAGGCGTGAACATCATGGCGTTCTGTAAAGAATTTAACGCTGCGACCTCAGGCCAAGAGCCAGGTCTACCGATCCCAACTGAGATCACGGTATACAGCGATAAGTCTTTTACCTTCATCATGAAGTCACCACCTGCTGCATACTTACTACGTAAGGCTGCTGGTATTGCTAAAGGTTCAGGTACACCGAACACAGCTAAAGTTGGTAAAGTTGACCGTGCCCAACTAGAAGAAATCGTTAAGACCAAAAATGCAGATTTAACTGCTGCTGATCTTGATGCTGCTGTCCGTACCATCGCTGGTACTGCACGTTCAATGGGTATTACCGTGGAGGGTGTGTAAATGAGCAAGCTAACCAAACGTCAAAAAGAAATTCAAAGCCGTATTGATAACGAAAAGCAATACACGCTTGAAGAAGCGGTTCAAATCCTAAATGATTTGCCAGCGCTAAAATTCAAAGAATCTATTGATATCGCAGTAAACTTGGGCGTTGACCCACGTAAATCTGATCAAGTGGTTCGTGGCGCAACTAATCTACCTGCTGGTACTGGTAAAACCAAACGCGTTGCTGTATTCGCTCAAGGTGCTGCTGCTGAAGCCGCTAAAGAAGCTGGTGCAGACATCGTTGGTTTTGAAGACCTAGCAGAAGAAATCAAAGCCGGTAACATGGACTTTGATGTTGTTATCGCCGCTCCTGATGCAATGCGTGTTGTTGGACAATTGGGTACGATCCTAGGTCCACGTGGCCTAATGCCTAACCCAAAAGTTGGTACGGTAACGCCAAATGTTGCTGAAGCTGTGACTAACGCAAAAGCGGGACAAGCGCAGTATCGTGTTGATAAAGCTGGTATCATCCACACCACTATCGGTCAAGTAGGTTTCACTGCTGAGCAAGTTATCCAAAATGCTCAAGCACTAATCTCAGATCTTAAGCGTGCTAAGCCTGCTACGTCTAAAGGTACTTTCATCAAGAAAATTACTTTGTCTAGCACTATGGGTCCAGGTCTAACGATCGATCCAGTACCTTATCGCACTGCAAAATAATTAGAGTCTCTATCTTCTAATATTTGCACGTCGAATATTTTGAATGATGAGCATAAAGAATTTTTAAAGAATTAGGTCAGCGTAGCATTTGCTACGCTGTCTAAGACCGTAGGTAGAGAGTGGTTTAACGTCATGAGTAATGATCTTCGGATAGTTGCTTATGACTATGAGTCACTTTTGTTAATCGATGACAGATGAAAATCTTAGTTGTCCTACGCAGACGGTGGCCCACACAGTTTAAGACACGAGGCAATAGGGCGGTATGATTGTTTATACGATCTCCAAACTATTACTTAACGTCATTCTGATAACGGTGCCGTAATCAGTCGTTACCAGTTGATACTTTTTTTATTAATCGAATCATCTGGTAATGTGTCGTATCAAGTCAGTCGTAGCTTTTAGTCCAAAGGCAGATAAACTTCGGTTTTTAGCATTTTTACTATTAGTAGATTGATAAGATTAAAGGAGTCAACTTATGGCATTAACGCTAGAACAAAAACAACAAGTTGTGGCTGAAGTGTCTGAAGTTGCTGCTAATGCTTACTCAGCAGTAGCTGCCGAGTATCATGGAATTGGTGTTGCACAGCTTACTAAGCTGCGCGAACAAGCCCGTGATAAAGGCGTTGTTTTGAAAGTGGTGAAAAATACACTAGCAAAACGCGCTTTTGAAGGCACTAAGTTTGAGAGCATGTCAGACCGTATGACTGGTCCACTACTTTTGGCTTTCTCTATGGAAGATTTGGGATCTGCCGCTCGAGTCGTTTTCGACTTTAGCAAAGATAACAAAGCTTTAGAGACCAAATTAGTATCAGTCGGTGGTGAAGTTTATGGTCCAGAAGAGCTAGAGCGCGTATCGAAGCTACCAACTCGCGACGAAGCAATCTCTATCTTGATGGCTACTATGAATGCACCAGTGACCAAGCTTGTCCAGACTATGAACGCTGTTCCTGGCAAGTTCGTTCGCACTGTAGCGGCAATCAAAGACGCAAAAGAAGCTGCTTAATTGCTTGTTTTAACGTAACTTTAACATCGCTAACCTTGATTGCACTTTATTGCCACACCTATTTGAAATCGTGGCAAGCGGTCAAAGCGATATTAGAATCAATTAATTTTTATCAGATAACGGAGAGTTCTCATGGCACTATCTAAAGATGACGTGTTAAATGCAATCGCTGAAATGTCAGTAATGGATATCGTTGAGCTAATCAGCGACATGGAAGAAAAATTCGGCGTAACAGCTGCTGTTGCCGCTGCTGCACCTGCTGCTGCTGGTCCTGCTGCTGCTGCTGAAGAAAAAGACGAGTTTGACGTAGTTCTTGCTAGCTTTGGTGAGAAGAAAGTAGCTGTAATTAAAGCTGTACGTGAAGCGACTGGCCTTGGCTTGAAAGAAGCAAAAGATTTGGTTGAAAGCGCTCCAGCTCCAATCAAAGAAGCTGCATCTAAAGCTGAAGCTGAAGAGTTGAAGAAGAAGCTTGAAGAAGCTGGTGCAACTGTTGAACTAAAATAAGTTTAACACTGTACTAAAAAAAGCTGGTAATGCCTTGCATTGCCAGCTTTTTTTTATTATAATTCGTAGCTTGACCTTTTGTGTCTGCCAACATACGTATGCAACATCACGGTGGATACCCATCAAAAGGACAGACGATATACATGCAAGCACACATACCAGTTTTTGAAATCAGTTAATATGAGCTAAACGTCCGTAGATGTTTGGCATTTTTTTGTGTCTGCATGCTTTCCTATCAACACTATAGTTTATACTGATTCTAAAAGTTATAGTTACCCCGATTCTTAATTCTGAAAAAAGCTGTTGATCTTAAGGTGCCTACTTGGTGTGGCATTATTGTCGGCATTTAGATTCATAGACCGCTTATACGTGTAGGGTCATGGTTTGGTAGTAAGTAGCTTATTTAGAAGTAGTTTAGATGGCAAGTAGTTTATATGCAATCTCAGCTGACTCTATTTCTAGCAAAGTATTTGTAAGTTTAGCCTGATAGGCAAGATATTATATGATGTTGAATTTCTTGGTCGCAACAGTCATATAGACTGATTCACCTACCATGAATATAGCAATCAACAATGATATTAAGTGAAATGTGCTAGGTAAGCACTGATGAGTAAAGTAGTAATTGACAGAAAAGACATGAACTGAACACGAAGACCCGTTTTATATTATCGTTTACGTCGCTAAGTGTGCATCTTATTTATGCATGCTAGCCGCGCTTTTAATTTGTTTCCACGTTTACTGTAAGGACTCTCGATGGCATATTCTTATACTGAAAAAAAGCGTATTCGCAAAAGTTTTGCTGAATTGCCCACTGTAATGGACGTTCCCTATTTACTGTCTATTCAAGTAGATTCTTACGAGCAATTTTTGCAAGAGCACAAAAAGCCAAAAGCTCGTGAGAATACTGGTTTGCAAGCTGCGTATTCCTCTATTTTCCCAATTGAGAGTCACTCTGGTAACGCTGAGTTGCAATTTGTTGAGTACTATTTAGGCACGCCTGAATTTGATGAGCGTGAGTGTATCTTACGTGGTTCAACGTTTGCTGCGCCAATGCGTGTCAAAATCCGTTTGATCATCAAAGACAAAGACAGCAAAGACAAAGATAGCAAAGCCGCTATCAAAGATATCCGTGAGCAAAGCGTCTATATGGGCGAGATGCCTTTGATGACTGCGAACGGTACCTTTATTATCAATGGTACTGAGCGTGTTATCGTCTCTCAGCTACATCGTTCACCTGGCGTCTTCTTTGATCATGATAAAGGTAAGTCGCATTCAAGTGGTAAAGTGCTTTATAACGCACGTATCATCCCTTACCGTGGTTCATGGTTAGATTTTGAATTTGATGCAAAGGACTTAGTATTTGCTCGTATTGACCGTCGCCGTAAGCTGCTTGCATCGATCATTCTGCGTGCACTTGGTCTGACCACTTCTGAAATCTTAGATTTATTCTTTGATAAAGTTGCTGTTTATAAAGCCGAAGAGACGTTCGAAATTGATCTAGTTGCTGATCGCTTGCGTGGCGAAATGGCGCAGTTTGATATCGTATCACCTGAAGGTGACGTTATCGTAGAGCAGGGCAAACGTATCAATGCACGCCGCATTCGTCAGCTTGAAGAAGCAGGTATGACGAAAATCGCTGTGCCTGATGAGTATCTATATGAGCGTATCTTAGCCGAAGATATCGTTGTTAATGACGAAATTATCGCTAAAGCAAACACGCCAATTGACCATGAGTTATTGGTTAAATTGAACTCATTTGAAGCCAGTGGTGCCATCAAAGAGTTCAGTATCCTATTCACGAACGATATCGATCAAGGTAGTTATATCGCTGATACGCTACGTGCGGATAGCACGTCGAGCCGTGAAGAAGCGTTGATCGAAATCTATAAAGTCATGCGCCCAGGTGAGCCACCAACAGTTGAAACTGCCGAAAAGTTATTTGAAAGCATGTTCTTCAACGCTGATCGTTATGACTTGTCAAACGTTGGCCGTATGAAGTTCAACCGTCGTCTCGGTTTAGAGTTTGATAACACTGATGATCCTGATGTACAGCGTGAACGCAGTGTATTGACCAACGACGATATCGTTAACGTTCTAAAAGAGCTTATCGAGATTCGTAATGGTCGCGGCGATGTCGATGATATCGATCACTTAGGTAACCGTCGTATTCGTTCAGTTGGCGAAATGGCAGAAAACCAGTTCCGTGTTGGTCTAGTACGTGTTGAGCGTGCGGTAAAAGAGCGTTTAAGCTCAGCGGAATCTGATAACTTGTCACCACAAGATTTGATCAACTCTAAGCCAGTTGCGGCTGCAGTGAAAGAATTCTTTGGTTCAAGCCAGTTGTCACAGTTTATGGATCAGAACAACCCGTTGTCTGAAGTTACTCATAAGCGCCGTGTATCAGCATTAGGACCTGGTGGTCTTACTCGTGAACGTGCAGGCTTTGAAGTACGTGACGTACATGATACCCATTATGGCCGTGTATGTCCTATTGAGACTCCTGAAGGTCCAAACATTGGTCTGATCAACTCACTAGCGACCTTTGCTAAAACCAACAGCTTTGGTTTCCTAGAGACACCTTATCGCCGTGTGGTTGATGGTAAAGTGACTGACGTTATTGAGTATCTATCAGCTATTGAAGAAGTCGGTACGGTCATTGCACAGGCTGATTCACCAATAACTCCAGAAGGCGCGTTATCTGACGAGATGGTCAGTGTACGTAGCTATGGTGAATTTGTTCGTATGCCTCCAGAAAAAGTGACGCATATGGATGTGTCGCCAAGTCAGGTCGTATCGGTTGCAGCAGGTTTGATTCCGTTCCTAGAGCATGATGATGCTAACCGTGCCTTGATGGGCTCGAACATGCAGCGTCAGGCAGTTCCTACGCTACGTGCTGATAAGCCGCTAGTGGGTACCGGTATGGAGCGTCATGTTGCTCGTGACTCTGGTGTTTGTGTTATTGCTAAGCGTGGCGGTGTGATTGAAGATGTTGATGCCTCACGTATCGTGGTTCGTGTGAACGAAGACGAGATGACTGCTGGTGAAGCGGGTATCGATATCTATAACTTGATCAAATACACGCGCTCTAACCAGAACACCTGTATCAACCAACGTATTATCGTTAACCAAGGTGATGAGATTGCTTTGGGTGATATCTTGGCTGATGGTCCTTCAACGGATCTTGGTGAGCTTGCACTTGGTCAGAACATTCGCATCGCATTTATGCCGTGGAATGGTTACAACTTCGAAGATTCAATCTTGCTATCTGAAAAAGTCGTGAAAGAAGATCGCTTCACTACTATTCATATCCAAGAATTGACTTGTGTGGCTCGTGATACCAAGCTAGGTACAGAAGAGATCACTGCTGATATTCCAAACGTTGGTGAAGCAGCGTTATCAAGCCTTGATGAAGCAGGTATCGTTTATATCGGTGCTGAAGTTGACGCTGGTGATATTCTAGTTGGTAAAGTGACGCCAAAAGGTGAAACACAACTAACGCCAGAAGAGAAACTACTACGGGCTATCTTTGGCGAAAAAGCGGCTGACGTGAAAGACACTTCACTACGCGTACCAACTTCAAGTAAAGGTACGGTTATTGATGTACAGGTCTTCACTCGTGATGGCGTTGAAAAAGATGCACGCGCAAGAGCGATTGAAAAATCGCAGCTTGATAGCTATCGCAAAGATTTGAAAGAAGAGCTACGTATCTTTGAAGAAGCAGCACGTGGCCGTATTGGTAATCTCTTAGATGGCCAAAAAGTCAGCGGCGGGGCTGGTCTAAAAGCGGGTACGGTAATGGCTTTGGCTGACATGAAAGACATGAGCCTTGAGACATTGCTTGATATCCAACCAGTAGAAGAAGAAATCTCTGAGCGTTTGACCCAGATTTCTGATTACTTGGTTGATAAGCAAAAAGATATCGATGTGAAATTTGCTGAGAAAAAACGCAAATTGACTGCTGGTGATGACCTGCAACATGGCGTACAAAAAATCGTTAAAGTATATCTAGCGGTTAAGCGTCGTATTCAGCCTGGTGATAAGATGGCTGGTCGTCATGGTAACAAAGGTGTTGTATCGCGCATCATGCCAGTTGAAGACATGCCTTATGATGAAAATGGTAATACCGTTGACATCGTATTGAACCCGCTTGGTGTACCATCTCGTATGAACATCGGTCAGGTTCTAGAGACGCATTTGGGTATGGCAGCGAAAGGGTTGGGCGAGAAGATTGACGGTATGCTCAAATCTCAAGCAGCAATCAAAGAGCTACGCGACTTCTTGGATAAAATTTATAACCAAGTTGGCGGTGAGCAAGTTGATCTTGATAGCTTGAATGATGACGACATCATGGCGCTAGCAGCTAACTTACGTGGCGGTGTCCCAATGGGTACAGCGGTATTTGATGGCGCAAGAGAAAGCCAAGTCAAAGATCTGCTTGAGCTTGCTGGTATGGATCGCGATGGTCAGCAGACACTGTATGATGGTCGTACTGGTCAGAAGTTTGACCGTAAAGTAACCGTTGGTTACATGTACATGCTTAAATTGAACCATTTGGTTGATGACAAAATGCATGCGCGTTCAACGGGTTCTTATTCTCTAGTGACGCAGCAGCCACTCGGCGGTAAAGCTCAGTTTGGTGGTCAGCGCTTTGGTGAGATGGAAGTATGGGCACTAGAAGCTTATGGCGCGACGTACACGTTGCAAGAAATGTTAACGGTGAAGTCGGATGATGTTGAAGGCCGTACGCGTATGTACAAAAACATCGTTGATGGTGAGCAGTATATGGATCCAGGCATGCCTGAGTCGTTCAACGTACTGACCAAAGAAATCAAATCACTGGGTATCAATATTGAGTTAAAACAAAGCAACTAACCCATTGTTTAACTTAGTTGTCCACTAAAGGCAGTCTGCTTTGTTGCTGCTGCTTTTAGTGATTTGTCTCAACCCTATTCATTGCCTTCATTCATCTCATCCGCGTCTATAGTACGCTGTCAGATGATTATAAAGATAACGGAGAAGCAACTTGAAAGATTTACTCGATATCATGCAAAGCCCTACCGGCAACGGTAACCAAGAGTTTGATAGCATTCAAATTACTTTAGCCTCACCTGACGTCATCAAGTCATGGTCGCACGGCGAAGTGAAAAAGCCTGAAACCATTAACTATCGCACGTTCAAGCCTGAGCGTGATGGTCTTTTTTGTGCCAAAATCTTTGGCCCAGTAAAAGATTTCGAATGTTTATGTGGTAAATATAAGCGCCGTAAGTTCCAAGGCGTTATCTGTGAGAAATGTGGTGTTGAAGTTACCACTGCTAAAGTTCGTCGTGATCGCATGGGTCATATCGACCTAGCCAGTCCTGTGGCGCATATCTGGTTCCTGAAATCATTACCAAGCCGCATCGGTCTATTGCTAGACATGACGCTACGTGATATCGAGCGTGTTCTATATTTTGAAAGCTACATCGTAACTGAGCCTGGTCTAACTAGCTTAGAAAAGTACCAGTTGCTTGATGATGAAGATTATTACAAAGCGCTTGAAGAGTTTGGTGACGAATTCACAGCCAAGATGGGTGCTGAAGCCGTTCAAGACCTATTAAAAGACATCGATATCGATCTTGAAATTGATGAGCTACGTGAAGCGATTCCACAAACTGGTTCTGAGACTAAGCTTAAGAAGATGTCTAAGCGTCTCAAATTATTAGAAGCATTCCGTGATTCTAATAATAAGCCTGAGTGGATGGTAATGAATATCTTGCCAGTACTACCACCAGATTTGCGTCCTCTAGTACCGCTAGAAGGTGGCCGCTTTGCGACATCAGATCTAAACGATCTATATCGCCGCGTGATCAACCGTAACAACCGTCTTAAGCGTCTACTTGAGCTAAGCGCACCTGATATCATCGTACGTAACGAAAAGCGTATGTTGCAAGAGTCAGTAGATGCGTTGCTTGATAACGGTCGCCGCGGTCGTGCCATCACTGGTAGTAACAAGCGTCCATTGAAATCTTTGGCAGATATGATCAAAGGTAAGCAAGGTCGTTTCCGTCAGAACTTACTTGGTAAGCGTGTCGATTACTCTGGTCGTTCGGTTATCGTTGTAGGTCCAACACTACGTCTACATCAGTGTGGTCTACCGAAGAAAATGGCACTAGAACTATTCAAGCCATTTACTTATAACAAGCTATTGTCTCATGGTCTAGCGACTACGATTAAAGCTGCTAAAAAGATGGTAGAGCGTGAAGAGCCACAAGTGTGGGATATGCTGGCCATGGTTATCCGTGAGCATCCAGTACTCTTGAACCGTGCACCAACACTTCACCGTTTGGGCTTGCAAGCATTTGAGCCAGTATTGATCGAAGGTAAAGCAATCCAGTTGCATCCGCTTGTTTGTACTGCATTCAACGCCGATTTCGATGGTGACCAAATGGCCGTTCACGTGCCATTGACGCTAGAAGCACAGCTTGAATCACGTGCCTTGATGATGTCTACCAACAACATCTTGTCACCTGCGAATGGTGATCCGATCATCGTACCATCTCAGGATGTTGTACTGGGTCTATATTACATCAGTCGCTCGTCTATCAATGCCAAAGGCGAGAGCATGATTTTTGCTACCGTTAATGAAGCATTGCGTGCAATTGGTTCAAACGATCTACATGTAAACGCTAAGATCAAAGTGCGTGTTACTGAGACGCAAATTGACGAAGACGGCAACGAAACCAAAGAGATCAGTATCAAAGATACGGTTGCTGGTCGTCTACTTATCTGGAACATCATGCCTAAAGGTATGACGTTTGATGAGTGTAACCAAGAGATGACGAAGAAAAACATCTCTCGTTTGATTAACTCTTGCTACCGTAAAGTTGGCGTTAAAGAAAGTGTTATGTTTGCTGACCAACTGATGTATCTTGGTTTTGCTCAAGCAACGCTATCTGGTGTGTCTATCGGTATCGATGACATGGTCATTCCACCACTGAAAAAGAATATTATCGAAGTGGCAGAAGGCGAAGTTCGCGAGATCGAAGATCAGTTCGAGCAAGGTTTCGTAACTGCTGGTGAGCGTTATAACAAAGTCGTTGACATTTGGTCACGTACTAATGACAAAGTCGCTAAGGCGATGATGGACAACTTGGCAACAGATAAAGTTATCAACGCACAAGGTGAAGAGGACGAGCAGAAGTCATTCAACTCTATCTTCATCATGTCGGATTCTGGTGCTCGTGGTAGTGCGGCACAGATTCGTCAGTTGGCAGGTATGCGTGGTCTGATGGCGAAACCAGATGGCTCAATCATTGAGACACCGATTAAAGCTAACTTCCGTGAAGGTTTGACCGTACTACAGTACTTCATCTCAACTCACGGTGCACGTAAAGGTCTAGCGGATACCGCACTGAAAACAGCTAACTCGGGTTACCTAACTCGTCGTCTGGTTGATGTGGCGCAAGATTTGGTTATCACCAGCGATGATTGTGGTACCGAAGAAGGCCTACTCATGAAACCACATATCCAAGGTGGTGAAATCATTGAGAAGCTAGGTGAGCTAGTACTGGGCCGTGTTACTGCACGCGATGTTGCGTACAATGATGATGCTGATAAGATCTTGATTCCAGCGGGTACATTGATTGATGAGTACTGGGTTAACGTTCTAGATAACAACGCAATCGATGATATCTGGGTGCGCTCAGTTATTACTTGTAATATCGAACATGGCGTGTGTTCACAGTGTTATGGTCGTGACCTTGCACGTGGTCATAAAGTGAACATTGGCGAGTCAGTTGGTGTTATGGCTGCTCAGTCTATCGGTGAGCCGGGTACTCAGTTAACCATGCGTACGTTCCACGTGGGCGGGGCCGCGAGCTCAGCTTCTGTAGATAACAGCATCTCTGTACGTAATGCTGGTCAAGCGCACTTTGAGAACATGAAAACAGTACAGCATACTGATGGTCACTTAGTCATCGTATCGCGTTCAGCTGAAATCGCATTGACCGATGAGCTTGGCCGTGAGCGTGAGCGCTATAAAGTACCATATGGTTCAAGCGTCCTTGTAAAAGACGAAGAGCAGGTTGAAGGCGGTCAAACTATCGCTAAATGGGATCCGCATACGCATCCAATTATCACAGAATTTGCTGGTACAGCACGCTTCAGTGACATCACTGATGGTATGACTGCAACAGTAAAAGTTGATGATGCGACTGGTATGAGCTCGTTTGAGATTCTAGCGACTCGTGACCGTTCAAGCTCAGCAAAAGACTTACGTCCTGCGATTATCTTGAACACTGATGAAGGCAAAGAAGTGGTTTACTTCTTACCAGCTGAAACGATCATCCGCGTAAGCGACGGTGAAAAAGTAGCAGCCGGTTCGATTCTAGGCCGTGTACCACAAGCGTCTTCTGGTACAAAAGATATTACTGGTGGTCTACCACGTGTTGCTGACTTGTTCGAAGCACGTCGTCCAAAAGATCACGCCATCATGGCAGAAATGACTGGTGTGGTTAGCTTCGGTAAAGAGACCAAGGGTAAAAACCGCTTTATTATTACTAATGAAGATGGTGAAGTACATGAAGAGCTAATCCCGAAATGGCGTCAAATCAACGTCTTTGAAAACGAGACAGTAGCACGTGGTGAGGTTATCGCTGATGGTCCACAAAACCCGCATGATATCTTACGTCTGAAAGGACAAACTGCGCTTGCTGACTATATCGTCAATGAAGTACAGGACGTTTATCGCTTGCAGGGCGTAAAAATCAACGACAAGCACATCGAAGTTATCATTCGTCAGATGCTGCGTAAAGTTGAAATCACTGACGGCGGCGATTCAAGTCACTTCAAAGGTGATCAGGTCGAGTATGCAGATATCAAAGCATTGAATGCGAAGCTAGAAGCGGAAGATAAATTCCCAGTACAGTTTGAGCGTCAATTGTTAGGTATCACCAAAGCAAGTCTTGCAACTGAAAGCTTTATCTCAGCAGCGTCATTCCAGGAGACAACCCGTGTACTAACTGCGGCTGCTGTGACTGGTAAAGTGGATGAGCTACGTGGTCTGAAAGAAAACGTGGTTGTTGGTCGCTTGATTCCTGCAGGTACGGGGCTCGCTTACCACAAGGCACGTAAAGAAGCAGCAGATCAGAAGCTACAAGATAAAGATCTTAATGCCGCTTTCGATATGACTGCAAGCACTGATAGCAAAGACTTCGCTAGCTTTGATGAAGCATTTGCTCAAGAGTTGAATCAAGACAACTAATCGTATTAAGTATCTTGATTCATTCTTAATTTGATAAAAAGCCAGCCTAAGTTGCTGGCTTTTTTGTGCGTGTAAAAAACTGAGAAAGGCATGGTGCTATCATCTAAAAAAATAGTACACTGGGAAATAGGCTCTAATTCACTATTTATAAAAGGACAATTAGCAAATGGCAGGTAAAACACGCGTCGCTAAATACCAAGCAGATCGAACCAATCAAAAGCTATATTTTTGTCGTTTATCTTGCCAAGCAGCAGGCGGTTCCAATGACAAGCAGTTATACCAGGCACATTGTGAAACCGCTATTTTCCATTTGCATGGCGCACTATTAGCATTTATTCAAGAACTGGGTCATTTCTATAGTTTAAACATGACTGCACCAACGTTGCTCGATATTGAGCAAGCACTGAGCGAGCGTACGCAAGTATCTCCTGAGATTCAGCGCTTACAGCAATTGCAGCAGCAAGGTTTTGTGGCAAATATAGAGCGTGCTTATCAACGCTGTCTCTATGCGGTACCACCAGATACTGTTGTAGACAATACACCAAACGACAACTCAGTATCACCAGATCTTATTGTTAATGTTGTTACTCTATCGAATCAGTGGCTACCTGATGAGGCCACGATACGCGAATGGCGTCAACAGCTTTTAGAGTTGATTGAGCAGTTGCGTGCAGGGATGGTTGAGTTCTAATAAAACTGCTTGGAAGTATAAATGAGATAATAACTAATAGCATAAAAAAAGACCTGTTCAGTGATTACTGGACAGGTCTTTTTGCTCTAAATACGTGCTATAAATTTATAGAAACTACTCTGGCATTGGTGGCATACGCTGAACGGGTGTTGCTGACAAAGCATTTTGTGATGATCCGTCAGTACTCCGACTGTTGCCCGATGCCTGTGTCTGTGAAATGCTTGAGTTTTCGATAGGTTCAGGGGCAGTTGGTTTGCGCTGCTGGGTTTGAGTTTTAACCGGTTTTGCAGGTTGATTGGTATCGGACAACTCATCATCGTCAGCAGCATTAGAGACAATGCCATCATCAGTCATTTCTATAATTTGCTGTTGTTGCTTTTTAGATTTTGAGCGATTATTGATAGATACCCACTGATTTGGTGTGTCTTCGAGCTGTGCTTTCATGAAGTCTATCCAAACGGGCAGGGCGGCCACGCCACCGTACTCACGGCGACCCATAGATGTCGGTTGATCAAAGCCCATCCATACTACTGTTGCATTGGTAGGATGAAACCCTGCAAACCAGGCGTCTTTAGCTTCATTGGTGGTACCAGTTTTGCCGCCAATATCATCACGTCCCAAAGCTTTTGCTCGTACTGCAGTACCGCGCTGCACGACATCACGTAGGATATCTGCCATCTCAAATGCGACTCTAGGTTTTAGTATTCGCGGTGCTTGTTTGGCCATGATGTACTGTACAGCAGGCGCTTTTAAGCGATCTGACTGTGGACCTGCGTTGTAGATCGTATCATCAGCAACAGTAGTAGCTTCTTCTTCAGTCTCTCCATCACTCTCTAAGTCTTCAGTAGTCGACTCATCGGTGGTGCTAGTCTCATCTTCGAGTGATTGATTGTATTCCTCTAATAGCGTTTTATTGACCTCTTCGAGTTGCTCGTTGAAACACAATGCACAGGCTTGGAGAGGGTTGGCTTGGAATAGTAGCTCGTTCTTATAGTTATAGATTTGCTCAATAAAGTAGGGCTGTACACGATGACCACCGTTGGCAAAGGTCGAATAGGCCGTTGCCATTTGTAAAGGAGTTGCTTGTCCTGCGCCGAGTGCTAGCGATAAAGTCGTTGGTAGTTTTTCTTTGTCTAAGCCAAACTCATCTAGTAAGTTACGGGCATCGGAGATACCAATGGCCTGTAGTAAGCGGATAGAAACCAAGTTGCGAGACAGGTACAAACCACGGCGCAAGGTGATATCGCCCAAGAAACGTTCGTCCGAGTTTTTAGGTTTCCAGTCCCCTACTTGTATAGGACGATCTGAGACAATACTATCTGGACGATAGCCTTTTTCTAAAGCAGCGGTGTAGACAAGCGGTTTAATGGTTGAACCAGGTTGACGCCAGCTTTGTAAGGCTCGGTTAAATTTACTGTGGTTAAAGTCAAAGCCGCCTACCAAGGCATTGACAGCACCAGTTTCTGGATTCAAAGAAACCAAGCTACCTTGTACTTCAGGTATTTGACCCAGTTGCCAACTGCCATTGTTAGTAGGTATTACGCGAACGATATCATTTTTGCTGACCACTTGGCTGGCATTATCAGGGTAGTAACCGATACGGTTGGCAGAGATATATTTACGTGCCCAGCGCATACCAGACCAGTTGACTGTTACGTTTTCACCTGACTTCAAGGTCGCTTCAAAACTACGAGCGTTGACTTTGGTAACTTTAGCAGGGGACATATTGCTATAGCGCTGGAAATTTTCGAGAGGCTCGTCATTTGCTTCGGCACCGCGCCAACCATGACGGTGCTCATAGGCCACTAAGCCTGTTAGTATGGCAGCTTCTGCATCTGTTTGTGCTTTGCTATCGACCGTGAGACGTACGCGCCAACCGCCATGCATGACTTGCTCACCGTAGCGTTCAACTAAGGTAGCACGCGTCATTTCTGCTAAATAAGGCATATTTACATCAAGCTTTTCTTGATATAGTTTGATGCCCACAGGTGAGTTTACGGCTTCATCATGTTGAGCCTTGGTAATGTAGCCAAGCTCATGCATACGGCCAATAATCCAGTTGCGGCGAGTCAAAGCCCGCGTAGGATTGGCAACAGGATTGTATTTAGAAGGGGCTTTTGGTAGACCGGCAAGCATTGCCATCTCAGCAATACTTAAACTGTCTAATGATTTACTATAATACTTTTTGGCAGCAGCGCGAATGCCGTAAGCGCCTTCGCCCAAATAAATCTTATTGACATATAGAGTTAAAATATCATTTTTACTCAGCTCGTCTTCGATTTTACGTGCTAAAAATAATTCCGTCAGTTTACGATTTAAGGTACGCTCTGGACTCAAAAAGTAATTTTTGGCGACCTGCATGGTGATAGTAGATCCACCAGTTTGACTATCGTCATCAGTCACAACTTCAGTAACTGCGCGCCCAAGCCCTTTGATACTAATACCACTATGCTGAAAAAAAGAAGCATCTTCTGCTGCTAAAAAAGCATGAGTCAAATCTTTTGGTATTTCATCAAAAGTGACTGGCAATGATAAACGGTTACCATATTGACCAATCAATTTGTCATCGCTACTATAAATCTGCAATGGCATTTCTAGGTTGGCAGTTTTGATTTCTTGAGTGCTAGGCAGAGTCGGCGATAAATACATCGCCATGCCATAAAAACCAATGGGCACAGCAAGTGCTAAGATGACTGCCAATGCTAGGCAAGCGACAAAAAGCCCCACCAAAAAGTGAATGAGACGAGCGGTAGCATTTTTTTTGGCCATAATAAGACTTATTAATTAGAGTTTGTAGCGGATAACTCATTATACCTTGAACAAAATCAGCAGGTCATAATAAATGTGTAAGTAGGCCTTAATATATTTTTAAACGCTTGAATCTATCAATTAAGTAAAGTATTGTATTCAATTATTACAAATAACTATCAGATTGTACACTTAATATAAGGTATAGAGTTTGTGAGGCTATTTACTTCTAAAAGTCGACATTTGATTGGTGTGGATATTTGTGCCACTTCAGTGAAGTTGGTTGACATACAGCGCCAACAAGGCATGTTCCATCTCAAATCTTATGGTATCGAGAGAATACCGGAAGGTATAGTCGTTGACAAACTCTTAGTAGACACAGAAGCGGTTGGCAACATTATAGCCAGTCTAGCGAGACGGTGCCAGGTAGCGGGCAGTAATGCGGCAACAGCTGTGTCAGGATCTGCTGTCATTACCAAAATCATTGACATGGATATGGTACTAAACGATGTTGAGCGCGAAGCACAGATACGTTTGGATGCTGACCAGTATGTGCCTTATCCACTAGAAGACGTCAATCTCGACTTTGAGGTGCTAGGCCCGTCTTTAGTTGATGACAATATGGTGCAAGTGTTGCTCGCAGCCTCTCGCTCAGAAAACGTCGACCAACGTGTTGATGCCCTCACATTTGGTGGTATGCAAGCCAAGGTCATGGATATTGAGTCGCATGCTATTGAACGCGCTTTTGGGTTGATGGTAGACAATCTGCCAAACATGCCAGAGTTGGTTGCATTGGTAGATATTGGTCATAATCAAACTACCTTGTATATCGCAAAAAATGGCGAGTTTATTTATAGTCGTGAGCAGTTATTTGGCGGGGTGCAACTGACAGAAGCCATCCAGAATCGCTACGGATTATCGTTTGAAGAAGCAACGCTGAGCAAGCGTGAACGTACTTTACCTGATGATTACTATCCTGAAATCTTGACCCCCTTTATAGAAAGTACCATTCAACAAATCACTCGTTCTTTGCAGTTTTATTTCTCTTCTAGTCAGTACAGCAGTATTGACCATGTAGTACTTGCAGGCGGTAGTAGCTCTATCGCAGGTCTCGCTGGATTGGCACAACAAAAACTCGGGGTGAGTGTTAGTGTGGCCAATCCATTTACCAATATGACCATTGCGCCTAATATTGATAATGAACAATTGACCATTGATGCACCAAGCCTAATGGCTGCATGCGGTCTTGCGTTAAGGAGCTTTGACTAATGGCTCGTATTAACCTTTTACCTTGGCGACAAGAAGAGCGTGACCGTCGCAACAAAGAGTTTATGACTCTGGTAGTCGCAGTGACTCTACTCACTTTACTGGCTGCATTTGCTTCATGGAGCTATTTCAATAATGAGCTCGATGAGCAGCTTGATGCCAATGCATTAATTGAACAAGAAAACGCACGCTTAGATACGGCACTCACTGAAATTGACAGTTTAGAGCAGCGCCGTGAAGATATTATCTCGCGTATGCAGGTTATTCAGGACTTGCAGGGTCGCCGTCCGGTTCCTGTACGCTTATGGGATGACTTGGCTCGTGCCATTCCACCAGCACTATATTTGAACAACCTAAAACGCGAAGGCGATGTTTTGACTTTGACAGGCCTTGCAGATAACCCAAACATTGTGTCGAGCTTGATTCGTAACTTAGATAGTAGTAAGTGGATGGGTAACTCGGCAGTGAGTAATATTCAGCAGAATATCAGTGCTTATGAAGCAGCCCCAGTACTTAATAACACTGTCGCTACTGGCGAACAACCACGTCCTGTATACCCTGAAGACAGTTATGTGCAGTTTGTGGTAACGACTAAAGTACAATCTGAGACACCTGTTCCTGCTGAAGATGGTGTGGGAGGGGAGTTATGAAGCTTGTCCGCAAGAAAAGCCTAGTCAAAACTAAGAAAACGGCGTTAAAACCGAAAAAGCAGTTTGACTTAAATGAATTCCGCCGCAGCTTTGAATCGTTGGATTCTGAGAACTATGGCAGCTGGCCATTACCAGTAAAGGTAACGGTAATTGGTCTTATTATTACCTTTATCGCGGCACTGTCATGGGCGCTACCAATTAGCAGCAAAATAGATGAGATCAAGGCAGCTGAGAGTCAGCAACAGACCTTGCTTGACAGCTACCGTGAAAAAGAGTCACGTGCGCGTCACTTAGAAGCTTATCAAGCGCAAGTTGTGCAAATGGAAACTGAATTTAATACCTTGTTAGATCAGTTGCCAAAAGATACCCGTGTGTCAGAATTGGTAGAAGGTATCAATATGACAGGTGTCGGTAGTAATATTCGTTTCCAAGATATATCAGTAGAGCCTGAGATTGAAAACGAATTCTTTATTGAGCAGCCGATCCGTATCGCGGCTTTGGGTGAGTATCATCAATTTGGTAGCTTTATCAGTGGCCTTGCTGCATTACCTCGAATCATTACTATGCATGATTTTGAAGTGAGTAACCCGCAGCCGAGTTTGGATGTTTTACCAGAACTGAATTTGGTACTGCAAACGAAGACTTATCGTTCCAAAGAAGCTGCTCCTGAAGATGAAGCAGCAGTCGCTACTGATACAAACGCAGGAGGCAACTAATGAGTATACAAAAATTACCCATGTTGTTGGCTTTGAGTGTCTCAGCTGTATTTATGGCTGGCTGTGCTGACCGTATCGGAATGGCAGAGCAAGCGATGACTGATATTCGTAACCAGCCAGCACAGCCTATCGAACCACCGCCTCAAGCTGAACTGGTAGAAGATTTTGTCTATAGTGCCAGCGCGCAGCGTAGTCCTTTTCTACCGCCAAGCTTGGTCAATGTACAAGGTCCTACGACGTCTATTGATGGCGTCCGCCCAGACATTACAAGGGTCAAAGAACCACTTGAGCAATATGAGTTATCGCAACTGATCTTTCGAGGAGTCGTGGTTTCACCCGAAGGTCAGCGATACGCATTGGTACAACGCCCTGATGGTTCAGTTGCTAGTGTAAAGGTAGGTGATTATCTTGGATTGAATGACGGCCGTATTGTTGAAATCACGCCGACCCAGATTAACTTGATTGAAATTGTGCCAGACAGCCGCGCAGGGTTTGTTGAAAAACCCCAGTCGCTGGTATCCCCCATAAGCTAAGTCGGCAGATTTTTTGAGGAATAAATAATGACAGTACGCAATAACAAGGTAATGACGATGAGTAACCGCGTTTCTTCTGCTTTTGCCATTTCAGCATTGGCAGTGAGCATGGTAGCAGTAAGCAGTAGCGCTCATGCGGCTCAGCGTATCAATAATGTCTCTGTGGTACAAACGGCACCAGCAGTGACACAAATGCGTTTGGGGTTTGCAGGACTACCTGTATTGCCGGCAGCCTACCAACTTGATGATCCTAGCCGCTTAGTACTAGATTTTGAACAAGTGCAAAACGGTCTTACTAGTCGCTTTAACGAATACAATATTGGTATGGTCAACGATGTCACCACGTTGAGTAGCGATAGCACAACGCGCCTTATCGTTGGTCTCAAACAGTCAGGAAATTACACCACAGCGATTGAGGGTAATGATCTACTATTGACGATTACTGATCCTAACCGCCCAGTGGTAACTGATGACCCTATACAAGATGTCCTTAATAACAACAATGGTATAACCACCACGGCAGTCGTGACACCAATTGTCGAGACGAGTGCTACTCCTGTGGCGGCTGTCCAAACAACCAGTACCACAGTAGTAAAAAACGAAGTGCCAGCCGACACGATGGTGGTAAGAGTTAATCCACTACTAAATCCGCAGCTCGCTTCCTCACAAGTAAGTAGACAGTACAGTTATGACGGTCTAAGCGCGGTCAATTTTTCGGCAGGTAGTGACGGTGGTGGCAACGTCAGTATGGTACTGGCCAATGAAGCCATCCCAGTGGACGTACAGCGTCAGGGTAACAAGCTTGTGGTACGCCTAACGGGCAGTACGGTTCCTAGAAACCTGTTGCGTCGATTAAATATTAATAGTGGTCTGGTTAGTAGTATTGATACAAAAAACCAAGGTCAAAATGGTGTTGTCACTATCAACATGACTGAGGACTACGAATATCAAGCTTACCAGTCAGGCAATCAATTAAATATCAGTATCAATAGGCCTGAGCTGCTACGTGAGCCGACGCTTGAAGAAAGAGTATATAGCGGCGAGCCGTTGTCTATGGAGTTTCAAGACGTTGAAATTCGTAGTGTTCTAGATATCTTAGCGCAGTTTACTGAGATGAATGTTGTGGCTAGCGATTCAGTCGCTGGTAATATTACGTTGCGTCTGATTAATGTACCTTGGGATCAAGCGCTTGATATTATCTTAAAAAGTAAAAATTTAGGTAAGCGCGAAAACGGTAATGTCATTTTGGTCGCGCCTTCTACAGAGCTTGCAGAGCAAGAAGCTCGTGAGCTAGAAGCACAACAAGCGGTTCAATCTTATGCACCGCTCCGTACTGAATATATTCGTCTGAGCTATGCAAAAGCACAAGATGTCTTAACACTTATTTCTCAAGGCAGCGGCGCATCGAATAACAACAGTAGTCTGTCAAATCGAGTAGATGACAACAATACGTTATTATCCAGTCGTGGCACGGTAACGATTGATGAGCGTACCAACACACTCATCATTAAAGACGTGGCGGATAGCATTGAGAATATCCACAAATTAATCAGTAAAATCGATATTCCTGTTCGACAAGTCATGATTGAAGCGCGTATCGTGAGCGCCACTGATACTTTCAGTAAAGAGATTGGCGTAAGCTGGGGTATCTTGTCTAGTGGCGCAGCTACTAACCGTAACTTATTGGTTGGTGGTAGTAATCAGACGTTAGCAGATCTTAAAGATTTTGATATAGAAACCACGACAATTAACGGACAAACGGTTTCTTACCCTTCTTATGATATCACTAGTCCTGACAACCTCAATGTGGATTTGGGTATTGATAATGCGGCTGGCAGCATTGCCTTTGGCTTACTAAATATTTCTGATTACATGCTCGACCTTGAACTGTCCGCCTTGCAAGCAGACAATCGCGGTGAGGTCATTTCTACGCCGAAAGTGTTGACCGCTGATAAGCAAACCGCGAAAGTCTCTTCTGGTACACAGATTCCTTATCAGGAAGCCTCAGCTAGCGGTGCAACTACGACCAGCTTCAGAGAAGCAGCATTGAGCTTGGAGGCCACACCGAACATCACACCTGATGGTAAGATTGGCTTGCAGTTGCTTATCACCAACGGCACGCCAGTGTTCACTAATGGCATCGTTGCTATCAATGAAGACTCTATATCAACCAACGTCACTATCGAAG
Organism: Psychrobacter sp. H27; assembly: GCF_059072655.1. NCBI lineage: Bacteria > Pseudomonadati > Pseudomonadota > Gammaproteobacteria > Moraxellales > Moraxellaceae > Psychrobacter > Psychrobacter sp. H27. The sequence goes on along the minus strand of NZ_JCACRX010000001.1, from coordinate 1,534,151 downwards.
ATGGTCAAACGGTTGTACTGGGCGGAATATTTAGAAACCGTACCAACAATAATGTAGACAAAGTGCCTTTCTTAGGTGATTTACCATACATCGGTCGCGCATTCCGTAGAGATGTCCGTAATAACAACAAGGAAGAGCTACTCATCTTTATCACACCAAAACTGATCAATGATGGTACTAGTCGTCTGAACTAACCGTCTATCTATTGCGCCTTAGTTAAAAAGCAAGCCATCGTGCTTGCTTTTTTTGTGCGCGAATCAAATATCTCTAAGATTGCGATATACCTACATTGGCTAATGGGCAGGACGCTCTAAATATTACTGACAATAATCATGGCGCATTACTAGCCAGAATATCAATGACGTTGTATCATAGCTAATTTAGCTGAGTGAGTATTATGGTGCAGGAATTGCCGTCGGTGTTTTTAGTGGGACCGATGGGAGCAGGGAAGACAACGATTGGCAAATTGCTTGCCAAGCAACTGGGTCGAACTTTTGTAGATAGCGATTGGTATATTGAATCGCAAACAGGTGCCGATATTGCTTGGATATTTGCCAAAGAAGGCGAAGCAGGTTTCCGTGAGCGTGAAACACGTGCCATTGATGAATTGACTCAAACGCCCCAAATCGTATTAGCGACAGGCGGTGGTGCGGTCATGTGTGCCGAAAACCGAGCGTTTTTAAAACAACGTGGCATTGTGGTTTATCTAAATGCACCCGTTGATGTACAAATGGCACGCACTGCTAAAGACAAATCGCGACCACTCCTACAACAGCCTAATCCCAGAAAAATCTTGCAAGAGCTATATAGCATTCGTGACCCATTATATCGTCAGGTTTCGCATATTATTATGCCCACTGGTCACACCTACCCACGCCATATGGTCAATCAGTTATTGCAGCAGCTAACCACGTTTTTTGACTGTACTGATGCATCGCTGACAGATAATGAGAAATAGGTCGATATTATAGATGTTAATTTTTAATAATTTTAACTGTTAACAATAGTATCGACCTGTCAATTCAGTTACTTTTACCCTAATAAAAATGCTTAAGGAGTGTCTCATGACAGCATCACTATTTCATGATCGCCTAACTGTTCACGCTCAGAGCCATGACTATCCAATTGTTATTACTGAAGATGCTGAGGCAGAAAACAGTAGTATGGCAAAACAGATTGCCCCTTATATCAGTGGTCGCCAAGTATTAATTGTCACCAATGATACGGTCGCCCCCCTGTACCTAAAAGCATTGGAAGACGAGCTGGCAGAGCAATTCACAGTAAAGGTTTGTGTGTTGCCAGATGGTGAGCAATACAAGAACCAGCAAAGCATTGATAAGATCTATGATGCACTAATGACAGAGCACTTCAATCGTGACGTCACACTTATTGCGCTTGGCGGCGGCGTGATTGGTGATATGACAGGTTTTGCTGCAGCCAGTTTTATGCGAGGAGTGAACTTTATCCAAATTCCAACAACACTATTATCACAAGTTGATTCTAGTGTCGGGGGTAAGACGGGTATCAATCATGCACAAGGCAAAAACATGATTGGCGCGTTCTGGCAGCCGCAGATGGTGCTTGCAGACATGAGTACGCTCAAAACCTTACCTGCGCGTGAGCTATCGGCAGGCGTTGCTGAAATCATCAAATATGCGCTTATTATGGACGATGCATTTTTGGTATGGCTTGAAGAGAATTTGCCAGCGATGATGGCACTAGATTTGGCTGTGCTTGGTGAAGCCGTGAAGCGCTGCTGCCAATACAAAGCAGATGTCGTAGCGCAAGATGAAAGAGAATCCGGTGTACGTGCATTGCTTAACTTTGGACATACCTTTGGTCATGTGATAGAGACTCATCAAGGTTATGGCAATTGGTTACACGGTGAGGCAGTAGCCGCTGGCATGATGCAAGCTGCTGAATTATCCCAAAAAATCGGTTGGTTGACCCATGATGATGTTGCACGCATTAGACGCGTTCTAATTCTAGGTAATTTGCCAATTACGCCGCCTGCAATTGATGCACAAACGGCTCTGAATTTAATGGGTCACGACAAAAAAGTCAAACACGGACAAATCAGGCTGATTTTGTTAAAATCAATAGGCAGTGCGGTGTTAACTAATGATTTCGATTCGGCACTGTTATCTGAAGTGTTATCACAACATAGCGCATAGTTTATCAAAATCTTAGCGATCAGTTGTTTATATCAAGCGTTGGTAAACACTTTTGATGAGCGTTTTTGATAAGTACTGAGGTTATTAAGGTTACTGACGGCACCTCTGCTAGAATGAGTATTTCTACACTCCTCTTAAATGTGTTTTTACCAAGGATATCTCCATGGCAGCATCAAAATCGACGACGCGTACCGCTAGGCAGTCACACAGTCGTCAAGCATTGATTTGGCTAGTAGTGACGCTGCTGTTGGGCGTTGTTACCGCCCTAGTGTGGATGCTCAGTCAGACACCAGCAATGGGTGCCAAAATCGAAAACGAGCCGGTATCAGTGCCGCAAATGCTAGCAGAAGAGTTTGAACAGCCATTGCAGATCGAGTCGCTACATGAGCTTGATACGGATGTGCAGCCAATCAGTTTTGATGCAACTGTCCGTGATTTACGTAACTATCCTGATGAGTTCAAGGATAAGCGTTACTTACTCGCTAATAAAGGCAAGTGGACCGTGCAGGTGATGAACGTTGCTGAGAATGATGTGATTGTCAGCTATCTTGAAGGCCGTGCGGATCGTGATAAGTTTGCTTATTTTCGCTACCTTGATGAAGAAAAACAAATCCGTTATATGTTGACTTATGGACTGATGAGTAGTCCACAAGAAGCGGCAGGCGCATCTAAATTGGTAGATTTTAAGCTACCTGCTAATGTGCGAGTGCTGCCAGAAGAGATCAATCGATATGTCAGTATTATCGATAACTACGAACGCCCTGATCCAGTAAAAGACTTGAGTACCAAGCGTACGCGGGCTGTGAATCTTAAGCCGACTAAACGTGAAGTACCAGCACGTCAGCAGGCTCAAGCAGTCAATAATACTAGTAACAATCAAGCTACCGATAGCGGGTCTAGTCAAAGCAGTCAGAGTACCGCTAGTAGTAGCCGCAGTACAGAAGAAAGCATCCGCCAGTCAGTCGATACCTCAGCCACGCTATCCGTTACTGAAGAGCGTACCGTTGGAGGAGAGCCACAGTCTACTCCTGAAGCACCAGCAAAAACTGAAAATGATGCCAATAAACCAAAACAGGACAACAAAAAGCCAGTAACGCCAGCACCTGAAAACAATACGACTAGTAAAAAACCACCAGTCGTACCTGCACCAAAACCACCAAGCACAGCTAATACTGGCACCAGTAACAGCTCAAACGCTACCAATAAACCTGCTAGCACAAACGCACCTAAAAATAACAGTGATAGCATAAAGACACTGATAGAAGATAAAAGCAACTGATCTTTATTTGTCGTTGCTTATAGAACCCACTAGCCAAATAGCTAGTGGGTTTTTTTGTGCTATTTTCTAGGTTGCTAATAGTAGGTCTGAATAATTTAAAAGAGATATCAACGGAGATAAACTGATATATATCAACGCAGCGAAGCCTTATATGGTCTTATTACATTAAATTTTTAATAGCGTTGTTGTCTATCCTATAACCAATAGTAATAAGTCTTCTTACAAATTATGGCTGATGAATCGACAGAAAAGACTAGATTTTTTGTGAATCATTAACTAATATAACTGTGGGCGACGTTCTGTATAGTTATCGTAAAAACTGTTTATTAAACAATCATTTAGTTATAAATCCAAGGTTTTTTTGGTTTTGTAACTATAATTTGTTGTCTCAAGCGCGGCTACTTGCCATCTACAATAAAGTTATCGTAAGTGACGCAACCTCTCTTATTATCACTCTTTTTAGGGTGAATAAAGCGCTTGAATACAGAGCGTCAGATATTCAAAACGAACCAAATGCACGGTTATTAAATGGTCAGATGTCCAGCCTTCATTGCTAGACATGACAACATAACAAACGATGCTTAAACGAATGACATAAGATATTAATGAGTAAGTAACTGGCATTTAGGAGTATAAGTTACCCCGTTGCCAAGGGCTGCTACTTACTGTCTATTAATATATGAAGCATATGTCACGACATTATCTAATGACCAGGAGGGTCAGGGGTTTACTTGCTGCTAGAGCATGATGTCTATTGAGCCTCGCGCCATTTACTAATTCGAGAAAACCCGAATATCCATTATCAGCCCGTTCTGCCTACGGGTACCAGCTTATATTCCGCATTGGAGGTGTAAGTTGCCCGTCTACTTAAAAGGACAAGCTATGTCGATGATTTCCTCGCAAACACACCTGGCCACGCCAGATGATTTTTCTGATAATTGCGGTTTTGGTCTGATTGCTCATATTGAAGGTCAAGCCAGCCATGACTTGGTAAAAACCGCCATTCATAGTTTAAGTTGTATGACACACCGCGGCGGCGTAGCAGCTGATGGTAGAACTGGTGATGGTTGTGGCCTGCTATTAGCAACGCCTACCGACTTTTTTAAACAGATTGCCCATGAGCAGCAATTTGCAATCACAGATAATTTTGCTGTTGGTATGGTGTTCGTCAATTTGGACGATGATAAAGCCAAACATAGCCAGCAAGTGCTAAGCGATGAGATTAAAGCCCAAGGATTAGAAGTAGCTGGCTGGCGCGATGTGCCACTTGATTTGAGCATCGTCGGTGATATTGGCCGTGAAACGTTGCCAGACTTTAAGCAAGTATTCGTCAACGCGCCAGATGATTTGGCTGCGGATGACTTTAATCGTAAGCTGTTTGTCGCACGCAAAAAAGCAGAGCAGCGCTTGGCTGACGACGAGCTGTTTTATGTCTGTTCATTGAGTTGCCAGACAATTATCTATAAAGGTCTGGTGATGCCTTCAGATCTACCAGCATTCTTTTTAGATTTACAAGATGAGCGCCTGGCGTCACATATCGTTGTGTTCCATCAGCGTTTCTCCACCAATACATTGCCGCGCTGGCCATTGGCACAGCCATTCCGTTACCTTGCCCATAATGGCGAATTGAACACCATCACAGGTAACCGCAACTGGTCTAAAGCACGTACGCCAAAACTCAAATCAGATAAACTGCCTAACTTGAATGAGCTGACACCACTTGTAAATAGTACAGGCTCTGACTCATCAAGCTTAGACAATATGCTTGAAGTGCTAATGTCTGGTGGTATGAATCTGTTCCATGCAATGTCGATTTTGGTGCCACCTGCATGGCAGAATGTCGATAGTATGGACATGGACTTACGCGCGTTTTATGAGTTTTACTCGCAGCATATGGAAGCGTGGGATGGTCCAGCAGGACTCGTGATTCAAGATGGTCGTTATGCCGTTTGTATGCTTGATAGAAACGGTCTACGTCCGTCACGTTGGGTAACTACCAAAAATGGCTATATCACTGTTGCCTCAGAGGTTGGCGTTTGGGATTATGAGCCAACGGACGTATTGGCAAAAGGCCGTGTTGGGCCTGGTCAGATGCTAGTAATCGATACGCTAACAGGTCAAGTGATGGATACCACAGCCATTGCAAACTTACTGAAAAACGCACATCCGTACCGTAGGTGGTTACGTGAAGAGGCGACGCGTGTTCGTGATGATGAGCGCTTAGAAGAAACTTTGGCCACGCAATCGTGCCGCGGTGACAAGTTAAAAGCCTTACAGAAGATGTACCACATCACCAATGAAGAGCGTACAGAAATCATTCGCCCCAATGCCGAAAACGGTCAGGAACCAGTTGGCTCGATGGGTGATGACACGCCAATGGCAGTGTTGTCACAGCAAATTCGCCATGTCGGTGATTTTTTCCGTCAGCAGTTTGCTCAGGTAACCAACCCACCAATCGATCCACTCCGTGAATCTATTGTGATGTCATTGCAGACATGCTTAGGTGCTGAGACTAACGTATTTGCACCATCAGCGAGAGACGCGCACCGTATTATCTTGTCGTCACCAGTTTTGTCAGCCAGCAAGATGCAGCAGCTTGAAAAACTGGATGATCCAGCGTTTAAGATGGCCCGTATTGATCTAAACTATGACCGTACTCTGGAGCTATCTGATGCTATCGTCGCTATTTGTGAGGAAGTGGCAGATAACATCCGCTCAGGTCATACGTTGATTGTCTTATCTGATAGAGATATCGATGCAGACAAAGTACCGGCCAACGCTATTATGGTTACTGGCGCCGTACACCATTACCTTATCGCTCAGGGTATTCGTACCGATGCCAACTTAGTGATTGAGACAGGTCTTGCTCGTGACTCGCATCAAATAGCAGTATTGATTGGCTTTGGTGCAACCTGTGTGTATCCATACCTAGCATATGATGTCATTGATGACTTGGTTGCTACTGGTGAGCTGCTTGGTGATCCGATCCAAGCACGCGTCAATTTCCGTAAAGGCCTGGATAAAGGCTTACTAAAAATCCTTTCGAAAATGGGTATCTCTACCATTGTCTCTTATCGCGGGGCACAGCTGTTTGAAGCAGTTGGTCTATCAGAAGAAGTGGTAAATCTATGCTTTAAAGGCGTACAAAGCCGTATCAAAGGCGCTACCTTTGCAGATCTTGCTGCTGACCAAGCGCAACTGGCTGCCAATGCATTTAAGCGCCGTGCACCACTAGATCAGGGTGGCTTGCTCAAGTTTGTCTTTAACAAAGAGTACCATGCTTTTAACCCTGATGTGATCAACAGCCTACATACAGCAGTACGTACAGGTGATTATGAGAACTATCAGAATTATGCCAATCTGGTCAATAGCCGTCCGGTTGCGACGTTACGTGATTTGTTGCAACTCAAAACTGACAACAGTATTGATGTCAATGATGTAGAGGATATCTCTGAGATTTTAACCCGTTTTGATTCAGCTGGTATGTCGTTAGGCGCGCTATCTCCTGAAGCGCACGAGTCAATCGCGATGGCTATGAATACCATCGGTGGGCGCTCAAACTCTGGTGAAGGCGGCGAAGATCCTGCGCGTTACGGTACGCTGCGCAACTCAAAAATCAAGCAAGTTGCCTCTGGTCGTTTTGGCGTGACGCCTGCCTATCTACGCTCAGCTGAGGTGATGCAGATTAAAGTTGCTCAAGGCGCTAAGCCAGGTGAAGGTGGACAGCTGCCTGGTGGTAAAGTAAACGCGCTGATTGCACGTTTACGTTATTCGGTGCCAGGAGTGACACTGATCTCACCGCCGCCGCATCACGATATTTACTCTATCGAAGACTTGGCGCAGTTGATTTTTGATTTAAAACAAGTCAATCCAGACGCATTAGTATCAGTTAAATTGGTGTCGCGTCCAGGTGTGGGAACAATCGCAACGGGCGTTGCAAAAGCCTATGCCGATCTGATTACTATCTCAGGTTATGATGGTGGTACAGCAGCGTCTCCGCTATCGTCTATCCACCATGCAGGCTCACCATGGGAGCTGGGTCTGGCTGAGACTCATCAGTCTCTACGAGTGAATGGATTACGTGATAAGGTACGTGTTCAGACTGATGGTGGCTTAAAAACAGGACTGGATGTCGTCAAGGCCGCTATTCTTGGTGCAGAAAGCTTTGGTTTTGGTACCACGCCGATGATTGCGGTTGGTTGTAAATACCTACGTATCTGTCATTTGAACAACTGCCCAACAGGCGTAGCTACCCAAAAAGCCAAACTGCGTGATGAGCATTTCATTGGCGAAGCAGAAATGCTGATTAACTTCTTTAAGTTTGTGGCGACCGAAACACGCGAATGGTTAGCAGCGCTAGGGGTTCGTAGTATGGAAGAGCTGGTCGGTCGTACTGACTTGCTCGATATTTTAGAAGGCAATACTGAAAAGCAGCGCCATCTTGATTTGACCCCATTGCTATTTAGTCATCCAGCTAGTGTGGGCAAAGCCCAGACGTGTCAAGTGGAGCGTAACGAGCCATTTGATAAAGGGTTACTTGCTGAACAGATGATTAGCGATATGATTGTGAATATTCGCCAAGGTTCAGGCGGTGATTACAACTATTTCGTTGGTAACTGTGACCGCTCTATCGGTGCTCGTATCTCTGGTGAGATTGCACAAGTATGGGGCAACCTTGGCATGAGTGATATGCCGATCAAGCTTCGTCTTACTGGTACAGCAGGTCAGAGCTTGGGTGTATGGAATGCGGGCGGTCTGAATATTGAGCTTGAAGGCGATGCCAATGACTATGTCGGTAAAGGTATGGCAGGCGGTGAGATTGTTATTTACCCGCCAAAAAATTCGAACTTTACAGCACAAGAAACCGCCATCATTGGTAATACCTGCCTATACGGGGCAACAGGCGGTAAGCTATATGCTGCTGGTACAGCAGGTGAGCGTTTTGGGGTACGTAACTCAGGTACGCATGCTGTCATCGAAGGCACAGGTGATCATTGCTGTGAATACATGACAGGCGGTATCGTGACTATCCTTGGACGTACTGGCCTCAACTTTGGTGCTGGTATGACCGGTGGTTTTGCTTATGTACTCGATATGGAAGGAGATTTCTTTGATCGCTGTAACCATGAGCTGATCGATCTCAACCGTATCTCAAGCGAGCAAACCGAAGAGCATCGTATTCACTTGCAACAAGTGATTGAGACTCACGTAGAAAAAACAGGTAGCGCATGGGGCCAGACCATACTAGATGACTTTGAACATTACGTTCGTAAGTTCTATTTGGTGAAGCCAAAAGCGGCAAATATCGCAAGCCTCCTCAAAACCACTATGGCAGATCCTCAGTAGTCGATCTGTAATGCTTACTCAGTAACGATCATTTGCTATTTATGACTTTATGATCGCTACTTGGTAGGCATAGAGTATCGATAGTTTTGATTAGGTTAGCCAGCGTTCCGTTTTTAGAGACGTTTAACTCACAGGTTTTTAGCAGGTAAGCGACCACAGTACATCATAAGTCTCAGTGTTAACCCAAATAGGGTAGCAGATAAATGAGACATTGCTGATGGTCGCCGCTCACTATAAAAGAACCTTAGATAAAAGAGATAGCACCATGGCAAAACGCTTAGAAAATAATTTTCAGTTTTTAGATGTACCTCGTTTTGATCCCACCAAAAAAGACATTGCCACACGTTCAACAGAGTTTGTCGAAATTTATAAACCGTTCGAAAACGAAGCCGTTGCACAGCAGTCGCATCGTTGCCTTGAATGTGGTAACCCTTACTGTGAGTGGAAATGTCCAGTCCATAACTATATCCCTAACTGGCTAAAACTGGCCACCGAAGGACAGATCTTTCAAGCAGCTGAACTCTGCCACCGTACCAATACGTTGCCTGAAGTTTGTGGTCGTGTTTGCCCTCAAGATCGTTTGTGTGAGGGCGCTTGTACGCTGAATGATGGCTTTGGTGCCGTGACTATCGGCAATGTAGAAAAATACATTAACGATACTGCGTTTGCATTGGGCTGGCGTCCAGATATGTCTGAAGTCGTTTGGACAGACAAAAAAGTCGCGGTCATTGGTGCAGGACCAGCGGGTCTTGGCTGTGCAGATATTTTGGTCAGAAATGGCGTCAAACCTGTCGTCTTTGATAAGCGTCCTGAGATTGGTGGTTTGCTGACTTTTGGTATTCCTGAGTTTAAAATGGAAAAAGACGTCATGCGCAATCGCCGTGTGATCTTTGAAGACATGGGTATGGAGTTCCGCTTAGAGACTGAGATCGGCACTGACGTCACTATTGACGAGCTATTGGCTGAGTATGACGCGGTCTTTATGGGTATGGGAACATACACGTATATGCGCGGCGGCTTTGCAGGTGAAGAGCTGACAGGCGTTTATGATGCGCTAGATTACTTGATTGCCAATGTAAACCGTTGCAATGACTGGGAAAAAGATGCCGAAGAGTATATCGACTTCAAGGGCAAAAGAGTGGTGGTACTAGGCGGCGGCGATACAGCGATGGACTGTAACCGTACCAGTATTCGCCAAGGTGCTGAACAAGTGGTCTGTGCCTATCGCCGTGATGAAGAAAATATGCCTGGCTCACGCCGCGAAGTAGTCAATGCACGTGAAGAAGGCGTTGAGTTTTTATTCAACCGTCAGCCTACCGAAATCATTGGCTTAAATGGTAAGGTTAATGGGGTTAAGGTCGTGACGACTCACTTAGGTGAGCCAGATAACCGCGGTCGTAGGCGTCCTGAGCCCATTCCTAACTCTGAAGAGATTATCCCATGTGATGCGGTCATTATGGCATTCGGCTTTAGACCCAGTCCTGCTGATTGGTTTGAAGGTTATGAGGTTGAAATGGATCTCAATGGTCTTGTACTGGCTCTTGAAGAGCAGCCTTACAAGTTCCAAACCAAAAATCCAAAGATCTTTGCTGGGGGCGATATGGTTCGCGGTTCTGATTTGGTCGTCACGGCGATTTGGGAAGGTCGTCAGGCAGCGGAAGGTATCCTAGACTTTTTGGAAGTGTAGTTATATTTACCTAAGCTTAGCCACTTATGGCTTTGGTTCATAATTGAACGTTTTTTGTCTTTAATAGGCAAAAGGCGTTTTTTTTGATTAATGCTTTGTAAATGGAGGTTCAACTGCTAGCATGTTTGTGAGCAATCTATGTGCTGTATGATCTGTTTTAATAGTCATCTATCTCGCTTATCAACTAAAAAGAGTAGCCTTGCGTGAAACCAACCCTTTACCAGCGTATTACTGCTCCATTTACTGAACCTTATGTTCGATATCAGCATGCAGATGTTTTGCACGCTATTCGTTTGGGTGCGGCCGTAATACTGGCTTTTTTGGTCAACAAACTCACTGGTTTGCCACATGGAGAGTGGACGACCATTACGGTTTTTATCATTCTTGGTTTGTTGCAGTATCAAGGTGCGATCTATACTAAGGCAAAAGAGCGCATATTAGGTACGCTATTCGGTATTGCTGCTGCCCTTGGCGTACTATGGTTCAATCAAAATGCAGGCGCATGGCTATGGGTAGACTATGCGCTCATCGGTCTACTAAGCGGTATCATTGGCTATCTAGCTGTCAGAAAGCTTGGATATACAGGACTGCTGACGGGTATTACCATGCTGATGATTGTCTCTGACTTGGGCAATAACAGTATTGGTCAAGATGGTATTTACCGTGCTCTAAATATTTTGTTGGGTACAGGTGTTGCCGTTGCGGTTACGCTTATTTTGCCACTGAAATCGACTTTGATGTGGCGGTTCTTGCTGAGCAGCAATCTCGACGCCTGTAGCAGTCTCTACGCGGGCGTAGGTCATCATATTGATGCAGCAGATGGGGTAGTGGATGATTCTGTCCAAAAGGTAAACCCAGTAGCTTTTCCTGTAGAGGAGGTGCCTGTCGATCGAGCACTAGTCAACGCGTTGCAGCAAATCAATAAACGCCTGCTAGCCGTACGCCCTCATATCGCCGCAACAGCAAGTGAGTCAGGGATTGAAAAAGAGACGCTAGAGACGATTCAGCGCACGCATCGTAATATCATTGGTACGATTGATTTATTGTTGAGTGCTGCACCGCGCTTGGCGAATATCGAGATAGATGAAGAAAACCATGTGCTATTGATACATTATCAGCATGAGTTGACGCAAGCTATGCAGCATATCGCAGCGGTGCTACGTAGCCCGAGCGACGAAGTGTTTCGTCCTATTACTCGCATTGCTGTATCGGAGTACCCAAGCGTGCAGCACTTGGCGTTTGAATGGCAGGGATATTTTTGGTTGACGCAGACTTTGCAGACGCAGCTGCAGCAGTTGAGTGATTTGCTACAGACCTGTAAGCCTCACTGGTTTGCAGCGTCAGGTTTGGGTTATCAGCGCCGTGAGCAGCGCCGGATGAAAGAGCAGGGCGGTGAGACAGATTTGCACTTATAACGCACAAAAAAACGCTGACCATTTAGGATCAGCGTTTTGCTCTTAAAGATTTACTTTATTTCTAAAACTCTAAATCGTTACTAAGCTATGGCTATTAACGACCAGTTTTTAGTTTATCCCAGTACTGCTGATATACCTGCAACGCTTCGTCGCCTACATCTTCTTGGAACTCAGCTTGTGCAAGGACTTCTTTAGAAGGATAAATTGTCGGGTTGTTCTGAACACTGTCGTCCATCAGCTCACGCGCAGCCATGTTTGGTGAGGCATAACCGATCTCTTCACTAACGATCTTAGCGTTTTCAGGACGCAGCAGATAATCGATAAATTTGTGTGCTGCATCAACTTGTTTGGCGTTTTTTGGAATAACAAAGTTATCCATCCACAATATCGCGCCTTCACTTGGGTATTTATAAACCAAGCTGGTCAGACCCTCGTCATTTGCCATGACAGCCTCGCCATTCCAAGTCATACCAAGCGACGTTTCACCCTCAATATAGGGCATACGTGTTGCATCAGAGTTAAAGGTCTTGACATTTGGCATCAAGTCAGTCAGCTTATCATAAGCCGCTTCGATCTCGTCAGGGTTGCTACTGTTACCCGAGTAGCCAAGCGTCAGCAAAGCCATACCAAACACTTCACGTACATCGTTGGTCAGCATCACCTGACCTTTGTACTTAGGATCCCATAAGTCATTCCAGCTATTTACAGTCGCAGGATCGACACTATCACCATTTATCGCAAGACCGGTGCTACCCCACATATAAGGGATAGAGTACTTATTTTCAGGATCGACTTTGGTGTTAGTAAATGACGTATCGAGGTTTTTAAAGTTGCTTAATTTAGACTTATCTAGCTCTTGCAACAGTCCTTCTTTCGCCATTTTTTCGACATAATACGTTGAGGGTATTGCCAGATCGTATTGACTAGAGTCATCAAGCAGTTTGAGTTTGGCGTACATCGCTTCATTAGAGTCAAACGTGGTGTAATTGACCGAGATGCCAGTCTCTTCTTCAAATCCATCCAAAATCTCTTGCGGCATATACTCTGACCAGTTGTACAAGTTGAGCGTCTCATTGCTCGCCGCAGCGCTACCATCTGCAGCGTTATCAGAACTGCTACAACTGGCCAGTGCCAAACCAATCGCTGCTGCTAGCAGTGCCTTTGGTACGATACGTCCGATAGGGGTTGGGTTGTCTGGGTGAAACGATGATAAATGAGTCAAAATAGCTCTCCTAAATAAAGACAATACAAAGTAAAAAGAAAATGAAAATAGCAAAACGATAGATGAATAGCGTCACCAATAACCCTATTATGGTTATTATTCCATGCGATTTAAAGGGCAATTACCAAGACAGTGCGGAGTCATACTAATAAAAACAGTGAATATTGCTCATCGAATAGACTTATACATTAAGTGTAGAGGTAACGCGTGCTAAGCAGGTTTTTTAGGTCATTGCCAATGATAAGCTGAGTGATGATAGTATATAACCATACTACAATGGGTATAGGAAGCAGTATAAAGACCAGCATAGTCTCACAGCCGAACCTATAGAACATTGAACACACCACAATAGTAAAGGATGCAATACGATGTCTGAACACACCTCTGTTATACCAGCGCTACTCACCAATAAGGTTGCAATTGTCACTGGCGCTAGTCGCGGGCTTGGTGCACAGATTGCCCAGCAAATGGCAGCAGCAGGCGCCATTGTCTGTGTCAACTATCTAAGCAGCGTAGACGCCGCCAATACGGTAGTTGCTGATATCGTAGGGGCGGGCGGACAGGCCTTTGCTTATCAGGCAGATGTTACTGAGCTTGAGCAAGTACAAGCAATGGCTGCTGAGGTCGTCAGCCGTTATGGTCATATCGATATATTGGTCAACAATGCCTTACCGTATTACAAGTTTGACCCAAGTGCTGAATACACCAGTATTGAAACCGTCAAGTGGTCGCATTTCTCGCAGCAGATGGATGGTATTGTCAAAGGCGCAGTCAATACAACACAAGCCGTATTGCCACAGATGAAAACACAGCAGATGGGTAAAATTATCAATATCTCAACCAACCTTGTCTACAACCCTGTCGTCACTTATTACGACTATACTACGGCAAAATCTGCACTGATTGGCTTGACGCGTAATTTAGCAAGCGAGCTTGGGCAATATGGTATTCGTGTGAACTTACTGGCAGGCGGGTTATTAAAGACAACCGATGCGAGTAGCTTGACGACTGAAGACGTGTTCGATTATATCGCGATCACCACGCCGCTGCGTCAAGCAACTTCGGTAGCTGACTTTGCCAACTCCGTATTACTTATGGCATCTGATTTGAGTATGGCTATTACTGGACAATCAATTGCTGTTGATGGCGGTCTGACTATGCCTTAGATTGTATGATTAATGCGAGTCAAAGTAGCCAAATCAATAAGCGCGATGCTTGTATTTGGCTACGGTTTATTTAGCTACGGGCACCGCATAAAATGGCTCTAATATTGCTTGTATACCATACTCTTCGATTGTCCCCGTGACGAAATCAGCACGCTCTATCAGATCAGGTTGTGCATCGCCCATCGCCACGGCGAATCCAACCAAATCAAACATCTCAAGGTCATTAAACCCATCACCAAACGCCATGCAGTCGCTTGCCTCTACGCCATAATATGCACATACATCTTTTATTCCGCGGGCTTTAGAGGCATCCGCGGGTAAGATATCTGCGCCAATTTGATGCCAGTGAACCAGCTTTAGGTCGTACTGTGCAAAGTCAATATTCTGCATCTTTTCTTGCTGGTTATTAAAAAATACAGAACACTGATAGATGGTGTTTGATTGATAGTACTCAGGGTCAACGATAGAATTGGGCGTTATCGCATTGAACTGACGTAATCGATCGTTTTCACCCGACCATGCGATATGAGTGGCGGAGTCAAACTTATGAATGAGCTGGCTCTGCTCACAAAGACGCACGATTTTTTCCGCTTGCCCATCCGTCAATGGATAGTGGCTGATTCGGCCGTTTTTATCGAAGCTATATTGTCCATTCATACAAATAATAGCGTCCAATACGCCGACATCAAGCAGACCCAGAATATCTTCGGGCAGTATAGCTTTGGAGCGACCAGTCGAAATCACCAATTTAATATCAGTGTCTGCTAGCTGTTCAAGGGTGGTTTTATTGTGTGCAGCAATGATACCGCCACGACTCAAAGTATCATCAATATCAAAAAATATGATTTTGGGCGCTGGGGTCTTAGTGGTTATATTTTCTTTGGCAATTTTATCTTCGATAAACATGATGATCCTATTATTTTTGGTCGTTTAGATACTCATGATTTAAATACTACTACAACAGCGCTAAAGAGATAAATACTCATAGCGTAACCTGTGATGTTGTAAAGTCATCTGACAATCAAGTGCTCGATGCTATCGTGTTAAGGTTGACTGACGTTTGTCCAAAAATGTAACAAAACCCCCAACGATATCGGTCACTGAATAGCGTAGTTTTACTAATAGGGCAGTTTAACTAGTAGGTTAGTACCAAACCACCGCCAACAGTTAGCAATATACTAATCATGGTACGTCGCTAACGCATCAGCTATTTAAAGGAATAAATATGAACGTTTCTACTATTATTAATATTTCTACTATAAAGTCACTCACCACAAAAACGCTTATGGTTTGTACAACGTTAGCCTTATCTACGCATGTCTTTGCGATGGATGTTACATTTGACGATGCTATTTGGAATGGTAAAACAATACCTGAAGGGCAGCAATGTTTGAACTACGATGGCAAAAGTCCAGCCACACCCAGTATGACTGTCTCAAATATTCCAACAGGTGCAGAGAGCTTGGTGTTCGTTTATAACGACGTCAGCAATAAGCGTATGCAAAGTGGTGGACATGGTATCGTAGAGTTTGCGCTACCAGAAGGCGCAATGAATGCCAAAGTACCACGTGTGTTCGGGCATACTTATGAAGTGCCAGTCGGTATTGAGATGATAGCAGAGTATCGTAGCCGTAAGGGCGATATTCGCGGTGCCTACAAACCACCTTGCTCAGGTGGCAAAAACCACCTCTATACGGTGGATGTGCAGGCATGGCAAGGTGATACGGTACTCGCTGAGACAACCGTTGAGATGGGTCGCTATTGATATATAGATAATCTAAAATTAAATACAAAGAGTTTTTTATACAGCGTTTATAAGCGGGTTTTTAATCAATGCAATCTAGCTGTATGTGTTAAATATATGACAGTAAATGGTGGAAAAATTGATTAAAATTAGTAAACAGATACTAAAACGTCATCAACTCAACAAGAAAAACCCAGCTAGTGCTATTTTGGGATTGAATTAGTGTTATAAAGAAATATGGATTAAACTTTTAACTGATTAGAATAATGCTATCGCCCTAGTAATGCCAAGAGTTGTAGTGTTATTTTACTATGACGAATATTGGTATGGTATCGTGTTAAAATGTTTAAGCTATAATTTCAAAATCATCAAAAGCTAAAAGTTTTTATTGATTGTATTTAACTTCAAAATGTATCTTAATTTAGATTATCATTTTTATAAATGAGGTATTTTATGTCTTCTATTATAAGCCATGTTCCAGAAAACAAAAAAAGAAATGGCGAACATATCCTTATCAACATGACATACATCGCCAGAAATGTCGATCTAGACTCAGGTATCGAGTTGACTCGTGCACTTGAGTATTGGAGGAGGTATTTTGAAGAAAACGGTATCGTTTCAGCGTTGGTTATTAGTGAAGGCTATTTTGTCCAAAGTTTTCAAGGAACAAGGCCTGCCATCAGCACTGCCTTACACAAGATATTCGATGAGCATTCAACCATCTTTCCTAATATTATCAACATAGAGGAAATAGAATCACGTCAATGGGACGGTTTTTTGATCAAACATTTAACGTCAAGTAATGAGGATGAGTTGTATGCCTTAAAAAGCTTCTCAGCAGGCTCTGACTATAACCCTTATCTCATGAGAAGTAGCCAGATTGAGAGCTTCTTGCACGAGATTTTTGCAGACCAAAAAACTTTATGATGACATAACCACCTAACGATCAAAAGAGGGTTGGGAAGGAGAGTTGATAAGTTATTCTCGCTACAGATCTCCTAAAGAAGGGTATTGTAAGTGCTGTTCTTAGAGTTTAATAAGCTAAAATTGAATAAAAATACAAGCTGGATTTTCGATAATTAATAACTTAAGGTTATCAATTAACAGTCATATAACAAAAAAACTAAGAGGCTATTGATTAGGGTGATTCTTAAATAGTATCTTAAGTTAAATGGATTTTTTAATTAGATATCTTATGCACAGATTTATTGAATTCTAATTCAGAAGAGAGAAGGGAATGATTTCAGACGAGAGAAATAAAAATGGTGCTCACATTCTCACCAGCTTGACGTATATTGGTAAAAACCGCGAAAAAGACAATGGTGTCAAAATGGCTCGTACGTTTGAGATAGCAAGACGAAACAACGAGCAAAGCGGTATAACTTCAGCACTTGCCATCAATGATAACTATATTATTCAAAATATTGAAGGTTCAAGACTTGATGTCAACGAGCTGATAACCAGAATCATCACAGAACGTCCGCATTTATCAATTCATGTAGTAGAAATTAAAGAAGTGGAAGTACGTAAATGGGATGGTTTTTTGATTAGATATTTAACGTCAGGTCCTGAATACGAAGTGCATACCCTCAAACATTTTTCGGCAGGAACTGATTTCAATCCCTATCTTATGTCAAAGGATCGCATCATAAGCTTTATGGATGCGCTTTTTACAGATAAGCAGCTTAGTGAAATTTAAACTGAGTGTATGTGTTCGTTAAAATGGTATTTTGCCACTTTAGTTTTAATAGCTTCTAGTGTCAGTAGCTCATAGCTTTGACATTCAATATGGTTAGCTACTTTTCTCTAGTTATACAAATTCTTGTTCGTGATAGTGCAAACCTTTAATAGTACAAAAAAGCCGCCTATATCATATAGGCGGCTTTTTAATGTGTGGTAACTGGGCTTGGTTAAACTTGAGAGACTAAAACTACCCAACCTCAACGCTCGTCACATTCTGAAATCCTCTTGGCAGCTGTCCACCCCGGTTGCCGCGACTACCTGTATAGTTAGCCAAATCATTCGGCTTTAGTGTCACATGGCGTTTACCAGCGGTGATGACAAGGCTATTTTGTTGACTCAGTGGCGTGATGGCGAGTACCTCTTCGCCATCTTTTAACTTGATCAGCTTATTTCCTTTACCGCGAGCCTGTTCAGGCAAATCATCGAGGGCAAATATCAGTAAATATCCGGCATTGGTTACCACAGCGACATGATCAGGACTTATATCTAGCTTGGTGGTCTCGTCATCAGTACTATCCGCCATTTTTACTGGTGCATCGATACGAGCAACAGACAGCAGACGGCTATCAGCAGCTAGATTAATGACATTTTTACCTGCCTTTTGATTGCTGTCTAAATTACCAAGAGTGTTGATAAAACCATAGCCCTGCGAGCTGGCAAGAATGATGCGTTGATCGTCAGCACCCGTCAATAGCTGCTCAAAGCTGGCACCTGCTGGCGGCTTCAATACACTGGTTAGTGGATCACCTTGACCGCGCGCTGAGGCGAGGTTGTGCGCATCGACACTGTAGCTGCGTCCAGTACTGTCAAGTACGTAGATTTTTTCATTAGATTTACCGCGCACATGGGCTTGATAGCTGTCACCTGAACGATAGCTCATACCAGCGGCGTCTACGTCATGACCTTTGGCAGCACGAATCCAGCCTGCTTTTGATAAGATGGCAGTAATAGGCTCACTCGGCACCAGGTCAGACTCTTTTAAGGCTTGTGCTTCTTCACGTTCTGCTAATGGTGATACGCGCTCGTTGCCATGCTCTTTCATATCGGCAGTCAGCTCATCAATCATCAGATTGGTCAGACTGTCTGGATTATCCAAGTACTCTTGAATAGTGGCACGCTCGGCAGCCAATTCATCTTGCTCGCGGCGCAGCTCAATTTCCTCTAGCTTTGCTAATTGACGCAGACGAATATCCAAGATTGCATTGGCTTGAATATCAGTTAAGTCATAGTCCTGCATCAGTGTCGCTTTTGGATCGTCTTCTTCACGAATGATGCGAATGACTTCGTCGATATTAAGATATGCAATCAGCAAACCTGCCAGAATGTGCAAGCGCTTATCGATTTTATCAAGACGATACTGCAAACGGCGAGTGACTACTGAACGGCGACAGATGAGCCATTCTTCTAACACTTCTTTTAGGTTTTTGACCTGCGGTTTACCATTGAGGCCAATCATATTCATATTGACGCGGTAATTGCTCTCTAGGTCTGTACTGGCAAACAAGTGACTCATGACACGCTCGACATCGACCCGCGTCGAGCGTAGTTCCAATACGATACGGCAAGCATTCTCGTGATCCGACTCATCATGAATATCGGTGATCCAAGGCAGTTTTTTGTCCGTCATAAGCTTAGCTATTTGCTCTTGGATTTTGTTGCCTGAGACTTGGTAGGGCAGCGCATCAATGATGACGAGATTCTTTTCTTTGCTATCGATATGGAACGTGGCACGCATTTTATAGCTGCCACGACCAGTCTCGTACATCGCCTGCAAGTCTTTTTTGCTAGTGATGATCTCAGCTGGGGTTGGCAGATCAGGTGCTGGTATCGATTGCGTAATCTGCTTGACGGACAGCTCAGGATTTTTCAATAAACGAATCGCTGCGCGCACCACTTCATTGAGATTATGTGGCGGGATATCCGTTGCCATACCGACTGCAATACCTGTCGTACCGTTCAATAGTATATTAGGCAAGCGAGCGGGTAGGGTAGTTGGCTCTTGCATGGTGCCGTCAAAGTTATCTTGCCAGTCGACCGTGCCTTGACCGAGTTCTGCAAGCAAGGTATTGGCATAAGCTGACATTTTTGCTTCGGTATAACGCATAGCCGCAAAGGATTTAGGATCATCTGGGCTACCCCAGTTGCCTTGACCTGTGATGAGCGGATAGCGATAGCTGAACGGCTGTGCCATCAGTACCATGGCCTCATAACAAGCGCTATCCCCATGCGGATGGTACTTACCCAGTACATCACCGACAGTACGTGCTGATTTTTTTGCTTTAGCAGAGGACTTTAGGCCAAGCTCGCTCATAGCGTAGACGATGCGGCGCTGAACAGGTTTTAGACCGTCGGCGATATTGGGTAGTGCCCGATCCATGATGACGTACATGGCGTAGTTGAGATACGCCTGCTCAGTGAATTCTGCAACTGAGCGAGTATCCATCGGTTCATTAGCAATGGGTGGAGCAATCGTATTATCAATAACATCAGACATAAAATAGATTTCGCTTATAGATTTTTAATTAGTATGGTTTATATAGTGATGCATAGCGTGAATAGGCGTCGCAGTGTCTACTGGGTTCGGCGCAACATCCACTTAAAATTAAGATAGTGCTATCGTAAAGGATATTGAGCCAATTAAAAAGGCGTATGTCAGAATATACGACAGCTCGTGACGTGCTTATGACTTACCTTTATAGACTTCCAGTATAGTGTTTTGACACGTAGCTTTCGCCCGTTAAGTTGAGTATAGTAAATCTAATATTTTTTTAAGTTATTAATAAATATCTCATTATATTGGCTATAAAAATTTATTAGCTGGCAAGTTTATACTATCGACAAGGACACGTCGCCATTGACCTATTTACAATAAGGAAAATCTGCTATGTCATCTGACCATTTATCATCAATACCAATACGTAACGCTGCGAAAAACACGACCAGGCATATAGTCAAAAGCTCACCTAAGAACTTACCTAAAAGCACATTCTTAACAGTCACTATTGCCACTATCGCCAGTTTAGGACTTGTAGCCTGCAGCTCATCGCAGAGAGACAGCTCCGTGTCAACTGTGACCAGTAGCTCCGTCGGTCAGGACACAGTCGTGGTATCAGAGTCTATGATGATTGCGCCAAACAAGATGAGTGTAACCAATGCCTCACAGATGATGATACGTGCTGCGCCTCAGTTGGGTATTCGTCCTTTGCCTAGTATAGCAATACAGCCAAAAACAAGAGACAACTATCAAGAAAACACCGCCAACCCTGTGCACCGTACGACCGATATGGCAGTATCGACACTGTCTATTGATACAGATACAGGCAGCTATGCCAACGTGCGCCGCTACCTAAACGAAGGTCAGCTTCCTCCAGTTGATGCTGTACGGGTAGAGGAGTTGATTAACTATTTCAATTATCAATTTGATGATGCTAAGCGCATCGGCAACGCGCCATTTGTTGTGGCAACTGAAGTTGTTGAGTCGCCATGGGATAGCGCCGACCAGAACAATAGAATAGTCAAGATCGGTATCAAAGCCGTTGAAAAAAATGGGTCTTATAAGACTGACACGCAGTCTATGCCACCTGCCAACCTCGTATTCTTAGTCGATGTCTCAGGCTCTATGTCATCGCGTGACAAATTGCCACTAGCGCAATCCTCGCTCAAGCTGCTGACAGAGCAGATGCGTGCTCAAGACAGCATTAGTATTGTGACGTATTCAGGCAGTACTAATGTGGCATTGTCTGCGACTACGGGTGACCAAAAAGCAAAAATACTTGCTGCAATTGATAGCTTGAATGCGGCAGGGTCAACCAACGGCGAAGACGCTCTAAAGCTGGCTTATAGACAAGCTGAACAAGCAATGAAAAAGATTGGTATCAACCGTATTATCATGCTGACCGATGGCGATTTTAATGTTGGTATTAGTGATGTCGATGACATGCTAGATGTGGTCAAAGCCAATCGTGACCGTGGCATCTCGTTATCTACTGTCGGCTTTGGTCGCGGTAATCTAAACGACTATATGATGGAGCAAATGGCAGATAACGGCAATGGCAATTATAGCTATATCGATAGCTTAACAGAAGCTAAAAAGGTCTTTGGTGATGAGCTAGCAGCGACATTCAATACCGTTGCCAAAGACGTCAAAGTACAAGTAGAGTTCAACCCTAATGTGGTAAGTGAGTGGCGCTTGATCGGTTACGAAAATCGTGTGCTTGATGAGCAAGACTTTAACAATGACAAAGTCGATGCAGGTGAGCTGGGCGCTGGCAAAGCGGTCATTGCGCTTTTTGAAGTGACACCAACAGGACAAAAAGGCTTATATAGTGATAGGCGTTATGGGACGAGTAATGATAAAGAGATGAATGCCAGTATCAACAAAGGTAAAAGAACCAATGAGCTTGGTTATCTAAAGATACGTTATAAGGATCCTACAGGCAGCCGCTCAAAACTGATTAACCAGCCGATTGTGAACGCTGCTCAGGTACTTACCAAAGCCAGTATGGATACCCAATTTGCGATAGCCGTGGCAGGGTTTGGTCAGCGTTTAAACCAGAGCGATTATATAAACAATTGGCAATATGATGATACTGCCAAGCTCGTGCAGAACACCATCGACGCTAGAGCAAGTAGCGACAAAGATGGTATTCGTCGCAACTTTTTGACATTGACTGAGCTGGCCGGTGCGCTTGAGAGTACCCGATAACAGGCCTGTACCATGCCAAAAGTATTACTAAAAGTAAAAAACACACCATGCTCAATTTGTAGGGTAGGATTGGTTGCTAACTATGTAAATGATTGATATTTATGTCAATAGTAGCAGTCAAGCCAGTTTGAGAACTCGTGTAGCAATCTTTTATATTGAGTAGTCTGTACAAAGTGTGTATGTTAATGAACAAAGGGCTACTTACCACTATATTGTCCGCTTATCATCGTATGATTATATCTTAGTCTCGCTGACCATTATGATGGCAAGCTTGTGCTCTGATTTTTCGCATAGGTATCATATTGCGATTTGCATGAGTGGACGGTAATGTTTATTACTAGGAGAGAAAAGATTATGGAAAATCAAGGTAACATGACTCGTCGTGACGACAAAGTATGGGTAAAAACGTATGAAAAGCTAGGCATTCAGTATGATATCGATATGCCACCAGCCAATACGTCTCTCATCGATATCATTGAGCAAAACTTCATCAACTATGCTGGAAAGACAGCATTTGTCTGTATGGATGTAAAGCTGTCTTACGAAGAGTTGGATCTCTATAGTAAACAAGTCGCCGCCTATCTACAGTCACTAGGATTGCAAAAAGGCGATAAAGTTGCGGTGATGATGCCCAACATTTTACAGCTGCCTGTTGCTGTACTGGGCGTGCTGCGTGCTGGTATGACGTTGGTCAACGTCAATCCACTCTACACGACTAAAGAGCTGTCGCATCAGTTAACAGATTCAGATACCAAAGCTCTGATCTTACTTGAGAACTTTGCCAAAACTTATGAAGACATCGGTCAGGATTTAGTTGACCATGTTGTTGTGGCTTCAATGGGCGATATGATGAGTCCGCTCAAAGGATTTATTGTTAATGCTGTTGTACGTCATGTCAAAAAAATGGTACCTGACTATCATATCAAAGGCAGTGTTAAGTTCAAAAAAGCAATGAACCGCTTTTCTGCTGCAAACTATAAGCGTCCCAATAACATCGGTCTCGATGATGTCGCTGTACTGCAGTATACTGGTGGTACTACTGGTGTCGCCAAAGGCGCGATGCTAACGCATGGTAACTTGGTGGCCAACCTGATTCAGAGCGATACGTATCTAGGTGATGCTTTTGAGAAGTTTGAGAAGGGTAACGAGCAGCCGGTTATTATGACTGCTCTACCGCTATATCATATTTTCTCGTTTACCGTTTGTGGTATGTATGGCTTATATCGTGGTTGTATTGGTCTACTCGTACCAAACCCGCGTGATCTACCAAGCTTGATCAAAGCATACAAAGATTATCCGCCAGCGTTTTTCCCAGCAGTAAATACATTGTTTACCGCGCTTGCTAACAACGAAGAGTTTCAGTCGTTAAACCATAGTAAGCTTGAGATGTCTATGGGCGGCGGTATGGCAGTACTAAAAGACACTGCGACCAAGTGGGAACAAGTAACGGGTAACGTCATCGTTCAGGGTTATGGTCTGTCAGAGACTTCGCCAGTGGCGTCAGCAAACCCACATGGTACAGGCGAGTTTTCAGGCAACATCGGTCTGCCGATGCCTGCCACTGATATGGCAATCTTGGATGAAGAAGGCAATGAAGTTGCTCTAGGTGAGCGCGGTGAGATTAGTATCCGTGGTCCTCAGGTAATGAAAGGCTACTGGAAACGCGAAGATGCGACTGCTGAGGTTATGACCTCGGATGGTTTCTTCCGTACTGGTGATATTGGGGTTATGGATGAGGAAGGCTACTTTAAGATTGTCGATCGCAAAAAAGACATGATTTTGGTGTCTGGCTTTAACGTCTATCCAAACGAAGTAGAAGATGCAATGTCGATACATCCAAAAATTTTGGAGTGTGGTGTTATCGGTATTGATGATGAGAAGAGTGGTGAGGTGCCAAAGATTTATGTGGTACGTAGTGACGATAGCCTAACAGCGGATGAAGTCATCGCTTACGGTAAAGAAAACCTAACTGGCTACAAACGTCCTCGCCATGTTGAGTTTATCGATGAGCTACCAAAATCTAACGTCGGTAAAATCCTACGTAAAGACCTACGTGCGCTCGAAGAGAAAAACAACGGCTAGGCTACCAATCCTCAGTGTCAGACAACTATTTTATGAGTACAGTCATTAATAACGTTTACTTATAAAATACTAGAATGATCAATGCCGTTATAATCAAAATGATAAGGTTGCTCTATGCTGCCTTATCATTTTTTGTATTCGTAATCTTTGTGAACATTCCCGCTCAAGTGGTATAGATAGAGAATTTGTGGCAAAACTGCTATAGTGCCCACCGATATATTTTTGTATTTATTTACAACAGAGTATTAATTTTACTTAGTATGATTTGCAAAACGACTATGATCATTATGACTTTGCCCTACCGAGGCTTAATATCATTTATTATGCGCTAAGTGATGTTTTTCGGTCTACAAAGCTTACGCATGATACCGCTTGTGAACGGTAAATAGCTTGAGGCTAACTGCTGTTTATTTACGAGCGTATTATCATAAACCAAATATAAAAAATGGTGTTTTTATATAGAATATTCTATGTCTTCAACGGTAACATTTAGGGAAAATTATGACGGATAACATCAATAAAGAGACGACAGGCAACAACGCTGAGACCAATGGCACAGGCAATACATCTGAATATACTTATCAGGATAATGCATTTCCTACTATGCCTACCATCGCCAGTGACAGTCCGTGGCTGAGCGCGTATGAGCGCTATAGCATCGATGCGACCATCGATATGCCAGAGGACAACACCTCTTTACTTGATGTATTCGAGCGTAACTTTAGCCGTTATGGGCAAAAAACAGCCTATATCTGCATGGGCGCGTCTATTAGTTTTAAGCAGTTAGATCTATATAGCCGCCAGATTGCCAGTTATTTGCAGTCGTTAGGTCTGGTCAAGGGCGATAAAGTTGGGGTCATGATGCCCAATATCTTGCAGTATCCAGTCGTGGCTTTGGGCGTTATTCGCGCCGGTATGATACTGGTCAATGTAAACCCGCTGTACACCAGTCGCGAGCTGTCGCATCAGTTGCATGACAGCGGTGCCAAAGCATTGTTTATCGTTGAAAATTTTGCAAAAACCTACCAAGACGCAGAAGACAAAGGTCAAGTTGAGCATGTCGTCGTCTGTAAAGTTGGTGACATGCTGGGCACAGTAAAAGGGACCGTGGTCAATCTTGTGGCTCGCCATATCAAAAAAATGATTCCTCCTTATAGCATTCCAAATAGCGTAAGTTTTAAGCACGCATTAGGCGCGGTATCTGCCAGTAAGTATGAGCGTCCTGAGTTGAACTTAGATGATGTGGCGTTGCTACAGTATACTGGTGGTACGACAGGTGTGGCTAAAGGTGCGATGTTGTCACATGGCAACCTAGTCGCCAATATGCTACAGGTCAGCGCATTGATGAATAGCGCATTTGATGATGATGTGGATGGCAGAGATGTGATCTTGACGGCGCTACCGCTATACCATGTATTCTCCTTTATGGTGTGCGGCATATGCAGCATGTACCAAGGTTATGCTGGTCTGCTCATTCCTAACCCGCGCGATCTTGATGGTCTTATCAAAGAGATGGGGAAATACAAACCGTCTTTTATCCCAGCCGTAAATACACTGTTCAATGGCTTAGTACATAAAGAGAGTTTTGCTGGCTTAGATTTTTCTAATCTAAAAGCCTCTATCGGCGGAGGTATGTCTGTATTGCCGAGCGTCGCCAAAGAGTGGCACAAAATCACTGGTCTGCCGATTGTTGAAGGCTATGGTTTGTCTGAGACCTCACCAGTCGTCGCTTTCAATCCGATGACTATTGCAGAGTTTACGGGAAAGATCGGTATCCCTGCGCCTAGTACTGATGTTGTGCTAATCGATGAAGAAGAAAATGTAGTGGCTATGGGGGATCGCGGTGAGATCTGTGTCAAAGGTCCACAGGTCATGATTGGCTATCAGAACCGTCCGCAAGAGACGGCCGAATCATTCACTGCTAATGGCTACTTAAAGACAGGTGACATCGGTATCATGGACGAAAAAGGTTTTATCAAAATCGTCGATCGCAAAAAAGACATGATTTTGGTATCTGGCTTTAATGTCTATCCAAATGAGATCGAAGAAGCCATGAGCGAGCACCCAGCTGTGGTCGAGTGCGGTGCTATCGGTGTGCCAAATGATGAACGCGGCGAAGAGCCAAAGCTGTTCGTGGTCAAAAAAGGTGAGGTCACCGAAAAAGAGCTGCTCGATTACGGCAAAAAACAGCTGACTGGTTACAAGCGTCCACGTCACATACAGTTCGTTGATGAATTACCAAAGTCGAACGTTGGCAAAATCCTACGTAAAGAATTGCGTAAGATGGAAGGCTTAGAATAGCTCTCAACGTCGATTATCCCCTAATGAATGGCGCGATAGCTGGTGTGAATCTTGCTATTGCGCTGCTACCACGTTAGGATATCTTAAGATTTTAGTCAGACAAGCACCTATTAATTGGTTCATTAGCCATCGACAGTGCGCTTTTATGACACTGCTTTTACAACATCGTACTAGGAATTTTTATGCGTATTGACAATCGTGAACTTGACCAACTTCGCTCTATCAGCTTTGAGCGCCACTATACTAAGCATGCTGAAGGGTCCGTACTGGTCAGTTTTGGCGATACCAAAGTACTCTGTACGGCTAGTGTCGAATCTGGCGTGCCGCGCTGGCTCAAAGGTAAAGGCAAAGGCTGGATTACGGCTGAATACGGCATGCTGCCACGTGCGACCAACACCCGTAATCAGCGTGAAGCGGCCCGTGGTAAGCAATCAGGTCGTACCCAAGAGATTCAGCGTTTGATAGGTCGTAGCTTACGTGCCATGATTGATCTAAGTAAGCTCGGTGAAAACACCATTTATCTTGATTGTGATGTATTACAGGCAGATGGTGGTACTCGTACAGCCAGTATCACTGGTGCGGCAATTGCACTGATTGATGCGTTAGAAACCATCCAAAAGAGCAAAAAACTTAAAGCAGATCCACTCATCGGATTGGTCGCTGCGGTTTCTGTCGGTATGAAAGACGGCGAAGCTTATCTGGATTTGAACTACGAAGAAGACTCTAGTTGTGACACTGATTTGAACGTGGTTATGACTCAAAAAGGCGAGTTTATTGAGCTGCAAGGAACTGCTGAAGAAAAGCCGTTCACTCGTGCACAAGCAGACGCTATGCTATCAATGGCAGAAAAAGGCATCGCTGAATTGATTAAGATGCAACAGACAGCGCTTGGCTGGTAGTCCAGTTATCATATAGTACGCTGTCTTTATCTTTGGTTTCAATAACTGCCTGTTAGCTTCTGATAGGCAGTTTTTTATTAAAAAATATCTCCTGTATCTATTAATAGGTAAAAATGCATGCTTAAGCTGACTGACGATGGCGCCAAAATCACCTTACAGGGTCAGCCAAGTACTGCTGACAATGGTATGTTCTGGTTTGGGTCTGCACTACTGATAGGCGCGGTCGCGGTGGCTATGGCAATGAGTCTACTGTCTGAACGATTGGCGATTGGTGCGCTGGCACTACTTATCATCGGTAGCTTTGTATTTAACAAAAAACGCCAGCAGCATAAGAAAGCCATGAGCGGTGTGATCAGCAGTGGTACATTGTGGGTGCGCGCTGGTGAGCTGGTTCATGACAATTTAGGCAAGCGTGAGCATATCCATCTCACTGATAATGATAAAATCGTGATAAATGGTGACACCCTACAGATTGTTGATGATAGTGACGTCCGTAAATACCATATTGCAGGTTTTGAAAGTATTCAAGAAGTAAAAGCAACGAAAGCTATATTAGAAGGGCAGGCGCTGACCAAACGTCACGTAAATATCAAAATGAAAAGTAACTGATATGATCGCTCACTCTCATACGGTGCGAAATCACAGCTATTATCTTCGTATCATCTAAATTCCTAACCCAAATGTCATTTTAAATTCTACTCTGCGCGCCTCTCCAATAGTGCCATCCATCATTATATTTGCACCGTCTATCGC
The DNA here is from genome assembly GCF_059072655.1 of Psychrobacter sp. H27. Classification (NCBI taxonomy): domain Bacteria; kingdom Pseudomonadati; phylum Pseudomonadota; class Gammaproteobacteria; order Moraxellales; family Moraxellaceae; genus Psychrobacter; species Psychrobacter sp. H27. The sequence goes on along the minus strand of NZ_JCACRX010000001.1, from coordinate 1,505,635 downwards.
CCATCTAAAGCGAATAGTGCTTGCAGACGCCTATCTAAATGGTTTATAAGTAAGCGTATAAACATTAATCCTACTATTACTTATACTGTCATTGATACTTTCTTGACCAGGAGTTAGTCATGTCGCGTTTGTCTATACCGTCAGTCGCAGCGTCGTGCAGTTTGTTGTTATTTACCTGTAGTATCACCGGACAAGCCCATGCAGATAGTATGAGTGCACTTATTGCGCAAAAGTCAGTTCAGTCTGATACCCATACACGCTATACATCATCCTATCCAGCAGTCCCTGCTGTCAAAGTAAGTACACACTCTACCATTCAACGTGCAAGCTTACCTCGACGCTCTACCGAAGTATTGCCAACATACAATAACAACTACGCTACGAGTTCTACTTATCAGTACCCTGAGATGCAGCGTCAGGCGCCTCAAATATTGCCTGCGTTTTTATCAGGGAATTATGACAACGTCGATAACGAGTATTTGCCGCTACTAAGTAGTGCTGAAACGCAAAGCAGTAGGGCTGCGCGTGAGGTAGTGAGTACGGCCCGCAAAATGGCACTTAACGAGCGCACGATTATTCAAGGTGGCTGCTGGGACTATTTAAATGCTGTATTTAATCGGGCAGGGGTATCGCGTGATACCATACACAAAGGCACTTATGCGCAAGGGCCCTATGCTAGTAGCAGTGAGATTGAAGCAGGCGACTGGCTCTATTATATCAATCATGGTTACAATGGCGTCGAGCATAGTGGACTGTTCGTCGGTTGGGTCGATGAGCGTGCCAAGCAAGCATTAATACTGAGCTATGCTGGCGAAAATCGCCGTGAGCCTGCGCGCTACCGTGTTTATGATTTAAGCAATGTTTATCAAATTATGCGCCCTAGTGTTTAGTGTTTGATATTTCCAGTTTGACAACATGTTCTATAATTGAATAAAAAAGCGTCCGCAACTCATTGAAGTTACGGACGCTTTTGTTTTACAGGTTAAATGGTTCTTCTGAACCTAAAACGGTTTTACCACGACCAAAATCACGATAATCACTAAGGCAAAGACAGGTACTTCATTGAACCAGCGCCAGAATTTATGAGTTTTATAATGCGGATTATCAATCAGCTTCTTACGATAAAACCCACAAGCGCCATGATAGCCTGACAGCAGCACTACTAATAGCAATTTGACATGTAACCAGCCTTGGGTTTTGTAGACATCCCAGCCCAGCCCCAACATCCATAGACCGAATACCCATGTCGCGATCATCGATGGTGTCATAATACCGCGATATAGCTTGCGCTCCATAATAGAAAAGCGCTCTTGGCTAATGGTATCATCACTCATTGCATGATAAACAAACAGGCGCGGCAAGTAGAAAATCGCCGCAAACCAGCAGACCATCGAAATAATATGTGCCGCCTTGATCCAGTTGAAATAATCTGCCATTACTTAATCTCTTGTTATTAGCCATGTGTTACTAGGGCGTGTCCCTAATTCAAACTTTTATCACTAAATGGGCTAAAAATGGTTAAATCTTTGACAAACGGCGTCAAATAGCTGGTCAATATCTCGATATTGTCTGTACCATTTTCCTTGTTTGCCTGCGATTTATCTTATTTCTATCTCCATTTTTAAAATAGGGAAACGCCCTAGGCTTATTTTCATATACTGTCTGTTAGGGCTAACTGTTGATACGTCAAATGCAGATTATGGATGCAGGTTACTGATGCATGTTGTTAATGCATAGCAACTGCACATGGCCACATTAGTCAGCCAATACCACTTGGGTTTGATGACCGTTCATTGCATCCATTACAGGTAACACTTTAGGTGCTCTTGGGGCGGCAAACTGCTTGGTTAGACCAAGCTCACGCATGAGTCTATCGTCGCCTGATTGACTTGCATTACCAGTCGTCAGTAACTTGTCGCCATAAAAGAAAGAGTTGGCACCTGCCATAAAGGCTAGGGCTTGCTCAGAGTCTGATAGACTCTCACGACCAGCAGACAAACGCACGTAACTGGTTGGACAGCAAATACGCGCCACAGCAATGGTACGAATCCACTCAAGTACTGACAATTGACCTTCCGCCAACACTTTATCACCAATTGGTGTCCCAGCAATAGGAACCAACAAGTTCACAGGAATAGATTCAGGTGCTTTTGGCATCTTGAGTAGCTCGTGAACCCAATCAATACGGTCATCACGGCTCTCGCCCATGCCAACGATGTTGCCACTACAGACATTGATGCCAGAGTTGCGCACGTTTTCTATCGTATCCAAACGCTCGTCATAGCTACGTGTGCTGACCACCTGCTCATAATAGCTACGCGAAGTATCTAAGTTATGATTGTAATAGTCCAGTCCTGCATCGGCGAGCTGCGTTGCTTGATTGGTATCGAGCATACCTAGCGTCATACAGGTCTCAAGCCCCAATGCTTTGACTTCCTTAACGAGCTCTACCACATAAGGCATATCTTTGGCGCTTGGATGCTTCCAAGCCGCACCCATACAGAAGCGTGAGGAGCCAGCTGCTTTAGCACGTTTTGCTGCAGCGATGACCTTGTCCACTTCTATGCGTTTTTCTGCTTGTAGCTTTGTCGTGTCGCGGTGGTGACCCGATTGAGAACAATAGCCACAATCTTCAGGACAGTTACCCGTCTTAATAGACAGTAGTGTACTGATTTGTACTTCATTGGCTTTGAAATGCTCTCTATGAATAGTTTGCGCTTGTAGCAGCAAATCCATTAACGGAAGGTCAAACAACTGAGCGATATCGTCACGGCTATATATTGTCGAAGTACTATCATTGATTAGGCTATCCTCGATTGCGCCGTCATCAATTAGGCTATCGGCGTTTGGTTCAGAGATGCTAAGCAGTCCTGCCATAAGGTAAGTCCTTTTATAGATATTAGTTAGTATTGGGTAAAATCAATATTGTTATCTGTTGTCATTTATAAGGTAACAAAAAAGGTTGCAGTATAGTATACCGCAACCTTTTTAGAAAATCAGAACCCTGCTAGAGAGTATGTATAAATGTCACAGTAGCGCACATAAATAGTAAGGATTTATATTCTGCTCAACTGCATGACAAACTTTTTACTACTTACTATGATCTAATACATTAGCCGTTTATGTAACCAGCTCAATACTAAATCTCTGATTTATTTGACCTGACTTACGATTATTTATTTACCCAATTTATGCTTAGCAACCCCAACCCAATGTCCAGCAAGCTGCTGTGCTTTATAAACATAAGGCTTGGCTTTTTGGAGGTATGGTTTGCACTCTTCTGGTACGGCTGGCACGATATGTTTAGCCAGTTTATTGAACCACATCATTAAGCTGTAGTCACCTTCAATGCTCAGATTGCCTTCTTGAACAGCTGTCATAAACGCAGGTAAGCTGCCTTTGGTCAATAGCTTTACACCAGTCATAGAGTCTTTAAAAGTGATGGTAAGATCTGCGTCTTTTGCATGACCACTTTGTTGACTAAACTGTCCGTTATCAAAGCTAAAAGAACGAGCGATATCAGATTCGGTACTGGCAAACTCAATGGTGACGTTGCGATCAGCAAACAATGCTTTGACATCTTCGTTGTCGCTATCAGCTAGCATAGATAGACGGTAGCCAACGACTGCGAGCAATGCATCTAATGGGTCAGATTTGATATCTAATACAGGAATAGTAAACATAGTGGAACTCCTAAAGGATGGGGCATAAAAATAAAACGTACTTTATACCAGTTTTTATAATAAATATATAATTAGATTATAAACTATCAGATGCTTTGAACTCTTTAGGAGTTAAGTAGAGTGCGTTAAGTATCTTGTAACATTCGATGTCAGTATTATGAATGAGACAGCGGCATATATAAGACAGGATTAGTGAAAGCGTGGATGGTAATCATCATCGTAAACAGGTGTATGCTCAACATAACGTGCCGCTTCCAGCTCGCGCTGCTGACTCACTGACTGGCTCACATCGTCGTAACGCAATGCTCGATACAACACCCAACCTGCCAAAGGCAACCAGCTGATACCCATAGCAATGACATAGCTGTGCCATTCTGACAGTGCAGATAACATCGAGCGACCTGCCAAGATATTCTGGATAACCTCAACGCTCAGCCAATAAACCATCCCGCCAAACAGATACCATAAAAGCCAACGCTGTGATGATAAGGCGAGTGCCACAATCATCCCTACCAGCAAGCCATAGCCCAGCCAAGCTGTGCTACTCCATGCCTCTACACCAATAAAAGAAAAAACCGTCATTACCATCATTCATCTCGCTATTCATAAGGTGAACTCCAATGAAGCTATTATGAAAGGTTATCGGACAAAGCTAAAGAGGGTATAGGCGACTTTGCGACAACCGTTGACGTTTGATTTTTTTAGTTTGTTTTTAAGATATTTGATGGCTAGGTTTTAGGCTAAGCGCCGTGAGGACTGGCGCTCATTTTGAGTGATACGGAAATGGTTTTGCTTGCTTGGGATGTCATCTGTTAGCTGGTAAGTTCGCTAATATGATTGTCAGTTTTAGAATTGACAGTCTGCCAAACGCTTAGACTCGATTGGTACGATTGCCCCACCACGATAGTAAGGACACCAAAACAGCGCCGATCAGCATAAGACCAATTGTGGTGACCCAGTGTGGACCAGTAGGATATTGCCATGGCATGACGTTATTGATTGCCTCGCTGTTAAGCGCACCCGAAACATCTACTTTCCACGGCCAGACTTTTACTAGAGAGCCTGCGATAAACCCTGTCAGCAGTGCCAATGTTGCTTGATAGTAGCGGGACAATAACCACTTTAATGCGCGAGTAAATAACAACAATCCAGTCGCCATACCTGCGACGACAGTTAGGATGACGCTTAGATTCATCGTGTCGACTGCTTCTAGTACCGCATCGTAAGCACCTAACAGTAGCAAAATAAAAGACCCTGATATACCTGGCAGGATCATGGCACAAATAGCGATTGCCCCTGCAAAAAACAAATAGGGCAGACTGGGTGTGGCTGCGAGTAGTGGCAGGCTACTAACGCCCACAGCAGTAATTAATCCAATAGTAAACAATGCCACACGGCCTATGTTCCAGTGCTTGATTTCACTCAATAAGATAAATACGGTCGCGACAACTAACCCAAAAAAGAACGACCAAATGAGGAGCGGTTGGTTGTCCAGTAGATGCTTGATGATACCAGCTAGCGTAGCAAAACTTGTGACAATACCAAGTAGTAAGCACAACAAAAATGTCGCATCAACGTGGCGCCAAATCGCAGCGAATCCTTTGATGCCGCCTTCTTGGCGAAATATCTGCCATAGATTGGGACCAATGCTACTAAGCGCATTAATCAAGCGCTCATAGATGCCGGCAATCAGTGCAATGGTACCACCAGAAACACCAGGTACGATATCAGCGGCTCCCATAGCCATTCCTTTGAGATAAACCCCCAAAAGTTGTTTTGGGTTGTCGTTGCGTACAGGAGCCGTGCTGGTATCAAGTAGCTGCGCTGCTGACGGCTGGTTTGGCCGTGGAGATTGTGGTGCCGTCATGAACAGTCCTTTATTTTTTGGAAGTGAGTATGGTTTGAGAGTAAGTGTCATCTAAGCATGAATGACTAATAAGCAATGAAAAATATAAGTGGTGGGTACTACTAGAATATTAAACCATCGAAGTAAAACCATCTCATAAGGCATGCACTAACGCATAAAAGCTGGATCAATGAAAAAAACATCAATCCAGCTTAGCAGGTACTCTAGAATGTTTAGTGATTACTCAGTAGGCGCAAGCGCTGGATAGCCGAGTGCATAAAGCGTACCCTCAAGACCAGTCACATTAATAGCGGCATCTGCACGTGCTTGCACGATTGGCTTAGCATGATAGGCAACCCCTAGATCAGCAAGCGCCATCATCGGCAGGTCATTAGCACCATCTCCGATACAGACCACTTGTGACATCTTGATGCCCAAGCGTTCAGCAGTATGCTCGACGATAGCGGCTTTTTTGGCACCATTAACAATAGGAAACTGCACATGACCAGTTACTTCATTGTCTTCAATATCCAAGGCGTTAGCATGGACTTCATCGATACCCAGCTGCTCAGCGATATAGCGGGCAAAATAAGTGAAACCGCCTGAGACCAGCACCGTATGATAGCCCAATGCTTTTAGCGCACTGATGGTGGTACGTGCACCAACTGATAATGTTAAGCGGTTACAAATATCATCAAGTACCTCAGTAGAGGTGCCTTTTAGCAACGCCACACGCTGAGCAAATGACTCATCAAAATCAATCTCGCCGCGCATCGCAGCTTCAGTGATGGCTTCGACCTCTTCACCAATACCAGCCGTTTTTGCCAGTTCTACGATGACTTCTTGTTCAATCAAAGTCGAATCCATGTCAAAGCAAGCAAGCTTATGGGTGCGCAGCATATGACCGACAGACAAAATATGACAATCGACAACGTTTAGGTCGACAGCACTATCTGCAATACCAGTGTTGTATTGTTCAGACAAATCATGACGCAGGCGAGTGGTTAGCTGATCATCGATGATGTGGGCGGCGGCAGTCTTTTTGCCAGGATGCATCAGGGTATCAGTCACGGGTACTAGCAAATAGCGGTACACTTGAGCATTGGTAAAAGGGAGGCGCTGTGCATCTGCCGCCGTCGGCTCCGTATCAGATACTGTGATATTGACAAAACTGGCATCAGTATCTTCTGCGACAGTCACCAAATGCCAGCTTGGCTGTTCATCTACCCAAGACTGAATATATTGATGAATATCGATTGCTGACACTTGCGTCGGTAGTACGACGATAAGTGCAAAAACAGGTAGCGATTGTAGCGCATCAAAATCTTGCAGATTGGTATCATCAGGCAATAATGTCGCAATAGAGTCGACGGCTTGCTGCCATGCTTTGCTGTCTTTTGGTAACGAATAAGAGGTATTTTTTGGCATGGCTCATTTGTCCCTTGTATGCTCATATAAGATTGGGAATAATAACAGTTTTCCTGAGCAGCGCCTATAGATGACGCGCAAAGTAACAATGATGTTTAAAAACAGAAATGATGCTCAAAAACAGATCTTATGATGTAAGACGCGATAGAAATGCATTGCTGTTATTATGATAAATTTATAAAGCGACTCACGCTATAAGGTTTGTTATGGTGATATAGTAGACAAGACAAACTGAGCAATAGGTAGTAACGCTAAGCCAAAGACATCAGAGCCTATGTGCTGATAAACCTCAGTGAAGTTGCATCAGTATGCCCGCATCAACATTTTCTAAAAAATAGCCAAAAAATGAGCAATAGCCTCGTTTTTTAATTTCTTTTCTCCAAAAAAGTTTACCATATCATGACGTATTTAGCGCCGCGGCAAGGGTTGTTTGCCATTATTCTTCTGGTTAGTTTTTGTTTGCAGACGCTGTTGTTGGTCATCAGTACCGACCAACAGCTGAGCAAAAGTCGTGCGTTAAAAGGCGAGCAGATGGTCGCCCAGCTGATTGATGAAGCAAGACTGTCTTTAGAAAACAAAGACCGAGTCAGTCTTAGCGTTATTGCTAATCGCTATACCAGCGAGCAAGATGTGACGCGAATACTTATCAAAGACAACACCGACGAGATCCTAGTGCCAGTAGGTAACGCGCCGATGCAACAAGGGGATACGATTCGCCAAATCGCAACCAACGGTGACGCGGTGATTGGTAGCGTCGCACTGACCCTAAAAGATGTCAGTAAGGGCGAAATCATTACCATGCAATGGCCGTTCGTGATCGGCACAATGCTACTGCATTTATTGTTATGGTTAATTTATGGTTATCTTGCACGCCCTACCAAGGAGCAAATCAGCGCACTAAGTCGCAGTATTCAAGAGCTGTACCGCGAGCAATATAATCAGGTCGACCAGCGAGGCTACAATCGTGATCTTGAGCGCCGCACAGACACTAATAGTAAAGCATCTAGCGCCGCTCCCGAACAAGCGCTGACCGAAGACACAACGAACACACGTACGTTCAATGTACATAACGAAGTCAACGAATATCTCAGAACACAGCAAAATCAAGGCGTCAATGACGAAGCGAGCAGCTTGACCGCCACGACTGAGGATAGTGTCGTTGGCGCAGCAGCGACGAGCGACGATCAGCCCAGTAGTCATACAGCTAAACTGTCTGCGACGCGAAACGTTGATAGCGTACGAGTCCAAATCGTCTTTCATGATGAGTTCAATATGCTGGAGCGTTTAGCACCAGCTCAGCGCCTACCTTATCTGGCGCTGTGTACGCAACTGCTCAATCAGGCAGTGACCGAGCTACTCAAACAGCCACTATTGCTGGGCGTCAGTGCGACCAATGAGGCACGTTTCGAGGACGATGGCGCAAGCGTGGTATTAAAGGCGGACAATAGCCATGCAAAAGTGGCGCTGGCTGGTGTGATGCTCGCCAAATTGTACTTGATGCTTAACAAAATCATTCACGATAAGCACATTGAGCTGTCACGTTTTGCCTTACCAGCAAAAGCAGGTGTCAGCGATGAGGCGCAAGCAGAAGCAATGACACATCTGCTACAGAGTATCGGCAAAAAAGAGCAGCTGTTGATACTATTACCTAATGCAGGTCTCAAACAGATCAGCAATCATGTACAAGTACATAGCATCATGCGCCCAACGACAGTTTATGAGCGAGAATGTGCGATATTCGATGGTGGTAATGATTCCCTGATTCAGCGATTGGCAGACGTGCGTAATGCGGTGCTGATGATTGAAGACGACGATGAGTCATCTATGTAGAGGCATTATTTATATTACAATTGTCCGCTATATTACCTATATCACGGTCTTGGCACTGAGGCCGAAATGTGACATATTAAGAAAAAGCATTGACAACATTCAACAGAGACTTTATAAGGCATATATATATTAATGTATATTTAATACCCTTGCCTAAAAATGATAGGAGTTTGTCATGAGTGACGCTGATATTGACGACGATTTTGATGATGATTTTGTCGACGATGATGATGCAAAGATGGTTGAAGAAGCTGAGACGAGCGTACGTACGCGCTTGAGTAGTTTAGAGAAGCGTCGACTGATCGATAATTTGCTAGAAGAAAAGCGTTTGGCTAAAGAATTAAAAGACGATCTAGATGATATAGACAATTTCGATGAAGACGGCGATGACTGGGACGATGATGACTTTTAATTTGTATGCTTTGATCGTCTAAGCTGACTAAAGTGCTTTAATGATCGACCGACACATTACTATTCAATTGTTGATATAGAGTACTCGCTGTTTGTTGTTATTTACAGTTGCTCGCAGTCGTTTCTATCTGATGATACATACTTCATAAAGGCTGCTTGGTTTTAGTGATTCAAGCAGCTTTTGTTTTCAGACCATCCACCATCTTGCATACAACGGATCAATTGCTGCGGTTGATGACACCTATCTTTCAAGGACTACCAAACCATGAGTAACCAACTAAGTTTTGATGAATTACTAGATTATTTGGATAACCAAGAGAGCCAGTTCGTGCTCGATAGTGTCGCGGCGCATGGCTTTTTGACAGCGACTGTCATCGGTCGTCCACTGCCTAACTGGATGGATGCGCTTTTTGAAGGACATGTGAGTGAGATTCCAGACAATGTCATCGATGGCATCAAACGCTGGCGTGACTCGATCATGGCTGAGCTAAAAAACGAGACGCCGATTGAGTTACCATTTGGTGAAGATGCTGGTGACGAAGAGGTAGCAGTTGATTTTTCAGATGAGTCGGATATCGTGGCTTGGTCGATTGGTTTTGTCGATGCGATGTATGGCGATGAGGCGAGCGATTGGTTCGAAGACGAAGAGACAGCAGAAGACGTTGCTGTACTGACCTTGCCAATGATCGTACTAAGCGGCATCGATGATGAAGATCCAGAGCTGTCTGAAATGCGTAAAGATGAAGATAAGATGGTACAAATGGCTAATAGCATCGAGGGTAATTTGACCGAGCTGTTCTTATTGTTCCATACCAATGACTAGTCGTTACTCTAGGAGACTATACCACTGTGTGGTACTACTAGCGGCATATAGTGGCACGCACTAGTACAATAGCATAGTCTCTTTACTTATATTAAAGCTGCCCCATGTATTTTGGTCATTTTCTTAGATACGTTATAAGTCACTGATAAGGTCTTGTTATGGCTGTGCAACTCTCCAATCTTGAACACCTGCCCAATTATCAAATCACCGAGCGCATAGATGTGGTATACGGCAGCACAGTACGCTCAAAGCATGTAGGCAAAGACTTGTTTGCTGGACTAAAAAACATCGTCGGTGGTGAGCTGACGGCTTATACCGAGCTGTTAGAAGAGTCACGTCAAGAGGCGATAGATCGTATGATAGTCAAGGCAGAGGCGCTGGGTGCTGATGCGATTGTAGGACTACGCTTTTCAACTTCTAGTATCGCACAGGGTGCCTCAGAGCTGTTTGTCTATGGTACGGCTGTCAAAGCGGTACCGCAGCAACAATTCCAAAACCCGCCAAGTGATAGCCACCATCACTCAGCTCAACATATGAATCCTCAAACCCCAACCGCGCCCGATGATTTACCGCGTTTCAATCCCTTTGGTTAATTTTGTTTGATTAATTCATTTCGGTTAATTATATAATGCTAAAAGCTGTAGTGCTGTTTATGATGAGAGACGTGCCATGAATGACTCACTGATGCAAGTGCTTATCAATTATGGGCCGTTTGTCTTTCTATTCGCTGCTGGTTGGTTTTTTGGCTCGCGTCACGAGCGTCAGCATTTAGCGCAGCTAAGAGTAGCAGAGCAAGCATTGGGTGATATTACCGTCTCAAGTGAACGCTTCTATCGTCCTCTGCTGGCGACTGGTAGTGAGGGTGAGCTGGTACTGGGTAGTGTTGTCATCGCGCAAGATTATTTTAAAATGATTATCGCCCGTGTACTGAGTGTCTTTGGCAAAAACCTAACTACCTACGAGACATTATTAGATCGCGCGCGCCGTGAGGCGATCGTCCGTATGCGCACCCAAGCAAAAGCCAAAGGCTACACACATATCTATGGTTTGCGCTTAGAAGTCACCAATGTCAACCAATTGGGCAGTATGGTAGAAGCCATAGCCTATGGTACAGCGGTAATCAGTACTGACCATACATCTGCTACACCTCACGTGATACCCGTCTAGATCGTTTTTACCTCAGTCTCAGACATATAAACTGATAGTTGACTGACGAGTAGTCAAAAAAATCAAATACATACACTTTTACAACGATATACTGAATTTTGCCGTTCCGTTATTATTTCGGTTCGTATGGACTAAAAATCGTTATTGCCAAAAATTAGTACTACAAGAATCAGTATTACAAGTACTCGTACTATAAAAACCAATACCGTAAAAGACCAGTACCATAAAGAATTAATACCGTAAAAGATGAGTATCATCAAAAAATTGTCGTTCTAAGCACACAGTTGTGTGAATCAAGATTATATAAAGAGCTGACAACATCGATGGCTGTTACCCCAGATATCAGCAGGATTGGCTGATTGAGCATCACAACGTTGTCATAAACTTGCCCGTGTAAGGGCTCTATCTACAAGGATGTAGTTATGGAAGGTGTGGAGTTAGTCACGTTTGTAAATTCAAAAGTTATTCCTATCAGTATTTTTTTAATTATGATGGGAATGGGACTGTCCCTAGTTACCAATGACTTTAAACGAGTCGTCAAGTACCCCAAGGCCGTCGGTATAGGTCTCACCAATCAGCTTATATTTTTACCACTGGTTGGTTTTGCTTTAGCGGCGTCTATGTCATTAGAGCCTGAGTATGCGGTTGGGGTTATGTTGCTGGTACTGTGTCCTGGTGGCACCACATCAAACCTATTCACTTACCTTGCCAAAGGCGATGTCGCCCTGTCGGTTACAATGACCGCTATTGCCAGCGTCATTACTGTATTTACCATTCCTATCGTACTTAGCTTTTCGCTCGTCTACTTCATGGGAGCGGGCAGCGAGTTTCAACTGCCAGTCGCCAAGACCATGATTAGTCTGATTGCGCTGACTATCTTGCCGGTTAGTATCGGGATGCTGATCAAAAAATATAAGCCTAACTTTGCTGATAGAGCACAGGTTATGGTATCCCGTTTTGGGGTGATCTTTTTGAGCTTCTTGGTGCTTTTCTTGAGCTATGTGCAACGAGACATCATTGTAGAGGCCCTAATTGCTACTGGTCCTGTATCGCTCATATTAAACGTATCAACGATGGCACTTGGGTATTATACGAGTAAATGGTTTGGTCTCAATCCTGAACAGAGAAGATCAATCACCATGGAAGTCGGTCTACAAAACAGTACGCTATCGATGTTTATGGCATTGACGCTGCTCGCTAACTATAAGATGTCGTTGACGCCAGCTATCTACACGCTAATTATGTTCTTGACCGCTGGTATCATGGTCAGAGTATTCACAGCTCAGCACAATAAAGCCAAAAAAACCGAGATAGAAAACAGTGTATTGGCAGCACGTAGAATGTAAGGTGCTTAAAATATTAAGATAACCGTAATAATGTATGATTGCGCCAGTTGAGACAGTACTTGGCAAAAAAGTAGTAATGTATGATGCAATAAAAAAGCCCGCAATACGCTTCGTATAAGGAAGTGCGTTGCGGGCTTTTGTGTGTAGTACCTCTTTTTATCTCAAATCTAAAATCTTCGTCTGTCTATTTTTGCTCTCGCCTCGGCAGTTTGCTCTTTGACCTTTTCGATTTCAAATAAGAACGTACGGTTTTTGAGTACGGCAACGAATACCACGCCACCCACCGTATTGCCCACCAGTACCACGACTAAAAATACCAAATAGTGCCAGAGGCTGACGGTATTGCCATATAGCAGTGCTGAAAATACCTCGATGTTGCCCACGATACTATGGTGCAATCCCAAGAACCCAATACTACCAGTGATGAGGGTGACCAAGACGATACGGCTCAGAGTGTCACGGGCAGAAGTCACTAGCCATGCAGCGACGCCCATCATCCAGCCTGCCAGCACTGCACTGCCAAAGATAACCCACCACTCAAACCCCAAAATATGCTCGGCATAGGCGTCAATAGCATGATCTGTAAACAGGTGCATGTGTAGACCTAGACCAATCATAAGGGCTGCAAATATACAACCGCCCACGATATTACCAGCAATAACGATGCCCCACAGCCTGAGCAATTTATGCAGTGGTTCGATTTTATTGAGTACAGGCAGACTGAGTAGGGATGTTTGTTCAGTAAATAATAACGACTGACCGATCACCACAATAATAAAGCCAATCGGATAGAGTAGGGACGACAATACCATCGCATAGCGACTGGGCAATACGTCATTTAGTAGTGCAAACGCGGATAAAATCACAAAAAAACTGATACCAATCTCGAGCCCAGCGGTAAAGGCACTGGTAAATAACGACCCAAGTGAGCGCTGAAAGGTTTCTTTGGCATGGATGACTTGCTCTACCAAGATACTGGCGTAGCTTTTTGCTTGGCTTAGATTGTCATCACTGGCGACTTTTTTGATGGTTTCTTTATCTTCTTCGCTGATTTCTTCTGGCAAGTCATCATTATCCAGTTCTTCTGTGGCTTTTATGTGGTTATCTGAGTGATGGCTGTCCACATCAGAGCTGTCTATATGAGAGCCGGCGTGAATGTCTTCTACGGCGTGGCTGTGCTGTAGGGTATGACTGTGCTCCATACTGTTATTTTTGTGACTGCCATTCAGCGCATCGTCATCTGAATTTACGTGACTTGTGGTACTCGTATGCAGAGCATTATCGTTTGGCAAGTTGCTTTGAGAGTTAGAGGGTTGCTCGGTATCTTGGGGCACGGTCAGCTCACTGTTGGTTATATAGTGTTTTAGTACGTTTCAGGCTTGGTAGTTTTAAATTTTAGTATGCTCAAATACAGCTACCATTCATATTTTATCGTATGAGGGTAAGATATTCTGTTGCGCGTTTGGCTGACTGGGGTTGTTAATTGAGGAATAAATGCGGTTCACGTCCTATAAATTGCCTTACCATCTAACAAAATCTGCCTATCTGCGTTAAAATCACACTATCAATAACTTTCTCTGTTTTTATAGCATTCTGTGCCATCTCAGTTTGACCACATTCATTACCAACAATAAGATCACCCTATTATGAGTAACCAGACCCTCACGCAATCTATCCAAGCGGCGCTAAGCCAACTAGAAAATGCCTATAATCCTGCACAAGTCGAAGCAGGTATGTATCAAGGCTGGGAAGAGAGCGGCTATTTTCAGCCGACGTTTGACAAAGACGAGTCGTTTTCTATCGCGCTGCCACCACCAAACGTCACAGGCTCGCTGCACATGGGTCATGGTTTTAACAACGCCATCATGGATGCGCTCACCCGCTATCACCGCATGGATGGTGACAATACGCTGTGGCAACCAGGTACAGATCATGCGGGTATCGCCACCCAGATGGTTGTTGAGCGTCGTCTGGAAGCGCAAGGTATCAAGCGCCGTGACATGACCCGTGCAGATTTCATCGATAAAGTATGGGAATGGAAAGAAGAGTCGGGCGGCAATATCACCAGCCAAATTCGTCGTCTAGGTAGCTCGGTTGATTGGTCGCGTGAGCGTTTTACCATGGATGATGGTCTATCTAACGCAGTAAAAGAAGTGTTCGTTCGCCTGTTTGACGATGGACTTATTTATCGTGGTAAGCGTCTGGTGAACTGGGATCCTAAGTTCCAAACTGCGCTGTCTGACCTCGAAGTCGAAAACCATGATGAAAAAGGTAGCTTATGGCATTTTCGCTATCATTTCACGGATACAGAGCTGACCACTCAAGATGGTAAAAACTATCTGGTCGTAGCCACCACACGTCCTGAGACTTTGCTCGGTGATACTGCTGTTGCGGTCAATCCTAGCGATGAGCGTTACGTGCATTTGGTTGGCAAAACTATTACTTTGCCGATTACGGGTCGCGTCGTGCCTATCGTCGCTGATGATTATGTCGAAAAAGACTTTGGTACGGGTTGTGTCAAAATCACTCCAGCGCATGACTTTAACGATTATGAATTGGGTCGTCGCCATAGTTTGCCATTGATTAACATCCTTGATGAGCGCGCCAATATCCTACCAGCGATGGAAGTCTATCCTGACTTGCAAACGCGTGAGCCAGAATTAGAGACCACACCGAGCGAATACGCAGGACTTGAGCGTTTTGCCGCGCGTAAATTCCTTGTAGAGCAAGCAGGCGAGCAAGGCTGGCTAGAAGATATCGAGGACTACGCGCTAAAAGCACCACGTGCTGAGCGTGGCGGTACGATCGTTGAGCCATGGTTGACCGATCAGTGGTATGTCGCTGTTAAAGAGCTGGCTAAGCCTGCGATTGATGCAGTAGAAGACGGCAGTATTGAGTTCGTCCCTGCACAGTACAAAAACATGTATATGGCGTGGATGACTGATCTGCAGGACTGGTGCATCAGTCGTCAGCTGTGGTGGGGTCATCGTATCCCCGCATGGTATGACGATGCGACAGGTGAGATTTATGTCGCCCGTGATGAGGCGGAAGTGCGTACTAAATACAACCTAAGCGACGATGTAAAACTGCGCCAAGATGATGACGTGCTCGATACATGGTTCAGCTCAGGTCTATGGACGTTCAGTACGCTTGACTGGGCAGACGTCAACGCCGATCCACGCGTGATGGACACTTTCCATCCGACCAGCGTGCTCGTGACAGGTTTTGACATTATCTTCTTTTGGGTTGCGCGCATGATCATGATGACCATGCACTTTGTGAAAAACGAAGACGGTACGCCGCAAGTACCGTTTAAGACCGTATATGTGCATGGTCTGGTACGTGATGGCAATGGTCAGAAAATGTCAAAATCGAAAGGTAACGTCTTAGATCCGATTGACCTAATCGATGGTATTGAGCTAGAAGCGCTGGTAGAAAAACGCACCAGCAACATGATGAATCCAAAAGACGCGGCCAAGATCGAGAAGCAAACGCGTAAAGAGTTCCCAGAGGGTATCCCAGCTTATGGTACGGATGCACTACGCTTTACCTTTACCTCGCTTGCTAGTACTGGTCGCGATATCAACTTTGACCTTAAGCGTGTCGAAGGCTATCGCAACTTCTGTAATAAAATCTGGAACGCCAGCCGTTTTGTACTCATGAACTGTGTCGATGGTGACAGCAATGCCAAGCCTATCGACCAAACGGCGAACCCTGACGTGTGGGAATTACCAGAAAAGTGGATCATGAGTCGTCTGAACTCTACCGTTGCCGATATCCATCAGCATTTCGCTCAGTATCGTCTCGATATGGTCAGCCAAGATATCTATGAGTTCATCTGGAACGAATACTGTGATTGGTACGTTGAGCTTGCCAAAGCCAGTCTAAATGATGACTCAGTATCTGACGAGCGTAAAGCGCAAATCCGCTATGTGCTACTGCACGTACTAGAGACGGCGCTACGTTTCACCCATCCAATCATGCCGTATCTGACTGAGCAAATCTGGCAGACCATCGCGCCACTACTGGGTCGTAAAAACACCGACAGCATCGTGGTCGCTGACTATCCACAGACCGATGACAGCCAAATCAGCGAGCAAACTGAAGCGGATATGGCGTGGCTACAGGAGCTAATCGCGAGCGTCCGTAACATCCGTGGTGAGATGAAATTGGGCAATGCGGTACGTTTGCCAGTGCTACTACAAAACGTCTCTAGCGATGAAGAAGCGCGTCTATCACGTATCAAAAACCAGTTCAAAGCGCTTGCTAAAGTCGAGAGCCTAACCATCGTCAAAGAAGGCGATGATGTGCCGCTATCGTCATCAAGTATGGTCGGTCAGCTACGGGTACTCGTACCGATGAAAGGGCTAATCGATCCTACGGCTGAGCTAGCACGTCTGGGCAAAGCGCATGAAAAGCTACAAAAGCAAGCCGACGGCATCGCGCGTAAGCTAGGTAACGAAGGCTTTGTCAGTAAAGCACCTGCGGAAGTGGTCGATGCTGAGAAAGCGAAACTGGCTGAGCTAGAAGGGCAGTTGACCGCGACGACGGCGCAGATGGAGCAGTTAAAAGCATTATAAGAAAAGCAAAAGCTTAAAAAGCATGGCCTCAGCATCGGAGTCCTTTAAAAATGGGCAAATATGCGATGCATGGGGCGTTGTTCTTTAATCACTCAGCTCGGCGCTCGTCCCTCGCGCAAGAACCTATCATTGATAGAGGAAATATGGGTCAAGTGGCTAGATACTTAACCTGTGTCTACCTCTGTTCAGGTTTTTGTTATCGTGTTTCCTCCTGTAGAGAATGAAACAGAAGTTAATACTCAATCCGTTAAGTAAAAACGCAAACTTGGGTTTTTACAAGGTGAGATGACGATGCCGAACGAGACTCATTGGGGTGATGATTAATTGAAAAGTTTTTAGGGTAGGTTAATGGATTATCTACTTGAAACTTATATTGTGCATTACCATGAAAAGTAAAAAAGTTAAAGATATTATTATGAAAATTTAAAATAGCTTGCTTGCGATTTTGCAGTTTTCTTACTATGTTCTAATTATATCTGCACTTTGATATTAGCTTTAATATTCCTGTAATTTAATATTAATTCTATTAGTTTTTTTAATAAATATCTATAATAATAGTCTACGCAAAGGTAATGATTATGAGAAATAATGAGTTCGATATATCTAAAGAGGAGGTGAATTTTCAAACAACACCTATAGGAAAATTAGTCATTAAAAAATTACATGGCGATAAAGACTTAAATGTAGATATATATGATAATTGTTTAATCATAGTTGGAGATAACGGGTTTGGTAAAACTAGTGTACTCAATATAGTGTATTCTATTTTAAGTGGTAACATGAAACACTTAAAAGATGTAAATTTTTCAGAAGTTGGGTTATATTTTACGGATACTAAAACGAATAAACCTAGTTCTATAAGTATTAGTAGGATAGAACTTAGAATCTATGAAGAATTCAGTAATATAAGTAATCATAAGACCACTATTTCTTTTAACTCAAAAAGTTCTAAAATTATTAAACATTTTTATAATCAAAAAATTAGTAAATATTTGGATGTAGATTCAGATCACTATCATGATGAAGTGATAACTAGCTTAGTTAATGAGTCGGAATCAAAAGATTCTATAGAAAGTATTTTTGATAAATATGAAGAAATCAAAAATAAGATTACCAGAGCTAAAGACCAACTAAATTTTCAAACATTATTCCTTCCTACATATCGAAGAATTGAACAGAATTCTGAGTATTTCGGGCTAGAAGAAGTAGAGGATGATAATATAAATTTTGGAATGGATGACGTAAAGACTGCTATTAAGAAAATTACAAACGAAATTATTCAGTCTTCAATTAACTGGGTATCTAAAGTCAATGGTGAAATAATAAATGAAATAATAAATATCGAAGACGAAATAATAATATTTGATAAAAGTAATGAAGAGCAAATAAAAAAAACACTAAATAGGATTGATGAAAGACATCTCAATAGTGCAAGTAAAGAGAAAATATTTAAATTGATTGAAAGTGGAAAAATTGATGAGAATGAGACTCTTGTATATTTTTTGAATAACATGCTTAAGCTATACAAAGAGCAAAACAAGAATGATAATAAATTAAAAGACTTTTCTAAGGTTTGTAATAAGTATCTTAAAAACAAAAAAATCCAATATGATGAAATAAAGGTAAAGTTAAAAGTACTGAAAGGTATAGATAACGAAGAGATAGATTTTAGCTTACTTAGCTCTGGAGAAAAACAAATAATATCTATTTTCGCAAGGTTGATTTTGACTGATGATAAAAATATAGCTGTAATTTTTGATGAGCCTGAAATATCAATATCTATTAAGTGGCAAAAAATGATTTTAGAAGATATTTATAATTTAAAAAATTGCGGTTTTTTAATAGCTTCAACACATTCTCCATTTATTTTTTCAAATAGATTGCAGAAGTATACAGTAGATATTGAAGAAAAAATTGGAGCCTAGTCTATGAGTATGGTGGAAGCTATGTTATCTGAGCTTGAAGATACTTCTGTATTATTAAGCAAGTTTATGGATATCTCGAAGAGTAAAGCTTATAAAAAGAAAGAGTTGATTCCCTGTATTGTAGAAGGTGATGAAGATTATAGTTTTTATGAACCTAAAGTAAGGCCTTTACTAGAAATGAGTCTAGAGAAAATTATAAGTGGCGGTATAGATAAAGCTATTGAATTTTTAAATGTTATAAATGAAAGTAACTATTACTCAGGTAGTATATTTATAATATTTTTAGATTCTGATTTCGGTCTAAATTTGCAAAATAAATTAGAAGATTCTAGAGTTTTTTACTTGAATAAATACAGTATAGAAAATTTTTACATAACCGACGATTTCTTTTGTAATATATTAGAGTCCTTAACTAAGTTAGAGAAAGAAAGAGATAGTGAGACTGGTGAGATATCTGAAGATTCAGACTTTATTAAAGTTAGGAACTTTATTCTAAGCGAAAGAGACAATCTATTGTTACTCTTGGAAGACTATATGATATGTCTTAGAGCAATAGTAACTGGTGAGTCAGAAATTGAATTTAAGTCTTTTAAAGATATATTACCTAAATTAGTCCAAGATAAAAATTTAATTAATGATAATAATGAGTTAATTATACCTAATTTCAAAAATATTTTTGACTTAGAATATTTGAGTCAAGCAGAAATAGGCTATGTGGAAAATAACATTTTAGATTCTAAAGAGTATTTCAGTAGAGTCACTTCTTTGGATTCATACAGAGGAAAAGAGTTAGTTTTCATCGCTCATAGGGTGTTGTCTTTAGCTAAAAGTACTTTTCATAAAAAAAGTGACAGAATAAATACTAAGTTAAAATTTAAGAAGCAGATTAAAGAAGAAGATTTCATATGTGATTTTACAGCTTATACAGAAGAGCCAAAAGGTTTGAGAGATTTTATCGAAAATATAAAAGCCAGCTATATTTGAGCTTTTAACTAATGCTATAGATTGATTAAAAGTTATTCCAGTCTTCTTTGAGAGCAATTTTTTACTGCCAATAATTAGCTTATTATCTTTAAAGGAATAATACGTTAACGTTAAGGAACACCATGAACCATCTCACCGTCGGACAACGCGCGCCTCTAAGCAACCTTGCTATTGACGATACCGCACCCATCACGCTTAAGTTCACTCGTCAAAGCCCGATAGAGATGGACATCAGCTGCTTAGTATTAGTTTAACTTCGCTCTTATTTAAAACAATAAAAAAACCGCCACAGCAAAACTATGGCGGTTTTTTATTATTCAAAATAACTTAACTTCTAAAATCTCTATAGCGCCCACAGCGATTGATACTGCTCATCAGTCAACGTCACAATATCGATCTCGGCTAGCATCTCGCGCAGTTCTTCCCACTTATTTGCATCAGGTGTGATTGGCGTGATCAATCTGCCCAGCGTATTATCAATGATGGCACCCATCAGCGCATCTGCTTCGGTTTTGCTATAGTCGTAATACATGCGGTGAGCGGTGGCTGGCTCGTTTTTACACAGCTCTGTCATTTGGTTGGTCACGTCGATAAAGGTATCTATCGCGTCTTTTTTCGCGCTATAGATCTCATCCGTCGTCAGAATCTCTAACGCCGAAAAGTTGGGATAAGGTGACAGATGCTGATCGATAAACGTAAAGTCCAACCCTTCATGAGTTGCCTCAACGCCCTCAAAGTTATAAAAGCACAGCCACGCACCATCGAGACTTGGGTCTTCTTGCAGGTTTTTGATGTGATAGAAGTCTTTTTGCACAAACGTCACATTATCACGGCTGATAGTAAAGCCATTTTTCTTGGCATAACGCGCCAATATCTCAAAGCCAATACGATTGGTTTTTTCTTCAGCAGCAGGGGTACAGATGCGAATCGGCTGATGGTTCTTGAGCTTATCCATACTGGACTGCTGCATCAATATGCCACCATCGGTCTCAAAAAAGCAGCCCAATGCGCGCAGATTAGGTGCGTAATGTTCAAACAGATGAATCGGCTCATTCACATGTAGATCGATGCTTTGATTCTGTAGTTCAGCAAAACCATCATAATGGTCATCTGGCTCAATAATAGTGATATCTAACCCTGCTTGCTCGTATGCGCCTGTGATCACACCCGCGATAAAAGGCAAGTGATCAGGGTTCAAGAACCATTCGAGAGTGAGGATCAGTTTAGTAGTCGATTGCATGGTTGTTTCCTTTTTAATGATAGAAAACAATCAGACTGATGCTGTTCAAATACAACATGAAAGGCGAAACAAGAAAAGCAAAATCTACATATGATAGGCGTATGGGTATTGGTACCTCATTTATCCATATCGCATATCTGCGTTCCTTATTTACGTACCTTATCCATAGACGATAAGGTATGTCATGCTTGTTTCCTACGTCAGTGCTAACTGCTTCAGGTTCACGGGTGTCTCTCAGCGATGGTTTTGACGACGTTAGAACGTCAAAAGCAAAGCACCCCGACAAGATTGAGTGGTATTACAGTATTTTTAAGCAGTAGCGCTACTGAATCAGTACCGCTAACGGCGACTGTAGATAGCTTTTACCAAATAGTTACTACTGATGGTTATTACCATATGGCTATTGCCTCATCATAGACGACCTACGAGCGGTAATGCAAGGTATTGGATTGAGTCATGAGTTGGTATGCTTTGTGCAGTTGTTATATGTTATGCCTTTGATAGGCGATCGAAAATATTGGCAAAAAAAGGTATGATTAGTAAACTGAAGTCGAATATAACGATAAGGTTTGTCTGTCTTTGCTATTACAGCTAGAAATGCTCTGTCATCTATATGTGAGACCTAATGAGTTAAGTTATGAGTAAAGTCTATCACTATACGAGTACCGCTGGATTTTTGGGTATAGTCAATGACTCAAGCATATGGGCGACCAATATCTTTTTTTTGAATGATTATCAAGAAATGAAAAAAGGTATTGATTACGTCAGAAAAAATCTAAAAGACGAAAAGTTATTTGAGTCTATGTCGCAGGACTATCAAAAAATTATCGAAAGATTGCAGGAGATATCTACCGATCACTACAGTCTGGAGGCTGATGCAGAGTTGTCGCTCACCAACTATCTGCTAGAGATGCTGGTGGGGCTCAGTCAGCAGTTTTATATCACCTCTTTTACACATAACAAAGACTACCTGAGACAGTGGACATCTTATTGTGAACACAATGACGGTATCTGTATAGAGTTCGATGAGCACGTACTGTCAGATGGTTTTAAATACAATAAATTCAATCGACACTCTCAAGCGCATCACAGGTTCGATAGTATTATCTATAGTTACTCCAATAGTATAAAAAGGTATTTTGATAAGCATAAAATAAGAGAGGTGTTCTTAAATAGAAAACAAGCACTGGTCAATAATGTGCGCAGTATTAGGGAGCATAGTGCGCTCAGAAAGACAGGTACGGAGTATAGATATAATGCGACCGCTGACTTACTGTTCTCTTCTATACTTGAGGCGCTAACAGAGTTTGCGCTGATAAGGAATCCACAATTCTCTGATGAAAAAGAGAAAAGATTGATACTGACGGTGATTAATCAGCATGACAAATCGATTAAGTTTCGCTCAAAATCAGGCGTGATTATTCCGTATATTCCTGTCCATATCGATCTAAAGAGCATTACCAAAGTGATCATATCGCCGACAGATGATGCGACCCTCAGACGAAAAGGGATCGAGCTGTTAAGAGGCCGGTATAATTTGGACTTTGAGATATGTGAGTCAGAGTGTCAATTAAGGAAAATATAAGGGATCAGCCCGTACGAGGGCAGATAATATAAACTTAAAAATATTCAAGCATTGAGACGCATTCGATCTTATAAAAGTAATCGCTCTTTAGACATAAAAAACCGCTCATCATTCAATGGGGAGCGGTTTTTACGGTTAGTGAGCTCATTAATGGTTTTTTCTGAAAACGACTCGGTATATGAAACAAAAGACAAACTAAAGACGCAAAAGTAATCTTGTGTGCCTATAGTGTCTAAGGCATGATGAATGCTCATCTGGACTGATATCAATAGCGCTGATAGATGATCGCGTTGATTGATGTCGTTCTTTTACTCACTTGCTAACCATACGATACGGCTGTCATGAGCAATAATAAAAAAGCGTTTTATCATAGGCCAAAGACCAATCAATCCAAAAGCCCAATGATGCGTTGGACGTTTGTGACGCTCGGCTGGATATTTTTTGTTTTAGGAATTATCGGTATCTTATTGCCGGTTATGCCGACAGCACCATTCATACTACTAGCAGCAGGGTGCTGGGCGCGTAGTTCTAAGCGCTTTCATTTTTGGCTGATCAATCACAAGTATTTTGGTAAGTTTGTACGCGATTGGGAGGAGAGCCATGCCGTTCCTCTATATGCCAAGTGTCTGGCAACGGTCATGATGGCAGCATCAACCGCTATGTTATTTTATCGCTTACCTACGGATATGATGTGGATAGCATGGCTGGTAGCCGCTGTCTGTAGCGGGGTCGCGATATATTTATTCCGTCTGCCAAACGCCTAAAATTGTTGCAATTTGTACCAAATATGGCGCCAGTTACACGAAAGATGAGATAAGGCTTGCGATACTAGGATGTACCCCTTATAATACGCCCAAGCTTAAGAGCAGTTCTGCACCAAATCATTACCTCGTAGTATTAGTTATAATCCTTCGTTTTAATATTTATCGTTCAGTAGCTATTTGCAAGCGTTACCGGTCATTAGACCATTAATAAATTTAAAAGTAGGATTATACTATGTCAGACGTTCAAAAAGGTACAGTTAAGTGGTTCAACGAAGCTAAAGGTTTCGGTTTTATCGCTCCAGAAACTGGCGCAGACGTTTTTGCTCATTACAGCGAAATCACTGGTTCAGGTTTCAAAACTTTGGCTGAAGGCCAAGAAGTTGAGTTCACTGTAACTCAAGGCCAAAAAGGCCCACAAGCACATAACATCGTTGCTATCTAATTTGTCTTTATAGACAGATAGATGAATAGATGTAGAAAAGCGAACCTTCGGGTTCGTTTTTTTTCGTCTGCTGTTTGATATCAAACGACATGATAGATATAACAACACCGCCAACTGTGTGAATAGTTGGCGGTGTTGTTTTTGGGCTATGATATAGAAAGTGATATCAGTCGCTAAAATATAAAATCGACTTCTTATATTAAGCTGATACCAATATTAATCAGACCGCCGCCCAGCAACAACCAACCAAACATCACTGCGCCTAAGACTAGAGGTTTGACGCCAGCTTGCTTAATCGCGTTTAGATGTGTGGTCAGACCTAACGCAAACATTGCCATTGTCAGTAGTACATCATCTAACATCACCATACTGCGTACGATACTCTCAGGCATCGGTACCCACGTATGTGTCAACACAATACCAATGAATATAAACGCAAACCATGGCACCTTGACTTGTTTGACGCGGGTTATAAATGATGTTGTCTCGTTCTTATTGCTTTTATCTTCTATATTGGAATTATCTACGGTGCGATCTTTGGTTAGCGCAAAAGACAACACGAGTAAAAAAGGCGCGAGCATCATGACGCGTATCATCTTGGTCACAACAGCAGTGTCACCAATCTCAGTGTTAATGGCGTTGCCAGCGACCACGACCTGTGCCACTTCATGTACAGTAGAGCCTGTATACATGCCATACTGCTGGGCGCTCAGCCAAGGTTGTAGCCAGCCAAGATGATAGAGAAAAGGGTAGAGTAGCATTGCGATAGTACCAAAAACCACAACCGTTGCCACGGCGATAGTGACTTTGTGCGCTTGCGCGTTGACGACTGGCTCTGCTGCAATGACGGCAGCGGCGCCGCAAATACTTGCCCCTGAGCCAATCAGAATGACGGTTTCTTTATCGACTTTTAGCCATCTAGTACCCAGCCAGTAGGTTAATAAAAAAGTAGACGTCAGTACCAGAGTATCGGTCGCAATCGCTGGCATACCAACGCTTGCTACTTGTGTCATGGTCAGCTTAAACCCATAAAACATGATGGCAAGTCGTAGGATTTGACCTTTTGCAAAGCATACGCCGCCGTTTAAACGTTCAGTGAATTTGGGGTAGATAGTATTGCCCAATACCATACCAAGCAATATCGCAAGCGTTAAGGATGACAAGCCGATAATGCGCCCGTTCGACCACACATCTAAACTGCTATCCAACCATAAGCAGAACAAACTACCGATCAATACCACAGCCAAACCTGCCAAGTGACGTTGGCTCGGGACGTAGTTATGAGCTGAGCTGCTGATGAATTGGAGTAGTGTATGCATGACGCGGCACCCTATTACTGATAGTAAGATAAGCATGAGCTTATGAGTAGACAGTATATGCCTGCTACATTTATAATAAAAACAGATTAATAAGATACAAGCTATCGATTTTTTAGGTTACAGTGTTTTTAGTATTGAATGTTGAGAGTGTTGAATTTTAAAAGTATTGATAAAAGGCTGCTGCTACACACTAAATATACTTAGCCTATAAGAGCATTCAAAAACTGACGCAAGGCCATCGATGTCATGAAAAAATCTGTGCAAACATTACCAAAGATTACGCTCAAGCAGCTTGCGGTTTTTGTCAGTATTTATCAGACAGGCAGTACCAGCCGCGCCAGTGAAGCGCTGCATCTATCACAGTCAGCGGTCAGTAGCGCGCTGACAGAGCTTGAGTCTAGACTACAGATGCCATTGTTTGAGCGCGTTGGTCGCAGGCTCAATCAGCACCCCAATGCGCATCCTATTTATGTACAGGCGCAAGCCATCCTAGGGCAGTCACTCACGCTTGAGCATTATCATCAGTACCAAGCAGGACAGATTCATATTGGGGCGAGTACCACAATCGGTAACTATGTACTGCCGTCATTGCTTGGTAAGCTCTATGAGGCGCTGCCAGATGCCAATGTCGATATATATATTGCCAACACACAAGAGGTCGTGGGTGAGGTTGAGCAGTTAAATATTGACATTGCGCTAGTAGAAGGGATGCCGCGACCGATAGATATGAAAGCCATTGAGCTGCGCGAATGGCGAACAGATACGCTGATGATATTTGCTAAACGTGATAGCAAGTGGCTAAAGGATATCGCTATATATCACCAAGACGAGGATGGCTATCGTCTGACTATTGAGCAGCTCGAACAGTTACCATTATTGGTACGTGAAGCAGGGTCGGGCACACGGCAAATTATCGATGAGCAGTTGCTAAAATATCTGCCCAATGCCGAGGTGGTTAAGGCGATACATCAGTCAGAGGCTATCAAGCATATGGTGAGTGCAGATATTGGACTTGGCTGTCTATCACAGCATGTGATTGAGACAGAACTTGCGTCAGGTGAACTAGTACAAGTCGATGTTGCTGGGATTGATTTGTCACGGACGTGGTGGCTGGTCTGGCATAAGGCAAGGCATCAAAGTCCGATATGGCAAACCTTTATAGATATTATTCAGCAGAGATGAATAAGAGAAGGTAAATCATAAAAAAGCGCAGCGTCTATCTCGGCGCTGCGCTTTTAATTTTAATTGTATACGTTATTCATATCAGAGCATTGTGGCTCAACGCTATGCTGAAACGGGCTTGTCTAGTCTCACCACAAAACTATCACAAGGCACATTGGGTAAAATATTATCTGCTGTCGCGCCACTGATCCATGCCGCGATACCAGTACGCTTATGGCGACCGATGACCAATAGGTCTACATCGTGTTTGTGACAGTAACTGACGATACCTTCACTACTAGAGATGGCCGTAGTGACTTCTGATGTCGCTGCGTTCAGCTGATTGCGTTCTAAGAACTGGGCCAGTTTGGCGCGTGCTTCTTGGCAACGCTCATCATCAATCTCATCATATAGGCTGGAGGCGGGTACCAGCTCGTAACCGAAACCAACCATCGTATCTTTTACGATGTGTAGCACCGATAGCTTAGATCCTGGACGGTTTTCAACGATACGCTTGGCTTTTTGCGCGACGATATCCGCATCAGAGAGTAAGTCAGTGACCAGTAGTATATGTTCGTAACTCATAGCGTCTTCCTCATGTCAGATAGTATTTACTATAGCACTACTATAGAGCGCTGTTAAGTGGTGCTTGCCTATCTTTGAGGCTCTCCGTAATATGAGTTCAGGTGTATTAATATTTATCAAACCAAAGACTCAATACACTGCTTATTCCGATACGGGTTCGCTCAGTTTGACAACCAAACTGTCGCAAGAGATGTTTGGCAATATACTATCGGCGGTCGCGCGCACCAACCAAGCGGCGATACCTTGACGGTCATGCCGCCCGATAATGAGTAAGTCGACCTCTTTTTTATTGCAGTAGTTAACGATACCTTTACTGTTAGAGATAGCAGCGGTCACTTCAGAGTTGGCGGCTTCTAACTCATTATACTCAAGGAAGCGTGCCAGTTTAGCGCGTGCTTCTTGCCATTTTTCGCCATCGAAATCGCCCGAAAGACTAGATGAAGGTACCAGCTCGTAACCGAAGCGCACCATATCATCTTCAACAATATGCAGAACAGATAACCTAGCCTCAGGCGAGCCTGCAAGGATACGTTTGGTTTTTAGAGCGACCTTGTCGGCATCAGATAATAAGTCAGTCACCAGTAAAATGTGTTGATAGCTCATAAGTGGCTCCTTTTGGTGTTTACTTTTTAATAGCCATTTTTATAGTAGCAGTGCAGGCTATTTTTGTTAAGTGACTCAACCATTGTTTATCTATAGTTATTGTTGCCTTTGTGTTTTGCTAGGGCTGTTTTAGTATGTAGAGGGTTGCTGAGTTCGATGTCATCGATTATTGCGTGAGGGTTGACTTGACTTATCGATGCCGCAGCCCCACTAATAGCGCTAAGCCAAGACTTTTTAGCCACTTTTTATAACTGATAGATTAATAATTATTACCATTTTATTTACCCTGATAGTCAGGGCACTATACGCATTGTAAGCGATAAGGATAACTATGACTGACACCCCATTTACTGCGGATTTAACGCTGCATCCAGCATTTGAGCTGCTCGAGCATCGCCATATTGAGGCGCTATCGATGGATGTGCTGATCAGTCAGCATGTAAAGACAGGCGCGATGCATTATCATCTTGCGCATCCAAGTGACGAAAATGCGTTTTTGGTGGGCTTTCGTACTCAGCCAATGGATTCAAAAGGCGAGGCGCATATTTTAGAGCACGTCGCATTATGTGGTTCTAAGAAATTCCCAGTACGTGATCCGTTCTTTTCAATGATAAAACGTTCATTGAACACGTTTATGAATGCGATGACCGCGGCGGATTGGACAGCCTATCCCTATGCCACGCAAAATAAAAACGACTACTTTAATTTGCTGTCTGTATACCTTGATGCGTCGTTTTTCCCCAACATTCATCCGCTTGATTTTGCTCAAGAGGGCATCCGAGTAGAGCTGGACGAAGACGATAAACCGCAGTTTAAAGGCATTGTCTTTAACGAGATGAAAGGGGCTATGAGCGGCGAGATTGATCAGCTCTATCATACGGTGGCGCATCATGTATTTCCAACGACGACGTACCACTATAATTCAGGTGGTGATCCTGCCCAGATTCCTGACCTGACACATACTGAGCTGACCGAGTTCCATCAGAGCCATTATCATCCGTCAAATAGTGTCATCATGAGCTTTGGTAATATCCCTGTCGCCGAGACACAAGCAAAAATACATGACGACGCATTGACTCAGTTCGAAGCAGGCAAAAAGCACGTATCACGCCCAGAGCAGCGTTTGTCTGCGCCAATCAGTGCGGTCGATACTTATACTGCTGACGAAGCCGGTCCAGATCAGACCCATCACGTGGTCGCTTGGTTGCTACCATCGATTACCGATCCAAAGCAGCGCTTGGCATTACGTCTGCTGGAAGGCGTGTTGATTGAGCATTCAGGCTCACCACTACGTGCTTATCTTGACAGTCACCCACTGGGTAAAGCCCCAAGTCCGTTGTTGGGACTTGATGACAGCCATTACGAAATGGTCTTTTATACCGGTCTGCGTGGTTCTAACCCTGAGCATGCCGAAGCGGTAGAGCAAGGTATCATTGATCTACTGACTGAAGTGGCAAGCACGCCAGTCGATGATGAAACCATTGAAACCATCCTCCATCAGATTGAGATTGATCAGCGTCATATTGGTGGTGATAGCGTACCTTATGGTCTAAACCTTATGCTAGAAGGCTTTAGCACCGCTATCCATGATGGTAATCCTATCGATGTATGGGAAGTAGACGAGCATCTACAGTGGCTACGCGCGCAAGTCGTCGATCCGCAGTGGCTACCGAATTTGATCAAAACGCATCTACTAGACAATCAGCATCGAGTCCGTGTGACGATGACACCTGACAGCGAAAAAACCGCCCGTCTAGCAGCAGCTGAACAGACTCGCCTTGATACCATAGCGATGGATTTGACTGCTGATGACAAGGCTATCTTGAAGCAACAAGCACTAGATTTGGCTGCG
Source organism: Psychrobacter sp. H27 (assembly GCF_059072655.1). Lineage (NCBI taxonomy): Bacteria > Pseudomonadati > Pseudomonadota > Gammaproteobacteria > Moraxellales > Moraxellaceae > Psychrobacter > Psychrobacter sp. H27. Next base: position 1,476,061 of record NZ_JCACRX010000001.1, on the reverse strand, counting down.
CGTCAAGCCGCGCCCGATGATTTAAGCCTGTTACCAAAGGTAGGTCTAGAAGACGTACCAGCGGATATTAGCTTTAAAGCAGGCAAACAAAAACAAGTGCGCCTGAGTGGGCAGGACAGTACTTTATTTGAGTACGAAGCGGGCACCAATGGTCTGTATTATTACCAAGTGATCGTACCGTTGACTGAGGCGATTGGTAACGCGAGCGCCGATGAGCTACCAGTGAATGATGTCATCAATCATCCATTGCTGCCGATCTATCTAAGTTTGCTATCTGAGCTAGGGACTGACTCGCTCAGTGCCCATGAAATGCAAGCCAAGCAAGCCGCGCACTCATCAGGTGTGACAGCACGTATCAGTCAACGAACCCATGTTGATGACAGTCAGTCCATCGGTAGCTACTTTGTGGTCGCAACACGTGCGCTCAATCGCAAACCTGAAGCGATTGATTTGCTCAAAGAAGTCATGGAGCACAGTATCTTTACTGAGCATGATCGCATCAAAGAGATTCTACAGCAGCGTCAAGCCAGCTGGCAGTCAAACCTAGCAGGCTCTGGTCACTCGTATGCGATGCAAATTGCCAGTCGCGGTATGAGTCGTCAAGCGCAGCTAGAGTATGTACGTAGTGGTCTACCAGCACTAAATGCGCTCAAGGACTTCTTGACGCACGCGAGTACTGATGATGCACAGTGGGATCAGTTGGCAACCAGCTTGATGGACTTACATCAACGCTTAATCAGCTTACCTAAGCATGCCGTTATTATCTGTGAAGCCGAGCAAACAGAACGTTTGAGCAGCTTAATTGTCGATAGCTGGACAGATAGCCAAGCAGCAACGTCTACTGAAAAAGAAACTGATACTAAAGCAAATATTCCTAGTGAGTTTGCAAATCTGCAGTTAGATACCGCTTTAAATGGTGAGACTGATGCAGTCAAGGCATTAGAGAGTGGCGATGATGTTAAAAACGATGTGCTCGATGTTGCAGATCTAGCGTGGCTGGTGCCAACCAACGTCTATCATAATGCTAGCGCCTATACGGTACCAGCGGCTGATCATCCTGATACTGCGGCTCTGATGGTATTAGCGCCGTATTTGCGTAACGGCTACTTGCACAGTGCGATTCGTGAGCGCGGCGGTGCGTATGGCGGCGGTGCAGGCTATGACGCCAATGCATGTGCATTTAAGTTCTTTAGCTACCGTGATCCACAGTGTGCAGAGACTTTTGAGCACTTTGAGGCCAGTATCGAGTGGGTCTTGAATGAACCGCAAACCGATGAGCAGTTAGAAGAGGCAATCTTAGGGATTATCTCAGGTATGGATAAGCCAGGCTCTCCTGCAGGGGAAGCAATCAAAGCATGCTTTGCCAACTTACATCATCGCGGTGCTGACTGGCAGCGTAAAATGCGCGCTGCGATTTTGGCCGTGACCATTGATGACTTGCAGCGTGTTGCTAAGCAATATCTGCAGGGTCAAAAACACGTACGTGCAGTGCTAGCCCCTTATGACAAAGAAGAGACGGTAAAAGGTCTGGGCTTTGAGGTTTGCAAAATCAAGAGCTAAATCAGCAAGACTGCTATCAATAACAAAAAAGCCAAGCATCATGCTTGGCTTTTTGTGATTTAGTATATGAATTAATAGCGCTTGATGCTCAAATCCTTACCAATTTTTTCTTGGTGAACTGGGAAGTCGGACCATTCGTCAAACTGCTTGCGATCAGCAAAATAGCTCTTTAGGGTGCGGCGGATGGCTTCAAAAGCCAGCTCGTCCCATGGAATCTCTTCTTCACTAAATAGCGCACATTCAAGACTCTCTGAACCAGTACCATAAGCACCGTCTTTTAGATTTCCCAAATAAATCGAGTAAATCTGTCCAATATCTGGCAGGTCGTAAACACAGTATAGATGCGGATGTATCACGGTGGCATCAGCTTCTTCGTAGCTCTCGCGTGCTGCACCTTCAGCCATGGTTTCGCCATTTTCCATAAAGCCTGCAGGTATGGTCCACAAGCCATATTGAGGTTCGATCGCTCGCCTACATAGCAGTACTTTATCTTCGTGTACCACTAGTGAGCCGCAGATAACTTTTGGGTTTTCGTAGTGGATATAATGGCAATTAGGGCACACCAAGCGCGGCATATTGTCTGTAGGTGGGATTTTTCGTTCTGCTTTATGACCGCATTGGAGACAATAGCTCATATCGACTACCTTATTAGAAAAGTTATGATGCATAGTGATTTTGTAGGTTGTAAGGCCCATATTTTGAGATGCTGTAAGATATTATTTTAAGAAACAGCTGTGATCTTAAGATAGCACATATTATTGGCATACAGAATCAAGATAACAGTAACGCATCATTTCACTGATAAGTATGCTGTAGTCTGGTATAAATGTGCTTAGCTGCTATTTTTTAGACTGCAAATCAGTCGTATCGATAGTCACTACTTATGTTTTTGGTTAATGATGGTCAGCAATAAGCTAGAATTAAACAAGCGAAAACGCTTTTGATAAAGCGAAATTACGATAAAAAACAAGGCAATTATAATGTTACTTTCTCCAGAGACTGTAAACTTCAATAACCTGTCAGTCGCTGTACCGAGCTTTATACGACATCCCACACTCAGAAAATTAGCTGAGCGTGTGCAACATGAAACCCTAAATACGCTAACCAGCCCAGCGATGTATGAAGCGCACAACACCTCGCACAGCACGCGCATTTTAGATAGCTTGTACCAGACACCGATTGCTGACGCCTCAATACTGGTCGCGATCACTCATGAGCGTAGACCAAAACTGCTATTAACACGCCGCGCCGCCCATATGAACAGTCATGCGGGTGAGGTGTCTTGCGTGGGTGGTAAACATGATCGAGGCGATGGTAACAATGTCGTCACAGCACTGCGTGAAGCCTGTGAAGAAACAGCACTACCACCCAACAAAGTCCAACTGCTTGGACAGTTGCCTATCCAAACGTCCAAAAGCGGTATGAGTGTACGCCCTATCGTTGCACTTATTGCGCCAGGCTTGGTACTGGTACCTGAGGTAGGAGAGATATCACGTATTTTCTGGGCGGACTTTGAGTCGTTAGTCACTCAGCCCACAGTAGAGTATGCGGTAGAGTATAAAATGCAAGATCAAGTAGCGACTTTACTGACACCAAGCTGGCAAGTCGATGGTGAGACGGTGTGGGGGCTGACAGGACGTGTCATAGCTAACCTGCTAGAGACAGGGTTCGATCGACAGTTAGAGTGGTATTACCGCGTGGACAACAACCGATAATATAACATTTAGATTTATAGCATCAAAAGCATTCCTTCACGAGTTTGTACTTAAATAGGGCTGCTTATCTAAGTACTACTATCCAAATGATACTATATAAGTACGGCTGCTATATTTGATAAATCATTTAGAGTCTTATAGACCGCTTTATTTATAGTAATCGTCGTTTTTCTTGAGCCACCAGTTCATATTATCTTGACGTTTGGCACGGAACGCCTCTAACTTATCGGCAATGTTTTTGTTATGTCCTCGCGCGGTATCTAGAGCAAACAAAATAGGCACTGAAGATAATACGCCAAAACGTATTTTTGATTTTGGTAAATCTAAGCCATCACCAATATCATCACCGACTAAGGTACGAGTCACACTGGCGTTGACCATTTCCACAAACCGCCCACGGCGATTGTCTTCGCCCATGAGCTGACGTGGTAAATCATGCAAGGCTTTTGCAAGTGGCTGCCCCATCTTAAAATCAAGCTGCTGAATGGATAGGTAGGTATACAGCCATTCCCAGCAGGCTGATTCATCTTTTGGCAGACGATCTAAATCAACGCCCATCCAATAGCTGGCAAGATTCCATAAATGCAAGATACCTTCTGCTTCCTCGGTGCTAATACGGGCACCCAGCAGACGTAGACCGCGCATAATCAATAAAGAGAACTGCAAGTGCGTGGCAATCATATCGGTTTGATTGATGGGCACACCCCAATAATCGGTGTTCCAGCTGCCATCAGGATTATGATGCTGGTCAGCATTTAGTATCACACCTGTCGCGGCATTGCCCTTACCTTTGAGTAAGTTCTGACGTACCAAAGTATGAATTTGACGTACTTTGATGGACTGTCGCCAGCCTTCAGAGCCGATGGCCAATACTTGATCAATAGCGTTATGATGATTACGCGTACTCATATCTAACTGCGGATGCTCAGACACGGCCAAGATATAGGCATAGGTGCGCATGAGTCGCGGCAGTGCGTCATGCATCAGTGCGCCAGTCTGAATCAGTGGCAATGATAGGGCGGGGATGCTATAGCCTGCCATGAGTGCTACATTACGCAGTAGCCAAATGAGCATCAATGGATAGCGTCTGTAAGCAACGGCACCAATCTGAGCCAGTTTGGGGTCGAACCAGTCAGGATGCGTACTGAACTGCTCGGCTAATGTACTAAATGAGGGGTGAGCTAAGTGATCGCCAGATATATCGTCACCAAGAATAACTTGCTGCAAAGGCTTCGCAAAACGAATGTTCTCAGCGGCAAATGCATCTGCAAGTGGATCACCAATATCGTAGCCGGCAACTATTTCATCAAGTAGGGTAGGCGAGATTTTAAAATCTTTCGGTAATAGATACCGTTTGATCCGCTTTAAAACCTGTAAATCACTATGATCACTGATGGCGGTGGTGCGCCCGTGACGCTGATAGGATTTTTTTGATTGATGATGAGGTTGTGTAGAGATACTTGCAGTATTGGTGGTTTTCTTACTCATATGATCAAGTGCCTTTATGATTAAGTTATAGCTTGATTTAGCTATAGATCTAATATCTGCAACATCGAATCCGTCTATAGCGATCCCTCATAAAACCGAATTGATGCATCCAGCTGTCTTTGCGTCTGCTTAATATGGTGTTTGATACGATATTTGATATAGTGCCTTTCAGCCAATAGTGATAACAGTGTTGCACAAGCGTTTTTTCGCTAGCAAGACCGAAATTCGAGCCATTTTTTAGCTTATCGATTTCTGTATGATAATCCTTAACAAGCCTTTGACCGCTGTTAAATTTATCGTTTAATAGATAGCCATTTAATAGATAGTTACTGAGGTTTTATGAGTCAGCTGGTTGCAGTATATCTATCCACGATAACAAGCGACCTGTACATAATAAAAAACGACTTATAAGCTAAAGGCTCATAAGTCGCTCGTTTTGATATTAATGAGAGCGGGTCAAGTCGACCGACGTGCCGCTGACATTGTCTTTTAAGCTCACTTTGAGCATGATATAACCTGCGATACCAGAGACGATAGAACCCATGATGATACCCAAGCGCTCATCAAACATCGTTGTATCACCAGCAAACGCCAAGCCGCCAATAAATAAGCTCATGGTAAAGCCAACGCCACATAATAATGCTGCGCCATATATTTGCTTATAGTCCATCCCTTTTGGCATGGTTGATAGACCAAGCTTGAAGATTAACCAGCACATGACCATAACACCCACTTGTTTACCGATGAACAGGCCTGCAGCGATACCTAGCGGCACTGAGTGGAATAGCTCAGCAAGACCTGCGCCCTCGAGTGATATCCCCGAGTTGGCAAAAGCAAATATTGGCAAAATACCAAAGGCAACAGAGTTATGGAGATCGTGCTCTAGCTCCTCTAATGGAGAGTGCTCAGGATCAGTACGGTCAAACATAGGGATAAATAAGGCCAAAACCACGCCTGCCAATGTGGCATGGATACCTGATTTGAGTACCGCAATCCACATAACGATACCGATAAGCAGATAAGGCGTAATACTGGTTACGTTGCGACGATTGAGCAGATACAAGAATGGCAGACATAGACCGGCTACTGCCAATGACTCCAATGACAGCTCACTAGTATAAAATAGAGCAATGATTAAGATCGCACCAATATCATCAAAAATAGCGATAGAGACCAAGAATACTTTTAGGGAGTTGGGTACGCGGCTACCTAATAGACTCAGAATACCCAGTGCAAACGCAATATCAGTTGCTGCAGGAATTGCCCAGCCTTTCCAGTACTCAGGCTCATTGAGATTAAAAAGTATGTACACCGCTGCTGGCATAATCATACCACCTAATGCTGCACCAGCTGGCAAGATGATTTGCTTGACGTTAGACAGCTCACCAATGAGTACTTCACGCTTGAGCTCAAGTCCAACTAAGAAAAAGAAAACCGCCATAAGGCCGTCATTGATCCAGTGGTGCGCATCTTTGGCAATAGCAAAATCGCCAATCTGAATCGCAACTGGCGCGTGAATGAAACTTTCGTACCACACATGAAGAGGGGAGTTGGCAATGATCATTGCAGCAACGGCAGCCAATGCTAAGACGATACCGCCTGCTGCCTCAAATTCAAAAAATGCCTTAATCCTTCGTATTGCCATATCATCCTCATTCGCTAAATACAATTTACTAAATAACCTCAAATATCCATCAATGTCTGCGCTACCAACAATGCGAGGGTAGCAAATAGACAGCAACAGTTTCTCATACTCTTATCGATATAGACAACAAAATACGCCCAAACAAACCTGCTAGCCCACTTTGTTGTACTCATTATAGTGACATTATAAAGGTGATACGCTGAGCAACATAGTTGTAAGTCGTTAAATCTTTTTAACAAAAGGTCTTTTATAAATGATACCCCAGTCGTTATTAAACAAATTTAGCAGACTTTGGTAGGTTTTTGGCTTTTTTTGCAGTTTTATCTCTATAATGATCGACGCTTTACGAGGTTGTCCCGGCTCCCTTGTCGATTTCAATGACTCAATTGTCTGACTGCTAGTAGCCTCACATCAGTGACATGCTAGTCTCATCTTTCAAGCTCACTTTTTTCTTACGATATTTTGCAGGTCAGCGTTATGGATTTAACATTCTCATTAGAGATCATTTTGATGCTCACTGCGGTGGCAGCATTAGCAGGATTTATTGATGCTATTGCTGGGGGCGGTGGACTACTGACCATACCTGCCATGCTACTGGCTAACATCCCACCGGTACTCACGCTAGGCACCAACAAGCTCCAAGCGGCCTCAGGTGCGCTTGCAGCTTCTATTACCATGATCAAAAAAGGAGTCGTTAAACCACAGCGTATAAAATTGGCGATTATTGCCGCTTTTATCGGGTCAGTCATAGGTACCATCGCGGTGCAGATGTCGCCACCAGATTTACTCGAAAAACTGATTCCTTTTTTGATTGCGGCTATCGGTATTTATACGTTGTTTGCGCCTAGGCTTGGGGAAGTGGAAGCTGCACCGCGCATCTCAGAGGGTAAATGGCAAAAGATTGTGGCGCCACTCATTGGTTTTTATGATGGCTATATTGGTCCAGGTACAGGGATGTTTTTTGCGCTTGGCAATGTAGCACTGCGTGGGCGACAGATTATCGAGGCGACAGGTACCGCAAAAGTATTGAATTTATCTACCAATATCGGCTCACTCATATTCTTTATTTTGGGCGGTAATGTACTGTGGAAAGTAGGACTGGCGATGATGGTAGGTCAAACTATTGGTGCGTATTTTGGCTCACATATGGTGGTAAAGGGCGGCAGCAAGCTCATTCGTCCGATGATTGTCGTGGTATGTTTGGCCATGCTGACCAAGTACGTTTTTGGCTAAATAAAAATAATAAATATACTCATCACAAAAAAACCTCAGTCCATGTGCATAGGTGACTGAGGTTTTTTTATGACATTATTTATCCAATAGATGTGATTAGCGGCGACGATCTACGTCATCGTACTCACTACCCATGATGCCATCGCTGAATACTTCAGAGAATTCACGCTCGTTGTTTTCGTCGATATGACCATCGAATACGTCTTTTGCACCAGCGTTAGGATCATTATAAATAGCCAAATCCATTTTGCCTTCTGATTTTGCTACGATAGTCGTAACAGCAGCATCGCCGCCGACATTTACAGCGGTACGTAACATATCAAGGATACGATCCACACCCAAGATTAGACCAATACCTTCGATTGGTAGACCAACCTGAGCAAATACCATAGACAGCATTATGAGACCAACACCAGGCACACCAGCTGTACCAACAGAAGCAAGAACCGACATTAAAATAACGGTCAAGTATTCGGTAACTCCCAGATCAATACCATAAATATTGGCAATGAAAATGGTCGCAGTACCTTGCATAATGGCAGTACCATCCATGTTGATGGTGGCACCAAAAGGAACGGTAAACGACGCAACTGAGTTATTAACACCCATACGCTTGGTAACGGTACGCAGCGTAATAGGAATCGTCGCGTTCGAGCTTGACGTACTAAAAGCAAAGATCTGTACTTCACGCATTTTTGCCAAAAAGGTCTTGATAGATAGACCTGATGCGACTTTGAGTACAATCATCATCGTGATAAAGAAGTGGAATGCTAATGAGCCAACTAATACCGCAACATAACCAAGTAGTGACCAGATCAAGTCTAGTCCCAGCTCTGCCATTGCTTTGGTCAATAGTGCAAACACACCATAAGGTGCTAGGTTCATAATGATCGTCACCATCTTCAAGATGACTTCATTAATAAGCTCTAGGCTCTGAACCAAACCTTTGGCAGGCTTGCCAACCATCAAGATACTCACACCGATCAAAATCGCAAAGAAGATAATCGATAACATGTCACCATTGGCCATCGCACTGATAGGGTTCGATGGGACAATGTTTGAGAATACATCAAGTAAAGGCGGTGCTGACGCGGCTTCAAAAGTCGCATCAGTACCAATGTTCATGCCTTTACCAATACCAAATAGTGAACCCAGTCCAATCGCTGTTGCAATCGCAAGCGCGGTGGTGAACATATAGATCATAAATGTTTTGGTACCGATACGTCCTAATAGACGAATATCACCAATACCGCACACACCGCAGATCAGTGAGATAAGTACCAATGGTACGACCAACATTTTTAGTGAGTTAACAAATAGCTTACCGATAATGGCAAGAAAGCCATTAGTGATATAGGTATTAACAAACCCACCTTCGCCATTCAATCCCGAATAGTTTAAAAATAAACCCAGTGCAATACCGAGCACCATGGCAACAATAATCTTGCCCGTCAGTCCCAAATTCTTCCACATAATTCATATCCTTTGTGTGCACAACAGCGCTATAGTCAGCAATCACTCAGAGATCATGATCGTGTTTATTTATCTAACTATAATGCGTGTTATGACTATTAAGTTATTATGATTGTCGTTTGATGTCACGTTTTCGGGGACAATATAAAAGAATAGTTAAGGGCACTGCAAGATTTTTTTACCATTTTATTCTGAGACGATGATAATTTTCACAACGATGTGCCCATAAAATAATCATTATTTATTCTAAACCGTTTGTTTCTTATATGAAACAAAATATTTATGAAAGAGTTTTGAGGCTGGCTAAACATCGAGATTTTATATCGGATATCGGACCAACCTAATGCAACGGACTCAGTATCGACTTTAAATGCCCCTAAATTTTAGTAATAAAAAAAGCCAAACGGTCGCATAGGGACAGTCTGGCTCTTTGAGGGTAGATAGCGCCACTATAAGTACTAAGCGTAATAGTGGCGCTATCTACAATAAATGCTTATTTATACTTTATCATCCTCGTGTGGTACATGCACTGGCTGCTCCGAATGCTTGAGGGTATTCGCTTCAGCACTATTATGAGCCTCATCGGGTGGATCAATGTGGCGACTGTGATTGTTACTCATACGCTCACTGAGATGTGACTCAGCATCACGGTAACGATGATCTAATGCGTCTGCTTGCGGTTTTGATTTCTTAAAATCTGTCTGTGAGGTTACTTCTTCGGCAGTATCCTGTTCGCTTACCATCTCTACGTCACCATCACTCTCGTAACCGTGATTGGGGTTTTCGTCACCCGTTTTTGTGTCTGTATTTGAAGTATCATTCAGCTTACCAGTAGCTAGAGCATCGATAGCTGGAGCGTCAGTATCCGCTGCCGTATCAATATCGTCAGACATACCGCGTTTGCTTTGAGCCTGTTGTTTTAGCTGAGCGTAGTCCGTCAGTTGATGAACCGCGTTTTCAAGAGCGTGTGGATTGTCACGCTCTAGCGCTTCTGATAGATGCTCGTCAAATGTATCGGTCAATAACGAGTCAAAGCGCATGGCATTATATTGAATCAGTACTTCCGCTTCTTCTTCGGTAATACCGCCGTTTTGGCTGGCATGTACCACATGATCCTCAAACGTCAGTCCTTCAAAGCTGTCTTGATGTTCTGCTTTTTTGAACTTCTGCCACAACGGTTCAATTTCAACTAACGTCTGATAAGCATGTTCCATACGACCAGTCACATCGTCTGCATCGGTATTGTAATAGACCATGGTTTTCAGATAATCACGAAATGGGTTTGCCGCAAAATCATCCATGAACGTATCGCCCAATTGACGCTTGAGCTCATCACTCGCTGGCGTAAAAATACGCCCGCTAGGGAAGGTCACAAAGCTAACCACATTGGCTGCCATACGATTCGGGAAGTTGGCAAAGAAAGAGACAAAGGCTTCTTGAGCCGTATATAAGCTATTTTGTAGCGCAACTTCGGCATGTAAGCGTTCAGACTCTGATTTACTACCATACTCATAAAACTGCAAGATGGCAGTCGCAATGAATAAGTGGCTATGAATATCTGCTAAGCGACCAGACAGCATCTCTTTGCGTTTTAGATCACCTGCTAGCAAACCTAACGCCATATCCGCAGTTAGTGCAAAGCTCGCGCTTAAACGGTTAATGTGCTTGTAGTAAGGACGAGTGAAAGCATCAGCAAAACTTGGTGCATCATTACTACCACCAACGTACCCTGCTACAAACGCTTTTGCACCACGGTTGAAGGTATAGCCTAAATGCTTGAAGAAAAGAGTATCGAACTCTTGGGTTGCCGCAGCTTTATCTTCGCTTTGTAGCAGTTGCAGCTCGTCAAATAGATAAGGATGACAGCGCATTGCACCTTGACCAAAAATCATTAATGAACGCGTCAGAATATTAGCACCCTCAACGGTGATAGATACAGGGATCGCTTGATAAGGTGTCGCTAAGAAGTTACGTGGACCCATCTGTACGGCGCGGCCACCGACCACATCCATACCGTCGTTGACCACACTGCGCATGGTTTCAGTCGCGTAGTATTTTGCCATAGCAGTCATGACTGACGGCGTACCACCTTGGTTCAACCCGCAAGTCACCAAATGACGGAACGCTTCTAACATATAAGTGTTACTTGCCATACGGCTAGTAGCATCCTGCACACCCTCAAACTTACCGACTGAGATCTTGAACTGTTCGCGTACTTTTGCGAAGGCACCGACAGACAAATACGTCATTTCACTGGCTGATGTAGACAGAGCTGGTAAAGAAATACCACGACCGACGCCGAGACATTCCATCAGCATACGCCAGCCGCGACCAGCGTTTTCGACACCGCCGATGATGTAATCTAACGGGATGAAGACATCTTTGCCATCGACTGTACCATTCATAAATGGCGAGCCGATCGGATTATGACGTGGGCCTGTTACGACGCCTTCGTGGCTAGCAGGAACAAGCGCACAGGTAATACCATAATCAGTTTTTTCAGGATTACCAAGCAGTCCTTCTGGGTCGTGCATTTTGAATGCCAGACCGACTACAGTAGCGATAGGCGCCAAGGTAATCCAGCGCTTAGAGAAGTTCATACGCAGGCCAAGTACTTGCTCGCCCTCATACATGCCGTAACACACCACACCAGTATCAGGAATCGCACCTGCATCAGATCCTGCCTCAGGACCAGTCAGACCAAAGCAAGGCACTTCATCGCCTTTGGCAAGACCTGGTAGCCAGCGCTGTTTTTGCTCATCTGTACCATAGTGCATTAGTAGCTCACCAGGGCCGAGCGAGTTGGGAACCATACAGGTCACAGCAGCAGTCGGTGAGCGCGACGCAATCTTACTCATCACGCGGCTTTGCGCATAAGAGCTAAATTCTAGACCACCGAACTCTTTTGGAATAATCAAACCTAAAAAGCCGTTGTCTTTGATAAATTGCCATGCTTCAGGTGACAGCTCCTTATCCTTGTGCTGAATTTGCCATTCATCGAGCATGGTACACAAGGCCTCTACTTCATTATCAATGAAGCTTTGCTCTTCTTCTGATAATTTCGGATAAGGGTAGCTGGCAAAAGTATCCCAGTTTGGCGCACCCATGAACAGCTCTTTTTCCCACCAGCTAGTACCCGCATCAAGCGCTTCACGTTCGGTATCACTCATACTTGGCATCGCACCGCCGAGTGCCTTATAGACAGGCTTTGTAATCAAGGATTGGCGCAGTGGTGCAACGAGTAAGACCAAGCATAGCAACGCCATTGGTACACCCAAGATGAGCGACCAGGGACTAATAACTGCCGTAACGATGACCGTTATTAGAGCGACGATACTGCCAGTAACCCTTGATAAGGACAACAAAAAGATGGCCAAGACCACGGCTAATTGAATGATGACTGCCAAAATAAACAAGCCAATTGCCATGACTATCTCCTTTGAAATGCTGGATAAAAAGCGTGAAAAGTATTTGAGTGAAACAGGTAACTGTAATTATCGTTATGTTTTGCAACTCACTATCTTATAAATAAATCGAATGACTTTCTAATTACTAAATGTCCGGTTCTACATTTTTTAAATGCCAGTATTAACGGTCTAGTAAGTGATCGATAAATAAATGAAAAGAATGGTCACTAATATGAGACAGTTGTCGATGACTATCAAGACCCAAAATGCTACGCTGTGTCGACAATATGTATCAAGCAGTGTATAGCTATTAGACTCTGATGGATTAAGCCTTAAGAGTGACTAAAATATGGCGACTTGCTAAGCAACTAGCGTTATAGACTAGCCAAAAGGCACAAGACAGCTTTCGGCATAGGATAAGGTTTCATTACGACCAACAATAATATGATCGACAAGTGATATGTCTAATAATTCACATGCTTTTTTTAGCTCATAAGTCAGTAGGTTATCCGCATTCGATGGCTTTGCGTCAGTATGAGGGTGGTTATGAGCAATAATCAACTGACTGGCAGCGTGGCTCAGGGCATGTCGCAATACATGCTTGATACAGACAGAACAAGATGAGATACCGCCAGTAAACAGTATCTCAAAGTTCAAAAGGTTCAATGCATTATCGAGACATAGTACGGCAAACACTTCACGATGCTCGCCGCGCAACTGGGTACTGATATAATCTTTGACCACCTGCGAGCGTCCAAGCGCCTGACCTGTCTTGAGCTTGCTATCTAGATAGCGTGTGCCCATCTCAAGCGATGCCAGTATCTGAGCGTATTTCGCAGGCCCAATCCCGTGACAGGCGAGAACGGTCTGTTGCGGCGCAGACAATAGCTCAGCTAAGCTGCCAAATTGATCGATTAATTGACGCGCCAGCTCAATCGCTGATAGAGACTGAGTCCCTGTCCGCAAAAATATAGCCAATATCTCAGCATCGGATAAATGAGCTGCGCCAAATTTCAGTAGTTTTTCGCGTGGTCTGTCGTCTTCATGCCAGTCTTTGATTGCCATTGTCACTCCTTGAAAATGGATTGATACTGCTTGTAGCCTACTTACAATAACACGGTCAATAACTCGGTGGCGGCATCAATATAGCAAGCCAGACTCATGTGCCACTGATACTCAATTTCTTGTATTGTCTTATTGCGTGTGGACTATAACGAGGTAAATACGGAAAATCTTACCCAATTTATCTCATAGTTGTTACTATAAGCGCAATTTTATCTTTTTACTTTTTTGTTGATGCCACGCTTATGTCCAATATTGTGCTTGCTATTACTGGCGGTATCGCCGCTTATAAATCTGCCATATTTGCCCGTTTATTAATCAAATCAGGCTTTGATGTGCGCGTCATTATGACGACAGGCGCACAAGCTTTTATCACGCCGCTAACCCTACAAGCGTTGACAGGTAACGAAGTGCATGTCTCATTGCTTGATGAGCAAGCAGAGGCTGGCATGGGTCACATTGAGCTGGCTAAATGGGCTGATTTGGTTGTCATCGCACCTGCCTCTGCCAACACGCTCGCACGTCTGGCCATGGGTATGGCAGATGACTTGTTGACGACAGTGTGCCTTGCCACTACAGCACCTGTCATTGTTGCTCCTGCGATGAATCAGCAGATGTGGGCGCATCCAGCGGTAAACTTAAATGTACAAACCCTACGGGATATGAATTATCAAATTATCCAACCAGCTAGCGGTGAGCAAGCGTGCGGTGATGTAGGCGCAGGGCGATTGCCTGAGCCTGAGCAGTTATTAGCCGAAGTATTGCTATTCAATGCAATGCAAACGACCCCCCAGCTGTTAGCAGGCAAGAGGGTCGTTATTACTGCAGGTCCAACGGTAGAGGCAATTGACCCTGTACGCTACTTATCCAACCACTCTTCAGGAAAAATGGGTTTTGCTTTAGCGCGTGCCTGCGTTGCAGCTGGTGCAGATGTCGTCTTGATTGCAGGCGGCAAAGTCGCTTTGCCTACACCGCTCAATGTCACACGTATCGATGTGCTGTCTGCCGAAGATATGCTGATTGCTGCACAGCAGTGTGTGGATGGCACGCACAGTGAGCTGCAACTGGATTTTGAAGAAGAACACGACCATTCTCATGAGCATATGCACGATCATTCTCATACCCAATCCAAAGAACACCATCATAGCGATTGTGGTTGCGGTGAAGATGGCAATCATAATCACGACTATGACCACGACTCGCTACATTCTCATGATCACAACCCAGTCACAAAGGCAGATGTCTTTATCGCGACTGCAGCAGTTGCCGATTATCGTACTGAAGAAGCCGCACCGCAAAAAATCAAAAAAACGCAAGATGCGATGACGCTTAGCCTGGTTAAAAACCCTGATATTTTAGCGACCATTTCTCTTGCGCATCCAGAGCTGTTTGTCGTCGGCTTTGCCGCAGAAACGCAAGATGTTGAGCGTTATGCACGTGGTAAATTGGTCGCAAAAGATCTCGATATGATTGCTTGTAACGATGTCTCACGCGCAGATATTGGTTTTGCCAGCGATGATAATGCAATGCAGGTATTCTTCTCAGAGTATTATGCACGTGATGCGATAGCACTAGAAAAGACCAGCAAAGACAAAATCGCTGAGCAGTTGGCTGGCATCATCGGTGAAGTAATCGGTCAACGCAAAAACGGCTAAAGGTACAGGCTTACAACCAGTAGACATGAGCGCAGAGCCTAAAATGGTGTGACCGATATGATAGATATGGCTGGTAACGATAGCACTCAGATGCTAGTGCTAACGATTATTTTTGCGCTGGCATCGCTGTTACATGGTATTAGTGGGCTGGGTGTGACCTTGGTGACGACCACGGCGCTTGCCAGTATTTACCCGTTGCCACACGCCATTGTCTTGGTTATTTTCCCCTCTTTACTACTCAATGCAATGACATGGTTGGCAGGTGGTGAGCGCACTATTTGGCAAAACTTTATCTATTACGGCAGGCGCTATTGGCTGCTTGCGCTTACCAGCTTACTCGGTAGTATTTTGGGCGCTAAGCTGTTGCTATGGATCAATAGCGCTTATATTTTATTGCTATTGGCGGCGGTGATAGCCTTTTATGTGGTGAGTAGTCTACTCGGAAAACAAATCCGTCTACCAGATACCAAGCCGGTACTGATTGCTGTTGGCTTTAGTGCAGGCGTTATCGGCGGTTCGACCAATGCCATGTCTACCATCCTGATGATGTATCTATTGTCTGCAAGTGATGATAAAAACACTATCGCCAAAGTGGGCAACATGTGCTACTTCTTAGGAAAAATCGCCCAAATTATCGTCTTACGCGAGCCTATCATGGCGCTCAGTAGCGGCGAGTGGCAGTTAATTGCTTTTTTGAGTATATTGTCTATAACCACGCTTTTGATTGGTATTCGTTTACGTCGTTATTTGCCACAAGCACGTTTTCGTCAGCTTATTTTATTGATCTTAATCGTGCTTGGCGTACGCGTTGGCTGGCAGGGGATCACAGCACTATTGTAGTATCGTTGTCTTAATGCACTATGCTAAGTCAGAGCCAATATAGGAGGGACGCTCAACATAACAATGGTCAGCTGAAAGGCTAGCTCAAAATCTTGCTGAAGCTACCAAGGCTACTGAGATTGCAAGAGTTGGTTTAGTCGGCACAATCGAGTCTCTCAATATGGTTTAACGGTTAAACATATTTAAGAGAATAGTCGCGACGACACTAATCACTATCATAGTCACTACTGGGAAATACACTCGCGTATTGCCTGAAGTATGTTTGATATCGCCTGGCATATTACCTATCCAAGAAAAAGCACTTGGAAACAGCAACCAGATAATACCGATAATAACCAGCACAATACCTATGCCTATCAATAGTTTCGCCATATAAACTTTGCCTTATGTCGTTGTAAGTTGAACAGTCTCACTAAAATATATCTGCTGTGCCAAACGAAAAGTATTACAGTGCGCTTCGACCACATCTTCGATATCTTCTGAATAGCCACCGCCCATCACGATAGCAACAGGAATGCTGGCAGCTTTTGCTTGTTGCAAGACGTATTCATCACGTGCTTTGCAACCTGCTGGTGTCAAACCAAGTTTGCCAAGCTTATCTGTTGCAAGCACATCAACGGCAGACTGATAAAAAATCATATCTGGCGCAACTTCAGCAATTAAACGAGGTAACGTCTCCTCTAATATCTGCAAATACGCTTCATCACCTGCATCGTTGTCCAGCTCGATATCTAGATCGGACACTTGCTTACGAAATGGATAGTTCTTGGCACCGTGCATACTAAAGACAAAGACGCGTGGCTCATCCGTCATGATACTGGCGTTACCATTGCCTTGATGAACATCCAAATCTACAATCAAAATCTTTTGTGCCTGTCCGCGATTTAATAATAAGTTGCTGGCAATACAGACATCATTAAAGACACAAAACCCTTCTCCATGACCGGCAAAAGAATGATGAGTACCACCTGCAACATTCATGGCCACGCCATATTGCTGAGCATAGAGTGCGCACTCATAGGTGGCATGAGCAATATAGCGGCCACGCTCCACCAGCTGCGGCGTCATCTCAAACCCAATAGCTCGCGCAGCCTTTCGTGGTAGGGTTTGCGTTTTGAGCTGATACCAGTATTCTGGAGTATGTGTGGTCAGAATCTCAGCTTCGCTTAAGCGGGCAGGGGCAAAGAAATTGTCTTGGGTAATGGTTCCTTCTGCCAGTAGGCGCTCAGGAATCAAGATGTACTTTTGCATGGGGAAGCGATGTTTTTCGGGCACAGAATAACGAAAGACATCAGAGTAGGCAATTTTTAGCATAAAAATTCTAGCTTCATATTGAGGGTTGTTGTAGATAGGGTGGTTATTTTAGATAGATAAGCACAAAGACAGAGGCGAGCTATCGCTAATTATCGCTTGATAAACAACCAGTTTACTGAAAAAACTGGCTTACTGAATAAACCGAGTTATTGAACAAACTGGGTCGGCAAGAAGAATGTACGCGCATCTGACTGCTGACGTAGCTCGATAAGCAGCGTTTGCATATCTTCAGCAGGATCTTGATTGTTGATTAGGTTATCAAACAGCTCATTGGCAACGGTAGTCATCGCGACCACGCTTTGCAGCAAGTGCTCAATGATATCATTATCAATACCGACGGCTTCAACGTCGATAGCGTTTTTGTAGCGTATCTCCCCATCATTGATATCCATCTCTAAATTACCGATCAGCATGTCATAATTGATCTGGGTAATGAGTAGTAGTGCCGCGTTTTGATGACTCTCTGGTATCAAAAATGGCAAGATACCATAAACAGCCAGCAGCTTATTTTTTTCTTGTACACGAAACAGATAACCACAGTTGACCTGTTTGTGGCGCATTCTCAAGGATAAGTGATGTGATTGCTGGCTATCATTCGTCTTGGGTCGATAATGCGTATAGTGCCATTGCTTATCGCTGAAATATTGTTTTAAGCAGTCGACAATGGGCGTGTCACTGGGGCGCTGTGTTTCTGCTACTGAATGATCAGGCTTTAGACGAGAGGAGTTTAGTTGCTCACGGACTTGGCTGGCATCTGGTTCAGAGGTAGCGGCAGAGGAGTTATTATCAGTAGTCTCAGAACTACGGGCAATGACATTAGTGTATATACCAGTTTTATCGTTAGCAGTGTTAGCATGGTGGTCAGCGTTACTATCAGCGAGTGATAAATCTGCTTGCTCACCTGTACCATCGATAACCGACTGCGGCGCGGATGCAGTCAGTAACCGTTTGATTTTTTGCCACAGGCTGAGTTTGTTGCGTTGACCCATAATAGTATGCTGACAAGTAAGTAAAGTTAAAATAGCAAACAAGCAAAACGACAGCTTAATCTTGGTTCAGCGCGAGTCCTTCTTTAATAGTAGGCTGCGCATAAAATGCTTCTAGCATGTCATGTAGATGAGCGGTAAACCAAGGCGCATCAATAGCATCTTTGACGATAGGCAGTAGCGAAGCACTACATTGACGCATCGCATCGTCATCAATGTGCAGACCCGCAGCGATAGTTGCCATCGTGTCAGACTGATGATTGGCATACCATGTGTCGATACTTGCTGACACCAAGCTGTGCAAATACGGTGATACTCTGAGACGGTTGTAGCTTTGCTGAATACTGGCTTCGATATGATCAATACTACTATTGCCAGGCTCATCGCTTAGATAGGTTTGCAGCTCGCTGATCGGTTGATCTTTGATACGATCCCAGCCCATGACCATTAGACGCGCTACTTCTTTATTCGATAAGTGTTCTTGTGCGTTAAATTCGGCTTTTCGTGTCAAATCTTTAATATTACGATGCAAATACGTTTGCAGTTTTTCATCGAGGTTTCTATTGGTTGCCTTCTCAAAAGAGCTGCGTCCAAGCTTCATTAATTTACCGACGCCGCCTGCTTTATCAAGTGTGGTATCCATAAAGTCATTGATAGCATGATAGAGCGTTTGGGTCAGTAGGTCTGCAAAGGTTTCGTTGCCGACCAGCGTATGAATCAATACGTTACGCTGCTGTTCATGGCTACCGATGTAATTAGCAAGGGTTTCAACTTGTACATCATCGACCAATTCAGACAAAGGCACGTTGTCATTGACCGGGTGATAAATGAGGGTGTGCAAAATATCACGTATGTCTTTGCGCATTACCTCAGTCATCGGCTGGTTTAATAGCCAGTCCTTCATCACATGCTGCAAATGCTCGCATTTAATATATTTGCTCAAGGGCTGCGCCCCAAACCATTGCCACGCCTCCATCGCTAGAGGTTCAGCCTGCTGATGCAGCCACTGCTGTATAAAATCAATCTGAGCATCAATCAAGCTATCTACTGTTAAACGGCTGGTTGGTGAGGTATTAGTCGTGTCGTTTTGGCTATCTGGTAAAGTCTGCATAGGTTTCAAAGTCATATTTTGAGGTCGTATTTTTTGAGGTTGTACTTTTTAAAGTCAGAGTAATCGACAATTTGTTATACTGTGTGTTTGTGGTGGTCATAGGGTATTATGCCACGAACATTACCTTTATTTGTGAGGAATGTTGACTGCCACTTGATAAATAATCAGAGGTTTGGATGACGGTTTTGGATACGCCTTTACTTACACTTGACGAGCTGACGGTTCAGCGCGGTGAGATACCGCTGTGTGAAGGGGTCTCATTGCATTTATCTGCCGGTAGTATCTGCCATCTTATTGGGGCAAATGGTACGGGAAAAACGACGTTGCTCATGCAGTTAGCAGGATTGTTGCCAGTTCTGGTAGGTGGAGTTGCTTATCAGGATCAATCGAGCTTGCCTATCCAGCCGCTTTATGTCTCGCATCAGTTGGGTATTCATCCTAATCTAACCGTCGCGCAAAATCTGACGTTCTTACTGAACTTGTATGGTATCAGCCCAAGCGCATCCGATATTGATGATGCGCTCACTTGGGTAGGTCTACAAGGGTTTGAGACGATCAGCTCAAGTCATCTGTCTGCGGGACAAACGCGGCGTATCACGCTGGCACGCTTATATTTATTAACCCCTGATGTGACGCCATTATGGCTGCTTGATGAGCCTTTTACAGCGCTGGATGTGGATATGGTGGCGAGAATGGAGGCGCGGCTATGTGACTTTGCACAGGCTGGTGGGTCGATACTCATGACCAGTCATCAGACGGTCGGTGTGGCCAATCAGGTACTCGATTTGTCAGATTATATGGTCTAAATGGGACTGCTAGCAGTACTATCAGTATAGGTAAAAGGACGAATAATGACAGACAGTCCAACGCAAGCAAACTCAGCTGCAGTGGCAAGCAAAAAACCCGTGAGTATCGTCACCACACCGCGTGGGATTGGGTTTGGTCAGCTGTGGCGCCGCGAATGGCAAGTCAAGCAGCAAGGAGCGGTGCAATGGTTGTATCCGCTAGTCTTGTTTTTAGTGATTATTACTTTATTTCCGCTAGCGGTGGGTAGTGAGCCTGCGCTGTTACAGCGCCTTGGTGTATCGGCAGTCTGGATCGCGGCATTATTGTCACTGGTCATGGGTGTTGATGGTTTATTTAAGCCTGCGCTTGATAATGGTACGCTTGCGCAATTGGTCGTCGCCAAAGCGTCACTACCGTTATGGGTGCTGATACGTCTGGTCATTCACTGGATATTTAGTAGTGGTATTGTGGCAATGCTGAGCTTGCTTGCGGTGCCTTTGTTTCAGCTGAGCTGGTTTGAGGCATGGGTGTTGATGGCATCTATCGTGACAGGCAGTCCGATGCTGTTGATGCTGTCAGCGGTCGCTAGTAGCCTGACACTATCACTAAAGAATGGTGCAGTGCTGGTGCCTTTGATTGCGTTGCCTATGCAGTTACCCGTATTGATTTTTGCGACAGGCGCGGTCGACTTATTTGCCACGGGACTTAACGGTTTGCCTATATTAGCACTACTATTGGCAGGAAGCATTATCTCAGTATTGGTGATGCCTTGGGTGATTGCAACAACCCTCAAAATGTCATGGCTCAATTAAGAGGTATGTTCGAAACCCCGTAGTCCAAATCCAGCGTATTAACATCGTGTTGAAAACGGGCAATTTTGCTATAATAGTCTATTGAATACGTACACAGATCTTTGTAGATTCTATCCAGTGTTTAACGCCAGCAGGTGAGCCAATAGGAGTGCTTTTTTGCACTATATCGGTCAAAACCAGTAAGCTGTGTAATAGGTTTATTCTCATGCCCAACCTGAATAACGTCTCATCCCCTAGCTTGTGGCAGCGCATTTGGCAGGGTTTCTTAACCACTGTAGGCACCAAGCAGTTTTTTCGTATTTTTGGCCCTTGGGTCAAGTGGCTTGCGATATTAGCCAGTATCTGTTTGCTCATTGGTAGTGTATGGGGCCTTGCTTTTGCGCCGCCTGATTATCTTCAGGGTAATAGCTATCGCATTATCTTTATCCATGTACCAGCGGCCAGTCTTGCTATTTCTATCTATTTTTCTCTTGCAGTTCTGGGAGTGATTTATTTGGTATGGAAGATTAAGACTGCCAGCTTAGTCGCGCAGGCGCTTGCTCCAATGGGGTTTTTGCTATGCGTTATTAGTTTACTCACAGGTTCCATTTGGGCAAAGCCAACATGGGGCACCTATTGGGTATGGGATGCGCGCCTGACGTCAATGCTCATATTGGCATTTCTATACGCGGGCGTCATGGCGCTGTTTGCTGCTTTTGAGCATACCGCCAATCGTGGTAAAGCAGCCGCAATACTATCCATCGTAGGCGCAGTGAACCTGCCTATTATCAAGTACTCAGTGGAGTGGTGGAACACCTTGCATCAAGGGGCGACCTTTAGTTTGACGGCAGCACCCAAAATGTCGGCAGATATGTGGATGCCGCTACTACTAATGATTATAGGCAGCTATTTACTGGTTGCGACATTAGCGATTTATCGTACCAATACGCTGATTTTAAACCGTGATCAAGGCAAGGCATGGGTCAAAGAATACATTCGTAGTCAACACAAGTAACGGTCAGGAATATACTATGCAGCCCTACTTTTATAGCATATCTGAGTTCATTGCCATGGGTAAGCATGGGGTTTTTGTATGGACATGCTGGGCGATTACCGTCGGTGTAATATTGGCTTTTATCATCTACAGTCGCAGACAACGCCAAGCGCTCATCAAACAGCTCACTATCCAACAAGCGCGCCAGGCACAACGTACTACCAAAACACAAACACCTGCTACCAAAAATTTTGAATAAAAAGAGTTCTGAATAAAAAATCATCTTAATATCATAGTTTTACTGTAAGGCACCGTATCCTTACACTGACAAAAATATGACTTTATAGGCAATGATGAGGCTTATTGATTTGTCTGAAAAATGCTACCATATAGCGATTAGAAGAGTACGATTAGAAAGACATTTTCGGAACGTTTTTCTAATGGTGGTTTCTTCAAATTTTTCTGTTTGATAGACAGATTATGGTTTATAAAACAGCGACTCGTTAATGGGGTAGTGGTATGAATGCAGTTCGTCGGAAAAAACTGACGTGGGTTATGTTTACGCTGGCAGGTGCCGCCGTAGCAGTTATGTTGGTTATCTATGCTATCGGGCAGCAAACTGACTACTACTTTGATGCGACTGCCATTGCTCAAGGAGAAGCGCCTCAAGACAAACGTATTCGTGCTGGTGGTATGGTGGTTGCAGGTAGTGTGCAGCGCGCAGCGGATAATCCTCTAAATGTCGAGTTTGCGATCACTGATTTTCAATCGACAGTACCCGTGACTTATCAAGGTATTTTGCCAGATTTGTTTGCTGAAAACTCAGGCGTGGTCGCCACTGGTAAAATGCAAGGCGAAACCTTTGTGGCAGGTGAAGTATTGGCTAAGCATGACGAAAATTACATGCCACCAGAAGTTGCCAAGTCTATGAAAGAAAACAATCGTAGCGGGGTAGTGCCTTCCTCTGAGCAATATAACCCTGCCGTAAAAATTCACGAGACTGACACGCTACAACAGTAGTGGCTGTATGCATTTAAGCTATAGAGTATTTAGAATATAAAAAAATCCACCGATGATCGGTGGCTTTTTTTTGTTCTACATTCAACCAATTAACGAAGTACTCGCCACATTAGTCATCCCATACAGGAGTATAATCAGGATGCTCAATCTTACGACCATCAGAGCTTGCAAGCTTACCAATTTTTTCTAGCTCGTCTGCACTCAGCTCTACCTTGGTAGCATCTAAATTGCCTTGTAAGTGATCAGGATTCGAGGTTTTTGGGATAGCAACGCGGTGCTTGTCTGACAGTATCCACGCCAACGATATTTGCGCTGGTGTTACATTGTGATTATCAGCAATCTCTTTGATAATATCGTTATCAAACACATCGCCACGCGCTAGCGGTGAGTAGGCTTCTAGCAAGATATGGTGATTATTCAAAAAGGTTTGTAGTGTGTCTTGCTTGATAAACGGATGAAACTCTACTTGGTTCACTACGATAGGCACATCAGCAGATTTTTTGGCTTCAATAATATTGGCAATATTAAAGTTCGAAACACCGATATGACGCGTCAAACCTTGCTTTTGTAACTCACACAATGCAGGAATAGTTTCAGACAATGGTACGCGGTCGTCTGGCCAGTGTAATAGCAATAGATCGACATAGTCTACGCCCAGATTTTCTAATGATTTTTGCGCAGCAGCTTTTAGCTTCTCTGGCTCAAACTTCATATCGTCAGGAAAAATCTTGGTAGTCAAAAAGAATTTATCGCGAGCTATCCCTGATTGTTTAATACCTTCACCAACTTCTTTTTCATTGTCATAAGCTTGGGCGGTATCGATATGCTCATAACCCATCTGTAGGCCTTTTTTGACCACATCGATACAATCTTGTCCCGTTGACTGCCACGTGCCCAATCCTAAAACGGGAATATTTGCTTGTCCAGCAGTACGAATATTATAGCTTTTGGCACTCATATTATTATCCTTGTTCTGTTTGTAGTTTCTATTATTATTGATTAATTTCGATATAATTACTGATAGTAAGGCAATCGGTATTATTTGATAGGCTTAGTTAAAGCAATAAAAATTTTGTTCGATCATCATTTTTAAAAGGTCGATATTTAATTGTCGACGCGTCACTAATCAGTCTCGTCTACTATAAGAAAAACGAGCCCAAAGTGGAAGGTCGAGTGACGCAACCCTACAAAGGGCAAACAGGCTGTAACGTGATATTTAATAATCAGATGGATCTACACAGGCTATTCAAGAGTAAAAAAGTTTTATAGTTATTGCCATAAAAAAACGTCCATCACTATCAAGTGACGGACGTTCATAATCATAAATATACTTAAGCACTTAAAGCTCAGGTACTCAAAGCCTAAATACTTACGATTTGGATATGCAGTCTAAGTCTTACTGAGCAGCAGCTTCTGGAGCGTCAGCGCTTTCAGTTTCGGCAGTGCCCATATGCGCGCTGTGGTCAGTACCCCAGATTTTTGGGTACTTGTAGCCAGGGAACGTTTCGTGAGCGTACTTTTTGAAAGCTTCTGAGTTATAAGCATTGGTAACATCCTCAACCCATTTCTTGCCAGTATCAGCAGATTTGATTGCTGACCAGTTGACATAAGAGAAGCTTGGCTCTTGGAATAGTGCTTCAGTCAGCTCGATACCAGAGTCAGTAGCATAGTTGCCGTTGATTACTGCAAAGTCTACTTCGTCACGTGCACGTGGCAGCTGGGCTGCTTCTAGCTCAACGATTTCAATATCGTATTTGCTATTGTCAGCGATATCTGCTTTTGATGCAGTTAGCGGATCGATATCGTCTTTGAGGGTAATCCAGCCAAGATCATCCATCATGACCAACGCACGGGCAAAGTTACTTGGGTCGTTAGGCGCAGAAACACTCATGCCTTTAAATGCAGCATCAAGGCTGTCTTTTTTACCAGAGTAGATGCCAAGTGGTGCAGTTGGTACTTGGAATACTTCGACAAGATCAAGATTGTTCTCTGTCTTGAAGGTATCGAGGTACGGCTTATGCTGGAAAATGTTGATATCCAAATCGCCTTCAGCCAATGCAAGGTTAGGACGCACATAGTCAGTAAATGCAATTAGCTCAACTTCATAACCTTGTGCTTCAAGTGTACCTTTCACTTGGTTACGAACCATATCAGCAAAATCGCCTTCAGTGGTACCGATAACGATTTTGGTATGTTCAGGATCGATATCGCTAGCGGCAGTTTCAGCAGTTGATCCTTCGGTGACTGGTTCTTTGGTCGCTTCTGGCGCTGATGAATTGCTGCAACCAACCAAGACCAAACCTGATACACCAACAGCGGCAAATGCGCTGGCCAACTGACGGCTGATATCTGTTAATTTCATAATATGTCCTTAATAATGAATGGGATTAAATAAAATGTTTATTGTCTAAACATTAAAAAAGCAACATTATAAATAGTAATGCTGCTTTTTATGAGCGCTGAGATGGGATTGAGTGTTGCCAAAAATAAACCTAGTCGCTCGTAATGTCAAGTATTCTCTAAAGCGGTTTAACGTTTGTCCAAACGATTGGCAAGCCAGTTACCAGAGGCTTGAATTGATATGACCATGATCGATAGTACAATCACAATAAAAATCATGACTTCGGTTTGATAGCGATAATAGCCATAACGAATGGCCAAGTCACCCAAACCACCGCCGCCGATCATACCTGCCGCCGCCGAATAAGACAGCAAGCTGATACAAAGAATAGTCACTGACAGTACCAGGCCTGAGCGTGCTTCATTGAGCAATACTTTGATAATAGTAAAAGGCCCGGCGCCCATCGACTCAGTGGCTTCAATGATACCGCGCGGCACTTCACGTAGGTTTTGCTCGACCAAGCGCGCAAAATAAAACGATCCTGCAATTGCCAGTACCAATGATGCCGCAATAGGACCAATACCTGTGCCAACAATAGCCTTGGTAAACGGACTCATCGCAATCATCAAAATTACAAATGGGAAGGCACGCATAAAGTTGGTGATACCACCAAGTACACCGTACAGTGTCTTGTTTTGCAAAAACTGTCGATCACTAGACAAAAACAAGAATACGCCAAACAGTCCACCGATGATGATGGCTACCGTGGTCGAGATACCAAGCATGATAAAGGTATCAACGAACGCGCTCATAATCTCTTTACGTAGAACAAGCAGCTTGTCTATAGAGGCGGATAATTCAGTACCAGTTAACATATCTATTTCTCCTGCCTCATTAGTCCTCAACGACTAAACCTTTGCCAATTGGGGTGGTTGCCTGAATCAGACCATCTTGTACATCGGCTACTTCTAACAACTGACCTTGATGCAATAATGCGGCACGATCGCAAAGCCGGCGTATCACACTCATCTCATGAGTTACGATAACGATAGTCACGCCAAGTTGCTCATTGATATCGCGCAAACAGGTGAGTAGACTGCGAGTCGTTGCAGGATCTAGTGCACTGGTTGGCTCATCGGCCAATAGTACTTTTGGGCTCGGGGCAATTGCACGGGCAATACCGACACGTTGTTTTTGTCCACCTGATAATTGAGCAGGGTAATGACCTGCTCGATCAGTCAAATCTACGATTTCAAGACAGTCCATAACGCGCTTATGAATATCATGACTAGGATAGCCTGACACTCTCAAATTAAATGCGACATTGTCAAAGACAGTATGATTAGACATCAAATTGAACTGCTGAAAAATCATACCAATATTATGACGGGCAATACGCAGTTCACTAGCAGATAACGTGGTCAAGTCAGTACCATCTATCATGACTTGACCTGAGTCTGGACGTTCAAGCATATTGATGAGACGCAATAAGGTCGATTTGCCTGCACCTGAATAACCCATTAGACCAAAAATTTCGCCTTGCTTGATCGTTAGAGACGTCGGCTCAACAGCAGTAAACCAATGCGGTTTGCCGTCTTTGTCTTTGATTGAGCGGTCGCTTAAAAAACTTTTGGTCACATCGTTTAAGACAATCATGTCGTTCATGGAGGGCTCAAAATTTAATAAATTTTTTGTGATTATTATGCGTCGTTATGGCTCTATCGCTATGCGAGGAGCCTAACTAAAACAACGACGGTCAATAACCGTATAATAAGGGGCGGTAATATAGCATATTATCTGGCACTTTGGATATGCACATCCGTGTCCAGCTTATGATGAATAGCTATTAAGGATAGGGCGTTTGGAAGGTAGAAGGGGCGGTAATACAACGAAAGTCGTTATACTCTTAATATAAGTGATCAATCATGCTGATGATAATGAGGATCGTGCTTGACAGGTATAGCAACCAAGAACCGAGTATGACCATTTAGCGTATCGGTAGTGATGCGACCTTGATGTGCGGTGACAATTTGTGAAACCAGCGATAAACCTAAGCCAGAACCTTTGTTCTTCTGCTGTAAGCGTACGAATGGGCTAAACACTTCTTCGCGTTTCTCTTCAGGGATACCTGTCCCTTCATCAATCACTGCCAGTACTGCATATTTAGGTTGCGGGCGTACAGGTTCAGCCTTTGCCTTTTTCATATGCTTGGCAAAAAGTCCTTCTTTGCGCGGCGGCGCTGATATGTCATTGCTGTTTTTAGTATTGGTTTTAGCGCTGTCTTTACTGGCATTTTTAGTGTTAGCTGTTTCATTGAGCATATTTTCAGTGTTCTGCTGACGGTGACTCTCGAGAGTGTCTTTGCTAATGAATGTTTTGTTATCTGTAGACTGGACTGTACCATTAGGAATAGGGTGGTCAGTATTTTTAGTAGTTGCTTCGGAGTCAGAGTCAGGAACAGCTCTCCACATTACTTTTTTGACTCTATCAGTCAACTCATTGGTGAAGCTATGGTAGTTCGCAAGTAATGACGAGTCATTAGCCGATTTTGGCATACCTAAATGGTTTGCTGAGCCTCTACTAGTATCAGTATTATCTTCTGTCAGAGTAGTATCTATACTATCGCTAGTCGTTGTATTGGTGTCTATATGAGTGTCTATGTCTTCACTAACGGGCACATTTTCACCGTTCATATATATCGGCGGTGCTGGTAACTTATCTATGAGGTCGACTGATTCAGGTTTATCAGTATCGTTTCGCTCATAATTATCATAGCCATCATGTTCACTTGGATTATTTTGATGGTTCGCAGTGACATCAGTCTGATTATCATAAGAATCAAATTCCAAGCTATTATAATCAGTGAAACTGTTGGCGAGTACCGTTTGCAACAGATAATCAGGGACTACTCCAGCGTCTTCGATAGTTTGAACCCCATAAAGAAGCACAGTGACAGGCGGCTTGCCATGCAGCATAGCATTGGTCAATAGATTACGGATGAGGTGAGTCAACATTGATGATTGACCATCAATCATAATGTGCTCACCAATCAAGGTCGCTTCAGGATAGTGTTGACGCTCTTGATTGACAAGGTCATATAAGTCTAAATCTTCAATCTGTTGCAAGGCATGGCCCGCATCTAGACGACTGACCAATAAGATACTCTCTACCAAGTCATTGAGCCCCGATAAGTCTCGAGTGATGGCATGAGCGCGCTTATCAAATTTGGCTTTGGTATCAGTTGGCAACGCACCAGCTAACATGTCCATCATTTCGATCTGTAAGCGAATACGCGTGATGGGTGTACGTAACTCATGGGAGGCATGTGCCAGTAATAAGTTATTGGCATCGACGAGATGCTCGATTTTTTGCGCTGCTTGGTTGAAGCCTCGTGCGAGTGAAGCGATTTCATCATTACCCCGAGCATTCACGCGAACCGTAAAATCGCCATCACCCAGTTGAGTCATCTGCTGGCTCAACTGATCGATGCGCCAGGTCATGGTACGGGCTATGAGCCAGAGAACACCTGCCATAATGATGAGCAGCAATAGAGTACCAGTAAACAGATTTAGCGCAGCAGACAACACAGGTTTTTTGGGTGGCAAACGTGATTCATACAGTAGCGTATAGCCCGTACTACTATATACTTGCGCCTGTTTGGTAGGCGGAGTATCTGCGAACGAAGGAAAAACACGTGAAAACAAAGAAGGCGTTGGCGGTAATTCTAGTGGTAAGTCACTGTTGTCAGTCTGCATGAGCATCCGACCTTCACTGTCATACAAGCCCATTTTTGCTTGAAGAGACTCATCAAAAATATCAAAGCTTTTTTTGACAACAGCGAGCATGAACCGCGACTGTAGACGGTTATCTTTACTAATAGAGATATTTAATTCATGTAAAAATGGATCGATTTGTCCTAAGATCTGCGTCGCTAATATCTCCGACCGTATGCCTGCATCTTTGTCATGGACCAATTGGGTCAACAACACCATCGCTACGGCAAATAAAGTAAGTGCCAGCATGACGCTGGCAAATAACTTGGCAAATACGGAACGAAAACCCAATTGCTGCATTAAACAATCTCTACTATCGGACGCTGATATGGACTGGTACGACTGAGCTCAACAAGTTGCTGATTAATCGACTGTGTTAGATTAAACCTGATCAGTAGCAAATTGATAGCCAACGCCGCGTACCGTGATGATGCGTTTTGGTTGACGCGGATTGTCTTCAATCAGAGCACGCAGACGCGAGATATGAACGTCAATAGCACGGTCGATATTGTCTGAGCTGTCATCATTTGGCATTGCCTGCCATAGCTGCTCGCGATTTAGTACCTTGCCAGAATGAGTGGCAAAATAATGCAGCAGTTGGAACTGATGCGTTGTCAGACGTACAGGCTCATCATCGATAGTCACTTCATGGCTATCAGGGAACACACTCAAACGACCAAAAGTTAGGCTATCTGATTGGCTGTCTGCCTGATTTGGCTGTTCGTGACGACGAATGACAGCACGGATACGAGCGAGAAGCTCGCGTGGCTCAAAAGGCTTGGCGATATAGTCATCAGCACCCATCTCTAATCCTAGTACGCGGTCGGTAGTATCACCTTTCGCAGTTAGCATGATAATAGGTACTTTGTTGGTCATATTGTTTTTGTTGCCACGGATTTTTTGGCACACTTGCATACCATCCATATCAGGCAGCATCAAGTCCAGTACGACCAAATCAATATCACGCTCTTTGGTATCTAATAGATCGAGACCTTCTTGACCAAGACCAGCATGATGGACATCATAGTAGTTCATGGTCAAATAATCACTAATCAGCTCTGCTAAATCTGGATCGTCTTCAATCAATAAAATCTGCTTGCTCATGGGATATCCTCTAGTTGTTGTTATGATTTGCTAAAACTCTAATACGCGCTAATTGCCTAATTATGATAATTGTTCGAATGATTTTGACTTTAAAGCAATTAAATCATTAATATAATTAAACAGGCGAGCCTCTAATTTTTTAAATGTATAAAAGACTAAGCCATTATAAAAAGGCTGTCTAAAATACTCGGTTAACGCTATATAAGGTACGTCATAGTGCCTAATTATGCTGTTACAAAACAAGAGAAGCTTTGTTAATGTTTCTACATAATGTAACTGTCAAGGTAAGCTGCTATGACACGATGACTTTTTTCCCTTCAGAATCAACAGGTAAATCAGCCAAACAAATCAAACTATCGTTACTCACCCCAGCGATTAAATACTGCTGGGTATTCGGATCATATTCAACAACCTCAATAGGCTGGCGTGTTAAGCGCTGGTCTTGCCCAATAACCCAAACATTAGCAGCCAACGGTCTAAGTGGCATATATGGCGGCTTTTGTAGCTCTGTTAAATCAACGTCATGCAAAGCGCGCTTGGGTACGATTGTACCGACATCTATTTGTCCGTAGTTGACTCGCCCAGTGACTTTCATCTCTGGCAGTAGTTTGTCACGACTGGCTTCATTGTCAATGACGTTAACATAAACCAAGAGCTTTTTTGGTTGACTGGTTGAGACCAGTTTGCTGACTTGTCCAGTAAATTTATCAGTCATACTCTCGACCGTAAAGTTAACGGTTTGACCCACTGAAAGCTGAGGTTCTGCTTGGATAGGCAGGGTCGCTGCAAAATGCAGTTTTGTTTCATCACTAAGTTGCAATAAAGACGCGCGCGCTGCCATCTTTTGCCCAGCTTTCGCATTTAGGTTTTCTACGCGACCTGAGAAGCTGGCATGTATGGTAATCAAATTGTATTGTCCACTTGGTGTTGCGGCGCTACTCTCTACGTTGTTGCTATCGGATTCATTGTTGGTAGATCCGCTACTGTTAGTGCTATTGCTATTAGCACCATCGTCAGCTTTTGCGGTTACTAAGTCTGTTGCTGGTGACTTTATATCATTGGTAGTTTCTTTTGCGACCGCAATATCTTTATCTTTAGTTGGCTGTACAGCTTTGGCACTTGCATTTGCTTGCTGTTTGTCTGCTAGCGTTGACTCTTTGGTTTCAGTAGCTGCTGTATCGTTGTCTATAGAATCATCTGTAGATGCTACATCTTTAGCAGTACCTGCACGCCTAAAAACAAGCAGCGGTGACCCTTTCTCTACCCATTGACCTTCACTGACTAAGGTTTCTTCGATGGTTATAGGATGTACTGCCACAAATGAGGTCTGTTTAATAGGCTCGATATTACCTTGCAGACCAAGACTTGGCTGATATCGTGAAGGCTTTACACTGAGTATATGATCTGGTGTCATGGTGACGCTATCACTGGTAATGACAAGCGGCGTATCTATAGCGGCTTCATTTTCAGCAGCGACTGGCTCACTATTGGATGGTGATGGCTGACAAGCAGCGAGCAATAAAGCACCAAGCAAGTATAGGCTTTTTTTCGAATGTTTATAGGCTGTCATAGCAGTTACCATTATAGTCATTACCTTATTATATAGTGAATTGTCACGTGGTGGAATGAGTGCAGCCTACTTACCAAACTTAAGTAGGTTAAGCCCTTTTGCCAGATCAGCAACAAAAGTTATTCATTTATCAGATAAGAACAGATGTTTTTAAGACTCAATAGTCTGAATATTAATTCGTGAATAACTGGAAAAGGGTTAATAACTGTGCTAAAACAAACATAAAGAAATACACTGATACATTTTTATCACAAATGCAAATTATTCAGCAATGTGGCTATTGATTCTATATAATGCAAAAGTATCGTAAATTTGTTTACTACATTGATTTGATTACTTTGCTTTGGCGATGATTGATTTTAAAATATGCCTAAAAATATGCCCAAGTGTCTTCAGCGCTTACATGAGTTTGATTGATATCCACAAACAAGAGTAGGGTGACAAGCCCAATATACTAAGAATAACGCTCGATTATGTGAGCTTATTAATTGCAAAGTGCGTATAGTAACCCATGTTGACGCTGTGTTTGATGGGCAGACACTGATAAAAAATAGCCGCTGTCAGAATAAGTTTTGATATATGCTTAATCTTCTGTATCGTTTTAATGCTGACTGTCGTTACGGTCTGAGATTAATGGTTAAGACTTTGTATAGACAGAAGAGCGTTACGTATAAATAGTTGTTCATAGGATAATGATAATGGAAAATAATTTTGATGGCCTAAAAGTGATGGTAATTGATGACTCAAAAACCATTCGCCGTACCGCAGAAACCTTGTTACAAAAGGCAGGCTGTGAAGTAGTAACTGCTATTGATGGTTTTGATGCTTTAGCAAAAATTGTTGATAATAATCCAGACATTATTTTTGTCGATATTATGATGCCTCGTTTGGATGGTTATCAGACTTGCGCATTGATAAAAAATAACCCAGATTACGCCAATAAGCCTGTAATTATGTTGTCGTCTAAAGATGGTTTGTTTGATAAAGCACGTGGTCGTATTGTCGGGTCTGATGAGTATTTGACCAAGCCATTTAGTAAAGATGAGCTTTTTGATGCTATCAATCAGTACCGCTAGTCAGGTATAGCTAGACTTAACCGTAATGATTGTTAAGATTGGAAGTGATTGCTCAATTTTTGAGTAATTATGATAAAAAATATACCACCAATAAATTTTGGGTATTGTTTTCAATCGTTTTACTTCAACAATATATCCTCATGGATATCTTAGAAATAAAGGAAATCCCTATGGCTACAGTTTTAGTCATTGACGACTCGCCATCAGAAATGGCGAAATTTCGCGACATGCTTGCCAAAAATAATTTTCAAGTACTAGAAGCTTCAAACGGCGAGCAAGGCTGTCAAATGGCCGCTGATCATTTGCCAGATGTTATTTTGATGGATGTGGTTATGCCTGAGATGAACGGCTTTCAAGCCACGCGAAAGATTACTCGTGGCAAAACAACCGCGCATATTCCTGTCATTATGATCAGTACCAAAAATCAGGAAACCGATAGAGTTTGGGGCAAACGCCAAGGCGCTAAAGAGTATATGAGTAAACCAGTTGACGAAAATGGATTGGTCAATATGATTCGCAAAGTGATGGAGTAACTTGTGGCTTCTAGAGGATTTATTGAGCTTCTGCGTATAGCAGATTTGGCACGTGCGCGTAAAAGTGGTCGCCGCGGTGGTCAAGCATTTGATTGGCAGGGTGTGGTATTTGAAATTGGTGGGCAACGCTTGGTTGCCCCTATGGGTCAGGTATCAGAGGTGTTGTCCATGCCAGAATACACAAGCTTACCTCTAGTAAAGCCTTGGATGCTAGGTATTGCCAATATCCGTGGACGTTTGTTACCGCTCACGGATTTGTCACATTTTTTGCAAGTTCCGAGTCGACTGTCTCAGTTAAGCCAGCGAAAAGTTATGGTTGTTGACCATGATAATAGTTTTTCAGGACTACTGGTCGATCAAGTGCTCGGTATTGAGCAGTTTACTCAGGATCAGTACCGCCCAGAAGCGATTGATCCTAATTCACCATTTGCGCCTTATAACCATGGTAAGTTTTTGAAAGAAGAGCAAGAGTGGTATGTCTTCATGCCAAGCTTGCTTGCACAGGATCTACAATATTCAGATGCTGCAATATAGTAATCGACAATAGAATACCTGTCTGTGAAGTAATGGCAGATTAATAGCGACTGACACGATTTAGTGAAATGTCAGCATTTATACAGGCTTTGCTAATCATTGTTTTGATAACAATAAGATTGTCAAAGTCAGTCACGATAAGACTTTGACGATTGTTTGAAAGGGATATGCAAGATGAGTGATGTTATAAGAAAACCTGTAGCTGGTATGAGTAATACAACAGCGGACGGTAAAGATGCTAATAATACATGGAAGCTGTTATTAGGGTTTTTCGTTTTATTGAGCATAGCCTGCCTGATCTGGCTGATCAATTCGCTATCATCAGTGAGTCAGTATTTTGGCAGCTTCAATCAGTCTGTTATCTTACCAGCCGTGATATTTGCGGTTGGTGCCCTAGGTATTATGTTTGCCTCGTATCAGTTGCTTAAGCAGCGCGGTGGTTCAGAGCGTTTGCTTATTGAAAAAGAGACGTTACGTCGTCGTCAAGAAGCAGAAGCAGAGTCTGAACGCGCTCGTCAGATTCAAGAAGAAAACGAACGTAACCAGATCGCTATTCTACGTCTACTTGATGAATTGGGTGACTTGGCAGAGGGTGATTTGACCGTCAATGCTACGGTATCAGAAGATTTTACTGGCGCCATTGCTGATTCGGTAAACTTTGCAATTGACCAACTACGCCAATTGGTCTTGGTTATTAACAGTACCGCTGATCGTGTATCACAGTCCTCAGATCAAACCCAGATGAATGCGGTTGAGTTGGCCGAAGCCTCTGAGCATCAAGCGCAAGAGATTGCAGGTGTATCAGCTGCGATTAACGAGATGACCGTATCAATTGACCAAGTTTCGAACAACGCTGCAGAGTCTGCAACCGTTGCTCAGCGTTCAGTTGCTATCTCGCATAATGGAGCTGCGGTTGTACAGCGTTCGATTGAAGGTATGAACGTTATTCGTGATCAGATTCAAGAAACATCAAAACGTATCAAACGTTTGGGTGAGTCTTCGCAAGAGATTGGTGATATCGTTGGTCTAATCAACGATATTGCAGATCAGACCAACGTTTTGGCATTGAATGCTGCCATTCAGGCATCGATGGCAGGGGAAGCGGGACGAGGTTTCGCTGTTGTTGCTGATGAGGTTCAGCGTCTGGCTGAGCGTTCAGCAAACGCGACCAAACAGATTGAAACATTGGTAAAAACCATTCAGGCAGATACTAACGAAGCTGTTATGTCGATGGAATCAACAACTTCTGAAGTAGTACGCGGTGCACGTCTTGCAAAAGATGCAGGTGAGGCACTAGAAGAAGTACAGAGCGTTTCTAATACGTTGGCTGACTTGATTCAAAGTATCTCAAACGCTGCATTACAGCAGGCTGAGTCTGCTGGACACATCTCTCACACCATGAATATTATTCAGGACATCACCTCACAAACATCGTCTGGTACGATGGCAACCGCACGTTCTATTGGTGAGTTGAGTGAAATGGCTGCAGCCCTACAGGAATCGGTTACTGGTTTTAAAGTATCAGATGATGATGCATTGTTAGATGATGACATGATGAATTCTGAAGAAGTATTATCAGAAACTGTTTAATCATTTGTTGTTAGCATTAGAGCGTCGCTGCTTCATATAGCGCTCCCTCGATGAGACTATTAACTAAAATGCTGTACAGGCTATGATGATGTACAGCAGCAATCATAGCAGGTGACGTGAACAATCGTACTCAACCAGACAGAGCTCCAGTCAATAACGCTGAATTTGCATTGAGCGAAGCTCTGAGGCAATCAGGTCGTTTTGATGCGGGTCAATGGCAAAAGTACATAG
This sequence comes from Psychrobacter sp. H27, assembly GCF_059072655.1. NCBI lineage: Bacteria > Pseudomonadati > Pseudomonadota > Gammaproteobacteria > Moraxellales > Moraxellaceae > Psychrobacter > Psychrobacter sp. H27. The sequence goes on along the minus strand of NZ_JCACRX010000001.1, from coordinate 1,440,229 downwards.
AGCACGAGATTGGCTTTGTACTCCCAGACATGCAGCTGCAGTGGTTGATCAATGCAATTGAATGTACGGCAATATCAAATGGACTGACCCTCGAGCAGCTATGGATTCAGCTGCCAAAAAATAGTGAACTGCGTCAGCAATTTTTAGACAAAGTTTTGATTCACGAAAGTCGATTTTTTCGGCACAAGCCTTCCATAGATTTTGTCACAAAATATGCATTACAGCATCAAAATGCAAATGAAGTAGATAGCCCATTTCGTATTTGGAGCGTTGGCTGTGCAAGTGGACAAGAAGCATGGTCTTTAGCTATGAGTCTGTCAGCAGAACAGTTGTCAAACTACTGTATATTGGGAACCGACGTGAGTGAACAGGCGATTATAGACGCACGTTTAGCACAATATGACAAACGGCAGCAGTCTTTAATACCTGAGCGGTGTCAGCAGTTCGTTCAGCCTATAACTACTAAGAGTATAAGTCGTAGGCTGAACACAGGTGGCATAGCTGATCAGTCAAACATGTCAAATAGTACCCAGTCCAGCTGGCAGATAGCATCAGTCTTAAAACCGTATGTTAATTTTGCTGTGCATAACATCATTGAACAACAATCTCCCACTTCGCATCTTCAAAATGTGATCATCTGTCAAAATATGCTGCTATATTTTCGTAAGTTTGATCAGCGTGATATTTTGGCACGGCTCTCAGAGCAGTGTGCGTTAGCGGGTTATATTATATTGGCTCCAGGTGAGGCGTTGTTTTGGCGTCCTTCAAATATGCGCCGTATTGCGCACCCACAGGTTAATGTGTGGCAAAAAATCAGTGCCTAAATTAGTGCCTAGACGAGTTAGGATAAACCTATGAAAAACCAGCCCAATGACATAGTGACGCTTGAGTGGTTGTTGCCACTGTTTGATCAGCAGTTATCACAGATATCTGATGGCTGGCAATTAGAGGCTGATATCGCTAGCTATGAGCAGATGATATCGTACTATCATCAGATAAGTGGTGCATTGATTATGGTTCGTCTTCCTCTATTAGCAGGTCTTGCTAATAAGCTGGGTTTGCTTGCGAGCTTAGGAGACGATGACAGCTTCTCTAGTAAAGACTGCCGGATAGGACAATTTTCTCATAAGCTGCTGCAGCGTGAGTTGAATTACTATACGCGTACAGGCAATTATCACGTTGCTGTAATAGACAAAGCTGCTTATGAGCTGACGCAGGTACTGTCTCAAAGAGGTATAGCAACAGAGCTCATTGTCGATGATACTGATGCTCAGCATGAATATTTAGGTAATGGTGATATTGACGACAGTATTATCAAAAGTATTGAAGTGACAGTACCCATTACTGAAGTTACAACCCGTTTAGTTGATCAGCAATATCAGCAACTGTTATTAGTATGGCGACAGCAAGTACAGAAGTTATTGACTGCTAATGTGAATCAGCCATCAGTACTGAGCGTTCTAGAAAAAGTAGTTCAATATCTCTGGCAGACGACTCAAGATAGAGAGCTACAACGTCTTTGGTACTTGACTCAATTGTGGCTAAATGATCTTGCGCACAACGACACGCCATTACCTGAAAGTTATGCACAACTTCTCAGTCAGTTGGATCATGTTATAGAGTCTTATGGTCAATCAGTGACTTTATCCTCAAGCTTTGTCAAAAGCTTAATTACGACTGTCTACATTGAGCTCAGCTACTTAGTAACGAGTAGCGATCGCACTCAGTCTGTTCTTGATAATGTATCACAGAGCATACCGCCGATATCACGTTTCTTACCGCAAATGCTCAGTGAGCTTGAGACGCTCATTTTTGATTTGGACCAGCCAGTTACTCTAATAAACCCTCTAAAATATATGAAGAACCAGCTTGAGAGTCGAGGTTGGACACAGTATGTCTCGCAAGCTGAATCAATCATTGCCGATTTAGAACAAGTTATCTTTTCAGAGACAGATGCTGCGCAAGAACAATTACAAATTGAGCGTAAGCTACAAGAGTTGTATAACGATATCTATGATATTGAACAGACTATATCGCTCAAAATCGGTGACGCTGCTTCTTTTGCTACAATACCTGAAGCTTCTTATAGTACCGAAAAGCAGTTAGAGGGCGAACCTAAATCGGTCTCTACCGATAGTGAATTACGTGAGCTACGTATTGCCGTTGAAAATATCAAACAAAAATTCAATGAGTACCTACAACGTCAAACGGTTCAGTTATTGCCAGAGATTGCTGAGTTTGACAATATAGCTCAAGCTTTCGAGAATATGGGGTTGTCAGACGTTAGACAGACTATTAATGATATAGGTCATATATTTGCGCAATTACGCACCGGCGATGTCACAGTACTTAGCTGGGACTTGACTCAAGCATTGGCTGAGGGTTTGACTTCTATTGAGCTCTTACTAGATTACCTAGCGCAGCAAGTCTTTGATCAAAAGCTGCTGACACAAGCTAATGAGTATACGATGAGAGCTACTCAGCTTTTGAATGCTCACATAGAAGCACCAGACACAGTCAGTGAGACGTGGCCAATGCAAGCATCAGTAGCAATGGATGTTGTTCGTTATGATGATAGTGGTGAGATTGCGCCTGCTGATGAAAATGATGAGCCAGTGTTAGCACAGGCTATAGTGGATACCAGTGCAAATGCCACTGCTGATACAGAGAGTAGTGATGCATTGATACATGCTCGTGAGCAGGTCAAGCCTGATAACTTTGATATCGATGCAGATATTCGTGATATTTTTATTGAAGAAGTCACAGAGGTAATTGCCGATCTAGAAGACTTCCTTCCTATCTGGCAGCAAGACTCACAAGACTTAACACCATTAACTGAAGTGCGTCGCGGTTTCCATACGCTAAAAGGGTCTGGTCGTATGGTTGGCGCCTTTAGTATTAGTGAGATGGCATGGTCAATCGAAAATCTACTCAATCGTCTGTTAGATAAGACCTTGCCTGTAACAGATGAGGTCGTCAATTTAGTCATTGATACTGCAAAACGTCTACCAGCTTTAGTAACCGATTTTGAAGATCAACAACCGCCAAGTTACGATCCTGCGATTACGATTCTACAAAGTAGTAATTTGATGACGCAGCAGCCTATCAATGCAGGTCTTACTGTGTTTGAGGCAGAAGTTAAAACAGAAGCTACTGAGATAGAGAGTGCCAAGATAGAAAGCACTGAAACAGAAGCTGAATCTGATATAAACAACTCTGCTATGATGGATGACATAGAGCTGGATACGTTACTCTCAATAGGCGGTAATGACGAACTATCGAGCTCTGAAAGTAATAATATGCTGACATCATTATCTGATTTAGAGATTCCGCCCGTACTTATCCCATTCATGCAAGAGGCGACGCAGCTACCAGCTGATGCAAATGATGCAGATCCTGATATTAAAGAAATATTCTTAGAAGAAGCCAATGAGGTATTAGAGGAAATCGTTCCACTATACGAACAGTGGCAGCTATCGTTATCTGATTTAGATGGTTTAAAAGATATCCGCCGCGGCTTCCATACGCTAAAAGGGTCTGGTCGCATGGTAGGGGCAAACTATACTGCCGAGCTGGCGTGGGCAATAGAAAATATGCTCAATCGCGTACTGGATCATAGTGTTGTCGCCTCAGGTGAGATGCGTCAGCTGATTTCAGATGTGTTGAGTACGTATCCTAAGATGCTAACCGCCTTTGAAGATAATAGCCAAAATTATCCAGCCGTAACACCGTTGTGGATTGCTTGTGCTAATGCCTATAGTAAGCAGCATGGCGATGAATTCAGCTATTCTAACTTGTATGAGCAAATAACTACGAGCCCTGAACAAGCAAGTGAGAGTCTGAAAACTGAAGCCATTCAAGAGCCGATACTGGTATCGGACTCAGATGAAACTACTGTTCACTATAATGTTGATGATAATGATGGCGCGATGGATACCACGCTACAGACGATCAATTCTGTCAACGAAAAAATGGCAGAAGCCGCTGTCGTTCTAACGCCTCAAAGTGAAGAGGAAAGAGCATTTTGTAAGATATTTATTGATGAAGCAGAAGAGCTACTTCATCATATCGATCAGTTTGTCAGCGACAATCAAGATCAGTACCGTATTGAGATAACAGATGATATCGTACGTGCATTCCATACCCTACGCGGTGCTTCTGGCTCAAGTGCTTTAGCGGCCATCAGTGAAGTGGGTGCAACGATAGAGCATAGTCTAGAGCTGTTACAACAGCAAGATATTCCTATGAATACTCAGCATCTAGAAGCTTTGGCCCAATCTTCTACATTGATAGATGGGTACTTAAATAGTTACAAACAGAACCTAGAACAGCATAGCGTGGCCGTAGAAGACTCGCAAAGTCAGCAAGACATAGCATCATTGCAAGCCATGCTTGGTGAGCAATACATTATCAGTGATACGGCAGTGATCTCTGATGATAAACCGACGATAGAAGAGTTGCTGGATAGTAATATTGACACGCTATTGGATGCTGAATGGGAATTAGATGATGCCTTGAATCATACAGAAGTCGCGCATACTCAAGATTATATAGCTCAGCAAATCTTACAGATAGACGCTCTCTCTAATAAGGCGCAGGCATTTCCGAAGTTTGTGACGGTTCTAAATGAGCTAGGTAATGTATATAGCTATCTAAATGACAATATCGATAGAGCAGGTGACAAAGATATTCAGGCGACGCTGCACGCTGGTCATGCTCAGCTAGTAGGGCTATTTGATGCCTTGGCCGGTAGTACTTCATTGAAGATCGACCAGCAGGTCATCGACGAGCTACAGAGTATCTATCAAAGTGATAATAGTCTCGAAGATGCAGATAGTAGCTTTACAGTTCGTACTACTGCAGCGCCTGAGCTACAGTTTGAGACAATTGATACCGACATTGAGCTATTAGAGATATTCTTAGAAGAGGCGCAGGAGCTTGATAATGCGCTAGATGAAAGCTTTAATAAGTGGCGTGACGATATCACCAATATCAACGCACTCAAAGTCTTGCAGCGTCACTTGCACACCATCAAAGGTGGGGCACGTATGGCGGGTATCCGCAGTATTGGCGATCTTACCCACGAAGCAGAAAGTGTGTATGAGTCTTTTGTAGAAAACAGACGAGCGCCGACTGCACAGTGGCTTGAGATTATGCAAATGGTGCAAGACACGATGTCATTGCAGGTCATGCATATCGTCAGTCACAAAAAATCTTTCTTTACCTCAGAGCTCATTGAGCAATTAAGAGCATTTGAAAAAGCACCAAGCTTACCAGAAACAGTGGAGCTAATCATACCAGTTCCAAATAATCATTTTGAGCCAGCTGTTGCCGCTCCAGTGGTTGATGTTGATACTGGTACCGAAGTGTTAGAGACCGTAAGTCTAGAGACGATGATTAAGCAGTCATGGGCTAATGGGCTACCTGATCCAGATATACTAGCAGTATTCTTGGAAGAAGCTGAAGAGCTAACCAATCGAAATAAGTATCTGCATTTGTTCTTAAAAGATACAGGCAATACTATAGCGTTACAAGCACTCCAGCGTGATTTGCATACCATCAAGGGCGGTGCGCGAATGGTGACAGCCTCTGGTATCGCAGATTTAGCTCACGAGATGGAATCAGTGTATACAGACTTTGTCAGTAATCGCCGTCCAGCGACCAAAAAAGTTCTAGAGCTCTTAGTAGCCAGTCATGACTGGCTCGCTGATGCCGTATTTATTCTTCAACAACAGGTCAATCCACCAACGCCTACATTGCTGATTGGGGCATTAGAGCAGTTCGGTAAAAACCCTGATAGTCTCAAACAAATACCTAAAGAGTCGCTACAGTCTCAGCGCGAAGCAATTTTGATTGCTAAAGAAAACCAAGACTCTCAGTATCTTGCCAAAGATATCGGCGAAATGCCTTCTATGCTTAGAAGTACTAACGACGAAGATGAAAACGCCAATGACAATGAGATGATTCGTATCTCAGGCGGGCTGATCGAGCACATGATTAACTTATCTGGTGAGTCAGCGATTAACCGTGCGCGTATTGATATGGGCATCAGTAGCTTAACCAATAGTATCGAAGAGATGGGTACCACAGTACAGCGACTGGCAGATCAGTTACGCCGTATGGAGATCGAGCTTGAAGCTCAAATTTTGTCCCAGATAGATGAGGAGTTGATTAACAATGAAGACTTTGATCCTCTAGAAATGGATCAGTACTCATCATTGAACCAGCTGTCTAAATCTTTGACAGAGTCGGCTTCGGATTTGGTGGACATTAACCATACGCTATTAGAAAAGACCCGTGATAGTGAAGGTCTGTTGCTACAGCTTTCACGAACACAGACCGAATTACAAGATGGATTGATGAATTCGCGTATGGTTCCATTTACGCGTTTGACACCTCGTCTTGAGCGTATTGTACGTCAGACAGCCAATGAGTTGAACAAATCCGTCGATCTAACAATCATCAACGCTGATGACGAGATGGACAGAACCATTCTAGAGCGTATTACCTCGCCACTTGAGCACATGCTACGAAATGCGGTCGATCATGGTATTGAAACGACGTCGACGCGATTGAAAGCAGGCAAGGAGCGTAGTGGACGTATTACTCTCGAGGTACACCGAGAAGGTGGCGAGATCGTTATTCAGCTATCGGATGATGGTCGCGGCATCGATGTAGAGGCAGTCCGCAATAAAGCAATCTCTCAAGGTCTTATCGATGCAGACGATGACAGTCTCTCTGATCTAGATATCATGCAATACATCTTTAATGCAGGCTTAAGTACTAGTAAGCAAGTGACACAGATCTCTGGTCGCGGTGTTGGCATGGATGTTGTAATCAGTGAAATTCGCCAACTGGGCGGTTCGGTTTCAGTGGTATCGGAGCTTGGTAAAGGTTCTAGCTTTACAATGCGCTTACCATTGACGGTGGCAGTATCTGATGCATTGGTGGTACGTGCAGCAGATCGTTACTATGCCATACCATTGGTACAGATCGAGCGTGTGGTACGTGTCAACCCAGAAAAGCTCTATGATTACTATCAATCAAATGATGCGACGCTAAACTTTGAAGATACTGATTACCGAGTACGTTATTTAAATGAGATTTTATCAGGCAATAAGCTAAATGAGCTGGTGGTGAATACCAATACCAGCCTACCGCTGATCATCATCAAAAACCGTACAGGGCAGAATATTGCTCTACAGGTCGATCAGATTGCAGGGTCACGTATTGAAGTGGTTGTGAAGCCTTTGGGACAGCAGTTATCGAATATACCAGGTATCTCGGCCGCTACAATTATGGGCGATGGCTCAGTGATGCTTATCTTAGATTTGATTGCTTTAATGCGTAATGCACAATTGGGCAAAAACACCTTAAAGTCCGCGAATGCTAAACGAGGACGCATAGAGTCCAAATCGACTGTTCTAGTAGTCGATGACTCTGTTACCGTACGCAAAGTGACCTCACGCTTCTTAGAGCGTCAAGGCTTCAATGTGGCAGTCGCAAAAGATGGTATTGATGCGCTTGAGATACTACAAGACACGACGCCAGATATGATCTTGCTAGATATTGAAATGCCGCGTATGGATGGTTTTGAGGTTGCAACCCAAGTCAGACACAATGGTCGATTGCAGCATATTCCAATTATAATGATCACATCACGTACGGGTGAGAAGCATCGTGAGCGTGCATTAGAGATTGGTGTGAATGACTATATGGGTAAGCCATTCCAAGAAAAAGAGCTGCTTGAAAAAATACAGAAATTGCTAGGTAAAGAGGCAAGCCTGACTAATGAAGGATAATGCACGTGTTTTAGCACTGCGAGAGAAAAACAAAAGTGATATCAAAGTGCTGGTGGTGGCAGAAGATCATCGCCAGCGTGTGGCTTTTTCGGATACCGTGCGTAGTTGCGGTTTCACGCTTATAGGATGTGTGTCACGAGTGCAGTGGCAAGAAAAAAGTGAGCTGTCTAATATACCTGTTGATATTTGGCTGATAGATAGTGACTACGATGACAGTGTCGCAACAGCAACGTTAGTATCTAAACCAGCAGCTGTGCTGGTGGGCTTTAGTCAAGCCCCTTATCTCAATGAGGCACAGCAATATGCCAAATGGCAACGAAAACTAAAACGTAAGTTTGCACAACTACTGGCATTACCGGCGCTATTAGATACGCCAGTCCGTAAAAGTGACGTCACCGAAATGGACTGGGAGTATGTCGTGTTTCTAGGAGCCTCTATGGGTGGACCTAGCGCGGTAAAAGAGTTTTTGGATAATGTACCAGCCACCCTACCAGTTTGTATCTTATTGGCGCATCACTTTAATCAGACGATGATTGGTACATTACCCCGCATACTCAATCGCCATAATGATTGGGGCTGTGAGGTAGTTGCTTCCTCACAACGTTTGAGAGCAGGGCAGTGCCTTATAGCCCCTATTGATAAGCAGATTGTCTGCGACTCGACAGGTCGGGTGATACTACTAGAGCAGGGGTGGAGCGGTGAATATAAACCTGCCATTGGTCAGCTTATCAAAAATGCTAGCGATGCTTACGGTAACGAGCTGATAAATATTGTCTTTTCAGGTATGGGTAACGATGGTTCTCAGTATCTCGACCTAATTCAAGATAATAATAGCCAACTATGGGCACAAGATCCTGCTCTAAGTGCGTGTCCAAGCCAACCCCAAGCCATTATCGACTCAGGATACTGTAGCTTTATTGGCAGCCCCAAAGAGTTGGCACAAAAACTGTCTGATTATATTGGTGAAAGGCAGCAAGCCATTCACGCTAACTGATTGTGAGCGACGTATGAAACAAATTTTAAAACATTCGTTTGAAGCGGTAAGTCTACTGACCACGAACAATGGTATGCTTGAAGTCACTATCGTGCCAGCATCTAACCAGCCTGACTGGATTATTCCAAGCGCTCTAATTTTGAGCGTAGAGGATCATCAAGAACGCACCACTATATATGACTGGCAACAGCAAGCGCTGCCTGTGTTTCATTTGTTGTCGAAAGATGAGGTGCCAGAGCGAATTATTGTGTTAGAAGGCAATACAGCTGAACATCGTTTTGCTCTACAAACAGCAGGTGAGCTGCAGCAGTTACAAGCTCGTATCTCTGATGTTAAAGATGTTGATATTCCTAAGCAGATGTTGAATAGCAGTACTGACGTCTTGGAGGGGCAGTCTAATGAAGACATCGTGCTCTCTTATTTATATCAAACGGTCATGATTGGTGATAAGACGTACCTAGTACCAGATTTAGATAAAATCGCGCATAACTTGGCTAATTTAGACAGTTAAATGCTCGTTTAGCGTTAAGGTGTTTATCATTTTATCGCTACAGCTTGACATATCGGTTGTTTTTTATCTTGTGAGGGGTAGCCATCCTATTTATAATATTGAGTAGTAATAACTTATAATAAAGATAAAGACAATAGAGCCGCTCATGAATAATTCTAACGTATCAAAATGGTCTCTTAGTAGTCGCATATTTCATTGGATCAGTGCGCTTTTGCTGTTGGTCACGTGGATTATGATGTTGCTATACGAGAATCTCGATGGCAGCTTATACATCGGACTTCACAAATCGTTCGGGATAAGTTTATTATTTTGGATGATTGCACGAGTCATCAATCGCCTGTTTGTTAAAGCACCACCATCAGTACCAATGCCAAAGTGGCAGTCACTGGTCTCTAAGTTTTCCCACTTTGCCCTCTATGCCATTTTGATCGCTATGCCGCTTGCTGGTCTACTCATGTCTGTATACGGTGGACGCCCTGTCGACATCTTTGGGCTATTTCAGATACCTGTTTTTGTGACTCCTGATAGAAGTTTGGCACGTTTTTATAATGATATACATACTGATATCATCTGGCCTATGATTATTGGTTTTACGGCACTTCATATTGGTGCAGCCCTATATCATCAATTTATCAAAAAAGACAATCTAATAGCGCGTATGAAATAAGCCATTATCGTTACTCATTTTTCTAATATGCACATAGATATGAAAAAATATATTGATAAACTTATACAAAGAAGCTCATATAAAGCAATCTATATAAAGAAAATACAGCCAAAAAAAGCCCTAAGTATATGACTTAGGGCTTTTCTATATCAGACATAAATTGAGACGTTAATGGTCTGAATACATAAACTTACTTTTTGTGTTCAGGTAAATTAATATTCATCTCTAATACATCTAGGCTGTCTTCTGAACGATGGTTAATGTTCACATCATCAATCTGTACACCGTTGACGTACTTATTAACCACTTCTAGTATTTCACGTTTCATTTTTTCGATACGATCAACTGTCAGTCGGTTATTCAGACGGTTTTCGCTAGCTACGATAACCTTGAGGCGCTCAGTTGCCAAATTAGCACTACCAGCGTTACTGCTGTCGTCAGTACCAAATAGGCTACTCCAAAATCCTTTTTTCTTAGTCATCATTAACCCCCAAACCAGCGCTGCAGTAAACTTTTCTTTTTCACATCGATATGACGTAACGGACGCTCTTCACCCAAAAAGCGAGCGACGATATCATCATAACACTGACCAGCCACAGAGTCGCTATAATGAATGACAGGCTCGCCATGGTTAGACGCTTCGAGCACTGAATGGCTCTCAGGCACAACGCCGAGCAGTGGTACTTTTAAGATATCATTTGAGATGGTATCGATGTCCATCATCTCGTTTGCAGCGGCGCGCTCCGCATTGTAACGAGTGATCACCAGGTGCTCACGTACAGAGCCTTGGTTCTCTTCGACTTTTTTGGTCTGGCTCTGCAAGATACCAATGATGCGATCTGAGTCACGTACTGAAGAGATTTCAGGGTTAGTGACGATAATGGCTTCATCAGCGTGATACATAGCCAGCTGCGCACCGCGCTCGATACCAGCAGGTGAGTCGCAGATGATATAGTCAAACTGTTTAGACAGCTCAGCCATAACCTCTGATACGCCTTCGTCTGTTAGCGCGTCTTTATCACGCGTTTGGCTAGCAGGAAGGATATACAAGTTCTCAAGCTGCTTGTCTTTGACAAGTGCTTGTGACAAACGTGCGCTACCAGTAATGACATCGACAAAATCATAAACAATTCGGTTTTCACAACCCATGATCAAGTCTAGATTACGTAGACCTACATCAAAATCGATCACTACCGTCTTATAGCCACGCAATGCTAAACCAGCGGCAAAAGAGGCACTTGTCGTGGTTTTTCCCACACCGCCTTTACCTGAAGTGATTACAACTATCTTCGCCACAATGGCACACTCCTATGAATCAATGGGATATCTGTTATATAAATAGCACAATTGCATGGTATTTATCTACTATATATGTACTATCTGCGAAGCTAGCCTAGCATAAATAAACAAATATTTATAGCAAGTCTATACTAAAGCAGGAAAACAACTGATATATGAGCTATAGAGAGTTTCTACTTAAAAAAACACACTGCTAATAATGATCATTTCTATTCGCTTCATAAATCTATAATGGCACTAAAAATAATAGCAAAAATAGCAGCTGATAATAGACCAACTATAATAATTGATTCTATGTACCTCGCGCGTCTTATACTATAGCTTAATCAAGCACACCTACCTTACTCAGTTTACTTTTCTAAACCATCACTTAATCGTGTATTGTTTTTAACAGTATTAAATTCTAAGCCTCATCCATCACAGTAAATACCAAGCCTTCACCTTCTATAAACTTTACTTGTACAGGCTTGTCAATCACGTGCTCAGGTAGGTTGTCCCGCAAGCAATAAGTGCCTGCTACAGAAACCAGCGAAGGATTAAAAACCTGACAAAAAATACGCGCGTCTTTGTCACCTGTTGCGCCTGCCACCAAGCGACCTTGAGCGCGGCCATATACGTGCAAGCTGTTATCAGTAATCGCTTCAGCACCGCTATTGACACTGTTTGTCAAAATCAAGTCACCACCGACATGGTTTAAGCTCTGCCCTGAGCGTAGCATCTGGTCATAGATCAAACTGGTAATATGCTGAGCGCTAGTAAGGGTATCAGCTGGCATCTCAGATATAGTCGTTTTGGTCTCTCGTTCATTGGTCGCTGTAACGTCTTTTACATTATCGTCGCTAGCTGAGTCTTTGTTGCTGTCTTCTGCTGGCTTATTGGGCGTCGCAAGTGCTTTCTTACTAGGTATGATACGCTCAATGCGTTTGCCATCTGCTGGAAATATAGCCAAGCGCTGTTCGCGAGCTTGGTCATCGAGTACACCTGTGACCACACCGATAGGTTGTAGTCCCCATGACCATAGCAACTCTACCAATGCAGATAAATCTTGCTCAACGTCGCTATCAATAAGGATGGGGATATTACTCGACTTGTTGCTTAGCGTGTCAGCCAGCTGGGCTTCAATAGCACTTAGGTCATCTGTACTGAACTGTAAACGCGAAAAAGTCAACATTTTGCCGTATAAGGCTAAGGCAGGGGCTGTGTTTGTTGTTTGGTTTTTATTATCTGAAACTGTCATATATAAACCCTTAAGAATAATTCTATCGCTGTATCCACAGCGTCATTTTTATAATTGCGTCATGCGAGTCGATAGATATACTACAGATTTAGCATATCTTGATGCTTCCATTGCTGTACTTTTACTTGCGCTTCAAATTCAGTCAAACTGTCATCAATGATACTCGAAATCAGAGTATCGAGCGCAGTATTATTGGTATCTATTTGCGCAATACCGCTAGCAATAGCAACCATCAATGAGTCGAGGCGCTCAGGGTCAAGCAGACGCTGATTTAATGCGTAAACGACATTGGTGCCGACGTTGTGCCCGATACTCTGCAATTGTGATTCAATTAAGCTGCCAGCGATAGGGATCATACGCAAATAGCGTCGTAGCTCAGGGGTATTGGCCAACCCTTCTTCAATAGCATTGCCCATCTCATCGGCTAATATACTACCACCACCTGATGAAGCGGTGAGCTCTTGTAATTTTGGGGCAAGCTCCGAGCGTAGCATGGACAGCACGGCGGCTTCGATTTCAGCACGGTTGCGCGTGATAGCCGATTCGATAAATGATTTATGTGCTTTGGGATCGGTCAGTTGCTGTCTAAAGTTTTGGATGGTCGTTAAGATGACACGATCAGATAGCTCCTCTAGCAGTAAATCGATATAGAACTTAATACGATTGATCCAGAGCTGTGGTAGCACTTGATAGCCAAGCTGATAGAGTCGGCGTCCGATAATGACTGCTCGGAACAACCGTAATGCACGTAATTGCGGAAAACAACCTAATACTTCATACCAGTGGACAAAAGGAAAAAAGAACCAGCGGTAGTAGACTTTGTTTTTGATGGCGATAGCCCAGCGTAATAACAGCTCGGCAATCAAAAATATAGTAAAAAACCCACCAGCAGTACGCAATGGCTCATGCAAAGTGGTTTGATACCAGTTTAGTCCGTCATTCACAGACAGCCACTGTGCAGCGTTATTACTAAAATCGCTCATCAACACCGCATCAATACTGATCAGTAATAGATCAATACTGATTACGATGAGCATCACGATGTCGTAGGTAAGCTTCAAGCGGCTTGGCTTTGGACGATTTGGCCTTGGCGGCTCACTAGGTGTTAGGTGAGGCGAAACCGGTGCTGCAAGAGGCGGGCTAGTAGGAGAGGCGGGCACAGTCATACCTTATAAGTGATAAATGACACAAAGAGTGAGCAGATTTTCGATAATGACTAAAAACAATTATCGAAAATTTATCAGTTCACGAATAGTCACATTATCAATGAATAAGACCAAAAAACAACCCATCTATGAGTAAAATTTACGTATCCTAGTTAAAGATGTTTTATACAATTATAGGAAATAAATATGCCTCATCAATAAAAAACGTACTTCATCACATTGGAATGGTCTGCAACCGCTGTGGATAGCGTATTACTAGATGGCTGATTTTAATTATCTATATCACTCTAAGTTACAGTATTTTTATAGAGGTAATACCCTTATAGGAAATGACACCCCCATAGAAAATGCCTATCACGTTGCCAAGTGATGGTTTATTTAGCGTTTTGAGGCTCAGGATTGGTTTCAAAATCAGCCAACATGTCGGTGATACGCTGATCTTTTTGGCGCCAGATTTTTTCAACCCAATCGAACATCTGCGCTTTTATATCATCATCATTTTCGTAACCACCTTTTTTGATACCATCGAACAAAGTATCCGGTATATCGATATATCTTAGATCTACCCCCAAACGCTTGATGTTACCTTTCCATAGATCACCATAGCTTGGTACACCGTCTGGATAGACAATAGTCACATCCAATATGCCGTCAATGTCTTCTCCTAACGCACTGATTGCCAATGATAAGCCACCTGCACGTGGTTTTAGCAAATGAGTATATGGAGAGTGCTGCTTTGCGTGCTTGGCTTTGGTAAAGCGTGTTCCTTCCAAGTAGTTGAGCAAAGTAAAAGGCTTGTCCTTTAATAGCGCACAGGCACGTTTGGCCTCTTCAATATCTTTACCTTTTAGTGCAGGGTTTTTGGCGATGGCTTCTTTGGAGTGCCGACGCATCATAGGGAAGTCTAAAAAGTAGAAAGCCTGTCCAACGATAGGAATATAAATCAGCTCAAACTTGGTAAAGAAACGCGTGAGTGGCAGGCGCTTTTCGCCTATATACTGCACGATGCTGGTGTCGACCCATGATTGATGATTGCTAACCAAGAGGTATTTGCCCTCAGTATGGATATCATCAGGTAGGCTAATGCGCCAGTCCTTACGAGGTAACATGTCATCAATCAAAGCGCTATTGCTGCTGATCCAGTAGGTAGCAATCTTGATAACGGCTTTGTCCGCGATGGGAGCACCAGTAATGACCTTGCCAACACCCATTAACCATAAGGGAATACTACCACCAAAGCTATTAGCAGCAATGACGCCCGTAGCCGTGGCTAATGACACAGCCTTACCCAGCTTAGGAGTACGTTTGTGCATTTTTCGAATGGTAGATGTCAGGCGCATGCTTGATCCTCTTGTTCAATCTAATTAATAAATGAGTCTTACATTGTGGGTGTCAATGTATTTGGGGTCTACCGAATCTATCTTCATGATTGACGACTGATAGCAGTCAACTAAATAGTAGTCAGACAAAAGCTAACGTTATGTAAACGGTCATTCGATGTCTACAATTTGATGTCTACAACTCGATAACTATTGTTAGATGCATACAGACAGTCGACACCTGATGTATGAGCCGTTTAGCCATGATAAATTCGCTTAGATAATTTTAGCAGAAACAATTGGTAGTGTACGACTGTAAACGTGACTAGCGATAGCAAGTGATTACTATGAGACAGCCAAAGCTCCTACAGCTGGTTGCAAGACAACCTGCACTTCTCATACATAGGTGTGACAAAATATTACACACAGTTAGATTGGAATTGCCATAATAATGACGAAAGTAAATAAGTACTTATGAAAGATTAATGGACAATCTTTATAAAAAGCACGATTTATAACATTTTTGAATTTAAGAGGAAATATTATGCGTAATACATTAATGATTGCAGCAGTAGCATCAGGTCTAGCATTGAGCGGTTGTACTACTGATCCAAACACTGGACAGCAACGTTTGAACAAAGCCGCTTTAGGTGGTTTGGTCGGTGCAGCAGGCGGCGCAACTATCTCAAAAGCAACTGGTGGCGACAAAACTGGTCGTGATGCAGCAATTGGCGCAGCATTAGGTGCAGGCGTTGGTTACTACATGGAGCGTCAAGCTCGTCAGCTTGAACAGCAAATGGCTGGTACAGGCGTAACGGTTGAGCAAAATCCAACAACTGGTAACATTGATCTTGTAATGCCAGGTAGCATCACTTTCTCGTTTGATGATGCAACACTTAGCTCTTCATTCAAGCCAACACTAGACAAGCTTGCTTCAACGATGAACCAGTACAATCAAAACACGATCACCATCGCTGGTCATACTGATAGCAAAGGTACTGCCTCTTATAACATGGGTCTATCACGTGACCGTGCTTACTCAGTTGCTAACTACTTGACCGCTCGCGGTGTTGCGTCTAACCGTATCAATGTTGTTGCTTATGGCGAGTCACGCCCAGTTGCAGATAACAATACTGATTATGGTCGTCAGCAAAACCGCCGTGTTGAACTAACGGTTAATGCACCGCAAAGCGTAAACTAATCAGTAATTTGATTTAGTTATCGCATACACATTCTCAAATGTGTTTTCAAAAAGAGCCAGCAATATGCTGGCTCTTTTTTTGTGTTGTATTTGGTAGGAAAAAGTTAAAGATGGGAATGCAGGTTGGTCATTACAGCACAGCGATGTAAGGCGAAACTTTTATGACATCATAAATATCAACCACAGATTAATTATTATTAATATAAAATTAATCATTGATAATGATTATCAATAACACTATAATTTATCAATATTTTTATCGCTATAAGGTCGTGTGCATCATTGTGTGGGATAAACGATAAAAGTGTACGACCATACCAGCTTGCTATATATGGCTTGCTTATCGATGTAAGAATGCTACCTAACCAAACAAACTTTTTGCTATATTTTTGAGGATATGTATGACGATTACCACAGTAACAAACCGTAAGATTCTACCAACTACGTTAGCTGTTGCCCTTGCAGGATTGTTAATGGTGTCGGGCTGTACCAAAAAAACCGATGAAGATACGGCTACTGCTGAAGCGCAGACAGAGGTTGTTAGTGCAGAAGCGGGCGATAGTACTGAGATGTCAGCTGCCGAAAAAGCACATATTGACAGACTGGCTATCAGCTATGCCAATATGGCTCACGCCGCTTACAAAGACTCGTTGGATACCGCCAAAGTACTACAGACAGCGGTAGATACATACGTTGCGACGCCAACACAAGCTAACCTTGATGCGGCAAAAGCTGCCTACAAAGCAGCGCGCCAGCCGTATTCACAAACCGAGATTTTCCGTTTTGATGAAGGGTTTGTGACAGCAAATGACAAGCGCGCGATCAACAGCATAGATAGCTGGGAAGGTCAGATCAATGCTTGGCCATTAGATGAGGCGCTAATTGACTATGTCAGTGATGATTATGAGGGCGAGTACAACAGCCAAGAAAACATCATCAACAGTGACAGCGTGACAGTCGGTAGTATTAATCAAGACACCAGTACGATCACGCCTGAGCTACTTGCAGAAATGAACGAGATCGGTGGTAGCGAAGCCAACGTAACGACTGGTTATCATGCGATTGAGTTTATGCTATGGGGTCAGGATACCAATGGGGTAAAAGAAGGCGCGGGCAATCGCCCAGTGACAGATTACGTCACGGAAGCTGGTCAATGTACTAGTGGTGATGCGGTCAATGAAGATGCTAACATTTGTGAGCGCCGCGGTGAATTCTTAAAAGCTGCGACCCAGTTATTGGTTGATGACCTGACAGCGATGGAAGCCCAGTGGCAACCTGAAACAGATAATACTTTACGTAGTGATTTGCTAGCGCGCAAATACGATAATGGTCTACGTCAGATTATGTACCAAATGGGCAGCTTAGCGTTAGGCGAGTTGGCTTCTGAGCGTATGCAGGTCGCTTTTGTCACAGGATCTACTGAAGATGAGCACGAATGCTTTAGTGATTTGACGCATTTGAGCTATGCCAATAATGCACGCGGTATCCAAAATGTCTTTAATGGTAGCTATCAGACTGTCACTGGAAAGACTGTCGGCGGCTACGGCATCAAAGAGTATCTCATTGATAATGGGCATGTAGAAGAAGCCGAAAAACTGGCCGCTGAATTCAGTAAAGTTGAAGGTGCGTTCAACGTTATCGCTAACAAAGGCGAGAAAGAAGGGATTAAGATTGACCAAATGATTGCCACTGTTGGTCAAGCCAGTCAAGAAGGTATCTCTGCTGAAGAGCAAAATATTCGTCGCGGTTGGGTTGAGGCTGGTATCAACAGCTTGCAAGAATTGACTGCTGGTATCGAAAATGCGGCAAAAGCAGTCGGTATCGATAACTTAGATGCGGATGCAGGATCGCAGTTTTAATTTCAGTTTTAGCGATTAAGGTCTTTTATTCTATTGATGGTATCCATATCATAGTGGTAAGTGAGTAAACCTACTGCTATAAAAATGCAGATTGGATTTTATACGTACGTTGTCGATCACAGTCGGCAACGTATTTTTGTAAGAACTAAGTTTGTAATCACTAAGTTTGTAATCACTAAGTTTGTAATCACTAAGTTTGTAATCACTAAGTTTGTAATCACTAAGCCTGTAAATATCAAGTTTGTAAGTACTAAAATAGACCAGATACATCGGTCTTCTGAATCCGTATATGGATACCTATCATATTATAGGTATCGATTACAGTGGTTCTACTCTAAAACCAAGGCACACAATTTTTATGAAAGCCATTGATATCCCATCTTTTCGTTTGTCTTCTATATTCATGCGCAGTTTGCCGCTCATCATAATGAGTACGGTCGCACTAAGTGCGTGTCAACCAACCGATAGTACGCCAAGTAATACTTCGGAGAGTCAAAGGGCGACCGCTACTAGTGATAGCTCCCAACCAATAACCTCTGAGCGTGCTCAAAATATTGAGGCACTTGCTGGCATGCCCATGCAACAGCTTGTCAGCTTTGATCCACAAGAGATTAAACAGGGCGGTGACACCGGGATCAGCATCACGAGTGCTGAGAGCTATTCAAAGCCGTCATCAAACTTGGCGGCTTCACGCAAAGGCATGTTTTTTATTGGTAATGCGTTCTTTCGTCAGCCTTGGGTTGTAGCTCCTGCTAGTACAGATAGCCGTGATGGACTGGGTGCGCTGTTTAACGTTGCGGCTTGTCAGTCTTGCCACATCAAAGATGGACGTGGTCATGCACCGATGGATGCCGATGATGATGCGGACAGCTTGCTGGTACGTCTGTCTATGCCAGCGACGACCGATGAGCAGCGTAAGCAGTTGCAGGACTCGCTCATTGAAAAAGTCGTTCACCCGATGTATGGTGGGCAACTGCAAGATCGAGGTATTCAGGGCGTCCCTGCTGAAGCGAGAATAGCAGTACAGTGGACTGATAAACCAGTCACTTTTGCTGACGGACATATTGAGACGCTGCGCGCACCCACATTTAACTTGACCACCCCTGGATACGGTGCTCTTGATGAGGCGATGATGGTATCGCCGCGAGTGGCACCGCCGATGATTGGACTTGGATTGCTAGAACAAATCCCTGACGATGATATTAAAAAACAAGCCAAGAACAATAGTGATATCAGTGGTAAGTTCAATTGGGTTATGGATCCACAAACCGGTAAGCGTGCGCTTGGACGTTTTGGGTGGAAAGCAGGTCAAACGAGGCTGCTGACCCAGAACCAAAGTGCGTTTAATGAAGACATGGGTTTGACGTCAAATATCCGTCCACATGAGTCTTGCATGCCCACGCAGACTGCCTGCCTAAATGCGACTACTGGCGCTGATGAGCAAGGGAATGGCAAGCCTCCTGTCGAAGTGAACGATGACGTGGCAAAATTCGTAGAGTTTTATACCCGTAATTTGGCGGTGCCACATCGCCGTGACGCGGATAGTGAGTTGGTGCTGGCTGGCAAAAAGCATTTCTATGACATGGGGTGTCAAAGCTGTCATACCCCAAGATATCAGTTGCCAAAAACCGACGATGATCGTCTTGAGCAACACGGTCAAGTGATTTACCCTTACACAGATTTGCTGCTACATGATATGGGTGATGAGCTTGCTGATCGTACAGTTTCCGGTAAGCTACCATCAAAAGATGCTCAAGTTGAATTTTTAGCCAACTCTTATGAGTGGCGCACACCGCCCTTATGGGGTGTCGGGCTTGCTCAAACGGTTGATCCGCAAGCGACGTTCTTGCATGATGGTCGCGCGCGCACGCTGATGGAAGCCGTACTATGGCATGGCGGAGAAGCCAAAAAGCAGCAACAAAAGGTATTGAAACTAGACAAGCAAGGTCGTACAGAGCTCAATGCATTCTTAAGGTCACTATAGCGTGATTTTACTGCGTACTATCGTGCGCCACCTGTTTTGAGCAGTCATGCAACAACGATATAAATTACTACCTATAAAATTACCGAGAACCCTATGAAAATGAACCACGCTTTGGCAATGGCACTATCTGCATTAAGTGCTGGACTGCTAATCAGCTGTGTCAAACCTGCCGACGAAAATAAAACTGCAGAAGTGGACAGCCAAGAAGTAGTGCAAGAGAATAGCGCTGCTAATGGCTCAGCAGAAAGCAGTAATGAAGCTGCTGAGCAGATCGTTGCTGTAAACATCAGTCCTGAGACCCAAAAGACATATTTGACACATGTGGCAGAGGATATCGTGATTCCAGCGTATGCCGATGCAGCACAACAAAGCGATCTGCTCAATGAATTGGCGCAGAAATATTGTCAACAATCACCAGTAAGCGGTGATGAGTTGCAAGCATTGCGCGAGCAGTGGCTGGTACTAGCACAAGCATGGTCAAGTGCTGAAATGGTCAACTTTGGTCCCGCTACTGCCAGTATGAGTAACTTATATATCAATTACTATCCCGACGAGCGCGGTCTGGTGCATAGCGGTGTCGCCGACCTAATCGCTGCTAATCCAAAACTAACGCCAGAGCAGCTCGCCGGTGAGAGTGCGATTGTGCAGGGTGTACCAGGATTAGAAGAAGCGCTGTTTGCCAATGAGAGCTTGGATGCTGGTCAATGTGCTTATGTAATCAGTGCCAGTAGTGCTCTGAGCACACGTCTAAAAGCCATCGAGGACAACTGGCAGCAGAACGCGACTAACTTATTGGCAATAGATAAGACAGGGGAGAGCGACCAAGGTTTAAACCAATGGTTTAACTCTTTACTGTCATTGATTGAAACGATGAAGTCCAATGCGATCGATCAGCCACTGGGTCTGACGGGCAAAGCAAAAGGTCACCTGCCAGCTGCTACCGCGGGTCAAAGCCGCGCTATTATCAATGCAAAACTAGATGCGATTAATAAAGCCATGACTGACCCCGTATTGACAGCGATTCTTGGTAGTAATGATGAAAATACAGTTGCTGATAACCTATCGACTGCGCTTGCCGAAGCGACGACACTACTAGCACAGATGCCAGAAGATATATCAGCCGCAGATAAAGATGACCAGCAGGCGCTCTATGATCATCTGACCACCATCACTCGCCTAATCAAACGCGAGTTAATCCCAGCACTCGGTATCCGTGTGGGATTCAATAGCACTGATGGCGATTAGACAATGTCTACTATTAATAGGAACACAATAGCGTTAATGCCCAAAGCGCGCGATCAAGCATATAAGTCAGGAGCAAGATCAGCAAGCCATGAGCTACTGACGACGTCCGTGCTGTCTATAATTGGCACGACAGCACTTGTTGGGCTACACCATCGTTACCGCAAGCAGCAGAACCCCAATGCTAGCCTGCAAGATTATATGACAGGTCTCCGCACGCAGTTACGGGTATCGCAATCGGCTGATGAGACAACACCAATGCTCACGCGCTTGCGCTATGCTTGTCAGCAAGGGGCGGCGACATGGCGGCAGGCTTATCATCATACTATAGATAATGCTGATCAGTATGATGCCTCCAGTTTTACTGATATGCATACGACGACGTTGCTAGCACGACCAGTTAGCTGGGTTAGCGGTGTTGCATCCATGCCAAAAAACCACACATCACTGAACCAAAACGAGCATGATTTTGGTGTGGTGGGTATCGATGCTGATAGGCAAATGGTGTGGCAGACCACTATGCCTGAACGTGTTCATGACATCGTCGTTCAACCTGTATCCGTCAATGTACCTGAAGAGCAAGCTCAGCATAGCAGTGACCACCAAGGTCGGCACGTTATTGTAATGGGTCGTCGCCCTAGCGAAAAATTCTGGGTGCTGAGTACAGCAAATGGACAGGTCCAGCATGCAATCAAAGCTGATATAAATCGCCATTTTTATGGTCATGCCTGTTATAGCCTAGATGGCAGTTTGCTCTATGTGACTGAAAATGACACTGTCAGCCTAGCGGGTAAAATCGGTATCTACGATGCCAATAATGCTTATAACAAAGTAGTAGAGTTTGACTCGCATGGTATCGGCCCGCACGAGCTGATTATGCATCCAGATGGTGATACATTAGTGATCGCAAATGGTGGTATCAAGACCGAGCAAGCCTCACGTGAAGAGTTAAATCTAGATAGCATGCGACCCTCGCTAACTTATCTAAACCGTCATGACGGGTCATTAATTGAGCAAGTGACTCCTGAACATAACCAGATGAGCGTGCGTCATTTAGCGATGCACAAGGATGGCTCAGTGATGATCGGTATTCAGTTCCAAGGTGAAAAGCACATCAATGTACCATTGGTATTGACCCACAAGCGCGGTGATAGCCATTTCACACCATTGACTATGCCAAACAATCAATGGCAACGTTTTCATCAATATATTGCGAGCGTAGCCGTCGATAGCGATCGCAATTTGCTTTGTGTGACCACACCAATTGGTGGCTGTGCAGCGATTTATGATTTACATACTCGAGAGTTGATTGATGATGTAAACCTACCAGACTGTGCAGGGGCATCAATGCTAGCTGACTCCAATATACCAACTCACAGAGCCAGTGATCCTATGGATTCAGGATTTATCGTCAGTGACGGTCAAGGACAATTAACGGCATTGAGAGTCACGCCTGTGCCAGAAACAAAGTCAGAGACGAAAGTTACTGAGCACCGTGAGCGTATTATAAAGGACAGTAAATTGCACATGATGTCCTTTGACAACCATTTGCAAGCGTTGTAGATTTTGTAAATGTTATAAGCGCATCAGTAGTCAGGAGCAATGATTCACACGGTTATGTCCATACCTTTCACATTCATAACTTTTGCGTCCGTGACTTCAGCGATGCAGCTTATAGCTGCTATGACCATATAAAAAGGAGACAGTGCATCAGCTCAGATATCAGTTTAGATACTGTGAGACAGCAGCTCGCACAGGCAGGTATCGAGCTGTGCATCAGTAAAAAACGTGTCAAAAATATCAACTTTCGCTTAAAGCCTTATTTATTGATGGTTTCTGTACCACTGCGTATCACTGCCTCGCAAACACTGTATGCTGTAGCCAGACGAGTGTCTTGGGCGATTGCTCATCACCCGCAAGTACTGGCGCAATACCATCGTAAACCCAGCGCTCCGGTAGATTCCTCAGATGCTGATCAGCCCATCTATCTATGGGGCAAAGTACAAGCATTGACGTTGAGCCATGATGAAACAATGGCTTACTATCGACAGCAGCTCTCCAATATCATGCCTTCGCTATTTGAGAAGTGGCAGCCTATCGTCGGCGCTTATGCCAATGAGGTACGATTAAAGAAAATGCACACGCGCTGGGGTAGCTGTAATACTCGCGCCCGCCGCATCTGGCTCTCGGTCTATCTTCCTGCTTATCCTATCGAATGCACCGAGTATGTTATCGTTCATGAGCTCTGTCATTTACATCATGCCAATCATAGTCGCGCGTTTTGGCAAACCGTTGAGGCGGCAATGCCGGATTATCAGCAGTGGCACAATCTGCTGGCAGGCAAGACGGGTCAGTTGGATTGAGTTCAACAGCCTGCGATTTTAGCTATCTAAATCAGTGCCTTCATAGCAGTTTTTGCCTACGCATCTTTCTTTTGTATCAAAGATAGATAACTCGGACTGAGTTTTACTGGCATGATTGACATAAGGACACGCCTTCATAAGCCTGATATGATAAGACATAACGGTACAAAACGTGTCGTTTAAATAGAACTATACAGGGATGTCACATGGAAAATGTCAATCAGGCAGAATTTTGGCAGCAGCGCTATGAAAAAAATAGCATCGGCTGGGATATGGGACAGGTATCGCCACCACTCAAAGCTTATATTGACCAGCTACCTGACAACGCCAAAAATCAAGCAGTGTTGGTAGCAGGTGCAGGTAATGCCTATGAAGTAGGCTATCTATATGAGCAAGGATTTACCAATGTCACGTTGGTTGATTTTGTGCCAGCACCGATTGAAGCGTTTGCAGCGCGTTATCCTGATTTTCCCTCTGAGCATTTGATCTGCGCAGACTTTTTTAGTTTGTCAGAGCAGCAGTATCAATTTGATTGGATATTGGAGCAGACGTTTTTTTGTGCGATCAATCCCGCGCGCCGTGATGAGTACGTGCAGCAGATGGCGAGACTACTAAAGCCTCAAGGCAAACTGGTGGGTTTGTTATTTAATACAGACTTTGGACGAGAAGAGCCACCATTTGGTGGTACTAAGGAAGAGTACCAGCAGCGTTTTCAAATCCATTTTGGTATCGAGACCATGGCGCCTAGCTACAATTCATATCCTGCACGGCAGGGTAGCGAGCTGTTTATAAAGCTGCGAGCAAAATAATCTCACGTTCGATATTGTCCCGAGCTTGTGCTTCTAGTCGCTCGTAATAGTAGTCAGTCAAATACAGTCTTGGATGCGCTAGTAATCCTTGTAATATCGCAGTGCGACCATGACGATAATCCACGTCTGTCACATGAACATACTCTTGACGTACTGCTTGTGTATATTGCTGATATGTAGACCAAGGCGCACCTAAAACACTCAAATCCATGTCTAATAGATAGGCGGCATCGTTACGGTTATCTTCGTCTATCAGTGCATCTATCTGATGATCAGCAGTCATTATAATAAGTGCGTAGATATCTTGGCATCGCGTCGAATTCAGGTATGGGCTCAACGCCTCTACCGCATATTCAGCACTTTTTTGCTCATTGTCTGAACGTGTTGGGTCATACACGATGTCATGATAATACAGTGCCAGCGCTATCGTATTTGGCTTAGATAGAGAGGGTTTGATGTTTTTAAGCTGCATCATTAATTGCTCGATATGATCAAACGTATGATAAGCGCGCTGTGGCTCAGTATAGCGTACTGCGATATCTTGCCACAGCAACTCTATCTGCTGTGGCAAGATATCGTTACTCATAGACGATAAGTGCTGTGCAAAGCATTTGCCAAGATTATCATGTCTATATAAAAAGTCAGTCATCTATCACTTTTCACTGTTGCTATGCTAAATATGGTGCAACTAGTCTTCGTCGTTAGCCACGGCATCTTTAAATGCTTTGTTAAAGACGTCCCCAAGTAAGCTCACATCATCGACACGCGCATAGTTCAAACGGGTAACAAAAGCAATACGGCGGTGTGGTCCGTCTTCAGCCAATGGTACTGCAACCGCGTTTTGATTTTGCAGGTGCAGCTGATCCAATGCCATTTCAGGCACTAGCGTCGTGCCCATATTGGCAAGCGCCATTTGAATTAGCGTGTTTAAACTGGCATCCGAAAAGCTCGATTTCATTTGCGAGCGGTCGAAATGACAGACCGATAGTGTCTGATCGGTCAAACAGTGCCCTTCACCAAGTAGCATAAGGTTGGCAGTGGCCAGCTCATCAGCGTTAATGGTTTCGAGTTTGGCATGTACGTCATCTTTTGGGAATACAGCAAAGAAGTCTTCACTCCAGAACTCAAAACTGTGCAGACCATCGACCGCATAAGGT
This sequence comes from Psychrobacter sp. H27, assembly GCF_059072655.1. Classification (NCBI taxonomy): domain Bacteria; kingdom Pseudomonadati; phylum Pseudomonadota; class Gammaproteobacteria; order Moraxellales; family Moraxellaceae; genus Psychrobacter; species Psychrobacter sp. H27. The sequence goes on along the minus strand of NZ_JCACRX010000001.1, from coordinate 1,414,619 downwards.
AGTGCAATAATAGCGGTATCAATATGACCATAACGGACTTGTTCAAGCAGGCGCTCAGTCTGTTGCTCAACGATCGTCATACGAAACTCTGGATATTGAGCACGTAGCGCAGGCAATACCTTTGGTAGCAAATAAGGCGCAATCGTTGGGATGATACCGACCGTCATAGGATAGGCAAGTGGCGTCTGGTGACTTTGCGCACGCGTGGTCAAGTCACTCACTTCAGAAAACACGCGTTGTGCGCGCGTAAGGATATCTTGCCCGATAGGCGTGATCAGCACTTGTTTGTTGTTACGCTCAAAAATCTGAGTATCCAGCTGTTTTTCTAATTCTGCAATACCTAAGCTCAGCGCAGACTGTGAAATATTGCAGTCTTCAGCAGCACGTTTGAAGTGGCGATGTTTGGCTACAGCCAAAGCAAACTCAAGTTGTCGTAAAGTAATCATAAAACCTCTCTTTTAGTGGGTTTTTCATGCAGTTTATTATGTGTCGTCAACCTTTATGGGGTGGCAAATTACCAATTTTGAACCAATGATAAGCTCTAGAGATAATAGTTTAACAAGTTTAATAAAACAAAACATCACATTAAAAACTTTTAACTAGATTAACCATAGAATTCGCGTATAGTTTGTCGGGTAGCCCAGAAAGATAAAGGGTTAGTCGAAAAACCATACAAATAACTTTTAATTTAATTAATTATAGAGGAGCCAACCATGGCGTCTATCATCAATCAAGAAATCCCAGAATTTTCAGCAGATGCATATGTAAACGGTGAGTTCAAAACTGTTACTTCAGAAGACGTAAAAGGCAACTGGGCAATTTTCTTATTCTACCCAGCTGATTTCACGTTTGTTTGCCCAACTGAACTTGAAGACATGGCAGGTCATTACGAAGAGCTAAAAGGTCTTGGTGTTGAAGTATATTCAGTATCAACTGACACGCATTTCACGCACAAAGCATGGCATGATTCTTCAGATGCTATCGGCAAAGTACAATACCCAATGATCGGCGATCCTACTGGTAAGATCACTCGCGGCTTTAACGTTATGATTGAAGAAGCTGGTCTTGCTGAACGTGGTACGTTCTTAGTAGATCCTGATGGTTTGATTCAAGTTGCTGAAATCCATGCAGGTGGTATCGGCCGTAGTGCAAAAGATATGCTACGCAAAGTAAAAGCAGCACAGTACGTTCGTGAAAACGACGGTGAAGTATGCCCAGCAGCTTGGGAACAAGGTGGCGATACATTGAAGCCAAGTCTTGACCTAGTTGGTAAAATCTAAGTAGTTATTTCATCACTTAGATAACAGTAGCACTGAATCTTACGCTGTTAGTTTGAATCAGTGCTATATATAAAGACCCCATTAGCGTATGTTGATGGGGTCTTTTTTTATATGAGTTAAAGCTTAATTTATTGATGACATTTCCACTAGTCTACAGAATCTGTATAGATTGACAGTAAACATACTACTAAATAGGAGAGTCTTCTTTATTCTTATCGATAATCTTATAAATCTCATCTTTAAGATGTAGTTTATGGCGCTTCATTTTTTCTATTTCTTCTTCGCGGCTAGCATGCTTTACTAGGTCTTTTTCGAGGTAGTTGATTTTTTGATCAAGCTGAGTATGCTCCTCAAAAATACTCGCAAAATGACTGTCTTTGAGTTTGAGCTCGGCGATGATCTCTCTGTTGTCGTGGAGCGTGTCTGTTTTTCTCATGTGTTCATCCTTGTCATTAAACGCAACCTTGCTACACATAGTCGCGAATTGTTTTAAAAAACGGCTTAACTTAAGAACTATTCTCGATTGTAGCGAAAAAAACATACAGACACCATGACTATTATCTACCAGTGTATTTATATTTAATACAATAAAACTATTTATGATTGGTTTTATAAAACTTGATATTTGAGTTTCTCAGCTTGCTGAATTTGCTCAAACGCATGATAATAGGGACATTCAAGGGCAATAACTCGATAGATACAACATTTTATATAAAACTATTAATTTTAGAATCTTATATTTAGACGTGCAGCATGACCGTTGCCGTTACATATTCAGTCATAATGAGGAACAAACATGATAGACCAAAATTTATTAGATGCCGTTAAGAGCTATAGTGAAAATATGACACGTCCGATTACCTTTGTATTGGGTAATGGTGAGCACAGTAAGCGCGCAGAACTGATCGATTTTTTGACTAAAATTGCTGGTACCACTGACAAAATCAACTTCAGTGCAGAATCAACTGATGACAGCTTGCCAAGCGCAATCAGCTTCAAGGTAGTTAGTCATGTAGATGGTGCGTCAGAAGATACTGGTATTGTATTTAGCGGTATTCCAGGCGGTCATGAGTTTACCTCACTGATCCTTGCAATATTGCAAGCGGGTGGTCATACGCTAAAACTGGACGAAGGTATTCAAAAGCTGGTTAAGCGCTTCAACAAGCCATTACAGTTCCAGACCTATGTGTCGTTGTCATGCCATAGCTGTCCAGAAGTCGTTCAGGCATTGAACCAGTTTGCGCTATTGAATGACGGTATCAGCAATGAGATGATCGATGGTGCACTGTTTCAAGAACAAGTAGACGCAAACAAGATCCAAGGCGTACCAGCAGTATTCTTGAACGGTAAGCCATTTGCTAATGGTCTAATAGATACTGCAAAACTAATCGGTAAGTTACAAGAGCAGTTCCCTGACTTGTTGTCAGAAGTAGAAGATGCTGAGCAACTAGAGCAGCAAGACGTCACTATCATCGGTGCGGGTCCTGCAGGTGTAGCGGCTGCCATTTATACTGCTCGTAAAGGTCTAAAAGTGACGATGGTTGCTGATCGTATCGGTGGTCAGGTCAAAGACACGCAAGATATCGAAAACCTAATCTCTGTACCCTTGACCAATGGTACCGACCTGTCTGGTAATTTCGTCAAACACTTGGCCGAGTACAATATCACGCTAAAAGAGCATGTCAGCGTAAAAGACATCGGCGAGACCGAAGAAGAGAACTATAGTATCAATCTAAACACTGGTGAGACCTTTGAGACGCGTAGTATTATCTTGGCAACAGGTGCCCAGTGGCGCAAACTTGGCGTACCAGGTGAGGAAGAAAACATCGGTAAAGGCGTGGCGTTCTGTGCTCATTGTGATGGCCCATTCTTCAAGGGTAAGGACATCTCAGTCATTGGTGGTGGTAACTCAGGCGTTGAAGCAGCACTAGATTTGGCAGGTATCGTCAAACACGTGACTGTACTGGAATTCGCTGATGAATTAAAAGCTGACCAAGTATTGATTAACAAAGCTAAAGAAAAAGCCAATATTGAATTCATCACAGGTGCCGCGACTCAAGAAATCAAAGCAACTGATGGCAAAGTATCCTCTATCGTGTACCAAGACCGCAGTACAGGTGAGACTCACGAGCGTGACTTGTCAGGGGTGTTTGTACAGATTGGTCTAGTACCAAATACTGGGTTCATCAAAGGTTTTGTTGATTTAAACCGTTTTGGCGAGATTGAAATTGATGAGCGCTGCCATACAGATCGTAAAGGTATCTTTGCTTGTGGTGACGTCACGACCGTACCGTTCAAGCAGATCAATATCGCGATGGGCGAAGGTAGTAAAGCTGCGTTGTCAGCGTTTGAATACTTAGTCATGCAATAAGCGGGTTATGCAGTAAGCGGGTCATGTAGTAGATCATTAAATTGTCAATTAAAAATAAAAAGCCACCTTGTTTGAGGTGGCTTTTTTTATGACGTTGTATAAACCGTTCTCTACAAAGGAGAGTTTAATAAATAGAAAATAGCCGTTTAAATGAGCTAATAAAGTAGTCATTCCTAGAAAATATCAACATTTACGTTACAAATTTGTCATTCGCATTACAAATTCGCGTTGTTGATGCAATAATGAGCTCAATAGAACCTTTCAAAGCATCATGAACTATAAGGAAAGTAGGCATGGAATATATTGAAGCTTTTTTTGCCCTAATCGGGGATTTAACATGGGGCTGGGCACTCGTGCCTATGTTGGTTATTTTTGGTTTATTATTCACCATCGTGGGCAGATTCGCCCAGTTTAGATATTTCAAACGTATGTTCCGTGTGTTTAAAACGGATGAAGTAGGAGAAGATGGGATTTCTGCCCGTCAGGCGTTGCTCGTTTCTATCGGTGGACGTGTGGGCGGTGGTAACATTGCTGGTGTTGCGGTTGCAATCTCGTTAGGTGGCCCCGGTGCGGTCTTCTGGATGTGGGTTGTCGCACTCATTGGCATGATGACCAGTATTGTTGAGTGTAGTTTGGCTCAGCTTTACAAGCGTAGAGACAATGATGGTAACTTTCGTGGCGGCCCTGCAACCTATATCCTACATGGTTTAGGTAAAGACTACCGCTGGCTTGCTGTTATTTATGCTGTTTCTCTACTACTGTCTTTCTCTATTGGTTTTGTGGCATTCCAAGGCAACACGGTGGCAGGTTCTGCGCTTGAGAGCTTTGGGATTGAACGCTGGATGTCAGGGGTAGTACTGGTCATTGCAGGTGGGTTCATTGTCTTTGGCGGTATCCAGCGCATTGCAAAAGTAGCCGACGTTGTCATTCCAGTAATGGCACTGATCTATCTTGGGATGGCGCTTATTATTATCGCACTCAACTTCACAGAGATACCTGCATTGATGGTAATGATTGTCAAAAATGCGTTTGGTATTGAATCTGTCGTGGGCGGTGGTATCGGTGTAGCGATTGAGCAGGGTATGAAGCGCGGGTTGTTCTCTAATGAGGCCGGTTTGGGTTCTGCTCCTAATATTGCAGCTACCGCTTACGCCACGCACCCTGTGAGTCAAGGTATCTCACAATCACTATCTGTGTTCATCGATACGTTAGTTGTGTGTAGTGCCACAGCATTTATGATTTTGTTAAGCGGGGTCTATCAACCAGGTGCCGAGGTCGATGGTATCGTACTTGCTCAGCAGGCGCTAACGACTCAGCTTGGAGACTGGGCACAGTATATTCTGACCATATCGCTGCTGCTATTTGCACTTAGTTCTATCATGTATAACTATTATATGGGCGAAAACGCGATTAACTTTTTGGTTAAAAAGAACATTAAAAAAGCGACTTTGATTTTACGAATTGTCGTGATTGCGATATTGTTCTTGGGCGCAGTAGCCCCTACGGCAACCGCGGTATTCTTCTTCGCTGATCCATTAATGGGTGTGCTAGCACTAGCCAACTTATTGGCCTTGATTATGCTATTTCCGCGAGCCAAACGTCTACTTGACGATTTTGCAAGACAATTAAAATCAGGGGTTAAAGAACCGTTATTCGATGCACAAGAGTATGAAAAGTTAGATCTCGATATGAGTGCATGGGGTAAAAAAGCGGTAAAAGAAGCGTTAGATCAAAAACAGTAGTACGTATACGCTTAATGTCTTATGAAAGCAAAAACCACTTTAGCTGAGCTGAAGTGGTTTTTTTGTGCAAGATACTGTCCATGCTCAAATTATGCCCGAAATGACGGTTATTCGCTCATATGCTCGCTATTCGCCAAAATACCTGATAACGAGACAATCTCACCCGCTTCATCTTCTTCAACGATTCGCGTCTCTTGTAGGGCTGCCTGAACCCAAGTCTCTATATCTGGGTGATTCATCATCGTGTGACAGTACTGCTTAGTAAGCGGCTGCAAGACAATATTGGACGCGTCGGCATAGGTCTGTAATCGCAGCACTACCGGGGCAAAAAACACATCAGCTGCTGTAAAGTGTCCGAACAAATAGCTGTCCTCTGAACGTCCTTGTAAACAATCTGCAAAAATACCCTCAATACGAGCAATATCGGCTAGGCAAGCAACACTCGGTTGTATCTTAGCGATTGCTCTGATATTCATCGGCATCTCATTACGTATACCTGACAACCCTGAATGCATCTCAGCAATGATGCTCTGGCAATAAGCACTGTTTATTCTATTTTGAGTATCGTATGTGTTAGCGCTAGATTTATTGACACCCGTCCAAATATCAATATCCGTAAAATACTCATTAACCTGTATCGCAATGGCCAGCGTATCCCAGACAGTTACTTGTTTGTCCCCCTCACCATAGACCAATATAGGAACTTTTCCCGTTGGTGAGTGCGCCTCCAATACTGGACGTGCTGATGAATCAAACAGCTCGATTAGCTGCTCCTCAAAATCGATGTTAAATGCCTTTAAGAGTAGCCAGGCCCGTAGTGACCAAGACGAGTAGTTTTTATTGCCGATAATCAGTATTGGTTTTTGCATCATATCGTCCCATTAGGTCATAGTAGAGAGTGTCATTATGTGCTCAATATCAAGGGTTGACCAGTCTATAATCTGAGTAATATTCATATCATTACTTAGATTATTTAAGTTATACGATGATAAAAGATGCCCATCCAATACCAAGGTGAGCGCTCTGTGTTTTCTATGTACGTTATCATCAGTTTTTATTTTTGATCAAAGCAATGATGGGAAGCGCAACCACATACATCAGCACACCATATAAGGCAGCGGGCAGTGCAATCACTGGCAGAGTACTTACACCCATAATAATAGGCGCTAAAGTAATGGCGGTTGTACTGTTCTGAATACTGGTCTCTATCGAGATGGTTTTTGTATCAAACCAGCTGAGCTTTAGGACTCTAGAGATTAGGATACTAATAGCAAATAAAATAGCAATCATAAAGACCAGCTCTAACCCAATTTGGGTGAACTGTGACTGTAGTAATTGCCAGTTAGAGGCAATAGCAGCAAAGACAATCAATACAAAAAATACACTAGCTAAACCATTAAGAAGGCTGCTGCGACGTACCATAAAATCAGTAAATTTATAGCGAGCGAGCATACCAAGCGTCACTGGTAATGTGGTTAATAAGAACATGACTAGACCAATCTTGATGGCGCTAATAGAGTTCGCTTGATCTTGCATAAAATGATCGAAAGCCAACGTGATTAAAATAGGGAGCGTAATCACAGACAATATGCTGACCACTCCTGTCAATGCGATAGAGAGTGCGACATTGCCTTTGGCATAATAGGTCAGCATATTGCTGGTGACGCCGCCTGGACAAAAACTAATAAGCATAATCCCAAAAGCAATGGCGGGCGGCGGCGTCATCACTAATACGACTGCTAATGCAACCAAAGGTACCAGCACAACTTGATTAATCAAGCCGACAAAGAACGCTTTTGGATATTTAGCAATGACTTTAAAATCACTAAGTTTTAACCCTGCTCCTAGGGTAAACATAATATAGGCAAGTGCTAGTGGGAGTAATGCTAGCGCAGTATTATTCATTAAACATTCCTTGTAAAACTAAAGTGCCATATAAAGATGGCTCGTTGAGAATCAATAGTAGCGGGAGGGCATTGTCCCCCTATGCAGCTACTCACATTCCATGTTTTTAAACAACTGATTGTCCAGATATTGAGTGACATAGATATTTAAGTATAAAAGAGCTGATTCTAATGCTAATGACATACTTAGTTGTCTTAATCACTCAAAGAGATTAAGTGCTCTGAATGATAATAGCTCTATTACACTTACTTAGTAACCCACTTGTTGTGACTATGATGGTTCTTAAGTAGTATTAAGAGCCTTTTGCGCTGTCTGCGTGTAATGCGTTTTTAAGCATAATAAAAAGCCCACAAGGTTTTGTGGGCTAAATATTTTAATCACCTAAGATTCTTATGGCTCTAGTCATCTAACAAATCCATACGTTTCGCAGCTTCATAGATACCCGTTGAGCGATTGCCAGTACGGCAAAAGATGAGCATTGGCTGCTCAGCTTGGTTAAAGAAATCAGCGAATTCTTCGACATGGTTTTGATTGAGCTCGCTACCAGCGAATGATACTTCTTTATACGCGAGCCCCGCTTCTTTAGCCGCGGCTTCAATCTCTGCACTGGTAGGCTGACCCGGCTCTTCACCATCTGGACGATTATTGATAATGGTTTTAAAACCGTTCTCGGCAATCATAGGCATTTGGTCAGGGGTGATCTGTCCGGCAAAGCTAACTTCATGGCTCATAGGAGCTCCTTTTTTATGGGTTTGGTTGGTATTATAATTAGATTAATCGGTTGGGCAATAGAGTTGGTTATAGTAGACCTTGCATCAATGCGCTTTGGTACAGTAGTTTGGCACGCGCCCCAGTGCCACAAAACATCAATATAGGCTTCGGCATTGCGTGATAAAAGTCAGCAAACTGTTCTACGGTCAGCATACTTAGGCGCTCATCATCAAATGGGAGATGATGATAAGTTAGGTTTGCTTCCTTGGTCGCAGTTGCCAAATCACAGCTATCAGGTTGTGTCTCAATCTCAGCATCTGGACGTATATTGAGCACTGAGCGGTAGCCAAGCTCGGCAATTTTGATACATTGGCTTGGATATATCTGCTTGTAAATCGTTAAGTCGTCGGTCATAAGTCGCGTCAATTATTGTTGTGAATAGTTATAGTATTAAAGGGTAGGTCATGACAATCAAAAGACAGGTCAGTCTCGTTGAGACTAAAGCTGTGAGCCAGTAGCTGTCTGTGTATGGTTAGCTGTGTACTGTGAGCTCTGTATAGTCGGTATAGCATAACACAGGCTCTATCGTAGCGATATTGTGCGATGGATGCTATGGCCAGTTATGCTCTAAAAGACACACACATTCTAAAGAAGATGCACATCATGTCATCGTCAAATGTTTTTCAAAGCATCGACGGCATCTAAGGTACTCAGATAGACCTGCCCTGATAACTCACTAATCAGTGGCGTTTGACCGATAACATCCATGACAGGCCCTTTGATAAAGCTAAAATGCAGACGCTTATTTTGTAGTGCAAGCTCTTGGTTTAGAGTACTGAGCATTTCTTGCGCGGTCAGGTCGATATGATTGACCGCCGCCATAATCAATACGACCTCGTGTGCTGCTGGATACTGCTGCATAGCATTTAGAATACGACGATGTACGGACTCACTATTACCAAAGAATAGACTCTCATCGATACGTAGCATCAGTAAATTATCAAAAGTCACCACATCATGACGATTGATATTACGAAAATGTCCGCTACCACCCAACTGTCCAACGATAGCCACATGCGGCTTGCTTGATTGCCATATAAGGCTCGCAAACGACACCATCAGCCCAATGACCAGACCTGTATTGAGTCCAAATATCAGCACACCAATGAACGCGGCCAAAAAACTGGCGCCATCTAAGCGATCACGCTGCCAAGCAGACTTCAGAGTCGTGATATCTATCAGCCCAATGATGGATGCCATAATAGTGGCACCCAGTAGGGCGTAAGGCAGAGGGGCAAGCGCATTGCTAAAGGCTATCAAGGCCGCAATCATCACCAGTACCGTCACTAGGCTGGCAAGCGGCGTTTTGGCTCCTGAATCTGCGTTGATAGCCGTACGTGAGAAACCGCCTGCAATAGCAAAGCTCTGAAACAGTCCGCCAGATAGGTTGGCCAGACCAAGGCCAGTCAGCTCATGATTGGCATCAAACCGCTCTCCCCGTAAGCGTGCATAGGTACTGGCCACTGAGCTACTAGATACAAATACGATCAGCGCCATCAAGCCTGCTGTTGGCAAGAGCTTGAGCGCTTCTTGTAAGTCTGTCACATGCGGCAGCGTAAAGCTCGGTAATCCTTGCGGAATACGACCAATAGTGGCAACACCCAGTGCGCTCCAGTGCATTACGATGCTCAGAACGATGGCAAAGCCAAGTAAGACGAGTGGAAATAGACGCTCTGCCCATTTGGCATACGATGCCGATAGCCACGTTCGCCATACCCACTCACTGGCGTAGCGATTAGCCACCAAGAGCGCAAAAGCAATGACACCAATAACCAAAGTCAAAGGATGTAACTGACTGGCATAGCGCTGCATGGTAGATAAATAACCGACCAAGCTGTTACCAGTGATGGGAATTGCCATCAGGTACTTGAGTTGGCTGACAAAGATCAGTACTGCAGCTCCGCTCACAAATCCTGCTGAAACGCCGCGACTAATAAACTGCATGATCCAGCCAAGCTTCAGCCGTCCAGCAATCCATAGTAGTGCGCCTACCATCAATGCCAGTAGGCTTGCCATCAGTGCGTACTGCTCTGAGCCTTGCTCAGCGTAGGGTAGCAGACCGCTCGCCGTCATAATAGCGGTAATAGCGACAGGTCCGACAGCCTGTACGTTGCTAGAGCCAAGCCATGCATAGACGATTACAGGTACGATCGCTGCATACAGACCATACACAGGTGGCAGCCCTGCAAGTACCGCGTAGCCTAAGCTCTGCGGTATCACCAATACGCCTACCACGAGTCCTGCGACAAGGTCAGTCGGCAATGCGGTTAGCTGGTATTGGCGCAGCCAAGTAGGAATAAGACGGCCAGTGATAGAAGACATATCAATACATCACCAAAATAAAAATCATCATAAGACAGCTAGGCGAGTACGGCATTATTCCGCTTTGGCACAAAATCTTTGATAAAGCAGCTCTAATACAGCCAAGGCATCGTCACTTGCGATGCTATAGTAAATCTGCTTGCCCTCGCGCCGTGTCGCTACCAGCTGGTCTTTACGCAAGATACCCAGTTGCTGCGACAAGCTTGGCTGTCCAACACCGACCAAGCCTTCAAGCTCACCGACACAGTACTCGCCTTGGGTCAACTGACAAAGTAGTAACAGTCGATCAGGGTGTGAGAGTGATTTTAACAACTGACTCGCTTGCATGGATGCTTGTTGCATTTGTTTGGCAAGATCAATAGAGGCAAAATCTGCGTTATCAGATGACATATCATCATTAGCGCTATGAGCAGACATATCCGCTGCTGCAGGTGAAGTAGCCAGAGTGAGCTCCTTATATAATAGGGTAGTGACTACCGTATTATTTTCAATAATATATGTTTGATTATCAATGATATCACGCCGCATATCAAGATATCATTATTTACATTATATAAATTGATAAAGTGTATTGCAGTTGTTATATTGGTGATAACAGATAAGTTATAAGTTCAAACAAGCATTATATACGACTCAATATCATACTTAAGGGTTAATTAAAGATAATAAACGCCCTATAACGAAAACACTCCATAGATAAGTAAAGAGGTAACCATGCAAGTTCATTCTTTCTTAGACAGTGATACAGAAACCTATACTCATGTGCTCGCTGATGTCGAGCAGCAACTGTGCGCCATTGTCGATCCAGTCCTAAACTTTGATGCAAAGTCGGGCAGAACCAATACCAGTAGCGCTGATGAAGTCATTGAATTTGTCCGTGAGCATGGCTGGACACTCAAATATATCATTGAGACCCATGCCCATGCCGATCACCTATCTGCTGCCATTCATGTCAAAGAAAGTCTTGGCGGTGAGCTGGTTATCGGTCAGCATATTACCGAAGTACAAAAAATATTTAAGCAAATATTTAATTTTGACAGCAGGTTCCGTACTGATGCTGGTCAGTTTGATATTTTGACAGATGATGGTCAGACGCTAGCGCTGGGGAGTATTACTATTACTGCGCTGTATGTACCCGGTCATACCCGTGCCGATATGGCATATATGGCTACTGATGAAGAAAAAACAGTGATTTTTGTTGGTGATACTTTGTTCGCGCCTGACGTGGGTACTGCCCGTTGTGACTTTCCAGGCGGTGATGCCAAAACGCTTTATCACTCTATTCAAAAGCTATTGGCACTTCCCGAAGATACGGTGATGTATTTGTGTCATGATTATCCAAGCAAGGGGCGTCAGCATTGTCCAACGACTACTGTTGCGGCACAAAAACTAGAAAATATTCATGTCAAAGACAGCATCAACGAAGCGGAGTTTGTAGATATGCGTGAGCGCCGTGATGCGACTTTGGATATGCCGCGCCTGATTATTCCTGCAGTACAAGTAAATATAGATGCAGGGCATTTGCCAGAGCCAGAAGACAACGGTACGCGTTATCTGAAAGTACCGATTAATGTGCTTGGTGAGTAAGTCAGACAGGGTCATGAGTGACCGTTAGCAACAAGAGGGACTCGCTTCTTTCCACAATACAGTATGTTTGGTATAGATGCTTATAAGCGCTCAGGGTGTTGATAAAGGGAGAGAGTAATGAACCTATATGAGCGCTATGTACTACCAAAAATGATAGATGTCGCTTGTAGTACAGGCAATGTGATGAAAGCGCGTTCCAAAATTGTTCCGCAAGCGTTCGGCGAGGTGTTGGAGATTGGCATTGGTAGCGGTCTGAATCTACAATTTTACGATACCAAAAAAGTCTCTGCCATTGTCGGTGTCGATCCAGCAGCTCAAATGCAGTCACTTGCACATGAGCGAGCGGCTAACATTGATATTCCAGTTGAGGTAATAGCCGTCGATGTACAAGGTATTCATGCCAAAACTGATCAATTCGATACCATTGTGATGACTTTTACCCTATGCAGTATCGACGATCCAGTAGCTGCACTTCAAGAAATGGCACGTGTGCTAAAACCTAATGGACGCTTGTTATTTTGTGAGCACGGGCTAGCACCAGACTTGACTGTTGAGCGTTGGCAGCATCGTTTGACACCTTTTTGGAAACCAATAGCAGGCGGTTGTCACTTAGACCGTGATATTCCAGCATTGATCAGAGCGGGTGGGTTTGCTATTGATAAATTGAGCGAAGCGTATTTGCCTGGTCCACGACCGATGAGCTATGTCTATAGCGGTGTGGCACAGCAAATAGCATAGAGAAGGAAAATAGTGAACTGTGCTAAAATTATTTGTCTGCGTAGATTATACGTTGAGCTTGGGTTATAAATACCAATATCGAACTTATAAAAAGTAAAGTGATTAGAATAATTAAAATAGGAATCAGATGATGAGCGAACAAAGTTTCCATTTAGTATGCCTGCAGTGTCAAGCAACCAACCGTGTACCTGCCGCACGGCTAAGTGCTGCACCAAAATGTGGTAAATGTAGCCAGCTATTATTGACTGCCAGTCCACATGAGCTGAACGCGCAAACGACCAGTAAAGTCATTCAAAAAAATGATGTATTAACCATCGTAGACTTTTGGGCGAGCTGGTGCCAGCCATGTATTATGATGGCACCAGAATTCAAAGCGGCTGCTGGTCAATTGCCGCAAGTGGTCTTTGCCAAAGTGCAAACGGATAAATACGAGCAAGCTGCTGCTCCTTATAATATTCGCAGCCTGCCAACGATGGTGGCCTTTAGGCATGGCAAGGAGATTGCGCGTCAATCAGGCGCACTGCCAAGCCATCAAATAGTGCAGTGGGTGCAAAGCTTGCAGGCGTAGCGCTTAGTAAAGCAGTATGCGTCAAATTAGGACAGTGCTCATAAAAGCGATAACAAGAAAAAAGCCAATATGCGGATCGCGTATTGGCTTTTTTCTTGTTATCGCACTGTCTCAATTATGTAGAGAGCTTTTGCTTGATTTTATTCACCATAAATTTTGATGCCATTGGCAAAGCTACAGCGCTGAATACGAGCAGATTGGACAATCGCATCACGCTCACCATAGAGACGCGAGAGTTTTGCATCGCGTGCTTTGGTGTTGTTGCTTTTGCCAACACCAAAGCTGATATTGGGAGAGATACCCCAACGTCCTGCAGAAATGCCCACACCCACGCCTGAAGTTGACAAGGTAGATTGCTCACTGCGAGCGGCTTCAACATAACGGTTGACGCGCGCGTACTCTTGACTGAGTGCTTGGCAATTATAATTTTGATAAGTGCTTGGCGGGACATATTGCGGTGTGACATTACCAGTAGAAGCACAGCCTGAGAGCGCAAAGATGCCAGCTGCTGCCAGTAGGGTCGCTGTCGTAAACGTTTTCATGAGGGCTCCATTAGGCTAAGTGATTGTATTTATGTCTATTTAAGATAACAAATACCGCATCATTAAGATATTAAAAAATATCGAATACTCACTAAAAGGGTAGAGACAATCAGAATAAATTTGCTGGTTTGGCAAAGGCAAGTATCACGATGCCAAGATAGGCAACTGCAGCAATAAGAATGCCTGTTTTTCTCTGAACAGGGGTTGCGTTAGCATTAAAGGCTTTGATGCTAGAGCTAATAGCAGCAACAAGCAAAATAATCTTAGCAAACACCCACTGTACAGGGGCATTAGCACTCATTAACTGCATCAGCATTATGGCACCTGACAAGATGAGCACAGCGTAGATAATATGAGTGGCTATTTTGACCACACGCGGTGCACGCCTGTCAGCGCTCAGTACTAAATAACTTTGGTATAGAAATAATATAACGGTCAGCGCTGCCATTAACATGTGTAGATGTTTCATCGAATCTTGCTCCCTTTTGCATTATGATATGCGGGCATATTTAAACTGTTTGATTTTTATAAACGTGCATCATGCTATTTGTTTTGACCCGCACATAATGGACTGTCTGGGCTTTGACCTTGCCACTCTGTTGGCGTATAGGCGTGAATGGCTAGCGCATGTACCTGACCGCCTTGTGAGGTTAATAGGGAATTGACTAACCCATATATTAGTTGGTGACGCCCGACCAGTCGCTTACTTTCAAAAGCATCACTGACGATAGTCAGTTTGAAGTGGCTCTCTTTGCCTTCAAAGTAGCCAGCATGGGACATCGACTCATTGATTAGCTCGATATACTGCGGCTCTAGCGCTTGTAGTTCAGTATGAAGTGCATCGGCGGTAGGTGTGGTACTCATAACAATCCTTCAATATATATTGCCCAAGTCTATTGGCAATCTGCAAATGATATCTACTGGCATTATAGCAGAGACAGCAGTCGGTATAGCGTACGATTAAAAAGCATACAATGCCTAGCGCCAAGTAAAAAAGCAAAGCACGGCGCACTGGCTGTACTTTGCTTTTATAGACTATATACACTTAGCTTCTTAAGTTTAGCTTCTTGAGCTTCATCTCTTGAGCTTTGCCTCTTAAGTATGCATCAGAGTAATTAATCGATCAGGTATTAACGACGCGATCGTTGGTACAGTGGCGTAACCTTTGGCATCAACGACTGTAGCTCAGAGATACGGCTGCTGCTCGTTGGGTGAGTGCTCAAAAATTGAGGTGGCTCGCCTTGGCTGGCACGCTGCATTTTTTGCCATAGCGTAATAGCAGCTTGCGGGTTATAGCCTGCACGCGCCATTAACTCAAGTCCGATTTGGTCAGCTTCGCTTTCTTGAGTACGACTGTGCGGACGGCTCAACCCTAGATCACCAGCTACGCTTGCGATCTGAGCTTGACCTTGTGATAGACCAAAGATGCTAGCTGCCACACCGATACCTGTCTGAGTGGCATACTCGCGTGAGATACGTTCACGTGAGTGCTCGCGCAATGCATGAGAGATTTCGTGACCCATAATAGCGGCAATCTCGTCATCGGTCAGGTTTAGACGATCGATAATACCTGAATAAAACATAACCTTACCGCCTGGCATTACAAAGGCGTTTAGCTGATCAGATTTGATTGTGTGGACTTCCCACTGCCATTTTGCCGCATCTGTACGATAAACACCTACTTGACCAACCAAACGATTCGCGATGTTCTTTAGGCGATTGAGCTGAGCCGTGTTGGTATCTAACACGCCTTTTGATCTTGCTTCTTGTAATGTCTGCGCGTAGCTCTGTGCTGATAGCTGTAGCACCTGCTCGCTAGAGACCAATAATAACTGCTGGCGATCAACACCAACGGCACCCGTATTGGTGGTACTCGTACAACCGGTTAATGTCAGTGCCGACAACGAAGCCGCCATCACTGTGGTGGTCAATAATTTTTTCATAAAAATATCCTCTCGATAAGCGGTAAAATTAAAATCATACAAAATAAATAACAGTAAAATAGATGACAACGCTGTTTGTTATTGCTCTTTTATTGACGTTTGTTCATCCATATAGATAGTGAAAGTCTACCTGAACTCTTATTGTAGATAAGTATAATAATGTTAACTGACTAAAACCAAGGTAGAAAAAGTAACAATAGAGCCTATGATTGTAAGTGAGCAAGATGTTGCTGTGAGTAAGGTCTGATTTTGCTTCTTTTTTATAAGAGTTGTATTAGTCCATATGAAAGAAAAGTACTAGATGAATAGAAAGTTGTAATAGCAGGAAGCATCAGGGCGAGACTGTAGTTTGTGATATTTAATGCAAAATAATTTATATTTTTTAAAAATAAATTATTTTGTTAAATCAATTGTTTGTGTCTATTTACCTAAACTATAGGGGGCTTAGTTGATAATATTAGATATAAATTTTAAAAAAGGTGTTGACACATACAGAATATTTGCTAGAATAGCCAGCCTATCGAGACGAAGTAGTTGTTAACAACACGACGATCTGATAATAAGCGGGAATAGCTCAGTGGTAGAGCATAACCTTGCCAAGGTTGGGGTCGAGAGTTCGAATCTCTTTTCCCGCTCCAAATATGGCTTGAAAAAGCGCAAAAAGCCTCACTTCATAGTGAGGCTTTTTTTTATGCTTAAAATTTGTCTTGAAAAATAAGCTAAGCAGCTAGTAGAGACATAGCAAGTCAAAATGGAATTTCTACAGAGCAAAAGAGAGTAGCCGTCATGATCGCGACAGATCAGGCGTATAAACCTAGACATATACGTAGTTTAAACCTGTAGGCAACATAAGGGCACCTCATGCCACCAAAACCCCTCACCGAGATCAGCGCCAAGCTCGCCTTTATTATATCCGCCATCGTCATCGCTATTATGGGCATCACCATGATTGGCTTTGGCTGGGTACCGCACCTGTCTCTTATCCTTGCCATCTGTGTATTGCTAGCTATCGGTATGGTTAAAGGACTCAGCTTTGATGACATGCAAGCGCAAATGGCCTCAGGTGTCATGCGCGGTATCGGTGCCATCTACCTATTCTTCTTTATTGGTCTTATGGTGGCGGCTCTCATGATGTCAGGGGCCATTCCCACGCTTATGTATGTGGGCTTTCAGCTGATATCGCCTGAGTACTACTATATCTCTGCCTTTGTCTTAACCTCTATTATCGGTATTGCTCTAGGCAGTAGTTTGACGACTGCTGCCACATTGGGTGTGGCCTTTATTGGGATGAGTAACGCCTTTGATGCCAATGTGGCTATAGCGGCGGGGGCAGTAGTATCAGGCGCGTTCTTCGGTGATAAGATGTCGCCCTTGTCTGACACCTGTACCATTGCGTCCTCAGTGGTGGGTATTGATTTGTTTGAGCACATTCGTAATATGATGTATACCACTGTACCGGCATGGATACTGACAGTCATCTTGTTTTGGATGTTCTCAGGGCAGACGACCAGCGCTGATCTGAGTCAAGTGACTATATTACAAGGACAGCTGATAGACAGTGGTTTGGTACATGGGTATTCGGTACTACCCTTTGTGATATTGGTAGGATTGGCACTGTTTCGGGTTAATGCGATTTATACGATTATTTGTACCATAGCAGCAGCACTAATCATCACTTATGTACACAGCTCGCCAAGCTTTGGTCAGTTGGGTGGGTATCTGTTTGCAGGATATGCACCCGCTGAGTCATTAGAGCTAGGGGAGGTCGGTGGTATGCTGTCGCGCGGCGGTGTACAGAGTATGTTCTTTACCCAGGCGATTGTGATACTGGCACTAAGTTTAGGTGGGTTACTAACGGCATTAGGGATTCTGCCAGCACTGCTGTCAGGTATTAAAGAGACACTGACCACTTCAGGACGAGCGATCTTTGCGGCGGCGATGTCGGCGCTCAGTATCAATGTATTAATCGGTGAGCAGTATTTGAGTATTCTATTATCAGGTACGGCCTTTCGGTCGACGTTTGAGCGCCTGCAATTGCATCCGAAGAATTTGTCGCGGACGATTGAGGATGCAGGAACGGTGATTAATCCACTGGTGCCTTGGAGTGTGTGCGGGGTGTTTATCAGTCAGGCACTAGGGGTGCCAGTATTAGAGTATCTACCTTATGCGTTCTTCTGTTATTTGTCACTGTTACTGACGCTGCTGTTTGGCTTTACGGGGCTGACGATTAGTCGGATGAAAGAGGGTAAGAGCATTGAAGCGTAACCCTTACAGTTCTATTTAATAGTGCTATCAATACTCATCCCAATAGGGATGATCGCCGAATCGCTCTGCAATAAAGTCAATCAAATAACGACAACGCTGCGATAAGAATCGGTTTCTTGGATAAACGGCATATGCTTTTAACACAGGCAACTGGTACTGCTGGAAGACAGGTACGAGTTCACCTCGTGCCAGTTCATTGTAGGCAATAAACGTGGGCACAAAGGTAATGCCGTGTCCCTTTACCGCCAAATCAACTAAGAACTCGCCATTAGTGGCTTTTATTTTGGCATCGATAGTACGGTAATGTTTTTTGCCCTCAGCATCCACTAGCTCTATACTGTTCGTCTGACCAAGACTATATTGCAACAGCTCATGATTGTCCAAATCATCTAGTGTTTCGGGTACACCCATCCTTGCCAGATAGTCAGGACTGGCACAAATCACACAGCGTATCAACGCCAACTGTTTTGCCTGATAGCTAGAGTCGCGCAGATCGCCGATGCGAATTGCCAACTCATAGCCTTCTTCAATCAAGTCGATACGCCGATCAGAAAAATCTAAATCAAATCTTAGGTTGGGGTGCTGATTAGCATACTCATCAATCACATCATTTAGATGCCTGACTCCAAACGATAATGGTGCTGTCATTTTGAGCGTGCCTTCGACACGCATAGGTGCATCGCTGGTACGCTCGTTGACCGCATCGACTGCGCGCAAGATATGATTTACCTGCTGATAATACTGCTCACCTGCTTGAGTTAATTTAGAGTGGCGAGTGGTACGGCTGATCAATTGGCTGCCTAGGCGTGTTTCTAATTCTTTGAGGCGGCGACTCACGGCTGACTTTGCGATATTTAACTGCTCAGCCGCTTTGGTAATGCTACCTGCTTCGACAATGCGTACAAACATCGCCATATCTTCTAGTTGTCCCATTATCGGTACCTTATGATTGTTCTAAAAGTGAGAATAGTTAATTGCATTTATCCTTGTTTATCTCTTTGTAGTCAACAATTATAATGAATCTATTGTTCAATGACGTTAATTAATAATAAATACATAGCTGATAAACGTGTTGATAGCTAAGGATAAATTATGAAAACGATCTATCATGCAGCAGACTCACGTGGTGATGCCAATCATGGCTGGCTCAAAAGCCGTCATAGCTTTAGCTTTGCTAACTATCATAACCGGGAGCGTATGGGGTTTGGTGCTCTACGTGTCCTCAATGATGACTTTGTCATTGGTGGTCATGGGTTTGGTAGGCATTCGCACCGTGATATGGAAATCATCAGTATTCCTTTATCTGGCAAGCTTGCACACAAAGACAATATCGGCAATGAAGGCATGATCGAGACTGGTGAGATCCAAGTCATGTCAGCAGGTACGGGCATTACTCATAGTGAAATGAATGGTAATAATGAAGAGGACATGGCGTTTCTACAAATTTGGGTAATACCAAATAAAATGAGTGTGGCCCCTCGATATCAGCAAATACCTATGGGCGATATCATGCAACCCAATGCGTTCAATCAAGTGCTGTCGCCTAATGCTGACGATGCAGGCGTTTGGATTCATCAAGATGCTTGGTTTAGCATAGGGGAATTTGATAAAGGGGTGATGAGCAGTTATCAACTAAAAAACCCTAGCAACGGTGTCTATGTTTTTGTTATCAGTGGTCAAGTCGTGATAGATAATAATGTTCTGGCCAGTCGAGATGGTTTGGGTATTTGGGATACTGAGAGTTTTACGATGGATGTGCCAGCAGCTGCAACAGTATTGGTGATGGAAGTACCGCTTTTTTTATAAGAAGTACTGCTTTTTTATAGAGAAACGATAGCGATCAACAACTCATTATTAATAACCGTATTGATGTTATAGATACCAAGAGGTGGGTCATGACTATTAGCACTTTAGAGCCACGATTGACAGATGTTGGCGGCGTTCCTATCGCTCGATTGCTACCGAACAAAGGCAAACAACCCATCGGTGCTTGGTGCTTTTTGGATCATGCAGGTCCGGTCGAATTCGCGTCAGATGATTCAGGGGTGCAAGTTGGACGTCATCCGCACACCAATCTACAGACCTTTAGTTGGATGATAGAGGGTGAGATATTACACAAAGATAGCTTAGGTAGTGAGCAAGTCATCACCAAACACCAAGTTAATGTCATGACGGCAGGTACTGGACTGAATCAAGGCATCAGTCACACAGAACAAAGCGTCTTTTTACGTGATGATGTAGGCGATACTGACTCAAGCACAGCTATACGCAATATGAACATGGTACAGCTGTGGATAGCCCTACCTACTGACCAACAGATTGAACGCAGTTTCAATCATTATCCAGAGCTGCCAACATGGACTGAAAACAATGTTGAGCTGACTCTGACCACAGGTGACTATACAGCTGCCTCAGGCGAGCACTATCAAGCGCCAACATTGCAGTACTCTAAGATGGTCGGTGTCGATGTGCACTTCCTAGAAGATGGGGATGTGACACTGGATTTAGAAGCCAGCTTCGAGTACGGTGTTTTGGTTATTATTGGTGAGCTGGAGTCCGAAGGTAAGGTCTATCAAAAAAACCAGCTGTTACGTTTTCATCGTACAGATGTCGCCAATAGTACCAGCATAAGATTGGTAGCAAAAAAAGGCACACGTCTGATGTTTATTGGCGGTGAGCCTTTGAATAACAAGGTACTGCTGTGGTGGAATTTTGTCGCTGACAATAAAGAAGCGCTCAAGCAATCGATTAGCGATTGGAACAATGGTCATGAACGCTTTGGTGAGATCGATTCTGATATGAACCGTCTTGTGGCGCCAGAATTGCCTGAAGGGTTCAAAGGATAACGTCACGAATGATAGTTTCCATCCAACGAACACTCATAATTTTTTTTGATAAAAACGACATATGGGTTTAATACCATTAAGCCTATAATAAAGAAAAAACGATAACTTATACCAACAACTATTAATATTAACAACGTGGAGCAACACTATGTCAGACCTAAAAACATTACAGCAGTTAGCAGAAAAACGCCGTTCAATCTATGCCCTTAGCGACCAGCTACCAGTATCTAATGATGAAGTTGTAAAAGTAGTGGAGCATGCTATCTTGCATACACCATCATCGTTCAACTCACAGTCAACACGCATTGTGGTGTTATTCGGTGATGACCATCATAAATTGTGGGACATGACTGAAGATGCATTGCGCGTAATCGTCGGTGACGAGGAAGCATTCAAATCTACCAAAGATAAAATTGCTGGTTTTAGAGCGGGTGCTGGTACGGTGTTGTTCTTTGAAGATCAGGCTGTCGTCAGAGGCATGCAAGAAGCGGCACCTTTATATGCTGATAATTTTCCGATTTGGTCAACCCAGACCAATGCAATGCACCAGTACGTTATTTGGACGGCGCTTGCAAGTATTGAGGTTGGCGCAAACTTACAGCACTACAATCCAGTGATTGATCAAAAAGTTGCAAGCACTTGGAACATCGATGCAGACTGGGAGCTCAAAGCCCAGTTGGTATTTGGTAAAATCGAGCAGCCAGCAGGCGATAAAGCGTTCAAGCCAGTTGACGAGCGTCTAAAAGTTTTTGGTGCTTAAAATATAGGGCGTTATTGTTTTTACTTAAAAAACGTCCTAGATTAAGTACATATAAAAAAGCGCCACCTGATTGTTAGGTGGCGCTTTTTTTATTGATGATAAAGGTTAAAGACGGCGCAGCGATACTGAATGTTTGCAAAATTTGGTATTTACGAAATTCATCAGCCAGAATAATAGCTATTTGCGCTGCATTAAACTGTCGGCTACCCATGCTGGACCGATCATCAAGAACTGTAGATCTTTAAAGAATGAAGGTTTTTTGCCTTCGATTTTATGACCGATGAACTGCCCAATCCAAGCGACGATAAAGACAGCTGCCCATGCCTTAAATCCCCAAGGCATAGCTGCCATTACTGACAAACAGATAAGAATAAACATACCCATCGCCAAAAACAGCGGCGTCGATAAGCGCATATAGAACAGTAGCACTAAGGCGCTGAGCACTAAGGTAAACCAAACAGACAGTGACATGCCCATACCTAACAGGCTGACAAAAATCGTTGGTACACATAGCCAATGGATTTTCTTATTGACCAAGTTCTGATGACTGACAGAGTACTCACTAAGCCATTGCTCAAGCGTACGCTTAGACATTTTGGGTTGATGACGTGACATACTAACCTCCCTGTTAGTGATTAAAATAGAGGGCTGATATTTGTTACTCACTCAAATATCAATATGATGTTTGATATCAGTTGTAGCATTAATCGCGTGTATCTACCATTTTATCTCATAGACGGTACAGTCAAATTTGGACAGGTTGCTAATGTCATGTTGGCAACATTTGACTCAATATTTTATGTATTTTCAAATCTTATGTGTCTTAAAGTCTAATACAGTTTTTTGTAACTGATGTTATTAACCGCGTTCGCTACGATGCCACTCGTACAGACCGACGAATGCATTGACCTGATAAACCATGGTTTGAATAGCAAAAATATAGTTACCAGACATGAGATTCACAATGAGCCAGACAAAGTTCACGATGATCCATAGCCACCAGTTAAACGAGTAACGCAAAATCATGGCAGCCTGTGCAGTAATAGATAACACAAATGCAATGACGTTGATCCAAAAAAAGGAGATAAACCCTAAAAATTTACTGTTGTCATCTTCTACGACCGCATAGCCATAGCTCGTTAGCAGATCGTTGATAGTAGGGAATAGCGCAAGACCAATGATGATAAATGTTGCAGTGATCAACCAAACCGCTTTGCTCGCTGACTTGGGGATCATATCGCCATCAGGATCCGTGTGCTTGGACCAATAGAAAATACCGTAGACGTGTGTAAAAAAGTTAAAAAGTGGTGCCAGCATTAAGCCCACTGCGCCAGACGTTGCCTGTACGATAACCTCACCTGCGGTTGCCCCCATCCCAAAACCATTGCCCATGACGTTTTTGCGAAATGATAGCGAGACCACACAAACCAAGCCAATAAATGAGACAGCCAAATAAAACCAATCAAGCGTGGTATGGTCGGTGGTGAGCCAAAACCCTGCGGACAAGGCAATGACCCCGCAAATAAACCAGATGATAATCCATTGCATTGCCCATTTTCCGGTAATGTTGTCCAATAGTTGAATACGCATAATTTTTTCCTCTAAAATAAATACTAATATCAATATGTTGCTAACTTTCATGCGCTAGCTGAATAACATGCGCTCGTAAATAAATTATTATAAATATACTCTGAATTTTTTATGGCTTTTTGCCATAGACATGTTGATCGATAAACAATAACGCTTGTTGATAACGAGCATCATAATCAGGCTGGTCTATCATATGCGGTATGATATCGTGACGGGCAAAAATATCTACCAGACGCTGTTCAAACCGTCCACGTGCCTCAGGCGTACCCAAAGAGCGCATGCCATCATCGATCCACGGCGTATTGTTATCCAGCATAATGGTGTGGTCTACACGAAACTCATCAATACAGGCAGCCACAAAAGGATGGGTGCGACCCTCGTACTCTTCACAAAATGCCTGCGTGGTCACAAAGTCAGTATCAACGATGGTGACAGGCGCAGTTGCATGGACTTTGGCTTCTCGTATCGCCTGGGCATGATCAAGCGAAATCGGCCCATAGTCACTATACTGTAAGCCAACTTCGCTACCACCCAAGTCTGTGCCGACATACAAACGACCCATCTCCAGTGCAAAGCTAGCACCGTAATAATTAGCCAGCTTATGTACCAGTGTCGTCTTACCTGAGCTTTCCCCACCAACGATAGCAACGGTCTTGGTATAGTTAGCGCGGGCTTCTGGATGAATCGCTGACCAGTGGGCGACTGGATCACGAGCAATCGCATAAGAGTCAAACTCAGGTTGTAGCGTAGTGGTGATAACTGGAAACAGTAATTGATCCTGTATATCGCTCTGCGTAAGGGGGTGGTTTTCAGCTATGAACAATACGGTCTCTGCAGGTAGTGTTAGTGCGTCTATCAAACGCTGCAATTTAGCGTTGCTAGCAGCCACATCAATACGGATATCCTCACTACTATCATAAAGATGCTCATGAAGAGGCAACTCGAGCTCATTAGTCGTATGAATATGAATAAATGGCAGGTCTGCACAGGCCATCTGTAGCCAGCGTGCCTTATCTTGTAACGTAATAGCAAAATCTGGATGCGGGGAAGGATGCGCCATAATGACAATGTGTAAGGTTTTTGCCTGTCCTGCTGCTTCTAATATGCTACGCATTTGCCCCAAATGTAGCGGCTCAAAATGTCCAATCATCAATCCCGTATCGTACATAGTCATCCTTATTTTTGTTTTATCTTTATAGTCTGTCTCAGTTTTGTGATGAGTTTTCTAAAGTCTGAGTTGTTTATCAGCATGGTATAAAGGTTTGGGTGGATTTGCAGGTAGGTTATTGTAACCCTGACCTATATCTGACTTTTTTGCATATTATTCTATCTTCAACTTGCTATTTTGAATGGACAGTTTATTGAATCTATCAATGGCAAGTTGGGCGTGGCTTGCTGGTAATTTACTGGTAACTGGTTGGGCAGATGAAGATTTTTTGATAGCTATTGATGGTTATTTTCGTTATTAAATTACTGTTTATCTCTTTGATTAAATTAAAAAATAATAAGAATTGGAAGGTGTTGTTGTAAGGATTAAGCAACAAAGGTGATTTTGAAACATTTTGAAATAACTATTTAAAATCAGGGGTTTGCGCGCAGTTATGACAGATTAGGGTAAGCTTAGGTATCATAAACTCACAAAGTACGTCTACAGCGTCAACAGATAAATACTAAAGAGTTGATATACTTATTCATAAGTTAGCAACACAAAGTTTTTTTGACATATAGAAAAAAGCAAAAAAAGAATAAACATATAAAAACAAACGTTAGAGAGGTATTTAGTTTGGCTAAGTTAGCAAAATTACATCGCTCACAAAACAATCGTATGATAGCGGGCGTAATGGGCGGGATCGCAGAGTATGTTGGTTGGTCGCCAACGTGGGTTAGATTGCTTTTTGTGATTATCTCATCGTTGAGTGCAGCAGTACCTGGTATCTTGATTTACCTCATACTGTGGATAATCATGCCAAAAGCCAGCAGTGGGTCTTACCAGTAAGTGTGTTTTGGCAGGTTTTGAAATTAGAATTTAAAAGCGCTAAGTTAAAACGTTAAGTTGTAAATGCAGTTAAAAGAACAGCAGTACCTTAAAAATAAAAAGCCTGAATAATCAGGATGCCCAAGATACAACTTTCCTCCTGCCCGAATGCTCACGCATTTGGGTATTTTTTTGTCTATCTTAACCATATCTCTAACCACATCTTTTAATGATAATTTGCCTTTCGTGATTATTCGACCAAAAAACAGTCATATAGCGACGTGTTTGTGTTCACAATGCAAATTTAGTTGACGTAAATATGGATAAAATAGTCAATTTTTAGTAAGGTGAGCAGGCAAATAGAGTCGTTGCCAAAATGCGTGGCGAGTGCTATCAGAGATTTAGTTAATAATACTCATTTCACAGTGGCTTTACTATGAATACCCAAACTATGACATCCGAAGCGACAACCCCAATGACACAAGATAAAAACTCTCAACCGATGACCTTTCAAGACTTAATCCTAACCCTGCAGAATTATTGGGCTGATAAAGGCTGCGTTATATTGCAGCCTTATGATATGGAAGTCGGCGCAGGCACTTTTCATACGGCAACTTTTTTGCGCTCGTTAGGTCCTGAGCGTTGGAACGCAGCTTATGTACAGCCATCACGTCGTCCTACCGATGGGCGCTATGGTGACAACCCAAACCGCTTGCAGCATTACTATCAGTTTCAGGTGGTGCTAAAGCCAAATCCACCTAACATTCAAGAGCTATATTTAGACTCACTACGTGCCATTGGTATTGACCCGTTGGTGCACGATGTGCGTTTTGTGGAAGACAACTGGGAATCACCGACGCTAGGCGCTTGGGGCTTGGGCTGGGAGATTTGGCTAAACGGTATGGAAGTGACGCAGTTCACGTACTTCCAGCAAGTCGGCGGTATTGAATGCTTCCCAGTGACAGGTGAGATTACCTATGGTCTTGAGCGTTTGGCTATGTATGTGCAAGGCGTTGATAGCGTTTATGATTTGGTATGGGCAGATGGTGAGTTTGGCCGTGTTACTTATGGCGATGTGTTCCATCAAAACGAAGTTGAGCAGTCGACCTATAACTTTGAGCACGCTGATGTGCCAATGATGGGCGAGATGTTTGACTTTTATGAACAGCAAGCCGACAAGTTAGTCGAAGCTGGCTTGCCATTGCCTGCTTACGAGATGGTATTAAAAGCCTCTCATGCGTTTAACTTGCTTGATGCCCGCGGTGCAATCTCGGTCACAGAGCGTCAGCGCTTTATCTTACGTGTGCGTACGCTTGCGCGCAAAGTTGCCATCGGTTATGTCGAAGCTCGTGCCAAATTGGGTTTCCCATTGGCAGATGAAGCACACCGTGCCGAGGCACTTGAGAAGTATCTGCCAAAAGAAGCAGCAGACACTGACAACAATCAATCTACTAATAAAAAATAGGAGCATCCCATGAGTACTATTCTATTTGAACTGGGGTGTGAAGAGCTACCTCCAAAAAGCCTAAAGCCATTACGTGATGCCTTACAAGCCAGTGTCACCCAGCAACTGACTGACGCTGATATCAGCTTTGACAGCATCAAAGCCTTTGCCGCGCCGCGCCGTTTAGCGATTCAAATCGAGGGCATTAGCGACAAGCAGCCTGATCGTACTGAGCAAAAACGCGGACCAGCAATCAAAGCCGCTTTTGATGCAGAGGGTAATCCAACCCGTGCAGCCATGGGTTTTGCCAAAGGTCTAGGTATTGACGCCAGCGAGCTTACGACGATTAATACCGATAAAGGTGACTATGTCGGCTTTGAGCAAACAATCACTGGTCAAGCAACTACGGAGCTACTGCCAGCTATTTTTCAGACAGCATTAGATAGCCTACCGATAGCCAAGCGTATGCGCTCAGGTAGCAGCCGCAATGAGTTTGTCCGTCCCGTACAATGGGCAGTATTGATGCAGGATGCTGCTGTTATTGATGCGACTATTCAAGGGCACCAAACAGGCTCGCAAACTCGTGGCCACCGTTTCCACAGCCCTGACTATCATAACATCGCTCATGCCAATGAATATGAGCAATTGCTAGACAGTCTAAAGGTCGTGGTAGATTTTGATAAACGCCAAATGCTGATCAATAACCAAGTCAAAGCATTGGCAGGTGAGGTCAATGCGGACGCTATCGTACCGCAGGACTTGCTGGACGAAGTGACCGCGTTGGTTGATTTTCCCATTGCACTAAGAGCGAGCTTTGAAGCGCGTTTTTTACAAGTGCCGCAAGAAGCGCTTATCTCGACTATGCAAGCCGATCAAAAGTATTTTTGCTTGACCGACAAAGCAGGTAAGCTGCAGCCGTATTTCATCTTTATCACTAACATTGAATCAAAAGATCCTAACCAGATCATTGAAGGCAACGAAAAAGTTGTGCGTCCACGTTTGGCTGATGCTGAGTTTTTCTTCTTACAAGATCAAAAGCAGCCATTGTTTGCGCTCACAGAAAGCCTAAAAACGCGCGTATTCCAAGACAAATTGGGTACGATTTGGGAGAAGTCTGAGCGTATTGCTAAGCTTGCAGCATTTATTGCTACTTTGATGCAGCAGCAAGGTCACGACATCAATGTTGATGACACCGTACGCGCTGGTATTTTGTCAAAAGCAGATTTGGCCAGCTCGCTCGTTGGTGAGTATCCTGAATTGCAAGGTATCGCGGGCACGTATTATGCGCGTTTGAATGAGGAGCCTGAAGCAGTTGCGGCAAGCTTAGAAGAGCAATACCTGCCCAAGTTCAGTGGTGATGTGCTGCCGCAAACACCAATTGGTATTTGCTTAGCATTGGCTGATCGCTTAGATACATTGGTTGGTATTTTTGCCATTGACCAAGCACCAACGGGCTCAAAAGATCCGTTTAGCTTACGTCGTTCTGCCATTGGTATTTTGCGTATTTTGATTGAAAAGCAGTTGCCGATTAATTTGGTAGCGCTCGTTGAGCAGGCGATCAAAGCCTATAGCAATGCCGAAGGCAGCAAGATTGCTAAGATGGGCGATACCTTTACTCAGGTCATGGCGTTCTTAAACTCGCGCTATCGTGCGATGTATACAGAGCAAGGCGTCAGCGTTGATACGATTCAGGCAGTGCAAGCGATTAATCCGCATATGCCGCTCGATTTTGATCAGCGTATCCGTGCCGTACAAGCATTTAGCGAGATGTCACAAGCGTCGATGTTGGCTGACTCTAATAAGCGGGTAGCCAACATATTGGCCAAGTCAGAAACCGAGGTTGCTGACACGGTTGATGAAGCGCTATTGTCTGAGCCTGCTGAGCAAAATCTATATGCAAATGTGAAGCAAGCACAGACGAGGGTACAACCGTTGCTTGAGCAAGCAGACTACACCCAAGTATTGCAGACATTAGCGAGCTTAGATGAGCCACTGACACAGTTCTTTGATAATGTCATGGTCAATAGCGACGATGCAACATTGAAGAATAACCGCTTGGCACTATTAAAGCAGGTTCGCGCGCTGTTCTTGACTGTAGCTGATATCAGTGAGTTACAGCTGTAGCGGTTAATCTTTAATCGTAGATTTTGATAAAAACTGGCTCAATGTGGCCAGTTTTTTGTGGTTATAGACCAGCGTCATTTTCTATTGTCATGGGTTGTTACCTACGGTCAATGGTAATTAAACGGTAAAGGCATTGTGCCATTACCATTATTGACGGTAAAATTTACGTTACCAAAGCGTATGAAACAGTCATTAGCGTAGCCAGTTTTTGTACAGCTATTAGCTTGGTTGCTTTTGATAGCCATCACGCTTATCCGTAATCAAAGGAGCACAGCCGTGTTTGCCGTTATTATTGTCATTCTCATTATTTGGGCGTCAATGTGGGCTTTTTATAAGTTTATGTACCCACGAGCACCCAAAAGCATGATGCCACAAGAAGGAGATATCACCACACCGCGACAGTGCAATTTTTGCGGTCATAGTTTGGCTGAATATCGCGGCGTACTTGAAACTAAGCCTAGCTTAGGAACAACTAGCGATGGTGATACAGCAGCTGATATTGCAGGCAGTCAGGAGTTGTTTTTTTGCAATTATGAGCATCAGGCGGATTTCCATGCGGGCAAAACCTATCAGCCTTACTCATAATTAGGGTCATGACAGAGCAATGCTTGGTCGCATAAAAAAGCGCTTAGTCGTCATGTCCTAAGCGCTACTATACATTATCTATCAGTTTATAAAATCGAGTGTGCATCTTTCATGATTTTATTTAGCAATGCTTGTGATTGTTTCTCGTGTTGCAGGCGATCTTCATCGCTTCTCTGATTGGCATGGATTTTTTCGTATAAGTTCAAGCAGCACAGTACTAGTATGCTTTCTTGACTCAAGCTTGGCGCTTCTCTTTTTAGGTCAAGTGCATAGTTGTTTATATAAGAAACCGCTGATAGTAGCTCTTCTTGCTCATGTACAGGACAAAAAATAGGGTAGGTAACCCCTGCAATCGCAATATCTACTTTTTTGATTTGTGGTTCAGGTGTATTCGTTGTCTTGGTATTGGCTTTCGCTACTGTACTTGAGGCGGCGGTCCCTGCTTGAGCTGATTTTTGGGCTGGCAATCCTTTGCTTGGTGCTTGAGAGTGCGGTGTTGGGTTGTTTTTTGGCTGCTTTTCTATTGATTTGCTTTGGTCATCGGTCATGATAAATCCTACAATGTCTGGTCAGTGAAATGAGTGATGTGAGATATAACAAGTGGCAGTTTGACAAACAGTATCTCTTTGCATGCTACCTCTACTAGAGGGTGAATTAGCCCTCTGCCTGATCGATACGAGTTAGGCGTTGTAATACCACTTGCGTGCGCTCAGCTGCCAGCTGATTTTTCTTTTGTAGCTCACTGTTTTGATGTTTGATATCGCTGTACTGCTGCTTTAGTTCATTATTATGTTTTTGCAGCTCGCTGTTTTGTTGTTGTAGTTGGCTGATTTGTTTTTGCAGCTTGTCTTGTTCTTCACCGATCATATGATGCGCTTCAGCGAGACTTTGATAGCGTTTGTCGAGATCATTCAGTTGTTTTTTGGCTCCATCACGTTCGCTATGGCTACTATCAAGCTGAGTCTTTAGGGCGGTGACTTCTTTTGCATCAGTAACAGGGTTTTGTTTTAGGCTGCTAAGTTCAGCACTGACAAGCTGATACTGTTTTTTGATGTCTAGTACCATTTTTTCTAATATTCTAAGTTGATCATACATAGTCAGTTTTTATCCTTAACAAGTAAGCGTGAATGAATTTTGTTCGCTGCATTTAATAATGCCATAGGTGACCGCATAATATCTATATCAACAAAGTAATTACAAGCACGAGATTTGGTCTTTTTACTTTTATTTACCGGTAATCTGTCCCCGACATTTTATCGAGTTTCTTTTTATTTTATGAGTCATACTCAATTACTAGGACATCTGTTATGAACGATAATATTTCTGGCTGGAATACTTGGCTGACTGCTTTTGATGACTGGACTGATGTGTCCATCAGCGAAGTGCATGGCTTGATGACAGGGCTTATGACCGCTTGTAATGCACCTGACGAATCGACATGGGCAAAGGTGTTCGAAGAGCTGAGCTTTGCACCACTACCAGAGGCTGCATTGACCTTGTTGGCAGAAGAAGCAGAGGACACCGTGTTTCAGTTAAAAGACAAAGATGATGCCTATGCGTACATGCCGCTTATCCCTGATGATGAACATGATTTGTACGAGCGCGTGATGGCATTGAAACAGTGGTCGAACGGGTTTATGACCGGTTTTGGTATTACCGATTGCGGTTTGACCAGTGAAGAGAACGAGATGCTCTCAGATTTGGCTAAGATTGGGGCGATTCGTTTAGAGGAAGACGAAGACTTCGAAGGTGGGGAAGAGTCTTATCTTTATATTTACGAGTTTGCCCGTATGGTGCCAGTGAGTTTTGCGACGCGTAAACGCAAGCATGTGAAAGACATTGCGTTGATTGCTGGACTGTCTATCGATGCTAAAACCACCAAAGAGCTACAAGCAGAAGGCAAGTTACCAAAACCGATGCCACCAGTGCTTGACGTGATGAATCAGAATAATCCATCATAAGACGAATCTGATCAATCATAGTTTGTGAGAATTAGTTTTTAAGAAGTAGTTTGTGAGAAATAGCTCTTAAAAATCGTAATAAGGATATTTTATGATCCAAGATACTAATGACAATGCTAGCAATGACGAACAGTTAAGCCATGCTACGCACCCGAGTAATAGCCTTGATTGGCTAACGCGCTTGATCGCCTTTGACACGGTCAGTCGACATTCCAACTTAGCATTGATTGAAGACGTGCAAGCGTACTGTGAGCAGTTGGGTTTGGCGGTGGATTTGACCTTTAACGAGGCAAAAACCAAGGCTAACTTGTTTGTGACCGTACCCGCTGGCGAAAATGCTAACCAAGTAAACAATGGTCTTGTGCTGTCTGGTCACACTGATGTGGTGCCAGTCGATGGTCAAGACTGGACATCAGAGCCATTTACCGCGACGATACGTGGTGACAAGCTATACGGACGCGGTGCGTGTGATATGAAAGGCTTTATCGCTTGTGCGCTGACGATATTGCCACAAGCCGTGCAGTTATCGAATAGCGGTCAGTTGCGACGTCCATTGCATTTGGCACTGTCGTTCGATGAAGAGGTAGGCTGCTTGGGCGCACCATTGATTTTGGCAGACTTAAAAGCGCGTGGCATCACGCCTGATTACTGTATCGTCGGTGAACCCACCAATATGGCGATGGTGGTCGCACATAAAGGTATTGCGGTTTATCGTTGCCGTGTCCATGGCAAATCAGCGCATTCGTCTTTGATCGCTCAAGGGGTCAATGCAATCAGCTATGCCAGTAAGCTGGTGGGCTATGTCGATACGCTAGCCGAAGAACTGAGCGCTCGTGACGACACTTTAGAAGACGGGGATGCATTGTTTACGGTGCCTTATTCTACCTTATCAGTAGGAACGATACACGGCGGCACAGCCACCAATATCGTGCCCAATCTGTGCGAGTTCACCTTTGACTATCGTAATCTACCGCACATGACGCAAGACGATATATTGGTACCGATTCAAGCAAAAGTCGCTGAGCTAAATGCCCAAATGCAAGCACGTGCGCCTGAGACGGGCATTGAGCTGATGCAAGAAGAAAGCGTCCCTGCCATGACCGATAGCGATAGCGCTGAATTACAATCGTTAATCGCTGCGCTGACAGGGGATAACGAGCGTCATAAAGTCGCTTATGCCACAGAAGGCGGTCAGTTTACCAATGCAGGTATTCCAACGATCATCTGTGGTCCTGGTAGTATTGAGCAAGCGCACAAAGCGGATGAATATGTCGAACTCATCGAAATCGAACGCTGTGATGCTTTTTTGCAAAAACTACTAACGAGCTGCACAAGTAAATAATGTATTAAAATACTAAACATATGTATATAATATGAGCAAGTACAAATAATACCGCCTAAATGGCGGTATTTATTTTTTGGCAGTGTAGCGGATCGCATCAGAGCCGCTGATATATGAACAGTAGAGGTGGGTTGATGTCTTGGCATCTGTTTGCAGTATTTTTCGCAAGTACGTTTTTGATTTCCGCAACGCCAGGTCCCAATATGTTACTGGCATTCCAGTATGGCATGAACTATGGCGTGAAGCGGACGCTATGGACGTTGGCAGGGCTGAGCCTTGGTTTGTTTATATTATTGCTATCAACGCTGCTGGGACTGGATGTGATCAGTCGTCAGTCACCGTGGCTACTGACCATTATCAAAGCCGTGGGTGCAATATACCTAATCTACTTGGGTATCAGCTCATGGCGTGATGCAGGCTATGGCAGTTTGATGAGCGATGCCAAAGAGTTGAGTGCGGAGGTAGAGGCCGACTATGCGGACTATGCTACCTCAGAAGATAGAGTTGATGTGCCAAAGCCGCGTTCGCTCTCTAGTGCAGCTACTAAAATCGCACCAAGTAACACAACCTTGTTTCGTACTGGTGTCTGGGTATCTTTATCTAACCCAAAAGCTATCTTATTCTTTGCGGCATTTTTCCCTAAGTTTATCAATTTCAGCGTACCACTATGGCCGCAATATGTCCTATTGACCATCGGCTTGTTTTTAAGCGAAACGATTTGGCAGATCGTATATACGTTAGGCGGCAAAAAGCTGGCAAGTTGGCTCGATGTGGGTAATCGTTTAGCATGGCTCAATCGTGGTTGCGGAGTAATATTTATCATTATTGCAGCTGCTTTATTAGCTGAAGTGATAAATAGTTTTATAGCTTAAAAAATACTGGTAAGATTTTAAATTAAAGTGATTAATCAAACACACATTCATTAAGTTATTTTCTATACAAGCCAAATTAATTATTGACTTTAATTTTTAAATCGTTATTATTAGCTCATTGATTTATACTGCTTATCTTTCATAAGCGATAAATCGTTTCAATTAACCTGCTATTGTCGCCATGACATTAGCCACAACCTATGGAGGAATCATCGTGTCCTATATAACTACCAAGACGTTTTTAAAGATTGAATGTGTAAACTACATGACAGCAATGACACCCTCGAAAAGGTTTGGCTAAATTTTTATATAAGCTATTGAGTGATATTCCATCTATCGATATCAACGAATAGCTTTCTGTATCTACTTGCGCTATCTCTTTTCTAAGTCTACTGTGCCAAATTTGCTCTGCGATTGTGCTAAGCCATATTGCGCTTGCTGTTATCTGTTTGCCTAACATTTTTCTTTACCGTTATTGCTAATAAAGCGACTCAGGCTATGATTTAGCTAAAGCTTTTCTATGCGTATAATATTTACGCTGTGGCCGACGGTTCTGATCTATATTATCTTTCTTTAAAATGTCTATAATAAATTAACCATGAATTTTTATTGATTTTTTAATTAATAAGAACACGGTTTTTTATTGCCTAAATTTTATAATTTATTAATTTTATTTATCATTAAACTTTTTGTTTAATTGAGATAGATAAGTAATTTCTAAAAATTATAAAAACTGGTAATGATAAAAAATGTATGGTTATTAAAATAATAAAATGGAAATAACAAATTATGAGCATTCAATTAGTATTAAACGAAAATCGGAAACACGGCGTACCAGTCAAGATTTACACCACCGATGTTGAGCAAGGTGCCATGCAGCAGTTACGCAATTTAGCCCAGCTAGAGTTTGTGCATTCACACATTGCAGTGATGCCCGATGTGCACGTTGGCAAAGGTGCGACAGTCGGTAGCGTGATTCCGACCAAGTCAGCCATCATTCCTGCCGCAGTTGGGGTAGACATTGGCTGCGGTATGAACGCAGTACGTTTGTCCCTGACGGCAAGTGATCTGCCTGATAACTTAAGGTCATTGCGATCGATCGTTGAGCAACAAGTGCCAGTCGGCTTCAATATGCACAAGCAAATCCAAGCCAAAAACTCAACGCTTGATCCATTGGGTAAACGCCTAAAACCGATTACTGATAAACACCCAGGTTTGCTTAAAATGCTTAAAGGTTTTGAGCGTACTTGGGCGAAGCAGCTGGGAACACTCGGCGGTGGCAATCATTTCATTGAGCTGTGCTTGGATGAGAACAATGATGTCTGGGTGATGCTGCATTCTGGCAGCCGCGGCATCGGTAATTGTATCGGTCAGTACTTTATTAATCTTGCAAAAAAAGAGCGTCAATCGCGCTTTGGTCATGTGCCAGATCGAGATTTGTCTTACTTTGCCGAAGGGTCTGATAGCTTTGCTGATTATGTTGAAGCGGTAGGCTGGGCGCAGGACTACGCGCTTGAAAACCGCCGCGAGATGATGCGTCTCGTCATTAAGTCATTACAGTCGCCACAAGCAGGATTGCCACGATTTAAGCTGACCAAAGAAGCCATTAATTGTCATCATAACTATGTCAATGAAGAAGTGCATTTTGGTGAGCAAGTCTATGTGACCCGTAAAGGCGCGATCAGTGCTTATGCAGGTGAGCTTGGTATTATTCCAGGCTCTATGGGCGCAAAGTCTTTTATCGTACGTGGTCTAGGCGAGGCAGAATCTTTTTGCTCATGTTCACATGGAGCAGGACGACAGATGAGCCGTGGTAAAGCCATACGAGCGTTCACTATCGATGAGCTAAAGGCGCAGACGGATGGAGTCGAGTGTCGCAAAGATAAAGGCGTCATCGATGAGATACCCGGCGCTTATAAAGACATCGATGAAGTGATGGCCAATCAAGCTGACTTGGTCGAAGTGGTGCATACGCTTAAACAGGTCATGTGTATTAAAGGCTAACAAGTAAAACCATAGCGAGTCACGACGGTGTCAATCGAGCTAAATGTACCAAGTATACTATTTGCGCTCGATTTCCTAGCCGTGGTTTCACTATGGGGTCACTCGAATGTATAAAATAGATTTAGAGTTATTAAAACATAGGTAACAATATGAGCTTAAAACAAACCTTAAAAAAGGCCAAACAAATTGAGAGGCGATTAGAGCAGCAGGCTGTGACAGGTGTGCAACACTCGCTAGGCACAGTCAAGCCGCGTAATTATCTAGCGCTTGATCCATTATTAAGAAAAGGTGGTATTCACGAAAAAGAAGACATCGATCTTGTCCGCAAAAAACGCCGCCGTGAGACCAAACAGCAGCTACGGCAGACAGATTGGTTATCAGAATAGTGATGGTTAACATTCACGCACAAAAAAGCCGTTCGCTATTAGTAGTGAACGGCTTTTTTTATTCTTACTCAAGCTTATAACTTAACCATTGTTACCTTAACCACTACGCCAATACTTCGATTAGCTCACCTTTAACCATGTGCGGGCTGACAAAATCGGTAATACGTACGCTCACAAGTTTACCCAACAGCTCATCCATTTTCTCAACATCATGAGGGAACATGACCGTACGGGTATTATCTGCAGTACCGATTAAGCAATCAGGATGACGGTTAGCAACTTGTTCAACCAAGACACGTGTCGTAGTACCGACCATTTCTTGAGTTTTGGCAAGTGTTGAATCAATAATGACTTTCTGGAATTCAGCCAAGCGTGCCTTTTTAGTCGTAAAGCTGACATCATCTTGCAACTCAGCGGCTGGCGTGCCTGGACGTTTAGAGTAGATAAAGCTGTAAGAGTGATCGAAGTTCAACTCTTTCGCCAAGTTCAAGGTATCTTGGAAGTCTTGTTCGGTTTCACCAGGGAAGCCAATGATAAAGTCGCTCGACAAGTGGATGTCTGGACGAATGGCTTTGAGCTTATTAATCTGATTGATATACACATCAATGGTATGGTTACGCTTCATCGCTGCCAAGATAGCGTTTGAGCCACTTTGAACCGGTAGATGTAAGTGTGATACCAGCTCTGGCAACTGTGCATAGGCATCAATGATGTCATCAGTGAACTCTAGCGGATGGCTGGTCGTATAGCGAATACGCTCGACGCCATCGACATGCGAGACATAATGCAACAGCTCAGCGAAACGGCAAATACTGCCATCGTCTTTTTCGCCGCGATAGCCGTTGACGTTTTGACCCAATAGGTTGATTTCACGGATACCTTGCGCCGCAAGGCTGTCAATCTCAGCCAATACGTCATCGAGTGGACGTGATAATTCTTCACCGCGCGTATAAGGCACCACGCAAAACGAGCAATATTTTGAGCAGCCTTCCATAATAGAGACAAAGGCTTTGTAGCCTTCTACTCTTGGCTCAGGCAAAAAATCGAACTTTTCAATACTAGGGAATGACACATCAATCGTGCCAATACGGTTCTTTGGTGAAATCTCACGTTGCTCATGTGATTGATCATATAGCTCTGGCAGGCGATGCAAGGTCTGCGGGCCAAATACCATATCGACGTAAGGCGCACGTTTTTGAATGTTATCGCCTTCTTGTGAGGCTACGCAGCCACCGACGCCAATGACAAGGTCAGGACGTTTTTCTTTTAGCTTGCGCCAGCGACCCAATTCTGAAAAGACTTTTTCTTGCGCTTTTTCGCGGATAGAGCAGGTATTCATCAGTAGCACGTCGGCCTCATCGATATCATGAGTGACTTCCATACCATGTGAGTCGCCTAGCACGTCTAGCATTTTGCCAGAGTCATAGACATTCATCTGGCAGCCTTGGGTAGTGACGAAGACTTTTTTGGTCGTTGATTTTTCGACGGGTGCTTGGGCTGAACTTTGCTCTTTGAGTGCGGTGACAGCACGTGCAGTGACAGTCGTCTCAGCAACAGCATCGTCATCGATGCGGGGATTGAATACAGTAACACTCATAAGGATAAGTCCATGATTGACCAAAAATATAGCGGAGTAGCCGATTAACAGGTGGCGTATTTTATCACAACCTGGTACCAATGTGAAAAATTAGCATCGCCTATCAGCCGTCAATAAGACAAATAATTCACAGTAGTATCAATTATTTACTACTATGAATGGGGGTGTTTACCGAAATCAATACTCTTTATCACTTCTATGTTACACCGTGCTGTCCTATTTATTAACAAAAGGTAAAGGAGATAGTTGAAAGCACAATGAGTATAGTATGATGACTGCTATACCCTTGGCGGTACTTAGCGAACCGTTATTCAAATACTCGTAGAGAGACAATAAAGAGAGTCAGTATGACAAAGTTGCGTGTTGCTCATAGCATCAAGGATGAAGAATCTACCAGTCAAAAACAGATGTCAAAACGACTTACAGTGGGGACGTTGCGCATGAGTGCACTCAGCGTGGCGACCGCAGTGAGCGCGCTTGGTGTATCGCAAGTTGCCTGCGCGGAGCTGACGTGGGGTGATAACGAGAGTTACCAACAAGAAAGTAACTACCAGCAAAATTATCAGCAAGACACCAGTATTGATTCATTTATGGGTGCTGCAATTGCTGCAGACCGTGGTGACGTGAGTGAGCTCTATAACTATGAGCAAGTCATGAGCGGTGGTTTGTTTGCCATGTATCCTACTTATTGGCGTATGAATCTAGACCTGAACTCACAAAGCTCAGCGGCCGTTTCACAGTTTGTGCGTCAGTATCCAGACACGGTGATGGCGGAAAAACTAGTGGCTGACTATGCTGAAACTAAGGCTGGTTCTAATGATTATGCCTCGGTCAGACAAGTTGCAAATCTTATTACCAATGCAGACGCAAGCGAGCGCTGTGCGGTTGCGCTTGGGTTCAACAATGGCGGTGATACCATGCGCGCTATGGCAGCCAAGTCTGATGTTTGGCTGACTACCAAAAAGCAGCCTGCATTGTGCGATCAGTTAGCGATGGAGATGAATAATAATGCGCTGATTAGCAATCAGGATCGCGCCTCTCGTCTCAAGCGTATGCTACGCACTGGCAAAACAGGCGATATCATGGCATTGTCCTCACGCTTAGGTACTCCGATTGCTTATTCGGCGCTGAGCGAAATTCAGCTCAATCCATCATCGTTTTTTAGTCGATTTGGTCGTGAACCTGCCAGCCAGACCAATCAATATCTGTATTTATACGCAATCGGCCGAGTCGCTGACAAATCTTATCGCGAGGCGGCGATCCAGTTAGAGTTTGATATTAGACAAGACAATCAGCGCTCAGTCAGACTATTAAACGACGAAACCCGCCGCTATGCGTATCGTACGCTTGGCGTCAAGCGCATGAACCACAATACAGATGATGGCTTTAATGCTGAAGCAGTGGAGTGGTTTCGCAATAGCTTAGACAATGATTTTAACTTTGAAGAAGCAGAAGACTATGCCATGGCGGCAATTCGTTTCGGTCGCTGGGATGACGTCGTAGAAGCCATCTCAAAAATGGATGGAGAGACTCAGAAAGAAAGCCAATGGCAGTATTGGTTGGCTCGTGCTTATGAGCAATCAAGCGATAGTAGCAAGCGCAATACTGCCAAAAAAATGTATCAAAATATCGCAAAAAGTAATGATTACTATGGCCTAATGGCAAAAGATAGAATCGGTCAACGTTTCGATGCTAGCCGTCTCGGTGGTAGTAACCTGCCTAATGTCAGTACCGCTGACCGCGCTCGTGTCATGCAAGATGGCAACTTTGCTCGAGCTTTTGCCTTGTACAATTCTGATGCTAGCCGAGGGTATGCCAACCGCGAATGGAACTGGGCAGTAAAACAAGCACGTGATAAGCGTGATGACAACTTAATCATTGCTGCTGCCCGTCAGGCCTATGATATGGGCTGGCTCGATCGAGCGATCTATGCGGTGGATAATACCGATAGAGTCGATAGCTTAGCGCTTTCGCATCCAATGCCGCATCAGAGTGCAGTGGTACGTTATAGCGAGTCAGCGGGCATTGATCCAGCGTGGGCTTATGGCATCATGCGCCAAGAGAGTCGTTTTGTGACCTCTGCGCGCTCAAACGTTGGCGCTAGTGGCTTGATGCAGGTTATGCCTGATACCGCAAAATACATCGCTCGTAATCTGGGCGAGACTTATAGTGCGAGCCGTGCCAATAGCGGTGACACCAATATCCGTTATGGTACGTGGTACATGGGTGATATTTTAGGCAAGCTCAACTATCAGCCAGTATTGGCAACGGCAGGTTACAATGCCGGTCCCAACAATGCTAAACGCTGGCAGCCACTCTATGGCTCTATCGCTGCAGATCAGTACGTTGAGTCGATTGCATTTCCTGAAACGCGCAACTACGTCAAACACGTGATGGAAAACGCCACTATCTATAGTAGCCTTTTAGGTCGTAGTCAGCCAATCAGTCAGCGTATGGGTACAGTGCCTGCTTCATTTTAGCCAGTGATGTTATAAACAATAAACCACTAATAATTTTTTGTTAGTGGTTTATTTTTGTACACTATATTGTTTGACCAGTGATGAATGACTTTATAGACCGTTATTTTATATGTAGTCGTTTATCAGTTGTTTCATACATAATCATCTGATAAATACCTGTCTGATCAGTACGCAATTCTTGACGAAGGCGACAACGTTTACGTTTTTGCTATAGATTAAAAAAGACGTTTTGTTAACATTACTTTAGTTAGTGTCCATATTTTTTCAGCCTTACTCTGAAGTTGTGCTATGTTTGATGTTTTGGACACGGTGATTCGAGTAGTATTCTATGTTTTACCACTGCTAATTACCTTCAGTCTTATGATCAAAGATTTTTTCAAACTGTCCGTATCATCGAGAGCTAACTATTCATTACCGACTCAAGCGCAGCCGTTATTACATATGAGAACACAACCAAACGCAAAAGTTAAAACATCCAGTTCCTTAGAGCAGTTTCGTACGAATTTGATAGGCAGGCAACACATG
Source organism: Psychrobacter sp. H27 (assembly GCF_059072655.1). NCBI lineage: Bacteria > Pseudomonadati > Pseudomonadota > Gammaproteobacteria > Moraxellales > Moraxellaceae > Psychrobacter > Psychrobacter sp. H27. The sequence continues at coordinate 1,374,094 of NZ_JCACRX010000001.1, read as the reverse complement.
AATAACATTAATACGACTGCGAGCTTCGGTGCCTTATTACTTATACAAGGCCTTATGCTGATGCCGGCACATGCTGCTAGCACGAATAAAACAGGTCAGCGCGTATTGATGATCGAGATGACACCTGCATTATGTAGTATGCAGCCGACCAGAGCTCGCATGCGCCAGTGTCTAGAAGGGTACTCATTGACAGTGTCAGGTTTAGACATGGGATACGGTGAGCGTTGTGGCCGCGGTAGTGAACCGCGATTAACGCCTCTACAATTAAAAGTCGTCAACCGTATCATGCCCGATACGACAGTAAGAAGCCAAACGTGGCAGCGTTACGGCGCGTGTAGTCCACTCAGTGCTAGCAGTTACTTTCGCCAAATCACCAACTATGCAGGCGGGCTAAAGCTACCTAATGAGCTAAATACGGGTAACAGCTATACGGTTTCTAAATCACGGTTTATCAGTCAAATGACACGTCTGAACAGTGGCATGTCATCGAGTAGCGTTGATCTTATCTGCCAAGAAGGCAGTCGGCGTCAGTCAATTTTGACTGATATACATGTCTGTTATGAAGGCAGCCGTTTTGACTCTTGTCAAAATGTTGTAGATAATTGCGGCAGCCAATTTATCATTTCAGGGGGCAGATAGGCTTTTTTTGTCCATTTCTGAGATGCATTTTTTAGTCTCATTCCCATTGCTGCTCGATCATGTTTGGCAATATTAAATGTCTGTTTTTGTCGTCATGTTATCTCATTGAGTAATAATAAAATACGCCTTTTATGGCTACAACCCTTTATATATAAGCGCTCAGCCTATATCAGATTCCTTCTGTATAAAATGTAACAATATAGTCCCTGGCGGGTCTATTACTGTATCTAGACGGTTAATAGGCTGAAGTGCTACACTAGCTCTCGGTTTATACATGCTGTTCTACAGCGAACAAGTCGATATCTAAAACGATAATCATCAATTAGAATCATAAGCTACATAATCATTAATTAGGGAGTATTCAATGTCAATGAAACAGCCTTTACGTGTTGCCGTCACTGGTGCCGCTGGTAACATCAGCTACGCGATGCTATTTCGTATTGCATCTGGCGAGATGCTAGGTAAAGATCAGCCAGTTATTTTGCAATTACTTGAAATCACGCCAGCGCTAGACGCCCTAAAAGGTGTGGTTATGGAGCTAGAAGATTGCGCATTCCCACTATTGGCGGGTATTGTTCAGACTGATGATGCGAATGTTGCATTCAAAGATATCGATTATGCTTTGTTAGTTGGCGCACGTCCTCGTGGTCCAGGTATGGAGCGTAAAGATTTGCTAGAAGCCAACGCTGCGATCTTCTCAGCACAAGGTAAAGCATTGAACGAAGTTGCTAGCCGTGACGTAAAAGTATTGGTAGTAGGTAACCCTGCCAACACTAACGCACTTATCGCTCAGCGCAATGCACCAGATCTTGATCCACGTAACTTTACGGCAATGACTCGTCTAGATCACAACCGTGCTATGGCACAGTTGGCTGGTAAGACTGACAGCACGGTTAATGACGTGAAAAAAATGATCATCTGGGGTAACCACTCATCAACTCAGTATCCAGATCTAACGGCTTGTACTGTAAATGGTAAGCCTGCGCTAGATCTTGTTGATCGTGACTGGTACGAAGGTACTTATATCCCAGAAGTACAGCAGCGCGGTGCAGCAATCATTAAAGCTCGCGGTGCATCATCTGCGGCCTCTGCTGCCAATGCTGCTATCGCACACATGCGTACATGGGCACTAGGCACTGATGAGAACGATTGGGTATCTATGGGTGTTTACTCAAATGGCGAATATGGTATCGCTGAAGGCCTTATCTACTCATTCCCTTGTACTTGTACTAACGGCGATTGGTCTATCGTAGACGGTGTTGATGTATCATCAGATTTCTCTAAAGAGAAAATGGCTGCCACTGAGCAAGAGCTTAGCGAAGAGCGTGATGCAGTAGCACATCTACTACCATAAGATGTAGCCTTTATATTGCTAGCTCAAGCTAGGTGATAAGTAGAAAAAACATAAAAAAGCCCTCTTAGATATGAGGGCTTTTTTTGTGCTTGTAATATTAAGCCAAATGGCAATAGGATAAGTGTGGGCAACCTCGTCTACAATTTCAAATGGCCATGTGCTGATTACCGTTAATACAATTGATAACGTTAGATAAACGTGGATTAACAGCTATTAGAACAAAGCTTGCTACAATAAACGTGTTAATTTGAATAATAACTATGATTTTACACGTACCATTTAAGGAGAAAAGTATGTTAGGTGAACCAGAATATAATATGAATGAGCTATTTGCTCAGTTAGGTTTAGAGAGCTCTGATGAAGCAGTTGATAAGTTTATCGAAGATAATCAATTAGCAAAAGAAGAAAAATTAACAGAATCTGATATTTGGAATGACAACCAACGCATGTTTTTGCAAGAAGAATGGAGCAAAGATGCGGTATGGGTAGAGACAATTGATGAATTAAATGTTCGTCTGCACCCTGATGCTTAATAACGCATAGAACCAATATAAAGAACCCCACGATACGGATAGTATTGTGGGGTTTTTTCGTAGCTAAAGTATCATCAAATACTATGTTTGATGGTTACGCCATTCAAGTAGGTCAGCGACATCTTGGTTAATACCATTTTTCAATGCTTCCAAGCCATCGTAGCGACGCTCACCATGCAAAAAGTGCAAAAAGCGCACTTCTACACGCAGTCCGTATAGATCAGCCTGCAACTGTGGAAAATGTACTTCTAGTCGCCAGTCATCGCCTTTATCAACCGAAGGCCTTTTGCCTATATTGGCCGTGCCAAATAAGCTATGTGGACGTAACCCTGCAATACCCGTATTACCGTCAGTAGCAAGAGTAGTGAGACCATCAGGTATGACGCCACCATTGTCATCCAAGCTCACGACATCCACTGCAAAAATACCATGCAGCGCAGGTTTTAGTCGCTGCAAATCGATATTTGCTGTAGGGAAGTCTATCGTTCGACCGATTTGGTCACCACGAACAATCAACCCCGTGATAGCGTAATCACGCCCAAGCAGTCTGTTGGCAGTATGAATATCGCCTGCTAATAATAAATCACGAACACGCGTAGAGCTGATCCGTACATCATCGTTGCTCGTACTATCAATATCGTTGCTACTAGTGCTGCCATGGTCAGTACTGCTATCAGTGACAGTATGCAAGTTAGTCACATCCAAACCATAACCGCGCAGAAACTGACTATCACCAGTACGATCATGTCCAAAACGAAAGTCATCACCCAGCACCAATGCTTTGACGTTCAAACGCTTGGCCAGTATATCTGCAAATGCCTGCGCTGAGAGTGAGCGAAAATCGGTGTCAAACCCTGCCACAATTAAGGTCTCAACCCCATACTCTGCTAGTAGTGCCTGCTTCTCTGCTAGATTGGTCAGACGTGCAGGGGCTTTGGCCGGCGCAAAAAACTCACGCGGTTGCGGCTCAAATATCATGACTGCTGCGGTAAGATTTTTGGTGCTTGCGATATCACGCGTTTGTGCCAGCATCGCTTGATGACCAAGGTGGACGCCATCAAAATTACCGATACTGAGTACACAAGGCGGCAACTCTACTGAGCTATCGCCAGTAGATGCGGCGCTTGATGAGGCAATCAGTTGCTCAAGAAAATAGGTTTTCATAAGTTTTCAGCTATGATAAGGCCAGATAAAAAACGAAAAAACACATCTATACTCAAAATCGATGTGTCTAAAACTAGCCATTATAAAGTAAAATAGCCGCACTAACATCCTATAGTCTATGGATAATGCAAGTATGGCCTACCTAAAACGCCTGTTTTCTATGAGTCTAAAGGACTGCACCTTTTTGTGTTACCCGTGTGACTGTGATGAGTAATGCCAAAAAATATAAATAAATATGGAGATCTTATGTCTGATGTTGCCTTGAACGCTACCACAACTGATTTATCAATACATCAGCTAACCGATCAGTTTGTTGTGCAGCGTGCGAGTAGAGAAGATCTAGGAGAAGTCTTAGCAATCTATAATCAAAGTATCCCTGATAAACAGGCCACGGCAAACTTAGCATTAGTAACGGTCAATGAGCGTACAGCCTGGTTTGATGAGCATTTACAGAGTTGGACAAGACCGATTTATGTAGTAAGGGCATTGCCTGAACAAAATCATCAGGAAGAGAGTACAAAACCACTCATAGTTGCATGGGGTAGCTTTAGTGATTTGTATGCGCGTACTGCGTATCATATCAGCACTGAAATCAGTATTTATCTGAATAAAGACTACCAGGGCAAAGGGTTGGGTAGTCTATTGACGCACTGGATGTTGACGCAAGCGCCAAGTTTGGGGATTAGCAATATCGTTGCGCTTGTCTTCGCTCATAATAAGCCAAGTTTAGGACTGTTCCGTAAACTTGACTTTGAGCAATGGGGGTATATGCCAGAAGTGTGCGATATGGATGGGTTTATCGCTGATGTTGTGATGCTTGGCAAAAAAGTAACCTTAGATGACAATGCGTAAAAAGCCTGAATCACCTTAACCCAAAATTTTCCATTGGCCTTCTATCTTTTGTAGCTGGTAGGTCAATGGCGCAGGTTCGCTCTGTCCTTTTAGCATTAGCTCACCTGTGATAGTAGCACGAGTTTTGTCGTCACTATATTGAGTGTCCGTGATAGTAACGCCTTCAACAGTTTGTTGAAATGCTGATTGAGTATTGGCAAGCTCTTCTTCAAAATTTGCCATATCGACTTGGTAGTATGATACGGCGTCTTTTACCTCACCATAATACAAACTGTTCAATGCTTTTTTGACCGTGTCCTCTGGCGTGCCCGCTTGAGTCGGATTGGTTACTAGGCTTTTTTGTGTGGTTGAAGCAGTAACTGGATTGATATTGTCATTATCGATCGCTGTTTCGTTTTTAGCATCATCTGATACTACTGCCGTATCGCTAGCACTACCCACTGTATCTTCTTGTTCAGACATGGTCTCGTCTGAAGTAACTGAAGTATCTACGTCGGCAGAGTCATTATTACTACAACCGCTCAGCAGTAGTCCAGCGCTCAGCATGCCAGTGGCCAATAAAAGTGGTAAGCGCTGAATAGGCCGTTTTGTTGTCATATTAAACCTCAAGTTTCGTTTATTCATTCATAACCAATTATGACAACTAACCGTCGCACGCATTGTCATTTCTCATGAGAAGCTTGTTTTGGTTTGGTAAGCCAATTATCAACTTCTCTGGAGTTTGGTTTATATGCACGTTGACCTATCCATGTTTTAGCTGGCGAGGGCGGAAGCCTGTTGCCAACAATACCACGCCATAGACGAGCGCTCCCACGACACACATAATTATGAGGGCAATGATACGTTGCCACTGAGCATCATTGGTGGGGAAGTAGGGCAGCATGAGATAAAGGACGCCAATCATAGAGGCAGTCGCAATGGCAAACTGTGTAAACAGTTTTTTCCAATGAGGTCCAAAACGGAAAATATTGCGTTTGTGTAAGAAATAATACAACAAACCAGCGTTTACGAACGCAGCACCAGTCGTAGCTAGCGCTAAGCCACCATGTAATGGTATCTCTAAAAAGTAAAATATCCCGATAAATATTACACTAAAGACCATATTGGCAACGACAGAGATGATGCCGATTTTTACGGGGGTTTTGGTGTCTTGACGTGCAAAGAAAGCGGGCGCAAAGATTTTGATTAACATGAATCCTAAAATACCGCCTGCCATGCTACGTAGGGCGAGCGAGCTCATCTGCGCATCACGTAAGGTAAACTCACCGCGTAAGAATAACGCCTGCATCAATACGTCTGCGAGTACAAATAGTGCAGCCGAAGCTGGGATACCCACCAAGATGATTAGGCGAGCTGCCCAGTCGATGGTCTTTTTAAAATTGACATCGTCTTTTTGGGCTTCGCTTTTGGATAGACTCGGTAATATAACCGTACCAATTGCTACGCCAATCAATCCCAGTGGTAGCTCGCTCATACGCTCAGCGGCGTAAAGCCAAGAGACCGAACCTCCAATCATCAATGATGCAAAAACCGTATTTAACAATAAGTTAATTTGGGTGACCGACACACCAAAGATGGCAGGAAGCATCAATTTCAAAATACGGCGAACCCCTTCGTGCTGAAAGTCAATCTTGGGCGCGACCAGTAGTTTTTGTTGCCAGAGCTGCGGCAGTTGTATCAAGAATTGTAGTAAACCTGCGATTGCCACGGCATAACCAAGCGCCATAATGGGGGTATCAAACATGGGCGCAAAAATGAGCGCAGCACCGATCATACATAAGTTCAACAGCACAGGGGCAAAGGCAGGAGCCGCGAAACGGCCGTAGCTCTGCAAAATACCACTCGCAAAAGCCGTCATAGAGATGAATAGCAAATAGGGAAAGGTGAGGCGGAGTAATTCAGCGGTGATAGCAAACTTGTCAGGCTGATCCGCAAATCCAGGGGCAAACAATGTGACCACCCAAGGCGCGATCAAGATGACCACCACTGTCAGCATCGACAACACCATCAGTAGTGCGCCTGAAGTGCGACTGACTAAAATCTGTACCTGTTGTAAGCTGTATTTTTCTTTGTACTCAGACAGTACAGGGACAAACGCTTGGCTAAAAGCCCCCTCGGCAAACAGTCGTCGCAAAAAGTTTGGGATTTTGAAGGCGACCAAAAAGGCATCCATCAACCCACCAGCCCCAAAAACGCCTAACAATACAATATCGCGTACCAAACCCAAAATACGAGACAACATGGTCATGCTACTGACCACCATGGTTGAACGAAATAACCGACTTTTTGCCATGAGAACCTATCTTGCCAATGTGTTTATAGGGTTGTGTACGAGGTTGTATACTGATTTGCTACTGCAAAAACTGACGAATTATAGCACTTTCATCACTGAGATAAATGGATTGGGTATGGAAATCATTCTTATCACAGGGGGACACTGCTTTAAGGTGATTCGGCAACCAGCTGCCGCAACCTTACCCATTCAAAATAATCACCAGGATCCGTTTTGCGTCCCGGCGCAATATCACTATGACCTGTCAAATGTCGCTGTGTTTTGGGGTAGGCGTTATAGATAGCCGCGACTACCATTGCAAGCGTCTCATATTGAGTAGAAGTGAAGGGCACAAAATCTGACCCTTCAAGCTCGATGCCAATGCTATAATCATTACATTCAGGTCGACCCAAGTAACTCGACCGTCCAGCATGCCACGCACGTTCGTTAAAATTGACAAACTGGGTGATAGCGCCATCACGCTCGATAAACAGATGTGCTGATACTTCTGCTCCTTTAATCGTCTGAAAGTAAGGATGCGCATCCCAGTCTAGTTGATTGGTGAACAACGCTTTTACATAATGTAAGTCATTAGAGTCACAACCCCCAAATTCGTTCGGTGGTAAGCTGATGTTGTGAATGATAATCGCATCGACACTGACATCTTTTGGTCGATTATTGTAGTTCGGTGAAGTCAGCCACGTCGCTGCGGATAATAAACCGTCTGTAATGGTCATTGGCGGCGTAGACAATGTGGCGTTTGATACAGTGGGCATGACGCTCTCTTTTTGTAATAGTACTTATAGTAGTGTAATAGATAGTAGTGTGATAGATGACCTATCAAAGTAGCCGTTAGATATCTTTTTATTAACTTGGCTTCAATGATAGTCGGCTGTATATGTTATCGGCGTACCTGAGCCAGTAAATCTTAGGCACGCTAATAACGTGTGAGGGTTTACCTCATATCCATGAAACTAACGTTCGTGTTTGGAGATTGTAATCTGATGAGACTTAACTTGCGAGCACCATTATCCTTGGCAGTAGCAGCGTTACTACTCTCTGCACCCGCACAGGCATTTTTGCCAACGCCTTTATCTGTCATAGAGGAAGATCTACAGTCATCTGAATTACCCACTACTGACTCAAATGCTACTGTACCTATCCAGATGGCATATCCGGATGAGGCTGTGCAGGGTACGCAAAATGATATTGATTCTGGTTCCAGTATAACGACAGAGCAGCTACTTTCAACATGGCGTAAGCAGGTAAAAACTGACAATTTAGCACAGCATACAACATGGCGACGTATGTTGTACTTCTATGATGACCAAAACCGTATTTTTGCAAAAAAGCAAACGAAGAGTATGGTTGATGATCCAAGATTTTTTTTGAGCATGCGCGGTCAGCAAGATGCAGCGGCAGAGCTAGATGCTACGCTCGTAGCTCTTGCAAAAGAAACGACATCTTCCATCAATAGCAACCAAGCAGATACTGAAACTCCCAATCAAGCGAGTAACAATTCAGTCCTGTGCCGTTTTCCAGCGCGAGTGGCATGGCTAAAAGAAGCGTTAGCTATTGATGATGTGCGTCTATCGGCTGAGTGTCCAGAACTGGATGACTGGATGTCTACACTGGCACCTGAGCAGCTATCTATTGTATTTGCTGAAGAGTATTTGGACAACCCACTCTCTGCTTTTGGTCATACGCTACTGCGTATTGATTCAAAGTCGAGCGTAGCAGACCCCAATCAGATCAGTCAGGCGTATGCACTCAACTATACGGTTGATGGTGATCCAGATGATAGCTTTCCAGTTTATGCGACCAAGTCTATGATAGGTCGTTATGACAGTGTTATAGAGATTGATCCTTATCCAGAAAAGCTGGCAAAGTATCTACAAGACGATGAGCGTGATACGTGGACGTATCAATTGAATCTCACGCCTAGTGAAGTACAACAGATCATGCGCCATGTGTGGGAAACCAAAGAGCTAAAAATGCCGTATTACTTTACTACGGACAACTGTTCCTCTGAGATTTTACGACTTATCGACGTGGTTCGCCCGCAGCAGAGTCTGTTGAATGAAATGGCTTATGTTGTCGTTCCCTCCGATGTGGTTCAACTGTTAGGTAAACAGAACCTTTTGGCAAGTACCATGTACACACCTGCCGATAATACCTTGCGACAAGCGCAGATCAACGAGAAAAACTCAAGCCCTAGGCAATTAGGCTATCAAGATAGTACCAAGCAAACACTTGACCAAATAAAGTCTGCAGAGCTCAATGCTATATCGAGTATGTCAGACGACAATCAGGCATTACTCAAGCGTCAAATTGAGCCGTCAGATAACAATCCAGTAGACAGGCATCCACTACAGCTTGGCACTATCGGTATAGGGCAACGCGGTGATGACGACTATGTTGATATTGGGTTTAGGGCTGGGTTTCATGATACGCTTGATCATGCTTCAGGGTATCCGCAGTTTTTTAATTTAGAAGGTTTGGCGGCGACAGTGCGTCTATATGACACCGATGATAACAAGCCCAATCAACCAGAGCGTGTGGTTCTACAAAACGCCACTTTGATTCGAGGACGCTCTTTTAATCCTGTCAATTCTGCCAAAAAAGGCAAAACTTGGGGCGCAAGTATCGAGGCGACACGAGTGAATGATGGGTCGCAAGATGCGGGCACGGATCATTTGATTGGTAGCGTGGGTTATGAGACAGGTTGGTCTTGGGCGTTTGGCTCACCTAGCACAGGTACGGGTGAGATGCCGCCACAGCTATGCTATACGTTTTTGGCGGGTACCGCGCAAGCAGGGCGAGGTCTCAATAAAGGCTTTCGCGTAGGGGCTGGTGTCAATGCAGGCTGTCGTTATCAGATTAACAATCAGTTACGTGCACAAGCTGAATTACAATTACCATATTGGTATCATGGCAACAGCGCTGAGTCTGACGTTCGAGGTCATTACTGGCAGCCGATATCAAGCCTTGGGCTACAATACGATATCGATAAAAAACAAGCCTTACGTATCAATGCCAACTACGACTGGCAGGAGCGCGTCGATGCTAATGATGATATACAACTGTCGTACAGACGGTACTTTTAAACCTTGGGTTAGTTAAGTATTGATATAAAAAAAGTCGATGCTAAGCGCTGTAGTGGTTATATTGGTAAGGGTTACACTAAAAGGAAAACGCTGCATGAGCACGCACAATTTACTAATTATTGGACAGGGTGATATCGGCCTACCAGTCACTAATGCCCTTGCACGAGAAGGTTTGTCTGTGACGGGACTTGCGCGCAGTGAGCGTCAGCATTATGATTTGGTGGATAGCGCTAATTTTTTGCAAGCGGATGCATTGACTTTAACCGCGGAGCAGTTAGACCCATTTACCCACATTGCTATTATTGTCACCCCCGATGAGTACTCAGCTAGCGGCTATCACGATAGCTATTTGGCGATTAACCAGCATCTGGCAACCTTTGCCTCAAAACTAGTCAACCTTGAGCGTGTGGTATTTATTTCCTCTACTGGTGTCTATGGACAGGATGGTGGTGAGTGGATTGATGAGCATACTGTACCCATCACGCCTGCGCGCGATGCATCAAAGGTTATATTGCAAGCAGAGCAAGCACTGCAGCAGGGCTTTGATAATAAGGCGATTATTATCCGTCCAAGTGGTATCTATGGGCGCGCGCGACTTATGCGTCTACGCAAAGCTCGCGAACCACAAAAAGAGCCAGTAGCCGCCGCGCACTGGAGTAACCGTATTATGGACCGTGATTTGGTCACTATTATCTCCAATGTATTGAAGATAGACGCGCCAAAGCCGCTTTATATTGCGACAGACTATCGGCCTGTGACTACCTTTGAGCTTGGCGTTTGGCTGAGTGAGCAAATCGGCAAAACAGCACCTGCTATTGATGATAAAAAGTCATCAGTGACAGGAAAACGCTTGCACAGCAATATTCCGTTAGCTTGGCTTGAGTACGCTGACTGGCAGATAGGGTATCGTGATATTTTGGATCATCAACAGTAAGTTCTTAAGGACATTTGAATGCTTTCAAATGTAATATAGCCGTTTTGTTCACTCGCTCTTACTTGTTTTATATTTTATAGTCTATGGAGATTTCATGACCCAGCCTTCTACTTCTGATAACCGCTTATCTAATGCTAATAGTGCAGCAGAAGGCGGTAAGCTTGCAGAAGGTCACGTCCAAAAAAAGGCTGAGCAATCGTCTCTGCTAGCTGACTCGCAGCAGCCTGCGATTGTCCATCCTAACTTTGATCCCAAACGATCGCCCCTTGATCCTGCTCGCCCCCTAAGTGATATTCCCGAGCCTGCGCGCCGCCTAGATGGTCAGTTGCGTCGACTTTATGGCAACTCGACGCGTTTTTATCAGCCGACTGAGTCCAGCTTATCGAAGTGGACGCTGATAGCATCAGAAGCATTGGCCGAGCACTTGTCACTACTCAATGCAGCACAGCTCATCGAGCTACCTGATAGTTTTTATCAGAATCACAGTGAGCAGCCATTAGTATCACCCTTATCAGGCATGACATTATTAGATATGTCCGATATTCAGCAGGCCATTCGTGCCTATCCAAAACTGAACCGCTATGGGTTTGCATCTGCTGATAATGCCGCAACGACCGATCCAGATAATAGTAGCAACGCTAATGAGCCTTCAGCCTCTCTACGAGCACTAGTAAAGCGTTACAACCCTGATGAGCTGTTGAATAGTATGTATGCAGATGACTGGCAAGTGATTTTGCAGCCGCAGCAGTTTGAGACAGGTGAGGGCAGCTTGGTCACGGATATTATGGCATGTAGCGTCGCTGTCCATGTGCTCAAGCAATGTACTACTCGTAAAAGTATCAATCATAGTTATAGTGCCGCGCAAATCTGCCAATATGTGCGTAGTTATTTGCTCAGTCAAATCGTTTGTGAGCCTGCGCAGCAACATGCGTATCGCCAGATTCGTCTATTTGCAGGACACATCATTGCTGCTGCATATCACTTGGGTTGGGAGATACAAGTACGCGCAGACGGTCAGAGCTACTTTAACCTCTCGTCGCGTAGTGGTTTATTGACTCGCTATGCCAATATGCAAGACTATGAAATCAACGGTTGGTCAAGCTGACCAATAATGCGTACAATAATGCCAGTTTTTCGCCCCTCTTTTTACTGATAGGAATGTAATAATGCCTCACGCACCATACCAGCAAGATACTATGTTTTCATCTCATCAATTTATTCAGTTGGCTTTAGATAACCATGTGCTAAAGTTTGGTGAGTTTGTCCTCAAATCTGGTCGCATCAGCCCGTACTTTTTTAATGCAGGTCTGCTTGCGACTGGCGAGATGTTGTCGCTGCTAGCACGTGGTTACGCAGACGCGCTAGCAGAGCAAGTGCGTGCAGTAGATGACAAAAACGATGAGCAAGAGTTGGTCATCTTTGGTGCGGCTTATAAAGGTATTCCTTTTGTCGCGGCGACCGCGCAAGCGTTGTGGCTACACCATGGTATCAATGCCAAATGGGGTTACAACCGCAAAGAAGCCAAAACCCATGGTGAAGGTGGTAATTTAGTGGGTGCAGATGTGACTGGCAAAGCGGTATGGGTACTCGATGATGTCATTACAGCAGGCACAGCCATGCGTGAAGTGGTCGAGATCTTGGAGCAGGCAGGAGCGAGTGTTGCTGGTATTATTGTTGCGCTTGATCGCAAAGAAAAAGGTCAAGCTGAACACTCTGCTATCCAAGAGCTTGCGGCGACACTAGAAGTGCCTGTACGTGCATTGGTTGATATCGATGACTTGATCAGTTATTTGGCAAGTGATAAAAGCCAGCATAAAGACGCGACCCAATTAGCTAAAATGCAACATTATCGTGAGCAGTACGGCGTATAGTTGAGCACTGAGTTTATTTCATATCAACAATATAACGTAAGTGAGCCTTACTATGAGTCAAACAATGAGCCAACAAAACCAAAAGAAACCGCTAAAGATCCTCGTTATTATGGATCCTATCGAGCGGGTCAATTATAAAAAAGACACCAGTCTCGCTATGATGTGGGCAGCTCAGGACCGTGGACATCAACTTGGTTACTGTCAGATTCATGACTTGTGGTTGGACCGTGGGCAGTTGATGATCGACACGCAGCCGCTTACCGTGAAGCGCGATCCTACAGATTTTTATACATTGGACGATAAAGCAACAGGTCTGGTCAGTGATTACGATGTGATTTTGATGCGCAAAGATCCACCGTTTGACATGCGCTTTATCTACGCCACTTATATGCTTGATCATGCAAAAGCGGCAGGCGTGCTCGTGGTCAATGATCCGCAAGCCATCCGTGATTGTAATGAGAAGTTATTTGCGACATGGTTTAGTGAATATATGAGCCCAACGATTGTGACCAGCAAGCAGGCGCATATTCGTCAGTTTATCGCTGAACAGCAGGATGTCATCGTCAAGCCATTAGACGGTATGGGCGGTACCGGTATCTTTCGTCTAACTGCCGATAGTCCTAATATTGGCGTAACGATTGAGGTGCTAACGGAGCTTGAGACGTTGCCAATTATGGCGCAGCGTTATCTACCTGAGATCAAAGACGGTGACAAGCGTGTGCTAATCGTTGATGGGGTCGTGGTCGATTATAGCTTGGCACGTATTCCAAGCAAAGGCGAGACGCGAGGCAACCTAGCAGCGGGTGGTAGCGGTGTGGCCATGCCATTGACTGATATCGAGCGCCAAGTGGCAGAAGTTGTGGCACCGATTGTCAAAGAAAAAGGTCTGATGTTTGTTGGTTTAGACTTAATTGGTGGGCGCATCACTGAGATTAACGTCACTAGTCCAACATGTGTACGTGAGATCGACGACCAATGCGGTACAGATATCGCAACCGACTTTATCATGGCGATTGAGAATAAATTTACGGTATAGTTGCCCCCAGTTCAAGACGTATTCTGACGATACAACATCTATGTTTTGGCGTGAAATCAGTCATTGCTTCTTGATGGTTCATCAGTAATATATAGTACTCAGTCGTGCAAGCTCACGACTGAGGTTTTTGTTGTTTTTGCTGCACAAAGTACTGTATACAAGCCAATGATTTCCTCTATACTATGCGGGCTTTTGCCATGTCATTATTTTTGATTAGTGGCATCGTAGCAGCAAGATAAACTCTTCATATAAATAAAGCAAAGATAGGCAGGCGTTCATGAAAACACCGCAGATATTGATGATGGCAGCTGGTACTGGCGGGCATGTTTTTCCAGCGCTTGCAGTAAGTGATGAGTTGACCCGTCGCGGCGCGGTGATTCATTGGTTAGGAACCCCAAATGGCATGGAGAATGGTTTGGTTGAACCGACAGGTTATCCTTTTCATGCCATCAATATGCAGGGACTACGCGGTAAAGGCGTTGGCCGACTATTAAAGCTACCTGTCACTCTGCTATCAGCGACGATGGCTGCTGTAAAAATAATTCGCAGTAATCAAATCGACGTGGTTGTTGGGTTCGGTGGTTATGTGAGTGCGCCGGGTGGTCTGGCTGCACGCCTGACCAATACACCGCTGATTATTCATGAACAAAACGCTATTGCTGGTATGAGCAATCGCTACCTGTCTAAGCTGTCTGCAAAGACACTGCAAGCCTTTGAGAATACCTTTGCCAATAGTGAGCAGGATACCAAGCTTGAAACTGTCGGTAACCCTGTGCGCAATGCCATCACTGGGGTTGCAGAACCGGTAGTACGCTACGATGTGACTGATAATGCACCGCTTAAACTATTAGTTGTGGGCGGCTCACTTGGTGCGCAAGTATTAAATGACACGGTACCAAAAGCGCTGGCTTTACTAGATAAGCCCTTCGAAGTCCTTCATCAATGTGGACGCAACAACGAAGCCGCCACGCAGGCGGCTTATAGCGAACAAGATTTAAGCAAGCATCAATTTACTGTACAGCCTTTTATCAATGATATGGCCGCAGCCTACAACTGGGCAGATGTCATCGTTTGCCGTGCTGGTGCATTGACAGTGACCGAAATCCAAAATGTCGGTATTGCCGCTATCTTTGTACCATTGCCGCATGCCGTTGATGACCATCAAACGGCGAATGCTCGCACGTTGACCTCACACGATGCGGCAATCCTATTACCGCAGTCTGAGCTGACCGCGGCGCGTTTGCATGATGAGCTTGCGGTACTCAATCGCGACAACTGCCTAACAATGGCAAAAAAGGGTCATGCCTTAGCCAATCGTAGCGCAAGTCAGCAAGTCGCTGATATTATTTGGCAAGCGCTATAGTTTACGCCTTGCCACTCGTTATTTTTCATTTACCACCTTCTACTGTTCTTTAATTTTTATTATCCTTTAATAAAGAGAAAATTTTATGTCTACCTCTGCCAAAGCCTTACCTAAGCGTTTGATTGAAATACCAGAAATGCGCCGTATTCAGCATTTACATTTTATTGGTATTGGTGGCTCAGGTATGTGCGGTATCGCTGAGGTAATGAACAACCAAGGCTATCAAGTCAGTGGTTCTGATATTGCAGAGAGTCTAGTTACTAAGCGTCTACAGCAGATTGGTATCAAGATATCAATTGGCCATGATTCCAAAAACATCGCCAACGCTGATGTGATTGTCGTGTCATCAGCAATTGATCGCAGTAACCCTGAAGTGAAGGCAGCGCTTGAAGCGCGTCTACCGGTAGTACGCCGCGCCGATATGCTTGGTGAGCTGATGCGTTATCGTCATGGTATTGCTGTTGCAGGCGCTCATGGTAAAACGACAACGACTAGTCTATTGACTACGATGATGGCAGAAGGGCAGTTAGATCCTACTTATGTGATTGGCGGTAAGTTAAATGCGTCTGGTAAGAATGCAGCGTTAGGTAGCAGCCGTTTCTTGGTAGCAGAAGCAGATGAGTCTGATGCGTCATTTTTATCATTGCGCCCGATGGCCGCGATCGTGACTAACATCGACCAAGACCATATGGAAACTTATGAAAACAGCTTTGATAAACTAAAAGCCGCCTATATTCAGTTTTTGCAGAACATGCCATTTTATGGCTTAGCAGTGGTATGTGGTGATGATCCTGAGTTGTATGCAATGATCGATGATATTGGTCGCCCAGTGTTGACCTTTGGACTTGAGCCCTTTAACGACGTACAAGCCATCGATTTGGTAACTGAAGGTACCAAAACACATTTTACTGTATTGCGCCGTGACCGTGAGCCGCTGCGTTTGACGCTGAATATTCCTGGTACGCACAACGTCTACAACGCGCTTGCTGCTATCACGATGGCAACCGATGAAGGGGTAGATGATGCAGCGATTGAGCGTGCGCTACAGAAATTTGAAGGGGTAGGGCGTCGCTTTGAACAGCATGCTTCTGTGGATATCGATGATGGCAATGTCTTATTGATTGATGATTATGGTCATCACCCAAAAGAAGTCGACGCCACTATCAAAGCCGCGCGCCAAAGCTTCCCTGATCGTCGTTTGGTTATGCTGTTCCAGCCACATCGTTATAGCCGTACTCGCGATTGCTACGATGATTTTGTTGATGTGTTATCAAGTGTAGACGAGCTACTACTATTGGATGTTTATTCAGCAGGTGAGAGTCCGATCACAGGCGCTGATACCAAATCATTAGCACGCAGTATTCGTCTGCGCGGTGAAGTTGAGCCAACGATTATTGACAAAGACAATCTAGCTCCTGTTATGCAGCGTTTATTAAAAGCCAATGATATGCTCATCACGCAAGGTGCAGGTAACGTGGGACAGATTGCTGTCGACTTGGCTGCCAATAACCTTTATATCAAGTAAGCTAAAATTTAGGAGCTGTCCTCATGACGACTAATAATAAAGACAATACAAGCAATCAGAACCAAGCCATTACCAATCCAGAGATGGCAATGGCCGCAGCTGCACAAGTAAAACAAGATAACGTTGATACTACGTCAAACAAAACAGACAACGTAACCTCTGTCAGTACGATAACCAGTCATGTAAAAGACGCGAAGCAGTTCGGAAAGGTTGCCGTCGTTTATGGTGGCAGTAGCAATGAGCGTAGTGTGTCTTTGGATAGTGGCGCTGCTGTCTTGCAAGCACTTCAAAATCAAGGCGTCGATGCAACTCACTTTGATCCAAAGCATCAAGATATCACAGAATTACGTGAGTACGATCGCGTGTTCAACGTCTTACATGGTCGCGGCGGTGAAGACGGTTTATTACAAGGTGTACTGCAGTGGTTTGACATACCGCAGACCGGCTCAGGTATTTTGGCATCAGCATTGGGCATGGATAAAGTCCGTACCAAGCAGCTATGGCAAGGTTGCGGTTTATCGACAGCCCCTTTTTCATTATTGACGGCCGATACGGATTGGCAGCAAGTGGTTAACATGCTGGGTCTACCACTTATCATCAAACCCGTTCATGAAGGCTCAAGTATTGGTATGACAAAGGTCAACCATTTAGATGAGTTGCCTGCTGCTTATGCTACCGCAGTACAGTGCGGTGATGCTGTAATGGCTGAACGCTGGATTACAGGTCGTGAATTTACGATTGTGATTATTGATGACGAAGCTTATCCTGTCATCCGCCTTGAGCCTGCCGACATTACCAACTTCTATGATTTTGAAGCAAAGTACAATCGCAATGATACCAGCTACTATATTCCTTGCGGATTGACTGCTGCCGACGAAAAGCATCTACAAGATTTAAGTCTTGCTGCATTTCGTGCAGTGGATGCAAAAGGTTGGGGGCGTATTGATGCCATGCAAGATGAAGCAGGCAATTTCTGGCTACTAGAGATTAACACAGTGCCTGGTATGACTAGCCATAGCTTGGTCCCGATGGCAGCCAAAGCACGCGGCATGGACTTTGATACATTGTGCTGGCACATACTATCGCAGACAGTATAGTTATTCGCTGTTTAATTCATTTGCGGTTCTATAGTTAGTTGTAGTTATATAGTCGTGTTTTTATCCCATACTACTAACCGTTATTAGCGTGTTCAACGTGTTGCTAAAGCTGCTATATCATAGCTTCATGTAAACTTGTGTAAATTCAAGGCTGCTAACGAGTGTTAGGCTATTGTTTGACTATGAAATACGTTAATATTGCAAGAATGGGTTTAGTTTAATAATATTTATCTCTGTGATAGAGATAACTCATAAGTTATTCATAACCTAAGAAAAATGTTACGTTTAAATAAGAATAATTGCAGTGTACGAGTCGTTTTATTGACAGACTTTGATAATATATCGAATGAATAGGCTTCTGCAAAGTGTATGCAGATTTATATCAATAATGAGCATGATCAGTTTTATGCAAATATAGGGACAAAGGTCGTTATGGCTCAAACTGTCAACGAGGTAACTGACTTGATGAGTGATAAAGCCGGTCGCCCAGTATCTAAAATCCAGATACCGAATTCGGTCAAATATCTTTTTATGATATTGGTAATAGGATTGCTAGTACTGATATTGATAATGGGTGGCAAAGCACTGCGTGATGCACCGCCAGCTGAGATTCATGTCAGTAACCAAGGATTGTCTAGCGCCCAATATAACTCGTTGCAAACGGTGATGGATCAGCAAAAGGTCAGTAGTTTTTTTACTTCCGATCTACAAGCGTTGCGAGATATCACGACGGGTTTGGCCTGGGTTGATCAAGTGAGTATCTCTCGTGACTGGCAACGCGGTATTGTTGTTACCGCTTTACCGAAGCAAGCGGTCGCCAACTTTGGTACAGAACGTCTGGTCGATGCAAAGGGCGCTGTTTTTGTTCCCGCTGATAGTAACGATTTGACTCAGGAACGTTTTGCTACCTTACAAGGTGAGATGACTCAAGCACCAGTTATTATGCAACAAATGCAGCAGGTCAACGATTGGTATACACCACTTGATATGCAAGTTGCCGATATTATCTTATCACCAAGAATGACGTGGTTGATTCGTTTTGATAATGGCTTACGCGTTATTGTTGATAATGAAAACACGGCGCAGAAGTTACTGAATCTAAGCCAGCTACTTGGCAATCAGTTAAGCGGACGCCGTGATGAGATACAGTCTGTAGATTTACGTTATAAAAACGGCTTTACCATAGCTTGGGATATGTCAGCATCACCTGTTGAGGAATTAGAACAGCCACAGTAGCACTAAGCAAAGCAGCATAGTCAATGAGTGGTCATGACCTGATTTGAAACTATTTGGCTTAAACGAATAATATATGTACAACATCATAGCGTGTTAATAACGCTTTTTTTAACGATTCAACAGGAGGACATTGTATGTGCTCCTGTCTAGCGATAATTTGTCTGGTACCATGAAAAATAATGAAAATCTGGTTGTTGTCCATTTAAGTGCCACGGCAGTATATGTCGTTATTGGCAATGTTGTCTCTGCAAAAGACATTCGTATTTTGGGCGTGGGGAAAGTTAAGAACAGCGATTTTTATCAAGGGCAAATAAAGCATCGTGAACGTCTACAAGGTGCTATCAAGCAAGCTATCCAAGAAGCTGAAGATACTGCTAACTGCCGCGTGCATAGTGTGTGGTTAACCCTAGCGACTCCCGAACTGTCTAGTAAAAACAGCGCAGGGGAAGTTAGGGTAGAAGATGAAGTCGTGCGAGCCAATGATATGGTACAGGCATTGTCTAATGCCAAATCACGCGATCTACCATCTGATTACTACCTTATGCATTGTTGCCAGCAAGGTATCTACGTCGACGATCAAGATTTTATGGTCGATGACGTCATTGAGATGATGGCACACAACATTACTGTGATGTATCACATGATGATGATGCCAGTCGCTAGCCGCCAAAATATCCAAAAATTATTGCAAAGTTGCGACGTCGGTATCGATCATATTGTGTTCGACGCGGTGACCAGTGCCGAATATAGTTTGATGAGTGAAGAGCGTCAGCAAGGCGTGTGCTTGGTGGATATTGGTGCCAGCACGACCAGTATCTGCGTTTATAAAGAAAATAAATTAATCTTTACCCATTGTATTGCTACTGGCAGTCACGAAGTAACGATGGATATCTCAGCTGATTTTGGCATATCGATGATCGAAGCTGAGCGGTTGAAAAAATCTCACGGAACTGCTGACGCTACCAGCGTTGACCCCAGCGCTTTCTTCTTGTTTAAGCCGCAAGGGTCTAGTGATGAAATCAATATCGGTATCTATAATCTAGCACGCATTATCGAAGCACGTTATGTGCAGATATTTACAGAAGTGGCCCGTCAGTTACATGAAGCGGGTTTGATAGGCTATATAGATAAGGGCATCGTACTAACGGGTGGCGGTAGTACAATCAAAGGCATGATACCTTTTGCCAAAAGACTGCTAAAAATGCCAGTCGTATTGACCAATACTCATCCTGCTATCAGTGCCTATAACCATTTTGATAATGATGAATCATTCAAGCAGCTTAATAGTCAGGTGAACGACCGTGCTTATCAAACGGCTTTTGGTACACTACTATATAGTCAAAGCGAGCAGTTTCGCCGCAGTGAAAAAAGCGAGCCTGATACGATCCAAAAAAATCGAGTCACAGGTGTCTTTCAAAGCGCAGGGCAACGCTTCGCTAACGTGTTGAAAAAAATACTATAGTAGTGTGCTTTGCAGTCCTGTTTTTATGAGTTATTTAATGTCTAAGCAGCCCACAAGACACTAATGAGTAATTTGAGAAAAATTGAAATAATATTGATAACAATACGCTAAGCAAGAAAAGTAATACCTTTAGGTAATGACATATTATTGTCTATGCTGAACTATTTGATCTATAGCCCTGTTTTATTTAAATACATTTATATATAGTATGTCGATAGCGCGCCATATGAGTGCGTCAATACGTATCGACCTATACGCTATCTGCAACTGGAGAATCTTTTTTATGTCAAAATACACCATGCCAGATGATAATCAGCTTCAAAACAACGGCCAAGCGAGCTTCACTGTATTCGGTGTTGGCGGCGGCGGCGGTAATGCAGTTGAACATATGGTACAACAAGGAATTAGAGGTGTAACGTTCGTCTGTGCTAATACAGATAAGCAAGCGCTAGATCGTCTAACTGCACCGCACAAGCTACAGCTTGGTGCCAAAACAAACCGTGGTCTAGGTGCAGGGGCAAATCCAGAAGTGGGTCGTGAAGCTGCCGAAAGTGAAGAAGAATCTATCCGCGCATTGCTCGAACATTCAGATATGGTGTTCATCACCGCTGGTATGGGCGGCGGTACAGGTACAGGTGCAGCGCCCGTTGTTGCACGTATTGCAAAAGAAATGGAAGTGTTGACAGTGGCTGTCGTAACCACACCATTTAAGTTTGAAGGCGGTAAGCGCATCAAAGCTGCTAAAGCAGGTATCGAGCAGCTCACTAATTTCGTTGATTCAATTATCACCATTCCAAATGATAAGTTGATGAGTGTGTACGGTAACATCTCTATGCAAGATGCCTTCAAAAAAGCAGATGATGTGTTGTTGCATGCTGTGCAAGGTATTGCAGAGACGATTGCTAGCGAAGGTATGATTAATATTGACTTTAACGACATTCGCACAGCAATGACTGCTAAAGGTCATGCAATGATGGGTATCGGCCGCGCTAGCGGTGATGATCGTGCCCGTCAAGCCACTGAAAAAGCCATTAGATCACCATTACTTGACGATTTACGTCTAGAAAATGCCAAAGGCCTACTGGTTAACGTCATTTCTTCTGAATCGTTATCATTGGATGAGATGAGCAAAATTAGTATCATCGTTGAAGAAATTACTGACATTGATGACGCTCATATTTTCTATGGTTCTGTGATTGATGAAAAAATGGGTGATGACTTGCATGTCACAGTCATTGCAACAGGTTTGACTCTGGATGAAAATGCAGGTCAAGAGCCAGAAGTGGTTGAGCAGCCGGTACCTTCTGTAAATAGCACACAGCCTGTCGATCCTAATGTGCATACCAGTGCATTGAACAGCCAGAAGCATTCGCAAGCTCAGATGCATCAGGACACTGCTCCGCGTCCAAGTACGCCTCAAGAGCAAACAAAGACAAAGACCAATAGTATCCAAGACTATCTGAAGCGCCAACAAAACAAATAGCCCTAACCCCATACAAAGAAGCCAGCATCTAAATGCTGGCTTTTTTATGTCTATAGATCAGGACTCGTATATAAGGGAACGATAATAAAGGTTGTACTACGATGAAATGTTTCAAACTATAAAAGTATGTCCAAAAACTACTGTCTAAATCCTTAAATTGCACATAAAAGTTATAGGAATAGAGCCACAACAAGGATAGTAATAGGGACGATAAGTGTTATCAATCAAGGAGATAAGGAAATTAACGCTTTTTATTTGTAGCGAATTAGGCGTAGGTAATGGTACACTATGTCAATTGTAACAAAATATGTGAGAAAACAGCCATGAACCAAAGAACCATAAAAACAGCGATAGCCGTTACAGGTACTGGTCTACATAGTGGTCAGCCTGTTGACTTAGAGTTCCATCCACAGCCGGTTGATACTGGTATTGTTTTCGAGCGCTCCGATATTGTAGGTAGCGAGCCTATCCCAGCAAATGCATTTTTGGTACACGATACTATGATGTCCTCGAATCTAGTATTCGGTGGGACGCGAGTAGGTACCGTCGAGCACTTGCTTAGCGCGATTGCTGGACTTGGGGTAGATAATTTACTCGTTCGTGTTTCTGCCTCTGAGATACCTATCATGGATGGCAGTGCAGCGCCTTTTGTTGCTTTATTACTTGATGCAGGGTTTTGTGAGCAAGAAGCTTCAAAGAAGTTTATCAAAATCATCCGTCCAGTCCGCGTAAAAGTAGATGATAAGTGGGCAGAGCTGCGCCCTTATGACGGGTTTGAATTGAATTTTGAGATTGACTTTGATCATCCTGCTATCGATAAAAACTTTCAACACGCACAGCTACAGTTTTCTACACAGAACTTCATTGAGCAATTGAGTGAAGCCCGTACTTTTGGATTTTTGCGTGATATAGAAGCCATGCGCCAAAACAATCTGGCTCTAGGTGGCAGTATGGACAATGCTATCGTCATTGATGACATGAATATTCTTAACGAAGAGGGTCTACGTTTTAACGACGAGTTTGTTCGTCACAAGATTTTAGATGCATTAGGGGACTTATATTTGATTGGTTATCCGATTATAGGACGTTTTAGTGCCTATAAGTCTGGTCATGCATTAAACAATTTGCTAGTACGTGAGATATTATCTGATGAAGATAACTTTGAAATTGTAACTTTTGATGACAATGTAACATGCCCAATAGAGTATTTACCGCTGAATGGTTTAGCGGTTGAAGGATAAATACAGGAATATACACGAAGTATCGAAACATTTACGTAATATTACATAGTGACGTTATGATTACATTAATATAATATGTCATATTTTGAATATATAGTCTAGGTAATTTTTTAGTTTTCTGTCTAAGGCACTGTATACAAAAGCTGTAGGCAAATAAAGAATCATCTGTTGGTTCCATTTTAGATATAAGTGGAACTGGCAGATGATTTTTTTTGTGTAATAGATTACAAAAACCCAGCGTTATCCATGCCATTATGCATTTTTGTTTACATAACTTTACATTGCAATATTTATATTTTTACTCATTTATCAAACGCAAAAGCGCTTTTTTGAGGTTTTTATCAGTGGTGACATGCTCCGCAGCCTGTGATATAGTCCTTCTTGTGTTTTGGCTAAGAGCCTGATTTTCATTGGCTTTACAAGGTTTTGATAAGGTTGCTGATAACACTGATGATTGTTTAGATGAACTATTATCAGTAGATATTTTAGCTACTACAACGCGGATTTGCTTGAGTTGTTTAAATGTAATTGACTGCTCTGTTAACACTTGCAAATAAGCGTTTTGTAAATAGCGAATATGATTGGCCGCTGTCATTGAGCCTACACTGAGTATTAATTGCTCAGAGGTTAAGCCTACGACCCAACAGGTATTGAGGATTTCCTCAGGTAGACAGTCTACCAGCAGCTCTTTTACCTCATTGGTCGCCTCTATATACAGCCGCATGTTATCAGCAAGAGTTTGAGGTAGTGCGCTACCAGCGAAAGCTTGATGATCTATAAGCTGGGCAAGCCGATTAGGCTGTTTTTTTGACATCGTAATGACTCATCTATTAGGTGACAAATTCGATATTCAGAACAGACATGCTAGAAGCAGTATATAGCATAGGGTTTATGAGACAGTTGACTAAGCAAGGTACTGGTATTAGTCACTATAAAAGAACGAGCTGTTGTGATCAGGATTTTATCACGTTTATCTGATAATTATATCCTCTAAATTAATCGATGCTTTGTCACGGATGACGAGCAGACTTGTATTAACAATAGGTAGTAAATTTATGAAACAAGCTTTATTAATTTTGTCAGTATTGGGAATGGGCATAGCACAGACGAGTGGTGCTGCCGAAACAACCTTTCAACCAAATAATACCTTGAGTCATACCATCACAAATATCTCTACTTCTGCGAACTACGGTTCTAGTCGCAACATCTATAGCACTAATAGCGGTGCTCATGTATATAGCAACGATGAGATCAGTCAAGCCATTGACAACCTAAGTGCTCATGCTAAACAGAAAGAATATCAGCTTGCCTCATTGACGAGTCGTTTGTCTTACGAGCAGCGTCAGCAGCAAGCGAGTCGCGTTCCTGATCGCAACTCTGCTCCTGCTATCGCAGCGGCAAATGCTTCACGAGTAGCCCTATCTAGAAGCTCTGGCTATTGTGCTCGCTATGTACGTAAAGCATTACAGTCAGCAGGCTATGAGTTTACGCCGAATCCTTCAGCATATCAGTATGCCTCTCGTGGCACGCTAGCCCAAGCAGGATTTACCAAAATCAGTAATGATATGGCACCTCAAGTTGGCGATGTGGTTGTCTACAACCGTACGTCAAGTCGTCCGCATGGTCATATTCAGATTTTTGATGGTAACGACTGGGTATCTGATTTCCGTCAAAACAGCATCAGCCCATACAGCGGTAATTATAGCTACACGACATGGCGTGATTCGCAGTATGTCGATGACGCATCTAACCGTGGTATCTACCTTGCGATGGCTGATAAATAAATATCGGTTAAACAGATCTAAAGTTTTCTCCAAACTCAGTAATGCTCTTTATGACATTGCTGAGTTTTTTTGTGCTTTAAACAAAGATATTAAGAATAAGGGTATTTGAGTGAGTACAACCCATAGCATCACGTTAAAGCTCAAATGTTGACCAATAGTCATGGTTATGAAAATCAGGTGGAGAGGCGTGCTGAGAGGCAAAATATAAACTGCGCTCACCAAACTGCAAAATAACACAAGGATGTATCTGCTCAACGGTTATATTGGCAACGCTGTATTTATGGTTAGGTAATTCAGTTATAGGAATAGAAAAGCGACGTTCATATTGATAAGACGAATTTACTAGTGATAGCTCGCTCTTTATAGATGTTTCTGGCTGACTGACACTATCAGACCAGTTGATAGCTACGCGTGTGAGTCCGTCAGTATCGTATAGCGGTGTTGGTGGTAAGGTAGCAGGGTTACGATAGCCTTTAAACTTATAGAGTGCATAGCGACCATCAGGACTGGCATTGACTTCAATATAAGGCGCTGTTTGCTGACGTATCGTTGACTCTTTACCACTGATGGTGCGGCCAGTGATAAAACACTCAAGGCAGGTCTCTTCCCATAGATAATCAGTAAATTTTACTCGGGATTGCTGCCAAACTGGCCACGCCAATTGACTCGCTAATACGTGACTTGCTAATACGTGACTGGGTAAGGTGATTTGATAGGTTAACCGTAATTGTAATGCGGGCTGCTTGATAATATCAGCGATTACTTTGATATCGATACGCTGCAGATCATCAGTAGTTACGCCTAGCAGCTGTGCATCTTGCTCTAATGACTCTGTCGCTATACAGAGAGTAAAAGATTGATTCATTGTCTATAAAACTCGATAGTAATTATAAAAGAGTAATGAAAATGACGGCTACTAAGCATTAGTATCAGGTGCCAATTAAGTCTTCAGCTACCAGGCAATATAAAAGCCGCGAGCAAGATGCATCGCGGCTTTTATATTTGCTGTCATTATTTAGAGCGTATTTTGATATTTTCAAAATGAGAACACACCCTAGTTATCAGCTCATCATCTTATTGCGCATGACGTGCTAGGTTAGACAGTTTTGGGTTTGCGTTTGGGTTTTGACGTAGCAGCAGTGCCATACGGCCAATAGAGTGAACCAAAGACGCATTGGCCGCTTTGGCGAGCTGAGCACCAACGACGTCACGTTCTTCTTTGGTACCAGCAGGCAGTTTTACTTTGATAAGTTCATGATCTGATAAAGCGCGATCAATCTCTTCAGTAATGGTCGGTGTGATACCTTTGTTGCCAATCATAACGATAGGCTTTAGCTCGTGACCGATGCCTTTTAAGCGTTTGATAGTAGCGTTATCGAGTTGCATAGAATTCCTAGGTGTTGGTAAAAATAAAAAGGGTACAGTCAGAAACAGTTATTGATCATTATAGATAATCTGAGACCGTCTTGCATGAGATCCGCAGGATTTTGCACGATTTTACGTGACGGAAATGTTAAACTGAATGTTTTGTTATATTATAAACGCTACTGCCCTATAAAACAGTGTTTTAACCAATAGAATTTAGTCAGTTTGTGACCAATCATGAATAAATGGCTTAATCGATGATACATTTAAAATAATCAACGTCTTATTGAGTTTAGATTGCTAGTCATAGCGTAATTGAAAAGAGTATATTTAAGTTTGCCAAGTCATAGGAGCAGGTATTTTGGCCACGCGTATCGAAAACAAAAAACTGTCAAAGAGCAGCAGTGCTTGGATGAAAGAACATATCGACGATCATTATGTACAGAAAGCGCAAAAAGATGGCTACCGTGCCCGTGCAGCTTATAAGTTGTTAGAGATTAATGAAAAAACGAGTTTGATTAAAAAAGGCATGACGGTCGTAGATTTGGGAAGTGCTCCTGGTAGTTGGTCTCAAGTAGCTGGTCAACTGGTCGGAGACAATGGCATTTTGATTGCGTCTGACATTTTACCGATGGATACTTTACCTGATGTCACCTTTATTCAGGGTGATTTCCGTGAAGCTGAAGTATTTGATGCCATTATGGCAGAAGTAGGTGACAGGCAAGTCGATGTGGTGCTGTCTGATATGGCACCCAATACGGCTGGGAACAGTGCTATTGATCAGCCACGTATGATGTATCTGTGCGAGCTGGCAGTTGACTTTGCTTTATCAACCTTACCAGAAGGTGGCGCACTTATTATGAAAGTGTTTCAGGGTCAAGGTACCCAAGAATTACGCAAGCAGATGCAGCAGGATTTTAGTAAGATTCGTAGTATAAAGCCAGGGGCTTCGCGACCGCGATCAAAAGAGATGTTTTGGATAGCGATTAAATAGTTTTAACATCAATAAGTTGCAGATCTTGTAAGCAAGATAATAAGGCACCATAAAGTAGTGCTATCGCAATATTAAAACTGTGACAATCGTTCAACGAATAATCGCAAAACCTGCTTGAATTATGCGGGTTAGCACCATATATCATGGTATATTACCTTTGTTTTTAGCATACGTTTTAGGCAAAGTCGTCTGATGACAAGCGTTTTATAAGCTCATTAACGATATATCTATGTTTTTCTATACTGATTGCTTGCCAAAAAAGCCTTTCTGCTATTTTTGGATCACGCTATTTTGAGCAAGTGTTTTTAGTATTGAAATATTTATCAAAAATGAGTAACACGTTTATAGACGTCACGTGTTTAGTAAACACACCAATAAGTAAGGGATGGGAATAACTAGTGAGCGACATGGTAAAAAATACCTTATTGTGGCTGGTGGTAATCGGCGTTTTGGTACTGGTGTTTAGCGGCTTTGATCAGTCTTCTGAGCCGGATAACCTTAACTACTCTGAGTTTGTGACCGCTGTGTCAGAAAACCAAGTAGCCAGTGTTGAGATCGATGGCGAACAGATCACCGGCGAAAAGAAAAATGGTTCATCTTTTGAGACCATTAGACCAGCTGTGTCAGATGACCAGCTAATGCCAATGCTACGTGAGAACCAAGTCGAAGTTCAAGGAACGGCACCAAAGCGCCAAAGCGTACTGATGCAGCTACTGATAGCCAGTTTCCCAATTTTACTGATTATTGGTCTGTTCTTATTCTTTATGCGTAATATGCAAGGCGGCGCTGGTGGTAAAGGCGGCGGTCCGATGAGCTTTGGTAAGTCAAAAGCGAAAATGCTGACTGAAGATCAAATCAACGTGAACTTCGAAGACGTGGCTGGTTGTGAAGAGGCCAAAGAAGAAGTCGTTGAAGTGGTCGATTTCTTACGCGATCCAGATAAATTTACTAAACTTGGTGCGACGATTCCCCGTGGTATCTTGATGGTAGGTCCGCCGGGTACTGGTAAGACATTGCTAGCTCGCGCCATTGCTGGTGAAGCTAAAGTACCGTTCTTTTCAATCTCAGGGTCTGACTTTGTAGAGATGTTCGTAGGTGTTGGTGCATCACGTGTACGTGACATGTTCGAACAAGCAAAGAAAAGCGCACCTTGTATCATCTTTATCGATGAGATTGATGCAGTTGGTCGTCATCGTGGCTCTGGCATGGGCGGTGGTAACGACGAGCGTGAGCAGACATTGAACCAGCTATTGGTTGAGATGGATGGTTTTGAAGGTAATGAAGGCGTTATCGTTATTGCTGCAACTAACCGTGCTGACGTACTTGATAAAGCGTTATTGCGTCCAGGTCGTTTTGACCGTCAGGTACAAGTAGGCTTGCCAGACATCAAAGGTCGTGAGCAAATCCTAAAAGTACATTTGAAGAAACTACCGAACACTATCAGTGTAGACGCCAGTTCTCTTGCTCGTGGTACACCGGGATTCAGTGGTGCACAGCTTGCCAACCTTGTAAACGAGGCGGCCTTGTTTGCCGCACGTCGTAACAAGACCAGCGTCGACATGAATGACTTTGAAGATGCAAAAGATAAGCTATACATGGGCCCTGAACGCAAATCTATGGTGATACGCGAAGAAGAGCGCCGTGCCACGGCTTATCATGAAGCGGGTCATGCTTTGGTTGCGGAGCTATTGCCAGGTACAGATCCTGTGCATAAAGTTACTATTATGCCGCGTGGTTTTGCCCTTGGTGTGACTTGGCAGCTGCCTGAACATGACCAAACCAGCATGTATAAATCAAAAATGCTAAGTGACATTGCTATTTTATTTGGTGGTCGTATCGCCGAGGAAGTCTTTATCAACCAGATGTCAACGGGCGCTTCAAATGACTTTGAACGTGCAACCAAAATGGCGCGTGCAATGGTAACGAAGTACGGTATGTCTGACGCACTTGGTATCATGGTTTATGAAGATGATGACAATTCACAAGGATACTTTGGTGGCGGTGGCCGTACGATCTCAGAAGCCACGCAGCAAAAGGTTGATGACGAAGTACGCCGTATGCTAGAAGAGCAATATGACATTGCTCGTGAATTGATTGAAGGTAACCAAGATAAAATGCATGCGATGGTTGATGCATTGATGAACTGGGAAACTATTGATCGTGATCAACTGCAGGACATTTTAGCAGGTGAAGATCCACGTCCACCTAGAGTGTATCAGCATAACGAAGTGAACTTGTCGAAGAACGATATCAAAACTACTGGGACTACGCCGCCACCACTACCAGCGATGTAAATGTAAGCTACTCTGTATTTGACAAAAAAGCCCTTTATGATAAAGGGCTTTTTTATTGTCATCATTTTATACAGGTTTTAGGACAGCATAAGATTTACTGGTATCATAAGCATAGACGAAAGCAGCTAAAAAAGATTATTAATTAGAGATCGGTCATGTCATTATTCCAGCCTTTGCCCAGCTATAAAATCACCAGTCGCGACAAAACACTGAATTTGTCGCAGCCTCATATCATGGGTATCCTCAACGTCACACCAGACTCATTTTCAGATGGTGGGCAATTTAACGGTGTAGATAAGGCTGTTGCGCATTGTCAGCAGATGATAGAAGAGGGCGCGACTATTATTGATATCGGCGGTGAGTCTACTCGTCCCCATGCAGACAC
Source organism: Psychrobacter sp. H27 (assembly GCF_059072655.1). NCBI lineage: Bacteria > Pseudomonadati > Pseudomonadota > Gammaproteobacteria > Moraxellales > Moraxellaceae > Psychrobacter > Psychrobacter sp. H27. The sequence continues at coordinate 1,344,103 of NZ_JCACRX010000001.1, read as the reverse complement.
TGTCGCGACTACTGAGGAGCTACAGCGAGTCGTGCCAGTGGTTCACGCAATTCGGCAGCACTGCGGTGATAGTATCTGGCTATCTATAGATACCAGTAATCCAAAGGTCATGCAGGCAGCCTTTGATGCTGGTGCTGATATTTGGAATGACGTCAGAGCACTAAAACGTACTGGTGCAGCAGAGTTGGCAGCGACTCTTGATATACCTGTTATGCTAATGCATATGCGCGGTGAGCCAACCACGATGAATAATCTGGCACAGTATGACGATGTGATAGGTGAGGTGAGTACAGAATTGACTGCTCGCATTCACGAAGTGATAAGCTCTGGTGTCAACAAAGATAAAATTATTATAGACCCAGGCTTTGGTTTTGCTAAAAATTACGAGCACCACTGTGCATTATTGAGTCAATTAAGCAAACTACAGGCGTTACAGTTACCCATGATGTTTGGCATTTCACGTAAACGCTTCTTAGCAGAAGTGTTGACTAACAGTAGCGCTCAAGCAATGCAAAGTACACAAGCCATAGAGCGAGATGCAATCGGTACGGCTGCTGGGATATTTGCGTTACAACAGGGAGCAAGTATCATCCGTACGCATAATGTAGGAATGATGCAGCAAGCAGTGGCATTGTGGAGTCAACTATCAGAATATCCTCACTAGCGTCACTTGATAAGCCGAGACGATGGATAAGGTGTGCTACTGTGAGAAATATTTATATGCTATATCTAAAATCTATCTCTTACTGACTATTGAACCGATTATTAAAAACCACTTAAAAAATGAGAGTATCTGTATGACCAATATTATCCAACCAGAACCAACCAATGAGCAGCGCCGTATTATCTACCAGGCTCGCCGCGGTTTAAAAGAATTAGATTTTTATATTGATCCTTATGTTAAAGAGCTGTACCTAACAGCAGACGCTACTGAGCAAGAGACCTTCGCTCAGATGCTCACGCATGAAGATCCTGACTTGCTCGATTATTTTACCAATCAGAATCGACCAGAAGAGGATGATATCTGGGCGTTAGTGAATAAAATAAAAACTTGGCGCCATACCAAAGATTTGGTGTAGAAGTAGCGCAACTGATGACTCCAATATTTGACGTTTTACATAGCATACTCATATGACGCTGGTAACCTCACTACGCATTGATACCGCTATTCAAACTGCCAGCCGTTTACGGTGGTTACTTTATGCCAGCCTAATCGTCTTAATGATGGTATTGGCATGGCTGGCATCTTTGGTATTGTGGCAGTATGTACTTATTTTGGTAGTCTCAGTAGCCGTTGCTAGTTATCTCATTATGTTCCGTCCGACACCGTTACGCATCAGCCAGCCGCCGCTAAGGCAACGTCTTGATAAACAGTGGCAGCTGTTGGTTCGCACGGGTCGAGGTGATGAGTTGTGGCATGCTCAATTACTCACTGTACATCGTTACCCATGGGTAATTATTATTAATTTTAAAATAACAGAGCCTTATCAAAAGCCTTTATCGATAACAGTCTTACGTGACCAAGTAAATAGTGAGGACTGGAGGGCGCTCAATGTTCTAGCCAATACCGTTATGGAGTAAACTTCATAGGGCTTTATCAAATTTTTATGTCAACTTGACCCTCATATCCATGAACTTACGAACACCTACATGTCATAACAAAACACCTATCTTGCTGTTCCAAGAGATTTGCTATATTAATAAACAAGCATAAAGCATATAAACCAACCATTCGATGTCGCAGATTTTATACATGTGAAAAGCACGTATCTGTCGGCTTAGGTGGTGGTTTTTTATTATAATTAATATGATAAAGAGGAATAGAAAATGAGTTTATTAGGGAATTTAGTGAGTCAAGTTGCCCGTAGCGCGATGAACCCAGATGACGCTCAGCGTAATCCGGTAAACCAGCGTGTCGAACCACGTCGTACAGGTGGCTTAGGTGATATATTAGGCAGTGTGCTTGGCGGTAGTAGCCAGGCTGGTGGTTATAATCCGCAGCAATATGACCGCAAGCCAGATAATGGTTTTGGTTTAGATGACATTATAGGTGGTTTGGCAGGTGGCAATCAACGTGGTAGTGTGAGCTCAGGCGCTGGTGGGTTAGGCGACATCTTGGGTAGTGTATTAGGTGGTCAACGTAGTAGCAGCGGTTTTGGTGGTAAAGGAATGCTTATCGCTGTTCTTATGCCGATGGTACTAAGCTGGATCAAGCGTAATGGCGGCATCGGCGGTGCACTATCAAAAATCACTGGTATGGGACACGGCGCTCAAGCACGCTCTTGGATGAGTACGAACGAGGCCAATGACAATCTAGACCCAAATGAAATCAATCGCTTGTTTGACGAAAGCGAAATCCAGAAAGTGGCCGCTCATACAGGTGCCAATGAAACAGAAGTACGTCAAGGACTTGCCGAATTATTACCTGAAGTCATGAACCAGCTAACCCCTAATGGCAACCTGGACAATGAAGCGGAAGCAAATGAAGAAATCGATCAAATCATTGGTCAACTGTCTAACCGTCTTGGTACGTTAAAATAATCAATTTGAGTTAAAGTTGTCTACGCTATGAATTTCTAAAGCGGTGGCACTCTTAAATCATGACTATGGGGCACATCTCACGATGTGCTCTTTTTTTGTCTCGTTTAAAGCATATCATTAATATGATAATTGACGATATATTATAAAGAACGAATCAAAAGCGGTTAGCCAAAGTATCCGTTGTGTAGTTGAGCGCTGCGAAACAGACATCGGTATTGAACCCTCTATATTGCAAAAATCGCAGTTGTTTTGCTTTTTCCTTTTGCTCAGTAGGGACGTTGTTACCGTATTTTTTGGTACGTGCGATGACAGCCAGTTTGAGCCAATCTACGCCATCGACTATATTGTCTTCACTGTCCTCTACAAACTCGCTAAACTCATCCGATTCTGCATTTGCCATATCGATCAGCTCATCGATATTACCTGGCATAGCGATTTTCTTGCGGTAGAATTCTTGCTTGATGCGTCCGCGCCCTCGACCTTTGCGGATATTTTCACGTATGAGCATAAGGGTGGTGCGATAATCACTCTGATAGCCTTTTTCTTCAAACTCATCGATGAGTACATCGACCTTTTCTGGATCTTGCTCCTTATCGATTAGTTTTTGCTTGAGTTCAGCTTTGCCATATTCACGGCGCGACAAATAATAAAATGCTAGCCAACGCAATCGGCTTTCGGCTTTGATCGCATCGATTTCGGCTTGTTTTTGTTCAGGTGTACGTAAATAGGCCTTAAGCGCAGCTGGTATATTATCGTTTTGACTGTCCGTTTCGCTGTTGTGGGAAGGGTATAGTTCGTTCTTATCCTCTAAAACGTTTGAGGATAGCTCAACATTACTATCCATAGCAGAATGGTTGCAGGTTTCATCACTATGAACGCTATGTTTAACTTCTGCTAGCATCTCCTTAATCGTTTGCGCTTCAGGCGGTTGATAAGTGGAGGCATCACTTGGCTCAGCAGTAAAATTAGCTGCTGGATGGAAACGCTTTTTACGTTTTTTAGATTTAGAGACTTTGGTTGTACTAGAGGAGGGCGCTTCGAAAAAAGTGCTGTCGATGGTAGAGTCATCGAGAGATGAGCTGTCTATCTTGGAATAGGTAGAGCGCTTGGAATAGGTAGAGCGCTTGCTAGATTTGCTTGGCTTTTTAGGTAAGTTTTTGGCAGTATACTTAATTGGTTTTTTTCGCTTGCTCTCGGTAGAGCCAACTGAGTCGGAGTCCGACTCAGCTAGAATATCAGCCAATGTTTTAATTTTCATAATCAATCATAACTATTTATAGCGGCTACTGATAATGGTTAGAGTATTATTGTACCGGTTCAGGAGCTGGCTCTGCATCCTTTGCTTCACTGCCTTTTTTCTTACCGAGTTTTTCATCACGAATCTTATCTTCGATTTCTTCGGCGATAGCAGGGTTTTCTTTCAAGAACAGTACAGAATTGGCTTTACCTTGACCGATTTTTTCATCGCCGTAGCTATACCATGAGCCTGCTTTGCCAACAGCACCAATCTCGACACCCAAATCAATGACTTCAGCCAAATGATTAGTACCTTCGCCATAAGTAATCTCAAATTCTGCTTGGCGGAACGGCGGTGCCATTTTGTTTTTGATAACTTTGACACGGGTTTGGTTACCGATAATTTCGTCACCGTTTTTGACCGCACCAATACGGCGAATGTCCATACGGACAGAAGCGTAGAACTTAAGGGCATTACCACCAGTCGTGGTTTCTGGACTACCAAACATAACACCAATTTTCATACGAATCTGGTTAATAAATACTACCATGCAATTAGAGCGTTTAGCATTACCCGTAATTTTGCGCAGTGCTTGGCTCATCAGACGCGCTTGTAGACCCATATGTGAGTCGCCCATCTCGCCTTCAATCTCTGCGCGCGGAGTCAAAGCAGCTACTGAGTCAATAACGATCATATCGATCGCCCCTGAACGTACCAGCATATCAGTGATTTCAAGCGCTTGCTCACCATTATCAGGTTGCGATAATAGTAGGTCATCAGTATTTACCCCAAGCTTACGTGCATAGACAGGGTCAAGCGCATGCTCAGCATCGATAAAAGCACAAGTGCCACCTTGTTTTTGACACTCTGCAATAGCCTGTAGGGTCATCGTGGTCTTACCTGAGCTTTCAGGACCATAAATTTCAACGATACGACCTTTTGGTAATCCACCTATACCAAGCGCGATATCTAAACCAAGAGAACCTGTCGATACCACATCAGCATCAAGAATGGCTGATTCATCACCCAGATGCATGATGGTGTTTTTACCAAATTGCTTTTCAATTTGACCTAATGCCGCTTTGAGGGCTTTGGCTTTATTGTCGTCCATATTGGATTCCTTGTTTTCGATAATTGATTTGACGCTATAGATAAAACACTTATAGAGCTGAGCACTATAATCAGTGTGCATTCTATGTCACTAATGATGGGCATACACAGTCATCAGTGTTTTGGTATCTAGCAAAATAAATAGGTTGTCACACGCATGGTATGAGTAGTAATATCGAAGATATCGCTCTACTATACAGTAAAATTAAATAACGAGAGAAGTAAAAATAAGTTTGTAATTACGAGCGCTACAGTAATTTTTAAGCTGTATCTTAGCTATTAGCCATTGTAGAGGACGCTGTAGTGCTGCTGATTTGATAGAGTAATTATAACAAAATTTAAGCAGTATATTGAGGCGTGAGCGATGCTATACGACACTATATGTCGTGTGAGTAGAGATACAGGTTTATAAAAACAGTTCCTGATGTAAAATGATTTTGAACCTGATAAAAGCCATACTTGTCAATAGAACAACGAGTTGTCCACAACAAATAATGCGCTTATTTTTATTAATTGTGAAACATTATAAATAACTAAAATTTTTTTAAAAATATTCAAAATAATTTTTTATGTCTTTATATTTAATTTAAGTTTTTGATTTTAAACAATTTTAAAATTGTACAAAAAGTGAACGATTTTATCTTATCCTTTAAGTTATCTGGCTATAAACTTGTCAAGTGGTGACTTATACACAGGGTTATCCACAGCTTATGGGGAGAACTCTCCAAGCCCTTATAGTATCTATGCTTGCGTGAATAGACAATATTTTAAAAGCGCTCAATCGTGTCTATTAAGAATCAACAAAGACTGTTTTTCAGTAGTAACCTATGTCTTAAGTGATATGTTTCACATAATAATAATTTATCTTTTTTCACGTACTATCATACTATAGGTCTTTAAAGTCAGCGGTGTGACTCGGTAAAGCCGATTAATAAACTATTAAGTATACTTATAGGTATGATGGCAAGCTTATAAACAGACATAAAAAAGCGGCTAAATAACGTAGCCGCTTTTTTGGACATCACTAGATCAGACGATTTGTATTAGTCTTTGATATAGATCAAATCCCAAACACCATGACCGCGCTCGAGACCACGTCGCTCGAATTTGGTCATTGGGCGAAAGTCAGGACGGTCGGTGAAATTACCAACGCCTGCTTTATTGGTTAACCCTGAAAAACCATCTAGCACCTCAACCATCCAAAAGGCATAATGCTCCCAATCAGTTGCCGTATGGAACCAACCGCCTTGCTTTAGACTGCGTGTCAGAATAGTCATGCGCTCAGGACTGACAAAACGGCGTTTGTAATGGCGTTTCTTTTGCCATGGATCTGGGAAGTAAAGCTGAATACGATCAATATGGTTTTCTGGCAGTTGTTTGAGCAGTTGAATAGCATCGCCATTGATGATTTTGACATTGCTCAAGTTTTGTGTGCCTGCCATGTAGGCACATTTACCAATACCAGGCTCATGCACTTCGATACCGACAAAATTGCGAGTAGGTTCTGCTGCCGCCATTTCAATAAATGAATCACCCAAGCCAAAACCAATTTCTAAAGTAAGCGGTGCGTCAGTACCGTTTGGGCTATCAGCGAACAGCGCTCGCAAGTCATCAATACCGGTAAGGTCGCCATCACCAAAACTGTTATTGACCAGATATTTAGAAAATTCTGGTGCAGTCAGAGCCAGCTCGGCATTTTTATTCATGTGCGTGCGACGCTTCATAAATGTATTGACGATACGGATATGTTTGTCAGAAGTAGGCTCTGCCTCTTGGTGAGCACTTGTATCAGTATTGATAGAATCGCTGGTGCTATTTAGAGTGTGCTCATCAGTAGTATCGGTACTATTGATGGTGTCGTTGATATCAGAATGTTGACTCATAGGGTTACTAGGGCTTAATTAGGTGGGTAGTGTCTGCTTATTATAAGTTAAATCTATACAACTGTGAATGTGCAATGCGACTTTAGCGCGTTCACTGTTTGGTTATCCAGTTTTTCTATCTTGTACGTGGGTTTTGGCGTTATTATAGAGCTATCGTTGATAAATAATTTTTTAGAATAAGTAGAGCGTATCATTATGCTATTTATTGAGACGGATTCACCGCCACCGTTTTACCAAGATTCACTGACACCTGCTAAACGTAAGCAGCTAGATAAATGGTACATCGGTAGTCGCACTCAGCGTTATTATCTCAAACGTTTTGAGCAGTTCGATCAGCAAGGATACCTATCACCAAAATGGCATTGGGCTGCGTTCTTTATCACTTTTCCTTGGTTGTTATACCGTAAGCGCTATATGGATGCCATTGTCTATAGCGTGGCAGGGTGGTCGTTCATTCAGCTCAATGTGGCTATTGTGCTCGTCGCATTCGAATTTGTAGCGATGTCTTATGTACCAGATGCTTATCAAATGGTTACCCGAATTGGCATTGCAGCCGTTATCTGGCTGTTCTGGTCTGCAATGGTGGCGCGCTGGACAGATGCATATTATTACCGAATGGCACGGCGTGAGATCGCTGATGCGATTAATGACCATCCGCGAGACGACGATGCACAAAAAGCGCATCTAAAAAAAGAGGGCGGGGTTAGTTTATTTGGCTTAGCATTGGGGTTCGGTTTTTTCGCCTTTGCATTGCTGGTGATAAAAGTACAGTTTTTGCCTATCATTGCCAAACCAAAAGAGAACGAGGTGCTATTTGATGCTTATGATATTGCCAAAACTGCTCAAAACCGCGTGGCACTGATTTATCAGCAGACAGGGCAATGTCCAATAGGTTTGCCGCTAAGTACTGAAGATCAACAAGTGCGCATGAGTGTCGATAATCGGGCTGCTGGTGTGCTGGATACCGACTGTGCAGTGACGGCGACGATTCAAAACGTTAGGTTTCCCATACGTTACCTGAACGAACAGACATTGGTCTTTTATCATATCCCAGACAGCGATAATTGGGGCTGCACCAGTTCACTGAACAAGAAACAAGCCCCCAAAAGCTGTATGTCTGACTAGGAATTGAACATCCTTACTATTTAGAATCAGTTGCGATATCGTCTGATTTATCAACTGGTGTCGCTTGACTCTTTAATGCCTCATAAAAATCTGTCAGATCCATTTTACGCGCCTTGCCAATATCTTCATCAAACAAGCTCTCAAGTTCTGCCATCGCCGATTGTGCTGACTCAATCATACTGGCTTCGTCATCATAGATCGCTTGCTGACGCTCAATCAAGTCATCATCATAATCACGGAACGTTCTTACAGTTTCTCGTGCTTTTTCGGGAGAGATGCCGAGCAGCTGCAGTGATTCACGTGACATGTCAAGAGATGACAGATAAGTCTCACGCCAAATGTGACGCACACCCACTTCGCGTAAGCGGTAGTAGTGCTGACGATCGCGCGCTCTTGCCAATATAATCAACTCAGGGTAGTTCTTGCGTAAATATTGAGCGGTGGTGATAGAGCGCTCCAGATCATCAATCGCCAAAATAAACACACGCGCTTTTTGAATACCTGCGGCTCGTAAAATCTCAGGGTTTTTTGGATCACCATAATAGACCTGGTTACCGAATTTTCGTACAAAATCGACTCGGTTTGCAGAGCGTTCAATGGCGGTAAACTCAATATTGTGCATACGAAGTACGCGACCAATGATCTGACCGACTCGGCCAAAGCCTGCAATAATCACCTGATGCTCATGATCAGGGATGGTGTCGTATTCGCGGCTAGGTTTACTTTTAGCAAATAATGGCTCACCTATTTTTTCTAATAATAAAAACGCCAATGGAGTGAGTGCCATCGAGATGGTTACTACAAGATTTAAGGTATTGGCCAGCTCAGGACGCAAGACATTTTGGGCCGTGGCAACGCTGAATAGCACAAAAGCAAATTCACCGCCTTGGGCGAGAGTCACACCCAGTCTGATACTGGTGGGCCAGCGGTTGCCTGATATTTTTGCGATAGCTGCAATTACGGCAAATTTGATAAACATCAAGGCAAGCGCACAGCCAATGATAAATATGGGCTTGGCCAAAATAAGTTTGACGTCAGTCAACATACCGACCGACATGAAAAATAGACCCAATAGTAGACCTTTGAAAGGCTCGATACTGGCTTCTAACTCGTGACGATATTCAGAGTCAGCCAGCAATACACCTGTCAAAAATGCACCTAATGCCATTGATAGACCAATCTGCCCCATCAAGATAGACACACCCATGACAATAAATAATGCGACCGCGGTGAGTAATTCTGTTGCACCACTTGACGCTACAAATTTAAAGAAAGGTCGAACGACATAGCGACTGGCAAAAATAAGACCCGCAAACACCGCAAATACTTTGCCAAAATAAAGTAAATCGTAGCTCTGCTCACGCACCCCTGATAAAAATGGAATCACTGCCAATAATGGGATAACGGCGATATCTTGGAACAATAGAATAGTAAAGGCTTCTCGACCATGCGTGCTTGATAGCTGCTGTTTTTCGGTCAATATTTGCAGTACAAATGCAGTAGAAGAGAGCGCCAAACCAAAACCAACGATAAAGGCAGTATCTAGCTGTAATGAGAAAAAGTGATGCAACAGTCCCATCAACAACGTACCAGTCAGTCCAACCTGTAGACCACCAAGGACAAATATAGAGCGGCGTAGTGCCCAAAGCCGTGAAGGTTGCAGCTCGAGTCCGATAATGAACAACAGCATGACCACGCCAAACTCTGAAAAATGCAACAAGCTCTCAGCATCACCCGCTACATCCAATCCACTGGGACCCAATATGAGTCCTGTGATGAGGTAACCTAAGACCGTTGCTATACCAAAGCGTTTACCAAGGGGGACAAAGAGCAGCGCTGCTCCTAGGAAGATAGTGGCTTGTAACATTAAGTTTGGTGAGCCGGCGGCGGCAGCGAACATCTGGAATCCTCAGAAATTAGGACAAAATAAGCAATTTAAAACGGGCGTAGTTGGCAATAAGTCGAGAAACACTATCGACACTATTATTTTTTACGGTAAATTTTCCACACACCATTGTCTGCAAGCGGGTTGTTATAAGCATCATTGCGACGTTTACGCGGTGTTTGCCTACTATCGACAATCTTAAAATCAGGCAGAGCATGGACGATAAGACCAGTACGATAAAAACGTACGCGTTCAGGCTCTAACATCTCACCTTTACTGTCGCGGCAAAAAACATAAGCACGCAGATCGATAAATTCACGATGAGCGACTAAACGTGCTTCATCGTCGTTATCTAGCACCGCTGTCATGCGGGCAACTTCATCATCAGTATAGGATCCACACTTATCTGTAAGTGCACCGACTGAGCCAAAGCTTTTGGACTCTTTGGCACGCGTTTTGGTTAAATGAAGGCGCTGAACATGATAAATAAACTGCGGTATCTCAAGGCTGGCTGGTAGCGGTAGATAATCAGGTGGCATATTGGCTGCGGGATAAAAATCCTGGGCGCGTTCAAGTAGGTTTTGCCAGCGCTGCTGATAAGCCTGTACCTCGGCTAAATTACCTTCATAGATAGGCATGTCACGAATCTGCCGCAAAATATCAGGCGGAAACTGCTCATGACGAAAGTTGGCAATGTCTTCTTGCAGCGTCGATAACAAAACTTTGGCGTGTTTTTTGCCGTCTTTTGACGTGGGATCATCGATATAGTCTGGGGCGACAAAGGGTGCTGAGCGTCTAGACATAGTGTTGTATCATCAATTGATCGTGAATAAGGTTTTCAGTCTTAAGTATACAGAATTTATATCAAAAATATGGTTGCAAGACAGAGTTTTTCATCGCTTTTAACATGCCATTACAATCATAGAGTCAAATTTTATAGAAACACCAGCTTAATAGAAGCGTAGGCTGGTTGGAAATTTAAGTGAGATATAATTTTTATTGCTTCATATGTTTTTATTTTTAATATCTTACAAAACGATAAATATTACTACCTAATCAAGCAAATTATCGCGACTGATGTTTATGCGTAAGTACCTAGCAGGCTCGGATATGTCTCCTAAGCGGCGTAATCCATTACATACTATTAGCAAAATATCCATCAGCATCTTTTGCATGGGATTAATACTTTCAGTTAGGTTTTGGTTGCTGATGATGTCAAATATGGGGTCAGGTTATCTACCCAATATCTGTAATGGTTGTCTAGATATTTGGATTAGGATGACGTTGCTAATAGTGGGTATCAGTCTTTGGCTAGTGACAGTGGCAGTATCAGGGACTTGGTTGACTTTACACCTGCAACGCTTTTGTTGTCGCTGGATCAGACGAAACCAGTAGCATAGAGACTAGTAGATTAGAGACCAGACCTAACTTAGTGAATTAGATCTGAATGAAAGTGAATAAGTTATGCTGTTAGTGATTATGACCAATATGACTGTTACCAGTAGGTGATCGTCCCGATATATCGCAGACGAGTGCTTCACTATGTGAGCTGTTTTGTGGATGTGACGAGCTCTCTACTTGAATGGTCGCATGATGAATACCAAGTGTCGACAAGCTTGTCTCAAGACTAGCAATCAAGATGCTCGACTCGTGAATGCTCATTTCTCCATCGACCACGACATGGCAAGATAAAGCATTTAAGCCACTAGTAATGCTCCAGACGTGTAGATCATGTACTTTTTGTACTTGAGGATGTGCGAGTAGTTTTTGTTCGACATCGACTAGTGAGATATTGGCAGGAGTGCCCTCCATCAATATATGTACAGAGTCACGTACGACGCGGTAACCACTAACTAATATAAGGAGAGCGACGATTATGGATGCTGCGGCATCTGCCCACACCCATCCAAAACCCATCATTAGTAGCGCTGCAATAATGGCAGCGACAGAACCTAATAAATCGCTCAATACATGCAGATACGCACTTTGCATATTGAGATTGACTGGTTTTTTATGATCAGCTGGTTTTGCCTTGGTATCTGTAATTTTGGTATCTGTGGCATCTGTAATATTGGCATCATTGCTCTTGTGGCTGTGCCCATGTGACGCTTCACCATGGCTACCGCGATGCATCAGCCATGCAACTAAAATATTAATCAACATCCCTATGGTAGCTATGATCAGCATGCCTTGGGTTGCAATTTCTGGCGGTGAGTTAAAGCGTTTGATTGCCTCGTAAAAAATCATCAAGGCAATAACAACTAGGGTGGCGCCATTAAAGGTAGCGACCAATATCTCAAAACGTTTATAGCCAAAAGTTTTTTGATGGGTGGCTGCTTTTTCACCGATTTTGAATGCTATAAGAGTCGCGCCAAGTGCTATCGCGTCACTCAGCATATGACCTGCATCAGATAGTAGCGCCAAGCTCCCAGTGAGCCAGCCACCAATAGCTTCGATGAACATATAGCCAGTAATGATAACAAAGCTAAACAGTAAGGTGCGTTGATAGCCCTTGGTATCTCGCGGTGTTGGTTTTTGCTCTAAGCGGGCATCATGGTCGTGACGGTGTTGATGGTTGTCATTATTGTCGTGATTTTCATCGTCATTGTGATTATGCACTTCAGGACTATTCTGACTCATAGCAACACTCAAATTAACTAGTATTTAGGTTAAATGAACAGTATCAACTGTAGATCAAGCAGGTGTGGGGTTTCTATCGCAGACCGTCTAATAACTATCATAAATTTAACATAGCTATGTATTGGAATCTGTTACGACGACGTAAACACAGTGGAAAAGGCAGAAAAACAATGTAGATAGAGGGAGGCTCCACGATGCTGCCTGATAGACCGACAACATCCTAATACTTGGGATTACCAGCCGACAGGATCGATATCCAACGTTAATTTAAGGTATTTCACACTCGGTAGCGTCAGTACAGGCTGCCACCACTGGTTCAATACGTGATGCAGCTGCTGTCGGTCCTTGGCCAAGAGCAATAGCTGTGCATGATAGCGACTGTTTTTTTTACTCATTGGCGCATCAATGGGACCAAGAACAACAAGATTATGTGCACTGGGCAGATGCGCAATGGCATCTTTGAGGGCTTGAGTAGTAGCTGCCAGAGTTTTGCCTTCACAGCGTATCAGTGCGGCATGACTGTGAGGAGGTAGCCCCATCATTCTGCGCTCTTGCAATAGCTCACGAGCGAATGATAGATAACCATCTTTTACCAGCTTTAACAAAAGCTCATTGTCAGGTTGCAAGGTCTGAATCAAGACGCGACCAGCTTTGTCACCACGACCAGCACGCCCTGCCACTTGTATCATGAGCTGTGCGGTATGCTCAGGCGAGCGAAAGTCTGCTGATAGAAATCCGCGATCAGCATTCGGTAAGCAAACTAGGGTGACATTGGGAAAATGATGACCTTTGGCGACCATTTGTGTCCCTACCAATATAGCAGGGTTACCTTGGTTTATTTGCTCGTAGATATTCTCCCAGCTGTCTTTGCGCCTTGTGGTATCACGGTCGATTTGGATAATCGGATAGAGCTCTTTACTGGTTTGAGGATTGGCAAAGATGGCATGTAGGTTTTCGCTCAGCCTTGTCGTACCCATACCTTTAGCATCTAGGTTTTGACTGCCGCAATCAGGGCATGTCGTTGGAATATAAGCTTGCCAATCACAGTGGTGGCACTTTAGATAAGAGCTAGCTGCATAGCTACTGTGCTGAGACTGACTATTATAATGGACGGTTAGGTGCGCATCGCAGCGAGGGCAGTCTGCCTGCCAACCACAAGCCTCACATAACAACACAGGAGCATAGCCGCGGCGATTCAAAAATATCAGTACCTGATCGCCCGCTTCTAGCGTTTGCTTGATAGCACCAATCATGGCGTCTGTCAGTCCTGTATCATAGCGCGCACCATCATCTTGGGCTTGCTGATGCGTGCTTTGTAGGCGTGCATCGATCAGTTGCATGGTTGCAGGCTTGGCACTACCAGGACGAGTGAGTAATTGATACTCTGTCAGCTTACCATCATCAACTAATTTCAGATGCTCAAGAGAGGGCGTCGCTGTACCGAGTATGACTGGAATTCTGTTTTGTAGGCCGCGATAGAGGGCAACATCAGCAGCATGATAGCGTAAAGTGTCTTGCTGCTTGTACGAGCCATCATGTGCTTCATCAACAACAATAAGCCCCAGCGCTGCAAATGGATATAGCACCGCTGATCGCGTACCGATAATGATTTGTGCATGACCTGTGCGGCAATCTTGCCAACCTTGGAGACGATGCGTATTGGTCATACCTGAATGTAATAAAACAATATGAGCGGCAAAGCGACTGGCAAACCGTGCACGTGTCTGCGGTGTGAGTCCAATCTCAGGCACCAAAATAAGTACTTGCTTCCCTGCTTCTAATACCGCTTGCATCGCTTGTAGGTAGACTTCAGTTTTGCCGCTACCGGTAATACCGTTCAACAAAAACCCAGTATAAGTCTCAGACTTATGGGCCACAGTAATGGCATCGACGGCAAGTTTTTGCTCGTCATTGAGATCAAGTGGCATCTTGGCTAACTTGACAGGAGAGGGGGGCTTTTTTGGTTGAATATAGCGCTCGATAAGTCCCTTGTCTTCTAGCGTCTTTAAAAATGCCCGCTGCATACCTTCCAATAGCAATACGTCTTCACTTGCCCCATGCTGACCATGTAGCTTGAGCATATCAAACTGCTGTTTTTGTTTTTTTGCATTGGCATGGAAATCATCATTAGTGATATGCGGCAAAATTCGCCAATGGGTAATCAGCAAATCTAGCGGCTTACCTTGACGCACGAGACTTGGCAAAATGACGGCTAAGACGTCACCAAGCGGATAGTGATAGTAGCGTGCAAGCCAATAGGCCAGCTTGAGCATACTAGGATCTAAAATAGACTCCGTATCCAAACACTTATTGATAGCCTTGATTTTGCTAACCGGTACACTGCTTTTGTCCTCAGAGACATGGGCAATGACGATGCCAATCAAGGTCTGACGACCAAATGATACTTCAACGCGGCTACCGATTTGCGGTATCAAACCGTCTGGTGACGCAAGCATATCTGCTGGTAGGCTGTAGTCAAACACCCGATAAAGGGGTACGGGTAGAGCAACTTGGACCAACATAAATGGCTTCGCAATATCGTCAGGTTAATGGGGGATAAAAGGCAGAGACTAATAAGCTTAGCATGATGCTAAGCTTATTATGGAGCGATTTATAGCGTGCTAATTAAATAGAGTCTATATCAGCACTGTTTAATATTGAGTACTGTTTGATATCCAGTATTAGTCAATATATAGGATAGACTCGATTTCGACCACACCACCTTTTGGTAGGGCAGCGACCTGTACAGCAGCGCGGGCAGGGTAAGGCTCGCTTAAGTTGGCAACAAATACGTCATTCAAAACCGCAAAATCACTTAAGTCAGTCAAAGAGACGTTGAATTTAACCACGTCATTTAAACTACCGCCAGCCGCTTCACAGATCGCTTTGATGTTCTCAAATACTTGCTCCGCCTGTGCCTTAAAGCCTTCTCTCAATTCCATAGTTTCAGGGTCAAAACCAAGCTGACCTGAGATATAAACGGTGTTACCGACTTTGACCGCTTGTGAATAAGTACCTACCGCTGCAGGTGCGTTGTCTGTTTGGATGGTTTGACGAGTCATATGATGTCCTTTGAATATTTTATGGGTTCGCTGCTAAAAGCTCAGTAGCATTACGTATGATTATTTTAGAAAATGCTAAAGTCTCAATGTTAGGTTTTTACATCTATCTAAAGAGTATCTAATAAATGGTATCGATAGATAGACATGACTATTATAATTGATATAGGCGCATGATGTTAGGGAAGCCGAGCAATGAGCGCAACTCGCGAATGCCTTGAGCCAAGTGGTTGCGACTGCGTACAATGATATGGACAATGGTATCGCTATTACGTACGTCAACGGTTTCAACACCCATATTCAATTGACGTAAATGATAAATGACTTCACTGATTTGCTCATCACTAAGCGCGATAGAGAGTTTTAGGTAAGCAGGAAAACGGATTTTGCCGCTATTTTGTATATCGTTATCATCCGTATCACCCTGCGTTATAGTGGTGTCATTGCGCCACCGTAGCTGGATAACCTGATAGGGGTTGTCTTTACGAATGTCATCAAGTGAAAAGCACTTGTGTCTATGAACCACCAAACCGTGGCGTGATAAATGCCCAACGATCGGGTCACCATAAATCGGATGGCAGCAGTTAGCAAAATCAAGTTCAACCCCAGATGCATTGGCAATCAACTGCTGTGGCTGAGTCATATCATCGTTGTGCGCTTGAGCTTGCAGGCTGCTCACTTCGTCGCTAAACAGACGAGTAACGACCAGTTGCGGCAGTAGTGTGCCAGAGCTGATTTGTTCAAATAGAGCGTTCTTTTCGGCTAGTCCGCGCCATTCCGTCAAATCTTTCCAGTCATTGTCTGTCAAATCATCGAGTGTTTTTTGATAGGTCTTGAGGGCACGATCTAACGCTTGACGACCGTGGTGCTGTTTGTCAGCGGCAGACAAGTCCTTGAACCAACGTAAAATCTCTTCGCGTGCTTTATTGGTGACCACAAACCCTAGCCACTCTGCTTTTGGTTCAGAATGGCTGTTGACTTCGATTTCAACCGCTTGTCCGTTTTTTACCACCGTACCGAGTTTTGCAGGTTTACCGTCGATGTTTGCACCAACAGCGACGTTACCGATCATAGGCCCGACGGCATAAGCAAAATCAAGTGCGGTTGCACCTTGTGATAGCTCGTAAGCTCGGCCTTTTGGACTATAACAAATGATCTTACTAGAATGTAGATAGTCCATTAAGTCATTGATAGTGGAGACTGCTGCTGAGAAATTGGGACTGTTTTCGTTCAAGCTGTCTTCATCGACCAAGTCTTTCATATTACGTAAAGAAGCTTGGATAACTGACTGGCTGACGTCGGAGGCGTGCTCTGCACCAATAACACCAAGCCTTGCTGCGCTTTGCATTTGCTTGGTCAAGATAGTGACTTTGACGACATCGTTATCGCGCTCATAGATAAGCGTAAGCGATTGATTACCACCCGGTAGCGGCCTACGAATATTATCAGCAATGTGCGTATCATCGATTTGATACTTTTTAATCAAATAATAAGCCAGCTTGTCACAGGCTTCGATATTGTCGAGGACAATCTCAAACGCATAGTGACGCAGTAGGGTATTGATCTCACCGCGGTTGCGGAAAAACTGACGATATATCACCACACGATTGTCCAAAACTTTGACCAGCCCGTTAAGGTCTAAGTTGTTGAGGACGATACTTAAATAGCGGTGAATGGCTTCTCTTTGAAAATTGCGTCCAAGTCCATGCTGTAAGAGCTTATCAGACAGTTTGTTATACATACCAGAATCAAGGTTACGGTAGCACAGCACCTCGATATAGTCGGCAATATCATTAAGACCCATCAATCGTGCAAATGGGACATAAAAGTCCAAGGTTTCTTGTGCGGTTGTGCGCTGCTTTTCAGGGCGTACCGCATCAAGTGTAGACATATTATGTAAGCGATCAGCAAGCTTGATAATCAGTACACGTGGGTCAGCAAGCGTCGCGGTCAAGATTTTGTGAAAAGTGGCCGCTTTATTTTGTTGCTTGTTGTGAGAGGACGATTTGAGCTTGGTCACGCCATCGACCAGTCTCGCTACTATCTTGCCGTAGCGCTGCTCGATTTGTTCGTCACTCACGTCAGTATCTTCGACCGTGTCATGCAAGATCGCGGCGATGATGGTGTCTCTATCTAAGCGAAAGCCTGCCAATATCTCAGCCACTGCGATGGGGTGAGTGATATAAGGTTCCCCTGATTTACGCTTGTCTTTGATATGCGCAATATCACCGAACTCACAGGCATCAACAATGTCACGGCGCTCAGCGGCAGTGAGATAACCTACTGAACGTAGCAGGTTATATTGAGCATCATCAACGAGATGATGACTGAGTTTGGGTAGGGTTTGACTCATAAAATAACAATCCTATTTTCCATTACCTACTTATTTGACCATTTCTCGAAGCAAATGATGATGAAATATCGACCTACCGTATGAATCGTAAATAAAAGTAGGCCATTCTCTAATTAATCGCAAATTGCATTCAATGTCAACTGATAAGCGAGTAGGCAAGATAAAAATCCAAAATTTTTCACTTAGTGGTCTATTCTAGAAGATAAATGGTTATCAAAATCGCGAATACAATAGAGTCACAACCAAAAAACCACAGCCTATGCTGTGGTCTCTATTGCTGATCAAGATATATAGCTGTCTTATTTAGAAGCTACAATCCTAAAAGCTATGATCGCCTGACAACGCTAAATCTAATGAGCTAGTAGCAAAGTTATGCTCTGGCTGATTTAGAATATCACGGGTGATTTTGCCAGCGGCAATTTCACGTAGCGCCAATACGGTAGGCTTGTCATTGTCAACATCTACCAATGGCTCAGAAATACCCTTCGCCAATTGACGGGCACGCTTGCTTGCGACCAAAATTAGCTCAAAGCGATTATCAACATTATCCAAACAATCTTCAATCGTTACTCGTGCCATAAATAGCTACCTCGGTTGTTTTTATCAGTCACGGACTTTGACCGCCACTCAATAAAAATAATATCAAATACATAAAGGGGGATAGCTACATATTATAGCATTTTTTGCTAAGCTGCGTAGTTGCTTTTTATATGATCTTATCGGACAAGCAGCTTTAGTCGCTGATGCTAAGTTTACTCCGCTGCTGACTTGTTTAGCAAATTGCTAATCGTACGATGATAGCGCTGCTGCTGACGAGCAAGCGTTTGCCTATCAGCGATAATAAGTGCTTTTAGCTCAGCCAAAGCCACTTCAAAATTATCATTAATAATCACAAAGTCAGAATTGACGTACTGTGCCATTTCATGAACAGCACCAGCCAGACGTCGTTCTATAACTTCGCTGGTATCTTGTGCGCGAGTTGATAGGCGCTGACGCAAGGTATCAATACTAGGCGGCAAAATAAAAACGGTCGTCGCATCAGGGAATATTTTTTTGACTTGGGTGGCGCCTTGCCAGTCAATCTCCAAAACCACATCGATACCTGCCGCAAGCTGGGAGCGTACGCTCTGCTCTGAGGTGCCATAGTAGTTTCCGAATACTTCTGCATGCTCTAAAAATTTATTTTCGCCAATAGCTTTTACGAAGCTATCCACATCTGTGAAGTGATAGTGATGTCCATCAATCTCGCCTGGGCGCGGGCTGCGAGTCGTGTGCGAGATACTGACGGTTAAGTCGTTAGTGGTTGCCAGTAGTTGCTTCACCAGTGAGGTTTTGCCTGTACCCGAAGCGGCAGTAATAATAAATAATGAACCTGTCATACAATTTGTCCCAATAAAATATGTGCTAACAAATGGAATGTGTTAATAAAATAAAAAAGTGTGCTAATCACAGACTAAAAATATTCCAGTCAGCAGAAAAGGCTGGAAAAAAGAAAAACCGCCATCATGTATGGCGATATAAATCATAATAGTTGTCTTATTATAAACGGCTTTTGTGTGAGTGAAAGCGAGTTTTGCAATATGCAATCAGTATGTCGATATTTATAACTAAAATATTGCAATGAGTGTACTGCTATTTTTGAGGGCAATAAAAGCAAATTATGCTAAAGTAGAGCATTGAAATTGCCCCAACTTTTGAATGAAAGCTTTGATGCATAAGCTTTACATATAAATTATCCAATGATAGGCCTTCTTATGCAAATTTATCTTGCCAATCCTCGTGGGTTTTGTGCTGGTGTAGACCGTGCGATCGCGATTGTTAACGAAGCGTTGACCCGTTTTGAGCCGCCCATCTATGTCCGTCATGAAGTCGTACATAATAAATTTGTCGTATCAGATTTAGCCAATCGGGGCGCAGTATTCGTCGAAGAGCTTCACGAAGTGCCAGATGGTTCGGTGGTTATTTTCTCTGCACATGGGGTCTCTAAAGCGGTGGAAGATGAAGCAGGTCGCCGTGATATCACTGTATTTGACGCGACTTGTCCTTTGGTGACAAAGGTACATATTGAAGTGGCCAAGTTTGCCCAAGATGGCATGGACGCGGTTTTGATAGGACACGCTGGACACCCAGAAGTAGAAGGCACTATGGGTAGGTTTAATGCGAAAAACGGTGGGCAGATTCATCTTGTCGAAGATGAAAGCGACGTTGCGGCTTTAACCGTACAAGATGCCAAACGCTTGGCATTTGTAACTCAAACGACGCTATCGATGGATGACACTGCTCGCGTTATTGATGCGCTGCGTGACAAGTTCCCGAGTATCCAAGGACCCCGAAAAGACGATATATGTTATGCCACTCAAAACCGCCAAGATGCGGTAAAAGATCTTGCCAGTCGCTGCGAAGTGGTCTTGGTTGTGGGTTCGCCAAACTCTTCAAATTCCAATCGTTTACGTGAGCTGGCTGAGCGTATGAATTGCCGTGCTTATTTAATCGATAATGCCAGCGAGATGAATCGCAGTTGGTTAGATGGTGTGCAGAGTATCGGTGTTACTGCTGGTGCGTCAGCGCCAGAGGTGCTCATTCAAGAAGTGCTGCAGCAGCTGCAAGACTGGGGTGGCGATCTTCCTAGTGAGCTATCCGGTATCGAGGAAAACGTAACGTTTAGTTTGCCAAAAGCCTTGCGCATTCCTGTTACCCAAGTTGGTAAATAGTCAGTCGTTAAACAACAAGTATTTGCGTGAAATATTATTGATATGGATAAGGCCGCATGAAAGAACCCAAAGGCAAATTTGTATTGGCAGAAGCCACGCTCGCTGACGTCAATAAGCAATTAAAGCTCAACATGCTCGTGACGGTCGCGGTGGTGTTTGTACTATTCATGAATATTATAAAATTCATGGCAGAAAAGAGCTTTTTTTATGCGGCACTCGCAGTCGTTATGATCTGTTTATTGTTCTTTATACAAAAAGCTCGCGGTATTCTTGTGTTAAGAAAACAAGAGCTTACCCATAAATAAAAGTTTTACAAGAAAGTGTTAAATATAGGATAGCTATGACTGCTTATTACAAATTTATCAAACGTGAACAACAAGAAAATGGTACCAGTGTAGCGCACTATCAGCCAACCGAGCATGCACAAGGTGCCTGGAATGAGCATGAGCAGCACATGGCGCCAGCGACAGGTCTCCTGACTGCTGAGCTTAAAGGTTTTGCACCGCAGCCCAATACTCGCATAGCTCGCGTAAGTCTGGATATATTGGGCTTGATACCGCTTGATGACTTTACCATTACCACTCGCTGTATTCGACCAGGCAAAACCATTGAGCTGATAGAGGCGGTAATGAGCAGTCGTGGTCGTGATGCTATCATCGCACGAGCATGGCGACTCCTGACTCAAGACACCAGTGAGATAGCAGGACTAGAGGATCAAGCTTCAGTGCATCAGCCTGAAGATTTGCCCGTTTGGGACGAGATGAAAGGCTGGCCAGGAGGCTTTATCGAAAGCGTACGCCTAGTAACCACAGAAGATCGTCGTCCCGGACGCGGTATGGTATGGATCACCAATGACGTGCAGATGGTAGAAGATACGCCAACCGATGATGTGGTCCATCTATTGGGTATGGTGGATACTGCGAATGGTGTTGTCCCTAGATTGGGACTGGGGCTGTCCAAACTAGAATGGATGTTCCCCAATACTGACTTGCAAATACACATGCATCGCGAACCCAAAGGACGCTGGTTGGGTATCGAAGCAGTACAGCAGTACGGTGATGATGGTATTGGTCTTACCAGTGCAGTATTACACGACGTGTATGGGCCTTTTGGTCGCAGTGAGCAAATACTCACTATCCGTCCGATACCGCGCTAACCGTTAGATAGTTTTTTAGATAACTGTGTAGTCGGTCTATAAATAAAAACACCAGTACAAGCTCAGCTTTTGTCAAAGATATGGATTATATAATTTGTAAAATGAAACGATAATATACAATCAATTAATTATACAAATAATTGAAAACCCGTTTTAATAGTATCCAAGAAAACGATATTAATCGACAAGGAGGGTGCTATGAACACGCATATTCAGTTTTCAAAAAAACTAACGACGATTTGGGACTTATTGATAGAAGCTTATTCAGAATAGTGACTTGTATCTACACGACCTGTGTCTACATATGGGCACTTGTGTGAGCAGATAGTTCTTAGAAAGCGTTTTGATAAATAAGCAGAACACCGCCTTGATAGATATGGGCGGTGTTTTTTATTGAATAAGACTGTTACGCTTGAATTTTTTTTTGCTGCCCTTATTAGTATAGACAGTCTAACGGTAATGCACACGGTAAGCTGTGAGCATTGTTAGAACAGCTATAGTCAGTTATTTGATAATAGGTCTTTCATAGAATTTAAAGGAGTTTTTATGAGTGAAGCAACCCAAGCTGAAGGTCTGAATCCAGAATTAAAAAAACATACGTTTGAAGCAGAAGTGGCGCAACTACTGCACTTGGTAACGCATTCATTATATTCTAATGCGGATATTTTTGTCCGTGAGCTCGTCTCTAATGCATCCGACGCTTGTGACAAATTGCGTTTTGAAGCGACCAATGATGACAGTCTTTATGAAGATGACGGCGAGCTAAAAATCCGCATTGCTGTTGATGAAGCCGCGAAAACCATTACCTTTACCGATAACGGTATTGGTATGAACGAAACGGATGCTATCGAAAACTTAGGTACGATTGCCAAATCAGGCACCAAGGCATTTTTGGACAAACTATCTGAATCACAAAAACAAGACGGTCAACTGATCGGTCAGTTTGGTGTTGGTTTTTATTCAGGCTTTATCGTTGCAGATACTATCAGTGTCGAGTCACGCAAAGCGGGCGAGCCTGCGGATAAAGGCGTGCGCTGGGTATCTGACGGTACAGGTAGCTTTACTGTTGAGCCTATTACCAAGGACACGCGCGGTACGGCGCTCACCCTGCATCTAAAAGAAGAATATAGCGAGGGCGAAGACAACTACCTAGACCGCAGCAAGATTAAGCGTTTGGTCAACAAGTACTCTGATCATATCAGTCTACCGATTCAGATGCGTAAAGAAATCTGGCAAGAAGACGTAAAAGAAGACGAAAATGACAGCTCTGATGATCAGGTGCCTGCCGGCGGCGAGATGGTACTTACTGATGAGTGGGAAACCATCAACAAGGCCAGTGCATTATGGACGCGCTCAAGCTCTGAGATCGAAGACGATGAGTATGTCGACTTCTATAAGAACATCTCTTATGACATGACTGATCCACTTGCTTGGACGCATAACCGTGTAGAGGGCCGAGTACAGTATACGCAGCTATTGTATATCCCTGAAAAAGCGCCAGCTGATTTATATACTCGTGAGCAGCAGCATGGTCTCAAGCTCTATGTGAAGCGTGTCTTTATCATGGATGAAGCTGAGCAACTGCTACCAATGTACTTGCGTTTTGTGAAAGGGGTTATCGATTCAGCAGACCTACCTTTGAATGTGAGCCGTGAGCTACTTCAAGAGTCACGTGATGTGAAATCTATCCGTGATGGTAACGCACGTCGTATCTTGACCTTGCTCGCAAGCCTTGCCAACAGCGAAGACGGTGATAAGCAAGAGAAATTTGCTAAGTTCTATGCAGAGTTCGGTGATGTGATCAAAGAAGGTCTAGGCGAGGACGCAGGTAACCAAGAACGTATCGCCAAGCTATTGCGTTATGCAACCAGCACGCAAGATGGCCTTGAGACCAGCTTTGAAGATTACAAAGCTCGCATGAAAGATGGGCAAAAAGCCATCTACTACCTCACCGCTGATAATTTAGCAGCAGCAAAAAACAGCCCGCAACTTGAGCTGTTTAAGAAAAAAGGCATCGAAGTTATCTTGATGACCGGCCGTGTCGACGAATGGGCGATGAACTTCTTGACGTCATTTGACGAGACACCGCTACAAAACATCGCCAAAGGTGCAGTAGATTTGGGTGACTTGCAGGACGAAGCCGAAAAGGCTGAAGCAGAGAAAGCAGAAGAAACGTTAAAGCCTGTTGTTGATAAGCTTAAAACTGCGCTAGGTGAGCGTGCTAAAGACGTCAAAGTATCAACGCGTTTGGTTGATAGCCCAGCATGCTTAGTCGTTGGAGAAGGTGAGCTGTCACCACAAATGATTCAGATGCTACAGCAAATGGGTCAAGACGTACCAGCGAGCAAGCCAACCCTTGAGGTCAACCCCGATCATCCGCTCATTAAGAAGTTAGAGGGCAGCGAGCAGTTTGATGATTTGGCGCAAGTGATCTTTGATCAAGCCTTGTTGGCGGATGGCGGTCAGTTAGAAGATCCAGCTGCTTATCTAAAGCGCGTTAACGAGCTGTTGATGAGATAGTATCTGGTCGTTAATATAAAGGGAGGCCTTGTTTTCAAGGTCTCCTTTTTTTATTAGTATTCATAGTCATGTTTCGCTGATCTATAGATTTAGGCGAGTTTTACAAATCATGCTTATCGTCTTGACCGACAATCCGTTACAATCGCGATAGATTAGCGAGCTAGACTATTAGGCAGTGCTAGTCATCTTCTATAAATATTCCATCGTGAATTCAATATAAATCGATGTCTAGAGCCGTAACAGAATCGTAATACGATTGCGTAAGACGGCAGCTACACTAGAATAGTTATCATTGGGTCATTTTATTTTTCTCGGCTGGCTAGAGGTCTACGTCTTTGTCACTTACGTCGTTAAAAACCGTATCGCTCCAGCGTTTTTCGCTCAACTTTGCTGCCAATATTATTGCAACCTTGTGGATGCTAGTGGGCTCAACGCGAGCATTTTCTTGGGTCAAGCCTACGTTTATACAGTTTGCTGTATTCGCTATATTGGCACTCAGTAGTAATGTTTTATTTTCGTGGTTGGCTGCTGAAAGTGGTAGCCTATTTAATGAGCAAGGATTGGTCAGTTATTTGATTTGGCCAATGATTATTTTGCTCAGCGGCATTATTTTAGCAAGGCGAGCGAGCAACCAATCGCTGGTATTTGTACCAGTCGTACTATGGTTGGTTGCTGATACGCTATCCGCTTTATTACAAAGCTTAGTACAGTTTTCTGGTAGCTATGGTTGGTTGCCTGAGTGGAGTTATTCGTTTTTACCTGTACTATTTTTGGTATTGTTCCTATGGCAGACGCTTGCTTTATTATGGATTTTTTCTCGTCGTTTGCGTATACCGTGGTGGGAGCGCATTATCATACTGGTAGGTGCGGTAGCGTTACTGACTATCTGGCAACGTAATGTCGCTGACCAGCCTATTTTTAAGCAAATCCCAGTAGAGCCTGTATTAGAAGAGGCGGCATTATATAAGCAGCCGCGTCTATTGCAGCAGGCGCTAAGCAGTATTGATCCCAGTATTGATGGCAAAACGGACTGGTACTTTATGGGTGTGGCTGGGTTCTCTGGTCAGAACGTTTTTCGTTCTGAAATTAATAAAGTGCGTGAGCTGTTCGATGTGCGTTTTGGTACCAGTGGACACTCATTGTCCTTGATCAACAATACGTACAGTTGGCTGGACGAGCCAATCGCTACCAAAACCAGTATTGCACGCGGACTGAAGAAGATTGGTCAGCAAATGAACGCTGATGAAGATGTGTTGTTTTTGACGCTGTCGTCACATGGAAACGAAGATATTGTTCAATTAGAAAATCCACCACTTGCGATGGACAATCTAGATGCCACATGGCTACGTGACACACTGGATGCATCAGGCATCCGCTGGCGTGTGATTGTGGTATCTGCCTGCTATTCAGGGTCGTTCATCGACGAGTTGGCATCGCCGACTACAGTGGTAATTACGGCTTCAGCCACTGATAAGGCATCGTTTGGCTGTACCAATACGGCTGAGATGACTTATTTTGGTCAAGCTTTTTTTGCTGAGAGTCTACGTGAAAATAGCAGCTTTGAATCTGCTTTTAAAGATGCAGCTTACCGTGTACAAGAGCGTGAGCTTTATATGGGATTTGAGCCATCAGAACCACAAATGGTGATTGGTAGTTTGATGGAGACGGCACTACCGGCGTTTGAGCAAGTATTGTTTGATAAAGCACGTCCATCAGTTGCTAGTATAACGAGTAACGCGGCTTCTGCTACTATTGATACTGTACCTGATAGTGTGCCAACCAGTCCGTAAATAAAGTTAACGGAGCAATTGGACACATATACAGTGTGACTCAAGATCTTGTAAATGTCAGTATTAAATTACGAACGCTTATTATCTATTATCGTTACCGATCACTGTTGGTTTCATTTTGAATAAAAAGGATATCACTCATGCATAATTCTTATAGTCGTAGTTTGTCCAACAACAAGCAGATGACTCAAAAAAGTGTGAATCGTTGCTTTAACGGTGAGCAGCATTATTATAGTCACGAGTCGACATCGACCAAAACGGCGATGACGTTTAGTATTTATCTACCTGATGAAGCATTGGCTGGGCGACGTTGTCCTGCCATACTGTACTTATCAGGACTGACGTGCAATGCTGATAACGTCACTCACAAAGCGCACTTTCAGCAGAAGTGTAGTGAGCTTGGTATGATACTGATTGCACCAGACACCTCACCTCGCAGTAGTGATGATGTTGAGGTGCCAAACGACGAGCGCTATTTTGTCGGGCAGGGCGCAAGCTACTATGTTGATGCGACCCAAGCACCGTGGTCAGACAACTTTAATATGCAAAGCTATATCGTTGATGAGCTATATGACTTATTACGCTCAGAGTTCCCAATAGACAGCATTGGTGTCACAGGGCACTCTATGGGTGGTCATGGCGCGCTGCTATTGGGATTTAAGTATCCGAGCAAGTTTGTCAGTGTATCCGCCTTATCGCCAGTATGTGCCGCTAGCGAGTCTGCTTGGGGACAGGCGGCTTATACAGAGTATTTTGGTGATGATCAATCATTATGGTCTCAAGCAGATGCAGCACAGATGATCGAAAAGGTCGGTCAGCAATATGCAAGTATTTTGGTTGACCAGGGCGCGGCTGATAATTTTTTAGAGGAAGGACAGCTGCAGACTTCCAAACTACAAGAGGCTTGTGCAAAAGCAAAACAGCCCTTAACATTGCGTTATCAGGCGGGGCATGACCACAGCTATTATTTTATTCAGACAGTGATCAATGATCATATCGAACATCATTGGCATATGGCGCAATTGAGCTAAGGTGCCATATCAGCTAACGTGATACGTTTTTTGCTCTCTCATTTATGCTCAAAAGGTGATTTTTATGGCAAGTTATCAAGATTTGACAGCTTCCAATGGACAAGAAAAGTCAGTAGATACTGATGCTACAAAGGTAATAATGCAGGCCGATATGGATGCTGCCCTAAAACATAAACAGCGCAGTAACGATGATCAAGTGACTCAAGATAAGTCAGACGAGCTGATCGCAAAAACGCTCAATGATACAGGCGATAGAGTACTTGATGAGACACAAATATCGCGTGTGATAGAGATGGCGTGGGAAGATAGAACACCATTCGGTGCGATAGAGCATAGCTACGGTCTCGATGAAACAGGCGTTATCAAGCTTATGCGTCAAGAGCTCAAGCCATCGTCTTTTCGTCTATGGCGTCAGCGAGTAAGTAATCGTGCTACCAAGCATGAGGCAAAGCGATCTTTTTATGTGGGCCGTGCCTATTGCAAGACACAATACAAGCCGCGCTGATTAACTGAGTATGTGAAAGGTATAGAGTAACAACAAGCCCATTAATACGATTTTTTTAATTGATTTACATTTGATATAAACACAAATTAGGTAGCCCTACTATGATCAGTCCTGCTAAACCTTATCTTATTGCCCCATCGATACTCTCAGCTGACTTTGCACGTTTGGGTGAAGAGGTCGAGCGCGTATTAGAGTCGGGTGCCGATGTGATTCATTTTGATGTGATGGACAATCATTACGTACCCAATCTGACGTTTGGCAGCATGATTTGTAAAGCGCTACGAGACTATGGTGTGGAAGCGCCAATTGATGTGCATCTGATGGTCTCACCTGTTGATAGCATGATTGAGCAGTTTTTGGAGGCAGGTGCTAGTATCATCACCTTTCATCCAGAAGCCAGCGCTCATATCGATCGCTCGCTGCAATTGATCAAAGATGGCGGTGCTGAGTGTGGTCTGGTATTGAACCCAGCAACACCGCTACACTATCTTGACTATGTCATGGATAAAGTAGATCAGATTTTATTGATGAGCGTGAATCCTGGATATGGTGGACAATCATTTATTGATAGCACCCTAGATAAGGTACGTCAGGTACGTCAACGTATCATCACCAGTGGTCGCGATATCCGACTAGAAGTGGACGGCGGTATCAAAGCCAACAACATCCGTGCGGTTGCTGAAGCAGGTGCAGACATGTTTGTCGCGGGTTCTGCGATATTCAATCAGCCAGATTATAAAGAAGCGATTGATGCCATGCGCGCAGAGCTAGCACTGGCCAACGGCAACGAATAAAGTCAGTTAAGTAGCCTAAGATAGGCTGTATAATGGTAACGACAAACCATGCAAAGGTGAAATATGGACACGCAAAGACCCGTTAAGTCATCAACATCGCCTAATTCAGCAACAGGCAGTGAGCTGCCAGTTCAAAACGATCTTCCGAGACGTAGCTTAGTGCCAAAAGGCATTACCATTGGCTTGGCTACGTTTGCACTTGTCTTGAGTCTGGCAGGTTATGGTTTTCGTCTGATGATTGGTGATGATGTAGGTACAGTACTACGTCATGCTGCTGTGATTGTACCTACCTTTGTACTGGGCATACCGTTGTTTTTTTGGGTTGGCTCGCGGGTATTGAACAAAGTCAAAGGTATGCATATTGAGACCAGAAACGCATTAACACTTGGCTGGTTGACGGCTTGTGTATCGATGCTATGGTTGATGGGTACTTATAGCTGAACAGGCTACAGTGGCGATTGCCTCTAGATATTGCGTTGCAAAACCCTTATAAGCTGTCTTTTATACTTTTTTAATCATTAAGCCATATTCTATAAGTGTGGCTGGAATTTTATATGCGAATCGTACCAGCCAGTATTGCTAATATTATCTATCCTAAAGACTTACCAAATGGCTTGTTTACCAGTTTAATTATAGCTTGCCTCTTAATGGGGCTAGCGTCATTGCGTAATGGAACAGATCTACAGGGCTGGCTAAATGTTATTGAAAACTGGCTACTTATGCTACTGATACTGCCCACCGCGACGGCCACCGTTGCACTACCTTTCAAATACCGTGATCCCACGCTTGAGCTCAAGCTTGTCTACTACTTAGGTATGTTTGTGGCTTTCTTATTTACATTAGCAAAGCTGCGCTACTGGCGTTAACTTGGTGCAGGTCATGTCATGTCATGTCAGAACGGTGCTCATGTCAAAGACTTGTGTGACAACCCTTGAATTTAACTATTAAAGCGTCCATTGTATAAGTAAGACAGATTTACCCGCGTTACTGTAAGAAGATAGATTTGCTGAGTACCATTTCTCAGGTGCCATGTCTATAGTGAGTAGCTTGTTTGCAATGAATAATTCGTTTGCAAGTTTTAATTTTTGCAAATCACAAGCGGGATAATAAGGAAGCAGTTAATGACATATGATATCGATAATGATATAGAAGTAGACAATGATGGTAGCGATCAATTTACAGGGTTTGCTAAAGAGACCACATTAGAGCTGGTGGAATCTGAAGATGGTAGATTGTTGCTACGTGATGCAGAACAAGACGAAGAACCATTAATGACCATTGATTTTTCTGATAAGCTCAAAGAGTTATTGGGTAGTGATACTCAGGCTGTTGGTCAGCATATGATTCACGCAGCGATTCAGGTTATTATGCAAAAGCAGATGAGTAAGTGGCATGCTCACGTATATGATAAAGAACCAACGCATTATAGTTAATCTTTAGTTATCTCTCGGTACTGACTGAAGCTTTCAGGTACTATCACTTTCAGGTGCTATCAAGTGATATATTCAGCGGCAGCCATAAAAAAAGGGTTTATCAATTGATAAACCCTTTTTTTGTTCAAATAGTACCATTTATAAAATGGAGATTATTTGATTTTAGCTTCTTTAAAGATCACGTGCTGGCGTACTTTTGGATCAAACTTTTTGATTTCCATTTTGCCAGGCATAGTGCGCTTGTTTTTGGTAGTGGTGTAATAATAGCCAGTACCAGCTGTTGATACTAATTTAATTTTATCTCTCATGATAGCTTTCCTGTAAATGAGGGGTCTTCAAACGATAGGTACGTGTCTCAAAGAGCAAGTTGCCACAACTAATGTAGCAAAACAGCAACCCAAATGATGAGAGTCATCACCCAGCTGCTGTTTTTAACTTAAACTTTTTGACCTTGTGCGCGTAGATCCGCTAACACTTTATCGATACCAAGTTTGTCAATGATGCGCATACCTTTGGTAGACACACGTAGACGTACAAAGCGGTTTTCAGACTCTACCCAAAAACGATGGTTGTGAAGGTTTGGTAGAAAGCGACGACGGGTTTTGTTGTTTGCATGCGAAACATTATTACCCACCATAGGGCGCTTTCCAGTCACTTGGCAAACTCGAGACATGGCGAACTCCTAATCTATGAGGTATGAGTTTTTCTCATACCAGTCTGGGCAAGTTGCACGTTTTTGCGGCATGGACACAGCAAGCGGCAGCTTTGCACCAAACAAAACTATATGAAGGTTGAGCTGGTTTTGCTGTTATCTAAAGGCAAATAACAGGCTGACCAATTCAGAAAATTTTAAAGCCGACATTTATACCATAAAATAGATGAATACTCAAATATTTTTGCAATAACTGTCGAATTAAAGGATGGTTATTATACCCTGAAATGAGCGCACTATGTTGTTGATTATCTAATAGCAAAGATTAATTTTTAGTTGTAAGTTATAACAAAAGTCAGTAAAGTTGCTGTTATATATTTAATACAATCTGTTAATACACTGGCATTACTGTAAAACCATGTATCATCATCAGTCTCTCTTGATTCTGTGTAATGATTATTGCCTATTTGTTTGATAAATCACTGCT
This sequence comes from Psychrobacter sp. H27, assembly GCF_059072655.1. Classification (NCBI taxonomy): domain Bacteria; kingdom Pseudomonadati; phylum Pseudomonadota; class Gammaproteobacteria; order Moraxellales; family Moraxellaceae; genus Psychrobacter; species Psychrobacter sp. H27. Next base: position 1,313,191 of record NZ_JCACRX010000001.1, on the reverse strand, counting down.
TATGCGGAGTTAAAACCATGTCATACCACTCGCTACCTACTTCTAAGCTATTTCAGCTGACAGCGCTCACACTATCATTAGCCTTGGCAGGTTGTGGCGGCGGTGATGGCACTGATACGATTGCACCAGCGCCTGACTTGGGTGTAGAACAGCCTGATGTAGATAATGGAGATGACGGTAGTACTGAAGAGCCAATAGGTGCTTTAAATATCAGTAGCAGTCAATTAGTCGATGTAGACGATAATACAATAACCTCTATCGGGCTAGAAGGTGCTTACTATGAAGTGGTAGTCACTGATGATAATGGTCAGCCTCTTGCCAATACAAAAGTAACCTTCTCAATTGATGCACCAGGCGTTGATTTATCACAGACGACATCGGGTGCTACTTTGACCAACAGCGATGGCGAAGCCCGTATATTTTTGAAGCCTAATGCACCTGATGTATCTGGCGCTTACGTCATTACTGCAAATGCTAGTAATGATGACAATACCGCTATTAGCAATTTAACTTTTTTGGTACAAGCTACCAATGTTAATCTAAGTGCATTACAGATTACTGACTTACAGCTGACGGCAGGTGGACAGACGGCGGTATCTTTGAAAACCACTGATACAAGTGGTAATGCCATTAGTGGTGTACTGGTCAACCTAAATGCTGCTTGCGGTCAGCTACCTGAGCAAGTTACTTCCGATGAAAATGGTATGATTGATTTTGTGTACAAAGCCATTAACGTCGATAATACTTTATGTAGTGGTGCTGTGCGAATATCAGCCAGTACTGGTAGCGTCACTCAATCGGCTAGTGTTTCTATACAGGCTCCTGAAGCAACCTCTATTGTCTATACGGCCAATGATCTAACACTAGGCATTCAAGGTAGTGGGTCTTCGGCAACAGGCGCAGTTGAGTTCACAGTATTTTCAAATACGACACCACTGGCTAATTCAGAAGTTATCTTATCGCTAGAAAAATCACCGTTAGGCTTAACGTTTGGTGTGTTAGGTAATAATCAACAGTTTACAGCTAGAACTGATGAGAACGGTCAAGTCTCAGTCAACATCTACCCGGGTACAACACCTGGACCCGTAGAGATCAAGGCCACCTTAGCCAGTGATACTCGTATCAATGCGTTATCAAAGGGTATCTCTATTGCCAGCTCTAGAGTGACTCAAGATGGTATTAGTTTATCGTTTGGCAAGAACGTATTAGATTGGAGCTTAGACGGTGACAGTACGCCAGTAGTAGCAAGACTGGTTGACCGCAACGGTAATGCCGTGCCAGATGGTACCGTAGTGAATTTCACCGCTGAGGGTGGCAAAGTGTCACCTGCGAGCTGTAACACTGCTGACGGAGAGTGTGAGGTCACATTTTCAACACAGAATCCGCGTCCTGGCGATGGTCGTGTGAGTCTATTAGCGGTAGCTGAAGGAGAGAAAGCTTACATCGATCAAAATGAAAATAATGCATGGGATGAAGGTGATATTTTTGTGCATAATATCGGTGATACCTTCCGTGATGATAACGAGAATGGTACTTTTGAAATCGGTGAGTTTACTTATCCGTTAACGACACAAGCCGATCAAACCTGTGAAAACAATGTTGGTCAGTTCATACAGTTGAAATTCCCGTCTTCTAGTGAACAAATAAAAGAAGCGTTCGAAAACAACTTTATTGATAACTTTGTGTCTCCAAACAAACCAATGACTTGTAATACAGAGCTTGATGCTATCATTCGCTATGAGCGTATTCAGTTATTATCAAGCGGCAATAACCCTACTTTTACTTTATTGAACAACATAGGTATTCCTCTACAATCTCAGATCATTACTGAAGGAGATACTCGAGTTAATATTCGTATCAATAGTGGTGGTTTTTATGAATTGAATCCAATGCCATCTGGCACAACGATTTCTGGCTCTGTGGTTGATAAAACCGACGGAGAGGATAGCGGGAGTTGTGAAGTAGAGATGATTGGAGGACCTGAAGAAGTACCAGCAATAGTATCCCCTGGTAGTCCTGGAGATAATACAGGGACGATTAATACTTATGCCTTAGATCAATGTGAGGCTGGGGATTTCTTTAGAGTGTCTGTCACTAGTCCTAACAATGTTACTACTGCAGTGACCTATACTATAGTCAACTAGAGGCAGTAAAGTAACAAACTAAAAACCCCCAACCCTACGTTGGGGGTTTTTGCATTGTATTCTAAATAGCTAAATCATCCTAAATAACCAAAAACAACTAACTCGCTCAGCAAAATATCACAAAAAAGATTAAAATAACCGGTTTACTACGCTGACAGCCATTCTCAGCGATCAGTCATCATTTTTTATATTGGGCGTATTATGTCAGACAACACCAAAACAGTTTCACCATCAAACATCGCTTCTCAGAGTAAGCAGATTCCTAGTGCTATCGATACAGCAACGCTACTCATCAAATGCAAAGATCAGGCGGGTATCGTCCAAGCAGTATCAGAATTTATTCATCGTTATGGTGCCAACATCATCACATTAGATCAGTACTCAACGGCACATGAAGGTGGTCAGTACTTTATGCGTTTGGAGTTCGCTTTAGCAGGCTTGAGCGATATCATCGATAATTTTGAAGCCAGTTTTGCCCATACTGTTGCCAAGCGCCACGATATGGATTGGCGCTTACATAACAATGCCACTAAAACCAAAGTCGGTATCTTGGTCTCAAAGTTCGATCATGCGTTGTTAGATTTACTATGGCGCCATCAGCGCGGCTTGCTGGACTGCGAGATCACTTGCGTGGTCAGCAATCACCCTGATTTACAGCAAGCGGTCGAAAACTTTGGTATTAGTTTTCATCATGTACCAGTGACCAAAGACAATAAGGTAGATGCAGAAGAGCAAATCCATAAGCTGATGGCAGGTAATGACTTATTAGTGCTGGCGCGTTATATGCAGATATTATCGTCAGATTTTGTCAAACGCTGGCCAATGCAAGTGATTAATATTCATCATTCGTTCTTACCTGCGTTTGTGGGGGCAGATCCTTACCGCCAAGCTTACGATAAAGGCGTCAAACTCATCGGTGCAACGGCGCATTATGTCACCGCAGAACTGGATCAAGGGCCGATCATTGAGCAAGACGTACACCGCGTGACGCATCGCCAAGGTGTGGTAGAGCTACGCGCTATTGGACGTGACATAGAGCGCAACGTATTGGCTCGCGCTGTCAATTGGCATGTGCAGAATCGTGTGATCGTGGCGGGCAACAAGACAGTGGTTTTTAACTAAAAAATATCTAAATTAGTGATTAAAAAAGGCGGCCAGTCGCAACAATGACTGACCGCCTTTTTTATAACATGACATTTTATGTCAGTGTTATATCAGCATCTCCAAAACAAACTTACTACCCACAAAGCCAATCGCTAACAGAATAAAAGCGTAAATGGTGATGTTAGCGGCACGTTTGCCTCGCCATCCTGCGCGCCAATTGCCAAATAGCAATGTACCAAATAATAACCATGACAGCAGACTAAAGACAGTCTTGTGTACGATGTGTTGTGCCATCAAATCTTCTACGTATATAAATCCAATGCCTAGCGCGATACTGAGCAAGACAAACCCGACCAAAAGCATATCGAATAATAAACTCTCCATGCTCTGCAGTGAGGGCAGTTTATTGACCCAAAAGCGGTGAATGGTATGATGCTTGAGCTCGCGTATTTGCAGACGCAAAAATAGCGCTTGAACCGCAGCCATCAACAGCACACAATAGGCCGCTAATGACAACAGAATATGAATCTCAAGTCCGATGCTGACATCAGTTAATGGTTGGTAAGGCGCGCGGCCAACATAGCCGACAGTCATGCCTACGAGTGCTGTGGGTGCAGCCAAGATACCAAGACTAAGGATAGGTCGGTACAAACAGAACAGCAGATAAAAGAATAAAAAGAACAAACTGGTCAGGCTGATAATATTAAATAAATTAAAATTCAGACCATACAGGGTCACGACGTACGGATAGAGCAATATTGCGTGTGCAGCCATGCCGACCAGTAATAGACTCAAACTGACGCTTTTATGGATAGGTTTATCCTGAGTCAGCGCCCAACCAATGTGAAGGCTGACTAAGACATAAGCCATGCTAGCAAGTAAAAATGCAAGGTGCACAGATAAAAAGCCTCGTCTTGAACTGAGCGTAAACTGACTGCTCAATGTATTGCTAAAGTGGTATTATCAGAATGATTAGAATAATCGTCCAATTTATCATAAAATGGGTGCCAGTTGAGCGCCATATTTCTTATTCCTGATACATCATCATATAAGACACCCTAAGCAAAGTATAGTCAATCCCCTATAAATCGGATACGGTGTCAGGCTCGCTTAGTCTACGACTTGTAGTACTTTCACTTGCCTTCCTTGTATCCAAATTATACTGAACTGACTATATAAACCAGTTACCTAAAACTAATAAGAGTCGAGCCTTTTGCGAAACGACTATAATTTTTGCATCGTGTTGATGCTATAGTACTGATAATATGATTTTTATCTGATTTGTTATGACAGAGTGTCCCAGTATTTTATAATCTATCCTAATAGTATTTACGAACCATTTGATTGGTTTGATTTAGCATTATTTTAATGACGTTTTATTTAATTGAAAACTATTTTAATTGAGAGTTATTTATGTTTGATACCTTAACAGAACGCTTGTCGTCGAGTCTACGCAATATCGTAGGCACGGGACAATTGACCGAAGACAATATAAAAGACACCCTACGTGAAGTACGCATGGCGCTGTTAGAAGCTGACGTGGCACTGCCTGTCACTCGTGACTTTGTAAAACGCGTCAAAGAGCAAGCACTAGGTGCTGAAGTGCTCAAAGAGCTAGCACCCGGTCAAGCGTTTGTCAAAATCGTCCACGACGAGCTGACCGAAATGATGGGCAGTGCCAACCAGCAGCTAGAGATGACAGGCAAACCGCCTGTTGTTTATTTACTAGCAGGTTTGCAAGGTGCGGGTAAAACAACCACAGCTGGTAAATTGGCCAAGTATCTACAAGAACGCCAAAAGAAAAAAGTCATGCTGGTCTCTGCCGACGTTTATCGTCCAGCGGCGATCAAACAGCTTGAGCAAGTCGCCGGTCAAGTAAATGCTAAATTTGTGAACTCAAGCACGGATGAGAATCCAATCGATATCGCAAAGCGTGCGATTGAAGAAGCCAAGATCCAGTATCAAGATATCCTTATCATCGATACCGCAGGTCGTCTACATATCGACGATACTATGATGGATGAGATTAAGGCGCTAACTGCTGCGGTCAACCCATCTGAAACACTATTTGTCGTTGATGCAATGACGGGTCAAGATGCTGCCAATACTGCAAAAGCCTTCAACGACGCGTTGCCACTGACGGGTGTTATCTTAACCAAGACTGACGGCGATGCTCGCGGCGGTGCAGCGCTATCTGTACGTGCTATCACAGGTAAACCAATTAAGTTCTTGGGTCGCGGCGAGAAACTAGACGAGCTAGAGCTGTTCCATCCTGAGCGTATTGCGCAGCGTATCCTTGGTATGGGTGATGTACTGAGCTTGGTCGAAGAAGTTGAGCAAAAAATTGACCGTGATAAAGCCGAAAAAATGGCGAAAAAGATGCAAAAGGGCGGTGATTTTGACCTTGAGGATCTATTGACCCAGTTCCAGCAAATGAAAAGCATGGGCGGCATGGCAGGCTTTTTAGATAAGATGCCTGGTATGGGCGGCTCGGATATGCAAAAAGCCGTCGAAGACGCCAAGCCAGAAGAAAAAGTGCGCGAGATGGAAGCATTGATCAATTCAATGACGCCATTTGAGCGCAAAAACCCTGACAAAATTAACCCAAGTCGTAAGCGTCGTATTGCTGCAGGTTCAGGTCGTGAAATCCAAGACGTCAACCGTTTGCTCAAGCAGCATAAGCAAATGGCAAAAATGATGAAAATGATCTCAAAGCCTGAGGGCATTAGTAAAATGATGAAGTCTATGCAAGGGCTCATGGGTGGCGGCAGCGCTGGCGGTGGTGGCGGTCCTTTGTTTGGCGGCGGTCAGCAAGGCGGCGCTAAAGACGTGAACCCAGAGCAAATGGCAAAACAGATGGGACTTGATCCAAATAACATGCCAAGCACTGAAGAGATGCAAAAGCAAATGCAAGACATGCAAAACCAAGCGCCAAAAAAGTTCAAAACACGTTTTTAAATTAGTACTTTTTATTTTTAAGTCACTTGTTCAAAAATCCAAAGCCTCAAAGCCAATTAAGCTTTGGGGTTTTTTCATTGCTAGCCTTAAATTACGACCAACGAATAATAACCGATGAATAAAATGTGGAAAACGTAGAAAGTAATAAAATTTTTGTGACCTAAATGCTATGATAGGCGCTGTTTTACCCTGTCAGGATTTTTGCAGTATATCGATTAATAATGACCATTAATAATGATTGTAAATACTCATCAAAATCTGACATGCCCTAGACTGCCAAAAGTATAAGCCGAGGTTGTGATGTTTTTAGCAATGGATACCGTGTTCGATCAGTGTTCGATCGCGATTTTAGATTCGAGTGGGCAGGTGCTGTCGAGCCATACCGAAACAGGTAAACGCCAGCAGACTCAGCAGATTTTACCGATGATTGATGCTGCACTATCTGAGGCGCAGCTAGGTCTTGCTGATATACAAGCATTGATATTCAATCGCGGTCCAGGGGCGTTCAGTGGTATCCGTATCAACACGGCAGTTGTGCAGGCACTATCGGTCGCACATGACTTGCCTTGTGTGGGCGTCTCTAGTCTACAAGCGATTGCACAATGTGCGTATCAGAAATACGGTCTAACACATATATACAGCGCCCTTGATGCGCGTATGCAGCAAGTCTATTTTGGACAGTATGAAGTAGCTGTAGATGATCAGTCAGATCACGGTATCATGCAGCCAGTATTGGATGATAGTAGCGACAGTACAGAACAGCTATTAGATTATGATCGCCAAACCGCACTAAACCTACCTATTGCGGGTAATGGTGCGACGCTATTAGCGCTACATGACCAGCAAGCTTACCATGAAGATGTCTGGCCAGATGCGGTCATTATCGGACAGCTTGGTATAGCCCAGTTTGCAAAGTCTGGTGGTACTGAGGCTGCACAGGCTCTACCAAAATATCTACGTAATCAAGCTTGGAAAACACTAAAAGAGCAAGGTAAAGCATAGATCTTACTGTGGAAAAATACCAATTACTATAAGACCAACGTCAACATAGGACAGCCAATCGGTCTGTTCTTAGCTCAGCCTGTTTTTGGGCCCCTCTATTTTTAGGAAAGTCACCGTGGATATCATTTTATTAATTCAAGCTGTCATCATGGGTATCGTTGAGGGTATCACTGAGTTTTTACCCATCTCTAGCACGGGCTACTTGATTTTATCAGCAGATGTCATGGGGTTTTGGACCAAAGAAAAAGTTGATCTGTTTGTGGTCGTCGTACAGCTTGGCGCTATTTTGGCGGTGATATATGACTATTGGGGTAGACTGTGGCAAGCGCTAATGGGCCTCATAACAGGTAAAGCAGACGGCATGACCAATCCAAGGCAGCTGGGACTGAGCCTAATTGTCGCGACCATCCCTGTCATGATCGTTGGCTTTACCTTTGCCGATGAAATCAAAGCGTATCTATTCAACCCTATTGTTGTAGCCATCATGCTTATCATCGGTGGTCTATTGATATTTTATGTTGAAAAACGTCCTAAGACAGTCATCGCGGCAGAGGCAGAAGATGTCAGTATGAAAACGGCACTCATGATTGGACTATTTCAGTGTCTGGCATTGATACCAGGGACGTCGCGCTCAGGCGCTACGATTATTGGCGCGTTATGGCTTGGGGTTTCGCGCAAGGCTTCTGCAGAGTTTTCCTTCTTTTTGGGTATCCCTGTCATCGTCGGCGCAGCATTATTAGATTTGCTCAAGCATGGAGATGTCCTGAGTAATAGTGAAGACTGGTTGGTACTGGGTATCGGAACTATCGTATCATTCGTGGTGGCATTACTCTGTATTCGCTTACTGGTAGCATGGGTGAGCCGTCGTGATTTTACTATCTTTGCTTGGTTGCGCATCATCACAGGTGTCATCGTATTGGTAGCGGCTTGGGGTTTTGGCTATCAAATGGCAGGCTAGAGGTGCATGATGGTGTCAGGCAGTACCGATAAAATCAGTAGCAAAAGGATGATGGTTATGACAGCTCTGCCTCAAACACACAGTAAAACGTATGCTGTAGTACATTGTCAACTGTTCTATGTCAATGATAGTCAGCACGCACAAATTGAGCATCTGCTGTCATTGATAGACGAGCACGAACTGCCAATTGTCTTGGACACTCAACTCTCCACAGAGAAACTCACGCAAAAGCGTCGGCAGCAATTGAGCGAAACAACCTCTAAGCCTATATTATGGCTCGATGAGAAAAACAAGCTGTCATGGCTCAGTGATGGGCTCAGTGTGGCACCTGAATGGGACAAGTTGCAGCGCCGCGTAGTCAGTGCTGGCCGGAAGTCTGAACTGCTATTACAAGCAGCAAAAATCACAGCAGACAGTCAGGTTATCGATGCAACGGCTGGCTTTGGTCATGATAGTTTGATATTGGGTAGTACGGGTGCACGCGTGACGATGCTCGAGCAGCAACCTTTGATGGCGCTACTTTTACTTGCAGAGCAGCAGCGTATGAGTGCGTACCCCAATTGGCAGAAGCTTATGGGGCGTCTACAAATTATTAATACCGATGCACTCAGTTATTTTGTCAGACTGGATACTGAGTTGGCAGTAGATGATACGACTGCAATTGATGTGGTATACCTAGACCCTATGTTTCCAGAGGATAGCTATCAAGATACCAAAACAGGCAAAGGTGCAAAAGTAGGTAAGCACATGCAAGCGCTGCACCAGTTGGCGCGTCCACCAACGCCAGATGAAGAGCGACAACTGTTAAATGGTGCGCAGACAGTGGTGAGTCGAAACTTGTCAGGGCAGGGTCGCGTGGTCGTAAAGCGTCCTCAATTTGCACCATTGCTTGCTGAACAGCCTGCTAGTGAAAGCTGGCATAATGAAGCCGTACGCTTTGATGGGTATTTCGTTTAACCAAGACTTTGTTCAAATAGGCAATTTGCTGAATGGCTTAACATTACCGCCTTTAATGTTACAGGGTTTAATATTAAAGCAGCAGCCATCAAAGTACTTAGCATTCAAGTGCTTAAAATTAGAATACTTAGGATTACAGTACCTAAAAACACTTAACATGAACATCAAAGCATTCGAAATAAAAATATCGTATCAATGAAGCATTCTTACCATTCAAGCTTTAGTCGACGTAGACCAATCAAAGCGACAAGCATAGAGACCATCATACTATGACACAAACCAGCTCTTCCATGACGCTCAAGGACAAGCTTTACGCTTATATGCAGCTGACACGCTTTGATAAGCCAGTGGGTATTGAGCTATTGCTGTGGCCAACGTTATGGGGCGTGATGTTAGCAGCGATGGGGCAGGCGCAGCAGCAAGGAATGACAGCAGGCTTGCCAAGCCTCAAGATATTTGTGATATTTGCGCTTGGGGCGATTTTTATGCGCGCCGCTGGCTGTGCGATTAATGATTTTGCTGATCGCAAAGTAGATGGACATGTGACTCGAACTAAAGGTCGTCCATTAGCAGATGGACGTTTATCTGGTAAAGAAGCCATTGCTGCGTTTTTGGTATTAGTGTTGCTAAGCGCCAGTTTGCTATTTTCCTTACCGATTGCTGTATTTTATTGGTCGCTTGGCGCAGTCATATTGGCGTTCATTTATCCATTTATGAAGCGCTATACGTATTTGCCGCAAGTATTTTTGGCAGCGGCTTTTGGATGGGCAATACCAATGGCTTATGTGGCGGTGCAAGGTGCTCCTGATATATGGTGTTGGTTGTTATTTTTAGCATATATGTGCTGGACAGTAGCGTATGACACGCAGTACGCCATGGCAGATCGCGAAGATGATCTTAAGATAGGGGTCAAGTCAACAGCAATATTATTCGGTCGCTATGATGTGATTATCATCTCAATACTTCAAATGCTATTTTTGCTCATTATGGGCACGGTGATGTGGCACTATTTTGCGCCAACCACGCTAGGTATTACGCCAATATTCGGATTGGCATTGGTGGCGATGATGTTTGCCAAACAGAATAGTGCGTGTGCCAGTCGTCATGCACAGGCTTGTTTTCAGGCATTCTTAGCCAATATTTGGGTAGGGCGTTATGTTTTTGCGCTTGTAGCAGTGACGTGTATATGGACGACGCTAAATGGATAAGTTCAATAAATTGCCGAGATTTAAAGCAAAAAAAACATCTGGGGCGAACAAGTCAGTCATAGATTATCAGGAAAAACTTGCTGAGCATGGACTGACGCGCGAGCAAGCGATCGCCACTGAGCGTAAATTAGCAAAGTTTGCCAATACGATGGATTCGCTAGTACGAGTGCCTTTTACCAAACAGGGCATGGGTGCCGATGCGGCGCTCTCAACCATTCCTCTCGCAGGTGATTTGGCGGGGCTGGCATTGACCAGCTATGCTTTTATATTAGGTCGTCAGTTGGGTGTGCCTGCCCATAAAATGACGCCCGCTGTGAGATTGGCACTGATTGATATGGTCGTGGGTATCGTGCCAGGTATCGGTACGCTGCTAGATGTTTTTATTCGTCCTAGTCGCAAGACGCTGGGTATCGTGCACGAGCATTTACACCATGAGTATGGTATTACTGAAACCATGCATATGGATCGGCCTTTTTTGCATCAGTCACTAGAGGACAAACAGCAGCATAGCCGCTTCGGCGCTTTTTGGCGCAATCCTATCGTGGCTTGGCTGTACTTGCATATCCCTGATATGCTGGGGCTAATCGTGCTTGTATTCATCGGCTGGGGTGTATGGACGATAATAAGTTGGCTGGTCGGACTCTTTAGTTAATCGGCTGGTTTTAGTTAATTGATTGTTTTTATTCAACTGACTGTTTTTACTAAACTGACTAGGCTCGGTTAACTATAATCACGTATCAAAAAACTGAGTCGTATAAATAAAGTCCAGTAAGCAGTTATGAATACACAACCATAGAAAAGGCGGCAACGATAGTAGCGTTCGCTGCCTTTTTTGGTTCAAAATAAAGGGTTGAATAAAAGAGTAAAGCCGTGAATAAAAGAGAGTATGAAGCGTTACTCAGTGATGACTTCGGCTTCAGCACTGATAGCATCAAAACTGGTCACGGTATCGTTTTGGATAAAATCAATGGTGCCACCTCCTGCATGACTCACTAGTTGGATACTGCCGTCAGTTGAGCGATAAGTGGGATTGTTCCCTTGACCTTCTGGCGCGCTGAGCGTGATTTTCGGTTGGTTAGGACGGGTGACAATCGCGTTGAGTAGTCCTGCAGCTGAGGTCTCAAAGACGACCGATAAGCTATCGCCCGCGTCATTTTTATAACGGACATCGGTGATTTGTGCACCTTTAATGGCTTGCTCTGGATTAGGTGCAGCAGCACTGTTCGTAGCAGGGGCAGTGCCTTCTAGATTTTGTTCTAGTTCAGCCAAACTCATATCGCGCTCTGAATCAGTGTCAGTCTGTACTTGGTCTTGGGGTTTGTTCACGCCGTTATCGTCAGATTCATCTACATTGATATTTGTCGTGACAGGCGCGGTTTGTGTTGATGTCTCAGCGACAGGCTCATTTGATGTATCAGGTTCTGGCGTTTCTTGGCAGGCAGTCAATAGCAGTACACTCAAAACAACAGCAGTGGTCTTGAAGTAGTCAGGTTTAGCGTTTGCAAAGCCTAGAGATCTTAATATAAAAGCTATCATAGTCGGGTTTATCCGTTAGCGCGCGATGTCAATGAGGTAATATGCAAGCATTAACCTGCTATCTACTCACCGTATATTATTACGTATTGATGGTAATAACCAGCTTGCGCTGTCCGCCATATCCAGTCATGTTCCTATGCTCACATAGATAGATCCCTTGCCACATACCCAGTCCTAACCTACCGTCGATGAGTGGGATGGTTAAACTGACGCCCAGCATCATGCTTTTGAGATGAGCTGGTAGATCATCAGAGCCCTCCAAGGTGTGACGATACTGTGGCTGATTCTCCGGTGCAATTTTATTGAGCCACTCTTCAGTGTCTAATCTGACATCTGGATCAGCATTTTCATTGATAGTGAGACTGGCTGATGTGTGCGGTAGAAATAAATGAACCAGCCCTACCTTGGCAGTGCGAGGTATCAGCTGAGTAATTGCATCTTCGATAATAGGAGTGATGATATGAATGCCACGGGCATAGGCGGGTAGCGTGATGGTCGTTTGGTGATAGCTCATAAGATAGTGTCTCATTGTTGGAACCAACGTTGAGTAAAGATACCACACGACAGTACGAACCGTGAATAGTACGGTCTTTACGTAGATATCATGTTAGGTTACCTCAAACGAGCGGTGTTTGTAAGCGTGTACGATTGGGAGATAGGCGTGCGAGCATCGCCTCAGATAGCGGTGCAAATGATCCTAGCATCATATCTGCTAATGCTTCAGCGCATATAGGTGCTAATGCATAGCCTTTTGCGCCCATCGCGCTCATGGTCCAAATTCGCTGACTGTGTGCCAGCTGCCCTACGATTGGATGATAGTCAGGCGTCTGAGTGCGAATACCAGCACGTCCTTGCCACTTACTAGTATCTACTGGGACAATAGACGCCATCTCGGGAATAGCAGTGATCAGCTTGTCTCGGCTAATCTGATGCTCTTCATCTCTTACATTAGTATCCGTATCGTTACGTATAAAGCTTGCACCTAGTAATAGATAGGGCTCGCCAGCGATGACAGTGTTCAGCTCACTATCGCCTGTTTGTGCGTTAAATAGCGCACAGTAACCGTTATATTTCAGCGGTATTTTGGGCAGGTTTGCCATCTGCTCTACGGTAGGTATAAACCAAGACAGTTGCCCACGAATCTTACGGCAATCAAATATCCGCTCATCCAATTGATGACTCTCAAACGCCGCGCAAATGACGATATTATCAGCAGTGATAGTGTCATGATTTTTATCAATGCCTTCGATACGAACTTGCTGCTCAGTTTCGGTAATTTTATTCACTTCTAACTGCTGAAAGCGGATGAGTGGATGCGTCAGTATGATGTTCTTTAACGCTTGCGGGTTGACCAACCCAGATTCAGGCAAATATAGATTATCTAATAAGTTCTGATTTTTTAGCGTAGTAAGATCCTGCGCCTGTTTAGCGGGCAGGGTAGTTGCCATCTCATTAGGATAGTCTGCAATCTGCTCGGTACCGACATTAGACTTTATCAATAAATCGAGTGCACCAGTTGGTTCCAGTACTGGCGCTGTATCAATCTGCGAGGCTTTCTGGTTGAAGTCTCGATAGAGTCTATTGCTATACAGATAACCGATAGTGTGCAGGTGTTCATCGACGTGATGAATCGGTGTCATTTTGGGCGCAAGTAATGCGCGCGGATTGCCTGAAGCTCCTGCTAAGGGTGCTGATTTATCTAATAAGGTGACAGTAATGCCGCGATTGGCAAGAGACCAAGCCGTGAGTAGCCCTGAGACACCAGCCCCAATGACGACGGTGTGATCGAATATAGTGCGGGTCGTTTTTTGATATTTATCGTCACGATCAATATCTTGATCAATATTAACATTAACATTGTCATGACTAGCATCAAAACCGTCTGCATCTATCATCACAGCCGTGAGCATCTCACGTTTTCGTCCAAAGCCTTTTACTTTTTTGATGTGAAAACCGTGTTCTTTCAGTCCGCGTTTGACGATGCCGGCACAGCTATAAGTGGCGGCAGTAGTGCGCGGGCCTGATAGACGCTGCATTTGTGCAAAGATACTGTCAGCCCACAAGGTGCTATTGCAAGAAGGCGCAAAGCCATCCAAAAACCAAGCATCGATATGAGGCACAGACGAATACTGATGACTGACTGCCAGCTTGTTAAGGCTATCCGCGGCATCCCCAAACCACATATCGACGGTTAAATTGTCATAAGAAAAACTTAAGCGGTGACAACCTGCAATAAGTGGCGGGTATGCTGCTAAAAGTAGTTCGATAAATCTTGAGAGCTCGGGGGCACGCTGACGCCACAAAGCAAGTATATGAGTCAGATCTGCATGTGGTATAGGAAATTTTTCAGTGGTAATAAAGTGGAGACGCGCATCTGCTAGGTGTGAATGAGTGTCGCGCAGCTGTCGCCATAACTGCCAGGTTGCCAGTAAGTTTAGCCCAGTACCAAATCCCAATTCCGCAATCGTAAAGCATTGTTTTGGTGCAAGGCGGATCAAACGTTCTGACAACTGATTGCGTGCCAAAAACACATGACGCGTCTCTGCTAGACCATCCGCATGCGAAAAATACACATCCCCAAACTCACCAGATACCGGTACCATATTGCCAGTATCATCCATCTGCCAATCAATCTTGGCAGGCGTGATAACGTTTGAGGACTTAGCATTTTGATGGTTAGCGATAGACATGGGAGGTTCTTAGCTGCAGTGGTTGTATAGTCAGGGTATTATTGGTGATAGAGCTGATATGTCAAAGTACAGTATGGCGTAGCAGAAAAAGATAATCAAAAGCTAAAGTTATGAAAGTCACGTATAGCAATTAGCTTATCAGCAGCAACTAGCCTACCAGCGCTCACGGCGCACAAATACCAGCCACGAGATAAAAATACCGACCAACAAGCTTATCAATACCGTAAATGCACCATACAAAAATAGCTGACCCTTACTCTCGTACACTAAGACGTTCGCTTGGGTCTGTAAGTCGTTCACTTGACGCTGTAGTTGCGCATTACGGCTGAGCAGCTCTTGATTGGCAGCTGACAGTGCTTTCGAGGACGGTTGCAGTTGTGCAGCCAATGTATCATTGATATCTAGCGCAGAGTTTTTGGTTGCGCCAGTGCCCGCTGCAGGTTGGGTTGTCATCGACGTCGCTGCTGGTTCGGTGACATTAGTTTCAGTCACTATTGGCGCGGCATGCGCTGAGGCAGCTGCCAATAGCAATAGGCTGGCCACGCTGTTTTTTGAGAATTGATTGTTCAAATAAGGGACTCTTCGACTCACGATGCAGCTACTTTGTCAGTTGGCGCTGGCAATGCTTGGATAAAAGGTTTGATATCCACATGGCTATATACGCCATCACGTAGATAAGGCTCATCATTTGCCCATGCCTGCGCCGATTCGATAGAGTCAAAATCAGCAATAATAAGGCTGCCTGACATGTCGTTTTTTCCATGTTCAATAGGCGTTGGACCTGCAATAACCAGACGGTCTTCACGACTCAAAGCCTGCAACCGCTCTATATGCTCTGTGCGAGTAATCAGACGTTGCGCGCTGCTGTTGGCCACATCATGACCAATAATGACAAATAAAGACATGAGACTTCCTTAGTGAGTAATAGAGCATGATAATTGATGCAAAAGACATTTTACAACGCTAAAGGTTTGTTACTATTGATATTTAGCGGTAGCTTGATTGTCATCATAAGACAACCTGTGTTATTTGGTGGCTTTATCCGTCAATGCAGGGTTTAGGTGTTTTTTCAGTACAGCAAACTGAGCCACGACGAATACCAACATGATTGGAATCCAGCCATAAGTTTTGAAGTTAATCCACGCTTCATCTGACATTGTGAACGCTGTGATATAATGTAATACAGCCATAAGCGCAAAAAACAATGCCCAAGCGACGGTCAGCTTTTTCCAACCGCTGATTGTCAGGGTAAATACCTCTTTCATTGCAAGCTGCATCAAGGGCTTATTAATAGCAGCACTAACAAATAGCGTTAACGCAAAGATACCGTTGATAATGGGCGACTTCCAACGCAGATAGATGTCGTCACGCAGCAGCAACGTACCACCGCAAAATAAAATGGTTAATAATAGGACGACCCATTGCTGCTTATCAAATTTGCCTTTTTGGCGAATAAAGTGAATGGCATAAACGATGATAGTGGCGATGAGCAAAGCCCCTGCCGCTGCCAGGATACCACTGTAACGAGCAGCGATAAAAAAGGCAATCAAGGGGATAAAGTCTAATAATGCTTTCATAGCAAAGATGGTGTCCAACAAAAACGTATGGGGTAGTTTACACGTCTACCGCACCAAAAAAAAGCAATCAGCATGATAATACTTCGATATAAGCAACCTATCGAGTACCCCTTTCTTACGGTGGCTAATGACTTTTGACCAGTACTTGCAGCTAGGAAATAAGCGACTGGGCAAATATAACGTCATAAGTTAGACATAACGATTAAATACGGCAATGATAACTCTCACGTTTAGCAGCTGTCCGAGGCGTTATTTGTAACAATAATAACAATAGTAATTAGTGATAGCAGCATTGACGTTTGCCACTGAACTTACCTTGCACTTTATAGCATTCAAAAAAATATAATATTCAAACAAATCATAGTACTTAGAAAAACCATAGTACTCAGAAAAATTAAGGCTAAACTTATGAAATACGATTTACATTGCCACAGTACCTGCTCGGATGGGACTTATGCGCCAACTGAAGTGGTCAGTCGCGCTCACGCCGCGGGTGTCAATATTCTGGCATTAACTGACCATGACACGCTGGCAGGAATTGACGAAGCAAGAGCCGCTGCTACTGCCTATGATATGCAACTGATCAATGGGGTTGAAATCAGCTGTGAACATACACTGAGCGGCGGCTACGGGAAGAACAAATCTACCAACAAGATCATTCATGTGCTTGGGCTAGATTTCGCTGATCGCGACAAAATGCACGCGACTTTGCAGCAATTACAAGACAGTCGGGCGACACGTGGTCAGCGTATTACCGAAAAGCTCAGCGAGCTGTTGG
Organism: Psychrobacter sp. H27; assembly: GCF_059072655.1. Taxonomy (NCBI): domain Bacteria; kingdom Pseudomonadati; phylum Pseudomonadota; class Gammaproteobacteria; order Moraxellales; family Moraxellaceae; genus Psychrobacter; species Psychrobacter sp. H27. The sequence goes on along the minus strand of NZ_JCACRX010000001.1, from coordinate 1,296,279 downwards.
ATATTGACTTCGATGAGCTATGGCAAGCGATTCTCAATAAGGCAGGTGGTAATCCGCAAGCTGTTGGACGGGCTCATATTGGGCAAGTGCTATTTGAGCGAGGCGAGGTCAAAACCGTCCAAAAAGCCTTTGATAAGTATTTGGCAGATAACAAGCCTGCCTATGTGGCAATCGAGGCATTGACGATGCAGCATGGTATTGATCTGATCCATGCTTGTGGGGGTAAAGCAGTACTTGCCCATCCCACGCGTTATCAGCTATCAGCCACACGAGTCCGTAAGCTGATACAGGAGTTTGCACAGCTTGGCGGTGATGCTTGTGAGCTACCAGCGACCAGTGAGCCGGTAAGTACGCGTAGAATGGTTGATCGTAGTATTGCTGAGCACAATCTTGTCACCTCAATCGGTAGTGACTTTCATGGCAGCAATATGCCGTGGCGACGCTTGGGAGATGTACCTGTATTAAATGCAGATCAGCAAGGCGTTTGGGAGTCATTTAAAACGCTGTCTTGATCCAAAAAATATTCTATTTTTATCGTCTTGTTGGAACAATGTCAGATACTGGTGCTGGCTATTTAGGTGACTGATTAAGCAGCTGGTAAGACTCAATACTTATAATTAGGCATTATTACAACCATAAAACAATTATTGATAAATAAATGCATAAAACAGATTGATAATGCAGACAGAACTTGTAACACTTGAAGCGTTAGTTATAGAATTTATCAAGGATATTACAACTTTTGGTTTGGTCTCAACGCCTATGAATTCAAGGCGTTTAATTTTTCTGTGGTAGCCCATTTATGGCTGTATCGATCTCTCATCTTGGATACAAAAAGCTCTCTCAAATGATTTTTGAGTGGCAAGCGGTGGATCGAACGTCATTGTTGGCGCTATTTATTGTCATGGAAGTGTCACTACATTGGCTGTGGTGTTTGTTGGTTTGGTTGCAACAAGATGCCGTTGAGAGCTATGTCAATATACATTATCTGTATCCGTTGTGGTTTGGCATCAGTTTGACTGGCTTGTTTTTCTTGTGCATGTACAAATATCTGCCTTATACGGAAAACAAAAACGACGCTTTGGACGAGTGGCAGATTGCCTTGGTTTTGATCTATACCTTCTATATTGCCACTGTCATCGTCGTCATAGGCTATAGCAGCTTGTTTGCGGGTGTCTCAGTGGTCGGCGGTGCGATGCTAGGGATGATGCTGATAAAGCGTCGCTATGCCTGGCGGATGTTTTGGCTACAAATAAGCCTAATGCTAATGGCTATTATCGTACCTTACTTTGGTGTTAGTTTACCCAATTTGCGCCAGTTGACAGTTATCCATCCTCTGATAGAGACTCACAACTATCTGACTTATAACGAGCTTATGGCGATTGAAAATGCCATCGCTGCTTCTGCTTTTGAAAATAATATATTAGGGTGGGAAAGCATCAGTGAAGTGCAGCGCTCATCAGCGTTTTTTTGGCGCTCAACGCATCTGTATCTGGCGTTGCCCAAAGCAATTTTTATCGTATATATGTTTCGCTCTTTGCTACTGGTACTAGATGATAGCCGACAAGAAACCTTGCAGCATGCCAATCAAGACGGACTTACCCAGCTAAAAAACCGCCGCTACGGCCTAAAAAAGATGAAGTATACCTTGGCAACGGTACAAGACCATCAAGATTTGAGCGTTATGCTGTTGGATTTGGATTGGTTCAAACGGATCAACGACAACTATGGTCATGATGTGGGCGATCAGGTTTTGATTGAAGTATCTCAGACGCTATCCCAGTTGCTATCGGATGAAGCAATCATTAGCCGATATGGTGGTGAAGAGTTCTTGATTGTACTACCAAACACACAGCATGATAGCGCTATGGTGATTGCTGAGCAGTTGCGATTGAGCATCGCTGACAAGGCGATTAGTCTCAATAACATGTTTGAATTCAATGTGACGGCAAGCTTTGGTTTGTATACCTTGACTCATGAAGAAAGGGCGTGTATCGCCAAAACATACAAATCCATTTTGCAAAAAAGAATATTGCCTCAAACAGAGACAGTGCCGCTCATTAAACCAATTGCCACCCAACGAGCTGAAAATATGGCATCCATGCAAAAACTGCCAAGCGACATCTGTCAGCGGCTTATCAGTGCTGCGGATAAAGCCCTGTATGAAGCCAAGCATCGTGGTCGCAACCAAGTCGTCAGCGCCAATGAAATGCTCAACGACACAACTGGCGGGACGCACACGCTCTATAAAAAACGCTAGTGGTTACGTTATGGCTAGTAGCTACTATAAAAAAGCTACTATATAAAAATAGCAGTTATGTGAATCCTGCTATATATCAGTCAATCACGCAATCATGACTCAAGCTGCTGTACCACGCTTGCTAATACACTCGTCGCAAAGCTACCTGTGGTCAATGTGAAATTCAATACCAGCGTCTGATCATCAGACCACTGCCATTTTAGCTGCTCAATAGGTAGTCTCAGCGCGCGTCGTTGTGCCTTGATATCACGCTGCTCTAATCCCATTGCTAGCTGTTTGAGTAATGCGCTGTGCTGAATTACTTTCTTTTCTTGCTCAGCGGCACTACTACTGACTTTATCATTGTCGGTGCCCCACATGGCAGCAGTGGGATGTATATCGCCACTATCAAGGCGTGCACGCAGTGTCTCATCCAAGGTCTCACTGGTAAATATAGACCCTGAACCGTCCAGATTAAACACTTCACCTGCTAGTCCTTTATTCCAGCTCTCATCACGTACGCGCGCTGCCAGTATCTCATTAAATATCAAGCTGCGTGCTGCAGATAGCTCCATAGTGTTTTGTTCTCTCGGCGCACGCTTACGCTTACTCTTTTTTGGCTGCGGACGATGCTCGCGCGGTGGGCGGGCAAACAGAGACAATGCTTCTTTGATGTTATTGCCTTGCCAACCAAAACGCTGCGGACCAAAGTAATTGGGCACACCGCTGTCACTGATGCACTGCAAATACTGCTCGACACGCTGCTTAGCAGACTGTACTTGCTCAGGCGCTACTGTATCGACCTCATTAGACGTTGCGAGCTGAACATCACGTAAGGTAATAATAAAGTGGTTGGCACGGTGGGTACCGCGGTTAAGCTTTTTGTTATGCCAGTGCTGAGCAAGGATAGTGACGGATTCGTGCTCGCCAACGTCTATCGGTGCAAACTCGGTAGGCGGTAATTGTTTTTTGGGTATGCGCAGACTAAACCACTGGGTCGTCAACGCATGACGGTCTTTCAGTCCTGAGTAACCCACATCGCGCAGTGGGATGTCTGCCCATTCTGATAGTAGTTTTGCCAGATATGCGGTGTTCATACCTGACTTCTCTACATGCAGCCACAAGTGCTCGCCTTCACCCGTAAACTCTAGCGGCAGTATCTCATTGACCACAAAATCTGCAGGACTTGCTTTATAAGTGGCTTGTTGTATCGGCGGGCGATTAGGTTGCGGCAGTCTCGTAGTGTCAGTAATCGCTGCAATATCGATAAGCGTGAGATCCAAACGGTCGATTGAATCGCTAACTGTAGCAGATTGAGTGGCAGAGGTAGGGGTATTGTTGATATCAGTAGAGGTATCTTGAGAAGTCATAATCTGGTCTTTTATTTTGTGGTGATAAGCAAGAGGGATAACATAAGCAATCGGGTGAGCAATTACGTTTTGCAACGCAGGTAACATACAAAAAAACATCGTGTGTTATGCGGTCTTGCTACTATCAGTACATAGCATACTTAGACAATAGAGTAAGTTGAAATTGTCAGGCTCGGTCTGGTCATTTTCAATGCGCTGTTATTAGGACATTATTATAACTGTTAAGGAAGCATTATGACCAAGGCGATGATCAACACAGTCACCATTAGTAAAGCTGATATTCCAAGTGGTGGCATGAAATCTTATAAACAAGAAGACGATAGTATCATTTTAATCACGCGTGATGACGATGAGTTCCGTGCATTTGATGGCAAGTGTCCGCATGCGGGTGCAGATTTGGGCAACGGTCTGCGCTGCGGCAACCGAGTCGTCTGTCCTTGGCATCATGCAAGTTTTGATACCCGCGACGGATCATTATTAGAGCCGATAGCAACAGAAGGTTTGACTCAGTATGAGCTCACCAGTGACGGTGATAATGTGACCGTTGATACTTCAGCTCAGATAAAAAAATCGATAGATAACGACCAGCTCACAGATACTCATACCATTATCGTAGGTGGCGGCGGTGCAGGATTTATGACAGCCAACCAATTACGTAATGGATGTTATGGCGGCAAAATCACACTGATTAGCAAAGAAAATACCGCACCTTATAATCGCCCCTTACTATCAAAAGCATTTTTAGCTGGCAATATGGCCGAAGACAAGTTGCTATTAGGCGGCGCAGCGTGGGCCAAAGACAACGATATCGAGTTGCGACTTAATCAAACGGTCAGCGAAGTATTGCCCAATGAGGCGACCATCGTCATAGAAAATGAAAACGGCACTAGCGAGCGAGAGACTGCGGATTTCTTGGTGGTGGCGACAGGTGCATCACCTAGCATTCCGCCCATTACTGGGGCAGATGTCGATGGCGTCTACACGTTGCGTAGCATGGCAGATGCCAAATTGATTAAAGCGGCCAGTCATGATCAGCGCGTGGTAATCATTGGTACAGGCTTCATCGGTATGGAGGTTGCCTCTTCATTAGCACAGGCGGGTACGGCTGCTTCTATTACGGTGATTGGGCAAGACGACCGCGTGATGGGCAATATCGTATCGGAGACTGTGAGTAATGCACTGATCAAACTGCATGAAGAAAAGGGCATCAACTTTGTATTTGATGCCACCGTCAATGAAATTACCAAGATTGACCGTCAAGCTGACCAAGACAAAGATAACGAAGCTTTTTCACATGTGGGCGGTGTTACGCTAGCGAGTGGTGAGCACATTGATGCCGATATCGTGGTCTTGGGTACTGGCGTCTCACCGCGCACAGAGATACTGAACGAGGTTAATGACCCAGATGGTGTACAGGTCGATGACCATCTACAGCTGCGCGATGGGGTATATGCGCTAGGCGACATTGCCAAAGCTAGCAATCAAATGGGTCGTATGCGCATCGAACATTGGCGTGTAGCATTGCAGCACGGCATGGTCACGGCAGCTGCTATATTAGGTGATGACAATGTCGACTCATTGGAGGCGCGCATTCCATTCTTCTGGACCATGCAGTACGGCAAGAGCCTACGCTATAGTGGTCATGCCGAGACACCAGAGCACAGTATCCTATTTGGCACGCCAGATACGCTCGACTATATCGAATATTACTTCGATGACGACAGCGAGAACACAAGAGCTAGCGCAGCGAGCACGCTCGGACGCGACAAAGAATTGGTCGCTTTCTCTGAGCTATTGCGCCGTGGCCATGCGCCAACGCGCGCGCAGCTCAATGCAGGGTTTGATATTATTGAGCAAGCGCAGGTATTATCGCGCTAGTACTACAAAGCAATACGTATTAATATTTAGACTGGCTTAGGGAACTAAGCCAGTTTTTTTATATGAGTAAAAAGGGAAATTATAATATGAGCGAAAATAATATAAATAACAGTAACATACATATAGACTCTTCCGATAAAGAATCTGTATTTCTACGTGAAGCCAAATTGGATGATATCGCTGCACTTGAGCGCTTATTAAATCGCTGCTACCGCGAGACAGCAGGCTGGACCAATGAGGCAGATTTGATTGGTGGTATTAGAACCACGTCAGCCGAGCTTGCTGCCGTTATCAATGACCCTAACCACTATTACTTTGTTTATCCAAAAACAACAACAGGCGAGCGTGAGGCAGAAGAGACGGGCGAGCTACTTGGTTGTATCGCTGTCGATATCAAAACGGATGCTGACGCTAATAAAAAAGCCTATATCGGTATGTTTGCGGTACATCCTGAGTTACAAGGGCAGGGCATAGGGAACATCATTCTGCAAGCGGCAGAGACTTTTGCAGATCGACACTTGCAGTCACAGAACCAGCCCAGTCGTCTGACCATGTCGATCTTGAGCCATCGTCCTGAGCTCTTGGCTTACTATCAGCGCCGCGGTTATCAGTCCAATGGCAATAAAATGCCGTTTCCAAACGATGGTAATAATGGCGAGCCCAAGCGTGAAGACTTAGAGCTGTTGGAGTTAGAAAAGATAGTGAGCTAAATGTAGGTCTAGCAACAAGTCACTTGAAACGACAATAAAATCAAGGCCTCATTTAACCCCAAAAGTGTCCAAAGGTCATAAACAACCCCAAACTTAATAGTAAAAATGCCACAATGATCAAGCGCTTGAACCAGTTAAATGCTGGCAAGCGCGTGGCATTGTCATCAGACATCAGATAAGCAAACAAAAACAATAGGCTCGCTGCTAAGGTCATGATTCCGATGCCAATCGGCAATATAAATAAGTACACCTGCCACACAGTGATCTCTCAACGGTTAGTATTCATCGCATCATAGCAGTATTGGGATTGTACTGTCAGTAAGTGACTCTTTTGTATTTACTATCTGTATTTTTTGATGTTAAAAAATAGAGATATCGGCTATCAGAATATAAAAAGGATGCACAAACGGTATCCTTTTTATATTCAATAAGATTATGAGTAATAGTGCTCGATGCTTAGCGCTCAACGCATTGTCACAAATTCTTCTGAACCAGTCGGGTGAATAGCGACTGTATTGTCAAAATCAGCTTTGGTCGCGCCCATCTTGATCGCGACGGCAAAACCCTGAATCATCTCATCGACACCGAACCCAAGACCGTGTAGACCAATAACCCTCTCCTCATCACCCAAGCATACCAGTTTCATCATGCATTTTTGACGATGCTGAGTCACTGCGCTATACATAGAGGTAAATGTTGATTTGTAGCATTTGATGCTTTCTTTGCCATAACGCTCAATCGCGTCAATCTCAGACAAGCCAATCGTACCGATAGCAGGGTGGGTAAAGATCACGGTCGGTATCAACGTATAGTCCAAATGCTCATCAGGTTTATTATTAAATAAACGCTCGGATAGACGGCGACCAGCGGCAATCGCTACTGGGGTCAGATCGATACTGTCTTCGATAATATCGCCAACGGCATAGATGTTTTCAACATTGGTATTTTGGAACTTATCGACCTTGATCTTGCCAGTCTCGGTAGTTGCAACGCCAGTCACTTGCAAATTGATATTGTCAGTCGATGGTGCGCGTCCAATCGCCCAAATCAGACAGTCTGTCGTATCTAGGCTGCCGTCTTTGCTACATAACGTCAGGCTATCATCTTCGTTTTTATGAACCTCGGTCAGCGTGGTGTTGGTATGCAAATGTATACCGTCTTGCTCCATCTCTATGAGCAGAGCCTCTACCACACTATGATCAAATGCACGCAGCGGTGAGTGCTGACGGACATACAGGTGCACTTCAGCGCCCAGACTGTTTAACACGCCTGCGATCTCGACAGCGATATATCCAGCGCCCACAATCGCTACGCGCTTTGGCAAATGCCTCAATGCAAAGAAGCCATCAGAATCGATGCCGTACTCTGTGCCTTTGATATCTGGGCGAATAGGATGACCGCCAGTCGCAATCAAGATATGATCAGCGGTAATGAGCTCACCATTGACCTCTACGGTATTGGTATCAACAAACTTAGCAAAGCCTTTGATGACTTCTACGCCGTTTTTGGCCAAGTTATTGTCATAAGAGCGGTGGATATTTTCGATATACTGTTGACGACTCTGTACCAGCTTTTGGAAGTCAAAATCTCGGACATCGACATCAAACCCATAGTCTGGCGCATATTTATGAATGGCTTCGGCAACTTGCGCGCCATACCACATGACTTTTTTGGGGACGCAGCCCAAATTCACACAAGTACCGCCCAACTGGTCGGCTTCGATAATGGCGCACTTTTTGCCATAGCTGGCTGCACGGTTGATTGAGGCAATACCGCCGCTACCGCCGCCAATGGCGATATAGTCATAATGTTTGGTCATAATAAGGTCTCTTTACTGAGTTGTTGTACGTATTGTTTTAGATGCCAGCATAACGGGTCATGCTATCTGTGCTATCCATCTTACAAGTTTTTTGTGCTGAAGGCATGGCAAATAGCCTACATGCGGACAGCACATAACTAGGAATAGGCTAGGGTCTATATACTTGACCACATTTATCAAACAATGGGGCGCCGTCTATAAAACAATAGCCCCGGAATGGATAAACCCAATACCAATCCTGAAGTCACAAACAGTGCTTCAAACAAGTACACCATCATTTGGCTAAACAATTCGTCAGAGAAGCCAAAATAGCCAATCTGCACCATACTGACCATTGCCTTATATGCTGCGATACCGGGCATCATACAGATGACGCTGGGTGAGATTAAGGCTTTGGGTGGTAAGGTATATTTCTTAGAAAAATACACCCCCCAAAAGCTGGCAAGCATCGCCCCAAAAAAGCTGGCGATCACCAGATGGACATGCTGATATACCAGTGCTGTCTTTAGCCCAAAGCCAAACGCCGTCATCAGCAGACACGGCAAGATATAGCGCTTGGGGACACTGAACATCAGCGTCCAGCCAAGGGTAATGATACATGACAGTACGACGGTCTCAATAAACCACATCTAAAACCCCCAGTGCTGTATGCGCAGCAACACCAATGCCATCACGATACCGACGCACGCGGATAAGGTCAGCATATAGGTAAAGACCGCACGCTCAACGCCAATATTGACATAGCCTTTTAAGATATCGGATAAAGAGTTAATCAGCGGAAAGCTGGGAATCAGTAGTAACACACTAGAGGCTACGGCAATATCAGCATTATTGCCAATATCAAAATAATAGGTCGTCGCGCCAATTAAGGATGCAATAAAAGCGGTGACAATAACAGTGATAAAAGGATTAAAGTGGTGCTTGGATAAATAAATACGAGTAAACATCGCTACCATACCAGCGATAAAGGTCACTGCTGTAATCGACCAGCTGCCGCCATTCAGATAAGCAAACGCCGCACATGAGGCACCAACAAATATACTGACTAGCCATGTTGGATACACGGTCTTATCCAACTCATCAAAGGCAATCGTCGTGCGGTCAATCAAGTCGATACTATCTACGATGGATTCGGTTTTATTAACGATTTGCTGTATCTGTACCAATAAATTAACATTGATGCTCTGGTTGATCGTGTCTCGGGTGGTGGTAATACAGCGTTCATCGCAGATGGTGGTCAGGGTAATGGCGTTAAAGTTCAGCGAACATTCGACGCTGTTCATTTCTAGCGCAAGCCCCAAGCGTTTGGATAAGTCCACCACCACGGCAGACTCAGCGCCATACTGCATAAGGAGTAAGCCGCAGCGCACGCATAGTCGAGTAATGCGCTGCTGCTTTACGTAGCTGATAGAGGTCATGAGTTAGATACGCATGTTGATTGGTATTGATACGTTATTATAAAGGGTCTGGATGCTGACGCGCATACAATATCAGAAATACCATTAAGTGATACGATAGAGTATAAGCTTTTTTGGCAAGGAGCATAAAATGCATATCGCTATTTTGACATTGACATTTTCATTGCCCGGCTGCGGCTCACTAAAAGAAAAGCGCCAACGCATGGGCGGCTTGCACGCGCGCTTTGGTAATACGCCAAGCGTCGCGGTCTGTGAGAGCGGCGAGCGCGACAACCATCATGCCAGTGAATGGACGTTTGTGATCGTTGGACTGTCCAAACGTGAGGTCGAGTCGCAATGTAGTCAGATTGAAGAAAAGCTAGAACGTACGGTAGATGCACGGGTGATGAATATTGAGAAGGAGTTTATTTAGTTGAGAAACTAATGTCTCCAGTCTTTGATTTACTAAAGGTAAAGGGTACAACCTTAGTAGAAATACGTATTAAGGTAATTGTTATTCAATGGTTGATTGTTATCAAGTATGATAGGTAGTATTCACTTCATACTAACTCAGAAAAGAGGTGGCATTTTCAACGTTTTGAGAATATATAAAAACTAACAATGGAATATAATAAATGCCGAAAAGTAATAAGAAAAATAGAAAAAAAGTTGCTAAACCTCTTTTTCATTCTCCGAAGACTCAAAAGCAAATCTTGAATGAAAAATTAGATAAGCATGGACAGGAGATGAAAAAGCAGAGAGAGGAGCTTGAAGGCTTTCGCCATACTTTAGACTCACTAACAAAGAGTCATGCAAACCATCTCTCACTACTGAGCAACTTTGCTAGACATGACCTAAAAAATTATGTTCATTCAATTGATGGAGTAGTAAGTACCTGTAACGCGGAAAGTATTACTGATGATCAGCTTGAGACTATTCGACTGAACGTGGAGTTTATACGTACTACATTAAATGATTTTTCTAAACTTGTCGTTCATAACGAAGATAGTAGCTGTGAGTTTTCAGACTTGATAAATGCTATAAATATCATCAATAGAAGCTCACTTGCGGAATTAGATATCAATTTCAAGGTAGATAGTAGCGTTGATGCGACATTCTATATACCTTTTAATATAATGTTTCAATTACTCAACAATCTTATTGTGAACGCTATCAAAGCACTAGAGGTGGGAAGTGTTCTTGATAGAACAATAGAACTAAATGCGTACGTTGAAAGCGAATATCTAATTATAAAGGTTAGTGATAATGGAAAAGAAGTTAGAGAAGAGGATAAAGGTAGCCTTTTTGACTATGGGTTTTCTACAACTGGGGGTACCGGTATAGGTCTGTATCATGCTAGACATTTATGTGTTTCAAATAATGGAAGTATAATATATAGTGATGTTCATAATAAAAAAACCACTAAGTGTTTCACAATAATGTTGCCTTTAAGGTTGGAGACTTAAATAATGAAGAAGAGTATTCTAATTATAGACGATGAGAAGGCTCAAGTGGATAACCTCGAAAGGCATTTATCCACTACTCTTGATAATGAGTACCACATATTTACAGCACATGAAGAAAGTGACATTTTAGATAAAGTGGAAAACTCTTACTATTCTTTAGCTATTTTGGATTTGAGGATGGATGATTATGATATAGATGGAATATCTATAGCTAAAAAAATAATCGAATTTAATCCATTTGCTAAAATTTTGATTACGTCTGCGTTCACAGATGAATTTTATTCCTCTTTCAAAGAAATGCTTCTGTCTGGTAAGGTTATAGACACTATAGATAAGGATTCTTTTCACATTTTTGCTTCAAATGTCGTGCGTGCAATTGTAGGTTATCATAGCGAGTATTTTAGCTCTGATGATAGTCTGCAAAATGCCTTGTTAGAAAATTATGCTGAATGTAAAAATATTGAAGATACCTACAGGAAAGGAGTTAAGTTTGAGCAGTTCGTTGCATTATTGTTCAATAGTATGGGTTTCGATAAGATAAATAGACGCAATGTCGATAAATCTCGCAATGAAGTTGACTTGATAGTTAGGAATGACGTTGAAGATAATTTTTTGAGCAAATTTGGCAAATATTTTCTTATAGAATGCAAAAATATGCCAAAGACTAAAGTTGATAAGAACATGTTCATTGTTTTCAAAAACAAGCTCGAAACCACTGCTAACTTATCCGAGTTTGGTATTATAGCTACGTCTGGAGGATTTACGAGTACAGCTTTCCTTGAGGCTATCAGAGAGTCTCGGACGAATAAGAAAGTAATATTTTTATCAAATAAACACTTTGAACGCTTGATTTTTTCTAATGATAGGCTAGAAACTTTTAAATCCTTTATAGATGAACAGGTGAAAGACAATTAATCTTTTATTTTAACTAAATTTTTTATCGTATCTGTCCATGAATGTATTCTGAGTTATTCTCTAACCAACAAAAAAAGGCCACTCCCTAAAGAGTAGCCTTTTATCAATGAGTATCTAAACATTGTCGGTTATTGACGACGACCTTGACCTTCAGGTTTCTCGTACCCTTTCGCACTCATACACGCTTCCATTTTTTTCATATCAGTTTTACTTGGGCGACTATCATGAGACATTTTTACATTCATACGTTTAGCACAGTCATCCATAGCTTGTTTCATGTCTGCTGACATATTAGGTCTTTGATGGTTGCGATCGCTTGCGCCATTTGATGTGCCGCTTGACGCACAGGCGCTAACGCCAACAGTAGATGCCAAGATAATGAACATTAATTTTTTCATAAAGAGTCCTTAAAGGGTTTAGAGATTGTACAAGAGCAAATAGCATCAATTCGTACGTGCCATATCGTTCTTAATCAGATATTTCTATATCGTGTACATTTGCGCATGATGTTTAACTATTTAAATATTAATACAATCAACGTTTAAGTATCTTTAATAAAGATTAAGAAAGGTAACGCAGCAAATCAACATGGGTGTTGGTCTAATACAGATATAACGATTTAGAATTGCAGCTCAGAGCGTGTACAGTACTTTGTACCAGCCAAAAAAAGGCCACCCTATAAAGAGTAGCCTTTTATCAACTATTCACTAATTTGTCTTAGCTCACGTCTTTTAACCCTTGCTCAAGCATTGGCTTTAGGAACTCACCCGTATATGAGCCTTTCACTTCCGCCACTTCCTCAGGCGTACCTTCAGCGATGATCAGTCCACCACCTTTACCCCCTTCAGGGCCTAGATCAATCACCCAATCCGCCGTTTTGATGACATCGAGGTTATGCTCGATGACCACGATGGTATTACCCTTATCGCGTAGGGTATGCAGGATATGCAGCAGCTTATAGATATCATGGAAGTGCAAGCCCGTGGTTGGCTCATCCAAGATATAGAGCGTCTGTCCTGTATCACGTTTGGCAAGCTCACGTGCCAGTTTGACACGCTGCGCTTCACCGCCAGACAGCGTTGGTGCAGACTGACCCAAACGAATATAGCCAAGACCGACATCCATGAGCGCTTGCAGACGACGATAGATCGCAGGTATCGCTGAGAAGAACTCAGTCGCATCTTCGACAGTCATCTCCAACACTTCGGCGATACTTTTACCTTTATAGTGAATCTCTAGGGTTTCGCGGTTGTAGCGTTTGCCTTCACAGGTATCGCATGGCACGTACATATCAGGCAAGAAATGCATCTCAACTTTGATGAGACCATCACCTTGGCACATCTCACAACGTCCGCCTTTTACATTGAAGCTAAAGCGACCCGGCTTATAACCACGAGCGCGCGCTTCTTGCGTTTGAGCAAACATCTCACGCACAGGGGTGAACACGCCCGTATATGTTGCTGGGTTTGAGCGCGGTGTACGACCGATAGGGCTTTGATCGATATCGACCATCTTGTCCAAATGCTCAAGACCGCTGATGCTTTCAAACTTATCAGCAATCAGCGTTGAGGCGTTGTTTAACTGTGTCGCTGCCAATGGCATGAGAGTGCGGTTAATCAAGGTTGACTTGCCCGAACCTGACACGCCCGTCACACAGGTCATGATACCAACAGGGATAGTTAAATCCACATCGTGTAGGTTGTTACCTGATGCACCTTTTAGCTCGATGTTCATCGGGGCTTTTTTCGCTTTGGCTTTTCCTTTGACTTCCACATCTATGGTTTTGGCTTTATGACGCACGGCTGGAATTTCGATGCGCTTTTTGCCAGACATATATTGTCCAGTGAGCGATTCCTTGTTTGCCATGATGTCATCGACCGTACCCTGAGCGATGACATGACCGCCGTGTACGCCGGCACCGATACCGATATCGATCACGTGATCCGCTTGGCGAATGGCATCTTCGTCATGCTCAACGACCAGTACGGTATTGCCCAAGTCACGCAAGCGCGTGAGGGTTTTGAGCAGACGATCATTGTCACGCTGATGCAGACCTATTGATGGCTCATCAAGTACGTACATGACGCCCATGAGACCTGCACCGATTTGGCTGGCAAGCCTGATACGCTGTGCTTCACCGCCTGATAATGTTTCGGCAGAGCGGGCAAGGGTCAAATAATCAAGACCAACGCTGACGAGGAAGTTTAAGCGCTCATTGATTTCTTTAAAGATTTTTTCCGCGACTTCGCCTTTATGACCGCCGATCTTTAGCGTTTTATAATATTCCGCAGAGTCGCCAATAGAGAGCTTGACGATGTCAGCAATGGTCTGGTCGTCAACACGCACATTGCGTGAGATCTCGTTCAGACGCGCGCCATCGCAGACATTACAAGTGGTATCAGCTAAGTATTTGGCCAGCTCATCACGGACGAGGTTACTTTGCGTTTTAGCATAACGGCGCTCTAGGTAAGGCAGCACGCCTTCGAATGGTACGGTCTTGTTGGTTTTGCGACCGCGCTCATCAGTAAAGTTAAAGGTGAGCTTTTCTTTGCCAGAGCCATGCATGATGATGTCTTGATGCTTTTTGGCAAGGTCCTGCCACGGCATATCCATATCGATTTTGAAATGCTTACAGACCGTGCTAAGCAAACCGAAATAGTAGGCATGACGTTTGTCCCAACCATTAATAGCACCTTGATTGAGTGATTTTTCATGATGGGTAATCAGTTTTTCAGCGGCGAAGTACTGGCGTTTGCCCAGACCATCACAGCTTGGACACGCCCCGTATGGGTTATTGAAACTGAACATACGCGGTTCAAGCTCAGGTACGGCACGATCACAGACAGGGCAGGAATGCTTGGCTGACATGACTTGGTTATCGTCACCACCTTCTTTTGGATTGCCATCCATAAAGTGTAGCGTGACCAGCCCTTGACCTAAACGTAGCGACGTCTCTAAACTTTCAGCGACACGGTTACCTAAATCATCACGGACTTTAAAGCGATCGACCACCACTTCGATAGTGTGCTTTTTCTTTTTATCGAGGGTCGGCAGCTCATCAGTGTCGTACACATCGCCATCGACGCGTACGCGCACAAAACCCTGACCAATCAGCTGCTCAAGCAAGACGGTATGCTCACCTTTACGCTCGCGAATCACCGGTGCCAAGATCATGAGTTTGGTATCTTCTGGCAATGCCATGACCTGATCGACCATCTCGGTGACCGACTGCGCGACCATTGGCTCGCCGTGTTCAGGGCAGTAGGGTGTACCGATACGGGCATAGAGTAGACGCAAATAATCGTAAATTTCAGTAATCGTTCCGACGGTTGAGCGCGGGTTATGGTTGGTTGATTTCTGCTCGATGGCAATCGCAGGGGAGAGACCCTCGATGCTATCGACTTCAGGCTTTTCCATTTGTGAGAGGAACTGACGTGCGTAGGCTGACAAGCTCTCAACATAGCGACGTTGTCCTTCGGCATAGAGGGTATCGAAAGCCAATGAAGACTTACCAGAGCCAGACAATCCTGTGATTACCACGAACTTATCTCGCGGAATGTCTAAATCAATATTTTTTAAATTATGAGTACGTGCGCCGCGTATTGCGATATGGTCATGTGCCATCGTTTATGGGTTTCCTATTTGCTAAAAGGGGAGTGAAAATATGTCAAATAAAAAGCTAAATACAGATCAATACAATGTTTATTTGATAGTGGCATATTAAAGATATGCAGTGGTTGGTTGAAAATGCGAATAAGTTTTCAGTTTGTAATTGTGCTACCACTTATAATTTTACTATTAATAGTTTCGCTGCTGACTACCAGTGCTTTATATGGTTACTTACTATTTATTTCGCGAGGCAATTGATTCTGTATATCTGCCTTGTGCGTCTAAGCAAATCTAAATCAAATCCCTGTTAAGTAACAGGCATCGTTTGTTATGGTTTTGACCAAAAGTGTCATTTTTTGAAGGGGTTTGTCATTTAAATTATCGTCTGAGTCGATCGCTAATAACGTTTACGACGCCTTACTTTATTGTCATGGCGACAGCATTATTCAAGGTGTAATAAGGTATATGATGCAGTTAGTAACAAAATAATCTTGTAATATTAATGGCTTGAACGTGAGCCGTCTCTAAGGTCTGTTCGCTTGAATAGTAGCGTCAGCACAAAAAACCAAAAGTCTCGGCAACCAAACGGCGAATGTCTTATACTAGGGGGCTTGATTTGTAGGCTGATGCCTTGATAAACCAGTAGTGATAAATCATGGTGTAGTAAAAGTGCCAGCAGCGAAAAACCAGCAGTGATCAACCAGTGAGGCAATTATGAATAGCATAGAGAAACGGGCAATCCTCGGGGTCGGTGGTATCTTTGCCTTGCGAATGATTGGCTTGTTTATGATTGTGCCAGTGTTCTCTGTTTATGGGAGCAGTTATACGCATGCGACGCCGTTTTTGATTGGGCTGGCAGTCGGTATATATGGTTTGGGGCAAGCTATTTTTCAGATACCAATGAGCCTTGCTGCTGATAAGTTCCCGCGTAAACCCATTATATTTTTGGGATTGGTATTGTTTGCCATCGGCGGGATAATTGCGGCAAATGCGACTGACATATATGAGGTAATTATTGGACGGGCGCTAGCAGGTAGTGGTGCGGTCTCTGCGGTATTGATGGCGCTATTAGCCGATGTGACTCGCGAGGAGATGCGCACCAAAGCAATGGCGACCATGGGTCTGACCATTGCGACCTCTATCATGCTTGCCTTTGCCTTTGGTCCATTGTTAGTCGGTTCGCTCGGTATATCTGGGCTGTTTTGGCTGACATCAGGGTTTGCTGTATTGGCGATGTTATTGCTGCTTGCCGTGCCAACACCGATGCGTGTGCTCAAACACAATCTAGACAATAAAACCATCGGTCAGCAACTGGCAACTGTCCTCAAGATTGGCGATCTTAACCGCTTACATATGGCTATCTTTGCTTTGCATTTAACGATGACGGCTATATTTGTCATACTGCCGCATCAGCTGAGCGAAGTGATGGGGCTATCAGTACGTCAGCAAGGACTGGTATATTTGCCGCTGTTGTTCATTGGTTTTGCAATCGCGATACCTTTTATCATCATTGCCGAAAAGAAGCGCAAAATGCGTCAGGTGTTCTTGGCAGCGATAGCGCTAATGACCGCCGCATTGGCGCTACTTGCGCTGGGCAGTCAGGTTGGTGTCGGCATCATCTTGGGTTTGCTGCTGTACTTTATGGGCTTTAATTTGCTTGAGGCGACGATTCCTTCGTGGATTTCTAAGCGTGCACCAGTTGCCAATAAAGCAACGGCAATGGGACTTAACTCTTCGAGTCAGTTCTTTGGTGCGTTCGTTGGCGGTGCGATGGGTGGTTTACTTCTAAACCAGCCGAACTTATTGGCATGGGGTATCTTGGCTATCATTATGGGCGCCGCGCTATTGATCATTCTTCCGATTGCGCAGCCGCCTTATTTATCAAGTACGACAGTGACGATACCCAAAAACATCAATATCCAAGAGTGGTCACGTCAAATGCTCGCGGTAGATGGCGTTGATGAGCTGGTCGTGATGGCAAAAGAGCAGGTAGCTTATTTAAAATTAGATAAGACGCAATTGACGGACGACTCGCGTCAGCAGCTGTCAAGTTTGGCACAGAGTCCACTCGATCTTTAGTACGTTATTTATAGACTCATAAATTCGTAGAAGCGAGACTATTGTAGAAACGAAGATAAATGTGCAGCGCTGAGTAGACAATACTCCTATAGATGGCCATTATGAGTAAGTAGACATTAACCCTTTATCTCTATTTACAAGGAATTGATATGAGTAAGTTTAAAAAGCTAGCGATGGGTTTTGGACTGTCAGCCACGCTATTGGCTTCTGGCTGTGCGACACAGAATATTCAAGCCTATCAGAACACGACGCCGACGCTCGATATGCATGAGTTTTTCTCAGGTCAAATTGAGGGTTGGGGAATGTTCCAAGGTCGCAATGGTGACGTCAAAAAACGTTTTTATGTCGACATCGATGCAACTCATGAAGGCGATGATGTCATCGTCTTAAATGAAAAGTTCTCATGGGCAGATGGCACAAAGTCTCAGCGCATATGGCGTCTGACTGAACAATCAGACGGTCGCTGGGTTGGTACCGCTGGAGACGTCGTAGGCGCGGCAACAGGGGAGGTGGTAGGCAATACGTTGCATTGGAACTATGTATTAGAGCTACCTGTCGAAGACAAGACTTATAAAGTCAATTTTGACGATTGGATGTATCTTATCAATGAAGATGTCATGCTCAATCGTTCAGTGATGACAAAGTTTGGCGTGGAGCTGGGCAGTGTGACGCTGAGTATGCACCGTCAAAACGCTACTGATAAATAACTACTGTCAAATAACTATTGTCAAGTAACTATTGTCAAGTAATGGTTTATAGGGCTGCGATTGGATAGCACTATAACTGGATAGCGCTGAATTTGGATAATGCGATAAATTATTAAGCACAATAAAATATGCTTAAAAGTACCCAGTATTCAGCGCATCTTGAAAACGGCAAAATACCCCTAATAGTGTAGAACTACGATAGTTTTGAGAAATTATTTAGGCGACATAGATTGACGTCTACCCTAAGTAGACTGTAGATATTTCGATAAAAATTGGTTAAAGTAAACTCATATAATTGATATTACTAAGAGTTGATAGCATCAAATGCTGCTATTAGATAACGATTAAAACAACGTATTAAATTATTCATCAATAAAAGGACGGTATCATGCGCGGAGTTAATAAAGTTATCATCATTGGTAACCTTGGAGCGGATCCTGAGGCACGCCAGTTCAATAATGGTGGCAGCGTGACCAATATTTCAGTTGCGACATCAGAGCAGTGGACGGACAAACAAAGCGGCGAAAAGAGAGAAGCGACAGAGTGGCATCGTATCTCGCTATTCAATCGTCTGGGTGAGATCGCCGCGCAGTATCTGCGTAAAGGCAGCAAGGTCTATATCGAAGGCAGTCTGCGTACGCGTAAATATCAAGACCAAAGCGGCCAAGATCGTTACATTACTGAGATTCGCGCTGAGCAAATGCAGATGCTTGATGGTCAGACTGGCGGTGGACAGGGACAAGGCAATAGCGGTGGTTTTGGTAATAACCAAGGTGGCTCAAATCAGGGTTATGACAATCAAAATGGCCAAAACAACTATGGTCAGCAAGGTAATAATCAGCCAGCACAGCAAGGCGGGTACAATAACCAAGCGAATGGTGGGCAAAACAGTTTTAATAACCAAAACGCACCTGCGCCGCAAAATCAGTTTAATCAATCAGCACAAAAGCCAGCACAGTCTAAGCCTACAGCAATGCCAGATGGTCCTGTAGATGATGATATTCCGTTCTGATGATGATAAGACATAGAACGTAAAGATAAAAATAGATAAAGAACCTCGCCACTGGCGGGGTTTTTTAATGTGTAATCATAAATAACTAAAAACTCAGTCACTGCTAAAATTCTAATATCAGCTTTGGTCATATTACAAGTTGATTGCTAAGACATATAAAAGCATCTATCTTTAGAAATACATAAAGATAAAACTTCTGTTTGTTTTTGCCTACTTTATATTTTTAAATCATTCATTATCTTTATTTTTTTTGCCACAAGTAAATGGACAATAGCCACCTGCAAATAAAATTAATGCCATAAACTACTTTTCATGACTGTTTTTATTATCATTTTTTATATTGAAATTTATAAAAACTACCTTTCATACCTCATATAAACCGTTTGTTCTATCCAGTTTAATTGGGACTAACAGTTTATCGATGACATTGATATACTCAGCTCAAATAAAACTGCACACGACTTTAAGTATTGATGCTGCTACTAAAAAGTTATCTAGCAATAAATACGAATCAATTAAAGTTCGATCATGTGATGGTTTAAAACATAAAATTATTTGGGTTGGCATCTTACAGGCAGGGTGCTCATCTGACTGCCAGTACAGAGTATAAAGAATGAATGACGGTGATGTGTTTCGCAAAAGTGATGTGGGTAGAGAAGAGATAAAGTCTCAAAGTCTTGGTGTGTTACCAAGAGAGGCAAGAACGTTGTTGATTATGATCGACGGTAAGCGAACCTACCAAAACTACCTAGATACACTCGATAATAGCAAAATGTTTGCTGACTTTGGTGGTGTTGCACCTCTATTTGAGCTGCTTTTAGAGCTCGAGTGTATCGAAGTGGCGAATACCATAAATACGCGTGCCCGTATCAAGACAGAACCTCAAGCATCTAGCAGCACGCAAGTGCCAGAGATCTTGCGATCTCAATCAACACAAAACTCGTTTGATACCAGTACCGAGACAGAGTTCGATCGTACTTTTAATAGTAAATCACCTAGCAGCGTTATAGACGCTGGTAAAAAATCGCTAGGCGGTATTTTTAAGTCAAAAGTATCTGATAGCAATTATGGAACGATAAAATCGGACTTGGCGACTTATATTGAAAAAAACGCCCCACCTGCTGAGGCTTGGGGTTATCTGTTAAGTTTGGAGCAGTGCAATGACAGCTCACAATTGCTGCGATTGGCACAAGAGATACAAAAGAGCAGCAACGCAAATTTATCACGTGGTATGAATGAGTTTATTAAAAGAACTCAGTAGTAGAGTGGATAAAACAACTGGCTCATTATCAAAAGTAAATAAGCTGTCTTTGCTTATTGGGCTATCAAATATGTACACACTATTAAATATCTACAAGCTATTAAATATTTACAAGCCTAACAAACTAATTGGAAAAACCTATGGAATCAGTCGATCTTTCAGAGTCAAATCGTCAAAAAATGCAACATGGAGAGCATCTCATTGTACGTTTGACTTATATTAGCCGTTATAACAATGATAATCTCAACGGTGAGGTGACTCGTATTCTTGAACAAGCGCAGCAAAACAATGAGCGCAATGGTATTACTGGTGCTCTAGTATTTAACCACAACTACTTTTTGCAGAGTATTGAAGGGGCAAGACCAGTGATCAATGCACTGCTTAGAAAACTTGTCCAAGACGATCGCCACCACTCTTTACAGATCGTTGAGTGCCGCGAAGTTGATCAGCGTCACTGGAACAAATGGTCAATGAAATACTTGATTCCAAGCGATGAGAACAAAGGGATTGCTCTGAAGTTTTCGACAGGTAATGAGTTCAACCCTTACCTGATGAGTACCAACCAAATTATGATGTTGATTGATACGTTATCGGAGCTTCAAGAGCAAGAAGGACAGCGTACTTCTCAAAAGAAAAAACCTTGGTATGCTTTTGGCTAATTGGTTGATGCCTATAGAGTCTACCTGCTTCCATAACTTTTTTATAAGAGAAAAAATATGACATCAGTAAATACAGATGCTCACATCTTAATGAGCATGACCTATGCCAGTCGCGCAAACCCAGATGTATCGGCTACTGACTTCAACGAGATATTGCAGCAAGCACAGATCAATAACGCCGCCAACGGTATTACTGGCATGCTGACATTTAATAAAGATTATTTTTTGCAGACCGTAGAAGGTCCAAGAGCGCAAATTAATCGTTTGCTATATAGCCTGATTGCTGATGAGCGTCATTACGATTTACAGGTTATTGAAACGCGAGAATTAAAGCACAGAGAATGGTCAAAGTGGTCTATGAATTACGCGTCTCCAACCGAAGAGAACGCTGCTGTGTATCTAAAATACTCTACGACGAATGGGTTCAATCCATATTTGTTGAATGCCGACTCTGCCAATGGCTTGATGAATGAGCTGAGTGCTCAAAAAGGTTAGATAAAATATCTCGGTCTTAATAACAGTCAAATACCCTAGAGTTAATCAAAAAATATTTTGAGATAATAATTAGGATAACAGTCGATTGACTTTGATTATATCTAGTATAATGAATATTTGTTATGACCAATAATGCTTTATTGCCAATAACGCTCAATTGATAGTATTACGAGATATCAAAACAGCAACGAATGATTTTTGATAAATGAATGATCAAGCAAATTTTTGAAGATGTAATATCGACTTAGTTAAAAACAGTGTTAATGATGAATGAATATTCATTCAGGTTCTCAGTAGAGATGATAGCTCTATTGAGGTGAATAACTTTTATACAATTGGATTTATTATGAGCAAAAACAACGCAATCGATTTAGACAACTTAAACGTAGACGAGCTACGTGCTATTACTGAAAATGCACAACAGCTTATCGCCAAAAAACAGCACCAGCGTTTATATGACGCGTATATGCAGTTCGAAAAAATCGCAAAAGAGAGCAACGCGACTATCGAAGAGATCTTAAAAGCTGGTGAGACGTTAGAGAAAAAACGCAGTATTAAGTACCGCAATGGGGACAATAACGAAGAGACTTGGACTGGTCGTGGACGCAAACCAACGTGGTTGGTCGAAGCACTCGCAGCAGGTCGTGATCTTGAAGACTTTGCGATCTAATGGTGTAGACCTAGGTCATCATACAGCACGCAGACGAGCTTAGCAGTCTTGTAGATAGTGGTTTATTTACAAGCATTTAGTCGTAAGTGACGTCACATCGCAAAACAGAGAAGCCAGTATCTATGTTGCCATTATTTTGGCAAAAAGATACTGGCTTTTTTTCTGTCATCTATAGGCCATTGTTTGTTATGATAATGACGTTTTGGTCTTATATAAGAGTTGTGCAACTGTGACCCAAGTATCTGAGTTGTCTCATAAACGTCCTCGTAAGCTTTGGTGGCTGATCGGGTTCGTATTGTTTGCACTATTTGCCGTATTGCAGATGCCAGCGGCGTGGCTACTTGAGAAATATGCGCCCAATACCCCCTATGTACAGCATGTGTCAGGCAATGTCTGGCAGGGCTCTGCTATCTGGCAACTTCCCATATCATCGACACCGCTCATAGGCATGGCCGACTGGTCGTGGCAGCCATGGCAACTGCTCACAGGTAAGCTTGGCGCAGATATCAACATAAAAACAGAGCAAACAAGACTGAATGGACAGGTGAAGCTTGGTTTTAACTCATGGCAAGTCGACGATATGAGTGGGAAAATCGCGCCTGAGACTCTAAAAAGTGTCGTTGACTGGCAATTACCTAACACGCCTATTCAGGTCAATGGCGTCTCATTGACGCGCTTATCTGATGACGCCGACAACAAGGTAACATCAGAAACTTCTAGCAGCGCATCTACTCAGAGTACTACTGGATTCAGTGCTGCAGAGGGGCAGCTGACATGGGTAGGCGGTGAGGTGGGCTATCCAAGTGGTGGCAAAGTTTTTTATCTGACTATGCCTGCATTACGCGCAGAGCTGAGCGCAGAGCAAAAAAACAATAGAAACCTGTTGCATATCAACTTGTTGAATAATCAAGATAAGCGTCTGGGTGATCTGTATATAGACGGTGATAATATGCTGGATGTCAGTCTGACCCAGCGCCTACTAGAAAACATGCCTGAGTACAGAGGACAGGCACCGCAAGATACGCCAGTCGTTAGTGTGCGTCAACCGTTGCTAACTGGTCTAGGGGCAAACTAAATGGCCAATATGACCGCAAGCCTAAAACCCGTTATAAATACTCTCAATCGTTTTTCAGGATGGTTATTGCTACTCGCCATTGCTTGGCTATGTTGGACAGCTGCCCGTCTTTTGTGGTTATTGTTGGCAGCGCCCTTAGCACCTGCATTACCGCTAGCCCCTTTGCAAAATAATGCAAAGTCTACCAATGATTACAGTGGTTTGTTTGCGATATTTGCTGATCCTGATCCCATTGCGGCGGCAGTCCAGCCACCACCTAACGTTGAGCTCAAAGGGGTATTGCTAGCGATACCTGAGACTATGTCTTCGGCACTACTTAATATTAATGGTGAGGTAAAAAACTACCGAATCGGTGATGGACTAAAAGATAGCGACTATATTCTTGTCGCTGTTGATTGGAATTCAGTTATTATCGCTGATGCTAATGATAAAGAAACCATCATTAGCATGCCGGATGCCATGATACTAGATCAAAGCAAAATGTTGGCAGGCGGCGTTAGTAATCAGCGCCTGCCTAATAATAGCCTATTACCAACTGCCCCTCAGGCATTGCAAGAGACACCTTCTGAGCCTGCAGTAGAGACGAGTGAAAGTAGTCCACAATCAGCTATTGAGGAGGCGGTCACGGCGCTGCAAGAAAACCCTGCCAGTTATTTGAGTAGAATGGGGGTAATGGCGTCAGGTGAGAGCTATCAAGTGACAGCCGCAATGCCGTCAAAACTACGTAACCGATTAGGGCTTGAGCCGGGTGACAAAGTACTGACAGTAAATGGACAAAGCGTGGGTAACAATCCGGCTCAAGATGCGGGCGTGTTACAGCAAGTACAGCAAGCAGGTGAAGCACAGATCGAGGTTCAACGTGGTGAGCAAGTCATTACGATTCGCCAGCAGTTCTAGCACGGCGGCTCTTTAGCACAGGTTGCTCGTTAAAAACTCAGTACATATTATGCAATATCATTGTAGGTAATTATAAATATGGTAAGTTTTCATCAATTTTCAGCCACACCTTTACATCGTGTTCTGCAGCGCTTGATGCGTCTAAGCCGTCCTATCTGCCTAGCGGTACCCTTGTGGGCAGCCAGTATGGGCCTTGCGAGTGCTGAGAGTTGGAAGGTCAACTTACAAGATGCCGATATCAAAGCTTTTATCAATGAAGTGGCAACCATCACTGATCAAAACTTTGTCCTTGATCCTCGTATCAATGGCAACGTAACTGTCATCTCCAACAAAGCCTTATCCCGCGATGAAATTTATCAGCTTTTTTTGAGTGTGATGCAGGTCAATGGTATTGCGGCGATTGAGTCGGGTACGACGACCAAGCTAGTGCCGGATAATGTTGCCAAGCAATCTGGCGTTGCTGTTGATTTGCGTGGCAACAGTGTTGGGGAGTCATTGGCAACCCGAGTGATCTATTTGACAAATACCCAAGCCGCGGAGGTTTTAGGGGTCATACGGCCACTGATGCCGCAGTCAGCCCACGCTGCTGCGGTACCTGGCGTAAATGCGCTTGTGCTATCGGATCGAGCAGATAGCCTCAATCAGCTGACAGCGCTTATCCGTGATTTGGACAGTAACGTCAATGATAGTTTACAAGTGATTCCATTACGTCACGTCGATGCCGAACGTATGATGGAGCTCATTAGTGCGTTGGTCGCAAATGCTGGTAGCGGTCAAACGCAAGGTAGTAACAATCAGCTAAAGGTCATCGCTGATACCTCAAGCGATAGACTGCTGGTCAAAGGCAGTCCTGAGATGATTGCCAAAGTTCAGGAGATGGTCAATCAGCTCGATACTACGCCCACAAGACGCCTAAGTGGCCTCCGTGTCTTTCGCCTAAAGTATGCTAGTGCCACTCACATTGCCGATATGCTAAGAGGGTTGCTGGCCAATCAGTCAATCAATAGCGCTGGTGCAACATCCACATTAGAATCAGCCTCTTTGAATGATGCAAGCAGCATAGGCGCATCCATCAATAGTGCTGCAAATGAAAGTATTAGTAATAGCAGCCCCTCAGTGGTACCCACCAGCAATGCAGGCGTAGCGAGTACAGGCGTCGGGGGCCGACCGTTTAGTATCATTGCTGATGAGACGCAAAATGCCGTTATCGTAAACGCTGCGCCTGAGCTCATGTTTGAGATTGAAGACGCTGTCAATCAATTAGACAGTCGCCGCGCGCAGGTATTGATTCAGGCTGCTATTGTAGAAGTCTCAGGAGATGATGCGACTCAGCTCGGTGTTCAGTGGGCACTTGGCAATGCCAACAGCGGTTACGGCGTTGTAAATTTTAATAATGTAGGCGCTAGTGCAACGACGCTGGCTGCCGCTGCACTGGCAGGGAGCAGTACGGGTATAAGTGCGGCTGCCAGCTCTATCGTTGGTGCATTGGTCGGTATCGGTGACAGTCGAACAGACAGTCAAGGGAATACTGAGTTTTATGGTGCTATTTTGCAGGCACTTGATTCTTCTACCAGTGCCAATCTACTATCTATGCCGTCTATTTTGACATTAGACAATGAAAAAGCCAGTATTCTGGTTGGACAGAATGTTCCTTTTGTCACAGGCTCATTCACCACTAGCGGCAATGATTCAAACAACCCTTTCCAGACCATCGACCGTCAAGACATTGGTATCAACCTTAATGTCATTCCGCACATTGGCGATAATGGCACAGTACGTTTGGAGGTGTCTCAAGAAGTCTCGTCTGTCGTACCAGGCAGTACTGGCAATGCTAGTGGCTTAATCACTAATAAAAGCCTTATTAATACGACAATTTTAGCAGATGATCAGCAGACCATCGCTTTAGGCGGTTTGATGCGTGACAACAGCACCACGCGCCAACAAAAAGTTCCAGGTCTTGGTAATGTTCCGCTGATTGGAAGATTATTCCGCTCTGATAATGACAGTACCCAAAAGAGCAATTTGATCATATTTTTGCAGCCAACTATCTTGCGTGATGGTGGTGCGGTCGCGAGTGTGACTGAGCGCAAGTTCAATCAGATGCGTGTACTGCAGCTGGTCATTGACAAAAACGGCACGATTAAACAACTACCACTGAGTGGTACACAAGGTTGGGACGGTGATGTCAGTGCAGACTACGAGTTAATGCCACTCAACCCGCTCATTCCTAAGCGTGATCAGACCCCAAATTCAACTTCTCAAGGTTTTACCAAGGTAGACAGTCCTAATAGTGGTATAACGACCTATCCTCTAAGTCGTTAAAGCTAACGTAGTTCGCTACTAGTTATTTGCTACTGTAGATCGCCAATGTCCCTTAATTACTATGAGCCAATGCACGATATAATTGTATAGTTATGTCGTACATTGGCTTGCGTGTTCACAATATAGCTACTACTATACTAAACATTAGTAGAATAATATCGCGTATCCGATATCTGTTGATATGATTTATATTCAGGTAGTAAATGGAGCCAAAATGGCAAATCATAAAGTGTTTAAGAAATGGCTGGCCCTGAGCGCTGTTGCTACCGCTTTGACGCTCATTCCTCGGCGCAGCAGCCGCAACGCTGACACAGAGGTATCCAATAAAGACTGTAACAAAGCCAGTGATCAAAGTAGCTCTCATGATGATACGAGCGCTAATTAGATCACGTATTAAATAGGCAGTGCAGGCTTTTTATATTGGGTTTTATAGTTAGCGCATCAGCTGTTAATATAGTCATTGGTATAATATGATGATTGATAAGGTATTTTACTAAAACAGTTATTTTGGAGCATATCAATGGCGGCTACCGAGTCATCGACTCTCGATAAAAAAACATCAGTCAGGATGTATCCCCTCATTGATACACATACTCATTTTGATACGCCAGTATTTGATGATGATCGAGCTTGGCAGGTACAGCGTGCTTATAGTCAAGGTGTACGCCATTTAGTGTTGGTAGGTTACTTATATCAGTATTTTGAGCGGATGTACGACACTGAGCAGGTACTGAACAAAAAAGCATCACAGTCTTCTGCCAGCGATATTCAATATCAGGACGAACCTTATATACATACTCATATTGCGCTGGGTTTGCATCCTTTTTATATCGAACAGCATACTGACGAGCACCTGATAGCATTGGCACAGATGATGACAGAGCGCCGCCCTTTAGCTATTGGTGAGATTGGCTTAGATACATTTACTGATGCGATGAAAGCGCCTAGTGTATTTGCTAGGCAAAAGCGCTTTTTTAAGGCGCAATTAGATATTGCAGTGACCCATGAATTGCCAGTGATGCTGCATATTCGTAAGGCGCATGCCGAAGCACTCGCTATATTAAAAGCGCATGATTATGATGCACATGAATTGGGCGGCATTGCCCACAGTTTTAGCGGCGGTGAACAAGAGGCCAAGGCTTTTGTAAAATTGGGATTTAAGCTGGGCGTTACCGGTCAGATTACCAATCCAAATGCCAAAAAACTCCGCCGTGCGATTACAGCCGTTGTTGAAGAGTATGGTATAGCATGTTTGGTGATAGAGACTGACTGCCCAGATATGACGCCTATGATGTGTCAAACATCGCATGATGAGCATTCAGAGTCTGGACAGAGCCCCTATAATGAAAGAGAAAATGCCCATAAGCATGATAGAAACGTCCCTGCTAATTTGCCTTGGGTGCTAATAAGTCTGAGTGAGCTATTGGGCGTATCACGTGATAAACTTGCTAAGCAGTTGTGGCAAAATAGCTGTGACGCCCTAAAAATAACATGGACCTATCCGGCATGACTAATCTTGTATGATTGGTCTAGCATGACCATGAGAGACGATAGGAAAATGGAAAAGGCGAGGGGTAAAACGCAAGTCATAAATGTCGTGGTTAGCACATAAAGCAATAGTTATCATTAAAAAGAGTAATTCGAACCGTTATGAATGAAACACAACAATTTGAGCCGCCAAAATTAAAAGAAAACGCTCTAGTACAACGCGACGCTGATCAAGAAAGTGAGCAGTATGATCGCCGTTTTCAAGGGACGCGCACGCTCTATGGTACGTCAGCGGTAGATACTTTTGCGGCAGCTCATGTCTACGTTATTGGCGTAGGGGGTGTGGGCTCTTGGGCCGCTGAGGCACTGGCTCGAACAGCAGTAGGTACCATCACTTTGATTGATTTGGATGTATTGGTCGCCTCTAATGTCAATCGGCAGCTACCTGCTTTAGACAGTAGCTTTGGTCAAAGTAAGATTGCGGCAATGGCAGCACGTATCAAAGAGATTAACCCCAAAGTGACGTTGAATCTTATTGATGATTTTTTGACAGTAGATAACGTCGCTGCCCTACTACCAAGTCTTGATGATGCAAAAGCTGCTGCCAAGCAAGGTAAGCCCATAGTAGTGTTAGACTGTGTAGATGACATGAATGCCAAGCTAGCAATCGCACTGCATTGCCGTTTTAATAAACTAAAGCTCGTCTGTGCGGGCGGTGCAGGTGGCAAAATAGATCCAAGTCAAGTTAGAGTAAGCGATTTGCGCGACAGCTATCAAGATCCACTACTGGCCAAACTGCGCAATAAATTACGTCATGAAAAAGGCATCAATAGCGCACTAAAAGACAAGTTCGGTATCAAGTGCGTTTATTCTATAGAGCCGCCACATGTAGACAAGAGTTGCCAAGCAGGCGGTTTGCAGTGTGGAGGCTATGGGTCAGCAGTGGTTGTCACATCGGTAGTAGCAATGATTATGGTCAATGAAGCATTACAATTATTGATAAAACAGACGAGCCCTCAACCGAGCGTCTGATATTATTTAATGGAGTCTACCTTGTCTATATCTAACTCACCTAAACAAAGTTACCCAGTCGCGGTAGATGAAATAGAGCGCATCAATAAGCTCAGAAAATATCAGGTGCTCAATGAAGATGAGGAGCCAGCATTTGATAGACTGGTCGACCTTGTAAAGTTATTCTTTGACGTACCCGTGGTCACGATCACTTTTATGGACGAAGAAACGCAGTATCTAAAACCAGCCTGCAAATTTGAGACGATGTCTGAGAGTGTCAGTACAGCACCACGCGAAATGGCTTTTTGTAATTACACCATACTGTCTGATGATGTGTTAATAGTACCCGATACATTGGAAGACAGCCGATTTAGCCAAAGCCCAATGGTTACAGGGTCGCCATACTTAAGGTTTTATGTTGGTGCCCCAATTTTGCTACATGAAGACAATAAAAACTATCGTCTAGGTACGTTGTGTCTCATGGATATCAAGCCAAACCATAATTTTGATGCCCAGCAAGAGCAAATATTAGCGCAGTTTGCCATGATGGCAGCAGACGCATTGCAATTACAAGACAAACAGCGTGATGCCAAGCATGCCAATGAAATGAAATCTAGTTTCTTGGCCAATATGAGTCATGAAATACGCACGCCAATGAATGGCATCATTGGTATGGTAGAAATGCTGGGTGATACCGAGCTTAGTGCTGAACAACGAGAATACGTGGATAACATTAAGGTCTCAAACGAGCATCTGATGGTGATTATCAATGGTATTTTAGACTTATCGAAGGTTGAATCAGGCAAAATGACTATTGATTCTATCCCATTGAATTTATCGACATTATGTAACGAAGTGGTCAGTCTGTTCTCTATCAAAGCACGTCAACGAGGTTTGACGTTAGATTATCATTATACTGAGTCATTATCGCCTTACGTGAAAGGAGATCCAGTACGCCTTAAGCAAATCATAGCAAATCTGGTTAACAATGCGATAAAGTTCACTCGTGAGGGTGGGCGCGTGAGCATTGATGTCAGGCATATGGACAACTGTTATTGCGAGGAGATTGACAAGACTGGCGGCAATAAGAGTGTGGTAAACAATAAGTCTGACAAAAATATGACCTTGTGTATTGAGGTGACAGATACGGGTGTTGGTATCAAACCTGAATCGTTAGAAGCAATATTTGATGCTTATGACCAAGCCAATAAGTTTACGCATCGCCTCTATGGTGGCACCGGTCTAGGTCTTTCGGTCTGTAAGTCTCTGGTTGATCTGATGGAAGGTTATATCCATGTGGAGAGTAGAGTGGGAGTGGGTACGACCTTTCGTGTTCTATTGCCCTTGCCAACGATTGATGAGAATAAGTACGAGACATGGCAAGACTCTAATGATCTAACATTGACAGAGCCGAGCCATGAGCGTGCAGGACATATCTTGTTGGTTGAAGATGATGCCGTCAATGCAATCATCGCCAAAAAAGCATTGACCAATAGTGGTCACAAGGTGACGCATGTGACAGATGGTCAACAAGCCATTGATGCTTTTGCGCTATTTCCTAACCGCTATGATGTTATTTTGATGGATCATCATATGCCGATCTTGGATGGCGTACAGGCAACGATCAAACTCCATGAGCTTTATGACCCTCAAGATCTGCCGCCCATTATTGCTCTGACTGCCAATGCTATGGATGGCGAGCGCGAAAAATATTTAAAAGTTGGTATGCAGGATTATTGCACCAAACCCTTTAAACAAGAGCAGCTGAACGCTTTGGTACAATACTGGTTGATGCAGAAGCCGCCATTAGAAGAAGAGTAAACAGTAGGCAGCATTTATAGTAACGTCATGGTGTAAACGACTAATTTACTAGTAAAGCGACAGTTATAAAAACAAAAAAGCTTAACCACTCTATTGGTGGTTAAGCTTTTTTGTTGATGATAGTGATACCAGTATCAGCTGCCAGCTAGGCTTACAGATCGGTTAGCTCACACGAGTCTGATAGTCGCCAGTACGAGTATCAACACGAACAACTTCACCTTGCTGCACAAATAGAGGAACACGTACAACGGCACCTGTCTCTAGCTTGGCAGGCTTACCGCCACCACCTGACGTGTCACCGCGTACGCCAGGATCAGTTTCCGTAATCTGCAATTCAACAAAGTTAGGCGGCGTGACTGATAATGGAGAGCCGTTGAACAGAGTGATGGTACATAATGCATTGCTGTTCTCTTTTAGCCATTTAGGAGCATCACCGATGGCGTTTTTGTCAGCTTGAATCTGCTCAAAGCTTTCAGGATGCATGAAATGCCAAAACTCACCATCGTTGTATAGATAGTTCATTTCAGTATCCATCACATCAGCGGCTTCTAAGCTATCGCCTGATTTGAATGTTTGCTCTAATACCTTACCGCTACGAAGGTTACGCAATTTAACGCGGTTAAAGGCTTGACCTTTACCAGGCTTTACAAACTCGTTTTCAAGAATGGCACAAGGGTTGCCATCAAGCATAACTTTTAGACCAGCTTTGAATTCATTAGTAGAAAAACTTGCCACAAGAGACTCCTAGGGGTTGTAATAGATGAGGCTGACTATACCAAAAGCTATTGTTCAGCCAAGTATTTACGTATCAGCGGGTATACTTTGATAGGGTAGACACTAAGGGCGTATAATATCGGATTTTGGGTACAGGTAGTAGGCTGTCATGATAAACCATTTAATCACACAAAAAAACTGGCAAAATCAATTATCCGAAGCCATTACGTCCGTTGACGAGCTGCTGAGTATCCTACAGCTGGAGTCATTGCGTGCCGATGTCTATATACCCAAGCATTTTGCGCTACGTGTGCCGCGCGCTTTTGTAGCAAAAATGGTCGTGGGTGACCGTGATGATCCGTTATTAAAGCAAGTACTGCCGGCTCAGCAGGAACAAATCAACGTCACAGGCTACGTGGCCGATCCTTTGAGTGAAAATACTCAAAACCCTATCAAGGGCATGCTACATAAATACCAGTCGAGAGTCCTGTTGACAATTACGGGGGCGTGCGCCATTCATTGTCGCTACTGCTTTCGTCAGCACTTTGACTATAGCGCCAATATGCCTACTGCGGACGCAAAACAAAATATCATCAATTATATTGGCGAACACCCTGAGATTAATGAAGTGATTTTAAGTGGAGGTGATCCATTAAATGTGACCAACAGACGCTTATTTGCATGGTTAGATGCTCTTGAGTCTGTTGCGCAGCTCACTACGATTAGGCTGCATACCCGCTTGCCACTCGTCATCCCAGCGCGTTTAGATACCGATCTATTAGATAGACTGTCTCAAAGTCGTTGCCGTATCGTCATGGTGATCCATTGCAATCATGCCAATGAGATTGATGAATTAACAGCTGAATACTTGCAACGTGTCCGGGCAGCTGGCGTTACGCTATTGAATCAGGCAGTGTTATTAAAAAGTGTCAATGACACCGTCGACGCACAAGTGCAGCTTAGTCAGCGTTTGTTTGCTTCTGGCGTATTACCATACTATTTGCATGTGCTAGATAAAGTTGCTGGTGCTGCACATTTCGATAGCGACGAGCGGTCGTCAATTGAGCTTTACTGGTCACTATTATCAGCATTACCAGGATATTTGGTACCTAAGCTGGTGAGAGAGCTGCCGAATAGACCGTTTAAAGTGCCGATTGACATTTACAGCAAGACTTAGTTTAGGCAATATGGTGTTTTGAAGAGCAAACAAAAAGCAATTATTAAAAGCGCGCGTACTATTAAAAGTGAGTGTGCCAGTTGTTGTGACAACATAGTGCATATGGTAATAGTGCGTAAGGGAGTTGTATTTGCTTATAAAAGCTACCTCGTTGTGCTTAGATAATAAAATCTGTAATACAGCCCGTTCTTATATTTGATAATGTGTATCTATTAACTCGATTGTATAAATACTTATGAGTGTAGGTACTGCTCTTTATAGCGTTATTACATTTATATTTTGTATCTCATAGGACGCTATTTTTGTGATTGCGTATTTTTGTACGTTCGTTCAAAGCGACTGATATTGACTGATAGTGAGTAGTGATACCAATGATAACGTTATCCATGTTTCAAGAGCATTTGTCTTCTACTGTACCATTGCCAGTATCGTCAAATCGATCAGTAAACGGTCAAGAGCGTTACTTAGTCAAGCTACTGACCACGCTACCATCACAAACACCTGAGGAGCAATACCAGCATCTAGAGAGTGTACTCATAGCTTTACGAGAAGCTCATATAGATGAAGATCAGCGTCTCAAGTTGATGGCATCAGTACTTGACGCTTCAATTCGATTGATTGCTGCTTTACGGCAACAGTATATTTATGAGACAGGGGTGTTCGATGAGGTTCAGCTAGGCTATGTCGCACAAACCAAGTCGTTACATTATCTCATCATCATGGTCTATGACAGGATCATACGCCAACAAGATTCAGAGCCTAATACTGGGTCTAAACGCTCTTTGGGCAATGGCTGGCAGCGTTATTTCAATAATAAGAAATCTTCTAATACGTTTGCTATTGCTATTTACCAGTCTTTGTCCAGCTATCAAAAAATACTGGCAGAAGAGGTACTCTGCTATCGACCACCAGCAAGTTATCTGTGGTCAAAAATAAATCAGCTGTATCATCTGGCCTATCAGCACCGCATAACCGATATTGATTTGGGTATAGACGCGGCTGTCCCTCATGCAAACAATATCTATCAGCTATATTGTCAAATCTGTTTACACAGTCTGCTAAACCTACGCGGTATGCGTCGCACCAACATTTTGCTAGTGCAACGTTTTTTGCCTGAATGGGCAAAGCATATGGTCGCGACAACAGAGCCTACCACCAGAACACGCGTATTTGTTGATTTGGAAGCTCATTACCCACCAAGCTATCTCACGGCCAACTCTGAGATAAACCCTTATGAAGAACATCGCACTTGTCTGTTCTTAGAGCTGGCACCGATGATTGAGTATTTTGATTCACGCAAGCAGGCTCTACTTGGAGATAGTAGTGCAGCGTTAGAGTACGGTTTGCT
Organism: Psychrobacter sp. H27; assembly: GCF_059072655.1. Classification (NCBI taxonomy): domain Bacteria; kingdom Pseudomonadati; phylum Pseudomonadota; class Gammaproteobacteria; order Moraxellales; family Moraxellaceae; genus Psychrobacter; species Psychrobacter sp. H27. The sequence continues at coordinate 1,262,140 of NZ_JCACRX010000001.1, read as the reverse complement.
CAATACAATCGCATCAACAGTCAGTTATCGTTACTTACAGCCTCCGCTTACTTTGCCTACCAAATATAGCAAAAAACAAGAAGCGCTATTGGTTACAGGTTTTAATGATATCCATTACCGTGTGGGTGATTTCAATAGCTTTGCTAATTTGGTATCAATAAAAGAGCTAGCAGAGGAAGAGAGACCTCGTTATGACACATTTGGTAAAGAGCAAAATAGCAACAATCCGTTAAATATTAGAGTATTTGATAGCCAGGATCATCTTTCACTGTTTCGTGCATTGCAACTGTTGCCAGAAGCAGATGGGCCCGAAACAGAGGATGCTGATAGCCCTGATCAAGCGATAGCTGAAGATGACACTTCTAGAAATGCACCGCCATTATTACATCTCATGCGTTTGTTTTTGATCTGCCACTCCACGGCAACAGAACAAACTGACTGGTCAATGGGAGTAGTGCGCTGGACGAATCTTGATAGCAAAACCCCAATCATAGAATGGCAAGTGCTCGGACATAAACTTGTGGCTTGTGGCTTGCGTCTAGAGGGTAGAGAGCTACGAAACCGTCACTTTGTACCTGCATTTATCTTGGGTAGGGATGAGCAACTAAAAACCACGAGTACGCTCATCGTACCGCCTTCTTACTTTCAGAACAATGACCGAGTCGTTATGCGTATTGGTAGCAAGCAAACGCCATTACGCTTGGGAAACAAGATACTGATGACTGATGAGTTTAGTCAGTATGAGATAGTTCAGTTGTAGCCTACGGTATTTTTGTCAAAAAGCAGACACATGTTGATATATGGATGTTTTGGAGGGTTTCTTCGCAGAATCTTAATAAACAAGAAAGGTCATAAGTTAATCTGCAGCTTGCCGAGTTATTGTCTATAATGATGGATATTGTTATTCTAATTGATACCCTATTTAATGTAACCAAAATTAGTTAACCAAGCGTATTATACAGAGCAAGGCTCAGTTATTATTATGATAATCGCCAAGCTTATTGTTTTCTGTGCTAGGTTTATTTTTGGAAAAGGTGTCAGGTTATTAGAAATAATAGATAAAAATACGTCCATAAGATTAAAAGGCTTCCTATGCGCACTCAGTCTACCTTAAACTTGTTAGTTATCAATGATGATCAGCTTTACGCGGAACGTCTTGTGCAATTGCTTAGCGGTTATTATGACAGTGTGAACTTAGGATTTTTAGACGATAAAGAAGAGTTGTTAAAAGTACTACGTCAACAGTGGGACGTTCTCGTATTTGGCAAAGCCTATGATATGAGCTTTACGGATGTGGTGAGTATCGTACAAGAGCAAAGTATCGATTTGCCAATGATTTGCTTAGTGAATGAAGAGACGGTAGCAGCGGTCTCTAATGATGAAGGGCTACCTGCTGTTGTTAGTGGTACGATGATTAAAGCGCTTAGGTTTGATCAAGAGCTGCCAGTAGTTATGGCTATCTGTCTGCAGCACAGTAACTTGCGCAGTCGCCGTACGCTAAAAACCTTACGCCAAGTGCTCTCTGAATCAGAACAGCGTGCCAATGTTTTGATTAAGAACTCAAAAAGTGCCGTTGCTTATATCGATGAAGGCATCCACATCTATGCCAACGACCCGTATCTGCAACTATTTGGCTTTAAATCGATGAATGATGTCGTTGGTGTGCCAGTAATTGATTTGATTTCGGGTGGTAGTAATGTCAAAGGTTTCAAGCAATTTTTGCGTCAGTTTGATAAAGGCAGTCGCAAAGATGTAGAGTTTAATTTTGAGAGTGTACGTACTGATGGCAGCACCTTTGAGGCAAAGTTACAAATGGCTTCAGCGACGCTCGAGGGTGAGCCGGTCACTCAGATTATCATTCAACAAAACCAGAGTAACAGTGCAGAGGTTGCTAAGCGCTTAGCTGAAGCTGAGCGCACAGATAATCTGACAGGTCTTGATAATCGTCGCGGCTTTGAGGAACAAATGGTGGTAATACACCAGCAAGCGACTCAAGGTGAGCTGACAGCAGGGCTGCTGTATGTGCAACTCGATAGCGTTGGTAAGATTAGAAGCAGTCTTGGTTTGAAAGGGATTGATGCAACCGTCAAACAAGTGGCTTATATGTTAGATGAGCTCATACCTGATGGGCACGTCAGCCGATTTAGTGATACTGCATTTATGATACTGGTCAAAAATAAAAGTACCGCTGATCTTGAAAAGCTCGCAGCACATATTGGCTCTCGTATCAGTGAGATGCTCATCGAAGTCGATAAGCGTACGACCAGTACGACCGTCAGTATCGCAGTGGTCAAAATCGAGAAAAATACCGCTGAGCCTACCATTGTACTTGAGCGTGCCATGGAAACCATCAACCATATTATGGTAGAAACCTCTAATCATGGCGGTACCTATCATATATACGATCCAAGCGAACACGCCAACAGTGATGACCATGCGCTTGCTGAATCGTTAGTTGACGCTATCACTAACAACCGCTTTGAGCTGTCATTTCAACCAATCTATGATATTGATCGGGATCGCAGTGACTTTTTTGAAGTGTATCTACGCCTGCCGCTCTCCGATGCCGAAAACACCGTATTGACACCAGATCAATTTATGACTGTGGCCAAGAGCCACAACCTACTAGAAAAGATAGATCGCTGGGTACTTATTAACGCCTGCAAAAAAATCAATGATGTACGCAAGCACCATCCTGAAGCCAGACTGTTGATACAGCTGACGAGTGCAACCTTGGTCGACAAAAAACTACCCAACGTTGCAAGCCAGTTGATCAAGGCAGTAGGCGGTGCCGCCGGTGTATTAACATTACAATTCAACGAAAAAGACATCGTTGATCACCTAACTGTAGCCAAATCTCAGTTCTCCGCTTTGAGTGAAGTTGATTGCCAAATGGGCATTAACAACTTCGGATCTTCTGCCAAATCTATTGAAATTGCTAGTTTGGTACAGCCAGATATGGTGCGTCTGGCGCGCAGTTACGTACAAGATATCAATTCAGCAGATAACCTAGATACTGTCAAATCACTCATCACAAGTACCAACGAGGTGAAAGTGGATGTGTTGATGCCTTATATCGAAGAGGCAGCGACCATGTCTGTTGCATGGAGTGTTGGTGCGCGCTATCTACAAGGGTACTACTTAGAAGAGCCTAGTCAGACGATAAAACTAGAAAGCCATGCAGCAAGTTAGAAAGTTGTGATGCTAAAGTTGTAATGACATAGACTCTTTATCACTGACACTTACCAACCAAAGATTGCCCAAATGCCACTTATTAGTAAATATCAAATAAGCAGTCTTTTTGCCGCTGTTTTGTTGCTCACCGCGTGTGAGAGCAGTATTCCGCCTGACCATCGAGACCCAGTGACCCTACCTTCATATACAAAAGGTGATGTTAAAAATGGCTTGGTGGTTTACAAAGAGGCGTGCGGTCAATGCCATCAGCTCAATGCAGGTCTGAATAGAAAAGGCCCACAGCTCATGAATATATATGGTGCGCCAGCTGCCGAACTAAAAGATTATGACTATAGCAAAGGACTAGAGTCATCAGGGTGGGTATGGGATGCCAAAACGCTTGACCCTTATATTGCGGATGCACAAAAAGCCATACCAAACTCAAAAATGCTATCTGACCCCATGCCAGATGCCAAAGAGCGTGCAGACGTCATTGCTTATCTATCTACCCTCCGCGCTGAGCCTCCAGCAGCTGCAGAGGATACAAACTGATGCTAACTGTTGAACGTTATGACATAAAAATGAGCCGATAACTGACTATGACCCAGACCGCGAACGATATATCATTATCCAACTCTCAAAAAACAGCAGCGACGCCTAATCAGTCCATGCCGACTACTGCTGACTTTCAATATAATCAGCAAAAAATTGCACAGCTGATGACCCAGTTGAATCAAATCGTATTGGACAAGCCTCAAGCCGTTAAACTTGCACTCAGTGGTATCTTGGCAGGTGGGCATCTGTTATTACAAGATTTGCCGGGCATGGGTAAAACAACGCTGGCGCAAGGATTGGCTCAGCTATTAGGGCTTAGCTTCAGCCGCGTGCAGTTCACTAATGACATGCTACCTGCTGATATCTTAGGTATGAGCATCTACGACCAAAGTAAACAACGCTTTGAGTTCCGTCCTGGGCCTGTCTTTACCCAGCTATTACTCGCTGATGAGATCAATCGCTCTAGTCCTAAAACGCAAAGTGCGCTACTCGAAGCAATGGAAGAGCGACAAGTGACTCAAGATGGCCAAACGTATCCCTTACCTCGACCGTTTTTTGTCATTGCCACCCAAAACCCATTACAGCAAGCAGGTGTCTATCCACTCCCTGAATCACAGCTAGATAGGTTCTTATTATGTTTATCACTAGGTTATCCTTCGCCTATGGCAGAGCGTGAGCTGTTAAGAGGTCAAGATCGCCGCGAGCTACTAAAAGATTTAGATGCAGTACTTGATACTGACGCGGTACTGATGGCTCAGCAAGGTGTCAGACAAGTGTATGTGGCAGATGTTGTGTTGGATTATTTACAAAGGCTCGTTGCAAAAACTCGAGCAAGCCAGGAATATCATGGACTATCACCGCGTGGCGTACTATCGCTACAGCGTGCTGCTCAGGCTCATGCCTATGTATCGGGGCATATGGAGGTGGTACCTGAAGACATCCAAGCGGTGTTTGCAGCCGTAGTGGATCATCGTCTGGGTCAGCGCTTCGTGCCTGCACATGTGAGCGGTGGACAGGCAACCAAAACGATCGCACAGCGTATATTGGCAGAAGTATCAGTTACTGTTTAACTGTCTATACTGTAGCTCGAATAGTGGCTACAACAAATGGCTACATTCGTCGGTTGAAGACGAGTATCACAGTCAATCACATGGCAAGAGTAGGGTAGTCATGAGCTTTTTACCAAAGGCCTTAACCGTACCAATCAAGTCAGCACTGAGCCGTTGGTTTGCTTCTCGTGCACCCAAAAACGATAGTGCCACCCTCAATCTACGCAATGTTTATATTTTTTTTAGCCGTGAAGGCATGCTATTTGCTGTGCTATTAGTGATCACCTTTATTGCGGGTGTCAATTATGGCAACAACTTGGTGCTTGGTTTATGTTTTTATCTGGTCAGTGTCTGGCTGATTAGCTTCCATGTGACTTTTGCGCACATATCCGGTCTACATATTCGTCTATTAGACGTTACGATGACTCAGGCAGGTAGTCCTGCTTGGGTGACGTTACAGTTAGATAGCAAGAGTCGTCAACCACGCAGGCAGCTGCTGTTTGAATTTGAGACATCTGCTGATCGTAAAGATAAAGCAGATACGGATGATCAAAACGCTATCCTTATTACCAGGCTACAAGGTGAGAAAATCATAAGGCTACCCGTGCAGACAAGCAATCGTGGTCAATTTGAGCTACCACGGTTGACCATCAAAACCGTCTATCCTTTGGGTATTATGCGGGCATGGTCTTATGTCTATTTTGCGCGTAAAGCTTGGGTATACCCCAAGCCTGAAACCTTTGATTGGCAAGCTCAGTATGCAATTGCAAGCATGGAAGATTTGCCAACAGGCGGTCAGTATAGGCAAGGGCAGGACGACTTTGAGCGCCTAGATAATTATATAGAAGGGGAGTCATTGGCGCGTGTCTCTTGGAGTCACGTAGCACGGGGACAAGGAATGTTTACCAAGCATTTTGCGGATCCTGTTGGTCATGAGCAGACATTAGATTATGCAGATATGCCAGCTGCGCATCATGAACAAAAACTGGCGCAACTGGCTCATGGTGCGTTAACGCTCGGTCAGCTCGGTGTGCCCTTTCAAATGCGTTTACCCAATGATGCTCCTGCTACCGCAGTGATGGGTGACGGTGAGGTTTTTGCGCAAGCGTGCTTGCTAAGGTTAGCGAAAGCACCATGACCCAATTTAAGCAACCTCCAGCGACTGATGCTACAGACATGGCAAGTTTTGAGCAGTTGTCACTTGGGTCTCGCACCCGAGCGAAAAATAGTACTCAAACGCTCCACCGCGCAGCAGATAACAAAAAATGGTATCGGCAGCTGCTGGCATTACCAGCGTACTACTGGGTCCTAATCGCTCAAGTGGCAGTCATACTACCGCATGCTGCTCACTTGCCGTTGTGGTTAATAGGGTTTGCTGTTGTCAGTATTATTGGGCAATTGCCACGTATCAAAAGACGATTCAAAAAACTATCTCATCTAAAGCGTGTCTATCAAGGCATGCAAATGCTAGGTTTTTTGCTGGGGTTGGTCGGTCTGTGGCTGACTTATAACACCGCTTTTGGTTTGGATATGGGCGTGGCATTTTTGGTGCTATGTTTGGTCAGTAAACTTTGGGAGTTATACAAGCGCCGTGATGCTTACGTGGTGCTGAATTTATCATTATTTGTGTTGGCTGCTTTATTTTTGATGGATCAAGGCTTGATTACCACGCTAGAGGTCATCATTGGTGCGGTCATCGTCTTATTGGCATTTATCGCGCTCAACGATGATAGTAATGCTCGCGGTGATGGACGCATACGTACCTTGGGGGTATTGGGTATTGGCGCGTTACCTTTATTGGTAGTGCTGTTTTTATTTTTCCCGAGATTGCCACCGCTGTGGTCCGTACAGTTGTCAGGTCAGCAAGCGATTACAGGGGTCTCTGATAGCATGTCACCTGGTGATTTTGCTAATTTAGGTCAGTCGACCGAGCTGGCTTTTCGCGTAGAGTTTGCAGATGAGCGTCCACCGCAGCAACAGCTTTACTGGCGCGGTTTGGTATTTAGTGATTTTGATGGGGTAACTTGGCGTCCAAGCCCTCAGGCAAGCCAGTGGTCAGTAAGATCACAACCACCTATGTGGATCCAAAATGCTTTTGCTACTGTTCCTGAACAAGTGCAAGCAGCACCTACTCGATATCAAGTTATTCTAGAACCTACACAGCAAAACTGGTTGTTTGGACTAGACTATCCTTTCTCTCAGCAGCCAGATATCAACATCACGTCTAACTTTACGTTATCCAAAGACCAGCCGGTGACGCAGCAGCTTCGCTACGATGTAGTGCAGTTTGCGCCGATGCGTATAGATCCAGTGTTAGCAGAAGCATCCCGGCGCTCGAACCTTGCGCTGCCTAATGAAGGTAATCCGCAGGCACGCGCGCTTGCTAAGCAGTTGTTTGCGCAGTCAGGCTCAGATCCGGTGCGCTATATGGCTGCTATCGAGCGCTGGATCAATCAGACAGAGTTTCGCTATACTTTATCGCCGCCGCCACTGAATACTAATCGTATCGATGAGTTTTTGTTTGAGACCAAAGCGGGGTTTTGCGAGCACTATTCTTCAAGCTTTACCTTTATGATGCGGGCAGCTGGTATCCCTGCGCGAGTAGTAGCAGGCTATCAAGGCGGTGAGCCGAGTCGTAATGGTAACGTATGGGAGGTGCGTCAAATGGATGCACATGCATGGACTGAGGTATGGCTTGAGGGTCAAGGCTGGGTGCGTGTGGATCCGACGGCATTTGTCGCACCTGAGCGTGTTGAGCAGGGTATGAATACGATGACCCAGCAGCAAGGGGCCGCTATGTTTGGCAGTGGTGCTAGTGCTCAAATCACCTATCAGCAGTATCAAATGCTACAGACATTAAGGCGCTTATCAGACCAGGCAAGCTATTACTGGCAAAAAGATGTCGTTGGCTATGATCAAGACAAGCAGGCAGATTCACTATTAAAATGGTTCAATATCAGCTCAATCACGCAGCAAATCATTTGGTTAGCAGCCAGTGCTGTTATCATTATGGCAGTCTTAGTATTTATCATATGGCAGCGCCGCCGCAAACGCTGGCATCCAGCGGACTTGCCACTTGCACAGCTCTCAAAACGTGTGGGTAAACGTGATCAATCGCTGACTCGAGAGGACAGTGAGGGGCAACTGGCGTGGCTAGAGCGTTTGGCTACTGCTATTGATAGTCGGCTTGACGGTAACACTCATCATGCAACAAGTAAGTTAACAGATAGTGAAAACCCGATAACGATTCAGTCCAAGCTCATTGAAATTAGACAAGACTACCGTCAGTTACGCTATGGACGCTTGAGTACTTTTGATGCCAGTCATAGCGAGTATCAAAAAACACTTCAGCAACTCAAAAAAAACGTACGTGAATTACTCTAAGGTTTTTGGGTTTGGTGTCACTGATTTACTTGTGATTAGAACTGCTCATACCAATTTTAAGGCAGTCGTTAGAGCAGTACACAATACAGCATGCTAAGTCAGCAAATAAGTAAGAGATTGAAATATGGCAATATATGTAGATTTTGTGCAGATACCATTCAAAGGCTATAAATGGTGCCATATGCTTGCGGACAGCCTGCAAGAGCTGCATGATTTTGCGGCACTGATCGAGGTAGATGCGCGTTTATTCCACCGTAATGCCAGCTATCCTCATTATGATATTACGGTACAAATGCGCGAAACGGCTATTGCACAAGGCGCTATTATTGCCGATAGGAAAAAGATTATCGAATGTGCAAAGAAGCTAAAAGTAGAGCTACATTATCAAATGGCATTATCTGATAATTCCGAATGAAAAACTAACAAATCACATTCTCAAGTATAAATAAAGTGGGTGATGCTTTCGCTACCCACTTTTTTGTTGGCTCATACTTTTTGTTAGGCATCTACTTTGCCGTGGCTGCCGTGCTGATGGCATCGAGTGCTTTTGAGATATTGGCAATCTCAGTATCGCAGCCTTTGATATTGTGGCGTGTCTTAATATAGTCAGGATTGTTGTATGACAACCATACCTGGTTATCAGCATCTTCACTAATGAGGATTTTTTGTGGTAAATCAATAGCAATAGTCTGTTCACAGTTCATCAAGGGTGTGCCTGCTTTAGGGTTCCCAAACATAATGACTTGTGTGGGTCGCAATGACAGATCGACACTTTGCGCATTTTTTTGATGATCAACGCGTGCAAATACTTTCATACCTTTGCTTTCGATAACTGAGACCAGTTTATCAGCAGTAGCTTGGACAGAGTGATTGCTCTGTAAAGTGACCAAGCCTTTTTCGGCATTCATAGACGTCGCGGTTTTGGTCATAGCGCCTGTCGTATCCGTGTTATCTAATAGCGTATTGATACTAGCGCAGGATGATACGGCGATTGCTAGAGCAGTGATAGAGATAATTTTTATCATAGTTATATCCTTTTAGGTTATCCATAAGTGAGTAACATCGAATAGTCATTGTGCGTAATCAATTTGGTTATTGCAACACACCTTCATAGATGACTAAACCAGCTGCTCTGCTAAATAATCAACCAATAATCTAATCTTTGGTGATAGATGACGGTTGTGTGGATAGACGGCCCAAATGTTTTCTGTGGGTTCTCTATAATCATCAAGTAAGCTCACTAGCTCACCAGATGCGAGATACTTTTGTACATAGTAGTCAGGCAACTGTACGATACCAAGCCCTTTTAGGGCCGCATCAACCAGACTATAGCCGCTGTTATATTGTACGGTACCAGAGACGCGCAGGTTTTTTTCTTTACCTGCATCCTCACTGACACGTGGGTCAGTATCTATAAAGTGCCAGTAATCTCGAGTGCCAAGTAAGCAATTATGCTGACTGAGATCATTGAGCGCTGTCGGTATCCCATATCTATCAAGATAAGCAGGCGCTGCACAGACAAAGTTGGTACGCTGGCTGAGTTTTTTTGCCATCATGGTTGAGTCGTTTAATTTGCCAATACGAATGGCCAAATCATAACCCCCTTCAATCAAATCGATTTTTTGATTACTCAACAAAGCACTCACTTCAATATCTTGATACTGCACCATAAAATCATTGATGAGTGGTAATAACTGCTGCTCACCATAAGTCACGGGTGCAGTTAGTTTGATCTTGCCTTGAGGCTTTGATTGCAAGTTACTTACTGCTTGCTCAGCGGCATCTAGCCCATCGAGTACACCGCGGCAATGCTGATAAAAGACGCGACCTTCTTCGGTAAGTGAGACCCTGCGCGTCGTTCGATAGAGCAGTTTGATATTCAAACGCTGCTCTAAAGCGCTGATTTGCCGGCTGACTTGAGCTGTTGAGATGCCAAGCGCTTTTGCCCCTTGTGTAAAGCTCTCGTGCTCTGCCACATAAACAAACTCACTGATTCCTTCCCAGTGCATGATTATTACCAATATGTAAAAGATATTTGCAAATATAGCATATTGTTATCTATTTAGAGATAAATATAATGATTAACAACAATGTATAGAGATGGTGCTTTCCTTTTATAGAAGCTTGCCTATAGACAGCAGGCAAGATAAGCTCAATCTATCTTTAGTCGTCTCAGCGATGACAGTCGTAGCTATCAAGCCGAGTAGATAATCGGATGAAATAATGAAAAAGGGTGACGGTGATGATGGTTTGCTAAGTCTGCATTACGCCGCAACCCACAAATAACAATCAACTAAAAGAGAGACTCCTATGTCAGATAAATTTATCAAATCAAAAGCTGCCATCGCTTGGGCACCAAATGAGCCACTATCTATCGAAGAAGTGGACGTGATGCTACCGCGTAAAGGTGAAGTGCTGGTCAAAATCGTCGCAAGCGGCGTCTGTCATACAGATGCGTTCACCTTATCTGGTGAAGATCCAGAAGGCGTATTTCCTGCGATTTTGGGTCATGAAGGTGGTGGTATCGTTGAGCAAGTTGGCGAAGGCGTGACTAGCGTAGAAGTTGGCGACCATGTTATTCCGTTATATACAGCAGAGTGCGGCGTTTGTAAAATGTGCCGCTCAGGCAAAACCAACCTTTGCTCTGCGGTGCGCGAGACTCAAGGTAAGGGCCTGATGCCAGATGGTACCACACGTTTTTACAAAGACGGCGAACCAATCTATCACTACATGGGCTGCTCAACGTTCTCTGAATATACGGTGTTGCCAGAAATCTCATTAGCCAAAGTTAATAAAGAAGCACCATTAGAAGAAGTTTGCTTGCTAGGTTGCGGTGTGACCACTGGCATGGGCGCAGTCATGAATACGGCAAAAGTCGAAGAAGGCGCAACCGTGGCTATCTTTGGTCTGGGTGGTATCGGACTATCAGCAGTAATTGGCGCTGCAATGGCAAAAGCCCAACGCATCATTGCCATTGATATCAACGAGAGCAAGTTTGAACTGGCCAAAAAGCTAGGTGCAACCGATTGCATTAACCCGAAAGACTATGACAAGCCGATTCAGGAAGTCATCGTTGAGCTGACCGATGGCGGGGTTGATTATTCATTTGAATGTATTGGCAATGTCGATGTCATGCGTTCGGCGCTAGAGTGCTGTCACAAAGGCTGGGGCGAGTCAGTCATCATCGGTGTCGCTGGTGCCGGGCAAGAAATCTCAACGCGTCCATTCCAGTTAGTGACAGGTCGCGTCTGGAAAGGGTCAGCATTCGGCGGTGTCAAAGGTCGCACAGAACTACCAGGGTATGTAGAGCGTTACCTTGCGGGCGAAATCCCATTGCAGGATTTCATCACGCATACGATGCCAATAGAAGATGTCAACGAAGCGTTTGACTTGATGCATAAAGGCGAGAGCATCCGTACGGTTGTCAATTTTTAAGCGTCGCTACTGATGATGATATCAGAATCAAGTTTTTAACTTGACGACTGCACAATAAAAAAGCTGCTTCGATATTGAAGCAGCTTTTTCGTATGTTATTTCTAAACACAGGCTCTTAGCTTGGTGTATCAAGTGTTTTGCTTGCTAATGATTTGGTCCGCTAGTGTCAATAAGTCTGCTGCGGTCAGATCTGGTACGGGTACATTTGGTGCACTCAGCATCTCATTGTAAGGGCGCGTCAAAAAGGCACCTCGGCAACCTGCCGCTTGCGCACCGATAGTATCCCAAAGGTGACAAGCAACTAAGCACAAGTCCGACGTCTCAACAGCAAGCGTATCAGCTACCATCTGGTAGGTCTCAGGTGCTGGCTTGAACTTACTAACGGTTTCAACGCTGAAATGCTGTTCAAAGAACTGGCTTAGCCCTGCTTTTTCTAACGGCGTAGGAGATGGGCTACTCGCTGAGTTGGTGAGCGTCACCAGTCGGAACCCTGCCTCCCGCAAACGTGTAAGGGCAGGCGCCGCATCAGGATGAGCAGGCAGCGCGCTCATTCTTTCTTTGAACTCATTGATATCGTTGTCTGTCAGCGTCACTTGTCTGATATCAGCCACCATCTGCAATGCGCCAACACCAATCTTGCCAAAAGGCGCATACAGACCAGAGAGTGTTATTGTCTGAGAGTACAACACCAGTTGAGCAAACCATTCGCGCAATACTATTTGCTTGCCAAAAACTCGCGTAAAAAATGGCGTAAGCGTATCGATATCCAGTAGCGTTTCATTGACATCGAACACGATAATCGAAGGAAAGTTTTTAGAAGACATAAAGTATCCCTTTTTATAATAAAGTATTTATAACCACAAGTGATTTACTCAGCCATGTTAGCCAGTTGCTCTAAAATACTGACATAGTTCTCGACACCTTGAGCACCACTGACCAAATGACGTTCATTAAAGATGATCGCTGGTACACTTTGGATGCCCTGTTGTTGCCAGTGTTGTTCTTCTGCTCGTACTTCTTTTGCAAAAAACTGACCTTCTAATACCGCTAACGCTTCACTTTTATCAAGACCAGTCTCTGCTGCAATATCAGCAAGTACATGGATGTCTGAGATGTCTCTATTGTTAGTGAAGTGCGCGGTAAACAACGCTTGTTTTAAGTCATGCATGCTGCCTTGTTGATCTGCAAAATGCAGAAGCTGATGCAAATTAAAGGTATTGTGCATGCGCGTGTCGTCATTGAAGTTGAACTCAAAACCAACCTCACGACCGGCTTCGGTCATTCTGACTCGGCTCGCATCTGATTCTTGTTTGGTCGAGCCATACTTTTCGATGATGTGCTCGCGTAAGTTTTGACCCTCGCTTGGCATATTTGGGTTCAGCTCAAACGGATGCCAGTGGATAGTGTGTTCTGTATTGGTTTGCTCAAGTGCTGCTGCCAGTTGACGATAGCCAATGACACACCATGGGCAGACGACGTCAGAGACGATGTCTATACGGAGCGTGTTTTCTGATGGTTTCATAAGTCCTCGCGGGGATTTTTATTGGTATGTTGTTTGATAGTGCGATGACAGGGCTATAAGGGACAGTTGTCTAGGTAGCCCTGCTCACTGCAAGATAAGTCAGTTCATACTAAGAGAATGATCGAGTGATTACAATGTATCCTCTGCAGCCAGCGTTACCACTTAGGTAGCTTAATTGTAACTGTCACCAATGATACAAATGAGTCTTTTGCAAACTCTGACTGGTGTCTAAGATGGTTTAAAGTATTAATAATAAAGCATATGAAAAATTAACCCATTTATCACGGTCATAAAAAAGGTGGTTGTCTGAGATGATCTTATTTATGAGCAATGACAACTGATAACGTAGGCTAACAAATAAACCACGTTAATATCGGATACCTAATCAATAATAGAGCTCTAACCACAAATAAAATTTTAATTATAGGAGTCATATATGAAAAGTATCACTGAAGCAATGAGATGGCGTTACAGCACCAAAGAATTTGATACCGATAAAAAAATATCAGCAGAAGACTTTCAGAGTTTAAAGGACATTTTGCGACTCAGTCCGTCAAGCACTAATATTCAGCCTTGGCATTTTGTGATTGCTGATGATGAAGCTGGCAAAGCTCGAGTCGCCAAAGGCACTGAAGGTATGTATGAGTTTAATGATGCCAAAGTAAAAGATGCTTCGCACGTCATCGTATTCTGTAGCCGTGTCTATGCTGATGATGAGTTTTTACAGGAAATATTAGATAAAGAAGATAGTGATGGTCGCTTTGCAGAACCAAAATTCAGAGAGCAAATGCATCAAACGCGCAAAATGTTCTTGGATATTCGCCGTTATGAGCAAAAGGATGAGCCGCATTGGTTGATCGAACAGCTCTATCTCAATATGGGTGCACTGCTACTGGGCGCTGCTACTTTGGGTATTGATGCTGTGCCGATGGAAGGCGCAGATTTAAAAGCGCTTGATGAAGAGTTTGAATTACGTAGTAAAGGCTATACAGCCGTTGCCGTCATCTCGCTTGGTTACCGTAGTGAAGATGATTTCAATGCTGAGTTGCCCAAATCTCGCTTTGCCGAAGAGACCATTATCACAAAGGCTTAGTTTACAGTGTTTGGTTCGCAACTTGTTTGCGACCACTATTCTAAATTATTTCTTTAAGAGCCCCATAAGTTTCCGCTTATGGGAATTTTTCTTATCAAAATTTATTGAATCTGCTGTATTTTTCTAAGAACGTATTGCTCGCATCACAAAGTACATTGTCGGATTATCAAGCCTAAATTTGAGTACTTATAGACAACAACCAATCTATATTAGGCATCAATAGGTGGTTAATTATAGTTGATGCAAATGATTATCAATTAACCTGCAGCTATTGGTAATGCTCGCTTGCAGAACTTGCTACGGTTTAAAAACTACACTGTAATAACTACAAAGTAAAAACAAAACAAGTTTTTTGGTACGTCATAATGGATTTATTGTCGCTATAGCTACAAGGCGATCTTTTCACCCATTATATTCATCTGCCAGCGAGAAGCCAGCATGTCTACTTTGACGTTAACAATCAATAAGCAGGATTATCAGCTCGAGAATCTTGACGCCCGTACGACACTGCTCGACGTCTGTCGTCAGCATCTACAAATTACTGGACCCAAAAAAGGCTGTGATCACGGTCAATGCGGTGCTTGTACCATGCTTATCAATGGTCGCCGTGTCAACTCTTGTCTTACACTTGCCATCATGCATGATGGCGATGACATTACGACGATCGAAGGTATTGGGATGCCAGACTCGCTCTCGGCGTTGCAGCAAGCCTTTAAAGATAACGATGCTTTTCAGTGTGGGTATTGCACACCAGGACAGATTTGTTCGGCCACTGCATTAATAGAAGAAGTAAAACAAAATTGGCCAAGCCATGTGAGCACAGACTTACAACATCCTGATGGTCTACTGGTACAAGAAATCGCTGAGCGTATGAGCGGTAATATCTGTCGTTGCTCTGCCTACCCAAATATTATTAAAGCCATCTCACAAGTACTTGAAAGTGAGATGTCAGAGTCTGCTGCCCAGACCAATAACACCTCCACACAAAATTCAAGCGTGACAGGTATTTGGTCACCGCCGCCAAGCGAGACGCAACTTGGTAAAGCTTCAGCAGCCAATAAGAATACAAACAAAGAAACAGTAACTGGTACGACAGGAGGCCGCTCATGAAACGTTTTGAATACAGCCGTGCTGATGCACCAGAGCAAGCCGCAATATCTGCAAGTACCAAAGATGCTTCTTTTATCGCTGGTGGTACCAACTTATTAGATCTTATGAAACTAGAGATCGAGAGCCCAATCAAACTGGTCGATATCACCCGTTTAGAATTAGAGCAGGTTGAGACTACTGATAATGGTGGTTTACGTATTGGCACGCTAGTCACCAATAGTGATCTAGCCGCCCACCCTGACGTGATTGCCAATTATCCAGTATTGTCGCGAGCAATTTTGGCAGGGGCGACCGGTCAGCTACGTAACAAGGCGACTACAGGTGGCAATTTCTTGCAGCGTACCCGTTGCTACTATTTCTATCAAACAGACAGCGCTTGCAACAAGCGTGAACCGGGCACAGGGTGTCCTGCTATCAATGGGGAGAACCGTACTCTAGCTGTCTTAGGTACCAGTGATTCATGTATTGCTCAGCATCCATCCGATATGGCAGTGGCAATGCGCTTACTAGATGCGACGATAGAGACGGTTAAAGCAGATGGCTCGACTCGTGCTATCGATGTCAAAGACTTTTATTGTTTGCCAAAAGACACGCCGCATATCGAAAATGTATTAGAGGCAGGTGAGCTGATTACCCATGTTGTACTGCCAGCTCCTATTAAGGGTGTACATACTTATGACAAAGTACGTGACCGAGCCTCTTATGCTTTTGCACTGGTCTCTTGTGCAGCAGTGGTAGATGTTGATGACAGTGGTAAGCTGAACACAGTACGTTTGGCATTTGGTGGTATTGGTACTAGGCCATGGCGCAATGAGGCGGTTGAAGCATTATTGACAGATACCGATGGCAACAATGACGTCATCACACAGGCAGCCGATCTGCTATTGAGTGATGCCAAAGGCAATGGTCAGAACGACTTTAAAATACCATTGACGCGTCGCCTACTAAAACAAGTCATTCAGCGCGCACTAGCGGGCGAGGGAGCATAATTATGGCACTATTACAATCAATCACGCAGTCAGAACCGACCAAAAAACTGACCATGGATGAGCCTGTTGAAACGCTATTTAGCTCAACGGCAAGTAAGCTAGTCGGCAAGCCGATCAATCGTGTCGATGGCTCATTAAAAGTCAGCGGGCAAGCGCATTATAGTGCTGAGATACATCTAGACAACAAAGCGTATGGTGTCTTGGTAGGTGCGACAATTGCCAAAGGGCGAGTTAAGAGCATTGATAACGATTCGCTCAAAGGCATTCCTAATATTATTAAGGTTGTGACCGATCCTGAGCATTTTTTACGTAACTCTCAACAAGGTGGATTAAAAAAAGCACCGACGCAGGGAGCGACTGAGATTTTTTATCATGGTCAGCCCATCGCGGTAGTCATCGCTGAGACTTTCGAAGCAGCGAGAGAAGGCGCGAAGGCGCTCAAGGTTACTTATACAGACGAGACTGATCAGGCAGCATTGAACTTTACTCAAGAGCTCTCTAATGCACACGCGGTCGATGAGCAGAAAGGCTCTGACAAAAACTATGTCCAAGGTGACCCGGATAAAGGCTTAGCTGATGCGGCAGTGACCGTTGATCGCTTTTATCATACGCCAAGTCAAAACAGCTCTGCGATGGAGCCCCATGCGACGTTGGCTCATTGGGAAGACGATAAGCTAGTCCTGTATACCGCCAATCAGATGCTCGCGTCTTGCAAACAGCAGGTCATGGATGCTCTAGATTTGAACAAAGATCAGGTACAACTGATCGCACACTATGTCGGTGGTGGGTTCGGTAGTAAGCTTGGTATTGCTCCTGAATCTATTGCGGCGGCGATTGCTGCAAAAGATCTTGGTCGCCCTGTGCTGATCACTATGACGCGTCCACAAGTGATGGAGGCGACAATCAGACGCTCAAACACGCGTCAGCGTATCGCAATCGGTGCGAACAATGACGGTGTGATCGATACATTGATTCACGATACGATCTCTAGTAATTTGCCAGATGAGGCTTTCTTTGAGCCAACTGCCTTGTCTACACACTATCTATATAGTGGCAAAAACCGCCGTGTAAATTATGAAATGGTAGACATGAACCAAGTGTTATCCGGCTCAATGCGTGCGCCTGGGGAAGCGGTTGGTATGATTGCCGTTGAGTGTGCAATGGATGAGTTGGCTACCCAGTTAGCGCTTGATCCTATCGAGCTGCGTCGTCGCAATGAACCTGAAAAAGATCCTAGCAAAGACATTCCATTTTCGACACGTAAGCTGATTGAGTGTATGGAGCAAGGTGCTAAGCAGTTCGGTTGGGATAAAAGAAATGCAAAACCTGCCAGTCAGCTAGAAGGTGACTGGTGGATAGGTACAGGCATGGCTGCTGCTGCTCGCGGCAACCAATTACAGGCATCTGAAGCACGTGCAACCCTACAGGTAGATGAGTCAAAAGCACTCGGTATCAAAGCTGTTATCGAGACAGATATGACAGACATTGGTACAGGGTCTTATACGGTGTTTTCTCAGGTAGCTGCAGACCTGCTAGGACTGCCTATCGATCATGTCGAAATGAAGTTAGGTGACAGTGCATTGCCACCAGCATCAGGCTCAGGCGGTAGTTGGGGCGCTGCGAGTTCTGGTAGTAGTGTCTACCTAGCTTGCGAGCAGCTGCGTGAAATGCTAGCAGAAAAAGTTGGTCTGTATCCTGATAACATTCAGTTGGACAATGGTCAAATCAAGAAAACAGGCGAGCATGATTTAACGGCAGTAGAAGCGGCTAAGAAGGGTGGTCAATCATTTGCTAATAGTACTATTGATAAGCTATCGCAAACCACAGGGCTTTCATTATCAGGAGAGTCAGCATCACAAGAGTATGATTTTGATGATACAGATGCTTACGCGCTTGCAGAGGTGGTCGCTGGCTATGATGAGCAAAAAGTCAGTGCTAAAGGTCAGATAAAGCCGGGCAAGAATGGCAAAAAGTATCGTCAGTCGTCTTTTGGTGCTAACTTTGCTGAAGTCGCTGTTCATAAGGTGACTGGTGAGATTCGGGTCAAGCGTATGACAGGTGCATTTGCCGCTGGTCGTATTCTTAACCACAAAACAGCAACCTCACAATGCTACGGCGGCATGGTGTTCGGTATCGGCTCAGCACTAATGGAGGAAGTTATCCATGATAAACGTGACGGTCGTCTCTGTAATCACGACCTCGCCGAGTACCATGTGCCAGTCAATGCAGACGTACCGCAGTTGGAAGTTATCTTGGTAGAAGAGGATGATCCGTATACTAACCCAATGCATATCAAAGGTATCGGTGAGACGGCTATCGCAGGTGCGGCTGCCGCGATTGCCAATGCCGTCTACAACGCTGTCGGTGTTCGTGTCTACGATTTCCCAATTACGCTCGACAAGCTGCTGTATGAGATGCCAGAGTAATTTTATAAGTTTATATATGACGAAAACCCGCTTATTGAGCGGGTTTTTGCAAATTAATCGGTAGTATGTTTCAACATTATCAAAAAATAATCATTAAATAAGAGACGTTATGAATCAAGTCGCTGATATTCTTAAACTGGCAAGTGACGCTCAGCAGCAAGGGGTCGATGCTGTATTGGCAACGGTCGTACATACTGAGGGCTCAGCATATCGCCGTGCTGGTGCGATGATGCTCATCTGTGAAGATGGCCGCTCAGTGGGGATGATTAGTGGGGGCTGCTTGGAGCCACATATCATCAAACGTGCCTTTTGGCTCACGCGTGACGGTGCTACTGTGCAAGTCTATCAGACCGGTGATGACGTTGAATATACAGAAAACGGTCAAGCGCAGGTAGCGATCAACAAAGAAGCAAGCGACGCAGATGTTGAGTCAGACAACTTAGATGAATTGGATGGCCTAGACTTTGATGAGTTGAACTTTGGACTCGGCTGTAATGGACGTGTCCATGTGCTGTTTGAGCGTCTGGCAACAGCCGTACCATTTCTGGATTTAACTTGTCAGGTTCGGCGAACTCAGCAGCCAGTTATGGTTGCTACTTTAATTCGCAACAACGGTTATCAGAATACCGAGTTGACAATAGGCATGCGCATCAATTTAGAGGAACATCACGATTCGGAAGATTTGCCCGAACAAGAGATAATAGACCCTGCGAATATAATTGCCGATATCGTAGAAAAGTTAGCAGAATACAAGCTGTCTGAGGGCAATACCGAATACGTGACCATAGAAACGAATGAGGTAACTACTGAGTGGCTCGTACAACGCTTGCAACCACAAGTGCGTTTATTGATTTGCGGCGCGGGTAATGACGTGATGCCACTGGTGACGATGGCAAAGCTACAAGACTGGCATGTCACGGTCATAGACAGCCGCACGCAATATGCGACTCGTATGCGTTTTCCTCAGGCAGATGCAGTAATGTCGTTATCTTTAGAGGATAGTGATACCTTGCTGACACTGAGTGATAATGCAGCGGTCGCTTTGATGTCTCACAGTCTGTCCCAAGACCGCGCTCGCTTGGCGATACTGCTAAGACATTCGCAAAATTATAGATATTTAGGTCAGTTGGGGCCGCGTTATCGTACCGAACGCTTGATCAATGAGATAAGCGCCAACATGGAGTATCCTGCTATCATGGATGCTGGTATCCATAAATTGCACTATCCGATTGGCTATAAGCTTGGCGGAGATGGCCCTGAAGCCCTCGCACTTGGCATCATGGCGCAGATAAATGCAGTCATGCATGGGCAAGCTGCATCAGTAGAAGGCTCTCACAGTGAGGTCTCGAATTTGGCAGCAAGCGTTGGTAATATGGACGCTGATATTGTGCCGAGTACCGTATGAGTAATATCGTCTTAGAAGACAATGATAGACAGGAGCAAAATCATGCGGTCATCATATTGGCAAGTGGCCTTAGTCAGCGTCTA
Source organism: Psychrobacter sp. H27 (assembly GCF_059072655.1). Classification (NCBI taxonomy): domain Bacteria; kingdom Pseudomonadati; phylum Pseudomonadota; class Gammaproteobacteria; order Moraxellales; family Moraxellaceae; genus Psychrobacter; species Psychrobacter sp. H27. Next base: position 1,241,915 of record NZ_JCACRX010000001.1, on the reverse strand, counting down.
GGTCAACCTAAACAGCTACTTGTTAAGAATGGCGATCCGTTGATTAATTATATAATCCGATTGGCGGCGAGCACCAATCCGCAATTCATTGTCGTGGTGATTCCTGATAAGCATCCTGCAATTGCCAGTGCAGTCACAGAGCTGGCTATACAATATCCAGCGGTTCAAGCGGTGCTAAATTCAAAACCTGACACCGGCATGGCGGACAGTTTGTGTTTGGGTATTGAGACCATTGCTAGTTTTGAAATTGCCAGTCTTGATGCTGATTCAATCGAGCGCGTGCTTATTATGGGCGTTGATCAAGTTTTATTAGATGAGTCGCATTTAACCGCATTGTTGGCTGGTGATCAATCCGTGGTGGCAAGTGGCTATTGTAGTTGGCAGCGTTTAGAAAAGCATCAAAATTTGGACGAAGCGGAATCTAATAAAAACTCTGCTACTAGAAAACCTGCAAACCATATCATTGGTCTACCTTTAGCAATTAACTATAAGCTGCTTAAACAATGGCAGGCAATGTTAGCAGGAGATAAAGGGTTACGATATTTGATTAGAAGGTTACCAGCCGATCAAATAGGTACAGTGATCAACGATAATCTTACCTATGATATTGATACGCCCGAGCAGCTCATCTATGCCAAACAACGAGGCTGGCTGGATAAGAAATCCTAGCGATAACAAGTATTAAGCGACCGACATGACAAGCATAATAGAAACAGAACGACTGTACCTTAGACAGTGGCAAGCGAGTGATTTTACGCCATTCGCTGAGATGAATGCCAATCCCGAAGTGATGGAATACTTTCCTAAATTATTAACCACTTCTATGAGTAACATTATCGCTAAAAAATGCCAGACGCTGATTGAGGATAATGGATGGGGGTTTTGGGCGGTGAGTCGCAAAGGTGGCTCAGGTAGAAATGATGATTTTATCGGTATGGTTGGGTTAAATAATGCGCATGCCGATATGCCATTTGCTCCTGCTGTCGAGATTGCTTGGCGCTTGCATAGTGAGTATTGGGGACAAGGGTATGCGACCGAGGCCGCGCAGGCTGCTTTGCGCTATGCTTTTGAGATATTAGAACTTAGCGACGTCGTTGCCTTCACTGCGGTGATTAATGAGCGTTCGCAAAAACTTATGCAGCGCCTTGGTATGACCAACACACAGGAGAATTTTTATCACCCTATGCTTGATGCCAAGCACCCACTTGCTGAGCATGTCCTATACAAAATTACGCGGCAGCAATGGCAAGTCCTTAGAGCATAACGCATTCTATTTATCTGACTATTCATCTGATACGGCTGCTCTTGAAAATGTCAAAATATGCCCTTTGAACGGCAACTCTAGATAAGTCGTATTTTCAGGTTTGACGTGTTGACTACTATAGCCATACTCAATCATCTTGTTGGTCAGTTTGTTTTTGCGACCACGGCCAGGGTCGACTACGATGACCTCACAGGTCGGTAAGGCATGGCGCTCGATAAATTCAGCAAGTATATCAATGTGCTGGTCTTCATAGAGCAAGTCACTGCCAATAATCATATCAAACTTGCCAAGGTGGCTATTGTCCTCTGCCCAGTCTAAGCGCTCAAAATTGATCTCTTTGTTATTATTGAGCGTGGTATTTCTATCAAGGAAATATTCAACCGTTGGATGATAGTCAGTCGCTGTGATGTCTGCATGGCGATGATTGAGCAGGAGACTCGATAGCGCCATGCCACAGCCCACTTCCAAAATTCGTTTACCCGCAATATTGTAATCGAGCATATGATTGGCCAGTACCAAACTGGATGGCCATATGACGCCAAACATCGGCCAAGACGCCGAGCAAATACCCAAATTTAACGCCTCATCATTAGGGTCGCTAAATTGTTGATTGTCACGCAAAGTGCACACATGAATGTCAGTGTTGCCAATTTCGATCGTTTGATAGCGCACGCGCACGGTGGTCAGCGAAGTCATAAACTGTCCTAAAAAAGAAGCAAGAATGCAAAGCCTGGCAGAGGTTGCCACTTTCAGTAAGGTAGGACGTTGAAGGCGATAATTTAAATCTTGGAAATGGTGTAAAACTCGATTTTGTAGAAGCTGACATCTGGCAGAAATTTAATCGGCAACAAGATAAGCGTGAGAAGAGTATGCCTCAAATAGTGACAAGTTATTGTTAATTCTGAAGGTATTGTTATTGCTGCATCAGCTTAGCTACAACTAAAGCATGGCATCGAGAAAAGTACGAGAAGCGTTGATGTGTGAGAATTTATAAAGAGTAATGAAAAATATTGTGCGCTTTAGTGGATATAAGCGCACGAATGATGAGGCTAGCGTGAAAGGTTATTTTATTAGTTTGGTGTACTAATACTAAGCGTCGCTTTAACTGGTTCAATTAAGAAATTTTAGCCCAGATGTTTTTAATGCCCATACTAGCTCTACAAAGGCGCGACTGTTGGTCAAAGGCTCACCTTCGATAATAAGCACATAGCCTGCACCATCGATCCATAAAAACACAAAACTTGTCTCAGGAATGAGCAAATCAACTTGCTGAAAAAACGAAATCGCTTGACTCTCTACTGCCCAGCCGCGCTGTTTTTGACGAAGCATAAAGCCCGAAAAATCAGCGGCAGCAACACTGAGCATGTCCGCTTCTTCTTGACTGTAGCCAATCCGAGCCAGACAAAACCCTTCATCAGAGCCGATCGCTGCACGGCGTTTGCCAGACAAGCTTGCCACCACATAAGGCAAAAACTGATCTAAAGGTAAGTTGGGTGCAGGTAAAAGCAAGGACAGTTTTTCAATCCAGCCTTGCTCGATAAAGCTCTGTAGCCAGATATCAGAATAACGCTGTAACCAATCAGCAGCGAGTAATGTCTGTCCGTAAGACAATAAATCTTGTAGTGCTAACTGCTCGTCAGTCGGCTCATTCTGTGAAAATGCCTCAAAAATACCAGCGGGCGTGAGGGTTAGATAGGTTTTATCAGCATTTAAGTAAGAAGACATAGCGGCTACCGTAGTGATGAAAGGGTGGTAAAAAATATTTAAGGTGATAAACGAATGACAATCTATCGTGTAGTAGAAGGTCTAATGGTTTGATCAAGATGCTGTTGGCAATTGTCCCAGCGCTCATCAAACTGCCAATCACTTTTACCCAATCTAAACCATACTAAGGAAAATGCCAGACGATCGTTGCGCACCGTACAATAGGTAAAAAACTCATTTTCAATTTGCTCAATGGTGCCCCAGTCTTGATTAGCACGTGCTTGCATCAGCTCGCTTGTGATATCTTTAGCAATTTCTTTGGCATCATCGCTACTGATACGCAGTCGTTGTTTTTGCTCATTGAGCGACGGTGACACCAGTACGCTCCAGCGAGTAGCAAGCATACTATTGCGCTGAATGTAGCTCTTTTTATCAATACAATCGCGAAACCCTTGCTGGGCATCAGGATATAAACGATCCTTGATACGCGTAAAGAGATTGTTGACATCGTACGGAATATCAAACCAACACCCATAGAAAAAGTCCGCCACAGCGCCTTGTAACGGTTCTTTTTCAGTCATCAGTAAGGCGGCGTTGATGCGCTGCTCATGAAAGTGACGGTTATTGGGTGCCAAAAACACCTTGCGCGAGTAAAGTCGAAATACTCGGTGCGCCACTTTCTCATTTTCTTCGATCAGGTCTGCATCAGACATCATAGTATCCTTGTATCATAGCCGTGATTGTAATAAGCGCAACAAGCCACAGCCTCATTCCGTAAAACGAAGTGCGATATCAATAAAGCGAATAAGCGATCAGTCCAATAACGTCTGCATCAAATCAATCATAAATTCGGCATCTTCTTCGCTCATTGCCTCAAACCCCTGAGGCATACCAAGCTCAGTCAAGGCTTCCTTACCATCGTCATCGCTATGCAAATTGAGAACGGCCTCTAGGAAGATTTGCGCATCGGGAAAGTCTTCTTTGATCAGGAGTACATGACTGATATCAGCCAAGTCACTTTCGATAAGTACCGATAGCTGAGTCTTGGTCAAGCGTGAGAAGCTGTGGAAGATCTCCGCTAAGAAAAAGGCAGCTTGGGCATCGCCTTTGATCACTTTTCGGGCGGCTGCTTGATAGGTCTCAGTCACATCCCAGTTGAGATCAGATTCTTCTATATCGACAGCTTCTAGCAAACGTAAGCCAATCAGCTTGACGTCGCGGTTGTCTGCCATGGCGACAGTTGCACCCGCATGGATATCTTCTAAGCAGTTGATATTGCTATTGGCCGCTGCTGCAATGACCATTTCATCAGACTTACCGATAGGTCGCGCAATGGCGCGGTAGCCTTGCTCGCGGATGAGGGCGGCTGCATCAAAAGGATTGGCATAGATAATTTGAATATCACCTGCCTCAATCAATGCTTCTTGCTCAGCATGTGATGCTGGGATGTTTAGGTGCATGTTTAGGTTGGCACGTTTTTGTATCAAGGTATTGAACATATGCCAGCCTGCAAAGCGCTCAGGCGAGAAATCAGGGGCGATTAACATATTGTGTGTCGTCATGATTTAGCCTTCCTCATCTTGTTTCATTTGGGCGTACTGCAACATCGCCGCTTCGATTTTGCTGCGTGATGGCTTGCGGCGTACTGAGGTATAGCCAACGGTTTCGCCGCGGCGAACATTGGGTACGACAGTGGCATATACCCAATAGTGACTACCGTCTTTGCATAAGTTTTTGACATAGCCATGCCATTTTTGTCCAGATTCAGCGGTATCCCATAGGTCTTTATAGGCGGCTTTTGGCATATCAGGGTGGCGCAAGATAGATTGCGGTTGACCGATGAGCTCAGCAACGCTATACCCACTAATCTCGACAAAGGCATCGTTGACGTGAGTGAGGATACCGTCTAGATCGGTACGCGAGACAATCAATTTGCCGTCGGGATAAGGACGTTCTATTCCCGTATCATAGACAGTCCGCGACGTGCCATCATAATAGGTTAGGGTGATTTGCTCAGCAGGCAGGTCAGGCTTGTGTGCATCAGGGATTGGAGAACCCATGGTCATCTCCTTCGTTAGTCGTTATGTCGTCAATGCTCTATAAATTGGATATGGTGTTAGCCTTGCTTAGTCTACTAGTTATAGGGCTTTCACTTGGCTTCCTTGTATCCAAATCATATTGAACCGACTATGTTTATAATAATTAAAAAGCGAATAGATAAGGTGCTTGTTAAAAGCTAAAGCTACCAATCAAATGAGTTTTGCAAGGGCTTCTGAAGCACGCTTGATGTCTAAGAATATCAAGCCAAGCTTGGCATTGGGTTTTGCCATGATGGTGAGCACTGCTTCTTCGCCTGATGAAGTCATGATCACATAGCCTTTTTCGCCTTGAATCATGATGCGATCAATACTGCCGCGTGCCAATTCACGGCCTGCACGGTCGCCCAATGATAGCAGTGCCGCTGACATCGCCCCAACACGGTCTTCATCAACGCCAGTTGGTAGAGCTGAGGCAATCATCAGACCATCGTTAGAGATTAGGGCAGATGCTTCAACATCTGCTGATGAGCTGTTTAAGTCTTCCAATATCTGTTGAAATGAATCTGTACGCATATCGCTTTCTCTATACTGTGTGTTAATTTTTATTTATGAACTATAGTTAGCCAAAAATAACCCTTTTTAAAAAAGGGTATTATAAATCCTTACTAAATATATTGATATAGTAAATCCCTATTTAAAGTGCGGTTATGAATTTTTTTTCTTTGATCTCATAAAATTTTTAATATTTTTGCCAAAAAAAGCCCTAGTCATTGAATGACTGGGGCTTTTTAATTGAGATAAATAAAGGTAGCTTGACTATATGGTCTCGCGCCATTGTCCTTGAACCATAATGCCTTGGATAGGGTTGAGACCCATTTGGTATGCCAAATCAGCAGGGCGGGCGATATCCCATAGTGCCAAATCAGCATCACAGCCAACTTCGATTTTTCCTTTATTAGCGAGTCCTAAAGCCTGCGCCGCATAAACCGTCGATCCTGCCAGTACTTCTTCAGGGGTGAGGTAAAAAAGCGTACAGCCCATATTCATTGTCAACAACAGCGACGTTAACGGTGAGGTGCCAGGGTTACAGTCAGTTGAAATCGCCATCGGGACGCGATGCTTGCGCAGTGCCTCAATCGGTGGCAGCTTGGTGTCACGTAACGTATAAAACGCGCCGGGCAATATCACCGCAACCGTGTTGCTAGCAGCCATCTTCGCTATGTCAGTTTCTGATAAGTGTTCTAAATGGTCGCTAGATAACCCGTTGTATTCAGCAACTAAAGCGCTACCGCCGATGTCAGATAACTGCTCAGAGTGTAGTTTGACTGGCAGGTCTAAGGAGCGCGCGACCTCAAAAACGCGTCTGATTTGATCGCTACTAAACGCAATGTTTTCACAGAAGCCATCGACCGCATCGACCAAGCCTTCGGAGTGTAGAATGGGCAACCACTCGCAGACTTGCTCGATATAGTCGTCCGCACGGTCCTGCATGTGAGACTTATATTCAGGTGGTAAGGCGTGCGCAGCTAGATAAGTAGTGCTCACATGAATTCCGTGCTTTTCGCCAAGCTGGCGAGCGACAGTAAGCATTTTGCGTTCAGTGTCTAAGTCGAGACCATAACCGGACTTGATTTCGATGCTGGTAACGCCTTCCTTCATAAGCGCGACTAGGCGCTTTTCACTTTGGGCAAATAGCGATTCAATACTAGCCTCGCGGGTCGCGCTAACGGTCGCGACAATACCGCCACCTTGTGCTGCGATGTCTTGGTAACTGGCACCTTGCAACCGCGCTTCGAACTCATTGCTGCGGTTGCCGCCATAGACAATGTGTGTATGACAATCGATGAGTCCAGGCGTTAGCCATTTACCATCGGCGTCTGTGATTTGGTTCTCTTGATAATGAGGCAGATGAGTAGCGATTTGCTCCTGTGCCCCAAGCCAAGCAATTTTACCGTTTTTAATACCGATAGCCGCGTCATGTAGTTGACCATATGGGACGTTATCAGCATCTGAATTCTCGTAAATATCGAAACCATAATGCGCTGAAAACGTCGCAATATTGGCATTGATAATAAGGTGATCAAACGATGTCATAGTAGATTTATCGAGCGTCTTATTCTTAAAATTTTCTGATTCATTCATAGTATGCTCCTAATGATTGGGAGGCGAGCGATCTTTGTTTGCAAGACCTTTACTTGTAAGATCTAAGCGCTAAGCAAGTGCTGCTCTATAATCGTTGCCAGCAGTCGAGCAGCGACTTTGCAGCTACGACTATCAACATCAAAGGTCGGGTTAATCTCAGCAATATCGGTCATTTTCACCTTACCTGATGACATGATCATCTTGACCATACGCTCAACAAAACCCAGCTCAATACCAAAGGCGGCAGGTGCGCTCACACCTGGAACGACACTAGATGGCAAACAATCCATATCGATGGTGAGATACACGATATCAACCTGATCTATGAAGCTTTTGACCTGCTCAGCAATTGTATTCCAAGGCCGATAATGACAGTCTTCATCGCTGATGACCTGCACGCCCAGTTGCTCAGCGCGATCAAAGAGCGCGGCAGTATTAGAAAAGCGACTGACGCCTATACAGCAATAATGAAAGGGCTGCTCGTGTGCGTCAAGGTGCTCAGCAATTTGGCGAAACGGTGTCCCAGAGGTCGCCACATCAGACTGACGAATATCAAGATGGGCGTCAAAATTAATGATTCCGATTGTCGGTGCTGCGGATGTGCTGACAGTTGTATCATTTGTTTCTTTTAACGCTTGCCACAATCCCAAAAAGCTGCCGTAAGCGATGGCATGACCACCGCCCAATCCGATGGGTAGTCCACCTTGTTTGATGATAGTGCTGACTACATCGGCATACTTGATTTGAGCTTGCTCAAGTGTACGCTCGGCAAAGCCGTCGTTGTCATGACAGTGAACATCACCCGCATCACCGAGTAAGGATGGTAGTTGATCGTCAAAGCGTTGTTGCAACTCGGCAATGACTGGCAATGCAGCGAACGCGTGACGAATCAATGGCGGGGCGGCCCTTGCACCCACACGCCCTTGATTACGTCTGACGCCTTGGTCACATGCAAAACCAACTAACCCGATATTTTGAGCCTCATAAGGCTGGGCAAGCTGATACCAGTAGCGGGCGCGCGCAGTCTCAAACGGCTCAGCACGGCCTGTCCACTGGGTCATATCAGCAGGTGTATGGTTAATGGGTGTGGTTGCTACTGTCATCGTTGCTCTCCTTTAACCAATTAACGGTTACTTAGACTCGTACCAGTCGCGACGCAGTTCTTGCCAATGCTCAGCAAGTGTACCGTCTAGTACTAGCTGTTTGGCGGCTTCGATATCTGGGGCTAGGTAGCGATCTTTATCATAGAACGTCACTTGCTCACGTAGTTTCTGATGTGCCACCGTCAACGGCTCTGACGTCTCGAGTCCTCGATGGAAGTCAATGCCTTGACCAGCAGCTAGTAGCTCAATACCGATGATAGTGGCGGTATTTTGTGCCATCTCGTATAGGCGGCGTGCACAATATGTTGCCATGGATACATGATCTTCTTGGTTGGCAGAAGTTGGGATACTATCGACGCTGCCTGGATGGGCGATAGATTTGTTTTCCGATGCCAGTGCTGCGGCGGTCACATGCGCAATCATAAAACCTGAGTTGACCCCAGCGTTATCGACCAAGAATGGCGGCAGACCACCTGACAGCGTTGCATCAATCAGCAAGGCCACACGGCGCTCAGACATCGAGCCAATCTCAGCGATTGCCAAGGCTAAAATATCCGCGGCAAAAGCGACTGGCTCGGCATGGAAGTTACCACCTGATATGGCGACCGGGCCATCTTCGTTATTAAAGATAAGCGGATTGTCTGTCACCGCATTGGATTCGATGAGTAGCGTTTTTCCTACTTGGTTGATGATATCAAGGCAAGCACCCATGACCTGCGGCTGACATCGTAGGCAGTAAGGGTCTTGTACGCGATCATCTTGTTCGCCATCGTGCGAGGCACGAATAGCGCTGCCTTTGATCAATTGACGATGCGCTTTGGCGATCTCTATCTGACCATGATGACCACGTACGTCATGAATACGGGCATCAAATGGTGAATCTGAGCCTTTGGCGGCATCAATCGATAGCGAGCCGACGATAGTCGCTGTCTCAAGCAAGTCCCGTGCTAAGAAATAACCACGTAATGCTAGTGCGGTTGATACTTGCGTACCGTTGATGAGAGCAAGGCCTTCTTTGGCTGCCAGTGTAATCGGCTTTAGTCCATGCTGGGCTAGAGCATCAGCAGCTGGCACTTTTTTACCGTCAACAAAGACATCACCTTCGCCCATCATTGCAAGTGTCATGTGTGATAATGGCGCCAAGTCACCAGATGCACCAACCGATCCTTTGGCGGGAATGTTTGGCGTGATTTGATTGTTGATCAAACCAAGTAAGCTATCAACCACCTCGCGGCGTACACCAGAAACGCCTTGTGCTAGGCTAGCAACCTTCATCACCATAATCAGTCGTACCACACCGTCTGGTAGCGCGTCACCAGTACCTACCGAATGAGAAATGATCAGGTTACGCTGTAGCAGCTCAAGCTGGTCATCACTGATACGTGTCTTGGCAAGTAAGCCAAAACCAGTATTGATGCCATAAGCGCTTTTATCACGGGCAATGATCGTGCGCACATCTTCGTGCGAGGCATCAATCGCTTCATAAGCGCTCTCAGGCAAGCTCAATACCACGGGCTGATCATAGATTTCACGTAGCATCTCAAAGCTAAGCTGGCGTGGATGTAGGGTCAATTGTTTGATGTTGCTCATAAGGGTAATCCTAGTTGCATAGTCGTATAGTTAATTATTTTTATGGTGTTAAGGCGATGCTTATTATCTAATCATTGGCAAGTTTAGACCATAATCCTTTGCAGTTTTAATCGCCAGCTCATAACCTGCATCGGCATGACGCATAACCCCTGAGCCGCAGTCATTGACTAACACGCGTGATAAGCGTTTAGCTGCAGCGTCCGTACCGTCTGCAACGATAACCATGCCTGAGTGCTGCGAGTAGCCCATGCCAACGCCGCCGCCATGATGCAGTGATACCCACGTTGCGCCGCCCGCAACATTGAGCATGCCATTCAATAATGCCCAATCAGATACCGCATCTGAGCCATCTTTCATGCTTTCGGTTTCGCGGTTTGGACTGGCAACAGAACCCGTGTCTAAGTGGTCGCGACCAATGACGATTGGGCCTTTTAGCTCGCCGTTTTTGACCATTTCATTAAATGCCAAACCTGCTTTGTCACGCTCACCAAGCCCTAACCAGCAGATACGAGCAGGTAAGCCTTGGAACTGAATACGCTCTTTTGCCATATCGAGCCAACGATGGATATGTTGGTTTTCAGGGAACAGCTCTTTGATTTTTTGATCGGTTTTATAGATGTCTTCTGGGTCGCCTGATAACGCTACCCAGCGGAAAGGGCCTTTACCTTGGCAAAATAGTGGACGAATATACGCAGGCACAAAACCTGGGAAGTTAAAGGCATCTTTGACCCCTTCATCGAACGCTACCTGACGGATATTATTACCGTAATCGGTCGCTGGGATATCCATCGCTTGCAGATCCAAAATCGCTTGTACGTGTACGGCACAAGATTGGGCAGCGGCTTTGGTCAGTGCGGCATGTTGCTCTGGATCTTCTTGCGCGGCTTTCCATTCTTCTACTGTCCAGCCGCTTGGCAGATAGCCATTGATTAAGTCATGTGCTGAGGTTTGATCGGTGACTAAGTCAGGCTTCATGCCACCAGCGCCACCTGCTTTGGCACGTTTGACCATCTCAGGTAAGATATCTGCGGCATTGCCAAGTAAGGCGATAGAAACAGCTTCGCCAGCATCGGTATGTTGTTTGATTAACTCGTAAGCATGGTCGAGGTTATCTGCTTGCTTATCGACATAACCCGTACGCAAGCGGAAATCGATACTAGACTGCTGACACTCGATATTCAGTGATGTTGCACCTGCAAAAGTCGCGGCTAGTGGCTGTGCGCCGCCCATACCGCCAAGACCGGCGGTCAAAATCCAACGACCTGCCCAGCTACCGTCATAATGCTGACGACCGGCTTCCACAAAAGTCTCATATGTGCCTTGTACGATGCCTTGCGTACCGATATAAATCCAGCTACCTGCCGTCATCTGACCGTACATAAATAAGTCTTTGCGATCGAGCTCATTGAAGTGCTCCCATGTCGCCCAGCGCGGCACAAGGTTAGAGTTTGCAATCAACACGCGTGGTGCATTTTCATGCGTCTGAAAAACACCTACAGGCTTACCAGATTGCACCAACAACGTCTCATCATCTTCTAATTCTTTTAGTGACTCTAAGATTTGATCATAGCTTTCCCAATTACGGGCAGCGCGTCCGATACCACCGTAGACGACCAGACTTTTTGGGTTTTCAGCGACATCAGGATGTAGGTTGTTTTGCAGCATGCGATAAGGCGCTTCGGTCAGCCAGCTTTTGCAATGTAGTGTGCCACCAGTAGGCGCAGCGATATCACGAGACTCATCACGGCGAGTTAGCTTATTGTTGGTTCCATTATCGGTAGTCATGGTCATATCCTTGTAATAACAAATAGGGCAATAGAGTAGTCATAGTCAGTGTTTGACAAGCAGCCTATAAATTCATCGAAATATCGAGTAGTTCAATCAATATTTTAAGTGCTGCTATATATTTGTATATACAAATTATCAAAGATTATTTTTTCATGCAAGGATTTTTTATTTGCCCACTCATTATTTTTGTTATTGATTTAGCAAATTGCTTACTGCTCAGGCATTTTGGCTGAGGTTTGCACAGTGGTCTCATGATATTATGCTGTCATTATTGTGAGCAGAATTGACGGTTAAAGACGAACATGACGAAGACAACTCCAGCATATCAACGTATAAAAAATGCCATATTAGACAATATTCATTCTGGTAAATGGCAGGCAGGTAAGGCGATTTCTACTGAAATGGCATTGGCTGAAGAGTTTGGCGTATCACGGATGACGGTCAATCGCGCGCTCAAAGAGCTGAGCGAGGAGCGGGTATTGGAACGCCGTCAAGGCTCAGGTACGTTTGTCGCGCAGCAGCAGTTTAACCATACCTTTGTAGAAGTGCGTAATATCGCAGAGGACCTCAAATCAGCCAATCGTGACTATGAAGCCAAAGTCGTGAGCAAGCGTGCGATGACTGCTGCTATGATTGGTGATAAATTACGTCGCAAATTCGGTATTGATGAAGTAGCAGCGCCTGTTAGTCCAAGCGCTGATGCAAATGAAACGGGTAGTAACCTTGGTATAGACAGCTTGGGCGATGCGCCTATTCTTTATGAGGTAAAGATCATCCATTTCGCAGATGGTCAGCCTATACAGTTTGAAGAGCGCTGGGTTGATGCTAAGAGGGCACCAGAGTTTATCGAGCAGGACTTTACGGTCGTCAATACTAGTGATTATCTGGTTGAAAAAATACCGCTAGAGAGTGGCAGCTATACCATCCGCGCACTTGCAGCGCCAAACGAGGTGGCAGACGCTCTGCAGATTACCCCGCAATCCCCAACTCTAGTACTACGCAGGCAAACTTACTCAGCAGGTCAAGTAGTGACCTTTGTCAAAATGTGGCATGCTGGCGATCGTTACCAGTTCTCAGGTAGGTTATAGTGACTGTCTTACGTATACTCACTGATTTTGTACGTTTGTGCTATCCAAAATGAGCTACTATATCCATAAGTTGTTATTTATTGAGCCGTCATGGCTTCTTATGTAGCCGCAATTGTACATCCATACTTTTGAAAAATAATATCCAAACAGCATTGAAAAATATGCTGAGTAACCTCAAATCGAGCAGCCAAAGCCGAATATTATAGAGCAGCTATTGTACTGTCCTTGTGTATCGGCTTTTTCCTATTTGTTGATATTCACTCTATCCATTCTTATAAGGACGTCTTATGAAACGTCGTACTCTTTTAGCCCTTGCCGCTAGTACTATATTCCTTGCCGCTTGTGGTCAGTCATCTACCAATGAAGCCGATACTACCGCAACTGACAGTGCAGCGACAGGCGGTTCTGATTTGCTGCAACGTATCAATAACGGCGGTACCATCAACGTCGGTACAGAGGGTACGTATCCTCCGTTCACCTATCATGATGAGAGTGGCAAGCTGACAGGCTATGACGTCGAAGTGACGCGTGCCGTTGCCGATAAGCTAGGCGTAGAAGTCGAGTTCAAAGAGACCCAGTGGGATGCCATGCTGGCAGGTTTGGACTCAAAACGCTTCGATATGGTTGCTAACCAAGTGAGCTTAACGACTCCTGAACGTTTGGCTAAATATGACAAATCTATGGCTTATAGCTGGTCAGGTGCGGTTGCACTAGCACCAACGGATGACAATCGTTACAGCTCTTGGGATAATCTAAAAGGCCTACGTACCGCCCAATCACTCAGCAGTAACTATGGCGAGCTGGCAGAAAAATATGGCGCAGAAATTGTCCCTGTAGACGGTATGGCGCAAGCGATCCAATTGGTCAAGCAAGACCGTGCTGATTTTACGATGAACGACAATCTTGCCGTACTCGATTATCTCAAAAAATTCCCAGACTCTGATCTCGAGATCAAACTGACCGCACCTGCTAGTGAGCAAACAGGCTCAGGTCTAGTACTCATCAAAGGCGATGACGAAGTCGTGGCAAAATTGGATGAAGCAATGGCAGCGCTTGCCGCTGATGGCACCCTCACCAAGCTTAGCGAAGAGTTCTTTGGTGCTGATGTAAGTCAACAAAAATAATGTTAGCGTCTATCACCGCTGTGCTCGCTGAACTGTTGGCATTATTGCCATTTATGAGTCCTGATCGGGCGCAGATTGTCATCTCGTCATTTTGGCCAATGCTCAAAGGTGGTATTTATTATTCGATACCACTGGCGTTAATCTCGTTTGCGATTGGTATGGCGATTGCTCTTACGGTCGCTTTGATTCGGATTGTACCGCGTGCTGGTTGGTTTCATGAGATCGTCTATCGCTTGGCACGTATCTATGTGTCTGCGATTCGCGGTACGCCGATGCTGGTGCAGCTATTTATTATCTTTTATGGTTTGCCTAGTGTCGGCGTCAAGCTCGATCCGTTTCCCTCAGCGATTATTGCGTTCTCTCTAAATATTGGCGCATACGCCTCAGAGACAGTACGAGCTTCGATTTTATCGATTCCAAAGGGACAGTGGGAAGCAGGTTCTACCGTTGGCTTGACGTACTTGCAAACGTTTCGTCATGTGATCTTACCGCAGGCACTACGCGTGTCGGTGCCACCATTGTCTAATACCTTTATCAGTTTGGTAAAAGATACCTCGCTTGCATCACTGGTGTTGGTCACTGAGCTGTTTAAACAAGCGCAAATCATTACCGCTCGTAACTACGAGTTTATGCTGGTGTACACAGAAGCGGCGGTTATTTATTGGGGTATCTGTCTGTTCTTGACCTTTATCCAAGGTAAGCTTGAAACTCGCCTTGATCGCTACGTGGCAAAATAAGTCATGCGGCAAAACAAATCATGGCTCAATAGATACTCGCAAATATAGACCAGCCCAACAGGAATTTTTATGATCAAAGTCACTAATATCCATAAAACCTTTGGTAGCAATCAGGTGCTCAAAGGCATCGATTTGACTATCAATAAAGGCAAAGTGGTTGTTATATTAGGGCCTTCAGGATCGGGCAAAACCACGTTTTTGCGCTGCCTTAATGCGCTAGAAATTCCTGACAAAGGCGTGATTGCGTTTGATGATGACAGCTTAAGCGTTGACTTTGCGACCAAACCAAACAAAAAAAAGCTGCTAGCGTTACAGCGCAAATCAGGCATGGTCTTTCAATCTTATAATTTGTTCCCGCATAAGACAGCTATTGAGAATCTGATGCTTGGTCCTACGGTGGTACAAGGACAAAGCAAAGCGCAGGCACGCGAGCAGGCATTGGTCTTGCTCGATAAGGTGGGGCTATCGGATAAAGCTGATCTCTATCCATTTCAGCTATCGGGTGGTCAGCAGCAGCGTATTGGCATCGCCCGTGCGCTTGCGATTGAGCCGTCGTTACTACTGTTTGATGAGCCAACATCAGCGCTCGATCCAGAGTTGGTACAAGATGTCCTTGAAACCATGAAGCAGCTCGCGTCTGAGGGCTGGACGATGGTTGTGGTGACTCACGAAATTAACTTTGCTCGTGACGTTGCTGATCATGTGGTGTTGATCGAAGACGGTGTTGTTGTCGAAGAGGGCAGTGCCAAGCAGTTATTTGAAGATTCAAAGCATCCGCGTACGCAGGCATTTTTACAGCGTATTGATCAGAAGTAGAATCGAATCACTCGAACTGTCTACCGTATTTTTAGCGCTTACAGTCTGTGTTATTAAGTCAGTTGCTAAAGCAGAAAACGATAAACTAAAAAGCCCCAATCATGCAGTCATGGTTGGGGCTTTTTTATCGACATAACCAAAATGTATTTTAGTTAGCACGTATCTTAACGAGTATATGTTTTAAACATTAGGCAATGGCGTTATACCTTTTGCCGTTGTTTTAGCCAGCGAGGTACGCGGGTGGCAGTACCGTTTAGCACCGCGTTCAATAACGCTGCTAGCAAGATAAGTCCGACACCTAAGTATTGAATCCAAGATAAAGACTGCTGCAATAACAGTACTGCAAGTGCAATCGCTGTCAATGGCTCAAAAATAGTAAAGACTGATGCACGCGTGGCAGGCAGTTTTTCTAACGCTTTCATATATAGCCCAAACGGGACTACAGTACCTAATAGAGACAGCCCTAGGACATAACCCCAAGTCATTACAGGAAGATCTAACAGCTGCCCATAAGTACGATAAGTCTCAGGTAGGAGTAGCAATCCGCCAGCACTAATGACGATAGAGGTAAAAAACACCAAAGGAGCAGGGTGAGCGTAATGCATCGCCCGCTTGCCTAATACCCCATATAAGGAATAGCACATACCTGCTGCCAAGCCGAGTAAAATACCCCAATTGACTTGTGCCTGCTCGCCTAGCATCGTCAAACCAACGCCAAATACCGCCATGAATGCCAGCGCGAGAGATTTGCGAGTAATCGACTCACTCAGTAAGAACCTCGAAAACAACAAGCTAAAAACGGGCGCAGTATATAGTAGGGCCACCGCAGGACCTGCTCCGACATAGATGACGGCAAAAAAATAGCACACCGACATACCCAGCACACCGATCAAAGACTGCATTGCGAGTCCAAACCATTGCTTGGGTTGTAGTTTGATTAGGGCTGGCCATAGTTTTGGTAGCATAGCCAAGATAATAAATGCCGCCGTCACGATACGTAATATCGTCACCTGCCACCCACTAAAGCCTATTTGATTAAGATAGGTTGAAAATATACCAAGCGTGCCCCAGCAAATTGCTGCGGTAATGATTTGAATAGTGCCTATCCATGACTGATGCGAGTATTGTATCGTCGTTCCGCTGTCGATGTTTGCCATACTGTTGTCTTCTTACGATCTAAATGACACAAAGTTTTGTCAGATTACCAGTGATTTAAACGCTCTGAGCAATACTGAAATAAGAAAAGACAACCTGATTAAAGGCTGTCTTTTGTTGGTTCTCTCAGTCTATCACTAAAAGATAGTCAGTCGCTACTGGGGCATGCTACATTTAATCAATTCACAAAAACCACGCTTGACCCCGTAGGGTGTTTTGCTGAATAAAGCACACTTTTTCGGCTTGAGTCCTTGGCAAATGATTAGCATCAGCACCGCAATTTTTTGTTCGCGGCTTTATCCATTGAATCTACTCTTTTTTGAGGTCAGCTGAGGTTTGTTTATCACAAAAACGTTAAGCCTCCCGCTGTGCAACGCCATAGCTGCTGTTTAGTGTTTGATCTGATATGTTGTAGCTATCGTCAATTAACGCCGTTTGCGAAACCAATGGTAAATAAGTGGTATTTTCTGTGCAGGTAAAAGTATCGTTATCTGTCGTCCAGTTGCTGGATAAATACAGCTCATGATTTGATGGATCTATAAACCCGTTAAGGTCTTCTTCTTCAAAACGATAATCCTGAAATTGGCAAGGTGTAATACCATCGTTACATAAGCTATATTTGGTTTTAGCAGGAGACAGATTGACCGAGTAGGGTGCGCCATCGAGCTTTTCCCCTAGTTGCTTTGTCTGTAGTAATCGTCCCAGATCTGGCGCGACCAGTAGCATATCACTACAGGTCACATTCCCTTCTTTGCAGCCTTTATATAGATTTAGACGTTGACCTTGGATATCCATACCCAAGATGAAGTTTGCTTGTACTGGCGTTACTGCCGAGCTGACAGCAGTCACTAAAGCTAGGCTCAAGAGCAACACAATACGTCTGAATAATAAGCAGTATTTATTTAGGCTTGAGACAGACCTAGCAATAGATATATCGGTCTACACCTGCAATAAAAAGTTACTCAGCAACCGCTTAGCCCCTTCAGTGGCAAAGGATTCAGGGTGGAATTGAACGCCTTGTATTGGATAGTCTTTGTGCGTCAGTCCCATAATCTCATCGCCCGTCAGCGCAGACTCGTCAAAGCTCAATTCCGCACGTTCATCATTGGCGACGATTGAGGTAATGGTCAGACAATCTGGAATGGTGTCTGCTTTTACCACCAGTGAGTGATAGCGCATGATTTCAAGCTCTTGCGGCAAGCCTTGATAGATACCTGTACCATCATGACGAATAGAGGATACTTTGCCGTGCATCGGCACACTGGCGCGTATCACATCACCGCCGAATACATGAGCAATGCCTTGCATACCCAAGCAGACGCCTAGTAGTGGTACTGTCTTGCCCAATGTCTCAATAACTTCCGCACAGATGCCAAAATACGCTGGATCATCAGGCGAACCAGGGCCGGGTGAGATAATGATTCTATCTAAATTCATGGCTTGTACGTCAGCTAGGGTAATCTCGTTATTACGTTTGACAGTGACTTTGGCTTCATTGCTGCCGTCCAAAGTTTGCAAAATCTCGCCGACATACTGATAGAGATTAAAGGTAAACGAGTCGTAGTTATCGATAATTAAAACATTCATGGGACATAAACTCTTTTATAAAAATATAGCTGGGTAAAATAGGGCCAACTTGCGAATGACGCTTGATAAGATTACGGCTGCATAAAGCTGTCTAACACGACTTTCATCGCAGACAGTTTGCGCTGAATCTCTAGATACTCATCGGCTGGATTTGAGTCATAGACATTGCCACCGCATGTCTGCGCGTAGGCTGACTCGCCGCTGATAAATAGACTGCGAATAGGAATGGCAAAGATACAATCGCCATTGAAGTTGAATGATCCTAGCGCACCGCCATAAGCACCGCGTCCATCTGGCTCTAGCTCATTGATGACTTTGATGGCTTCTACCTTAGGTGCGCCTGATAGTGTGCCCGCAGGGAAATTGCTGGCAAGCGCGCTAAACATATCTTCGTCAGGATGCAAGATACCAACGATCTCAGAGGAGATATGCTGTACGTGCGAGAAGCGTTTGATATCCATGAGACTACGGACTTTTACCGTACCAAATCGCGCCACACGGCCGATATCATTACGGTGCAAATCGACAAGCATATTGTGCTCGGCGATTTCTTTGTCATCGTTGAGTAGGGCGCGGGCAAGCTTACGGTCTTCTATTACATCGACGCCGCGTTTAGCTGTCCCTGCTAGTGGATAGGTTTCCATCTCGCCTTGACGTAAGCGGAACAGCAGCTCAGGCGACGCGCCAATGATGCACTGCTGCGTAAATTTCATAAAATACATGTGCGGTGATGGATTGACCGCACGCAGTTTTTCGTAGATAGGCATCTTGTCACCAGCGATACGATATTTGGATTTGAACCCAACTTCACACTGAAAGATACGGCCAGAGATGATGTCTTCTTTGACTTGCATGACGACGTTGGCATGTTCTGCTTGGCTCATACCATCGCCCAAGAACTCAACGGTAGGCGCTTCATAACTTGGAATTGGGTCATCGAGTAGCGCTTTGATCTGCTCGATACGGTTGTTTTGCTGTGCAGTGGGATAATAAAAGTAGAAAATCTCGCCTGTCATCTTATCAAGCGTTAATCCATCTAGATACACACCAAACTTAAACGGCTCAAAGTCTTCACTGGCTTTTGCCGTCAGACTCGGCTCAAAAAAGTTCACACAGTCATAACCCAAATAACCGACAAGTCCGCCGCTCTGATCACGGGCAATAACATGTTGCGGCGTGATGGCGCGAAGCAGCTCATAAGGATTGTCAGTTTGATACTTGGTGGTGGTCGCTGTTTTATTATCCGTGATAGCAAGCGTATGGCGGTCTAACGCTGCGATGGTAGTCACAGGGTTGAAGCCGATCGCATGATGGCGTGAAATATGGCTGTCTTCACCCAACGATTCGAGCAAATAACAAGTGTCAAACGCGCTCTCGATACGTTTAAATAACGCAAAAAAGTCAATATCCTGTGTGAGCTTAATGCGCTTTGGTTTGCTAGGGATATCGATAGGTGCAGGCTGGGTTTGTGCAAGTGTACTAGAAGTCATAACAAAGTCCGAAATTCATCAAATAGGTGTCGATTAGGCAATTAATAAAGTAGTTATTAAGAAGGTAATTAGTAAAAGAGTAGTAAATGCGCTAGGTAGTGGCTTAGGAGCGCGCTCTATGAGTAGCAAGTAACGCGCTTACATCATGGCTTTGCATGGCTCTAGCACCGCGAGAGACCGTGGCAATACCAACGCCCAGTTGCTCAGAGATCTCACGTTGTGTAACGCCTTGCTCAAGCAAGTCAAAAATACGAATACGATTGGCAATATCGTGTTGCTCTTTATTTGTCAGTAGTGCACTTAATAGCTTATCGATGTCTTCGCTATCAGTACAGTTTGTCAAATGAGTTAGTAAGCTCTGATAAGGATCGGTAGTCATAGTAAATAGTCTTAAACAAAAAAGGAGACAGCGCGCTCGTCAAGCAGCTATTCTGCAAAGAACTGCCTTGTTTCAGCATTCTAGTACAGTAGTACAAGAAAAACAAGTGCTAGGTAACTTGCTATCATATCATCGATATAATCTGTCATTCATCAATACAGTCCGGAGCTGTTCCTCGTTGTCAAATGTCATCAGAACCAAGCAATGAAGGCTGAACAATCAAAGCCAAGTGAGTATGAGTAAGCATAGAATTGAATAGTGAATCGAGCTGTTGATACCGCTGTGCTAACCGATATAGAAACCTCCCATCTTAGGTTTATCCTTGCCCAATGTCATTCATGTAAATTCTGCACATTAATTATTGCCAAATTGTTAATACTTCGTTATTATGCCCCTCAATAATTAAATGCTAATCATTATCATTAACATTAATGATGTTATTCGCGTATTAGCTTAAATATATGCAAGTTTATATACCCCCCAAGAGCAGTTTTATAAGAGACCGTTTATCGACGGCTTAAAAATTCTAATAGTAAAATAAAGTGAGTGTGTTATGCGTGAAGTAAAGTTATCTAGCCCATTGACTGTGCTATCTGTAGGCGTGGCAGCGGTATTGTGGACACAAGCGGCCAACGCCGCTACGGCAGATGATATGCCAAATACCACACTACAGACTATTACCGTAACGGCCAATAGCTCAGTACGTGATAGTGTGCAAGAGGACTCTGTCTATATAGATGACTACACACCAGCTGCTCAAGCAGGTCATTTGAGTGATTTTTTAGATGTGGTACCAGGAGTAGATGTAGGCGGTACCTCATCGGTCAATCAGCGCATACGTGTGCGTGGTCTTGATGATACCAACCTAAAAGTCACTATCGATGGTGCCCGTCAAGAGGGTGCGCTGTTCTACCATATGGGCGATGTCACTATCGATCCAGACTTGCTCAAGCAAGCAGAAGTGTCAGTAGGTAATAACTCAGTAACGCTTGGCAACGATGCCATCGGCGGCGCGGTTGCTTTTGAAACCGTCGATGCAGCAGATCTACTCAAGCCTGGTCAAACAGTAGGCGCCAAAATCCACGCAGGATATGGCAGCAATAACGATGAGCTGTTGACCTCAGCGACCGTTTATGGCGCCCCAACAGAAAACATCGACTTACTTGCTTATTATGGCAAGCGTGATGCCAATGCTGGCGAAGATGGTAGCGGCCGCAAAATCCAAACCGAAGACAGTGAAGGCGAAAACATCCTTTTAAAAGCGGGCGCATATGTTGGTCAAGATCATCATGTGGGCGCAAGCTTTAGCCGTACCGAAAACAAAGGGCTATTTCCATTACGTCCAGATTTCCCTGCTGGCGGTTGGAACCCAATTATTCCGCAAGAAGTCAAACGCGACACTTACGCGCTGGATCATACTTATAATCCTGCCAATCAATTAATTGATATAGACACCAATGTCCATCAGACTAGCACGCAGATCTTGCGTAACTCTGATGGCGAGCCTGGGTTCGAGTTTGATGCAGAGGTCAAAACCACTGGCGGAAAAGTACAAAACACCAGTATTGTCGATAGCAGCATCATTGATGGTATCAAAGGCACTCATAAGCTAATCGCAGGTGTCGAGCATTACAAAAAAGAATCTGAGATGTCACGAGACTTTGCGGATGCTAGTACCGATGAAGCAACCAACACATCGGTATACTTAGAAGACCAATGGCAAATCGGCAAACTTAGCTTAACGCCAGGCGTTCGTTACGACCGCTACGAGTCTCCTGAGTTTGTATCGGCAGGCAAAACTTATGACAATGTCGTTGGCGCGCTAGCGGCCAGTTATGAGATCGCACCGCGCACTCAGCTATTTGCAAGCTATACACAGTTGTTTAATGGTCCAGACCTGAGCCAAACAATCTTCAATACTGATGGTGCTGGCACCTATGTCAATGATGATCTAAAAGCAGAAGAAGGCGACAATGCCGAAATTGGTATCGCAACGACTTTGCGTGGTCTAACGACAGCCAATGATTCGTTAAAATTAAGTGGTAAGTACTTTGAAACCAATATCGAAAACTACATCGAGTTTGTACGCGCTGGTAATGGACGAGTTGGCTTAGATTGCGCGACTGGACAATTAAACGGCAGTTGCCAAGGG
Organism: Psychrobacter sp. H27; assembly: GCF_059072655.1. Lineage (NCBI taxonomy): Bacteria > Pseudomonadati > Pseudomonadota > Gammaproteobacteria > Moraxellales > Moraxellaceae > Psychrobacter > Psychrobacter sp. H27. The sequence goes on along the minus strand of NZ_JCACRX010000001.1, from coordinate 1,219,757 downwards.
GTTATTAATAACGACGAAGATTTCAAAATCAAAGGCGTGGAGCTATCAGCGGATTATAGAGTAGATAACTTCAATATGGGTCTAAGCTATGCGCGTGCACGCAGCAAGGGCGAGGATACTGGTTACAACATCGCTTCAGTGAGTGGTAGTGGCTCTGAGTCTGGTGACAAGTATATGGTCAACCTTGGCTATGCACCAACTGATACTACTGAGCTTGGCTGGCGCAGCACTTACGTCGCTTCAGTGACGCCGGACACCGCGGGCGATGACAACGAAAAACCAAACTATGACGTGCATGATATCTTTATGAGCTATACACCAACTCAAGTTGAAGGCTTAAAAGCCACGCTTGGGGTATACAATATCTTTGATGAGACCTATGCCAGCCATGCATCACGTAACTCTATAGATGATGACTATAATGACTTTGAGATGGGACGCAACATCAAAACCTCATTAACGTATCAGTTCTAATCTCACTTATCTGGTTTAATTTAATATAAATCTAATCGTATCAATAGAGTCAGCTGTCTATATATGGGAGCTGACTTTTTATTGTGGATAGGTTTTAAATTATCACAACAGCGATGACGTATTTTCTAATAAACACTCACTGATAAGTGCCTACTGACAAATGCTCATTGATAAGCACTTATTGATAAGTACCTACTAAAATATTATATGAATAAAGAACAAAAACCCATGACTTCACTCAATCCGCGCCAAGTCTGTTTATGGATTCACCGTTATACTGGGCTTGCTATGGCAGCTTTTTTGATCATTGCCAGTATCACTGGGACATTACTGGCGTTTCATCATGAGCTTGATGATGTATTCAATCGCAAGCTGGTCAGTATCGACGCCCAAAAGTCACCGCTTCTGTCTATCGCAGAGCTACATGATAAGGTTGTAGCGAACTACCCCGCACAAAAATTCTCCAGTATGCCCACATCCATAAAACCCGATAAAGCTGTGGTGTTTTCGATCGATAGGAGCCGAGGCAGGGGCGGCAATAAACCAAAACCAGCATTTCAAGAAGTGTATATTAATCCCTATACCAGCGATATCATTGGCACGCGTGACAAAGACGCATGGGCATGGAACAACACCATGTGGAAGGTGTTTTGGTTGCACCGCGACTTACTGCTTGGTGATATTGGTAAATGGGTGCTAGGTATTGTCTCATTGGTCTGGACGATTAACTGCTTTATTGGCTTTTATCTGACCTTTCCACGAGCCATCAAACCATCCAAAAACAAGCCGCCTTCCAATAAAAAACGGGCATCATTCTTTAAGCGTTGGCTACCTGCTTGGAAGATTCGTCGCAAGACCAATACCTTTAAGCTCAATTATGATTTGCATCATGCTTTTGGGTTATGGCTTTGGGTCATGTTATTCGTCATTGCATGGTCGAGCGTCGGTTTTAATCTAAAATCTGTCTATCAGCCAGTGATGCAAGCCGTGGTTGGGCTAACCCCAAGAGAGGGCCGACCTGCCAAATCTGAGCAGAATAAACCAGCGGAGCAGCAGGATAGAGCAGAGAGAACGGCAAATTCGAATACCCCTGTTAGCAATAGTACAAATGACGCGAATATAAGCACGCAACTTGTCAGTAAGTCCAACAGCATTGCCTATCTAAGCACGCAAGCCGAGATTGCTGCTAAGCAGAACGGCGTATTGGTACAGCAGCTATTAGGTATCCGCTGGGTTGAAGAAGACAAACAATGGCAGATGCGCTTTAAAACAAATAAGGATATTGGTGAAAAAGGTGGGGCATCATCTATCACGGTTGATGCGGCGACAGGCAGGGTTGAGCGCGTCAATTTTGGGTATCAAACTACTTTTGGCACTAAGGCAGACCAATGGTTATCTACCCTGCATATGGGGCATATCGGTCAAGGCTGGGGACATAGACTGTACCAAGTATTCTTGGCGATGATTGGACTGGCCGTGGCAGTACTGTCAGGGACAGGGGTGTATCTGTGGTGGAAAGGTCGACAACAGCGCTTAAAGGCATTGCAAAAGAGTAGATAGTGGTTATCACTGAGATGTAAGGTTAGTACGTTTGATAGACCAAATATAATACCGGTACAGATGTATCGGTATGCATACTGACAGGATATCGAGCCATCTGATTACTGAGCAATTAAGTGCCAGTTTCTAAACAATCAACTACCAGTCTCTAAACTGTATCGACAATTACGGGACGACCTTGATGGCTTAGGACCGTAACATCGACGTTGTACAGATCTTTCATGGTCTCTTGGGTAATGACCTCAGCAGGACGACCGATAGCGGTCACTTGACCTGACTTCATCGTCACCACCGTATCGGCAAACTGCGCTGCTTGGTTGATATCATGCAGGACGATCACTACGGTTTTTTGCTGAGAATGGCTAAGTGTGCGCAGCTCGCGCATGAGGCGACCAGCATGATACATATCTAGGTTGTTGAGTGGCTCATCAAGTAGCAAATAGGGTGTATCTTGACAGACAATCATGGCAATGAGTACGCGCTGACGCTGTCCACCTGATAGCGTTGACAAAAAACGCTCGGCAAGTGGCTCAAGCTCAAAGCGTTCGAGGATCTCTTGGACTTTTTGCACATCGTCTGCGGTTGGTTGTCCTTGATGATAAGGGTAACGACCAAACATCAACAGCTCGTGTACGCGCAGGCGTCCTTGTACTTGATTGTCTTGTCCAAGCATAGCGACGGTCTTGGCAAGCGTACGCGCCTGACAACTGGCAATATCATGCTCGCCAAAGCTTACTTGTCCAGCCTGTAGTGGTTGCAAGCGCGCCATCACCGAAAACAATGTCGATTTGCCCGCACCGTTAGGGCCAATCAACGCAATGACCTGCGCAGTAGGCAAGGACAGCGTGATGTCATGTAGGATTTGCTGCTTACCAATATGGTGAGAGATGTTATTTAGTCGAATCATAATGCGTCTTATCTCAAAAAGGTCTTGTATGAGCTTTAAATAATAATGCTGGCTAATCGATCAGGACGTACGGCGCTGAGACATAAATATCAATGCCAAGAACATCAAGCCACCTGCCAGTTCTATGACGACGGACAATACGCCTGCCATGTCTAGCACTTGCTCAAAAATAGTCTGCCCCAGTACCAAGCAAATCATAGCAACCAAGCTAACCAGGATTAGCCGCTCACTATGATACATATGACGAGCCATACGATTGGTCAGCGCACAGACCAATAGCCCAAAGAAAGTCACTGGACCGACTAATGCGGTGGCAGTAGCGACCAGTACGGCAATGATAGTTAATAAACCGAATGCCAGACGTTGATAATTAATACCAAGATTGATGGCTTGCGACTGACCGAGCATCAGGACATCGCACTGATAGCGCCAGCGCCAGACAAATACTGCCGTGATGGCACAGATAATCAGGCTAATGCCAAGCAGTTGTGGATTGACCGTGTTGAACTGAGCATAGCTGGCAGACTGTACGACTATAAAGTCATCGGGGTTTATCAGCCGTGCAATGAGCGCTGATAAACTGCGAAACAACACACCAAAGATAACACCCACCAGTATCAAGCGCGTCAAATCCTGACTGCTCTTAGAAAATAGTAGCTTAAATAATAACAAAGACGCCCCAAACATTAGGACAATCTCTAGCGTAAATTTGGCGATAGGGTCAAGACTGGTAAAACTAATCGCACCCAAAAAAAACACTAGCAAGCTTTGCAGCAGTACGTAGAGTGAGTCAAACCCAAGTAAGGAAGGCGTTAAAATAGGGTTATGCGTCAATGTCTGGAACAGCAAGGTTGATACGCCAATGGCATAGCCAACCACCATCAATGCCAACAGTTTCTTGCCCCGTAGTGGTAGCGCAAAATCCCAGTAGCCATTAACATTCAACGTCAAAAATAAAGTTATGGAGATCAGTAGGGTGACAGCTGCTATAGACTTTGGATGTGCCGCTATGAATGCCCATAATTTTGCCAACTGACTTTGTGCAGCGGCTGAATACTGACTATTTGCTGAAGATGGGTTATCTATCGCGGTGCTAGTTTTGGTAGCATCAGTCTTGGTGGAAGTAAGCTTAGTCGATGAGAACATACAAAATCCTATGGTGCCAAGCCTATCTAGTAATTAAAAATGAGCGATGGTCATTCAGCTTTTAGGGCGTTGAACACTGAGTATTCAATCCGCTATCGCTCAGATGGCGCACGTAATAACAACCACAAAAACAGCACCGTACCCACCACGCCAAAGACCGTGGCAACAGGAACTTCAAACGGATAGCGAATAGAGCGCCCGATAATATCGCACAGCAATACCGCTGAAGCACCGAGTAGGGCAACGGCTGGCAAGCTGCAACGTAACTTATCACCCATCAGGCGGCTAACGATATTAGGTACGATTAAGCCAATAAAGGGGATCATACCCACTGTCACGACGACAACCGCGCTCATCATCGCGACCATACCCACGCCGATCCATGTGACCTGCCGCTTGCTGATACCTAGGTTCAGCGCGATATTGTCACCCAGACCGATGATGGTTAGCTTGTCTGCGATGATATAAGCGAGCACACACAGACCGCCTGTGAGCCATAGCAGCTCATAGCGACCTGCCAGTACGCCTGAGAAATCACCAAACTGCCACACACTGAGCATCTGTAGCGATTCGGTTTGATAAGCAATGAATGTCGTCACCGCCTCGATAATGCCACCAAAGACAATCCCAATCAGCGGAATCATCAAAAAATCAGTCGGCGGTATACGATGAATCAGTAGCATAAAAAGCATCATACCGACTACTGCGGTAATGGTCGCCACGCCCATTTTTACGATGAGTGCACTGGCAGGAAATAGCAGACTGACCACTAGCAGTCCAAGCGCCGCACTTTGGGTGGCACCAACCATAGAGGGCTCTACAAAACGGTTCTTTAGCACCACCTGTATGATCATTCCCGCGACTGCCATCGCAACACCAGTCAAGATAATCGCAATGGTGCGTGGTATACGGCTGACCATCAGTAGTGAACTGTCAGAGTTGGCACTATGGCTAATGATGCTTTGCAAAATACCTGACCACGAAAAGTCTGCCACCCCAATAGATAAGCTCATTAGCACCAAAAGCCCCATAACAATGAGGCTTGCGGTATTTATTAACCATGGTGGTATGGCAGCACGTCGATCTTCTGTGCCTAGGTTGTAGCTAGCATTTCTTTGCCAAGATGATGTTGGCAAAGAAGTGTTAGGTTTGAGCCTAGCGTGAGTACGGTGTGAAAATAACGACATAATCTCTACTGGCTAAAAAATAAAAGATCATTACAGTGACTATGCTTAGTGATTATGATTAGTGACTGACTGAACATGAACGACTGATTGAAAATGAACGTCTAATTAACCATTATTTGGCGCTAGCAAAAGCACCTTTAATGGTGGTCAGGTCCTGCATCCATTGATAGTAGCCACCAAACGCAAGGTAAGAGTCTGGGCTGAGATAGACTACCTGCTGCTTACTCCACGCATTGGTTTGGGCGACCAATGGATTGTCCAATACGGCTTTGGCACCAATACCGTCTTCGCCAATTGCCGCACTACGGTCGATGACAAACAACCAATCTGGATTGGCTTTTTGTAAGTATTCAAAAGATATTGGCTGACCATGAGGCGCATCAGCAATTTGGTTGTCTGCCATTGGTACGCCTAGCACAGTATGGATAAAGCCATAGCGAGACTTGTCGCCATAAGCAGACATTTTATTCCCATTGACCATAACGACCAGACCAGTACCTTTATTTTCTTCGGTTAGATTTTTGGTCTCGTCGATGAGGTCATCTATGTTTTGTTGTAGTTTGGCTGCCTGATCGCTTTTACCAAACAAAGCACCCAAGTCATGCAGACGCTGCTTACTGGACTCATAGATATTGGCTGTATCAATACTCATATCCAACGTCGGCGCGATGCTGGATAACTCATCGTATTTTTCTGCCATACGTGAGCCGACCAAAATAGCTTGCGGGCGCATCGCATTCAATGCTTCAAGATCTGGCTCAAACACCGTACCAACTGACTTTGGCTCAGGCTGCGTGTCGGAGTGTAAGTTATCCAAAAGCATCCCGCCAGGCATCCCGTCAACAGCCACGTCCAGCGCCGCCAAATCCTGCATCAACGTCATATCGTACACGACGAGTGGTGATGGGTTGATGGGCATCTCAACATCGCCTTTGACGGTATTTACCGTAATCTTTTCGGCAGAGACCGCATCGTTACTAGCGACATTTAATGACTCATCAGCCGTCTGGTTGGTAGTGTTGGCATCGGCTGGTTCAGAATCGTTCGCTTCGTTTGAGCTACAACCTGTCACGCTGAGAGTCGCGATTAAAGCGGTGATCGTAGCTGTCAATAAGGGACGTTTAAAAAAAGGGCTGGTAGGGCGTGTTGATAGTGAACTAATAGACATAATGGACTCGGTATATCAGATGTTTGGGTAATTTTTTAGTGAGATAATAATGATTATTGACTAATAAAAATATAGAACAATAACAAGACACTACTGGGCGTAGACTCAACAATTCCCAATAGCGTACCTGTTCCTATCTCTACTCAATTCTCTACTCAATTTCTTTACTTAATATTGTTGTTATAAATTGAGCACGGTTACATTTATCGTCTTACGAAAATATATGGATAATAAAACAGCCGTTATGATAAATTAATTGAGACTCATTATCAATAAAAATGATAATGGTTTTTATTACCAATAAATGATTGCCTAAAAAATAGGCAGTTGCCCAAAAAGTGAGCTGCTAATGTTACGTTCCGATAGGGGTATTTGCTTATTCAAGGTTGGATATAGCTGCAGTACATAGCTAAAGTAAATGCTTCAGTCAATTACAGGGCGGTATGTAGAGAGCTTAATGGATATGGCTCTGAGGAGAAAATATTGTAAATTATTATTGATAATAATTATCGTTTGCATTATTATCTACGCCATTCCGTCTTGGACAATAAATATTAGGCTGTTATGAGTTCAACAGAGTTAGACGCGCCGCCAATCAGATCGATACTGTTAGCCATCATCACAGTGGTAGGGTTACATCTGCTGACAGCATTTGCATTGGTAACCATAAAAACGCCTACATTAAAACCTGAGCCAGAAACAGAGACACCACCTGTTGAAATTCAGTTTGTGACGTTACCTACCAAAAGTGCAGCGCCCAAAGCTGAAGTATTGCCACAAGAAGTCAGCGTCCAAAAACCAGCGCAACCAACAGTAGAACCGCAGTCTACAACACCGCCTAAAGCTGAGACACCGCCCAAACAGCGTGTCGAGACACCCATAGAACCTGTTGTGAAAAAGAAAGCACCTGAAGCGGTGCCTGTTATCACAACAGAGCAGAATGCTCCTGACAGCAGTCAGAAACCTCTGCCAAAAGAGACATTGTCAAAACAAGCAGTGCCAAAAAAGACAAGCCCAGAACCGATAGTTGATACATCAACTGCTGATGAACGTCGCAAAGAAGCTGCCGCGCAAGCAAAAAAATCCGCTCAAAACGCTGAAGCAAAAGCGGCTGAAATCGAAAATGCTAAACTTAAAGAAGCTGAGCTCAAAGCCGCAAAAGCTGCCCAAGAAGCCAGAAGCATTGCAAATGCCAAAGCCGCTGCACAAGCAAAAGCTGCTAGAGACGCAGCAGAGGCGGCTGCAAGAGCGAAAGCCGAGGCAGAAGCTGCCGCTGCAGCTCAGAGCAATGAGCCAGTAAGCTTTACTGCTAGCGCGGCCAATTGGGCGTCTGCACCAAACTTTAGTTTTCCTGAGCGTGCGGCACGTCGCGCCCGTTCTGGTGACGTTTTTAACGTTGTATTATCGTTGCGAGTCAACAAACAGGGCGGTATCGATAGCGTGAGCTTAGCGCAATCTTCAGGCAATCCGGTGGTAGATAGAGAGGCACAGCGCCAAGTACGTTCTGGTAAATTTAAACCATTCACTAACAATAGTGGCACACCAGTCGTGGGCAATGTGACCTTGCCGATCAGCTATGCAGTTCCATGATGGTTTATATTTTATAACAACGTATTTATTGATAATCTTTCATAATAAGACTAAGCATGATATGTATCTCAGTATCATGTCATGGCATTACACATTAAGGAGTCTGACATGGACTTTATGCAATACTGGCAAATCAGCGACATGGTGACAAAGACATTGTTCTTTTTGTTGCTGGCGTTATCTATCCTCTCTTGGGTGACAGGTATCGTGCGTGTGCTGCAAAGCCGAAAACTGGCGAATAGTGTGGCAGACGATTTGAGCCAGCAGCTACAAGCTAGGCAAGCCGACTTGGTCGGTACTGACGCGGCAACTCGCCGTTTGGTCACTGAGCAGACACTGCTCAAACACATAGGCCGCTATCGTTTTGCTAGCGAGCGTGGTTTACCTATTCTCGGTACCACGGCCGCCATTGCACCATTTATTGGACTGTTCGGGACCGTATGGGGTATCTTTCATGCGCTACACAATATTGGCATGAGTGGGCAGGCAGGACTAGGACAAGTTGCAGGACCTGTTGGTGAGGCACTGATCATGACGGGTCTAGGTATCGCCGTCGCCATTCCAGCTGTCATATTTTATAACGTAGCGGTACGGATCAATCGCCGCATCATGTATCAAGCCAACGATAGAGCACATGACCTACTGGCAGTATCTGCCGATACGAATGCTAGCGTAACATCAGTGCAAGCCGCAAAAAACAGTCGCTCAAATACGATCGAAACAGCAACCAACGATCAGCAAACCAATCACTACAATAGCTCAGTGCCAGAACAGCTATAAGAAGTATTGAGATACGGGATATAAGTGAAAGCAGCGCGGTATTTGGGTGTAAAGCACAAATGCTAAACAGCGAATAAGTACGGCGCAGCCTTTTAGCAGTATGAAAATAAACACAAGTATTGAGAGTAACTATGGCATTTCAATTGGGTGATGATGATGTACGCAGCATGGATGAGATGAACCTCATCCCGCTCATCGATATCATGCTGGTATTGATGATTATCTTTTTATTGACCGCAACCGTACTGAACCCGACGGTGCCTTTAGATTTGCCAAAAACCAGTGCTGAGGTCAGTCAGACCCCGCCAGAAGCCATTCAAATCAGTATTGATAAGGATGCAGGACTATTTTGGGACAGCGACCCAATCAGTATGGAAGCACTAGAGACGCGTCTACAACAGCAAGGCGCAACCGACGAAGATACCCCAGTACAGTTGCGTGCAGATAAAGAAGGCAAATACGATACGGTCGCTCAAGTCTTGGCAGCGGCAAGTAACGCTGGACTAACCAAAATTGCTTTCGTCAATGAATAGTCTTGGTACTCAATAGCGGTGGATAGGCAGTAGATGTCGTGCTTATAAAAGCTATGATGCTCATAAAAGCTGCGGCTATTTGTGCATCATAGTTGTGGCTCATAATGTCTACAAAGTGCAATATCTAAAAAAAAACGTCGATAATAAAGCGCCATATCGATGTTAAAGTGTTTGGTGACACAGCACATGGTCATAACAAAAAGCGGGCTAGATAGAACAAAAAGCCAATCAGTAGAACAACCATAACCGCAATAAAAAGAACAATTAAAATAATAAGTTTTTCTCCAACCTCATTGACGACTTAAACCTCAAATTAAGTCATCAGTGAGGTTTTCTTTTTACTAGCCATTTACCAGCCATAACCAAATGGGCGATAGCCGTAGCCGAAGACCCCATGTCCATAGCCAAATGGGTAAGGCGATCGCAAGTAGTCTAGATCGCGCTGACGAATATAGTAGTAGCGCCCTTGAGAATAAGCCTCTTCTAATTTCTCGATACCCTCTAGTGGACAGACAGGCTGCCAATCATAACCTTCGCGGCCAATCTTATAGGCGTTTAGCTCGGTACAGTAGTTTTTGAGCCCTTGCTGTCGTCCTTGTTCCCACTGTATGCGGTTGGGACTAGCGCCGCCTACGCTGGTGCAGCTGTTGGTATAGTGACCGAAGTGAGCACCTGAGCGCCCTTGTAGACCATCAGCATAACCAACGTCCTGCCAGTTGCTGCTTTGACATTGTTGGGGCGTCAGGTTTTGGGTGGTGGCACAGCCCGATAATGTCAGTACAACGGCACCGAACAATGACAGGCTCATACCCGTTTTGCTCATAAGTCTACTGGTCAGCTTGCGAGCGTTACTAGCATTAGAAGCGCTCGATGCGTTCGACTTGATAAGATAATTCATAATAAACCTGCGCGCGTTTAAAATTATGGTTTATCATAGCACTTTTTTGCGCCGACCACGTTTCGTATCTGGTTTTTGTATAGGACTATGATACGTATATCCACGTATGCTAAATAGTTGATTTAACAGTGTAATTAATGAATAGGTAGTGAGGTGTGACGCTGTCTGTTGCGCCATGGATGAGCTACTATGCTTGATTTTTCAGGGTTTGGGCTCATTATAAGCTTTGCTGTATTGTTATCTGTTATTCGGTATTGAGCAGGTAAGATAATATTGTCTTGCTTATGCATTAGCTATTTATAAGACAGTGGTGTTCAGGCTGAGCATAGCTAGCAGTGGTTATACTTATATTATTTAGCTTCACTTTTATTTAGTCAAAAGGTCAGAGCCTCATGGGAACATTGATTGGTATTGTCATTGTACTATTCGTATTAGGGAGTATGATGGCGCTCAAACCGAACGGTATCGATCAGCGTTTGGATAAGCTGCGTATGACCGCGCGCCGGTTAGAGTTAAACCCAAAGCTCGTTACTTGTCCTGATTGGATAAAGGGGAAGGATAATGAGTATGGTCGCGGTATGCTTGGGCAATATTGCCTGATATTAGAAGAGACCAAGCTGCCGCACACCCGTTATCAAGTGATTGATGGGCAGTGGCGCCCAGACAGCAGCTTTGTCGATACCAGTACTGACGACAAGATACTAACTATTCCAAGTGCCATTCGCGGCACTCAAAGCAAGAACGTAACGGTCAGTAAGACCAATTTTAGTCTCGACAAAGCGTCATTAGATTTGCCAGTAAGTATTGAGCCGTTTGTTAAAGGGCTATTGACCAAAGCGAATAGTATTGTCATCTATTGGGAAGACGTTGCGTATGTGCGTCCATCATCTAATCCTGCGTATCAGCAAAAAATGATTGAGGCAGATCTGCTAGTGCTCAAAGCAAACCTTGAGAAATGGGCACTACAAATGCAGCAGCAGTCATAAACCTAGTAAAGCATTTGTTTGTCTCCATTAAGAGCAATATATGTGCGATTCGTCATATTCAATTTATTTAAAGTTGACATTCTGACGCTTAGCAGTGTAACGTCTTTATAACTATATCTTTATTTTATGGTTATAATTTGTTTTATAACCTTTTTTATTAGCAGCACTTATTACTATAAATCGCTGAACCATAGCAAAACTATGAGTATCTGCTTCCATAAATCACCGTGCTGCTAAATTTACTTTTAATCTACTTATATTATGGTGTCGTCAAATATGGCAAAAACCACAACCAAAAAAGCCGCAGCATCGACTGCTGATAGCCCGAAGGGTAAGTCTTTGGTGATCGTAGAATCACCAGCCAAGGCAAAAACGATCAATAAATACCTTGGTAATGACTTTGTCGTACGTTCAAGTATCGGTCACGTCCGCGATTTGCCAGTCAGTGCAAGTAAGAGCGCAAAGAAAGCGACAACTGCCAAAAAAGATGACAGTCTGACGAAAGAAGAAAAAGCACAGCAAGCACTGGTACGCCGTATGGGCGTAGATCCAGAGCATGATTGGGCGGCAGTTTATGAAGTACTGCCCAATAAAACCAAAGTCATCAAAGAGCTCAAAGCTCTGGCTAAAGACGCTGACAAAATCTATCTGGCAACGGATATGGATAGAGAAGGGGAAGCGATTGCTTGGCATCTAAAAGAAGTCATTGGTGGTCCTGATAGCAAATACCAGCGTGTGGTGTTTAATGAGATTACCAAATCTGCCATCCAAAATGCCTTTAAACAACCATCAAAGCTCGATATCGATCGTGTGAACGCACAGCAAGCGCGCAGGTTCTTGGACCGTGTGGTTGGGTTTATGGTATCGCCGCTGCTATGGCAAAAGATTGCCCGCGGACTATCAGCCGGCCGTGTACAGTCAGTCGCTATGCGTTTGGTTGTCGAGCGTGAGCATGAGATTCGTGCGTTCATTCCAGAAGAGTACTGGCAGATTCATGCCGATACGCACATTGCCAGTGACAAAGCCAAGAAAACCTCAGACGCTGAGCAAATCGGCATACGCTTAGAGGCAACCAAACAAGGCGGCAAAACCCTAAAACTTGGCAATAAAGAGCAGACCGATAAAGTTTTAGAGATACTCAAAGCAAGCGACTTTATTGTCAAAGAGCGTGAAGAGAAGCCAACGCAGTCACGTCCAAGTGCGCCTTTTATCACTTCGACTTTGCAGCAAGCCGCCAGCACGCGTTTGGGATTCTCTGTCAAAAAGACCATGATTTTGGCGCAGCGTCTGTATGAAGCGGGGCATATTACTTATATGCGTACCGACTCGACATTCTTGTCTGGTGATGCACTTGCTGCGGTCCGCGGTCATATCGAAGACAGCTATGGCGCAAAGTATGTGCCAGAAAAGCCAAACTTCTATGGCAACAAGCAAGGCGCACAAGAGGCGCATGAAGCGATTCGTCCCTCTAACGTCAACATGAAATCAACGCAGCTAAAAGGCGTGGAGCGCGATGCCATTCGTCTATATGAGCTGATCTGGCGTCAGTTTGTGGCGTGTCAGATGCTACCTGCCAAATATCTATCAGTGAACCTGTTTGTTGGTGCCGATAATGTTGAGCTAAAAGCCCGTGGTCGTACCATGGTATTTGATGGCTATACAAAAGTGATGCCACCAGCCAAGACTGACGATACCTTATTGCCCGATGTCAAAAAAGGCGATAAGTTAAACCTAGATAAACTAGATCCAAGTCAGCACTTTACCAAGCCTGCGCCGCGCTATACCGAAGCGAGTCTGGTCAAGGAGCTTGAGAAAAAAGGTATCGGTCGTCCATCGACTTATGCTTCAATCATCTCAACCATTCAAGATCGCGGTTATGTGAAGCTTGAGAATAAGCGCCTGTTTGCCGAAAAAATGGGTGATATCGTCACGGATAGATTGACGGCTAGCTTCCCAGACTTAATGGACTATACCTTTACTGCGGCGTTAGAAGACAAGCTCGATCATGTGGCAGAAGGTGATCAAGATTGGAAAGATGTGCTCGATAATTTCTATGGCGAGTTCAAAACAACGCTTGAGCGTGCCAAAGAAAAAGACGGTATGCGTCCAAATGATCCAACTGATGTGCCAGATGTTCACTGTGATATTTGTGATCGTCCGATGCAGCTGCGTACAGGTTCAACTGGTGTATTCTTAGGCTGTACGGGCTACAACTTGCCGCCAAAAGAGCGCTGTAAAGGCACCAAAAACTTGATGCCTGTTGAAGCGTTTGCCAACTTGGATGATCCAGAAGGTGATGATGAAGCGGCAGAAGTTAAAGATTTGATGGAGAAAAAACGCTGTCCAAAATGCGGCACAGCGATGAATGGTTATATCGTTGATGGTGGTCTCAAATTACACATTTGTGGCAACAATCCTGATTGCGATGGATACATCCTAGAAGAAGGTAAATTTGAAGTACCCGGCTCAGATGCGCCAACCATCGACTGTAACAAGTGTGATGGGCAAATGGAGCTAAAGACAGGTCGCTTTGGTCCTTACTTTGCTTGTCAGAATTGCGACAACACACGCAAGGTACTAAAGACAGGCGAAGCTGCGCCGCCGCGTATGGATCCAATCCATCTGCCAGAGCTCAAGTCGACCAAGCATGATGATTACTTCATCTTGCGTGAAGGGGCGGCTGGCATGTTCCTTGCGGCTTCTAAGTTCCCAAAAGTGCGTGAGACCCGCGCACCAAAGCTTGCTGAGCTACGCGATGTTAAAGATAAAATGGAAGATAAGTTCCAGTATCTGTTCGCAGGGCCAGATGAAGATCCAGATGGTAATCCAACTATTTTGCGCTGGTCACGTAAGAAAAAAGAGCAGTATATCGGCTCTGAAAAGAATGGCAAAGCCACACGCTGGGGTGTGTACTGGCGTAAAGGCGAGTGGGTAGAAGAATAAGTTTTTCTATCGAGCATAAAAAAGACCTCTTAGATGCTAAGAGGTCTTTTTGTGCTATCCATAATAGCTAAGTGTAGATGCTATTAGTTCTTTTCGATAATACCACAAGCAACGCGATCGCCTGCATCACCTGCTGGCTGGCTGGTATAGTCATCAGTACCAGCATGAACGATAAAGGCTAAGCGATTGACGCTATATTTACCTGCTTCATCAGCAGTGATCTTTTTGTTTACATAATTAATAGTAGCGACGCCGTCTTCATTGGCTGTCAAGTTAGGCAAGTCGCCTGCATGACCATTCATATCATCTGGATTAGAGTGTGGGTTGTTGTCAGGGTTGAAGTGGCCACCTGCCGCTTTACCCATGTCGGCACAGCTGCCTGTTTCATGAATATGGAGCGCGACTGTTTGGCCTGGTTGTAAGTTCATTAGCTTACCATAGACCTGTACACCGCCATCGACAGGACGTAGAAAGACTTGGCCGACTTCTTTTTTGTCACCGCTTACTGTGTTGATGGTTGATTTTAGGGTAGGCTGCGCCAAAGGGTTACCCGTTTGCATTTGGTCTTGTACCGTTTGGCAACCAGTCATCGCCAACGCTGATCCACATAGTAGGGCACTTGCTAGCATTGTCTTATTCATTATTATCTCCGATTGTTTTATTCATTATTGTAATTATCGTCATTGTAGCTGTCGTCAAAGTTACAAATATTCAGAACTGTTTTTGTATTAAAACAAGTATCAATATTCGTTAACAACAGGGTCAGTATAGCCAAGCGATGCTTGTAGTTATTCATCAAATGCGCAACAATCAGTTAATATATGTAAGTTTCGTATGGGTTTACAAAATCAGATGGCACAAAAAACTTACGAAATTAATTGAATAACAAAATACATTGGACTACTCAAAAAACACGAGTTGGTAATGAATAAGCTATTAGTAAACGAACGGCTAATAAGCATAAAAAAGCCACCCATCATTGTGATGAGCGGCTTTTTGCTTTTTCGAGTTAACTAACCAATACGCAATTAGTTATGTAGCGCTTTACCTGAGGTTTTATCAACCGTTACTTTTGCAGGCTTCAGTGGCTTTGGCATACTGACCAAGGCAACCTTTAATATCTCTTCAATCGTAGCGACTGGTTGAATGGTCAAACCTTCTTTGACGTTATCAGGAATATCCGCCAAATCACGCTCATTGGTTGCTGGGATCAAGACGTGCTTGATGCCGCCGCGATGCGCTGCAAGTAGCTTCTCTTTGAGACCACCGATACGTAGGATCTTACCACGCAAGGTAATCTCACCTGTCATCGCGATATCTGGACGAATAGCAATCCCCGTCATTGCAGATACCAATGCTGTCGTTAATGCACCACCAGCAGAAGGACCATCTTTTGGCGTCGCGCCTTCTGGCATATGCACGTGAATGTCCGTGGTTTTGACCGTCTCGTAATCGATACCGAGGCTTTCACCGCGAGCACGTACCACGCTCATAGCCGCACGAATCGACTCTTTCATCACATCTCCTAGTGAACCGGTAAAGCTAAGTTCGCCTTTACCTTTCATAGCGACCGCTTCAATAGTGAGCAGCTCACCACCGACCTGTGTCCACGCCAGACCAGTGATACGACCGATCTCAGGCTCTTCTTCTGCTAGGCCGTAGTCATACTGATGCACGCCTAGATAGTCATCAATGTTCTTGTCATCAACTGTGACGAGCTGACGTTCCGCTTTTTTCGGAGCACGCGCGCCGTGGTTTTCAACTGAACCGCGAACTACTTTGCGGCAGATTTTATTGACTTCACGCTCAAGGTTACGCACACCTGCTTCACGCGTGTAACTACGGACGATACTATGTAATGCCGCCTCAACAATCTCAATCTCACCTTCTTTGAGACCATTTTGCTTAATTGCTTTTGGTACCAGGTACTTCTGCGCGATATTGACCTTTTCTTCTTCGGTATAACCCGGCAGACGAATGACTTCCATACGGTCAAGCAGGGCAGGAGGAATATCCATGCTGTTGGCAGTACAGATAAACATCACTTGCGATAGATCTAAGTCCATATCTAAGTAATGGTCGTTAAAAGTATCGTTCTGTGATGGGTCTAATACTTCAAGCAATGCCGACGCTGGATCACCACGGAAGTCTTGCGCCATCTTATCGATTTCATCCAACAAGAATAGCGGGTTTTTGACTTCTACTTTGGCCAATGACTGGACGATTTTACCTGGCATCGCACCGATATAGGTGCGGCGATGACCACGAATCTCGGCTTCATCACGGACGCCGCCAAGCGCCATACGCACAAACTTACGTCCCGTTGCACGGGCAATTGACTCACCCAATGAGGTTTTACCGACACCTGGAGGACCGACGAGGCATAGAATCGGACCACGCAGTTTTTTCACGCGTGATTGTACGGCGAGGTACTCCAAGATACGGTCTTTCACATCTTTTAGACCATAATGATCTTCGTCTAATACCGTTTTGGCTTTATCTAGATTAATAGACACTTTGGTCGTCGCATTCCACGGCGTATCTAAGATCCACTCAATATAGTTGCGTACGACTGATGACTCGCTGGACGCAGGTGGCATCATTTTGAGCTTTTTAAACTCTTGCTCTGCTTTTTTGCGTACATCGTCTGGTAGATCAGCATCTTCGAGACGTTGCTCTAGCTCAGCCACGTCATCTTCACCATCGAACGCACCGTCATTCATATCTGACAGCTCATTTTTGATGGCTTTCATCTTCTCGTTCAAGAAGTATTCGCGCTGATTGTCTTCCATCTGCTGACGAACCGCATCTTGAATGTCTTGTTCGATGTTTTGCTCAGCACTTTGCTTGACCAGATATTCCGTCAAAGTGTTGATGTGTGTTTTGATATCGTTTTCTTCTAAGAACGACTGCTTGATATCAAGATCCATCGACACGCGAGTTGAGATGAAATACACCAGCTCAAGCAAGTCATCAATACGCTTGGCAACGCGAGTCAGCTCACGAGCATTACGCAAACGCGCATCTGCATAGCTTTCAAACAGTGTGGTCAACGCTTGGATGGTATTTTTCTGTTGGCTCTCATCCATGCTGATATCAAGATCGGCACGCTCAAATCTTGCCATCAATAACTCGTTATGGCCCTCTATGTTGTCGACACGGGCGCGATATTGACCTTCGATCAGTACTTTAATGCAGTTCTCATCGCTATCGTGCGGCATAGTGCTGACGATGCGGCACACCGTACCGTATTGATACAAGTTGTCTTGATCAATGTCTTCGGTCAGTGAGTCTTTTTGGGCGACGACCAGTACCTTATTGCCATACTCAGCTTGTGCCAGCTCAACAGCTTTTACAGACGGTGCGCGTCCTACAAACAAGGCAATCTGCATGTGCGGATAGACGACGACATCGCGTAATGCCAGTAGTGGCAGATAGCTTTCGTCTTGATCATCGTTTGCTTTTTTGTTGTCAGTATCAGTAAGCGTACTGCCATCAAGATCAGTATCTTTGGCATCAGTCGTTGCTGCTTCTTGCGTATCAGTTGACGAGGTATCTGCCTCGTTGTTTTCTACGTCAGTTGTTGAAACGTCAACATCAATGTCGATATTGTCTTGGGTTATTTTATGTTCACTCATATATTCTTCCTCGTTCCCCAGACTTGTAAAGTCAAGTTCGTGGTTCATGTTTAGATAAATGGTGTCCGCATATAAAATTGCAAGGCTTGGTGGCAAAGTCGTCTGCTTATCTTTGTTAAATAATCATTATGTGTTGATGTCTACTTGGTTCTATACGTGGGCTTTGCACCCAAAATAAGGTAAACTGGCGCGCGTCTAAAAACACGTCTAAAAAAGCACTAATACGGAAGCATTTTGGACGGCATAGCGCTATTCATCAGTTGCAATATTCATAGGTCTAAATAAGACCAAAGTACAAAAAACAAGGGGCAATACATGGCCATCAATGCGGTACTGCTGGCAGTTATCATTATGCTAGGGCTGTCACTGTCGCGAGTGCACGTAGTGCTCAGTTTATTAATCGGGGCATTGGCAGGTGGGCTATTGGCGGGTCTTGGTATCACCGATACGTTAGACGCCTTTCAAGAAGGGATTCGTAATGGCGCACAGATTGCGCTATCGTATGCTTTGCTGGGAGCTTTTGCAGTAGCGATTGCGCATTCAGGCTTGCCGCAGTCGTTGGCAGGGGCGGTGATTAGACGCATTGATGCTGCTGGTACGAGTGGCATGATTAAGTATATGCTGTTTGCAGGTCTTATCACCATGAGCTGCTTTAGCCAAAACTTAATCCCTATTCATATTGCCTTCATTCCGCTACTGGTACCGCCATTACTACTGGCGTTCAACCGTATGCACATTGATAGACGCCTGATTGCCTGTTTGATTACGTTTGGACTGGTTACCACCTATATGTTTATCCCTTATGGATTTGGTGATATTTACCTCAATCAGATTATGCTAAAAAACGTGGGTGAAGCGGGTATTGATGTTGGTAATATCTCTGTGGTGAAGGCCATGGCGATTCCTGCGCTCGGCATGCTACTTGGTCTGCTAGTCGCTGTATTCTTTAGCTACCGTAAGCCGCGCGAGTATCAGCAGATAGCGATAGACAAACAAGCGCATGATGCGGCTGTCGAAGGGGATGCCCTAAGCAAAACCGCAGCTGACGCTCAGTCACAAAGTAAGCTAAAAACGCTAGTCGCACTGGCTGCTATTGTTACTGCTTTTGTGGTGCAGCTTTATACCGACTCGCTACTGCTCGGCTCGATGTTTGGCTTTGGTGTATTTATGGCGACGGGCGTGGTGAAATGGCATGAGGCTGATGGCGTCTTTAATGACGGTATCAAGCTGATGGCGATGATTGGCTTTATTATGATTACGGCGCAGGGCTTCGCTGAAGTGATGAAAGCCACTGAGCAGATTCAGCCACTCGTTGATGGGGCGGCGTCACTGTTCGGTGGTAACAAAGCGATGGCGGCGTTTATCATGCTCCTCATTGGTCTGATTGTGACCATGGGTATCGGCTCGTCCTTCTCGACCATTCCTATTTTGGCCGCGATTTATGTGCCGCTATGTATCTCTTTGGGGTTCTCGCCACTCGCAACCGTTGCGATTATTGGTACGGCTGGTGCGCTGGGTGATGCCGGTTCGCCTGCGTCAGATTCGACATTGGGACCAACCTCTGGTCTTAATATTGATGGACAGCATGACCATATCAAAGACAGTGTGGTGCCGACATTCTTGCACTATAACATTCCGCTACTGGCATTTGGTTGGATTGCGGCGATGGTGTTGTAATAAATGATTTGAATGGTTATGTTTGATAAGAAGGGTGGGTATGGCAACTATCACGAATAGCAGCTATGCTCGCCCTTTTTCTATCTCTACTAATCGCTCAATCGATGCGTTTTCTAATAATCTTCATCAAAATCCTTAATCTCACCATTCAAGCTACCCAAAAACGCATCACTGTCCGCCAGCAACGCATTTAAGCGTTCTTCACTAACGAGCCGTGCCATCTCATCAGCGCTAAAGGGTTGCTCTTGACTGTAGTAACGTTGCACCCTAGCGTCCTCATTGCCTAATGTTTGCAAATACTCATCCACACTGTCTGCACTGGAATCAGCAGCGCTAGAGTCTTTTTTATCAGACTGTTTATTGTTATCACTCATCAAAACCACCTTATGCTGCTTGGCGTAATTAAGCCATCTAACGGCACATCCCACGGCTGACGTTGTAACGCTTCAACCACCTGAAAATCATAACACCAGCCAATTTTAAGCGGTCTTGACGCCCCTGAGCGATAGCTTTTGCCAAGTGTCGTATCATAAAAACCGCCACCCATGCCCATGCGGTTGCCGTGATTATCTACCGCGACTAACGGACAGATAATAACGTCTAATTCGTGCGCCCACAGCAAACGACGATGATGATTTTGCTTCATACCCAAACGATGAATACGGGTTGGTACGTTGACGAGTTTTGAATGATAAACAGGCACAAAACGCAACCGTTTATCATCACTGCCGAGCGAACCAACCACAGGTAAATAAGGTAAATAGCCTAAGCGTCTGCACCAATCCAGCAGTGGCTGAGTGGGCAACTCACCAAAACCGTCATAATATAACCCAATACGCGCATTTTTTGGCAATCGCTGCTGTAACTTAGACAGATTCAAGCTCGCTGCTTGCCCCATATTCCTACGCGCGCTTTCACTTAACTGGCGACGCTGGCGAGTAAAGTGCCGTCTAGGTGGATTACTTAGTGTGGGTTCTTGTAAATTAAGCGTTTTTGGCTCAGCGGGTATTGTTTCAGAGTGCATAAGTAGACTATCCAATGAGATATCAGATTGATAAAGGGCGCTTTTAGACATTCGTTTTTAGGCATTGACCAAGGCAATTTGTGAATATTCAACACGCCCTAGTCATGCTATCATAACGCCACTTTATATCGTATTCTCCTTTATGTGCAGCAGATGTTGCATTTTTTAGAGCAGTCATAAAACAACAAACCAGTTAAGAGGGTAGTTATGTCGACACAGAATCAGGCAACTCGTACCGAAAAAGATACCATGGGTAACGTAGAAGTCCCAGCTGATGCTTATTGGGGCGCGCAAACTCAGCGTAGCCGCGAAAACTTCAAAATCGGTGGCGAGACATTGCCGCGTCCAATGATTGAAGCGATGGCGCTGGTCAAAAAAGCCGCTGCGATTACCAACGCGAGCCTAGAGCGTATTGAAGGCGACAAGCGTGATCTCATCGTACAAGCCGCTGACGAAATCATCAATGGTGGTCTGGTCGATCAGTTCCCATTGGTTGTATGGCAGACAGGTTCTGGCACCCAGTCAAACATGAACATGAACGAAGTGCTTGCTAACCGTGCCAACGAAATCGCGGGTTCTGAGCGTGGCAGCTACACGCCAATTCACCCAAATGACCATGTGAATCATGCACAGTCTACCAACGACAGCTTCCCAACGGCGATTCGGGTGGCGGCTGCGCGTCAGATCAATAGCTTGTTGATCCCAGCGGTACAAGCATTGCGTGATACTTTGGACAAAAAAGCAAAAGAATTCGACAGCATCGTAAAAATCGGTCGTACGCATCTACAAGACGCCACGCCATTGACCCTAGGTCAAGAGTTTAGCGGCTATGTGAGCCAACTTGATCATGCATTGACTCGTATCGACAACGCGCTACAAGGTCTATATGAGTTGCCACTAGGTGGTACTGCGGTTGGTACTGGTCTAAACGCCCATCCTGACTATGCGGTAAAATCAGCTGAGCAACTATCAACGTTGACTGGTTTGCCATTTGTCACGTCACCAAACAAATTTGAAGCACTAGCCGCTCGTGATGCCGAAGTATTTGCGTCAGGCGCATTAAAAACGCTAGCGGCTAGCTTAAACAAAATCGCGAATGACGTACGTTGGTTAGCATCTGGCCCTCGTTGTGGTCTTGGTGAGTTGACGATTCCTGAAAATGAGCCAGGCTCATCTATCATGCCGGGTAAAGTAAACCCAACGCAGTCAGAAGCAATGACGATGGTTGTCGCTCAGGTCATGGGTAACGACACAACTATCAGCATGGCTGGCGCATCAGGTAACTTTGAGCTAAATGTGTATAAGCCAGTTATCGCGTTTAACTTATTGCAGTCTATTAAACTGCTTGGCGATGCGTGCAACAGCTTTAACGAAAACTGTGCCGTTGGTATCGAGCCAGTAAAAGACAAAATTGATGACTTCTTGCACAACTCATTGATGCTAGTGACGTCATTGAATCGTCATGTTGGTTATGAAAATGCAGCAAAAATCGCTAAGACAGCTTATAAAGAAAACAAAACTTTGAAGCAAGTGGCGGTTGAGCTAGAGCTGTTAACTGAAGCGCAGTTCGATGAGTGGGTCATCCCTGCTGATATGGTACATCCTAAGTAAGCAGTAGACCAAATAGTGTCCTGCTACGGCGTCAGACTTGCCTAATGTACGCCTGGTATAATGTGCAGTTGTATTTGTTGTAGCAGCATCATATTTGTTCCACTGAGAATTTAGAAATAAAAAGACCTTGTCACTTCTTATATTAGAATGTGGCAAGGTCTTTTTTTTTGTTCACATTTCAATAGCTAGTTCTAGATTTGCACTTTTATCTATTAATATATGAGGTAATGTTCATATTATAAAGCCCGATTAATGTTCATAAGTATATGATATAAATGTTAGTATCTTAGAAAGACCGATTATTAAACCAATAAGGAGTTAAGATGACTAAAACTGATCATATAGAAATACAATGTCCTCAATGTGGGCATAATGAGTTTGAGCATCCAGAGAAATTACAAGATAATGATTTTGTGAAGTGCAATAGTTGTCATTTTGAAATCATGTTAGCTGATTTAAAAGAAGTTGGTTTCGAGCAGGCGAAAGATGTAGCAATACCTGAAGCGAAAGTAGAAGCAGAGAAAATATTTAAAAATTTATTTAAGGGCTTCAAATGAGCAAATTTGAAGTTTTAAGTCTAATAATCTCTATTTTAGCAGCAATAATTTCAACTATTTCTTTAGTTCGTACAAGAGAGCTAGCTAAGGAACAGTTAGAACTTGAAAGAGTAACTGCAGAGTTATCTCGGCTTCAGATAGAAAGTATTACTGAACAAAAAACAGAAAAAACGAAGCCTAAATTTAATGTGAGCCTGACTAAGTTAGGAAAGTCTTACAATTTCTATATTTCTAATACAGGACAGGGTAGTGCATATAATGTTCATTTTGAATTGATTGACTGCGAAGACAGCCCTCTATTTGATACCGAGTTATCAGAAATATTTCCTTACCAAGAAATGAAACCAAGTTCAAGAATTAAGCTTCTAGCATCCTTACATATGAATAGTCCTAGCAAATATCAGTCTATGGTGAGTTGGGAGGACGTAAGTGGTAAAAAACATGAGGAGATATTTTGGACTTCTTTGTAATAAATACGATCATGTATGTCTTTCAAGTCGATTTTCTTTGCATATAAGTTTGAACTAGAATATATTTTTTTCATTGATACTAATTTATAGGAATATATAACAGGTATATGTTCTAAGAGCATATAACTCATAGGCTCGTTGGGTATGCTTTTATCTACATTCAAAGCTGAAAAAGACCTTACCACATCACGCAGTAAGGTCTTTTTTATCAAAAATTCAGTTCTAATTAAAACTTATAAAGTAAACCAAGCGTGGTCGTTGACTCAGTGCGTGAGTCCACCATTGGGCTATCGTACTGCTCATTGGGTACATAGCTCACGCTTTGATTGGCAAACCCTGCCCATTTATCACTGAAGTCATAGTTGGCACTAACGCTGACATACGGATTCAAACTCGAGTTAGACTTATAAGCGGCAATGCCCGTTTCTGCTGACTCTTCTTCACTGACGCCGTAGTAGTATTCGTTATAGTCAGCATCATGATACTCAAAACCGATGCTTGGATAGACGGTGAGCTTTCCTTTGCTGATTCTAGCAAGGTAGGTCAAACGACCAGAGTTACCGCCACTACGGTCCAACACATCGGTGTCAAACTGAGCACGTATACCGCCAATAGGGGTGCGGCGCAGATAGCTCAGACCAGCCGCTGCTGAGAGTTTGCGCTCATCGAGACCTTGTAAGTCACCGTTGGCGTCGTCAGGGTCGAAGCTATTGCCCGATGGCTGCGCATAGATAGACAGCTCATTGGTACCATCATTGACTAAGTACGCGCCAGCTTGGGCACCGCGAGCATAGAACTTATTATTGTCATAAAAGATACCGGGCAGCACACGTACTTCCGTGCTGTCTTCTAGATCATAGGATGAGTTAACTGCCATCACATTGACCCCAACGCTCAGCTCAGCGTCTTGATCAGCAGGTAGGTTTTTGAACAGTGCGGCATTAGAGAGGCTTGCTACACTAAATAGCGCAGTAGCAGTCAACGCGCTAAGCATAGTGCGTGTCGAGATATGAGGTAGCGCTGCAAGTTTTGACATAATTGGGTCTCGTGAGTGAGTATAGATAACTGGGTAATAGCATCAGATAAAACGTGCTCGAAAACGTTAGTGAAAAAGCGTCAATAAAAAAGCAGTAATCTAAATAAGTGGGCTGTGCGTGAGAGCTATATAGCAATGATAGTTAAGTATGAGCATTTACTCAATGGCTTTTAGTACTTGTAGCAACTGCTCATGAATATCTTGCCACCACCAGACAAATCCGATGCTGATCAGTAGCATCATAAGCCAGGGTAATAGTTGCCAAATGATTGCAGGCTTTATAGGTTCTTTAGGTGGGGCTGTGGGCTGAATAGTATTATTATGATCTGGGTCGTGTGACGCGGTATGCCTAACTGTGCTGTGATTCATGTCATTGCTACGTATATCTCGCGTACTACTATCATCGCTGTCTATCTCGGAATCATAGCGGTCTAGTGTAGGATGATGGCTATCCAACCCAGCATTTTGATTGTTAAAATCAGTATCTAGGGAAGGCAAGTGGGCATCATCACTGCTGTCATAACGACTCTGATTATCCAGTTGATCATTATATTGAGCATTGTACTGAGTGTCATATTGAGAATTGTACTTACTGTTGTACTGACCGTTATCTTGCTCCCCGTAATGATAGGTGGTTTGATAAGGGTTAGCGTTGCGCTGTTGATAAGTCGCTGTATTTTGCATTGCGACAGCCAATCGCTGACGGTAGCCAATCGCAAAAGCCAGTGCAATCACTAGACCCGTGATTGCGCCACCGATATGACCGGCATTATCAATACCTGGTACGGCAAACCCGTAGACAAGGTTGATGCCCATAATAAATATCAGGCTCTTGAGGTTAAGCACCATGCCATTGACCGATATCTTAAACAGTGCCGCGATTAATAATGCCGCCCCAATACCCATAATACCGCCAGAGGCACCAGCTGATATGCCAGGTTGTCCTGTACCGTCTATAATACCCTGCCATGTGACATAGTTATTGAGCAAATTACCACCGATAGCCGCCAACAAAAACAACGCCAAAAACTTGGCTGAGCCAAACATAGGCTCGGCAATCTGTCCAAAGAAATACATGGCAAAGCCGTTAAATAGCAGATGCATGAGACCAATATGCAAAAACGCACTGCTGACCAATCGCCACGGTTGGTCACTCATCGTAAAAGGTAGGGCGTTGGCACCCCATGAGAGCAATGCTTCAGTCGATGGGTTGTTGGCATCGACCCCCGTCACTATCTGCAAGACAAACAGCCCAATAAAGCTGGCTAATAGCAGGGTAGTGATAGGGGCTGTTTTTAATAATTGCAAAATGGTCATAAACGCAAGATATCATCAAAATATTGTATATACAGTATAAATGGTATGGCTAGATAATGTTATGCATCCGTAAATCATCATGGCACAAGTTTATATATCCTTAATGGCTGATAGCTCTTGAAACTAGCTAGCTCTTAAGAAGAGACAGTTCTTAGAGATCGGAAGTTCTTAAAAATGGATAGCTCTAAAAGTGACCAACTTTGAGATTCTCATAAGTGCCCTTTACCAAGATATCGTCCGTTACTTTATTGATATCCGTATGACCGCAGAATGCCATTGAGATATCACATTCTTTATAGATGATCTCGAGCGCTCGGCGTACACCATCTTCACCATACGCCCCTAATCCATAGAGAAAAGAGCGCCCAATCATCGTACCTTTCGCACCTAGCGCAATGGCTTTTAGCACATCTTGCCCAGAGCGGATACCACTGTCTAGCCAGACCTCGATATTACTATTTTCGGCTTGTACGGCTTGCACGATGTCTGACAGGGCCGATATAGAGGAGAGTGCGCCATCTAGTTGACGACCGCCGTGGTTTGAGACGACCAGCGCATCTGCGCCGCTGCGAGCTGCCAGAATGGCGTCTTCAGGCTCCATAATGCCTTTGATGATGAGCTTGCCGCCCCACATGTCTTTGATACGTGCGACATCGTCCCAGCTCAAGCATGGATCAAACTGCTCTTCCGTCCAAGCACTCAGAGAAGACAAGTCTTCGACACCCTTAGCATGACCCACGATGTTACCAAACGTGCGACGCTTAGTACCCAGCATATTCATACACCACTGCGGCTTGGTCATTAGGTTCATGATATTGGTAAGGGTCGGCTTGGGCGGTGCAGATAGCCCATTTTTGATGTCTTTATGACGTTGTCCCATGACCTGCAAGTCGGCAGTTAATATCAGTGCCGAACAATTGGCTTCTTTTGCCCGCCGGATCAGATTGGCGACGTAGTCTTGATCGCGCATGACATAGAGCTGAAACCAAAACGGCGCACTGGTATGCGTGGCAACATCTTCGATAGAGCAAATACTCATGGTAGAGAGTGAGAAGGGCACGCCGAACTTTTCTGCTGCGCGTGCTGCATGGATCTCGCCATCTGCCCACATCATACCCGTAAATCCTGTTGGGGCGATGGCTACTGGCATCTTGGCAGGCTCGCCAATCATATGAGTCGCCAGACTACGGTTGTCCATATCGACCAGCACCCGTTGGCGCAGCTTGATACGATCAAAGTCAGTCTCGTTACTACGATAAGTCGTCTCAGTCCATGAGCCGGAATCCACATAATCATAGAACATACGAGGTACTTTACGCTCGGCGACACGGCGTAAATCTTCGATTTCGGTTACCTTCTTTAAATCTTGCATCGTTTCTCACCACTCTATCATCGTAATACGGTGTCTTTACTATAAGACTACTGCTATCAAACAAGTAATTGCTGTAAATCCATCACCGAAAACGGATAGTTTAATCGTCTAGATGGCGTCAAAATGACGGGAATAGTTGTGGCAAAATCCATCATAAGTGCCTCATCAAAGTCTGCAATATCGACATTATTGTAAGTGATCGGCTGTACCGCCTGAAACTGTACGAGTATTTGCTCAGCGATATCACATAAATGACACCCAGAGGTACCCAGTAGCCACCATTTATGACTGTTTTCAGCAGTCCCAAGGCTAGGGTGCTGTGCAATAACACGCGCTCGTAATATTTCTATACTATTATGTGAGTCGTTATGCGCGCTGTTATGCGAGTTATTATAGGAATTATTATTGTCGGACATGGTTATTCTCTTATCTTAATACTGGTTAAAAGGCGCCTACTCTTAGTACGTGCTGATAGCAAGCGCTGACAGTACCTGCTAGTAGTACGCGCTGAGCTAAAATTTAAAATACCCCAGTGATTATTACATCATAAAGAAGTGGGGTAAATAATGACAGCGATTGTGAGATTAGGTAAGATGACCTGCTATTGGTCATTATTGAAGACCAATAGCTGACTGCTAATGACTAAGAGCAAAAACAGACTTATGACGATGGGCTCGTCGCTGTTTCTTGGTCATCAATAGAGCGTTCATTTATTACTTTTTTAATCACTCGGATATCGCACATGACAAGTTTTGGCACATTTATCAAACGACTGTTATTGGCAATCATGTTATTACTCGTCGCCTTCCATGTCTTGGTCGCTGGGCTGTTATTAATCTGGAAAACTCAGCCGATCAATAACAGCATGTTTATGCTGACTCATCGTCTCACGGGTGGCACGGTGACGCAGACATGGGCTGAGTATGATGCTATTGCCAAGTCTGCCAAGCAAGCGGCAATCGTGAGTGAGGACTCGACGTTCAGTCAGCACAATGGCTTTGATATAAAAGGTATCAAGGCGGCACAAAAGAAAAACGAAGAGACTGGCACGACGTCTGCTGGTGGCTCAACTATTACGCAGCAACTGGCAAAAAACCTATTTTTGACCTCGCATCGCTCCTATGTCCGTAAAGCGGAAGAGGCTGTCATCACCATCATGATTGAAACGCTATGGGATAAGCAGCGTATTATGACCGCTTATCTTAACGTGGCAGAGTTCGGCAACGGCATCTATGGTATCGACGCGGCGGCGCATCATTATTTTGATAAGTCAGCCGCCAATCTGAATCGAGATGAGTCAGCGCTACTGATTGCCATGCTCACTAACCCAAAGTATTACGAGGACAACCAAGGAGATAGACGTCTGCGTAACAAACAGGCAATTATCAAGAAGCGAATGAAAAACGCTGCATTGCCGCAAGCGTCTTAGGAGTAAATTGGAAATAAATTAGGAATAAACAACCGTATTAGCCGAACTGTCATTACAGTCGTTTATATAGCAGTGTAAATCCATCGTAGACAGAGTAAAGCAGTAAGGGTGACGAAAAATAGAAGAGATATCGGTTAAAAATACAACAACAGCCGATGACCTTTAATAAGCCATTAGTTCAGTTGTATTGTGGGCGAGATGATTTTAGATAGACATAAGATGATGGCGTATCGATAACGCAAAAGGAGTAACAACGTGGTAGAGACAAACAACAATCAGGGTAGTGGTGATGCGAGCGAGATGATTGATGTCAATCATCACAGCGAAGATACGGGCGAAAATACAAATCAAGACATGAGTGTAAGCAGTCATCGTGAGGAACTAGCCGAAATAGAGTGGCAGCGCGCAGAAGATGGCAGCTATTCACCCAGCAGTTATATCAATCGAGATTTGTCTCTATTACAGTTCCATCTACGTGTGTTGGCACAGGCATCCAGTAGTCGCCACCCGTTGCTTGAGCGTTTGTTCTTTTTGATTATTTTTTCATCCAACCTCGATGAGTTCTTTGAGATTCGTGTCGCTGGTATCATGCAAAAGCTCAATATCGGTGATGTATCAACCAGCGCCCACGGTATGCGTCCAAGTGAGGTGCTAAACGAGATATCCATTATTACTCATGCTGCGATCAGTGAGCAGTACCGTATTCTTAATGAAGATATTTTGCCCGCACTTGCGCTCGAAGATATTCGCTATCTAAAGCGAGATGAGCTGAATGCTGAGCAGTCTGCTTGGATGAAGCGTTATTTTACTGAGCAAGTATTGCCTGTATTGACCCCCATCAGTATTGATCCTGCCCACCCATTCCCGCGCTTGGTTAATAAGAGCTTGAACTTTATCGCGACACTAGAGGGCAAGGATGCCTTTGGTCGTGATATTAACTTGGCGATTGTACCTGCACCTCGCAGTCTACCGCGTGTCATTCGTCTGCCTGATGAGCTGACTGGCGGTAAAGAACATCATGTGATGCTCTCCGCCATCATTCATGAGCATATCGGTGAGTTGTTCCCGGGTATGAGCGTGACCGGTTGTCATCAGTTCAGACTCACACGCAACGCCGATTTAGATTTGGCAGATGACGTTGAAGACATTGCCAAAGCACTAGAGGGTGAGCTTGAAAACCGCCGCTTTGGTGACAAGGTTCGTCTTGAGGTGACCACAAACTGTCCTGCCCATATTAGCGATTATTTACTCAATGAGTTTGAGTTGCATGACAATCAACTGTACCGTGTCAATGGTCCTGTCAATCTGACGCGTTTGCTTTTTGATTTTAATCTTCCTGCACTGCGCTATCAGCCGTTCACTCATGTCGTGCCAAAAGCATTCCGCCGAGAGATGGACAAGTCAGACAAGTCGACCAGTATGTTTGCTGCGCTGCGTAAGAGTGATGTGCTTGTGCATCATCCTTTTCATGCCTTCTCGCCCATTATCAACTTGCTCTGGCAAGCAGCGAGCGACCCCAAAGTGTTGGCGATTAAGCAGACACTATATCGTTCAGGTACCAATTCAGAAATTGTTAAGGCGCTAGCCGCGGCCGCCCGCAACGGCAAAGAAGTGACGGCTGTTATCGAGTTGCGTGCCCGTTTCGATGAGGCTTCTAATATTGCTGTTGCCAATTATTTGCAAGAGGCAGGGGCCGTTGTGGTTTATGGTATCGTCGGCTACAAGACTCATGCCAAACTCATGCTCATCGTACGCCGTGAAGAAGATCGAATCCGCCGCTATATACATTTAGGAACCGGTAACTATCATGCGGCTAACGCTAAAGTCTATACGGATTATGGCTTGTTCAGTGCTGACCCTGATATCTCAGAAGACGTACATAAGATTTTTCAAGAGCTAACAGGTATGGGTAAACCTGCCAATCTCAAAAAGCTGCTACATGCACCTTTTACCTTACATGACAAACTGATGAGCTTTATCGATGATGAGATCGCTCATGCCAAAGCAGGCAAGCGCGCTCATATCATCATCAAGGCAAACGCCCTGACTGAGCGTCGTCTTATCGATAAACTATATGACGCGTCGCAGGCAGGCGTCAAAATCGAGCTGATACTACGGTCTATGTGCTGTCTACGTCCGCAAGTAAAAGGGCTGTCTGAGAACATCACCGTACGCTCTGTTATTGGTCGGTTTTTGGAGCATACCCGTATCTATTATTTCTACAATGACGGTGACGAGCGTCTGTATTGTGGTAGTGCCGACTGGATGGATCGTAACTTGTTCCATAGAGTTGAGGTCGCATTCCCGATTGAAAATAGAAAGCTGTTTAAGCAGATTTATCAGGATGGGTTGATCAATTACTTACAAGACAATGTGCAAGCATGGACACTGAATGGCACAGGTGTATGGCAGCAGCGACAACCAGTGGCAGGCGAAGAGCCTCACGTCGCACAAGAGCAGTTATTGAAACTGATCAACCGTGTTGAAGAGTCTAACTAATTTGTCAAAATGCATTTAGCAGATTTTTAGCGCTTTAATTATCTATTTAATTAGCTATCCAAACAAGCACTGGTGAATACCGGTGCTTGGTTTTTTTGTGCTGACCAACTGGAAAAGTTACAAACTGTCTTGTAACCTCACATTTATTCACATATTGATACGGCAGTACACTGGTGCAATATACGTTGTCCTACTTATAATTAATCTCGATTATGACGCTATTTGGCATATCACTGATTGGCGTGCCGTTGATCCGTATGCTACTGCGTACTTATTCATCATTCAATCATATAGTGTCGTAAAGCTTCTAAAGTCATCTAATGACAAAGAAAATCTAACGACAAAGAACAGGGAATATATTATGAGCACTACAGACAATGACACCTCAGATATCAAAAAAGCGGTTGATCAAGTGAACAGTCAAGAAATAGAAAAGAACTTAGAAGACAGTAGTAAAACTGATGCTCCCGAGCAGCTAAGTGAAGAAGAGCAAACGCCTTTTATTGATGATGCATTACGTACCGATAAATAACAGTCCATATTGGCACTCAAACTAAAATACCAAATTAGCAACTAATAAATAATAATCGTGCGAGGGAGAGACCATGACGATTCAAGGACAGAAAGATACTGAAGAAAAAGTGGTTGTGGACGATCCAGCAGCAACAGTATCAGATAACCCTAAAGACAGTTACGAAGGACGCAAGCACGAGCCAGAAATAGATGGTCCTGAACAAGACTCTCAAGAGACTGACGAAATATACGCTGACCCACGTAAAGAAGAGAACTTACCGGCGGGTGGCAAAAACGTTGGAGAGTTGAATGCTCATGATTTAAGCAGAAAAGCCGACTGATAATCGCTATAAGTGGCATATTAAAATAGCCATAAAGGGCACATTAAGATTTTAGTAACACAAACGATAATTATAATAAGGACAAGACAATGGAAACCAGAGATCCCGCTTTAAGTAAAACTAAAATAGCAGAAACTGATACTCACGAAACACTAGATGATTCGCGAACAGTCGAAAATCACGATGAATTAGAAGAAAACGTTAGCGAAAATAAAGGCACTGATACGTTTGAAGAAGGTGTGGTAGCGTCTGAACATGTCAATAAAAATGATAATCCAGCACGTCAGCCTGATCGCCGTGATCAGCCAGGTAATGGTTTTGATGATAATATCAATGAAGAAACTGTCCGCAGTGAAGGGCCTGATAGCGATAAAATCAATAACATAAATCGCTATGCAAACATTGATAATGCCCAAACGCGCACTTTGAACCCTGATGATAAAGATTAGTTGCATTGAGAACTAGATGTACTCAGCAGGACCAAGTGAAGACAAATGGCGTCCATAACGCCATCGGTTGTATTTAACGTATCAAGCAAAACTACACTGAGCCGAAGATGTACTCAGCAACAAATAAAAATAATAGGGGATACCAATGACCAAATCACATGATGAGCATGCTACCGACGAATATAGTCTAAAAGATGCAGATGATAATAACGGTATCGTGCCAGACGACGCGCTACAGAAAGTAAATCCAGCAGCAGCAGACGAAGCAACTGGAGATCATGACCCGCACAATGTTGCCAAAAGCAACAAGCAATATGACAGCTCGCTTATGGAAGATAATAAATAGTACTAATAGCCAATACTAGCCTCGATATCAGCTTCAGTATTAGCATAAATAAAAAAGGCACTGCAATTAAAAGAGTCTATCACTCAAGCAATTGCAGTGCCTTTTTCTATGTCTGTTGCATATGGTAGTAACGAAATATTAGCGACAAGATATCGGTTATATAGGCATTTCTAGGCAGGCGTGCCACTATGAAAGCGCAGTTCAACATCAGGACTGTCTATCAGTTCAGCCTCTACCTCTTTAAAAAACGCAACCCGCTCATCGATATTATCCTCTGATAACGATTGAGCAAGCACAAGGTAGTCCTCGAAGTGACGGCTCTCTGACTTTAGTAAGTAACGGTAGTACTTTGCTAGGCGTTCATCATCGATAACCTCTGCTAATGCCGCAAAACGTTCGCAAGATCGCGCCTCGATAAATGCACCAATAATCAATACATCTACCATCGCTGCTGGCTCATAAGTGCGCTTGTGCTTTAGCATACCCTTGGCATAGCGACCAGCACTCAAGTATTTCCAGTCCTGACCACGCTCATTCATGATCCCCAATACTTGCTCATAGTGCAGCATCTCCTCACGTATGAGCTGAGCCAATTTACGCTGCAAGTCGTAGGAGAACTCATAACGAAATATTAAGTTCATCGCGGTACCAGCGGCCTTCTTTTCGCAGTTGGCATGATCTTGAATGATCAGTGGCAAGTTGTTAATGGCGGCATTAACCCAAGCTTGTGTGGTACGCGCACCTAAGAAGTTATAGACAGGAGATAGGTCTACTTTTATAGGAGTACGAAGATGCATGATATCGACACTGTCTTCCTCCATCTCGATATTGCCCTGTGCGATAACGTCTGTTTCGGAAACATCTGCTTTAGAGATACTGTGTTCAGCTGCTTCTTGAGAGCTATCATCATGAGCTTTGCATTTGTTAATCGTATCTGACGGCATTAATGTTGAGAGTTCTGGCTGGTTTGTGGTCATAGTATAAAAGAACTTTTTTATAAGTGTGGGTTTAGGACAACTGGTTGGCAAGCGCTTGCAACACGATTGATATTAACTTCTATCTACCAGTCTATGTATTGAATGATAGAGGGTATTTGAACACTACTTTACATAGTAATGGCTACTTACTATTCAGATGAAACTGAGCATTCACAAGTTCGTGTTGGGCAGTCATAGCCTCTATAGCTTACGCTCTGTGCGGTATCATTATTATACAACCTCAGTATTTATCTACTAAATGAGGATTGCTTGTTTATTTTATTATTTGATAGTAGGATGATATTCTGCTTTTTAGGCATAGTGTCTTACTATTAATGTTATTTAGTAGCGGGTAGCGAGCATTATAGCAATTGCTAATCCTGTATCAAAATATAAGATTTATACAGTCTTCCCTTATAAATGGTCGAAAATCCCTGCTACGATATTGAACATACATTATATGTTGGTATACGTATTGATTGCTAACTTGCATACACAGTCATTGGCAATACGTATTTTTCAACAGTGAACGTTATAACTTAGTATTACCACACCTCACAAACAAATAAGGATAACAACATGGGTCAGTCTTCTAACGCCAATCGTATTCAAAAAGGTATTCTTGCCATCGACCAGCAGTTGTATGACTTTATTGAGAATGAAGTGCTACCAAAAGTCGGTGTCGACTCAGACAGTTACTGGTCGGGCTTTGAAAAGGTTATTAAAGAATTCACACCACGTAACAAAGCGCTGCTTGCGACCCGAGACAAGATTCAAGCGCAGATTGACGAGTGGCACTTGCAAAACCCTGCCAAAGAGGGCGAGATCGATTACCCAGCTTACAAAGAATTCTTAAAAGAGATCGGTTATCTATTGCCAGAAGGCAATGACTTTACGGTCGATACAAAAAACGTCGATGATGAAATTGCTCATATTGCAGGTCCGCAGCTAGTTGTACCAGTACGTAACGCTCGTTACGCGCTTAACGCGACCAATGCACGTTGGGGCAGTCTGTATGATGCGTTGTACGGTACTGATGTGATCAGTGACGAAAATGGTCAAGAAGCAACAGGCAGCTACAACCCTACTCGCGGGGCAGCCGTTGTTGCCTATGCTAAGGCATTCTTGGATGAGCACTTTGCATTAGCATCAGGGTCATACAATGATGTGACTGGCTTTAAGGTGGTCGATGGTCAGCTTGAGGTTGTACAAGGCGATAGCACTACCGCGCTACAAGACACCAGTAAATTTGTTGGTTTCGTTGGTGACGCTGAAGCGCCTACGGGAGTTCTGTTAAAGAACAATGGCTTGCATGCTGAAATTCAGATTGATGCTAACCACCCAGTCGGCAAAGATGATCCAGCAAGTATCAAAGATGTACTACTTGAGTCAGCCATGACCGCGATTCAAGATTGTGAAGATTCAGTGGCTGCTGTAGATGCAGAAGAAAAAGTTGAAGTCTATCGTAACTGGCTTGGCTTAATGAATAGCGATCTACAAGAAACCTTCGAAAAAGGCGGTAAAACCCGTACTCGCAAACAAAACCCAGACCGTGAATACAATACACCAGATGGCGGTAAGCTTATCCTACCAGGTCGTTCGCTATTGCTAATTCGTAATGTCGGTCATTTGATGCAGAACCCTGCAATTTTAGTTGATTTGGGCGACGGTCAGGAGCAAGTGTTCGAGGGCTTGATG
Source organism: Psychrobacter sp. H27 (assembly GCF_059072655.1). Lineage (NCBI taxonomy): Bacteria > Pseudomonadati > Pseudomonadota > Gammaproteobacteria > Moraxellales > Moraxellaceae > Psychrobacter > Psychrobacter sp. H27. The sequence continues at coordinate 1,184,631 of NZ_JCACRX010000001.1, read as the reverse complement.
GATGGGTTAATCACGCCATTATTGACACTCAACGACATCAAAGGCAAAAACGAGCTATCAAACTCACGTCAAGGCTCTATGTATATTGTTAAACCAAAAATGCATGGCCCTGAAGAAGTTAAAATGGCCAACGATTTGTTTGATGCGTCGGAAGACTTGCTGGGTCTAGAGCGCAATACGCTCAAAATCGGTATCATGGACGAAGAGCGCCGTATGACGGTCAACCTAAAAGAAGCTATTCGCCAAGCGAAAGAGCGCGTTATCTTTATCAATACAGGATTCCTAGATCGTACTGGTGATGAGATGCACACCAGTATGAATGCAGGTCCATTTGTACCAAAAGGTGAGATGAAATCGCAAGCATGGCAACCAGCTTACGAGCAATGGAATGTGGATATCGGTCTAGAGACAGGTCTACAGGGACATGCTCAGATTGGTAAAGGTATGTGGGCGAAGCCTGATGAGATGAAAGAGATGATGGAGACTAAGGCGGCTCATCCTAAGTCTGGTGCCAGCACTGCTTGGGTACCATCACCAACAGGGGCTACCTTGCATAGCATCCACTATCATCAAGTCAGTGTAGCCGACGTACAAGACGATCTAAAATCACGTGAGCGCGCCAGCTTAGATGACATCTTGACTATTCCATTGGCAAAGAACACCAATTGGACTGACGAAGAGAAGCAGCAAGAGCTTGAAAACAATGCTCAAGGTATCTTGGGGTATGTTGTACGCTGGGTAAACCAAGGCGTTGGCTGCTCTAAAGTACCTGACATCAATGATGTCGGTCTAATGGAAGATCGCGCGACCTTGCGTATCTCTAGTCAACATATTGCCAATTGGTTGCATCATGGTGTCGTCAGCGAGCAGCAAGTGATGGATACCATGAAGCGCATGGCGAAAGTCGTTGATGAGCAAAATGCAGGCGATAGTGATTATCAGACAATGGCAGATAACTTTGATAGCTCTTATGCCTTCAAAGCAGCTTGTGATTTGGTATTTAAAGGTCGCGAGCAGCCTAGTGGTTATACTGAGCCACTATTGCATCAAGCGCGTCTTGATTTAAAAGCAGACGCTTAAGCTTTAAATTAGATATATCAAAACCTTCTAATACCTAAAGTATAGAGTCCAATATTGCTTATTTGTGACTATCAAATATGTCAAAAATAAGACAATAGACCTTCTATAAATGCTGATTATTTATCGATAATTAGCATTTATTACGGTTGATTTAGCCGTATTTATTAACATTGTTAGTAATGATATTAACCAATGAAAGCCCTATCTAATTGAGTAGATAGGGCTTTTTTTTGTGAGTGGCCAAAGTTTGATAGTGGTTATGTATTCGATACTGGATGTATCGAAAAAGCAAAAAAACATGTTGCAAATTATGTCAAAGTTGTTATGCTTGTATTCGAAGTATGAGTTTGGTAACGGATGTTACGCACGGAGCAATAAAAAATTAAGTTTACATGGCAGTTACGTTGTTTAATCCCAGTCATGTGAGTCATGGTTTTTTATCTTACTGTAATAGAAATTCGCCACACTTGTTTCTGACTAATCTCGGTAGCCAGTTACACATTATATCTTTGAGGATTTGTGACGATACCATTATGGGCGCCAGCTACTTATAGCTTGCTCATTACTACAATTGTAAAGTGGAGATACCCCATGAAAAAACTACTTTTAGCTACAGCAATCGCAGCCCTATCTGTATCTGCCGCACAAGCAGCACCTACCTTATATGGTAAAGCATTCGTTACTACTGACTACGTAAATGCTGAACTTGATCGTGAATCTATGGACGGCGATACTAGCATCAGTACAGATAGCGATTCAGTACAAATCAACTCAAACATCTCACGCCTTGGTTTTAAAGGTTCTGAAGCAATGACTGCTAACACTGATGTTATCTATCAGTTAGAGTATGGCATCAAGATTGATGATACTGGCGAAGACAACATCGCTTTCAAAAGCCGTGACACTTACCTTGGTCTAGTAAACAAAGACTTTGGTCAGTTCCGTTTTGGTCGTAACTACTCAGTATCTGATTACATCAACAACGTCACTGTTACTGAAGGTTACTGGGATAATATCGGTGTAAGTTCACTAAGTAGTGGTGATGTGGCTGAAGCTTTGACACTAACTGATGGCGGCCGTGTAAACAACTCTATCGTATGGATGGCTCCTAAATACAATGACCTACCATTAGAGCTAGCACTACAGTATGGCGCTGATGAGAGTTTTGTTGATGATAGCGATGATCGCAACAATGGCTATGGTGCATCATTGATGTACAACCCAGGTAACGGCTTCACTGCTGGTATCGCACTAGATGACGATATGAGTATCGATGGTGAGATCTTACGTGGTAGTGCGACTCTTGATTTGAGCAAGTATGTTGCTTATCCAGTAAAATTGGGTGCTTTATATCAGCAAGCTGATTATGATGGTTTAGACGAAGAAGACGGTTTAATCTTAAGTGCTGAAATGGGTCTTGCTAACTTTGCTCGTCCAGCAACTGTATACCTTCAGTACAACAAAACTGAAAACTTGAGTGGCCTTAACGGCAATGACTCAGACCAAGTTGTATTGGGTGGCACGTACTCTTTCAAAGACAACATGATTGCTCATGCTTATATCGGTCAAAACTCAGCTGACCTAGACAATGGTCTATTCATTGTAAGAGATGCTGAGACTGATCAAGTTGGTGACACGATTGCTGCACGTGGCGATGCTGATGTATTCGCTATCGGTGCTGGTCTAGAGTACTTATTCTAGTATCACACGTAAATAGATAGCATATAAAAACTCATCCTTCGGGGTGAGTTTTTTTTGTTCCATAATCAGTAGTGTGTTTTAAACAACAGCGTGTCTTAAATAACAGAATCCGTAAAATTAATAATAACATTTGTGTAAATTTTGGTTTTTTCACCTTACTGTAATATTTGGTTGGTAAAGTTGTGTCTAAGTAATGCTTCTAGCTCATATATATAAATGTTCTATAGGGTAGTCACCCAACCATTATATGTATCAGCCAATCTTAGCCAATTTATCACTCAAATCGTAAAGTGGAGATACCCTTTGAAAAAATTACTTTTAGCCTCGGCAATTGCAACGCTATCAGTTTCTGCCGCTCAGGCAGCGCCAACTGTCTATGGTAAAGCATTCGTGACTGCTAACTATGTCAATGCTGAACTTGACCGTCAGTCTATGGATCTACCTGGTGATACTATCAACGTCAACGAAGATAATAGTTCAGTTCAGGTCAATTCACATTCTTCACGTATAGGGTTCAAAGGGTCTGAAGCCATTACTGCCAATACTGATGTGATTTATCAACTAGAATATGGCATTAGCATTGATGACAGCGGTAGTAGCAACATTGGCTTCAAAAGCCGTGATACTTATCTCGGTCTAAAAAACAAAAACTATGGTCAGTTCCGCTTCGGTCGTAACTACTCAGTCTCTGACTACATCAACAACGTCACCGTAAACCAAGGCTATTGGGACAACATCGGCTCAAGCTCTCTTGATGAAGGGACATTGAGCGAAGCATTGACCCTTACTGATGGTGGTCGTATCAACAATTCTATCGTATGGATTGCACCGAAATACAATGGTTTACCGCTAGAGCTGTCTTTACAGTATGGTGCTGACGAGTCATTTGTCTCTGACAACGATGATCGTGACAGTGGCTTTGGCGCGTCTTTGATGTTTGACCCAGGTGCTGGTTTTACAGCTGGTGTGGCTTATGACAAAGACATGTCTGTCTCAGATGGTGGCGAAATTCTTCGCGGTACTACTAGTATCGATTTGAGCAAATATATGGCTTATCCAGTGACACTAGGTGCGCTATATCAGCAAGTAGATTTTGATCAGCAAGACGAAGAAGAGAAAGGATTGGTTGTCAGTGCTGAGATGGGTCTGACCAATTTTGCACGTCCTGCCTCTATTTATCTACAGTATGACAAGACCAAAAACCTAGCAGGTCTCGATGGTAATGATTCAGATCAGATTGTATTGGGTGGCAAATATATGTTTAAAGACAACATTATCGCTCATGCCTATATCGGTCAAAACTCTGCAGATCTAGATAATGGTCTCCTAGTGGTCAGAAACTACGACGACAATACTTCTGAAGAAGTTGTGGCACGCGGTGACGCAGATGTATTCGCTATCGGTGGCGGCTTAGAATACAAATTCTAGGATAGCTACTCTAGTATAGCTACTACGGTAAATATCGAAAAACTCATCCTTCGGGGTGGGTTTTTTGTTGTATGGCGTTTTAATAATAGAAAAATGTTTGTTACCTATACAAAAAAATAAGAGTTTCAGACAGTTTGCATTTTTGCCCTATATTTTATGGTGTATTTTTAGTAAAATCCTTCTTTACCAATTACCGACAGAGTACTATGACCAAGTTTATATTCGTGACCGGTGGGGTAGTGTCCTCACTAGGAAAAGGTATCACCGCAGCCTCTCTTGCAGCGGTATTAGAAGCACGTGGCGTGACCGTCACGATGACCAAAATGGATCCGTATATCAACGTCGATCCAGGTACGATGAGTCCGTTCCAGCATGGTGAAGTCTTCGTTACCGAAGATGGTGCAGAGACGGATTTGGATTTGGGTTATTACGAGCGCTTTTTACGTCATTCAAAAATGAGTAAGAGTAATAACTTCACCAGTGGTCGTATTTATCAAAACGTTCTAAATAAAGAGCGCCGCGGTGAGTACTTAGGCGGTACTGTACAGGTTATTCCGCATATCACTGACGAGATTAAGAGCAAAATTCTGGCTAGCGGCCAAGGGTATGATATCGCTATCATCGAGATTGGCGGTACGGTTGGTGATATCGAATCACTTCCCTTTATGGAAGCCGTACGTCAGATGCAAGTAGAGCTGGGGCGCAATCGCGCCATGCTAATGCATCTTACTCTAGTGCCGTATATTGCTAGCGCAGGTGAAACAAAAACCAAGCCGACACAGCATTCAGTAAAAGAGCTACGCTCTATTGGTCTACAGCCTGATATCCTAATCTGTCGCTCTGATCATCACATCTCTCAAGATAACCGCCGCAAGATTGCGCTATTTACTAACGTTGAAGAGCGCGCGGTTATTATGTGTGAAGATGCACAAAGTATCTATCAAATACCGCGTACGCTACACGAGCAAGACCTAGATGATCTTATCTGTGAGCGTTTTGGTTTGGATGTGCCTGAAGCTGATTTGAGCGATTGGGACAAGGTTGTCGAAGCACAGCTAAATCCTGAAGGTACATTGACGGTAGCTATGGTTGGTAAGTATGTTGAGCTTCCGGATGCCTATAAGTCTATCAATGAAGCCTTATTGCATGCAGGTATCACTCACAAAGTAGATGTCAAGATCGACTATATCGATGCTGAGCTCTTAGAAAGTGATGAGCAGTTATTTGCCCGTCTTAATGATGCCAATGCCATCTTGGTACCAGGCGGCTTTGGCGAGCGCGGTACGATGGGTAAGATAAAAGCCATCACTTATGCTCGCGAAAACAATGTACCGTATTTAGGTATTTGTCTTGGTATGCAACTGGCTGTCATTGAATACGCCCGCAACGTACTGAGTATCGACGCTAACTCTTCTGAGTTTGATCGTAAGACAGCTGAGCCAATCATTGGGCTTATCACCGAATGGTTAGATGAGCGCGGCGAGCTACAGATTCGTAGTGATGACTCAGACCTTGGCGGTACCATGCGTCTAGGCGCACAGCAAGCAGAACTCGTTCCTGGTAGTAAGCTTGCCCAGATCTACGGCGCTAACAACATCACTGAGCGTCATCGCCATCGCTACGAGATGAACAATCGCTATATCGAGCCATTAGAGCAATCAGGAATGACGATCTCTGGCTACTCTGCAAAGCAGCATTTGGTAGAGTCTGTTGAGATTAGCGAGCATCCATGGTTTGTCGCGGTGCAGTTCCATCCTGAGTTCACCAGCTCACCACGCGGTGGTCACCCACTGTTCAATAGCTTTGTAAAAGCAGCGAAAAACCATGGCGAAGCTAAATAGTGCTTGGCATGTAGTGTAAAGTAAAATCGCTATTCTTAAAAAGACTGATCTTCGGATCGGTCTTTTTTTTGCTCAGTGTTTTTGTTCAGTTCTCTTTGTTTAATGATAAGCAATGACAGTTCATGAGTCCTGTTGTCCTATCACGGTCTTAAAATACTCTCTATCGATAATGGCTAATTACGCTTACATACTTTTTTTAATTGGGCTATCGGTTACAATATGGGATAAGTAGATTAATAACAATATAAGAGGTAATGACTTTATGGAAAATTTATTGACAGCACAATCACATATCGCACTGAGCACGCCTACTGGCGGTACGATTAACATTGGTAACGACCAGCCTTTTGTATTATTTGGTGGTATGAACGTCTTAGAGTCTAAAGAGCTTGCATTCGAGATTGCAGAGAAGTATGTAGATATCTGCAAGCGTCTAGGTATCGGCTATGTGTTCAAAGCGAGCTTTGATAAAGCCAACCGCTCAAGCCTGCACTCATACCGAGGCCCTGGACTTGAGCAAGGAATTGATTGGTTAGGTCAAATAAAAGAAAAGTTCCAAGTACCCATCATTACCGATGTGCATGAACCGCATCAGGCCGCCCCAGTCGCTGAGGTCGCTGATATCATTCAGCTGCCAGCTTTTTTATCACGTCAGACGGACTTAGTCCATGCGATGGCAAAGACAGATGCGATTATCAATATCAAAAAGGCACAATTCTTGGCGCCGCATGAGATGCGCCATATCGTCAATAAGTGCTTAGAGGGTGGTAATGATAAGCTCATACTATGTGAGCGTGGTAGTGCCTTTGGTTATAATAACCTAGTCGTTGACATGCTTGGTTTTGATACCATGAAGCAGATGGATATCCCTGTATTCTTTGATGTGACGCACAGTTTGCAGCAGCCAGGTGCGCGTAGTGATAGTGCAGGCGGCCGCCGTGAGCAGATCACAACGCTTGCCCGTGCTGGTATGGCGACAGGATTGGCAGGGCTATTTTTGGAGGCGCATCCAAATCCAGAAATTGCAAAGTGTGATGGACCCTGTGCGCTGCGTATGAGCCAACTAGAGCCGTTCTTACGTCAGCTCAAGCAAATTGATGATTTGGTAAAAGGTTTTGATGTTTTGGATACTCATTGATATCGAAACAATAAGAGGGTTGTACCATGGCAATTCAAATGGCGAAAGTCAGTATCGAAAATATAAATGATGAGCAAGGTCTAGATAGCGTAATGACAGCGCTCAGAAATATCTCAGGCGTGATCAAGATAGATCTTGATCCTGCTCATGACGTCGCCATAGTGAGTTATGATGATACGGATACCAGTATCCATGCTCTGACAGCGGCAATCAGCATGGTGGACTATGTGACGCAGCCATTCCCTATTGAGGCACCGCAGAACCCGCACCATCACGACTAGTTTGTGTGCATTATTTTGTTTAAATGCACGGTTAGTCCTTGTCTGTTTAGTAGTGAAATATCGTGTCAGTAATAAAGTAACAACCAAACAGTCTTGTTAGTGAAAATGATAAAGTTTATGCTTATTTAACACCACTCTGATAGTGTTTCTAAAAACCTTATAGTGTCTCTAAAGATAGGTATCAAGAGTAAGCATTCGAGAGACAACGATTAGAGTCATTTTCACTATTAGCCATTTTTATTTATAAAAATAAGGAGCCTAATATGGCAGACCAAACACGTATTATTCAAATTGATGGTATGACTTGTGGCGGCTGTGTGGCAAGTGTACATGCGGCTACCGCTGACATTGACGGTTTAGATATCATCACAGTTGATTTGGCTGACAGCTTAGCCACGGTCACCTTTGATGATAGCAAAACCAGCGCAGAGACTATTGCCTCAGCTATCAGTGATGCTGGGTTTGAAGCAGCAGTTGCCAACTCGTAGATCATGTTATTTCCCAAAAAACCAGCTAACCTGTTATTACTAGCATGTTAGCTGGTTTTTTAATGGTGAGCATTTCTGAACTCAAAGCTGTGTTTCAGATTTCTTTAGCTGGCTGCTATTGATTAAATAATAGTGCTTCGTTTGAGTAGCTGGGTAATAATGACTGTCTACAACGTACTGTTTGAGGCTATTGCTGTATGTCTTTGCGTTATAGGAATAGACCCTAAACAGCACTTTTTATAATCATTGCTGTGCTTGTTTTATTTGAATATTTTATTAATCCACTGATATTGTATGATGGCGCTTATGTAGTTATAGGTGCTATGACGAGTTATTTCTATGAATAAGAACGCCCATACCGCCACTGAAGAGCCTTACGACGTCGATACTGACGTGGAGTCAAGCACATCGATCACGCCGCAACGTGCCCATCTACAATTAGCCATTGATGGTATGACGTGTCAGGCCTGCGCGTCACGAATTGAAAAGGTGCTTAACAAGAAACCGTCGGTCTACGAGGCGAGCGTGAGTTTTGCTAGTGAGACTGCCAATGTAGACTATGATCCAGCTGAGACGACACCTGAACAAGTGACAGAATGGGTGCACAAAACGGGATTTGTCGCCAACCTACAAGCCAGCGATAGCTTATTTGCACAGACAGATGAGGATACGGCAACTGAGTATCCATGGCGTTTAATTGGATTGTGGATTTGTCTGATACCATTTTTGGTTGGTATGGCAGGCATGCTGACAGGTTCTGGCATGGCGTGGATGCCACCTATCTGGGTTCAGTTTATCTTAGCAACGATTGTGCAGTTTGGCTTTGCGCTACCGTTCTACAAAAGTGCTTGGGCATCGATCAAAGGTGGTCTTGCCAATATGGATGTACTGGTAGTTATTGGTACTGTCACAATATGGGCGTATTCGACTTACCTTTGGCTCACGCATGGCGATGGTACTTTAAGTAGCCTATTGCAAAGTGGGCATCTGGGCGGACACGGTGCGAGTAATAGCCCAGCCGTATATTTTGAAGCAGGGGTGATGGTCATTGCCTTTGTCCGTACAGGTAAATATCTTGAGGAACGTACCAAGAAGCACAGCCTAAACAGTATTGATTTATTATTGTCATTGACACCTGATGAAGTAGAGCAGCAGCAACCAAATGGTGAATTTCATAATATTGGGTTATCTGATGTGCAAATGGATGACGTCCTACGTGCTAAGCAAGGCAGCCGTGTCGCTACTGACGGCACCGTGATATCCGGTAGTGGCTGGTGTGTGGAGAGTCATCTAACGGGTGAATCAGTAGCGCTCAAAAAAGAGCAGGGTGATGAGTTGCTAGCAGGTGCATTGGTAGAGAATGGCAGCTTGCTCTATCGCGTTAGTGCCAAGGGCAGTGACACAAAGCTTGGTGATATGGTAAGAGCATTAAGTGATGCACAAGGTTCAAAAGCCAACTTAGCTCGTCTTGCTGATCGAGTGACCGCAGTATTTGTTCCAATCGTGGTTGCTATTGCGTTGATTACTTTTGGAGTCACGTGGTGGCTAACAGGCATGATTGACACTGCATTGATGCATGCAGTATCGGTATTGGTTATTGCGTGCCCTTGTGCCCTTGGCCTAGCCACACCAGCGGCTATCATGGCTGGTATGGGTGTGGCGGCGCGTCATGGCGTATGGTTTAAAGATGCACAAAGTTTAGAGGCTGCAGGCGATATTGACACAGTGGTACTTGATAAAACGGGTACATTGACCATCGGTAGACCGACTATCGTCGATCATGTCATGGTAGATCGATCGCTTGCTGTTGATGATGTGTTGCAGATCGCTGCCAGTGTCGAGGCGCATGCCAGTCATCCATTAGCGACAGCGTTAGTCAATACAGCCAAAGCCCGTCAGCTGTCACTATTCGATGTGACCGACATCAGTGTTGTAAAAGGTGCTGGCATACAGGCAAATATCGAAGGGCTTGGGCTGATAAAAATTGGTACGCCAGAGTTTGCTAACTTAACGTTACCTAAACTGATGCCAAAGGTCTGGCAAATTGCCAGTACGGTTGCAATCAGTATTAACGATGAGCCGTTAGGGGCATTCGCTCTCGCTGACGACTTAAAAGCAGATACGCCGCAGGCAATCACTGCGCTACAAGATGCGGGTATCAATGTGATTTTGATGAGTGGTGATAAGCAATCTGTCGTCGATCATGTGGCAGCACAGCTTGGCATCGACAACGCTTATGGCAAGATGAGTCCACGTGACAAGGCTAGCCAAATTGCACGGTTGCAAACTGCTGGTCATAAAGTAACCATGGCAGGAGATGGGGTTAACGATGCGCCAGCGATGGCGACCGCTGATGCCAGCTTTGCTATGTTCGAGGGGACGGACGTGGCGCAGCACAGCGCCTCTGCACGATTGATGGGTGAGTCGCTCATGCATATCGATGCGGCACAAAAAGTCGCTCAAGCAACACTACGCAATATCAAACAGAATCTATTTTTTGCTTTTGTTTATAATTGTCTTGGTATTCCGCTTGCTGCACTTGGGTTTTTGAATCCAATGATTGCCGCCGCTGCTATGGCGATGAGCTCCATCTCTGTCTTAATGAATGCACTACGGTTGACACGTTTTCAGACAGCCGTTGAGCTTGAGCAGGTAGTACCCGTTTCCCCTACGGACAAAGACCCTTTAATAAAAACATAAGCATAAGTAAAAGTGTTGGCTTGGCTGTAGGGTTGTATGAATACAGACCGAAACATTATAGTAGATATGCTTATCTCCGATTATATTTATGACCGCAAGTCAGTGTAAGATAAGGGAAGTTTGGTAAAATATATGCTATGATGCCAAGCACTATAGCCAACCATTAACGCGCTCAAAAAACCTGTCATTACTATGTCAGTATAGTTATATGACATATAGGGTTAGAGTGTTCTTGGTGTATGTGCTATATGATATTTTGCTTTATCTTTTTTGTATTCTAGTTGCCGTTATTTATCTCACAAACTTGGCATGACCAAAGGAATTAACAGACATTATGTACGCTGAAGAAACCAACAACGTCACCGCAATTAAAGACATCCGCGCTCGTGAAATTTTAGATTCACGCGGTAACCCAACTATCGAAGCTGATGTGATCTTAGCTGATGGCACTGTCGGACGTGCTGCTGCTCCGAGTGGCGCATCAACAGGCTCACGTGAAGCGCTTGAGCTACGTGATGGTGATAATGCTCGCTATATGGGTAAAGGCGTCAAAAAAGCCGTCTCTAATGTCAATAGTCAAATTCGTAGTGCTTTGATGGACAAAGATGTGACTGAGCAGCAAGGTATCGATGATGCCATGATTGCATTAGATGGCACAGAAAACAAAGAAAGCCTAGGCGCCAATGCCATGCTAGCGGTGTCACTTGCTACTGCCAAAGCGGCAGCTAAGTCACAAAATCTACCATTACATCAGTACATTGCCAACCTGCGCAATCAGACGTCATTGACTATGCCTGTACCGATGATGAACATCTTGAACGGTGGTGAGCACGCAGACAATACGGTTGATATCCAAGAATTTATGATTGAGCCTGTAGGCTTCACTAGCTTTTCAGAAGCGCTGCGTGCTGGTACAGAGATTTTCCACAGCTTGAAATCTGTGTTGAAATCACAAGGTCTAAATACAGCAGTTGGCGATGAAGGTGGGTTTGCACCAAACTTACGTAGTAACGAAGAAGCCATTACCGTCATTATGCAGGCGATCGAGCAAGTCGGTTACAAAGCCGGTGAAGATATCCATTTGGCGCTAGATTGTGCAGCCAGTGAGTTTTATAAAGATGGTCAATACGTTTTGGCAGGCGAAGGCAACAAAGCGTTTGATAGCCAAGGATTTTCAGACTACCTAGTTGGGCTGGCACGCCAGTATCCTATTATCTCTATTGAAGATGGTCTTGATGAGTCGGATTGGGATGGTTGGAAGTATTTGACTGAGCAGATCGGTGATAAAGTCCAGTTGGTTGGTGATGATCTGTTTGTGACCAATCCTGCGATCTTGCAAGAAGGTATTGATAAGCATATTGCCAATGCTATTTTGATTAAGTTTAATCAAATTGGTACCTTGTCAGAGACGCTAGATGCGATCTATATGGCGAAGAAAAATGGCTACGCTACTATTATCTCGCATCGTTCAGGTGAGACTGAAGATAGCACTATCGCAGATTTAGCAGTTGGTACGGCAGCAGGTCAGATCAAAACAGGCTCGCTATGCCGCTCAGACCGCGTTGCAAAGTACAACCAGTTGCTACGTATCGAGCAGCAAGTACGTGCAAGCTATCGTGGCCGTGAAGAGTTTATCGGTTTACGTGGTTAAGAGATTGACTGGGATTTTTGATGTGTATTGTACGTCAAAGATCCCGATATCGTAAACTGAGATGACAGTCAAAATCAGGCGGTATATAATTACTTATGTATCGCCTGATCAGCTCAAAACCCTACTATCATTCTTTCTATGTCGTTTGGCGTTATCATCTTATGAAATACTTTAGCCAATTTATACTACTTGCTTTAGCCGTTGCAGTGCTTTTGGGATTGCAATATCAGTATTGGCTGGGTGAAAATGGTCGGTTTGAACATAATAAGTTGACCACTCAAATTGAAGATCAACAGCGCATGAATGACAATCAAGTGGCAGCAAACAATCTATTACGTACCGATGTCCAAGACTTAAAAACCGGACTTGAGGCGGTAGAGGAACATGCGCGTCTAGACTTGGGACTGATTAAGCCCAATGAGACCTTCGTTCAAGTGTCTACTGCACCTACGACCCATAGCGCTTACTAGTTTGTATGAAGTACTACCGGACGTTATGACCTATCACAAAATCAGTAATTACCTTTCACCTCTGCAGCGTTCCCCTTTAAATATACTGTCATGGCCCCAACCATGAGTACACCACTATGAATAAACCCCCAAGCATTCACGCTATGATTGTCGCAGCTGGTCGCGGCAGCCGCTTTGGTGCGTCTATCGCCAAACAGTATACGACACTGCAAGATCAGACATTATTGCAGCATAGTTTGGCACGGCTCGGTCGTAGTACCTATATCGATAAGTGTCTGTTGGTTATAGCGGCAGATGATAATACAGCGCAGCAGCTAGAGTTTGCTATCCCTATATACTACGCAGTCGGCGGAGAAGAGCGCTGGCAGTCGGTAAAAGCAGGGGTTGAGTCAATCAGTCAGACAGGCGCGAATGATTCAGATCTGGTACTAATTCATGACGCGGCTCGTCCTGCAGTGCCTGTTGCTGATATAGATCAAGTTATTGAAGCGGCGATGAGGGAGCCTTATGGCGCTATCTTGGCAACACCAGTAGCAGATACGTTAAAAACCTCTCATACAAAGCCGGTATCGATAGAAGAGGGCAGCAGTAAAAGCCCTTATGCCAAGCGTACTATTGACCGTAGCAATATATGGCAAGCACAAACGCCGCAAGTATTTCGTTTAGGGCAGCTCAGACGGGTCCTAAATTATATATCGGAACACCAGCTCAGTATTACTGACGAAGCCAGTGCTTTTGAGCATTTAGAGTTACCGATACGTCTAGTGTCTGGTAGTCGACAAAACATAAAGCTTACGTATCCCGATGATGCGGTGTTGCTCTCAGCAATTCTGACTATTCAATCCTAACTCCATTCTCCTCAACACGATCAAGTTGCTTTTTATATAAGGCAGCTACCATTCTCGATTCACATATTCTATAAACATCAATCATTAGTTGGTGTCTTAATGCCTTCTCAAATATCAAATCATAGTAAGTAGTAAAAAGCCTATATCACGGTATATATCAGCTCGCATATATTAACTTGAAATATAATATATTGTTGTTACATGTTTTTTGTACAGAAATAAGACTATCAATCGAAAGAGGTTGCTTTGATGACTAAACTAACCTATGATGTAACTAACTTAATACAATTAATATAAAAACTTATAAAATCAATAATATATCAGACTCATTCATCACGCATAGAAGCGTTGTCTCTATATTTTTCTGAAGTTAGTATGATTGTTTTAGCGACATTTACCTAATAATAGGGAGAAGCTGATTGTCAACAATCAACGATTCGACAAATCCAGTAACGACAGATCTCTGCCGTCTTGTATATATAAGCCGGATTACCTCTACTGGTCTTTCAAGTCCTAGCACGCTTAATGACATTTCAGAGACCGCAGTTGATAGTAACCATACCAATAATATTACGGGTATCCTTTGCTACGGCAACGGTTACTTTTTCCAATGCGTAGAAGGTTCAGAACAGGCGCTAACAAACTTAAAAAATCGCTTGTTAGTAGATGATCGACACAAGGATTTAGAGATTTTAGATTTTTCGGAAATTACTGAGCGCCGATTTGGTAGCTGGTCATTACGCTCTATCACACTTGAGCGTTGGATGACCAAAGACCCTGAACTCAAAAAGCTCATGCCATTTAAGCCCCAGACTTGGAACACTAGTGAATGGGAGAGGTTCTTAGATGTTTTGCAGGGCTATTACGAAGAACGAAGTAAAACAGGTGAAATCGATACGCCACCTGTTAAGTATAGTACTCTGGGGGTAACTTTGAGCAAAGTTGTTGGTCAGCATCAGGCGTTCTTTTTGATTCAGACGGTACTGGGTTTGATGATAGCTGCTACATTGTTGTGGCTAATGCTGTAATCGATAGACCTATATCATAGTAGGTAATATTTAGCTTAGAATATAATTGAAAAAAGCCAGCACTAGATGCTGGCTTTCTTGTTTGAATGAATCGTTTGAGCACTAAAAATCAACATAAAAAAAGCCCCCTCCATAATAGATTATGAAGGGGGCTTTTAGTGGTACGCTTATTAGTCTAATCGAATACTAAGTATTTGTGCTAATAAGTGACGCCGAATAGTGGCGTCCCCAGGGGGATTCGAACCCCCGTTACCGCCGTGAAAGGGCGGTGTCCTAGGCCTCTAGACGATGGGGACTAGTAACAACACTCCAACTGCTTTCACCGTTTATGCTGAAGTGGTGCGTATTTTAATAGCGTCGGCGCTTCCTGTCAAGCCTTTTTCTACGTCTTTTTAAAATTAAATATCTTTTTTTAATTGCACGGCGAGGGTGTAGGTCTTTACGCTTTAAATGATGTCGAATCCATAAAGAAGTACAAGCGCTGATGGTCAAAGCAAGTAGCATATAACCAATGATGGTCCCCCATAGTTTCAGTTGTGGATCCATAATGAAGTCCCTCCAATTAGGTCTTAGTAGTATTGGCTACCAAGACAGTGTGAGCAACTCAAATCATCTATAGGATATAACTGTATCGCTCAAAAGCGATATTTCACTATAAGTTAATCATATTGTTCATCCTAGAATATGATACTTACTGTCACAAAAGTAATCCCGCCTGCTTATCATGATATCAATCATATCCCTATTGATTATCAAATCAAGATGTCAAAGTCATCAAGTATTACAAATAGCACTATTACGTGTGGTTGGCAATACATGATATGTGACTTATTCACTATTATTGTCGACTGATTCTTCTTTGGTGTCTTCATTATGCATGGCATTGGCCAACATAGGGTAATGGTTGAGTATGTGGCAGAACAGCTCAGCAGTTTTTTGAGTATCATATAGTGCTGAGTGTGCGTTTTTACCATCGAATTCAAGCCCTGCTGCTTTGCAAGCACGTGCTAGCACAGTTTGACCAAATGCCAGTGCGGATAAGGTCACGGTATCAAATACCGAAAAGTTGTGAAAAGGATTGTGGTTTTTACTATTGGTACGTAATACGGCAGCGTTCAAAAATGCCAAGTCAAAATGCGCATTGTGACCAATTAAGACACACTGACGACAGTCTTCCTCACGGCGCACATCTTTTAATCCCTTGAAAATACGGCGCAAGGCAGACTTTTCGTCTTCAGCGATGGCTTTACGCATGGGATTATTAGGATCAATACCAGTAAAGGCAAGAGCGCTTGGTTCTAAATTTGCTCCTTCAAACGGCTCAACGTGAGCATTAAATGCCTCGCCCGGATAAAATACACCTTGCTCATCAAGTAGCACAGGAATACAGGCGATTTCTAGTAGCGCATCAGTCTGGGCATTAAAACCCGCTGTTTCAACATCGACGACAACAGGTAAAAATTTGCGAAAACGATCTTTTAAACGCCTAGGTGCGTGTTCGTCATCTACCTTGTCATCCGCCGCAGTATTTACAGTCACATTGAGGCTTGTGTCAGTAGGGTTTGATAACTCTTCGCTTGGCAAAGTTACTGTATTTTGGTTGGTCATATCAAGTTAAATCACTTTTATCAGTCGTACTGGTATATTGAATAAGAAATAAGCATCCTATGATATTAATAATGCCTTTAATACTAAATAATATAGTACAAAGGCATCGTTAATATCATGATGTTAATAGATCTCTTTATAAGTGCTAAAATCTGCGAGCACTATGCCTTTAGAGACCAAGGCAATGTTTCACCTGCCATAAGCGGCGTCAGAGAAGCACCATCAAAATAAGGATAGTCAGTTGGCACTTGCATAGGGGTGTCAACGAGTGTAATGGTACTCTCGTTTAGAGGTAGACCATAGAATTGCGGACCAAAACGACTGGCGAACCCCTCTAGCTTGTCTATTTTTCCCACACTATCAAAAGCAGTGGCGTATAACGGTAGGGCAGTCGCTGCACTATAGCAGCCAGCACAGCCACAAGCGGCTTCTTTTTTATCCGTTGCATGTGGCGCAGAGTCGGTGCCTAGGAAGAATTTAGGATTACCGCTGGTTACAACATCCAGCAGCACCTTTTGATGGCTTTCACGTTTCAAAATAGGCAAGCAATAAAAGTGTGGTTTGATACCGCCAACCAACAGATGATTGCGATTGAACATCAAATGTTGCGGTGTGATAGTCGCTGCAACATGGTTGCCTTGAGACAATACAAAATCCGCAGCATCGCTGGTGGTGATATGCTCTACCACGATTTTTAGTGTGGGGAATTTGACGATGATTTGAGCCAATACTTCATCTAAGAAACGCTTTTCGCGATCAAAGATATCTACGTGGTCTTGGGTGACTTCGCCATGTATCAGTAGTGGTAAGTTGTGCTTTTCTAATGCTTCAAACACATCGACACAAGCGTTGATATTAGTGACGCCATCGGCAGAGTTGGTAGTCGCCCCAGCAGGATACAATTTGACAGCTTGCACGATACCTGACTGTGCTGCCAACTCAATATCTTGAGCTGTCGTATTATCAGTCAAATATAAAGTCATACGGGGGTCAAAAGCCGATTTTCGCTCCAGACTCAAGTCACTGGCGGCTAACTGATCCATAATACGCGCACGGTAGGCTCGCGCATCATGAGCATTTTTGACAGGTGGTACTAGATTTGGCATACAGATTACGCGGTTGAAACTACTTGCTGCATGAGGTACGGTCGTACTCAATGCTAGATCGTCACGCAAGTGAATATGCCAGTCATCTGGTTGAAGGATGGTCAATTCTCTAATCGAATCAGTCATAGTGTCAAAGCGCTCTATATCGTAAAATAAAGGAAAAAAAGGGAGTGATATTGTGTGACTATCATAACAGATTTGCTCACTTGACTAAATATAAGGCTCAGTATCTGTACATAATTTAGGGCGCGTTACTTGGTTTTTTTCATCACATAAAATATAAGTGCTGAGAGTAGGAAACGGTATGGTTTGAAAATTGAGCTAAAACCGTACGCTGTGTGGCAGTTAGACTTTTGCCTATAGTAAATATGATGTACACTGAGCGGGTAATTGTATTTCAATTTGCTTTCGATTTGATCTTAGCGCGTTTCCCAAAACTACATTCTCATAACAGGAGTTTTTCATGGCTCAACTTGATCCAAAAAATATTAATAAAATTGTATTGGCATATTCAGGTGGTCTTGATACCTCAATCATCGCCAAATGGCTGCAAGAAACCTATGATGCGGAAGTGATCACTTTTACCGCTGATATCGGACAAGGCGAAGAAGTTGAGCCAGCACGAGCCAAAGCTCAAGCGATGGGTATCAAGCATATTCATATTGAAGACTTGCGCGAAGAGTTCGCTCGTGACTATGTATTCCCTATGTTCCGTGCCAATGCCATCTATGAAGGTGAATACTTACTCGGTACGTCTATCGCCCGTCCATTGATTGCTAAGCGTTTGGTTGAGATTGCCAAAGAACACAACGCCGACGCTATCAGCCATGGTGCAACTGGTAAAGGTAATGACCAGGTTCGTTTTGAGCTAGGGGCAGTTGCTCTGTCTCCAGACGTGGTCACCATTGCACCTTGGCGTGAGTGGGACTTGTCAAGCCGTGAAAGCTTAATGAAATATGCTGAAGAGCATGATATTGCTATTGATTACGCTGGCAACAAGAAAAAATCGCCTTATTCAATGGATGCCAACCTACTTCACATCTCTTTTGAAGGTGGTATTTTAGAAGAGCCATATACCGAAGCAGAAGAAGACATGTGGCGCTGGTCTGTTAGCCCAGAAGCAGCACCTGATGAAGCACAATATTTAGAAATAGAATACGAAAAAGGTGATATTGTTGCTATCGATGGTGAGACGCTCAAGCCGTATGAAGTAATGATCAAGCTGAATGAACTGGGCGGAAAACATGGTATCGGTCGTTTAGATATCGTTGAAAACCGTTATGTCGGTATGAAATCACGTGGTTGTTATGAGACGCCAGCAGGTACAATTATGCTAAAAGCGCATCGCGGCATTGAGTCGTTAACGCTTGACCGTGAGGCGGCACATCTAAAAGATGAGCTCATGCCACGCTATGCAAAAATTATCTATAATGGCTACTGGTTTAGCCCTGAGCGTATGATGCTACAGGCATTGATTGACAAATCACAAGAATACGTCAACGGTACTGTACGTGTAAAACTATACAAAGGTAGCGTGAGTGTCGTTGGCCGTAAGTCAAACGATTCATTATTTGACGAAAAAATCGCTACTTTCGAAGATGATGCTGGCGCTTATGATCAAAAAGATGCAGAAGGCTTTATCCGTCTAAATGGTTTACGCTTAGCTATCGAAGCCAGCCGTGGTCGCGATTTATCAAAATAGATTTGCCTGTTATATCTATTGGTTAATTTGAATGACATACAAAAAAGAGGCTCTATTAATATAGAGCCTCTTTTTTATTGACAGTCACTTTTTATTATATTACTCATGATTCTGCCTTGAGTTTTTCGAACACAAATTTGTCGAGAGTAAATACCTACTCAGCCACTACTGCAGTGTCAGAATCTTCATCATCTACCATGACAATAGCGACATCCTGCTGCTGACGCTCTTCAATGGCATCTTGCTCTAGTACTTCTTCGGTAGCCAATATGAGTCCATCAGATTTTTGCGATTGATATTTGAGAGCAGCGAGCGCACCAAGCACACCGATGACCAGTATGATGATGAGAATGACAGGGTTTTTCCAAAGCGGTGTAGATTTCTCATACTCTATGGGCTTCTCACTTGTCGTCGTCGGAGTGTTATCTTGATTACCACCGATCAAACCTAAACTTACCAAAGGCGGCTTGGGCGGGTTGGCAGGTTCAGAGTTAACACGCAGTCGATTCCGACTAAGATAAATGTCAGAGATCTTCGCCAATTGTAATAGCCAGCGTTGATGCGGTAATACAACTGCATGCATCTCTGTAAATACCAGCATGTCGTTATGGCGACCTTGCTGTAAATTATCAGGTGAGCGACCAATGGCTTTTAAGTAATTGCCAGTCGCTAACTGCATGTCCTGTACAGGCTCATAGTTTTCAGGCTTAAATCCAGTCAACTCGTACCAGTAAGTATCAAATGGCGGCGGCGTACCTGATAGCTGTTCAGTGTTTAATAGTGTGAGCTCTGCGGCGCTATCTACACTATTATCTGAGCGCTCTGTCAGCGTATCAGGCTCATTATCGATATTTTCTGTCTCAGCGGGTACTGCTTGCACCTCATCTGTACTAAATCTTGCTGCTGACAAAAACTGTGGCTGCATAGCAAACCATTTATTTCGCTCGTCATTATCAAGTTGGCTATATTCTGCCAGAATAGCCAATTCGCGCAGCACAATCACGCACAAAGAAGTAAGTAAAATCTGAACTTGTTGCGTCGTGGCACCAATTTTTTCAGCAATATGATCGCTCGCTTTTATGACACGTGCATTGTCACTAAATACAGCATCTGCAGCATCGTGACGGTGATATAGTGTTGCCTTCATGGTTGCAAAATTCATAGAATTATACTGCCGCAATTCTTTAACAGCAGCACGTCCGAAGAGTCTTTTGCTAAGTACCTGTCCTTGATGCTGCTGCTGATAGGCAAGTAGCGCACTTAGAATTGCTTGTAGGCTGGCATCCATTGCCAAGCGCGCTTGTGGCAATGAGAGCTGTGAGGCATCAGCCAACAGCGACAGCATTGGCTTGGTATCATGATATAAAAAATCATACATCGACACACGTGTCGGTGAAATAGTCGTCATAATCTGCTAGCATCAAAAAGTGTGCCCCTATCTTACGGTGCCCAATGCCTTGATACAATCCCTTAATAATAGAAATTTTTAATCATTTTACGGATTATGCTAATGGTAATCTTATTAATGACTGATCGTTGGATACATTTATGACTCATAATAAAACACCTGATCAGCAGTTGGTGATCAATATTGCTGAGCAAACGTTAACGGTTTATCAGCAGCACGCTGAGACTGCACAATACACGATATCGACTGCAAAAAACGGTATCGGAAGTCAGCAGGATAGTGGATGTACGCCACTGGGTAAGCATATTATCGAGATGAAAATAGGGGGTGGTGAGCCGATTAGTGCCGTGTTTGTAGGACGTGTACCAACTGGTGAGATATATGACGATGAGCTGGGTACGCGTCACCCCAATCGCGATTGGATACTGAGCCGTATCCTATGGCTAAGCGGATTGGAAGAAGGATCAAACAAAGGCAGCAACAGCCAAGGCGGGTGTGATACTTATGATCGGTACATCTATATTCATGGTACACCTGATACCGAGCCGATGGGCATACCGTTGTCACATGGTTGTGTGCGTATGCGCAATGAAGATATTGTTGAATTGTTTGAACAAGTCGAAGAGGGCATGCCGGTAACCATCGTGCCCAATTGACTGTCAGTGGATAACTTATCTTTAGATAAGAGAGTCTTATAGTCATATGATTCTAGTTATAACCACTAATACTGAGCATTCGACGATGAGAGAGGCTACTAAACAGGAAAAATGGACGATAAAAAAGACAGCTTACTTAATACGAGCTGTCTTTTTTATCGTCATTAGCATCAGTGCTAGATGACAACTTTACCAAAACGTAGCGCTATCTTTGAACTTAGCCAAACGTGATTCAATATAACTTGGGTCATCAGTAAGCATGGCGGCAAACCAACCTGCTCCATATAATGCGTTCGTATCTGTGGCTGATTTTAGAGCATAAAACGCATGATATTTGCTATCATCATTGCGCTGTGCTAATGCTGCTTGCGCTTTTACCAGCCGCTTTAGCCAACGTCTGGTCTTTTTCTTAGATTTTTTCTTGCTTAGCAAGGGAATAGAAAATTCACTAACGTAGCGCAGCTCTTTTAGATGATTGCACAACTTGTCTTCTGATTGACTGTCATCAATCACGTCTTCATCTATATTGTCATTGTCATCAAGCCTGCTGAATGCCTCAATTTTTTTACTGGTTTTAATGCACTTTTTATACTGTTTAGTTAGAATCTTTGCCAACTTATCGCAGGCAAGCTGATCAGTGTGAGGCTCAATGCTTGGATCACTCATAGTAAAAGCAATCAACTCTAACAAAGTGATCTGAAAATCATTGGCTTGCAGCGTATTGATAGGTGTGATTTTTATATCTTCGATATCTGTCGTCCAGTCAACAGCAGGTGCGCCGAGTGCCTGTAGCTCAGGCTCGATATGTGAACCAATATAAGCAAGTTGATAATAAGTGCCAAGCAAATTTGCCGTCTGTTCGAGTATCGACAGCCATTCAGGGTTAATCTCATCAGAGAAATCAGCAAATGCTTTTAGGGCAGCATGCAGGCGATCTATTCCAACTCTTAGCTGTAAAATATGCTCGTGATCAGTGCTTCCAGCGATAATAGCACTGCTATTGGGCAGTATCTGTAGTAGACAATTATGTACCACAGACCTTATGAAGGCGGGCGCGCTACTGTCTTTATCTACTTGCAACTGGCTAAGATCGGCATCAACGGCTGGACTATGGTCTTGTTCATTGATCAATAAGCCACCATTCTCAGCTTTGGTTACGGTAGATAGACACAGCTTGTAGCGTTTACACCATGTTTTTGCTGTCATAAACAAAAAGTCTATATCTCCTGACACCAATTCGAACTCTATTTCTTGAATGATTTTTCGCTGAGTCTTATCAGTGCCATGAATAATCTCTCCCTGATCATAGGCCACTTCGATACAGCTATTTATGTCGTCATCATTAGTTTCTGTCAGTAATCGCGTAGTGCGCTGTACATCAGTAACATACAACCGCGTCAGTGCTTTTTGTAGTTTTTTGAGCTTAAAGTCCGCCAGTGCAGGGGCGACCGAGGTGTCTTCATATATCGTTAAATCAGGCATTAATTCATTATCGTCAAGCATCGTTTGCACTTGCTCATTATCGAGTATAGCATTGTGCTCTAAGCGAGCAGCAATACCGTCACCAGCGGCTTTGATGGTTTGGACCCAAGTATCGTTTTCTTTTCGAATGCGCAAACCAATGCCTGCCTGTGCAAGCTGCTGGTCAGGCGTATCATAGTAATGTGCAGCCAGTTGCGTCACTTGGGAAGATTTAACTTTTGCTTGACGCATTAAACCTTTTAGGCGTGACTCTGGTACCAAAAACTTCAGCTCTATCTCTTGCATATTGGCTCCTAATAATTCTGACTGACGGCTCTGATTGATAGCTTTATTACTATTAGTCTACCATTCTCTGATTATTTAAACCGCAATAAAAAACCGCCCTACATGACGTAGGGCGGTTTTTTGATAAATACTGCTAATCTGTCAGTTATTAGAACTGGTTCATCGTGTTTTTGCCACCACCAGCTTTTAGTGCGTTGTCACCAGAGAAGATTTCTTTGTGATCATCGCCAAGGTCAGAACCGGCCATTGCTTGGTGCTTAACACAAGAGATGCCTTCGCGGATTTCTTTACGCTGTACGCCAGCTGCATAAGCAAGCATACCTTCTTCACCGAAGTAACCTTTAGCAAGTTCATGAACGCTAAGAGCAGTCGTGTGGTAAGTCGGTAGCGTGATTAAGTGATGGAATACACCAGCTTCACGTGATGCATCACGTTGGAAGTTCTTAGCGGCAACATCAGCTGCTGCATCAAGCTCTGTACCATCATAATCAGCACTCATCAAGTCATCTTTGTTGTAGCTAGAGATGTCTTTACCTTCTTCTTCCCACTGTGCAATAACTTGCTTACGGAAGTTAAGCGTCCAGTTGAATGATGGGCTGTTGTTGTATACAAGCTTCGCTTTAGGCTGTTGCTCTTTAATACGGTCAACCATTGATTTGATGTGTGCAACGTCTGGCGTAGGTGTTTCGATCCATAGTAGATCAGCACCGTTTTCTAGAGCAGTTACACAGTCAAGTACAACGCGGTCGATGTTAGTTTCTTCACGGAATTGATATAGACCGTTAGGCAAACGAACTGGACGTACTAGTTTACCGTTGTGCTTAAGCAAGCTGTCGTTTTCTTTTGCATCTTCAAGAGATACTTCTTCCATTTCGATGAAGTCGATATACTTAGAAGCAAGATCACCTGGCTCATTTGATACTGGGATTTTTTGCGTTAGTGATGCACCTTCAGAGTCAGTACGAGCAACGATAACACCATCTTCAACACCAAGCTCTAGGAATGCATAACGAATAGCGTTTAGCTTAGAGATGAAGTCTTCATGTGGTACGGTGACTTTACCAGCCTGGTGACCACATTGCTTAGCATCAGATACTTGGTTTTCAACCTGAATGGCACAAGCACCAGCTTCGATCATTTGCTTGGTCAATAGGTAAGTAGCTTCTTCGTTACCGAAACCTGCATCGATATCAGCAATGATTGGCACCACATGTGAATCAAAGTTTTCGATTTTTTCTAGGATGGCTGAAGTATCTTGACCCGCTTCTTCAGCAGCATTTAGCTCACGGAAGTAGTCGTTCAGTACTTTAGCATCAGCTTGACGTAAGAACGTGTAGATCTCTTCGATTAGCTTAGGTACTGACGTTTTTTCGTGCATAGATTGGTCAGGTAGAGGACCAAACTCAGAGCGTAGAGCAGCTACCATCCAACCTGAAAGGTAGATGTAAGTTTTAGAAGTCGTACCGAAATATTTTTTCTTAGCATACATAGTTTGCTGTGCTACAAAACCATGCCATGCACCTAAAGACTGCGTGTACTGAGACGTATCATTGTCATAATCTTCCATGTCTTGACGCATGATTTTTGCAGTATATTTTGCGATATCCAAGCCCGTTTTAAAACGGTTTTGTGACATCATACGTGCAGCATCAACTTCGCTAATGTTCTGCCAGTTGCCGTGCTTTTGCTTCAATTCACGTACTAAGTCGATCGCTGATTTATATGCAGTTGACATCTATAGTCTCCTTGGTGGGGTGTAAAAAATAAGTTAATTATTAAAGTAATAAAACATGTATTACTAGGATTCTTATTAAACTAACAAAGCTATATGTAGAATTTGGGTCATTACTAATTTGTCTAAGTTCTATTTACCCTAAACAAACCGATGCATTAATACAAGGGGATTGCTAAACTCAGCAGTTGAAAATAATGACTATCTTATAGATGATAATTCGTTTATCGCCAAGGCATGTGAGTATTTAATGAGCAGCGATGCCATAATGAGTAACAAGAGATGTTACAATAATATAGTCGCTTGGTAATGTCTCACTGCCAATAAAAACCATTAATATGCTACTTAGTTATTGAGTTGCTATTGAGTTTTTTTGGTTTGCAATCAGCTCATAAGACTCAACTTGATTATTTTTTCGCAAATCCTTTATGGAACTTACTATAACTGTCTTACCAAGATTTATCTAATTTATGATAGTTATCTTTAGTATTTTTATAGGCTATAATGCATGTATAACAGTATGTTGCGATAGGTAAATTGGGTTATAACTAGCGATTGGTATAGCAAGATCAATAAAAAATTATAAGACTGATGCTGTTATAAACCGCAATTTGTCATCACAGCATTAACTATTACAGCACTAGCCATTACCGCATTGAGAATACCAAACTTGCAGTGGTACTTATTCGAAAGCCAAGAGAAATAGATATGAATTTGCAGCGGGTTGATTTAAATTTATTAGTCCATTTAGATGTGTTGCTACGAGAAAAAAACGTCACTCGCGCAGCAGAGCAGCTTGGTATTACCCAGCCTGCCATGAGTAATATTTTGCGGCGTTTGCGCAAGTTATTTAATGATCCGCTACTGGTACGCTCATCTGAAGGTATGACACCGACTGAGCGCGCCCTTGAGCTACAGCCGCGCATTCGGGAGATACTCGCTGACCTGACTCAAGTACTAGAGCCACGTACTGAGTTCCGTCCTTATAGTACGTCACGTGTGTTTCGTATCATGACCTCAGACTATGCCGAAGCGACCTTGGTACCCAAGCTCGTAAAAGCGCTACGCTCTGAGGCCCCCAATGTTATTTTGGACTTTTTGACCCCATCAGATGTCTCTTATCGTGACATGGAGCAGGGGCGTGTTGATTTGGCAATCAACCGTTTTAATGAGATACCGCAAAGCTTCCATCAGGTGCTGGTATGGCGTGATACGTTTAGTTGTCTGTTATCTTCTGAGAGTCCTTATGCCAACCGTTTTAATCTAAAAAATTATCTAAAAGCGCAGCATGTCTGGGTATCTAAGACAGGTATGGGTGTGGGCTTCGGTGTTAATCCAGAAAAATCAGGTGGACTTGGCTCAATCGATCAGGCCTTGCAGCGCCTTGGGCAAAAACGCCAAATTAGTGTGTTTACTCGTCATTATCAGATGCCAGCCATGCTTGCAGCAAATAAAGATTTGATAGCAACATTGCCCACCCGTGTGGCGAGAATGCAAGCCAATAACGACAGCATTATGATGGAAGAGCCACCGTTTTTTATTCCTGAATTTGAGCTGACGATGGCTTGGTCACCACTGCTGCAGCATCACCCAGCGCATCGATGGCTACGTCAGCTCATCATGCATGTAGCACGCCAAGTGGTAGCTGAAGAAGAAAACCCACCACAGGAAATACCTGTTATCAACCATCTGTTTTAAAGACTCGATTGTTCTAAATAGACCAGCCACTAGGCTGGTCTATTTGTTTAGAGCTGCTATAAAGTCTTTTCTAATATTTAGCCATTCTTAATAAGACGGTCACACTCTTAACATCTTCAACACACTTTACAATATATTGTAAAACTCTTCGCTGCCCACACTTGGTAATATGTCTGCAGATAGAGAACGAGTGATCAACGAACGCCGCTATCGATGTAACAACAAATAACTAGAAACCAAAAGTAGCGCTGCTACTAAATACAGAACAATCAAGCACATAAAACCAGACAAACACATAAAATCGAATAATAAGGACAACAATATGTCAGATATTACTACTGTAAACCCAGCCACTGGTGAAGACATAAGAAACTACGACTACATGAGCAACGAAGAAGTCAACAAAATCGTTGACGCTTCCCACAATGCATTTTTAGAATGGCGTAATGTCAGCCATGAAGAGCGCGGTCGTATTATCAAGACTATCGGCGACAAGCTGATGGAGTATAAAGAAGAGCTGTCTAAGCTCATGACCGAAGAGCGCGGTAAGTTATATAGCCAAAGCGTACAAGAGTTAGGTCTATGCAAAGCGATTTGCGACTACACAGCTGAAAACGGTGTCGCTTCTTTAGCTGATGATGTACGTGATATCGAAGGTATGAAAAAAGGTCTTGTGACCTATCAACCGATTGGTATCATCTATGGTATGCAGCCTTGGAACTTCCCAGCGTATCAGGTGTTCCGCTATACGATTGCTAACCTAATGGCTGGTAACAGTGTATTGCTAAAACATGCTTCTAACGTCACTGGCTCAGGTTTATTGATTGAAAAGATTCTTCATGAATCAGAATTACCGAATGATTTATTCCGCACTATATTGATTGATCATGATCAATCAGAAGAGCTAATCGGAAACGATAAAGTACGCGGTGTGACGCTGACTGGTAGTGATGATGCCGGCCGTATCGTTGGACAACAAGCAGCCAAAGCAATCAAAAAAGCTGTATTAGAGCTTGGTTCTAACGATGCTTTCATCGTTTTAGAAGATGCAGACATAGATACCGCTGTGGAAACTTGTACTCAAGCTCGCTTGATCAATAATGGTGAAACTTGCGTAGCAGCGAAGCGTTTCATTGTAGTTGACAGCGTATATGATGAATTTCGCAAGCGTATCGTAGAGAAGTTTGAAGGTACCAAATCTGGTGACCCAATGGATGACAGTTCAGACATCGGTCCATTAGCACGTGCAGACTTGCGAGATCAGCTGCATGAGCAAGTAGAACAAAGTGTAGCCAAAGGTGCCACGATTGCTGTTGGTGGTAAAGTACCAGAAGGTAAAGGTAGCTTTTATCCAGCAACTATCTTAGAAAATGTCGAGAAAGGTCAGCCTGCCTATGACGATGAATTGTTTGGTCCTGTAGCCTCGCTTATCCGTGCAAAAGACGAAGATGATGCAATGCGTATTGCTAACGACAGTCGCTACGGTCTAGGTGGTGCGATATTCTCAAAAGACGAAGAAAAAGCAGTGCGTTTGGCCCGTGAGCAATTCGATACAGGTATGGTCTACGTCAATGGCTATGGCTTAGCAAATCCTGCACTACCATTTGGTGGCGTAAAGGACTCGGGCTATGGTCGTGAGCATGGTGGATTTGGTGTCAAAGAGTTTGTAAACATTAAAGCAGTTCACGTATTTTAAAATGCCGTGTAAGCGTGATAAGCGATCATTTATGATTTAGTTTGTAAATGGTCATCAAAAAAAGCCCAGTGACTCATAATGAGTGACTGGGCTTTTCGTTATGTAATGCAAAAGTAATAGCTCAAGTAATTGATATTATTATATATCAATGCACCAACATTCTTATTCGTCAATGAGTAATTGCAATGGTAGGGTTGGTAAATATTGCTTAGCTTGTGATGAAGTATTATTTACTTCAAGGGATAATACATTCTTTGACAGTAGTAATATCGTCCACGGTAGTAGCTGATGCTCAAGCTTCTGTACCCGTGACTGTAAACACTCCGCTGTATCGCTGTTACCGACACTTAGTACTGCTTGCGTCAGCACTTGACCTGCATCTAGCTCGGCTGTCACTTTGTGGATACTACAGCCATGATAACGATCACCCGCTTGTATGACTCGTTTATGAGTATCTAAACCTTTATAAACGGGAAGTAGAGATGGATGTAAATTAATCATGGGTGCTGGTACATTATCGATAAATGAACCGCTCAATACCCGCATAAATCCAGCCAAAACAATCAGATCTGGTTGCCATGCGACAAGCTGCGCATTGGCATGGGCTTCAAAGGTCTTGATGCCCATGCGTTTGCCACTCGCAACGTGCGACAAAACAGCAATTGGAATGTTGGCATCTTTAGCACGTGTCAATGCATAAGCATCGTCACGATTACTAATGACGCCGACAATTTCTATCGGTAGCGCACCTGCTTGCATAGCATCTATCAGCACTTGTAGGTTACTACCACTCCCTGATACCAAAACAGCAATACGTAATGGCTTGATAGGCTGGCTTGTCTGATCAATAGACATTAACGGTATACCACCGCATCCGCTTGGTCATCAGTGCTACGTTTGATCATTTCACCCAATTGCCAAGCGTTTTCACCAGCGTCAGTCAATATCTTGATAGCTGCTTCTGCTTTGTCTTTAGGAACCACGATGACAAAACCAACGCCGCAGTTGAATGTGCGGTACATTTCACTTTGCGCGATATTACCTTGGGTCTGTAGCCAAGTGAACAGTTCTGAGAACTGCCAGCTGTTTGTATTAATGCTGGCCGCTAGGTCATCAGGCAATACGCGTGGTAAGTTATCTGTTAAGCCGCCACCTGTGATATGTGACATCGCATGAAGCGCTGAGCTACCAAGGGTACCTTGTAGCGCCTTGATGGCTTTTACATAGATACGAGTAGGCGCCATGAGAGCGTCTTGAATAGGCTGACCATCTAATTGCTCATCGCTATTGGTCACGTCAACACCGCTGACTTCGATAACTTTTCGTACCAGTGAATAGCCGTTTGAGTGTGCGCCACTTGAGGCAAGTGCAATCAGTACATCACCTTCTGCGACATTTTCACCAGTGACGACCTCTGCTTCTTCTACCACGCCCACACAAAATCCAGCGAGATCATAGTCGTCGTCTTGGTACATGCCTGGCATTTCAGCAGTTTCACCACCGATGAGCGCACAGTTAGCTAGTTTGCAACCATCACCAATACCAGTCACAACCGTCGCCGCAACATCGACATCCAGCTTGCCAGTTGCATAATAATCTAAAAAGAATAATGGCTCTGCACCGCAAACCAATAGATCATTGACGCACATCGCGACCAAATCAATGCCGATAGTGTCATGACGGTTGAGTTGTAATGCTAGTTTTAGTTTGGTGCCCACGCCATCAGTGCCAGAAACTAATAGTGGCGAGGTATAACCTGTTGGGATACGGCATAACGCACCAAAACCGCCAAGTCCACCCACGACTTCAGGACGAGTAGTGGCTTTTGCAACGGACTTGATACGCTGAACCAAAGCATCACCTGCATCGATATCAACGCCGGCGTCTTTGTAGCTTAAAGAAGGCTTGTCACTCATAGTCATCTCACAGTTGGGGGTAGATAATTGGGATTGAAAAGTAAGGGAGTCAGTCACGCTATAATCAGTGCTATAAAGTTTAAAGGCAAAGTTTACAAACAGTGGGCGCATTATACCCAAAAATAGACCGCACTCGCAAAGCAACTTACCGATATTTGGCTAAGTTTTGCATTAAGTGGCAAATAAGTTGCTAAGAAACAAAAAATGACTGATTCTTCGTTGGATTCTGCGATAATAGAACGCTAAATTTATTGCTAATGATTGTCTAAATGATGATTTAAGTATCATTAGTATGTCAGTCGATGAGTACCAAAGAATACACAGCCATATCAAAAAAATCTTGTTAAAGATGCTCGTCGATTACATACCGAGTTCTTTGACCAAAAAGTACTCAATCATTTAATAAATCGCTGTTGTCTCACGCTTTGTCACTATCTCAAACCCGCTTAATAATAGGAGCATCCAGCATGATGAATCAGTCAATAGATCCTTTTTTTCGACGTTTATTCATTGTCGTGGTTCTGGTGGTGGCTGTATTCCTCTTATATCTAATGCTGCCTGTGATTGTGCCATTCATCTTTGCCTTTATGCTCGCTTACTTATTTAATCCTTTAGTAAAGCGGCTATCGAGATATCTTAAGCGGTGGGTTGCGATTATTATTGTCTACTCGACGATCACATTGGGCATGGCGCTATTATTATGGTGGTTGATACCGACATTATGGAGTCAGCTGCAAGCGGCTTGGGATTATCTGCCTAAGATATTTAATTGGTACAACCAAGTTGTGCGAGAGTGGTTTAATAGCAATACTCGTGTCCAATTGCCTCAATTACAGTCTAAAGAGTTCTCTGATACATTGGTCGATTATATGCAGACGAACTATAAGTTTGCTGATGCTAGTACCATGATGAGCCAAATTTTAACGTCAAGTATGAATTTCATTAACAATGCAGGCCTTATTGTATTGGTGCCGATTTTGACCTTTTACTTCCTGTTTAATTGGGATCAACGTTTGCATACATGGAAGATGGCAATACCAGGACCTTATTGCAAACAAGTCATTGGTATCGCAAAAGAATGTGATCAAGCATTGATGGCTTTTATCAAAGGTCAGTTGTTGGTGATGGTACTACTGGGTGCTATTTATGCGATACAGTTACAGCTCATTGGGTTGGAGCTTGGTCTTATTATCGGTATGGTAGCCGGTATCGCTAGTTTTGTGCCTTACTTAGGTTTTGGTATCGGGTTTATCGCCGCTATCATTGCCTGCTTATTTCAGTTTGGGCTCAACTGGACATATTTGTCATTGGTTGTTGGGGCGTTCTTGGTTGGACAAGCCGCAGAAGGCTATATTCTGCAACCATTGCTATTAGGTGATAAGATTGGACTATCACCACTATGGGTCATATTTGCGGTATTAGCAGGGGCAAGTTTATTGGGTTTTGTTGGTATGTTAATTGCGCTACCTGTATCTGCTGTCTTGAATGTATTGTTCCGCCATTTGTATGCCCATTATCGTACGACTGACTTTTATAGAGGTCGCAAGCAGCTGGCGTTGTTTGAAAAGAAGTAAATACTATAACGTTGGATGTTCTGGATAAATAGGGTGTAAATGCTCACAACGTTATAATGGAGCAGTAAACGAAAAGGCTGAGTAGGTAAAAGACTTGTCAGTCATTTTACAAATATGTTATATATAGGCGCAGTGTTGATAGTATCAGTCGCTACGATAATCGTTTCATAAAGATTGAATTTCATCAGTGGCTTTTCATCACTAGGTTTTTAGTCATTGAATTGACCTACCAAAAAACTATATTTATCACATACATTTATACCGGATGGCGCTGATAGCACTTAATGTAGTGTTAAAGCCGTTTATCCTTTTTCTATTGTACTTTTATATTGCGCTACGCAACACGAGTTGATGATTCATGGCAGAAGCACAGCTAAGTCTCAATCTGGACATTAAGCATGATGCAAGTCTCAGCGACTTTGCCGGTCCTGGTTGGATGTCTATTATTGATGCAGTACGGCAGTTACATGTCGGCCTGATTGGTCAGCTATATCTGTTTGGTAGCCCTGCCACAGGTAAGTCTCATCTGCTTTCTGCTATTTGCGAATCGTTTATTGAGATGGACAAGTCAGCAATCTGCTTGTCGCTTAATGAGTTAATCCATACCGATGTCCATGTACTATCTTCTTTAGAAAACTTTGATCTTATTGCTATCGATGATTTAGAAGTGCTTGAGCAAAGCAGTCAATGGCAAGAAGCCTTATTCCATCTGATCAATCGTAGCCGCGAGGGGCAGCGTCAGCTGTTGTTTGCTGCCAATAAACCTGCTGATGATTTACCCTTTCAATTGAGGGATTTGTTGACGCGTCTGGCACAAGCGCCTACCTTCAAAGTCCCTACTGGACATGATTTGGCAGACAGGCAGGCGTTGCTACAGTCTATCTTGCGTCGACGCGGTTGGCAGTTTGATGATCGAATCATTGATTATTTATTGACAGAAGGTCCACACCGGATTGGTGCGATGATGGACGTGCTCAACTACATTCAGCCAATGTTCTCTAATCTTGGGCGTAGCAATATATCAAAAGCAGTGATAAGTGATGCGCTCAAAACGATCGATGAGCAGACACTTGCAGCAGAGCTTGCTGATATCGCTCAAGAGACACAAGTAGATAACGAGACAACGGATCAAGATCAACATACGATGCCGCTTGATTTTTAGTTTCTATAATTACAGTAGTCAGAATTTTAGCAGTCAGAACACGAATAACCGTAAGAATACGAATTGTTTATCCAACATGCTTTTACTATTAATGGAACGCCTTATGAAATCGAATATTTCTTTGCTAAAAAAATTAACTATTGGGTCGTTATTGGTAGGTGCCACTTCGGTCTCTATGACGTCACAGGCAGCAGTGACAGTATTGGTTGATGACAATATCAAAGTCACTGCCATTAATGGACAGGAAATCAAACAGAGTGCGTTTCAGCCACTAACGAAGACATTTACACTCCAGCCAGGTCAACACGCAATCACGGCCAAATACGACCGCTTGTATAACTTACCTCGTGATGAGCATGACTACTTACGTTCAGGTAATGTTAGTGTGACCGCACAACTGGCTGATAACCAAACGTATCGTTTGACCATGCCTAATCAGCCAGAAGACTATGAGGCAGCCAAAGATTATGCCGATCAGCCAACGCTTGCTATACAGCAAAATAATACGGTTATTGCCAGCCAACAAGGTATGGTTGGTAACAAAGGTGGCTTGTTCTCAGGACTTGGTAAGGCAATAGGTGGTGTGTTCGGCGGTGCAGGCGATGCTGAGTTACAGAACCAGCGCGCGATTGCATCATTGGATCAGCCAGCAGTTGCAAATACAAGTCCAGCAGCGATGCCTAAAGGCAACGTCAATACGACGACTGCTGTCCAGCAAAGTGCAAATGTAAGTACGTCTACCAATACGTTAGATTCATTCATGCAAATTTGGCTACAAGCAACGCCTGCTGAGCGTGAAAAAATGCGTCAATGGATGCAAAAATAGCTCTCTTCTTTTATAATTTTGACAATAAAAAAGCACCCTACGAGGTGCTTTTTTATTGTTTAGATTTTGGTAGTCATTTAGTCAGGGTTAATCATTACTAACCCAAAAATGCATTATACATCCATACCAGTTTTTCTTGCTCTTGTACGTAGGCATCTACAAGGTCAGCTGTACCTTGGTCATCGCTTTCTGCTGCTAGAGAAGACACTTGGCGCTGTTCAGTGATTAGGGCTTGCAGACCATTTACTACGCCTTTTACACAAGTTGTGCCATCTTTAACGTTTTTGTCTTCACTGATGCTAGTATGCTGAGAAAAATCGCTATAAGCGTGAAGTGGTGTGCCGCCTAATGTTAGGATGCGCTCAGCAATCTCATCAATCTGTAGTTGTAAAGCAGTATATAGCTCTTCAAATTGAGGATGCAACGTAAAGAAGTGCTCACCTTTTACATTCCAGTGGTAGCCACGTACGTTCAAATAAAATACATGGTATGTTGATAGTAGGTTATTCAGTTGCGCAATAACTTCGCTCATGTCTGCTTTTTCTAAGCCGATCTGGTTAGTAGCATTGTTAGAATTACTCATAGTATTATCCTTATAATGTGAGTGTTGTGATACGTAATAAAGAAGAGTTTTGGTAGCTTAAATCAATAGAGATCAGGTTGGTAAAAAAAGTGATTCAATTCTACTAATCACTGTTCATACCAGCTATTTCTCTATGTCTGTCTTCTTTTGATGCTTATAATAATAGCAAACTATTATTAATAAATTAAATTTAATAAATACAATTTTACGATTGGTTTTATAAAACTAAGACCAAGTCTCTCTACTGTTTTTCTAAACGATAGAGAGACCTCATTACATTTACGCTGGTGGCTGTAAGTTTTCAGGATTTAAGCCTTTCACGGGAACCACTTCTTGTAAATGTTGACGTATCGTATCGATAGGAAACTTCTGTGCTTGCAAGCGCTTTGGTACGATTTGGCTACCTTGTTGACCTTTTAGCTCAAACATCATAAAGATATAGTCGTCGGTTTCGTCCCAGCTTTTGATAGAGGTCCAAGGTATGACGGCTTGTTGAGTTGCGCCTGCACGCATCTGCATACCGCGCATTTGTGAGTTTTTCATCATATCAGGTTGGTTGCTTGGCATTGCCATAACTAAACCATGCTTTTGTACACCCAGCTTCATCTGACGCATCTCATCTGGCATTTCTTGATCGGCGACTTGTTTTTCAAACTCTCTTTTTACATACCATTTAAAACCCAACGTACGAGCCAATAGATAAATCACTACACCAACGAGCATTAACCAAAATATAATGGTTGAGTAGCCGGTCACAAAGATGAGCCCTGCAATGGCAAGTATCACAACCACTGCCATAATGATCCACTCTTTGGTCTTAAAGCTTGATAAACCAAAAGAAGGGCTGGCACTGGCAAACAGTTCATACTGTGCTTGGTGAAATTCCGCCTCAGTCAGATTTAAGGCGACAGGTTGGAGCGTGTAAGGGTACAGGGCCATAAAGGTTTCTCAAATACTTGTGTTAAAAGTGTTGGGTTTGTATCGCCAAAGCCGAGCTATGATGCGCTACTTGGCTGGAGGCGAATAAAGGTATGCGCTTATATTACCGAAAAGTACTCTTAAATGAAACATATAAGCAAGGCTGTTCGCTGATAGGGGTGATATTAATGATTTTATAAGGGTGAGCGAGGGGCGTTTAGGTCGGTCAAACCTTTGAATATGATCCTGAGATAAATGCAACCTGCTAACCATAACGGAAATGGTCGCTCAAAAATAAACCTACAGCCGCCAAAAATGACCAAAACATGGTCAAATCTGCTGGGTCTTGGTATTATAGCGGCTACAAGATATGTTGGTACAAGACATAACGCCATAGCCCGTTGTCACAAAGACAGTGATAGCGAGACGTTGGGCAACTATTATATTAATAAACCTTTTATTCACCTTTAGTGTTACAGGCAACTACTATGATTGATCCGAAACTCTTACGCGGCGATTTGAGCGACCTACAGCAGCAGCTAGCCACCCGTGGTTATGAGCTTGATATGGCGTTCTGGCAGACGATTGAAAACGAGCGTAAGTCGCTACAAGTTAAAACTGAAGAGTTGCAATCGCGCCGTAACGCTGGTGCTAAGCAAGTAGGTGCCCTAAAAAAATCAGGCGAAGATGCCAGTGAGCTATTGGCTGAAATGCAAAGCGTTAGTGGTGAGATCAAAGCTGCGGAAGACGAGCTACGTACGCTACAAGAGCGCATCACTCAAGCAGCGCTACAGATTCCAAATATTCCGGCGGCAGATGTGCCAGTGGGTACGTCAGAAGACGATAACGTAGAAGTGCGTCAGTGGGGCACGCCGCGTACGTTTGATTTTGAGATTCAAGACCATACTCATATCGGTGAGACGCTTGGTATGCTGGACTTTGAGGCAGCGACCAAGTTGACTGGTAGCCGTTTTAACGTGCTCAAAGGTCAATTAGCACAATTGCATCGCGCGTTGATTCAATTCATGTTGAACACGCATACTATGAAGTACGGCTATCTTGAGACCTATGTGCCTTATATCGTTAATAGCGATAGCTTAAAAGGTACGGGTCAGTTGCCTAAATTTGAAGATGATTTGTTTAAGCTAAGCAATCACACGAATAATGAAG
The DNA here is from genome assembly GCF_059072655.1 of Psychrobacter sp. H27. Taxonomy (NCBI): domain Bacteria; kingdom Pseudomonadati; phylum Pseudomonadota; class Gammaproteobacteria; order Moraxellales; family Moraxellaceae; genus Psychrobacter; species Psychrobacter sp. H27. Next base: position 1,148,455 of record NZ_JCACRX010000001.1, on the reverse strand, counting down.
AGATGGATTTTTACCTTATTCCAACCGCTGAAGTACCAATGACCAACTTAGTACGCGGCGAACGTTTGGATATCAAAGAGCTACCGCTAAAATTCACCGCGCATACGCCATGTTTTCGTAGTGAAGCGGGTTCGCACGGGCGTGATACTCGTGGCTTGATTCGTCAGCATCAGTTTGAAAAAGTTGAAATGGTCAATGTCGGTACTAGCGATCAGTCTGATGACCTATTAGAAGCGATGACAGGACAGGCTGAATATATCTTGCAGCAGCTTGAGTTGCCATACCGCACGGTACAGCTATGTACTGGCGATATGGGTTTTGCCGCACAAAAGACTTATGACATCGAAGTATGGTTACCGAGCCAAGATACTTACCGTGAAATCTCTAGCTGCTCTAACTGTGGTGATTTCCAAGCGCGCCGTATGGGTACGCGTGTCAAGGATGGTAAGCAAACCAGCTTGGCTCATACTTTAAATGGTTCAGGTTTGGCCGTGGGTCGTACGCTATTAGCAGTGATGGAAAATCATCAAAACGCTGATGGCAGCATTACGATTCCAGAAGTATTACGTCCGTTTATGGGCGGTGCTGAGACTATTTCAGTTTAATAAATTGACTATAAGTAATGAGCTGCCTGTCACTTAGGTCATTCGTAGCTTGTTATTTATAACTTAAATCAAAGTACGTCATTGCTTATCGTTTGACAGAACTGATGTGAGTCATTGCTAAATATAAACGGTCTTGTAACTGCATTTTTGGCTAGGCTCATAGCAAATATGTTAATATTGCATTTTTATTTTATAGCCTATCTATTGAAAACGCCTGTCGCGTTTTTGATGGATTATCCTTTGAGTAAACTCTCCTCTTATCTTTATACGACTCATTCGAATATTAGGACACTCTATGCCAGCTCCAATTAGCGAACGTAAACTAGCCAATGCCATCCGTGTACTATCGTTTGACGCGGTTCAAAAAGCCAACTCTGGACATCCGGGTGCGCCAATGGGTATGGCTGATATTGCCGAAGTTTTGTGGCGCAAATTTTTGAAGCACAATCCAGCTGATCCTAATTGGCACAACCGTGATCGCTTTGTACTGTCAAACGGTCATGGCTCGATGCTTATTTACTCATTGCTACATTTATCAGGTTACGATGTGAGCGTTGATGACCTTAAAGGTTTCCGTCAGCTGCATTCAAAAACCCCAGGGCATCCTGAACTTGGTTATACGCCTGGTGTAGAAACGACGACTGGTCCACTAGGACAAGGTATTGCTAATGCCGTTGGTTTTGCAATCGCAGAAAAAACACTAGCCGCACAGTTCAACCGTGACGGTCATAACGTCGTCGATCATCATACCTATGCATTTTTAGGTGATGGTTGCTTAATGGAAGGTATCAGTCATGAAGTTTGCTCACTGGCTGGCACGTTGGCGCTTGGTAAGTTGGTATTCTTCTATGATGATAACGGCATCTCAATCGATGGTAATGTCGAAGGCTGGTTCACTGATGATACCGAAGCTCGCTTTGAGTCGTATGGCTGGCAAGTTATTAAAGTTGACGGTCATGATACTGACGCAATCACGCAAGCGACTGAGCAAGCCATTGCAGAGACTGCTAAGCCAAGTCTAATTATTTGTAAAACCACGATCGGTGCTGGTAGCCCAAACAAACAAGGTCTAGCCGCCAGTCATGGTGCTCCACTTGGTGATGACGAAATCGCCTTGACCCGTGATGCGCTATCTTGGAAACATGCCCCATTTGAATTAGATGACGAAATCTATGAAGCATGGGATGCTAAAGCCAAAGGCGACGTCCAGCAAAAGAACTGGGATGCAGACTTTGAAGCGTATAAAAAAGCCTATCCAGAGCTTGCAGCAGAACTATCACGTCGTCTAAATGGCGAGTTGCCTGATGACTTTGACAGCCAAGCGCAAGCCTATATTCAGCAAACGCAAGAAGCGGGCGGTGATGTCGCTAGTCGTAAAGCGAGCCAAAATGCTATCAATAGCTTGCAGCCATTATTACCAGAACTATTGGGCGGTTCAGCAGATTTAGCTGGCTCGAACCTTACGCTATTCAAAGGCGCTAAAGGTATCGAAAAAGACGCTGATGGTAACTATATCTATTACGGTGTGCGCGAGTTCGGTATGACTGCGATTGCCAATGGTATCGCATTGCATGGCGGCTTTATCCCTTATGTAGCGACGTTCCTGATGTTTATGGAATACGCACGTAACGCAGTACGCATGGGCGCATTGATGAAGCAGCGTGTCATCCATGTCTATACGCATGACTCTATCGGTCTTGGTGAAGATGGCCCAACGCATCAGCCAGTTGAGCAATTGACTAGCCTACGTACCACGCCAAACCTACGTACATGGCGTCCTTGTGATGCGACCGAATCTGCAAGCGCTTGGGTAGAAGCAATCAAATCAGAAAACAACCCATCAGCATTGATCTTTAGCCGTCAGAGCTTGCCACATCAAGCACGTGATAGCGAGCAAGTAGCGAACATCACAAATGGCGGCTATGTACTGGCGAAAGAGCAAGGCGAGCTACAAGCCATTATCATCGCGACAGGTTCAGAAGTTGGCCTAGCGATGCAAGCGTACGAAACATTGAGCGCAAATGGTGTTGGCGTCCGTGTGGTCTCTATGCCATGTGCTGAGATTTTCGTTGAGCAAGATGCAAGCTATCGCGAAGCGGTATTGCCTGCAAATATTCGTGCTCGCGTCGCAGTAGAAGCCGCGCATGTAGATTACTGGTATAAGTTCGTTGGTCTAGATGGCAAAGTCATCGGTATGACGACTTATGGCGAATCTGCTCCTGCTAGCGACTTGTATAAAGAGTTTGGTATCACGACGGATGCTGTGATTGAAGCGGTAAATAGTTTGGTGTAATAAACCTAACTTAGTTAGTATTTAGAAAAAGAGCTACTAGAGAAATCTAGTGGCTTTTTTTATGGAAGGAAGATGAAAATATGTTGACTAATTACTATAAGAACCTATAATTCAGTTTGTAATAAAAAGTTAATTTAAGTTTTTGATATGTAACAAATATTCATGGTCTGATGCTTAGCACGAACCTTTAAACAGCTCCTTTGAGTGAGTACTCATATGCCACATCCTCGCGTAAATAAGAACCTTGGTTTAACCCTTTTCACTATTTTTTTTACTACCTCGTTAGTTGCGTGTGGGGGTTCTGGGGGTGGCTCTGGAAGTGCAAGTAATGATGACATTGTTAAGCCTAATACTCCTACGCCCACCGATAAATGCAAAGATAAAACTGCTAGTAATTCAGGGCAGGCTGACTTAGACGAAGATGAGATCACTGATGACTGCGACGATGACATCGATGGTGACGGCGTTGTGAATGCAAAAGACGCAAGACCTTTGGATGCCACTATTGCTGGCATCAGCACTAGATCTTATAAAGGAGACGGTTTTGGCTATATAAATGCAACTGAAAGTTTTTACTTTAATGGCAAAAATCAGCTGGTTGAGCAAGAATACCTGTCATCTAGCAATCCTGATCGAGCTAATACCTCAACGCAGTTTACTTACGACAATAAAGATCGCCTAATTCGCCGCGAACAAACCCGTGGTCTCGATAAGCGAAATGATGGTATCGAAGTATGGGTATATGATCAAAAAGGTCAGCTAACTGAGTTCAACACTAATTCTGATGGAGATAGTATTTTTGAGAGAACAGTAACTTATCAATATAATTCAAACGGTAATATCGAACAGATAGTAGAAAAGGATTCAAGTGATTCGAGATTTTTCTATAATTCAACAAGAACATATACTTATAACAGCTCTAATCAGTTAGAAAAAATTGAGACGGATGAATATAACGACGGTAGTATAGACAGAGTTGAAGATATAACTTTTAATATTAATAATTACCTAGCTAAGTCTGCTCTATCTTTTATAAGAGTTGATGAAAATACTAACAATGATGTTAGAGAATTGCGTAATACTTTAGAGTTCAGCTACGATAATCAAGGTAATGTTACAAAAGTTGTTGATAGCTCAATCGATTATGGAAGTGTTCGAGCTGTTACCTATAGCTATGATAATCAAAAAAATATTATTAAAAAGACAACTAATGACGAACCATCTGTTATCGATATTGCAGTTTCTTATAATAATTTAGGCTTAGCGACTAGTGCTACGGAAACATATGAAGGGTTTAGAGCTAACGTTCAGAATGTTACTAATAAAGCTGAATATAACAATGCAGGATACTTAACTAAAACTCTAGTAGATGTTAGTCAAAATGGAAAAATCAACCAAGAGATTACTTACAGCTATGAAGGAAGCGTCCCACTAACGTTTAATATGCCAACATTTATAGATTTTGGATTATCTAATAATAGAGCTCCTACTGCGACTAGTTTATTGAATAAAGTGAATGCTAGATATACCGCAGATATGATTAAAGAGTCTTATTATGACTAACTACATATCTGAGATTGTTATGTCTATAAAGAGTTTACTGTAATTTAAGCATAAACTAAATTTTTAGTTTATAAGAGAGCCGTTAGAGTAATCTAATAGCTCTTTTTAGTTGCACACCAAGTTTGATGAGCGGTTTGATGAGCGAGATATTAAATGAGCAATAATTATACAGTCGATGACAATAGCATTGCTTCAAATCCCGGTAATACAGAGCTAAATAAATGGGTATGGTTTTGTCATAATAAAATGACCGTAAGCTTATTGACACTATTTCTAATTTGCTCATTATTAGCGACGATGGTCATCGATGTTATGTATTTCTTAGTTACTGTTATTGCAGTAGTGATGAACCTTTATTACTGGGTAAATAAAAAGGAGCATTTTTTAAGTGGAGATTCAAATGGAGGTATTGTTGTAGATACTTATCCTACTCTCATTGCAGTTAATACAAGTTTAACTAAAGGTTACGGTCATTTCCCAGTAGTCAAAATAATGAAATGTACTTTATTAAAAAATGTGTCTGTTGGCGATAGAGTACCAACAGTTGCGCTCTATACTGCCTCAACTAATGACGATTTAGCACATTGGCTAGACTTCAACCCTATTCATTTATCTTACGCAACTAATGATGCAAAGACAGTAAAGTTAGCTATGCAAAGTTATTCGAACGAACAGTGGGAGCAATTGGAAGAATATTTATTAGAATTAGAGAAGCCATATAAACCAGGTTTATATCAGGTTGATAAAGAACAGAGTAATTGGAATGAGCAACTGAATGACTCTCTAAGTATTTTAAGTAGTATTGAACTTGAAGGAGGAGGTGAACGAATTAATCTAATGAAGATTGTAATTAGCGTAATGGTATTTATAGCTATTTTATATGGGCTAAAGATTTTCATTTGACAGGTATCAACCTAATGAGTTATTTCTCGAGAAATCTACCATGTCCCTAAAATCCACCTTTAAAGGTTTCCTAGGTGAAACCGTCATCAATGTTGCCATGTGGCTAAAGCTTGAAAAAGACGTCTACCACCGATTAAACGGTATCACCTTGCCACGAGCAAATGGTGGCAGTACGCAAATCGATCATATCATCGTCTCCGTATATGGCATCTTTGTCATTGAAACCAAAAACTATAAAGGTTGGATATATGGTAGCGAGAACCAAAAGCAATGGACGCAATCGTTCCCAAATGGAAGTAAATTTAAATTCCAAAACACATTGCGCCAAAATTACTTGCATATTAAGACAATCGCAGATTTATTAGGCTTGGAGCTGAGTTACTTTCATTCGATGATTGCTTTCATTGGTGAATGTGAGTTGAAAACTCGTAATGAGCTACCCGAACACGTATTGACGAGTGGTATGGTCTCTTATGTGAAGAAAAAGCAGGATGAAATACTGACTGAAGACGAGGTCACATCCATCATTGAGCAGATTAATAGCAATAGATTTAGTAAGTCTTGGCGCACCAATCGAGAGCATAAAGCCTATCTAAAAGACAAGCATAGCAATCCAAGCCAGAATACGAATAAGCAGCCTAGCGGTAACGCTAATGATAAACCAGTTGCTGTTGCTAAAGTAGCTAATAAGCCTACACCAGAGCCGATAGTAAAAGAGACCGCTAAACGAGCTATTCTAAAAAGCAGAGAAGTGCAGCGATGGTCGGGTCAAACTGAGATCGAATCTAAAGATTTATCAATTGATAGTATGGATACTCAGCAAGCAGACACTCAGCAGACAATTACACCACACGATATGGCTAATAAGGTTTTCCTTACGCCATTTGAAAGTATAGAGTCTGAATCACAAATGGATGAGCCTGAGTTACTTAAGGCGGCAGACAACGCCGCTGATATCGACCAAGCACCAACCTGCCCAAGATGTAATGGTGAGATGGTTGAACGCATCGCAAAAAAAGGCGCACGCCAAGGACAGTCCTTTTATGGGTGCGCGCAGTTTCCTAAGTGCCGAGGCGTGGTGAATGTAGCTTAACTGTTAGTCATCTCAACCATATATCTCTTCCAAACGTAAACAAGCGACCAATCGACCATCCCATTCGCGCAGTTGTGGCTCTACTTCGCTACATTGCTGCTTGGCATAGGGGCAGCGTTTATGTAGCGCGCAGCCACTTGGTGGATTGAGTGGACTTGGTAGCTCACCTTGCAGGGTTAGATCGTTTTTATGACCATTTACTGTGGGTGCAGCAGCCAATAACGCGATGGTATACGGATGTTTTGGCGCATTATAAATGGCTTCTTTCGGCCCGTGCTCGACGGCCTGACCTAAGTACATCACCATGACATCATCAGCGACATGGCGTACTACCGATAAGTTGTGCGAGATAAAGACGTAGGCAGTACGATACTCATCCTGCAAATCCATAAATAGATTCAAGACTTGCGCTTGAATCGACACATCGAGCGCGGAAGTTGGCTCATCAGCGACGACAATTTTTGGATTGAGCATCATGGCGCGGGCGAGGGCAATTCGCTGCCGTTGACCACCCGAAAACATATGCGGAAAACGACCAGCATGTTCAGGACGTAGACCTACGTTTCTCATCATCTCGTTGATCTTGTCGCGCTTCTCTTCTTTGGACAGCTTGGTATGGATATCCAATGGTTCAGTTAGCTGATAGCCGATAGTGTGGCGAGGGTTTAAGCTGCCATACGGGTTTTGGAAGACCATTTGAATCTCGGTACGCAACTCTTTTAGCGCTTTTCTGCTATACCCAGTCGTGCCTTCATCATTGATGAACAGCTCACCATGCGTAGGTTCTTCGATCAATGTCAGCTGGCGGGCAAGGGTTGATTTGCCGCAACCTGACTCTCCAACGACGGCCAATGTTTTGCCAGCTTCGAGCTCGAACGAGATACCATTGAGCGCCTTTACGTATGCTTTTGCTTTACCCAGACCTTGTGATACTGGGTAATGCTTGTGTAAATTGTCTGCTTTTAAAACCACTTTATTACTCATACTTGTGACTCCAAAGTAGCAGCGTGAGAGGTAGGCGTGCGAGAAGAGGGATCAGCATGAATACAGCGTACCTTACCATTTGCTGTATCCAAAATAGGCGGTGGCACATCACACGTTGGCTCTTTGTAGGGGCAGCGTGGAGACAATAGGCAACCCGTTGGGCGATCGTATTGACTGGGCACAACTCCTGGTAAGCTATTCAGACGGTCTTGACCGATAGCCAGCTCAGGGATGGCTTGTAGCAACGCCTCAGTATAAGGATGCGCAGGCTTTTGAAAAATCTCTGGCACGGTACTGGTTTCGACCACTTGTCCAGCATACATGACGGCAACATCACGTGAATTCTGTGCAACCAGTCCCAAATCGTGGGTGATAAGTACCATCGCCATTTGTTTTTCACGTTGTAATCGGCCAAGCAAGTCCATGATTTGTGCTTGTACGGTGACATCAAGTGCAGTGGTCGGCTCATCGGCGATCAGTAGTTTTGGCTCACAAGCAAGCGCCATTGCAATCATAACCCGCTGACTCATGCCCCCTGATAGCTGATGCGGATAGACCTTGAGACGGTTTTTGGCGTCAGGCATCTCGACCAACTCTAGTAGCTCTAATATACGTGTTTGTACGGCGGCGCCGCGCAAACCAAGATGCTTGCGCAGAACTTCACCCAATTGCATCTCAACGGTAAAGCTTGGATTAAGACAAGACATGGCGTTTTGAAAGATCATAGAGATGTCTTTGCCAATGATGCCGCGTCTCTGTTTCGGCGGCATACCGAGCATGTCTTTACCATCAAACATCACCCGCTGAGCACGCACGCTGGCAGACGGTGGCAGTAGTCCCATCAGCGCCATCATCGTGACCGACTTACCTGAGCCTGACTCTCCTACGACAGCGATGACCTCACCTTGAGTAATTTTTAACGACACATCATCCACTGCGCGAAAGGCACGCACACCTTGTCCAAAAGTGACAGACAGATTTTCGATATCTAACAGCAACGGTGAGTCTTTTGTTGATGCGCCATTCATAGACGTGTGGTTGGTAGGTATTTTAATTAATGATTCAGTCATGTTAGGTCACCTGTTTGAGTTTAGGGTCTAGCGCGTCACGCAAGCCATCCCCCGTCAAGTTGATCGACAATGCTGCTAAGAAAATAGCGACACCTGGCCAAATAGCGAGCCAAACATTACTTTGAATATACTGACGAGCCGTACCGAGCATCGCGCCCCATTCCGCATCTGGTGGCTGTACGCCAAAGCCTAAGAAACCAATCGCACCTGCTTCTAAGATAGCAGAGGAGAAGATCATCGTTGCCTGCACGATAAGCGGTGCCATACAGTTGGGCAGAATGGTCACGAACAGTAGACGCAGTACGCCAGCACCCATGACTTGTGAGGCAATAAAGTACTCGCGCTGAAGCTCTACCATCGCGGTGGCGCGAGTCAGACGAATAAAGGGCGGTGTACAGACCAGTGCAATCGTGATAATTGTATTGGTCATAGAAGGGCCTAAGATAGCGGCAATAATGATGGCCAAAAGCAAGCTGGGATAGGACATCAAAATATCATTAACCAGCATGACCGCCTTGCCCCAAACCTTTGGCCAAAATGCGGCACTAAGTCCTAAAGAAATACCGACCAGCATAGCAAGGGTGGTCGCGCTCAAACCGATAAACAGTGAATAACGCGCGCCATACATCACTCGCGACAAGGTATCTCGGCCAGCATCATCAGTACCTAGCCAAAACATCGTATTGCCACCATCCAAAAAAGCAGGGGGCAATTGCTCTTGACCGGTAAATAGCTCATAAGGGTCATGGGGTGCAATGGCGGGCGCGAGTATGGCAACAAGCACCATTAGTGCCAGTACGATAAAACCAAGCACCGCGCCTTTGTTTCGGCAGAACGTCGACAAAAATAGCTGCCAAGAAGATGGCGGTGTGGCGGCCATAAGCTTGACATCGGAGGGGAGAACAGAAGGCTTCATGAGCAGTTCCTATAGTGGCTAGTGCATTAGATTTTTAGGCTTCTTTTTCTAACAATCATTAGAAATTTACTACAAACCTTTAAAACCAAATAAGCGCTAATCCTCACTATTTATAATATGTGTATTTATCACTGTTGATTTAAGACGTATGTCGAATGCGTGGGTTGATCAGACCATACAAAATATCAATAAATAAACTGACCAAAATCAGGGCGGTGGCGACCAGTAGAATACCGTTTTGTACAATTGGGTAGTCACGTGTGAAGAACCCATCGAGTAACCAGTTGCCAACACCTGGCCAACTAAAGATTGTCTCGGTAATGATCGCACCTGCGAGCAATGTCGCCATCTGTAAGCCAACAACTGTAACGACAGTGATTAACGCATTACGCATGACGTGTACCAGTATCACGCGGCGCGGTGACAAGCCTTTGGCACGCGCTGTACGTACATAGTCTTCATCTAACACCTCTAGCATCGCAGAGCGCGTCATCCGCGCTATCATCGCTAACGGAATGGTCGATAGTGCAATAGAAGGCAGAATGAAGTGTTTGACCACGTTCCAGAATGCACCAGGCTCACCTGATGTCAGGGAACCGAGTAGCCATGAGCCATATAGCGGCTGCACATCCAAAAACTGTGCGACAGAGATTACCCCAGCGACAGGTAAAAGTCCTAGGTAGTGGGCAAATATGCCAGTCAAAATAGGCCCCAGCAGATAAATGGGCATAGAGTAGCCTGCCAGTGCCCCTGACATGAGTGTGTAGTCAATCCATGTGCCACGGCGTAGCGCTGCAAAAATACCCAAACTTATCCCAACGACACTAGCAATGACAATAGCGCATAGCGCCAGCTCTAACGTGGGCACAAAGTGTGCAAAGAAGTCTTGCAGTACAGGGGTACGGGTACGGAAGGACTGACCGAAATCACCTGTCAAAATACCCGTTAGGTAGTCCCAATACTGGGCGATGAGGGGTTTATCTAGTCCCAGTCTCTCTAGCGCGCGAGCATGTAGCTCAGGGTCGACCATACGCTCACCCATCATAATCTCGACTGCATCTCCAGGGACGAGGCGAATTAGAGTAAAGGTGGATAGAGTGAGACCAAGATAGACAGGTATTAGGATGGCGATGCGACGTAGAATATAAAGTAGCATAGGCTGCTCAATAGTTGTGGTTCGATGATTAGAAAATTAGCAGTGATGAGCGTATTCGTGACCAAGTATTTAACCCATATTATTGATATCATTTATATAAGTGCGGCTGGGGCAGAGTATCTGACCCAGCCGAATATCAATAAATACAAATATTAATGAATTAAGAGTGCTTGTCATACAAGGACGTAATCAGCCAAGGTTATTCAACTTTTACGCCATCGAAGCGTATTGAGCCAAGCGGGCTAATCTTATAGTCGACGACGTTTGGTGCAGTGAATACGGTTACGACCGAGTGTGCCATCGTCGTCCAAGGAAGCTGTTCTTTGAAGATTTGCTGTGCTTGTTCATATTCAGCGACACGCTCGTCTTGATTATTAATCTGACGGGCATTGGTCACTAAGTTATCAAAGTCTTTGTTACACCAGCGTGAGTAGTTATTGCCGCCTACAGCATCACAAGACAGTAATGAGCCTAGCCAGTTGTCTGGGTCACCATTATCACCGGTCCAGCCAGCTAGGATGACATCAGGCTCGCCTTTAGCAGCGCGCTTGAGGTATTCGCCCCACTCATAAGTGACCAGCTTGGTATCGACACCGATCTTAGCCCAATCTGCTTGTAGCATCTCAGCCATTAGCTTGGCATTTGGGTTATATGGTCGTTGGACTGGCATATACCATAGGTCGATAGAAAGATTGTCTGCACCAGCTTCTTTAATCAGGGCTTTTGCTTTTTCGACGTCATAAGGCGCATCTTTTAGAGACTCGTCATAGCCCCACTGTGTTGGTGGCATTGGGTTGGTCGCTTTGAGACCTTCACTTTGATAAACCGCGTTGATAATCGCGTCTTTATTCACAGCCATATCTAATGCCTGACGGACTCTTAGATCACTAAGCTGAGGTTTTTCAACGTTGTAACCAACATAGCCCACGTTGAAACCAGGTTGGTCGAGAACCGTAGCCTTGCCAGACTGTTTGACAGATTCAATCTCAGCAGGTTTTGGATAGGCCGATACATGACACTCACCAGCTTGTACTTTTTGAGCACGGACTGCTGAGTCTTTAGTGATAACAAACACAAGATTATCGATATGAATATCGTCTTTATTCCAGTAGTCTGGGTTTTTGGTATAACGAATTTGTGCGTCTTTTTGATAAGAGGTAAAGACAAATGGTCCTGTACCAACAGGTTTGGTATTGATATCAGCGGCATTACCAGCTTCCATCAGTGTGTTGGCATATTCAGCAGAGTTGATGTAAGCGAATGGCATCGCTAGGTTCTGTAAAAATGGGGCGTTGGTTTCGCTCAGGGTAATTTTTACCGTGTAGTCATCGACCTTTTCGATATCAGAGATAATATCAGGTAGCCCCATGCCAACTGAATAAGGGAATTCAGCAGGATAAGATTTATTAAATTCAAAGTCTGGGTCGGTGATACGCTCTAGCGTAAAGACAATGTCGTCGGCATTAAAATCGCGAGTCGGGGTAAAGTAATCAGTCTTACCGAATTTAACGCCTTTACGTAGGTTGAACGTATAGGTTTTGCCATCTTCGCTAATCTCCCAGCTCTCAGCCAACCCTGGCTGAATCTCAGTTTCCGCTCTTTTAAACTCTACCAAACCGTTATAAATAGGGAATGCACTCGCATCAAAATCTGTACCCGAAGTATACTGCGCCGGATCAAAACCAGCAGGGCTACCTTCTGAACAATAAAGCAAAGTCTTGGCAGCTTTTGCATCAGAGCTGGCAGCAGAGTCATCAGTGGTTTTATTGTCTCCACTACAGGCACTAACGCCTAAGATGAGTGTCGTCAACAGGGTAAGTTTAAAGAGAGATTTTTGCATTATTACATCCTATGTAGTGATAGGTAGTCACTTATGATATCCAGATAGCGGTGTTCAACTATGGATATCATGAGCAAGCGTTTGATGACCTTGAAAGTGTTTATTTATATATTTTCTTATATACAAAAAGAAACATATTATGGGTTGTTATAACTTTAATTTATATCGATAGAAACTAAAAATATAAACAAGTCGTTCGAATATACTCTCTTAATCTGTAGTAGTGCAAGCTATAAATGAACTAATTTTGATAATAATTGCATCATTATGCTGTCAATAGCACGAATTTAGTAGAATATGCTAAATTTTATTGATTTTTGTCTATACATTTAATTTGTGCCAAAAAGTGATTAAGATCCAGTGTTATATGATTTTTTACTAAATACAGACGACGAGAAATAAACTGGTTACGTGCATCTGACGTAACCAGTTATGACATGTTTTTAAGGTAATTATCTATGTGACGACATTATCTTTAGCTATATTTTATGCAGAGATATTTTTGGCATGATCATGAGTTGCCTTGATAAGGTCTGCTATTTTTTCGGCAATCATAATCGTCGGTGCGTTGGTGTTGGCACTGATAAGCGTTGGCATCACTGAGGCATCAATAACCCGTAGTCCTTTTACACCGCGCACTTTTAGCGCCAAGTCAACCACAGAGTTGTCATCTGAGCCCATCCGGCAGGTACCTACTGGATGGTAGATGGTGTCAGATTTATTGCGGATATAGCCGAGCATGCCATCTTTTTCGAGATAGGGGGCAGGGTAGTCTTCTGTAATATACTTGGCGAGTGCTGACTCTTGCATGATGGCTCGAGTACGCTCGGCGCCTGCCACCATCTGCTCAACGTCTTTTGGATGTGAGAGGTAGTTTGGATCGATCAAGACGGCAGCAGAGGGATCCGCTGAGTCCAGTCTTACCGTACCGCGACTCTCAGGTCGTAAGTAGCAGCTATGGCAAGAGACCGCATAGCCACGCCTGAGGTCTCGACCATGCTCAATCACACGTGAGATGACAAAATGCAGCTGAGTGTTTGGCCACTCTTTTGGCGCATCCCCCACACTAAAGAATGCACCTGCTTCTGCATAGTTGGTAGAGAGTATGCCTGTACCATCCTTTCTCCATTGGCGAATGCTTTTGGTCAATGTCGAGAGTGCTGCTATACCGATACCGATGACATCCGTAGTATTGACCTCGTAATCAAAGACCACATCTAAATGGTCTTGTAGATTACCGCCGACTTCAGGGGCGTCTACTATGACTTCAATACCATGAGACTGTAAATGCTCGGCGGGACCAATACCTGAGAGCATAAGGACCTTAGGTGAACCGAATGCACCACCTGACAAGAGAACTTCGTGACGTGCCAGAACCGTGTGCTCCACACCGTCTTTTTCGTAGACAACACCAGTCGCTTGATCGTCTTCAATAATGACACGGTTAGCCTGGGCATGTGTGATGACAGTTAGGTTTGAGCGGTTTTGTACGGGATGTAGATAGGCGGCAGCCGCGGAGCAGCGTTGGCCTTGTTTTTCACCATGGAAGTGGGTGACCTGATATAACCCTGCACCGTCTTGTTTTTCGCTATTGAAGTCTTTGTTATGGTCCAAACCGTTCGCTATAGCCGCCTCTACAAAAGCCTTTGAGATGTCTCGCGGGCTTAGCAGATCGCTGACATGCAGTGGTCCACCATCGCCATGTAAGTCATCGCTGCCATGGACGTTGTTTTCAGCTTTTATAAAGTAAGGGAGTACATCATCAAATCCCCAGCCAGTACAGCCTTCTTCTACCCAGCGCTCGTAATCTAGTTTGCTGCCGCGCGTGTAGATCATGGCATTGATTGCTGATGAACCGCCTAGGCATTGCCCACGTGGTTGAAAACCTTTACGGTTATTAAGATGCTTTTGGGGCGTGGTATGAAAGCACCAGTTGTTCAGTTTGAGCGGCTTGCCCGGCACCATCAGAATCAGTCCGGCAGGTACGCGTACAGCCAGATCTTTCCCATCACCGCCGTACTCCAATAAGCAGACACTGATATCTGGGTTTTCGGTCAGACGGCTTGCAAGTACACAACCTGCCGAGCCACCGCCCACAATGACGTAATCAAATGTTTTGTCAAATTCCATTTTATATTCCTTATAGCATCCATGCTAATTAAAATAGGCTATGCTTTACAGTATCTATTATTTTGCTGAAATAATAAAATAAAAATGACTCGGCGGTGTCTGTGTATATCAGTAGGGTATAACCGCCCATGGGGCAGCACAGGGTGCATGGCGTAGTACTGATGCCATATTGTCTTGTTTCAAATAACCTTTCATCTTGTCCCGAATAGTCTCATACCGAACAGATCTCTGAGCGTACGATGAAGCGCTTGCCTTCAGGGATCTCTATTGAAAAACTCGCACCGCGCCCATTGACCACATCAATAGTCAGATCAGTATGCTGCCACAGATCGTACTGTGCTTTGCCCATATAAAATGGACAGCCAGCAAGCTTGCCAACCAGCACATCTTGACCGCCTACCTTAAACTCTCCTAATGGATAACACATCGGCGAGCTACCATCACAGCAGCCACCTGATTGGTGAAACATTAGCTCACCGTGCTTGGATTTCAATAGCGCAATCAATGCCTCACATGCTTCTGTTGCCATAATTTTCATAATCAACTCCTTATATTCTCATTTTCTATAAATCACCAAAAACAGCACTCTAATGGTTTATTAAAGCAAAAATGCAACCTACCTTGCGACAGATTGCATTTTTTATGCTTGTTTCAGCATGGTCACAAATTAAGAGTTGTCAAAATCTGCTTAGAAAAATCCCATCGCTTTAGGGCTGTACGATACCAGCATGTTTTTGGTTTGCTGGTAATGATCGAGCATCATCAAATGGTTTTCGCGGCCAATACCAGATTGCTTGTAACCGCCAAAGGCTGAATGCGCAGGATAGAGGTGATAGCAATTGGTCCATATGCGGCCGGCTTGGATGCCACGGCCAAAACGATAAGCGCGAGTGCCATTACGTGTCCAGATACCAGCGCCCAGACCGTACAATGTGTCATTGGCCAGCGTCATCGCTTCTTCATCGTCTTTGAAAGTAGTGACAGCAAGCACAGGACCAAAGATTTCTTCTTGGAACACACGCATATCATTGGTGCCCTCAAAAATAGTGGGCTGTACGTAATAACCGTTTGCCATATCGCCATCATGTTTGGCAAGTTCACCACCTACCAAGACTTTTGCACCTTCTTTTTTGCCGATATCCAGATAAGATAGGATTTTTTCTAATTGATCTGAGCTGGCTTGTGCGCCAATCATGGTATCGGTATCAAGCGGATTGCCCATTTTGATGGCTTTGACGCGAGCGATACAGCGTTTCATAAATTCATCATAGATGCTTTCGTGAACGAGCGCGCGTGAGGGACAGGTACAGACTTCGCCTTGGTTTAGGGCAAACATCACCAGACCTTCGACCGCTTTGTCCAAGAAGTCATCGTCTTCATCCATAATATCAGCAAAGAAGATATTCGGACTTTTGCCGCCCAGCTCTAGGGTGACTGGAATGATATTTTCGCTGGCATACTGCATGATTAAGCGACCAGTCGTGGTCTCACCAGTAAAGGAGACTTTATCGATACGTGGGTTAGAAGCGATAGGCTTGCCGGCTTCAACACCGAAGCCATTGACGACGTTTAGTACGCCTTTGGGCAGAATATCAGCTACCCCTATCAATTCAAGCATGTATAGGACAGAAGCAGGGGTTTGCTCAGCAGGCTTGAGGACGATACAGTTACCTGCCGCCAGCGCTGGTGCAATTTTCCAAATTGCCATGAGAATAGGGAAGTTCCAAGGAATGATTTGACCGACGACACCTAGTGGCTCATGAAAGTGATAAGCGACAGTATCTTCATCAATCTGACTGATGCCGCCTTCTTGTGCGCGGATAACGCCAGCAAAATAACGCAAATGATCGATGGCGATTGGAATATCAGCGGCGAGGGTTTCACGTACAGGTTTACCGTTTTCGTAGCTTTCGGCGATTGCGATGGCTTCTAGGTTGGCTTCGATACCGTCAGCAAGTTTGAGTAACATATTGGAGCGTTCAGTGACACTCGTTTTGCCCCAGGCGTCTTTTGCTGCGTGTGCTGCATCTAGTGCCGCTTCTACATCGGCTTCTTTTGAACGGGCGATCTGACAGAAGGTTTTTCCATCGATTGGGCTGGAGTTATCAAAGTACTCACCATCAATAGGAGGCGTCCACTCACCATTGATAAAGTTGTCGTATTTTTCGCGGAATTGAACGGGGCTGTCTTCAGTATTGGGATAAGCGTATAACATTAACCACTCCTTGTTGTGTATTATGGTTATCTAAAATATGGTCACTGGTGTGTGGCCATTTAAAAATAATCCTTGGTCTTCCTGACCAAGTAATCATCCTATCGTACTGAGCTTTTTTGCAGAACGATAATGACTTTTTATAATGATATATTTTTTATCATATAACTTTAAGTTATGTGATATGAGCGGGTGAAAGTGGTCCGCAAAGTGGTTGCAGCTGCTATAATTGTGAGCATCGATTTTGGCTGGCTATGGTTATTGGGTTAACCGTAGCAGCCTTGTATGTATACTATTCTTTTTCATAATATTGGTTGGTTTGGGTCTATGCGTCAATCTTCTGCTCTTGATATCCTAAAAACAGGTCAAAACGTCTTTTTGACTGGCTCAGCAGGCTCAGGCAAGACTTATACGCTCAACCAATACATCGACTATTTGCGCGCACGCCGTGTGCCCGTCGCGGTAACGGCAAGTACGGGTATTGCAGCCACACATATGAATGGCACAACGATTCATAGCTGGTCAGGTATCGGTATCAAAGATGAGCTGACGGATCGGGATTTAACCACCTTATCACGCAAGCAGTTCTTGGCAGACAGACTAAAAGATACGGCAGTATTGGTCATCGATGAGATATCGATGCTACATGCCAAGCAGCTCAATCTAGTCAGCCAAGTGCTCAAGCACATTCGCAAAAGTGACAAAGCCTTTGGTGGTATTCAGGTGGTGGTCGCAGGGGACTTCTTTCAGTTGCCGCCCATCGGTAGCAAGGGCGAGAGCAATCGTGAAAAGTTCGCGTTTATGTCTGAGGCATGGCTCGATGCCAAATTTCATATTTGCTATCTATCAGAGCAACACAGACAGGTTAGCGAAGCGGCCAATGGCGGACTAGATTTGGACGATATCCTTAACCAAATCCGTCGTCAAGAAGTGACCTTTGAGGCGATTGCGGCGTTGGAGGCGACTTATGATCAAAGCGTCGATATCAAGCGTACGCGTCTGTACACGCACAATCTCAATGTCAACAAAATCAATGACAAAGAGCTTGCTTCTTTAGAGGGAGAGACGATGCGCTTTGAGGCGACTGCCACAGGCGACAGTAAGTTGGTTGAAACCCTAAAAAAGACTGTACGGACTCAAGATGAGCTGATCCTCAAAGTTGGTGCAAAGGTCATGTTTATCAAAAACAATGCCGAGCTTGGGGTGTCTAACGGTACGATGGGTGAGCTGATTGGTTTTGCGGCAGTCAAAATAGATGATAGCAAGGACAATAGTGATGCGCTAATCGAAGACGATAGCATCGATGTCATTGATGAAGATGCTGCTGGCGAAAAAAAGACGAAAAGTAAGAAGTCCACTGCTAAAAAAGATAAAGATAAAGATAAAGAAAAGCCAAAAACAAAGAAAATAACCACGCAAAAAATGCCTGTGGTGCGGCTCAACTCAGGACGTGAAGTCATCGCTGAACCTGAAGAATGGATCATCGAAGATGAAACGGGCGATGTGCTGGCAAGCTACTTGCAAGTTCCGCTCTGTCTGGCTTGGGCGATTACCATTCACAAATCACAGGGCATGACCCTTGATGCGGCTGAAATTGATCTGTCACGCACCTTTGAGTTGGGTCAAGGCTACGTAGCATTGTCACGACTCAAGTCACTGGCAGGGTTACAGCTGCTCGGTATGAATGACATGAGTCTACAACTTGATCCGCTAGCACGCGGGGCAGACAAGCGATTCTTAGTGCTGTCTGCAGAGGCAGATGCCAACTACGCCATGCTAGATGAAGAGAGTATGCAGCAGGCACACGAAAAGTTTGTTTTGAAATCAGGTGGAACGCTGAGTAAATCTGTCATTGATGCCTATACGGCGCTGCAAAAAAAGCGCCGCGAGCAGCAGCAAGCGCAAATAGACAAAAAACAAAAATTAGGCAATCAAGTCTCTGATAAATCAGAGAGTACTTTGCTTGCGACTAGAGTGCTGTTAGAGGAGAGTCTGACCATAGCAGAGATCTCACAAGCGCGTCAGCTGTCACAATCAACCATCATGCGTCATATCGGTGAGCTAAAATCACAAGACCCCAGCCTTGCCTGTGATCATCTGCGCCCAGACGATGAGGTGATGACAGCTGTAGGCAATGCATATGTCGCCATCAAGGTCGCTAACAACCCAAATGACTTCAATGATGATGGTAGTATCAAGCTGCGCCCCATATTTGATCATCTTAAGCAGAGCATCGACTACAATACCATTCGCTTGGCTCTGATTTTTATCACGCCATAAGTATTTGTTGCTGCATAGGTAGCTATCTATTGCCGCACAGAATGTCATTGCAGATCTTATGGTACGACAGTACCAAACCCACTATTAGAGCGTGCCAAGAGTGACCGCGCTCACTCTTTATCTTTCTTATTTGATAGCGATACCTTGTTATGCCTGATTTTTCTAATGCGACTTACCAGTTGACATCCGATCCCATCGCGACGACGTTTCGTACGACTGGTGAGCACTCACAGCCACTAAGAGTCGCCATCAATGGTTTTGGACGTATAGGACGCAATGTACTGCGCGCCTTGCTAGAGCGCTTTGAGGTATTGGGACGTGCTATCCATGTCGTTGCCATTAATGATTTGGCACCGGCAGATATTTTGCTGCATCTCCTAAAATTCGACAGTACACACGGTCGCCTTAGTCGATTGGGCGTCGATGCTGAGATCATAGAAAGTAACGCGGATAATGGAGGCAAAACCCAGCTTTGTCTAACCAAAAACAATCTAACATATTGTATCAATATGCTATCAGAGCCTGATCCACAAAACCTATCTTGGCAGTCGCTGGGCGTCGATGTGGTACTAGAGTGTACCGGTCATTTTCGCTCTTACGAGCAGGCGATGTTACATATCGATGCAGGCGCGCAGCAGGTCATTATTGGTGCTGCACCATTCGATGATGTGGACGCTTGTATCGTTATGGGCGTCAACACAGACGCGCTGACACTTGAGCTACCGATTATCTCTAGCGTGTCTTGTACCACGCAGGCATTGGTGCCGCTGATTGACACACTGGACAAAGCATTTGGTGTGAGGTCTGCCATGATGACAGAGATTCATGCGGTCACCGCCGATCAGACTGTACTCGATCAGGCGCATCGAGACCCAAGGCGCGCACGTGCTTCTGGCTATAATATTATCCCAACGACGTCCAGTAGTATCGCTGCAACAGAGCGTGTCTTGCCAGCCATGGTTGGCAAGATAAATGGGCACTCGATACGTGTACCTACTATCGATGTGGCAGCAATCGATGTGACTTTTGTATTTGACACGCCAGATGTCAGTATTGAGGATATTCGTGAGACGCTCAAGTCAGCCAGTCAAGCGCATCTGCATGACATCATGGCGTATACCGATGAGCCGTTGGTCTCTAGTGATTTTATTCATCAGACCGAGTCGCTGATCATCGATGGTCAGCAGCTCATGCAAGTAGGCGACCAGTACAAGGTTTTTGCGTGGTACGACAATGAGTGGGGCTATGCCAATAGGCTGCTAGATATGTGCCTACATCTGGCTTATAGCAAGTGATAATCATCTGATTAGAACGTATTTGAAAATTAATTGAACTTTTTTAGATTAGGGGCTTGCATTATAAAATGATATCTATATAATGATGCACCAATGGAGACGTGGCAGAGCGGTTGAATGCACCGGTCTTGAAAACCGACAAGGGTTAATAGCCCTTCGAGAGTTCGAATCTCTCCGTCTCCGCCAAATTCGAAAAATCCCCAATCAGCAATGATTGGGGTTTTTTTATGGGCATTTGTAAAGGTTTAAGTCATACATCTCATAGATGTCTTTATTAGTCTACTTTGGACAGCTATTTTGCTAACGAGTTGCCAAACTCGATGATCTGGTCATCCACTAATACTAGGGTGCCTTCTTTGATCTCAATGGTCATGCCTGTGGTGTTTTTGATCGCACGCATGACATTGATGTCCTCAATACTGCTATCGATGACTATCTTTCCAGATTGCTCAGGCTCAATAGCAGGATCAAATGTGATCAAAGGGACATTGAAGTTCTTGCCTTGCTCAAGGTTATCGTCTTGCATCGTCAGCGTACCTTTGAAGCTCTCAATAGGTACTGTCCCATGATTTGATAGCATAAACTGCATTTTGACTTGGTTTAAACTGTCACTATCACTGGTTTTGATGGGCAGCAGGGCGACAGGATATTTCTGAGCTGTCGCATTTGCTGTCTCACCAGTGACAATAGGGCTTTTCTTACCTGTTGGATTATCAGGATGCAGGCGCTCGTATTCACGTTGTTGTATCAAGGCTTGCTTGATCGTGGTACGCGGCATGGCACCTGACTCATACGCATCGCTGAGTTTCATACGCAGCATATAGCGACTGAGGACTTGCTGATCGGCTGCAGGTAGTTGTTCAAAGGTTTGTCCTAATTCGTCTTGCCACTGGTCAGAATCAGTAGGTATGGTTTTTTGGCTTGGATCTGTTTGCGGCGACGAGCAGCCAGAGGCAAGCGCGAGCACCGTAACCGTCATGGTCAAATACAAAGCCTTGTTAAAACGCCGCTGTAAACCTTTCATCGTATACCCCCTTATGCATTTCTATTATGATAAAGCCTGTCTAATAGTGATGGCTATTTTCTTAATATACCTCGTTTAAGGGGAGATTGTGTTTAATTATGGCTAACTGCGGTAGTAAAATGTCCAAAGTACTAAAAAGTGAACACCTTTAAATAGGACAGATAACAGCATAAATAAAAGAGAGTGCAAGAATAAAAAAGGTGCATTGTTCATTAACAGTAATAAAGCAATCGACAAAAAAAGACCACATTCGCATCAGCAAACGTGGTCTTTTTTTTGACACTCATTATTAGGTTTTATGTGCCAAGTGATGATGTCTATGCTGTCGTTTCAATATCGACTTTCATTTCGATATCGACAGCATTATTGATCGTTGTCTTGAAGTTCAGACAAAGAGTGCGTGATATGATTGTTGTGAGTAACCACAATAGCTTCATCAATGATACGTTGGCTCACGCCGCGCTTGCGTAGTGTCTCGATAAAAACTTCATCATGAGCCAGTGTATAGTCTTGATGATCACGATCGAGACCTTGGCGAATATATAAGCGAATAAGCCCTTGAATGCGTTTGAAACCTAGGTCTGATGACGTTGTTTCTAATAGCTCAATCATTTCTTCAGACAAACGAATACTGATCGGGCGCATAATTTTTTGCGGATGATCAGAAAACTTATTTTTTATACGTACAGGTATC
This sequence comes from Psychrobacter sp. H27, assembly GCF_059072655.1. NCBI lineage: Bacteria > Pseudomonadati > Pseudomonadota > Gammaproteobacteria > Moraxellales > Moraxellaceae > Psychrobacter > Psychrobacter sp. H27. The sequence goes on along the minus strand of NZ_JCACRX010000001.1, from coordinate 1,126,397 downwards.
ATAATAAACCATTACTTTTAGTGAGTAGGAGCAAAGCACTCAAACAAAAACGAACCCAATCCAAATTAATCTTACCATACAACAAAAACGCCTAAAATAACACTATAGCCATGCAATACGCTTAAACTTATAAGTACATATTAATATTATTATAAGTGCCTATAAAAGAGGCAACAATAAAAAAACCTTCATCAAATAGTGATGAAGGTTTTTAGTATATGGCTCTCCAACCTGGGCTCGAACCAGGGACACACGGATTAACAGTCCGTTGCTCTACCAACTGAGCTATTGGAGAATAAGCTGTCATAACACTAAGCATTTTAGCTTTGTGACCAATCAATTTCTTGGCTTGTTTGCGTTATGTGGGGCACATTTTAGCCAAGTCATTAGGGGCTGTCAACCTTATTATGTCATTAATCAGAAATATTATTACAATTATCAAAAATAGGCGTTTGTGCCTTACCAAATAAGCTATTTCAGTACTGATATTTACCAAATACAGGTAGCAATTGGCTGTAGCAATGACGGACATCTATAAAAATCTCGTCCAGCATACAGACAAGTTCAGATGGATATCAAAACGGCATGCTAATTAACTGCAAAAACATACGGTTTTTTGAATATTAAGGCAAGTACTACACTATTTGACACAATAAAGACGCAAGACAGCCCTTCACATTGCTAGAGTATTGCTATAAAATACCTACCATACGGTATCTTTAATATGTATTTAACAAGTATATTGTTAGTAAATGCTTGAACAAAGGCGGGTGTGCTAAAGATGAGTCCTACAACAATTGCCTACGGTTACCTGACCATTGCCATTATATGTGAAGTGATTGGCACGACTTTTTTGATGAAATCAGAGCAGTTCACCCGTCTGGTGCCGACCATTATGATGGGCGCGCTTTATACAGTCTCATTTTATTTATTGGCACAGACGCTCAAGACCATACCGCTGGGCATTGCCTATGCATTGTGGGGCGGGCTGGGCATTGTGCTGACCTCGCTTGTGGGTGTGGTGCTATTCAAGCAAACCCTTGATACGGCAGCAGTAGTCGGCATTGCTATGATTGTTGGCGGTGTTGTTGTCATGAACTTATTGTCTAATTCTGTGGTGCATTAGTATGAATATAGAAGTGGAAAATGCTCATAAGCGTAAAAAACAGCCAGAAGTGGTTCGTCGGGCGCTGCTGGATCAAGCGGCACGGATAACACTAGAGCAAGGGCTGACTAAGGTGACGTTTCAGGCGGTCGCTGATGCAGTAGGGGTAACCAAAGGCGGCGTTATGCACCATTTCGCTACCAAAAATGCTCTGGTTATCGAAGTGTTCAATGATGCGATGGCCAAATTTGAGGCAGAAGTAGATGCTGCTATGGCAAAGGATCCTGTGAGTTATGGTGCTTTTACTCGTGCTTATATCGACGCCACTATCAGTTTGGGCGAAAAAGCGCAGGCAGAATATGACAATCAAGCAACCTTATATGTATTGATGCTAGGGGATAGCGAATTACGTGAAATGTGGGCTCAGTGGGCCAATGCCCAATTAAAGAAACATGCCGCAACTGACGATACCGAAACCTTATGCATGGTCCGTCTGACTGCTGATGGTATTTGGCTCTCGGACTTTTCAGGTGTCGATATAGCAGACAAAAAGAGGCTGCGTGATCGACTGATAAAAATGACGCAGCGTGATTTTGATAACAGCACTGATTAGATAACAATGCTGACTAAATGACAGCGCACAGGTCAGATAGAAGTAACAACCAAATAAAAGCTTAAATCAGAAAATATTAAGACTGATAAGGGTTCAGCTGTTAGGCAGCGAAGCTCTGATAGGCGTAGATAAACCACTTAATAAACATCTAACGACGAAAGACTATATTCACAAATTTAACTCATGATGACATCGCATGGTCAGCACTTTTACAACGCTGCTGCTACCCATTGTCCCAAGGAATATTTATGACAGACATCAATAATTTGACAGACATTATCGATCTAGAACAAGTACAAACTGCTTATGTTAATGGTCGTTACTTGCCTGTAGATGACACGCTAACCACTTTTGAAGATATCAACCCAGCGACTGGTGAGGTATTGGCTACCATCCAACAAACAAGCAATGAGCAGATTAATGAGGCGGTAAAAGCTGCACATAAAGGTCAAAAAATTTGGGCTGCGATGACGACTGTGGAACGTGGTCGAATCCTCTCAAAGGCTGTTGAGATATTACGTGCACGTAATGATGTACTGGCATTGCTGGAAACAAAAGATACGGGCAAAGCATACTCCGAGACAAAATATGTCGATATCGTCACTGGTGCTGATGTCGTTGAGTACTATGCAGGGCTGGCACCAATGATCGAGGGTCGCCAGATTCCATTGCGTGATACGAGCTTTGTTTATACTCGCCGTGAGCCGCTGGGCGTGGTTGCTGGTATCGGTGCGTGGAACTATCCTATTCAGATCGCCATGTGGAAAGCAGCACCTGCACTGGCTGCTGGCAACGCAATGATCTTTAAACCGTCAGAAGTTACTCCTCTGACTGCCTTAAAACTGGCTGAGATTTTTACAGAAGCAGGACTGCCAGATGGTGTGTTCAATGTCGTACAAGGCAACTACGAAGTGGGTCAAGCGCTGACTGAGCACCCAGATATCGCCAAAGTATCATTCACAGGTGGCGTACCGACTGGCAAAAAAGTCATGTCAAGCGCAGCAAGCTCGTCTTTAAAAGACGTGACTTTAGAGCTTGGTGGTAAGTCACCGCTAATTATATTTGAAGATGCCGATATTGATACCGCCGCTGACATCGCGATGATGGCCAACTTTTATAGTACCGGTCAAGTATGTACTAACGGTACGCGTGTCTTTATCCCTAAAGCGCTGCAAGAAAAATTTGAGCAAGCCATCTTAACGCGCGTTAATCGTATCAAGCTTGGCGATCCGGTGGATGAGAACATCAACATGGGTCCACTGGTTAGCTTCCCACATATGGAGCGCGTGCTTGGCTATATCGAGCAAGGTAAAAAGAGCGGTGCTCGTCTGCTAACAGGCGGCGCACGTGTGACGACAGACGAGCTTGCAAATGGTGCTTTTGTCGAGCCGACCGTATTTACAGATTGTAGCGATGATATGACTATCGTCTGTGAAGAAATCTTTGGTCCGGTCATGTCAATCTTAACCTATGAGACTGAAGAGGAAGTGATTCGCCGTGCTAACGATACCGATTACGGCTTAGCAGCTGGTGTGGTGACGGCTGATCTGAAGCGCGCGCATCGCGTCATCGCTCAGATCGAAGCAGGTATCTGCTGGTTAAATACGTGGGGCGAGTCAGCAGCACAGATGCCAGTCGGTGGTTACAAGCACTCCGGTATTGGCCGCGAAAACGGTGTTGAGGCGCTTGAGCATTATACTCAAACCAAATCTATCCAAGTAGAGTTGGGCGCGTTTGAATCGGTCTTTTAAGCGTTGATAGTTTAGCAATTTGTATTGAAAGAAACTAAGACAGTAAGGTCATCCTCCAGCTTTATTTGACCTTTCTGATACGAAACGATTTATGTTTTTTCCATATTATGGAGCATGTTATGACATCAACCACACCTGAGTACGACTACATTATAGTCGGTGCAGGATCAGCAGGAAATGTGCTGGCCACGCGTTTGACCCAAGATGCCAGTATCAAAGTATTGCTATTAGAGGCAGGTCGCCCAGACTATCGACTAGATTTTCGCACTCAAATGCCAGCCGCGCTCGCCATGCCATTGCAAGGCACGACTTATAATTGGGGTTACAAGACAGACCCTGAGCCCTATATGAATAACCGTGTTATGGATTGTGGTCGTGGTAAAGGGCTTGGTGGCTCATCGCTTATCAATGGTATGTGCTATATACGTGGCAATGCGCTGGATTTTGATGATTGGTCTAAGATAAAAGGGCTATCAGACTGGACATATTCAGATTGCCTACCGTACTTTAAAAAGTCAGAAAACCGCGATGTTGGCGAAAATGACTATCACGGTGCGGGCGGCCCTGTTGAGATGACCACCTCAAAGCCAGGGGTCAATCCGTTGTTCCAAGCCATGATTGAAGCTGGCGTACAAGCGGGCTATCCACGTACCGAAGATTTGAACGGCTATCAGCAAGAAGGCTTTGGCCCGATGGATCGATTCGTGACCCCTAATGGTCGCCGCGCGTCAACCTCTCGCGGTTATCTAGATCGCGCCAAGCCGCGTAGCAATATCACGATCTTAACAGGAGCACTGACCGATGTGATCTTATTCGATGGTAAGCGTGCCGTCGGTGTCAAGGTAGAGCACGACGGACAGACCAAAAAGTTCTATGCCTCTCGTGAAGTGGTGGTTTCGTCTGGTGCGATTGCCTCACCTCAGCTATTGCAGCGCTCAGGTATCGGCCCTGGTCAGTGGTTAAAAGACGCAGGCATAACTGAAATACTAGATTTACCAGGTGTGGGTAACAACCTGCAAGATCACTTAGAGCTGTATATGCAGTATGAGTGTAAGCTGCCTGTCTCTATTGCCCCTGCTAATAAGTGGTGGAATAAGCCTGCTATTGGTGCTGAATGGTTGTTTAATGGCACTGGTCTTGGTGCCTCTAACCAGTTCGAAGGCGGCGGTTTTATCCGTACCGATGAGAAATTCACTCATCCAAATATTCAGTATCATTTCTTACCACTGGCGGTACGTTACGACGGACGCAGTGCAGTCAAATCGCATAGCTTTCAGGCACATGTAGGGTCATTACGCTCACCAAGTCGTGGTCGCGTCAAGCTCACATCACGTGATCCGAAAGCGCATCCAAGCATCTTGTTCAATTACATGTCTCATGATCAGGATTGGCAAGAGTTTCGCGCGGCGATGCGTATCACGCGTGAGATCATGCATCAGCCAGCGCTCGATCCTTATCGTGGACGTGCTATTGCACCGACTGACGATTTGGTGACGGATGCTCAGTTGGATGAGTACGTACGTAATCATAGCGAGACCGCGTATCACCCATCTTGTACTTGTGCGATGGGCGAAGACAATGACTCCGTCGTCAATGGTGAAGGTTTGGTACACGGTATCGATGGCTTGCGCGTCGTCGATGCGTCTATCATGCCCAACATCATCAGTGGCAACCTCAACGCCACCACGATCATGTTGGCAGAAAAAATCGTTGATAAAATGAGAGGTGTACAGTTGCCACGATCAACGGCAGATTACTATGTCGCCAATGGTGCACCGCTGCGCGCTGAGCCTATGCGTGATTATCTCTCGACTATTTAAGTTAAATACAAACCTACATGTCAGTAACTGAATAAATAACAATATAAGAAAATTTTAACTATAAGGCCTTTCTAAGTAGAGGCCTTTTTTATCAGCGCTAACGTATTGGTACGATAAATATCGTTATGGTTGAAGCTGTTTATAATTTTATTTGCGTTTTATTTATTGGTACTGCTTTGTCCGTCATGCGGTGATTTATATATTGTGTGACGATTATCCATAATACTATGCCGGACAAAGCAATATCGGACCCTGTTTAATTTACCTATTGAGGTCTTTTATGTACAGTTCGCCATCACAAGATGTGACGAAACCTTTGAGCCTAAACAAAACGGTGTTTTTGGGCTCTGCTATTATTTCTATTTTATTGATAATCTGGACCATTGCTTTTCCAGATTATAGTGAAACCTTGCTGAGCGCGAGCATGACTTGGGTATCAGACAAGTTTGGCTGGTATTACATGTTGGTGGTTGCCGCTTATAGTATCTTTGCGTTGTTTGTTGGTTTTTCTAAGTACGGCGATATAAAGCTTGGTCAAGACCACGAAAAAGCACAATTTCCGTTTTTGGCGTGGGCAGCCATGCTGTTCTCAGCAGGTATCGGTATTGACCTATTGTTCTTTGGTGCCTCTGAACCTTTGATGCATTATTTGACCCCGCATACAGGCTTAGAGCCTGCTAGTACTGAGGCCATGCGCGAAGCACTGGCGCAAACCTTTTTGCATTGGGGTCTGCATGGCTGGGGTATTTATGCCTTGATTGGTATGGCATTGGCTTACTTTGCCTATCGCAAAAACATGCCGCTGGCACTACGCTCGCCGCTGACACCAGTATTTGGTGAACGCTTAATCAAAGGCTGGCTAGGCGATGGTATTGATACCTTTGGTGTCGTCTGTACGTTGATGGGTATTGCGACAAGTCTAGGTATTGGTGTGCTACAAGCCAATGCTGGTTTGACCCACGTATTTGGTATCGAATCTAGCAAGATGGTTCAGGCGCTTATCATCGTGGGCGTTGTCGCGGCGGCTGCTATCTCTGCGATGACGGGTGTCGAAAGAGGCGTACGTCGTCTGTCTGAATTCAACATGTTGTCATCAATTTTACTATTGCTTGCCATACTCGTGATGGGCAATACCGTATACCTATTGAATACCTTTACCCAAAATATCGGTCAATATTTCCAGACTATTATTTATAAGACTTTTGATGTTTATGCTTATGATGGCGCTGCTGGTGCCGAGTGGAAATCTTGGTGGACGATATTTTTCTGGGCATGGTGGGTTGCTTGGGCGCCATTTGTCGGTCTATTTATTGCGCGTATTAGCCGTGGTCGCACGCTGCGAGAGTTCGTGTTTGGCGTGATGTTTATTCCACTGGGTTTCATTTTTGCATGGTTCTCTATCTTTGGTAACACGGCGATAGACTTGGTTGCCAATGGTGCAACTGAGCTGGGTGAGATCGCTGTTAATGACGCTGCGATGGGTATGTTTGCGTTATTTGAGTACTTCCCTTATAGCGAGGTGCTGTCATTTGCTGGTGTAGTGATTGGTCTTATATTCTTTGTAACCTCAGCGGATTCAGGGGCGTTGGTACTTGCAAACCTGAGCTCACGAGGTATGACTAATGATACTGATGCACCGGTATGGTTGCGTTTATTCTGGGCAGCGGCAACGGGTCTTATTACGCTAGGCTTATTGTTTGCTGGTGGTTTTGGCTCATTGCAGTCGGTCTCTGTGATCGCAGGCTTGCCATTCTCTATCATTCTTGTGCTCTACATGATAGCGATGTGGAAGTCACTAAAAGAAGAAGGCAACAAACGCAAAGCGAGTACTATTGGTACTGCCAATGTCCTTGATAACGGTAAAGGCTGGAAAGCCCGCTTGCAACGTATTGTGAGTTTCCCAGGACATGCGCAGGTCGAAAAATTCTTGCACACTGTGGTGATGCCTGCCATGAGTGATGTCGAAAAAGAGTTCGAAGCGGGTGGTCTAAAAACCTCGCTAGATATCCATAATCTTGCGAGTATTGGTGAAGGTATCGATGCTGGTATGGATCAAGACAGCGGTCAAGTTGACGGTCTAAAACTGCGTGTCGGTCATGGTGATGAAGATGACTTTATTTATGAAGTACATTTGATCAAAGCTGAGCGCCCTAACTTTACGCTGAATACGTCAAGCAAGCATGCAGAGTACTATTATCGTGCTGAGGTATTCTTGAGAGAAGGGTCGCAAGAGTATGACTTGGTTGGTTATACCAAAGAGCAGGTACTGGTCGATATTCTCAATCAGTACGAGCGTCACTTGCAGTATTTACATCTAGAGCGTTAATTGACTATAAATAGCTATCCATTTATATAGGTACGATAGCTCATCATTGAACGCTTATATAAGAAAACACCCCATAAGTTGATGACAGCTTATGGGGTTTCTTTATGACAAAAACTCAGTCAGAAAGCAGGTGATGACCAGTCAAAGTAATTAATAAAGCAAGAAGTCAATACAAGCAGCATGTATAAGGTAAAATTAACTAAGACTGTGCTGATCAGCCAATAAATTGAGCATTTAAGCAAAGGATATCGTTGTGACTACATTAAAATACATTGCTCATTATCCAGAGCACATCCAAACTCAAGTTGCAGAGATGATGAGTGATGGCAGGTTAGGGGTATATCTCAAAAATAAATACCCCACCCAGCATGAGATCCAAAGTGATAAGGCGCTCTATCACTATATCAATGAGATAAAAAACCAATACATGCGTAAGATTGGCCCGCTATCGAATGTCAGCTATAGCAGTAAATTAAAAGTTCTAAAACATGCGCTAGGGATGCATACCACACAGTCTCGAGTACAAGGAAGTAAGCTCAAGTCGCACAATAGCATCACGGTGGCCAGTTTGTTCAAAGACGCGCCGCCAGATTTTTTGCGCATGATAGTGGTGCATGAGCTTGCGCATTTCAAAGAGCATGATCATAACAAGGCGTTTTATCAGCTGTGCTGTCATATGGAGCCTGAATATCATCAACTGGAGCTGGATATGCGTTTATGGTTGCATTGGCAAGAGCGCTGATTACATGGACGTTATATAGCCATACCATGTGTTTGCTGATAACTGAAAACACTCATCATTTGCAGTAACCGTGCTAAGCTTGCCTGTATTAAAATTTTTGCCATCAAACTATTCGCAATTAAACCATAAATACACATACGTACTCTTTTATTACTTCACTAAAAATAGAGAAAAAAATGATCAATACCAAAATATATAAAGCCATCTATACGTTAGCCGAAGAGCTATTAGAAGCCGATCGTAGAGGCAATCAATCGAAATTTGACGAGCTTTATGCTGAGCTAAAAGCCATCTGTACCGATAATGAAAATACTGATAAAGACCATCCAGAGCAATGGGAAACTCTTGCTGATTTTACAGAGGATTTAGATGAGGCATTGGTTATCTATGACAAAGCACTAATCAAAGCCACTGCTATCAACTCAAAAGATCATATGTCTTCAATAGCTTTTTCTATGGCGGTACTACAGCTTGAGATGGGTGAAAAAGAAACAGCCATCCAAAGTTTGCAAAATGCCAAAGTCACGGCAAACAAAATTGAAGACAAAGAATTTAAGGTTGAGATCGATGAGATGCTTACCAAACTATTGGCAGAGTAGTCTCAACTATAATCAATCCTCTATGAATTGAGTAATCTGATATGCAAGATGTACCTGTGGTGATTGTTGGCGGCGGGCTAAGTGGACTATACGCTGCCTTTTTATTAGAGCAAAAAGGCATCGCCTATAGACTGCTAGAAGCGCGTAATAGATTAGGCGGTCGTATTGCAGTCGCTAATTTTTCAAGTGCGCTCCATAATGGACAGGCTGCTCCTAACACAAGTATGGCTAATAAAGACAATGCTAATCAAGATACTAATAAAGATAGTGCTAATAAAGATAATGCATTTGATTTGGGACCGTCTTGGTTTTGGCCTGACTATCAGACGCAGTTAAGTACGCTCATTGAATCGTTGAACTTATCACGTTTTGCGCAGTTTGAAGTAGGCGATATGATGGTGGAGCGCGCTACTGATCAGCCGCCCGTACGAATGCAAGGTTACAAAAGCGCGCCGTCTTCTATGCGCCTAGTCGGTGGAATGGCGACTTTGATTGAGGCGCTATATACCCGCTTAGATGCTAAAAGTATCATCACCAATCAAACTGTGCAGCAGTTAAGTAGAGTAGGTGAGTATATCAACGTACAGAGCGTAGATGCCTCTGGACAAGTGACCATATCTCGAGCGCGGCATGTCTTGCTTGCGCTACCGCCTAGACTGGTAGCGGGTCGGATAGCATTTGAGCCACCACTACCACAGGATCTAATGACGCAGTGGCAACAGACAGCAACGTGGATGGCGCCCCATGCCAAATATGTGGCAGTCTATGAAACGCCATTTTGGCGAGATAATGGTCTCTCAGGGGCCGCGCGTAGTGCGATAGGACCACTCACTGAAATACATGATGCTTCTACTGTAGACAGTCATGGTGCCCTGTTTGGCTTCTTTGGTGTATCGGCGCAGGCACGGCAAAGTGTCTCTGATATCGTGCTAAAACAACATTGCCGCGCGCAATTGGTACGTCTGTTTGGTACGCAGGCGAGTAGTCCGGTAGCTGAGTATCTCAAGGACTGGGCGCAAGACCTATTGACAGCGATGCCTGCTGATATCAATGGCAACGGGCAACATGCCGTAGCACCACCAGCCAAACCAAAAACAGGCGCATGGCAAGACCAACTAACAGGCTGCGGTAGTGAGTGGTCAGCACAGTTTCCTGGTTATATTGCTGGCGCTATTGATGCGGCAGCCATAGCAGTACAAAGCTTGCCTGCGACAGTATTGTCCAAAGAGTGAATATCGCCAGAAAACCTATAGTTATACAAAAACATCGTCATCTAATAGGATAGTTGATGAATGACTCCCTCAAGCAAAAACCTGACCATAATGCGACTTGGCTAGTACCTGTTGCTTGCCTGCTGGTCGGTGGCGCGCTCACAGGTATCTCAACCAATCTCGCCAAATATGCTGTCGATACCGGTCTTACGCCACTAGCGTTTTTGTTTTGGTCGATCACTGGTGCAGCTATTATTTTATTGATCGTCGCATTCATCAAACAAGAGACACTTCCCTTTAGCGCCCGTAGCTTCGAGTATTATTTCGTTGCCGCCTTTGTCAGTGTGGCGGCTGCCAATTTACTGTTGTTTTCAGCGATTCCTCATGTTGGCGCAGGATTTGTCGCTCTTATTATATCCTTACCTCCATTGCTAACGTATCTTGGCGCACTGCTGCTGCGCATAGAGCGCTTCTACCTCTCCCGTGCGCTTGGTGTCGCTGCAGCACTTTTAGGAGCAGGGGTGTTGGCTATCCATAAGCTCTCCGCCCCAGATACCAGCGTGTTTTGGATTTTGGTCGCGCTGTGTGGACCAGTACTACTCGCCATTGGCAACATATACCGGACACTACGCTGGCCTGATAATGCCGCATTTAGTGCTCTCGCTCCGGGGATGCTAGTCGCCGCCTCTCTACTGCTGGCTCTATTTAGTGCGGTATTTAACTTTTCTGTCACGATACCCTTAGAGAGTGGGCTACCGCTTGGGTTGATAGCCGTACAGGCAGGTGTATTTTCTGGACAGTTTTTATTACTGTTTCTCTTACAAAAAACAGGCGGTCCTGTTTTGCTCAGTCTGTTGGGGGCAGTCGGGGCCATCTTTGGTGTCCCTATTGCAATATTTTTGCAGGGAGAGCATCCGCCTGAGGGTTTGCTGTTAGGAGGTTGTCTGATTACTATTGGCATAGCACTGGTGACATGGGGCGGTGTAAAAATGTCGACGGTCACAACAAAAAAAGAATGAAGGACGCTCAACAAACGCGCCAATAGGTAAGCATATCTGATCAATACTCTATAATCGTGCAAGTATTTGATATCTCGTCTTAATTACTCATAAAGTCTATATAGATCCAATAATTGGTTACGATTATCTCAAATCAATTTTTGTGAATATGGCAAAAAAGGAGTATAAGTATCGGGGTTATTGTTGTCTTGGATTCAGGCTATGAATGCAGCCACGCGTTATCGGTTATTAAATAATGTCACGATTCTTACTAGCATCATCGGAGTCGTTGTTGCTTTGTTGGATAGTGGTTTTACACTGCCGATGTGGCTACAACAAGGTTTCCATATTTTTTATCTAGTCATTATTTTTTTGAGCTTTGTAGTGACGGTTGGCCGTTATATCTACACAAATAAGCCGTTCACGCTCAATAAAGTGGCGGTATTCGATGCTTTTACCAGTATCGCTATTATCGTTTTACTTGTGGCACACTTTACTGACCTAATGCGTTTTGGGTTGTCTGCCGCTGTTGATGGCTTCGTCGCGATAAAAATAGCGGTGTTTGTCACCTTTATCCGTGAACTGTCTGATCACGAGTTTAATCTTAATCGTACCTTTCTGCATCCTGCGCAGTTTTTTATTCTAAGCTTTTTGGCGGTGGTGCTGGCAGGTGCCCTGCTGCTAATGATGCCCAATGCCACAACGCAGCCGTTATCCTTTATTGATGCGCTCTTTACCGCGACCAGTGCGGTTTGCGTAACAGGACTTATTGTCGTGGATACAGCGACCCATTTTACGACGTTTGGACAGGCCATTATTATGGGCTTAATACAAGTCGGTGGCTTAGGTATTTTGACATTTGTGACTTATTTTAGTTACTTTTTCAAGGGCGGCGTCAGTTATGAGACGCAAGCGAGTATCAGCGAGATGTCGTATATGCGCGGTATGGGGGATGTGGTCTCGACCTTGAAGTCAATCTTATACGTGACTTTCGGTGTTGAAGCAGTAGCAGCGGCACTGATTTATATCAGTATCTATGATATACCCGATATGAATTGGTCTGAGCAGTTGTTCTTTTCGATTTTCCATGCAATTTCAGCTTTTTGTAATGCGGGGTTTTCGACCTTTAGTGCGGGCATGTATGACGATTCGCTGCGCTTTAATTACCCGCTACAGCTGATCGTGGCGATGACCTTTATCTTTGGCGGTATGGGTTTTACTATTGTGGTCAATGTACTGCGCTATCTACGGCATCGCATCGAGCGACTACTGTATCGTCATGATCAGCGCTATTTTTATCAGCCTTGGTTGCTCAACATCAATAGCCGCATTACCTTGATTACGACTGGTGCGCTATTGCTGGTCGGTCTTATTGGAGTAATGATATTTGAATACGATAATGTGCTCGCTGACCATACCAGTATTTTTGGTAAGCTTGTCACAGGATTCTTTACCGCTGCCACGCCGCGAACCGCAGGGTTCAATGTGATTGATATGGGTGAGCTTGCATTCCCAACGATCATGCTGACGATATTTTTGATGTGGATTGGGGCGTCACCAAACTCGACAGGGGGCGGTATTAAGACCAGTACCTTTGCGATTGCCTTATTGAATACACTCAGTCTAGCCCGTGGGCAAACGAAGATCGAGGTGTTCAAACGTCAAATTGCGGAAATCTCCGTGCGCCGCGCATTTTCTATTATGTGGTTGTCACTGCTGGTCATCGGTACGGGTGTGACGCTCATTAGCTATGATCAGCCAGAGCTTGATTTGATTAAAGTAGTGTTTGAGTGTTTTTCAGCATACAGTACAGTAGGGCTGAGTTTGAATCTAACAGCAGATTTGTCAGATTTTAGCAAAGTGGTGATATCGGTCATTATGTTTGTTGGTCGGGTCAGTATGCTAACGATATTTATTGCGCTACTCAAAAACATGCGCCAACGCAATTATCGCTATCCAACTGAGGAAATTACGATTAACTAAATTTTTATACATAAATAATTTTACGTTCAGAAGCGAAAAATATAGTTTAAAAAAGGTCATCAAGGTTATGAAGTATATTATCGTAGGATTGGGGAATTTTGGCGCGTCACTAGGCTCTGCATTGACTAGCCAAGGGCATGAAGTGATTGGCATTGATAGCAATATGCAAAGGGTCGAAACCTATAAGGAAGTTATCTCTCATACGCTCTGTATGGATGCCACAGATGAGTATACCGTAAGCGGCTTACCCATCATTGATACTGACATCGTCATCGTGGCAGTTGGCGAAGATCAAGGCGCAAACGTGATGGCAACGGCGTTATTTAAGACCCTAAAAGCAAAACGGTTGATCAGCCGCAGTATTAATCCACTGCACGAAAAAGTCTTACAGGCTATTGGGGTGGACGATTTGATTCATCCTGAAAAAGAAGCGGCCAATCGCTGGGCCAAACGACTGTCGCTACGTTATTTTGTCGATTCGTTTGAGTTAAGCGATAACTTCAGTATGGTAGAGATTAATATTCCAAGTGTATTGATCGGTAAGACCATCGATGAATTGCAATTGGAGCAAAAGTTCAATATACGATTGCTTAGTACCTTGCGCTATGAGTATTATGAAGACAGCTTTGGTCGTACTCAGAGCAAACCGAGCATTCAAGGATTGGCAACGCCAGAGCAAGTATTAAAAGACCACGATGTACTGGTCATTTATGGCGCGAACAAACACATCAACCAGTTTTTACGTAGCGTCGGTGTGAAAATCAAATAACGGCTCAACAGCGTAGTGGCATAAGAAGATACAGGGGAAGTTTATGAATAAGCGCAGTGTAGCCGCTCTATTAGTTACCATTATGGCACTACTGTCTGGCTGTGATCCGTCCGCGCAAGATCCAAACGTCACCCTGTCCGAGAATCAACAAGACCCGATTGAGGCGTTAGAGGTGACGTCCAATGTGGATCGTAGCGAGTTTAGCTATAAAGAAACCTTTTATGTGCCCATTTATTCTGATATTTATACCGATAAAGACAATCGTAAAGTGTTATTGGCAGCGACGTTGAGCGTACGCAATACCACGTTGGAAAAATCACTATATATCAATAAAATTGATTATTACGATACCGATGGCGCTCTTGTCAAATCCTATATAGACAAGCCAATCGAGCTACCTGCGATGGCCACGCTCAACTATATCGTTGAAAAAGAAGAGAACAAAGGCGGCGCTGGTGCTAACTTTATTATCGAAGTTGAAGGCGCGGATGAGACGGTCAAACCTGTCATTGAAGCGGTCATGATTGGGAATTTTAGCAATAAAGGATTTGCGTTTAGTACCGAAGGCACGCCTGTGATACATTAATCGGATGTGTTAAAGAAAATAGCAATGTCGGCAGTGTTAACAACGGCAATAGCGGTAGTTCCATTTAATATAGCGACATTTAATATAGCGATATTCAAGGTAGTGATATTCGAGACAGTGACATTCAAGGAAGAATTATGTCTGCAACCAAAGAAGAAATTAACGCCTTTATGGCAATGGAGTTCCCTCAAACAAAATGCGTTGTTGAAGCAGTAAGCGCGCATGGCGCGACCTTATCACACGAGATTGGTATCAATGAGCTACGTCCCGGTGGCACAGTGTCTGGCCCTGTCATGATGGCCGTCGCTGATGTCGCCATCTATGTGGCGATACTGGGAAAAATCGGCATCGTGCCCTTGACCGTGACGACCAGCCTGACGATTAATTTTTTGCGTAAACCATCAGCAGATGCTCGTATTATCGCTGAATGCACCTTACTCAAAGTAGGGCGAGCGCTGATAGTGGGTGAGGTGTCTCTGTATTCGGAAGGCTCGGATGACGTTGTCGCACACGTAGTCGGCACATATTCTGTACCGCCTCAACGTATATAAACTCTTACTTCATAGTATATATTGCTTGAGTAATAAGTCTTTTATCGTTAGATTAGTACGCATTGAGTATTATAGACTTAGAGATCAAGACCATAATATTGCAATATTAGATCTCATCGAGATGACTTATCGTCATGATTTAATCATTACCTTTGAGTTATTGAATGACAGTCATTAGCGTAGTCACTACTACAGAATACTCTGCATAAAAAAAACCTCGCCAAGCATAACAGCTTGCGAGGTTTATTTTATGGTAGTACGGATTTCTAAAAGGTGGTATGAATTGGCATTTATTTTGCAACATTAAAGAACCAGCAACTATTATTTTTATAAATATTTAAATAAACAATAGTTTGTTTAATTATGGGATGAATTTTCATGTAAGATAGCACCTGCTCAGAAGAATGAGAGGTTTTTGTACGATAAAGCGATCTGGGTAATTTATTTATATTAATAAAATTAATGACTTAAGATAAGATTTACAGCTAAAAAGCGATGTACGGTCGGTTGGATGGTTTGACCGTACTGGTATGCAACTATAGTAACAGGTAGCATAAAAGTATACATAAGTGCCCAAAGGTGATTCGGAATACAGTAAGTAAGGGAGTAGTCATGGGAAATATACTCAGAAAGTCTATCAATATCATTGCTTTACCAGTAATGCTATTAGGAATGACAGCATGCTCTGTGACTGGTAACAACAGTATCGATAACGATGGAGGTAGTCGCCATGTGAGTAAGGTTGCATGGAACAACCAAACTGATGCTGATATCAACTATATATTAAACCAAAATGTATCTTCTGATAAAACCCGTTTGGTATTTATTAGATCCAATGACCGTTACTCTGAACAAACGAGTGCCAACATCGCAGTAAACAATCGGTTTCAAGTGAGTCTCCATGCAGGCAACTATACGGTTGTTGAATCATGTGTTGGTATAAACCAATTAAGCGCTCATGCCACGGGGTTCAAGGACAATAACTTGCTGGCAAATAAAAAAGAGTATGAGTTAGTAGGCGGTCAAACTTACTTTTTTTATGTGAATATGGCTCAAACGGGTCAAAGCATCTTAGAGCAGATCACTACCGCTAGCTCATTGCAACTACTAGAGAAAAAGCGTTATCAGTCTCATCAAATCAGTCGCGTTGTTCCTAACTGCCCAATACCTATCATAGCCGCACCACCAATTAATCCACCTGCTGTTATCAAAACACCGACACCAACACTGTCCGAAAGAATATCTATTGATCTTGAAATATTGTTTGAGACAGACAAGTCGATGGTACGTCCAGCCTATTATGCAAAAACGACCGAACTGGTCACGTTTATGAAGCAGTACCCGAATACTGTAGTAACTATCGAGGGACATACAGATAGCCGTGGTCAAAATGACTATAACAAAGCATTATCACAGCGCCGAGTCAACGCAGTGAAAGAGATACTAGTTAACGAATTCAGTGTTGCACCCAATCGTATAAGCGCTATCGGCTATGGCGAGTCGCAGCCAAGAGCAAGTAATGATACTGCAGCAGGAAGACAGCTTAATCGCCGCGTCGTCGCTATAGTAGAAGAACGTCCATAAAATGGATGACTAAGGGCTATCCTAAATGAATTTCAATCATTTAGGATAGCCTCAAGAAATTACTCTTTGGCAACTAACGCTGCCTAATATAATTATATCGTAATCTATATTATTTGAATTGAAAAATAGAAGGTAAAAAATAGAAGGTAAAAAATATGAACACGATTATAGTAAAAACTAACAATGCAACTCAGACCATCGCGCAAGTACAAGTAGTCACTGAAGATGGAAAGCCTACTATTATTAAAGCTGTGGACAAGGTGAATTACGAGTTTCATGATACGGCAATCGGTCGTGCACCCAATCATATTATTACTAAGCGTCTAAAAAATGATTTGCATGTCTCGTTTGAGAAGGATGGTAAAGATAGTGATCTTATAATAGAGGGATTCTACGACGAGGCAGACAGTGCACTGCTCGGAATCGCTGAAGATGGTGAGTACTATTACTATATTCCAGATACTGGTGAGACTTATGACTATGTCACGCAGCTAGAGACAGGGGATGTGGAAGGACAGGCATTGGGTGGCACTGAATATATAGCAGCAGCTGCGATACCTTGGTGGATACCTGCAGCAGCAGGACTTGGCTTGGCGGGTCTAGTAGCAGCCATTAGTAGTGGCAGTGATGATGACAATGAGCCAGCTGAACCTGCTTCTGTAGTGAGTCTTAGTGGAGTGATGAACCTAAGCGAAGCAGATGCTGCCGATAATGCGAATACAGCGCTGTACACAGTCAGTCTGGATAAAGTGAGTGAGACAGATACTACAGTTACGATAACGATCACACCTGGATCTGCTGATGGTGATGACTATAGTGCGCCAGCCACGCAGACAGTCACGATTCCGGCTGGACAGACCTTTGTTGATTTTGATGTGCCGATTGTCAATGATGATGTCTATGAAGGAGCAGAAGGCTTTCAAGTAGCGATCACAAGTGTCAGCACGGGCAGAGCTACTATTGATACTGCCAATAGTACTGTAGAAACGACTGTATATGATGATGGTACGACTGATGGTAGTACACCGGTCGATCCTAACAATCCGATGACAGGAAGTGATATACCCGTGGTCAGCATTGTGGCAACTGATGGTCAAGCGATTGAAGGGATTGATAATGGGTTAGTTTTCGCTGTATCACAAAACAAAATTAGTAACTTCAACACCTTAGTTGACGTAAAAATTAGTGATACAAGCAGTATCGAATTGGCAGATATTGCTTCTATTAGTTATGTTGACATTGATGGTGTTACTGTATTTCTGAGTAATGCAAATGATATCCAAGATTTTCTTATCAATGGAGCGAGTGTCAGAATACCAGCAGGACAGAGCTCGGCACCAGTCATTAATGTCACAGTGGTCGACGATGCCATCTATGAGGTCTCAGAAGCCCTAAGCATGAGCATCAGCAATCCGATCAACGCCAGCATTGGCACCGCCTTTGATGTCGCCACCATCTTCGATGAAAATGCAGCAGACGGCGCCGTCAACGAGGGCGACAAACCGAGCGTTAGCGTGGGCAATGCCAGCGCCACCGAAGGGGACACTCTGGTTCACCAAGTTACCGTCAATGGCGTCACCGAAGCGGACGTCACCTATGACTTTGACTTGGCAGGTAATAGCGCCACCGAGGCCACCGACTTTAGCAACGCCCCCGTCTTTAGCAACGGCGTCATCAACAATAATGATGGCACCATCACCGTCCCTGCTGGGGTGACCGACTTTACCGTCAGCTATCCTGTGCTCAATGATGCCATCCTTGAGAACGATGAAACCACCGAGCTTACCATTGGGGCGGATAGTGGCACTGGCACCATCATCGATGCTTTAGATGCCATTCCTGCGGTGAGCATTGCCGCGGTGAGTGATAGCGCCACCGAAGGGGCAGACGACAGCATCGTCTTTAGTATCAGCCAAACGGGCGCAACGGACAAAGACAGCACCGTCACCGCAAGCCTAGTGCTTGGCGATAGTGATGCCAGCGACATTGACAGCATCACCTTTACCGATGCCAATGGCACGCAAACCATCAGCGTGGCGGACGCCATTGCTGGGGTTAGCGTGACCATTCCTGCGGGCAGCAGTGTCCTGCCAACGTTCACCATCAGCCCAACTGACGATGCCATCTATGAGGTCTCAGAAGCCCTAAGCATGAGCATCAGCAATCCGATCAACGCCAGCATTGGCACCGCCTTTGATGTCGCCACCATCTTCGATGAAAATGCAGCAGACGGCGCCGTCAACGAGGGCGACAAACCGAGCGTTAGCGTGGGCAATGCCAGCGCCACCGAAGGGGACACTCTGGTTCACCAAGTTACCGTCAATGGCGTCACCGAAGCGGACGTCACCTATGACTTTGACTTGGCAGGTAATAGCGCCACCGAGGCCACCGACTTTAGCAACGCCCCCGTCTTTAGCAACGGCGTCATCAACAATAATGATGGCACCATCACCGTCCCTGCTGGGGTGACCGACTTTACCGTCAGCTATCCTGTGCTCAATGATGCCATCCTTGAGAACGATGAAACCACCGAGCTTACCATTGGGGCGGATAGTGGCACTGGCACCATCATCGATGCTTTAGATGCCATTCCTGCGGTGAGCATTGCCGCGGTGAGTGATAGCGCCACCGAAGGGGCAGACGACAGCATCGTCTTTAGTATCAGCCAAACGGGCGCAACGGACAAAGACAGCACCGTCACCGCAAGCCTAGTGCTTGGCGATAGTGATGGCAGCGACATTGACAGCATCACCTTTACCGATGCCAATGGCACGCAAACCATCAGCGTGGCGGACGCCATTGCTGGGGTTAGCGTGACCATTCCTGCGGGCAGCAGTGTCCTGCCAACGTTCACCATCAGCCCAACTGACGATGCCATCTATGAGGTCTCAGAAGCCCTAAGCATGAGCATCAGCAATCCGATCAACGCCAGCATTGGCACCGCCACTGATGTCGCCACCATCTTCGATGAAAATGCAGCAGACGGCGCCGTCAACGAGGGCGACAAACCGAGCGTTAGCGTGGGCAATGCCAGCGCCACCGAAGGGGACACTCTGGTTCACCAAGTTACCGTCAATGGCGTCACCGAAGCGGACGTCACCTATGACTTTGACTTGGCAGGTAATAGCGCCACCGAGGCCACCGACTTTAGCAACGCCCCCGTCTTTAGCAACGGCGTCATCAACAATAATGATGGCACCATCACCGTCCCTGCTGGGGTGACCGACTTTACCGTCAGCTATCCTGTGCTCAATGATGCCATCCTTGAGAACGATGAAACCACCGAGCTTACCATTGGCAATGACAGTGGCACTGGCACCATCATCGATGCTTTAGATGCCATTCCTGCGGTGAGCATTGCCGCGGTGAGTGATAGCGCCACCGAAGGGGCAGACGACAGCATCGTCTTTAGTATCAGCCAAACGGGCGCAACGGACAAAGACAGCACCGTCACCGCAAGCCTAGTGCTTGGCGATAGTGATGGCAGCGACATTGACAGCATCACCTTTACCGATGCCAATGGCACGCAAACCATCAGCGTGGCGGACGCCATTGCTGGGGTTAGCGTGACCATTCCTGCGGGCAGCAGTGTCCTGCCAACGTTCACCATCAGCCCAACTGACGATGCCATCTATGAGGTCTCAGAAGCCCTAAGCATGAGCATCAGCAATCCGATCAACGCCAGCATTGGCACCGCCTTTGATGTCGCCACCATCTTCGATGAAAATGCAGCAGACGGCGCCGTCAACGAGGGCGACAAACCGAGCGTTAGCGTGGGCAATGCCAGCGCCACCGAAGGGGACACTCTGGTTCACCAAGTTACCGTCAATGGCGTCACCGAAGCGGATGTCACCTATGACTTTGACTTGGCAGGTAATAGCGCCACAGATGGCAATGATTACAGTAGCGACCCTGCTGCTCTCATCTTTAGCAACGGCGTCATCAACAATAATGATGGCACCATCACCGTCCCTGCTGGGGTGACCGACTTTACCGTCAGCTATCCTGTGCTCAATGATGCCATCCTTGAGAACGATGAAACCACCGAGCTTACCATTGGGGCGGATAGTGGCACTGGCACCATCATCGATGCTTTAGATGCCATTCCTGCGGTGAGCATTGCCGCGGTGAGTGATAGCGCCACCGAAGGGGCAGACGACAGCATCGTCTTTAGTATCAGCCAAACGGGCGCAACGGACAAAGACAGCACCGTCACCGCAAGCCTAGTGCTTGGCGATAGTGATGCCAGCGACATTGACAGCATCACCTTTACCGATGCCAATGGCACGCAAACCATCAGCGTGGCGGACGCCATTGCTGGGGTTAGCGTGACCATTCCTGCGGGCAGCAGTGTCCTGCCAACGTTCACCATCAGCCCAACTGACGATGCCATCTATGAGGTCTCAGAAGCCCTAAGCATGAGCATCAGCAATCCGATCAACGCCAGCATTGGCACCGCCTTTGATGTCGCCACCATCTTCGATGAAAATGCAGCAGACGGCGCCGTCAACGAGGGCGACAAACCGAGCGTTAGCGTGGGCAATGCCAGCGCCACCGAAGGGGACACTCTGGTTCACCAAGTTACCGTCAATGGCGTCACCGAAGCGGACGTCACCTATGACTTTGACTTGGCAGGTAATAGCGCCACCGAGGCCACCGACTTTAGCAACGCCCCCGTCTTTAGCAACGGCGTCATCAACAATAATGATGGCACCATCACCGTCCCTGCTGGGGTGACCGACTTTACCGTCAGCTATCCTGTGCTCAATGATGCCATCCTTGAGAACGATGAAACCACCGAGCTTACCATTGGGGCGGATAGTGGCACTGGCACCATCATCGATGCTTTAGATGCCATTCCTGCGGTGAGCATTGCCGCGGTGAGTGATAGCGCCACCGAAGGGGCAGACGACAGCATCGTCTTTAGTATCAGCCAAACGGGCGCAACGGACAAAGACAGCACCGTCACCGCAAGCCTAGTGCTTGGCGATAGTGATGCCAGCGACATTGACAGCATCACCTTTACCGATGCCAATGGCACGCAAACCATCAGCGTGGCGGACGCCATTGCTGGGGTTAGCGTGACCATTCCTGCGGGCAGCAGTGTCCTGCCAACGTTCACCATCAGCCCAACTGACGATGCCATCTATGAGGTCTCAGAAGCCCTAAGCATGAGCATCAGCAATCCGATCAACGCCAGCATTGGCACCGCCTTTGATGTCGCCACCATCTTCGATGAAAATGCAGCAGACGGCGCCGTCAACGAGGGCGACAAACCGAGCGTTAGCGTGGGCAATGCCAGCGCCACCGAAGGGGACACTCTGGTTCACCAAGTTACCGTCAATGGCGTCACCGAAGCGGACGTCACCTATGACTTTGACTTGGCAGGTAATAGCGCCACCGAGGCCACCGACTTTAGCAACGCCCCCGTCTTTAGCAACGGCGTCATCAACAATAATGATGGCACCATCACCGTCCCTGCTGGGGTGACCGACTTTACCGTCAGCTATCCTGTGCTCAATGATGCCATCCTTGAGAACGATGAAACCACCGAGCTTACCATTGGGGCGGATAGTGGCACTGGCACCATCATCGATGCTTTAGATGCCATTCCTGCGGTGAGCATTGCCGCGGTGAGTGATAGCGCCACCGAAGGGGCAGACGACAGCATCGTCTTTAGTATCAGCCAAACGGGCGCAACGGACAAAGACAGCACCGTCACCGCAAGCCTAGTGCTTGGCGATAGTGATGCCAGCGACATTGACAGCATCACCTTTACCGATGCCAATGGCACGCAAACCATCAGCGTGGCGGACGCCATTGCTGGGGTTAGCGTGACCATTCCTGCGGGCAGCAGTGTCCTGCCAACGTTCACCATCAGCCCAACTGACGATGCCATCTATGAGGTCTCAGAAGCCCTAAGCATGAGCATCAGCAATCCGATCAACGCCAGCATTGGCACCGCCTTTGATGTCGCCACCATCTTCGATGAAAATGCAGCAGACGGCGCCGTCAACGAGGGCGACAAACCGAGCGTTAGCGTGGGCAATGCCAGCGCCACCGAAGGGGACACTCTGGTTCACCAAGTTACCGTCAATGGCGTCACCGAAGCGGACGTCACCTATGACTTTGACTTGGCAGGTAATAGCGCCACCGAGGCCACCGACTTTAGCAACGCCCCCGTCTTTAGCAACGGCGTCATCAACAATAATGATGGCACCATCACCGTCCCTGCTGGGGTGACCGACTTTACCGTCAGCTATCCTGTGCTCAATGATGCCATCCTTGAGAACGATGAAACCACCGAGCTTACCATTGGGGCGGATAGTGGCACTGGCACCATCATCGATGCTTTAGATGCCATTCCTGCGGTGAGCATTGCCGCGGTGAGTGATAGCGCCACCGAAGGGGCAGACGACAGCATCGTCTTTAGTATCAGCCAAACGGGCGCAACGGACAAAGACAGCACCGTCACCGCAAGCCTAGTGCTTGGCGATAGTGATGGCAGCGACATTGACAGCATCACCTTTACCGATGCCAATGGCACGCAAACCATCAGCGTGGCGGACGCCATTGCTGGGGTTAGCGTGACCATTCCTGCGGGCAGCAGTGTCCTGCCAACGTTCACCATCAGCCCAACTGACGATGCCATCTATGAGGTCTCAGAAGCCCTAAGCATGAGCATCAGCAATCCGATCAACGCCAGCATTGGCACCGCCTTTGATGTCGCCACCATCTTCGATGAAAATGCAGCAGACGGCGCCGTCAACGAGGGCGACAAACCGAGCGTTAGCGTGGGCAATGCCAGCGCCACCGAAGGGGACACTCTGGTTCACCAAGTTACCGTCAATGGCGTCACCGAAGCGGATGTCACCTATGACTTTGACTTGGCAGGTAATAGCGCCACCGAGGCCACCGACTTTAGCAACGCCCCCGTCTTTAGCAACGGCGTCATCAACAATAATGATGGCACCATCACCGTCCCTGCTGGGGTGACCGACTTTACCGTCAGCTATCCTGTGCTCAATGATGCCATCCTTGAGAACGATGAAACCACCGAGCTTACCATTGGGGCGGATAGTGGCACTGGCACCATCATCGATGCTTTAGATGCCATTCCTGCGGTGAGCATTGCCGCGGTGAGTGATAGCGCCACCGAAGGGGCAGACGACAGCATCGTCTTTAGTATCAGCCAAACGGGCGCAACGGACAAAGACAGCACCGTCACCGCAAGCCTAGTGCTTGGCGATAGTGATGCCAGCGACATTGACAGCATCACCTTTACCGATGCCAATGGCACGCAAACCATCAGCGTGGCGGACGCCATTGCTGGGGTTAGCGTGACCATTCCTGCGGGCAGCAGTGTCCTGCCAACGTTCACCATCAGCCCAACTGACGATGCCATCTATGAGGTCTCAGAAGCCCTAAGCATGAGCATCAGCAATCCGATCAACGCCAGCATTGGCACCGCCTTTGATGTCGCCACCATCTTCGATGAAAATGCAGCAGACGGCGCCGTCAACGAGGGCGACAAACCGAGCGTTAGCGTGGGCAATGCCAGCGCCACCGAAGGGGACACTCTGGTTCACCAAGTTACCGTCAATGGCGTCACCGAAGCGGACGTCACCTATGACTTTGACTTGGCAGGTAATAGCGCCACCGAGGCCACCGACTTTAGCAACGCCCCCGTCTTTAGCAACGGCGTCATCAACAATAATGATGGCACCATCACCGTCCCTGCTGGGGTGACCGACTTTACCGTCAGCTATCCTGTGCTCAATGATGCCATCCTTGAGAACGATGAAACCACCGAGCTTACCATTGGGGCGGATAGTGGCACTGGCACCATCATCGATGCTTTAGATGCCATTCCTGCGGTGAGCATTGCCGCGGTGAGTGATAGCGCCACCGAAGGGGCAGACGACAGCATCGTCTTTAGTATCAGCCAAACGGGCGCAACGGACAAAGACAGCACCGTCACCGCAAGCCTAGTGCTTGGCGATAGTGATGCCAGCGACATTGACAGCATCACCTTTACCGATGCCAATGGCACGCAAACCATCAGCGTGGCGGACGCCATTGCTGGGGTTAGCGTGACCATTCCTGCGGGCAGCAGTGTCCTGCCAACGTTCACCATCAGCCCAACTGACGATGCCATCTATGAGGTCTCAGAAGCCCTAAGCATGAGCATCAGCAATCCGATCAACGCCAGCATTGGCACCGCCTTTGATGTCGCCACCATCTTCGATGAAAATGCAGCAGACGGCGCCGTCAACGAGGGCGACAAACCGAGCGTTAGCGTGGGCAATGCCAGCGCCACCGAAGGGGACACTCTGGTTCACCAAGTTACCGTCAATGGCGTCACCGAAGCGGACGTCACCTATGACTTTGACTTGGCAGGTAATAGCGCCACCGAGGCCACCGACTTTAGCAACGCCCCCGTCTTTAGCAACGGCGTCATCAACAATAATGATGGCACCATCACCGTCCCTGCTGGGGTGACCGACTTTACCGTCAGCTATCCTGTGCTCAATGATGCCATCCTTGAGAACGATGAAACCACCGAGCTTACCATTGGGGCGGATAGTGGCACTGGCACCATCATCGATGCTTTAGATGCCATTCCTGCGGTGAGCATTGCCGCGGTGAGTGATAGCGCCACCGAAGGGGCAGACGACAGCATCGTCTTTAGTATCAGCCAAACGGGCGCAACGGACAAAGACAGCACCGTCACCGCAAGCCTAGTGCTTGGCGATAGTGATGGCAGCGACATTGACAGCATCACCTTTACCGATGCCAATGGCACGCAAACCATCAGCGTGGCGGACGCCATTGCTGGGGTTAGCGTGACCATTCCTGCGGGCAGCAGTGTCCTGCCAACGTTCACCATCAGCCCAACTGACGATGCCATCTATGAGGTCTCAGAAGCCCTAAGCATGAGCATCAGCAATCCGATCAACGCCAGCATTGGCACCGCCTTTGATGTCGCCACCATCTTCGATGAAAATGCAGCAGACGGCGCCGTCAACGAGGGCGACAAACCGAGCGTTAGCGTGGGCAATGCCAGCGCCACCGAAGGGGACACTCTGGTTCACCAAGTTACCGTCAATGGCGTCACCGAAGCGGACGTCACCTATGACTTTGACTTGGCAGGTAATAGCGCCACCGAGGCCACCGACTTTAGCAACGCCCCCGTCTTTAGCAACGGCGTCATCAACAATAATGATGGCACCATCACCGTCCCTGCTGGGGTGACCGACTTTACCGTCAGCTATCCTGTGCTCAATGATGCCATCCTTGAGAACGATGAAACCACCGAGCTTACCATTGGGGCGGATAGTGGCACTGGCACCATCATCGATGCTTTAGATGCCATTCCTGCGGTGAGCATTGCCGCGGTGAGTGATAGCGCCACCGAAGGGGCAGACGACAGCATCGTCTTTAGTATCAGCCAAACGGGCGCAACGGACAAAGACAGCACCGTCACCGCAAGCCTAGTGCTTGGCGATAGTGATGGCAGCGACATTGACAGCATCACCTTTACCGATGCCAATGGCACGCAAACCATCAGCGTGGCGGACGCCATTGCTGGGGTTAGCGTGACCATTCCTGCGGGCAGCAGTGTCCTGCCAACGTTCACCATCAGCCCAACTGACGATGCCATCTATGAGGTCTCAGAAGCCCTAAGCATGAGCATCAGCAATCCGATCAACGCCAGCATTGGCACCGCCTTTGATGTCGCCACCATCTTCGATGAAAATGCAGCAGACGGCGCCGTCAACGAGGGCGACAAACCGAGCGTTAGCGTGGGCAATGCCAGCGCCACCGAAGGGGACACTCTGGTTCACCAAGTTACCGTCAATGGCGTCACCGAAGCGGATGTCACCTATGACTTTGACTTGGCAGGTAATAGCGCCACAGATGGCAATGATTACAGTAGCGACCCTGCTGCTCTCATCTTTAGCAACGGCGTCATCAACAATAATGATGGCACCATCACCGTCCCTGCTGGGGTGACCGACTTTACCGTCAGCTATCCTGTGCTCAATGATGCCATCCTTGAGAACGATGAAACCACCGAGCTTACCATTGGCAATGACAGTGGCACTGGCACCATCATCGATGCTTTAGATGCCATTCCTGCGGTGAGCATTGCCGCGGTGAGTGATAGCGCCACCGAAGGGGCAGACGACAGCATCGTCTTTAGTATCAGCCAAACGGGCGCAACGGACAAAGACAGCACCGTCACCGCAAGCCTAGTGCTTGGCGATAGTGATGCCAGCGACATTGACAGCATCACCTTTACCGATGCCAATGGCACGCAAACCATCAGCGTGGCGGACGCCATTGCTGGGGTTAGCGTGACCATTCCTGCGGGCAGCAGTGTCCTGCCAACGTTCACCATCAGCCCAACTGACGATGCCATCTATGAGGTCTCAGAAGCCCTAAGCATGAGCATCAGCAATCCGATCAACGCCAGCATTGGCACCGCCTTTGATGTCGCCACCATCTTCGATGAAAATGCAGCAGACGGCGCCGTCAACGAGGGCGACAAACCGAGCGTTAGCGTGGGCAATGCCAGCGCCACCGAAGGGGACACTCTGGTTCACCAAGTTACCGTCAATGGCGTCACCGAAGCGGACGTCACCTATGACTTTGACTTGGCAGGTAATAGCGCCACCGAGGCCACCGACTTTAGCAACGCCCCCGTCTTTAGCAACGGCGTCATCAACAATAATGATGGCACCATCACCGTCCCTGCTGGGGTGACCGACTTTACCGTCAGCTATCCTGTGCTCAATGATGCCATCCTTGAGAACGATGAAACCACCGAGCTTACCATTGGCAATGACAGTGGCACTGGCACCATCATCGATGCTTTAGATGCCATTCCTGCGGTGAGCATTGCCGCGGTGAGTGATAGCGCCACCGAAGGGGCAGACGACAGCATCGTCTTTAGTATCAGCCAAACGGGCGCAACGGACAAAGACAGCACCGTCACCGCAAGCCTAGTGCTTGGCGATAGTGATGGCAGCGACATTGACAGCATCACCTTTACCGATGCCAATGGCACGCAAACCATCAGCGTGGCGGACGCCATTGCTGGGGTTAGCGTGACCATTCCTGCGGGCAGCAGTGTCCTGCCAACGTTCACCATCAGCCCAACTGACGATGCCATCTATGAGGTCTCAGAAGCCCTAAGCATGAGCATCAGCAATCCGATCAACGCCAGCATTGGCACCGCCTTTGATGTCGCCACCATCTTCGATGAAAATGCAGCAGACGGCGCCGTCAACGAGGGCGACAAACCGAGCGTTAGCGTGGGCAATGCCAGCGCCACCGAAGGGGACACTCTGGTTCACCAAGTTACCGTCAATGGCGTCACCGAAGCGGATGTCACCTATGACTTTGACTTGGCAGGTAATAGCGCCACAGATGGCAATGATTACAGTAGCGACCCTGCTGCTCTCATCTTTAGCAACGGCGTCATCAACAATAATGATGGCACCATCACCGTCCCTGCTGGGGTGACCGACTTTACCGTCAGCTATCCTGTGCTCAATGATGCCATCCTTGAGAACGATGAAACCACCGAGCTTACCATTGGCAATGACAGTGGCACTGGCACCATCATCGATGCTTTAGATGCCATTCCTGCGGTGAGCATTGCCGCGGTGAGTGATAGCGCCACCGAAGGGGCAGACGACAGCATCGTCTTTAGTATCAGCCAAACGGGCGCAACGGACAAAGACAGCACCGTCACCGCAAGCCTAGTGCTTGGCGATAGTGATGGCAGCGACATTGACAGCATCACCTTTACCGATGCCAATGGCACGCAAACCATCAGCGTGGCGGACGCCATTGCTGGGGTTAGCGTGACCATTCCTGCGGGCAGCAGTGTCCTGCCAACGTTCACCATCAGCCCAACTGACGATGCCATCTATGAGGTCTCAGAAGCCCTAAGCATGAGCATCAGCAATCCGATCAACGCCAGCATTGGCACCGCCTTTGATGTCGCCACCATCTTCGATGAAAATGCAGCAGACGGCGCCGTCAACGAGGGCGACAAACCGAGCGTTAGCATTGCTGCCACTGATGCGCAATCGATTGAAGGGGTGGACAATGTCTTGAGCTTTACGGTTGAGCAAGATAGTGAAAGTAATTTTGACACTACAGTGCAAGTGACAGTTGATCCAAGTAGTGACGTAGAAGCGGCAGATATTGCTTCGATTATCTATATCAATGCGACTGGTGATCAAGTGGTTATTACCGATGCTACGGTCATAGCAGAAGTTTTAGATGGTAGTACTATACTTGAGCTCAAAGTTCCTGCAGGAAGCCAAACAGCACCTGCTATTATCGTCACTACTAATAATGATGATATCTTTGAGAGCAGTGAGCAGCTCAGCTTTGTGGTCACTAGTGCTGATAATGCAGACATTGATAGTGCTGTTGCGACTGGCACTATTTTAGACGAAGATGCGGTAGACGGTACACCTCAAGCAGGTGATAAGCCGACTGCAATTGTCACTAGAGACAGTGTGGTTGAGGGGAGTACTCTTGAGTTCACCGTTGATTTGAGCAACCTATCTGAGTCTGATACAACAGTAGCGCTGACGTTAGCGAATGGTACAGCGGTACTTGGCACAGACACGAATATGTCTGTTGAAGTAAGCTTAGATGGTGGCAACACCTTTAGCACGGTTACTGTTGCTATAGATGGTACCTTTAGTGTGGATGTTCCCGCTAATAGCACGGATGGTATCATCGTGCGTGTGCCTACTGTGGATGACAATATTGATGAGCCGAATGAAACCATTACGCTTACGGCAAGTGCAACTGATCAGGTCACGCCAAGCACAGCGACTGGTACCATCATTGATAACGATGATGCGCCTGTTGTTTCAATTGTTGGTGCTACTTTAGTAAATGAAGATGCTGGTACGGTCACTTATACCGTTAGCTTAACCAACCCATCATCAACGGCTGTGACGGTTGATTATGCCACCAGTAATGGTACAGCCACTGCTGGGGCTGATTATGGTGCAAACTCAGGTACGTTGACTTTTGCACCAGGGGAGGTAACCAAAACGGTAACGGTTGCTATTACTGACGACACCCTGTTTGAAAATTCTGAGAACTATACTATCGCTTTATCTAATCCATCACTCAATGCCAGTATTGATAGCACGCAAGCAAGTGTTACCACCGCCATTACTGACAATGATATAGCGCCAACCGTCACTATTGAAGATACAGATGCAGCCACAACACCACAAGATAACAGCGTGGTTGAAGGCACAGGTAACAATGTGACTGGCGCTATCGATATCACTAACCCGCAAAGTGTCGCAGCGCTGACTATCAACAGTGTCGATGTGACCACAGCCACCGCTGCTAATCCTGTGATTATAAATGGTAGCGAAGGCCAACTGGTTATTACGGATTACAACTCGGCCACAGGCTCGCTCACTTATGCATATACCGAAGATGGCAGTGCTGAAATGCACAACACCGCTGGTGACAATGTATTAGACCAGTTTACTGTCAATCTCATCAATAGTGCAGGTGGGACTTCATCTGACACGTTAGATATTCGTATCATTGATACCGCGCCTACTGCCAATCCAGATACTAATAGCCTTACTGAAGAAATAGACAAAGTAACAGGTAACGTGCTCACGGCTACAGGTGCCGCTGCAACAGATGTCGCCGACAGTTTAGGGGCAGACGCAACATCTGTCAC
The DNA here is from genome assembly GCF_059072655.1 of Psychrobacter sp. H27. NCBI lineage: Bacteria > Pseudomonadati > Pseudomonadota > Gammaproteobacteria > Moraxellales > Moraxellaceae > Psychrobacter > Psychrobacter sp. H27. The sequence goes on along the minus strand of NZ_JCACRX010000001.1, from coordinate 1,096,012 downwards.
GGCGATAGAATCAGTTACATCTACCACGGTGACGGGTACAGTAGGCGGAAGTACACAAGGTGACTATGGTGTGCTTTCGCTCAATGCAGATGGCAGTTACAGTTACGATCTTGATAACGATGCAGTACAATATCTTGCTGTCGATGATGAACCTTTAACCGAAACCTTCAACTACACCATCACAGATGCTGATGGTGATACCAGTACGACCACTTTGACTGTGACTATCAATGGTACTAACGATAGACCTGTCATCACTAACGTTGCGAACGGTAACAACATCATCGAAACTGCTGCAGCAATAACCGAGCATGCTGATGGTACTGCTATCATTCGAACGGGTACCCTTAGCTTTGCGGATACTGATGACAGTGATGAGCCGACGATTAGTGAAATCGCGGCAGAAAACATCTATGTCTATGACTCAAACAACACAACCTTCACCAATGCCAATCCATTAACAGATGTTCAAAAAGCAGCCTTATCAAGTATATTTGAAGCAGATAATAATGCAGGCAGTTTTGAAGAGGGTAGCTGGAGTATTAATGCTGATGCTGACGTCATTGATTTCCTTCCTGAAGGGGAAACCATCACCATTCGTTATGCCGTACAAGTCAATGATAATGAAGGTATCACCAATACTGCTAATGGTAACGAAATCAGTACCAGTGAGCTTCGCTACATTGAAGTGACCATTACAGGTACTGATGATAGTATCGCGCTTGTAGATGATACTGATAGTACCGATGAAGATACAGTATTATCAGTGGCGGCTGCCAATGGTATTTTTGCAAACGATACTGCAGATGCTGATGCCAATACAGAGTTAACTGTCGATAGTTATACTGTTGCTGGTATGACGGGGACCTTCAACGTAGGTGATGTTACTAGCGTCACTATAGACGGCTTTATCATTGGTGAGCTGACCATAAATAATGATGGAAGCTATACCTTTGATCCTGCTGAAAACTTTAGCGGCACCGTACCAGTGGTCACTATTGCTGTCAATAATGGTCCTAATGCCGCAACTCCAGAAAGCGGTACAGAGACACTGGCTATCACCGTCAATCCAGTATCAGATGCGCCAGATATTGGTGATGATATTGCATTATCAACTGACGAAGATAACACTACCGCTAGCTTAGGTTTACAAGCACCTGTTATTAGTGATGATGCGGATTTAGATGGCATAGGGAATGCTACTGACAACCCTGAACGTATTGGCTTGATTACCTTAGCGGATATACCAGATGGTGCAACCCTAAACTATGGGGGTAATACTTATGCATCAACTGGTGCTGACATCACCATATTATTAAGTGATTATTTGACTAATGACCAAATAATCAATAATGCAGGCACACCAACCATCACCATGACCAGTGCTGAATTTGAAGCGATGACACTAACGCCACCTGCCGATGATGCTACTAACATCTCTTTTGAGATGTCAGTGATAGAATATGAAGTTGATAACAGTGGTAATATCCTTGCAGGAGTGGATGGTGCAGAGAGTACCGTCACTATTGATATTGAAGTCCAAGCTGTGACGGATACTGAAGATAATAATGCTGCGAATAATAACCCTAATGATGATAATAGTATTGACTATAGTACCTTTGGCTATGACCAGAATGAGGTAACGGGAGATACCTTAACGGTCACTGTAAATGAAGGCGAATCTGTTGATTTACCAATCACCACCAATTTTGGTGACTTAGTGGGTAGAGGTGGAAGTCTAGAGACCTATGGTTTCGTAATTAGCGGATTACAGCCAGATGCTGTTGTCTCATTTATACCTGCTGGTAGTAGTAGGGTGACCGAGTATACTGTTGATACCAACGGTCAGGTATTGATTGGTGTTAATGCTGCCGCACCGACATCTACTAGTTTGAGAGTCAATGGTGGCTCAGAGCCGCAAATTGGCATCACATCAGCTGAATATAACTCACAAGATATGAGTAATATTACCGTGTCGTTATTTACCCAAGACCACGATACTGACTCATCTCCAAGAAATAAAACGGTTGAGCTAATCGATACTGTTAACGTTAATCTGACCGTGGCACCTGTTGCTGGTCAAGTAGTAGCGAATGATGTTAGTACAACTGAAGACACATCCTTCACACTTGATGAGTTTAATTTTGCAGTACTTGATGACCAAGACGGCAGCTCAGCTGTTGCCGAAATCATCACTGCAATTCGGTTTATTTTGCCTGAAGGTTGGACATATAACGATGGTACCACCGATACAGTAGGCGCGAGTGGCGGTACGGTGATTGTTATTACCGACACCTCTGACTTGGGTAGCTTGTCGCTTACGCCACCTGCGCAGTCTTCAACAGATACTGATATCGACTTTGAAGTAACCAGTGCAGATTTGGATGATGATGGAGATGTAGCCGTTGCTATCAGTGAAACAACCACATTAACCCAAACGATTAACATCACGCCTGTAGCCGAAGTTGTGGGTAGTGATATTGATGGTGATGGTACGCCTGACTTAACCATTAATCCAGACTACACTTACACTGCTGTAGCGCAAGAAGACGCTGCATTTGACCTTGGTGTTGACGGTACATTCAGATTACTCGATAACTGGTCAAACCAAGATGATACGGTTGATTTTGGAGAAGAAAGCCATACTACTGCCCTCAATGATTCTGAGCAGACTTATGCTCATCTGACGTTTGGTAGTAGAGACAATGGTGTGTTTACTGCCATTGAAGGCGCCGTATTTACCTATAACAACGGTAGTAATACCTTGTCGCTTACAGATAATGGGACGGGTGTCGATATCCCAGCCGCTTATCTGAATACGGTTACTGTGACCCCACCGCAAGACTATAGCGATTATACAGTCACTTCGGTATCGGCTACTGCTGAGACAGCAGTCAAAGTAGAAGCTGTGACTATCGACTATGATGAAGATACAGATACTAGTGTCGAGCCAGTAACGAGTGGTGAGAGTTACTTAACTTTCACAGTTGCAGGTGTAGCTGACCAAGTTACGCTAGGAGTCGATCCTGCCACAGGTTTAGAGGATCAGGCAATTAGCGGTGGTAATAATCGTGATGGGTCATCAGTTGCAGTTGTTGTTCCTACCGATGGTATTCCTTTGAACATCCGCCCAAGCTCACGTGACGATGATGGATCAGAATCTTATGACGTCACTATTACAGACATTCCGCTAGGCGCTCAGTTATATGCCGATAATGATGGGACACTGACGCTGTTGGATACTACTGGGGGCTCAGTAACCATAGCTAATTACACCAATACAGTGAGCGATTTATACTTTGTACCAGCAGAAAACTATAGCGGCAAAGTCAATCTCCAAGTATCGGCAGTCAGTAGAGAGAGCGATGGAAACATCAGTGCTTCTAGCGCGACATTGAACTTACCTATTAGTGTCGTTGGTCTAGCAGATCTTATTATAAATGACGATCTAGCAACTGAAACCGCAACGATAGTGGATAGCGATGGGCAGTCTGTTACCGAAGATTATACGTATGTTGGTATTGAAGGCGCTGGCAATGACAGCATAGCATTATCAGCATTTTTTGCTGATGCTGCCAATATTGCCGCTTACGACGCTGGTAGCCCAGCAGCCGAGCAGGTGACTTATAAAGTGACAGGGGTGCCTGTAGGGTTTGGTATCACGGGAGCTGTGTTCTTAGGCGGTAGTGAAAGTGAAGGTACTCGTAGCTGGTCTGTGTCTTTAGACGCTCTCAAAAACGGCTCAGCAAAACTGACGACGCCTGAAAACTTTGCTGGTGAAGTTGGTTTTACTATTACAGGAACGACCACTGAAACAATATCAGGTAATAGTGTCACCCATGACCCTAAAGCTGTCTCTGTACTAATTACACCTGATGCTGCTGATGGGGTAGTCAATAACCCGCAAGTGCTAGCGACAGAGGATGTGTGGGAAACCATTAACTTCACTGCAGCATTCACCACGAATGATCAGGGTGCGCTCACGACAGGTCAAGAATCACTTAAGAGTGTGGTTATCAAAGGGCAAGACCTTATCCGTAATGACATTCTCAGTAATGGCCCTATCCGTAATGGCCTTATGTTAAGAGTAACAGAGGCTGATGGTACGGTCACTGTTTACGGAGATCGTACTGATGTGGACTATACTGATGAAAATAAAGCATTGGTCACAGAGCAGCTAGCAAATCAAGACTATGTCTTTGACGCTACCGATAAAGTAGAAGTCATGTACGGCGTGGAACACCTAGACACTTCAGTCACCATACCTTTTGGCTACACATATACTGACACGGTTACATTACCAGATGGTTCAACCATCACCACAACGTCATCAGTCATTACTGGCAAAGCGGTAAATGTTACTTTCCAAGCAGTGACTGACACACCAACGATAAGCGTAAATGTGACCGACAGCAGCATCAATAATAATGGTACAGACGATACGGCGTCAGCGATTGTCGCCATATCCTCACCTGACCAGGACGGGTCTGAGTTGTTTACTCGCTTAGAGGTTCGCGACGTCCCTGATGGTATTATTGTACAAGGTGGTATCCTAGCGGGTAGTACCTGGTATGTCGACGTACCAGATACGGCCATTACCGACTCAGCGCCAGAGTACACACTGGTATTGGCTCGCAACCCAAACACTAACGATATTCCTGCAGACAGCTTTAATGTCACTGTAGTAGGTGTCACACAGGATATCAATGGAGAGGGCATCAATGGTAGTGAAGCGACTGTTGTAGGTATATTCCCTATTACCTTGACGAGAGACGGGAATGGCGGTGATCCTGGAACGGTTGATTTGATCGATACGCTCAATGTTACTCCTACGCCTCAGTCAGAAGATGCTGCTATTTTATTGTCTAGTTTGATCAATGCTGAGTTGAGCAATCCAGATGTAGTTAGTGCTTATAGCTTCTTACTAACTGATCTACCTGAAGGCACAGTGTTGAGTAGTAGTAATCCAGACGTAAGTGTACAGCAAGTCGCAGGTCAGTGGATTGTTAGCGTTGAAGCCAGTGCGAACCTAACACCTAATCAAGCGCTAGGTAATGTTGTTTTGACGCCACCTGAAAACTTTAGTACCAATGAGGCTAATGTTGGTCAAGAGCTCAGTTTTAATGTTGAATTCACTGCGCTGAACGATCGGGGTCTAGAAGACAATTTGAGAATTGACGATGTTAATGTAGAGATAACACCAAGCACTGATCCTTTCGACAATGATGGTCAAACTTCAACGGTTTCAACCGATGAAGATATCGAAGTGGATATTGTCATTGATCTCACCAACAGTGCAGATGGTGAATACGTCTCTCTTATTGATGGCAAGCTTTATATCCAGATAAATGAAGTAGGGCTACAGACAGGCACAGGCGGTATTGGAACACTAGAATATAATGGTACAAAGTTGACACCAGACGATAATGGCGACTATGTAGTTGATCTAAATAATGGTGCTGGAGACTTAGTTAATCCTCCTGGTAGCGTCACTGTTCAATATACCCCTGCTGCGAATGCTGATGGTAGTGCTACCATTACTGTAAATGCTGCTCATAAAGAAGTGACCAATGTTCCTGACACGGTTGATGGTAAAGTCATCACGTATCAGCACAGCTACGATATCGCAGTTGCTGCACAGCCGGATGTATTGGCTATTTTGGATAGAGATGATGATTTAATGGTTACTGCAACGGGCGATGAGGATACACTCATAGCCATACCTTATCAGATAAATAGAGTGGATGAAGGAGACGATGCAGCAGCGGTCACTTTAGACGAGGTGCCTAATGGTTATCTGGTGTATTACGTTAATACTGCAGGAGACACTGTTCTAGCCAGTAACAATGGCGTCTCAGGTGGCAATAACAACAATTCATGGTCAATCAATGCCAGTCAGCTAAACAACATCAATCGTGGTGACGTGGGTGAGCTGGACAATATCTTTATTCAAGCGCCTGAGAATGTCAGTGGAACGGTTTCAGATATCGAAGTCAGCGTCATCAGTGACAGCGGTTTGGCTAGTACCCCGCTTGTAGTGACCTTAGATGTGACACCTGTGGCCGATGAAATCGTATTCAATCCATCTACCTTAGTTGGTTTCCAAGGTAAGTGGACGACGCTCAACTTAAATGCTGCAATGGAAGATATTGATGGCAGTGAAACCGTTAATATCATCGTGACTGGTGACAACCTGTATGGTGATGTACTACAGGTAACAACCAGAGATGGCGCGCCATTGAACGTAACGTGGAATGCCAGTATACAAACCTACGTTATCGAAGGAGTACCTTATGAAAGTATTAACAATTTGCGTGTACAATCGGCGACATCTTATGTTGGTCCTCTGACCATTACATTAGAAACAGTTGAAACGGGCAATGGAGATACTTTTGTCACAGACCCAGGTACCATTAATATCGATGTAGCGCCTACTTTAGTATTCAATGGCACCCCTGACGATGATGCTTTGATTTCAGTAAATCAGACGTCTGCGCTTAAATATACTGGCGGCGCAGGCGATGATTTGTTTGTCGGTGGTAGTGGAAACGATATTTTTAATGGTGATGCTGGAAATGATACTTTAACTGGCAATGCCGGTAACGATACCATTAACGGTGGCATCGGTAATGATACTATCAGTGGTGGCGCAGGTAACGATGTCCTGAATGGCGATGCTGGTAACGACATAATTAATGGCGGCATTGGCAATGATACAATTAACGGCGGTGCAGGCGCAGATACGATTGATGCCGGAGCGGGTAATGATACGATAGTGTTTGACGCTGATGACCTACTCATCAATGGTGGTGATGACGACGACACTTTGCTCATTAACGTAGCAGGAACGACAATCGACTTCGGTACTTTTGATTCAACTAAGTTTGAGAGTATTGAAACCATTAATCTGACAGGTAATGGCGCTCAAGCGCTTACCAATCTGTCCACTAATGATGTGCTTGATATTATCAATGATACGGTACTTACTAACAAAGATTTGATTATCAATGGTGATAGTTCTGATAGCGTATCGTTGACCGATGAATGGACGGATACAAATACTACTGTATCGCAGGATGGTATTAGCTACGATGTTTATAGCTTCTCGGATACCAATGGAACGCACGATCTGTTGATTCAGACTGATATTACGACCAATATTATTATATAGGTCTATTCAACTAGTACGGGGTTTGACTTTTATCTTCTACAAAACGCCATTGGATCAAATCCAGTGGCGTTTTTTTGAGTGTTGTCTACGAAATAGCATACTTTAATAACTGGCTAGCCCTCCTTACTCAGTTGCTTGTTCAGTTGCTTACTCACTCGGGTCCGATCCTGGTGGAAAGTCATGGCGTAATTGTGCGACATTATCTGTTGTGACCGTATCCGTGAAGTTATTGAGATCGCTATGCACGTATTGTGTGACGGCAGCTATTTGCGCATCATTCATCATGCTGTGAAACGACGGCATACCGCGCAGGCCGTTAATGATTACGCTAATAATATAGTACTTTGATTCCATCTTACTGTTATTGGTCAGTGGCGGATAGTAACCAGCGCCTTGCGCGCCGTCACCTTTTTGCATATGACAACCTGCACAAGAGTCGTCATAGAGTTTCTTACCGTTGGTTGTAGCAAATCCTGTTTTGCCTTGTGTGCTGCCTTCAAACTTGGCGAGCCACTGCTGCATGCTGGCATCATCGCTCATTTTTGGTATCGAGCGCACATCGACGATATTACTAGTGGGTTCAGCCAACTCACTTTTGGACATGTATACGCCGCCCCATGCGCCTTGATTGCGACTGGCCTGATTGTCAAAACTGCTGTTAGATATCACAGGCGTCGTCTGTGGATTGGCGATAGTGGCTACATCTTGTGTTCTATTCTGACTACAGCCTGACAATGTTAGCAACGCGATCGACCCGCCAACTATGAGCTTTATTACGGCCTTGCCTGAGCTAGACGATTTTGTCGGGTTTGCTGTCATTATATTCATGATTGTTCCTAATGTGCCTAGTCTCATTGTTATCATCCTTAATTCAGCGCCAGACTGGTTATACAAAGTAGTTTAGCCAAGTTTCTTGGCCTTTTGATGCAAGCGTTTGGCGGCATCCATACCAGATAATATCGCGCCTTCTTGCCACGCAGGAATGTGCGAACAATGCTCACCTGCCAGTACGATGCGGTGATCAATCTCGCAGAGGGTCTCGTAATACTGCTCACGACTCGACTCGCTCCAGATACCATAACAGCCAAGCGACCAAGGGATACGGTGCCATGCAACCGAGGTGCCCGAGCGGAACTCCTTGGTATATTGCGGATGAATCTGTTTGCCATAGGCGAGCGCCGCGTTGATACGCTCTTTGGGCGTCAAGGAGTTAAACTTATACGAAGTCTCGCCAAATCCATAAGCGCCAAGCAACACACCTGAGCCTGTGCTAAACATATCTTGTGACGGGTAGGAGATTTGGGTGATGGGTAGATCGGTATAAGTGATGCCGCCGTAGATCCATTCATCCTCTTCCCAAAAGCGCCTTTTGAACTCCAAGCCTACTTTATACGAGCTGTCATAAGGGACGGCTGCCATGGCTTGCTTCATGGGTGCGGAGACATTGATATCAATTTGAGTCAGTATGGATAAAGGAATTGTACAAATGCACCAATCGGCGCGCACGGTTTTGGTGGCGCCATTAGGGCTATTGCTATCGACATAATCAACAGTGACGCCCGTCTCATCTTGATTGATTTTGGTGACTTTGGCATTAAAAGTAATCATATCGCGGCACTCACGCGTGAACGCATCACCGATTTTTCCCATACCGCCGACAGGCTGAAACATCGTTGGTTGATGCACATGGACAGTATAGTTGCTATAAATGTCTGACCACATGCCTGAGTCTAGTAGCTTGTCCATCGGTATGGGCGTTGATGGCTTGGCATCAGGCATCAAGCCGCCACCCGGATACACACTATAGCCGCGATGCTTACCCGTTTCATGGCTTTTGGCATAGCGATAGTTATTATCCAGAACACCCCAACCCTTTAGGCCTTCGAGTAGTTTTTCTTTGTCCTCTTTATCAACGGTACTGTCAAGACTGCCTTTATTGACGGCTTTGGATAATAACTCTGACACGTAACCACGAATATCGCTCTGTACTTCGCCCAAGCGCTGCGGCGCACCATTGAAGTGATTGGTACGATGCAGATAAGCGCGATCATTGGTCTGGATAAATGGCTGTAGTGCCACACCGAATTTTTTGCAGTAATGAAAGACCGCGTAGTGATGGATGGGTAATCGCCATGGACCACCATTAAAGTAATTGCCTTTTTTAAAGTCGCACGTGACCTCAGCGCCGCCCAGCTCTGTATATTTATCACCGCTATTGAGCGTCCAGCTACGTCCGCCGCCGCGGTTTTGATACTCAAGCACAGTGACTTTGTAGCCTGCTTTACGTAGCTCGTAGGCCGCAGTAAGCCCGCCCAATCCTGCGCCCAAAATCACGATACTGGCACCAGCTGGTGCGCCTGTCAGATTCATCTCTTCTTTAAAGCTCGACTCGGATGCAAACCCCAACGTGGTCATCGCTTGATACATCGCGGTCGCGCCTGCGGTCTTGCCGATCATGGAGAGCAGTTGCCGACGCGTGGGAGATTGGAGCAGGTCATTCATAGGATTGTCCTTATCGTGCTGGTCTTTGCCATATAATAAAAGGCGAAGATTAGAGCACATTTTTTATAGTTGTTTCTAATGCCAATTCTCAGGGCTAGCTTTTTTCTTTTATCACACGCGTGACGTCCGCTGCGCTAACATCGCTGTTGGGTAAACCACCAAAAGTGACTCGTACATAGTTAGTAATGCTAGCGATTTGTGCAGGGCTTAAGTCTTTTGAGAAGCCTGGCATTTTTGGTGCCGTGTTAAATGCACCTTTCGCGCCAAAAGCAATCACGCCAACGAGCGCATCAGGTTTTACGCGGCGAATACTACTGAGGCCAACGATAGATGCATAGCGCGCATCGGGCTGAGCGTAACCGTCAACGCCATGACAGCTGGCGCAATGTGCTAAATATAAGTCTTTTGGCGAGTTGCTGCCCAAGTTATTATTGCTGCCGCTATTGTTGGCACTGTTGACAATATTCGTTTTGGCTTGCGCTAGATAGTCTTTTTGCTCAAGTAAGTTATAAGTAATGGAGTTGCTGACTGGCTGCGGTAGGCGAGACACATTGACAGGTATCAAATAGTCATCGGTCTTAATGGCTGGGACGACTTTGAGATAAGACGCCATCGCGATCAGATCTTCATCAGTGAGATAACGCGTACTATGCGCCACGGCTTCTGCCATCGGTCCACCCGCATAAGCGCGTTTATCAAGCGTTCCTGTACGCAGGTAAGTCACGATATCCATTTCGCTCCAACGACCGATACCTGTGTCGTTGTCAGGGGTGATATTTGGTGCAAACCATTTACCGAGTGGCGCACCGGACAAGTAACGGTCTTTATCAAGGCCTTGGGTTAGATTGCGCGGCGTATGACAAGTGCCGCAATGCTCTAAATTATTGACCAGATACTCACCGCGTTGCTGGGTTTGCGTGAGTCCTGCGCGGTTTTCGGTAGAGGGTACGTTGATGACATTCCATGCCAGCATCAAGCTACGGATATTTAATGGAAAAGGCAGGTGTGTGGTTTTTTCAGGGGGCTTGTCTACCACAGGGACGGTCTGAAAATAAGCAAACAAGGCACTGATATCGTCATCTGTCATGCCATGATAGGACGGATAGGGCATCGCAGGATAAATCTGATGATTTGGCGCACGTCCTTTGCGCAAGGCCTTTTTAAAATCAGCCTCGGTATAATTGCCAATACCATAGCGCGTCGATGGTGTGATATTGGTCGAATAGATATTACCAATCGGCGTCTCAATCGGTACACCGCCACTATAGTCTTCACGGTGACAAGCCATACAGTCAGCGCTGCGTGCCACATAAGCGCCGCGGTTGGCAAGAGGACTATTGGCTGGACTGACATTTGGCAGGGTTATTCTGCTAGGCAAAGTGTCCATTGGCAGGCTGACCGTCTCTGCCATTGCAGCGGTAGCAAGTACGCTCAGCCCTGATGTTAACGCCACTACTGCAGAAAATGACGCAACTGGCATAGCTCTACAAAGCGTCTTTATAATATCCTTATAACTCATCTATATTCCCTTCTAGCAAAATGCCTGATAGTTACTAGTCATCTCTATTAAAATTGAGCAAAGCAATAAAAGCCGATACTTTCAAAAGGGACTGTCGTAGCATTGAAACAGCTACTGTCTGGCCGCTTCCACTTTAATGTTTAACTGTAGATTTTTAGTCAGTCCAAACCATGCAAATTTGTTTATATCCCACTTTGTGCGATCAATCATCGCGGTAAAGTTACCACCGCAAATTTCCTGTTTGAAACCAACACTTGTGCCACATTCAAACTTGGTGGCCGTCAGGCTAATAGGATGCGTCTCACCATGCAATGTAAGATAGCCATCTACTCGTGTTACCTGTGGTTTCTTAGCCTTATTAAAGTACCATTTTGTTGATTTAAAGCGCGCTGAAGGATGCATTTTTGCATCAAAGAAATCAGGGCCTATTAAGCTTTTATTAAAAGAGGTATTGCCCGTATTTAGAGAGTCTATCGGTATGATTAATGAGATGTCGCCAGCTCTTAAATCTGGATCATATTGTAGTTGACCGCTAATATTATAAAATCCGCCAGCGGTGGCAGAGTTTTTGAAACGTTCAATGGCAAATTTTATGTGCGTACTGGTGGGATTAATAGAGTAAGTAGCGGCATGACTGTCACTTATGGTACTGACAAGCAGTAATGGCACAATCGATAAATAGTAGACATGCGGGATTTTTTGTCCAATGCATAAGAAGCGCATGGCTACATTCCTTTGTGGGTAATATATAAAGCATGTCATCAAAAAGCACTATCCATAGTGCTAAACAGTGACCAACCAATTGCTCTTCATTATTTATACAGTATTTTTAGATGATGAGTCATATTATTTTGATAAATATATAGAGGTTATATCCGATTATACTTAAAGCCAAAGATTTATTTTAGTTGTTCGGTATTTCGAGAGTAGACAGACGTCTATCAGCATGTTTGCTATTGCTACCTTTGGCGCTACTGACGCTATTGATGATAGTGTCTCTAAACAATAGAGTAGCGAGCGCACAGGCTATGGTCAGCGATAGCAGCATCGAGACTAAGGTATGACTAAAGAAATGGTCGCCAAAGAGCATCTTATACAGTCCCATCGTCCAACCTAGTCCCGTCACTATCGTAAATATTCGGTCACGGTATGTGTATAACGATGGTAAAAACGCCAATCCATATAAAGAAAACCCTGCGCTGGCGTGAGCCGCTGGGAAACATCTGGCAGGAGTCGCAGCCACGATGTTTTGCCACAGGTTAAGGTAGGGCAGATCACCGTTAAATGAAACCAAGTCGTTTGGACAGCTCACATGGGTAAAGCCTTTGAGCGTGGCAATGGTAGCCGGTACAATTACCATTATAATCAGTAAGTAGCCAATCTCCCGAACGGGTAGCGGTAGCAGAAATCTATCGAACTTATGGCGATACTGCGAGGCAAGGTCGGGCAAAGGCTGTCTATACTTAATGATTAGCACTACTATGAGGTAGACTGCCAGTAGAATTAATAGAGCTTTGGGTAAATCATAAAAGATAAAAGCATAAGGCTGCGCGCCCTTTTCTAGTAGCCAGTGTCCATTGTTATAAAATAGCTCACTGATGCGTAGGTCCAACTGGCTATGTTCAAACATTATTGTAGCAATGATGGTTACGCACAGTAATTTTAGCCAGAGCCAGGCTGTTGAGTGGTCTTCTACAGTCATAGATACCTCTGTAACGTATGTCAGATAATGATAGATTGCAGCATGACTATTTAATGATGTTTCGTCTGGTTATTGATGTCTCATGTGGCATAGGCTTTGCGATCTACAGTGCTGCTATCTAGGTATTTATCATGCTTTATTAACATAAGACTGATAATGCCATTGTCCATAAAGCAGTTAAAAGACACAGCGACAAGAACTGCGCCGCCGAGCCGACATCTTTTGCTATCTTGGCAAGTGGGTGTTTGGCTGTCGATGTATGGTCGACGCACGCTTCGATACCCGTGTTTAGCAGCTCAACAATCAAAGATAAAAAAGAAGCAACTACCAGCATCATTTTTATACCAATTGAAAAAGGCACAATAATGACAGCAGTAAATAGGGCAATATTGAGCCACACGACTTGTCTAAAAGCCGCCTCAAATTTGTAAGCTGCTTTAAAGCCGTCTATTGAATAGCCAGCAGCTTTTACAATGCGATAAAAGCCCGTTTTGCCTTTTGCGCTCTCTGCAAAGCTATTAGGCGTGAGCGCACTGTGATGTGCTACCTGCTTGATAGAGCAATGCTCGGCTGGCTTGTTTTCAAGATTAATAGGAGTAATTTTATTCATATAGAATTCTTAATGATCTATTAATATCAAGGTGCACTCTCGGCTTTGCACGACCAAAAAAAACAGTCAGGTAAAGTCGATATAGCTTGAGTATAAGACGAGAGAGATTAAGAAAGTGTTAAGAGACTACAAAGAGGCTGGGATACGTGGTAATGAACATTAAATAGAGAAGAGCGTATTTTTTAGATGAGGCTTTTTGGCGCTATAACATGTGCTACTTGTAATAAATACTAAAAGTGCTACCGCCTGAATGATTGGCTTGATGGGTTAGCTGCCAACCCATATGAGACATGATGCGTTGTACAATGCTTAGTCCCAAACCTGAGCCTTCAACCTTGTGATTGATATCATGCTTCGGTGACAAGGCTGTGCCTTTACCCTCGTCTTGATAGTCATGAGTCAATCGCTCAAATCGCTCGTAGAGTAGAGGCATCATCGCCTCAGGAATACCAAGACCCGTATCAGTGACCATAATTTTTTCGTCATCGATAGTGATGATGACTTCGCCATCATCGGTATACTGAAACGCATTTTTTATCAAATTACCCAATGCCATTTTTAATAGCTCAGGACGCACATAGGCACTATATTCTTGCTCAGCGACTACCTGACACGTGACAGTCTTGTAGCGTAGCAAATAGGTCAATCGCTGCACCTCGGCTAAGACAATGCTATTGATGGATGTTTGCGGTGCATCCAGCTTTTCAGGCGCGCGCGAGAGTAAGAGCAAGGCTGTGATAATCTCAGAAGTCTCACGCGCGGTATCACCAATACGATTGGTAAACTCGGTTAGATGGCTGTCTGTTGGGAGTTGCGACGCTAGCACCTCAGAGGCACCCATAATGATGGTCAAAGGCGTGCGCAGCTCGTGACTGACATCCCCTGTAAACAGTTGCTCGCGTTTTAGATATTGCTCGAGTTTTTGGTTTTTTTCATCGATCGCTCGCGCCAACACCCCGACTTCAGAAGGCAAGTGCGTGAGTTCCGTTAAGTTTTTATGATCGCTCTCAACCGCTTGTTTTAGATCGAGTAGGGGCTTGATGATCTGTTTGGAGGACAGATGAGAAAATATAGCTGCGATAAGTAAACTCAGTATTACGGTCACTTTGAGCGTGTCCGCAAAAATATCTTCTAAGTTTTCAAAGATTTCTAACACAGGGTAGTGACTCATCACTATCTCAACCCCTTCTATGTAGGTCAAAATATATGCTTGATCGCCTTGCTCATACGCAAAAAAGTGTAGATGGGTGCGCTTCTGCTCAGTGCCTTTGTTAACAGTGCTTTTATTAATAGTAACGTCAGTTTCTTGCACGGTGTCATTCGCAGAGGCTTGCAGGCTGACTGGTGCATAATCATAGCGGTAGATTTTAATGCCTGGGTCAGCCGTATAAATAGGCTGATCGCCATGTTTTTCTTGACTCATCTCCAGCTGTTGCAATAGACGTGCTTTGACCAATTCTCGCTCTATTCTGCTTTCTGCATACAAAAAAATGCTGACAAAAGCGCTGCATAGTAGTAAGGCAAATATAAAATAAGAGAAGCGAAACTTATTGGCGATTGAGTGTATGTTGAGCATAGAGGCACTTATATAGTAAAGCGGTATAGTAACGATAGGGGGTAAGGGTTTGTGGCACAAGATATATCTTCAATGAGCACGAGCGCTTTCGAAGTTAAGTGGGATCTATCACCTGATAACCTACACCAGGCAGGGTGATAATCATAGGTTTATCGAATGGTTTATCGACCTGCGCTCGCACGCTATGCATATGGGTGCGTAGCGCATCACTACTTGGGATGTCTTGCCCCCATACTTTTTCTTCAATCTCGTATTTGCTGACGACTCTCGGTGCGGCACTCATTAGGATATGCAGTATTTTAAATCCAGTTGGTGTGAGCCTAATGGATTTTCCTTCGCGTATAATAGTATGCTCGCTGTTATTCAATGATAGCGCACCCACGGCGATACTGTGTACAAAATGATCATCCTCATGACGACGTATGAGCGCTTTTATACGACATTCTAGCTCAATCAACGAAAAAGGCTTGACCAAATAATCATCAGCACCGCTATCAAATCCTGCTACTTTATCTAAAAGCGTATCGCGCGCAGTGAGCATCAGCACTGGTGTCTTGTCGTGCAATTCTTCTCTGAGCTTTTTGCATAATTGCGTGCCATTCATACCTGGTAGCATCACATCGAGCAATATCACGTCATAATGATTGCTTGAGGCGAGTGTGAGCCCACTATAGCCGTGATGTGCGTTGTCCAGCTCAAAGCCTTTGGGCTCAAAAAACGCATAAATGTTGGCGACAATATCGGGATTGTCTTCAATAACGAGTATCTTATACATAATGCTGACCTAAGAAATAATGGTTACCTAAAAGGACTGAGTAATATAAAAACGAATGTAGAGAGCTGTTTTAATAAATTATTTGGAATAACTCACTTTTAACCACTCAATTAGAATTGGCCAGTTTAAAAAAGGTTGCTTCACCTTTGACTTCATCGGTCGTAATACCGAAAAAGCTAAGCAATGTTGGCGTAATAAAATCGTGTGACACAGGCTGATTGACAATACTAGAAAGACTCTCAGTATCAATATTATTGCTATTAGGCGACCAAACTATCGTAGGCACGTGTTTTTGGGTATCTGGTGCAAATGTATAAGGCAGACCATGCAAGTAAATATTATTTTCACCCAAACTTTCTCCATGGTCACTCATATAGACCATGACGACATCATAATCTTGTTCATAAGGTTTTAAGATATCAATCACGTTATTCAAGAAATAATCAGTGTAGCGAATGGCGTTATCATAGCCATTTATTACAGACTGGGCATCACATTTCGACAGCTCATTGGTCATACAGACAGGTCTATAGGTTTCAAATTCTTTAGGATAACGCTGGTAATAAGCAGGGCCATGATTGCCCATTTGGTGCAACAAAATAAGCGTGTCTTTAGGCATCTCTTTCTGTGAGCTGCCTGACTTAACCAGTGTATCAAAACCATCAAGCATACCAATATCTCGGCATTCAATATCACAATTTGGATTGGTATCAGCCGTCTTGTAGTCCTCAAAAGTCACACGATCAGCCACACCTTTAGAGCTAGAGTTATTGTCTCGCCACACGACATTGATCCCTTGCTTGCTGAGTGTATCGAGTACGTTTTCGTTATACTTAGCGGTATCTACGTCGTAGTTTTCTCGATTGGTATAACTGAACATACAGGGTACGGAATAGGCGGTCGATGTGCCGCAAGAGACCGCGTTTTTAAAACTATAAAGGTTTGATTGCTTTGAGAGCAGCGGCGTGGTGTTGCGTGTATAGCCATTTAAACCAAAGTGATCCGCTCGAGCAGTTTCGCCAACCACAAACACCATCAGTTTGGGTTTTGCAATGCTGTTGTCAGGGGTTAACCGCCTTGCATCTGTCGCATGCAGCGTGAAAGTATCAGGACGGCGCAGCTCTTTAATATAGTTTTCGCCAAGTTTTAACATTGAGTAAATAGGCGTAATCGGGTTGGCATAAGAGCGCACTTCTTTATGCTGACGAAAGAAGCTGGCGTACTGATCACCAAAGGGTAAGAGACAAGCGGCGATGACTGCGATAGATAATATCAGCGTAACTGTTTTTTGTAGAATGCTGAGTTGCCAGGTAAAGCGCTTTAAGCGAATTTTGCTAATAATAAACGCTGGCAACACCCCCAATATCAGCACTCGAATCACCAGACTGGGTGTGAACAATCCCATCGCTTCTGCTTGATCGGTCTCCATGCTATTGATTAGCATATTGGTGTCAAATATCGTTCCGTAAGCATCAGTAAAATAACCACAGATGGCGGCAGTAATCAGCAGCGTTATCAACACTGGCTTGGCAATCTGGCGATAGCAAAGCAGCTGTAATACCAGCCACATCAGTCCAAATAGCACACCCGTAATAGACAGTATAAAACCTATGTTTTTGCTAAATGGATAGACATTTAGCACCTGCTCGAAAAATCCAGTATTAGCAGTCGCGACCAAATACAAGGCAGTGGTAATCAGAAGATAACTGAGATTGACTTCACGATGATATAGCTGACTTAGGAAATGGGTTTTTCCACAAGCTGTGGGCGTATTTATTTTGACGGCTTGAGGTATTGACATACAAGAACTTCTCAACAAAATGGTAGGAAACGTCATTCCTTACCATACCAAACGGGCTGTTAAGAAGGTGTTAAGGTGGTATCTCTGATACTTATGCCAATAGAAGAGAGGTTGAATGGTTCGTTTAGACGTGTGTTAAGACGTTCACTGATAGATGCTATAGCATACTCAAATTATTCTGGGTTCATCATAGCCATTAGCTGGGGCTTGTTCTTTATGGTAATAAAGCCATAGTGCATATTGATGATGGTCTGTTTTTGCCACGATTGAATGATTTTATTGATGGTTTGTCGGGTGGTACCGAGCATGAAGCCAAGCTCCTCTTGCGATAAACGTAGATCTATTTTTATATCAGCGCCTACCTGCTTGCCATAAGTGCCAATCAGCCCGATGAGCATACTAGCCAGTCTTGCGGATGTATTTAGCGAGGTCGCATTATCAATCCAGTCAAAGGCTCTACGTATCCGCCCGCAGGTAATGAGCGCGAGATGCTTGTATAAAATTGGGTGCTGCTCAGCGGTGTGGATCACTGCTTTTCTAGGGATGGACAGTAAAGTAACCTTGTTTGTAGTCCACGCATCATGGGTACGAGGGTTGTCATCGATGATAGATATCTCACCAAACCAATCGCCACTAGACAGATGGGTAAGGGTCATGGCGTTTCCGCTAGCGCTTACATTACAGACCCTGATCGTCCCTCCTAGAACTAAGTGTAAGGCCGCATCATCATTATCACCAACCGCATGAATCATCTGGTTTTTTTGATACGTTTTGAGCACAGCGCTATGTGCCAGTTGTGTCTGGATTTCGGCTGGCAAGTGAGTAAACCAAGGGTCATTATCTAGATGATGAGTGATATTCATAAGTGTAATGTTTTTGACAGATTTGGGGTTACAAAATAGTGTAGAGTGATGTTTCAGGATATCTACAATTGTAAAGGACTATACAATGCAAACAGCTATGGACACCACCACACAAACGCATTCAACCTCGAGTGTACACCAAAATATGAGCGAGCAAGAGTGGGAGATGCGCGTCAATCTTGCAGCTTGTTATCGCATCATTGCCTCTTATGGCTGGGATGATTTGGTATTCACGCATATCTCAGCCCGCGTTCCGGGTACTGAAGACGAGTTTTTGATCAATCCGTACGGAATGTTATTTGAAGAGATTACCGCATCTAACCTAGTCAAAGTAAACAAAGCTGGCGAAAAAGTAGCGCCATCAGAATTCGATGTCAATCCAGCAGGGTTTATCATCCATAGTGCGGTGCACGAAGCTCGTGACGATGCCCACTGCGTGATTCATTTGCACACAAACGACGGTGTTGCCGTATCTGCACAAGAGCAAGGCTTATTACCCATCTCCCAACAATCGCTATTTCCTTTGTCTAATCTAGCGTACCACGGCTACGAAGGCGTCGCGCTCAACCCAGAAGAAAAAGTTCGTTTGGTCGCTGATTTAGGTGACGCTCACTTTATGATTTTACGTAACCATGGTCTGCTGACGTGTGCCGATACCGTGGCCAATGCGTTTTTGTATATGTATATCATGCAACGCGCTTGCGAGATTCAGATAAAAGCGCAGAGCGGGGGCGGTGCATTGACACCGATACCAGCTCAAATATTGGCAGGTATTCAAGCCGCATCTGAGGAGGTCACGAGAGGCGCAAATGGTGATATCGCATGGCCTGCACTGTTAAGAAAACTACGTCGCACTGACCCATCATTTGAGGAGTAAGCCAGCGATGACAACCTTGGACGAATGGCGACGACAGGGAGCGTATTTGACTGTTGATGGTCAGCAGATTTTTATACGGCATGCAGGGGACAAAAGCGCGCCTGCATTGCTACTGATTCATGGTTACCCTAGTGCAAGCTGGGATTGGGAAGGGATGTGGGATGCGCTCACTGAGCGCTACTATGTCATCACACTCGATATGCTAGGGTTTGGGTTGTCAGATAAACCAAAGAATGCTCGCTACTTAATCAGTGAGCAAGCTGATATTTGTCAGGCTGTTTTGCGCCAATGCGGTGTCAGTGACTATCATATATTGGCGCATGACTATGGCGATACCGTGGCTCAAGAACTGCTATCAAGGCAAGTACATACCGATAATGAGTTTTATATTGGTAGCGTTTGCTTTTTGAACGGTGGTCTGTTCCCTGAAACGCATAAACCCATCTTAATTCAAAAACTATTGATCTCTCCAGTAGGTCCTTTGGTATCCAAACTGATCACTAAGCAGAAGTTTGCGAGCAGTCTGCAGCGTGTCTTTGGGCCCAGCACGCCACCTACACCGGATGTCATCGATACTTTATGGCAGCTACTAACTCACAATGAGGGTTTGGCAGTGATGCACAAGCTCATTAACTATATGCCGCAGCGTAAGCAATATCGTGAGCGCTGGGTAGGTGCCATTATAAAGAGTACGATACCGGTTAAGTTGATCGCTGGCGCTAAAGATCCGATATCAGGTCAGCACATGATGGATCATTATCGTACGTTGATTCCAAATGCTAATGTCACCGAAATGCCTATGTTGGGTCATTATCCGCAGATCGAGGATGCTGGGGCGATAACCACTGCCTATCTACAGTTTAGAGACTCTGTTTAAAAATACTATTTAAAAACACTGTGGTCTAAGTAGCAGTTGTATTTGTCACACAGTATTACTGTCAAAAAGCGCAGGTCATCACATGGTGCCCTGCGCTTTTTATGTATGGTAAGTATGAGTTAAAAGTACAAAAAATCTCTAAATCGGATTTGATTCATTACTGCTGTTAAATAATGCGCTCGCAATCACGGAATCAAACTGTCTACGAGCAGTTGAATACTCGTACTTAATGCCTCATTAGCGAATTTTTTGTTTCTTAAGCTATGACTACAGACCGCTTCAATTTGGGTGGAAAAGTCAGAGTAGTGCTGGGTAACTGCCCAAATATGAAAAATCAAATGAATAGCAGAAACAGATTTAATCTTGTCATCTGCAATCCACCCATCAATCACTGCCACCTTTTCTCGAACCAAATATCTTAAAGGTCCCTTCAGCACCCCCATTAAGTGAGGTGCTCCTTGCATGATCTCTAACGCATATAGTCTCGATGCTGCAGGTGATTTCTTTGAAATCTTATATTTTTCTTCAATATAAGTTTTTAGTGCATTTCTTGGATCTTGGTTGATGTTGATATTGCTTAAAGGGGACAACCACTCACTGAGCACCGTTTCTAGAGCAGCAATATAAAGAACCTCTTTGTTTTTGAAGTAATAAAATATATTCGATTTAGAAATATCGGCTTCTTCAGCAATCCTCTCCATTCGCGCGCCATTTAGTCCTTCTTGCGAAAAGACAATCAATGCAGCATTGATGATATGCGCTTTTTTCTTTAGTACTTTTGAGCTTGTTTCCGTCTCTTCTTTTAGCACGCTGTCTTTCACTGTCATGTCCTTCATTATAGAGTTGCATAAATCGAATTATAGATGATCGTTGGTTGAATTTAAAAAAGGGACAAAGCCCTCAGGCACAAGTGTCATTTCTTGGTCAACATATCGCTCTTAGCAGCGATGAATATCCTATTCATCTATAAGGCTGTTGATGATAGAAATCGACCTTACGAGTGTCCTATTTACCGTTAATCAATCTCACCCCATCCAGATTACCATCAAAATTAACTTTTCAAGTGTTTCTGCACTATTTTATAACAAACTGCACCGTTTTATAACAAGGTGCACTATCACTATGCATTTTTTTAAACCATATGGTCTAAAAAATTTATGGATAAAATTACGTAAATTATTGATAAATATAAATAAAAATATATGGCATAGGTTTTGCTATGTAAAAAACATAAAAGAATTTTTATTTCTTTTATAGCTATCTTCTTTCTTCTCGAAATTTATAGGTGACCTCATGGAAATAGGAATTTTTTGTCCGATTGGTAACAACGGCTGGTTAATCTCAAAAAACGCGCCGCAGTACAAGCCAACTTTTGAACTTAATAAGCAAATTGTGCAACGTGCTGAGCACTATGGTTTTGATTTTGCGCTCTCAATGATCAAGCTACGCGGCTTCGGCGGGGAGACGGAGTTTTGGGATTATAACCTCGAAAGCTTTACTTTGATGGCAGGGCTTGCGGCAGTCACGTCCAAAATAAAAATCTATGCCACATCAGCAACGTTAGTGATGCCGCCCGCAATCGTAGCGAGAATGGCATCGACGCTTGATAGCATCTCAAACGGACGGTTTGGACTGAATGTCGTGACTGGCTGGCAAGAAGCAGAATATGGACAGATGGGAATGTGGCCAGGCGACGATTATTTTGGTAAGCGCTATGACTACCTATCTGAATATGTCCAAATTTTAAGAGATCTGTGGGCGACCGGCCAATCTGATTTGAAGGGTGAGTTCTTCCAGATGGATGACTGTCAAGTGAAGCCTATTCCACAAGCGGATATGAAGATTATCTGTGCGGGTCAATCAGATACAGGGTTAGCGTTTTCTGCAAAACATGCTGACTATAACTTTGTCTTTGGTAAAGGTCTAAACACACCTACCGCTTATGCTGGTATCAATGACCGATTAAAGGTACACACGGATAAGACGGGCCGCAATGTTCCCACCTATGTGCTCTTTATGGTTATTGCAGATGAGACCGATGAAAAGGCGCAGGCAAAATGGCAATCGTACAACGATGGTGCGGATTTTGAAGCCATTGATTGGCTGCAGTCACAGGGCGGTAAAGACAAAACCTCAGGCAAAGATACCAATATTCGCCATATGGCCTCAAGCGTTTCGCCAGTCAATATCAATATGGGTACGCTGGTCGGCTCTTTTGAAAACGTAGCCAGCATGTTAGACGAAGTTGGTGAGATACAAGGTACTGATGGCGTCTTACTTACTTTTGATGACTTCGTACAAGGTGTTGAGGATTTTGGCAGTAAGATTCAGCCCTTGATGCAGAGCCGCATCAATGTCGATACCCCAGTTGCCAGCCAAGCTGTCAGCGAAGCCTAATAAAAGGAGTGGATATGAATTCGGTTAATACCATTTGTGCAGACTTTACCAAGGAATCCTCTCCTGTCTTAGAGTCGTTGCCTGAACCTATCAAGTTAGACCCCTCACAGACGGCACTGATCGTCGTGGATATGCAAAACGCTTATGCCAGCCAAGGCGGTTATCTAGATTTGGCTGGGTTCGATGTCACAGCAACCAAACCCGTCATCGATAAAATCAAGCAAGCGGTGGATATTGCGCACCAAGCTGGCATACAAGTTATCTATTTTAGAAATGGCTGGGACAATAAATATGTAGAGGCGGGTGGTAGTGGATCGCCTAATTATCACAAATCAAACGCCCTAAAAACCATGCGTAAAAACTCCGAGCTTGAGGGAACGTTATTAGCAAAAGGGGGCTGGGATTACGAATTGGTCGACGAGCTGAGCCCTGCGCCTCAAGACATCGTTATAGACAAACCTCGTTATAGCGGCTTTGCGAACACCAACTTCGACAGCGTATTGCGATCACGAGGCATACGTAACTTATTACTCACTGGTATCGCAACCAACGTCTGCGTTGAATCTACGCTTCGAGATGGGTTTTTCCTTGAGTATTTTGGGGTGTTGTTAGATGACGCTTGTTATCAGGCAGGACCAGTAGAGGCTCATGAGGCCACAGTATATAACGTAAAAACATTTTTTGGTTGGGTGTCTGATGTTGCCAGCATGCAGCAGTGCTTTTCAGATAGCTAACGTTTTACCTAGCCAGTTTTTAGCAATCTAAACCAAGCGTTTCATACTTAATCTAACTTAATAGGAATATATATATGTCTAAACAAGTGATTATCCCTGAAGGTACCAGCAAACCATTAGCTCCTTATGTTCCCGCTACCAAGGCTGACAACATCGTTTATGTCTCAGGCACACTACCCTTTGATGAAAATAACGATGTCGTACATGTGGGTGATGCAGCCGCCCAAACCCGCCATGTCTTAACGACGATCAAAAACGTAATCCAAACTGCTGGCGGCGATATGGATGATGTGACTTTTAATTCGATCTTTGTAAAAGATTGGGCAGATTATGGCGCGGTCAATCAAGTCTATGCAGAGTTCTTCCCCAACGATAAGCCAGCAAGATTTTGTATTCAATGTGGACTAGTAAAACCAGACGCGCTAGTCGAAATCGCTTCAATAGCACACGTTGGATAAAACAGCCTATTTAAAAACTGCAGTTAGTGAGTTTAAGTTTACTTAGCACGTAACCGTAGTAGGGCGATTTAGTTGACCACATATGTGGTGAGATATTGTTTAAAAGGAAATGACAGATGAATACAGTAATTAAAGAAAGCCAAGCCACGCAGTCCTCATTAATGAAACATAAGTCTAAAGAATCATTCACCCCTACGGCAGATAACTTAACTGACATGCAGAAGACGTTTAGAGAGGCGATGAGCAAGCTTGCGGCTGCCGTCAATATTATCACCACTGAGGGTCCAGCAGGGCGTGCAGGATTTACCGCCTCAGCGGTATGCAGTGTCACTGACGCACCGCCAACCCTATTGGTATGTTTGAACAGAAACGCTTCTGTATACCATACCTTTAAAGAAAACATGGTGCTATGCGTCAACACATTGGGTCTTGAACATCAAGATCTAAGCGGCGTATTCGGCGGCAAGACGGCTCCAGAAGAAAGGTTTGAGCAAGGCAGTTGGTCCACGCTAGCAACAGGATCGCCTGTATTAGAGGACGCTATTATCTCTTTTGATTGCAAAATCAAACTCATCAGCTCGGTGGGAACCCACGATATTCTCATTTGTGAAGTATTGGATATCAAACACAAGCCCGATTGTGAAAGTCTCATCTATTTCAATCGAGACTACCATCGACTAAGTAAGTGCAAAAAATAAGTATCACACCTCTACTTTTTAAGGATATTTGAAATGGACAAATGGTTTGTTAAATGGCGTCCCTACACTGGGAACCTAGAAACGACACCGGTAGGTATCAATGAATACTTACCAATGGGTAAAAGTATTGTTTTGGGCGCACAGCATTCATTCGCAATGTTTGGTGCAACAATTTTAGCCCCGTTGCTGATGGGGTTTGATCCGAGCTTAACCATGCTGATTACTGGTATAGGCACGATACTTTTCTTCCTCATTACGGGCGGTCATGTACCCAGTTACTTAGGCTCGAGCTTTGCATTTATCGGAGCGGTAGTAGCAGTCACAGGATATAGCGGCACGGGTATGAATCCCAATATCGGCATTGCGCTTGGTGGTACCGTGGTCTGCGGGATTTTATACGCATTGATGGGTCTACTGGTGATGAAGACAGGTGCAGAGTGGATTGAGAACTTGATGCCCCCTGTGGTCACTGGGTCCATCGTCATGATTATCGGTTTGCACTTAGCGCCTGTCACCATACAAAGCGTCATCGGTAATAGCTTTGATTCTTGGATGGCGCTGGTCACTGTGTTGTGTATCTGTGCAGTCGCCGTATTTACCACAGGTATGGTAAGGCGCTTGTTACTGTTAATAGGACTGGTAGCGGCATATTTTGTTTACTTCCTCTTAACCAATGTGATGGGAATGGGCACGCCTATTGATTTTGCGCCAGTAGCGAGTGCGGCTTGGTTCGGTATGCCAACACTATATTCTCCTGTATTTGAAATGAGTGCCATATTAGTCATCGCACCTGTCTTTATCATTCTGATCGCCGAAAACCTTGGGCATTTCAAAGCAGTAGAAGCCATGACTGGTAAAAGTATCTCACCGTATATGGGTAGAGCGTTCTTCGCTGATGGTCTCTGTACCACGCTCTCGGCTTCGGTAGGCGGTACTGGTATGACGACTTATGCAGAAAACATCGGCGTGATGGCAGCGACCAAAATCTACTCTACCGTTGTCTTTGTCATAGCAGGTGTTTTTGCCATTTTATTGGGCTTATCCCCTAAATTTGGCACCTTGATTAGCACCATCCCTGTGGCTATCTTGACGGGTGCTTCAATCGTAGTCTTTGGTCTAATTACGATCGCTGGTGCGCGCATTTGGATGAATGCAAAAATCGATTTCAGTAAGAATGGCAACATGTTGGTCGCTGCAGTACCAGTGATTTTAGGAACGGGTAACTATTCATTGAACATTGCCGGCTTTGATTTGGGCGGTATCGGCACCGCTACTTTCTTAGCCATTCTTATGAACCTCGTTTTCAACTTTAGAAACAAACCAAAAGCGACAAGCGTAACCACTGATAAAGAAACCGCTACAACAGAGCCGCTCCTAAAGCTCAACACATAATTTTAAAACCCTGTTTTATATCAATTTGAGGAATCGTGTCATGAATGCACAACCACACAACGTACAACAACTAATCAATGGCGAATTTACAGAGTCAACTACCACCCAATGGATTGATATCACTAATCCAGCCACTCAAGAAGTGATCGCTAAGGTACCACAGTCCACACCTGATGAAATTGAACAAGCTATCAAAACAGCATCTGAGGCGTTTCAGAGCTGGCGTACCACACCGATCAGCAAACGAGCTCGCGTCTTTTTGAAGTATCAAGAGTTGATACGCGCACATATGGATGAGCTGGCGGCGCTACTGACCGAAGAGCAAGGAAAAACGCTGGCAGATGCTAGAGGCGATGTGTTCAGAGGGCTTGAGGTTGTAGAGCATGCAGCAGGTATCGGTAATTTGCAGCAAGGCGGCTACATCGAAAACGTTGCCAGCAACGTTGACATGTATACCGTTCAACAGCCGATAGGCGTCTGCGCAGGTATTACGCCTTTTAATTTCCCTGCCATGATACCGCTATGGATGTTCCCAATGGCCATCGCTACCGGCAATACTTTTATCTTAAAGCCATCTGAACAAAACCCAATTGTCACCATGAGATTGGTTGAGTTGGCGCTTGAGGCAGGTATACCAAAAGGCGTATTAAATGTGGTTCATGGTGGCAAAGATACCGTGGATGCCCTATGTGATCATCCAGACATAAAAGCGATGTCCTTTGTTGGGTCAACCGCAGTGGGTAAGCATGTCTATGATCGAGCAGGTCAAGCGGGCAAGCGTGTACAGTGCATGATGGGTGCAAAAAACCATGCCGTTATTATGCCAGATGCCAACAAAGAACAATGTTTGAACCAGTTAGCAGGGGCAGCGTTTGGGGCAGCAGGGCAGCGATGTATGGCACTGTCTGTTGTCGTCATGGTTGGCGCGTCTAAACAATGGGTGGATGATATTGTAGAAAAGTCATCACAACTGGTGGTTGCTGCTGGCAAGGACGACAAAGACTTAGGTCCTCTCATATCTAAACAGGCCAAAACCCGCGTTGAGCGCTTAATCCAAGCAGGCGTGGATGAAGGCGCAACCCTCAGACTAGATGGTCGCGGCTGTCAGGTAGAAGGTTACGAGGACGGCAACTTTGTTGGTCCGACTATCTTGGACAACGTAACCACTGATATGAGCTGCTATACCGAAGAAATATTTGGCCCTGTCTTATGTATTGTATACGCTGACACGCTTGAGGAAGCAATCCAAATCATCAATGCCAATCCAAACGGTAATGGCACCGCGATTTTTACCCAGTCTGGAGCCCATGCACATAAGTTCCAACAAGACATAGACGTCGGACAAGTAGGTATCAATCTACCGATTCCAGTACCGCTACCTATGTTCTCGTTCACAGGGTCTAGAGCCAGTAAGCTCGGCGATTTAGGTCCGTATGGCAAGCAAGCGGTACAGTTCTATACACAGACCAAAACCGTGATCTCGCGCTGGTTCGATGAAGATGCGAGCAAAGGTGTCAATACGACTATTTCTATGAGCTAGATATATGACATAGCAAACCTAGAAAACCATGTCAGAGCGTGTCATTAATTAAGCCCTAAAAATGGCGCGCCCTACATGACAACATACAAAAGCAAATGTAAATGCAAACGGTGGATTTTATGAACATCAATACGATACCAGAAATCATTGAAGATATTAAAGCAGGAAAAATGGTCATACTCATGGATGATGAGGATAGAGAAAATGAAGGTGACCTCATTATGGCAGCAAGTCTTGCCAAACCTGAAGATATTAACTTTATGATTACACATGCAAGGGGTTTGGTTTGTTTGACACTGACCTCTGAGCGCTGCAAACAATTAAACTTACCGTTGATGTGTAAAAACAATAAAGCACCTTACAGTACAAATTTCACCGTTTCAATTGATGCCGCAAAAGGCGTCAGTACTGGCATATCAACGGCAGACAGAGCTCAGACTATCAGAACCGCTGTGTCCCAAGACGTTACCTGTGATGATGTTGTAACCCCAGGACATATTTTCCCACTCATGGCTAAAGAAGGCGGTGTCTTAGAGCGTGCGGGTCATACTGAAGCAGGTTGCGATCTGACGAGACTGGCTGGCCTCGAGCCTGCTGCAGTCATCGTAGAGATCATCAATCAAGATGGTGAAATGGCTCGTAGAAATGATCTTATCAAATTTGCCGATACCCACAGTTTAAAGGTCGGGACCATAGATGAGTTAATCAAATATATTAAGTCTCAAGAGGGTGCCGATAGTAAAGGCAAAGTTGAATATATCGAAGAAGCGCTGGCACATGAGTATTGTGAAAGCGATGAGCGCATCGCTGAGCCAAGTTAGTAAACCTAACGTAACTCTAGAATAGTAAAGCCATTAGCTGTTTTTATAGCCATTTAAATTTCACTACAATTGGACGGTCACCTATGTTAGTCAAAAAATATCCTTGTAAGAACGACTCGTCAAAAACGATCGTATTTAGTTCAGGTTTAGGCGGACGTGCTGACTTTTGGTTACCTCAAATTGAGCGTTTTACCGAACATTATCATGTGGTTTGTTACGAACAAGAAGGGGTATTGCCTAATAGCGAACGCTTACCTGACAATTATTCTATGCAAGATTTGGCAGCGCAGTTAATTGGAATTTTAGAAGCAGAAGGGCTGTCTAATTGTCATTTCGTCGGTCATGCGCTTGGCGGGTTCATTGGTATGGAAGTCGCTCATAAGGCACCAGAGCTATTAGACAAGTTAGTTATCTTGAATGGTTGGGAGAGCCTAGACCCTCACACTATCAAATGTTTTAGTATGCGAACCAGCTTGCTACAAGATACAGGGGTAGAGGCGTTTGTACGCGCGCAAGCGATATTCTTGTACCCACCGATCTGGATCTCAGACAACATAGAAGCACTCACACAAAAAGAAGATAAAGCCATCGTCAACTTTGCACCAATTGAGAACGTGCTAGCGAGATTAAAAGCTTTGCAGGCTTATCAGCCCCTCATAAATGCCAAACATATTAAAAACAAAACGCTAGTGTTGAGCAACCTTGACGATGTTTTGGTGCCATGGCAACGTGGTCTGGCGTTAGCCGGTAGTATGCAAAACACCCAGTTTGAGTTAATGCTGACAGGTGGACATGGTAGTACAGTCACTGAGACCTGCTCAACCAATAGCAAAATCCTGCAATTCCTATCCAAAAACTAAAGTCAATGAGGAAGTATTATGACTGATTCACTATCGTTATCTTCAGAAGATCTTGATCAACTGTTTGGTAAGGCCAGATCCTTTAACGCTTGGCAGCAAAAAGACGTGCCAGATGCGTTACTTGAAGAGATCTATCACTTGGTTAAAATGGCGCCTACCTCAGCCAATTGCTCACCTGCACGGTTTATATTTCTCAAATCTGATGAAGCGAAAGCGCGCTTAGAGCCTGCACTATCATCAGGCAATATCGAAAAAACCATGACAGCACCCATCACTGTCATTGTCGCTCATGATGAAGCGTTTTACGAAGAGCTTCCCAAACTATTCCCGCATACGGATGCCAGATCATGGTTTACGTCTAGTACCGAACTTGTAAAGGAAACAGCGTTTAGAAACAGCTCTATGCAAGCGGCGTATCTTATCTTGGCGTGCAGAGGGTTGGGGTTAGATACGGGTCCCATGTCTGGGTTCGATAACGATCTGGTGGATAAAACCTTTCTTAAAGACAGTAACTGGTCCTCAAATCTACTCATCAATATAGGCTATGGTGAACCCGATCAGTTGTATCAGCGCTTGCCAAGATTAGATTTTGATGAGGCTTGTCAGGTCTTATAAAGCCTGTTATTCATACAGTGTGCTGTCTTGCCACGAGTAGACTGAGTCGATGACAGTTGTAGAGAGAGCTATTTTTATTTTGGTTATCCAAAAAATAAGCCACCTGTTTATACTTAGCAGGTGGCTTATTTATGAGGCATAGCACAGCTGGCTTGTCGCTAAGGCAGTGACTGTAGTTGCTGTGCTTAAACTCGCGCTCTCAAGTTCCTGTGCTTAAACTCAAGTTCCTAAGTTCTGTAAAGCACTTTTACCACATGCCATCCAAATTTGGTTTTGACTAGATGCGGAGTGAATAGCTCACCGTTGAAACAAACCTTGTCAAATGGTCCTACCATTTGACCTTTTTTGAACTCACCTAAGCTGCCGCCTTTCTTACCCGACGGGCAGGTCGAGTGTTTTTTCGCCAGCACATCAAATGCAGCGCCTTTTTTAAGTTTGCCGATAATGTCTTTAGCCAGTTCTTGGTCTTTTACTAAAATGTGTAGTGCGCTAGCGGTACGAGCCATAATCTAAACCCTGCATAAAATATCGATTGTCAGGATATTATAGCATTACTTACTTTGGTTACTAAGTTGAATTTAATATGGATATTGCTCAAGAGTAGGAGTGGTAATGAGTCGTTTATAATAGGATTTTAGCATTTGTTGCTATCATTATTAGACCACTAATCACCATCAAAATCAGCAGCATTACTCTAAACTGACTAATGCTAATGCCTGCCAAAAAGCGTTTGCCAATAACATTGCCAATCACAGCGCCCAATCCTAATACAAGAGCATACACCCATATCTTGACGGTAAGTATCCCAAAAAAGGTGTAGCTGACGATTTGTACAATACCTACGAAGAAAGAATTCGCCGTTTTGGTCGCAATAAGGCTTTCTTTTTCTAGTCCAGCATTCATATAAAAAGGATTAAGAATAGGGCCGAGACCACCTACTAATGTGCTCATAAAAGCAATGGCAAAGCCTACAGGTACAAAACCTACTTTTGGCATATCAAATGTTTTACTTACTTTGCCAAATTTGTATTGGAAAATAGTAGAGACTAAAAATGCACCAACCAATAATTGAATCCAGCCTGCGTCCAAACGACTAAACACCAATGCGGCAAGCCACGCGCCTACGACAGCGCTTGGGACATAGTACTTAGTCAATGACCAATCAATATCATGCCAGAATAGATAAAGCCGCGAGGCATTACTCATAAAGGTAGCTACGTTGATCACAGGAGGTGCAACCGCTGTCCCTATCATCGAAGAGGTGACTGGTATCAGCAGCATAGCACCGCCACCACCTGATATGGTGGAGATAATAAAAGCGACTATACCAGCGAAAAATAAGCCTGATAAGTGCCAAGTTGGGATGGGTTGTAGTAAGTCTAAAACAAAGAGCACTATAAAATCCTATTTTATAAGTGACATCAAGTAGTGATGTTTTGCTGATTTTGGTCAGCTGAAAAAAGAGCTAGGAGTGTTAAATAACTGTTGAAAGTAGAGTAAAAATATCTCTAAAAAAACGGTGGTCATACATAGAGTATAACCACCGCCGGAGAGACATTTAGAGACGTACTAGCAATAATTTATGCAGCAGTCTTTTTGAAGCGTTTACGATAGATTTTGCGAATAATTGGCATAAATACCATCAGTAAAGCAAGTACCCATAGTGACATGGTGATTGGGCTACTCCATAGAATAGACATCTCACCTTGAGAGATAGAAAGAGCGCGACGTAGGTTGGATTCCATCATTTCTCCCAGTACATAACCTAGAATAAGCGCTGATAGAGGGAAGTGTAGCTTACGTAAGAAATAACCAAATATCCCAAGCCCTACCATGAACACCATGTCAAACGTGGTGCTATTAATAGAGTAGACCCCAACGAAACTAATAGCGGCGATCGATGGTATTAGGATATAGTTTGGTACATTAAGTAGTTTAGAGAACAGGCCAACTAGCGGAATATTCATTACTAACAAAATGACGTTACAGATGAACAAGGAGGCAATAAGACCCCAAACAATATCAGGCTGCTCTGTAAATAGCTGCGGACCTGGTGTGATATTGTACAAGGTCAATGCACCCATCATAACCGCAGTCGTACCAGAGCCGGGGACACCCAAAGTCAACATCGGTACAAATGAACCACAAGCTGAGGCATTATTAGCCGCTTCTGGAGATGCCAGACCACGCAAATCGCCTTCACCAAACTTACCACTATCACCCGCAATTTTGCGCTCACTAGCATAGGTCATCGCACTGGCGATCGTCGCACCTGCACCAGGCAAAATACCGACGAAAAACCCCATAATGCCACTACGTATCATGGCACCAAAAGCAAACGTGAACTCTTTTAGATTGAA
The DNA here is from genome assembly GCF_059072655.1 of Psychrobacter sp. H27. Taxonomy (NCBI): domain Bacteria; kingdom Pseudomonadati; phylum Pseudomonadota; class Gammaproteobacteria; order Moraxellales; family Moraxellaceae; genus Psychrobacter; species Psychrobacter sp. H27. Next base: position 1,063,864 of record NZ_JCACRX010000001.1, on the reverse strand, counting down.
TAGACTGCGTTTACCTTGCTCGATGATTTTCCCACCAGTACTGGTTCTCTCAAGTAGGATTAAGATCTCACTGACACTAAAGAAACCAATAACGATGGTCGTGAACTGGATACCATCCGACAGATTGACTGAATCAAAGGTAAAGCGGTAAATACCAGTCACTGCATCGACACCGACAGTGGCCAGACCTAAGCCGATCAATGCTGAGACTGCTGTCTTAATCGGTTGATCGCCGACCAAACCACTCAAGCAAGTAATGGCGAATACCATCAATACAAAGTATTCAGCAGGGCCGAAAGACACCGCCCATTTGGCTAATAGAGGTGCGAACAAGACCACACCAATGGTCGCAATCGTAGAGCCGAAGAAAGAGGCTACTGCAGAGATGGACAAGGCGATACCTGCTTTGCCTTGTGTGGCGAGTGGGTTGCCATCCAATGAGGTCATAACTGCCGCGGCAGATCCTGGTACGTTGAGCAAGATAGCAGAGATACGTCCACCATACTCACAACCGAGATATACTGCTGCGAGCAAAATAAGAGCACTCTCTGGTGGTAGACCCAGCGCAAAGGCAAAAGGCAACAGTATCGCCACACCATTGATAGGACCCAGACCAGGCAACATACCCACGATAGTACCAATAAAGGCACCAATTAAGGCAATCAGTAAGTTTTTGGGTAGGGTAGCGACCGCAAAACCGTGCATTAAAAAATCAAAAGTTTCCATAATCGCTATCCCATTATTCCTGATAGTATGCCAAGTGGTAGAATTACATCCAATGCCATGTCAAATAAGGCATACAAGGCAATACTAATCACAATTGAAAAGATAAGGCTTTTAATAGGGTTGCCAGCAAACAGTAAACCAAGCGCAAAACACATCAGTGTCGTAGCAACCACAAAACCTAAAGGCTCAAAAATCAGACTATAAATCAACAATGTGCTGACACATAAAACAAGGTTTCGAATCACTACATTGTTGTAGCCCAAATCAAGTACTTTCGTAAACCGTGCTGGACGAAAAGCAATCACTAGGGTCAAAAGTGCCATCAGTGAAAAAATTAAAATAGGATAGGGCCGAGGACCGATAGGGTCATAGGCAATGGGAGCGACATAACCGATCGCTAAATAGATCAAAAATAAGCTAAACAGTCCCATCAACCCAGAGAACGCACGTTCCATTGTCATAGGAGTACTCCTTAAATTTTAAAATAAAAAGGTTGATAGATATCTCATCTGTCAACCTTCGATAAATACTAGAAAATTCAGTATTCAATCATTAAGGGAATATGATCTGAATGAGGCTATTTAGCCGCAGCATCAGTAAGACCGTACTCAGCAGACAACTCACGTAGCTCACCTGTACGCTTATAAACGTATGCTTCTAGCTCATCGCCAGTCATAGAGAATGGTAGGAGCTCTTGCTGCTCGCGTAACTCAGCGAATTTTGGATCGGCCAACATGGTGTCAAATGAGGCTTTCCACCAGTCGTAAGCGGCAGGACTGACATCTGGACCCATGTAATAGCCACGGACCACCGGCCAAGTAACGTCGTAGCCTTGCTCTACAGCAGTAGGAATATCAGCCATCGTACCGCCCAGTCTTTCATCTGCAAACACGGCCAATACTCGTAATTTACCAGCAGTGGCTTGCGGCATGATCTCAGCAATACCCGCACTAACGACGGTAATATGGTTACCCATCACGGCAGTAATAGCTTCGCCGCCACCTTCCATAGCAACGTAAGTCATGTCGCTAGGCTTTACCCCCACTGCTTTAGCCAAAATAGCGGTCTGCATCCAGTCTTGACCACCAACACTACCACCAGCGGCGAAACTAACTGCTTTGGGATCTGACTTGAGCTCGGCGACCAATCCTGCTAGATCCTTGATTGGTGAGTCAGCATTGACAGCGATGGCACCATAATCAGTACCAACCGCTGCGAGCCATTTCACGTCTTTTTCAGTGAATTTGCCGAATTTACCCTGTGATAAATTGAGGATAGACCCCGTTGAGAAGGCAATAATGGCGTCGTTGTTAGCGCGATCATTGGCAACGATTTTGTTGTAAGCAACAGCGCCAACACCGCCTGGCATATAAGTGACTCGCATTGGATCTTCTAATAGACCAGTATCTCTTAGACCAGCCTGAGCAAGCTTGCACGTCAAATCAAAGCCGCCACCTGGTTTTGCAGGGGCAATACATTCTGGACGTGAAGGGGCATCAAAACCGGCATCAGATGCTGTCGTTTCGGTTTTATTACAGGCGGTGAGGGTTAGTACTGAGAGGCCAAGAGCCAGATAGGATAGTTTTTTCACACGACACTCCTTGTGTGTATTTTCAATTAAAACTCAATAAAATTCTGAGTGAAGCTATAGCGTTATTGCAAAAGAAATTCAGGTCACACCGATATAGGTTGCTGAATTTCATAACAGTGCGCTTTTTAGTGTTTTGCAAAAGTAACAGAATATTTTAAGAATAACAAGAAACATATGTATGTATATATGAATTTTATTTTGATATAGTGGTTCAAGGATTCGCTAATCAAGACTCTATTACACCAATACTAAAGAGTGACAGAAATATTATTAGTATTTATAAGTGGATAATTAAGACAGTAAAAAAAAATAGATATGTTTAAATATGAGCACAGCAGTGCACGTAGGTGATAGTGATACCTACATGCACTGCTGTGCTATAGCAAGATATAAAGGATTGCTTAATTAGTGATTACTTAGTTAGTAATTATTTTGAAAAGTATAATAAGAAAATTGAGTCACATATAAGATAGAAAGCCTAAGGGTATTGAAGACTCTTATAATATAGTTGTTCAATGAAGATAATAGCAGGTCAAGAGATGAGTGAAAGCTAAGAGATAAGATACTAAAATACGAGCTGTATGACTAAAACTGCTAGCATTCCAACAATGATACCTAGGGGGACTGCTTTAAATAATAGCGTATTCAAAAGCTGGTTTTTGTCTATATGTACTTGGGCGGCGCCAAGTATCAGGCTACCTCCTGACGAAAAAGGAGAAATAGATGAGCTTTGCGCACCTATCACAATGCAAATAAATAGTAATAAAGGATTTAATCCAGAGGCAATGGCTAGGGCAGGAACCATAGGGAATAGAGTTGGGGCGACCACGCCAAGCGTACTGGCAAATACTGACATGATTGCGCTGATGATGAATACTAAAATTGGTATCATCCAGATAGGTACATTGGTACTGAGCCATTCTGTTAGCTCATAAATAACGCCTACCTCCACACCAAGGCTGATCAACATTCCGACCCCGCAGATCATGATCAGCGTATTCCAAGGTACTAAAGCAATGATTGTTTTTTCGTCACCTAGTTTCAAAAACAAGCTAACCATGGCGAAAAAAATAGCGATAAAACCGATGTCGATTCTAGCGTTCAAAAACTCGATGGCCTCTACGTTTGGTATTAGTAGGTTTAGGATAGGTGCAATAAGCACCGTGGCCACCATAATAAATACAAGTACAATAGATTGTTTTTGCTTACGATCTAAGGGCTCGGGTGCTATAGCTTGGATCGCTATCTTGCTATTTTTGGTATTAATAAAACTATAAATACCTAATACTACTACTGGTGTCAAAAAGGTAACCACAAAGATGCCCAAAGCATAAGTGAACGTATTGTCATTGGCGACGCCTGCTCCGCGCATGAGCTCTCTAAAAATAACGCCACTTTGCGAAGTGACAAAGTTGGCTCCGGCTAGGGCACCATAGTTGACTGAAAGGGTGGCCACCACAATATTGAGGTTGGTTCTTTTGGACAACAATAGAATCATAGGCGCCATGGTGGCTAATACGGTGTAATAACCAGCCCCTAGGCCTGCCACAATTGTAGCAACAAAGAAAATAGCCAAAGGTAATGAGGATGGGAAATGTCTGCATTTATAGATCAGATGACTGCATAATTTCTCTAAAGCACCATTGGCTAGAGGAAAGTTATAAAAGAGTGTAACGGCAAAAATAACAAAGAAAATCTTAAGAGGCCACAGCTCAATAATTTCATAAGCGCTAAGACCCATACCAAAACACCCAATCAGGTATGAGAACACAATGGCAAATAAGCCGATATTAATTTTGGTGGTATAGCCGAGCGCGATAGATATTACAATAGCGGCTAGAACATAGAGAGTCATAGCTGCTCCTTGGTCTCAAATATATGAATTCTACAAAAACTCATACCAATTTTTATAGAGTAACGAGCAGCACGATGATATTGACAAACGACGTTCTAGATTAGAGAATCGTGTAAGTTTGGAATTTACGTTTGACTGAGTAGAATAATAGCAAAAAAGCAATGCAGATTGGCTAAGATTAACCGTAAAAAGCAAGACAAGCGTTAGTATGGTAATACTATAGAAGATTTTTAGATGTCGAGTGGGTAATAAGCCCTGTCTCAATCTCTAAGGTTAAAGCGTGCTCTAAGAGAATATTGTGGTATATAAACCTTTCCAAATAGCGGTGACAAAATGTTAAAAAATTTAGAAAACTTTAAAATGCCAAGATACGAGCAAGTAAGATGGCATATTCTGACGCTACTGACAGAAAGTAAGTGGGATGAAAATACACCCTTACCAACAGAGCAAGAGTTTGCAGATAAATATCAAGTATCAGTCGGAACGGTTCGCAAAGCGGTTGAAAAACTAGTAGAGGATGGCGTATTAACTAAATACCAGGGTAGGGGTACTTTTTTGAAACGACCAGATTTTGAAAGTTCTTTATTAAGGTTTTTTAAATTTCGTGACCAAGATGCTGGTTATGCGACACCGAACGGAGTAGTCAAAAAGGTGATCGTCATAGAAGGTATTGATGATATTAACCAAAAGCTAGATATTGGTAAGAATAAAGCACTCATTTACATAGAGCGTATGCGTATTATTGAAGATAAAGTGCTACTGAGTGAGAAAATTTGGTTACCTAAGAGCCGTTTCAAAGCATTTATTGACTTGGCGCCAGAAGATTTCGAAAACCTTCTTTATCCATTTTATTACACAAAATGCGGTCAGTTTGTTTCTTCTGCTGTAGAAACCCTATTCTTCATAACCAATCATATAGATCCCTACCTAGCCAATACTAAAGAAGAAAACTTAGTAAAGGTATGCCGCATTGCCAAAAATCTAGAAGGTGATCCCATCGAATATAGAGAGTCATATGGACTAGCAGAAAAGTTCAGTTATGAAGTTAACATTGTTTAATAGATAAGAAGTGGTTGAGAGGAAATGGACGATTTAGGTTATCTAGAAAAACATTTTATAAGCTAACTTTATGGTAAGACTACAAGCTTTGTAGAGGCTTTTTACTGACCGCGAGCCTATGGCAAGTAGTCCCATTAAAACAAGCTATTCATCGACTAAGAGGATGAAGTACCTAATTTCCTATTCCCTTGAGATATGTTCAAGTGAGTCATAAGTCATCCAAACTAGGTATCAAGTAATGACGTCATATCTGAACAATAACACAGCTGCCGTTGATGCGACCAATAGTCCAAGAAATATAAATAGCAAAATATTATTGTGGGTTAGCTTTTCTTCAAGCTCAGAGTAACCTAAATTATCGAAGGTAATGTAATCCTCGTCACGACTGAGGTTAGAGTAGTCAAAATTCCTCACACATTCGATGAAGTGCTCAACGAACCAATAGGGCCATTGCTCAGGTTTGAATGGTGATATCTCTCCTAATTGAGCATGATCAGACAGTCTATGCCAATTACTAGCGCTCAAGTTGAGACTGTGCATACGCCAATCTTCAAAGCGGCACTGACTAACTTGTTCAACAGCAACGACGCCTACTTTTTTATGGTTATTATCTTTAAATATTCTTTGCATAAGAGAAAACACAACATCTTTTCCGCCTTCTAAGCATTGAAGAAAACTTTTTTCGTCATTGCATAGAAATCCCGATATTTTATTGTCTCTGTTATAGACATCTGAATGGCTCTGAATATGCTCAAATACAGACCTGTCTAGAGTATTTACTTTACTAACATAGATGAGTCTTACAAGGGAGTTTGATGGAACACCCTTCATAGATTTTTCTAGTCTCCTATGGCTTTCTATCTTCATTCATGCCCTCTTTTAATAATATATTTTAATTTTTTATTCAAATTGCCTCTTATTTTAAATGATTTTTGCATTATAGGTTTGTTTTACCGTGTGAAAAGTCTGCTTTTCCGTCCATATTTTTAAGATTAAGGTATAAAATGTCTGGCTAAGTCGTTGGTTCTACGAACATTACTTCTAGCGATTCACTATCTTAGATGTATAGCGGGTCTTCATACGTACTCTTTTAGGCTGCTGCTATAAATCCCTCAATGGCATAGCGCTAAATTTTTTTATGATGATATCAGCACATTGCTCAGGTGCTTCCATCGGTAGCAAATGTCCATTATCTGGCAGCTCAATGATCTTGTTGATGGGCACCAGATGCTGCCAAACTTTACGAACATCGTCGCTGATAAACATGGAAGGCTTGCCAACGATAATGGTGTAAGGCAAATTAATCGTATTAAGCTTTTTTAAGGCGTCATTGACAAAAGGCGTGTCGAAGTAGCTCGCCAATTCTTGCTCAGGGGTGAAAAGCAAACTATATTGCCCTTGCTTGTTTTTGATGAGACTATTTTTTGCAAAGACATAAAGATTGCTGTCATTGATGCGTTTAAAAGCGCGATGTGCCCGTAGATAGTCATAGTAGGATTCCACGCTTTGCCATTGTACTTGTTTAGCTTGTGTACTTTTGAAGGGCTCTCGACTCATTTTTAAGTCGTCAGGTGCTGAGTTCATCGTGAGCATCTGCGATTTGGTAAAAGTAACGGGTTCTATCAAATATAACTGCGAAAATAGTTCTGGACGTTTGGCTGCTGCAATAGCGGTAGCAGTCGCGCCTTGAGAGTGTCCAATACCTACGACAGGTTTATCCTGTGTCTTCTCCAAAAAATCAATCAATATATCAGCATCCTGCTCGCGAGTCAGCTTTCTGAGGGATGGTAGATCGTACCAATAGCCACGCATGGCGAGACTGTTGATAGTAAATTGCTCACTGAGCGTGGTTAATAGCGGCAGATAGACACCAACTGCAAAACCGTTGCCACCATAAAAATGTGCAGGAGGTAATGGGACGTTTTCATCATTATTAAACAAAGCGGATAAGTCATAATAGCGAGCTGTTTTATCACCTAGAGTCATTGCCCGTTCAAATGCTTGCATAGTATTGGCCTTGTTATTTGTCAACTCTCAAAATTTTCATCGATTATCAAAAGCAGGTTGAGTAAAAACTATCTTTACGCTCATTACTGCCTATCAGCTGATTATTGCATATTAAACAAGTCGTGGTGTCATGCGTGTATAGTTTGCCATCAGACCCAATGATACGACTTTCAGTCATTGTGGTTTGTTTCCTGACATAGATGATATCAGTCTCAGCAAAACCAACTGCCATGTACGCTGCCCAATGGATTGGAATGTTGTTGACCTGGTCGACCTTGAATGACTTGAGGCAGGAATGGTAACAACACTCATGTATTCTTTATTGGCACGTTTGATAACTTTATTATTGTTATGCTAGAGGATTTATCAAGAAGCTAGATGTCTATCTGATAAATCCTCTATGTAGTAAACGGATATATGCTTCGCAGTTGTGTTGATTGGGCTGCACTTAGAACAGACTACGTTAAATAAGTTAAGAGAGACAAGTGGTTATTCTTGAGCAACTTTTAAAACGATTTTACCGACGTGTTTCTTTTCTAAGAAAACCTCTTGAGCAGCATGTATCTCTTTTAATGGAAAGGTACGCGCAATGATTGGGGCTATTTTACGTTGCTCGATGCAGTTAACGAGGTTTTGGAAGACTTCAGGTTGAAGTACAGTACAGCCATAAAAAGTTAAGTCTTTTAGATAAAGTGTTCTGATATCCAGCTCAACCAATGCGCCTCCAATCGCGCCAGACACAGCGTACCGACCTCTTGGTTTTAGCAATTGTAAAAATTCAGGCCATTGCCTTCCTGCGACCAAATCAATCACGACATCAATGCAGTTTTCGCCTATTGCATCAACCAAGTCACCATCTCGAGGTATCACTTGATCCGCTCCAAGTTCTAGCAGCTGTTGGTTTTTACTTGGACTGGTGATAGCAATAACATAAGCGCCGCGCGCTTTTGCCAGCTGGACTGCTGCTGATCCAACACCGCCTGAAGCGCCGGATATCAACACCTTGTCATACGACGAGACATTCGCTCGCGTGAGCATATTCTCAGCAGTAGAATACGAACATGGGAACGAAGCCAGCTCGACATCAGAGAGCATACTATTTACGGCATAGGCATGTTTGGCAGCGACTACTGTATATTCAGCAAATCCACCGTCACACTCTGAGCCATAGTAACCAGCTGAGTTCAGTGGTTGACCATCGATTTCATGAATACAAGGTTCAACAAGAACCCGTTCCCCAATACGTTCACGACTAATATTAGCACCGACTGCTACTATCGTACCGCAGACATCTGCACCTTGGATACGAGGGAAGCTCATTGCAGTGCCAGACCAACTGGCATCAGCGCTACTGCTATTGCCTTTCGAGTACCATGCCGCTCTGGTATTGATATCTGTATTATTGACCGCTGCTGCAGAAACTCGGATGAGTACATCATCTGAAGTGACAGTAGGGACAGGAATATCATCACGGTATTTGAGCATCTCTGGGCCACCATGACCGATAAGCTGGACACCTGTCATTGTCTTTGGGATCGGTTGCATCATTTGTCTTCCTCTAAAAGTGTTGATAGTGTGCGCTGGGCTGAGATGATGGCCTTTGTTCCTAATACAGGCCATGAACTCGTCACGCCTTCATGTAACAAAAAGATGGCCGTCGCAAGATCTTCTCTCTGACTTTGTTGTCCCAAAAAGTGCCTGACTTCTTGTTTGTGCTTCTGCACTGAGCTTGCAATCACTGGATCATCAGGAAAAGCTGCCACAGCACTCATAGACATGCAACCGTGTGGTGCGAACGCTTTCATCCATTGTTCGAGTCTGTCAAAAATATGAAAAATAGAAGCTATGCCAGGAGGAGGTGATTCATTGAGTAAAAAGTCGAGATATCTTTGATGGCGATAGTCCAAGGCAGCAACGACCATCATCTCTTTAGAGGGATAATACTTATACAGTGTTCGTAGGCTTACATTACATGCTGTCTTGAGCTGAGCAACACTTGGCTCGGCAAAACCATATCGGCTAAATGCCTTTTCGAGCTTAATAGCAATATCTTCTTTGATAACAAAACTCCCAAAAGTAGAATGAATGTTCTACTTAAAGAGTAAAGCATTTATTCTACCTTTGTCAAGGCAGTCTGTTTGATGATAGCGATAATCTTGCGTCTTCACCAGGAAGGTGTTTTTAGACGGTGTTGAATATATTTTCTGAGGTACTCTTGCGTCATAAACTCGACAGCAAAACACTGGTTTCGCTATTAAGAATGCCATCGATCTCTCTTACTTGCCGCAGCACTTCATCAAATTCTCTCAAACTTGTCGTGTGTATCTCTGCCACCAAGTCCCACGCCCCATTGGTAGTATGCAGCTTGATCAATTGCGGGATACCGCGCAATTTTCTAATCACTTGTGACGTAGATTTCCCTGTCACCTCGATCATCATCATCGCTTTGACCGTTTCGTTATCTAGTGCCTCATGCACTCGAATCGTAAAGCCTAAAATAGCGCCATTATGAATCAGTCTATCCAATCTGTTTTGGACAGTGGCACGCGAGACTTTAAGTTTTTTTGCAAGGATTGAGATGGTTGCGCGGCCGTCTTGTCGCAGTTCAGATATCAGCTCGCTGTCTAAAGAGTCATAAGTGTAGTACGCCATAAAAATGTCTCCCTTATTAGGTTTTTCACATTATGCTAAGTGTTGCTTATCAATATGTCAAAAATATATCAATATTTAATAAATTATTGACATTTTAACTGACATTTATAGTTGGTAGGATATTGATTGTCGGTTTAACAAACAATATTCATGGAATGGAGCAAAACTAATGTCTAAATTTATCGTATCTCAAAAGCAGGGTGTGCCATTTGTTAGCGTACAGGCGATGGCTGAAATCATCAGTAATTATGGTATAGAACAAACCATAAGAGAGTTGGTAGATGCTTTAGAGCAGGATTTTTCTCGCTGGGAGCAGTTCGAAAAATCCAGTCGTTTTGCCTCTCATTCCAAAGATGGTGTCATAGAGCTCATGCCTGTCAGCGATGGTGACATGTTTGCATGCAAGTATGTCAATGGCCATCCCATCAATACCAAACGGGACTTACAGACGGTAGCCGCTTTTGGCGTATTGTCTGATGTTGACACAGGCTATCCGATTTTATTAACAGAGATGTGCATCTTGACCGCACTACGTACGGCGGCGACCTCGGCACTGGTTGCCAAACACTGTGCGCCTAAAAACGCTAAAACCTTGGCGCTTATTGGTAATGGTGCTCAAGGAGAGTTCCAAGCAATGGGCATGAAGGCAGTGGTTGGCATCTCAAAAGTACGTCTCTATGATGTTGATCCAGCTGCGTCTGAAAAAGTAGCGCATAACCTTGCCGATTCAGGTTTGGATATTACTATCTGTAAAACGGTAGAAGAAGCGGTTGAAGGCGCAGATATCATCACGACCTGTACCGCAGATAAGAAAAACGCCACCATTCTGCGTGATGATATGGTCAAAAAAGGCGTCTATATCAACGCTATCGGTGGCGATTGCCCTGGCAAAACCGAGCTGGATGCCAATATTCTACTAAGAGCCGATCATGTCATTGTAGAGTTTGAACCACAAACCCGTATCGAAGGCGATATTCAACAGCTCTCTCAAGACTTTCCTGTGACAGAGTTCCATCGCATCGTAAACGGTGAAAAAGAAGCGCGCACCAACGACAATAACTTAGTCGTATTTGACGGCGTTGGTTTTGCTTCAGAAGACTTTACAGCTCTAGTGTTTTTGCGTGATTTGATCAAAAAACAGGACGCCTATGAGCTGCTTGATTTGATCCCTCATCAACAAGATCCCAAAAACCTTTATTCGGTAGTCAAAGCTCACAACAAAGATCGTAGCATAGCGACGAATGAAGCTGCATCTATGGCGTAAGTGGTTAAAAAGATCAATTATAAATTTGAATAATGAAAGAATTGCTTTACTTAATGGAGACAAGATAATGAATGATTTAATGAAAAACGTGCGAATAGTAGAAGTGTATTCGGATGTCGCAGGGCACAAGAAAGGCGCGTCACTAGGCATTGATGCATTGCGCGCATCATCAAAAGAGATGAATGCAGACTACTATGAAAAACTGCAACTTGACAGTATCAAAAATGAATACATACACGAAGAAGAGTCGTCATTTAAACATGCAAAATACGCTGATGTGATTGAGCCTGTTATCTCTAAATTGGCACATAAAATAAAAGAGATTAGAGAAGATAATCAATTTCCTATCGTTATCGCTGGTGATCATTCCAGCTGTGCAGGAACCATGCACGGTCTCAAAATGGCGCATCCTGATGCTGAGATCGGTGTGGTGTATATAGACGCCCATGCTGATTTTCACTCGCCGTATACCAGTGGATCAGGCAACATGCATGGCATGCCTTTGGCCATGGCCTGTGCGATTGATAATCTAGAATGCAAACGTAATGACCTCTCTGAAAAAGAGAAGGAATATTGGGAGCGATTGAAATTTATGGCATCTGATGAGCCATCAATCAAGCCAGAAAACGTCGTGTTTTGTGCCGTTAGAGACTATCAAGAAGAGGAGATGGAGTTAATCAAAAGACACAAAATTCCGTTATATAGTGTGGCTGAAATAACCAAAAAAGGCATCAGCGCCACAGTAGCCGAAATCTTTAAAAAACTAGAGTATTGTGATCATATTTACGTCTCATTTGATGTCGATAGTGTTGATCCCTTATATGTCCCAGGGACAGGTACGCCAGCAATGAATGGTCTGTCTTATGAGCAAGCCATGCAGCTCAATATAGAGTTAATTAAGAATGAAAAAGTATGCTGCTGGGAGATGGCAGAGATTAATCCTTTGTACAACAATTCAAAAGATGACTCAACCAGAATATTTAAAATTTTAGAAGAAGTGACGCACTCCCTTTTAAATAATTACTAGTATAGAAAATTTGGAATAACTCACAAAAACCAATCTGAACGACATTATTTATAGTAGTTGAAATTGACAGGGAGTCAAAAAATAATATGGACATTATTAAGACTAATGCCTCAAGCAAAGAGGCCAGCAGCATCAATATCAGACAGTTTTTAAAGTTCTTCATACCATCTATCATAGGTTTGATGCTGTTCGTATTTCCCATTCCTTATGTAGATGGTAAGTTTGTCACCTATGCAGAGGGATTTACCATTCCTATATCTGTGTTGAAGGATTATATCCAAGGGTATATCGGTGACCTCTTGCCCTTACTCGTTGTCACCTCAATCATGATTACCTTGTGTGCTACGTTGTATACCAAAGTTATGAAACCTTCATTGATTTTGAATAATGCGTTTCTAAATAATTTGCTGAACGTTACGACACCTTGGCTTGTGATTAGAATGCTTGGTGCGTTCTTTGTTGTCGTGACCTATTTTAAATTTGGGTTTGAGGCAATATATTCAGATAATATTGGCGGCTTAATATTATATGAACTAATGCCAATACTGTTTATCGTATTTTTCTTAGCTGGGTTATTACTGCCCCTATTGCTCGATTTTGGCTTATTAGAATTTTTTGGGGTTTTATTGAGTAAAGTAATGCGACCTTTATTTGGCTTACCCGGTAGGTCATCTGTCGACTGCCTGACATCATGGCTGGGTGATGGAACGATCGGCGTTTTATTAACAGATAAGCAATTAGAAGGCGGGTTTTATACTAAAAAAGAAGCGGCCGTTATTGCCACAAGTTTTTCAGCCGTTTCGATTACGTTCTGTTTGGTCGTCATCTCTCAAGTCAAACTAGAAAGCTACTTTCTTAATATGATTGGGGTCGTTGCTTTATGCGGGATTGTTTGTGCTTTAGTAGTACCAAGATTACTACCGTTATCTAGAATTGAAGATACTTATACGATAGAAAACAGTGATAGAGATCATGAAACCATTCCTAAAGGGAAAACATTATTTACTCATAGTCTACACAAAGCCGTCCACAAGGCCGATAAGAGTCCAAGCTTTGCTACTTTCTTAAAAGAGGGGCTAAAAAACATCTTGGACATGTGGATTGGGATATTACCTGTCGTCATGGCGATAGGGACCATGGGCTTAATTGTTGCAGAAGAGACGCCTGTATTTGACTATTTAGGTATGCCATTTATTCCGTTCTTAGAGCTATTAAACATACCGTTTGCAGCAGAAATGTCAAAAACGATTATGGTAGGTTTTGCAGATATGTTCTTACCTGCCATCATAGGCTCTTCAATAGAATCAGAGTTGACTCGGTTTGTCATCGCTTGTTTGTCAGTGTCTCAATTGATCTATATGTCGGAAGTAGGTGGATTGATTTTAGGAACCAAAATTCCAGTGAGCTTTTTTCAGTTATTAGTCATTTTTCTATTAAGAACACTTATTTCATTACCAATCATTGCCTTGTGTGCTCATATGATTTTTTAACAGGATTATCTCCCAAGTTTTAAGACTACAGGATTGACAGCAGGAGTCATAAAAAGCACAAGCGAGTAAACTCAATGCTACTTAGGAGCAAAAGCCTCTAATAGTTCTCGTTGTCACATAGCAAAATAGCCCATCTATGGTAGATGGGCTATTTTGCTTTATGGAGGATTTGCTTTAGCTATCTAGTATTAATGTCCACGATCGCGATGCTTACCACTGCCTTCATGTTCAGCCTTCATTTTCTCTAACTGCGAACGTTGCTGTGCTGTTAGGACTTTTGCAATCTCAGCTCGAGCCTGTTGGCGACCATCTTTGCCTTGACTGCGATACTTATCGTGAATAGATTTAACTTGTGCTTGCTGTTTAGCCGTTAGATTGATTTTTGAAAGTGGTCCTTTGTGCGTACCGCCTTTATGTTGCATTTGTGCTGAATTTGGCGCGGCAGTATTGCTAGCGGCTGTTGCAGGAGCAATCATCGCGACACAAGTTGTTGCAGCTAATAGTGAGCCTAATAGTAATTTTTTCATGGTGTGATCCTATTTATATATCTTGGTTGAATAAACAAGTTTGCAAAATCATCTAACATTAGCGATTTCGATTAGATAAGGCGTCTCTTTATTAATCCCTTTCCGACAACAAGAATGATAAGGGATTAAAACGTTGCGTAGTTTGATGAAAATTTAAGAAGAGTAACGACTTACGCCTATCTGCCCATGTTTATTACAGCTTTGATAACACGCTATATTGACTACCCTGATGAAGCGCTATGTCTCTCAAAAGTATGTAATGACTAATCAAGCTGATGTTAAATAAGCTGACATTAAATCAAACTGGCATTACAAATAATAGAACTTTCTATTTTCCACTTTTATCTTTGAACTGATGACTTTAGAGGTATCATGAAAAGAACAGAAATATTTGGTAGAAAAGTTAAAATGGACATCGTTATAGGCTTCTTTAAATACTCAGGAATTCACGATGAAAAATATTTTTATTATTGGTTTAATCACGACAGCTTTAGCAGGGTGTAGTTTAGTTGAGCGCGATGCTATGTCCGTCACGCAAGTAAAAAGCGATGTAGCTACAGTGGGGCAGATAGAAACGGTTATCGGTTTACCTATCCGCCCAGGCAATGTTATGGCTACGAGTGGCGGTCGGGTGTTTTCTACCGTGCATCCTAACGATGGTGAACAGGGGATACAGTTATTTGAAGTGACTGGACCTAACCGCTATCAGCCATGGCCTTCAAACAAATTTCAATCTCCTAAAGGCCAGTATGGTGAAGCGACCATTGATACACCATTAGGTATTACTAAAGACGATCAAGGTGGGTTATGGATCGTCGATATGGGTCAACATATTGGTAAAACTCGTGTTTGGGGATTTGATATTGACACTGGCGCAGTAATTAGCAAAATCGATATACCGACAAATATCGCACCAAAAAATAGTTTTGTGCAAGACTTGGTGGTTGATAGAGAAAATGGATGGATTTATTTAGCGGATATTCCCAATCCAGCCATTATTGCTATTGATATGAACACCAATGAAGTACGCCGTTTTGGCAATCATGTCGCTTTGCAACCTGAAGCTGATGCAAAAATGGTAATCAATGGTGTTGAGATTATGATGGGTGGCAAGCCGACAAACAATGGTTTAAACCCAATCACGATGTCCGCTGATAATAATACGATTTATTTTGGCGCGATGAACGGTGAATCTTGGTATAGCTTAGATGCTACCTTATTTAGAACTAAAGCCAGTGATGAACAGATTGGTAAGAGCATTATACGTGTTGGTGATAAACCCGTTTCAGATGGCGCTACTACAGACAGTTATGGAAATCACTACTTTACCAACTTAAACGATAATGGCGTAGATGTGCTTGATACGAAAGGACAGCTAACATCGTTAGTACGAGACAGCCGATTCGACTGGCCTGATAATGTGTCTTTAGATACGAATGGTTGGTTGTATGTTGCAGTAAATCAATTACATAAAACACCGCAGTTCACCGGCACCGTCGATAAAGGCCAGCCGCCTTACTATATTTATAGAGTGTGGGTAGGGAACCAATAATAGCAATACAGTCGATGTGGCGTGACAGGCGCCATTTCGGCATCGACTGTGTTTGCATACCTTAAGGCGTAACCTTGGTAATGAAAAACAGTAATCGAGAAAGCCCATATTTTACGGACAAAAAAAGCCCCAATCTTAAGATTGGGGCTTTTCGAATCTGGTAGGCGTAATCGGATTCGAACCAACGACCTCTACCATGTCAAGGTAGGTCAACGAACGTGTAAAAAATGATATTATCTTACATACACTGATATTCATAGCCTGTATATATTATACGATTTAATAATCACAATGTAAATTGTAATAGAATAAAATTTAACTCGTAATTGGGCACTGTATTTTTATAGTATTTTTACCTCTACTCAAGCCCTTACCAGAATAAAAGAATATGTGTGTTTGTTGAGAATCTACTCTTATTGCATCTACTATTGTCATTTTTGAGTTTTTGCGTATTGCCTCTACTACTTATTCTCTGCATAATATAAGGAGATTACTGTCCTAATCTCTGC
The DNA here is from genome assembly GCF_059072655.1 of Psychrobacter sp. H27. Classification (NCBI taxonomy): domain Bacteria; kingdom Pseudomonadati; phylum Pseudomonadota; class Gammaproteobacteria; order Moraxellales; family Moraxellaceae; genus Psychrobacter; species Psychrobacter sp. H27. The sequence continues at coordinate 1,047,605 of NZ_JCACRX010000001.1, read as the reverse complement.
ATATTTCTGAGGAACATATGAAGCATGTTACTTATATTCATGAACATCCAAACTGGACTGAATGGCAATGGTCGGACAAAAAGCTATTGCCACTCGTCAGTCGTGTGCGGATATTACAAGGCCATTTACTAGGAAAGCTGCTAACACTAGGGTTCGATCTGAATGTTGAGGCACAATTAGATGCGGTGACCTTAGAGATTATCAAAACTTCTGAGATAGAAGGTGAGACACTAAATGATGAGCAAGTTCGTTCTTCAGTTGCGCGGCATTTAGGGCTGGATAATGCCAGTATGCCAACCACTACTCGTGAGATCGATGCCGTGGTAGAGATGATGCTAAGTGCCACCTATCGTTATCAACAGCCACTATTGTTAGATGATTTACTTGGATGGCATCGAGCATTATTTCCAGATGGATATAGTGGGCTTTATCGTATTCAAGCAGGCAGTATTCGTGATGATAGTAAAGGGCCAATGCAAGTAGTGTCTGGTGGGTATGGTCGCGAGCGGGTTCATTTTGTTGCCCCGAGTGCCGATAGGTTGCCAGATGAGTTAAGCAAATTTTTATTGTGGTTTAACACTTCGCCAAATAAGCAAGATGATATAGATTTGGTCATAAAAGCAGGTGTTTCTCATTTATGGTTTGTGACTTTGCATCCATTCGATGATGGAAATGGACGACTAACACGAGCACTCACAGAACGTATGCTGGCAAAAAGCGATAACAGTGCCCAACGCTTTTATAGTATGTCAGCGCAAATTCTTAAACAGCGTAATGACTATTACAAAATACTAGAACGTACGCAAAAAAGTGATAAAGATATCACAGATTGGTTGGTGTGGTTTTTGCAAACGCTAGAGCAATCCCTCATTGTAGCTCAAGAAACTACAGACAAAATCATCAGTAAATCAGACTTTTGGCAGACGCATCGACAGTGCGCTTTAAATGATAGGCAAGTAAAAATGCTAAATATTTTGCTGACTGATTTTTATGGCAAGCTCACCACTAAGAAATGGGCGACCATAACCAAGTGCTCTATAGATACGGCACTACGAGATATTAATGATTTAATAGAGAAGGGTATGATGCAAAAGTCTGTAGCATCAGGGCGTAGTACGAGTTATGAGTTGGTTTTATGATAAAAATAGTATTTTTTAATTCCGCTATGACAGCAAGAAAGTATTCGAACAAACTGCAAGAGAGACAACCCATTCAGTGACATAATATGAGTGGTTCCATTATGAAGGTCTAAAATATTCGATACGATAAGGAAGTCTTAACTTTATAAGAGGGTTATATTTAGAAGGTCTTCTTTGTATGTACAAGGGATCAACATAGAGTCCAAGCTGATTGTTCAAGAGGATAAAAGCGCTTAGACTTTGCTATACATCTACTATGCAGTTATTGATTGTAGAAAATAAAGCAAGATGCCTTATTCCTGTGTGATAAATGTGCATTGTCATTTTAGTGTTGATTTATAAATAATCACAAATAGCTTTTCTAATCTCATTAATTTATTAGGGGATGACAAAAGGTTTGATGAAGAATAAAACGGCCTTCGACTCTTAAAGTCAAAGGCTGCTTCAATAGCCTAGAAGGTAGTATGTACTAGACACACAAGTACCTAGTTATATTTTACGATGACATCGCTACCCTCAAGCTCTACTTTATAAGTGTCGAGTATAATGCTTTTGTCATCTAAACATTGACCTGTGACAAGATTAAAGCGTTGCTTATAAATAGGTGAGGCGACATATAGCACATTTTCATCAGAGCCGTCCTCGTTGGTAATAGTGGTGCCGCCAATCAGACCTCTAGACAAGACGTTGGCTTGACTGAACGGATCATAATTATCAAGCGCAAATAATTGTGTTTGCTTGGTGCAAAAAATAGCCACTTGTTTGCCGTTCACGAGCGCACAGACACCTGTCTCGGGAATAATATCATTGATTTTGCATACAGTGAGCTGAGTCATCAGAAGATCCTTAATAGTAAAATATAAATGAGACCAACAACAAAAAATACTTTTTAGCGTCTACTATGAATAGACGCTGACACGTTAAGATTACGCCAATTCGGTCACTTTTATTTGCGTCTTTTCGATGTCGGTTGCAGGGCGAATCTGCTCTCGCTCAGTGACGAATACCACATTGTCATCGCCTTGCTCACTATTCACAAAATGGCGGAAACGTTTGAGTTTTTCGCTATCAGTAATGGTGGCTTTCCATTCACAAACATAGTTGTCGATGAGTAATTGCATCTGTGACTCTAGCTCCTCAGCGATACCTAAACTGTCCTCAATAATGACTGCCTGTAGATACTCAAGTCCACCTTCAAGGCTCTCGCGCCATTTGGATGTACGCTGAAGCTTATCTGCGGTCTTGATATAAAACATGATAATACGGTCGATATATTTGACAACTGTATCCGTATCAAGATCCGTTGCGAATAGCTCGCCATGACGTGGGGTCATGCCACCATTACCGCAGACAAAGAGATTCCAGCCGTTTTCAGTGGCAATAATCCCAAAATCTTTGCTTTGCGCTTCAGCGCACTCACGGGTACATCCAGATACGCCCATTTTTATTTTGTGTGGTGAGCGCACGCCTTTGTAGCGGTCTTCTAGTCTAAGTGCTAAACCCACACTGTCATCGACACCGTAGCGACACCAGTTGTTGCCCACACAAGATTTCACTGTACGCAGAGATTTACCATAAGCATGGCCCGTCTCAAATCCAGCATCGACCAGTTGGGTCCAGATATCGGGCAGTTGGTCTAAACGTGCGCCAAATAAGTCGACGCGCTGACCGCCAGTGATTTTGGTATACAGATTGAACTCTTTGGCGACTTGTCCGAGGATGATGAGTTTATCTGCAGTGATTTCACCGCCAGGCACGCGTGGCACGACCGAATAAGTGCCATCTTTTTGAATATTGCCTAGATAGTAATCGTTGCTGTCTTGCAGTGGCGTGAGTTCGGGCTTGAGTACATAATCATTCCAACAAGACGCCAAAATAGAGGCGACAGTTGGTTTGCAAATCTCGCAGCCATGACCACTACCGTGCTCATCTAATAGCGCATCAAATGTCTTAATGCCTTGTACTCGAATCAAGCTATACAACTCCTGACGTGAGTAAGCAAAATGCTCACACAGATCATTATTGACTTCAAAACCAAGCGCGGTTAGCTGATAGCCTAATGTGTCTTTTACCATAGGTGCGCAGCCGCCACAGCCGGTACCAGCACTGGTACATGATTTCACCTCTGCCATGGTATAAGCACCGTCTTCAACGGAGGCACAAATAGCACCTTTGGTGACGTTGTAACAAGAGCAAATCGTGGCGCTATCGGGCAGGTTCTCGATACCCATGGTGGGTTTTTCTACGTTGGGTAGGATCAGGCTTTCAGGATGGGCAGGCAGGTCAATATCGTTTAGAAATAGCTGCAAGAGATTATTGTAGTCCTCAGTGTCGCCTACCAATACAGCGCCCAGTAGCCGTTTATTGTCTGCTGTGGTTACCAGTTTTTTGTAGATACCCTCAGCAGGGTTTTGGTATAAGTAGCTCAAACTGTTTTCTGTTGCGCCGTGCGCATCGCCGATACTGCCCACATCGACGCCCATCAATTTGAGCTTGGTGCTCATATCAGCGCCTGTAAAGGTCTGAGCGTGATCGCCTGCGATTTGAGCGGCGCAAATACTGGCCATGCTATAACCTGGCGCGACCAAGCCAAAAACGGTGTTGTCCCATACGGCGCATTCTCCAATGGCATATACATTCGGGGCATTGGTACGGCAGGCTTTATCAATCAGAATACCGCCACGGGTGCCGATTTCAATACCGCATTCAGGGTTACTTTTGATAATGCCATCTTGCGGACGAATACCCGCACTAAAGACGATCATGTCGGTATCCAACGACGTATCATCAGCGAACTGCATGGTTAGATGACACGATGCTTCATCCGATAGGGTATTGTCGATAATGGCCTTAGTATTTTTACCTGTTAGTACTTTGACGCCAAGGGCTTCAATTTTACGTTTTAAAATATCACCGCCAGCAGCATCGAGCTGTACGCCCATCAGCTGAGGCGCAAACTCTACCACGTAAGTCTCTAGTCCTAGTGTGACTAGGGCCTTAGCTGCCTCAAGACCCAGCAGACCACCACCGACCACGACGCCTCTTTTGACTTTTGGCTGCTCAGCAGTACTGAGAATATCATCCAAATCTTTAATCGTACGATAGACATGACAGTGCGGATGCTCGCGCCCTGGAATCGGCGGCACAAACGGATAGGAGCCTGTTGCTAGTACCAATTCAGCATAGTCTATCTGGGTACCGTCTTCCGTGCTGATACATTGATTGGCGGCATCGATGTTTGTGATTCGCTGATTAAGATGCAACTGAATCTGAGCATCCTCATACCTGCTCAAGTCCACTAAGTTTAGTTTACTCACATCTTTATGTTCAAAATAGCTCGATAGATACACCCGGTCATAAGCTGGGCGATCCTCTTCAGCAAATACGTGAATCTCAAACTGATCGTGTAAGCCTTGCTCTATGGCGCGTTCAATAAAATGATGCCCGACCATACCGTTACCAATCACCACTAATTTAGCTTTACTCATCGTACTCACTATAGTGCTACTCATATGCCTATCCTCAGTAATGGGTTTGCTTAAATACTTTCATCTAATGTCCAATTCAAAAATCACAAGTTAATTTTTAAATGGTTCAATGATAGATAGTCGTTAATAATTAGATGCCTATAACTATTAAGCCCTCAATAATCGTGCCAAACACAATTAATGACATTCAATTATCGAACCCTTATATAGTTAAAAGATATGTAGCCTTACCAGTTTATAAGGTCATGCCAGTACTTTTGGTGATGCTATTTTCTGTTGTAAGTAATTGCTTAATATGATCTTTTTAATAGTTGTCATTTACATCCTATGCACCAAAATAGTGACAAAAATGCACCAATTTGGTTTTGGTTGTTACTTTAAAGGTGCATCGCTTACTTTAATTAACTGAGAGGTAACTTAGTTTTATCTAAGCAATATTATTTAATTGGGATGCCTTTAGAGCCATCTGGTACAAAGCGTAGCCCTATTAAAAAAGATGATGCTTTATGTCTATGTCAATTTTATATTTGCAGCTGGCACATCCATTGCACTCTCTTAATGGTCGCAACTGATAAGTTTCTGACTCATAACGTGTTTTTATAACTTTAATGTTAGCCATTTGAGGAAATCGTCTATGCCTTCATCGAAACCTGATGTGCCAAATAAAAACAAGCTGAATATCTTTTCTTTTAGTGGTAAAAACAAAATTCTCCATCTTGGGTGGATGGCGTTTTTTTTCACCTTTTTTGTGTGGTTTAACCACGCACCATTCTTATCTGCGATAGGGGAGAGCTTGAACCTCACCAAAGACCAGGTAAAAACCTTATTGATATTAAATGTTGCCTTGACTATTCCAGCCCGAGTCATCATCGGTATGTTGACCGATCGCTTTGGTCCGCGGCTTGTTTACACTGCTATTTTAGCCATTGGCGCAATTCCCTGTTTCACCTTCGCTTTTGCGCAAGATTACAATACGCTAGCGCTATCACGCTTTTTGTTAGGTTTCGTTGGTGCAGGGTTTGTGGTCGGTATTCGTCTCATGAGTGACTGGTTTCCTGCCAATGAGCTAGGTACAGCTGAAGGTATCTATGGGGGCTGGGGAAATTTCGGCTCTGCCGCCGCGGCACTGCTACTACCGACAGTCGCTATTGCGGCCGCTGCCATTTTCGGCGGTGAGGAAGGTTGGCGTTATGCAACGGCTACTTCAGGGTTGGTTATGATGCTCTATAGTGTGATTTTTTATAAGATGGTACGTGATACCCCTAAGGGTGCCACATATTTCAAACCTAAAAAATCTGGTGCCATGATGGTGACTTCATCAGGTGACTTCTGGCTCATGATGGTATTTAAACTGCCGATGTATTTGGCATTGGCCTTATTGGCGTGGAAATTATCACCAGCTGGCGTAAGTTTACTGAGTCAGGCAAGTGTCAACATCGTCTATATTGCGTTGGTGGTGTTATACGTTTATGAATTTATCAGTAGTTATCGTTTTAATAAGGAAGTATTTACCACGCCTGTGCCAAAAGCTCACCGATATGACTTTAAGCAAGTCGGTATTTTGAATATTTTATACTTTGCGACTTTTGGCTCAGAGTTGGCTGTGGTCTCTATGCTACCACTCTTCTATCAAGAAACCTTTAACTTATCGATTGTCATGGCAGGTGTCTTGGCATCAAGCTACGCCTTTATGAACCTCATGTCACGTCCAGGCGGCGGCTGGTTGAGTGATAAATTTGGTCGCAAAATCACACTTTTGATTCTCACTGCAGGTTTGGCCGTTGGTTATCTGTTGATGGGTGTCGTTGACTCTTCATGGCCGATCGCACTTGCGCTGTTGATTACCATGTTCTGCTCTTTCTTTGTACAGGCGGGTGAGGGAGCAGTGTTTGCTGTGATTCCTTTGATTAAACGTAGTATGACAGGTCAGTTTGCAGGAATGACGGGTGCTTACGGTAACGTCGGGTCAGTGGTCTATCTAACTGTACTGAGTCTGGTATCGTATCAGGCATTCTTCTTTGTGATTGCCGCAACGGCTGTGGTTGGCTTCTTTGCGCTGTTTTTACTAAAAGAGCCTGAAGGCGTTATTATTGAAGAGATGCCAGATGGCAGTTTTGCTCAAATACAAGTGAGCTAAATTATGTATGAGAGCGTCAAACAAGCTCCTAAAGGGACAGGTCAAGTAAGCAGTCATAATGCGGACGTTGCATTGTGGCTGCCTGATTTTTGTACGATGGCAGGGCGCAAAGCTGAGAACCAAGATAGCCTACTCATAACGACCTGCTTGCCTTATGGGTTCCCATCGTTATCATCCTTTTCATTATCGTCAGCGCATAGTGGCGATCATCCCTCTTTTACAGCGCCTTTATTGGTGCTAATGGCTGATGGGGTCAGTGCTTGCCAGTTTCCCAAACAAGCCAGTCAGTCAGTGATAAACACGGTGACACACCATATCACCTCAAAACTTGCAGAGATGGTACAGACAGATAGGGCGCAAGCAAATGTGGCATCAAGCGAATCGCAAAGAAACTCTGCAAGCAAAGCGCAAGAGCAATCGCCAAGTTCACTACACCGCTTTGATGACAATCAAATTGCCATCGTGATTAAGGAGGCGGTGCACCAAGCCAATGATGCGCTTTATTTCCCGCAGGCGTATGATCGTCTGCCAGCTTTATTATCGACTTTATCAGGACTGCTCTGTATAGGTGACCGTATTCATCTGTTCCATACAGGCGACTCTCGTATCTATCGTATCGGTATCGACAGTATGGTGCTATTGACCAAAGACCATCACATTCACCACGGACGAGACAAAGGGGCGTTGTCTGCTGCTATCGGTGCTGATACCCGAGTTGAGCTGCAACAGTCGGTGTTTACCTTGCATCAAAACGAGTGTCTGGCGCTCATGACTGATGGGGTTTATGAGTCTATCGTGCCCGCAGAGTTACAGTTTGAGTTGTGTGCTGCGGTACAGGCCATGCATCAATCAGTGGGATGTCCCAATCAAATCATTGACCATCTTCAGATGAGCCAGCGCTTATGTGAGCATGCCTTTAGCGAGGGCAGTTACGATAACCTCAGTGTGATCATGCTGGGTATGAACGATGCAATCACAAAGAGCAAAACGCACAGAGAAACCGACAACGGCATTGCTCTTGATCAAAGTGTGGATAGCGACAGTAGTCACGCCCAGGATATCAATCACTATCGCTTACCAACGGGCTTGGCAGTAGGGGCACAGGTTGATAATTTTGTGGTCAAAAAAATCATCGCGCGCACGGCTCGCAGTGAGGTGTATTTAGTAGAGGATGATGACCAGCATGCATTTGTTTTGAAGTCACCAAGTCTCAACGTCATTGCTGATGGGCATTATCTACGTGAGTTTTTAAAGGAACGCAAAATCGGTTTGAGCCTGTCCAAGCACAAACGCATTGGTGAGCCTGCTTATAATCAAGTGGACCCCAATAGCGTATCCTCCCATGATCTGCTTTTAAACAGTGATGTCTCTAAAAAGCTGAGTGCTACTTTCAATGCGTCTAATGCGTCAGGGCTTTTACGCTACTACCCAGTGCCTGCCAGTAGCACTTATTTATATCATTTAACGGAATATATCGAAGGGGAGAGCCTACGAGTGTTTATGGATCGTCAAGCCCCTTGTGATATTTGGCAAACTTACGATTTACTTACTAAGATCGGCATGGCGGTCCGTGTGATGCATCGGAACTATCTACTGCATCAAGATATCAAGCCTGAAAATATATTATTAACTCAATCAGGTGCGGTCAAGTTAATCGACTTTGGCTCTGCTAGCTCCTCCATACTAAAAGACAGTACGCGTCCTCCTAATGGTGATTTGCACTACGCTGCACCAGAATACTACACCGATGCCCCAAAAGGCGTGCATTCTGATTTGTTTTCTATTGCCGTGATTGGTTATGAGTTACTCACAGGTGAGCTGCCATTTAGCTCGCAAGATTTGATGAACCCATCCGCCTCACTGATCGTACCTGCAGAACGCCTACGTCAAAACCGAGTGCCAGCTGCTAGCCAACAAGCGTTGATGCGTGCGCTACATTCTAGTACGCAGGCAAGGTATCAAGCGATTGGTGAGTTCTTACAAGACTTCAGCCCTGATAACAGTAACGATATCAGAGACCCTGAACCGCTGATTGTACGTCATCCCTTATTGGTTTGGCACAGCATTTGCTTTATTCAATTTGTCATTATCATATCGTTGCTGATTTATTTTTTATAAAACCTTGTTAAACGTAAATAGTACGACAAGCCATTTTATTCAACGCTGCGTGTTGCGGCTAAGGAATGATTTTCCTATGTCACTTGATTCACCAGAACCAACCCATACTTCTTTTTCTAAACGTCGGACTACTGCTGGCATCGTTATTATCGGAGCGGGCATGGCAGGCAGTCGTTTTGCCATTGAGCTTGCTCGCACGCAATCAAATGATGACACCGCCCGTTTGCCAATTACGTTAATCAGTAAAGAACCGCAAGTTGGCTATAACCGTATCATGCTGTCACCAGTACTTTCAGGAGAGTCGGTTTTTGAAGAGACATATTTATACGAGCTAGCAGAATATGAGCAATTGGGTATCACGGTATTGGCTGGCACGTCGGTAGATGCCATCGATACCAAGCAACAGTGTATTGAATTGAGTGATGGACAAGTCCTAGATTATACCGAGCTGGTGCTGGCTACTGGCTCGCAAGCTCGCGTCATCCCTTTTGCCAATCATGATGCTAAGGGTGTTCATGTATTTCGAGATATTGCTGATGTGCAGGTATTGACGGAGTACGCGCGCCAAGCAAAAAAGGGTCTCGTCATTGGTGGCGGGGTGTTGGGTCTAGAGGCCGCCTGCGCTTTGGCGTCTCAAGGGGCAGATATGACAGTGGTTCATGTCGATAGTCATGTTCTCAACCGACAGCTTGATATGCCCGCCGCTCATCTGCTACAAGCAGAACTCTTCAGTCGAAGTGTCAAGCTGGAGGTATTAGCCAACACAGAATGTATTACGGTCAATGATCAACACGAGGTTAATGGTCTGTTGTTAAAGGATGGTCGCACACTGCCAGCAGACTTTATTGTCATGGCAGTTGGCGTCATCCCCAATATGACACTGGCGCAGCAAAGTGGTCTTGATGTTAACCGAGGTATCCTTGTAGATAACTTTATGCATACTAGCTGCCCGCATGTCTATGCGATCGGTGAGTGTGTCGAGCTGGACGGGGAGCTATTCGGGATGGTGGCTCCTGTCAATCAACAGGTCGATACTTTGGTGTCTGTCTTAAAAGCGCCACGTATCTCAAGTCGTAAGACAGCCAATAGTGACTCGCGACCACACGAATCTGAAAATAACTGGTGTCCCTTTATCAGTAAGCCTTTATCTTTAAAATTAAAAGTATCTGGCATCGCGGCTTTTTCAGCAGGTCAGATTGCTTTCGATGAGAGTGAAATGATGCAGATAGAGCGCGTGGTCTATCAGCAAACGAGCTTCAATCATTATCTTTGTCTCTATATTAAAGAAAGCAAACTTATTGGCACGGTACTGTACGGTGATGTGAGTGAAAGCGGGTTTTATAGTCAGCTGATCACTGATGGCAGTGACATATCCTCGATAAAAGAAGACCTTATCTTTGGCGAAGCCTATTGCGATGTAGAGAAAATAGAAGCAGCTGAGCCCGAATCTGCCGTGCCAAGTGACGCACACCTAATAGGAGAGGCATCATGAGCAGCACCATCTTAAATGACGATCAAGCCCTCAGTGTCGTACCGTCCTCTCGCATTACAACTTACACTGAGGATTTGATCAGTCCTATTCGTACCACTTGTCCTTACTGCGGCGTAGGCTGCGGCGTACTAGCAAACATCGATGAGGCAGGTGTAGTCAGCGTGACAGGCGATCCTGATCATCCAGCAAACTTCGGTAAACTCTGCTCAAAAGGCAGTGCATTGGCACAAACATTGGGCACTGAGCGCAGGTTGACTCAGCCTTATTATCAAGACAAACAGCGATCAATTGCAAAAGGACAACCAACAGATAAGCAGCCTGTCGAGTGGGAGGCAGTATTGGATGATATTGCGAGTCGTTTGAATAACACTATCGCGACACACGGGCGTGACAGCGTAATGTTTTATGTGTCAGGGCAGCTGCTTACAGAGGATTACTACGTTGCCAATAAGTTTATTAAAGGCTTCATTGGTAATAATAATATCGATTCCAATTCGCGTCTTTGTATGTCCTCAGCAGTTGCAGGGCATAAGCGTGCTTTTGGTGCAGACTTAGTGCCTAGTAATTATGAAGATTTAGAGTCTTGTGATTTATTGGTATTGGTGGGCTCCAATATGGCGTGGTGTCATCCTATCTTATTCGGACGGTTTTTAGCCGACAAAAAGCGTGATCCTAATAAAAAACTAATCGTGATTGATCCGCGTCGTACTGATTCTTGTGAATTTGCCGATTTACATGTGCCCATCACTGTCGGCACGGATACCCACTTATATAACGGACTGCTACATTATCTTGAGCAAGAAGGCTGTTGTGATAAGGACTATCTTAAGCAGTGTCAGGGTGTCATGCCCGCCTTAGAGGCCGCAAAAACATGGACGATTGATAAAGTGGCGACGGCATGCGGTATCAGTGAGGAACTGGTACGGGAGTTTTATGAGCTGGTCGCTGCAAACGATAAAACAATCACAGCATTTAGTATGGGCGTCAACCAGTCTGCGAGTGGTACCGACAAGGTCAATGCCATCATCAATACTCACTTGTATACTGGGCGAGTGGGCCGAGTAGGTGCAAGTCCATTTTCACTCACCGGTCAGCCGAATGCAATGGGAGGGCGTGAAGTGGGCGCGTTATCGAACCTACTTGCCGCGCATCTAGACCTAGATAACGAGCAGCATCGTCACTTGGTGGCTGATTTTTGGCAAGCGCCGCAACCGCTTGCCGCAGAGACTGGGGTAAAAGCTTGCGATGCCGCTGATGCCATACTAGATGGTCGTATCAAAGCCATTTGGATTATGGCAACCAACCCTGTCGTTAGCTTACCTGAGGCTGATAAGTTTCGCCGCGCACTGTCGGCCTGTGATTTGGTGATTGTATCTGACTGCTCCGTCGATAGCGATACGGTTAAGTGTGCAGATATTGTTTTGCCGGCACAAGGTTGGGGGGAGAAATCAGGCACAGTGACCAACTCGGAGCGTCGCATCTCGCGCCAACGGGCGTTAATGCCTGCACTCGGACAAGCAAAGCCTGACTGGTGGATACTGTCGCAAGTCGCTAAACGTATGGGTTTATTAGGTTTTGATTACCACCATCCTAGTGAGATATTTAATGAGCATATCGCTCTAACTGCTTATAGAAATGATGCTAGCCAAGCTTTGTCAGATAGCAATCAACCGCGCTATCTTAATTTGGCAAAAGATCTTTCGCTAGAGCCAGTAGGGTCGCTAGAACTGATAAAGCCAGACCATCTTGAGCAGCAAAATAAAGACGTAGTTTCTTTCAGCCGTGACGCATACGATGTCATGACCCCGTTTCAGTGGGGCGGCGCACGTATTACACCCAGCAAAACAAAGTTTATTGCCATTACGCCTCCCAGTCACGGCAGCTTACCCAATAGGCATCCGCAACGATTGAGATCGAAAAGCGCGGATAGTCAAAAAAACAATGACAGTCATACGTTGCATCAGCATCACTCAGGGGCGGTAGATCTACGGCTTATTACAGGTAGGCTTCGCGATCAATGGCACACGATGACGCGCACAGGACTTGCACCGCAGCTCAACCAACACGCATCTGTACCAACGCTCACCGTGCACCCCCATGATGCCAAGCAGCTCGGTGTTGACCAAGGCGATTATGTACAGCTACGTCCTTGCTATGATAAAAGCGACGAGAAAAGCGATAAGCAAAACTTATCAATACAGAGCCAGCCGCAGTACATGGTTTCTAGTAATACCACTACAGACAGTCAGGTGCTCGCACAAGTTGCCATCAGCGATAGTATGATCGCAGGAGATGCTTTTATGCCGATGCATTGGAGTAGAGCTTTCGCTCGTTTTGCGCGCGTAGGTACGCTGATTCCAACAGTCGTTGATCCACATTCAGGACAGCCTGAATTAAAAAATTCCGCAATCAGCGTGATGCCTGTACCGATGAAAACTTATGGTAAGATTTTGGTGCATCCTGATTTACAAGACACCATTATAGTGCATCTGCGTGAGACCATATTGAACTCTGAAACAGAATCCGAGGATAAAAATACGCCGATATCTTCCTGTGATACCAATGCAGATTTTGAAATAGCAGACGCATTGCCTGCGTTGCCCGCACTGACATGGAGTTTAAGTCGTCAAACTAATAGCGTTTTGATTACCTTGGCCAGTCCCATAGACAGCGTCGTCAGTAAATTGCTTGATGCTGATTACTGGCAGCACTTCATCCATACCTATCAAACATCTCTAGCCAATGAGTCCATCAATAGTGCGTTTACTTGCAGCAAGCAAGCAAAGCAGCTTCGCTTCGTCTCGACGCAGGTAGATGCAGATAGTAAAGCGATAGATCATGCATCGATTAGCACGTCAAAGTCTGACATACCACGCGATCAGCTTCTACTAAGCGTTTGTTTTGCGCCACAAGTGGCGCAGCTGCCCAGTATTCATTGGCTCAATAGTTGCTTTGCCAGTACTGATGCGATACCAGAAAATCAACGTCATAAGTGGTTGCTAGCAGGTCGTCCAGCGACAGGTTATGTTGATCCAGGTCCATTGGTGTGTTCATGTATGGCAGTTGGAGAGAATATTATTATCGAGACGATTACTAAGCAGCAATGTATGAGTGCCCACGCGGTTGGCAAAGCGTGCCGCGCAGGGACTAACTGCGGTTCATGCGTGAGTCAAATCAATACCTTAATCGAAAAGTATGCGTCTTAAAAACTTTCTAAGATCAGGCTTGCTTACTAATATGGCATAGGGTTTGCACTGTATCTTGTAGGCTCTTCTTTTCTCAGGTATGCCATTGTTAGGTGCAGGTTTGCGCGTTATTAACAGTGTTATTAGGAGTTATTACCATGACTGATTCATCTCCCTTTATTACCACATTGATTGCAAATCATTTGTCTAATACTAATTGTCATACCGCAGGGCGCGACAAGCCATTAGGTATAGACAAAAATATGAAAGTAGGCACGGTACATTTGGTTGGTGCAGGTTCTGGTGATCCTGAACTACTCACGTTAAAAGCACTGCGAGTGATGCAAAAAGCAGATGTCGTGCTCTATGACAGCTTGGTTTCAGAGGATATTTTAGATATGTGTGCGCTGACAGCAGAGAAGATATTCGTTGGTAAGCGCCGTGCCAATCATGCGCTACCACAAGAAGGTATCAATGAGCTGCTAGTCAAACATGCGCTAGCAGGTAAAACGGTCGTTAGGCTCAAAGGGGGCGACCCCTTTATTTTTGGACGAGGTGGTGAAGAACTGCAAGAAGTGGTGCGTCATGGTATTCATTTTGAATCTATTCCTGGTATCACTGCTGCTAGTGCGGCTGCAAGCAGAGCAGGTATTCCATTGACACACCGTGATCATGCACAAGCCGTGAAGTTTGTAACAGCATGCAAAAAATCAGGTGCACCTAATAATGACTATGATGAACTTTTGGACAGTACGCAAACCGTTGTCTTTTATATGGGGTTGAATCGACTAGATGAGATGACCCAAGGGTTAATTGCCGCAGGGCGCGACAGTAACACACCTTTTGCTGTAATTAGTCATGCCAGTTTACCAACTCAGCAGCTGCTCATCGGTACGCTTGGTAATATCGCCGAGCAGCAAGCTGAGGCAAAACTGCCAACACCTGCACTACTGATTATGGGTGATGTGGTTAATTTATATCATGAGTTTGCAAGCTACAACCTTGGTGCGTTAGGCAAAAGTACCTTTATTGACGTTCAAAACGTTGTTAGCAGTCATGATTTAGTCAGTAATTTGGAGGTTGTCACGTAGGATAGAAGCATACTAGTGCCAAGCGATAATAGTGCTTAGCACTTTTATAGTATGTCAGCGCAAATTATTAGACAGGGTAATGACTACTACAAAATACTAAAACGCATGTAAAAAGTAGACGATGTAATAAAAAGAGTATGATGCAAAGTTTTATTGTTTTGAGTGCAACATGAGCTAATTCAGCAGTCTGTTTTAAGTAGTTCCATTATATTAGTCTATTTTGAGTGGTCCATTAATAGGTTCAAAGGGATAAATAGCTGGTTCCCTTAGGGTATAACCCAAAGGAACTAGTAAAAAAGAATCTCTCTATCCAAAGTTATTTGTCATAACGCCCGTTTTTTACATGGTTACTCTGTATGACCGTCAGATACCCAGATACCATCCTGACCAACAAAATAACTATGAGTTTCCTCTACTTCTAGTTGGTAGACATGTGTCATAAATGGATTGGGACAAGGATCATCAAAACGTGCCATACTTTCATGAATGCTAGAGTCTAACAACCCCTCGGCGTTTCCATATTTTTCTAGATTAATTAATCCATTCTCATAGATCTTTTTGTTTTTACTAGAACCCAGTTTATTCTTTTCTATTATGTTGCCATTATAGTAACTTGGTGAATTATAGAATTCTTTAAAGCTTTCAATATCACGATTCGCATAAGGATTTGTATCTTGGAACAGACGATTGTTCAATTTTTTATATAAGTCAATATCAATTTTAAACGGTACCTGCTTATTAACATGTGAAAATGAATCAGCAGTTGGTAAATTTAATTGGTATTTATCATGGTTATAATATTTCTCTTCTCCTAAGCTTACTAAGCAGTAACTATCTTTATCGAAACTAACAAACTCTATGTTTCGATATTCTTCCCAATAGCTGTCTAAAAAATCATTCACATCAAAGTCGCTACTCCAATCAATGTTAGCAAGAATAAAGTTTATAGGCGGCATGCTGTAAGTATACGCACAGTCCTGAGGAAAGTTTGGTAGCGTACGAACAGGCAAAAAAGAAAATTTTGATAACTGTATTTTGTCTTTACTGACAGAGACTATTTCAGGAGGATTGATACCTTCCTCATAAGATTTAAAGTACTCGTCGATACATTTCTTGAATAACTCTCTAGAAAATAAATTTTTAGCAGGTTGCCAACCCATTCTAATGAGATTGTTGGTTGAAACTCTAATCTTTTGAATGTCCGTGCAAAAAATATAGCTATCATTGTGTCTCTCATCTTCATCTAAGTTAATATCTTCATCAAGCGAATCGTTGTGGTATTCAACTTTATATATTCTTTTAGGTTCAGAAGACGTAACTGTTTTAGTTACCTTCCTTGAAACCAGCTCACCATCATCATTAATTTTTGACAATACAAGATCTCCAACTTTAATATCTTGTATTGGCATTAAACCTTTATCTGTATGTACTAATGTACCTGCGACAAAACTCATTCTATTTTCCTTATTAGTAAACTAAATCAGCCCATAGTATCAACTATCTTGTGAAGCTTATAGCTGAAGTTCTCGCTAGGGAGCCGTATCCTTACGCCCATAACCACTGAGCCTGTTTTTAGATTATTATAAATATGTTGAGACACCTCAACCCCTTAATAGCTCGATGCCTGTATAGGGTATCGAACACATACTGATAACTTATTGAGTAAATACACCAATTTGAAAATGGGTTTAGAGACTGAATTA
This sequence comes from Psychrobacter sp. H27, assembly GCF_059072655.1. NCBI lineage: Bacteria > Pseudomonadati > Pseudomonadota > Gammaproteobacteria > Moraxellales > Moraxellaceae > Psychrobacter > Psychrobacter sp. H27. The sequence continues at coordinate 1,031,252 of NZ_JCACRX010000001.1, read as the reverse complement.
TGTTTAAAGAAGAGTTGATAAAATTCTTATTGTCTACCGAGAATTTCCACGAGCTTGACGAGTGGTATATGTCTGATTTTGATGATAAGCATGTCCGGGATATTAATTATGAGCAGGGCTATCCTATGCTGATCGACTGTTGCGAGGTCTGGATACAATATCCGGAGTATACTTGTGAGTTAATAGATATTATGGGTAGTATAAGAAATATGATATCAACTAATACCTTCCCAGATATTTTTATTGAGAACAAACAAAATATCTTAGCTATCTATTTTGATACTGAAAATAGAGTTCGAACTATAATTGGTAGAGTTCATGAAGGTGATAATATTGATGAGAAGTTAATTAAAAGTTCTATAGAGTCAGGAATCAAGGATGAGAAACTTATATTTGCTGAGCTTTTCTACCTTTCTAATATTAACTGGTTTGTTTGAACGGTTGATATTAGCATCTAGCCTATGTAAGTTTGATGCTTGCAAATATACTCCCAAAAACCCTTCTTATAACAGAGTTTATGACAAATAAGGATTAGCAGTATGTTGAATATAAACGATTTTATTAAGGTATCAAAAGATATTCAAGAGAATATCAGATCGTGTGATGTGGGAACTGTAGTACATATCTTTGATGTGACTCCTCCCGTATATGAAATTGAACCTTCTGATGATTAGGGTCGTACAATTGAAACTGTACCTTTGAAAGAAGAAGATGTAAGTCTTCATTGGGTTGCCAGCACTAAAAAATATTCTAATTAATTGTTTCGATCATTAAGTACACTCAGATGTACATTGATTCAACCTAAAATCTCATATACAGTGAAATCACTTAGCTACAGTCAAACATTCAAGTCCTCACTAGGGAACCTTATCCTCTTCACTCTATAAAATCCATAAAACGCCAAAACCAGTAATAAAAGAATGCTATAAATATAATAAAACCCGTATTCATATACGTATTCATACCCTTTATAGCGTCCAAAGTCCTTTGATAAGTGATTACCTCCTTAACTCCAGCTTCGACATTAAGACTTACTATCTGTCTAATTCCATTATGGAACCCTAGAAAATCTTTCTGTATATACCACCCTATCACGGCTTTTTTACCTTCAATCGGTTCTAAATATTCTTTGCCAAAACAAGAGGAGTCAGTATCAAAAGCTGAATAGCTGCACCCGTATATTTCTTTATGGTTAAGGTCATTGAGATATAATAACATAAAAATGTGATTTCCCTCACCAGCATTCAAACTACCTACAATACCTTCACTATAATTAAGCTCAGACTCTAAAGGGAAATCTCTACCTTGCTAACTCAGTATTGCCCAAGCTATTAGCCATATCCAAGTTAATAGCAGAATGACAATTTGAACTTTTCTAGTTAATGTTAATACTTTAAATTGCTTAAGTCGTCTTGTTAAGTGTCTCACTCAGTATCAAGCCCTTTTACCAAATCTGCCATTAAATCCTTATCCATCTGTCTGGTCAAAAATCCCAATAGATAGTTTCTCATCTGTAATCAGCATCATATGCACAAAAAACCGTAGTAGGGGCGAGTATTGCCATTTGTTCGTCCGTTCTCTATGGTCTTGACTAGCAATACCGATATGGAGAGTATTTTTCGAATCATTAGAGTGCTGCTTAATATCTTGATAGTCAGTAGATGACATAGTTTTCATCAATAAAGCTTCGTTGCTACCAACTAGCCAACGCTTCAAAGGTAGCAGTTTCCCAGCAATATCAATGAAACGCTGCAACTCCTTCTCATTTTCTTTTATAAATGGTAGGTATGCTCTGCTAACAGACAGTTTTTCACGACATATCTCAATAAACCAAGTCCAATCAGTCCCTGACTTTTCTCGTAGACGGTAGGCATTACTTAACAAGAGTGATAGTAATCTTAAATCACTTTGGTATTGAATGTTCAGTGGACTCAGTACAGGGGTGTTTGGATCTGATAGCTTAACAAAGCGAGGTTTGCCGCGTTTGGTAGTGATGTCGGTAATCTCGCTGGCACGTTTTATTAAAATATTTGCATCGTGAATAGAAATATTTGCCAACTGGGCCGCTTTACTTAAAGGCATCTTTTTATCATAGGTCTGTAGTAGCAGTTGTACTCGGTTTAGACCATAACGACCAAAAAGCTCATTATTGGCTGGCGTATTGGTACTCAAGAGAAGTTGATCATCACGGTTTTCGACCGTAAACTTCGGTGACTTGCGTTTGCCTTCTATGATATTTTTAAATAACAGCGTACGTATACTAGGCATATTGATCATACCGTTATCATCAATGTCAGCATTATCCTCAATCCTTCTAGGAGGGAATTTGGTAATGTTACACAGTGTTTGTTTGGGTAGTCCGATGTCAGCAACACTCAACGCATAAGTAGCCATCAGAGTAGCGAAGTGATTGTAATACTCAAAGCTCCGCTCAGGCGATAAGTGCCCCATAATACCTGATAGAGCGTACCAGCGATCTTGTCCCTTGGTATGCTCGCCGAGTATGCCTTGTTTGATGCGAAGTACGTCGCTTTCGTCATAATCGGTGAGTGCTTCTACGAAATCTAAATGACCTACTAGCGCTAAAGATAGGTTACTCACTGCCGTATGCCTAAACCCATGAAAGGTATGCTCTGCTACATTATCATCTACCGATATGTCTTTTAAAACTCGTTTGAGTAACTGCAACGGAACATGGTCATCAATAGGGCGCTGATCTGATGATAAGGTAAAGATAAATTTGTTTGAACTGTCGCCAATATTACTCTGCACAAAGTTAATAAAAAAATCCAATTCATTAGGTTTGAGGAGGGCAAATAAGGGAACGCGGCGAATACTACTTTGAGTCTTGGTGGGACGGTAGCTATTGGGCCTGATTACCACTGAGGGTGTGGCTGCCTTTAGACCTTCGATGTCATTATACTTAAGTCCCAACAGCTCTTTTTTGCGCATCCCAGTACGGTAGACTAAGATAAATAAAAGCGCGAACATCTCCTGCTCCAATATATCTACAGAACTCAGTATCTGCGTAATAATGGCTTGATACGCTTGCGGTGATATCAGCTCCGCACGTACACGCCGACCATTTTTGGACTGTTGGAAGTTCACGGAGGGTAGGTTGTATTTGCTCTTGGCAAAGTTGTGCATACTCTTCAATAAATTAGCAGAGTATCCAATGTTAGTATTGTTACGTACGACAGCTTTGTACTCTAAAATATCTTCATAAAGTTCCTCAAACTCTTCCTCTGACCAAATATCAAGCGGCTGCGCTGTTGTGAAATACAACCACTCATAGCCTATGGTTCTAATATATTTCAAAATAGACTCATTACTAAGCGATTTTGACTCTTTTCGATTGAGTAAACTTAGCACCCAATCTAATAAAATTTTTTCACTTAAGTCATCGTATTGTTCATAGCGTTTTTGTACTCTTTCGATAAGAGTAATCGGCTTTTTGCTGGTTTTTTTCTTCTTCTGTTTTTTATCCATTTTGAAGTCTTTAGTCAGATTCATAATTAAATCAGACTTTCTAACCTCTATTTTCTTGGTAGAAGTGCTAGGTATCTCGTTTTGATTGACAGAGTTTTTGCTGATAGATAGCGTCAAAATATGTTCTAGATCATACGGCACCTCTTTATACTGATATTTTTGGTTTAAAAACCGACCAAAGTCTTGCGTACTTAATCCTGCAGTATTATGCATACCTCGCAGCACCCCAACTGAAGCATGATCAATATCAGCGTCCTCCAGCTCCTCCCAGTAGTAACTGGCGTAGTATAAAAATCTTGAAAAGGGAAGTGGCTTGATACCCAAAGGCTTGATCACGTCAGATAAAGCCACGGTCAAATACTGTTTTATCTTATCTTCTGACAGCTTGGCAATGATATATGTGGTCTCTGCTGGACTGCTGCTTTTATGGTAACGCAGCAGCCAACACTGACTGACCACATCTACAACGATTTGCTTGGTGTTATAAAGCTGGTCACTTTCTTCTTCTCGCTCGTTACCAAAGCGCTTTTGTACAAAGCGCGGCGAGACAATTATCCTTTCTTTGATGAATGGCTGATACTCTTTGGTGAGTAATGAGATAAGCCACCCTTGAAGCATTTGTACCTCGTTGATGCCACCATATACAATTCCTGAGAATATCAGCCAGCCTATAATCTGATCTTGGCTATAATCGGCTGTTTGCTCCCAGTTATGCTTTACTGCGTTAATAATTTTGACCAGCGCCTTACCGTCTTTTAACCAAGCTGTATTTGTAATTAGTGGATTAATTTTAGTAGGTTGTGGCGCAATTATCTTGGGATAGTGATGCTCAGCAAGCATATAGTGCTTATTTTGATAGTCAACGAACTTAACGACGACTTGCCAGACATGTTTGAGTGTTCTAGATGACTCGTAAGCTTTTGCAATTTTGTTTTCAATGATTGACTGAAACTCACCAAATCCTTCTTGAGACAATGGTTCCAATTGTCTATAAAGTTCTCTCTGAAACTGGCTTAAAGATTGACTCCAAGATAGCCATGATAAATCAAAATAGTCGCTAGAGCTTGGCGAAAATAAAAAGATGCGTTCATTGGGCCAAAGTGTTTGTTGGTAATATTTATTGAAAGACTTTATGAATCCGATACTTCCAGGATGAATCCTTTTCAACGACTCCCATTCGGTTTGTAAGTCTGCGAGTAGCTGTATCTCACGTGTCCTTGCCGTATCACTGTCTTTGAGTATAGATGGGTAAGGCACGTAGCGCTTTTTTCTACCATCAAACCTTGCTAAGTCATTAATAATTTTTGGCAGCTGTATTTCATTTATTAGCATGGTCAACCTCTACAGTGCTTGTGCCAACATGATTTGAATTAGGGTAATGGTTGATTGTGATATCTGATAACCCAAGCTGTGCTGCGATCTTTTCAAACACGGACGCCACACGCTTAATATCTGCTTTACTACTTGATGAGAAACGTCCCAATACTTCTTGACGAGCTTTTTCATGACCAATAACCGTGTTAATCAGCGATAATGAAACGCCGAGATTTTCAAGCTGCGTACGAACAAAGTGGCGTGTCCAATAGGGATTGGCGTCAATGATGTGCTTGGTCATATGATAAGCATCACCACGCTTAATGTCTTTGAGAGTAGGGGCATTAGCAGTAGGAGCTCGCTCAGACAACAACTTTAATAGTGCTTCATCATTACCTAAACGAATATCGTCAATGATAGCGCTGATATCATGATGACCTTGATGCTTTGCCTGATAGTTGATCAAATACGCTCTATAATCTGTTAGATGGCGTATAAGTGTGGGGCATAGCGGAATGAGACGATCACTTTTGACCTTCTTAACTGGCTTGTCATTGATGAGCAGCCAACCCATATCAAGATCCATGTCGTACATCTTGCCAAGACCGTTATTTGGTCGCACGCCGGTTAAAAGGCAAAAGACAAACCATACAAAGATACTGGTTCTATTAAAGTGCTCCTCATAGTTTGAACTTTGATTAGTCCAGTACTTCATCTCATTTACGATGTCGCAAACTGTTTCAATCTTTAGCGCAAATGCTGAGCCCACCGTATATTTATGCCAAGGGGTGATATAAGTTAAGTCAAAATCACTGTTGCTATTAAATATGTCCAGTGCTGATTTATAGTGTGTCATAAGTGCTTCGCTGGTGTGGCTACTATAGTACATTGCAGGAGCATGGGACGCAGGCGTGCGACAGATGATATCGGCGATGTGAGCATGGCAATTAGGTGTATAACGAGAGAGCACGACATGTAGTGCGGTCTCTATACGATTGACAGACAGGTACGGCAATCCAAGGCTGCTACGCAAGGCGGCAAGATAAGCCGTAAAGTCTTTTTTTAAGGGCAACTCGCAAGCAAGTAAATCATCTATAAGCCATGATGGCAGTGGAACTTTGATGGTATCCAAAGTATTTTCATAATCCTTTTCGAGCAGTGTTTGGCTTGTGGACTTGTCGGTAATACCTAAGCTGTGTTTAACGTAATACTTTTTGCCTTCAAGATTAAAAATTCTAGGATGACCGATATAGCCGGGTATTAGTAAGGACTTAACTGGCAATCCAGTAATCATAGATAACAGTAAAATATCCGCACACGTTTTATCAATCTCTGATTCTGGTAAGGTGCTTGCATCTTGGTTGAGCGCAGCAAATAACGCTTGGTAGCCGGCAAGGGAGAGTAAGCGCGTGTTAGAGTTAAGCGCGAGATTGCGCTGAGACATGTAGTTTTGCTGTAGCGATAAATCTATAGTTTGAAGGGGTATAGAGTTTTTGATTAGTGGGTTTGGATATTCGCCATAGCTGACATAAGGTGCTTCATAATGGTCAATACGCTCTTCAAAGCTGGTGGTTAACCCGTCATGGCTTTCAATATTAGCGTCTAAAAATTCAAGATCTATGGCGATAGCGCTGTGTTCTATATCATCACGTGTGTAACCCCATGCATCATTGCTAGGCGCGGTATTCCAGTTGTGACTCGTTGCAGTAGAGTCTAAGGGTAATTTCGATGTGTTGTCTGCTAAGTTGATAGCTATAATTTTAATATGTTTAGGCGGCTTCTTATACTTGGGTCTAGGCTTGCGTGACGTATGCGCATTTTGATAGGCGGTCGTTATTTTTTCTATTTGGCTCAGTTTATCTTTTGCCACTTTCTTTTCTTCGGCATGAGTAGCTTGCTTATCATTTAACAATTCATATGCACTTTTTTGCTGCTCTAATAGAACAGTGAAAATGGTGCATATGCTTTCCACATTCATGGTCATTTGAGTTAAATCAGGTAGTTCATGCCAAATCCATATTCGTCTAGGAGATCCTGAAAACTGAGCCTGTTTGAATTGCATCAGTATATTTTTGGTTTGCTGTTTTGGCCAGTGCTGCGTCAGCATCACACTAGTGTGCATTGCTATGGCTAGCCAAATTAACCGTTTCTGTAGGTAGTCATGCTGATGTTCATTGATAGAATGTTGCATGAGAATAAGCAATTGCATGATGAGTGGTTTTTTTGCTAATTCTGATCTACTAATAGTCATAGAAAGCCGGGGGACTGGCCTTCTTTGTAATACTTGTAATATTAATCTTAGTAGATTTTGGGGATTATCATCTGGCTGGCTATAGCTATTGTGTACTGCTAAAGTAATTTCAGATATGGCAGTCGATACTGCTTCTGGATATATAAAATTTTGGTTATTGTCAATCTTTTTAATGATTTCTGTTAATGCTTTCAGATTAAGCCCACGCTCTTCATGATTATTCTCAGCATTCTCAGTCATAAAACACCCTCAGAAGGTCGCTTGTAATAAGTTTGTTCATTTATCTTTATAAGCTGACAAAATGTAGTAATAGCAAAAATATTTTTGCCAAATAATTTTTGGTTTATCTCTTGATCCAAGATCTCGTTTAGCTGCGTGTAAATGAGCTTGATATCTATTTTTTTATTGTATTTTGCGATGAGATCAATAAGCTCGTAAAAACTGATGTCAAAATTAAACTGTTTCTTTGATATATATTTCACGGCTATTTCTTCTCTTAATACATCAAAATCAATATAAGGGCTTTTTGCCATATGAAATAGCTCAAAGTTATTGAGCAAGAACCACTTTTCCTCTTTTTTTATAAAGTAGGTAAGTTTTGAACAAGCATTACTCTGCTCAAGTTCGATAGCCTGGCTATTTAGAAGTGGTCTGATATGGCAGGTATAAATATCAAACAGACTAATAGTTTCTGGATATACAAGCACATTGATTGTTTGTAGCTTAGCGATCGATAGTGATTTCACATCTTTCCCATTAAGATATCGAGTTGATGACTTGGTCGTTGACCTCCACTAACAATTTACGAGGATTAGCAAACAATTGAAAGCCAATTCATGAGGTTTTGAGACAGAATGTCAAATTAAGCGACAGCTAATGACGTCTTGCTATGGTTTTAAACTTTTAGATAGAATCTACAATGATCTTATCTGAAGTATGTTAGAAGTTTAGCTAGAGTTTATAGATGTATGAATGGATGAGATAACTAGAAAAGTAGTTTAGAGTGATAGCTTGGGGTGGACAGTGGAGACAAAGCAGAATACTACTTGAAAGGTAGAGAGTAGATATTGGGCATAGATCTATATGTACGTAAATAACCATCTGGTAGGTAGGATAAATACCACTTCGAGTAGAACTTTATGATGAAGACGCGCAGACTGCTCGTATGTTTCTAATCCACCTATGCGGTGGTGAAGTTTTATTTTGATGAGTGCCACAAGCTAGAATGTTTCTAAGTTACCTATGCGGTTAAGAAGGGCGTTATAGATCGTTTAAACGCAATCATACATTTCTAAGTCACCTATGCGGTGAGGAAGTAAAGAACATCTTGAACACCATTGACGACAGTTTTCTAAGTCACCTATGCGGTGAGGAAGACGCATACGTGTCATCATGACAGCTAAACCTATTTCTAAGTCACCTATGCGGTGAGGAAGTTAATCACGGGCGATATGCCTGATAAGTTTAATTTCTAAGTCACCTATGCGGTGAGGAAGAAGCAGCCAGACACGGTACATACGCTTTGGAATTTCTAAGTCACCTATGCGGTGAGGAAGCGGTCTGGAATAGCTTAATGGATTTTATCAGATTTCTAAGTCACCTATGCGGTGAGGAAGCATTCAAAGTCGCAAACTACAAAGACAATAAGTTTCTAAGTCACCTATGCGGTGAGGAAGTTAAGCCCGGTATTTGGTTACAGCTCAAGTGCTTTCTAAGGCACCTATGCGGTGAGGAAGGGTCCCAACCAAAGTTCATGCCTTTGATTTGCTTTCTAAGTCACCTATGCGGTGAGGAAGATCCCAGCAGGTGCTTTCTCAGGTTATCTAATTTTCTAAGTCACCTATGCGGTGAGGAAGAAGCAGCCAGACACGGTACATACGCTTTGGAATTTCTAAGTCACCTATGCGGTGAGGAAGCGGTCTGGAATAGCTTAATGGATTTTATCAGATTTCTAAGTCACCTATGCGGTGAGGAAGCGTATTCGTCTGTATAGCCACTCTCAGTCATCTTTCTAAGTCACCTATGCGGTGAGGAAGCAGCTATCGATCCAACAACAGCTATTCGCGTATTTCTAAGTCACCTATGCGGTGAGGAAGACTGTGTTTGATGCAATGAGCTACAGCTTACCTTTCTAAGTCACCTATGCGGTGAGGAAGTCTTGCTGTGTAAATTGCGAGCCAAATAATAATTTCTAAGTCACCTATGCGGTGAGGAAGTATGGCGGTGTTGGTGTCGGTGATGACGGCATTTTCTAAGTCACCTATGCGGTGAGGAAGGACACAGGGCGCGTACTACAAGCAAGCGCAGATTTCTAAGTCACCTATGCGGTGAGGAAGATAGACAGTCAGCGTTAAGCGCTCTTCAGCACTTTCTAAGTCACCTATGCGGTGAGGAAGATGCTACGCAAAACGCTGGCGTTGACTTATCGTTTCTAAGTCACCTATGCGGTGAGGAAGAGGTAGCATTAAGTCAGCGACGGCTATAGCAGTTTCTAAGTCACCTATGCGGTGAGGAAGCATTCCGCGATGTGCCCGAAGCGAATACACAATTTCTAAGTCACCTATGCGGTGAGGAAGAATATTTCTAACTCAGCATCAGTTTTCTGAGTTTTCTAAGTCACCTATGCGGTGAGGAAGCCTGCCCAGCAATTAAACTGGTCGCAAATATGTTTCTAAGTCACCTATGCGGTGAGGAAGTCCCAGCAGTGACCGTCACTTTATTATAGTAATTTCTAAGTCACCTATGCGGTGAGGAAGATTTGATGTTAGGTCAAGGCGAGGCGTTATTTTTTCTAAGTCACCTATGCGGTGAGGAAGCTGTTGACCGTGACGACATCCCTGCAACGACATTTCTAAGTCACCTATGCGGTGAGGAAGACTTCTACTACGGTAAAGATAGAGGTCAAATTTTTCTAAGTCACCTATGCGGTGAGGAAGCGCCTAGCCCACCCATCCCAAAATCATTTTGATTTCTAAGTCACCTATGCGGTGAGGAAGACTTCGGTATCGGCGTGCAAACATGCTGGATGTTTCTAAGTCACCTATGCGGTGAGGAAGACAATCATAAAGTAACAATTCAATTTGATGTATTTCTAAGTCACCTATGCGGTGAGGAAGATCATGCCAGCCTCGTCTATTTCTGGCACGATTTTCTAAGTCACCTATGCGGTGAGGAAGCATGTCGTTGCTGTCATCGTCATATCGCAAGTTTTCTAAGTCACCTATGCGGTGAGGAAGACCGTGACGTAAAAGTAAAGTTAGCAGCATGGTTTCTAAGTCACCTATGCGGTGAGGAAGTATTCATATCAAAAAACGGTTCATATACCATGTTTCTAAGTCACCTATGCGGTGAGGAAGTGGTACGTATGCCGAGCAATACGTTAGCAAGTTTTCTAAGTCACCTATGCGGTGAGGAAGCACGGTGCTGCCTTTGCATGGGTGTACAAGTGTTTCTAAGTCACCTATGCGGTGAGGAAGAGGTAGAAAGCCTTGATGCCAGAGAACTCCTTTTTCTAAGTCACCTATGCGGTGAGGAAGTTGTAGACCACGACGGCTCAAAGTTGCTACTCTTTCTAAGTCACCTATGCGGTGAGGAAGTACTTAGCGGCTTGCACAGCCGCCGCGTTAGGTTTCTAAGTCACCTATGCGGTGAGGAAGACATCATGATGGGCGGTAACATGTGGACTAATTTTCTAAGTCACCTATGCGGTGAGGAAGCAAAACTTTAGCTCATCATTTGCAGCAGCAATTTTCTAAGTCACCTATGCGGTGAGGAAGTTTTGCGCTTCCTCAGCTTTCCATGCTGCCAATTTCTAAGTCACCTATGCGGTGAGGAAGCCTAATTTTAGATAATAAAAAACCCCAATTAATTTCTAAGTCACCTATGCGGTGAGGAAGTGTTTTTAAACCTGCTGGTTTTCTGGTAACTATTTCTAAGTCACCTATGCGGTGAGGAAGTATCTTAGACGTAGAGCAAGGGTCTGATGAATTTTCTAAGTCACCTATGCGGTGAGGAAGGCCTGTCTGGTTTGCGTTGTCTGCAATGACTGTTTCTAAGTCACCTATGCGGTGAGGAAGAGCTAAACTGGAGTGGTCGAATATACGTTAAATTTCTAAGTCACCTATGCGGTGAGGAAGAAATCTACAATTCTAGCGAGCTAAACTGGAGTTTTCTAAGTCACCTATGCGGTGAGGAAGGTTTAAAGACGCTTATAGCAATAACCCAGCATTTTCTAAGTCACCTATGCGGTGAGGAAGCAGCAGCACTCGTGAAATTACTAAACACCACTTTTCTAAGTCACCTATGCGGTGAGGAAGTGACTCAGAATGATTATAAGTAATAGCTTACATTTCTAAGTCACCTATGCGGTGAGGAAGTTCAGACACAGCTTCACGATGGGCATACCAGTTTTCTAAGTCACCTATGCGGTGAGGAAGCTCTGATGGCAATTCATCCCCATCATCATCGCTTTCTAAGTCACCTATGCGGTGAGGAAGTTGTATTTATGCAAGAGTTTATCCACTTGGAATTTCTAAGTCACCTATGCGGTGAGGAAGTTGGCATAAATGTCCAAACGCACTTGTAGATATTTCTAAGTCACCTATGCGGTGAGGAAGACCCATCAACGACGACCTCAGTGCGATATTGCTTTTCTAAGTCACCTATGCGGTGAGGAAGGTGCTGACGCGGCTATCACACAGTTAATCCAATTTCTAAGTCACCTATGCGGTGAGGAAGATGTGAGTTATCGAACGGCTGAAAAGGTGCTCTTTCTAAGTCACCTATGCGGTGAGGAAGGCACCAAGCTCGATACCGCATTGACATTTCATTTTCTAAGTCACCTATGCGGTGAGGAAGTTTCTTTAGCTCCAAAAAAAGCCCCATTAAGGTTTCTAAGTCACCTATGCGGTGAGGAAGGTAGATTCATTTGTACACGGTCTGGCATTGATTTTCTAAGTCACCTATGCGGTGAGGAAGCTCTAAACCGCCTTGACCATTTGACACCATTTTTTCTAAGTCACCTATGCGGTGAGGAAGTAGGTGAGGTTATCACTCGTATTTGCGGTAGTTTTCTAAGTCACCTATGCGGTGAGGAAGTGTCCATTGCTGCAACAGCTGCCAATGTACGTTTTCTAAGTCACCTATGCGGTGAGGAAGCCCATCTGACAACTATAGTGAGGCTATCATTATTTCTAAGTCACCTATGCGGTGAGGAAGGACGCTGCTAACAACCTAGCGGCATTGACAGCTTTCTAAGTCACCTATGCGGTGAGGAAGTTTACTGGATTTCATCTGGCGTTAAACTAGATTTTCTAAGTCACCTATGCGGTGAGGAAGATGGTTGGCATGGGTGCGTTAGGCGCAACAATTTTCTAAGTCACCTATGCGGTGAGGAAGACGACAAGCATACAACAGTCTGATTTGGTACTTTTCTAAGTCACCTATGCGGTGAGGAAGAGCCATGATTGATCCCGATGACGGTTTATTATTTTCTAAGTCACCTATGCGGTGAGGAAGGAGGTTTGATGATGACGGAATTAACGCAAACATTTCTAAGTCACCTATGCGGTGAGGAAGGTATGGCACGCAAAGGGTCTAGCACTTTTTACTTTCTAAGTCACCTATGCGGTGAGGAAGGGTTGATTCGCGTTATAAAGAGGCGCTTAAATTTTCTAAGTCACCTATGCGGTGAGGAAGAGGCAGCGTTTGACGAGATATTGGATTACATGTTTCTAAGTCACCTATGCGGTGAGGAAGAGGAATTATATCTCAAAAAACTCAGTTACAATAAGGCGTGGAGAGTGAAATACCCTATATTACCCTCCGTTTTTCGACCTAGTGTAACTAATTGATTTTACTACAATTTTTTAAATAGCTCAAAAAAAGGGTTTTTTTGTCCCAATTTTTGGGTAATTCATCATTACCTTATAAGTAGCTTACCAATGGGGCACAGTAACCTTATCTGCCGCATTGTTAATGCCATAGCTGTTAAACGTCCCTTGAGTTTCGTTATCTGCCATTTCTTGAATGATAGATAATGAGTAGGGTTGATTGTTGCTGATGCTCCTTAAGTTGATATACGGATAGGGTTTGTTATCCTGCTTGTGTTTGGCGCAGTGTATCAGTGCTGCCTCCAGCGTAATGCCTTTGTGCTCAGCGAATGCTTCAGCCTGTTTAAGCACGTTTTTATGGCGGTAGCGTCTGATCACAACGTGCCCTTTGGCTTTGTCGCCAACCTCATTGATGCGCTTCACATGCACATAGTCCGTTAATCGCTCTAGCCATTTATCGAGATCTAGAGTCTCTAAATCCTCTTTACTGGGAGCAAAGACTCGAAGTTTTAGACCAAGCTTGGATGATTTACCCTTTTCGTCATAATGATAATCAGGAAAGCTGACACCGACGGAGTCGATGCCGTGCTCATTTTTCATCTCCGCTAATGCAATATGAAATTGGGTAAATAGTTTGCTCCAGATGAAGTAAGGGGCAATCTCGGGGTCGGGGATTATGGTTATTTCTTGGAAATGGGTCATCTGACTCATAAATTACTCCTTGCCGCTGGCACCGAATACGCCGCCACGGATAAGTACGCTCATGACATAATGCTGCTGGTTTACGTCTGGCGATTCACCTTTTAATACCCAGTTATCAAACAGGCTGTAGAAGTCCATTTTATCTTTAGGTTGGCGAAACGCTGTACCCAAAGTCGTGACCGCACCATAAGGTTCGATAGCGATAGGGAACTCGGCTTCAGGATACCAGTCATCGATAGTGCGAATGGCATTGCTGACTTTTTGAGAGTGCATGCCTGCTTTACCATTAATCTCATACAAGATTTTACTTTTGCTCTTGCCCGTATCGAGTACCAGTTCTTGCGAGGGATAAACTTCTTGACCGTAACCCATTATGGCAGCGGCTTTGACGTATAAAATGATAAAAGCGTCGCCATTTAAACCCTTTTCAATCAGCTTAGTCAATTCATTGATTTTGCTATCGTCTGTATTGAAGTCTTTTAGTGAAATGGACTTTGCATCAAATTCGAAGTCGTGTTTAGTGCCATCAATATCACATTTAACATTAACCTTAATACTTTCAGCGCCTACACGATTGCGCCACAACCAGCGGGCATTGACAATATTACTAGCGTAGCGATGAGCCAACTCATTAACGCCTTGGTTATCCAAATAATCCTGTACCGTTGAGACTAAGGCCTGTTGATAATCTTGGTCGTTACAGACGCTAGGTTTACCGGTGAACGGCAACACCTTACAGCTCCATGTTACAATCAGAGTATCATTGGTTTCATCTAATGAGGCTGAATCTACCGTTTGTAGATTGGCTTTTTGAATCTCGGCATCGAGCTTGGCAGGGTCTTTGGCAATGGCGCTTTTTTGACGGTTGCTAATCGTACCTCTGACAGATTTTTCGTTAATGGTTACAGGACTAATTTTAGCGTTAGCAGTTTGGCTGTCTGTTTGTGCAAAGAAACCATCTGAGATATCAAGGTTACGCTCAAAGGCTAGAACGGATGCAGTCTTTAGGGCTGTTTTTGACATATTATTCTCCATGATTGTAAGAAATTAAAAGTTAATTGAACGGGTTATTGATTAGAACAAAGTAAAATTAAAACTCTCGATTTTGAGTGACTAAATAAAGTGATTCATCAGCATCATAACGGTAACGCCAAAACGCATTAGCAATATCATTATCACCGCCGACACTATTTAGACGCTGCGGATAAACCCACCTACCAAGGCTATATATAGCTTCAACATATTGACTAGGATATTCAGGATTGCGCACGTTTTGCATCATGCCAGCGTCATATAAATCAGAGATACCTTGATAACCTATCGGCATGGGCACTAGCCAGCCGTGTCCGCTTTTACGTGAGGTAGTTAGCCACTTTGTATCGCCGTTTTTTTGGTTTTCAGGAATATGATGTAGTGTACAAACATCTATCAAAGCGTCTATTGGCGTCGCGTCTGGGTTGTCTGCTTGCACCTTATCGATAATCTCAGCAAAGTCGTCCTGCGCATCCATTAACACAAAAGCCGGCAGTAATTGCGCAGTAATAGAGCTGACGTCATCTTTATCAAAGAATTGCACGGGCTCAAACCTTGCCAAGCCCCTTACGCTACCACCAGCCATACGCTGCTGCTGTAGCCACTGCTTGGTTTTTTGCATGGCATAATCTTGCTGCTCATTAGTTAAGGTATCTGTACCTAATATCTCGACTACAAAGGTCATCACCAATCGGCATTTGCCTTCTTCAATTATAGAGGCGGTTTTGCCATCTTTTTTGATGGGATTGCGCGTTTGGTTAAAAGTGTAGTTGTTATAACTATTAGGACGATACATTTGTGGTTGGCAGTCGTGACAAGCAAGCAGTACACCGCCTAAACAGGCATCAGAGAGCAGCTCATCATCTACCATTTTTCGTGACATCGCATGAAAGCTACCCAAAAACCCAGTAATAGCAGGGAAGCCATAAGTCAGCGGACTTGAGATAGTATTCGCTCCTTCAATGACGACCTTTTTAAACATCAAATAGCCAACCACACCAATATTATTGTCATCATCTATGCGGCTCATAAAAATACTCCTTTGCCTGCGCGCTCGTAGCGTTTTTTCATATCCTCAATCTCACGCTCCCATTCCAAATGCTCAGCATCACCAAAGTCGCTAGCTATTTGCTTAAATTCAGCTTGCATTAAGGTATTGAGCCAACGCGCAAAACGGTGAACGATTTGACTATGCCAAGCATCATCTTCTTCACGTTCTGCTTTGAACTCAGCTTCACCATCAAGGTCGGCGCGTTTGGGATCGAGCCAAAGCTTTTCAATTCGGTCAAGCTCATAGTCTTTTGACCAGCCAGCATGTAGAGTAGTGCGGATGTTTTCTGCTGCGGCAAATATCTGATATAACACTTCATCGATAGCTCGTTTGCGCGCGTCTCTGACATCGACAATATTGCGCGTATCTTTAATGGACTTAAAAATATTTTGGATGGCTTCGCGGGCGTTATATTCCATGCTAGTGCTAAAGATACTATTGGCAAATTTGGATAATTTAAAAGCGCGGTCTTGCTTGATGATTGGTGGTAGAGAAGGAAGGAGATAGTTTTTTCCTTTTTGGCTACTCATATGTCTACTTACGCCTTGAGGGTTGCTTCCACCAATGGTTACGGTTGCAATGTTTGAAAGTGTAACGTAAGGAGTTTGATTGGCATTAATCAAAAAACGATTCTTTTTGGCAGTTTTTACCTCGTCAGAATATTTTATTTGCTGTACTTTTTCATAAACACAGTTTGTTAGCGAAGATGGATAAAGAGGTATGATACAAACATAAGAGTTCATCTCTTCATCAATAGGCCACAGAGTTTGTTTATTATATTCACTTGAGCAAGGCTCTGATATTTTTCCTATTAGTAACTCTCTGAATATTTGAAAATAATACTCAGAAAGCTTTTTATCTTTTGATAAGCAATATTTAAAGCTACTACTGTCTTCAATGATGTAATCCATAATCTTCTTATCATCATTTACATCAAAGTCGAAGAATGAAAATAGCGGCAAAGCAGCAGCGTTGCCACTAGCGTCTATTTTATGGCTTAATAATGATTGATGGCCAAGAATATTGCTTGGTAATGAGGCTTTTGAATTAAAATTGATATTGTCTCCTTTTGAGCTGGAGTGAATACCTTTAGAGATATGTGTACCAAAACTAATCTCATTTGCCATTTTATTAGCAGCTCTTTCCATCCAAGTGTCGAGTTCATACTTTTCTTTAAAACCAGCCAAGGTTTCTTTTAACTCTGCAGCCTTTTCATGCTCCTTACTTTCAACGGCTTTGGCGAGCTGCTTTTGTTGAGCTTCTGTTTTTTTATCATATAGGCTTGTAAGGGCAGCTTTTACTGCATTGCTCGCCAGCTCTGAGGGTATATCGTTCAAGATTAGCTCCTTTTATAATTTGCAAAGTTTAGTCGTAATTCGAAGTGTTAAACTGTAATAGTCTCTTTAGATAAGTCTTTATAATTATTCAAAATCATGCTTTATCCGTGCCAATAACTCACTCCCGCACAAAACCAAAAAACTCATGAAACGCCCAGCCGCGACTGTTATTAGCCTTGATCCTATCAAGTGATACCGATGAGTAGGTAATAGCTAACGAACGCAAGCTCTTATCAGGCTGAGCCACTTGTAAGTCCTGCAAGACGTCATTCAATGAAGTGCTTAACCACGGCTTTATTTGCGCGTGCTCAAAATTAAAGTCTAGCGGCTGAATGGTTTTATTATGAATGGTAGATTTAACTAAACCTTTTTCAAATACATCTTCTGCATAGTAAGCATTAAACCCTGTCGTTGGCATATCAGTTTCTTCATCATCATTAACCATGCGCGGAATTAATAACCAATCGTCTTGCGGAGTGCCCGCTCGAAAAGGACTGATTTGCTGTAGATGAGTATGCGTACGATTGGCTGTGGCTTTGCTGTCCCAGTAAGCATTGACATAGTTAAGCTTAGGGTTGTTAAATAGATGCCGCATAACTTGGTGTTCGAGGTCGCTCAGCGTTTCTACTGTTTTATCATGAGCTGCTTTAATTCTAGGTCTGGCATCAACTTGTGCTAATTGTTCTGCTGTCATTAGCTCATTCAAATCGTAGCTTGGTGGTTTAAACAGCGTGGTCTCGAACCCTGGATGGGTAAATATAGGGCGCTTGCCATTAGGATGCTTAAAGTAGCGAATATTGTATTGCAGCAGCAGGATATTTGGCTCATTAGCAACCTTGTCAGGACGATGTCGCCAGACACGCCCAGCCAGCTGGATGATAGAGCGCATAGAGGAGGGTTCTACGATTGCCCAGTCATAATCATGGTCGCGCCCGACTTCTGCGACAGGAGTAGCCAGTACCATAAAGATATGATTTTTATTAGGGTTATTAGCAATGGCTTGCTTAATCTCAGAATGATCAAAAATGCCAACTTTACTATCGCTACGGTCTAAAATTCTATCTAGCTTATTCTCCAAAGCATTGCGCAGTAGTAAAAGCTGCTTAGCGTGATAGCACGCTACATGTATAACCGTGTCATCTGGCACCGTTATGCTGTCTGCTTTAAATAACTGCATAGCGATACTGGTAATGTTGTTAATATTGGCAACGCGAATGAGTCCAATGCTTGCCCGCACATCTTTATCAGCTTGAAGCTTATTATCAGACACTTCATGATACTTATAGTGCAAGCCTATGGCAGCATCAACCAAAGTCTGTGCCAAAGTGCTATAAAACTGCGACGCTTTATCCTTTGTATAGTTAGCTGAAAAAGGCAGTATTTCTGCCTTACGTCTGATAGGTTGCTGGGCTAAATAGCTGGCACGTTTTTCACAAAATTGTTTATGACTGTTTTGAAAGCCATTAACGTCGCTACATTGTTCCGATAGCATCGCTTTGGGCTGTTCATCGAACCATGCGCAAACTACTTTTGGCGTAGGTTTATTCTGACTTTGATTAAATAGTTTGCGCCCCTCCATATAGGCTTCAAACAGTCCTGTCACCAAGTCAGGGGTCAAGGTTGCAGATGAAAGCAGCACTCGCGTACCAAAAAGTCCTGCTAGATGCACTAAACGCGATAGTGCAGGCAAGTCAGCTTGATCAAAGTCATCAGGTTCATCGAGTATTAAGTCACTACTGAGCAGTCGCAGCATGGGGGCAATATATTTACCACCACGTTTGCACTCAGAGGCTTGGATAATATGGTCAACGGTGCAGGTCACGATAGGCGCAAATATTAAATCGCGTGCTTTAGGGCTAGCGATGACCGTATCGAGATTCAGCGACTCATAGTCTTGATAGTCAATGTCGATATCGACGATTTCATCTAACAAATCTTCGCTGGACTCACTACCGAAAGTTTCAGACTCATTATCAGGCTCATCGTCCTTTTTATATTCACCGATAATGTCAGTAATATCACTAGTCTTGTTATCGTATGCCAGCTCAAACAATTTTTTATTGGCGCTACCACCGACTAATATGGCTAACTGGTCACCTGCCAATTTTAAGTTTTTACGAAAGCTTAAACCGGTCTGCAAGGTTAGAATCCGCAGTCCTAAAGCGATAGTAAAGCGCGCTCCTTTTTTTGGGTGAGCTAGAGCGTACATGATACGTGCATTACCGATGGTTTTACCTGCGCCTGTCGATGCCATATTAACTCCAAAAAACCCATGCTCGCGCGTGGCTTCTTGCAAACCATAAGTCATCTTGAAAGCTTGATTCTGCCATTTAAAACGTTCAATCCCAGTAGGTTTAGCTAATGGATCATGATTACGTAGTGTTGGCATTTCACTGGCAATGATAGGAAGTGCACGACAAAAATGTGCTGTAAAGGCACCGACACCTAATAGATGCTCCTCAAGAGATTGCTTAACGGTTGGCGTGCTAGCGGCTCGGTCGGTATTAGCTGCTAAATTTTTAAAGCTGCTATCGACTGTGATACAGCGAGAGTCGTCTTCTTTGAGACTAGAATAATTATGGTCGCCTACCATCAAGCACAACCGTGATATATGCAGTAAGAATGGATCGCTGATGGCTTTTTTATCATCAACCGCTTGCTGGCTTAATTGCATTAAGGTAGGGTCATTTAAGGCTTTTTTAGACCAACGCTTGATATTCTTTTGCCAAGCTGGGCTATTAATGACTAAATGCTCAAATTGCCAAAAGTCCTTTAATTGCGCTTTAGTCATCTCCTCTAACGACTTAGGATTTTTTACCCAATAATCGAACGGCTCAATTTTTCCATAAAACTGATTTAAGTCTCTTTTAATCTCTAACGTATTTTGAGGTAATTGCAAACGTTGAATATCTTTGTAAGGGTAAAAAACCTTTTTGATAGGTGGCAAGCGGTGATGAGTAACAATCAGCCAAGCAACCCACTGTGCTAGGGGCGGCATAGCTTTTATATTGACGACATCTTTATTAGCATTAGATAGTAGATTTTCTATATTGTTATTTTCTAACCATTTATTTAAATTCATTAAATGGTCAAGCCATGCTTCGTCAGTGCTGCAATCGGCAATCATCAGCTCAAACAGTTTTAATGATATCCATTCATGCCGATAAGAGTCGCCTTGTTTACTACCGACAAGGAGTTTCTTTTGAAAACCAATCGTTGATTTACCGATGTCATGCAGTAGCGCAGCAATGGTAGCAATGATTTGGATACTACTGGCATACGTCCAATCATTCTCCCATTCACTGTGTAAGATATTACGCTTAGTACGGTTCACAGGAACCATACCAACCTCATTAAACCGCCGCTTATTACCCACAATCCATACCAACTCCGTCAGCTGACGAGTCTTATTACGATGACAGCTGACCGCCGTAGATTTGGTCGCTGACTTACGCAAGAGCTGCTTAACCGTCTGTAGCCCATCCTCAGTAATAGCCGTCTGCCAAACGTTATCACCAATGCGGTTAGCAAAGGAGTCTAAGATACGCCGTGTACGCTTAAGTGATTTCTTCTCACATTGAGAGACAAAGGTAACAATCATTTTCTACACTTTCCACTTAGTCATCGCCAACTGTTTAACCACCTCAAACTGATAATCCAGCGCTTTGTGCTTGGTAAACATATTGATGCACTCTTGACGAAACTCTTGCTCGCTCATGTTTTCGCTAGCGCAGATAAAGGCGAGGGGTAGCACCAGTGCGTCCTTGATAATATCGGCAATATCGAACACCAAGGCACCGCGCCGTGTCTTACCATGCATCACCGCAAAACCGTGCGGAATGCCAAGCGTCCATGAGGTCGTGGCACCGAGACCGTACGCCAGATAGTTGCCATGATTTAAGAAGCCGTTAGCTTTATCGATACCATCGTGCTCACGGGTAAAGCCATCATAATCCGTATTTTTTGCAGCTAGCTTATACAGTTGCTTGGTCAGGCGGGCTTCCAATTGCAATAAATGCATAACCTCTGTCTGCTTATCGATTTGCTGAATATTATCATTGAGCAGTTTCTGTATCGCATCGATATTGCTGTCAAAACCCCACCGTTTAAGGTCGCTGTCTTTATTCCATACTGCTTGCAGATAAGCAACGCGAGCTATTTGCAACTGCTTGGCTGCAGCAAGGCGTTTATCATCATCCCACCACCAGCTCATCCAACCTTGAATATATTCAGTCGGTCGATACTCGCTTTGCGGAGTCATCCACTCAACATAGACCTCACGCTCTGTGCCCATAAATAACGGCATACCACCACCGCCGCAAAAGCCAACTAACACGCCTGCTTGTGATAGAAGGCGCATCGCCGCTTGAGTAATGGAGGTGCCTGTACCAAGTAGAATGGAGGTAGTGTTAGCGATAGGAATATTATAATAGAGGTTAGCTTTGTCATCTTCAGTGAGATATAACACACGTCCGTTCTTTTGCATGACTCGGCAATGCGATAGGTAGTAGATATTGGCACGTTTGGAGTGCAAAATGGTTTTGAGATCTGAAGAGACAAAGCTATTGTCGGTATAGGCATTATTGGGTTTCGCCATTATAGTTCCGTCTATTAACAGTGATAAAAAATTGAATATGAATTCACTTTAACGAAACTTTGTTGACAAAACAATATTTAAAAGGACATTAGCGACAACAGATGTCGTTAAAGTTTTAAAAAGCAATAAAAAACCAGACAACCTAAGTTGTCTGGCAATAAATTATTTCTAAAAACCTATCTGTCTACAATAAGCTGTCCACCAGAAAAGCTAATACACCCCTCACAAAACCAAAAATCTAAACGTCTTGCATAAGGTATATCTGCTGGGACATCTAATTGATAGGGACGACCACAGTACTCACAGTGTACGTCATCTAAATAAACCTGACATTTTGCAAGTGTAGTAAATAATGCATCAATCTCCGTGTTGTGGTCACAACAAAGCAGTTCTAAATGCGCTATATAATCACTGGGCGACACGTAGGACCAATATGTATGGCACAAACGCTTTTCTGCACTCCCTAGAGCTAAATCAAAAACGAAGTTTATACTCATAATATCCTCCTTAGTATCCATAGCCAGTGTGTGGTAGTAGCTCGTAAAGATCACTCTGTAGCTGACTACACATATCATCAACGGCATAGTCAGGATTGGCATCTAAGCGCTTCTGAACCCATATGCGCAGCGCCATATGATTATCAAAGCAACTATCAACACTCAGGAACCTAGCCAAACCAGTACCTGACTGAATACAGAGCTCACAAATGAGGTAGTTAGCAATATTATCTGCACCATTACTGACATAGCCACTAGGTTTAAAAGTCGCATGCAGTTTATCGTAATCAATCATCTTCATGGTGAGACCCCTTATCGGTAGATACCTGAGCAATCTGACTGCGATTGACCAATGCTTCAAATGCACTACCATCCTGCCGAGTCATATTCGGTACGTAACGGCTATAAGTATTAAACAGCATCTTGGTTGTAGAGTGCCCCATTTGACTGGCAATCCATTCAGGACTTTCGCCAGCAGCCAACCATAGCGTTGCTGCGGTATGACGAGTCTGATAAGCATTGCGCTTCTTCAGACCTAAAATCTTAAGAGTAGGGTGCCAAACACGTTTATTCACGTTGTTGTAATCAAGTGGCTCACCCGTATGCGCACAAAACACATAATCAGATCGCTTATAAGTGATGGCCTGCTGTTCCTTCAGAGCATCGTAGACCCAAGGTGACATTTGAATCGCACGGTAAGACTCTTGTGTCTTAGGAGGAACAATTTTGCCTTTAACATAAGCTTGTTTGATTACAATCTCACGTCGATTAAAGTCAATGTTCTCCCACGTCAACCCATCAATCTCACTCGTACGCATACCTGTAAAAAAACGTACCAGATAATAATTGCGATAGTCTGCTCTCACCCCATTAATAAACGTCCAAACCTCACTTAGTGTGAATGGTTGGATATCCGTTTTAGGTTGCTTGAGCGCATTGATATCGTAGTAAGGATTATCAAATTTATAGCGTTTAGCCGCTTCTTTTAGTATCATACCCAAAGGTACCATTATCGAATTGATGCGTGCCGCTGACAGATGTTTGTTAGCTTTTCCGTACGTTACTTTGGCGAGCGATGAACGGAAGGCTAATACATCTGTCTTTTTTATGAGATGAATGGGCTTAGTCCCAAACTTAGCAATCAAGTACATATCAATAATCTCCTTTATTTTGCGCTTGTAAGTATCACGCCATTCAATTTCTTTTTCAGCAAACCATAATTCTGCAAACTGTTCAAAAGAAGGCGTATCGGTACTAATGCATTCCTTGCGATCGTTTAACGCAACCATCTGTGCCGCTTTATCACTTTTTGGAAAGTACTTAGCATAGTTGAACAGTCCTAAAACGATTTCTGCTTCCATTTTCTCAATCACTTTTTCAAGCTTCTTGCGATTCGCTGGTGTGTCTGTTAGGTTTGTCGTCTCCCGACAGCGTATACCCATATAGTAAAAATCTACAACCAGCTTGCCGTATCTACTTCTGATACTAGCCATTCTATTTCTCCTTATTGAAGTGCCATGGCATTGACGCTACCGGCAATGCCAGTGCGCATATCTTTTTCAATCTCTTCCCAAATATACAGAATCTTACGACCACCAAATGGACGTATGTAATGAATACCCTCGATAAGCACACTATCCTTGAGTTCATTGCGGATAGTACGAGGGTTATATTTGATAAGCTCAGAAAGCTCTTGGGTAGTCAGGTAGGTATGTGACATAATATGTTCCTTATATAAAGTTTAACCATGATGGTACTTTTAAACACCATAGTTGTAATTTACCATAAATTTATAACTATGCAAGTACTTTTTATAATTATAATTGGAGTTTATAGGATGATAGTTAACCATCTTCCAACTTTGTTAGCTGAAAGAAGGCTAAAGGTAGCGGATGCCGTACGAGCAACAGGGGTAAGCAAGACGACATTACATAAAATATATAACGATCAATCATCTAGAATTGATTTCGACACTATAGATAAGCTTTGTGAGTATTTAGAAGTAGAGGTAGGGGATATTTTTGAATATGTAAAAGAGGATAAAGAGAAAAATACTCAGAAATAGATTTTAGCTTACAGTTTAAAGTAGAGGTCAAAAAGAGGGTTTTAATTTTAATGGTTTTCAAGGGTCGGTCACGTTTTGGTCACCATTTGGTCACCGTCACTTTTTTAAATGATTTAAATCTGCTTGTATAATCGTGACTATGAGTCGATGTAGACAAGTATTTTCCGCTACAGCCCATATTTCACGGACAAAAAAAATCCCCAATCTTAAGATTGGGGATTTTCGAATCTGGTAGGCGTAATCGGATTCGAACCAACGACCTCTACCATGTCAAGGTAGCGCTCTAACCAACTGAGCTATACGCCTATTTAGGTTGAGCATTTTAGCAAGTTTCTCAGACTTTGCAAGCCTTTTCTATCACTATCTGCAGTTATTATC
Source organism: Psychrobacter sp. H27 (assembly GCF_059072655.1). Lineage (NCBI taxonomy): Bacteria > Pseudomonadati > Pseudomonadota > Gammaproteobacteria > Moraxellales > Moraxellaceae > Psychrobacter > Psychrobacter sp. H27. Next base: position 1,006,708 of record NZ_JCACRX010000001.1, on the reverse strand, counting down.
AAAATATTAGAGATTTTACCTTTATAGGGTTCTATATGTTCAGCATAAGGAACAGATAACATCTTAGATAAGCAATACATCTATAACCATACCAATCTTGCAACGAAGATTTGAGGAAGGACAATACAGAGATGTTAATATAAACGCTAAATAGCATAGCTAAGCGCAACTAAACGTTTTTTAATATAAATCAAAAAATATAAGGCAACGATATGGGTTTATTAGTCGATGGTAAATGGCAGGACAAGTGGTACGACACAGAAGGTAGTGGTGGTCGATTTGAGCGTGAAGATTCTGGTTTTAGAAGCTGGGTAACGGTCGATGGCAGTGCAGGACCAACAGGGGTGGGCGGATTCAAGGCTGAGACTGATCGTTATCATTTGTATGTGTCGTTGGCATGTCCTTGGGCACACCGCACACTCATCTATCGTAAGCTCAAAGGTTTGGAGGATATCATTCCGATATCTGTGGTTCATCCATATATGGGTGAGAATGGTTGGACTTTTGCAGAGGGTAAAGGCGTGATTGCCGACCCAGTGATTAATGCAGACTATGCCTATGAGCTTTATACCAAAGCAAAGTCAGACTATACAGGCCGTGTCACTGTACCCATTTTATGGGACAAAAAAACAAATACGATCGTGAGTAATGAGTCATCAGAAATCATTCGGATGTTTAACTCTGCCTTTGATGACGTTGGTGCACTAGCAGGTGATTTTGTACCAGCAGAGCTATTGCAAGAAATTGATGATATCAATGCATTTGTCTACACTGCTATCAACAATGGAGTATACAAGGCTGGGTTTTCTACTACTCAAGAAGCTTATGAAGAGGCGGTGAATGAGCTGTTTTCAGCATTAGAGACACTTGAGACACGCCTTGCCCAGCAGCGCTATCTGATAGGTGACACCATTACCGAGGCTGATTGGCGACTGTTTACGACGTTGGTTCGTTTTGATGCCGTTTACGTTGGACATTTTAAATGCAACTTGCATCGTATCGTCGATTATCCAAACCTTTGGGGTTATCTACGTGAATTGTATCAGGTGCCCGGTATTGCTGAGACCGTCAACATGGAGCACATCAAGCAGCATTATTACACCAGTCATGCCAATATAAACCCTACGCGTATTATCCCTGCTGGGCCTGTTATTGATTTTACGGCAGCGCACAATCGTGAATCCTTATAAATACGTCTGACTCATAAAGGTGGTCAAAGGCTATCTGCTCTAGAATAGCACTGTTCTAGAAGAGTACCGTTCTAGAAGAGCACAAACGCAAAAAGCCCCAACTGTTATGAGGCAGCTGGGGCTTTTATGCTATCAAGAGCTGTTTAGCTCATACTACGCATTATTTAACTGACGGGCAGCTTCTAGCGCAAAGTACGTCAAGATACCATCTGCACCAGCACGGCGGAACCCAATCAAAGACTCTAAAATTACAGCATCACTGAGCCAGCCGTTCTGGATAGCGGCCATATGCATGGCATACTCACCCGATACTTGATAGGCAAAGGTCGGTACCCCAAAAGTGTCTTTAACTTCACGGATAAGGTCTAGATAAGGCTGTCCAGGTTTAATCATAACCATGTCAGCGCCTTCGTTGATATCCATAGCAACTTCATGCAATGCTTCAGCGCGATTACCAAAGTCCATCTGGTATTGTTTTTTGTGGCCACCTTTTAGATTACCAGCACTACCGACAGCATCACGGAATGGACCGTAGTAAGCAGACGCATATTTGGCTGAGTAGGCCATAATAGCGGTATTAAAAAACCCTTCAGCTTCAAACGTATCACGCATAGCCTTGATACGTCCATCCATCATGTCACTCGGAGAGATGATATCAGCGCCAGCGCGGGCATGTACGAGCGCTTGCTTGACCAATACCTCAATAGTGGCATCATTGATGACGTAGCCGCTATCATCAAGCAGGCCATCTTGGCCGTGTGAGGTATAAGGGTCTAATGCCACATCAGTCATGACGACCATTTCTGGTACAGCATCTTTGACTGCTTTTATCGTACGTGCAGTCAGGGCGTTTTCGTCATAAGCAGCTCTACCATCTGGTGTTTTCAAAGCGTTATCGATCACAGGGAAAAGATCGATGGTTGTCACACCCTCTGCTAACAATTCTTTGGCATAGTTAATTAGCAAATCAATTGATAAGCGTTCAACGCCCGGCATACTAGCGATGGTTTCGCGCTGGTTTTCACCTTCTAATACAAATACAGGGGCAATAAAGTGCTTAGGATGCAGCTCCACTTCACGAATCATTGAGCGTACATTATCGTTATAACGCAGACGACGTAAGCGAGTGGCAGGGTATTGACGGTTAAAGGTGTAGCTCATAATAGTTCCTTATGATTGTTCTAATAGTTATCATGTTACATGGTTAAAATAATATCACTATAAGCGGTATTTTATAGAATTGGCTTATCAAAATCTGTTCTTTATCAGTGGCTACAGATAAAAAGAGCTTGTATAAAGCGAGCCTACTATAACCAAAAGATGTCAGTAAAAGCAAAAAGCCCCACCACGTTAAGTCGGTAGGGCTGATGGTACTTATCGACTGTCGATATGATGATAGTGCTGCATCATCACATTATGAGTATGTCATTTAAGGCTCAACAATCTGTGTGACAGGAACTTGCTCCACGCTATTGTCGCTAAAGTGAGTCTCTTCTGTGATCACACCCACAGCGGCATCTTTCTTGCCATCATCATTAACATCGACGATAGCTGTAGGATTAAAGGTAGTGGTTTCTGTCGCTTGCGACTGCTTAATAGCGATAGCCTCTTGAGGAGAGGTTACGCGTGCTGAGCTGGCAGCTTGTATGGCATCCGCAGCTTTGGCTTTTGCAGTATTGCTAGGCAGTGACGCTATTTGAGCTAGATTGGTATATTGCGGTACAGGAATCACGGTTGGTACATCCAAGTTAGCACCGCCACCAAGTGCTTGGTACAACTCAACTTGACTAATGATTTTCTGTAGCTCTAAGTCTAATATACCTTGCTGAGTAGAAAACAATGAACGCTGTGCATCGAGTACATCTAGATAGTTATCAAGACCAGCTTTGAAACGGGCATCAGCAATCTGATAGGTTTGCTCAAAATTGTCTTGCAAGCGATACTGTGATTCGAGCTGTTCGCCAAGTGTGGCACGCGTGGCAAGTACATCTGATACTTCACGGAATGCGGTTTGAATAGAGTCTTCATAGCTTGCGAGAGTCTGATCACGCTCGATTTGCGCGACTTCATAATTTGCATCTAAAAGACCACCATCGAAGACAGGCACGCTGATATTAGGACCAAACGACCAACTAAAGCCATTATTGTCAAACAAATCCCCCAAGTTATCGCTACGAAGACCGACGCTACTGGCCAAACTGATGGTTGGGAAATAAGCTGCACGTGCTACCGCTATATTTGCACCAGCCGCTTTAAGGTTGTATTCCGCTTGCAGTACATCTGGACGATAGCGTAGCAAATCACTTGGCAGGCCTGCACTAAATATCTGCTGGCTGGTGATATTGCTAACGGCAGGCGTCGGGATAAGCTCGTTTGGAATCGTCCCGCCCACTAAGTACTGTAAAGCATTACGCGACTGCAAAATACTACTCTGCGCACGTAGGACAGCGAGCTTAGCATTTTCAAGTGAGGCGCTGGCCTGTAGTGAGGGAAGCTTAGGATCGATACCGGCTTCAAAACGCTTACTGGCGATAAACAGTGACTGCTCACGACTTTGCACCGTTGCTTCTGCCAGTTGTAGCTGTGCCAAGCTGTAGCTCAAATTAGCATAGCTTTGAGCAATGTTACTGATTAGACTGATCTGGGTAGCATCTGTGGCAGCAGTGGTCGCCAAAAAGCTTTGTAACGCTTGATCTTTTAGGCTGGATATTCTGCCCCAAAAATCTAACTCGTAGCTGGCAAGTCCTAGTTGTACCGTATAGTCACTACCTGGTCTACTACTGATATTGTTTTGAGCGCCACGCGAGTAGCCACCACTTGCGTTAATCGCTGGTAAGTTATTGATATCGGTTATTTGATATTGCGCGCGCGCGCGTTCAATTGCTAGGCGCGCACTTTCAAAGTTCTTGTTGTTATCAAGACCTAGAGCGATTAAGCCTTTTAGACGCTCATCGCTATAAAAGTTCTGCCAGCGTTGACCTGCCACACTTGCTTGCTCAGGGGTGCTGATCGTTTCTTTATCGAACGCACCATAAGCTTGTTCTATAGGAAGGTTTGGCTCTGCCAAAACAGGACTCATATCAGCTTTTGGAATCGTATTACAAGCGGTCATACTTATTGCCAAGGCAGTAAGGCCGAGCAAGCGACTGCTATTTTTACGTAAGCGCGACAGAGTTGGCTGTGCCACGGTAGCAGAAGCTGCCACCGCCACTGAGTTAGTAGTAAACATGTTGTGAGCACTCATTATCTGTTGTCTCCAAGACTTGCAGGCTGGCCTGCAGGCTGATAGTTATCAGCAGGCATTGGGGTATGCGAGTCAGGCGTACCGTTGCCATCGTCTCTATCGTTTGGTTTGTTGTTCTCATATTTATGCGGAAATGCACTACGCACCCAGATATAGAACATCGGAATAAAGAAGATACCTAGTAGTGTCGCAGTTATCACACCACCGACAACACTAGTACCGATCGCATTCTGACTGCCCGAACCTGGACCGCTCGCCAAGAATAATGGCACAACACCGAGACCAAAGGCAAGCGAGGTCATAATAATCGGGCGCAGACGTTGACGTGCTGCTGTCATGACCGCTTCTCTTAGACTGTAGCCTTCCTCTTGGTGTTCTTTGGCAAATTCAATAATCAAAATAGCGTTCTTGGCGGATAGACCAACGACCGTGAGTAGACCCACCTGCAAGTAAATATCGTTGGCAAAACCGCGTAGCCATGTAAAGATTACGGCGCCTAAGACCCCAAGTGGTATGACCAATAGGACTGAGACAGGAATAGACCAGCTCTCATACAATGCCGCCAAGCATAAGAATACCACTAGGATTGAAAGCGCATACAGCATAGGTGCCTGTGCACCTGACTTCTGCTCTTCCAATGACATACCAGTCCACTCATAACTGATACCTTCAGGCAGCTGTTCTATCATTGCCTCCATCGAGCTCATTGCCTCACCAGTGCTGAGTCCTGGTGCTGCACTACCTTGGATGTTCATTGACGGTAGGCTGTTGTAGCGAGTCAGACGCGGTGAGCCTGATTGCCATTCACTATTAGAGAAGGCATCGAACGAAATCATATCGTTCATGTCGTTTCGTACATACCATTTGCCGATGTCATCAGGGTTGGTACGGCTGCTCGCTTCACCTTGGACATACACACGCTTAATACGACCACGGTCGATAAAATCGTTGACGTAGCTTGAGCCCCACGCAGTAGAGATAACACTGTTAATACTACTCAATGACAAGCCATAAGCTGCGGCCTGTTCTTGATTGATATTGACTTTTAATTGCGGTGAGTCTTCTTGACCATTAGGACGTACGCCTGAGACTTGGTCATTCTGCGCGGCCATACCTAAGAGCATATTACGGGCTTCAAGCAGCCCCTCATGTCCCAAGTTACTACTATCTTGGAGCATCAAGTCAAAACCACTGGCATTACCAAGCTCAGTGATGGCTGGTGGTACAATGGCAAATACTTGTGCTTCATTTAACTGAGTGAAGAAATATCCCATTGCTCGACCAGCAACTGCCTGTGCGGTGTTTTCATCGCCAGAGCGTTCCTCCCAATCTGACAAACGAACAAATGCCAGCCCCATGTTTTGACCTTGACCTGCAAAACTAAAGCCAGCAATGGTAAACACAGACTCGATATTATCAGTCTCTTGGGTATCATAATAGGTTCTGACTTTATCCAGTACGTCTTGCGTCTCATCTAACGTCGACCCAGCAGGGAGCTGAACCAAGGTAAACATAATACCTTGATCTTCTTCTGGTAAGAATGAGCCAGGAATACGTAAGAACACAACCGCCATGATACCGATAATGGCGGCATAGCCAATCATATAAAGCCATTTAAAACGTATGCTTTTACCGACGAACTTTTCGTAAGAACGGCTAAGTTTAAAGAAGCCGCGATTGAACCAACCAAAGAAACCTTTTTGCGTCTCAGTACTGCTTTTGTCGTGGCTCTTACCACGTTTGAGCAGTGTCACACATAGGGCAGGGGTGAATATCAATGCCACCATGGCAGAGAGCACCATGCTCGTAATCAGTGTGATAGAGAACTGACGATAGATCACACCAGTTGAACCGCCAAAGAAGGCCATCGGTACGAATACTGCGGACAAAATAAGCGCAATACCAATAACGATCTTACTGATTTCCCCCATCGATTGAGTGGTCGCGTCTTTGATAGAGATATGTGGATCTTCTTCTAGTATTCGCTCAACGTTCTCTACCACGACAATCGCATCATCGACCAGCAGACCGATGGAGAGAACCATAGCAAACATGGTCAAGACGTTGATACTAAAGCCTGCAATATACAACACTGCAAAGGTACCCAAGAGTACGACAGGTACGGCAAGGGTCGGGATAATCGTTGCACGCCAGTTCTGTAAAAAAATAAACATAACGATAAATACCAACACAATCGCTTCAATGAGGGTCATAACGACTTGTTCGATAGACAAGCGTACAAAGGGTGTGGTGTCATACGGAACGACTGAGGCTAGACCAATTGGGAAGTTTTGCTCCAGCTCAGTCATACGCGCGCTGACCGCTTCGCGAGTTTCTAATGCGTTGGCACCGCCAGCAAGTGAGATACCCAGACCTGCAGCTTCTTGTCCATTATATTGCGATAAAACACTATAGTTTTCGCTACCGATTTCGACATCAGCGACGTCACCCAAACGCACCTGAGCACCAGACGTGTCTGTTTTTAACAGAATGTTTTGGAACTCTTCAGGTGTTTGTAAATAGCTTTGAACGGTCACTGTCGCGTTAATAACTTGTTGATCTGCATCAGCGGGCGCTTGTCCTAACTGACCAGCAGATACCTGAGCGTTCTGCGCTTGTATCGCACTGACAACATCGGATGGCACCATGTTGTAGCTACGCAGGCGTGAAGGGTCAAGCCAAACACGCATCGCATAAGTAGAGCCGAAGACCTGAACCTCACCAACCCCTTCAACACGACTGATCGAGTCGAGGACATTGGAGTTAATATAATCGGCAATATCGCTACGATCCATGCTGCCGTCTTCAGAAATAAATGCCTGCACCATCATAAAGCTGCTAGACGATTTATTGACGTTGACGCCTTGTCGCTGTACCGATTCAGGTAGGGCGCTCATCGCAGCCTGCAGCTTATTCTGTACCTGTACCTGAGCGGTATCAGAATCAGTGCCGTTTTCAAACGTTAGCGTCACTGAGGCACTACCATTTGATGAGCTCGATGACGACATGTACATGAGGCCATCTAGGCCTTTCATACGTTGTTCGATAACCTGTACTACGGAGTTTTCAACAGTTTGCGCATTAGCACCCGGATAGCTTGCACTGACCGAAATCGTCGGTGGTGCAATACGTGGATACTGTTCAATCGGTAGGTTGAGAACCGATAACACCCCGATGAGCATGACCAAAATAGCCAGCACCCAAGCAAAGATAGGGCGATTAATAAAAAAACGTGACATAGTATATCCCTAAGTCTTCTTGTCTCTGAATGGAATTAGTTAGCAGCAGCTTCTGTTGATGTCTCACTACTAGAAGCGGCAGTGCTAGCTGGCTTTTTATCCATCGTTTTTGCCGCTTGCTGCGGCGTTTTGGCATTAGGCGCGTTTTGTGCAGATGGCGCAGGATTTGCGCTCTCTAAGGGCTTGGCAACCACTTCTTGCTCAGGTTTTACCTTAGCACCGCCAATCACAACCACTTTGTCACCTACTTGCAAGCCATCAGTGACAACCCATTGACCATCATAAGTACCATTGATAGTGACGGGACGTACTTGTATCTTGTTGTTTTCATCAACGATATACACCTGAGTCTCACTCTTAGGCGTACGTGTCACCGCGCTCTGAGGGACCAAAGTGGCATTGGTAATGACGCTCTGTGTTAGACGCGCTGTGACATACATACCGGGTAGCAAGATATTGTTGCTGTTCGGGAAAATCGCACGTAAAGTGACCGCGCCTGTTGATTCATCAACTTTGGCCTCAGACAATGCAAGCTTACCGCGTACTGGATAGACTGAGCCATCCTCTAGTACTAATTCAACCGAGTTCATACCTGCTTGAGCAGAGCCGTCTGCTATTTGCTGACGCAGCTTGAGTAGCTCAGAAGAAGACTGGCTGATGTCGACATAGATAGGATCTAAGCGCGAGATCGTAACCAGAGGATCCGCTTGACCGGCGCTCACTAGCGTACCAGCAGTCACGCTTGAGCGGTCAGTACGACCGGTAAGAGGCGCGCGTACGATAGTACGGTTCAAATCCAACGTACTTGCATCGAGACCAGCTTGGGCAGTTTGGATACCTGCTTTTGCGCTTTCGATACCCGCTTGGGTCTGTCCGACAGCCGCCGCCGCACTTTGTACAGCAGCTTGTGCAGTACGTACCGCTGTCTGTGCTTGCTCATACTGCTGCTGTGAGATGGCATTGATACTGACAAGACCTTGCAGGCGTTGTAGATCGTTTTGTGCTTGTGCCAATGACGCTTGGCGACTCACCAGTTCAGCTTTTGCATTAGCATTGTTTGCTACAGCAGTCTGATAGTTGGCCTGTGATTGTTGTACGGCTGCTTGACCACTGCTGACAGACGACGCATAGTTATCGGTGTTAATGCGATACAGTGGCTGACCTTTTTTGACATTGCTTCCTTCACGGAACAACACTTCATCAATGACCCCATTGACCTGTGGGCGAACATCGGCAGTTTGGTAGGCGGCAGTACGTCCAGAAAAAGTCTGTACCTGTGGAATGGTATCGAACGTAACGGTTTGAACGTTGACAACCGCAGGCGGCATTTGCTGTTGTGCCGCTTGTTCGCCAGCAGCGTCGTCGCTTTTGTCACAGCCGACCAGTACAGCTCCAGATAGTACAGATGCTATTACAAGCGCAAGAGTAGAGTGCTTCATCAATGTCCTCGGCAATATATATAAATAATGACAGTATAAAAATTAAACAATAAATGTTGGCGTATGAGATATAAAGTGTTTACTAATCCTGCAAGTCTATTCCATCGCTATCGACCCAGCCTTTGATGATACTTATTAATTGAAAACTCACTAGTAGGACATCTGATAGTGAGAAACATAAAGTAGGGTTTTGGCGGATTTGGCATCAAAAATGTAGACAGATTACAAAGTGGACTAGTAAATTTAATGGGTTATTATAAACTATTGGGGTAACCCCACAGTCAAGTGATTTATAAAAGAGGCAGAGGCGAAAAGTAGTAATATTACGTTTTATGAATAAAAAAAATGGCGCTATAGTAAGCGTCACATTAGCTAACAGCTAATAGTCTGATATACAACCCGACACCAAAACATAATGTAATTTTTTGTTATAATTGTAAAGCCATATGAGCACTAGGGTATTTAAGACCCCAAAAACCATGTTTGTACTCAAAATAGAAAATTTAGCAACCCTTAATTACCGCTCAGAAAACTGTCGTCAATATGCCTTTATCTAACATCATATCTTTATCTAACATCATTTAACCATCAAAACCCTTGTCAGGATTATAGTACTGCAAGGAGTTATGAAACTTAAAGAAAGGTAACGATTTGGCTGATACCGTCGTTTTTGAGAGGGTAACTTTTGAGAGAGTCGTTTTGAATTATCGGCGTTACGTTAACCGACTGTTAAAGAAAGCGGCTAAAGCGTTAAGAGAAGAGTCGTCTTTATCAGCTGGCTGTTTTAACTGGCTGGTCTTTTTAGTTGGCTGAAAGTAAAGACGACTCAGATTTGATTATACTAGTCGTGCGCTAGCAAGCTCAGTCAATTGATACAGTCCTTGACGATACTGGTTGTCAGGTAACGTGCTAAGCGCTTGTTGGGCGAGTCTAGTCTCTTCTAAAGCACGCTGCTTACAATAATCTAATGAGCCTGATTGTCTTACTAACTCAATGAGCTGCTCGGCGTTTGGCGTCTTGCCAGTCTGTACAGCGATACGAAGCTGCTCGTAGCCTTCGGTATCACTGTCTTTTAGCAGCTCAAGTGCTTTGATAGTGGGTAGAGTAGGCTTGCCTTCTGCAAGGTCATCGCCCAAGTTTTTACCCATTACGTCACTGTCGCCACTATAGTCCAGCACATCATCAATAATTTGGAACGCATTACCAAAATGTTGTCCAAATGCGCCCAATGCGGTCATATATTCGGTTTTGTCTTGCAAAATAGCAGCGCCTTGGGTCGCCATCATAAACAGCCGTGAGGTTTTACCATCGATGATTCGTAAGTAATCCTCTTCTGTCGCCGCAGGGTTGTGCTGATGCTGTAGCTGTAATACCTCACCCTCGGCAATATCACAAGTCCCATCTGAAAATATCTGCAATAGGGGCAAGCTCTGAAAACCGACCAAAAGATTGAAAGCGCGTGCAATCAAATAATCACCGACCAACACCGCAGTGGCATTATCCCAAGTGGCATTTGCAGTTGGTTTGCCGCGGCGTTGTCCTGACTCATCGATCACGTCATCATGGACTAAAGTTGCCGTATGCAGCATCTCAGTAATGGCCGCTAAGTGCATGGCTTTTTCTGATGGGTTATCATCAAACATACGAGCACATAAAAGCGTAATCAACGGGCGCATACGCTTGCCGCCAGCATTGATCACGTGTTGCGAGACACTCATCACTAGCTGTACTTTTGAATTTAGACTACCGAATACCTGCTTATCCATCACCTCAAAATCATTGGCGACGATACGTTGGATATCAGCATAGCTAGGCGTTGCTTGAGCAGTGGGTAGGGTATTATCTGTAGAGGTAATAGTCATAATAAATAGTCATATTAATAAGAATAAAGAGAGTTTTTATAACCTTGATGTCGTCCATCCATGGGTAAGGTATCGTTTGGCTTATAATAGCATAGCTGTCTGCGAAAATTGTGGGTTAAAGTAGATGACAGAAGAGGTCGGCATTACGCTACAAACGCATTACTGTATATAAAGAGTAGCTTGTAATTGATAAAAGGTATCGCATACTTGGATCATACAGTGGTTCACTTATTAAATGATGCTGTAGTCACATAATGGCTTGATAAAGGACTGTAAGTAACTGATTGTATAAGTTATAATAGCTCCCGTTAGGCTCAAACCATCGATCGAAATGATGACTTCTAGAGTCTGATTAGAATGGTCATCTACGGCGTTCTAATCATTTATAGAACTTGTCGTCACATAAGCGATGGTGATTTAGTGTAATCACCTTACAAAAACAAGAGGCGCGGCTTGCTTTTATGAGCAAAAAGCCGTAGAATCTTGCCTTTAATTTTTCCCTGTCGTGTTCGTCGTAAAAGCGTTGGTATAACATCAGCCACGGCACACGGGTTAAACGGAGTCATACAATGTACGCAGTAATTAAAACTGGTGGTAAACAGCACCGTGTAGTCGTCGATGAATTGCTTAAAGTTGAATTGCTAAAAGCAGAAAAAGGCGAAACAATCAAATTTGAAGACGTGTTGATGGTTGTTGACGGCGATAACGTCAAAATCGGTCAGCCTGTTGTTGATGGCGCTAGCGTAGAAGTTGAAGTTGTTGAGCATGGTCGCGGCGAAAAAATCCGTATCATCAAGCACAACCGCCGTAAGCATTACCACAAAGAGCAAGGTCACCGCCAATGGTATACCTTGTTAAAAATCAAAGCCATTAATGCCTAATTACCCATTTAGCAAACATTGCTAAATAGCGCACTAAATGCTTAAGAGTTGTCGCATAAGCGATAAGTCACATTAACAAGGAGATTTTCTCATGGCACATAAAAAAGCTGCCGGTTCGAGCCGTAACGGTCGTGATTCAAACCCAAAAATGCTAGGCGTAAAAATCTTTGGTGGCCAAGCTATCGTAGCTGGTAACATCATCGTTCGTCAACGTGGTACAGAATTCCACGCAGGCGAAGGCGTTGGCATGGGTCGTGATCATACTTTATTTGCACTAAATGACGGTGTTGTAAAGTTTGAGACCAAAGGTAAATTTAACCGTCGTTATGTTACGGTTGAAAACGCATAATTATCTATGTAGGTCGTTTTGTTCTTTGGATAGAATGATCAGATAATTAAAAAATCCCCTACTGCCTGATGGTAATAGGGGATTTTTGCGTTTATAGAGTCCTATCAACCGATACAAAAACGATATACTCAAGAATTAAGTCTTCACGAACTATCTACCATCAAACCGTCCCGATTCATCAAACAGTTCCAATGGTCTAAAATTCTATCCCAACTATTTTTTCAAAATAAGACTCATAGCTAATGACGATAAAGACATATTTCACTGTGTAACTGTATTGGTTACAAGCGTGTATGGCAGGCGTAGTAATGATTGCAAATCATGACTAGGCGCATAATAAAAAAACTGGCACACTGTTGCCATTGCTGATTGATACCGGTTCGATACTGGCAAACATAAGCATTTTTAGAAGATAAAAATTTTAATAAACTGTTTTATTTTAAGTAAATATTTTTAAAGCGACTATTTTTAAAGCAACTGTGCTTTTTTAGAGAGGATTTATGATGACTGTATCTACGAAACAAACGACCAAACAAAAAGTAATGAGTGGGGCTTTGGCAGGGGTATTGATGACCTCACTTGGTATCGCCGCCCCTATGATGGCATTGACTCAGTCTGCTACAGCGGCACCTGCTGACAATATGACGGCAGCCAAACGCTTGAACAAGTTGTTGACCAATACCAAGAGTATGACTGCGAATTTTAGCCAAACAACGAAAGGGGCTAGCAGCGGTACTTTCACAGGCTCTATGAGCGTCCAGCGTCCCAATAACTTCCGCTGGGAGACCAAGTCACCATCAGAGCAGCTGATCGTGGCCAACGGTAACTCTATGTGGATCTATGATAAAGATTTAGAACAAGCGACTAAGCAAAACGTCGACAGCCAAGTAGGTAATACGCCAGCGTTGTTATTATCAGGTGATCCAAGCAAGATTGATCAGAACTTCAAGATTACTCAGCCATACAGCAATAAAAACTACTATGTGCTGTATCCAAAATCAGACAGCGCTAGCTTTAAGAGCCTATCAATGAGCTTTAGCGGTGGTAAACCTGTCATGATGGTATTAAACGATACCCTAGGTCAAACGACTTCTATTAAGTTCAGTGGTATCAAAATGAACCCTAGCATCGGTAGCAGCCAGTTTAAATTCAACCCACCAAAAGGCGTTGATGTCATTAATCAGTAAAGACTAATCACCAAATACTAATAGGTGAGTGGCTCAATAGGTTTTACCTCAGTATAAGTAAGATTAAACATCTAATAAACAGGACAGATTCTACGGGGTCTGTCCTTTTTTATGAGAGTAGTTTGAGTTGTCTAATAGAAAAATTAAGACATCGCTCGTATGGTATCTATATCTGGCATCGGTGGTAGCTCATCTAGATGACTCAGCCCAAACGCATCTAAGAATTGCGCAGTAGTATGAAGCAGTGCTGGACGTCCCAAAGTATCTTTATAGCCTTTCTCTAAGATCCATCCTTTATCAAATAGCTGCCGCAGTATATTACTTGATAGCGTCACACCGCGTACTTGCTCGATATCATTGCGCGTTACAGGTTGCTTATAAGCAATGACGCTCAATGTCTCAAGTAGTGCTTGGCTTAGGCGTTCTTGACGCTGCGGAAAGACGCGCTGAATCAAACGACTGTAATCATCACCTATCTGTAAGCGATAGCCACTAGCTGTTTCGTGTAGTTTGAGCACACCTGTGTCTAGACGTTGTTGCAATACGTCTAGGGTTTGTTTTAGCTCTTTCGTGGATAACGACAAATGCTTCTTTAGCGCATGAGCTGTTAGCGGCGCTTCTGAAGCATGCAATAGTACCTCGATGTGTTTACTCGTTTCCTCAAGATGAGCACGATTTGCTTCAGTAGAAGCAGCAGTGCTTGTAAGTTCTGTTTTATCATGTGGCTTTGATTCGTCAATATCTACCATCTAAAATGCGCTCTTATTTCAATTTTTTGATAAACAATGTTCGTAAATAGCTTTAACGCGTATTAGGCTAGCCACTGCAATGTCAGTGTTGTGGACTCATCTGTATACCGCTGACCAGCAGTATGGGTAGCAGATGCTATCACCTCATCATCTAACTCAGAGCTAATCACACCGACCAGCTGCCGTTTTATCAGCTCAAGCACTGCGACAAAGCTGACGACAACACCTATCTTGCCCTGTGATTTGTCTAATAGCTCATAAAAGGAGCGCGCACCATCAGTGCTCAGTTGCCTGCTGATACTGGCAATACGGTCAGAGAGTGGTACGGCGTCAACCTTAATAGTATGCATGTGATAGTCTGGCTGCAGCTGCATCTTAAATAAGCTCTCAATCAATAATGTTGGTGAGTAGCTGGGTAATTCAGCGTTCATAACCTCTTGACCAGGCATGCTGACCATCGCTAAAAACACATCGCGCTCTAAACGTACCAGACCATCTAAGCGCTGACTGGCTACTTTAATTTGCGCATATTCCTCAAGACGCTCAATCAGTTCGGCTTTTGGGTCGCGTTCATCAGTAGGCGTATCAGGCGTCGGTAGGAGCAATTCTGTCTTTATGGCAATAAGCGTGGAGGCCATCAAGAGATAATCACCTGCCAATTCAAAGTGCTCAGTATCCAACTCACTGATATACGCAAGGTACTGCTCAGTGATTGGTAATATTGGCATTTGGGTCAAATCGACATTGTTCTTTTTGACCAAATACAATAAGAAATCTAAAGGGCCCGCAAACTGCTCCAACCAAATCGCAAACGCTTGTGGCGGGACATAAAGATCGTCTGGTAGATGCTGTACTGGTGTCTGATAAATACGCAAAGCAGTATCATGACTGACTGATTCAGCATAGTCACTTTGACTATACATAGACTGGGACATTCTATTGGTAGATATTTTATCCACTGGTGGGAACAAAGCGGCTTTTGATAAAGCCGCTTGTTTGGTGTTTGGCTTAGTCTGCACGTTTGGTATCCGCTCTAGTAGTGATAAATGGCGACAATCAAACGACTACTTGAGTTTGGCAAGAGGGCGGATACCAATAGCGCGACGAGTCTTGTCTAATTGCTTACGGCTATGACGACGGGCTTTATTTGCACCCATCTGCAAGATTTCTTCTAGCTCTTTTGGATTGGCCATGAGCTCTTCGTAACGCGCGCGGAAAGGCGCAATCTCATCATTGATCTTATCAAATAGCGCTTGCTTGGCATCGCCCCAGCCAATACCGGCTGCATATTGTGCACGCATGTCAGCAATTTCTTCAGGAGTAGAAAATGCTTTATAAATCTCAAACAGAGCAGAGTCATCAGGGTCTTTTGGCTCATCAGGTAGTTGTGAGTTGGTCACGATTTTCATGATGGCTTTGTGCATTTGTTTCTCTGAGCTGACCTGCGGGTTTGACTCACCAAACAAGGGGATAGTGTTGTTGTAACTTTTACTCATCTTACGACCATCCAAGCCAGTGAGTAGTGGTATATCATTGTCTACAACCGCTGTCGGTAGCGTAAAGAGTGTTTTGTATCGATGGTTGAACGTACCTGCGATATCGCGTGCCATCTCGATATGTTGAACCTGGTCACGGCCAACAGGTACATGGGTCGCATTGAACATCAAGATATCAGCTGCCATTAGTACAGGATAACCAAACAGCCCCATCGTGACTCCCTGATCAGGATCGACATCGGCTTTTTCTGTATTGATATCCACTGCTGCCTTATAGGCATGGGCACGGTTCATGAGACCCTTAGCACATGAGCAGTTCAAAACCCAAGCGAGCTCTGGAATTTCAGGCACATCTGACTGACGATAGAACGTCACACGCTCAGGATCGAGACCACAAGCAATCCAAGTGGCCGCAATCGCTCTCGTCGATTCATGGATGATAGCAGGGTCGTAGCAACCAATAATACCGTGATAGTCTGCCAAAAAGAAAAACGCTTCGTGATCACTATTTTGGATGGATTCAATTGCGGGACGAATCGCACCAACGTAATTGCCTAAATGTGGAATGCCAGTCGGTTTAATCCCAGTTAGGATGCGTTTTTTTTCAGTTGAATGGTCAGAAGCTTGGCTGCCAGAGGTGCTGTTATTACTCATGAAAAATCCATTATTTTGTTTATCAAGTTATTATAAATATAGGGTCAAAGAAGCGAAATATCAGCCGTAAAGTATAGCAAATTTATTGGGGCCTGTTGAGCATTCAACTATTAAGTCTACCAAATACTAAGTCTACTTGTAGATGTCCGTACGACCATTCGGCCCATGTTTAAAACGGCGATGGAACCACATCCACTGGGTAGGATCGATACGAATGAGCCCTTCTAACGTCTCGTTGACTCGAGTGGCGTCAGCGACCTCGTCATGACTTGGGTAGTTGTCCAACTCTGGGGTGATAGTCAGATGATAATGTGGACGCTTACCACGCGGCAGACTGTCTGGTGTCTGTCGATAAGTGTGCAGCGCCATAACCGCAGGTGGCGTGGCTTTGTTACCCATTTTTGCCATACGGCGTGACGCCGTAATCGTCGCTGCTGGCACGCCAAAGAATGGTGCCATAACGCCTTGCTTGAGACCATAGTCTTGATCAGGGGAATACCAAATAACGTGTCCTGCTTTGATTGATGTGACCAAGCTGCGCATATCTCGGCTAGAGATTTGCTTACCAAATATATTGGTACGACCATTATAAATAAACCAGTCTAATAAAGAATTGTTTTGCGTACGGTACATGCAGTCCACAGGGAAAAACTGCGCGCTCAGCAAACCACCCAAATCGAGCATGGTGTAATGTGCACCTAATAAGATGACGGGCCGCTGCTCGTTTTGAGCATTCACCAGATGCTGTAGTCCTGAGATAGATACTGTTCTAGTAAACACATTGGGGCGAAACCAAGCGCACAAGGTTTCAAATACACCAATGCCTTGATTGACAAAAACTTGCTTGGCCATCAATTCGCGTTCAGCTTCTGGTTTTTCAGGGAATGCCAGTTTGAGATTGATTAGGGTGTCACGCCGGCGTGAGCCCGCAGCATTATAAATCAAACGACCAAGCTGACGTCCGAGCCAAAATTGCCAGCGTAGCGGTAGATACATCATTGGCAACATAATCAAGAATAATAACCAGATGCCCCAGTATTTTGGTGCTAAAAACTGCCACTGAAATGGCTTTTTATCTGCTTGCGCCGTACGCTTATGATTCTGCGTAATCGTTGGGGTACCAGCAGGTATGTTAGGCGACTTGTTTGACTGCTGCATACTTGGTGACGGTACGCTGCTATTGCTAGAGGGTTTACTGTGATCGTATTGTTCAGGCGCTTTCATAATATCCTTCTACAGCACTGTCTATGACATCGCGGCTAATGATAAAAAGTTATTGATATGATGGGGTAGCGTCAAACGCTTTGCAAGTTAGAATTTTTAGAAGGTGTCTACTATGCAGTACTGATATGCAGTATTTTTCTCTAAGAATATCTTAAAGAATAATAGTGACAATAAGCGTCATTATGGGGAGAGTCTTACAGTAAACGTAGTTACATAGACAGAGTCACGTGAGTCATACGCCTCTAATAGACATAAAAAAACCTTATAAGCTGTAAACAGCTTATAAGGTTTTGCAAAACTATTCTCTTATTGAATATTGCTACTATCGCTCCGAGAAAAAGACAATAGCAACAAAAATATAAGAGAGCGCTTTGATTAACGTTTTGAGAACTGTGGACGTTTACGTGCTTTACGTAGACCAAGTTTCTTACGTTCAACTTGACGTGAGTCACGAGTAACAAAACCAGCTGCTTTTAGGGCAGGCTTCAAAGTTTCGTCAGCTTCGATCAATGCACGTGTGATGCCGTGGCGGATTGCGCCAGCTTGACCACTAATACCGCCGCCTGCAACAGTGACATACAAGTCATATGCATTAGCTGAGTCTAATAGTTCTAATGGCTGGCGAACAACCATGCGTGAAGTTTCACGGCTGAAGTATTCGTCTAGTGGCTTACCGTTAACAACGATACTACCAGTACCTTTTGATAAAAAGACACGAGCGGTAGACGTCTTGCGGCGACCAGTTCCGTAATTGCGTTCCATAAGTATATCCTTAGATGTCTAGTTCTTTAGGTTGCTGTGCAGTATGTGGATGATCAGTACCCGCATATAGCTTCAGCTTCTTGATCATTGCATAGCCAAGAGGGCCTTTTGGAAGCATACCCTTAACTGCTTTATGTAGAACATCTTCAGGCTTATGTGCAAGCAACTTATTGAAGTTGGTTTCTTTGATACCACCTGGGTAGCCACTGTGACGATAGTACTTTTTGTCTTGTGCTTTTTTACCCGTTACCGTGATTTTGTCAGCATTGATGACAACAATAAAGTCACCAGTATCAACGTGCGGAGTAAAAGAAGGCTTGTGCTTGCCACGTAAGCGAGTTGCGATTTGAGTGGCTAAGCGACCAAGGGTTTTGCCGTCAGCATCTACGACATACCAGTCATGGGTCACTTCAGCTGGTTTTGCACTAAGTGTTTTCATGATAAAACCTTAAAATTAGAATTCGTTGAGAGTTTAGCTGGGAACGGGGCTCTCAAAAAACAGACTGCACATTATAAGCAGTAGCGCCTACGCTTGCAAGCTGCATTGGGGTTTATTTTCGCCTTTATACATTAAACTGCAGCGTTAGGCCAGTTTTTAAGCGGTTTTAAACATTTTTTACAGGTATTGATTGATTTTGCTAAAGGATCTTAACAAATAATCGCTAATGATGCGCTTAGCAATTACCGTACAATTATGACAATGACAGCTGATAAAGTCCAGCAACAACTTGACCGACTTTGGTTTGTTTCAAACAATTAAAGCTTATTATTTGCTGAGTATTAGATAAATGAATATCTGGGTTTTCACTAAGTGTCTCTTCCAACTGCTTAAGCTGAGCGCTTAAATCCTTATCTGCCTCTAAATAAATAAGCGTCTTTGTATCGACCAAATCATTTGTAATGAGCGTGGTCAAAATAGGCTGCCACAGATCTTGAGCATACGGTGGATCGATGAATACAATATCGAAAGGTCGCTGAGCCGGTTGGTCTTGCTTCAGTTGGGCTTGACCCAGTACTTGCTCAGCAGTGCCAGTGATGACGCTATAAGTGGCGGTATCAAGGCGTAGCTGCTCGGCACTCTGACGTAGCATGTTGCTCTGGGCGCTATTCACTTCGATAAAAGTAGTATGTGCCGCGCCGCGAGACAAGGCTTCAAACCCTAACACGCCGCTGCCCGCACAGCTGTCGAGCACCTGTGCACCATGAATATCAGCCAGTAACCAGTTAAACAGAGTCTCACGCAAGCGATCTGGGGTGGGGCGTAACCCCTCTGCATCGATAAAGCTCACAATACGGCGCTTAAACTGTCCACCAATGATACGTACATCGCCTGCCGCTGCGTTTTTTGTTTTGTGGGTTTTTTTTGATACGCGTCCGTTTGCGGGTTTTTTCATTATGGGGTCTCGTATACTCTGTTTTGCTTAAGCGTTTTATGTAGATGGGTGTACCTAGCAGTATCTACTCAGTAATAGTTTTTTAGCAATAACGGTCAAATACTACTATTCAGAGGTTGCCGCTGCTGCCTGTGTTTCTACCTCTGCTTCTGCCGCTTCCTGCGCTTCTAAAGCTTTTGCTTCTTTTTCACGCAGTGCGTCTTGCAATGCTTTTTCAAATGCCTTTTGTCGCTTGATGACTTTTAGCTCATCGGGTGACGGCGGTAGTACAGGATCAGTTTTGCGTTGTACCATCCAATAGTCAAATAACGCACGGCCAATAGGAGCGGCTGTAGTACTACCACCGCCACCATTTTCGACCAGCACGGCAAGCGCAATTTGTGGATCTTCTACTGGCGCAAAGCCATTAAACCAAGCATGATCCCAGTGGCGCTTATCTATCGCAGACTTATCATAGCGTTTGCCCTGAGCGATAGACTTTACCTGCGCGGTACCTGTTTTACCAGCGATACGGTAGCGCGGGGTGTAGATACCGCGTCCTGTTCCGTCTTCTATCACACTCTCCATGGCATCGTGCATACGTAACCAGTCAGAAGGCTTACCGTTATAATCAATTTTGCCATCTGGTTTGGTGATTACTTTTACCTTTGCGGCACCATCGCTGCTTTTTAGCAAGTGCGGGGTAATATGTTGCCCTTTACTGGCGGTCATGGCAGTAGCGTTGGCAATCTGTAGCGGTGTGGCTAAGAAATAGCCTTGGCCAATACTGACAGAGATGGTTTCGCCTGGTAGCCAGTTCTTATCATAAGTGTCTTGCTTCCATTTTGGTGAGGGCATGATGCCTGATTTTTCATTAGGAAGGTCGATACCCGTGTCCTGCCCAAAACCAAAACGTACCATCCAGTCGTGCAAGCGCTGGATACCCATCTCATATGCTAGCTTGTAGTAATAGGTGTCGACTGACATCGCGATAGATTTTTTTAAATCAACCGTACCATGCCCCCCGCGTTTCCAGTCACGGAACCGATGTGAGTCGCCAGGTAGGCTGAAGTAACCAGGGTCGTAAATAGTAGTGTCCCAGTCTCGCAAGCCATAATGTATACCGCCCAAACCTTCGAACGGTTTGATAGTAGAGCCGGGTGGGTAGGTGCCTTGTAAGGCGCGGTTGTATAACGGCTGATCCAGGTCCTCACGCAGGGCGTCGTAGTCTTTAAATGAGATGCCCGATATGAACGGGTTAGGGTCGTAGCTTGGGTTACTGACAAACGCCAATACGTCACCATTTTTGGGATCTATCGCTACAATTGCACCGCGGCGACCATCAAGTTGCTTTTGTGCGATGGTCTGTAAGCCATAGTCCAAGCTCAGGGTTAAATCATTACCAGAGGTTGGCGGTTTGGTGTCCAATTGGCGCAAGATATTGCCATGAGCATCTGTTTCTACTGACTGGTAGCCTGGTTGCCCGAGCAAAATATCTTCGTAATAGTCTTCGATGCCAATTTTGCCAATCAGGTCAGTACCTGCATAGCGGTCTTTGTCTATACGCTTAGATTCTTTATCATTTATACGGCCAACATAACCGATAACATGAGCAAACAGCTCATCATAAGGGTAGTCGCGTGTCAGCTTACTCTGAATAGAAACCCCGCGAAAAAAAGGCTTGCGCTCGCTAAACTGAGCCAGCTGCGCTTCCGTTAAGTCGATTTTGATGGTGACAGGATCGTTTTTGTTTTTGCTTAAACGCGCCAGAATATCCGTAATGTCTTCTGCTGTTAAGTCAAAGATAGGCGCGAGCAACTTCAAGGTGCGCTCAGGATTGTCGACTTCATCGGGGCTTAACATGGCAGTAAAGACGGGTTGGTTGTCTGCCAAAATGATCCCATTACGATCATAAATATAACCACGGCTAGGCGGTGCAGATATGAGCTTGATACGATTGTTATCAGCCTGCGTGGTGTATTTATCATGAGCATAGACTTGCAGATAACCATAACGCGTTATCAAGCCGCCCAAACCAATCAATATCAAAATCCCAAAGATAATAATACGGTTAGTAAAGGTGCTATTGACCTGCTCAGTATTGGGAGTTAGCGGTTTATTCATAGAAAATCAGAGCCCAATTGGTCAGTGAGTCAGTAAAAGAGGAATAAATGGGCGGCTTGGTCAACCAAAGTGCGGTGAGTCTAAAGGATAATGCAAATGGTTTCAATCACATAGCGTGGTACGAGAGAAATTTATGAGGCGTTGATTGGTACGATCGACTGTTACGTAGGGAGTCTTTGTTGTTTCACTACAAATTATAACAGAACAAATGAAAGGGTGCAGTATTTGGCTGCTCATTTTGTTCTGACCATACGTTCTATAAGCGATGGGCCATGGTGATATCTTTGCTAATAAAGATACCGTATAAAAGATGTCATCTTTAGTCACAACTTGCTGAGGGTCTATATGTGCTAATAAATGGCAAGTATGCTAAAATCAGGCGATTTATTTTATCGTAATTGTTACGGGCAGAGCGTCTTTTGAAACGTTCTAATTTGCTAATCACTTGTTATCAGTAACGACAATAGTAGCAACGACAATTAACCTGTCAGGGACTAGAGAAGTCATGGACGTAAATTCATTGTGGCAGACAATCGCTGAACACCCAGAGTTTTTTGCCATGCTGACCATTCCACCAGTGACGGCATTCGTCACTTGGGTACATGTGTGGATGGCACTCAAGATGCTGTTTTACCCGATTAAGTTTCGGGGTATTCGTATTCCGAATTTCCCGTTTTTTGGGTTGCCAGGTATCGGTTGGCAAGGTATCGTGCCGCGCAAAGCAGGCAAGATATCGGGCGTCATCGTTGATCAGACGCTATCAAAACTCGGTTCGCTTGATGAATTTTTTAAGGCGATGGAACCGGAGCAAATGGCGCTATTTGTCACTGACACGGTGGACAAAAATCTTGAGCCGTTGATTGATGAGATTATGCTCGATCATTCGCCCGCCCTATGGGGTAATCTGCCTTACGCCCTAAAGCGCCGTGTCTATGCCCAAGCACACAAAGAGCTGCCCAGTATCATGCAGTCGCTGGTGACAGATTTGACTTATCATGTCGAAGATCTAGTCGATATGCGTAAGATGATCGTTAACACGATGGAGAACGACCGTCGTCTGATGGTTAACATGTTCCTAAGGGTCGGTCAAAAAGAGATCGATTTTATCTGGCATATCAGCGCACTGATCGGTTTGGTGTTTGGTATTATTCAGATGTTTATATTTTTGGTGGTGCCGCAGCATTGGACCGTACCGTTTTTTGCCGCGATTTGGGGATTTTTGACCAACTGGATTGCCATTTGGATGGTATTCAATCCAGTAGAGCCCCGTTTTATACCTTACTTAAAGCTATTCACGGTACAGAGCGGCTTCCCGTTTATCAAGCCAGTGATGCCGCATATCGCAAGGTATCGTTTGCAAGGCGGCTTTATGAAGCGCCAAGAGGAAGTGTCTGAAGTTTTCGCTGAGATTGTGGTAAAAGACTTGGTCACTCTTGAGAACATCATGAATGAGATGATGTATGGTGATCGTTCAGCGCAAACTCGTGAATTGATGAAGTCACATCTATATACAGTACTAGAGTCACCCGTAATCAGCACGACATTACGTGTGGGGTTGGGTCGCCGTGATTATGGGCAGCTCAAAAACACCATTATCGATAAGTCAATTGTAGCGACGATGGTACCACTGCGTGATCCTGAGCTCAATGAAAGTCGCGCCAGTAAGATATTTGGTCTGTTTCGCGATAGGATACGGGCGCTAACGCCAAATGAGTTTCAGAATCTACTGCGTCCTGCCTTTCGAGAAGACGAGATGACCTTGATTGTATTGGGCGGTCTGACGGGATTCCTGGCGGGGTGGTTACATCTGGTGCTGGTGTTTTTCCCCTCAATGCCATGATATTGATACCATAACTTCGATGCTGTAATTTAGACGCTATGATTTTGATGCAATTATTCTATCGTGAGCGCACTGCGAGCAAGAATACGATAATAAGTATTTTTAAATAGTCACACACCGCAATATCTAATACAGTTTGAATCAATAAACTAATGTAAGACCAGTGACAGATAAGCATTTTGTATCAACCATTCACGTTGATACCTCTCAATGATAGTAGCGGGTTTTAGGTGCGTCTATAGCCACTAAAACCTCAGTTTTTGACCGTAAACTATGACCGCATAAAGGACTATTTAGCGTTTGCCAGTGGCTAGCAATGCCATCGGTGAACCCTTAATTGTATCCAAGGTAAACAAGGTTAGACCGTATGTTAATCACAGAATTGGGTTATTTTGCCTTGCTGGCCGCTTTTATACTGGCGATTTTGCAGGTGGTACTACCAACTATTGGCGTTATGCGTGACCATGTCGCTTGGCAGCGTCTAGCACCAAGTCTTGCATGGGCGCAATTTGCGGCCATGATCACATCATTTGCAGCATTAATGGCAGGCTTTTATTACAATGATTTTAGTCTTGTCTACGTCACGCAGCACTCCAATACGTTGTTGCCTTGGTACTATAAGCTATCTGCGACGTGGGGCGGTCATGAAGGGTCCTTGCTACTGTGGATGACCATTATGGCCACCTGGTGTGCACTGGTCTCTTATTTTAGCCGCGGTTTACCTCTCACGATGCGTGCACGTGTACTTGTCATATTGGCTGGTGTGCAGATGATGATGCTGGCGATGCTTATCTTCACCTCATCACCATTTGATCGTACCTTGCCCAATCTGCCCGTCGATGGCGCGGATCTAAATCCTGTTTTGCAAGATTTTGGTTTGATCATTCATCCACCGATGCTCTATATGGGTTATGTGGGTTTGGTTGTGCCATTTGCTTTTTGTATGGCAGCACTGTGGGAAGGTCGCTTGGACGCGGTGTGGACACGTTGGTCACGTCCGTGGGCGCTGGCGGCTTGGGGTTTCTTAACGGTTGGTATCGCGCTTGGTTCATGGTGGGCATATTATGAGCTTGGCTGGGGCGGCTGGTGGTTCTGGGATCCTGTGGAGAACGCATCACTGATGCCATGGTTGGCAGGTACGGCGTTACTACACTCGCTTGCAGTGACTGAAAAGCGCGGCGTATTCAAGGCATGGACAATCATGCTAGCGATCTTCGCCTTTGCGCTCAGTTTATTAGGTACATTCCTTGTCCGTTCAGGTGTCATCACTTCAGTGCATTCATTTGCCGCTGATCCGACCCGTGGTTTGGTGATTCTAGCCATTCTTGGGGTGATTATTGGCGGTGGTCTTTTGATGTTTGCGGTACGTGGGTGGCGTCTGACAGTTGAGAGCCAGTATCGTCTGGTTTCGCGTGAGTCCTTCTTAGTGATTAACAACGTTATCATTTTAATTTCGACCTTGGTCGTATTGCTAGGGACGTTGTATCCCATAATCGCTGATTCGTTTAATCTGGGTCAGGTTTCTGTTGGTCCTCCGTACTTCAACGCGCTATTTGTGCCATTAACCTGGCTACTGTTAGTGGCAATGGGTATGGGCTCTAATATCCGCTGGAAACAAGACAGCCGTCCATTACTGGGTGCTGGTATGGTTATCGCCGTAAGTAGTCTGGTGTTGGCCGCGATCATTGCTTATTTCACCAGTCCATCAGCGATACTAAATATTGGTGTTACGTTGGCAGTCAGCTTTTGGGTGCTGTTCTGGATGGTGGTCGACTTTAAAGACAAGACCAAAAACGCACCAAGTCGTCTAAGTGGACTGCGTCAGTTGCGCCTAAGTTATTGGGGTCAACAAACTGCTCATATTGGGGTGCTCGTTGCAGTTATTGGTGTGGCATTTACCACTACGCTCAGTATTGAACGTGATGTGGCGCTCGGACCGAACGATAGTGTCAATGTCCAAGGCTATGATTTTACGGTACAAGGGTTTAGCGAAGTAAAAGGCAGTAACTTTGATGCTACTCAAGCTGAGGTTGCGGTAAGTAAAGACGGTAAAGAAGTGACCACGTTATACCCTGAAAAACGCAACTATATTATCAGTATGATGCCGATGACAGAGGCAGCAATTGATGCCAGCCTGATGCGTGATGTGTATGTAGCACTTGGTGAGCCAATTGCTGAGGACAGCAACGAGTGGGCGTTCCGTATCTATGTCAAACCGCTCATTCGCTGGATATGGCTGGGTGCGCTTATTATGGCGTTCGGTGGCCTACTCAGTATGCTAGACAATCGTTACCGTATCAAAAAAACCAGAACACCTGCACAGATCGCTGCCAAAAAGTCAGGGTTTACGACGGTTGCAGATTTGGATGCGTCAGTTACAAAGACAGGGGATCATTGATATGACAGCCTCAAACAACACACCTGACAACAATAAGCAGCACAGTACTGCTCAACAAGGCAACAGAAAAGCCAAAAGTAAAAAATCACTAAAAATAGGGTTTTTAATACCTTTAGTAATTTTTGTTGGCTTGCTTGCCATGCTATATATGCGTCTGGGAAAACCGACCGATATTGTGACTAATACCGCGCTTGAGCGTCCTGTGCCTGCTTTTGAGCTGCCATTGTTGTCAGATACCAGTCGTATCATGACCAATGACAACCTGCCAGATCAGCCATTCCTCATGAATATTTGGGGCTCTTGGTGTCCGACTTGTATCATTGAACATCCTTTTTTGATGACACTAGAAGAGCGCGGTGTCAACTTAGTAGGTATTAATTACAAAGATGATATCGGTGATGCATTGGGCTATCTAAATAGGGGCGGCGATCCATTCTCGATGTCTATTCAGGATCTATCAGGGCAATTTGCTTTAGATTTGGGTTTGACGGGTGCACCTGAGACCTTCGTTGTAGATGGTGAGGGGATCATTCGTCAGCATATTATCGGTGAGATCAATGAGAGCAATTGGCAAAGTCGTATCACGCCTTGTTTGATGGTGCTAAACGAAGCCAATAATAACGGTACCAGTCCAGATCCGAATCAGGTTGCGGAGGCATGTAAATGATGGCCTATCAAATAAAAACCCTGGTTATAAAACTAACAAGCGTTCTCATTGCTTGTTTATTGAGTATGACCAGCTTTGCTGCTATTGATGTTTATGACTTTGACTCTGTACAACAAGAAGCTCAGTATCGCGGTCTCATTGAAGAGCTACGCTGTCCAAAATGTCAAAACCAAAACCTAGCAGGCTCTGATGCACCAATTGCTCAAGATTTAAAACAAAAAACTTATAACATGGTCAAAGACGGCCGAAGTGATGGTGAGATTCGTGCTTATATGCAGGAACGCTATGGCGACTTTATCAGTTATAAGCCACCAGTCCGTCCTTCGACATGGATCTTGTGGTTTTTCCCACCATTATTGCTCATCATCTTGATCATTGGATGGTTTTGGCAAAGCAAACGGCGTCAGCTGGTCGCTAGTGGCGACAGTGGCGTGGCAGTAGAGCATACTACTGAGGCATTATCTGCCACCGAAAAAGCGGAGCTTGAGCGTTTGTTATCACGTGCTGATAATAAAGACGATCATGACATTACAAGCCTTGGGGGCAAAAAATGACCATATTCTCTACGGTTGGCTTATTTATTGCGCTAAGCTTACTTATTGCCTTATTGCTTGGTGTTATCGCGATCAAGCCATGGCTAAAAGCACCGCGCAAACACAGTAAGCCTGTGGACAATCAGCTATTAGATATCAACGTTGCCGTGTTCCGTGAGCGTTTGGCTGAGCTAAAAACAGATAAAGATAGTGGCATCATTGATGATCACCATTATCAAAACCAAAAGCTAGAGCTAGAACGTCAGCTCTTAGATGCTCAGCGTGAAGTCGCCCCTATGGTCACGCCTGGTATCAAAAGTCGATTGATCATCATCGTTTGGGTCCCCGTCCTTACAGCCATGGCCTACTTGATGGTCGCTGATCGTACTCCTGTGTTTGAGCTATGGGCTGCTGAGGACAAAGTAGGTCAAGTGGCTGATGATTTATTAACAGGTAAAATTGATCAGCCGCCAGCCTGGGCTATCGAAGATGGTAATCAGCTGATTAGTGCCATGCAGACCAATGTCTATCGCCATGCCTATGACTACAATCGCTGGATGCGCCTATCAGAGCTATTTTTGTCATTAGAAGCGACTGATTCAGCGCTAGAGGCTCTATCACGTGCTTATCGCCTGTCACCCGACAACGAAGAAATTGCAGCGACTTATGCGCAGATCAGTTTTTTTGCTAATCAAGGTCAGCTAGATGCTAATAGTCGCCGAGTACTAGAAGAGTTATTGGCAACTAACCCAGAGCATGAAGGTGCTCAGATGCTGATGGCAATGGGTGAGGCGCGAGCGAATAACTTTGACCAAGCACAAGGCTGGATAAAACGCTTGCGTGCTAGTATTTCTGCCAAGCCAGGCGATCATACGCAGGCGCTCTCAAGCCTAGATGAGCTGAGTGCTAATGTGGCTATCCAGCAGCAGCAAGCCTCTGAAGGTGTTGAGGTGACCGTTAAGATAAATTCAAGCTTGCTACCGTTGGTCAAAGCTGATGATGTGCTGTTTGTCGCGATTCGTGATGTCAATGGTGGACCACCGTTTGCCGCCAAGCGCTTACCGATCAGCGCCATCAAGCAAGGCGAGGCTACTATTAGCCTAAGCGATCTTGATGCTATGATGCCAGGACGTACTATAGGATCTGCTCGAGGAGACAAAGTACAGTTGGCAGTCATTGCTCGTATCAGCCACAGTGGTAACGCAGTCGCAGAGTCTGGAGACCTGTCAGGTAATCCCGTAGTGATTAGTGCTGATCAAACTCAGGCCAATGTAGAAATCAATCAGCAAATACCGTAGCATAGTCTACTCACTACAAAAGCGTAGCAGCCTCATTCTGGTTGTAAGTGAGATATATTGCTTTGCAGCAGTTAAATAACGGGTGGTTTTAATACTCTTTTAAGTTCGCTGTACTATAGACTTCTCTGTTACTATGAGTCGCTATCACCTTAGTGACACTGTCCGTTATATAAGGGCGCAACAGTGTTGTATGAACAGCTAAGTCATAGCAACTCATAACCGTAATTATGAAAATACTTGAGGTTTGCAAAGCCACAAGGTAAGGTAGCTTTGCAAACCATTAATCCCTAAGTTTTATTAATCCCAAAATCCTATCTATTAAGGAGAGTCGTGTAATGATGCGTATTATTTTGCTAGGACCACCAGGCGCCGGTAAAGGTACTCAAGCCCAGTTTATTTCTAAAGAATATGACATTCCACAGATCTCAACTGGCGACATGCTACGCGCAGCAATCAAAGAAGGTAGCGAGCTTGGCAAAAAAGCCAAGGATATTATGAATGCTGGTGGTTTGGTTTCTGATGATCTTATTATCAACCTAGTCAAAGAGCGTATCGCTAAGCCTGATTGTGTCAACGGTTGTATCTTGGATGGTTTTCCGCGTACTATTCCTCAAGCGCAGGCACTTGCAGATGCTGATGTTGCCATCGATCATGTGGTCGAAATAAGCGTACCTGATGACGAAATCGTCAGCCGTTTGTCTGGCCGTCGCCAGCATCCAGGTTCGGGTCGTGTTTACCATGTGGATCACAACCCACCAAAGGTTGATGGTATCGATGATGTCACTGGCGAAGCGCTTATTCAGCGTGAAGATGACCAAGAAGCGACTATCCGCGACCGTCTGTCTACGTATCATGAGCAAACGTCAGCATTGGTTGGTTTTTACCAAGACAAAGCGACTGAGGGTGATGATGCACCTAGCTATGATAAGTTTGATGGTACGCAAGGTATTGATGAGGTCAAGCAGCAGATCTTATCAGCGTTAAAAGGCTAATGATCGATTGTAACTAATTCATTTAGCCAGTCGATATCGTCATTAAAGACCCTGTTTGATAGCAGGGTTTTTCTATATCTGTTGATCCAATATGTCTATTAATTCAAGATCTTACAGATTTATCTTTCATGATGGCTAACAAATAATTTTGTAAATTCTCATGAGAAATCACACAAAAAAAACCGCTTACTCATTATAAGTAAACGGCCTCTTATCAAATATACGACTGGTAGAGCTCATATATTTTAATTAATGCTTATGCGTTACCTTGAGCATCCACTTGCGCTTGCTGCTGGCTTTGCGCGTATGCTTGATCAAAGTTCACAGGAGCGAGTAGTAATTGCGGGAAGCTACCACGCGTCACGATGTCGCTGATGACCTCACGAGCGTATGGGAACAGCACGTTAGGGCAGTATGCACCTAAGATTTGACCGATTTGGTCTTCTGGGATGTCTTTTAGTAAGAAAATACCTGCCTGATGCACTTCAGCGATAAACGCTGCTTCTTCCGCATTTTTGGCAGTAACGCTCACGGTAAGGATGATCTGATAATGGTCATCATCTAGCTTTTCAGCATTGCTAGACAAGTTGATATCAAGCTCTGGGTTCCACTCTTTGGTGAATACGCTCGCGCCTGGTACTTCAAGTGACATATCTTTTACGTAGATGCGCTCTAATGCCAATTGTGGTTGTGCTTGTTCTTCAGCCATGATAAATCCTCTAAAATTAAATCAAATAATTGGGCAAACGGTCATTTTAATAGAAATTCATTGTAATATAAATAGGGACGAAAACTCGATGTTTTTATCACTACTTCTTGATACTGTATTTATATCAAGGACTACATTTGAATCAAAAGCTATGTTTGAACCCACCGCTGTCTGTCTTTATAGGCATAAAAACAGACAGTAGCGTAAAGTAGCAGATTAACCTGCTAATAGCTCGTCAAGTTTGCCTTGCTGGTTCATTTGGTTAAGCTCATCAAAGCCACCAACAAAGGTATCACCAACAAAAATTTGTGGCACAGTGCGGTAGTTATTGGTTTTTTGCATCAATGCTTGGCGATCTTCACGGCTCATATCATGCATACCGATTTCTTCATAATCAACGCCTTTAGTCTTTAATAATTGTTTGGCGTTTGAGCAGTATGGGCAGATAGGTGTGGTATAAACTTTAACTGGTACAATCATGGTTAATCCTTATTTATAAATTTGTGAGACAACAGCACTATTATAGATAACACGATTAATTATCATAGTCTACGTGTTGGTATAGTCTGTTATCAATGAGTAAAGTACAAATGTATTCGGTTGTGTTCACTACTAAAGTGGGGATAGGTACGACAAATTCAAGCCGTCTCAGTTTAAAACGCCTCACAGCATTAACTTTGTCACTTTAACTTTACTGCCTTATAAGTACTGCACAAAAAAAGACACCTTATTAAGAGGTGTCTTTTTATTTTTTGAGCGCCAGTCAGGTAGTGGTAAACACTAACTAAGCATAGCGTTGAAGCAGGCTTGCTATTTGCTTAGACTGGGCTTTGACTTACCTTTCTTTGATTTAGCGTCTTTTATACCAACCAATGGCATGCCAGCACCTTGCCAACCACCGACACCGCCCTCTAGACGATAGACGTCATCTTTGCCAATCATTTGAATGGCTGCGCCTGCTTGTACGCCCATATCACAGATAATAATTACTGGCTGCTCAATCGCACGAATCTCTTCTAAGCGGTCTTTCAGGTCAGTGAATGGTATGTTGCGGCTGCCTTGAATATAACCTGATTCAAACTTCTTCTTGGCGCGAATATCGATCAGCTGCGCGTTTTGAGAGTTGACCATCATGCCAAGAGTGTTGGGCGATATTTTTCTACCGCTACGTTTGTTTTCAATGGTAAAAAACAGGATAGCAAGTACGGCTAATATACCAAATAAAAACGGGTGGTTGCCCACAAATTCCAGCGCACGATCCAAACCATACCTCCAAAAAAATAAGTGTTCTATCAGGCTGAGAAGCCAGCCCAATGATAATGAACAAGGCGCTATTATACCGATAAGGTCATCTATAGTAAACGGGCGATGACACGGTCAATAATCGAGCTGTCATCTTGCTTTTGAGATGACGTCAATTGAGCCTAATAAGAATTAGTAAGGCTTAGTATCTGCCTCTTCTCTTAGCGTCACGAGGTTTTCAACGCGGCGCTGCAATACAGTCCCATCCGCCACGGCTTGCCATAGTGCACAGCCTTTACTGTTATGAGTGTGGCGACAGTCACGGAATTGACAGTCACCGGCCAATGGCGCCAGCTCAACGAAGCCTGAAATAATATCATCAGGGGTGAGGTGCCAGATACCATACTCACGGATACCTGGGGTATCGACGATACCGCCTTGGGTAAGATCGTCTGGGTTAAATGGCAACAGTCGGCTCGTCGTGGTGGTATGTTGACCAAGCTTAGAGTTTTGCGAGATGACATTGACGCTTTGACCAGACTCTGGAAGTAGGGCATTGATCAGACTGCTTTTACCAACGCCAGATTGACCAGCAAAGATAACTAGCTTTTTATCTATGTAGCGTTTTAGCTCATCGAGTCCTTCTTGTTCGTCACTTTCGGCGACGTTTTCAGGACAATCGACCGAGGTGAGTACGCTCTCATAGCCAAGTGCTGCATACTGTGCCAATAACTCATTGGTATCAACACCGTTTTCTTGAGCCAACAGATCGGCTTTGTTGAGGACGAGTAGTGGTTTGACACCCGCGTGATGGCACACCACCAGATAGCGATCGATTAGTGTTGGCGCGGCGGCAGGCAATGGGGCAAAGACGATGGCCAGAATATCAACATTGGCGGCGACGGGTTTGAGCTTATGATAACGATCAGGACGAGAGACCAGTGAGGTACGCGGCTTGACCGCTTCGATACGTCCAAAGCCGGTGTTGGAGTCGGCATTCCAGCGTACTTGGTCGCCAGCGGCTAGCATCGGTAGATTGGTACGTACATGACAGCGCCAGATGTCGCCAAGCGCGAGCGCTTGCCAAAACGGCTCAGGATCATCAGGGGCGACTTCTGGCTGTTCAGGTATCACTGAAGGCAGGCTTGTGACTTGTACTTCTAATTGCTTACCGTAGTGCGCCATGACCACGCCATCCATCAAGCTATCATCGATGCTGTCTTGATTGGACAGTTGCTGCTTGTCGATGCGACGAATCTGTTGTTTAGTCAGTTTGCGTTGCCGGATTAATGCCATGGGTTTGTGACCTATTATAAAAATATTGCTAAGTGTAGCGTGAAAATTTGCTAACATACAGCCTAAAGCGTCTGCGGCAGACAGTGGTTTTGTAATATTGTAGCGACTCTAAAGGTTTTCTGAACCGAATAGCGCGTTGTAATACTGCTCGAGCACGGATGTCTACGTGTAATACGTTTTTTCAATTGTTTTTCTAAAGTTGCTTTTCCAAAATTATGAATGATAGGATATTTTATGGCTACCGGTGACCATCCCAATAAGATTAAGATCAAAAACCAAGGTAAAAAAGGGCTGGTATGGATTGACTTAGAAATGACCGGACTCGATACGTTAAACGATGAGATTATTGAGATTGCCACCGTCGTAACTGATGAAGATTTGAACGTGCTTGCCGAAGGGCCTGTGTTTGCGATCAAGGTGTCGGATCAAGTTTTAAATAAGATGGATGATTGGAATACCAAGCAGCATGGACAGTCAGGATTGGTCGACCGTGTGCGCCGTAGTACGGTGACACTGGCAGAAGCGGAAGCTGAGACCATTAAGTTCCTAAATAAATGGGTTGATAGTGGTAAGTCACCAATGTGCGGTAACTCTATCTGCCAAGATCGTCGCTTTATGGCGCGCCAAATGCCAGAGCTTGAGCGCTTCTTTCATTATCGTAATCTTGATGTGTCGTCGATCAAAGAGCTGTGTTTCCGCTGGCGTCCTGACATTCTAAAGAACTTTGAAAAAGGCGGCAGTCATTTAGCTTTAGACGATATTCGTGACTCTATTCGTGAGCTAAAGCACTATCGTCAGCATTTCTTTAAATTGATGGACTAGAGAGCAAGCGATAAGTAGCTCAAGCATGTAGTAAACATAAAAAGGGTCTGTTGAACTATCGACAGACCCTTTTTATATTGAAAAGATGTTTTTGAAGATGCATTGTTTAAAATGCCATTAAGTTTAAAACGCCATTACACGCATTTTAGCGAACAAGAAATTCAAACTCGTACAACTTAAACTCAGCATCATTACTATTCAAACTCTCATTTGAATGCTCGTCTTCTGTTACCGCGCCAATTACCGCATTAACTTTTGGCTGGCGAGCGTCTTTACCTAACAGTCGCCAGTCGCCAAGCACATAGCGCTTTTTATCAGTGGTAGCTTGATGGATATCGGGACGGTGGGTATGACCGTGCAGTAGTGCATCGCTAGCAGTAATGGCTTGATATACGGCTTTATCATTCACATCCATGATATAAGCGGCTTTATTGGCATTATTTTTCTGGCTTTTTTTGCGCATATTATCTGCGATGGCTAAGCGTTTTTCTAATGACTTGTTGAGCAGATACCACTGAGTCAGACGGTTACGCATGATTTTACGAAAGAACTGATACTTCTTGTCATCCGTGCAGAGTGCGTCACCGTGTTCCAAGCGGTAATTCTGTTGACCAATAGCCAAAGTATACGGTTCGCTGATCAACTCACCACCGAATAGATTACAAAACGGCTGACCCAACAAAAAATCACGATTGCCATGCATGACCAATATCTCGCAACCATTGATACGTAGCTGCTTGAGTTTGGCGATAAGCGGCGTTAGCCAATGCGTTATTTGTTCGTCCTCTGACCCTTCTTCTTTTAATAGGGGTAAATACATATCATCGCCTAGCCATACCTCAAACCAATCACCCAATATAAAGAGACGCTTAAGAGCAGGCAGAGCAAAACAGTCATCCAGCAGCGTCAAAAAAGCCTGCACTAAGGCAGGCTCCTGAGGCGATAAATGCAAATCGCTAATCAATACTTGCCGCACTTGATGAGGGCGGGTCGTGATTAAGTGATCAAAACTTTGCATTTATCTTTGTCCTCGTGACTTATCGTATAGCGAGCATGACTCAATAAGTTCTACTACAAAATGCTCGCTCATTCACAGCTATTATTGAGTAGCTGCTATTAAGTAGCTTTTATCGAATAGCTATTACTGAGTAACGATGGTTGCTGAATTGATAACAACTGGCTCTTTTGGCACATCAGCATGCATACCGAAACGACCCGTTGGGACGCTGCGCATTTTTTCGATAACGTCCATACCGCTAGTTACTTTACCAAATACGGTGTAACCCCAACCTTGCATGTTTTTGCCAGAGTGGTTTAGGAAGTCGTTGTCTTTTACGTTGATGAAGAACTGGCTGGTTGCTGAATGCGGATCTTGGGTACGCGCCATTGCGATAGTACCTTTGTCATTTTTCAGGCCGTTGTCCGCTTCGTTTTCGATAGGCGCATTGGTTGGTTTTTCATTCATCTCAGCGTCCATTCCACCGCCTTGAATCATGAAACCATCAATGATGCGATGGAAAATCGTACCGTCATACTGACCAGATTTTACATAGTTCAAAAAGTTTTCTACGGTTTTTGGCGCTTTTTCTTCGTTGAGTTCGATAACGATCGCACCCATATTGGTTTCAAGTTCTACTACTGGTGGCATGTCTACCATGGGATATTCCTTTTTGATTGCAGCGCCTTAAATGACGCTGTCAAGTGGTGGTTAAAAGTTGGTGTTTAAAAAGTTACGGGTAGTCTAACGGCTTTTTTATCCCGTGTCATGTATCAGGCTGTTAATGCGTTTGCGAAACCTGATAGAATAACGCAACTTTACCTATTTTTGATCAGCTTTGACAAATTGTGATAATGCGGTTGCACTATCCAAGTTTTTATATTCTCGCTTTATTTTAATACTTTAGTTTAAACGTTTCGTGATGCGTGATGGCACGCACCATGAACTGACAATTTGCGTTAGGAGCAATACCCGATGAGTGAGCACTCAAACAACACTGCACAAAAAGACGAACCAAAAAATGATTTTATTCGTAATATCATTCGTGACGATGTCAATGCGCAAAAGTATGAGCAAATTGTCACGCGTTTTCCGCCTGAGCCAAATGGCTACTTACACTTAGGTCATGTCAAATCTATCTGCCTAAACTTTGGGGTGGCCGAAGAGTTTGGCGGTGTATGCAACCTGCGTTTTGATGACACCAACCCAACCGCAGAAAAACAAGATTTCATTGATAATATTGAAAATGATGTGAAGTGGCTCGGTTTTGAGTGGGCAGGCGAGGCGTACCACGCATCAAGTTATTTTGATCAGCTGCATGCATGGGCAATCCAGTTGATTGAGCAAGGCGACGCCTATGTTGATTTACAGTCGCCTGAGCAAATTAAAGAAAACCGTGGCTCATTTAATGAAGCGGGCACGCCTTCACCATATCGTGATGCCAGCGTCGAAGAAAATCTAGCGCTTTTCAATGATATGAAAGAAGGTAAATACGCTGAAGGTAAGGCTATTTTGCGCGCCAAGATTGATATGGCAAGTCCAAATATGAACTTGCGTGACCCTGTTATTTATCGCGTCATGCATCAATCCCATCATCAAACTGGTGACAAATGGTGTATCTATCCGATGTATGACTTTGCTCATCCGCTCTCTGATGCGCTTGAAGGTATTACTCATTCGTTGTGTACCCTTGAGTTTGAGGATCACCGTCCGTTCTACGACTGGGTCATCGAAAAAGTCGGCTTTGATGTGCCGCCGCACCAGTACGAATTTAGTCGCTTAAACGTTGATCACACATTGACCAGTAAGCGTAAGCTCAAGCAACTTGTTGATGAAGGCATCGTGAGCGGTTGGGACGATCCACGTATGCCGACCGTCGCTGGTATGCGCCGCCGTGGTTATACGCCAGAGGGCTTGCGTGATTTTTGTGAGCGTGTGGGTGTGACCAAAGCGGATAGTGTGGTTGACTTTCGTCTATTAGAGTTTAGCGTTCGTCAGTCATTAGAGACAATGACTGCGCGCGGTATGGCGGTGTTAAAGCCACTAAAAGTGACGATTACTAACTTTAGCGAAGCGGTCAGCAGCTGGGAGACACAAAAAGCCGATAGTGTGAACGCGCGTTTTGATGATGAGGCGCAGACGCTTTGGTTGACTCAGCCCAAACACCCTAACGTCGACATGGGTGAGCGCGAGATCCCATTTACCGAGACGCTATACATTGATCAAGGTGATTACGAGATTGAACCACCAGCAGGTTATAAGCGTCTCTCTCCAGAAAAGCCAGAGATTCGTTTGCGGAACACCTACGTGTTAGCCGTCACTGAGCATATCACTGACGAGAGTGGCAATGTCGTCGAGCTAAAAGCAACGATTGATCCTGCCACTCTTGGCAACAACCCTGAGGGTCGCAAGGTTAAAGGGGTGATTCACTGGGTATCTGCCAGTCAAGGCGTACCAGCAATCGTACGTATGTATGAGCAGCTATTTAGCGTTGAGGATCCAAGTAGCGTCGCTGACGTTCATCAGGCATTGAATGCTAACTCATTAACTGAGCTAAATGCTGTCGTTGAGCCATCTTTAGCCAGTGCTGATGCTGGCACGCGTTTCCAGTTTGAGCGCGAAGGGTATTTTATCTCTGATAGCGAAGATCACAGTACTGATAAGCCAGTATTTAACCAAATCGTTAGCTTACGCGACAGCTATAAGCCCGCTTAATCTGATACTGACTAAATCTATAAAAGGCATTACCACGGAAGCTGATGTGTTGAGATAATACTGAACAATAGTAGTTTGCAAGCAAGCCCATTTCTAGTACGCTAGGGATGGGCTTTTTTTGGACAATTATAAAGTTTTTGACAGTAATATTTGAGGAAATGAGCATGGCAAAATTTTTGAACAGCAGTGGGACGACCTATCATCTAGAAGAACTGATTAAAAACGCTTCTGATCGGTTGATTATTATTAGCCCATATTTGAAGCTTAATGAACGTATCAAAGAATTATTAGAAGACCGCAACCGTCTCAAGATCGACATTCGCATTGTTTATGGCAAGAATGATTTACATCCAGAGGAAATAAATTGGCTAAAAAACTTAACGTTTATTCGTACTAGCTTTTGCAAAAACTTGCATGCCAAATGCTACCTGAATGAAAACGAATGCATTATTACCAGTTTAAATCTTTATGAATTTAGCCAGGTCAATAATAATGAAATGGGCGTGCTGATTTATCGTAATGACGATGCCAAACTTTATGCCGATACTTACGAAGAAGCGCAGCGCATCATTCGTATCAGTGATGAGGTTAGAATGTCTCTTGAAAAGGTAAGTGAAACCCAAAGTCAGCCTGAACCTAATACCAAAACAGCAAGTACAGCATCTCAGACGCCAGTAACGTCGACTGCGCCAACGACAGATGCCACACCTAATTATTCTAAATTGACCACTGCCAAGCTTGCCAAAGAATTGGGCGTTAAGACACAGGAGCTTAATGAAAAATTGCTTGCAGCAGGTTACCTACAATCTCAAGAGGGTGAGCTTGTATTGACTGATGCTGGACGTGCTGCTGGTGGCACTAGTAAAAAGGGCAAGTTTGGTGAGTTTTGCTTGTGGGATGCAGGCATGGTTGTATAAGAAGCTGTGAGAATAGTTACTTGTTTGCTAAGTGGTAAATGGAATAACCGCATTACAATCCGTCACAAGACATTCATAACCAGTTTGTTACTATAAAGTCAGTTTTTAGGGATGTGCTTGGTTTTTACTACTCAGCACATCGAAGATAATAATAGAGCGCGAGACCGACGTGTCGATAACAGCGTTCATCAACATAGCTAAGGAATACAGCATGGCACATTTACGTTTAGGTGATACCGCACCCAATTTTGACGCGGCAACCACAGAGGGTGATATTAATTTTCATGAGTGGGCAGGTGACAACTGGGTCGTTTTTTTCTCGCATCCAGCAGATTTTACGCCAGTATGTACCACTGAGCTTGGGCGTGCAGCCGCATTGAACGGCGAGTTTCAAAAGCGCAATGTGAAGCCGATTTGTATTTCTGTCGATAGTCTAGAAGATCATAAGTCTTGGGCAAGTGATATCGGTGAGACGCAAGGGACAGATATGAACTTCCCAATCATCGCTGACCCTAATAAGGAAGTCGCTGAATTATATGACATGATGCATCCTAATGCAGACAGTACGCACACAGTACGTAGTGTGTTTATCATCGATCCGAACAAGAAGGTGCGCCTAACACTGACATATCCTGCGAGCTGTGGTCGTAACTTTGATGAAATCATCCGCGTTATTGATGCATTGCAATTGTCTGACGAATACAATATCGCCACGCCAGTAGATTGGAAAGAGGGTGATGACGTGATCATTCCACCAAGCGTCAAGAACGAAGATATTGCTGCCAACTATCCAAAAGGTCATAAAGAAATCAAGCCGTACTTGCGTACGACACCTGCACCAAACAAATAATTAGCTTGGTTGCATAGATATGATTAAATAGAGCCTCATGACTCAATGTCGTGGGGCTTTTTATATTTTGACTCATGAGCAATAAGCCTTTGCCATGAGGGTCAGAGTAGGCTATAACTGTGGTATAAAGCATCAATAGATTGGTACTCAGTACTACCACGATCATAATAAAGCGTATTAACGCTAAGCTGTTGTTCAATCATTATTACAAGGAATTTACTATGAAAAAACTATACGTTACTCGTACCGCACCCAATCCGCGCAAAGCACTTATTTTATTGGCTTCAAAAGGCATCGATGTCGATGATATGGATGACATTGATGTGATTGATATTGACTTTGCTGCAAACGAGCAGATGTCAGAAGCCTTTACTCAAATGAACCCAATGCAGACCGTACCCGTCTTAACACTAGATGACGGTACCGTGCTCAATGACTCACAGGCAGTTTGCGAGTATTTAGATCGCGTTTATGGAGAGCGTTCGGTCATGGGTAATGACGTGGTGCAGCGTGCCCAAGTGTGCTCTATGCGCCGTGTTGCTGAGTTCGAGGTGATGTACAATTTGATGCTAGCATTCCAGCACAGTCACCCGTCCAAAGCACAGCGTGTTGAACAGGTGCCAGAGTTCGTCGCGCCATCGATTGCTCGAGCTATCAAGGCAATGGGGTATTTTGAGACAATTTTGGAGGGTCGTGAGTATCTAGTAGGTGAGCAACTGAGCTTTGCAGATATCGTGCTTTATCTAAGCCTAGACTTTGGTAAAGTGCTTAAGATTAATCCTAATGAGCAAGGTGAAAACCTAGCACGCTTTTATCAAAAGATGAATGAGCGTTTTAGTATTAAAAATATAGCCAAAAACAAGTCTGCATGAACCAACGTTAAAATTTAGGTATTCAAAGATCTATTAGCCTGAGAACCAAATTTAACCTGAGAAACAAATGCATTTTAAGTAATATCAAGGATAGCTGATATTTATTGGCTGTCCTTTTTTTCGTAATACTTATGGCATCAAACAACAATAGATTTAAATAATAATAAAAATCAACATTTCATTACATAAGGCAATATCCCTCAGTCTATAGTGGTCAATCTAAATTGATTATAATAATCTCATTCCACATGATCATTTAATAAAAGCCAGTATGAAAACCAGACATAGAAAAAAGTGATACACGCTTACTACGAGGTATGAAATATGGTAGGTAGAGCAAAAAAACCAACAACGATAATATTTTTATTGCCTAGTGTGTTGGCAATAAGTTTGATGCTAAGTGCTTGTCAAAAAGAAACAACAACTAGCGAAGAGAGTGCATCAGATAGCACTGAAGTCAACGACGCATTAGATTCGGTAGCGAGCGAAAACCTGACGTCCAATGTGAGCCCTACATCAGACCCAGTCAGATCAACTATGTCTAATGCTGAAGCGCAGCTGATTGACACCTTATCTCGTCATCGTTGGACACTTGATAGTGTCACTGATGCGAACCATCAATCTGTGACCGAGTTTGCGAATATTAATAGCCAAGTTACCCTAGTGTTCAATGAGCATCAAGGACAGAACACGCTCAGTTATAGTGTTGGTTGCAATACAATTAGCGCCGCCTACCAACTACAAGGACATACGCTGACTATAGATGAAGGTATGAGCACCAAAATGTCTTGTAGCGAACTCGATAGCGCCGAAAATACTTTGAATACACTGATGCTAGGTAACAGTGAGTTAAAGGTGACTCAGAGCGATAGCCCAGTGTTGACACAGTTTACCAGTGATAATGCCACCTTGGTCTGGAGCGGTAGACTCACCCCTCAAGCGAAATACAACAGCAAGGGTGAGGCAGTGTTTTGGGCAGTAAATGCTAAAAAAGTAGACTGTGAAATGAATAATGATAAACAGTGTTTACAAATCAAGCCGGTCACCTACG
This sequence comes from Psychrobacter sp. H27, assembly GCF_059072655.1. Taxonomy (NCBI): domain Bacteria; kingdom Pseudomonadati; phylum Pseudomonadota; class Gammaproteobacteria; order Moraxellales; family Moraxellaceae; genus Psychrobacter; species Psychrobacter sp. H27. Next base: position 965,736 of record NZ_JCACRX010000001.1, on the reverse strand, counting down.
ATAACCAAGGCATAAAAACTCACGAAGGAAAGTGGAGAGTATTTTCTGGAGAGATTGATGGCTACCATCACGATGGCACGCATGAGGAGGTACTACGCTTACAGCGTTATCAGCTAGGTACCAGTGAGCTACTAATGAACGATGAGCCACTAGAGAGTGACACGAATGATGACGCCTATGCTTATGTGTTAGACGCTGTTATCGAAAGCTCAGTTGCAGAATAACTCAATACAATGTAATCCATTAACCCATCTGAACATTTCAAAACAAATAGGCATTTTAAACGTCGACAGCTATGAGATGTCGATAGCTATTAGATATCGAAAGTTAGGATGAAAATAGGCAATAAAAACACGCACCATTGGACGCGTGTTTTTATTGCCTATTTTATGCTTGAGTATCTATTTGTGTCAGTGTTTAATGACTTTAACAGCACTTATCTTAACAGCGCTTATTTGTTCTAACGTAAGTTACCCAAGTCTTCTTCGGTTAGACGCCAGCGCCCTTTTTTCTTAGAGCCGCCACGGCCTCTCATGGAGCTGTTTGATAGTATTTTATTCATAGAGTGACTTGAATGCGCATGACAAATAGCGCAGGCAAGACCGTCAGCAGCATCTTGTTGTGGTACCACCTCTAACTTCAGTATTCGGCAGACCATCTCTTGCACTTGCTCTTTTGCCGCCGCGCCATAGCCACATACCGATTGTTTGATCTGCCGAGCAGTATATTCTGATACTTCTAGATCCAGTGCGACCATCGCTGCAATCGCGGCACCTCGTGCTTGTCCCAGTTTGAGCGCAGAATCTGGGTTTTCTGCCATAAATACCTGTTCGATAGCGGTGTAAATGGGTTCGTCTGCATATTTCAAATGATGCTGTGTGATACGAGTCAATCCATTAAAAATACGTTTGAGACGCTCAGGCATCTCCTTAGTATCTGTGCGAATCGTACCTGCATCGATATAGGTGAGTTTATCACCCGTTTGCTGGACTATCCCATAACCGGTCATACGTGACCCTGGATCAATCCCAATAATAATTGCCATAGTATTCCGTCTTGCTTACATTTTGTTTTATGGCTTAAAAATGAGCCGTAAGTTTGATAGTATAGCAACCAATCCCCATATACATCATATGTTAGCCATTTTAATTTACATGGCACTCAATTTATTGGTTTTTATTTTATAGGACGACACTTTATGGGTCAGATAGTTGGTATAGCCATCGTTTGGTTTATTATCGAGATGCTACTGTGGTATTTGCTTGCTCAATTTATGAGCGGCTGGTGGGTGTTCATGTGGTTTATTGTTGCAGCGGTTATCGGTATTTCTCTTGTGCGTAAAGGTATGGCTTCTCTAAACCCAATGGCCCAGCAAATGAAAGCGGGTGGCATGATGAACCCTGCAATGCGTCCGCCAGAGTCTACGATGATCAAAAGTATTGCTATGGCAGCAGCGGGTATCTTATTGCTGATTCCAGGCGTATTAAGCGATTTGCTTGCGCTACTGGTTGTACTACCACCTGTACAAAAGAAGCTTAAAGACGTGGCTAACAACTATGTCATGAATAATCAGCAAAAAATGATGGAAATGATGGCAAAGCAGATGGGTGGTCAAATGGGCGGCGGACAAAACCCATTTGGCGGCATGGGTGGTCAAAACCCATTCGGTGGAGCAGGTGGTATGAACAATCAAAATCCATTTGGTCAGCAACAGCAAAACCCATTTGGTGATGTGTTCAAACAACATACAACGGTTGATGGCACTGCCAAGAATGTTCCTAAAGATGTGAAAAAAATCACTAAATCTGCTAATGATGAGTAACGGCTATCCAGTCATTCATCCAACATAAAAAAAGCCCCTTTCGCTAATGGCGAAAGGGGCTTTTTAGTGGCAGTAAAAACACCTAATATAATATAAAGGATGCGTTTACAGACCGAATGAAACAACCGAAGTGCCGCTGTAAGATGGTGACCCATGAACCGTGAAGTTCAGGGCGGATGCGTCATCATCTCTGCAGGTTTCCTGATACACCGCAAGCGGTGCAGGCATACACAATGAGACAATAGGTACCACATCCTGGTAAAGCATTATCGGCTCAGGGAATAAACATCTACTAGCCAACACTTCAGAATAGATTCATCTTAACTAATGAAATGAGTGATTGCAAGTGTGAGTTACAGATTGATACTCAGTATCGTTGGTTACATGACTGGTATGGGTTTGCTTACAAATATGATGGTATAAAAACGATACAAAACCATTCATTTATTAGTAAAAAATTGTCAGTTTTTCAGCTATTTTAAGATTTGTGTTAATATAGAGAGCTTTCAATACCTTAACACAGCATGATAGGCGTTCATTCACTCGAGGAGCGGTAATATATGACCAATACCCAGCAAGCATCAGAATCTATTGATGACAATCAGGCGCAGCTTAATAGTAAGCAAGATGGCGCACCGAATAAAAAAACGCCGCATGTTTTAATGATATTAGACGGCTTTGGTCATCGCGAAGACGATAAAGACAATGCCATTGCTGCGGCCAATATGCCAAATCTAGACAAAATATACCAACAGTATCCTCATGGACTCATCTCCGCTTCAGGAGAAGACGTAGGCTTACCAGATGGGCAATTTGGTAACTCAGAGGTTGGCCATATGAATCTGGGTGCTGGTCGTGTGCTTTATCAGGATTCAACACGTATCTCAAATGAACTTGCCAATCGTGAGTTTTACAAAAACGAAGCGCTCGTTAATGCAGTCAAAGCCGCCAACGAGCGCGGTGGCAATGTCCATATTATGGGCCTGCTTTCTGATGGCGGTGTTCACTCTCATCAGGATCATATCGAAGGCATGTGCCATTCGGCACTGGTTCACGGCGCCAAAAATGTCTTTATTCATTGCTTTTTAGATGGCCGTGATACGCCGCCTAAGTCTGCTGACAAGTATATCAATCGCTTGCGTGACTATATCAACAAGCTCAACGCCCACTATGAAGGTGGACATGTACAGATTGCTAGCATTATCGGTCGCTACTACGCAATGGACCGCGACAATCGCTGGGATCGCGTACAAAAAGCCTATGAGCTGATCACAGAAGGTAAAGCTGAGCGCCTATCGACCAGAGCAGATGGTGCTGTCCAAGCCGCCTATAAAGCGCGCGAGACTGATGAGTTCATTAGCCCCACGACGGTGATTGGACGTGACGAAGTGCCTTATACGGTCGAAGACAATGATGCACTAATCTTTATGAATTTCCGTGCTGACCGCGCTCGCGAACTTGCACAAGCGTTTGTTCTGCCAGATCACGAGTTTTCTGGATTTGCTCGTCAAAAACAACCGAAGCTTTCGGCATTTGTGATGCTAACGAAGTACTCAGATATTTTGGCCAATAATACAAAAACTAGTATTGCCTATTATCCAACATCTTTGGCCAATACATTGGGAGAGTACTTACAGGATCAAGAGAAGACGCAGCTACGTATTGCAGAAACTGAGAAGTACGCACACGTCACGTTTTTCTTTAGCGGTGGTCGCGAAGAAGAGTACGACGGTGAGACCCGTATTTTAGTACCGTCTCCCGATGTCGCGACTTATGATCTAAAGCCTGAGATGAGTGCGCCTGAAGTCACTGATAAGCTGGTAGAAGCGATTGAATCTGGCAAATACGATGTGCTAGTCGTGAATTATGCCAATGGTGACATGGTTGGGCACACTGGTATCTTCGATGCTGCGGTAAAAGCAGTAGAGGCATTAGATGTGTGTGTTGGACGTATTGAGTCAGCAGTGCGTGCGGCTGGTGGCGACATGCTTATCACTGCCGATCATGGCAACTGTGAGCAAATGCAAGACTACGAGAGTGGTCAAGTGCATACTCAGCATACGACAGAGCATGTACCACTGATCTACGTAGGCACACAAAAGCTGCAAGTACGCCATGGCGGTAAGCTTAGTGATGTGGCACCGACTATTTTGGCATTGATGAATGTCGATGCACCTGCTGAGATGACTGGTGAGAGTCTATTGGTTTCAGCATCGTAAGTCGGTTGCCTCAAGTTATCCGTACATTGGATAACTTGTAGAAAATAGTTAATTAGATTAATGATATAAACTAGAAAAGGGAAAGGTATTTATTATCTCTCCCTTTTTTTGTGACGTATTTTGTCCCATGATTTGCAAAACTGCTCTAGTCCGAGAGAGGCTTTTGGTGTTAACTTATACGGTAATACATAACAATAATGTCATACATTCTATTATTTAAATGAGTTTCTTATGCCTTCTATTTCTCTTATGCGTTCATCTTTGTCCAAACAATTGGGAAAAAAGGCGCTTAGATCATCAATCGCAAATAGTAATCTCAAGCCTAGTCACCTCAAACATAAATCTCTCAATTCTGTAGATCCTAAACGCTTATTAGTACTGGGTTTGCTAGGGTGGTGTGTTGCCAATACGAGTGCGCAAGCAGCAGACCCAACTGATGCATCCACCCCGAGTCCTACAGCGAGTCTACAACTGATCAGTTTGAATGCAGATACCGTAGCGTCTGAAGATGATATTGATATGTTAGCAGCTGCTGATGAGTCAGATGATTCGATAGACAGCGTCCCAGATGAAAGTGCGTTAATGGATGATACCGATAGCATTGACACAAGCATTCCACCAGAAGTCCAGCAAGTATCGTTAAATGCGATTTCTCCTGAGACGCTAAAAACCTTTGTGGCTGTCGTAGACTTGGTACGTCGTCAGTACATCGATGCGGTCAATGATGAGGAGCTATTCAACAACGCGATGAGCGGTATGTTGACCAAGCTTGATAGCCATGCTGAGTTTTTAGATGCTGAAGCCTACGAAAACTTACGTGCTTTTACAGAGGGTGACGTCGGCGATATTGGTATCAAAGTGACCTACCAAGCAGATGCAGGATACTGGGTTGTGACAGACGTTATCGATGACTCGCCTGCTGACAAAAAAGGAATCGCCGTTGGTGATTACCTGCATCAGATTGATGAGTTCAAGCTTGATGAGAATAGGAAAAGCAACGATATTGATCAGCTGCTAACAGGCATTGCTGGTACACAAGTAGATATCATTACGTCTAAGGCAGGTCGCCGCAAGCACACCACAACGTTACAGCGCAATAATAGCCACCCCCAAGTTATTCAAACAAAACTCGTCGACGGTATGGCAGTTATTAAACTGCCTGCCTTCCAAAACAATAGCCGTGAAAAGCTGTTGGAAGGTTTGATTGATTTGAACGCGCCTATCTCAGGAGTATTGTTGGATATGCGCGACAATCCAGGTGGGGTGCTCACATCAGCGGTGAGCGTTGCCAGTTTATTTATGAGTGATACTGATGTCGTACAAGTACAGGCACGCCAAGACCAATCACGCGTACTACCGACACAAGGGAATGCGTTACTCAAACCTTTGCCTATGGTTGTACTACAAAACCGCTACTCCGCATCCGCAGCTGAGGTATTAGCCAGTAGCTTACAGGCGCAAAAACGGGCGACTATCGTCGGTGAAGTAAGCTATGGTAAAGGGTCTGTACAATCTGTTATACCACTCAACGATGAGCAAGCAGTGAAATTAACGGTAGCTAACTATATGACAGCATCAGGCAGGCAAATAGATGGCATTGGAGTTGAGCCTGACGTTTCCCTATCAGGTAATGAGAGTACTTGGGAGCAGCAGGCACTAAGCTTGTTAAAAGCCCGTGCACTTGATTCTGGCATTCGTTTTGTTCGAAAGGCTACGATACAGTAGCCTTTCGTTGACTAGTAACTAAAAATTTAGCTGTTACCTAACAACATATCGTAATACAACGTGTCATTTTCAATAAAGCAACTTTAATACTTAGATAAACTAATCAGACTGGTCTTCTGCTATTTCTAGTTTTTTCATGCGATACCGCAATGAGCGAAAAGTGGTTCCTAACAGTTCTGCTGCTTGGGTTTTATTCCAACCAGTCTGCTTAAGTGCTGTGATAATCAACTGTCTTTCTTGCTCTTGTAGGTAATGCTCTAAGCCCTGAGGTGGCAACTGCCCATCAAGGGGTTCTTGAGCGCTTGTGTTACTGCTATTGTCTAGCTGGGTAGTATGCGTGAGCGATGCTGTCTTATTAATATCCGTTTGCTCATCCGTATCCGTTTGAGTGGCTGATGGTGCTACTTGGTTAGGTGTTGATTGTATCACCGACGAATAATGCTGAATATTAGTACGATAAGGATGTAGATTCGTTGTTTCTGGCTTGGTCTGTATAGCGGTTACCTCAACGCTAGACTGCGAGGTCCGCTCATGGTTTTCTGCTACTTGGGATATCGATTGAGCAGTTGGTTGCGACTTGCTTTGAACATCTACATGTTGGTAAGCGCTTTGATTGTCGTTCTGGTTGGTGTTTTCGCCGTGAGATTGTGTGTCTTCAAGGTTTTGCTCAAGCTCAGGAAGACCCAAGTGATAGGTGTCAATCTCTGAGGTCTCAGCCAAGGTCACTGCACGCTCAAGTAAGTTGCGAAGCTCACGAACGTTACCAGCAAAATCGTGACGTTGCAGACGCGCGCAAGCATCACGTGTCAGTGATGGCGGGGTATCTAGTTGCCATTCTTCAGAGATTAGTGCCAAAAAATGTTCTGCCAAAACAGGGATATCATCACGGCGAGCATTGAGCGTTGGTAGCTTGAGTTCGATCACATTGATACGATAGTATAAATCTTGTCGAAACGCGCCATCTGTCACCAACTGACTCAAATCTTTGTGAGTGGCGGACAATATACGGATATCAACAGGGACTTCTTTGGTATCACCAATGGCTCTGACCGTTTTCTCTTGAATAGCCCGCAGTAGTTTCACTTGCATGGCCAATGGTAAGTCTGCCACCTCATCTAAGAATAACGTGCCACCATTTGCTTGCTGAAACAGACCTTGTTTATCGGCAACTGCTCCTGTAAAGCTTCCTTTTTTGTGACCAAAAAACTCTGATTCCATTAGCTCAGAAGGAATAGCGCCGCAGTTCACTGGTACAAAGCTACCATCACGTCGTGGGCTTAAGTCATGAATCAGTCTAGCGACAACCTCTTTACCTGTACCTGACGCACCAGACAAAAATACGGGCGCCTGTGACCGTGCCAACTTTAAAATAGTATTTTTGAGAGGATGCATCACAGCAGAGTTGCCAATCAGCCTAGTGTCTAATAGTTTTTGTTCAGGCGAGCACTCAGGTGTGGTTTGTGCTTCATTATCTTGATGAATAACTTTCAGGGCATTTTCGACCAACTGACGTAGACGTGGCAGCTCAAGTGGCTTATTCACAAAATCAAAAGCACCGATTTTCAATGCTTCAATCGCTAGATCCATACTGCCATGAGCGGTAATCACCGCAATGGGAGTGTTGGAGCTATTGCTAACTTCTTTTACCAACTCTAATCCTGAGCCGTCAGGAAGCTTTAAATCAGTCAGACAAAAATCATAATCATTGTCCTGCCAGTAGGATCTTGCTTGCGCCAACGTATAAGCAACATCACTTTTGATGCCCATCTTGGTTAAAGTGATTTGCATTAATCGGCATAGATCCACTTCATCATCAACGACCAGCGCTTTTGTTGTCATACATTATCTCATTGTGTTTAATGGCTACAAAATATTAATAGCTAGGGCCAGATAGGGTAGCGCTTTTTGTAAAAGAGTATGTCAATCATACCTGGCTTCTATAATGATCAATATTGACTACTCAAGAATTACAAATAGACAAGGTTTTGATCTAAAGCGATGCTAATAGAGGTTTTCTTCAACAGCTTGAAAATTATGATCAGAGTCAATAGCGGGTATAATTAAACGAAAGCATGTTTTTTCGTGTTCAGCAATATATAGCAAGCGTGCCTGATTGGCCTCACAAAAAGCTTGTGACAAATACAATCCTAGACCAGTCCCTGTTTTGTCTGTTGTAAAAAATGGGTTAAACAAATGTTTTAGATCTTCATTGCTTACACCATTACCGTCATCTAATACATCGATTATAACATCGTTGTCGGCGTAGTAAATTTCAATTTCCACATAAGCATGAGGGTGGCTATAGCTACTATAACGTAAGCCATTATTGATCAAGTTTATCAATATTTGCTCTAATTGATGAGGATCAAATTGGATAGTAGGTTGGGTTTTTACCCGTAGAAAAATGTCGTGTCCTTTGAAGTAGTTTTCTAAAAATGCGGGCATCCATTCAGCCAATACAATTGATTGCTGAGAAGCGGCTTGTTGGCGCGACAGTTTTAAAATATCTTCGATGATACGGTTCACCCGTTTCGTTTGTGAAAATATCATTTTATAGAGCTCATGATTGCCCGCCATATCCACATTTGGTGCACTGGCCAATAGACTTTCATCTGTCTCAAACTCAGTAAAATCTTCCATTAAGAGCTGGCTGGCTTGTGAGATAGCAGCGAGAGGATTTCTGATCTCATGTGCGATACTGGCTGTCAGCTGACCCAATGATGCCAGTTTCAATTGCTGTGCGCTGGCTTGTTCACGGCGTAAGTCTTCTAAAATAATTAATTTACTGTCATCTTTTAGTGGAATGATTTGTACACGCAGCTTACCAAATATCGAAGCATTGGCTACCTCAGGCACATCATAAGTAAACGTACGCGATTGTCCTGTAGCCACTGATAAGCAGGCTTTGATTAGCTGAGTATGTTGTCTGCTCAGTTGCTGTTCAAAGTTGGACAAAACGGCATGGCTACGGTCATCTCCTGTAGCCATCAAGGTTTTATGTGCTTGTATTGAAGGGCTCTGTGCAATACTGAGCAATTGGTGAGCTGCAAGGTTTGCAAGGACAATATGCTGTCTGTCGATGACGATAACCCCGTTGACCATTTGCGTGATGACTTCTTGATTGATCACATTAAGTCGTTCGACTTCTTTGGCATGGGTTGCAGCTACTTTTTCAAGTTGCACCAAACGCTGAGAGATGGACCAACTCAAACCGCCCACTGCCAAAAAGCTGGCTGACATCAGTAACGCATCACCCAAGTTAGCTAAGCTCATACTATTGGCAATGGCATAGAAAAACTGTTGGTAAATGACAAAAATAATAGCCAGTAGGGTAATGACTAGGGCTTGAGAGCCGTGGAGTAGCATGAAACTGGCGGCAACGACGACCATGTATAGCATGGTCAGCTGTAAATCAGGCTCCCCTGCGGTATAGAGCAATAGACTCAATATAATAACGTCGAGCACCAGACCAAATGCGAGCTGCCGGCGCATCTGTTTGTTCACCACATAAAACAGGCCCAGCAAAATCAAACTCAGCATCACATAAAAACTCAATGCGGTTTGCTGCAAGAAGCTGGGGAGAGAGTCGTTGTTATCAGCTCGAGCAGCGATATATAGCATCAGCATAGAAAATATGCTGACGATAAAACGATAACTGCTATAAATGATGCCCAACCTACGCAATTGCGGCAGAGGAATCGTATCATCTTGATGGATGTAGCGTGTGATGGCAGAGACAAGTCTGGTAGCAGGTTTCATAAATTGACCATTACAAAAAAGAGGTGCTGAGTAGCTTAGGGTTGAATCAAACCATGGCGAATGGCAAGGTGGGTCAATTTCACATCACTATCAACCCCGACTTTCTCGTAGATACGGTAGCGATAAGTGTTGATGGTTTTGACACTGACAAATAATTGATCAGCAATTTGCTGAGGGCTTTGGCAATTGACGACCATCATGGCGACTTGTTTTTCTCTATCACTTAATAACTCAAAAGGTGAAGTAGCATTATCAGACAACAAAACATCGGCCAATTGCTCAGCAACATCTTGACTGAAATAACGACCTCCTTGATAGATTTTTTTGACAGCGCGTATCATCTCGTCAAGCGGAGTGCCTTTTGTGATATAGCCATTTACGCCAGCTTTTATCAACATTGAAGGATAAGGCTGGGCTGACATGCTACTCACTGCCAAAATCTTAATACCCATATCGAGCTGAATAAGGCGTTTGGTGGCCTCAAGCCCGCCGATATTTGGCATATTGACATCTAGCAATACCACATCAGGACGTAGCTGCTTGGCCTGTTTTATCGCCATATCTCCGCTGTCTGCTTCACCCACTACTTCGATATCGGGGCTGTCTGATAACATGCGACTAATACCCATCCGCACCAAATCATGATCATCCACCACCAATACTTTAATCATAACCATACTCTTTGTTGTTTGTCAGAATGAATTTTTTATAAGAATGAGATCGTAGGAAAAACGAAACTGTTGTGAGGTATATTTTGTTTCCGAATATAAAAAACATTGATAATGCACCACGTAAATGTCAGTACTTAGTCCGTTTGAAAGTTATCAGTTAATATAGAAAGGTATCAAGAATCATAGCATTCTAAGTTAAGTTATATTTCTATATTGTGAATCAATGTTTCCACAATATAAACTGGTTGTGTCAAAGTTTGAATGGAGTCAAAAAAAACCACTAAATCAGTTTGATAGATTAAACTTAAATGTAAACCATGATACACTAAAAATACAAAAGCTCTATGTGAGTACTTACAAACACATCTACAAACGCTACGTACGTTTTTGGCGTCAGACAGTATGTAACTGGCGTGATAGCGACAGCAGGAGGCATAATGAAGCAACTACCATTAACCAAACAGCAATTGATCGCTGCTATGATTTCATTGAGTTTGGGCAGTGTTGCACAAGCCGCACTTACAATTAATGGTAGCACTGAGACGACCTCTAGTGCCCGTATGAGTTGGGGCGGTGCTGATAGCCTATCTGAAGCACGCAACATTATGTATAAGTCTAACAGCTCAGCCATCAAAAAAGTCGATAATGGTTATGGTACGACCAATATCACGAACACCAATAGCTTTGCGAGCAGTAGCAACACCAATGGCGCTCGTTACAATACAACTTACCGCGGTGCATTTGGTAGCAGCAACATGATCCCAATCAGTACTGACTCGCGCAGTGTTGCGGTAATTGATGCCGAAACTGGCGAATCTATCTACGAAAAAGATGCAGATATTGCGCGCCCTATGGCCAGTATTACAAAAGTAATGACAGCTATGGTAGTGCTGGATGCTGGTCTCGATATGCGCGAAGAGATCACACTTGATCCAGAGGATTTTGTTGGTCCCAAGCGTGCAAGCTCACGTCTAAAATCAGGTGACCGCATGAACCGTGCAGAGCTACTGTTGATGTCTTTGATGAAATCTGAGAACCCAGCGGCAAAAAGCCTAGCGCGTAATTATCCAGGTGGCTACAATTCTTTTATGCGTGCAATGAACCGAAAAGCACAAGATTTGGGTATGAGCACGGCATTTTTTGGGGATCCAACTGGACTTGATAAACGTAATGTTGCTTCCTCAAATGATTTGGTAAAAATGGTACGTGCGGCTGGCAATTACGATGTCATTCGTCGTTTTTCTACAACCAAGAGCTATGACTTCTTTGTCTCGAACTACTCAAGCGGTAACCGTACTTATAGTGCCAACAATACCAGCAGTTTAGTTCGTGCAGGTGATTATCCAATCGGTATTTCAAAAACAGGCTTCATCAATGAAGCTGGGCGCTGCGTTGTAATGGAAACACGTGTTAATAATCGTCCAGCGATTATCGTTATCTTAGGTGCAAACAGCTCAGCGACACGTTGGGGAGATGCCAAGAACATCCTAAATAGCTTAGCAACACGCCGTACGGTATAAAGCGTTTATTTTGAATACATAAAGGGCTGTTATTTTACATAACGGCCTTTTTATTGTGTTGTGTTTAAGAATAATAAATCAAGGATGTTTACTATGAGTCAATCACCATCATCTCAATCTATTATGCCACCGAAGCTCTACTTGCTGACCAATGATGATAAGTTTGGTCTGTTGTACCAAAAGCTAGAGGCAGCGCTATCGACAAATTTGATTGGGCTATTACAGATTCGCCGCAAGCAAATTGCCAGCTTACCAAATGGTGATGCGATGCTCTATAAGGAAGCAAAGCAAATTGTCGAGTTGGCTAACATATATGAGGTCCCAGTCGTCATTAATGATGACATTGAACTGGCAGTAAAGCTTGGCGTCGGTGTGCATCTGGGTCAAACAGATGGAAAGATTAGTGATGCCTTGCAAGTTCTAGCACCATCCCAAATCATTGGACGTACCTGCCACGGTGATATAGAACTCATCAAAGAAGCGAAAAAGAACGGAGCAAGCTATGCGGCAATGGGTGCGGTGTTTGCCTCTACCACTAAACCAAACGCGAACATTGTCTCACGTCAGCAGCTAATTGAAGGATGTCAGCAGGGCATACCGATATGTGTCATAGGTGGATTGACTGCAGAAAACATCTCAGAACTGGCAGATATACCTATTGCTCTTGTGGCAGTAGTGGACGATATCATGGGGTTACCAGTAGATAAGGTTGCCGAGCGTTGTTATGAATGGCAGCAGGCACTTTCTAAGTAGAAAATACCTGCTTAGAAGGAAAACACCTACTTGATAAAATGCTTTAAAAAATAGATATAAAGAGCTGAGTAACTATTCGGCATGTTCCATACATAAAGTAGCGTAGGGCAGTGCTTCTAATCGTTGCTCTTCGATTTGCTCTCCGCACACTTCACATTCGCCATAAGTACCGTTTTCGATACGACTCAATGCATTTTCAACGTAAATGAGACTTTGGCGTGCTTCGCCCATTAGATTCTTGCGCATATCGTTCTGACGATATGAGATGGCTTGATCCTCCCAGTGCTCATTGAGATCATCTTGTGGGTTTTGGATATGATCTTCAATTTTGTCGATGCGAGACTCGTATTCATCTTTTAACTTTAATAAGTTTTGTTTTGCATTGTCTAAATCAATACTCATAATGCTCTCCTAAAAGGTTATTGTTATTGTCAACGCTCCTATCATAAAGACCCTGACTGCTGAGTACCACCACGAAATGTTACTGTTTATTGAATCGGCTCAACGCTAGTAGATGCAATCGATTCGTTGAAATAGACGTCTAAAAATAATAGCTCGCTATATCAACATTACGCAGGTTTTTGTAGCGTTGCTTGCGAGCCTATGATAGAAAACTGGTAGAATATATCGCCGCTGATTTCTATCTGCTTATCCAGTCCAATAAAATAAATGGGTAAACAGCCTGAGCGTTTAGCGATAAAGACATAAATAATAAGCATGCAAAGCGATAATCCAAATCGTTGAGTACATATAATGGCTCATAGTTAGAAAGACTATTGGTCTTATTAATAATGATAGCAGTCGTAAATTAACAAATATGTTGATATATAGGAGCAGGCAATGAATTTTTTGCGTATGAGTGAGCTGAACTTAACGGACAAAGTAGTACTGATCCGAGAGGATTTAAACGTCCCTATCAAAGACGGTAAGGTTACAAGTGATGCCCGCTTACAAGCAAGTTTACCCACTATCGAGATGGCGTTAGAGAAGGGCGCTGCTGTGATTGTATGCTCACATCTAGGACGTCCAACAGAAGGCAATCCTGAGACCATCTACTCATTGGCACCAGTTGCTGATTATTTGACAGACAAACTGGGCTCGAAAATATCGACGCCAGTACGCCTTAATAGTGACTACCTAATGCAAGGTACCGCAGCAAAACCTGGCGAAGTTGTACTACTAGAAAACGTACGCTTTAACGATGGTGAAAAGAAAAACGATACGACTTTAGCCAAGAAGTATGCTGATTTGTGCGATGTTTTTGTCATGGATGCCTTTGGTACCGCGCACCGTGCACAGGCATCAACAGAAGGGGTTACCCAAGCGATGCGTCAAGCAGGTAAAAGCGTTTGCGCAGGACCTTTGCTGGCAGCTGAATTAGACGCCTTAAGTCAAGCGCTTGAAACGCCAGCACAACCGATGCTTGCTATTGTTGGTGGATCAAAAGTGTCTACTAAACTAGAAGTACTACATAGCCTAGCTGAAGTGTGTTCGCAAATTATCGTTGGTGGCGGTATTGCCAATACTTTCTTGGCCGCTCAAGGACACAGTGTTGGCGCCTCACTGTACGAGGCAGATTTGCTCGATACTGCGCGTGACATTATGACCAAAACTGAGATCTTGCTACCGGAGCATGTCGTTGTTGCCGATAAAGGCGATATCGATTTTGCTGATTTTACAGGCTCTCTACAGAAAGCTGCAGCAACCATCAAGTCTGTTGATGCAATCGGCGACAATGACATGATATTGGATATCGCACCACAAAGTGCAGAGCAGCTTGCTGATGCCATTATTAATGCAAAGACAATCTTGTGGAATGGTCCGGTAGGTGTTTTTGAAGTCGATGCTTTTGGTCAAGGCACACAAATACTGGCAACTGCCGTAAGAGACAGCGACGGTTTCTCTATAGCTGGTGGCGGTGATACATTGGCGGCTATTGACAAGTACCAAGTTGCTGATGGTGTGAGTTATATGTCGACAGGTGGCGGTGCGTTTTTAGAGTTCGTCGAAGGGAAAGTGCTCCCGGCAGTTGCAGCGCTGCAAACTGATGCCTAAAAAGTTAACGTTACTCAGCAGTTTAGTAACATTAGACGTACAACTAATAGTAGGTATCTAAGGTAGTCTGTGAAAATAATATTTTGACTGTTGTTTTTCTTATTTTTATTTACATAAGTGAGAACGATAGTCATTCATTATCAAGCGGTAATTATTTGTTTATATACTGAAAATTATTATTGCATGTCTCATTCGCACTCTATAAAATAGCGCGACCATGTATCTTGACATGCATTATTTACGAGAGGTTTATTATGTTAAAACGTCATTTGTTACTTGCTAGCGTACTTGCTGGTACTTTCGCAGTTACTGCATGTAGCCAACAAACTGAAGAAAATACTGAAGCTGCTGTTGAGTCAGCTGGTGATGATGCTGCAATGAATGCTGAAGCTGCTGAAGCTGAAACAGACGCTGCTGCTGCCGAAGCCGAAGCTGCTGCACAAAACGCTGGTGATGAAGTTGCTGAAGGCGCTGAAACTGCGGGTGCTGCTGCAACAGACGCTCTAGAAAACACTGGTGATGCTATCGCTGAAGGTACTAACACAGCGGTCGAAAACACTGCTGAAGCTGTTGCTGATGGCGCTAACGCTGTTGCTGACGGTGCTAACGATGTTGCAGTTGATGCAGAACAGCAGTACTAAGCAAAGTAACAAGTACTTTGATGACTGTTTGGATATTATCAGTAACTGATAGATCATCCTTTTAATTAGTCATTGCTTTATAAGCCTCGAAATACTAGAAAAGCCTTGGTGATTGCCAAGGCTTTTTGCGTTGTGCGCTATTAGGATAATGGATAGCGTGACTTAACATATTTGATTTGGTATATGTCACTCAATCTATGCCACCAAGCCTATATGACTCAGAACAAGTATGATAGAAGTGGTTGGCGCAGATGCACTAATCAGACTGACAAATAGTCAGGTAACCGCTACGAAGACAGGACAATTTTTGCTATAATCACCGCGTGATGACCACGCCCAAAATTATTTAGGGTTTTATCATTCTGCATGTCGTCTTATAGGCAGTAGAGTGGTCGTCATTTCTAACATACTATTCAAAATCCAATCAGAGAGCGTCTTATGGCCCTAATATCCTTACGTCAACTTCTAGATCATGCCGCTGAACACAGCTATGGTGTTCCTGCTTTTAACGTTAATAACTTAGAGCAGATGCGTGCAATCATGATGGCTGCGGATGCTTGTGATTCACCTGTCATCGTTCAAGCCAGTGCAGGCGCACGTAACTATGCAGGGTCGGCATTTTTGCGTCATTTGATCATTGCTGCTATCGAAGAGTGGCCACATATCCCGGTGGTAATGCATCAAGACCACGGTATGTCACCAGCTATCTGCCAACGCTCAATTCAGCTTGGCTTCTCATCAGTCATGATGGATGGCTCGCTTGGTGAAGATGGCAAAACGCCAATGGATTACGATTATAATGCTAGCGTTACTCGCGAAGTTGTCAAAATGGCACATGCTTGTGGTGTCTCTGTAGAGGGCGAGATTGGTTGCCTAGGTAGTCTAGAGACTGGTATGGCTGGTGAAGAAGATGGTTCTGGTGCTGAAGGTGTATTAGATCACGAACAGCTATTGACTAGTGCTGACGAAGCTGAGCAGTTTGTAAAAGACACCAATGTCGATGCGTTAGCGATTGCTATCGGTACCAGCCATGGTGCTTACAAATTCACGCGTCCACCGACAGGCGATATTTTGTCTATTGAGCGTGTAAAAGAGATTCATGCGCGTATTCCTAATACTCACCTTGTCATGCATGGTTCTTCATCAGTGCCACAAGAATGGCTAAAAGTCATCAACGAAAACGGCGGTGATATCGGCGAAACTTATGGTGTGCCTGTTGAGCAGATCGTAGAAGCGATCAAACATGGTGTACGTAAAGTCAATATCGATACTGATTTACGTCTGGCATCAACCGGCGCTATCCGTGAGTTCCTTGCGAAAAATCCAAGTGAATTTGATCCACGTAAATATTTCAAAGCGTCTATGGTCGCGATGTCAGACATCTGTACCAATCGTTTTGAAGCGTTTGGTTCAGCAGGTCAAGCGCACAAGATCCGTCCAACTAGCCTTGAAGGTATGGTTGGTTTTTACCAGTAGTAGACTATACTGGTAAAAGGTACGTTTATACAATGAATGGCAGCTGATTTTTATAATCGCTCATACAAGAGGTCGTAAATAATGATTGGATTGATTACTGGACAGGTGCAGTACTTGATGGCGCCGACGGCTTGTATCATGACAACCTCTGGTGTGGGTTATGATATCGAGCTGCCATTGCCGTCGTTTTGTCAACTACAACTCAATGAGCAGGCAAGTATTTGGACGCACTTTCATGTCCGTGAAGATGCGCAACTGCTTTATGGTTTTATTGACCGCAAAGAACGTGATGTTTTTCGTCAACTGATCAAGATCAATGGCGTTGGGGCAAAAATGGCATTGGCAATGCTCTCTGCAATGTCAGCAGCTGAACTTAAAATGCATGTCGAGCAAGAGTCGGAGACGGCCTTGACTCGTATACCAGGTATCGGCAAAAAAACAGCTCAGCGCTTATTAATTGAGCTAAAAGATAAGCTAAAAACTATCGAAGTTGATAATGGTGCGTTTGAGTTGACGCCTCAAGAAACGACGGTTTCTCATGAAGGCAGTATTATCGCTGAGGTAGAGGGTGCGCTGATCAGTCTAGGGTACAAAGAAAAAGAAGCGCAGCTCGCGATAAAAGCAGCCAAGAGTAAAGGGGACGGTTTCTCTGATACTCAAGGTTTGCTAAAAGCCACACTACAGCAACTGTCTGGCTTTTGAGTTATAACAGCTATCAATATAGTATCATTATGCAGTAAATAAATAAGCGACATTGAATGTCGCTTATTTTCGTTTTGGTACCTGTTTAATGATGTTTTGCATGACTTATGCGCAGCGTTTGGTTATGCTATTTATTACCTAATATTTTTAATATAACGATAAATTCTATGATGCAAGATCGCCTAATTAATCCATTAGAAGGTGCCAGTGATGCACCCGATGCCAACATCCGACCAGCACTATTGGCTGAGTATATTGGTCAGCCAGTGGTACGTGAACAGATGGAAGTGTTTATCGGTGCTGCTCGTGGCCGCAATGAAGCGTTGGACCACACCCTTATATTTGGGCCACCAGGATTGGGCAAGACGACCCTCGCCAACATCATTGCCCGTGAGATGGGGGGCAATCTACGCTCTACCTCAGGACCTGTGCTCGAGCGCCCAGGCGATCTGGCAGCCATGCTGACCAATCTAGAGGAAGGCGATGTACTGTTCATCGATGAGATTCATAGATTGAGCTCGGTCATCGAGGAGATACTATATCCAGCAATGGAAGATTTCCAGCTGGATATTATGATTGGTGAGGGGCCTGCGGCGCGTTCTATTAAGCTTGATTTACCGCCATTCACATTGGTGGCAGCAACGACGAGAGCTGGGCTGTTGACCTCACCATTACGTGATCGTTTTGGTATTGTGCAGCGTCTTGAGTTTTATAATATTGCTGATCTTACAACGATTGTCAGTCGAGCAGCGCGCCTCATGCGTGTGCCGATGAGTGAAGATGGGGCGATTGAGATTGCTCGCCGTGCTCGTGGTACGCCGCGGATTGCCAATCGTTTGCTACGCCGAGTGCGTGATTATGCTGAGGTAAAAGGTGATGGCAGCATCAATGGCGCGATTGCAGGTAGTGCGCTAGATATGTTGGCAGTAGATAGACGCGGTCTTGATCATCTAGACAGACGATATATCGAGATTTTGCATGAGCGTTTTGATGGCGGTCCTGCTGGGGTCGAAGCAGTCGCAGCGGCGATGGCTGAAGATCGTGGTACGCTTGAGGACGTGATTGAGCCTTATCTCATTCAACAAGGGTATGTGCTGCGTACCGCTCGTGGACGGGTGCTGACACAGATGGCGATTGATCAAATGTTATAAGCATAGAAATAGAAAAGCGCCTACTTTTGATTGAAAGTAGGCGCTTTTTTCGGCTGTCGCTTTGACTTCAGTATAGGCTATGATTTTTTTAATAATTTTAAAAAATGGGCAGAGCTTCAGGCCATATTTTTCCTGGGTTTAAAATGTTTTTAGGATCGAGCGCTGACTTGATAGCTTGCATCAGCATTAGGCCGCTGCCATGCTCTTGCTGCATGTATTTTTGTTTGCCTTGTCCAATACCATGCTCCCCTGTACAAGTGCCATCCATCTCAATAGCCCGTGTGGCTAGGCGCCCGATAATACCCTCAGCGGTGGCGACTTCATCAGGATTGCCCGCATCGACTAACAACAAGACATGAAAGTTGCCATCACCAACATGACCGACAATAGGTCCAATCATACCAGCGTCTTCAATATCTTTTGCGGTGGCACTCACGCATTCTGCAAGTCGTGAAATAGGCACGCAAGCGTCAGTGGATAACGCACTGGCCTCAGGTCGTAGCGCAGAGCTGGCATGATATGCATTATGTCTTGCTTGCCAGAGACGTTTGCGCTCAGCTTCATTCGTATCCCAAGAAAAATCACGGCCGCCAAATTCTGCGATAATATCACTGAATAGTTGAGCCTGTTCAGCAACGCCTGCTTCTGTGCCATGAAACTCGACAAATAGTGTCGGCGTCTCAGTAAGATTGAGATTGTCATATTGATTACATGCTTTGATTTGCATCGCGTCTAGTAGCTCAATACGCGCGATAGGTAAGCACATCTGGATAGTCAGCATCACTGCCTGACAGGCATCTTCGATGGTTGAGAAGTGACAAATACCGCTACCGATACATTCGCTGATACCAAACAGTTTGAGCGTGATCTCGGTGACAATCCCTAGTGTTCCCTCCGATCCAATCATTAATCGCGTCAGGTCATAGCCTGCAGCAGATTTTTTAGCTCGCGTACCTGTGCGTACGATATCTCCGCTCGCCGTTACTACTTCAAGCGCGAGTACCACATCTTTCATAGTGCCATAACGCACTGCATTGGTACCTGAGGCGCGAGTGGCGACCATACCACCAAGACTGGCATTCGCACCGGGATCTATCGGAAAAAACAGCCCTGTATCACGTAAGTAGTGATTTAACTGCTCACGCGTCACGCCAGGTTGCACCGTCACAGTCAAATCTTCATTATGAACCTGCAAGATAGCATCCATGGCATGCATATCGATGCATAAACCGCCATAGGGTGCATTCAGCTGACCCTCTAACGATGAGCCAATACCAAAAGCGATCACGGGCATCTCATACTGATGACAAATCTCGACCGCTGCTGCGACTTCTTGCTTATCTTGCACCGTTAGTACGGCATCTGGCGGCTGATTGGCCAGCCACGTCATCGTATGGCCATGCTGCTCGCGCACTGTTGAGTTCACACTCAATTGTTTGCCAAAGCGTTCCTGCAGTGCTGCAATAGCCAAGCTATGGTCTGGTTTGAGAGTGTTGTGAGTCTGTGACAATGCTACTGATGACATGATGGATCCTATAAATAATGCGATTATTCAGCCTTAAATTAACATAATCGATATTTATTTGATATCGCTAATAACAGGCATTTGTTCTATTATAATTACATTAGGATACGCCATACAACGACTAAAACAGCTAACAAATAAAACAAGGGTGCAAACCAGCCCACTTGCGTTGCAATACCAATACTGATACCGAATCCAGCCAGTGCCAACCAATCGCGGCGACGGTCATTGAGCATGTCAGCGCGGATCTGCTGAATTTCACGCAATTGACTGTCCTGACGTGATCCTTGTGAGGCAAGGCTTTGTAGACCTTGATCAAGTAGTTTAGGGATATCGGTGGTAGACAGTAGCATTTCAGGCAGCTGCTGACGTAACTGTTGTAGATTACGCATAGGATCTAACTGCTCCTTAATCCAACTGCTCAGGATGGGCTTGGCAAGCGACCAAATATCCAGATCAGGATACAAGTCGCGACCGAGTCCTTCTACATGAACTAAGGTTTTGAGCAATAGCATCAGTTGAGGCGGGATGCTCATATGATGACGACGCGCAATGTCTAAAATCTGCATTAGTACGCCAGCAAAATCGATATCATTGATTGATTTTTGTAGCATAGGGCCCACGGTGCGCTTCATATCACGCATTAGGGCATGCTTGTCAGCATTTGGTGGTATCCAGCCTGCACGGCTAACGATATCGACGACCGCGGTAAAGTTGTTATTCATGACCGCAAGTAGCATTCGTGCCACGATAAGCTGATCGTCTTTTGATAGGGTGCCCATGATGGCGCAATCAAGCCCGATATAGCGTGGTTCATGCCCCAAATCAACTGCTGCCATACCTTCGTGTAGTGTCTGCACAGGCGGTGTCTCAACGAATACATTACCTGGATGCATATCGGCATGAAAAAAGTTATCACGGAACACTTGCGTAAAGAATATCGTTAGACCTTTTTCGGCAAGCGCTGCACGGTCATAACCCAGCTGATCGAATATCTCAACTTGTGAGATGGGCACCCCTTGGATACGCTCCATGACCATCACGTTTTTGGCAGCATCATACACTTCAGGCACATACATCAATGCTGAACCCAAGAAGTTGTTGCGCATTTGCGTGGTATTGTCAGCCTCAAGCGTCAAATCCAGCTCATTGAGCATGACTTGCCGATAGTCTTCGACGATATCAATGATATGTACGGCGCGCGCAGCTTCTATACGGGCAGATGCCCAACTTGCCAGTTCTCGTAGTAATTCAAAATCAGAAACGATCACAGTACGAATATCAGGACGTACGACTTTTACGACGACTTCACGTCCGTCATGCAATGCTGCCGTATGGACTTGTGCAATAGAGGCTGCCGCCAGTGGCTTAATATCAAATCGGGCAAACAAGGTATCGACAGGCTGACCGAGACCATGTTTCGCGTGCTCAATTTGAGCGACAGCAATATCAGCATCAAAAGGCTTAACTTTGTCCTGCAGTTGTACCAATTGAGCGATAATCTCAGGTGGTACCAGATCGCGGCGTGTTGAGAGCAGCTGGCCTAATTTGAGGAATAGTGTACCCATATCTTCAAGCGCGTATTTAATGGCATTTGGCTGGTGCTTCTTGCCCCATGCTGCCGGATGCGTACGAATTAGGCGCATTAACGGTTGTAGCTGCGGCGCTTCCTCGACAGAAAAATGGGTATCGAGGCGATATGTGGCGGCAATACGCCAAAGCTCAAGTAAACGGGCGCGGTGAGATAGTAGCATGGGATAGGGTACTCTGGACAAAAACGAAAATAGGGTAGGCGCTATGTTTTATAGTAAATATGACCAGCAATACTGATTGCTGATCATGGGTTAAATACGCTACTCATAAAACAAACTACTGATGAAATGAGTTGTTGAGGAAACGTGCTTGCTCTTCTTTGATAGCAGCAAGCTTGGCTTGTTCACGTTCGACATCTGCCCGCAGCTTTAAGAGTTGCTGTTTGAGGTCATTGGCTTCAGCGACTTCGACAGGATCAGGTGTGCTATTACCGGCAACGTCGTTGGCCCAATCACTAACATCGTCAAAAGCACGTTTGGCATTGTGACGCCAGGTACCTTTGAGCTGAGAGATGAGAAGATGTAATTGACTGGCCATCGGTTTACCAATCAGTGGCTCAAGCTGACCTGCTACATCGGGATCAAAGCCTGCCACCAGCTGTTTAAGCTGCATTAGTACTTTGTAATCACCAGCGATTGGTAAGTTACCTTCAGCGCCGCGCATCAGATTGAGCAGCTGCGCAGGATTGTCTACAGTGATGGTACAGTCTGGCCGGCTATGACCAAAACGCGCGCGCTCCATACTGGCTCTTTGGCGTTCGCTCATCTGGCCACTTGGCTCAAACACACTTTCAGTCATGACTGGCTCAAAACGCAAGCGTTCATGAGAGAACAGGACATCTAAGTCAATATCAGGCATGCCCATATTGAGACGCAATACTTTACCCGCAAGTGGTGCCAAACCTGCTTTGGTAATCTCGTCACTTGCAATCGCAATATTAATCAGCTTTTCGGCACCAGCCAATAGTAATACAGTTAGCATAAGGCTCTCGCATCGTTAAGTGAGCGCTTGATTAGCGCATAGAATATTAAGTATTGACGTCAGTTCAATAGGGTATTGCCAGTTGTGCTCTACGCCTTAAAGCCGCGGTGCACAGCAACAATACCAGCAGTCAAGTTGTGATAATCACAGTTTTCAAAGCCAGCTTGTTGCATCATTTGCTTTAAGGTCTGCTGATCAGGGTGCATGCGAATTGATTCCGCCAAGTATTGATAGCTCTCAGAATCATTAGCAATCAGCTTGCCCATGACTGGCAGGGCGGTAAACGAATACAAATCATAGGCTTTTGATAATGGCTCAAACACGGGCTTTGAGAATTCCAGAATCAACAAGCGACCGCCTGGTTTTAGCACGCGGTACATGGCTTTTAGCGCTGCGTCTTTGTCTGTGACGTTACGTAGACCAAAGCTAATGGTCACTAGATCAAAGCTTTCATCATCAAATGGTGCCAATGTTTCAGCGTTCGCCAGTACAAAATCAACATTGTTACAGCCAGCATTGATCAGACGTTCACGGCCCACCTCTAACATAGCAGCGTTGATATCTGACAATACAACATGACCGTTTCTACCGACTTCACGGCTAAATACTTTAGCTAAGTCGCCCGTACCGCCAGCGATATCTAATACATGCTGACCCGCACGAACGCCTGATAGACTAATAGCATAGCGCTTCCATAGACGATGAATACCAAATGACATCAAGTCGTTCATGATATCGTATTTTTTGGCGACAGACGTAAAGACATCAGCCACGCGTGCTTGCTTTTCAGCTTTATTGACGGTCTTGTACCCAAAATGCGTTGGCTCGTCGCCATCAGTATCTGGCGTATGCGGATTGTTGATGTCATCGCGTTGGTTAAATAGTGCTTGCTTGATCGTTTGCGCGGTACTGTTGTTAGCGCTACTACTCTTATTGCTGTTTGGCATAGTCGTTTGCTGGCCTTGCGGCGTTCCAGTTGGTAGATCTTGAACTTTGGTAAAGTCATTGTTGCTGTTATGAGCAGCATTGCTGTTATCTGCGTTAGATGCCGCTGTCTGGGCACGCATTATCTGTGCGCTTATCTGCTGGTTATGAGCGATACTGTCCTCTACCAGTTTGTTTTGCAAGTGACTATTGGTAGGTATGGTATGGTCAAGATGGGCACTGTTATTGTTTGAAGTATCGGTCATCGTGTTTCCCTATCGTTTTTATTAGACTACATACAGCCTAATGTATTATAAGAGCTGATTGAACTCTAAATGATGTATTCTATGATACACCAAACCCTACTGGCTTATCGCTATTATGCACCTCATCGACGATCAGTAGTTCACGCTTACAAAACGGCTCAATAAAGTCGCTGACACTCTTAAGAGGTTTCATCGCCTTAAAGCCTGTATCAATAAAGTCATAAAGCGGTTGATAACCGTGACGATATGCTGTGGTCTTTGCTAAGCCAAACGCCTTTTTTAGCATGAATGAGTTTAAGTGTTTGTCCGTGCGATAGCATACCTCTTTTAGATTGGCAATCTGTACTCGGCGCTCTGCCTCTTCGTCCACAGCACGGTAAGCGGCCAGCATGTTGTCTTCGTTCACAGGCAAGTTTTGATCGAGCAGCCACTGTGCTAAGTGCAAGTCTAGCTCAATGGCCAAAATCGCGGCTTGGATGCCCATGCTACCAGCTTCTAACGCAGATTCTTTGGCAAGACGCTCTAGTTTTTTGGCTTTTGGCAATATACGTGCTAGCTGTTCAGCCAACACCTTGAATTCATCACCCCCATACAACTGGGTCAAAAAATAATCTGCCATTAGCTGGTTTTTTGGCTGCTCAAACAGTGCGCGATGAGTATGACGTATGCGTGCTTGCTGCCATGTTTGTACTTCTTTGAGCTTAATGCTCAGTTGCTCATCCTGATGATGAGGTAGTGCCCAAAAACGGTTCAAGTGCTGTTGTAGATCAGCTAAAGCGGCCATGGCAGTAAATCCTATAGAGGTAAATAATATTTTAAAAAGTAGGTATGTTGATTTGATGTAGTGAGTGTTTGAGCATCTATGTTAACAAGCACTAAAAATTGTGTTCACCTTAAAAGAAAATAAATAAGAATACAAATGCCAAACTGTTACATAGCACTATTATTTACTCGATTGGCGTGGTGCTATGATTAAGTGAGATAAAAATAGCCGAAAAGACAATTCAAAGAACGTTTTGCTAGCAATATCCGCTGTGTGCAGAAGCACTTAGCGGAAATCTTCTTAACGCATAGCTTTTTAATTAACAGCTTCTTCATGACAGGCTTCTTGGTCAAAGGTTTTGATATTATCTGACAATAAAATGACCGAGCAATAATAAAGATCAGCAAAAACATCATTTAATAAAGACAAAGTTACTAAGAATATAGC
This sequence comes from Psychrobacter sp. H27, assembly GCF_059072655.1. Classification (NCBI taxonomy): domain Bacteria; kingdom Pseudomonadati; phylum Pseudomonadota; class Gammaproteobacteria; order Moraxellales; family Moraxellaceae; genus Psychrobacter; species Psychrobacter sp. H27. Next base: position 940,743 of record NZ_JCACRX010000001.1, on the reverse strand, counting down.
TACCAAAAATACAGTTACTATAAATAAAAGCGAGTCCAATCATGTCCCAAAAAAATGATACTACTGAACCTGCGGCACTACAAGCGGTGAGTGCACAATTTAGTGAGCAAGTCGTCGAGCAGCGCCTAACGCCCAATCCTTTGAGCCAGTTCTCTATGGATGAGGATGCGCTGAGACTGGCGCTAGTGACAGCGCAATATGCACTAAGAGCCACGCGTCAGCAAACCACCAACAAACCAACAGGACTATTGGTGCTTGTCAATGGGATGGAGCAGGCAGGTAAGGGCACATCAGTTAAGCAGCTCAGACAGTGGGTTGATCCAAGACTACTCAAGGTTGAAGCAACCATTGGTCAGGCATCACTAAGCTATCAGCCTATTTGGCAAGCCCATACGAGTGATATGCCGCGCCATGGTGATGTGATGGTGTATTTCGGTAATTGGTATGCTGACTTGCTATACAACATCATGCGATTGGCAGCATCAGATGATAAAAGTGACCAAGATCAGTCTACGAATGCTCAGTTAATGAATAATAGTATCGACACAGACGCACTACCTATTGCTCAGTGGCAAGACTATCTACAGCAACAATTAGAAGTGTTAAAAGCGTTTGAACAAGACCTTGTGGCCAATCATACCAGAGTATTGAAATGCTGGTTTCATGTTGACGCTGACACGCTGCAAAGTCGCTTGGAAGATGATGAAGCGGATCCGCAGTTTTTGTATCAAATAGACTGGAACAGCAAAAAAGTCATCGAAAAATTTAATGAGGTAGCAGCGACGCTACTCGAACAGCAAGGTGATTGGATTATTATCGATGGCGACGACAAGTCTGTAGCCGCTGATAACTTCTGTCATGAAGTCTTGCATGCCATGCAAGCCTCACTGGTAAGTAGTCGCAAAAGTGCACCCAAGGCTGAAAAATCTCAATCTAAGAAGAAAAAGTCTCAGTCAGATGCTGACAAAAAGCCCTTTAAGCCTGTCAAGATACCTAAGAAATTGACTGACATAGACGACTCAAAAATCAGTAAGTCTGACTACCGCGAAGCACTGGCAGAGAAGCAAGCGCGTCTTGCTGAGCTATTACGTGCGCGCAAAGGTCGCCATATCGTCTTTGCTTTTGAGGGCATGGATGCCGCTGGAAAAGGCGGTGCGATTAAGAGACTAGTGGCAGCGCTCGATCCACGTGAGTATCAAGTTTATAATATTGGCGCACCGATGTTATACGAGACCCAGCATCCTTACTTATGGCGGTTCTGGACCAGATTGCCTGCTGAGCAAACCAATCGTATCAGTCGTATCGCTATTTTTGATCGCACTTGGTATGGGCGCGTATTGGTTGAGCGTATTGAAGGGTTTGCAACCAATGACGAATGGCAGCGCGCGTATGATGAAATCAATCGCTTTGAGTCAGATTTGGCAGCTGCAGGAACGTTGGTTATAAAATACTGGTTGGCTATTGGCAAAAAAGAGCAGCTTGAACGTTTTGAGGATCGCCAAGACACACCGCACAAGCAATTTAAGCTGACTGATGATGACTGGCGCAACCGTGATAAGTGGTCTGATTATGTGCAGTCTGCCGCGGATATGCTGGCACGCACAGACACAAAAACAGCGCCATGGTGTGTTATTGCAACCAATGAAAAACGCCAAGCACGTTTGGATGTGTTAGATCATGCGATTGAGCAGCTATCAGCAGTAGCTGAATAAAAATAACTAATTTTTAATGATTAGGTTTCACTATTAGAGTTTTGATGTTTTGGTTTTCAGAACTTGGCTTCAATGCCTGCGCTTTAATGTCTGGACTTTAATAGTTAGGCCTGTGATGGTCATGATTTGAATAGTGATTTTTGACAATGGTTTATACTGACAGCTCGCTGTTGATAGCGCCTACAAGTTGCCTATTAATAGGCTAATGGAACAAAACATACTCAATTCAATCTGTCATCGAGAAAGAGTGACATCAAACGTACACATTCCCAGTTACAAATCTTGCAATATCATTATGCATTATGTGATTATATTTAATATAATAGGGGCAAAATTGCCTCTGTTATGTCATAAAGTCTCCTAGTAAACGAATATTTTATGATTAGGGCAGAGATTCAACCAATATTACTGCCGTACTAGAGATAAATAAAAACAGTACCACTATCAGAGTTGTAAGCCGCGAGATGCTGTAATCGAATGATTGAGCACTATACCTTGCGGCTTTGTGATATATGGAGTGATGTGTTTTGGTAGGGAGTATTTCTTGTTGACCTACTATTATCGACCTAAATCAGACGTGCAAAAGCAACGATAGATTTAGGATTACGGCAGCAATAGCATGTTAAAAGTTCATTATTTTAAGTTCACTGTTTAGAAAACACATTGCGCACATATCAAGCAGTCGAAATGCAGATTAGCATCATCTGCTTAAATGCTACGCAATGTCCTAATCGCATATAATTTCAATCAGCTTACGCAGGACGTATCAACGTATGGGTATTAGCAACAGTTCTACAGAGCCAACTCAACCAGTCGGCTCTATGAAAGTAAATCTATTTTTTGCCATTCTATTAATTGCGATGACCGTCTACTTTTTGTGGTGGGGTTTAGATTACACCATGCGTCAGCAAACGACGCTGTTCATTGTGGCAACCGCGTTTGGTGTCTTTATGGCATTCAACATCGGTGGTAACGATGTTGCCAACTCCTTCGGTACTTCGGTAGGGGCAGGAACGCTAACCATTCCCCAAGCGTTAGGGGTAGCCGCGATATTTGAGGTTTCTGGTGCAGTATTGGCAGGTGGTGAGGTTACCGATACCATTCGTAAAGGTATCGTTGACTTGGACGGTCTGACAGTCACACCCAACCAGTTTATTTATGTCATGCTCTCAGCATTGATCGCCGCTGCATTTTGGCTGCTATTTGCCACACGCAGGGGGCTACCAGTATCGACGACTCATTCTATTATTGGCGGTGTCATTGGTAGTTCTATCGTTCTAGGATTCGATTTGGGTGGTAGCGCTACTGCACTATCTACCGTAGATTGGGGTACGGTTGGTACCATCGCTATTTCTTGGGTTCTATCACCGCTGCTAGGTGGTGTATTAGCATATATCCTATATGGTCTCATTAAGAAAAATATCATTGCGTATAATGATCAAACAGAAGCCCATATCGGTGAGCTAAAAGCCAATAAAAAGGTACTAAAGCAAAATCATAAAGAGTTTTTGGATGGTTTGACAGAGTCAGAACAGCTGGCTTATACCTCAGCGATGCTACGTGATCAAGAAATCTATAAAGATGATGATTGTGTCGTCACAGACTTAGAAACTGATTACTACAAAGAGCTTTATGAAATCGAAAACGAGCGTAGTAATCTTGATACGCTAAAAGCGCTTAAGCAATGGGTACCTATTATTGCTGCATTGGGCGGCGCAGTCATGACTTCCTTGGTCGTGTTTAAAGGTCTTAAAAACGTTAATAGTAATCTGACCACGCTGCAGGGTTTCTTGATCATGGGTATGATCGCAGCCTTAGTTTGGCTAGCGACCTTTATCTACACCAAGAGTATTCGCGGTAAGCACAAAGAAGATCTGACCAAGGCTACTTTTATTATGTTCAGCTGGATGCAGGTATTTACTGCATCAGCCTTTGCCTTTAGTCATGGTTCAAACGATATCGCTAATGCGGTTGGTCCTTTTGCTGCCATCATGGATGTTATCCGTACCAATGAGATTGCCTCACAAGCAGCAGTACCGCCAGCTGTCATGCTGACTTTTGGTGTTGCGTTGATCGTAGGTCTTTGGTTCATCGGTAAAGAAGTGATTCAAACGGTTGGTACCAATCTAGCAAAAATGCATCCTGCGTCAGGATTCTCAGCAGAGCTTGCTGCTGCTGCGGTTGTTATGGGTGCATCAACCTTAGGTCTACCGGTATCTAGTACGCATACTTTGGTAGGTGCTGTACTTGGTATTGGTATCGTCAATAGAGACACTAATTGGGCGCTAATGAAGCCAATTGGTCTTGCATGGGTAATCACCTTGCCAGTTGCCGCTGGACTATCAGCGATCAGCTATGTTGTTTTGAAAAACATTTTTTAGTATGTGTCTCGTTGCGACATTTAGGTTGCGACTATGCTAAGAACAACAAAAAACGCTTATTAGCCTCATGCTAATAAGCGTTTTTTTGATCCACTCGCTAACGGTGTGTTTAGTCGGTACCAAACTGTTGACGCTTCTTTGCAAAAAACCTATCCAGTCTATCCATCGCGTTTTCTAAGTCGTGCAGATTAGGTAAAAAGACCAAGCGGAAATGATCTGGTTTGTCCCAATTAAATCCTGTTCCTTGCACCATCAATACGTTTTCTTCGACCAGTAAGTCCATCATAAAGTTCATGTCGTCGTCGATAGGGTAGACTTCTGGATCCATTTTTGGAAAACAATAAAATGCGCCTTGGGGCATGGTGCAAGAAATGCCTTTAATTGCGTTAAGACGTGAGACTGCCATTTCGCGCTGCTTATATAGGCGACCTTTTTCCGAGGTTAGCTCTTGCATACTTTGGTGACCACCCATAGCGGTTTGAATAGCGTATTGTCCCTGAACATTAGAACAAAGGCGCATAGAGGCTAACATATCCAAGCCTTCAATAAAGTCAGTAGCGTGCTGCTTGCGACCAGATACCATCATCCAGCCTGAGCGAAACCCTGCAATACGGTGTGATTTTGACAAGCCATTGTATGAGAGCACCAGTACTTCGTCAGTTAAGGTGCTCATAGGGGTGTGCACGTGATCATCATAAAGAATACGATCATAAATCTCATCTGCCATGATGATCAAATTGTACTCTTTGGCAACCTCAATAATCTGTTTTAGTAGCTCATCGCTATACAGGGAACCTGTTGGGTTGTTGGGGTTGATAACCACGATGCCTTTTGTCTTGGTGGTAATTTTAGATTTGATATCTTCAATATCAGGGTGCCAGTTGTCTTCTTCGTTACAGCGATAGTGTACAGCGGTGCCACCAGCGAGGTTAGCAGCCGCTGTCCAAAGCGGATAGTCTGGCATCGGAATCAGTACCTCATCGCCATCATTCATCAGTGCCTGCATAGTCATCACAATCAGCTCAGAGACCCCATTACCTAGATAAACGTCACGCACATCTACCGCTGACAGCAGCCCTTTAGACTGGTAGTACTGCAAGATCGCTTTGCGCGCTGAAAAAATGCCTTGCGAGTCTGAGTAGCCAGTAGCTTCAGATAGGTTCATGGCGACATCACGCAAAATTTCATGAGGCGCTTCTAAACCAAACGGTGCTGGATTGCCAACATTAAGCTTCAATATGCGCTTGCCCTCAGCCTCCATTTTATTGGCAGTCTGTAATAGTGGGCCACGAATGTCGTAGCAGACGTTCTGCAGTTTGTCAGATTTTTTGATGGTATTCATAGCGTGACCGTTTGTCGAATGAGTGTATGTGTGTTTGACAGTATTAGAAGACATAGCAGGTTGAATAGTGTCTGTTTTGGTATTTATTTGATTATGTGACGTCGCATTTATGTCAGTAGCTATTTCAGTAGCTATGTCGGCATCTGTATCTTGCGTAATCTGTTTTGTAGGTACAGTTAATTCATTGTTGTCAGTGCCTTCGCCCTTTAGCTCTCCGCGTAGCAGGTAGCCTTCGCTACACCCCAAAATACGGGCGAGTGTGGGCAGCTTTGATGAGACGATGCCATTGGTGCCACGTTCCCAGTTTGAGATAGCGCCGCGACTGACCTTGGCACCAGCAGCTGTCATGGCTTGTGCCAATTGTTCAGCGGTGAATCCTTTGTCATGTCGTAACTGGACCAACCGTTCTGCTTGCGTGCTTTTATTCTTATCATCAGACATTGTTATTGGAACCTTTATTGATTAGTAAACTTATAACCTGAGATACGTGTTTTTACTTAACACTAATGCAAGATATTATTGCATTCAAAAGTGTTTTGCAAATAGTTTTAAACAAATAATCTTATATGCAAGTTATACTTGCATTAGCTATAAACAACTCTTCAATTAGGAATGTTTGTATATCAATAATAGGCGTTAGACGTATCAAAATTACATCTTTACCCATTATTATGTAGAGGTAATTTGCTATATTTTACTTAATCAATCTCATTAGCAATGCTACTTATCCAATAATATTAGCAGCACTCCCTTTGTTTATACCTTGAATAGTGAGGCAATAACCAACAGATAGGGCACATCGTTTTCATAATTATATGGCGATAAAACAGTTATCGAGATTAGACAATAAATACTCGAATAAGGATAAATTATGCAAGATAATCAATTAAGCAAAGAAGAGATCAGCCAATTGACTGAAGCTGACTGGAAAGAGCGTCTAAGTGCTGATGAATACCACGTGATGCGTGAGAAAGGTACGGAGCGTCCATTCACAGGTGTGTACAACGATGCAACTGATGATGGCGTCTATCGCTGTAAGGGCTGCGGTGCTAGCTTGTTTGATTCGAGCAGAAAGTTTGATGCTAGCTGCGGTTGGCCAAGTTTTGATCAAGGTATCGACAACAGCGCGATTGACGAGCACGTTGACAACTCGCTTGGCATGACTCGCACAGAAGTCACCTGTAGCAACTGCGGTGCCCATTTGGGTCACGTATTCCCAGATGGACCTACTGAGACGACAGGTATGCGCTACTGCATCAACTCAGTATCTATTGATTTAGATAAGTCTGAGAAGTAGGGTTTTATTATTAGCAGTGTGAGAGGGAAGTACAGAGTGCTTCCTTTTCAATATTTTCTACTGTTCATATCATTAAGAAGATAAAGCTTTTGAACCAACACCAAAAATAACCAAACCTCGATTTAAGGATGAATAATGAGTACTATTTATGATTTTACCGCTGAGCGTATGGACGGTAGTTCGCAAGCATTCTCTGATTATAAAGACAACGTATTGCTAATCGTCAATACGGCAAGCAAATGTGGTTTTACGCCGCAGTTCGAAGGGTTGGAATCGTTATATCAACAGTACAAAGATCAAGGGCTGGTAGTTGTCGGCTTTCCTTGTAATCAATTTGGTAGCCAAGACCCAGGCAGTAATGACGAGATTGGCGCGTTTTGCCAAAAGAACTATGGTGTCAGTTTTCCTATGATGGCAAAAACCGATGTCAACGGATCAGATGCTCATCCTATCTACGAATGGCTCAAGGATCAGAAAGGTGGTGTGCTGACCGACGGTATCAAATGGAACTTCACGAAGTTTTTGGTCGATAGTAAAGGACAGGTTATTGACCGCTATGCTCCAACAACTAAGCCAGAAGCAATCAAAAGTGATATTGAGCAGGCACTAGCGAATAAATAAATGGCATCTACCAAAAACTTTGATTTTTTGGAAAAATATAAAATCAACAAAAACATATGCTTGCTAAATATTTGGATAAAAACGTCAAAAATATCTCAAAAAGTAGAAAATAGCGTTTGACAGCCATGTGTAAATCTATATAATACACACCCACAGCAGCAGAGCTTAGTGACAAACTTAGGGCTCAGTTGATGTTGAATAAATTGCATCGCAATTGTTCGAAGGGTGATTAGCTCAGTTGGTAGAGCGTCTGCCTTACACGCAGAATGTCGGCGGTTCGAATCCGTCATCACCCACCACTTCTTAGCAAGTGGGCTCCTTAAATAAGAGCAAGAAGCTAAGACGACCTAAGCAGCGGTAGTTCAGTTGGTTAGAATACCGGCCTGTCACGCCGGGGGTCGCGGGTTCGAGTCCCGTCCGCTGCGCCATATTTAAAACGAATTTAGACTTTCGAGTTTAAGCAAGTTTCGCCTCAAACATTAGGTTGTTTGGGGTTTTTTTGTGCCTGTGTTTTTATCTATGTTTTATGAGTTATAAGTCAGATAAGAAAATATAGTAAGAGTTATAATCTAGAATTATAATTTATATGTAGTTAAGTCATATCAATTAAAGGTCAGCTAGAGCGTGAACCCTTCTTTTACATCAGTCTTGTATTGAATAAAAGAAGGGTCATCATATTTATTTTAGATACAGCGTTTTAAAGGAGCTTTGCTTAAAGTGTATTATCTATAATTTATGACACGTTTGGCTCATTATAGGCTCTAGCTACAGATAGAGGGTTAGTCACGCGTTGCTTGCCATGCGCCCATTGATCCTAGATAGATATCAATATGCTCAAAACCTCGACTAGCAAGCCATCCTGCTGCTATCGTTGCTCGAGCTCCGCTGGCACACATCAAGGTATAGTGGCGACTCTGGTCGAGCTCACGCCAACGCTTGTTCAGATGACCAACATAGATATGCTGTGAGCCTTCAATCGCACTATCGTTTCTCTCGTCGATATCACGTACATCTAGCAAAGTCCAGTTCTGAGCATTGTCCAGACGATTTTTTACTTCAGAGGTGTCAATCATAGGGGTTCGCTGCATCCGCGCGCCTTGGGCAGCAGCAGGAACGACACCCACATAGCCCCCGACAATATTATCAAAAGCAATGCGTACCAGATGCTCCATTGCAGTCGCTAGTTGCTCTTCATCAGAAGCAATCAGTGCCAAGCTTTGTCCTTCCTCAATAAACCACCCAGCAAATGCAGGTAGCATATTGACAGGTAAGCTCATCGATTCAGGCAGGTGTCCGGATGCATAGGCCATTGGCTCACGAATATCGATGAGATGATCGGCACCGCAGTCATGCAGCTGCTTGAGCGAGAGGCTACGAGGACGCATAACAGTAGGAGGTGCTTCACCGCCCTCCATGTTGAGACGCTCCATCAACCTAAAGTAGGGCGGTTGATAATGGTTTTCGTTAGTCTTAAAGTCAATAAATGCCTCACGATCAGTAATCTGCAAACGCGGGTTATTCATTCGTTCATGACCAACAGTAGAAAACTCACGCTCCGCCATACCTGAGCCACATACTGAACCAGCACCGTGAGCGGGATATATAATGGCCTGATCTCCAAGTGCTAGAATGTCTTGTAACGAGTCATAAAGTAGACCTGCCACTTCCCTGCGACGATCAGGATAGAAATCGGTACGGCCCACATCACCGACGAATAGTGCATCGCCTGTAAAGACGCCGACGGCTTTGTCTGGATATGCGGTATCAAACAGTGCATAAGCCAGATGATCATCGGTATGGCCAGGAGTCTCCAGAGCATGGATTTCAAGTTGACCGATGATGAAGCAATCACCATTACGTGCTGTCTGAGCGTAGACAATAGGTTGTTCTGGGTTTGGTCCGTGCAAGACGATAGCCCCTGTCAAGGCTGCTAAAATAGGGGCGCCAGAGACCAAATCCTCATTACGATGCGTCTCAAAAATATGTGTGATTTCAAGCCCTGCTGCACGCGCTTTTTCTACATATATCGCGCAGTCACGACGCGGATCAATCACCGCTGCCTTACCACCAGAGCCTACCAAATAGGATAGGTGAGACAGTCCAGGTGTTTTAATTTTTTCTAATAGCATGGTCTTTTCCTTATTATAATTATGTCAAATGAGATTTTTGCCAGTAGCATCTTACTAGTTACATTGATTTGTCTGATTGAATTCTTACTCACTGAGATTTTCTTAATATCTATCAATATACAATAACATATATTAACTTTATATTTATATAGGTATTCATCCAATAAACAGCGATTTTTTGGATCGATATTTAGCGTCTCATGTATGCTGTTTTCAGGTTTAAAAATTCTATAAATGTAATAAAGTTATTGAACGTTAGTTAGTGAAGTTAAAAACAGACGTCTTATTTAGTAGGTTTTTTACAGTAGCTTGTTGACAGAGATGCTGGCCAATTGATATATCTATGACTCAAATACATGCAAGTAAAGGATAAATTTTGAGTGACCACAAGGCATTAGATGTTGATGTTGGGCAAGAGCATATTGTCATACAGCGACGATATGACGCTTTGGGTGCAGTGAATGATTTACTCATTGCTGTTTGGTTTTTGATTGGTAGCTTTTTCTTTTTGAAAGAATCGTTGACGACGGACGGTACATGGCTATTCATCCTTGGCAGCGCACAACTACTTATCAAACCGCTAATTAAGCTAATTAGCTTGATTCATGTTGGTAGGGTATTTAAACGCGCAAAAAAATAATAAGTTGCCAAGGTAGGTAATACTATATCAAGCCGTAGCATCAAATTATTTCCTATCCAGTCTTACTTCTGAAACTGATAATTGCTAATGCTTGTGGTGCATTACTAAGGTGCGTTGGTTTGATTTATCATGCCATGATGAATAATGCCTGATACCTCTAAGAAATGAAAACCTCGTTCAAAAAACATTGAACTATTTTTAATATGTCTGTATTATTGGACATATGGAAATAACTAATGCTATTGCAAGCTTTGCTGCGCTCTCTCAAGATACTCGATTAAAGGCTTTTAAGCTGCTGGTCAGCCACGAGCCTGAAGGTCTCCCTGCGGGCGAAATAGCCCGTCAGCTTGGTGTGCCGCACAATACGATGTCAGCTCATCTAGCGGTGCTAGCACGAGCAGGCTGGGTAGTCTCTCAACGACACAGTCGGCAAATCATTTATCGAGCATCACTCTCCCATATGGACAGCGTCATTCAATTCTTACTCCAAGACTGCTGTGCAGGGCATCCAGAGCTGTGCGCCTCACTTATGGATAGTTTGAGTGGCTGCCGAATGGATGCGTCTGCCGAACAAAGCCATCATTAAACCTATTATCCATTCAATAACGGCACTCACTTAAACGCCTTTCACTTAAAAGACACACACTTAATAGGTAATATCACTATGAAGCCATTGATTTTTCATAACCCTAATTGCGGTACCTCTCGTAATACCCTCGCTATTATTAAGGCATCAGGCGAAACGCCAGAAGTAGTGGAGTATCTAAAAAATACACCGACGCGCGATCGTTTGGTTGAGCTATTAGCGCAAATGCAAATCTCTCCGAGAGAACTATTAAGAAGCAAAGAAGCTATCAATGATGAGCTAGGGCTAGATAATCCTGAACTCTCTGACGATCACATTATCGATGCGATGATCGCGCATCCTATCTTAATCAACCGTCCTATCGTAGTAACCGAAAAGGGCGCAGCTTTATGTCGTCCTTCAGAGCGAGTTTTTGAGCTGTTAGATAACCCAATAAGCAGCTTTACCAAAGAAGATGGCGAGGTTGTCTCTCATGGTAAACGCTAAGGCTACGCAGCCATCTATGACGACCTCTAATATTGATGACTTGCCCAATATTGATATCGATAATCTACAGCCTATCGATATTAAGTCTCTTATTGCACCAAATGATTCACGTCACCCACCCAAAATACTGGTGTTGTACGGCTCTGTCCGCGCGCGCTCATTCTCTAGATTAGCTGCTGAAGAGTCGAGCCGGTTGCTACGTTGGTATGGTTGTGAAGTGCAGATGTTTGACCCATCTGGTTTGCCGTTGCCTGACGATGTAGATTCGGACCACCCAAAAGTGCAAGAATTGCGGGAGCTGGCACAGTGGTCTGAAGGCATGCTGTGGGTGAGTCCAGAGCGCCATGGCAGTATCACTAGTATCATGAAAGCACAAATCGACTGGATACCATTGTCACTAGGTGGCGTGCGACCCACTCAGGGTAAAACACTAGCGCTGATGCAAGTCAGTGGTGGTAGTCAGAGCTTTAATACGGTCAATCAAATGCGTATTCTCGGACGCTGGATGCGGATGATTACTATCCCTAATCAATCTTCGATCCCTAAAGCGTTCTTAGAGTTCAACGATGACAATCGTATGGATATGTCGCCTTTATACCTGCGTCTGGTTGACGTCTGTGAAGAGCTGGTGAAATTTACTTGGCTCACACGCGGACGCTCAGCATACCTTACCGATCGCTATTCAGAACGCGTTGAAAGTGCTGAGCAAGTATCAAATCGCGTTAATCAAAAATCGATCTAGTCTTTTATAAAAAATCGGCTGAACAAAGTCAGCTTAAGTAAGGTTGCATCATGCTTGCATTTGCTATTTTTGTGGTTACTTTAGTATTGGTTATATGGCAGCCTAAAGGATTGGGTATCGGCTGGAGCGCTATGGGTGGCGCGCTTGTCGCGTTGGTGTTCGGTGTGGTGCAGCTATCAGATGTCGGTATTGTTTGGGATATTGTTTGGGATGCAACCTTTACTTTTGTGGCGCTGATTATCATCTCGCTTATCCTAGATCGGGCAGGGTTTTTTGGCTGGGCGGCACTACATGTGGCAAGGCTAGGTAATGGTCAAGGGCGCTTGCTATTTCCGATGATTGTCGTGCTTGGCGCCTTTATTTCTGCATTTTTTGCCAATGACGGGGCAGCGCTATTACTAACACCCATTGTGATTGCTATCTTGCTGCGTTTGAATTTTTCGCCGCCGTCAGCTTTGGCATTTATCATCGCAACAGGCTTTATCGCTGATACGGCAAGTCTGCCCTTGGTTACGTCAAACTTGGTTAATATCGTCAGTGCCAATTATTTCGATATTGGGTTTGGTCGTTATGCGGCGGTCATGGTACCCGTCAATATCGTGTCTGTATTGGCGACACTACTGGTACTATGGGTTGTTTACGCGCGTCATATCCCTAAGCGCTATCCAGTTGATAACTTAAGTGCTCCAGAGTCTGCTATTACAGATCCATTGGTGTTTCGGGCTGCATTTCCGTTATTGAGCTTGCTGCTTCTTGCCTATTTTGCGACTGAACCGTTAGGGCTGCCGATTTCACTTGTCACTGGTGCGGCCGCCCTTGTTTTGATGGCCATTGCTGGTCGCTTGTGGCAAGGCGGGCGCAGTGCAGTCGTTTCTGTGAGTGAGGTGTTACGTAATGCACCTTGGCAAATCGTGTTATTCTCCATTGGTATGTATTTGGTGGTTTATGGTTTAGGTAATGCAGGTCTCACTGCATATGGCGCACAAATCCTTAATTGGTTGGGAGAGCAGGGCGCAGTCATTGCCACAGTAGGAACTGGGTTTTTATCTGCTATTATCGCGTCTATCATGAATAATATGCCAGCGACTTTGGTCGGCGCGCTAGCGATTGATCAGGCTCAAGTGCCCGCAGCGACGCGAGAGCTGATGATTTATGCCAATGTGATCGGCAATGATTTGGGCCCCAAGTTTACACCGATTGGTAGTCTTGCCACTTTATTATGGTTGCATGTACTGGCAGAAAAAGACTATAAAATCAGCTGGGGACAGTATATAAAAATAGGCTTGTTGATTACGCCTCCTGTGCTACTCGTAACATTGTTAGCTTTGGTTGTTTGGTTGCCTATGCTGTCAAGCTAATCAAAGCATTAGCAAGCCCGCTTTACTAGAACGCCAATTTGATAAATGTATCGATGATCAGCTTTGTTTGGGCATGATAAGGTCTCCATGCAATCCGTGTTTTACCTAAAATGAGGGTATAAAATGACAATGCTTACTGTGAACACCATCCTCAAACCTCGTCAGTATTTGCTAATGCCAATCCGCGGGGCAGCTGTATTGGTTACTGCGCTTCTATTGTCGGCATGCGCACAGTCTGATAATACTGATGAGGTAAGTGTCAATACCAGTAAAGATGCAAACGTTGAAGCGGTAGTAGAGTCTACAGCAGCGACACAAGCAAGCCAGACTGGTATTTTGAAGAATGTATCTGCAACCGTCTACAAAGATGCCAACTGTGGTTGCTGTAAAGAGTGGATAGATCATGCACAGACGCACGGGCTAGTCTCGACAGCCCAGCACCCAGCTGATTTGTCATTGATTAAAGACCGCTATAGCGTTCCTAATGAGATGCGTTCTTGTCACACGGCAGTGACGACCGATGGCTACATCTTTGAAGGTCATGTCCCGGCGAAGTATGTGGCAGAGTTTTTACAGAACCCACCAGAGCAAGCTATTGGGCTCGCTGTACCTGGTATGCCAGTCGGTAGCCCAGGTATGGAGTATCAAGACCAGTTCTCGCCTTATCAAATTATGCAAATGAATAAGGACGGTATAAATCAAGTATATGCAGATATTGAGTCCATCGCTCAGCAGCTATAATTTGCCGATGATATTATTGAGACACAAAAATGTGAGCTAAAAGAAATGCAGACGCTTATCGAAACGTTGGAATAAGTGTAGCGCTAAATTATTCTAAATAATAAGCATAAAAAAACCCCCATCAAACTGATGGGGGTTTTGGCAAATGCCATAATTGAATCTATAGTGACTCAAAAGGTTTACTACTAAAATGTGGCTCTCCAACCTGGGCTCGAACCAGGGACACACGGATTAACAGTCCGTTGCTCTACCAACTGAGCTATTGGAGAATAGGTTGTAAGTATTTGAACGCTTACAACGAGCCTTAGAAGCCTCTAACGAGTTCTTGCTAAGTGGGGCGTATTCTAGCAAAGATAAAAAATACGTCAAGCGTTTTTTTGCATAATTAGTAAAAATTATCATTTTAATAGCTTGAGAGAAGGTTTTTGGCAAAAACTAACCAAAGACTACCTAAAAAAGACGCCACATAGAGAATATGTGGCGTCTTTATTTATCAAGATACGAGATCTACTAGAATACTGGCAACACTAATTGGCGTTGATTTAGTTACTCGGCAACGTCTAAATCAGCAACGGCTTTTTCGATACGTGACAAGGCATCTTTTAAAGTAGCCTCGTCAGTCGCGTAAGAGATACGCATATAGCCACCAAGACCGAAAGCATCACCAGGTACGACTGCCACACCAACTTTATCTAATAACCAAGCTGAAAACTCAGTACAAGAAGACAAACCAGCCGCTTTGATGAGCGGCACAATGTTTGGATACACATAAAATGCGCCATCAGGACGCAGGCAAGTAATACCTTTGATAGCATTTAGACCATCTACAACCAAGTCACAACGCTTCTCAAACGCCTCAATCATTGGCTTAAGCACACTTTGATCACCGTTGATCGCTGCGGTTGCAGCAACCTGGCTGATAGACGTTGGGCATGAAGTAGACTGTGACTGTACTTTTTTCATCGCACCGATGAGTTTGGCAGGGCCGCCAGCATAACCAATACGCCAGCCGGTCATGGCATAGGCCTTAGACACACCATTCAAGATAATGGCACGGTCTTTTAGCTCAGGCGCTGCATTTAAAATATTGTAGAACTTATCACCTGTCCAGCGGATGTGCTCATACATATCATCAGACGCCACATAGACGTGTGGGTACTTTTTCAATACTTCAGCAATGGCTTTTAGCTCATCTAGCGTATAGATCATACCCGTTGGGTTAGAAGGGCTGTTCAGTACCAGCATTTTGGTTTTGTCAGTGATGGCACCTTCTAGCTGTTCAGGGGTGATTTTAAAGTCTTGTTCAGCTGGGCACTTAACGATGACTGGTACGCCTTCTGCGATGATAACCATGTCAGGATAGCTGACCCAGTATGGTGCTGGGATGATGACTTCGTCGCCAGGGTTGATAAAGGCTTGGGCAAGGTTGAAGAATGACTGCTTACCACCGACCGATACTAGGATCTCGTTTGGCTCGTAGCTGATATCGTTGTCACGCTTGAATTTTTCTATGATAGCGGCTTTTAGCTCTGGCGTACCATCGACAGCAGTATACTTGGTGAAGCCGTCATTGATTGCATCGATTGCTGCTTTTTTGATGTGATCAGGGGTATCAAAATCAGGTTCGCCAGCGCCCAAACCGATAATATCTTTACCAGCTGCTTTTAGTTCTTTGGCTTTGTTAGTAATCGCTAGCGTAGGAGAAGGTTTAATGCTATTGACGCGGTCAGACAGTTGCAACTCGCTCATGAGAGATCCTTTTTTATATGGGAGTGGGATTGGAGAAAATCTGATATGAATGATTTAATGTTTTTATAGCTGTCAGGACAAGATGTTAAGTGGCTTGAACAATAATAACGCCAGTCTCATGTTGTCATGAAGATAGCCTTTATTTGCCCATCAACGAACCGGTTCACTAATGTACGTATGGCTATCTTGATATTGTAGCATGCCCGTATAGAGCTGTCTTATCGCCTCTATGACAAAACGATAGTAAACGGTTGCGATATCGCGAACCGTACCATTTATTAAGGTTGTTGCCTGTCTGCATAGCTAAAGCTTTGCGAAGATATTGCGCTTTTATATCAGCAATTGCGAAGTCACAACAATAAACCTATCGCCATACACTATAATTATTTAGGTTTGTTAAATAAGATGGCTTATCGCTTAATCAAAATCAATCAATACGATGCGTGAGTCAATACGGCATGTTAGAAATAAGACAGTCGGTCAAAGGCAAGCAAGACAAATAATCTTCATTGAAGAGTCTCGTGTGGTTTTCCAAGATAAGTCTCCTTAGATTCTAGATGAAGGGCACACTTTACAATATATATTTCATACTATAAGAATATTAAAAAGGACAATTACCATGACAAATTCTACTGAAAATCTACATATTCTCATTACGGGTGCGACATCTGGTATCGGTAATCAGTTAACAAAGGATTACCTATTAGAAGGACACACCGTCTACGCCGTTGGCCGGGATGATGAGGCATTAGCCGAACTTAAGTCATTGGGTGCAGAAACGATTGATTTGAATCTTATGGATCGAGATAAAGTCGTTGAAGCTTTTGCGAAAATCGAAACGGTTGATCTCGCGATTTGCGGTGCTGGCATGTGTGAATATCTGGACATGCCAAATTTCGATAGCAGCGCCTTTATGAAAGTCATGTCAGTCAATATGGGTACGTTGTCTCATGCTATCGAAGGAGTATTACCACATCTGATTGCTTCAAAAGGTCGCCTTGTCGGTATCGGCTCTGCATCTGCTTATGTGCCTTTTGCGCGTGCTGAAGCTTATGGTAGCTCAAAAGCAGCGATACATTACCTGATGAAAACGCTACAAATTAGCTTGGCGCCACATGAGGTGTCGGTCAGCCTTGTCGTACCTGGTTTTGTCGAGACGCCAATGACCAAGCAAAATGACTTTCCTATGCCGTTTATCCAGACGCCAAAGCAAGCAAGTCAAGCCATCCGTGATGGTATCGATAGCGGTCATGAGGTTATCGAGTTTCCCAAAAAACTTACTATGCCACTAAAAGCATTGGGTACGCTGCCTGATCTGGTCTGGCAGCAAGTCAGTGAAAAGCTGAATAAAAAATAATTTATCACAGAATATATGACTCACTAACATAGTAAAAATATAACAGGGAATGCCTTTATGCCGTTTATTCGCGCCAAGCGTGCAACCAGCCAAAAAACCGATAACAGCAACATAAAAAATTCAGGCGGTCAGCCCGTGCAAAAACGTATTGCCATCATTGGCTCAGGGGTATCAGGATTGACTTGTGCGCATTACTTGGGTATGCAGCATGAAGTGACCGTTTTTGAAGCCAACGATTATATCGGCGGGCATGTAAATACTATTGATGTGGCACTACAGGATGGCAAAAAGGCAAAGAGCGCTAATGAAGAGAGTAGTGCAATAGACACCGGTTTCATTGTTTTTAATGAGCGTACCTATCCGAATTTCTTTCGTTTACTTCACGAGCTACAAGTACCGTTTCAATCGACGGACATGAGCTTTTCGGTAAAAAACACGGCGCGTCGATTTGAATACAACGGTCATACGTTAAATACCTTATTATCACAGCGCAAAAACGTCCTTAATCCAAAGTTTTGGCAATTTATAAAAGATATATTACAGTTCAATAACCATATCAAGCAGTTGCGTCAAGACTATGATAATGCACGCGTACAAGGAGAGGATGTTAGCGGTTTTACCACGCAAACCCTTGGCGGCTACCTAGCGCAAGAAAGCTACGGTAAGCTGTTCACTGATAACTATCTGCTGCCGATGGTCTCTGCTATTTGGTCGACCAGCTTGGATGAAGTGCAAGATTTCCCGCTGGTGTTTTTTGCGCAGTTCTTTGACAATCATGGTCTACTCGATGTGGTCAATCGTCCACAGTGGTTTACGATCAAGGGTGGCTCAAAACAATACGTCAATAAGTTGATTCCACGTTTTATCAAGTCGGGCGGTAAAGTGAGAGTAAATAGCCCAGTCCAGTCTGTGGCGCGTGATGGTGAGCAAGTGTTATTGACTGTCCAGAACAAAGGTGATGATAGCGATACCGAACACCTTGTATTTGACGAAGTTATCTTTGCCTGTCATGCAGATACGGCATTGAGTATCTTGAAAGATGCCAGCACCAATGAATCTGAGGTGCTGAGTCATTTCCGCTTCACCAAAAACACCGCTGTACTACATACCGATACCAGTATTTTACCCAAGAAGCCATTGGCATGGGCAAGTTGGAATTACCTGATAGATGAGAGTATTTCAGGTGCTAAAACAGGTGATAAACAAAATGACGTAAATACGAAAACACCTGCAAAGCCCGTGCTGACCTACCATATGAATATCTTGCAACGTCTAACCAAAAAGCATAATTATTTGGTTACGCTTAACCATGATATAGATGACAAACAAATCATTAAAAGCATTGATTATAGTCACCCAGTATTTGATCTCACAATGGTTGATGCACAAACCAAGTGGTCAAATATATCTGGTGCCGGCTTGCACACTCATTTTTGCGGTGCCTATTGGTTCAATGGGTTCCACGAAGATGGCGTACGCAGTGGTCTACGTGTCTGTCAGGCACTCGGTTATGATATCGATATCAAAGATGAGGTTGATCCAGCACACTTGCCTGACGCTACGAGTACACATACGCCGTTTCGCTATAAAGACCTGCCAGTAAAGGCTGACACAAAACAGCGCAAGCTAGATAAACGTCAGGTGATTATTGCGACCACCAATCAAGAGCTGGTTGAATACGCTGCGCGTCTACAGAGTGAGACGGGGGGTAGCAGCCAACCTAAAAAACGTGGTTTATTTGGTCGCCGTAAAGCCAAGTAATATCACGATATTTTAAAGAATGTATGTTATAAAAATATGACGTTAAAAATGAGACTGTCTATGGCCACACCCATTCAATCTGCTAATGCTATGCCCGCGCATGATCTAACTCGTAAGCGTCCTATAGTGCCGCATCAGTTATTTGAGGGTACGACATGGCACAGTCGCTTGCTACCCAGTATCAATAAGTTTGTTTATCCGTATCGCTATTGGGGGGTCAATATTAGCGCACTGGCAGCAGGTCACGCGCTGCCTGAAATCAGTACAGCAGCCTTCAGCGATCATAAGACTATCAGAACATCACCTTTGAGTACGATATTGCCAAAGCAATTACTGGCAAAAGCATTGCCTTTGTTTTCTGCAAAATCAAAGGCGCTACAACGGTTCTGCCCTGAAGACTATTTGCAACATTCTAATAGCCTAAGTGACGATAAAAAGGTAGATAACAATATTCAGCCTGATCAAGCATTAGAGCAGCGTTTGAGCCAAGCATTCTTGGAGCATGCAGGCAGTACACCTACAGGGGATATGTTGGGATTACTCGTTTGCCGCAATGCAGGTATGTATTTTAGCCCAGTCAATTTCTACTTAGGGTTTGACGAGCAGCAGACACCGACGCATTTGCTGGCTGAAGTTTCCAATACGCCCTGGGATAAGCGTCACTACTATGGGTTTTTGTTAGAAGGGGAGGACACCGAGTTCTGTCATGATAAAAACTTCCACGTGTCACCTTTCAACCCTATTGATCAGTTATATCGCTGGCAGGTCACAGTTAAGCGTAGCAGTACAGATATGGCAGATGAGCAATCAACTACTGGATTACAGGTTCGTATCGCTATCAATATCAGTGATGAGCGCGGCGAAGTCCTAAAAACGGGTATAAAAATATCGGGCGTACCGATGACAGATCGCTCTGTGCGTAATAGCTTGCGCAAAAATCCATTGATGAATACCACGTCTTTAGTACGTATCTATTGGCATGCTTTTAAGCTATACGCGATCAAAAAAGTACCTTACGTCAATTATGACGAAAAACTAGCTGACAGCCAGCAGAAAAGTACGCATCATAAAAAAGCCTGAACGATTAGAGGATTAGCGCTCCATAACCTCAAAAGTCAAAATCTTAAGATGCATCAACTTAAAACGTAGCCATACCCTTTATATACTCAATTCCAAAATACAAAGCACTTAGACAAGGACAACCATACGATGTCAGCACGACCGACCGACAGAGCACCAGTCACAACACTAGAGAAATTAAGCGCTCGCATGAGCAAAGTCGTCAATGAAAGCGCTGTGCTACAGCCAGTAAGCGATGGCGTAAACAATGTCGCTCGAAAACTTATATTTCGTGCACTGCAGCATATTCAGTTTGGCAGTCTTACTTTAATTGAAACATTTGCTGAGCCAGAATCAAAGACGAGCAGTTTTGGCAAGGTCGAGTCCAATGCAGCAAGCAGCTCGGCAGTGGGTCGCCATCCGCTACATGTCACCTTAAAAATTCATGATAGCGCCGTATATCGCCAGCTATTGTTAGGCGGCTCAATCGCGCTTGCGGACAGCTATATCAATGGCGAATGGGATACGGATGATTTGACTGGTTTGATTCGCTTGGCGGCTCGCAACTTAGCCGTGCTAAACAAGCTTGAAAATCGTTTTGCAGGTATTAGTAAGGCGTTCGAAAAAGCCAAGCATCAGCTACGTAGTAACGACAAATCGGGTTCTAAGTCTAATATTTTAGCGCATTATGATTTGGGTAATGACATGTATCAGCGGTTTTTGGATGATACGATGATGTACTCATCGGCGGTATATCCCACGCCTGACATGACACTCAGTGATGCCCAGCAGCATAAGCTGTCGCTCATATGCCAGCGCCTACAGCTCAGCGCTGATGACAATGTGATTGAAATTGGCACAGGTTGGGGTGGGTTTGCTATCTATGCAGCCAAACATTATGGCTGTCATGTGACGACCACGACTATATCTGATGCTCAGTACGATGAGGCACAGCGGCGCGTCGAGGCAGCAGGTCTGTCAGATAAGATCACGCTACTCAAGCAAGACTACCGCGAGCTGACGGGACAATACGACAAGCTGGTCAGTATTGAGATGATTGAAGCGGTAGGGCATGAGTACTTGCCAACGTTTTTTGCTAAGTGTGACAGCCTACTTAAACCAACGGGTCTTATGGTACTTCAAGCGATCACTTTCAATGATCAAAACTACCAAGATTATATCGGTTCGGTCGATTTTATCCAGACGCATATCTTCCCAGGTGGCTGCCTGCTCTCTAACCAAGAGCTGACCACTCAGTTCACTGAGCAGACGGACATGGTCATCAAGCAACTACACGACTATGGCTTTGACTACGCTTATACATTACGTGATTGGCGTGCTGCGTTTTTGGCACAGCGTACAGAGATCCAAGCGCTTGGCTATGATGATGCCTTTATACGCTTGTGGGAGTTTTACTTCTGCTACTGCGAAGGTGGGTTTTTGGAGCGCACCATTGGTGTGGTGCAGGTCACTGCAGTAAAACCAAACAATATCGATACCTTGCATTTTTCTGATTTGCCAGCTGCTGTTTTGAACAACAGGACGGTCTCAGATAATGAAGGAACATTTAACGATGCAGGTGTGACAGATACAGTCTCGGTATAAGTATATAAGATTTGGCCGCCAAGCTTGTGCGGTCTCATACTACCAGTAGAGTATGAGACCGATGTGCTGACAGACTTAGGAAGCTAGTGCAGACCGTCTATCAAGGGCGCCCGAATAGCGTGTCACTGCCAATGCCATCAAAGAGATAACAGCACCGATCCAAGCGGTATCTTGCAAGCTCAAGTTTTCGACCACGCTGCCGCCGATAATAGAGCCGAGTGCGATACCGATATTGAATGCAGCAATGTTCAACCCAGAGGCGACATCGACAGCATTTGGTGTGTATTTTTCGGCTTGTTTGACGACGTAGATCTGTAGACCAGGCACGTTTCCAAAGGCAAAAGCACCCCATACTAAGATAGTCAGCACCGCTGCAACTTTTGATTGCATCGTAAAGGTAAACAGCAATAAGACAATGCTAAGTGCGCTAAATATTATACTAAGCGCACTAATAGGACCACGTTTGTCGGCAAGTTTGCCGCCCCAAATATTGCCGATGGCAACGGATACACCGTATACCAGCATGATGAGGGCAACAGCAGAAGGTGCAAATTTGGTCTGTTGTTCCAAAATAGGGGCAAGGTAAGTAAACGCTGTAAACGTACCACCATAGCCAAGAATAGTCATCAGGTATACCAGCAGCAATTGTGGTTTTACGATGACTTGCAGTTGTTCTTTAAATGTTGCAGGAATGGATTGTTTGAGGTTTTTGGGTACCAGTAAAGCGCTGCCAATCAAAGCGATGACGCCCAGTACCGAGACGACCAAAAACGTGGCACGCCAGCCAAAATGCTGACCGATCCATGTGCCGAGCGGTACACCAGTGACTAGCGCAACAGTGAGTCCGGTAAACATAATGGCAATCGCACTGGCCTCTTTTTCTTTACTCACTAAACTGGTGGCGATCATAGAGCCAATGGAGAAAAACACGCCGTGAGCCAGACCGGTCAATATACGTGCAAGTATCAGCGTCTCGTAACTGGGCGCTTGCCAAGCGAGCAAGTTGCCGATGACAAATAAACCCATGAGGCTCATGAGCACTATTTTGCGATTCCAGCGACCAGTGAGTGCAGTGAGTATGGGCGCGCCAATAGCGACGCCCACCGCGTATAAGCTGACCAGTAGCCCTGCAGAAGGCAAGCTGACGCCTAGATCAGCTGCGATAGTTGGTACTAACCCAACAATGACAAATTCGGTTGTCCCGATTGCAAATGCGCTCAGCGTGAGCGCCCATAAAGCGAGTGGCATAACGACATCCTAAGCATTAAATGATGTGCGTAGTTTGACGTACTTATAGTTTGCAAAAAACAGCACAAATGACAAAATACTTTTGTCAGTTTTGTAAAGGTAGCAGTAATGACAGGACATGCTAGAACAGAAGATATAGAGATATTTTTGACGGTAGTGGATACGGGCAGTTTTACTGGCGCTGCTAACTTGTTAAATCAGCAGGTCGCTAAAGTATCTCGTGCTGTGTCCAGACTCGAAGGTACGCTGCAATGCACACTGCTAAATAGAACGACGCGACGTTTAGAGTTGACAGAGGAAGGGCTTGTCTTTATCCGATATGCACGTGAGAGTTTAAATACTCTGCATACTGGTGAAGAGGCGATTAAGTTGTTAAAGCAAGCGCCAAGTGGACACTTACGAATTGATGCAGCCAGTCCGTTTGTTTTGCATCAACTCACGCCATTGGTAGGTGAGTTTGTGCAGCAGTATCCGCATATTACGCTTGATTTGACATCGCATGACAATATTATCGATTTACTTGAGTACAAAACTGACCTTGCGATTAGAATCGGTGACTTAAAAGACTCAAACTTGCACGCGCGTATGCTAGGCAGAAGTAAACTGCGTCTGGTAGCCAGTCCTGAATATTTATATCGCCATAACCAAGTCACTGATGTCGCAGACTTGATCCATCACAAATTGATCAGTTTTAATGACGCATCAAAGCTTGCGAGTTGGCCATTGACGTCGTCCGTGGATCTTAGTTTTCATATGACCGCGAGTAGTGGCGAGACCCTGCGGCAGCTATGCTTGGCGCATCAAGGCATCGCGCTGTTGTCTCATTTTATGATTGGCAAAGACATAGAGTCTGGGCGACTGATTGAGGTACTGCCTGAGGCGGTAGACAGACCGAACAATCGCGAATCGATACAGGCGGTTTATTATAGAAACAGTGCTGTATCGTCGCGTATTTTAGCATTTCTAGATTTCATTCAGCCGCGGCTGACATTATAGTTTTTATTCATTTGATAAGGGATATCATTATGGGCTACGTTTTTATCTATCTTGCCGCTGTGGTTATTTTCTTGGGTGTTGACGCTGTTTGGTTGACGACCATGAAAGGCGCTTTTTATGAGTCGCGCATTGGTCATCTTTTGGCTGATGAGCCAAATATGATGGCTGCTGGTGTGTTCTATATGTTCTATATACTGGCACTTTGTATATTGGTTTTATATCCACAAATTAAAGCAGGCGCATCAGTTGGTCATATCTTTTTACTTGGCGGTTTGATTGGTTTGATGGCTTATGGTACCTATGACTTTACCAACTTGGCACTTTATAAAGGATTTACATTAGATACGGCGCTGGTTGATTTTGTGTGGGGCGGTGTTTTGACAGGTTCCGTCAGTGCGATTGTTGCTTGGCTTGCTTATCGTTTTCATTGGTTGAGCTAAGGTTAAGGTATATCGTCTTGCTCTCTATGATGTCGTATATATATAGTACTGACATATCGCTCTACTTGTAGAGCGGTGATTTACATAACCTAGACTGTTTACTGACAGAGGGCTGTTTGTGCTATAGGCTGACCTACTGTATAAATGGTAGGCATAATAAATGTCAAACCCATTAAGGAATATTATGCCACAATACAATACCAGCTCAACTGCCAAAAAAGCCCCACTAAACCACGAGTTGTATATGTCGATATTGATGACGCCTGATATGGCAAATTTCATCGGTAATGTACACGGTGGTGACTTGCTCAAGATGCTTGATCAGGTTGCTTACGCCTGTGCCAGTCGCTATAGCGGGAACTATGTAGTGACACTGTCTGTCGATCAAGTGATGTTCCGTGAGCCTATTTATGTGGGTGAGTTGGTTACTTTTGCAGCGAGTGTCAACTATGTAGGTAACACTTCGATGGAAGTAGGTATTCGCGTTGAGGCAGAAGACGTACGTGCTCGTACAGTGCGCCATACCAACAGTTGTTACTTTACGATGGTAGCTATCGATGATAATGGTAAACCAACCCCTGCGCCGCCACTCGATATAAAAAACGAAATGCAGCAGTGCCGAGCTGACGCAGCAAAAGAGCGCAAACAGCAACGTATGGAAAGCTCACATCGCCCAAGCTGCGACTTTGAGAGCATAAGCCAAAAATTCGATAAGCATGATAATGAGGCTAAATAAAACAAGAAACTAAACAGAACGAATAGCTTTTCAATTCTGAATATTTAGCCATCATTACCCTGTGTAACGACTCACTAAAAAGACACTGATATTGTAGCGCGCTTACTTTAAGCTGATGTGTATTCCAATTTATTCATCTATAGTAAATACGTTCAGTATCAACCTGTTCTTTAGTGAGTCCAGCATGAGCCTAAAACCATCTATCGCTAATCCCCAGCGTCATCTATCATCCTCTCCTAAAGCACAGCCCTCTCGTGCTCGCGGTGCCAGTCATCCAAAAGTATCAGATGATACCAGCCTAAACTCTAATACCAACAACTATTCTGAAATCAATGATGAGCATTCAGGTTCACTCGTTACGGTATTGATTGCGGTTGGTGCCAATCTTATTATCGCAATTGCAAAATCAGTTGCTGCTTTTATGACAGGCTCTGCCTCGATGATTGCAGAAGCCGCTCATTCGTGGGCAGATGCCGGTAACGGCACATTACTCATTGTGGCAGAAAAAAAGTCTATAAAACCTGCAGATAAGAGCCATCCATTAGGCTATGGCAAAGAATCCTATGTTTGGTCGATGATTGCTGCGTTTGGTGTATTTACCGCAGGTTCAATTGTCTCTATCTATACTGGTATCAAAGAGTGGAATGCTACGGAGTCTGAGACCAATTATACGGTCGCTTTTATTGTTCTAGCAGTAGCATTTGTGCTTGAAGGGTTCTCACTGATTCAGGCCTATAGACAAAGTAAAAAACATG
Organism: Psychrobacter sp. H27; assembly: GCF_059072655.1. Lineage (NCBI taxonomy): Bacteria > Pseudomonadati > Pseudomonadota > Gammaproteobacteria > Moraxellales > Moraxellaceae > Psychrobacter > Psychrobacter sp. H27. Next base: position 915,002 of record NZ_JCACRX010000001.1, on the reverse strand, counting down.
GAGAGGCATTAGATATCAGCGCGATTGGCTATGTAGTAGATACCTCTAACCCAACGCTGCGCGGAGTGTTTTTTGAAGATTTGGCAGCTGTTGTTGGCTTGGTGATTGCGGCTGCCGCGATGGGTATGCATGCTTATACAGGAGAGCCATATTGGGATGCGCTAGGCTCTATCATTGTAGGTTTGCTACTGGGAGCGGTCGCTATCTTTTTGATCAGTCGTAACCGAGACTTTTTGGTAGGACATCGAGTTGCTGAACGCATGCATGAGTACGTCTTGGGCGAACTACTTAATCATCCAGATATCGATAGTGTGTCATATCTACACCTAGAGTGGGTCGGTCCCAAAAAAATGTTTATGGTTGCGGCTGTAGATATCAAAGGTAACCAAAAAGAAGAGCAGATTGCACAGAAATTCGAAGAGGTTGAGAACCTATTTCGAGCCAATCCTATATTTCAGGAAGCTATTTTGACACTATCGGTGCCAAATGCTGATCTTTTGACTTTATCAGATATTTCATTATAAACTTAATCCACAACAATCAAGTGATAATCATATGAAAGCTTTTTCAAGAAATACCATATTTTCTATGTCATTGAGTGCCGTGGGACTGATACTCATGCCTATGCTATCCACACAAGCAGCTGTGCCAACGGACAGTTCTTTAGTACGATTGGCAGAAGTGACCAAGGTTGTAGAGCGAGCGAACGATATTTCTAATAGCAGTGGTATGGCAGAACAGGTCACGCAGTCAATACTATCTTCGATATCTAGTGATAACATAAGCCAAGAAAAACGCCAACGTTTCGATGAGATTGTTAGTAAGTATAGTAAAGAAATGACAAATAGTAGCCAAATAGGAGATATGAATAAGCAGATTATCAACGTCTATATGCAGACAGCGAAACAACACTTTGACCAAAGAGAAGTTGACGCTCAGATAGCCTTCTATAGTAGTGAAATAGGTCAAAGCATCATCGACAAACAACCTGCTATGCTCAACGATTATATGGAAAAAGTGATGCCTATTGCTATGGAGTCCACTATGAAAAAAGTGAAGAGCACTGTACCGAAAATGGTCGCAGAGATTAAAGCTCTCCAGCTTGAAAAGTAGTTCGGGTCACTATAAGGTTAAAAGATTGTACATACAATAAATCAGTCGTTAAGCAATCTTAAAAACATAAAAAAGCCATCGATATCGATGGCTTTTTTTGTGGCTATAAATTTTAAGTGTCTAGTAGTCTATAACTAGTTATTTCTTAGGCGCGTTAGCACCGATGAACCATGCGTCTTTATCAACAATGCGGCTTGCTTCGGTGAATAAATCAGCTGTATCTTCATCGCCTGCATCACCAGCAGTAGCAATCGCTTCTCTTAACGTCTCTGCTACTTTTTTATAACGACCAGTTAGCTCACGAACGTGTTGGTCCACTTCAGTAATATCAGTTGGATAATCATCCAAGATAGACTCTTTTGCCACACGGCTGGCTAGACCATTCGGCTGACCACCTAGGATAACAATGCGCTCAGCAATCGTATCTGACACTTCAAGAATACGATCTGATGTTTCATCTAATAACTGATGCACACCAATAAACCCAGTACCTTGTAGGTTCCAATGGCACTGTTTACCATCTAGAGTTAAATCAATAACGTTTGCTAGGTTTGCATTTAGCAGATCAATCATCTTCTTTGCAGTCTCGTCCGAAATTCCACTTGCGTAACGTTCTCTCATATTGTACTCCGTTATTTGTTTAAAATTATTATATTGAATTAAATATCCAATGTATTTTTATTAGTTCTTATTTGATGATACTTGATCAATTAACTTCGTTATTTTATCAAGTGTCATCTACTTGCTTGTTAATTCATGATCGATAATAGCAGCTTAAATCTATGATGGAACCCCTGAGTGTTAGGCTTTGTTAAGTGGTCGTGTAAATGGTTTGTTAACCGTGAAAATCTTTGTAAATTTATCAGAGGCTGTGTGCGTTTTTTATAACGATGCAATATTTATCCGCTACTATTGAGGCTATTCGTCCAGTAAATAGCGCTTTTACATACTCGCGCTTTGCTTAATAAAAATCCTTATCAGCCAATACTTATAAACCTTAGATATGCGGCATTATTGTCCTTTAAAATCCGCTGTTTGAACCCCATATTGTTATAAACTTTAATAAGAAGAAATCAATTATGCGAATGCCTGAACCGCGTTCATCGCGTCAGTTAAACCAATTGGCCACACAGCTCCAAGGTGAAGCTGAAATTACTGGTGTCAATGCGTCAGGGACGCAAATATCGAGTCGTGCTTTTGAGATGGTCACTGATTTCGAGCCAGCAGGTGATCAGCCGCAAGCCATAAAAAAACTGGTCAACGGTATTAACTCTGATATGGATGAGCAGCTATTATTAGGTGTGACCGGCTCTGGTAAGACCTATACCATGGCAAAGGTTATTTCTGAGACGCAGCGCCCGACCATTATTATGGCGCATAATAAAACACTAGCCGCTCAGCTATATGGTGAGTTTAAATCGTTTTTCCCTAACAATGCTGTCGAGTACTTTGTTAGTTATTACGACTATTATCAGCCAGAAGCCTATGTTGCTGCCAGTGATACTTTTATCGAAAAAGACAGTGCCATCAATGATCATATTGATCAGATGCGTCTGTCTGCTACGCGTGCACTTTTAGAGCGCCGTGATGCCATTATTGTGGCCTCGGTATCTTGTATCTACGGTTTGGGTGACCCAGAGAGCTATCTAAAAATGTTATTGCATGTTGTGGTGGGCGACAACATAGACCGTACGGCGACTATCAAGCGTTTGGTAGAAATGCAGTACACACGTAACGAGTTAGATTTCGGTCGTGGTACGTATCGACTACGTGGTGAGCTGCTTGACATTTATCCTGCTGAGTCTGAGCAGCTAGCCGTACGTGTGCATTTATTTGACAACGAAGTCGAGAAGATTACGTGGTTTGATCCTTTAACAGGGAAAACAGTACGCAGCGTGCCACGTATTACGATTTATCCAAAATCGCACTATGTGACTCCGCGAAATAAACTAGAGGCAGCAAGTCATACCATCCGCGAGGAACTAGAGCCACGGCTAGAATACTTCCGTGATAACAACAAGCTGATTGAAGCCCAGCGTCTAAAGGAGCGTACTCAGTATGATCTTGAGATGATTCAGCAGCTGGGCTACTGCAATGGTATCGAAAACTACTCACAGCATCTCTCTGGTCGCCCATCAGGAGAGGCGCCGCCAACGTTGTTTGATTATATTCCAGAAGATGCCTTGTTGTTCCTCGATGAATCACATGTCACGGTCTCTCAGATTGGTGCGATGTACAAAGGCGATAGATCACGTAAAGAAAACTTAGTCAATTATGGTTTTAGATTACCAAGTGCAATGAACAATCGCCCGATGAAGTTTGAAGAGTGGGAGCGTATCAAGCCTAAGACGATTTATGTCAGTGCGACGCCTGCATTATATGAGCTTGAACACAGTGAGCAAGTAGTAGAGCAGGTTGTCCGTCCAACTGGTCTGATCGATCCTGAGATTGAGATACGTCCCGTCTTGACGCAAGTCGATGATGTGCTATCAGAAATTACTAAACGCCGAGAAAAAGACGAGCGTGTATTGATTACCACACTGACCAAGCGCATGTCAGAGGATTTGACCAGCTACCTCAAAGAGTACGACGTAAAAGTCGCTTATCTACATTCGGATATTGATACGGTTGAGCGTATGCAGATTATCCATGAGCTACGCACAGGCGTGCATGATGTGTTGGTCGGTATCAACTTATTACGTGAAGGTTTGGATATGCCTGAGGTGTCGCTAGTGGCGATCTTTGATGCTGATAAGGAAGGTTTTTTGCGTTCTGAGCGTTCACTTATTCAGACGATTGGTCGTGCCGCACGTCATTTAAATGGTAAAGCCATTCTTTATGCTGATCGTATTACGCCAAGTATGCAAAAAGCGATAGACGAGACGGATCGTCGTCGTGATAAGCAGATTGCCTTTAATGTCGAGCATAACATCACGCCAAAAGGCGCTCGCCGCAGTATTACTGATAAGATTGATACGGGTGAAAGCTTGGATGCCAATGATAATCAGGCTATCCCTGTTAAGAGTAACCTACCAGATGTCGACATCAATATATTACGTAGTCCTGATTTGCTTGCTAAAGAAATAAAACGTCTAGAGAAACAGATGCAGCAAATGTCGCGCGATTTGAAGTTTGAAGAAGCAGCAAAAACACGTGATAAAGTGCTTGAGTTAAAAGCACATCTAATCTGATAGTTTGGTTTGATAAACAAAAAAAGGTGACGTGCTTATTGAGTACCTCACCTTTTTTATGGCTTTTTCAATAGTAGGGCGCTTGTAATACGTTTTAATGACACTTACCATATGCGCACCATTCTTACTATCCACATCGCATTCCAAAACTTGTACCAGGCTTTATAGATAAGCTTGTCATCCAAGACTGAATTTTTGGAATAGTCATAAACTAGGCGTATCATTCACTGTGCTTATTAACCATTTGATAGAACTTAACTCCAATGAAAACTCACTGGGTATGTCAGCGGCTGCCAAAAAAGCTGTTATCGACTCTTTAGATATCGGCTTTCGTTATCCAGACGATCAGCGTGCAGCACTGACCACCAAAGTCGCTGAGATAAACGGCGTAGCAGAGAACCAGATCTCACTAGGCAGCGGCTCTAGTGAGAACATCCGTACCGTTGTCCAAATGCTAAAAAATAAGTCCTTAATAGAAGGTAAAAACTTTCAAGTCATCGTGCCGCATCCAACTTTTGCCTATGCTGAGCTATATGCAACGTCCATTGATATACCCGTGGTAAAAGTGCCTTTGACCCCTGAAAACTACGATTTCGACTTACAAAACATGCAAAAAGTCGCTGACGACTTTGACGGTATTAGCTTATTTTATTTATGCAATCCAAATAACCCAACAGCGACTATTACCGATACTGCAGTATTAAAAAATTGGGTAGGGTCTGCGCCAGCCGATCACTATTTTTTATTAGACGAAGCTTATTCGGAGTATGTGATAGACTCTAGCTTTGAGAGTGGTATTGGCTGGCTCAGCCAGCAGCAATCGGATAATCTGGTTGTTGTGCGTACTTTCTCAAAACTATGTGCGCTCGCTGGCATGCGTATCGGCTATGCAGTGGCTAGCCCGCAAATGATAGCCAAACTAGAGGCGTTTATCTCGATTGATAATACCAACTTGTCAGGCGCTGTAGCTGCGTTAGCGACTCTCGATGATGATGCGTTCTTGTCATTGAGTCTACATACGGCCAACCAATCGCGTAAGTTAGTTGAGCAGACGTTAGATGAGCTGGGCTTACGCTACCTGCCATCGCAAGCCAGCTTTATATTTCATGAGATAAAAGGAGACGTACAAACCTACATCGATAGAATGCGAGATCATGGTATCGCAGTCGGTCGGGAGTTTGCGCCAATCACTGGATTTAATCGGCTAACGCTTGGCAGACCTGATGAGATGGCAGTATTTGTAAAAGTGCTCAAATCATTTCGTGATAAAGGCTGGGTTTAGTTGGATTCGTTAAGGTAGTTTGATAATGCAGTAGGGAAGTTGCCACTGAGCAATTTCATTTTCTGCTTTATATCTATTCATCTATGTTCCGACACCAAAATTGACCGCGGGTTTTTACCAACATCAAACGCAGTTTTACATATTGTACCTTAAATAGCTTTTGTCTATCTTATAGGATGGTTCAGTAATGCATGACCCGATAAGCACATATATAAATGTCGTATAAATAATATACAACTGGGCATGCTCACTTATCTGATAATTATAAAGTTAGGGATGTACTGTACTATGTTTGATATCAAGTCGTTTTTTAAAAGAGAAGTAGAAAAAAAGCTCATCAACGTGGATGATTATATTTTTATGCCTGAGCGGGTAGAGATGGAGCTTGAAGGGGGTCGATTGAACTGTGTACTAAATAGTGACGGCCGCGTAGATATTTTTTATAGCAAAGAAGGGGTGACAGAAGTAGGTTCGGCATCGCGTAAGCACCCATTTACAGCATTTGAGAAAGAGCTGTATCATGGTATCTATGATGACGTAATCGATGATTTAATCAAGGAAGTAGATAAAATTATTGATAGCTCTTCTAAGTACTTTCGTCGTAGCCAAGTGCTTCCTTTTACTGCTGCTATATCACAAAATCCAGTGGACGAAAACAAGTTCTAGGCTGCGTAGTATAGAGCTGAGTAGAAAAAAAGGGGTGCATTACTTATAGTGCACCCCTTTTTTTCTCTATTTTTTAACGCTTATATATTCTACTGAACAAAACTTGCATAGCAGCTCTGCAGTGATTTTGCGACTACTTGCGCTACCAACTGAGTACGATACTGAGAGTCAATAGCGGCATTGCCCAACTCAACAATGGTGACCTGCTGTGGTGCTTGCTCGCTGACACAACCACAAACGTTGGTTTTAACAGATTCTTGCTGTGCTTCCGTCATGGCGACGCTGGCAACACGCCAAGCGGTTTGTTTTTCAATTTGGCTACGGCATTGGTTGTCGATCGCAGCTCTAAAGACATTCATACCAATCTCGTTTGCGGTGCCGATTGCTGTACCTGTACCGTTATTTGTAGCACCTGTTGTGGTACATCCAGCTAGCGCAAAAGTGGCTAGCATGACTGTTGAAGCCAAAAGTTTTTTCATGAATTAATCCTTTAAGGTGTTGGGTAGTCTCTAAAGCTACATATTATCAGTAAAACATCGCAATGACATCATGAACCAATGGCTGGGGTCAGCTTTCAACTAGATAACGCATAAAAAAGCCAGCTAAGAGAATGTCTCTCAGCTGGCTTTTTGCAAAATATGGCTGATATTAGACGTTTTTGCCGTGCTCTTTTTGCTGAATGTCTTTTGCTAGCTTGTAGCATTCATTGATATGGTCAGTAGCGATCTTCTTAAAGATGGTATAGCCCATAGTAGCAGCAACCAATTGACCGCCCAATGGGATAAACTTAGTAACCTGTTTTGCAGCGATGCGACCACCGAAGCCTTGGATTGTCTTTTTGACGATACCACGTGTCGCCATCAGACCAGCAAAGTCTACCGTACGGTCTTTAACAGCACTCCAATGCACTTCACGTGACTCTAAATTGATGGCTGACTGACGATCTTCAATCAAACCAAAGCGCTCACTGATTTCAGGAATCAATTGCGTCAACATACCAGCATCGACCGCCACATCAAAAAACGGTACAGGAATAACAGCAACACCTGCAGATACTCTGGCGCGCTTTTTTACCATGCCTAGGCATTCTTTTTTGACTTGATCAAGATCCAAGCTAGGATCGATTGTATTCGGTAGTTTTTCAGCAGCTGGGGTGGTTTTCATAAAGTGTCCTTATAAATGGTTAAAATATTGATAATTAAAATTTCAATAAATAGCAAGTCTCTCAGTTGTTTACTATTCTATGTATTTATCAGCGGCATACAATCATTGCTTTGTAGCAAAATGCAGAAAAGTACGGTCACTATGCACCCTTTTTGTAAATACAGGACTGCCTGTGCCTATACATGTCAGCCTTTACATGATGATGAAAATACAAATCAATCACCTATCTAAAGTGTTTGCGAAGCTAATATTTTGATAAGCATATGCAACCATGAATAGTATACAGAGGCATTATAAATTGTCGTTGTGAGCACGCTCTAAAGCCAGTAGAATACGTTCATGCTAAATTTAACCTCCCGTTATACTGGTACTCGCATCGACGAGCTACCCACTGCGTTGCAACCACTTGCCGCCCAATCTTTCACACTTGCCCGACTGTATGCAGGGCGAGGTATCATGGAGCCTGATGAGCTTGAGACAGCTTTGTCTGGTCTGTTGCCAGCTGATATGCTGCACGGTGTTACTGACGCTGTCCATCTATTAGATACTGCTATCGATGAGCGTAAGCGAATCCTTATTGTTGGGGATTTTGACTGCGATGGCGCAACCAGTACCGCACTGATGATGCGTGCGCTGACTGCGATGGATGCGGTTGTTGATTTTTTAGTGCCAGATCGATTTAAGTATGGTTATGGACTCACGCCAGAGATTGTTGAGCTAGGGATTGAGACTTATCGTCCAGATCTGATAGTGACAGTCGATAACGGTATTTCTAGCCATGAAGGCGTGGCGCGCGCCCAAGCTGATGGTATTACGGTGATTATCACTGACCATCATCTCACGACTAAAGAGACACCACCTGCTGAGGCCGTCGTAAACCCTAATCAACTTGCTTGCGACTTTACTAGTAAAGCACTGGTAGGGGTTGGCGTAGCATTTTATGTCCTTGGACGACTGGCAAAGCTGCGCCGCCAAGCGGGCAAGTCTACAGTACAGGTCAGTCAGTATCTGGACTTAGTTGCGCTTGGAACCATTGCAGATGTTGGCGTACTCGATAAGAATAACCGTATCTTGGTACATCATGGATTGTCTGCTATTCGTCAAGGTCGCTGCTGTATGGGTATATTGGCATTACTTGAGCAAGCAGGCCGTGACCCGAAACAGCTTCAGGCACAGGATTTTGGTTTTGTGTTAGGACCACGTATCAATGCTGCTGGACGTATGGATAACATGCGTATTGGGATTGAGTGCTTATTAACTGAAGATTGGAGTACTGCGCAGCGTTTGGCGCAAGAGCTTGAACAGCTGAATCGTACACGTCGTCATGTAGAAGGCGAGATGCGGGCACAAGCAGATAGTATTGTGCAGGCATTAACCACTGACAATATTCATGATAGCGGTGTCAATATTGAGACTGATGTTAATACTGATGAGCATATAGGCGATAACCAGAATGAGAGTCATGATGATGTAATCACTTTAGAGGCTACCCCTGGTCTGGCAAGCAAGACAGGCGCTCGTAGTATCGTTCTGTATCAAGATGACTGGCATCAAGGTGTCATTGGCATTGTCGCTGGTCGATTGAAAGAAAGCCACTATCTACCTAGTATCGTTTTTGCGCCAGCAGATACTGAGCATACGGATGCAGACAGTGCCATCAAAGGCTCGGCACGGTCTATCCCCGGCATCCATATTCGTGATGCGATTGAACAAGTCGCCGAGCGATATCCGGATTTGATCAGCCATTTTGGTGGTCACGCGATGGCAGCAGGCTTGACCCTCAAACGCCGTAACTTTGAAGCATTTGTTACCGCATTCAATGAAGTAATGGCTCAAATGAACGACGACGTGTTTGCAGAGCAAAAATTCACTGATGGGTCTTTGCAGGCGAGTGACTTTAGTCTATGGTTTGCTGAACATCTCGCAGATGCCAGTATTTGGGGTCATGGGTTTGCACCGCCACTGTTTGATGGTGTCTTTGAAGTGCTCAGCTTTAAAATATTAAAAGACAAGCATCTGAAGCTGTCGCTGCGCTATCCAGACGTTCAGTATCCAATTGATGCAATTTGCTTTAATTTTGACAATGATGCTTGGGATTACCGTGCCAAAAAAGTACATTTGCTGTTTCAGTTAGATATTAATGAATGGAATGGCAAGCAAAGCCTACAGCTGATGATAAAAGATCTAGCGGTAGTAGAACAGGGCTAAGACTAAAATAGTGTGAGTGCGATCAAGCTTGAGGGCACTCATACCAGTCGCCATCTTTTGATTTCGGATTAGTATTTCCATTCGAGTGTCGGAAACTGCCAGTCATAGCGGATAGCCAGCATACGTAAAGTAAATATCGTACTCATGGTAGAGATATCAACGATCCAGTCTGTCACGCCTAGGTTTCTGAGCGCAAAGTAGAGAATACCACCAGTTAATGCGGCAGTAATATAAATCTCTTGCTGTAGCACCAGTGGAATCTCGTTGCAGATCATATCGCGGATAATGCCGCCAACAATAATGGTAATCACACCCAATAATAGTGCTACCGGTACATTGGCGCCCATGCTATCAGCGACCTTGATACCTATCAATGTGAATGCAGATAAACCGATGGTATCGGATAGCTTGAGAAACTTGTCGACGCGCCTTGAGTTCGGGTGAAAAAAGATTTGCATCACCAGTGACGAGATAGTAATGAGCGTCAGATAGCTCATATCTACCATCCAAAATAGCGGATGACGGTCCAAAATCACATCACGTACCGTGCCGCCGCCAATAGCGGTGACAATTGAAACCAGCAAGCAACCAAAGACGTCAAAGTTTTTGTGCTTCGCCAGAATCGTTCCTGAAACACTACACGCGACAATGCCGATCATATCAAAAAAATATATCAAAGAGCGCGGATCAAAAGTAGTGATTAGGACGGCAGGATCCAGTGCGATAGCCAACATAAGTCATTCTCACTATTTTCAATGATCGTCATCGGAACTGTCTTAGTCAATAAACTACCATAAGCCTGCCATCGCAAATGCAGTAGATAGCAACTAAGTAATTAGCAACTAAGCAGCTAATAACTAAGCAACCAAACGAATAGAGGGCAGATGCCAGTCATATCTAAGTGCTAGCATACGCACGGCAAAAATCACAAAGAGCATAATAAACTCATTGATACTAGCACTTACGCCCAAGTACTGTAGACATAAATAAGTCACAGATCCTGCGATACTGGCAGTGATATAAATTTCACGTTGTAGCACTAGGGGTATCTCATTACAGATAATATCACGTAGCATCCCGCCAATAATGGCCGTCCAAACGCCCATCATTATCGCGATAATAGGAGACATGTCTTGTGTCAATGCAACCTTAAAGCCAATAACACTAAACGCCGCCAAACCAATAGCATCAAAAAGCTTCAGTGCATTATCAATCTTATGATAAAGATGGAAAAATATCTGCAGGATAAGAGACGTTACAGTGATCACAATCACATAATTGAGATCAGTCATCCAAAATAGGGGATGACGGTCTAGTGCCATGTCACGTAGGGTTCCACCGCCGATGGCATTGACCATAGAGACCAATATGCAACCAGCAATATCAAAGCCTTTGTGCTGCGCGAGTAGCGTTCCTGCAATCGCACAAGCGATGATACCTACCATATCTAATAAATATAATAGAATATCAGGAAAAATTAAATCATTAACCATGGTTATATTGCCAAATCTTGATCATCAAAAATAATTAAATGTGTTGTTAAAGCGGGTATGACGATGATGACCTAAACTAAAGCTATTTTGCTGTTAGATCATCATTTAGCCATCTTTTGCAAACAGTATCAGTCCGATAATAATCAGCACAATACCGACCAATCCTAAGATTGATGGGAGTGGGTTGTCCAGCAGGATCATACCACCGATCAAAGCAAAGATAATTTCACTTGCCTGAGTCGAGTCGACGCCCGCTACCTCGCTTGAGGTCACCGCTTGCTCACGTGCATATAAGAACAGGCTGGTCGCAGCCACGCCTGATAGTAAAGCAACCAGTAGCGTATTGAATACCTGCGCGCCGCCTGGCAACTCAGGGCGGACTATAATGCCTAACACAAGCCAAAATGGCAAACTCCCTACGGTCATTAACCATACTTTGTTAAAGGCGTTCTGCAGTAAGTCTGTATCGATAACAGGGATGCGTCCGATTAGAGTCTGAAGGGTGGAGCTACCGGTAGTGTCATGCTGAGTACTATGGGTATCAGCGGTATCATGAGCACTGGCTAATAATGCGGTCTCAGCACGCATTGGCTGCGCCTGTTGCTGGCTGTCTTGTTCTTTAATTTTATGCTGCTTGGCATTATAAGAGGCCTGCCAGACCAACTGATTACCAATAGGGTAGCTAAATGCAGCGATTAGCGCCGGTAGTGCACCATATAGCAGCATTTGGGTCAGTGGAATAGCATTGGTATCAGCAGGCGCGTGTAGACCCTCACTGATATTGACCAGCACGACGCCAACGAAGACAATCAGCGCATAGACGATGAATTTTTTGTCAAAGCGCTGCCCAAATGCCAATAAGACGAGCAAGCTGGTGACGACCGTAAACATAAAGGTTGCCGCGACAACCCAGCCGCTAGCATGATCACCTGCATAGCAAATACCGGTATAAAACAAACCAAAACCAATACTGCCAGTGATGCACCAAAAGCCTATATGCTGACAGAAAATCGTCCAAAGCTCTTTGATGCGTCCCATACCGTGCTGAACAGCAATCATTGCCGTCAGTAGCAGCAACATAAATACGTAGCGCAAGCTCGCTGACCAAAACCAATGCCCACCAGCCGCGCTCATCAGCTCATTTAACACAAACGTTGAGCTAAAAAACGCACCTGATAGTAGCCCCAGTAAGATCAGTCTTATCATATTTCCTCCTTGAAAATGCTTGCGGTTTGTATCTGGTTTTAGGCAGACGATATGTCATCTGTGGTTATGCTATTTGCCTTTGGCGTCCGCCCAGATAATCTTGTGTAGTTGCAACTGAAAGCGCACAGGCAGGGCATCTGCCAACATCCACTCAGCAAGCTCCCGTGCCAATACAGGTACTTCAGGGCTAAGCTGCTCATCAATATCATCTGCAACGTTGAACATTGGCGAAAACCAAACGGTTCCGACCAGCTCATCTAGCTTATGCTCTATTAATTTTTCTTTGGCCCAGTCGTAATCCTCGCGATTCATGATGACAAATTTGATTTGGTCATGTTCGGTGAGGTAGTCGAGGTTTGACCATAGGTTTTTGTCAACTTCGCCTGAGCTAGGCGTTTTGAGATCCATGACTTTACTAACTGCTGGCGGCACATTCTCTACGGTGAGGGCACCTGCTGTCTCAAGAGATATCTCGTAACCATCGCTCAGCAAGCGTTTCATCAGCTCGATAGCATTCGGCTGCGCTAATGGTTCACCGCCTGTCAGGCAGATGCGCTTACATGGATAGCTTTTGATGGTTTCTACAATCGTCTCTAAAGACTGACGTTCGCCACCAGTAAAAGCATATTCAGTATCACAATAAACGCAGCGCAGCGGACAGCCTGTGAGACGGACAAATATCGTCGGTAAGCCTGATGTTATCGCTTCACCTTGTAAGGAATAAAAAATCTCGGTCAGACGCAGTCCTGCTTCAGGATCAGTAACAGGGATAGCGGCGTTGCGTAATAGTGATTCACTCATAATATGTCAAATACAGTTAAAGGCTGACAAAGCGATTAAGCCGTTGTCAATCGTAGTAAAAAAGGCAGGTTTTGTTATAGATGATTTTGTTTGGACAAAGCCAAAAAATGGATTATAACGCAACAGTATCTATTAAGGTGCAAAAAAGACGCTGAAGTTTGCTTCAGCGTCTTTGATAAAGAAGATTTATTACTGTCTGTACCGTTCGGGTACGAGATTATAAGTATGAGAAATACTAGGCTAAACGTAATAGCTCATTTACTGATGTTTTTGCACGAGTTTGCGCATCGACTTTTTTTACGATGATTGCAGCGTACAAGCTGTGCGTGCCGTCTTCTGAAGGCAAGCTACCCGGTACGACAACAGAACCTGCTGGTACACGGCCACGATGAATCTCACCAGTTTCGCGATCATAGATGCGTGTAGATTGACCGATGTAGACACCCATAGAGATAACAGCGCCTTCTTCGACGATCACGCCTTCAACGATCTCAGAGCGTGCACCGATGAAGCAGTTGTCTTCGATGATAGTAGGGTTGGCTTGTAATGGCTCTAATACGCCGCCGATACCAACGCCACCTGATAGATGGACGTTTTTACCGATTTGGGCACATGAACCAACGGTTGCCCAGGTATCAACCATAGCGCCTTGATCAACATAGGCACCAATGTTGACGTATGATGGCATCAATACTGCACCTGCTGCGATATATGAGCCTTTACGGGCAACTGCTGGCGGTACCACACGTACGCCTGCTTCTTTGAACTGTGCTTCAGTCCAGTCAGCAAACTTAGTTGGTACTTTGTCATAAAACTGCACATGCTCGCCCGCTGCTTGGACATAGTTGTCGTTCATACGGAATGACAGTAGTACGGCTTTTTTTGCCCATTGGTTGACGACCCATTCGCCATCTTTCTTTTCTGCGACGCGTAGGCTACCGTTATCCAACTGCTCAAGCACCTGACTGATAGCATCACGTACGTCTTGTGGCATAGTGCTTGGGCTGTACTCATTGCGATTTTCAAAAGCCTGTTCGATAGTTTGTTGTAACGACATAAAAATTCCTAAGATAAGTGAAAGGGGAGGTAACTCAGTATTATAGTGATATAACAGGTCTGACCTGATCTCAAATAGGTCACACCTCACAACATAATTGATTTTGAGGTGTGGCTTATTTATAGGATTCACTAGGCCAAAAACTTACTTGCCGTATTGTCGCTAATTTGGCAGCGTTTAGCAAATAAGTTCAGTGTCTCGTGATGAAAGTACGGACGATAAAATCCCTGAAACATGCTGTAAAAAAGAATCAGCTACCACTGTTAAGCATCTGGCGTGGTGTTGTCTATCCACGCTAAAATATCTTGGTAGACAGTCTGGCGGTCTGTTTCGTGTAGCACTTCATGGCGCATAGTGGGATACAGCTGAATATCAACACGATTGAATTTTTGCTTGTGTAATCGGCCAACAACTTTGCGGATACCGCGTCCCATATTACCAATAGGGTCATCCTCACCGCTAATAAACAGCATCGGAAAATTCTTGGCGATGGTGGTTGCCCAGCCTTTATTTAGTCCTGTATCCATCAGGGTAAATAGGGTCATAAAGCCATTATTAGTAAAGTCAAAACCTGTTTTTGGGTCGGCTTCATAGGCCTCAATGTTAGCCGTGTTTTCACTCAACCACGCAAACTTCGATGATGCAGTACGATCTTTTAATTGGCTGTTGAGTATCTTATTCATGGTATTTGCCAGCACTGTATTGGGCTGTCTTGGTGCTATTTTTGTTAATATCTTATTGATAGGAAGCAAAACTTTGGTCAGTGGGTTGGCGTCTGCCGAGCCCATTAGTATCGCCCCAGTAAAGTTATGTGCGTGATGTTTGAGCACGTTGCGCACGATAAAAGAGCCCATAGAATGACCCATAACAAAATGCGGCACATCGGGGTGGCGGACTTTTAGGTTGTCTGCCATCACAATCACGTCTTTTAATAGTGACTGCACGGGATGTTCTTCACCAAAAAAACCTAAATCCGAGTCGGTTTTGATAGTTTGCCCATGACCCAAGTGATCATAAGTCGCTACAGCAATCCCATTGTCCGCCAAAAACTGCGCAAAATCTGCATAACGACCACCATGTTCTGCCATTCCATGCACGATCAGTAACGTTGCGCGAATATCGATACCTTTGTCACGAGGTTCAAAGAAGTCATGATGTAAATAATGGGTGTTATCGGATGAGAGAATATGGTCATTATTGGTATCGAGAGGGGTACTCATATAAGGTTCCTTGACGGGTTTTGATTGTCTGTATTTTTTGTTGATAGGTTTTGAGAGTGACAATGCATTGGGCAATATCTCACAGAGCAGTATCTTACAAAGCAGGGTCACAAAGAGCTAGATTTTAAAGAGCTAGGTTTTAAAGAAAAAAATTTTAAAATAATAACCCAAAATAATGTCTCAAAAATAGCATTCTAAAAAATCACTCTATCACGTGGCTTCTATTATGACTCACTATACTAAGTGTTTTGTCATCAGCGTAGGTAAATAATTTTATATTATTTCGAGCAGTATGCTTACAAAATTCATAGTTCGCCGGACAAACGCCATGGACAATTTAACGACAAAGCTGAGTGTGGTCAATATTGTTAAAAGACGTTGAGCTTTTTAAGCTGTTTACGCTCTTACTGTCTGCCCGTAACAGAAGACTCTCAATTATATGTTACTTTTAGAAAATATCTAATAACCATATGCCCTAAAGTCGTCTATTAAGACACCCCTTAAACACACCGTCAGCCTTGATAAGTTGCCTATGAAACCTTCACCGATAAAGAAACTCTTATTAGCAGGGGCGGGTCACGCTCATATTGGTATGCTGCGCCAAATTAGTGACGCATCTCTAGACACGAGCGATATTGATATTTGTTTGGTTAGTGAGCAGACGCAGACCATATACTCTGGGATGCTACCTGGTTGGATGGCAGGACATTACCAACTTGATGACATCAGTATCGATACAAAATCACTGTGCGCGCGTGCGGGTGTACGATTTATTCAGCAGGCAATTACTCAGGTCCATGCCGCATCAAATACTGTAGTGACTGATGGTAATGATATGTCGACTGGTGACGAGACGTTAGCTGATGATAAGGCGTTAGCGCTCGACTATGATGTGCTATCACTCAACACGGGTGCAGATACGGATATCAGGTGGTTAGAGTCGTTAGCAGGCGTGATTGCTATTCGTCCATTGTCAGCATTCATTACACACTGGCAGCAGATATTGGCGGATGCTCAGCAGTCTGATAACTATCAACTGGCTATCGTTGGCGCAGGGGCTGCCGCGACCGAGTTGGTTATGGCAGCTCAAGTCGCGCTACAGCATATCAACAATAACCATCAAGTGACCTTGGTGTGCGGTAAGCAACTGTTATCAGGATTCAATACACGGTTTAAAGAGCGCGTTATTAGGCAGCTGCATCGCCACGGTATTAAAATAGTTTATGAGCGAGCAATTGACTATCGTAACGGCCACCTATCGACGACAGATGACTCGTTGCCGATGAATGCTGTGATCGCTGCAACTGGCGTAGTGGGTGCTGCATGGACGATTAACACGGATCTTCAGACACTAGATAAAGGCTTTATCGCAGTCAATAATCTGCAACAAAGCATCTCTCACCCTAATGTATTTGCAGTTGGTGATGTCGCCACGCGCGTAGATAAAGAGGTAGCGCATTCAGGTGTCCATGCGGTGCATGGCGGGGCGGTAGAAGCTGATAATTTATTTGCATATCTAAAAGGCGAGTCTATGCAAGAGTATCAACCAAAAGCACGCACGTTGTATCTATTGTCTTGCGGTGACAAATACGCCATTGCCAGTTGGGGAGACTGGAGCTTACAAGGTCGCGGGCTATGGTATCTCAAACGGTATATTGATAAGCGCTTTGTAAAATCCTATTCGTAGTCATGCTCATTTGGAATAAAAGATAATAACCATCATATTGGTTGTCAATATTGATTCACAATGAGGTATGATTGGTTAGGTAAACCGTAAAGTAACGGGGAAGTATACAAGGTGCTATTTCTAAAATAGTAAGCGAAAGCAGTAACTTGTCTTTGTCTAAAGCTTTTTTGACTTTGCGCTATTATTTTTTAGTTGTGTGACTAACAGGGTTTTGTACCATTATGAAATCGACTATCGAATTACTTGAGCATACTGACTTTCCAGCTATCAAACGTCGTCAACTGACGATACTACAAGTCAACATGGGCTATTTATGCAATATGTCCTGCGTGCACTGCCATGTGGCAGCCAGCCCTTATCGTACAGAAATGATGTCGCGTGAGTTGGTTGAGTTGATACCCAAGGTGCTACAAGCACAAAATATAGATACGCTCGATTTGACGGGCGGTGCGCCTGAGATGCATGAAGATTTTAAGTATCTGGTAAAAGCAGCTCGTGCACTGGGTGTTAAAGTGATAGATCGCTGTAATCTGACTATTCTCATGGAGGATGGCTATGAGGATATGGCGCAGTTTTTAGCAAACAATCAAGTGGAGGTAGTCGCATCTCTGCCGTGCTACTCCCTAGAAAACGTAGATAAGCAGCGCGGTAAGGGTGCGTTTGACGACAGTATATTGGGGCTACAAAAGCTCAACCAGTTAGGCTACGGTAAGTCCGATTCAAACCTAACGTTGAATCTGGTCTACAACCCACAAGGTGCTACGCTTCCGCCCAATCAGCAACAGCTTGAAGCGGATTATAAGCGTGAGCTAAAAGAACACTTCGATATCGAGTTCAATCATCTGTTTGCATTGACCAATATGCCTATCCAGCGCTTTGGTGCAGTACTACTGGCCAAAAATGAATTCCATCCCTATATGGACTTGCTCAAAGAAAACTACGTGGCAGACAACTTAGCCGAGGTGATGTGTCGCTCGACCATCAGTGTCAACTGGCTTGGTGAATTGTTTGACTGTGATTTCAATCAGCAACTAGAGATTCCTGTACCCAATAAATCCCGTCGGCATTTAAGTGACCTATTGACTCAAGACCCCTCTGGAGATGCCATTGCCATTGCTGACCACTGCTACGGCTGTACAGCAGGACAGGGCAGTAGTTGCGGCGGTGCGCTAGAGGAAGAGACTACAGATCAAACGATAGTAGATACCGCTGTTTAGTATTTTATACCCATAATAGATGACAACTGGTCGTAAGTGATTAGCAAAGATAAGCAACTATCTGTAATAAGCGCTTATGTACCGTAAATATCTATGTGCAGTAAGATCTTATTGGCAGTCATTACTGTCTGTCATTTATATACACGATTGTAAAAAGCACAACGAAAGAATTATACAAAGAATATCATCGACTCAAATGGAGTTAGCTTTATGTCAAGATTCAATTTTTCAGCGAAAACGGTAATCGTGCAACCAGTCCTTGCGGTCGCGATCTTATCATCAAGTGCAGCCGCTTATGCTGACTTTAACCATCAAAGCTGGGACAGTTTATTAAACAAACATGTGACCATGACCAATGGTGGCAAAGCCTCTGTGGTCAATTATGCTGGTATGAAGGCGGACAAGAGCAAGCTGACAAGTTACCTTGAGGCGACGAGTAAAGTGTCTCAAGCAGAGTTTAATCGCTGGAGCAAAAACGAGCAGTTGGCATTTTTGATCAATGTTTACAATGCTGGTACGGTCGACTTGGTGTTGACGAAATATCCGAATATTAAATCCATCAAAGATATCGGTGGTCTGTTTGGTTCGCCGTGGAAACAGGATTTTATTCCATTATTAGGTAAGACACGCTCGCTTGATGATATCGAGCACAATCTCATTCGTGGCTCCAAGCGTTATAACGATCCGCGTATTCATTTTGCGGTCAACTGTGCCAGTATTGGCTGTCCTGCACTGCAAGATGATGCTTTTACTGGTAAACGTCTAAACAGTCAATTAGAGCAGGCAACTTCTAAGTTTTTGGCAGACGGTAGCCGTAACCGCCTAAAGGGAAGTACGCTAAGCGTGTCGCCGATTTTTAAATGGTATAAAGAAGACTTTGCTACCAATTGGCGTGGTACCAATGATCTGGAAGGGTTTTTGGGTCGTTATGGCTCATCTTTAGGGCTGAACAAAGCGCAAACAGCAGATCTAAAGCAGGGCAAGATAAAAATCAGCTACACTGATTATGATTGGAATCTGAACAAAAAATAAGACGAGGCTCCAATTGATATTGGTTAGCAGTTGCCTACTATGACGGTACATACATTGAACCTCTCTATCATTGTTCCATTGTTAAATGAAGCGAATAATTTGCCGCAGCTTATTGGTCATATCAGTAGGCTCAGACCTGTTCCGCAGCAAGTTATCCTAGTCGATGGTGGCTCAAATGATGGTTCAGTCTCTATCGCTAGAGAGTTGCTAAAAGATGTGTCAAGTAGGACGCACTCATTGACTGACTGGTTTGTTATTGAGTCTATCGCTGGACGCGCGCGGCAAATGAATGCTGGTGCTGGGCAAGCGACGGGTGAGGTATTGCTGTTTTTGCATGCAGATACTCAGCTGCCGACTGACGCGATAGACAAGGTAGAGATAGCAATGCGTCAGCATAAATGGGGGCGTTTTGATGTGCGCTTGGACAGCACTCATCCGCTTCTTAAAGTCGTTGGTACAATGATTAATAAGCGCTCACGTTTGGTCAGTGTTGCAACAGGTGATCAAGCCATCTTTGTCAAAAGATCCGTGTTTGAACAATTCGGAGGTTACGCTGATCAGCCGTTAATGGAAGATATTGAGCTATGTAAGCGCTTAAAAAATATCAGTAGACCTGCTTGTCTAAAGAGTAAAGTGACGACATCAGCGCGGCGCTGGCAGCAACATGGAAATGTTCGTACGGTTTTTTTGATGTGGCGTTTGCGTTTTGATTACTGGCGCGGCGTATCGCCTGATGTTTTGAAACAGCGCTATTACAAGCAGCACAGATAATATGGCGATAAGCATTCAACATCGAGGTTGCGATAAGTATTTAAATCGAAAGAAAACAACTTAATTTATCGATATTGTAGACAAGAAAAGAAAGGGACTTTTACTAAT
Organism: Psychrobacter sp. H27; assembly: GCF_059072655.1. Taxonomy (NCBI): domain Bacteria; kingdom Pseudomonadati; phylum Pseudomonadota; class Gammaproteobacteria; order Moraxellales; family Moraxellaceae; genus Psychrobacter; species Psychrobacter sp. H27. The sequence continues at coordinate 894,786 of NZ_JCACRX010000001.1, read as the reverse complement.
GCACTCAAGCCCTCGCACTGTTCACACCGCGAGAACTGACTCGCAAGCACGCCAGCAAAAAATAGGCATTATTCTATTTGCTAAATATCCTGCACCAAATATGGCAAAGACTCGTCTACAGCCTGCATTAGGTGTTGATGGCGCTGCACATATGGCAAAAAATCTGCTACTACATAGTATAGAGCAAGCGGTTGCTACCGACTTTGCGGTCGAGCTATGCGTGAGTCCCACGCCAGACGACCCGTGCTGGCAAGCATTTGATCTACCCAAGTCAATGCAATGGTCTGCTCAAGCAGATGGCGATTTGGGCATGCGTATGTTGATAGCCAGTCAGAGCGCATTAGAAAAATATGAAAAAGTTGTCTTAATCGGGACAGACTGTCCTAGCCTCACGGCAGAGCGTATACAGACCGCCGTACAGCAGCTGGAGAAATACGACACGGTGATGATTCCTGCAACCGATGGAGGTTATGTGTTGCTTGGGTTCAAGCAGATTGATAGCAGCCTTTTTTCAGACATCAGCTGGAGTACGGCGAGCGTCGCTGAAGTCACCAAGCAACGTATCGCGGCATCAGGGAGGACACTGACGCTATTGCCAGCGCTGCATGACATTGACGAGCCTGAAGACTTACAGAATTTACCGTCAGGTTGGTGCAATACGCTCAACAAAATCTAAAAATCAAATATGATTTTCTACCGTTATTCATTTACGTTTTAGGGCGTGTCATCACTTATATAGCGAGGCTTAAAATTTATCTCATTTTAAGACCGCTAAATGATCTAATGGGCTAATTGATGACACGCCCTAAATAGATTTTACTACTAATAAGGATATTGTCATGCATGATGTCGTGCAAAATTACTATGGAAAAGAGCTGCAAGGTACCGATGATCTAAAAACCTCGGCATGTTGTGATATTAGCAATATGCCTGAATGGCTAAAACCATTGCTCGCAAACATCCACGATGAAGTATTGAATCGTTATTACGGCTGCGGTCTGGTATGTCCTGCATTGCTTGAAGGCTGCCGAATTTTGGATTTAGGCAGTGGTTCAGGTCGCGATGTCTATGCACTCGCGCAACTGGTTGGTGAGAGCGGTCATGTGGTCGGTGTAGACATGACTGACGAGCAACTAGCCGTTGCAAAGGAACATCAAGCCTATCATGTTGAGCAGTTTGGCTATGACAATGTGACGTTTTTACATGGTTATATCGAAAAACTAGATGAACTGGATCTTGCTGATGGTAGCTTCGATATTATCGTCTCAAACTGTGTTATCAATTTATCACCAGATAAGGCTGCCGTGATGGCGAGCGTGCAAAGACTGCTCAAGCCTGGCGGCGAATTTTATTTTTCTGACGTCTATGCTGATCGCCGTATCCCGCAGCATCTAATCGATGACCCTGTCTTATATGGAGAGTGTTTAAGTGGCGCTTTATACTGGAAAGATTTTGTTCGTTTATCAAGAGGCGCAGGGTTTTTAGACCCACGTCTGGTCGAAGATCGCCCGCTTGAGATTACAGATCCAGTACTGGCTGCCAAAATCGGTGATATACAGTTTTTCTCAGCCACTTATCGCCTGTTTAAGATTGCCGCGCTAGAAGATGCCTGTGAAGATCATGGACAAGCGGTGATATACAAAGGATCTATCGAGCAATCCCCGCATCGGTTTGATCTAGATAAGCATCATGCGATTGAGGCGGGCCGGGTATTTCCTGTCTGCGGCAATACCTTTAGGATGCTACAAGAATCTCGCTTTGCACCGCATTTTGAATTTATTGGTGATGACAGTCGCCACTATGGCATTTTTGCAGGGTGCGGTGAGCTGATGCCATTTGATCAGGCTATGATGCCATCGTCTGGTATGGGCGGCTGTTGTTAAGAGTAAAGGCGTGTATTTAGTATAAATTTCAGACCTATATGCTGAAGCAAAGAAAGGCTATTATTTGAGATAATAGCCTTTCTTTTGATTAGAAGTAGTCAGTTCACAATGGAGGATACGCTTTAAGACTACGCTAGCAACGCTGCCAATCTAATTTTGGTATGTTCATCCATCATATCCACAGGCGTGACCAATGCTTGTGCAAGCGCACTATGAGCGATGGATTCAGGCATTTCAGCAGCAATCAAAGCAACGGCTTTTTGGATCACCTGTTGAGCATTTTCAGCATTTTTCATCAGATTTTTTATCGCATAGTCTGCACTGACAGCTTCTTCGGTCGGGTGCCAACAATCAAAATCGGTTACTAACGCCAATGTTGCATAAGCCATGCTGGCTTCACGTGCTAATTTGGCTTCGGGCATGTTGGTCATGCCAATGATATCTGCTTGCATTTGACGATACCACTCTGACTCTGCACGAGTTGAGAACTGAGGCCCTTCAATACAGATATAAGTTGCCTGCGAGTGACAGTTACCCTCGATAATATCTGCTTGGTGATAGGCACGTGTCAATATATCCGATAAAGCAGGGCATAGTGGATCTGCCATTGATACATGAGCAACTGCGCCTTCGCCAAAGAACGTACTTACTCGCTGCTTGGTCATATCAATCATTTGATCTGGCACGACCATGTCTAATGGTTTAAGTGTTTCTCGTAGAGAGCCAACGGCTGATACCGAGACGATATAGCGTACGCCCAATGTTTTTAGCGCATAAATATTAGCGCGATAGGGGACCTCAGATGGGGTTAATCTATGACCTTGACCATGCCGCGTCAAAAAAGCAACGGTCACACCTTCTAGCTCACCCAAAACAATATCATCAGATGGACTGCCATAAGGCGTCTGTACCGTAATACTGCGTTTATTGGTCAATGCTTGGATCTGATAAAGACCACTACCGCCAATGATAGCGATATCAGCAGACAAAGGTTCTGATGCTTCTATTGTAGATATTGTCATAAAAGTTATCCAAGTTGGGTTATAAGAAACGATGATGTTGTCTTAGCTGATAAAGCATATATCCATATATAGTCAATCCTCTATAAACTGGATACGGTGTCAGCCTTACTGAGTCTACTGCTTGTAGTACTTTCACTCGGCTTCCTTGTATCCAAATCATATTGAACCGACTATATCTTAGATACCGCATCAATAAAGAATGTCTGTAAGAAATATAGCAGAACTTGAATAGTAATAAAAATAAATCGAAAAATCTGACCCACTCTCCATTATCGACTATGTTGTTATAAACAATATGAAATAAGAATAAGTATTTGCTGAGTAGTCATTGATAGCGATAAAGGTTTACAACGCAAACAAACTTTGATTAAATGTATGGAACACTGTTTCACTCAGCGGAACATTGTAACGCGTAAATCAGACATTAAAGTAAGGTTGATTTCTCAAAGCGCCTTGTATATAAGGCATTGAAAGCAAAAGAGAAAAAATACTTTAGTTTATTTATGACAAAAATTGCTATATCATGACTCAGCTGTAACGGATTAATGCCAATTTATTAATACCGTTAGATGTATTAAATCGATTACTTCAAGGATGAACTCAATGCTCAATTCTCTAAAGTCTCCATTACTTTTATCAGCCATGTTAAGCGTCACACTAGGCTTGACCGCATGCTCATCACCAAGCTCAGAAGGTGAGGATACTGCCGCTGTAGATAGTACGGCAACTGAGGCTGCCACTGACACGCTGGATACTAAATTTGTGACTATCGCGACCGGCGGCGCCTCTGGTCCTTACAACATCATCGGTACGTCACTGTCTGAGGTGTATGTCAAAAACTTTGGCGTTAACTCCAAAACCCAAACCACGGGTGCATCAGTTGAAAACGTCAATCTATTGACCCAAGGCAAAGTCGATATGGTATTGGCATTGAGTGATGTGGTCACTGACGCAGTCGAAGGTAAAAATAACTTTGAGCAGCCAATCACGAACATTCAACAGATTGCAGTACTGTACCCTAACGTGGTGCAAATCGTCACGTCGAAAAAATCTGGCATCAAAAATATTGAAGACTTGCGCGGCAAGCGTATCGCTGTTGGCGATCAAGGCTCTGGCACGGAAGTAAACGCTCGCACCTTACTAGAAGGGTTTGGCATCACTTATGATGATGTCACCGTTGATTATCTAGGGTTTGCTGAAGCGGCTGACGGCATGAAAGCAGGTAAGATTGAAGCGGCATTCTTTAGTAGTGGTCTGCCAAACTCATCTTTAATGGAGCTAGAGCAAGGCCTCGATCTACAGATTGTGACTATCGACCAAGACAAGCTAAAAGAAATCATTGCGGCTAAGCCTTATTTTAAAACCTTTGCTATCCCTGCGGGCACTTATGGCAATGAAACAGATGTTCCAACTGCAGCAATCATGAATGCGTTGTTGGTTAGCTCTGATCTGTCTGAAGCTGATGGTTATAAACTAACCAAAGCTTTGTTTGATAATTTGGACGGTCTAAAAACAGCACACCAAGCGGCTAATGACATCAGCTTAGAAACGGCTCGTGAGGGTATGGTCGCTCCAATCCATCCTGGTGCTAAGAAATACTATGACGAACAAGCAGCCAAGTAATTCATGTTGGTTATCAACTGGCGCCGCATTCATTGTAGCGCTGGTTTTTTTTATGCTATGGATGGGTTTGATGCTCCAATCCGTTGTGGAAGTGCGAGTTGCAGTCGAGGGTGATGATGACAAGGTTTGTTATTTCGCCGACCCTAATTTTCAGCTGCGCTGGATACATTCTGTAGAGAAGCAGTGGTGGGAAGAGCAGTATCAGCGTCTAGATAAAACCAGTACAGAAGATGCTACGTTATTACTCACCACCACTTACTTTGAAGCGTTCGGTGCTGGGACCCCCTCAACTGAACCACTCGCTCCCATACAAAAACCTGGCTATCTTGGGTATCAAATTAATGAAGAACTGCCCAATCTCAATTGGGTCGTGTCTAGACTGACCAAGGGTGAGATCGATTACGGTGGTCATCGTTTCTTGATTCACCAGTGGGTGCCAGACTATTCTGAAGTGGTAATCATGCCTAAGACGTATGGTTTAATTGATAGATTTAAAAAGGACTTTTGTCATGAACTCCCAAGTGACGGATCACGATAGCGTGAATACCACGCCAGATGCTGACGTTGATAAAGATGCTGAGGCTGTCAACCGAGCGGTATTGGAAAAATACGACCGAGAGTCAATCACACGTCATATCACGCAAGGACCAGTGAAGTACTTTATCGCTGGTATTTGTATCCTTTATTCGCTCTTTCATTTGTATATCACCTTTAACCCAATGCCAGCGTTGTTACAGCGCTCCGTACACGTGGGTGTTGGTTTTGCCTTGATTTTCTTGATTTTCCCCGCCAGCAAAAAAAGCAGTCGTAAGCGAGTCGCATGGTATGACTGGCTTTGGTTTGCGCTGTCCTTATCTGGCATGGGCTACTTGATTTACGAGTATCAAGATATTGTGACCTCGCGCGGCGGTATGGCGAACCAGATGGATGTGATATTTTCACTAATCACCGTAGTCTGTGTGTTAGAGGGCAGTCGCCGTATCACAGGTTGGATTTTGCCAATATTGGCAGGGATATTCTTAGCCTATCCGTTTGTCAGTCACATGGATTTTATGCCTGACAGGCTGTTGACTCGCCCTTACGATATGGGTGATATTTTTGGTCAATTATTCCTAAAAACAGAAGGTTTATATTCTGTCGCGATCGGTGCGTCAGTGACGTTTATTTTCTTGTTTATCTTATTCGGTGCGTTCTTAGCACGCTCAGGGATGGGGCAGCTGTTTAATGATTTGGCATTGGCCATCGCAGGTCATAAGAAAGGCGGGCCTGCAAAAGTAGCGGTCATCTCTAGTGGCTTTATGGGCAGTATCAACGGCTCTGCATTATCAAATGTAGTAAGTACTGGTGCCTTTACGATTCCGCTGATGAAAAAAGTCGGCTATCACAAAGATTTCGCGGGTGCAGTTGAGGCGAGTGCGTCTGTAGGTGGGCAGATTTTGCCACCAATTATGGGTGCCAGTGCGTTCATTATGGCAGAGACCACAGGTTTGCCTTATAGCACGATTGCGCTTGCAGCCCTATTACCAGCCGTGCTGTACTATTTGGGTGTGATTGCACAGGTACACTTTCGCGCTGGTCGCCGCGATCTAAAAGGTATCGCTAAAGAAAATCTGCCAGCAGTAAAAGCAGTACTAAAAGCACGTGGTCATATGCTATTGCCGATTGTTTTTTTGGTTTTCTTGTTAATCAAAAATGTACCTGTCGGTTATGCTGCCGCTTATACCATTGGTTTTACGGTTGTCATCAGTATGCTACGTGCTGAGACACGCATGAGCTTTTCTGATATTTTGGGTGCATTGGAAGATGGTGCGCGTCAATCACTTGCAGTTATGGCGGCCTGTGCGGTCGTTGGTATTATCATTGGGGTGGTGAGTCTGACTAGTTTCGGTACCGTAATGACATCCTCTATCGTTACGCTAGGCGCGGGATCGTTGTTCTTTACGCTTATTTTGACCATGCTAGCATCTATGGTATTAGGCATGGGATTACCGTCTATTCCTGCCTATATCATTACGGCGACGATGGCGGCACCAGCGTTGGCTGGTTTTGATATTCCAATCTTGTCAGCGCATATGTTTGTCTTTTATTTTGGTATTTTTGCCAATATTACCCCGCCTGTGTGTCTGGCGGCCTTTGCTGGTGCGGGTATATCGGGCGGCGATCCGATGAAGACAGGATTCTTGTCACTCAAACTGGCACTCGCTGGATTTATCGTACCGTTCATGTTCATCTATAATCCTACGATGCTGATGATTGATCCAACCGGTTTAGCAGTCACGGCAAAAGACTTTCCACTACCGCCTATTGTAGATATCATCACGGTGGTTGTGACCTCAGTAACAGGTGTGATTGCACTAAGCTCAGCACTTGAGGGGTATTTTAGAGGTCAGATGAATACCGTGACTCGTGTCATCTTAGCGATTGGTGCTTTGCTATTAATTTATCCTGAGATGTTGACGGGGATCATCGGCGGTATCATCGTACTAGGTATTGCGGTACTCAACATAAAAACAGCTGGAAAGCCAACGCCAACTTTAACCGTGTAAAACGTTGGGTTTGAATCCTTTGATAATCTATCAAGGCGAAAAAAAGGGTGAATAACAAATTTGTTATTCACCCTTTTTGGTATTCTTAAAAACTGTTCTTAGCGATCGTTGTTAGCAACTAATTTCGCATCGCTTTGTAGCTAGATTAGCAGCCAAGTTTGCCTTCAGCTTCTAATGCTTTTTTGCTGCGGATAGGTGCTGGGCAGTCTTCGCCGTAGTACTGACGATCTGCAAAGTAGCTTGAGCGTACCATTGGACCTGCCCAAATGCTAAAGAAGCCAATCTTTTTGCCGTAGTCCATATAGCGTTGGAACTCATCTGGATGGACGTAACGATCGACGGGCGCGTGATTCTTACTAGGCTGTAAGTACTGACCAATGGTAATCATGTCTACGTCATGCGCTTTTAGGTCATCAAGTAGGGCATAGATCTCTTCTTCAGTCTCACCAAGACCGACCATAAAGCCACATTTGGTTGCGATATCAGGACGACGCTCTTTGTAAATTTTAAGCAAGTCGAGTGAATGCTGATAATCAGAGCCTGGACGGAAGGCTTTATAGAGACGTGGCACGGTTTCGATGTTGTGGTTGAACACATCAGGCGCGGTCTCTGTCAGTAGGTCTAAAGCGATATCCATACGACCACGGAAATCGGGTACCAAAATCTCGATTAGACAATTGGGGCTAAGCGCTCTTGATTCGTTTAGTACTTCAACGAAATGTCCAGCACCGCCATCTTTTAGATCATCACGATCGACAGAAGTAATTACCGCATATTTGAGCTTTAGACCTTCGATAGTCTCAGCGGTATGACGTGGCTCATCCTTATCTAGCTCATTAGGGCGACCGTGACCGACATCACAGAATGGGCAGCGACGGGTACAGATATCACCCATGATCATAAAGGTCGCTGTACCATCAGCAAAACACTGTGGCAGGTTAGGGCAGGCCGCTTCCTCGCAGACGGTGTAGAGCTTTTGCTCACGCAAAGTGGCTTTGATACGTGCCACTTCAGCAGGTGATGACATTTTTACCCGAATCCAATCTGGCTTTTTCTTAGCCTCGACGGTCGGGATTACCTTGATTGGGATACGGGCAACTTTATCGTAGCCACGTAGCTTTTCGCCTTGGATGGCTTTTTTTGGTTTGACCTTAGCAGCAGGTACATGTGTTTGTACGGCAGTTGTCATAATAGAATTATCTCTTAACCCTTTATATTATAAGGGTTTATGGAATTATCAAAATGTTTTATGAGTAACGATATTATAGCAGAAATTTAGCAGGTATTTTTTGTACAATATCATTAAGGTTACTACGATTGCTCTAGCGACCATAGTTTTAAATATCTATATCGATTTCCATCTCATTTAGGGTATCTATGGCGGCACGAAATGCTTCTTGCGTGGCAGGCGCGCCGCAGTAAGGGAGGCTATGCATCAGCACTTCTCGTATTTCAGCGACACTTGCCCCGTTATTGATGGCACCGCGAATATGTCCTTTTAACTCGTTTGGGCTTTTTTGTGCAATCAAAAAGGCAATGGTAATTAATGAGCGGTACTTGCGCGGTAGCACTGAATCATCTTGCCATGTGCTGCCCCAAGCATGTTCAATGATCCAGTCTTGTAGTGGCTGAGTAAATCCTGTTGCCGCGTCAAGCGAGCGCTTCACATGCTGCTCACCCATCACCTCTGTGCGTACTTTGAGCCCATTGTCATAGTTGGTATTGTTGTTCATATTACTATCGTCCATATCTCGTCGTCCTTAATAATGTCTTATAAAAGCGCATAACAGTCATATGGTGCCTGTTCAGTCATAAAGCAAGCACTTATTGATACGTGTGCCTGAGTGAATGCCAGTTATAATGAGCGTGACAATCATATTATTGATGGCACTATTTTTATAATAAATGTTCGATATGGCCTTACTATGCGCCTTTTCAGGACTGAGCCATTAACATTTAGAGCGATTTAAGCTATGATTGCACGGATAATTATTCCCTATAGTATATAGACGCAGGCAGTCATGCTGACTACCCACGCAATGTGCTAAACCCCAACTGACGAGGACGACTATTGTGTTAGAAGCTTATCGTAAACATGTCGAAGAACGTGCTGAGCTAGGAACGGTTCCGCTACCATTAAACGAAAAACAAGTAGCAGAGTTGGTTGAATTACTAAAGAACCCGCCAGCAGGCGAAGATGCATTTTTGATGAACTTGTTAGAAAACCGTATCCCTGCTGGTGTTGACCAAGCAGCCTACGTAAAAGCTGCGTTTTTGGCTGCTATCCTAAAGGGTGAGACGTCATCGCCACTTATTAGCAAGCAAAAAGCGGTTGAAATCCTAGGTACGATGCAAGGTGGCTACAACGTTCAGCCACTAGTTGCTGCCCTTGATGACAGTGAAGTTGCACAAGACGCTGCTGAAGCACTAAAGAAAACGCTATTGGTATTTGACGCATTTAATGATGTGACTGAAAAAGCTGAAGCGGGCAACACCATTGCTAAAGAAGTGGTTCAATCTTGGGCTGACGCAGAATGGTTCTTGAACCGTGATGCAGTACCAGAAAAAACCACTTATACGACGTTCAAAGTCACTGGCGAGACTAATACAGATGACTTGTCGCCTGCGCAAGACGCATGGAGCCGTCCTGATATTCCATTGCATTCACTAGCCATGCACAAAAACTCTCGCGACGGCATCACTGCTGACGAAGAGGGTGTTGTTGGTCCAATGAAGCAAATCGAAGCATTAAAAGAAAAAGGCCATCCGCTAGCTTATGTTGGTGATGTCGTTGGTACTGGTTCTAGCCGTAAGTCTGCCACCAACTCAGTATTGTGGTTGATGGGTGAAGATATTCCTAACGTGCCAAACAAACGTGGTGGTGGTCTGGTATTGGGTAACAATATCGCTCCGATCTTCTTTAACACCATGGAAGATTCTGGCGCATTGCCAATCGAAAAAGTTGCCGTTGATAACCTAAACATGGGTGATGTGTTTGACATCTATCCATACGAAGGCAAAATCACTAAGCATGACTCTGATGAAGTATTGTCAACGTTTGCACTAAACTCACCAACATTGCTTGATGAAGTACGTGCTGGTGGCCGTATCCCATTGATCGTTGGTCGTGGTTTGACTAACCGTGCTCGTGAATATATGGGTCTTGGTCATTCAGACGTATTTGCTAAGCCAGAAGAGCCAGCCGATACGGGTAAAGGCTTTACGCTAGCGCAGAAAATGGTTGGTAAAGCGTGTGGTCTAACAGGCGTACGTCCAGGTATGTACTGTGAGCCTAAGATGACTACGGTCGGCTCTCAGGATACCACTGGTCCAATGACGCGTGACGAGCTAAAAGACTTGGCATGTTTGGGTTTCCAAGCAGACCTAGTCATGCAGTCATTCTGCCATACTGCTGCTTATCCAAAGCCAGTTGACGTTGAGACTCAGCATACACTACCTGACTTTATCATGAACCGTGGCGGCGTCAGCTTACGTCCAGGTGATGGTATCATTCACTCATGGTTGAACCGTATGCTATTGCCAGATACCGTTGGTACTGGTGGTGACTCGCATACTCGTTTCCCAATGGGTATCTCGTTCCCAGCGGGTTCTGGCCTGGTTGCGTTCGCAGCTGCAACTGGTGTCATGCCACTTGATATGCCTGAATCTGTTCGTGTTCGTTTTGTTGGTGAGCGTCAAGCGGGTATCACCCTACGTGATCTCGTACATGCGATCCCTTATCAAGCGATCAAAGAAGGGTACTTGACGGTTGATAAGAAAGGCAAAATCAACGAGTTCAACGGTCGTATTCTTGAAATCGAAGGTCTAGAAGATTTGACCGCTGAGCAAGCGTTCGAATTGTCTGATGCCTCAGCTGAGCGTAGTGCTGCTGGTTGTACCATCACTTTATCTGAAGCATCAGTGACTGAGTACCTAAACTCAAACATCACGCTGCTTAAGTGGATGATCAGTGAAGGCTATGGCGATGCGCGTACGATCAGTCGCCGTGTTGAGCAAATGCAAGAGTGGTTGGCTAACCCAAGCCTCATGCGTGCTGATGATGATGCTGAATACGCTATCGACATCACTATCGATATGTCAGACATCAAAGAGCCTATCCTTTGCTGCCCGAACGATCCAGATGATGCAAAAACGTTAGCAGACGTCGCTGGCGATACCATTGATGAAGTATTCATTGGGTCATGTATGACCAACATCGGTCATTTCCGTGCCGCTGGTAAATTGCTACAAGACGTACCAGCAGGTAGCCTCAAGACTCGTCTATGGATTGCACCACCGACTAAGATGGATGCACGCCAGTTGATGGAAGAAGGTTACTACAACATCTATGCACAAGCCGGCGCTCGTACTGAAATGCCAGGTTGTTCACTATGTATGGGTAATCAAGCACGTATCGCACCGAAGTCTACTGCGGTATCGACCTCAACCCGTAACTTCCCGAACCGTCTAGGCCAAGGCGCTAACGTATACCTAGCATCTGCCGAGCTTGCAGCAGTCGCAGCGGTACTTGGTAAATTGCCGACTAACGATGAATATCAGCAGTATGCTGGCATGCTAAACAGCATGGGTGATGAAGTGTATCAATACATGAACTTCGACCGTATGGAAGACTATACGGAAGAAGCAGACAAGATCAATGTTGCTCAGTTGAGCTAGTCTTGGTTGACGCTTAAGTTAAACGTTTTTAAATAAACAAAACCTCGTATCGTGATGATGCGGGGTTTTTCGTTTTCAATATCAATAATGCATTTAACTATAATCACGACAGGAGTTGTCATAATAGACATACGTCTATACTTAAAATTATTAAAATATATGTATAATCAAGAAATAAAATTATCATAGGAATTAGAATGAGTTTTTCAATAGAGATACTATTAGGATTTTTAGCAGTGATAGCCGCTATTACTGTGCCACTCATTATCTATTTCCTGCAGAAAAGTAAAAAGAGATTGGCTTATGAAGTTGTTTCAAATACACAGTTAGTTGGAGTTAAAAGTGAAGTTCAAAATAAGATTAAAATTCATTATGAAAATAAAATTGTTGAAAATGTACATCTAGTATCAATTAGGATAATTAATAGTGGTAACCAACCGATTTCAATAGACGATTTTGCAAGACCAATCAGTATACAACTTGGTAGTAATACAAACATTTTGACGTGTGAAGTGTTAGAACAAAGTCCGAAAGACTTGGATATAAGTATTTTAAAAATGCAAAATAGCGTCGAAATTCAACCTCTATTACTTAATCCAAATGACAGTTTCAATTTGAATATCCTTCTAAGTGATTATAGGGAAGAGCTAGAGGTTTCTGCTAGGGTTAGAGGAATTAGCAACATTAAAGTTTATAAAGAGCCTGAGTCTATAAAAAGTATATTTTTATTTTTACTATTCGTTTTACTATTAATTTTAAACTTTTTTAACGCTGTATCTAAAAATAAAATTGGAAATTTTTTGGGTATAGATGGTCAGAACCTAGTATTGATACTTATGGGGCCTATTATTATATTTATGTGCTATACATTAATAAGCCTTTTGTATCAAGCTACTAAGGATTTTCTTGTAAAAAAAGTTAAAGAGATTTATTCTGAAGAAAGTGAGGAATAATCTATCTATAAAATATTAAGTATTTTTCTAAATAGGATTTGTATAAACTTTTTATACTTCAAGGTGCTCTATTGAATCTCATGCTACGATAAGTGCACCAGCTGATTTTATACGCTATCTTATGTATAATATAGGGGCAGGCGGAAACCGTGGCTCTGCATTTGACCTCTCTTTTCTATCTCGGGACGGACCGATACTTTGATATGCACTTTGCTGTTTAAATACAGGTGCTTTGGAGTCTTGGTTGATTACCTTATCCCCAGTTAAACGCCGTATTGTCTATGTGATTGTGTTTGAAATTCTGGCAATCATATCCTCTACCTTTGTACTCATGAAGCTTAGCAATAGTGATGCATCAGAATCGCTGCCCGCTGCTATGATGATATCGCTCGCTGCGATTATTTGGAACTTCTTATACAACACCGCTTTTGAGACTTGGGAGCAGCGCAGGCGTATAGCTGAGCGTACGCTGCTAATTCGTAGTGCGCATGCGCTGATTTTTGAAATCGGTCTGGTATTGATTTGCTTACCAATATACATCATCTGGTACGATGTCGGCTTGATCGAAGCATTTATGATGGAGGCAGCTTTGATGGTTTTCTTCTTAATATATAACTTTGTATTTACCTTTATTTTCGATAAAATATTTACCTTGCCTTATCATTATGACCCCGCGACGGCCTCTTGATAAAGGGCGCTGAATAGAAAAGGGCTGCCATAGTGGCAGCCCTTTTTTGATAGTATCCTTATAGTCCGTCTAAGCAAAACAAACTCAGTTGTCAGATTAAAGTGCTTACAGTCTCGTTATTTAACCTGGCGTTTAGCTTGGCTTGTCATTGAGCCTGTTACTTACCTTGATAGACAGGTTTACGTTTTGCTATAAATGCGCTAACCCCTTCTATAAAGTCATCGGTTTTTGCCATTACTGTCTGTTGCTCTACTTCCGTATCTAATGCTGCGCTCAAACCAGCAAAGGCGTGTACGTTGAAGCTCTCCTTCATAGCAGCCAATGCTTTGCCTGGTAGTTGGCTCAATCGTAGCGCCAATGCTTGTACGGTAGCATCTAGCTCATCAGCACTCACCACATTATTTACTAGATTTAAGCGCGCCATATCTTCTGCTTTTAACTTATCACCCAGCATCACAAGTTCCGTTGCTTTTGCGGCACCGACCAATTGATTCAGTAAATAAATACCACCTGCATCTGGCACTAGGCCAATATTGACAAAGGCTTGTACAAATTTTGCGTTGTCTGCGGCGATACGGAAGTCACAAGTAAGTGCCAAGTTCATACCAGCACCAGCTACAGCGCCTTCTAGTTTGGCAATGATAGGTTTATGCACATGGCGTAGTTTTAAGCTGACCTCTCCTGCGCCCTCTACCATACCTCTTAGTTTGGTAGAGACAACCTCTTTATCCAGCCCTTCAGATAGCATCTCTTTGATATCGCCGCCACTTGAGAAATTACCGCCAGCGCCTTGCAAGATAATCACTCGTACCTGATCGTCTGCTTCAGCCTTGTCTAGTGCTACCAAGACTTGGTTTTTTAGGGGGGTACCAAAAGCATTTAGGCTTTTTGGATCGTTAAAGGTAATGATCGCAATGTGTTTTTCAACTTGATAATCGACTAAAGGCTCTGACATCTGAGATTTCCTTATTTAAATGACGGTTTTAATATTTTGTATCAGTGAGAATGCTATGAGATAAAGGTAAAAATGATTCAATACCAATTACTATAGCAGCTTGCTCGGATTATAAAAGAGTATTTTATGAGCGCTCAAGACACATCTATACACTGGTCAAGAGTGCTGTTTTGTCGTATAAATTGATAGGGATTATCCAAGGACGTGATTGTCTAGCAAGGAGGTCATTGCCGAATGCATTTATAGACTATGCTAATATTCCAAGCTGAGCATAGAAGAATGTCATGTGACATATAAATTTTCAATGAATCAAACAAGGATGTGATTATGCCAACTATCAATATCAATAATGCTGATATCTATTATGAAGACAGCGCGCCTAACGATACGCAAAAGCCTGTCATTGTATTTGCTCATGGTCTGCTGTGGAGCTCGCAGATGTACGAAAAACAAGTGGCGTACTTTAAATCAGATTATCGCTGCATTGCTTTTGATTTCCGCGGACAGGGTCAGTCACAGATTACCAAATCTGGCTATGATATGGAGACACTGACCGAAGATACGCTTGGGCTAATCGACGCGCTTGGTATTGATCGCTGTCATTTTGTTGGTCTGTCCATGGGCGGGTTTGTGGCTCAGCGTATCGCCATAAAGCGTCCTGAACTACTGCTATCGCTCAGCTTACTAGAGACATCATCTGACGCCGAAGATCCAAAAAACATACCGCAGTATCGTAAACTGGTAAAAGCTATTCGTTGGCTCGGTATAAAGCGTGTGAGTAGCAAAGTCATGCCGATTATGTTTGGCAGTACGTTTTTGACGGACAAGCTACGCAAGTCCGACCGTAAGCACTGGCTCACTATGTTGCAGGGTAACCGTAAAGGCGGTGTGGTTAAGGCGACCATGGGCGTCATCGAGCGGACAGGCACCTATGAGCAACTGGGTGAGATTACGACACCGACACTCATCATCGTTGGGGATGAAGACGCAGCAACGCCTTATGATAAGTCTGAACGAATGCATTTTGCCATTGCTGGATCTAAGCTTGCGGTTATCAAAGGGGCAGGCCATACCTCAACAGTAGAGGAGCCTGATCAGGTCAATCGAGTGCTTAATAAGTTCTTGGAAAGCTGTGCTTAGTATAAACAACGAGTAGAGTATAGATAATGAGCAGATGCACGGCAGTACTTTGCTGATTGAAAAGTACTCAATAACCTAACAAAAAAGCCGCTATCGCTTATGTGGTATCGGCTTTTTTTTACTGTAGATATAATAAGCAGTGGAGGACTAGCGCCGTGAGCTATATGGCGTATGTCCATCATCAATGGTACCAAAAGCTTCTGCACGGTTGACAACTTCGGTGGCCCATGCCCGATGGGTCGCGGGCTCTAGCATGGTGTTGTTATATTTAAACACCGCTTTTGCGTCAGTATGTAGAATGGCTTGTGCTTCATCTAATGTGCTGAGTGGCACGCAGTAAGCTTGCTGCACTAAGGCGATTTGACTCGGATGAATGACCGTTTTGCCCACTAGACCTAAGCTGACATCATGGTTTAGCTCTTGCATGAACAGTGTTGGCTGATCCAGATATTCAAATACAGGCGCGCTCAGATAAAACCCATGCGGCACGAAACAGCCAAGCAGCTGATAGGCTAGGGTACCGATAGGCGTATCATAGATAATGCTGTTTTTTGGTCGACGTAGACGCAGTGCTGCAAATAGATCATTACCACCAATACGGAGTGCAAATACAGGCTGACTAAAGGCCTCCTTAAAAGCAATGGCCAGCTCTTGGTTATGATGCGGACTAAACAGCGCGGCAGTTTCGAGTGTGGGCATGAGTAGATGGTCGATACTGAGGTTCTGACAAGCCATCCGCCAGTTCGATAAGCTATACATATCGACCTTTGGCATAACAAAACCGTCGATCAGGTCGATATGAGCATAGTCCGCCAGTTGTTGTAGCATCGATGGACTACGCGGACGTATAAAGACCAATGGTCGCGTTGGATGCTGTGCGTGAATAGCAGCGGCTCTAGAGGGCGCATTGATGCTGTTGACATGTTCAGCCCAAGTATCCAGCAGTATACGCAAGCGCTCAAGTGCCAGCTCAACGTCTTCATGACTGACAGCATCCTCTAGGCAAATAATAATACTGTTGATCGTAGGTAGCTTGTCGCGCTTGATGACTTGCCAAATATCTTGCCGAGTAGCAGGCATGTATAGACTAGCACCCAGCTGATAGGGATGATGCGTATGCGGTCTGACCATCGCATGACGCTCAGTAATCAGATGCGCATAAGACTGGGTATCGTGGTAAAGCTCTGACTCATTGTGTTTGGTATCTGACATAGTTGGCATCATAAATAGAGGAATAAGGGGCAAGCGTTCAATCATGCGAGATGAATTTGTGCTACAGGTATTAACGGTCTTTCGTGCGTTGCTTGATCAGAGTGATGGCTTGATAAGGCAGTATTTTATCACCTAATACGTCAATAGTGATGCCTCGTTGCTCACATAAATGACGCAGTAGTACGGTATCGGGATGCGCCGCGGTCGCGAGCAATATACGCTCCGGATCACGGCGCAAGATAGCGCGCGTCGCCTCGGCGATAGTTGGCTTAATACGGTTGCGATTAGTGATGCCATAGTCTGCTGCGAGCGTATCTATCAATGCAGCTGTCTGGTAGCGCGGCTGCTGATAGGTTGGCAAACACTCTGGTGGCGCGGTCAGTGAGCGTCTCGCTGCATCGACATGATCGATAAATGCCAAGCTATGATCTGCCTCTATCAAATCCTCATAAAAAACACTGCGATGAAGACCTGATTGCGGCTCGGTATATAAGCTGCGCGAAATCAGGCCTGATACGGTGCTATTTAACAAGCCTGATGGAATTAACCAATCTTCTGCGCTCGCCGCGAGCCAAGCAACGCCCGCCGGATCGGCAAGAGTCAATAGCGGAATAACATTCGCGCCTTGGTGAAAAATATTGGCAAAATTGGCATGAGACGTATCGTTAAATACGTCTAAGCTGCGCGCAAGCTCCTTATAAATCGCGCCTTTACCTGTCCAGCCATCGACGAATACAATCGGACTGTTTGGGTACGCGTCCAGCAGCATTTGCAGCGCCGCAGGATCAAGCCCGCGATCACGGATGATACTGATACCATAATGCTTGCTTGGTAGATAGTAGCTGCTATCTGTGTCCGACAGCGCACGCTGCAATAGTACGCCAATCGGCAGACCTGCCCGTACCAAGCTCACCAAGACCAGCGGATGCTCATCACTGACATCATGACCAAAGACATCATGTATGGTGTGCGCTAAGTGTGCGATATCAGTTGCGGCTCTCTCACTACCTTGCGCCAACGCTTGACGGTATAGCTGCTCGTGCATCGCGGTAGGCGCTTGCTCTAAGGTCAACATGTCAGAGTAGTGACGTTGCCCACTTTGAATGAGTGCCTCTTTTTGACTGACCTGCACATCGGCAACAGCATCTTTATCGACGATATTGAGTAGGACCGTCACATCGCTTGCAAGATAGCTGCCTGAGCCGTAGTTGTTTAGATTGGCTCTATGGGTCTGTATATTAGGTAAAGTCATAGTATGAATAATGGCACTTGTGATGATAATGAGGTTATGTGTCTGTTTTTTTAACTGATTGTTTAGCCCAAAAAATTAAATAGATGGCTCAGACTGATAGTGTTCATGCATCTGACCGCGGCTTGGCATACCGTACCAGTCAAGCAGTTGCAGAAAAGGTAAGTCCGCCAAGCTATCACCAAAGCCAAAACTGGGACGCTGATGATCTAAATAATTGTCTAACAAAAACTGTACGGCATGATGCTTGTGAACCGCATGGGGCAATATCGCTAGATTATTGGCATTGACATGCACATAAAAATCTTGCTCAAAATCACGTATTAACGTGGGCAGTTTTTTGGCCAAATCTATTAACGCTTGATGGTCTTTTTGCGCGTGTTTGATCGCTAAATAAATGGTTAATTCTTCCTCGACAGAGCCATTGTTAAAGCAATCAATATGTGGCGTAAATACCAACTGGCTTTGCTCATTTTTGCTATGACTAGCAAATAGCTCGCTCAGTTGGTTTAACTTATCTTGCAATGGTGCAAGCTTGCTATACATAAGCTGCTGCCATTTGCTTAGTAGCTGCCCATCAGCCGTTAAAATAATGGCACCATGAGTCAATACTTGCCAACTGTCGAACGGTAATTTAACACGCTTAATTTCACTACGATCACGCGCCGTCACGACTATTAGGTCGGTACTAGCCAGTAACCAGTTAAAAAAGCTCGCTTGGCGCTGACTCATAAAGCTGAGTGGTTCATCTTGCTTGTTAACCGTCGCACATACTAAGTTTTCAATTTCAGCAGTAGGCAAATTCCATGCGTCGATTTTACGTTGGGTTTGAAAAAGTGTATCGTCCAAATCCATTAGCGCGTAAGGCTTAATGATATCGGGGTTAGGCTTGAAAAATGGGATAGTCATGACGTCGTCCATAAACAGGAAATATGAAGGTGAAAGAATGGTTTAAGTCGTCGGACTGACCACCAAAACATTATCCAAACCGCGCCACATCGCATCGACGCTATCAGCAGCCGTTTCTACACACAACACAATCAAGTCCCAATCACTGGGCTCAACATTATAAGCAAAGTTGGTCATGCCCAGTCCGTAATTATCATGAAAGCTCAGTATGTTAGTAATAGCACCGCCAAGCGCAATCGGTGAGCGTGTCAATGCACTAAATTTAACAATAGCATCCCTGTCAGCTTTGAGGTTTTGAGACGCTGCCTCAAGCCATTCGGCTAATAAAAACGGCAACCACACAAACTCGTTGCTGCCCAATACCAATATTTTCTTGGGCAGTTGACTCACATCAAAGCGGTCTTGATTATAGAAGCCTGCAAATGTAGCCTTAAAACTTGAAAGATAGTTATCAAACCCATTTGTGCTATCGAGCGTGGGGAAACGTCCCCAGTTGCCCGTAAACCCAAGCGCCTGACTACCTGCTGCAGTAGTATCAACCGATGGCATAGTGATAGGCTCTGGGTTAGGCGCATCGGTCCATTGCCATGCACCAGAAAGCAGATGATGACGATGAAACTCAATACCAATCAAACGATCCGCCATACGCGCAGGCTGAGCGCCATTTGTCTGCTGGTTTGTATTCTCTTGATCCAATGACCAATCAACCAGAGTTGTTAGATGCACTTGCTCTAATTGTATCAGACCTGCATCACGTAAAGCTGTGACGACATTAACACAGGTATTGCCTGTTGACGCTTCGTCATCGACCATGATTAGCGTTTTGCTAGTGAGCAGTTGTGCTTGTGTGATGCTATCTGTACTTTGATAAATCAAATGCTGGCTGGCATGACTGTGGTCTTCACAAAAAGTCGTGAATAACGAGTTAGTATCGCTTTGTTCACCCTGATCAAGGCTTTCATCATGTTGGGCATGACGAGTAGAGTTCAGTAGCAGCGCCTGCGGATAGCGTGTTTGTAGCGCTTGATGCACGCCTGCCGATAGACCGACCGCGGTCTCTGCCATACCAATGACTAAAATTGGCTCGGGCAAATCATTAGGAACTAAATTGGTCAAATCAGTAAACGCATTTCGCATGGTGCTGGGTGCCACGGGAATATGACGACCCAATACTTTTGAGACAAACAAAAACGCCCGTTTTGGGTTAATGCGCTGGGCAAAACCAAGCAGATCTTCTAGCTGATAGTTGTCGCTGTGTTCCAAGCTATTCTTGTTAGCCATTGAATTGGTCTGATAGGTCAGATCAAGGGTGCCACGAGGTAGGGTGATGCTGCGTTTATAGGTTTTGTTAGATGGTATATTTTGATTTGTATTATTCATTGTTTCTTGTTGTCCTATGTATTATCAGATCTCATTTATTGCTTATGTTCATTTGGCTTTATGACGTACATAGAGCGTAGAGTTTACCGTTTTGGTTTCAAATATTCTGATATTTTTAATCATGTCAGAGAGTCTGGTATAGCCATAACTTTTAGGATCTAGGGTTGAGTAATGCGTTTTCATAGCATTACCAACTATTCCAAAATTTACCCAGCGTTCGCTATCTGCATTTGGGTGATCAATGATGGAGGCGCGTAGACTATTCAATAATTTGGTATCACATTTTAAGCGTCTCTCATCCCATACTGATGTGGCATTGTCGTTTGGCGCTACACTTGAAGTTGGCAATGCATAGTTTTTTAGTTTAATAGAAATAACTTTGTTCACAGTGCGTATATCATATAACGCCATTGCTATAATTAATTCTGAAAACTTTGCATAGCCGTATCTATCTAACTTGATATTTGTATGGTGTTGTTTAATCTGGCTAGCAAGATAAGATAAATTTGACCAGCCTTTGGCAGAATTTGGGTCTTCTTTTATCAGCTTGTTTAAAACGCTAATAAGATGTGTCTGCTTCTGAAGTGCTTTGGTTGTCCATTTTTCGGGTGATGTCTTGGATTCGGTGATAGGAAGCAATGGTTTAGTCTTAATATCAAGGCTGGGCGCGTCTTTGTTTTCGCTGATGGGTAGTGTTTTTGGTAAAGTTACTAAATCTTCCACGTAGTAAAAGTTATCACAGGCTTGTGTGAACGCTTTGACGGTCTGTTGTTTGCCAAAACCAAAGACTTTAATACCGTTTTTTCTTATGCGTAGCGCCAAAGCGGTGAAATCACTATCGCTAGATACTAAGCAGAAACCGTCGTAGTGTCTACTATGTAGTAAGTCCATAGCTTCAATAACCAGACCAATATCAGTCGTATTTTTACCTTTAGCATAGGCGAAATGTTGTATTGGGTCGATAGCATGCTTTAGCAGTGCTTCTTGCCAACCTTGAATATGTACGTTGCCCCAGTCACCATAGATTTTTTTACAAGCAATGTGACCAATGCCCTCTATCTTATGTAAAATATAATTAATGTTATTAGCTGAAGCATTATCGGCATCGATAAGAACGGCTATGCTTTTGAGTTTCATTGATATAACAGTCCTTTCTTAATACCGTTTTTCTTTTGAGTTTATCATTGTAGTAGACCATTAACCCTGACAGCCAACCAGCCATAACGCGCTACGGCTTTGCTTGCTGAGTTGCGGTGTGGTCAGAGGCATATTCACAGGTGTCACGCTTGAGGTATCAGGCGTACATTCCAAGCTGATGCCAGCACTCGCAAGCAGCGCAGATAATAACTGAAATTTTACCGCATAGTTCATGTTTTGTGCGTGTTCATGGACCAGACTGGCAGTTACCATACCAACGACCTCGCCAGTTGGTAGTAATAATGGACTACCACTAGAGCCGGGTTGAATGGGCGCGGTAAACTGAAGATAACGGATATCATCATTCAAACCCGTTAGCCCTGAAATACAGCCTTGCGTCACTTGTAGTTGACTGCTGAGTCCCGATAGTGGGAATCCCAGCGTTGTAATGGTTTCACCCAATATATCACTACACTGCTGCGCCAATGGAATATAGTGAGGCAATGGGTCGCTAACTCTGATAATAGCGGAGTCGCTACCGATATCGCTGAGTACCACTTGTGCCTCGCGGTCGGGCTGACCCTGCTGGCGTATACCAATCATTTGGGCTGACTCGATTACATGATAACAGGTAAGCAGGTGATACGGATCAATGGCAAATGCCGTGCCTGTCCACGTCTCACCTGACTGCACTTGACGAGGCGTACGCACTTCGTTATTAGGACGCGCTTGCTGTTGTTGGGCCTCCATAATACGTGTATGTGTATCAGGTGGTCGCATATCGAGACTGACCTGTGCGCGCCGCTCAAGACTTGCCAATCCTTGGGTCGATGATTCACCAAGCGCCCGACATTTGAATTGTCCATTACGCTGATATATCTCTAAGATGATAGCGGCTTTCACGTGACGTTCGCGCGCCGTAAAGTCATAGCGAAGGGCACCATCATCGATTGTTAAGCAAACATCCTTTAGCTCAACCGCAGGTAGGTTGAGATTAGGATCAAGATAAACATAGGCAATCAGCTGTAAAAAATAAACGCCTTTTTTATCAAATAATGTAGGTAAGTCAAGCTGCCATATATTTGGGTCTTTTGAATTATTTATTGTCGCCCAGTCTTTCGATTCATGCAGATAGGCTGGGCTACAAACCGCTTTGCGATTCGCATCTAGAGGCAGCCATAGTAGCCCAAGCTGCTGTCCAAATTTAAGCGGGGTGGTAGTAGAGAAGGTAATCGAGCACTGCGCGTTTGTGATAAAGGTGTTGGCGCCTAACACGAGCGCGGTCTGTGCTGTCATCGTATAGTCCTAATTGATTTTTTATTTATCCACACGGTCATTATAGTGTTGAATGTAGTTGTACTAGTGACATAAAAAGTAGTGCTCATACATCATGATATAAATAGAAAATTAAAAGTATCGCTATATTTTAGAATAAGCAGCATGTTTATCTACTAGCAACGGCGATCTATGGCAAGTACAAATGACAGAGATCAAAGTATGTATAGAAGACAGCACAATAATAACGCTAAAACATTGTATTAAGTAGACTAATGTTTGTTTATATAGCAAATAGCCATCTATCGGATATAGTCACCATCCATCGGACAATCTATCAATAAGTCTTGCTTGACTAGATAAATATCATGATAATGCGATTAAAATTCATTACTGTTTAGTAACTTTATTGCAGATTACTGTTAACAAGGTAAATAGAGACGCTATAAAGTAACCACTTACTAAGTACTAATTAACCACCTACTTGAAGTACTCAAGACCAGCCGTTCCAATCTTATCTTAAAGCTCACTTTTTATCTTTAACTATACGAAAAGCTAAAAGTTGCCCAGCTGCAAGTAATGCCATGTTTGATAACTATGCCTACACTTTTATCAGTTATTAAAAATAAGACGGTTTAGTCATTCTATGCTGAATAGCATGGTTAAAAAAGAATTTTACATATCGCCTTTCCATAATATCTATATTGCACAACAGTCAATGGTATAGGAGCTCGATGCTTCCATTAGACATGCTGCCTGATATATAAATGGTTCGGTATAGCAGCTTAGTCGTATTTTAGAAAAGGAGTGACCTTTGAAATTTTCTTGTGCATTAGAGACGTCTTCTGAACGTGTCCGTTTGGTTAATGTCATCTCGCCACTTATCAAAGCGGGCTATCAACTTGTCTCCCAAAGACAAGAGTCGTCAGGAAATGGTGGCAATATCATCCACGTCATTGCGAGAAGTATGAGCTCCAAGACACAAGAAGAACTAATCGATGATCTTTCTTCGATTGAAGGGTGCACGCTTTTTAATTTAGAAATAGATGACGAGAGTAGCTCATCAACCGCGCCTGCACAAAAGGTTTTAGACGAAAAAAGTGTTCTATCCGCCATTGGTGCCTATTATCCTAAGATAGCAGACATTGTTAGCGAGTATGAGGCAAGCCTACCTTTTGATCGCCGTGTAACAGCGTTGCAAGAGTTGGGACGCAAGGTGGGTGGCGGTATTTATCAGCGAGATTATTCACTGGGTAGCCCATTAAAAATGCCCAAGACAATCAGTCGTGAGCTTGTGCCAGCACTGAAAGGGTTGTCCAAAATTAAAGCAAAAGACAATGTCATTTATTTAATCAAATGTCCATTTTGCAAGTCGGCAAACCACAATCATTCAGGGTGCCACTTTGTTGTGGGATATATAGAAGGGTTTTTGGCAAGTAACCCTGCTGTAGATAGGGTGCAAGTCGAAGAGACTAATTGCGGCGCCAGTAGTACCAATATTTGCGAATTTACCATCGGGTAGGTCAGCACGACGCATAGATAACTCACTGTCTATGTAAACCAATAACGAGCGTATGATGTCCTGCAGTTGATCCAAATCAGTGTTATATGGCTCAGTTTTTATTAAACACAAAAGGCAAAAAAATGATTGAAGTTGAATATAACTTACTTTTGGTATTGGTCTCTTATGCCATTGCAGTATTAGGCTCTTATGTTGGTTTAAATCTTGCCATTCGAGTACCCTCTGCAAAACCAGGTTCAGACCTTTATTTTTGGGTTGCGCTATCTTCGATTGCGATTGGTGGTGCTATTTGGTCGATGCATTATATTGGCATGATGGCAGTCGATATGAAGATGCCAGTTACGTATGATTTAGGTCTGACGATTGTCTCGATGTTGCTGGCTGTTGGCTTTGTGGCTGTGGGAATTATCATTGTAGGACGCGGCGACTCTAGCACCGGTAGATTGCTCGGCGGTGGTGTTTTGACAGGTCTGGGTGTTGCAGCCATGCACTATACTGGTATGGCTTCGATGCAAATGGATGCGACTATGTCATACAACATACCGCTTCTGATTACATCTATTGTGATTGCTATCGTGGCTGCCATTGCGGCACTATGGCTGGCCTTCAATCTACGCGGTACGCTACAGCGTTTTGGTAGTGCGTTTATTATGGGTATCGCCGTTTGCGGTATGCATTACGTTGGTATGGCAGCGATGGAGATGAATATGACTGGTAATATGATGGATATGGGTTATACGCATGACAGTGCTATATCTTCATCGATTATGATTTTTATCGGTTCGGCTATCATATTGGGCTTGTTGTGGTTTATTGCATCTAAGAATGCACCTAAAAAAGCAACACTGGTATTTGGTGACTAGTTTTAAGTTGCTGTTTTGCTATTGATATAACAAGAATACAGCATAAAGGGTTTTAGATGATTATCTAAAACCCTTTTTTTGTGGCTACTTTTTGAGCCTACTAATGTGGTTATTGACACGTCGTATTTTTAAGTATGCAATCAGGCACTCAGCAGCATCTTCAGTTACTCAGTAGTGTCGTCAATTTTGACACTCACCATGATAGAGCGTACTTGACACGGTTCTATTTGCCGTGTGATATCAGCCAGCTTTGGTTTATCGGTTAAACCAAGCCAATAGCCAAAACCGACTTGCGTCAAATCGATCCCGCTATGCGTGGTGTAACCAATACCACCAGATGGGCGGCTATTAATCTCAAGGACGCGGTGCTGTCCGTCATCATCGGCTTTGGTTTGTACACTCACGATACCGTCACAGCCAAAGGCTTTAATCAATGGAATAACCACATCCATGACTGATTGCTCATAGCCAATATGCTGGATCTTGCCTGTCTTATAGCGAGTAACGGCCGCTAGTACTTCACCATATTCACAGACCACATCGATTGAGTACTCTTGGCCTGATAGATAAGGCATAAGCAGCATAGGGATAGGGCGCTTATGTACCATTACGCTATTGTTGTAAGCATTAATAAACTGCGCGGTATTTATTTTTTTCTCTTCAGTAAAGTATAAATGCTCAAAGCTATCGTAAGCACTGTCTTCAGACTTGCCTGTATCCAAGCGCCAAAATCCTTGGGCAAAAATACCGACGACAGGTTTGACGCATAGGGGCTGATGACCGTGTTCAGCGAGTAAAGCCTCAAGCTCAGCGGTATTGTCAAAGCGCCAAGCATCAGCGACAGGAATACTGTGCTCATGACACTGCTGCATAAAGGCAAATTTATCCTCGATTGACTCCAATGCCGCAACGCTCATTGCCCCTGTTAGCAAACGAATACCCGCCGCATCAAATATCTCACGGTGTGTTTCGTAATCAATGCCATTACGCCCAGTCAGCAATACTTTGACATTGTTTGCTTTGGCGTGCTCTAAGACAAATTGCCAGCGCGGCGTAGCTGATGCACTCATTGCTTGCGCTTCATCATTGATAAATGATTCAGACGGCTCACGATAGATCTTATCAGCAAATTCAAAAATCTCAGGACGGTTGTGACGGTGTGAGGCAATAATATTAAAAGAGTCGTTTAACTGGTTTTTTAGAGTCTGCAGGCTCTCTAACATATCGCGCTGGCTGGACTGACCTTCAGCTAACCAAGCAGCTACTGGTGTGGAGTGGGCGCTATCGTTAGCAAGGTTATTCATAATTTTCTCAGCGTTATCATTGTGTGTAGGAAACAGGATCAATCAGCATTGCTACCGCAAAACTGGTAGTAATAAGGGCAAGACGATATCATCTAGCAGCATGTATTATATACAAATGGCGCCTCTTATAAATGCCTCTCGTGAAATAGTCACATGGGTTTTTCAGAGTGTTTTTGTGACTCAAAGTATGATTGCTCGGTTCAAAACTCTCATAATATCCATGCTACTATATGACGATGATGGACATAGTAATCAAAACGACAACGAGATAATAAATAATCCAAAGGACAGATAATGAGTCAAGTGCAACCTCAAACATTAGTGGCAGGTGCCAATGCACCGCTACCAACTGACAATATCAGTATTCGTATCTTGAGCCAAAGCGCTATCGACTGCGCGGCGTATCGCCTAACCACAGATGGCAAAGTACGCGGCGATGGCGATATGATATTTTATGGACAGACCCGTAGCGATGATGGCAGCGTTAGCTTTCGTGGTCACGATAGTGATGGGTTTTTTGATATCAACTTACCTGCACAACCTACGAGTATCGAAAAAATCGCTTTGGCATTTTCTAGCGCGCAGGCATTGGCCCAAGTTGGCGACGTGGATATTCAAGTCCTACAAGGCAGTCAGGTACTCATGAGTTGCCAATTGAGTGCTGCTGGGCGTAACGAAAAAGCCATTATTTTGGCGGAGTGCTACCGTCGTCAGGGTAGTTGGAAGTTTCGTTTTATTGCTCAAGGATTTGAAGGTGGGTTAAAACCGTTGTCTGAACATTTCGGAGTCGAAATCGCAGATGAGGCACCAGCGCCGCAGCAAAACCCTGTACAAAATCAGTCGCAACCAATCAATACGCAGCGACCTATCAATACGCAAAAAGCAGGCAACACCTCTCAAGCGAGTACTCCGCCACCGATTCCTACCAGTCCGTCGATTAATCTAAGCAAAATTACGTTAACCAAAAACCAATCGAGCATCAATCTTAAAAAACGCGATAATTTTGGTAAGATTTCAGTGAACTTAGACTGGAACCAACGTCCAGAGAGTAACAAATCAGCTCCCAAAAAAGGCATCCTAGGAGATCTATTTAAACAGCATCAAGCGAGCGGTATTGATCTCGATGTTGGCGCAATGATCCATCTAAAGAACGGCGAAAAAACCTTGATTCAAGCGTTGGGTGACCGTTTTGGTAGTCTGCAATCAGCGCCATATGTGTGCTTGCGAGCCGATGATAGAACGGGGCAGGTGAGTGGCGGTGAGTGGCTCGATATCAATGGTCAGCAGTGGTCACAGATTGAGGAGGTGTTTATTTTCGCCTTTATTTATGAAGGCGCGCCAAACTGGGAAAAAACCGATGGTGTTGTGACCATTCATGTACCGGACCAGTCACCGATTGAGACCCGTCTAACAGAAGGGGCTGGTAACTTGCCGATGTGTGCAATTGCGCGTTTGGTCAATCAGCAAGGTAGTATCAATGTTGAACGTATCAATCAATACTTTAAAGGCCATCAAGAAATGGATAAAGCCTTCAACTGGGGTTTTAGTTGGAAGCGTGGACGTAAGTAATGGCTTGAACCATACTACTCGAAAAAATCCCGTTGCTACAAAAGCGAATGGGCAAATAAGAAAGCCCGTCTGTGAATAGACGGGCTTTCTTATTATAAAATGAGTCAATAAATCAGATAAATTATTATCCAATCAAAATATCAAGTCAATTATGCATGTGGTGTAATAGCAGGCATCAAGTCATGGAAGGTACGACCAGAGGCAGTTTCACCAATCGCATGCATTTTCCATTCGTTGTTATGACGATAGACTTTTGCCATTACCATCGCGGTATGTCCACCTTGTGCTGACAGATTATAACGTGCTACTTCGCTATTATTGTTAGCGTTAACGATACGGCAAAATGCATTCTCTACCGTTTCGAAAGTTTGACCGGTAAAGCTATTGACCGTGAATACTAGAGAGACTACATTGGCAGGGACTCTTGAGAGATCAACATTGATAACTTCATCATCACCATCGCCATCACCAGTACGGTTATCACCTGTATGGACGATACTGCCATCTTTTGACTTCAGCTGACTGAACCAAATAGCGTCAACTGCTTGTTTATTGGCATCGAACATAATGCATGAAGCGTCTAAGTCGATAGAGTCGCCGCCACTACCGCCGCCGAATAGTTTGCCTAAAAAGCCACCTTTTTTATCTTGTGGACCTTGAGCGACATCCCAGCCCAGACCTAATTTAACCTGAGTCAAATCGCCGCCAGCTTCTTTGCTTAGGGAGATTTTCTGCCCTTTTTGTAGACTAACTGCCATATGAGTATCCTTATAATAATTGTGAGTAAAAACTGCGAATAAAAACGTGATTAAAAAATGCTATAAGATATTATCTAAAAATCCGCCTCCGCCGCCGCGTCCACCTGAGCTACTGCCTAGGACGCTCTGTAACCAACCTTGATAGCTATCGCGATTGCGCGAGCAAATAATCACTTTGCCCGTTCCTGAAAAGTTCAGAACCATACCTTCGCCACTGGTTACAGAGTTGATGATATTGCTCATAATGCCTTTTTTCTTACTGGTCGAAACTGATAGTTTATACTCAAGGTTCGAGTCCCAGCAAACGACATGACCGTTATCAATGATGACATCTTTGTCTGGCGTCACCTCAATCTCAAATAGTGAGCCAAAGCCAGATACCACTACCTGTCCTTGACCTTGGGTCTGCATGACCATGAAGCCACCAGTATCCCCAAATACGGCACCGCCCAGATTACGCTGAATATTGGCTCTAATATCGACCCCTGTCTGCGCGGCAACAAACGCACCATCGCTGAGTGTATATTGTTGTTTGCCGACCTCGATGATTTGCATATCACCATCTAGCGTAGGTGCGAGCAGACAATCGCCTTCACCATTGACCGCTTCAATCTGCTGCTGAAACAATGATTCGTCATTGGCGAAACGGCGCATGAGTGACTGCATAAGTCCACCTTGGAGCTTACCTTTTAACTCAAGGTTAGACTCCATCATTACCATTGCATTGGCTTCACAATATATCGAATCGCCTTTTTTGAGATTACAGTGTAAAAAAGGCTCAATAGTACCGATCAAACTGAATGTTGCGGACATGGGTGACAAATCCTTATTCTAATATCTTTTTTAAATAGCTTTTTAGTCAGCCAATTAAATTTAAAGCCATCAAATGCGTTAAAAGGGCACACTTGATGGCTCATAATTATCGCAATTATATAATTGCGATAATTGGCTGGTCAGACGTTTACGTTATTTGAATATTATACGTTGACGCCATAAGAAGCAGCTAATGGCCCAAGACCACCACTGAAGCCTTGACCAACGGCACGGAATTTCCAGTCGCCGTTATGACGATATAGCTCACCAAAGATCATAGCCGTTTCGGTGCTACCATCTTCTGATAGGTCGTAACGAGCGATTTCAGATTCGCCATTATCGTTTACGACACGGATATAAGCATCGCCAACTTGACCAAAGTTTTGGTTACGTGCCTGACCTTCATAAATGATGGCACAAATGGCTACTTTGTTTACATCAGATGGGATGTTGGCAAGGTTGATTTTGATTTTTTCGTCATCGCCATCGCCTTCACCAGTGCGGTTGTCACCAGTGTGCTCGACAGCGCCGTTATCTGATTTTAGGTTGTTAAAAAAGATAAAATCTTGGTCATTACGGACTTTCCCTGCTTCATTGATCAAAAAGCCAATGGCATCTAAATCAAACTCTTGACCGTCAGTTGCGCGCGGATCCCAGCCTAGACCGACTGTAATGTTAGTTAAACCTGGCGCTTCTTTTGATAAGTTTACGTTGCCGCCTTTTGTTAAGCTAATAGCCATACAAATATCCTTTGGATTAATAGTTAAGTGGATTGGTTATAAAAAATAAATTAAAAGTTGTGCAGTGACTGATATATCAGCCAGAACAGCAAAAATCTGAGCTGTACGCTATATGCTGTATATCATTACGTTTTACTATACTAAGCGTTCGCTCACTAAGCAAGGCGTATTTTGTGCGCTTACTATATGCTTACCAAGGGACATAATAACCCTGCAAACTTGATACTTTTTAATCATCTTAGCAATAGTGGATAAGACATTGTTATGAAAAGTAAATGTCTAATCTAAGCAAATATAGATGTCGTGCTTATTCTGCAAAAACTGACCAACCAGTTTCCTGCACAAAACGCTCTAGCGCTTTTAACCCAAGTTTAGAGTTGCCTATATGATCAAGCCCTGGCGACCATACCGCGATAGAGCCTTTACCGGGCGCTATGGTCAAAATACCGCCACCAACCCCGCTTTTACCAGGTAAGCCCACACGGTAAGCAAACTCTCCAGAACCATCATAATGACCACACATCATCATTAGTGAGTTGATACGCCGTGCTCGGTGTTCATTGATCACACGTACTCCTGAGTGCTTATCAACCCCATTAGAGACTAAGTACAGACCGGCACTGGCTAACTGTTGGCAATTCATGGCAATCGAGCATTGATGAAAATAGGTACCTAATACATTGTCCACCTCATGTTTTAGACGACCAAAGGATTTCATAAAATGTGCCAAAGAGGCGTTTCGGTCTTTGTGCGCCATCTCAGACGCCGCTA
Source organism: Psychrobacter sp. H27 (assembly GCF_059072655.1). Classification (NCBI taxonomy): domain Bacteria; kingdom Pseudomonadati; phylum Pseudomonadota; class Gammaproteobacteria; order Moraxellales; family Moraxellaceae; genus Psychrobacter; species Psychrobacter sp. H27. The sequence goes on along the minus strand of NZ_JCACRX010000001.1, from coordinate 863,797 downwards.
CTTTATGATCAAAGCGAATGGACTCGTCATCTGCAATGAGGTGAACAAATTGAAGAATCTCACCCAATGTCTCTTTAGGTTTGTGACCCATCATAATAGCATCCACCACCGCGATAGCGCCGGCATTGATAAACGGATTGCGCGGTCGACCAGTCTCATGCTCGAGCATCACAATCGAGTTAAAGGGGTCGCCAGATGGCTCACGGCCAACGTGTGTCCACAGCCCATCACCTAACTTGCCAAGACCAATGGTCAGGGTAAATACCTTAGAGATACTTTGGATTGAGAAAAGTGTACTGGCATCCCCTGCGGTATAGAGCTGTCCATCGGGGGTTGCGACTGCCATACCAAACTGGTTTGCGTCCACATGTGCCAGCTGAGGTATGTAGTCTGCTACCTTTCCGCGATCGGTTTCAACTGCCATCTCTGCGGCGATATCATCAAGAATTTTCTGTATATCAATCATGAGGTCTTAGTTTTGTCGTATTGTTGAAGGATAAGGCATTTGGTAATGAAGCGGGGTGCCTATAGTTAAGCGCTCATCATACAGAATGACGTACTCGTAGTATACGCATACATGAATAAAGGATGGGGTTATGTCACACTAAAAGTGACGAAAAAAAGCAGGTCATACCTGATGATATGACCTGCCTAAATGCGTAACAGCAGATACAATACTAATAAGCTGTCTTAGTTTAAGCTTGCTCTTTCAGCTTTGCGGTGCTGAAGTGATGCCAGCAGTGCCCAACCAATAAAGGCAATACCAATAAGCCCAGTGATAATCTCCGGAACATGGAACTTGACTGACAACAACATGATGATTGCCAAGGCACCGATAGCGTAGTGTGCACCATGCTCAAGATAGATAAACTCATCAAGCGTGCCTTTATCCACCAAGAAGATTGTCATAGAACGTACGAACATCGCACCAATCGCAAGACCCAGCATGATAACGATAACGTCATTGGTAATGGCGAATGCGCCAATCACACCATCGAAACTGAATGAAGCATCAAGGACTTCTAAGTATAAGAAACCAATGATACCGCCTTTCATAATAGCGCTGGTTGCAGCTGCACCTGATCCATTCTCTTCGTTCTCTAAGTCTTCCTCAAGGTCACCCTCAAGCATACCGGATACGACCTGCACACCAAGATAGACCAAGATACCCCAAACACCAGCGATTAAGACAGCACTTGATTGTTCAGCAGAAGCCCACGATACGGCAACCATCAAGACGATAAGCGCAACAAACACGCTCATGGCATCGACTTTGCCAAGCTTTGCTAAGCGGCTCTCAAGCCAATTAAACCAGTGTACGTCTTTGTCATCAAAAATAAAGTTTAAGAAGACCAGCAACAAGAATATACCACCAAATGCTGAGATTTCAGCATGATGTGCCATCAGTCTGGCTGAGTACTCTTGAGGGTTATTCAATGCCAAATCAATCACTTGCATCATACCAAGGTCAGCAGTAACGGCGACGATGACAATAGGGAATACCAAGCGCATACCGAAGACCGCGATCAAAATACCAACGGTCAAAAATATCTTTTTCCAAAACTCGTCCCAGCCTTTGAGGACTGAGGCGTTGACCACCGCGTTATCGAAAGATAACGAAATTTCCATGACGGCCAAAATAGCGGTAATAGAGAGCGTGGCAATCATGCCACCCATACCACCATGTGAATATCCCCACCATGCTGCGATTGCCAACGCAATTGCGGTAAAGATAAAATCTAAATAAAAATGTCTCATGACACATCCTGTCTGGTTGCGTAAAGCTGGTCTAGTATAGACACAAGCCGCAAAAAAGTGGCTATTGCTAACCACTTTTTATGCATAATTTTAAACGAAACGTAAAGCATTACTAGTCATTTGAGCATTAAAAATTGTGACTATTTGCAACGATGATTGCTCTACGTTTTGGACGTGATATTTAAGACCGATGAGGGTCTAAATGCCAATATAGATACGCCTTTAAATGTCGACACCGTACTGCTGACACATCGCTTGTAGGCCACCTGAGTAACCTTGACCTACCGCGCGGAATTTCCATTCGCCGTTATGGCGATATACTTCACCAAACACCATTGCCGTCTCAACAGAATAGTCTTCTGCCAGATCAAAACGAACGACTTCAGTGCCCGTTTCTTCATTGACTACGCGGATAAAGGCATTTGCCACCTGACCAAAGTTTTGACTACGAGCAGCCGCGTCATGGATGGTCACAGTCACAACCACTTTGTCTACGTCAGCAGGAACTTGAGTTAAGTTGACTTTGATGACTTCATCATCGCCTTCGCCTTCGCCAGTACGGTTGTCACCAGTGTGCTCGACCGCACCATTGTCAGATTTGAGCTGATTGTAAAAGATAAAGTCATGATCGCCGCGTACTTTGCCAGCACCATTTAGCAAAAACACACTGGCATCAAGATCAAATTCAGCACCAGAGGTGGCGCGCTCATCCCAACCTAGACCAATAAGTAACTTGGTTAAGTTTGGATCCGTCTTTGTGAGTGATAGGTTGCCGCCTTTGTTGAGTGATAAAGCCATAATGTTATCCTTGTTATTTGAAGTACTATGAAATAAAAGGCGATGGTTACGCTATATTTGCGCAAACCCATCGCCTAGTAACGCTCTATCATAACAACAAAAAATGACCCAATCAAAGCCGATTGGGTCATGGTTATATTTCATATACATTGAGCAAAAAACTTACGTTTCAGACAGTTATGTGACTACTGCTCATTGCTCTACTCATATAAAGAACCTTTATATTTAATACATTATAGGCTCTGGCGATGACGAATCTCAAAGCTCTGATGAATAGGCTTTTTGATATTAAAATCAAAGCCAATGGTTTTTTGCGTAATATCGACGATATCGTAGCGCTCTATCAACTGCTTATCTAGCTCAAAGCGCGTGAAGTTATTAGAAAAGTATAAGACGCCATCGGAGGTCAGACGATTCATCGCACGATTGATTAGTGCGGCATGATCGCGTTGCACATCAAAGGTACCTTGGAATTTTTTAGAGTTCGAAAATGTCGGCGGATCAATAAAGATAACGTCGAATTGCTCGGTATTGTCTTTGATCCATTCAAAGATATCAGCCGCGACAAATTGATACTTATTTCGACTAACGTCCAGACCATTCAATACAAAGTTTTGTTTGCCCCAATCTAGGTAGTTCTGTGACAAATCAACACTGGTGACTTTTTTAGCGCCAGCGAGAGCAGCGTGTACACTAGCGGTGCAAGTATAAGCAAATAGATTGAGGACGGCCTTACCGCGACTGTTGTCTTTGATACGTGCGCGCATATTACGGTGATCGATGAACAATCCCGTATCTAAATAATCGGTAAAGTTAACATAGAAATAGGCACCATCTTCACGAGCAACATGAAACTTGCCACGTTTTTCAGTGGTGTTCTGTTTGCTGTACTGATCATTACCTGACTGGCGTGCTCGTGTCTTGATAAAGATTTGTTCGCGGTTAATATCAAACACTTCACGAATACCCATCAGTGCCAAGTTGAAGCGTTTTTTGGCCGTCTCAGGTGGGATGGTTTTTGGCGGTGCATATTCTTGTACGTGGGCGTAGTCGCCATACAAGTCGATAGCTACTTTGAAATCAGGTAAATCAGCATCGTATACGCGAATGTTACTCACGTTGCCTTTCTTAGCCAGCTTTTTGAGCTTACCCAGATTTTTTTGTAGACGATTGATAAAATCCTGTCCTTCTTCCACTTCGATTTCACGCTTCTCGAACTGACTGACAAGATGGCCCGTTTGCCCAGAGATCAGTGTTCCGTAACGGAAATAAACCGTAATCGCACCATTATGGCAGCGCAGGGTACGCGGCTCTTTGATAGGGAGTATGTCTACTTGCTCAACGCGAGACGCTAGGATGCCGAGCATTGGGTCGATACCGCTACCAGCAAAGCTGTCCTGAACAATAAGTCCAATTGCTTGGTATAACGGTTTAATCATTTCCTCATCACCCAGACGCTCACCATAAGGTGGGTTGGTAATGATTAGAGGATTACTCAATCGCCCATCATTCACTAGTGGTTTTAGCGTGCTGCCCAGTTGATCAAGGGCGCGGGTTTCGATATCAAGTAGTGGTAGCAGGTCTTGTAACCCTGCGGCAATGAGGTTTTTTTCGGTGGCGATGATTGCGCCATTGTCGGCATCAAACCCTAGCATCAGTGGCAAGGTATCTGGTTGCTCATTGGCAATGTCTAAGGCATCACGAAAGCGTGTTTGAGCGTCATCGATCATCTCTTGCCATAGCGTCTCATCATGATGCTGCCACTCATAAAATCCAAATTGATTGGCGGCTTTGTCGATACCCACAGCGTAATCGCAGTGCATCAGTAGCGCTTCGATAAGGAACGTTCCAGAGCCACACATAGGATCGATCAAGGCATTGTAGTAAGGCGCATTGCCTGCATCGTTTTTCTTGTGCCAGCCAGCACTATAAAGTAGGGCGGCTGCTAGGTTTTCTTTTAAAGGCGCTTCTGTCATGGCCACACGATAACCACGGCGATGCAAACTGGTGCCTGATAAATCTAGATACAACTCAGCTTGCTTGTCATTGATGGTGGCAAAAATAGAGAAATCTGGGTTTTTGCTGTCGACATTAGGACGGCTGTCGTAAACTTCATTGAAAGTGTCTGCAATAGCATCTTTGACACGTAGCATGGCAAACTGCTGGCTCACCGCGACACGCTTATCGACAGAGAGACGAATCGCAAAGGTTTGCTCTAAGCTAAACTGCTCTGTCCAATTGACCGATTTTGCTAAACCATAGAGCTGCTCTGCGACATCATATTCTGCGTTGATGTTTCGACGTTTGATGAGCATTAATACTCGTGACGCCACACGGGACCATAGGCAAATAGTATACAAGTCACGCAAGTTACCAGTGACGGCGAGACGCCCCGTACTCTTGATGTCGCTCTCAATACCAAAGCTGGTCAGCTCAGTCTGCAGCGGTGCCTCAAGCCCATCGGCACAGGTAATGATAAGATCAAGCATCAACTCTGGTGTAGCGGTTGCTAGAGATGCGGGGGCAGTTTGTTCGGTCATACGGATACCTGTGGGCTAAATTGACAAAAAAGCAAATCATAAGAGGACGGTGTAACCCGCAATTTTACCATAATTCGTAGTGGGATAGTTCAAAATGAGGACGTACCTATAGTCAAAGAAATCTAAAACAGCTACAAGGCAGTCGACCGCAGATTGTACACATAGTACCTCTAGGGAGGATAACACCGTAGCGGTTTAATAGTTCGCTGACTATATATGATCAAACCCATAGAATCTGATCAAACATATAACGTTATGTGTCTATAGACGTTACGTGTCTACTTATCTGTTGCTAAAGGTCACTCTTCTGACACCACTTGGGTAGTAGTGGCAAAAGGTTTGGTCGCGATAGGGTAGTCAACGTCTTTTGGCATGAGCAGGCGCATATGCGGGTAGGGCGTCGAGATTTCAGCGGCATCAAAAGCAACTTTGATCTCTTCTTGCAATACTTCTTTGATTTTGGGTATACGTGCAACCGCTGCTGGTTTTACCCAAAAACGCACAATAAAAAACACGCCATACTCTCCGATTTCGGCTACTGTGGCGGAAGTCTCAGGACGATTGAGCACCGCATCGGTATTGCTGAGCACTTGCAAAATTTCTTTGCGCGCCATCTCGATGTCGTCTTCGAAGGCAATACGCACACGTATATCAAAACGTATGAAATTTTTGGAGGTTAAATTGATTACCTCAGAGGAGGCAACGTTGGAGTTTGGGATAATGACTGTGATATTGTCTCGCGTCAGGATATGGGTTGTGCGTAGAGCAATGAGCACCACGCGCCCTTCATTATCATTGATATGAATCCAGTCGCCAACCTGAAAGGACTGCTCTAGCAAAATCGTAATACCTGCAATAAAGTTGGCAAGGGTTGACTGAGCTGCAAAGCCGACTGCTAAGCCAACAATGCCCAAACCAGCAACCAATGATACGATATCAAAGCCAAATTGTGCCATCACGCTGGCAAGCCCGAGTACCAATATGAGCACTGATAAAATATTTTTGAGCAGCTGCTCTATCGAGGCGTTGAGACCGTAATGCTGCAATACTTTATGAATGATTTGACCTGATGATGCCCAGAGCACGTAGTAAATACCAGCCCAAGTGCTTGCTTTTACTGTGGCTTTGATCGTTTCCGGTTCAAAGTTTATTTGACTCATGATCGCAATCAGGCTCGCCACAATCCACACATAACGCAGGGTTGAGCGAGCGATTTTGGTACGGCGCTCGTTCAGATGAATTTTGGCTCTGCTTTGTCTCAGGATATAATTGGCCAACCAATAAAAAAACCCCAATACTGCAAGCAGTATTAGGATTTTGATGCCAGTACTTGTCAGCTCTACCGCCTGAGAAGACCAATTAAGGGATTCTTCATCTATGGAGCCACCCAGAGCAAGGTAGAGGCTAGTATGCAGGTCACGAATGATCTCTTTGAAAAAGTCGGTAACACTGGCGATCGGCATTGTCTCATCCATGCAGGGTGTGTTTGTACAAATTTTTATATATGAGGTATCTACTAATAAATTACCTCAAGTGGTCAAAGCAATCAAATATATTACTACTGAGCATGACTTATATCTAAAGATGCTGCTCATGACTACATAGGATTGCTTGGTCATCAATTAAAAATTGTCTTCCTGAGTGTCTTGAGACTGATATGGAATTTTCATTTTATCCTGAACATCACGCAGCGCCGTACGTAGTCCCTCTAGTATCGTAGGATGATAAAAAGGCGTGTCTAACAGTTGTTTGATACACAAATCATTGGTAATCGCAGTAGCTAATATATGACCGATATATTCAGCATCAGGACCAACCATGCTAGCACCCAAAATCCTATCGGTTTTTTTGCACCCATAGATATGTAGCAACCCGCAATTGACCCCCATCACTCGGCTACGGCCCTGATTGTCAAAGCTCACGCTACCGATAACAAACTCAAGCTCTGAGTCGTCTTGGATTTCTGGTAATGACATACCGATATTGACGATTTGCGGCGAGCAAAAAACAATAGAAAAAGGCGGGGCAGGTGGACGGATATATGCGTTTTCTGTATTTTCGCAGACCATGTTGCCTGCACTATAGCCTTCGTCACTAGCGACATGTAGCAGCGGAATATTGGCATTGGCATCACCGACAATATAGATATCCAAGTCGCCAATTTGCCCTGTCTTCTTACTTAAGTCTTTTGGACGGTTTTTATCATCAAGCTCAACACCTAAGTTCTCGACTCCGAGCTGTTTGATATTATTGCGGCGACCAGTAGCGACCAGCACATACTCACCTTGCCATCGCTGAGATGTGCCTGCACTGTCCTCATATTCGATAAACGCACTCGTGTTACCGCTATCTGATGTTGTGCCGACATTGTTGATGGTGCTTCCCAAATGCATGGTGAGCTCACTACTCAAGCAGTCGATGGCTTTGTGATTAATATCCTCATCTTTGAGACCAGCTACTTGTTTTACACGGTTTAGGAGCGTGACCTCTACGCCCAAACGCGTGAATGCTTGCGCAAGCTCTAGACCGATAGCGCCAGCACCGATGACGGCCATAGATTTGGGCAAATCTGTCAGCTCAAAAACACTATTAGAGGTGAGCATAGTGTCGCCAAGCATGTCTGCCCAGCCATCAGGAATAAACGGTGAGCTGCCTGTCGCCATAATGATTTGTTCAGCTGAGATGATCTCGTCATTTACCTCGATCAATCCATGCTCATTGATACGAGCACGTCCATCGATTTTTTTGTGATCGGGCCAGCTGTCTACTTGTTTTTTGATGTAGCTGGCAAAATGACTGCGTTCGTCACGCACGCGCTGCATGACCTGCTTGCCGTCAATCGTTGCCGTTGCATGAACACCAAACTCGCTAGAGTTATTGGCATCATGTGCGCGATCAGCCGCCGCAATAAGTAGCTTGCTAGGCATACAACCGACTGCGATACAGGTTGTTGTCCAAAACCCTTCATTGATAATGACGACGTCGTCCTTTATTTTGCTCGCTTGGCGAAATGCATTTTGACCTGCGGTACCAGCGCCGATAACGGCAACAGAAACGTGGCGTGTGATGTTATGTGGTGCATTATCAGTAGTATCAGACGGTTTGTTCATATTATTCTCTAGTAGGAAGGGTTGTAGTAGCAGCGCGTTTTATTATTGGCAAAGACCTTTATGTTTACGCGACTATCATGTTTATGGATAGTGCGTAACTGCTGATTAAATGGCTCAGCTTATAGATTATGGTGCTAATTTATGATGCTAATATAGTCAGTAAGCGACTGGTGTAGTCTTTGGCACGTAGGTTTCGCTGCGCATGAGTCAATTGACTGTCTTTATCAAATACAAATGCAGAGCGCACTAGACCTAGAGTAATCTTGCCATACATATTTTTTTCTTTAATAACTTCAAAATACTGGCAGAGCTGCTCATCAGTGTCACTGATAAGCGGGATTTGTAGATCATACTTGTCGATGAACTTTTCGTGAGACTCGACGCTATCACGAGAGACACCAATGATGTCATAACCTAAATCATCAAATTCGTGGAGATGAGCGGTAAACTCAGTCGCTTGAGTAGTACAGCCAGGGGTGCTGTCTTTTGGATAAAAATAGAGAATAAGACCTTTGTCCGTATTGGCAACCATCTCTTTTAGACTGATTTCATCATGGATGAAGTTACCAGCGAGCTTGCGTACTATTGTTACTGGAAAGTCAGGTAGGTCGATGGTTTCTGTGGTTGGCTTTGCCATTGTAAAATCCTTGTTGGTTTTGATTATATGTTGGTTTTATTTGAGATTTTATTTATCGTGTTCTTATTATAGGCAGATTAATAGAAATAAATAATCAGTTTTACACTTTGCTCATTCATTGCCAACAAAAAAGACTGGCAATGGCCAGTCTTTTGTATATCAAATAAGTAGTCGGTTAAGCAGGTTTCTGTGGCTGCTTCAAATCCAATCCGACCGTACACTGTTGCAAGTCTTTTTGCATGGTTTTTACATAAGGCAAGCCAGAGGGATCCTTTTTGTCTTTTGCGTAGCTTTCGATCTCCCACATCTGACCAATCGTCATATTACTACGCACGCCGATAGTACAATTACACAGTTTAGTAGCATCGTTTTTACTAGCAACTTTATATTTGACTGCGCCATTGACACAAGAGTTGATATTATCTTGCTTGATATCGGTAGCATTGGCTTGTGGCATGGCAAATACGGCAGCCAAGGCTAGGGGTAATACTGGCAATAACTTCATAAATTTCCTCTTACAGGTAGCGTCAGTTTTATAGATTTGGTATTCAGTGCGTCATCAGCTCATCGGTATATGGCTGACTGTAACGATCGATTTCATCTGATGACACAGATAATCGTTCATACCATAGCAATTATATCGATTGAAATACAATGGCGACGTGCTGTGTTAATGCAAGCGAATGTTTCGCTAATGTTGATTGGTAGCGCTGTTTGATCCGCAGTCTGTCGTCTCTATCCTGCTTGATAATGAGTAGGATCAGTGACGCCAGCTTGGCTAAACCCTTGACGACGTAATGCACAGCTGTCACAAACTCCGCAAGCCAGGCCATTTGAATCTGCACGATAACAAGAAATCGTTTGTCCATAATCGACACCCAACGACAGACCAAGCTCAATCGTTTGTGCTTTAGACAGTTGTTGCAGTGGCGTTTGAATAGACAGGCGATGACCGGTAACGCCAGCTTTTGTGGCAAGATTGGCCATGTGCTCAAAGGCTTCTATGTACTCTGGGCGGCAGTCTGGGTAGCCAGAATAATCAACTGAGCTGACCCCAATGACAATATGGTTGGCATCCGTTACTTCTGCAACGGCTAGTGCATAAGACAAAAAGATTGTATTGCGTGCAGGCACATAAGTGTTTGGGATCGCGTCATTGTCAATCTCGTCACGCTTTTTGCTAGGGAACTTATCTGAATCACCATCTGGTACGATCATGCTATGGTCAGTGAGTGACGATCCGCCAAGTTGGGCGATGTCAATATCAATGATTCTATGATTAACACCTGCTGTCTCTGCGATGGTCTTTGCTGCGACAAGCTCGCTGTTGTGACGTTGACCATAATTAAAGCTGACCGCTGTTACAGAGGCATAGCGTGCTTTTGCCCAATACAAACAAGTGACCGAATCAAGACCACCCGATAATAGGACAACAGCGTTTTGGTTTTTGTTAATGGCGTCCAGCTCAGTATCAGAGGATTGAGGGAGAGAAGTATCCTGCAAAGTAACGTTAGTCATAGTGATATCTATTGTTGGTTTACGAAAACGGCTATTTTAGCAAAAATACAGCGACTACAGAACCATGAAGCGACCAATCAGGCGTCATTAAGTAGCCAAGGCGAACGTGGTCAGTATGCTGATAAAAATAAAGTCCAAATGACTGTCCTCTTTTCAATCTGTTAGCAATATTTGTTATAATTGCCGCTTTAAAAGCACCAGCCACCACAGGTCATTCACTGTGCTTTACTGCAAACTGTTTTATCGCAAAACCCTTCTTATAAAGATATTGAGTAACTTATGACTGCAGCAACTTTATTTACGCCAAACATCGCTCCTAGTTTTGATGAGATGTCTGATCATATGTCTAGTGAAACGGGATTTAGTAGCTATGTTCTAGAGGACGATACCGACACAGAGGCTAAAGCGTCTAGCAATGAGGATGTCGTTGCTGAGCAAGCTGCCGATACTCAAGCGCCTACTAAGTCTGCATACTTTCGTAAACTCCAAAAGAAGCTACGCCGTCAAGTGTCATGGGCCATTCGTGATTTTAATATGATCGAAGATGGTGATGTGGTGATGGTCTGCGTCTCAGGCGGTAAAGACAGCTATACCTTACTGGATATTTTATTGTTATTAAAACGCATTGCCCCCATTCATTTTGACATCGTCGCGGTCAATCTGGATCAAAAGCAGCCTGGCTATCCTGAGGATATTTTACCTGCATATCTCAATGAGCAAGGCATTGCCCATTATATTTTAGAAAAAGACACCTACAGTATCGTCAAAAGCGTGGTACCAGAGGGTAAAACTTACTGTTCAGCGTGCTCACGTCTGCGCCGAGGCTCACTATATGGTTTTGCCAAACAAATCGGTGCTACCAAAATTGCGCTTGGACATCATCGCGACGACATGCTTGCGACCTTCTTTTTAAACCTATTCCATGGCGGTGCGCTCAAATCAATGCCACCTAAATTGTTGAGCGATGACAAGCAAAACATGCTGATTCGCCCGCTAGCCTATGTCGAAGAAAAGGACATCATTGAATATGCCAAATTAAAAGAATTTCCGATCATTCCTTGTAATTTGTGTGGCAGTCAGACCAATCTACAACGCGCTATCATTAATGACATGTTACGTGAATGGGATGATGCGCATCCGCAGCGTTTGGCTTCTATCTTTAAGGCCATGCAAAACGTAGCGCCATCGCAATTAGCTGACCGTGAGTTGTTTGACTTTGAAACACTGAGTCTTGATCGTGATAATGATGAGCGTCTGTTTGAGGGTGACAATATTCAGGCAGGGCAGACTGATAGCTTGGCGGATATTGGTTTGCCAGTATCACCAAGAACGCAGACGTTCAATCCAAAGTTCGCCAGCGAGAAGTTACATTCGGTAGCGTCGGACTCAGCGTCAGACAGTACCTCAAAAAGTGAGCGTACCGCCCAAAAAATCCCAACGATTAATCCTATTATTTAACCTTTATAAATAAATACTCATTGAGTAAACCATAAAAAACCAGCCACTGTTATGAGTGGCTGGTTTTTTTGCGTATGGATAGTAGAGCTAGGATATAACTTAATAACATTAACTCTTAGCGAAGACTGGTAATGGGTCAAAGCTAACTGTTGAGCGCGGTAGTTTTGCCACATCTTGCATACGCCAGTCATCCTCACCATCGTTGCTCACTTGCAAATAATACTTGGCTTTTACCACATCAAGATCTACTTGCGCGCTGTATTTATTGTCCTCGATATGCTGTAGTACGACGTCGTGGTCTTTTTTGACATCGGTTGCATGCGAGATAGACAAATCCAGCGTATCAGGATAGGTGAGTGGTGCACCGTTTAGTAGCTTGCCTGACTGCACGCTTTGCTCAGGATAATTAAGATAAAACACAATATCGCCATTATCTGCAAATTGCATTTCGCCATGCAAGTCTAAATCATAAGTGAGCTTATCACGTGATACATCGTGGTAGAGCGTCTTGCCATCCATATACCAGTCATCACGTACCACGCTGTCACGGATTTGGTAAGAATAATAAACAAACCAGATGCACGCGATTACTACCGCAGCTGGCATGCCTATGACAAAGATAACAACCATATAGTTCTTGTACCATGGCTGAGTATCTTGATGCTTAAAGTTCGGTGCTTGATTAGACATAAAATACCTATTCATCAGATACTTATTTATCAGAAATCTATACATCAGATATCTACAAACGGTATCAACGGATAATTTGACGGCTAAGCGCTGCCAGTTCAATAATAGATTCCTCATTCGATAGCTTATAATAGGCTGCATCGCTAACTATCGAATGAAATATATAAAATCCAAAGGTTTACTGCCCTTGGGTGGTAAAGACATTCTGTTTACTGACCTGATACTTACCGTCTTCACTGACCACATTTAGGGTCACTGGCGTTTGACCAAACTCAATCACATCAGGGTCACCATAAATACTAACGGGCATATCAAAGCTTTCGCCTGCTTCTAATGGCACATCATTAAAGCGTAGCTCTAGACTCAGTCCATCTTGCGGTGCTAGCGTGATTTTATAAGCATGCGCATCTTGTGTTTTATTGGTCAGTTTAACGATATAGCTGTTTTCTATCATGCCTTCAGTATTGATCGAGGATAATTGATTGCGGTCACGGCGAATATCAATCTCTAACGGCACGCGATCTGTTAGAGCATATATGACCCCACCACACAGTACCGCTAATAAAGCCAAATAAGCAAACAGTCTGGGGCGAAGTACGCGGCTAGGCTCTTTTTCTGCCAGTTGACGCTCGGTTGTATAACGAATCAGCCCGCGCGGGTAGCCAACCTTATCCATGATCTCATTACACGCATCAATACAGGCTGCGCATTGGATACAGGCGACTTGCAGGCCATCACGAATATCGATACCAGTGGGGCAGACCTGTACGCACATAGTACACTCGATACAGTCACCTAGATGCTCAGGATTTGTGCCTTTTTTGCGGGCACCGCGCGGCTCACCGCGCTCATAGTCATAAGAGACAATCAAGGTATCTTTATCAAACATCACGCTCTGAAAACGCCCATAAGGACAAATCTGTACACACATCTGCTCACGCATATAGCCTGCATTGGCATAAGTGGCAAAGGTAAAGATAAACATCGATACCCATACCCATGTAGGCCAATCAGGTATAGGAATCAGTCCTACTGTCTGCCAGCTATGATACAGAGAGTCTGTGCCCGCCACATAACTGACGAAAGTCGCCGCTGTGATAACTGAAAGCAAAAGCCAAATCGAATAGACCACCGTACGTTTGAAGATTTTACTCGCACTCAGGGGTGCCTTGTCAAATTTCATGCGTTTATTGCGATCACCAATGACCCATTTTTCAACGTACTGATACAGATGTGTCCAAATCGTTTGCGGACAAGCATAACCACACCAAACACGGCCTGCATAGACAGTCACCATAAACAAAGTGAATGCGGCAATGATGGCAAATGCGGCAATAAAATAAAAATCTTGAGTTAAAAAAGTCATGCCAAAAATATAGTAGTGCTGTGAGGGCACATCGAACCATATTGCTTGTCTACCATTATAGCGCAGCCACGGCAAAAGTAAAAAAGCGGCTAAGAGCGCATACATCGTGATGACACGAATGTTTTGATAAAAACCTGTGACAAACCTCGGGTGGACACGATGCTTGGTCGCATCAAGATCAATCTGTTGGACAGGGATTTTATTGGGTGATTGTTGTGCTGACATAAACGTGCCTCTTTAAAAAAAGAATCAGTCTGCTGGCATGATGAACAAATACCTCTAGCGTTGAAGTATATGAGTGTACGATGTTATCAATGTCAGTAAATAGAGGGTAGAGAACTGGACAAATACCAGTCTCATCCACTTACCAAATAGTCGATTATAGAGATCAAATTAGTAGAGACTAAGTTAGGACTTTATAGCGTCATACTTAACAGGCTATTTTGAACGCCAGCTATTCTAACATTATCCCTACTAATAATGGGGTTATAATCGTGAAAAGCAATTACTATATCCTGATAATGTTTACTATCTATGATTGATTATCATAGTCATTCTGAATTCATAGTCATTTTGAATAGAATTCTGCAAGGATATATAAAAAGGGAGAACTGTAATGACAGTTCTCCCTTCATTAAATCTCGTCCATGTACAGTATCTATACTTAGTTAGCAGTTGCTTCTTCAGTTGCTACAGGCTGAGTCGCTGCTGCAGTAACCATTGATCCCTCAGGTGATTTACCAGTCTTGTCTGATAGTGAGTAGATGTAAGCAGCAAGAAGCATAATACGCTCATTACCTAGCTTAGTATCCCACTTAGGCATCACACCAGCACGACCATAACGTAGCGTCTCACGAATAGTCTCGCGGTCACCACCATATAACCAAATATTATCAGTCAAATTCGGTGCACCCGCTGAAATCATACCTTTACCATCTGGTCCATGACAAAGAACACAGTTGGTAGGCTCATTGAAAATAACCTTACCTTGAGCCACTTTCGTTTGATCAAGCTCATAGTCATTTTGATTGCCTGACATCGCTAAGACGTATTCAGCAACAGCACGTATGCCATCTTCACCAAGCTGATCACGCCATGCTGCCATACCACCGACACGCCCGTTATGTAACGTCGTTAGGATATTGCTGGCTTCACCACCATATAACCAATCATTGTCGGTCAGGTTAGGATAGCCTGTGGCACCCTTGGCGTTTGAGCCGTGACATACCGCACAGTTCTGCAAGAACAAACGGCTACCGACTTTCAATGCATTTGGATTTTCAGACAGTTTTTCGACATAGGGGGCAAGTTCTGCTACTTTACCATCGATTTGAGTCTGTAAGTCTGCTGGTGGGTTGTCACTACGACGCATAGTCGCTTGCAACTCATTCAGTGTCCCTAGCGTCGCGGTTGCACCTGCTGCATCGGCTTTGACCAAAATATTCTTTTCAAAGTTATCTGTAAATACTTTGTTGTTGCTTTCAAGCTCACTAAATAGCTCGTTCTTAGAGGTCCAAGGCACTGTTTCGCCATCGACTTCTACGGTTGCGATACCTTCCCAGTGTTTAGGGAACATGGCTGGGAAAAATACCCAATAGGCAACGCCCCAAATGATTGAACCAAAAAAGATTACCAACCACCATTTAGGGAGTGCTTTGTCGTATTCTCGGATGCCATCATACTCATGACCAGTAGTACCGTCGTCTTCTAGGCTCGGTTTGTATTTGATAACAAACAACAAGACACCAAGAATAAAAGCCCAGCAGCCGATACTGATTAGCGTGATCCAAGAACTCCAAAAAAATGTCATCGTTTATCCTTATTGCGCTGCTCTTCAGACAAGGATTTAATATCCTCGTCATCAAGCGCAAGTTGTGCATCTTCTTCGAAGCGTTTTTTGTTTTTTGGCGAATACGCCCACCATGCAACGCCTACGAAGGCAATAAAGGCAGAAACGGTCGCAATTGTTTGTAATTCACCAATACCCATTAGCGCTGTCCTTCCATTGCGGTACCTAACTGCTGTAGATAGGCAACCAAAGCGTCAAGCTCAGTGGCACCAAGTACAGCATCTGGAGCACCTTCGATGTCTTCTTCAGTGTAAGGAACACCAAAACGATCGCGGAATAGACGCATTTTAGCTTGAATGTCTTCACCATCTACTTCATTTTCAGCAAGCCAAGGGAATCCAGGCATCACTGATTCAGGCACTAGCGAACGTGGCGCAATCAAATGCTGCTTTTGCCAGTCTTCAGAATAACGACCACCTACACGTGCTAAATCTGGTCCAGTACGTTTCGATCCCCATAAGAATGGGTGATCCCACGTTGACTCAGCGGCACGCGAATACGGTCCATAGCGTTCGACTTCTGCACGTAGTGGACGAACCATTTGCGTATGACAAACGTGACATCCTTCACGGATATAAATATCACGACCTTCGAATTCAAGCGCTGTCCAAGGCTCCATAGCAGGTAGGGGAGCATTCACCCCACCTTCCTCAGGGCCTTTGTTATCATAAATCAATGGTACGATTTCAACCAGCGTTGCAAAACTAATAGCAATCACGATACCAATGACTAACAAGCCTGTATTTTTTTCAATAATTTCATGCGGTGTACCAGCCATGATCGCTCCTTATACGTTAGCTGTCGAAGGTTTTTCGACACTAGGTTCATGATCCGTTGGATCAGCGACATCTACAGGCTTACCTTCTGGCATCTTGAGTGTTTTATAGCAGTTATAAGCCATAACAAACATACCCGATACATACAAGAAGCCACCAAAAGCACGACCGATATATGGGAAATGCGAGAATTCAACAGTATCAACGAAGCTATATACCAAAGTACCGTCTGGGTTCGTAGCAAGCCACATCATGCCTTGACCAATACCTGAGATCCACATAGATACGATATAGAAAATCGTTCCTGCAGTCGCCAGCCAAAAATGCGTGGTGATCAAGCTAATAGAGTACATCTTTGGTTTGTTATAAATACGTGGTAACAATACGTATAGCGAACCAATAGTAATCATACCAACCCAGCCAAGTGCACCTGAGTGTACGTGACCAATTGTCCAGTCCGTGTTGTGCGATAGCGCATTGACTGTCTTAATAGACATCATTGGGCCTTCGAACGTCGACATTGCGTAGAACGACAATGCCACAATCATAAAGCGGATGATCGGATCGGTGCGCAACTTATCCCAACTGCCTGATAACGTGAGTACACCATTAATCATACCACCCCAAGATGGCGCGAATAGAATGATAGAGAATACCATTGCCAATGACTGCGTCCAATCAGGAAGCGCTGAATAATGCAAATGGTGACCACCAGCCCACATATATGAAGCAATCAATGCCCAAAAGTGAACGATAGACAAACGATACGAATAGATAGGACGACCAATCTGTACAGGAACGAAATAATACATCATTCCAAGGAAGGCGGCCGTTAAGTAAAAACCTACCGCGTTATGCCCGTACCACCACTGCACCATCGCATCAGTTGCACCGCCAAATAGCGAATAAGATTTGAACGCACTAACCGGAATTGCCATGCTGTTTACGATGTGTAGTAGGGCAATCGTAATGATGAAAGCGGCAAAGAACCAGTTAGCCACATAGATATGTGAGGTTTTACGTTTGATGAGCGTACCAAAAAATACAATGGCATAAGAGATCCATACCAAAGCAATCAAGATATCGATAGGCCACTCAAGCTCAGCGTACTCTTTACTTGTGGTCAAACCTAGCGGTAGGGTGATGATGGCTGCGACAATAACTGCCTGCCATCCCCAAAAGGTGAACCACGCCAAATACGGCGCAAACAAGCGTGTCTTACAGGTACGCTGGACGATGTAATAAGACGTTGCGAACAGGGCAGAACCACCGAACGCAAAAATCACCGCATTGGTATGCAGTGGTCTTAGATGACTAAAGGTCAGCCATGGAATGTCAAAGTTGAGTCCTGGCCATGCTAACTGTGAAGCAATGAACACACCAAGACTCATGCCGAAGATGCCCCAAACGACAGCCATAATCGTAAAAAATCTTACGACAGTAATTTCGTACTCACGGTCAACTGGGGCGACTGCTGTGTTTTGTAAACTCATTGGATGATTCCTTTACAGCCCGAATTATCAACAGAATTAACCAACAGTCCGCGCTATAGGTATTATAAAAACTGACAAACTATAATAGCTGCGGTACATGCCGTTCTTTGCCGTGCTTATCACCATAATCTCATTAACTATCAATATGGGCTGGTGTTTTATATCAGTAGGTACTGATGGATAAAAAGAGGCGCTTTGTGCACCTTGTTTACAGCCAATCGATAGTAGGATTGTTAATAGATTATCGAGATAAATAAGAAGACGCGCCGTTTTTGAGCATCAAACATCTTGTAAGGCTAAATATATATCTTAATTATTACGAAAAAATCGGTACTAATGAAGATAGATACCCATACTATAGGGCTATAAAAACGCACTGACCATAGATGTATGCTAGCGGCGGCTGACAAAAAACATTTTTATGTAATGTTAGGTTAAAACTCCCGACTCTGTTTAAGGGTATTGTAACGCAATCCTAATCAAATATCATCAGAACTATGCGCCAAAATACAAACTCTTTGGTATAAAAATTCGCAAGCAACTTATTATTATTGCGCTATTTGCTTATTTTATACTCAATTTTATCACGATTCTAGATGTGTATCTGTGTCAAACCAAGACAAACTTCATTAGAGGTAAATACGTGCTTCTAAAATAATTTTGTAACAATGGGCTTACAGGTGGTACAAATAGGTTTTACTTATTATCAAATCGCCCCTTATAATGAGCCTGAACATCAGTGATAGCGACGTCTTATAAGTCTATCAATAACAATCATTTCAATAAATTGATAATGAGGTTAATACGCTAAATAGTAGTATTAACCCAAAAAAATACCAATTAAGGACAATAACATGGCAGTTTTTTTGACAGATGAATGGTTTGAGCAAGTAGAGAAGATGGGTAGTGAAGCGGGTGAGTTAAACTTGCCACCAGCACTGGCTAATATGATCGTCAACCTAAAAGTATCTGATACGGAAAAAGATATCGAAGCCAATTTTGCTAATGGCCTATTGCATCGCGGTTTGAATAGCGATGCGACCACGACATTACTATTGGATCGCAGCATTCTACAGTCCATCATCACTGATTTTGACACCAATCAAATCATGGGTGCCTTTATGAGTGGCAAAATTCGTGTTGAAGGTGATATGTCACAGTTGATGGCAGTACAAACTGCTCGCCCAAGTGCAGAGCAAAAAGAGCTATATACTCGTATCAAATCAATGACGACGATGGCTTAATCACGTATTTGTACGACTTTTAATCTAGAGTTTTGAATGGCAAAAGTCGATAAGATACAAAAAAGCCCCTAATACTAATTAGGGGCTTTTTGTTGTGTGAAGACAAGTCGTAGCACGCAATACTGTCAGCTGTCCAGTAATTAGCTGGCTTTTGATGGCTGTTTTGCGCTTTGCTGATTTTCTTTATATATCGCTGCTTGTAACCACACATTGGCTTGTACATAGTCGTGTACTTTGATACTGGCGGTCTCTGGTGTGTTTAGAGCACCGATACGCACCACAAACGGATCTGCATCCTGCTCACGTAGCGTCACCACATCAAACAAAATAATGGATTTACCATTAAATTCAGTCTCTTGTTTACCAAGGACTTGACCTTGACACCAAGCTTCGTCTTCTTGTCCTAAGGTATCGCCAAACAAGTAAGCGCACATATGACCTAGATTGATTTCAACAGGCGCCATTTGTTCTTTGGTTTCAGGTTTCCACTCACTGATTTGCGCTTGTAAGTCATCTGGAATTTTTCCGTCATTTGCTGCAACGATATCGTTAAAGGCACGGTGATAGCGGATAGATTCCTGATCTTCTACCATGATCACCTCATTCTGTTCGCTTAGCTTAATCTCATGTGCCCATGCGCTAAAATTTACAAAATAAGAGGTATCGCGCTGATACAAATGGCGGTTGGTCGTATAGAGCTGATCAAATGCATAAATAATACTGCCATCAGCGGTACGCAGGCGTAACACTGCATCGTGTGAGTTGTCATTGGCAATGACGCGCTCGATTTTGCAGTCAAGACCATAAGGGCTATCGACGCAAGGATATGCATTGATAAAGCGCTCAGGCTTGCCATCTTTCATCGCTAGCACTTGATTAATATGACAAGGTCGGTCTTCTGATAACAACAAACAGCTGTCTTTTGCACTGACATTGTTGTTCAGGCCTTTGGGCATGGCGGCGACTTCAATCATTTTTTGTAGCCACTCTGGCACATCTTGACTCATGTCATCGGTCAAAATACGCCAGTGATCACCGTGACCTGCAGACTGCTCGTCGGTCAACGTGATCTTGGTAGGAGATTGAATGTTTTTGTATTGATAATTTATGGTCATGAAAATACTCAAAATTAAGTCAGCGTGAGGTTTGTATCTAATACTGCTGTTACTTACACACCATTCAGTATTTCAAATTACTGGTTTATGATGTCAGCGATATGATCAGCAAGGCATGAACAAATCACAATGTGGGGTTAATGACAATTGTCTTTAGCATATAATATATAGGTATGGACACGGCTAATAGCAAGACCCTCTCTCAAAAATAATAACAGAAACCAGTTTTTTGGTAAAAAATCCTCTCAGTACTTGCTAATGACTGGCACATATCAGCCAAATTGTGTCAAACTAGCTCCCTTTTGACGGCTGTCTTTGGCTCGTCTGAAACCCTGTTTTTGTGTTCGATTTATATGTGAGCAGTAGCAAATGTCTGATGCATTGACTGCTGCTCATTATCCAACCTATATAAAGTCGCACGTAGATAAGATAAAGAGTTTGAATATGTTTCGTCCTTTAGCGTTATTTATCGGCTTACGATACACCCGAGCAGAGCGCAGTAATGGCTTTATCTCCTTTATATCACTCATCTCAATGATCGGTTTGACGCTTGGGGTTGCCGTATTGATTACGGTGCTATCAGTCATGAATGGGTTTGATCGCGAGCTAAAAACTCGTATTTTGGGTATGGTGCCGCAGGCCACGGTGGTATCTACTGAGATCATCGGCGATTGGGAACAATTGGCGGATAAAATAAAAGAAGATCCAGAAGTGGCGGCGGTGGCACCCTTTATCCAATTACAGGGCATGCTGACATCTAATGGTCAAGTCGCAGGCATCATGGTGACTGGCGTGGAGCCTGAATATGAAAAAGATGTCTCCATCATAAATGAGCACATGATTGAAGGCAGTATTGATACCTTGCAAAGTGGTGATTTTAGTATCGTTTTGGGCGAGGAGATGGTGCAGTCTTTGGGCTTGCAGATAGGGGACAAGGTGACTCTAGTACTGCCAGAGGCCTCACCGTCACCCGCAGGCGTGATACCGAGATTTAAGCGCTTTACCTTGACAGGTATCTTCACTATTAGCCCAGAAGTCGATAGTCTCATGGCATTTATCCCGATGGGGGATGCCGCCAAACTATTACGTCTGCCCGAGGGCGCCCAAGGCGTACGTATGAAGCTCGATGATATCTTTACGGCACCAGCTGCAGCAGAGAAAGCCGCTGCTATTGCCCCTCAGCAGCTGTATCCTAACGACTGGACACAAACGCATGGTAATCTATTTGGGGCGATTCAAATGGAAAAAGCCATGGTCGGTTTGCTGCTGTTTTTAATCATCTTAGTGGCCGCTTTCAATATTGTCTCAAGTCTTGTAATGCTCGTTACTGATAAAAAAGCCGATATTGCGATCTTGAAGACCTTTGGCGCATCACCTCGACTGATTACCCAAGTGTTTATGGTTCAAGGCGTGGTTATCGGTGTGATCGGTACGGTTGCTGGTACGATATTGGGTGTGATATTTGCACTGACCGTCAGCGATATTTTGGGCTTTATCAATCAAGTCTTTAATCTGAATCTTTTTGACGCTTATTTTGTGAATTATTTGCCTTCACAGCTGCGTTTGCTTGATGTGTTATTGATTACAGGGGCATCGTTTGTACTGAGCTTTTTGGCGACTATTTATCCAGCACGTCGTGCGGCCAAGATTCAGCCAGCTCAAACATTACGCTACGAATAGCCTAAACGCACAAATATCAAAATAAATAAAATAAAGGAAGCGCTATGTCTGCCATTTTGAAGGCGACCAATATCAACAAGATATATGATGAGGGTGCAGTCAGTACACAAGTATTGACGGGTCTCGATCTAACGGTTCATGCTGGTGAGCGCATCGCTATCGTTGGTACCAGTGGCTCAGGAAAAAGTACCTTACTGCATCTACTTGGTGGTCTCGATACACCAACCAGCGGTGAAGTCTGGCTACATGGTCAGCTACTAAATAGTATGAATGAGACTGAACGCGGTGCCATGCGCAACAAGCATTTGGGGTTTATTTACCAGTTTCATCATTTGCTGGCAGAGTTTACAGCTGTTGAAAACGTTGCAATGCCGCTGCTCATGCGTCCAGAAGTATCAACGACCCAGGCACGCACCCAAGCGGTTGAGATTTTGGAGAATGTCGGTCTTGAGCATCGACTGATGCACAGACCAGGTGAGCTGTCAGGCGGTGAGCGTCAACGTGTGGCGATTGCGCGTGCGCTAGTGACCAAGCCCTCGCTTATCTTGGCAGATGAGCCAACGGGTAACTTGGACTACGACAATGCGCAAAGCGTCTTTGGATTGTTGTCAGAGCTACAGAGCACGATGCAAACGGCATTACTAATGGTCACACATGATCGCAATCTAGCGGCGCTTGCTGACCGTCAATTGTTGCTGCGCAATGGTCATTGGGAGCAGTATTAACCCTCCATATGACGAGAATGTCAGATTGACATAAGTATTGTCTATTGGCGCTAATAAGCGCTGTTCTGGTGAAATGTATTGTTGTATTATCGAGTAGATATTTAATAGCAAGAGATACTGAGGCGGCTACCAATCAGCTGCCGTATCTATTTTATAGGAACACATATGATGAATTTAGATGACGATCCAATCGCTGCTTTTGGTAGTGCTGAAGAAGGTGATGAGCCATTAAAGCCTTATATCGATCCGTCTGTGTTTGAGACTATTGATAGTCAAGAGCAAAAGGATTTAATCTCGCCAGTGTTTGATGCGATTACTCTAGCTGGGGTTGATTTTGATCTCAAGGTTCAAGACAGCGCAACTGGTAAACGTTATACGCTATGCAAAAACGATGAAGTTATTGAGATTGTCTCTATGGACAAAGACTTTACAGATAAGCTCAAAGCCGCCATAGATAAGAACAAAGCAGAGTAGCGGTATCAATCAAAAACAACCTTAATACCGCTGGACTGACATAAGTGGTATTAAGGCTCAAAGGATTTGTCAGCGGGTTTTTTCTGACGTTTTTGCCAACTTGCAACGGTTTTATAGCGCCACACTGCCTTAAAGGCAAGTCCACAAATAATGCTGGTTACAACCGCCAAAAGCGTTAATCCGATACAAAATGCTGTCAGCGATACTGTGCCTTTATAGGTAATGAATGGATTGGCACCATCTGATAGCGCCCATAAGCTAAAGTCTGCAATCATCCTACCGATAAACCGCAAACTGATCACAGGTGCGTCAATAATTTTTGCGCCGATATAATATCCAGCATAAAAGATTGGTAGACTAGTCAGTGGATTGGTAATCCATGTCAGACCGAGCGCCATAGGCACATTGGCTCGAAAAATAAGCGAGCCAATTAAGGCCAATAACATCTGCCCTGGCAATGGAAAAAACGCGCTGAGCACACCAATATAAACCGCCTTGTTGAGACTATGGCGATTAAAATGCCATAAACGTGGGTCTGCTAAATGCGGCGCGAATAATTTTAAGGTGCGACTTTCTAGGACTTTTTCTGGTGTAGGAAGTAAGTCTTTTAGACGTTTTTGGGGCACAGGATCGCCTTTAATCGTTAACCACAGTCCGCTCAATGATGTTGAGGGGCTGGTATAGAGTAATATTATGGATAAAAAGTAATAGTGAGTATACATAGGGCAGTGATGTCAGACAGGCATCACCTTCGTATTTCTCATCAGTATAGGGTAATATAAATATAAATGCTATTGCATCATAACTATGCTCATTCAGTTGCTTCCAATATGTCTACGAATGCAGTTATGTCTATGCCTTTATTGGCATAAATAACCATAGCGAACGACGTTATCTTATTTTGCCCATCAAGCAAGGAGTGCTGGTGTATTGGTTAATTGGCAGCCTCGTCGTTATTGCTATGATGGGGACTTTGACAGTCGCAGACAAGGTGGCGATCCCTACTGAACTGTTTTCGATAGGGCTGGCTAGTACGTCTGGTTTGTTTATCTTACTTATATTATTTTCTATTATTCTACTGATACTTACCCAGTGTCATGTCTCCTCAGCAACAAATCATCACACCTCAAGCAGCATATTCAAAAATGCTGAACGCTCATCTCGTATCGTTAAGTACTTTTTATTTACCATATTAGCCACTTTGTTGGTAGCAGGTAGCGCGCTACAGGCGTTAGTGACACATCATAAAGCTGCAGCCGCAGAAATCACCGATCCTATACGTGTGCAAGCGCTTGTTCGTATTGAAGGGCTAAGCGACAGTGTCTATAGTCCATCCGCAGATAGTGGCTATCGACAAGTAGCCGTGCTAACAAATGTAACGCCATTAATAACTGAATTAACGCCTCAAGATTTGGCAAATAGTACAAGAGACTATATAGCAAAAAATAGCCTAAGTAATAACAACACCAATCGTTCTAACCAAGACAACGACAGTAACGTCACGTACCGAGCATTACTTAATGCTTATCCAAAAAGTGCATCGACTGATGCCACACTCTCAAACCTCAATAATTTGCAGCCTGGTGATACGCTATTTATGAGTTTAGCACTTGCGCCATTGGTGGCCTCCGATCAAACAATAAACAACGCTTCTGGTTTTGATAGCTATCGCTGGTTGCGAGGTCGGCATATTAATGGCAGCGCAAATATCTTGGCTATCAGCCCATTGACCGTAAGTAATAACAAAGCTAGCCTGAATGAGGCGTCACATCAAAATCCGACTTCTGACTCGTATCTTGAGCGCTTGCGCTTGCATATTGATATAGGGCGCTGGCAATTAAGACAGCATTTTTATAGAGACTGGTCAGCACAAACGACAGCAGAACAGCAGGCTAAAGCTGTCACGTTGAGCTTACTCACAGGCGATCGTAGTCTAATTAATCGAGATACCAAAGATTTGTATCAACTGGCAGGTATTTCTCATTTACTGGCTATCTCAGGGACGCACGTATTGTTCTTGGCTATTGTACTAGGTGGTCTCATTGTGCTGCTGCTTAATCAGTTATGTCCAGCACTTTATCGTTATATTCCGCGCTGGCAAGTGCGTTGGTGGACAATGATTGGTGCAGCCTTTATCTACGCGTTGTTTACAGGTTTTGATGTACCTGCTGCTCGTACGGCTTGGATGCTACTAGCGATTGGACTTGTGAGAGTGACATTGCTACCTATTAGTACGATTCGAGTACTATTGGCGCTGGCCATACTGATGGCATGGTATGATCCTTATGTGCTCTGGCAGGCAGGATACTGGTTGTCCTTTATTGCAGTAGCGCTATTGCTCAAATATGACGATACGTTACATCAGCGCAGTACCGCTGAGTTGGCAGGGCCATATACGAATAATAAAAGCACTCACGTAAGCACGGCGCTATTGAAGCATGCTTTGCGAGCTGTCCGGCGTATTCTTAAGCTACAGTTCTGGCTATTCTTTACTTTATTGCCTATCACCTTGGTCTTATTTGGCAAGGCCTCATTATGGGGATTGGTGGTCAATTTATTTGCCATTGGGCTTTTTGGTTGGGTGATTGTACCGCTTAATCTACTAGCAGGACTGTGTTATCTGTTATCACCTATGGTAGCCGATAGTATTTGGTCGCTAGTGATTACTATTGTCAGCAGCTTACATGAGCTGATTGGTTGGCTAACATCATTACCAGCACTGTCAGAGGCATGGCTCTATACACCAGTGAGTATGGCTATATTGCTTATGGTAGTATTGAGTATTTTGCCTTGGTTATTGCCTCGAGGTCTGCTCAGTCGTTGGTTGATACTGCCACCATTGACGCTATTGATGATGACGGTGTATGCCAATCAGCAGTCGCTGACCATAGTGCCGACACTGTATGTCCTACCGACGGGTGATTCATATATAACGGCAGCATTGCTGACATATCCTATCGTAAACAAGGAAAGTAGTAACTGGTTGTTCTTAGCTGATCACAGACCTGCTTCTACACGAACCACGCCAAATAGCCTGACAGTAGATACACTGTCTGCTTCTTTAGAGCAGCAACTAGGGAGCTTATCGGTTAATCGTTTGGAGAGTGTCATAGTACAGAGCAGTAGCGTCGGACTGACGGATACGCTGACCTCTGATAATCAACGCATGATTTCTAGCACCAACAACTCTGAGTTATTACCGAAAACAGTCATTCATTTGGGAGAGCGCCTACCGATCAGTCGATATTGGCAAGCAGGGCGCTCTGAGCATTGGCTTACGTTTCAGCAAGCATACAAAACAACAAGCGGTGTCAAGAGTCAAACAAATATCAGTGCCCAAAACTGCGAGCAGGGAAGTTTATGGCAGCTGGCCAACGGAGATATATCCATACAGGCAATGACAGGCTGGAGCCAGATAGGCGACGCTAGTGTTTGGGATTGTACAATTGCCATCGATAGCCGCACACCTATACAAGTACGAAGATACAATGCCGCTGATCCACTCAAGTCATCACCTATAAATCCTCACCTGCAATTAGCCAATAGCTATCTGGATGATAGTCGTATAGATACTAGTCGTACAGACACTTCTCGCTCACGACTGATTTTAGATACCGATACACACCAGCGCGTCTGGCAAATGTGGTCGCTACTATGTACGGCCGATCTAGCTGACGAGCGCGCAGTATTTAAAAATACAACCTGGCTTGGTCATAGTACCTCTCAGGTGATAGCCGATGTCATGGTTCGTCAAAGCGTTGATACTGTCATGACCTACGATGATAAGCCATTACCAGTGGCATTGTCGTTAAACACGCTTGATAATAGTGTTGATATTGAAGCTGTTCGCCCTCAAGAATAATGCTGATACTACCAGCGTTACAATATAGTGATATTTCACAGTTATACTATTGAACCATGGTCGAAATACAACCATACTTAGCACCCCATGAATACCGATGACTGATTTGACATAGAGACCATTACTTCTAGTGGTATCTGTCAACCTCATCTTTTTATTGTTTTAGCTTGTTTCTGACTTAGGAAGTTATATGCCCAACTGGCCACCAGACCCTAACAAACGTCCTGATAATTCGCCACATCAGCCAACACAAATGCAGCAACCAAACGCGCCGAGTGGACAAGAATGGAAGGTGCTAGAAAATACCTTATTAGCTAGTGTGGTCGAGCAGCGCCGCGCTCGTCGCTGGAGCATTTTCTTTAAATTATTAACCTTTGGTTATATTTTATTGATATTTTTGACCCTAGGTCGCGGTTGCAGTAGCGCGCCAACAGGTATGGATGCCGTAGATACCAGCTCACCGCATTTAGCTGTAGTAGAGCTGCAAGGTGTAATTAGTAGCGATGATGTGGCCAACGCCTACGATGTCAATGATGCGCTAAGAAGTGCCTTTGAAAACAGCAACTCCAAAGCCGTTGCATTAGATATTAACTCACCTGGTGGTTCACCTGTACAGTCTGATGAAATTTGGCAGACTATGATGGAATTACGTGAAGAGTATCCGGACAAAAAGCTTTATGCAGTGATCGGTGATATCGGCGCATCAGGTGCTTACTATATTGCTTCTGCAGCAGATGAGATTTATGTCAACCCATCGAGCTTGGTCGGCTCTATCGGTGTCATTATGCCAAGCTACAATGTCGAAGGTCTGATGGACAAAGTTGGTGTAGAAGATCGTACGATTACCGCTGGTGAGTATAAAGACATCTTAAGCTTGTCACGTCCATTGACTGATTATGAAGAAAAGCATGTTGAAGGAGTGCTGGCTAATACGCATAAGCATTTCATCAATGCAGTAAAAGAAGGTCGCGGCGACCGTCTCAAAAACCCTGAACAAAACAAACTGTTTTCAGGGCTGTTTTGGACAGGTGAGCAGTCTATCGAGCTGGGACTAGCAGACGACAACGGTAGCATTACCAGTTTGAGTCGTCAGTTAGAGCTAGATACCGTAATCAGCTATAGTCCAACTGACCCGTTCCAAATGTTTATGGACCGTTTTGCCGTAAAACTAGGGGCAGGTATCGGCTCAAGCGTCAGCCTTGATGGTTTCTTACCGCAAGAAGATGGTGATGCAAAAATGCGTTAAGCGTTTTATGTTTTAGATATAGTGTGTATGATTGTTAAGGCTGGGCATATAATTATGCTCAGCCTTAATTTTGTGCAACCTTAAATAAAACATATGGTTTAAAGTTATAAGAATTACCAGATAAGCGACGTATATATGCCAATTATCAGACTTGCTATAGAGCATGTCTGGTATTTATGTTGGCAATGCAACAATACGACAATGCAATAATATGACAACCACTAAAAATAATAGACAAACCAAACGATTTAAAGAGAGCCTGTTATGAGTGATGAAATAAATTCGCAGACCTTTGCGGTGCTACCTGTCTCCAAGATCACCAATAAACCTGTGCTACATTTTGCCCATGCCAATGGGATGCCAAGCGCTGTTTACGAGCCATTCTTTGAGAGATTGTCAGCGTTCTTTACGATTGAATATATCGCCATGTTGGGCGATACCCCTGATTACCCCGTAGACGATCATTGGCGTAGTCTAACGCAGCAGATTATTGACAGTGTAAAAGATGCCTGTGACAAGCATGGCGTCGCGCAAGTAGTAGGTGTGGGTCATTCGCTAGGAGCCATGTGTACCTTGCAGGCAACGTACCGTCGGCCAGAACTATTTGCTCAAGCCGTACTGATGGATCCGCCTTGGATTTATGGCAAAGTCAGCCTGTTGTGGCATTTGGCAAAAACAGCCGATAGATTGCCACTTATGAATAACCGCTTGATGGACAAACTATCACCAGCAGGCGTGTCCAAACATCGCCGTGATGTATGGAATGATCGAAATGAGGCCTATGAAAAGATGCGCCACAAAGGATTTTTTAAAAACTTTGATGAACGCAGTTTTCAAGGATATATCGATCATGGCTTGCATGAACGCGCGGATGGTAAGGTCACATTGGCCATTCCCAAAGCCAGTGAAGTCGAAGTGTTCCGCACCAATCCTTCTTGGTATTGGCTAGCACCAAATCGTGGTCCGAAGGTGCCTGTTACCTTGATTATAGGTCAAGATAGTATCTTTTTAAAACGTCGCTTCCCTCAACAGATACAGTCGCGTTTAGGCATTCCTTATGAGACGCATAAAGGGGGTCATATGTTCCCGCTAGAGCATCCAGAGTCTGTCTCAATGCAGGTGCTCGCCTTGATCGAGCAGCAACTGCCAAAATAAAAGTAAGGTACCATCAACTCGTCAGGCTCTTGGATCTGAGCTGACTGTCTATTTGCTAAGTGATATTGATATGTCCAAGAACTCTGTGTCCAACAAACCTATGCCAAAAAACTCTACGCCAAATAACCTAGCTGAACCGTCTGATAGGCAACGCTTGCCTCATCGTGCGCCATTGTTTTCACGCTTAGGAGTATTTGTACTAACAGTAGGTATAGTATTTGCATTTTTTATCAGTCAATTGGTAGGCGTATATATTGCTGGCAAGCTAGTATTACCCGCTACAAAAAATGCATCGATGGGGGATATATTCTTTTTTGGTAGTAATGACGGGACGGTCGTAAGTATCTCGATAATCGTAGGCTGCGTACTGTTGGTAGCGACCAGTATTCTCGTTATTCGTCTACGAGGCGGTAAGGTGCGTCAGTACCTAACATTGAAGCCGTTTTCATTTGCGGTAGGTATGGGTATGCTGGGCGTGCTATTGATATTTATGATTGCCAGTCAAGCACTGACCTATATGCTAGATATGACACCGCTGGTTTTTGTCGATCCACTATATCAATCGGTAAGCTCAATATGGCTGTTGGTCTTTGCGATGGTAGTCGTTGCCCCAATTTACGAAGAAGTTATTTTTCGGGGCATCTTATGGTCAGCGATTACAGAGCAGTTCACAGCGCCGTCATACTCTGTGCATCACGGCGCGATAGTAGCAAGTATCGTGACAAGTTTGATATTTGCTATTATCCATGTGCAGTACGGTATTTATGAGATCAGCACTATTGTTGTACTGGCACTGATATTTTGCTATGCCCGTATTAAGTCAGGGTCACTATTACTGCCAATCGCACTACATATCATTAATAATGGGGCAGCGATGTGGCAGTATCTCTCACAAGTATCGTAGTCAAAATTGACATTGTAATAGTGACAATATGACAGTAGTGACTAAAATCTGTAGTCTGTTAAATTGACTGCATGCCAATCTGTGCTATGCGTCAGGATTTAACAACAATACCTCATCTGCCGCTCTTTTGACATCATCGAGAGTAAGCTGAGGTTTGCCGCTTAGTGCTTGTCGCCATTTACGTGCGCCCATCAACCCCTGAAATAATCCCAAATAATGTCGCGTCATTGTTGGGAGTGCTTCGCCTTTTTCAATTTGTTCTTCTAGATATGGATATAGCCGTGCCAAGATTTCTGAGCGCTTAGGGATAGTCTCGGGTGTTGTCTCGCCCCACAAGCTATTGGCCTCTGCTAATAGGTACGGGTTATGATAAAACGCTCGTCCTATCATCACGCCATCGATATGCTGCAGGTGCATTTTGATGTCTTCTATCGTGTCGATACCGCCATTGATTTCGATATCTAGCTCAGGAAAGTCTTGCTTTAAGCGATAGACATCATCATAACGTAGCGGTGGTATCTCGCGATTTTGCCTAGGACTAAGACCTTGTAGCCATGCCGTACGTGCATGAACAATAAAACGTGTACAGCCAGCAGCAGCTACTGTCTGCACAAAATCGACCATAAACTCGTAGCTGTCAAAGTCATCAATACCAATACGGTGTTTGACTGTCACTGGAATGTCGACAGCTGCTTGCATGTGCTTGACCAAGTCGGCAACCGTTTTGGGCTCTGCCATCAGACAAGCACCTATCTTATTATGTTGTACGCGATCAGAGGGACAGCCGACATTGATATTGACCTCGTCATAGCCATACTGCTGAGCAAACTCAGCACACTGCGTCATCTCATCGATGTCTGCACCGCCAAGCTGCAATACAAGCGGGTGCTCGAGCGTATCAAAACGTAGATGCCGTGCTCGGTTACCATGTATCAATGCACCAGTACTGATCATCTCGGTATATAGATACGTATGCGGATTGAACAGTCGTGCAAAGTAGCGATAATCTGTCGTTGTCCAGTCGATCATTGGCGCAACTGAGAGGCGTTTGTTGGTCATATCAACCATGATTATTGAGCCTTAATATTTGTGTCTTAAATAAATGGATAAGGTGCAATGGACGAGACATCCCATTGCACCTTAGTTTTAAACTTTGTTCAAATCAGTGACTGATCCATTATTTATAAAATAACATGATCAATCTTTTTGAATTCGGGCAAATTATAGAAGTAAAGCCCCATGATAATACCGATAGAGCCCACAAAGGCAATATATAGCGCTGGTGAGAAGCTGATAAGCGTCGTGGCGTAACCAAGACCAAAGGGGATCAGTACACCAACGATACCGTAGGTAATATTATAACAAAAAGCGATACCTGTGAGACGTACATTGGTCGGAAATAGCTGCACTAAAATGGCAGGGACCATGCCCACGATACCGGCACAGAATCCCAAAAGTGCATACATAATCAATATATAATCGCCACCCGCCTGCAAATGATAAAAGAACGCCAGCATCTGAGCGATAAGTAGAACAGAACCAATGACCAAAATTTTACCAAAGTTCTCATAGGTCGAGATCATGCCATAAAAGACACAGCCAAGAATCATAAATACGATGCCCAAACTGTGAGAGAAGCTAAACAAATCACTGTCTAAAGTAAAGTTGATTTCTATTAGATCTGGCAGTAGTAGGACAATGACGGAGGTGATGCTAGAGATCACTAGAGTCAGTACCATACTGACAAAGATAGAATGCTTGCAGCGCTTGAATAACACCGTAAATGGTCTACCCAAATTCTTACCAGTTTTTGGCTTATCTAACGCCAAGAAAAACGGAGTCTCTTTAACCAATCGCCATACCAACAATGGCAGACAGGTTAGTAAGGCGCCAACAAAAAACGGCAAACGCCAGCCATAATCAGTCAGCTGTACGGTGGTCATAAAGTCAGTCAGCCACAGAAAAAACGCATTAGAGAACAGTACACCTACCAAAAAGCTAGCCGTAACGTAGCTACAAGCCACTGACAAATACTGCCGAGGGACATGCTCCGCCACAAATACCCAAGATAGCGGTGCGTAAAGACCAAATGCCATACCTTGTATGATTCTCAGCAATATGAATAACGCAGGTGCAAGCGCACCCCACTGCGCATAAGTAGGCAGACAGGCCATTGCGAGCAAGCTACCTGCCGTAACGATTATGCTCAGGAAAAAGGTCGGCTTTCGACCTTTGAGATCACCATAACGCCCGAACAGAATACCACCAAATGGCCGAGCCAAGTAACCAATGACAAACAGCCCCATTCCTTGCAGCTTAGCAACCGTAGGATCGTTATTAGCGGGGAAAATAGCAGCTGAGACAATGTCTGCAATGTACAAATAAATCAAGAAATCAAAAAAGATTACAGCGCTGATAAAGCTTACGAATATGACTGTATTTTTGTCTTTTTTAGACATCAGGGCGTATTGAGAACGAGTCGGCATAATAGATCACGCATCCACGGAGTAAAGTGGTCATTAAGACGATCATCGTTTAGATAATCGGCCATGATAAAAACCGGCAAATCAAAGTATATAAACAATGATTCGCCGGAACAGTAATTTTGTGTATTGTAATAAGAACTTTGATTACAGGATTTGGCTTTTACCAGAAGCGAAACTGCACATCCTGCAATTTTAGGGACTATTTAGAAAAGAGTTTACATATTACAGTAGCCAGTCAATGGGTAACCAAGACATAATAGTAAGCCAGATATGATCACTCATATCGACCCGTGGCTCTGAGTCATAAACAACTTCTTTGCCATCTTCCATGGTGTGCCACTCCAAGCTACCGTTGTCTAGCAGCTTAACTTCATAAGCTTGGTTTAGTAAATCATCACTCAGTGCCCCGTGCAGCTGTCTTGCCAACTCGTCATCATTGATAATGACACCCATCTCAGTGTTGATATTGGCCGAGCGAGGGTCAACGTTGTATGAGCCAATAAACACTTGATAATCATCAACTGCGAAGGTTTTTGCATGCAAACTGGTCGATGACTGGCTACGTGCTCGCCACAGTTTATTATCGCGTTTTTCTTCACCAGCCGTTGATTTTAACTCGTATATTTTGACACCTGAGCGAAGTAGGTTAGGGCGCCATTGGCTATAGCCAGAGTGAACGGCAGTGACATCAGTGGCATCAAATGAATTGGTTAAGATTTTGATATCAACACCAGATTCAGCCAGTTTCACCAACGTATCGACGCCATCTTTGGTCGGTACAAAATAAGAAGAGATAATGGTCAGCTGTTTGGTTGGGCTACCAAGTAACGTACGCAGTTGGTGAACCAAATTGGTTTCAGAGGAGACGCTTTTAGACAGTTTGCCCACATCATCACTCAAGAACTGCATGTCCGTCCAACGAAAGGGAACCTGTTTGTTGATCAGATCAGTATCAATGGTAGAGTCTTCGATAGCGGCCTTATAGACAGTCAGACTACTGCCTTCGTTGTTTTGCTCATCGATACCGAGCTTGTCCAAAGCCTTTAAAAAGTCAGGCGTCACGTCAGTATCAAATTCAGCTAAGGTCTCAATATCAAACGCCAAAGGAGATGACCAGTAACTGCCAAAGCTATTGTCAATGTCTGCGACCACCTTTCCGATAAGCAAAACATCCAAATCTGCAAACTGACTGCTTTGATCGTTACTTAGGTATTCGTTGCCGATATTACGTCCGCCAATGATGGTAATTTGCTTATCAAAAGTCATGCTCTTATTGTGCATACGGCGATTGATACGCGGCAAACCAGTGACGTAGTTTAAGGTCGGCATTTTACGGTGCATCAAAGGATTGATGATGCGCACTGCGATATTAGGGTGGCTAGCAAAACGTAGCAAGTGCTGATCAAACTTTGCACTGTTATTAAAATCATCTAACAACAAACGCACGATGATACCGCGTTCAGCGGCTTCCCATAAGTCTTTTAAAAGTAACTGCCCAGCTTGGTCATTGTGCCAAATATAGTACTGCGCATCGATATTGCGCGTGGCCATACCGGTCAAGATACTACGCGCTGCAAACGCATTTGCCCCAGTAACAATCGGATGGTAGCCTGATAAGTCAGGGTGGATCTCATTTTGGGCAGTGATGGCAGTCACCAGATCAGTGGGACTTGGCTCTGCTGTGGTTTCTGGTTCAGAGTCTGGGCTATCTGACTGTTGGTATAATGCATTGACTCGGGCAGATAACTCTTGGCTATCAGACAGGTGCGGCTGCTCAGGTAGACTCTGGCAAGCACTTAGACCCAAAGTCAGACCAAGCGTTAGACTGAGCGATAAGGTGTTTGCTTTTATACTGAACGTCGACATAACGAGTTTACCTTAGTGAGTCTAAATAATGCTGATAAATAAAATGTATGAATAAGTAATATGCTGAAATCGTTCAGCTATTTTAGAGATGATAGCATTGATTGGATGCTCTATCATTATATCACCAAAGGCAAAACCCAAATCGCCGCTCAGCTTAGCAGCTGTTTGCATATCTGCCTATTATAAATACGTTATTTTTGTTAGATGAAGTGGCTGCTTTTACTATAATCTAGCCAATTTATATGGCGATAACAGAATCTGGATACGTGAGCAGTGCAATATATGATAATAATATTTCGGGGTACTCTGAAACCAGATGTGTAGAATAAGGCGACATGATATGATAACCCTAATGAGTTTGCTTGATAATCAGAAAAATAAGCAGTCATTTTATACCAACCAAAGTAAAGCAATGGAACGTCTATGAGTCAGTCGCAAACGAAAGATGAAAGCAGTTTGAACCAAAAAGCCTCAACCAACGGGTTGGATCCAAACTGGCGCAATGATGCCTTAGATTTGGGTCTTGACTATGGTATGCAAACCATTGCTGTACGGGCAGGTCAACACCGTACCGATGAGGGTGAGCATTCAGAGCCTATCTTTACTACCAGCTCTTATGTCTACCAATCAGCTGCTGATGCTGCTGCTCATTTTGACGGTACAAAAACCGGTAATGTCTACTCTCGTCATACCAACCCAAGTGTACGTACTTTTGAGCGTCGGTTGGCTGCATTAGAAAATGGTGAGCGTGCTGTTGCAACGGCCTCTGGTATGGGCGCGATCTTGACCATGTGTCTGGCGTATCTCAAAGCAGGCGATCATCTACTCGCAGCCAATCAATTATTTGGCTCATCTATCGGTCTATTCAACAACTATATGGCCAAGTTCGGTGTGGAAGTCAGCTATGTGGATTGTTTTGATAATGATGCATGGGCAAATGCTGTTCAACCAAATACCAAAGTCATTTATTGCGAAAGTCCCAGCAATCCGCTAGCGCAGATTTGTGACATCGGTTACTTGAGTGAGCTATGCAAAGCCAATGATATCTTACTGGTCGTTGATAACTGCTTTGCCACGCCAGCTCTACAGCGCCCACTAGATTTAGGTGCGGACGTGGTTATTCACTCGGCGACTAAGTATTTAGATGGTCAGGGTCGGGTGTTGGGCGGTGCGTTGGTTGGTAGTGATAAGCTGATGCAAGACGCATTTACCGTGGTACGCTCAGGCGGTATCAGCATGAGCCCGTTTAATGCATGGGTATTTACTAAAGGACTTGAGACACTTAAATTACGTATGCAGGCGCATTGTCACAATGCCAATCAAGTGGCAGAGTTTTTGGTCAATCATCCTAATGTCAGCACCGTGCATTTCTCAGGCTTGAGCGATCATAGCGCACACGAACTTGCCACACGTCAGCATCATATGAAAGACGGCTACGGTGCTATCATGGGTTTTGAAGTCAAAGCGTCTGATAATAATGAGTCAAACAGCCGCGATACAAAAGAAGCAGCGTGGCATGTAATTGACTCGACCCAAATGGTCTCTATCACCAATAATTTGGGTGATGCCAAAACCACGATTACGCATCCTGCAACGACCACGCATTTCCGCCTGACTCCTGAAGCTCGTGCTGAAGCGGGGGTCAAAGATGGTCTGATTCGTCTATCAGTCGGTTTAGAAGATGTCGAAGATATCATCAAAGACTTGGCACGTGGTTTAGACAGTTTGTAAAGATAGCGGTATAATCACTGTTCACGCATGATATGAACTTTACGTGGTTCATGACTACTAATTACGATGCGCACCGTATAACATTCAAATATAAAAGATAAAGAGGCAACTATGAACATTCAAGCATTGATGCAACAAGCACAAACGATGCAAAAGAAAGTAGAAGCAAACGTTGAGTCGGCTAAAAAAGAGCTGGCTAACAAAGAAGTACAAGCCGAAGCGGGCAGTGGCTTGGTTAAAGTAACGATGACGGGTCGTCATGTGGTCAAGCGTTTGACTATTGATCCAAGTTTGCTAGAAGACGAGCCTGATATGATCGAAGATCTTATTGCGGCAGCCATCAATGATGCGGTTCGTCAAGCGGACGAGTTGTATGAAGAAACAATGGCAGGCGCGACCTCAGGTATGGGTCTACCACCAGGTATGCAAGGCATGTTCTAAGCGCTAAATATGTCGTACTGAAGTCAATAATGGGGTTGTTATCGACATGATACGACCCCATTTTTATAGCTACGATTTATAAATTCAGTTAAATAAAGTCAACTAAAGGAAAGTCACTTTGCTTACAGCCAAATTTGATCAGCTAGTCAAGCAGCTGCGTATTTTGCCAGGTGTCGGTCAAAAAAGCGCCCAGCGAATGGCGTTACATCTGCTCAGCAAAAAACGCCCGCAGGGTATGGCACTTGCCCAAGCACTCGATGAAGCCATGCGCGATATCGTTGAGTGTCAGCGCTGTCATAGCTTTAGTGATGAAGAGGTATGTCCTCTGTGCCAAGACCCTAGGCGCGATGACAGTCTGCTATGTGTGGTTGAGACGGCGGCAGATGTGATGGCCATTGAGCAGACAGCAGGGTACCGTGGTCGTTATTTTGTACTGGGCGGGCATTTATCACCTATCGATGGTATCAGTGCTGATGATCTAAATATCGACCAACTGGTGTGGCGAGTCAAGCAAGAACCCGTAGAAGAGATTATATTGGCCACGGGCACAACCGTTGAAGGTCAGACCACTGCTCATTTTATTAGCGAAGCAGTCAATCGTCATGTGAGTAGAGTCACGCGTTTGGCACAAGGCGTGCCGATGGGCGGCGAGCTTGAGTATCTTGATAGCATGACACTTGGTCAAGCCATGCAGAACCGCTCTTTTTTATAGTATTTGATAAAGACTAAGTCTTAGCCACTTTATTTCGTGAAGTTGTTATAATTGTATTCTCCTTTAATCTTAATAAGATGCATATTAGCGTTTTATTTTCTCTTATATATGCAGGTATCTGTCCGTGTCTAATAATGTTTCAAACGCTCTAGCCCATTCTGATCCAGATAGCATGACTACTGATGTCTCAGAGCAATCAGCTCGCACTGAAACGATACCAACAGCGTTAGACGTTGATACATTAGACATTGACGCATTGCTGGATATTGCCGATGCGGTTGATATCACTTGGGTGCGTGAGCAGAATCAATTAGTTGACGTTATTGACGCCTTAGCAATTTGTGGACGTGTGGCATTGGATACGGAGTTTATCAAGCGTGACACTTATTATCCACGTTTGGCACTGGTACAACTCAATACTGGCGATCATGTGTATCTACTGGATGCCCCGCAATTACAGCTGGCAGAGTTATGGGAGGCACTGCGTAAAGTCGATGTGGCTATTTGGCATGCTTGCGGTGAAGATTTAGGGATTTTTTATCTGCTGTCTGGTTGTCCGCCACTGACCAATATCTTTGATACGCAGATTGCCTTGTCTTATTTAACAGGTCAATTGCAAATGGGCTACCAGCAGGCGCTCGCCGACCAACTGGATATGCATATTGATAAAGAGCACAGTCAATCTGACTGGCTACAGCGCCCGTTGACAGCTGAGCAAGAGCAGTATGCAATTGATGACGTGCGCTACTTGCCAGCACTATATCTGAGTATTGAGCATGCACTAAAATCACAAGGACTGTACGAGTATGTCTGGGCTGATTGTCAGCTCTATGCCAGTGACTTGTATGATGCGCAGCATGTCGAAGACGAGGCGATGTATCTCACGATGGCCGACTATCGCTATACCTCACAGCAAATGGCTATCCTCAAAGGAGTGGCGACGTGGCGAGAAGAGCTGGCACGTGCGACCAATCAGCCGCGTACCTTTATCATCAAGAAACAAGCGGTACGTGAGATCGTCACCGAAAAACCGAACAGTATGCGTGAGCTGTCGCACAAAACAACGATGCACCGCAGTATGCTGCGTCTGTATGGTGAAGAGTTGCTAAAAGTAATAAGAGAGGCAAAAAGCTTGCCATTCACAGAACATCCAGACTGCCTAGTGCCGCCATATCGCTCAAAAAATAAAGTGCTGTCCAAAGCGGTGCAACAAGCGATTGATGAGCATGCACGAGAGACTGGTGTACCTGCTAGCGTACTAATGCGCAAAAAATGGCTAGGACAATTGTATGAAGTCGTCGCTCTTGATAAAGATGTTAGCCAATTGCCACAAGGGCTGAAGGGCTGGCGTAATGACTGGGTCATACAAACCTTGATACCAGTGATCGAAAAGCACAAAACTGAGTTGCGTCAAGGCATGGGCATCAATGCCCAATAACGTCTAGTAAAGCTAAGAGCCGATATCCAAGATAGCGTTTAATCGTTAGCGTTTAAAGACACCGTGTACTAAGAAGTATTTGGTCTGCTCAGCGACCTCTGGGTTTACGAGCATACCAGTATGAGAGACAGGCAGGGTGATATGATCTGCTGCCGCCTCAATCTTAGTTTCCTCTATGTAGACGGTTCCGTCATGTGCCAGATGCTCTTTGAGTGGCGGCTTATCTGATTTACGCAGCTTGCGATTGTGATACTGCAAAAACATTTGACCCAAACCATAAGGACGATTGCCAGCGATCACGCCAAGGGTCACATGCTGTGGTAGTGGTGCGACAGTACCATCTAAGGCATCGATGTAGGAGCGACCAACGACAGCAGGAGTCAGCCGCCAGATATAATCGGCACAAACACTGCCGACATGCGGCGTCCCTAGCGTCACACAATGGCCAATCTGCCATTTAGGGTATTGAGCGACAAAATCACGAATGATTAGACCGCCCAAACTGTGTCCGACCAGATCTATGGGATGGTCTGGATGATGGTTTTTCTCTAACCAATGGTTTAAGCGTGCGCTATTGGTTTTGATGCTATCACGCATGCTCCGGTAGCTATATTGATAGGTATCAAACCCCGAGGCTTGCAAACGTTTGGCAAGTGGGCGCATTACCCAAGCTGTCTGATGTAAACCATGTATTAGGATGACACGCGTCTTTCGTTTAGGTGATTTGTGTTGCATAGTATTGCCCAATTAACTGCTTTGAAAAATCTAAGTTAAGTGTCTCGTTGTGGATACATTTTCCATTTTTATAAATACTACTATCAGTAATAGTACCTGTTAATCGAGTATATAAAAAGTCAGCAAAATAAAAACCTCCAAGCCAGTAGCTGGCTTGGAGGTTTTTTATACATGTAGCGTTTAAATAGTAACGATTACATATAGTTTTCGATACTTGGGCAAGAGCACATTAGGTTCTTATCACCGTACGCATCATCAACGCGTGCCACACTTGGCCAGAACTTGTTTGCACGGATATAAGGTAGTGGGAACGCAGCAGTCTCACGGCTGTATGGATGCGTCCATTCTTCACCAGTAATCATAGCAGCCGTATGCGGTGCATTGACCAATGGATTGTCTTCTAGCGTCCAGTTATCTTCGCCCGCTTTGGCTTTGATTGCTTCAGCTTTGATAGATTTTAGCGCGCTAATAAAGCGATCCAATTCTTCTTTTGACTCAGACTCTGTCGGTTCAATCATTAGCGTACCAGCGACTGGGAAGCTCATCGTTGGTGAATGGAAACCATAATCCATCAAGCGCTTAGCGATATCGCTTTCAGTGATACCAGTCTCTTCTTTTAACGGACGAATATCAATAATACATTCGTGAGCCACGCGGCCGTTTTTGCCTGCATATAGGACAGGGTAGTGGCCTTTTAGCTCGGCTGCTACGTAATTGGCGTTTAGTAATGCCAGCTCTGTCGCTTTTAGCAGACCATCACGGCCCATCATAGCAATGTACATCCATGAAATAGGCAAGATGCTCGCTGAGCCATAAGGGGCTGCCGATACTGCTGAGCAGTCTTTTTGCGCATTATGTACAGGGCTCAAGGTGTGGTTGGCCATAAATGGTGCCAAATGCGCCTTCATACCGATAGGACCCATACCTGGACCACCGCCACCATGAGGGATACAGAAGGTTTTGTGCAGGTTCATGTGCAATACATCAGCACCAACGTCTGCAGGCTGCATCATACCAACCTGAGCATTCATGTTAGCGCCATCCATATAGACCTGACCGCCGTGCTTATGAGTCAAATCACAGATATTGCGGATACCTTCTTCAAACACACCATGCGTCGATGGATAAGTGATCATTAGCGCACCTAGACGATCACTGTGCTCTTCACATTTGGCTGTCAAATCATCGATATCAACGTTGCCATTCTCATCGGTTTTGACGACGACGACTTTCATGCCCATCATCATGGCGGTCGCAGGGTTGGTACCGTGTGCTGACATTGGAATCAGGCACACATCGCGATCGGTCTCGCCGAGTGACGCGTGATAACGGCGAATAGCGAGTAGACCAGCATATTCACCAGAGGCGCCAGAGTTTGGCTGCATAGAGACGTCATCAAACCCAGTAATGGCTTTGAGCTGATCTTGCAAACTATCAATCATCGCAATATAGCCGGTGACTTGGTCACGCGGTGCAAAAGGATGCACGTTGGCGAACTCAGGCCAAGTGATTGGTAGCATCTCACTGGTGGCATTCAATTTCATAGTGCAGCTGCCCAGTGAAATCATGCTACGGTTCATCGCTAGATCTTTGTCTTCGAGCGACTTGAGATAACGCAGCATTTCATGCTCGGTATGATGCGAGTTGAATACTGGATGTGACAAGATATTATCTGTACGCAGATGCGCACTATCGAGAGAAACGCGAGCGGTTTCAGGTAGCTCGTGAGACTTACTTACAAAAAGCTGAGTCAAGATTTTAAAATCTTGCTGATCGCTGGTTTCACTAAAAGCAACGCTTAATTTGGTGTCGCTTAGACGCCATAAGTTGTAGCCCACGTTGTCTGCGTTTTTGAAGATTTGAGTAGCCAGTTTTTCTGAACCGCAATCAATCACAACGGTATCAAAGAATTGATCATGTACTACATTTAGGCTGCTGTCATTGGCTTCTTTGATAGCATCAGCGAAAGCAGTCGCAAAGGCATGAATACGCGTGGCAATGCGTTTGACGCCGCCTGGACCATGATAGACCGCGTACATACCAGCGAGATTGGCTAGTAATACCTGTGACGTACAGATGTTTGAGTTGGCTTTTTCGCGGCGGATATGCTGCTCACGTGTTTGTAGTGCCATACGCAGTGCGGTATTGCCTTGTGCGTCTTTTGACACACCAATGATACGACCAGGCGCTGAACGCTTGGCTTTATCAGAAAATGCAAAGAAAGCGGCATGTGGACCACCAAAGCCCATTGGGATACCAAAACGCTGTGTGCTACCTAGTGCCACGTCTGCACCCATATCGGCAGGTGACTTAAGTAGCACCAAGCTCATGATGTCGCTGACGACACTCACATAGGTTTTGTTTTCTTTTACGGCACTGATGACATCTGTTAAATCTTTAACGTCACCTTCTACGCCAACATATTGGAATAATGCGCCGAAGTAGTCGCCAGATTTAGCCGTTTCAAAATCACCAACGACCACGTCCCAACCGAAGTATTTGGCACGAGTATTAATAACATCTAGCGTCTGCGGATAGACACGCTCATCGACGAAATACTGCGTTGATTTACTTTTGCTCACGCGCTTTGACATCGCCATCGCTTCTGCCGCTGCCGTCGCTTCATCAAGCAATGACGCACCAGCCAGCTCCAGACCAGTCAAATCGATACATACTTGCTGGAAGTTTAGCAATGCTTCTAGACGACCTTGAGCGATTTCTGCTTGATAAGGCGTATAAGCCGTATACCAGCCTGGATTTTCAAGGACATTACGCTGAATAACAGCAGGCATACGCACAGGCGAGTAGCCTTGGCCGATATAGCTTTTATTAACAGTGATGTCGTCTGCCATCGTGCGCAGTTTGGCAAGTGCAGCATGCTCACTCATCGCCACTGGCAAATCCAACTCTTTGTGCAAGCGCACTGGCT
The DNA here is from genome assembly GCF_059072655.1 of Psychrobacter sp. H27. Lineage (NCBI taxonomy): Bacteria > Pseudomonadati > Pseudomonadota > Gammaproteobacteria > Moraxellales > Moraxellaceae > Psychrobacter > Psychrobacter sp. H27. The sequence goes on along the minus strand of NZ_JCACRX010000001.1, from coordinate 821,061 downwards.
CAGGCACTGTGTCATTGATAAAGCTTTGCATATCTTTATAACCAACAGCGCTGAGTAGGTCAGCTTGCTTAGTCTCATTTGAGCCTAAGTGGCGATAGACAAATTCAGCTTCGTTGAACAATCCTTGAAAGGTATTAAACGATGGGTTTTGAGAGATAGTCATGACAATCCTTGGTTAAGGGAGTAATAAACAAAATAGCAATTAAGGGAATAAGGTGAGCGGTACGTTATACGTAATGCACAAACTGTTTTTGATCAAAGCGGAACTGAGTGTTGTAAACGCCATTGTCAGCACGCTCACCTGCGCCAATCATCATAACGATATGATGGTCGTCGCTAAGATTGAGCAACGCTTTCATGGCAGGCTCATCAAAGCCGCCCATAGGACAGCTATCAAACCCATGAGCACGTAGTGCCAACATTAGGTTTTCGGCGGCAAGCGCGGTGTTATTGGTTGCCCAGTTTTTGGTGTCTTCAAAGGTATAGTAAGGCGATTTGAGAGGGCCTTTGACGCGTCTGACCACTTGCGTGGCGCCCCATTTTGCAGCCGAAACCACGTTGGCTGGGCCGCGCAAAAAGTCCATCGTAACGACTTTGTTATAGTAGTCTTTCACTTTCTTTGGGACTGGCTGATCGGGATACTCGCGCAATATTTGCTGAGCATGCTCATGCCAGATGTCGGTGCGAGCAACGATAGCAATCAAACGTGCTGATGTTTTTGCCGCGTTTTGATTCATGCAGTTTTTGATGGCACGTTTTTTGTTGTCAGCATCATCGATAACATAAAACTCCCACGGCTGCAAATTGCTAGAGTTCGGCGCTAGCATCGCCAAGCGTAGACAGTCTGCCAATACATCATCAGGTATGGGCGTGTCAGTGAAGCGGCGTACTGAACGGCGTGACTCTACAATATCGCGGAAGGCTTGTAGCTGCGGCGTATGATTTGGTGTGGAAATGGGGTCTTTATTATCGGTGTTGGCATTCATATTAGGATCCATGCTGAGAATTGGGTTATCAGTTTGCGTCGTTATTGATAGCACGTATTCATTGGGATTCGAATAGGTGATCAATACGAGTCAATGAGATAACGCTTGAGAGCAGTAACATCAGACGATAATGATTTTTGGAGATCTATATATAAAGCTACTTTTAAATGACAAGTATGGTCAATGAGCCAATACTTTTCATAAGAAAGGTTTTCAAGTTGTTTAAATAGAGAATATAGATACCAGCTGCTGCCAGTATCTATGATGTTTAGTCGGGGCTAGTGCTTTGTATAAGCTAAAGTTTTACAAATGCTAATGCCTTATAAGAGCATGTTTAACTTATAAGTAGCATGCTTAGCTTACGTGTTTAGCTTACAAGTCGCTTTCGTACTCATCAGCAGTCATTAGTGCTTCGTAGTCAGCGATATTGTCAGGCTTCATTCTAAAGAACCAACCTTCGCCATATGGGTCAGAGTTGATGATCTCTGGATCATCTTCTAGTGCTTCATTGATCGCAATAACTTCACCTGAGATAGGGGCATAAACGTCAGAAGCTGCTTTTACTGATTCAACAACTGAGATTTCGTCATCAACAGCGATGATATCGCCTACGTCTGGTAGCTCAACGAATACCACATCACCCAATAGGTCTTGAGCATGGTCAGTAATACCAACAGTGATCGTACCGTCGTCTTCTAGGCGTAACCACTCATGGCTCGCAATATATTTTAGCTCTGCTGGGATGTTGCTCATGGTCTCTCTCCTAAATGATAGAGGTTAATTAACAAAAGTAATGGAGGCTGGGCGTGTTGTCATTTTTATAATCGTGTGCAAAATGACAACGCGCTCTAATGATAGAATTTATAAGACCTAAGAGTCAAACTGTTGCTTGCCGTTGCGGACAAAAGGTAGCTTCAATACGCGCACATCGACGAACTTACCTTTGCCGCGTAGATCGACTTGTACGCTGTCATCTTCTGATACGCTGGCAGGCACACGGGCAATTGCGATTGAGTTTTTTAGGCTAGGGGAGAATGTGCCACTGGTGATAATGCCAGTTTGCTCGTTATCAGTGCCTTGATTGATAGTCACTGTCATGCCTTCACGCAATACGCCGCGCGTGGTCAATAGTAGACCCACTTGTTTCATAGCGGTGTTGTCTTCTTTTGACTGCTTACGTTTACTGACCAATGCTTCACGGCCGACAAAAGCGCGGTCGTCTTTTAGTGCAAGCGTCCAGCCCATGTTGCACTCGTAAGGGCTGATGGTCTCATCCATATCGTGACCATACAGGTTCATACCGGCTTCCATACGCAGCGTATCACGCGCGCCAAGACCGGCAGGCTTGATACCATTTGCTTTTAATTGCTCAAAGAAAGCAGGGGCATCATCACCATGCATGATGACCTCGACCCCATCTTCACCAGTATAGCCAGTACGAGCCACAAACCAATCAGGGCCTTCAATATCTGTCAAATCAGCACCAACGAAAGGTTTTAGTCCTGCTAAGGTATTTGCCCAACTTGGCTTGGTAGCTGCCAGTTTTGCAATAGCATTTGGACCTTGAACAGCAAGCATAGCAAGTTCAGGACGCTCGGTAATCGTAATATCAAAACCTGCAGCAACTTTATTAAACTGTGCTAAGTCTTTGTCACGAGTGGCGGCGTTAGAGACGATACGGTATTCAGTTTCATCGGCATTCATCAGGTAGACAATCAAATCATCAATGACGCCGCCTTGCTCATTGAGCATACCAGAGTATAGCGCTTTACCAGTGGTAGTGAGTTTATTGACATCGTTGGCAAGTAACTTCTGTAGCCATGCTTTAGTATCAGCACCTTTGATATCAGTCACCACCATATGTGAGACATCAAACATACCAGCATCTGTTCTTACAGCGTCATGTTCTTCGATTTGTGAACCGTAATTGATGGGCAATTCCCAACCAGAGAAGTCGACCAGTTTGCCCTCACTATCAATGTGAGACTGGTAAAAAGGGGTACGCTGAGGCGCTTTAGAGTGAGTATCTTGGGTATCAGTCATAACAAATCCTTATGTGTACATCAGTCAAGCTCAGTAGAGCCGGGCATAATGCGCAACGTGAAAGTAGCGAGAAGCAATATTGCAAGGTGCAAATATTACATCAAAGGTTGACACAGAAAGCAAAGATAAAGACGTAAGCCAAATAGACGCTGAACGTCAATTTGAGCTAAAGCCCCATCTGTCCTGTGACCTGAGATTTTCAACACGAATCATCATTTATGGGCAATGATATAAACCCTATAATCGATGATAGCGTATTTTCTCCCCTTCGGTGGGTAAGACGTCGTCCGTTCTTACCACTCTCCAGATTTGTTATGCCTGAGGTTTGAAAGTGTTTTGAAGGTGTAGTGCGCTATGAGCGCGACACTATCAAACAACAGTGACATGCGTTTTTCAGTCCTTTTACCTGAGCGATTGGCAGGGTGGATGCGCCTTCGGTGGTTATATGGCGGTCGTGAATTTTGTATCACCAATAGGGTTCGATACAAAAAAATAGGCGCCTATAACGCTCTCCTGAAAAACGCTTTTATTATGAAAGGTTCAAAGCGCTTTTACAAGTCATCCGAGCCATTAAAATCGATAAATTTAGCAAAAATCATATTTTGTTTGGGCAGCTTACTGACAGTATGCGAGCGTTAGTATTGTATTTTCTGTCTCTATAGCAGTTTTTAAACCATTTCAAACCATATATAATCGCAAAAATTACCATAGCAAAACGCAAAGCAACTACTGGTATTTACCTGAAATATGCTAACCTACGCCCATAGTTTCTGATAGGTGGTTTTTATGCATTGCGATATTTATAAATTTCCCAAACATGACGATATGTATGTCTACATTGCGCGTCCTGATTATCCTGATGATACTGATGAAATAAAAGACTGGCTTGGTGTGTTACCAAAAGATTTCCGTGCAGGGTTAGGTCGTAGCAAGTTTGTCATGCATTTGGACTTGGCAGCGACGCCAACACTTGCGCGTGTTGATAAAGCAGAAGTACTGACAAAACTGCAGTCTCAAGGCTATTTTGTACAGCTGCCGCCGCAAGATGTGATGCGTCGCCAAGCAGAGCTGCGCGCTCGTGAAGCACAAGACAGCATTTATGATTAGTGTGCTGGTTGAGGTATGATGGCAAAGTGATCTAGAGTGTGGTCTCTACAGCGGTATGGTTAAAGCGTCCGTGACACATTCGTTCACATGCATTTGGGTAGAGAGTCGTGATAAACTGACAGTCCGCGACATCTATATAGAGAATTAAATAATCGGCACCGATGATATGTATCGATTATTTATTGAGTCTTATTTTGGTACGATAGCACGCACCATACACTGCTAGGCACAATGTGTCATCGGTGATAAACGCAGGTAACAACACACGCATGGACTGGTTAAAAAATATCTTACACAGCTTACCATTAGAATCTATCAGTGACATTCTCGGCGAGATTGCTATTTGGTGGGGTCAGATGGTAAAGAACGTACCGCCCGCGGATCTGCCAATGTATGCTTATCTTGGCGGTGCTATCGTGGTGCTGGTATTGTGGCTACTGGTCGCTCGTGTACTGCCAAAACCCTTAGGCGGTATGAGTTGGATGATATTGTTTGCCGTGCTATTAGCGCCAGGTACAGCGCTTGGTGATGCCAGTGAGCTTGCACCAGCCAGTATCAGTGTGGTCTACGCTATCATGATGAAAGATTTTGCAGGTGCGATTGCCAATATGTTACCGATATTAGTGGTATTGGTTTTCGGATTATTCATCGGCTTTTTGTGGCAGCTGATACGCGGTGCTTTTGCCTCCAGTCTGGACAAAGCACGTAGCCGCAGCGCAGAAGATACACAGGCGACGATGCAACTGACGACAGGCAGCTATTTGGCGGACAGCGCTACGCTGAGTGAACCGTCTGATGAGTCTACACTGTCTGCTAAGACTGAAACCAGTCATCATAAAGACAATGTTTATAAAGACGGTGCTAGTACAAAAGCAGACAACAATGTTAGCCTAACGAAAGACAGTACACTATCCAAAAAAGCAGATAATAAAATCTCTGAAAAGCGATAGAATTTGGAAAGCGATAGAGTCTGGAAAGCGACAGAAAGGTAGTGCCTGCTTACACAATGGACTCATACGTTCAGAATATAAAGAGTAAATAAAAAAGACACCAAGGCGTGTCTTTTTTTGTGCCAGATTGATGTTGTGGCATATTACTTTCGCGCCAAACTATTTGTGTGCAAGATTGTTTGTAGGTTATATCAACAATGACAGCTTGTTAGGCACATTATTAGGCACACATAACAATTGTTAATAACTGCGAACGCATGAGTATTTTGGCAATACGTCAGGCTGTGATAATCTAATTTATTATATTGATTTGTTATCCACTTTTTACACCCATTCATCTACAACCCCTCATTTATAACAACAATCGAGATCTGACTATGACCGACAAAACCTTTACAGGCACACAAAACTATATCGCAACAGATGACCTGCAACTGGCAGTGAATGCGGCTATGACATTACAAAAGCCGCTACTGATCAAAGGTGAGCCAGGGACTGGTAAGACTCTGCTGGCCGAAGAGGTCGCAGAAAGCTTAGGTATGCCGCTGATTACTTGGCATATCAAGTCGACCACCAAAGCTGAGCAAGGTCTGTATGAGTATGATGCAGTATCGCGCCTGCGTGATTCGCAGTTGGGTGATGACAAGGTTTATGAGATTGGTAACTATATCAAGCCAGGTAAGTTATGGGATGCCTTTACCAGTAAAGAGCGTAGCGTACTATTGATCGATGAGATCGATAAAGCAGATATTGAATTCCCAAATGATTTGCTACATGAGCTTGATAAGATGTCTTTTTATGTTTATGAGACGGGCGAGACCATCACCGCAGAGCAGCGTCCTGTCGTGATCATCACCTCAAACAACGAAAAAGAGCTACCAGATGCTTTTTTGCGTCGTTGTTTTTTCCATTATATCGACTTTCCAGAAGAGCAAACCATGCGCCAGATCATTGAGGTGCATTTCCCTGATATTCAAGAAAAACTGGTCAACGATGCTTTGGATATATTCTATAAATTACGTAATATTCAGGGCCTCAAAAAGCCACCATCAACGTCTGAATTGGTTGATTGGTTGACCTTGTTGCTAGCTGATGATATGGCACAAGAGGAGCTAGAAGAAAACCTACGTGGCGAAAAGTCTATTCCGCCACTATATGGCGCGCTGCTCAAAAACGAAGCGGATGTGAATTTATTGCAGCGTTTTGCCAATATGATGCGCCGTTAAGCGCATATAGGTGAAGATGCTTTTTTTGTTTTACGTCAATTAGTGGTGCAGTGCTTATGTTTATAAAACTATTCTATACTTTGCGGACCTATGGCGTGCCAGTCAGTACGCGTGAACTGCTTGATCTCAATGCCGCTTTAGATAAAGGGCTGATGATGCAGACGCATCCTGAAGACCCAGCACTCACTACTTTTGCGAGTCGTGAAGACATGTACCGGTTGATTCGGCTGTGTATGGTCAAAGACGAGCGTCATTTTGATAAATTTGATCGGGCAATGGCAGATTACTTTGAAGGGGTAGATAGCCTTGATATGGATGCGCTGTTGGCAAAACTGACAGACGTACCCAAAGAGTGGCTTGATCTAAAGCTGGATCCAAAAAACCTAACCGAAGAGCAAAGACGTCTGCTGAAGAAGTATGGCTCATTAGAAGAGTTGATGAAGGCGCTAGAAGAGCGGTTAAAAGAGCAAAAAGAGCGTCACCAAGGTGGTAGTAAATGGGTCGGCACAGGTGGCACTTCGCCATTTGGAGCTTACGGTGATCATCCAGAAGGTGTGCGCGTCGGCGGTGAATCACGCAAACGCAGCGCCGCAAAAGTCTGGGAGCAGCGTAAATACCGTAACCTCGATGACAACAATCAGCTTGGTACCCGTCAAATCCAGATGGCACTACGTAACCTGCGTCAGTTTGCACGTACGGGCAGTGCAGATGAGCTCGATATTCATGAGACGATCAAACGTACCGCAAAAAAGGGCGTGCTCGATATTCATATGCAAGCGGAGCGTCGTAACCGCGTCAAAGTACTGATGCTGTTCGATGTGGGCGGTAGTATGGATATCCACGTTGAAACACTAGAAAAACTGTTTTCTGCAGCAAAGAATGAATTTCAAACGTTAGAGTTCTTTTATTTTCACAACTGCTTGTACGATTACGTGTGGAAGGATAACAACCGTCGACACAGTGCCCCGATGCCGACTTTTGAGTTACTTAATAAATATGGTCGAGAGTATCGAGTCATTTTCGTCGGTGATGCCTCTATGTCACCCTATGAGCTGATGACAGTAGGCGGCAGTGTCGAGTATATGAATGACGAGGCGGGTATCGTATGGCTCAAGCGCGTACTTGAGCATTTTGATAAAGTAACTTGGCTCAATCCTGAAAATCCAAGCTACTGGCAGTACACCCAAACCATCGTTGAGATCAAAAAGCTGTTTGAAAACAAAATGTACCCGATGACCTTGCATGGTGTTGAGGAGATGACTCAATATATGGCGCGGTAATGCTATTGCTACGCTCGTATGCGCAAAATAAAAAGCACTTAAGACGATGCTATAGTCTTAAGTGCTTTTTTAATGAGTGACAAATAGTGATAAAAAATGGCAAGTTCATATTTTATAATAAGTACTATGGCTATTTCTTGTTTTCAACCAGTCCTATCATCACGCCCATCTCTTTTTTGTCTTGTTTGTCGATACTAGGCGCATATAACGCTGAGGCAATGCCGCCATCTAAAAACAGCGCGTTTGGACAACCCAGCTCATCCTTGAATAATTCTGCAAATTGATAGAAAGTCACAGGTGCATCGCTATTGACAAATTGTATGCTGCCATCCGTACAGACGCCTGCGCCATTACGCAGTTTGACTGAGGTGCTATCAGGGTTGAACTGCGGATGTATCTCATCATTGATGACCAGCATGGGGCCAGATTGCGTCGCATACCAAGGCTGCACATCACCATTGTTTAGCTGTTCATTTAACACGTTACTTTCGGTGATTTGCACGTTGCCAGCTTTGTCCCACCACATCACCCCATTAGGCAATAGATGAAAATTGCCGCCACCTTCTTTTAGGTTTAGTGACTTGACCTCTTTGCCCTCAATGATAGTGTAGCCAATCGGCGCATATCGCTCATCATACATACCGGCATTCATCGCAAAATTGAGGGTTTTGTCTTCTGGTAATGCTGCCAACAATCCATCAAAGGTCAATAGCGGCTGAGCACTATTGGTGGACTGCCAAAATAACTGTAACGAATAACGGGTGCTTGTCAACGCGCTAGCATTCACACGGCAGACGCTATAAGTAAAGGGATAGTCTGCTGTCTGACAAGACCAGCTGTCCGTATCAGTGCTCAAGACAACAGTGTCTTCTTGCTGACAAGCACTAAGGCTGAGCGTAAGCACTGCCAATGATAGCGATAGAGTAAAAATAGAGGTCGGCATCGATCACGCGTCTTTTAACAGGGTGGTTGTATGGGATTACTAAGGTTCGCTGGCATATCGAATTTTTATTGGCTCTTATCAATAATCAGCATCTTTTAATCATTAATTATCAATCGCCAGTCGGTGGGAAGTTACGAAAGGTATTGTTGACATTGCCGATGAGTTGTCCGCCGTTAGTAGCATCCGAGTGTTCAGAGTCATATTCAGCGTTATATCCAGTACTATGCTCTGTTGGCGCACTTGTCTCTTTACCCTTATCACGTGAGTCCTTGTTATAAGCAATGAGCGCATCGTTATTGGCTAAGAAGCTATCAGGGTTTGCCATGACCCACATTTGATTAAAAATATCGGCACGGGCGCTATGATCGAGCAAGGCGTCTTTGTCCGCAAAATAGAAAAACTTGGACAATAGCTTAATCTGTCCATCATCGAGACGGCGAGCGATATGATAAGGCTGTAATTGGCTAGGATGCTGTAAACCAACAGCACCGACGATGCTAGCGAGCGATTTTAGCGTATTTTTGTGGAAGCTGGCAACGCGCTCTGCTTTGCTTGGGACATCGAGTGCTTGTTGACGGTATGGGTCTTGGGTAGCCACACCTGTCGGGCAAGTATTGGTGTGACAAGAGCGCGACTGGATACAGCCAACCGCAAACATAAAGCCACGTGCTGAGTTACACCAGTCTGCACCCAGCGCAATCATGCGTGCAATATCAAAACCTGAGACAATCTTACCACTGACGCCAAGCTTGATCTTGTCACGGATACCTGCACCGACTAAAGTGTTATGAACGAGCAAAAACCCTTCAACCATTGGCATACCGACATTGTCCATGAACTCGACGGGAGCGGCACCTGTACCGCCCTCAGCCCCATCAATGACAATAAAATCAGGATAGTTGTCCGTCTCGATCATGGCTTTGACAATTGCCATAAACTGCCAAGGTTGACCCACACATAGCTTAAAACCAACAGGCTTGCCGCCAGATAAGTCACGTAGCTGTTGCCAAAAGGCGACAAGCTCACGCGGTGTGCTAAATGCAGTGTGCGAGGAGGGCGAGATACAGTCTTGACCCGTAGGTACTTGACGGGTATCCGCAATCTCTTGCGTGATTTTGCTTGATGGCAACACGCCACCTTTACCAGGCTTAGCGCCTTGTGATAATTTAATTTCGATCATTTTAACTTGTGGATCAATGGCTTTTTCGGCAAAAGACTGTGGATCAAAATTACCTTCGACATCACGACAGCCAAAATACCCAGTACCCAACTCCCAAATCAAATCACCACCGAACTTACGATGATGAGGACTGATAGCCCCTTCGCCCGTATCATGCGTAAAGCCGCCTATTTTTGCACCCTGATTGAGTGCCATAATGGCGTTCGCTGATAGACTACCAAAACTCATCGCTGAGATATTAAATACCGACATGTCGTGTGGCTGCTGACAACGCTCGCCGCCCACCGTGATGCGAAAGTCTTTGTTTTCTAGTGGGGCACTGATAGCAGATTGCAAAAACCATTCTTTGCCATGAGTATAGAGATTGTCCAAGGTCCCAAACGCATTGGTGTCGCTGACGTTCTTTGCCCGCTGATACACCAAAGCACGCTGTTGGCGTGAAAACGGTACTTGTTCTTTGTCATCCTCAAGTAAATACTGACGAATCTCAGGACGAAAATCTTCCAATACATAGCGAATATGCCCAGCTATTGGGTAGTTTTTTAGCACTGAATGCTTGGATTGAGTCAAATCATAAATGCCTAATGCAACTCCTAAGCCGCCAATCAGAATCAGCCAGCCATGCATCAGTAGCAATCCTGCTAATAGTAGACAGATGGCTGCCCCAAACATACTATAACGCAGCAATAATCCGATAAAATACGGTGAGCTGGTTTTGGCTTCAGGATTTAGGTTGGTGCGAGATTCAGGCATAACGAGGCTCAATAGTTGTTCTTTGGATAGATAAGATGCTTACATTTGTCGCGTACATCATACACGTATGAGGTCGCGACGTCGGTATCAATGGGTAACAGCCTTGCATATGCTATCTTATCAGGCCAATTTTTATCAGGCTTTCACCCATAGCTAATTAAACCCCGTCACCAATCCGCTCAGCCAACACCTGTAACTTTGGTACTATCATCGCAGCATACTCATCGGCTTCCCAGTTGGCACTTGGCACACTGGCATTGAGCGAATACGCGTATTGCCCCGTAGCGACATCATATACCCCAACCGCGACTGCCAATATGTCAGTAGAAAACTCTCCATCAGACACGGTATAGCCGTATTTTTCATAATGCTCCGCTGCGCTAGATAGAGCGCTTTGTGCATGGTTGAATTCCTCAACAGATAAATTCTCTTGTAGATTGCTAATAATGACCGTCTGTCTCGCTTGCGAGCTTACCGCATAAAAAGCACGTCCAATGGCAGTGCGTGTGACGGGTACAGCGGAGCCAACCTGTAAGTTGACCGATAGTCGAGCAGGGCTACGACAGCAGGCGTGATAGCGCATTTCTCCTTCGACTTCGGTCGCTAGATTCACTGATACTTCATTTTCACTAGCGAACTGACGTAATAGTGGCTCAGCGTATGCCACCATGTCATGACGACTCCATGCAGTCGCACTAAGACGTACCGCACTACTGCCTAATTGATATTGCCCGTATTTATTCGTACGCAATAACCCAAGCGTAATCAAAGTATGGATAAGGCGAGTGATGGTTGCTTTTGGTAAATCTGTCATCTGACACAATTGCTGATGGGTGAGTTGCTCATCATGTTCAAAAGCAGCCAAGATGACCAATCCACGACCTAGTGCCATCACAAACTGGCGATCGTTATCTTCTTTGCTCTGACTCATGACGTCATGCATGCGTTCTAGTAGTGGCGTAGCTGTCGATAAGGGTTTTGTCATTTCATTTCTATCTCTTTTAATGGTGATATTTTTTGATAAAGGTTTACAGGGTGGCAAAAGTTTGTTTTAATAGTTTTAAATTATGAAACTAAGTTTCGCACAGCGGAATAATGAAGTCAATAACTTGTTAAATTAAATGATGTATCAATCACTATTCGTCAGTCAGGATGACTGATATCAAGGAGATCCACATGGCAACATCTACTAGCCCGCGCTTTGATTGGGAAGATCCTTTTTTATTACGTGACCAGCTCACCGAAGAAGAACGTATGGTCACCGACAGCGCCCGCCAATTTTTTCAAAAAGAGCTAATGCCAGGCATTGTTGAAGCCAACCGCAATGAAAATTTTGATCGTAATATTATGCGTCAAATGGGTGAAATGGGTCTGCTTGGCGTCACGATTGAAGGTTATGGTTGTGCTGGCTTGTCCAGCGTTGCTTATGGTCTGATTGCTAAGGAAGTAGAAGCTGTTGATTCAGGCTATCGTTCAGCGATGAGCGTGCAGTCAAGCCTAGTGATGCATCCTATTTGGGCATATGGCACAGAAGAGCAAAGAGAAAAGTATCTGCCAAAACTTGCTACCGGTGAGTATGTCGGCTGCTTTGGTCTGACTGAGCCTGACTCAGGGTCAGATCCGTCATCGATGTCAACGCGTGCGCGCGCTGTAGATGGTGGTTATGAGCTGACGGGCAATAAAATGTGGATTACCAACAGTCCTATCGCTGATGTGTTTGTCGTATGGGCAAAAGATGATGCTGGTGAGATTCGTGGTTTTGTTTTAGACAAAGGCATGACAGGCTTGTCTGCGCCCAAGATCGAAGGCAAATTCTCGCTACGTGCATCAGTCACCGGTGAGATCGTCATGGACAAAGTATTCGTTCCTGAAGCCAATGCTTTCCCTGATATTCGTGGTCTAAAAGGGCCGTTTGGCTGCTTAAACAAAGCCCGCTATGGTATCGCTTGGGGCTCGATGGGCGCAGCAGAGTTCTGCTGGAAAGCGGCTCGTCAGTACACGCTAGATCGTAAGCAGTTCGGTCGTCCATTGGCAGCCACCCAGCTGGTACAGTTAAAACTGGCCAATATGCAGACAGAAATCAGTCTAGGTCTACAAGCCGCGCTGCGTGTCGGTCGTCTGATGGATGAGAACAATGTCGCGCCTGAGATGATCTCCATGATCAAGCGTAACAACTGCGGTAAGGCGTTAGATATCGCTCGTATCGCTCGTGATATGCATGGCGGTAATGGTATCTCTGATGAGTTCCACATTATCCGTCACGTGATGAACTTGGAAGCGGTCAATACTTACGAGGGCACACATGATATCCACGCGCTTATCCTAGGCCGTGCACAGACAGGTATCCAAGCATTCTTTTAAACTGATGTTAAGTTAAACGTTCAGATTTGGAACATGCCCTAACGTACGTTGCTGCTTGGCTTTTTACGAAGCATATATAAGCAGTAGCGTACGTTCTTCAGTTATTCTTCATGATTTAACTGCTTGGCAATTACATCATGAAGAATAACTCTATGATCAAAAAATCAAAAAATACGCGACATGGTAAGGGAATTTCATGGCAGATATGACTGATATAGCTAATATGCCAGAGGGTGCATTGCACGGTATAAAAGTGCTTGATTTATCGAGAGTGTTGGCAGGGCCTTCTTGCACGCAAGTGCTCGCTGATCTGGGCGCAGACGTTATCAAGGTTGAGCGTCCACACATTGGTGATGAGACGCGGCACTGGGCACCGCCAGTATTCAGTGACGATACCTCCGCTTATTACGCGACCATTAACCGCAATAAGAAGTCACTGACAGTGGATATCACAACGCTAACAGGACAAACCATTATTAAGCAGCTCATCGCTGAGAGTGATATTTTGGTCGAAAACTTTAAAGTTGGTGGTCTGAAAAAATACGGCTTAGACTATGACAGTCTCAAGCAAGACCATCCGCGTTTGATTTATGCCTCATTGACAGGGTTTGGTCAGACAGGACCAGATGCGGCGCGTCCGGGTTATGATTATATTATTCAAGGGTTGTCAGGGCTGATGAGTATCACGGGTCCTAGCGATGGCGAACCGCACAAAGTTGGCGTCGCAGTGGTTGATCTGTTTGCAGGGTTGCAGCTGACAATAGGTATTCAGGCGGCGCTATTGGCGCGTCAACATACTGGCACTGGGCAACACGTAGACGTCGCGTTGCTCGACAGTGCGCTGTCTATGCTAGCCAATGTCGGTATGAATCATCTGGCATCAGATAAGATACCGCCAAGACTGGGCAATCAGCATCCCAATATCGTGCCGTATCAGGTGTTTGCCGGTCAGGGTGAGCAGCACTTTATCCTAGCTTGCGGCAATGACCGTCAGTTTGCCAAACTGTGCGATGTGATCGCAGTTGATTGGCATACTGATAAGCGTTTTGCGACCAACCCCCAACGCGTCGCCAATCGCGAACTGCTGTGCAGTGAGTTGACTCAGCAATTCGCTAAGCAACCGCGCACTTACTGGCTAGAGGTGCTGGATCAGGCGGGTATTCCGTGCGGCGCCATACATAATGTCGCTGAAGCACTGGCCATGCCGCAAGCACAAGCACGAGAGATGGTGGTTGATTTTGCTCAGCAGGGCAGTCCAGTACGCGCCCTTGGCAATCCTATCAAGCTATCTGCCTCACCTGTTAGCTATCGTACGCCGCCACCGCAGTTAAGCGAACATACTGATAGCACACTTACTGATTTGGGTTATGACAGTGAGGTGATTGCTAAGCTAAAAGCCGACGGTATTGTTTAATAGCATTTTTTAGATTGTTTTTAGTTTTGCACCGATATTCAATCCTAATGCTATCTTTCAGCGTTAGGATTAAAGCCCAAGCACTGCTCAATTTGCTCTGCCAATTCAATCAGTACCGCACTGACCTCAGACCGTTTAGACTCATACTCTCCTTGCAAAAAACTCACTGCCATACCGGCAACCGCTGTACCTGACGCATTGCGGATATAAGTACCCAAACAATACATCCCATCACGCAGTTGCCCATCATCGAGTGATATTCGACTCTCTTGAATTGCCTCAAGCTCAGCGGATAAGTCCGCAAAATTATTGACCCCATGCTGAGTCATAGGTACCGGAAACTTTTCTTCATACAATGACTTGATACTGTCCATAGACAATGTAGATAGCATGGCTTTGCCTGTTGCTGAGAATACCGCAGGCACGCGCACACCGGCACGAAACGTAAAGCCAAGCGGGGCGGGTGATTCATGACAAGCCAAAAACACCACTTCTCCCAAATCCAGCTTTGACAACGTGACCGTGTGCTGAAGGAGCACTGGATACTGCACAATCAAATCTTTAAATAGCTGTACAACACCCTGCTGCTGCTCATACTTACCTGCCCAATACATCAAATAAGAGCCAAGGTGAAAGCGGCTGTCAGTATCTTTATAGATGACATGCTTGGTCAGCAGACTCTGCAAAATATTGTGGGTGGAGCTGCGCGGTAGCCCAAGCTCTTTTGCGATATGAGCCGCAGTGAGTGGCTGTGAGCTATCGGTAATCAAATCCAAAATCTGAAACGTTTTGTCTAATGCAGGCACGGCAGTTGAGTTCATAAGTAACCTATAACAGTGAAATAAAAGAAAAATACAAGGTAATTATTAAAATAATGAGATTAAAGGTTGCAAATCGCGTCTTATCGTTCTTATAATGACGTCTCGTATATAGAATAAGTGTTCAGTATATTGAACAATAATAAATTTATCAATAAGTATTTACTACTCACGATTATATCCATTCTTATAACCATACCACCTATATGACAAGGAGCGTCAATATGTCAAATACGCTACAGTTATCAAATCCAGACTTACTCAAACAATCTTGTTTCATCAAAGACGGCTGGCATGCTGCTAGCGATAACGCCTCACTCGATGTCAACAATCCTTTCAACGACGAGCTCATCGGTACAGTACCTAGTCTCACGACTGACGATGTCGATGAAGCCGTTGCTTATGCCCATGAAGTACAAGCAGAGTGGGCTGCAAAAACTGCCAAAGAACGCTCAGAGTTGCTACAAAAGTGGGCAGATCTTATCGATGCCAATAAAGAAGATCTTGCAATCATCATGACCGCTGAGCAAGGCAAGCCGCTCACTGAGTCACGTGGCGAGATTGGCTATGCCAATAGCTTTATTCGCTGGTTTAGCGAGGAAGGCAAGCGCGTTTATGGTGATGTCATTCCTGCCAACAGTACCCAGCTTCGCCACGTTGTGCTCAAGCAGCCAGTCGGTGTTTGCGCCGCTATCACTCCTTGGAACTTCCCAGCAGCAATGATCACACGTAAGGTTGCACCCGCAATGGCAGCAGGCTGTACGATTATCGTCAAACCTGCCACCGAGACACCGTTCTCAGCATTAGCTTTGGGTGCATTAGCAGAGCAAGCAGGTATTCCTGCAGGCGTACTACAAATCGTGACAGGTAAATCATCAACCATTGGCGAAATCCTAACGGGCGACGCTCGTATTCATAAGCTGTCATTCACTGGCTCGACAGAAGTCGGTCGTACGCTGATGGCGCAATGTGCACCAACGATTAAAAAGCTGTCACTAGAGCTGGGTGGCAACGCGCCATTTATCGTTTTTGATGATGCCGATCTTGAAAAAGCTGCTGCAGGTCTCATCGCTTCCAAATATCGTAATGCAGGTCAGACCTGTGTGTGCGCCAACCGTGTCTACGTGCAGGACAGTATCAAAGATGAGTTCTTAGAGATTTTTGTCAAAAAAGTCGCTGCGCTAAAAGTGGGCAATGGCTTGGAAGAGGGCGTCGATATTGGCCCGCTAATCAACCAAAAAGCATTGGATAAAGTACAAGCCCTGCTCAAGGATGCTCTAGACAAAGGTGCCAAACTGGTTACTGGCGGTAGTGTCAATGACGCCTCAGAACTGACGTATAACCCAACCGTGATCACTGATATCAGCAGTGATATGGACATTGCGTCTGAAGAAATCTTTGGACCAATCGCGACAATCTTCACATTCAAAGACGATGCAGAAGTTATCCGTGCTGCTAACGATACGATTTATGGCTTGGCCGCTTACTTTTATAGTAGTGACTATGCCCGCTCATGGCGCGTGACCGAAGGTCTGGAGTACGGCATCATCGGCCACAACACTGGTTTGATTTCTACAGAAGTTGCCCCATTTGGCGGTGTGAAGCAATCTGGCTTTGGCCGTGAAGGCTCAAAATACGGTATCGAAGACTATATCACGACCAAATACTGGTGCTCTGATATCAGCTAACAAAGTTTTGAATATCTTTGGTGCCGTGAAAAAGGTGCCATTCGATAGTCAACACGTATGAATTAAGTCACCCCTTACTACAAACCGCCAATCCCTAGATGGCATCTATGTTACGAACACAGAAAAGGACATTCCCATGACTACCAATCAATCATTACTTGAGCGCCGCAAAGCTGTTTTACCAACAGGACTTGGGGTTGCCTTTCCTATCTTTGCAGAACGTGCAAAGAACTCAGAAATTTGGGACATCGAAGGCAAGCGTTATATCGACTTTGTCGGTGGTATCTCAGTATTGAATACTGGTCACAGCCATCCAAAAATCACCCAGCGTGTGCATGAGCAGCTCGACAAATTTACGCACACTGCGGCGCAAATGATCAACTATGAGTGCTATGTGGATTTGGCAGAAAAGCTGTGCGAAAAAGCGCCAATCAGCGGCGATACCAAGGCATTCTTTTTGACCACTGGCGCAGAAGCGGTCGAAAACTGCATCAAGATTGCGCGTGCTAAAACCCGTCGTCCAGGCGTAATTTCTTTTGTCGGTGGCTGGCATGGTCGCACGATGATGTGCATGAGCTTGACTGGTAAAGTACTACCATACAAAAAGAACTTCGGCCCAATGCCAGGACCTGTGTTCCATGCGCTGTTCCCTGCAGAAGAGTTGAATGTGACAGAAGCGCAAGCGCTACATAGCCTTGATATGATCTTCCAAGCAGATATCGACCCTAGCGAAGTGGCCGCAATGATTGTTGAGCCAGTCCAAGGCGAGGGCGGTTTCCATCAGGTGACACCATCATTTGCCAAGGCACTACGCGAAATCTGTGATGAGCATGGCATCGTGCTTATTTTTGATGAAGTACAGTGTGGTTTTGCCCGTACAGGTACGTTGTTTGCCACTGAGCAGCTAGGCGTTGAGCCTGACTTGATGACCGCTGCAAAGAGTTTGGCAGGTGGTTATCCTATCTCTGCGGTCATCGGCCGTGCTGATATCATGGATGCCCCGCAAGTTGGCGGTTTGGGTGGTACGTACTCTGGTAACCCACTCGCCTGTGTGGCTGCGCTTGCTGTCATGGATGTGATTGAAGAAGAAAACCTACTAGAGCGTAGTGTGGAGATTGGCGATACCATCGCTGAGTTCTTAAAAGGTTTGAACCTAAGCAGTATCGGTCATATCCGCTATAAAGGCGCTATGCTAGCGTTTGAATTGATTGATAGCGAAGGCAAGCCTGATGCCGCAGCCGCTACCAATCTAAAAGCAAAATCATTTGAAAAAGGTCTACTATTAGCGTCTTGTGGTATGTATGGCAATGCCATTCGCGTCATGGTGCCATTGACGGTTGAAGATGAAGTGCTACAAGAAGGTCTTGATATCATCAAAGATATCCTAACGGCTTAATAGTTACCGAGTGTCATTTACTGTAGCGATGGATCGCTTTTGACAAAACACGGATTTTGGTCAAAAAGTTATATTTAAGATAACGGCAAGGCTGCCCTCGTAGCACTCACTTATGGTGTGTTTCTGAACGGCGTCTTGCCAGTCAAGACGCCGTTTTTGTTTTTTGAATATTAGAAAATATCAAACGATAAGGTCTGGGCAAACCAGTAAATATGATGGGTTTATCCCAATAAATCGAAATAGTGTAGCTATAAAAGGCGTACACGGATGACACACAGACAAGGAGTAGGTTATGTCTGAATTAAAAAAATCGTTAGGTGTTTTTGACATCATTGCACTGGCATTCGGTGCGATGGTTGGTTGGGGCTGGGTAGTACTGGCAGGCAGTTGGATCATCTCGGCAGGCATATGGGGGGCCATCAGTGCCTTTTTAATCGGTGGTTTGGTCGTTGTGCTCATCGGTGTGACCTATGCTGAGTTGGCTGCATCCATGCCTATCACGGGAGGTGAGCATACATATACCCACCGTGCCTTGGGAGTAAACATTTCCTTTATTTGTTCATGGAGTATTTTATTCGGTTATTTCTCTGTCGTGGCTTTTGAGGCGGTCGCATTGCCTACCGTTGTTGAGTATATCATTCCAAATTATAGCCAAGGCTATCTCTGGAATATCGCTGGCTGGGATGTCTATGCTACATGGGTCGCTGTCGGTATGCTCGGCTCAGTGATTGTCACATGGCTCAATATACGCGGTTTAGAAGTCAGTGCTTGGTTTCAAAAGCTGGCCGTCGTAGGTATTTTTCTTGTCGGTATATTACTGTTCGTTGGGGCATTATTGTTTAATACTGAGACCTCTACTACCGTACAAGCGCCTAACTTTATCGGTGGTATAGGCGGCATCATGACGGTAATGGTAATGGTACCGTTTTTGTTTGTGGGCTTCGACGTCATTCCGCAAGCCGCAGAAGAAATCAATCTATCTCGTCCAAATATCGGCAAGTTCTTGATTGTGTCTATTATCATCGCCGTGCTTTGGTACGTTGCTGTCGCCTGGAGTGTGGGCAAAACCTTGCCACTACTACAAGCGCAAGACTCAACATTGGCAACCGCTGATGCGATGACCAATGCTTGGAATGGTAAATGGGCAGGTACGCTACTGGTTATTGGCGGTGTACTTGGTATCTTGTCAAGCTGGAACGCGTTTCTTATCGGTGGTAGTCGTCTGCTATATGCGATGGGTAAAACGCATATGCTACCGCAGTTCTTATGCAAACTGCATCCTAAGTACAACACCCCAGTCAATGCCATCTTGTTGATCGGTGGCCTTGCAACACTAGCGCCACTCTTTGGTCGTAAAATGCTCGTATGGATTGTGGATGCGGGCGGATTCGGTATCGTCATCGCCTATACTTGTGTGGCGCTTTCATTCTTAGTGCTGCGTTACCGCGAGCCTAATATGGTACGTCCGTTTAAAGTACCAGCGGGTAAATTGGTTGGCGTCATTACTATTCTGCTTAGTCTGGGTATGCTGGCACTCTACTTACCAGGTATGCCGTCAGCACTCGTCGCTATTGAGTGGTGGATCTTCCTTGGCTGGACAGTTTTAGGGGCTGCATTATATGGCTATGCTACTATGAAAAACCCTGGCAAGAGTAAAGAGATCATGGATCATGAACTACATGAACTAAAAATTGCTAACCAGCAGTGGCTAAAAGAAAACCCATATAAAAACTAGTTGTATCTGAATTCGCTATATAAAAAAGCCTAACGTCAAACGTTAGGCTTTTTTAGTTTACTCAATTAAATAACCATGTCTCTTAAAATCATTATAAATGAGTTTGTGCGTAAGGACACTATCATGATCAGCTTATGACTTCTCATCGTCTTTAAGGACTTCTGGGTTTATGTCTACTTTCGACGACGCTTCTACTTTATTTGCTTCTACTGCATCTGCTTCAGCTGTATATGATTTTTTCTTGATCAGTTTGACTTTAGGGCGCTTAGGAATAGGCTCGACATGCTTCACCGCTGCACCAACGGCAGGTTTTTTAAGGGCTTTTTTGATTCGCCGTACGGCGATTGCATCGGCTCTGGCTTGCTCTTCTGCTATCGCCGCCTCATGTAAGCTTTGATAGACTGCAAGCGTTTTTTCGATCATCTCACGCATCGTGAATTGGTTGGTCATTTCAGGACGAGTCACACTCTCTAACTGATTGCGTACAGCTTTGCATAACGAGTTAGCATTGTGTTTTTTGACCAGTCCTTGCGGATAGAGCGGTTGTAGGATTTCACTAAAGGCTGCCTGATCCCAACCAATCACAGGTGTGCCCAAGTGGATCGCTTGTAGGGCGTTGATACCAATTGATTCAGGTTCGTTGGCAAGCGCCATAACGATGTTGGCGGCTGAGAGCCATTCGCGCATATCATTACGCTTGCTGCCCACATAGGTAATACGTTCAGAGAGTCCCAAGCTATTGGTACGCTGACGAAAGTCTTCATGAATGACATCACCATCTCTATAATCATCATCCATAATAATGACATGAATATTGGGAAACTGCTCTTGCAGGTTGCCCAAAATATCAATCAGCCACTCTTGACCATACTCATTTCCGATAACTGTTGGAAAAACGAGCCACTTCTTATGCTCAAGCTCAGGATATTCGGCAAACGTATGACGTAGCCAATAGACCGAAGGATTGTGCCGATAAGGATAACGTCGAGTATCAATGCCGCGATGGATACGTACGACTTTTTTTGGGTCTACATCTTCTCGGCGCAGGCCTTTGTGTAGGTATTGGGTGACACTATCAGATACGGTAATAATGGTATCGACATTGAGTAGCGCTTGGGAGTACTTATTGATGGGGTAGAACCCATACATGGTGGAGACCAGCTTTGGGAAATGCTTAACTCGTGCACGTCGCAGCGCTAAATGCAGTATCCATGCAGGGGTACGCGAATGTATATGAATAACATCAGGTTCATACTTTTCGATCAGGTGCCGTAGTGCTGAGACTTGCAGCAATGACAACCAAGACTTTTTATTCATATGTAGCTGATGATAGATATTACCATCGCGCTTGAGCCGTCTGACCAGATCATTGCTCTCATCTGCACTAGAGACGATGATAGAGGTATGCTCGTTTTTGACCAATGCACGCCCAAGGTGAAAAATACCGCGCTCGGATTCATCATGCTTCAAAGACGACAGTAAGCGCATAATCTTCATAATAGCGTTGGTCACCGGTTAAGAATATTGAGCTGCTATTGTCAGTTAAAAGCGATTAAAACTCAACCATCAAGATACAAAGATGACTCAGAGGTTTGGTTTCTCAAGATATATCAGTATGCCTGTCTTGGCTGACACGCTAAAACTTACTAACGACGCTTTTGTAAATGTTCAGCATTGGGCAGTACTTGCTTCTCGCTCAAGTACTTCCAATAGCGCTGCGGGAGATACTGTCTATGTAGCTTGGAGTTTTTGCGCTCTTTGATATTGACGTTGGTAAAATAACCCTGCCAAAATTTTTGATAGCGCTGCTCATCAGGGCTATGAATACTGGCAGGATTGCGTAGTACAGCATCGTCAAGATCAGTAATGGTCTGTAGCGGTGCAGGGCGAGTAGGCGTGCTATTACTTTTATCATAATAAATGCCATAACCACGCGTCAGATCATAGATTGCCCAGTGTTGATCTTGATAACGTTGGCGAAAATGCTCTCCGATCAGTGGCAATACATTAAAGTCAGGTTCGACCCGCGCAAAATAGATATCATCAGTCGTGTGCTCAAAGCGTACAAATGCCTCCATACGATGCTTTTCGCGCCCGACCGACTTGACCGTTTGTGCTAACTCTAGAACGTCTAAATGACCTAAATCTTGTATGATCTGACGGCTAGGGTAATCGATGGCATACTTGACCACACGAAACAACGTCGTACCGATATCATCCTTCTCCGACAAGAACCCCCATAAAAGATTGCGCATACCAGAGCGTCCTAGCAACGTATTTAGCTTTACCAACACGCGCTCAGCGTTGCCTTCATCCATAGCAACGCTAGTCGCTTGCGCTATTAAGGAAGGCACATAACAGTCTTGAGCGGTGAGCTTTAATGAAATGTCGTTTTGCAATCGGTTGGCATAGACATAAAATACCGCACTGAGCCACCCCTCAAAACTTGGTTCATATAGCACGATACTAGGCGTTAACTGACCGATAGCGTAAGCGTCGTTTTGCATAAGTGCTGACATGGTTGGTCCTACATTTTTATGGTAAATAGTTATCGCAAATAACCATCATAAATACCGTAGCGGAAAGGCTATTTTTTTAGCAAACACTATCTAAAACAAAGCCAACTGTCCGCTACGTTGATCTTTAAACTTGGTCTGTGTTTGTGCCAGTACATATTGACGAAAATTATCGCGCGTCAAGTGAGCCAAATGCTCGTTCTTGCCAGTGGTGGCGATAAAGTATTTGGCACGGTTGACCGCAGCGCCCATCTTTTTTAGGTGATGTAGGGTCAATTGGTTAAACCGACGCGCCTTCACAATTTTCTTGGCAGTTTTGGTACCGATACCTGGTATACGTACAATCATCTCATAAGTCGCTGTTTGAATATTGACTGGGAAATGCTCGCGATGACGTATCGCCCAAGCCAGTTTTGGATCACAATCTAAATCCAAGAATGGTGACTCTGGCTCGACAATCTCGTGCGCGCCAAACCCATAAAAACGCATTAACCAGTCTGCTTGATATAGGCGGTTCTCTCGCACCATAGGCACAGGAGTACCAATTGCAGGCAATCGGTTGTCAGAGAGCATCGGTACATAACCTGAATAGTAGACACGCTTTAGATCATAGGTTTTATAAAAATGACTGGATAGCCGTATCACCTGTAAGTCGGTCTCATTACTCGCCCCAACAATCATTTGACTGGTCTGACCTGCGGGCGTAAATTTAGGTGCTTTTTTGTGGGTTTTACGACTCTCACGGATAGTGATAATCTCTTCTTTAACCGTTTCCATCGGCGCTTTTAATTGCTCATGTGATTTTTCTGGCGCAAGCAAAGCCAATCCTGATTTGGTCGGAATCTCGATATTGACGCTCAGTCGGTCAGCATAGAGTCCTGCCTCTAGCAGCAGTTCCTTTGATGCACCAGGTATGGTCTTTAGATGAATATAACCGTTGAAACGCTCACGAGTACGTAGGAGTTTGGCAACTTCGACTAGTCGCTCCATCGTATAGTCGCCATTTTTGAAGATACCAGAGCTCAGGAACAGCCCTTCGATATAGTTGCGACGATAAAACTGCATGGTCAAGTCCACGACTTCTTCGACACTAAACGCCGCACGCGGGGTGTCGTTGCTTTTACGTGAGGTGCAATACGCACAGTCATAAATGCAGTGGTTGGTCAACAGAATCTTTAGCAAGCTGACGCAGCGACCGTCTTCGGTATAGCTGTGGCAAATACCAGTGGCTGAGGCATCGCCTAAACCGCCGCCTTGATTTTTACGCGTACCAGCCGAGGATGAGCAAGACACATCGTATTTTGCTGCATCGGCCAAAATATTAAGTTTGCCCTGTAATCTTTCATAATTGATGTTTGCCATAAGTCGGTTATTACCAATTAATTAATGAACGACTATTTTACCAAAATATGTATTAAGTCATTGTATTAATAGGAAAATTAATGAAACAACACGACAGATAGTGTCGTATACGACAATGGGATTAGGAGGGAGGTGATGGGTATAATTATCAATACTGATTGATGTAAATTATGGAAAGAGGATTAAGAGCCAGTTATACCATGCCAATATTAGAAGAGTCATATATTAAAACAGGTCTTGAACATTCAAGACCTGTTTTAGAGCGATACGTATAAAAAACATACGCTATAGTCGAGGCAGATACTTACTGAACCTTCGCACGTATGACAACGGTTTGATTGCCATTGGCATTAAGGTTTGCCAAGTTCCATTTCAAACCAGAGTAATTTTCTTGTATGGTGACCGTATTGCCAACTTGCTGGATGGTTTGATAGGTGTCGCCGCCAATGGTGGCAAGTGTCGGTAGCGGGCTATTCAACGATACCAACTGCACGCCGCTAGGGAGTGAGATCATAGCATTAATATCATTAACGGGCTGCGCTGTGGTATTGGTATAGGTGGTGTGATATTCAATGACATCACCTGGAGCAATATGATTGGCAGGCACAGCGACTTCACGGCCAGTACCATTTTTCATGATTTTCATCACTTTGGTGTTCGCGTTTACGACACCAGGCGTACTAAACGTAGGGGTCAACTGCAGGGTGTCTAAGGTAGTCGTAGTTACTTGACTCGTTGTAGGCTGATTGGTAATGACGGTTGTCGCTGGCGCGTTTATGACTGGTAGCTGAGTGGCTCTGGTTACAGGTAATACTTGTGTCACGGTATTGATAGGTGTGGCGATGACATCTACTTTAGTAACACTGTTGGTCATCCGATTGGTCACGGGTACGCTTGTCACCGTCGTGCTACCTTGAGTGATGACTGCGCTGTTGGCACCTTGGCGAACGACATAGCGTGGCACGTTTGTGACCTGCGTCACCGCATAAGGCATACCATCTTGCATCGTGATGCCGTTTGGTGTTGCCGTGATAGTGGCTGTTTGACCATTGGAGTATTGCTCAACCACCGTGGTACTACTGCCTGCAGATGAGCTGATAGCGATTTCAGGCGCAGCATGTGCTGAAGAGGCGGCAAGTATCGTACCTGCGAATATGGCAGATACAGTGTTGGTTAGCGCTGTTGGTATATAAGTTCTCATGGTCATAATAGACTCCTTAGCAGTATCAATAAACAAAGTAGCAGTAAGTAAAGCAGCAATAAATAATGCCCAGATAAGCGAAACCCCCGCCAATTGACACCACAAAGTATGCCAAATAACGAGGGTATCAGTACTGACGATAGCCGGTGTCTATGATCAGACCATCATTATCTTGAGTAATGAGCAACGCAGTATGAACTTATTCGAAAGCTCATAGATGTGACGTAGCGTCGACTGTGTTCAATATCAACGATGCTCAATATCACAATAATGGCGCACTCATAAACTCAAATAATTATGCGCCAAAACAAATCATGTATAAAAGCTGCATTGTGTAACCAAAGCGGTATAAATGCTATCAATGCGTAATGTCATTTTTCGTTATGACATGGGTTGCATTGAGGACATGCACTAGATCGAAAATCGCATCTATGATGATGAAAAATGTCTACAATTGAATCGAGCGGCTACTTACAAAGTAAATGTTTATTGTCTGGCAGTATAAAGCCTTAACTAATAATGTACTGCTTAAATTGCCTGCCATTCAGAGCGTATGATTAATCGTAGATAACTTTCATGACTTCGTATTCAACCACACCTTTTGGGGTTTCGATGCGTACTTCATCGCCTTCAAACTTACCAATCAGACCGCGCGCGATTGGTGAGTTGACTGAGATTTTACCTGCTTTAAAATCAGCCTCATCATCACCAACGATTTTGTACTGCTTTTCTTCTTCAGTGTCCATGTTTTCGATCACGACGCTGACACCAAAGACAATACGACCTTCTTTTGGTAGTGTTGAAGGATCGATGACTTGAGCGCCACCAAGTTTGGCTTCGATATCACGGATACGTGCTTCACAAAACCCTTGTTGCTCGCGAGCAGCATGGTATTCAGCGTTCTCTTTTAGATCGCCATGTTCACGTGCTTCAGCAATCGATGCTGTGATACGTGGACGGTCGACACTTTTTAACTGTTTTAATTCGGCTTCTAAAGCCGCATGTCCTTGCGGAGTCATTGGGTAACGTTGCATGTTTTTTCCTTAAACCAATAACACCACACCACCTCATAATGAGATGGTGTCAGTGCTGTTGCAATGGATATAAAATATAAAAGAATGATAATTAAGACGTCGTAATAAGTAAGCTGACTATCATTTATGAGTGTATCTCACCTCAATTTAAGCATAGCCACGCTTAAGCTTACGTAATAAAAAGCATAGTCGCAATATTGCCACTATGCTTTTGGGTCTATCATGATAAAGGTGTCGCTCTCTGGCAGCGCTCGGTTGTATTTAGCGATGCCTTTGTGAGCGATTAGGCAAGCCTAATGGTTATGCTTAATCTACTGAAATTATTCTACCAAGTCAATAGAACTAGCCAATAGACTTTGCTTGCTCATGCAAATCTTGTAACTTATAGACATCAAACGGTAAGTCAATCGCGTAAGATTTACAAACCGCATCGGCTGCACCTAACGTGGTGACATAGAATACCTTGCCCTGTAGCGCACTGCGGCGAATAGAGAACGAGTCCTCTTGTGCCTGCTTGCCTTCAGTTGTGTTGATGATAAGGTCAATTTTGCCGTTTTTCAAGGCGTCAACGATATGCGGGCGACCTTCAGTGACCTTGTTGATTTGCTGACATTCGATACCAGCGTCGCTCAGTACTTTTTGCGTGCCAGTGGTCGAGACAATCTTAAAGCCAAAGTCTGCAAGCTGACGAGCAATCGGAGCAATTTGGGCTTTGTCACTATCACGAACTGAGATAAAGACCGTTTTTGTCTCGCCTTCAGTCGGTAGACCTGGCAGACGCTCATTACTACCGATAATGGCCTTGTAGAATGCTTCGCCAAAGGTTTTGCCCACGCCCATAACTTCGCCCGTTGATTTCATCTCAGGACTCAAGATTGGGTCAACACCTGGGAACTTGGCGAATGGGAATACCGCTTCTTTGACCGCATAGAATGCTGGAACGATTTCAGTGGTAAAACCTTGGTCTTTAAGCGAAGTACCAGCCATACAGCGCGCTGCAACCTGTGCTAACGAAGTACCGATACACTTAGAGACAAACGGTACTGTACGTGCAGCACGTGGGTTCACTTCTAGGATATATACCGTTTCACCTTTTACTGCGAACTGTACGTTCATCAGACCGATAACACCTAGCTCTTTTGCCATGGCGACCGTCTGTGCACGCATCACATCACATAGCTCTTTAGACAGTGAGTATGGTGGTAGTGAGCATGCTGAGTCACCTGAGTGGACACCAGCCTGTTCGATATGTTGCATGATACCGCCGATGACGACATCAGTACCATCACATACACAGTCTACGTCGACTTCGATAGCATCATCTAAGAAACGATCTAGTAGGACAGGCGCTTCGTTCGATGCTTGTACCGCAGTACGTAGGTAATGTCTTAGCTCGTCTTCGTTGTAGACGATTTCCATCGCGCGGCCACCTAGTACATAAGATGGACGTACAACCAATGGATAGCCTACATCTTTTGCTTTAACCAAGCCGTCTTCTAAGCTGGTCGCTAGAGCGTTTGATGGCTGTACTAAATTCAGCTGCTGAATCATGTGCTGGAAGCGTTCACGATCTTCGGCACGGTCGATTGCATCTGGGCTAGTACCGATGATTTTAACGCCTGCTGACTCTAGTGCACGAGCAAGTTTCAATGGCGTTTGACCACCGAACTGGACAATCACGCCATCAGGGTTTTCGATACGAACGATCTCTAACACGTCTTCTAACGTGATTGGCTCAAAGTATAGACGGTCAGAAGTGTCATAATCGGTTGAAACCGTTTCAGGGTTACAGTTGACCATGATGGTCTCGTAACCATCTTCACGCATGGCAAGCGCTGCATGTACACAGCAGTAGTCAAACTCAATACCTTGGCCGATACGGTTAGGGCCACCGCCGATAACCATGATTTTCTTTTTGTCTGTTGGGTTTGCTTCACATTCGCTATCGTAGGTCGAGTACATATAAGCAGTGCTAGTAGCAAACTCTGCTGCACAGGTATCTACACGCTTATAGACTGGATAGACGTTTAGATCCCAGCGCTTTTTGCGTAGCTGCTTCTGTGAGATGCCAAGCAATTTAGCCAAGCGCAAATCTGATAAGCCTTTACGTTTAAAGCTACGTAGATTTTTCTCGTTCAAGCCGCCAAAACCAAGTGATTTTACGGTAGCTTCTGTTTTGACGATGTCTTCGATCTGTACCAAGAACCATGGGTCAATCTTGGTAAAGTTAAACACTTCATCGACACTCATACCGACGCGGAATGCATCAGCAACGTAGTAGATACGCTCAGGTGTTGGAATGGTTAGGCGGTTAATGATTTCGCTACGCGCTTTTTCGGCACTTACTTTTGACAAGTCAATTTGCTCGTCAAAGCCATCCGCACCTGTTTCCATACCGCGCAATGCTTTTTGCATAGACTCTTGGAAGTTACGACCAATCGCCATCACTTCACCGACCGATTTCATCTGAGTCGATAGGATGTTGTCTGCTTGTGGGAATTTTTCGAAGTTAAAACGAGGTATCTTGGTCACGACATAATCAAGTGCAGGCTCAAAACTGGCTGGCGTTTTGCCACCAGTGATGTCGTTTTGCAATTCGTCTAGCGTGTAACCAATGGCTAGTTTCGCTGCGATTTTGGCAATCGGGAAGCCAGTGGCTTTTGAGGCTAGGGCAGACGAGCGTGACACGCGTGGGTTCATCTCGATGACCACCATGCGACCAGTATCAGGGTTGATACCGAACTGTACGTTTGAGCCGCCAGTTTCTACACCGATCTCACGCAGTACTGCTAATGACGCATTACGCATGATTTGGTATTCTTTGTCCGTCAAGGTCTGTGCTGGCGCAACGGTGATTGAGTCACCGGTATGCACGCCCATTGGGTCAAAGTTTTCGATAGCGCAGATGATGATGCAGTTGTCGTTTTTGTCACGAACCACTTCCATCTCGTATTCTTTCCAACCAATCAATGATTCATCGATCAATAATTGATGGTTTGGAGACAAATCAAAACCGCGCTCACAGATTTCAATGAACTCATCGCGGTTATAGGCGATACCGCCGCCTGAACCACCCATCGTGAATGATGGACGAATAATACACGGATAGCCCATTTTTTCTTGAGTAGCAAAGGCTTCTTCCATGGTTTCAGCGGTTTCAGCGCGAGGGCACTCAAGGCCGATACGCTTCATGGCTTTATCAAACAAGTTGCGGTCTTCTGCCATCTCGATTGAGTCTTTGGTCGCGCCAATCAACTCGCAGTTATACTTGGTCAATACGCCGTGCTTGTCTAGCTCTAGCGCACAGTTTAGAGCTGTCTGTCCGCCCATCGTTGGCAAGATTGCATCTGGACGTTCTTTGGCAATGATTTGCTCAACGGTCTGCCAAGTAATCGGCTCGATATAGGTCGCGTCAGCCATGACAGGGTCAGTCATGATGGTCGCAGGGTTTGAGTTGACCAAGATGACGCGGTAGCCTTCTTCTTTTAGTGCTTTACACGCCTGTGCGCCTGAATAGTCAAACTCACATGCTTGGCCGATGACGATAGGGCCTGCGCCAATGATAAGAATGCTTTTTATGTCGGTACGTTTTGGCATAGTTAGAGCTACCTTCGTTTGGGTGATAATTTGAGTAATCTTTATTTTTAGTAACGCTCAAGGCGTTTGATACTTGCAGTGCTTTATTTAGTGCCGCTTGAAGCGCTATGGACGATTCAAGCGTTTACTTATTATGTAGTTATAATCAACCGTTTACGCTTGGGCAGTTTTAGATGCTTCCATCATATCCGCAAACTTATCAAACAATGGCGCGCAGTCATGTGGACCAGGGCTGGCTTCTGGGTGACCTTGGAAGCTAAATACAGGCTTATCGGTCAACTCGATACCTTGGTTAGTACCATCGAATAATGAGCGATGAGTAGATTTAACGTTGTCAGGTAGCGTGTCTTCATCAACCGCAAAGCCGTGGTTCTGACTGGTAATCATAACCGTACCAGTCGCTAAGTCTTGTACTGGATGGTTGGCACCATGATGGCCAGTTTTCATTTTGATGGTATTTGCGCCGCTTGCTAGACCAATCAGCTGATGGCCTAAGCAGATGCCAAACGTTGGGACGTCAGTTTGTTCAATGATGTGACGTACCGCATCGATAGCGTAATCACAAGCTGCAGGATCACCAGGGCCGTTTGATAAGAAGATGCCATCTGGATTCATCGCTAGCACGTCTGCGATAGGGGTCTGTGCTGGTACAACCGTCACGTGACAACCGCGGTCGACGAGCATGCGCAGGATGTTTGTTTTGCTACCGAAGTCATAAGCAACGACGTTGTATTTAGAATCGATGTGAGTGCCAAGTTGCTTAAAGAAGCCGCCAGTACCGCTATCATGACTACCATGAATATCACGGTTGAGTAGGGTGTCTGATAAATCCCAGGTACCTGCTGTCCACTCGAAGTTCTCTTTAGTACAGCATTCTTTTGCCAAGTCCATGCCTTTTAGACCTGCAAAGCCTTTCGCTAACTCAATCGCTTTTTGCTCATCGTCGCTACTGATAGTCTCACCATCTGATGCGGTCATGATACAGCCGTTCTGTGCACCTTTATCACGTAATAGACGTGTTAGCTGACGCGTATCAATTTCAGCGATAGCCACTGTCTCATTACGCTGTAAATAGTCGCTAAGTGACTCTGAGTTACGGAAGTTAGAGGTTGCCATGGTGGCATCACGGATGATAAGACCGTCTGCCCATACTTTGTGACCATTGCCAGATTCTGTGTCCTCGCTATTGGTGCCTGTATTACCGATGTGAGGGTAAGTCAAAGTCACCAGCTGGCGGGCATAACTTGGATCGGTTAGGATTTCTTGATACCCTGTCATGGCTGTGTTAAATACCACTTCACCAATACGATGACCTAGGCTGCCGATACTGACACCGCGAAAGATTGTACCGTCTGCTAGTGCCAAAATTGCTTGTATTTCTGCCGATGAATTCAAGGATTGCCTCCGCTGTTATTGGTGAGTGCCATCATATTTTGTTGGACTAAAATTGCTCCGTATCCTTTTATTTACGGCATTTGACTGTTGTCATATAAAAGTAAAAAAAGGGCGATACACAAAAATTTTCCACAAAAAAGCGAGAAGACATTATTGATGAAAACTACAAAACCCACTAGATAGTGAATAGGTAACTTGCATCATGTCCGCTCGCTTAGGCACAGATTTTGCGTATTATATACAAAATAGTAACTTATGGCTAGTATCAAGGGCAAACTGAGTGATTAAAACTGGTAGTGGACAGACAGCCCGTAATAGTCAGGCGCAAGATTGGTTGTGATGAGAAGCTGATCGTTATAGCTTTTGGTCAAATACATACTACTGGCAACCCCTAGTGCTGCACCAGCAAATACATCAGCCACAT
Organism: Psychrobacter sp. H27; assembly: GCF_059072655.1. NCBI lineage: Bacteria > Pseudomonadati > Pseudomonadota > Gammaproteobacteria > Moraxellales > Moraxellaceae > Psychrobacter > Psychrobacter sp. H27. The sequence goes on along the minus strand of NZ_JCACRX010000001.1, from coordinate 789,652 downwards.
CATGTTTTTCCGCTTTAACACGGCTATAACCTACAAAAGTTGCGCCAACATAAGCTGGAATACTATATTCTAATCCATAGCGTTTATGAATGAAGCTTGCGCCCTGAAATGCCAAAGAAGTATGTCCTGATGGGAAGGAGTCATTGTCGCTATGGTCAGGGCGCTCTTTATTAATGGTTGACTTCACAGCATAGGTCACGGCAAGATTGGTAGCAAATGATTGATAAAATTGCTGACGTCCCTCTTTATCATTCATATAATGCGTGCTGCCATAAGCAATGGCAGGTATGGCAACCGCAACAATGTCACCGGCTCTCTCCAAACTTGAGGTATCTTCAGCATAACTGGGCGCGGTGATGATCACACTACTTGCCAACAAGATAATAGGTACGTGTGTTTCGCGAAGCATGGATGCGTCCTTAGTAGGGTAGCGGTACTTGTTAGGGCAGGCGCTACGATAGCAAAATGAGAATGTTGGCCTTGCTAATTGTACTATAAAGTGGACACACGATAAGGTATTAAATGGGATTGTATACTGTAAAATATATTTTTTATGGCTATGGTCCAAAGTGAGATGGTTCTTTGACATGCGAATCAAATAAGCATAAAAATGATCGTGGTATAACCAATGACTTACTCCAAAATAACATTATCCTTACTAAGGAAAAACGATGATATTTAAATATTTAGACAAAACCCCTGAGTTTGCCGTACCCTTCAATGGTTGGGTGGCTGATTCAGCACAAGTAATCGGTGATGTGTATTTGGGTCATCAGGCCAATGTTTGGTTTGGTGCGGTGATACGCGGCGATAACGATCGTATTCATATCGGCGACTATAGTAATGTGCAAGAAAATAGTGTGATTCATACCGATGCAGGCATAAAGGTCACAGTCGGCAATTATGTTACCATCGGCCATCTGGCAATGCTACACGGCTGTGAAGTCGGTGATAATAGCTTGATTGGCATTGGCGCTGTGGTACTTAACAATGTCAAAATCGGTAAAAACTGTCTGATAGGGGCGAAAGCCTTAATTACTGAAGGTCAGGTGATTCCTGATAACTCGCTAGTGATGGGCGCGCCTGCAAAAGTAGTCAAGACGCTGACAGATGAGCAAGCAGCGATGCTAAAAATGTCAGCGCTACATTATGCTGAGCGTTGCCAGAAATTTAAAACAGGCTTAACAGAAATAGCGATGCCTGACTAAGGGTAAGTAAACGAGCTAAGTTTAAATAGATAGACGATAGGGTGCATACTTATTTCATTGATAGACTGTTCAATTAATACGGTCAGCCTTAGTAGATAACTGTACCCAATTTTATTAAATAATTCATATTTTTTCGCAACCAACGATAAGGTCTCACCATGCAGGCAAATCAAGCACAAACACAACAAAAACAACTGGCATTATTTGATTTAGATCATACATTACTTGATGTCGATAGCGATTATCTCTGGGGTGAGTATATCGTAAAGCATGACCTTGTCGATGAGGCGCAGTACCGCACTGCCAATCAGAAATTTTATAATGACTATATTGAAGGTACGCTAGACGCGACAGAGTACAATGAATTCGTCGCGCAGTTTTTGAGCAGTCTGCCGCTTGATAGACTTGATGAGCTAAGAGAAGACTATATTAAAAGCGAAATCGAGCCACATATTCGCCCAAAAGCGATGGAAGCGTTGTGCCAGCACATTGAGCAAGGGCACGATGTGGTGATTATTTCTGCGACCAATGATTTTGTGGTATCGGCTATTGCCAAGCGTTTTGGCGTGGAAGAAGCCAATGTATTGGCAACGCCATTAGAGATCAAAGACAATCGCTATACAGGTAAGCTAACTGACAGACCAAACTTCCAAGCGGGCAAAATATACCATTTAGATAAATGGCTAAATAAACAGCAAACCTCTGGCATCACCTTTGAAAAAACGTATGCGTATTCAGATTCCAAAAATGATATTCCGTTACTCGAATGGGCTGATGTGGCCGTTTGCGTATCACCTGATGATGCGTTACATGCGCATGCTTTGGCACATCGCTGGGCAGTAGAAGATTGGTCAATTTAGATTATTTAAGCTAGTAATAGTAGCAACATTAGCAATAGCGTTAATTAGCGAACCATTTAGCATCAATCTCATTTAAAATAGCGCCACATTCATTATTTATTTTTTTAGAAAAACAGGAACATTTATGGAAATCAATCCGTATCAAGAGCAAATTAAAGATTTATCAGAGCGTGGGCAGGATTTGCGGAGGTATCTTTGACTTCGATGGTAAGCAAGAACGCTTAGAAGAAGTTAATTTAGAGTTAGAAAACCCCGAGCTATGGAATGATCCAGAGCGCGCGACCAAGATTAATAAAGAAAAAAGTCACCTTGATGGTGTCATCGATGTGGTAGTGTCACTTGAGACGACATTAGAAGATGCGTCTGCCATGCTAGAGTTGGCAGTCGAAGCAGAAGATGAGTCATTGCTAGCCGATGTGCAGAGCGAGCTAGATAGCGCTGAGAAACGTGTTGCTGATTTAGAATTCCGCCGAATGTTTAGCGGTGAGATGGATCCAAATAACTGCTACTTGGATATTCAGTCAGGCAGTGGCGGTACTGAAGCGCAAGATTGGGCTGAAATGCTGCTGCGCATGTATACACGCTGGGCAGAATCACATGGCTTCAAAGTAGATGTGATTGAAGTGTCATCAGGTAGCGTGGCTGGTATTAAGTCGGCAACCATTGAGATCAAAGGCGATTATGCGTTTGGTTGGTTGCGTACCGAGATTGGCGTTCACCGTTTAGTGCGTAAATCACCATTTGATAGTAATAATGGTCGTCATACCTCGTTTGCTGCGGTGTTTGTCTCGCCTGAGATTGATGACAACGTCGAGATTGATATCAATCCAGCAGATTTGCGTATCGATACCTATCGTTCATCTGGGGCGGGTGGTCAGCACGTAAACACGACAGATTCTGCGGTACGTATTACCCATGAGCCATCAGGTGTGGTAGTGACCTGTCAGAATGAGCGTAGTCAACATGGTAACAAAGCCACGGCGATGAAAATGCTACGTGCTAAGCTCTATGAGCTGGAAATGCAAAAACGTATGGAATCGCAGCAAGCGGTAGAAGATGGCAAGTCTGACGTCGGCTGGGGCAGTCAAATTCGCTCATACGTGCTCGATGACTCACGTATCAAAGACTTGCGTACGGGTGTTGAAACCTTTAACACTGGTGCGGTGCTAGATGGTGACCTCGATCAGTTTATCGAAGCGAGTCTAAAAGCAGGACTGTAAAAGGCTGTTTTAAATAAGCAGCCGTTTTAAAATAGTAACTAATTGAAATAGTAACCAATATTTAATTAAGGAAAATTATGCCAAGCGTTAATAATTATTTTGATGATAAAGTGACTTCTATTGCTTTTCAAACGGCTACCAAGCCTGCGACTGTCGGCGTCATGGAAATTGGTGAGTATGAGTTTGGCACCAGTGAATTTGAAACCATGAGCGTGGTGAGCGGTGCATTGACCGTAAAATTACCAGAGAGTGATGAGTGGCAAACGTTTAACGCTGGCGAGCAGTTTACCGTTGAAGCTAATCAGAAGTTCCAAGTAAAAGTAGACGTCGAAACCGCTTATCTATGTGTATATGGTAAATAACGACTTCTAAGTTATAGCAGTATCAAAACGAAAAAAGCCAAGTATTTGATGCTTGGCGTTTTTTGTGGGCATTTCATTCTCTAGCTCACTCTTTATAAGTCCTTACGGTACTGAACCATATCTGTCTGAGTCGCAATGGCATCATAGAGTTTACGAGCGGTGGTGTTGCTTTCTTGTGTCGTCCAGTAGACACGGTTGCAGTCCTTATCCTTAGCAAAGGAGTATACATGTTCAATCAATGCACGTCCTACGCCTTGACCACGGACATTATTCGCGACATATAAATCTTCTAAGTAACAACACGCGTTAGTATTCCATGTGTTGGGATGCAGTACCACATGGGTAATGCCTACCAAAATACCATCCCTCCACGCCCCAAATCCATAAACAGAGACGTCATCATCAAGCAGATTGCGCCACGTCGTCTCCGTCGTGCTTGATGGCAAATTGGTTTCATAAAATGTCAGATAGTTTTGCCATAAGTGCGCCCAAAGATCGTGATCGGCGAGAGCGAGTGGCTTTATTTTCACAGGTGAATGGTTCATTTTTTATAAACTTAAGTCGTGAGTAATGCTGAATTATGCCTCAAAAGTACAGCACTTAGAACCCTTATCCCTATTTTTATCACTGCTTTATTTTACACAGCATTACACTTTGTCTGTGCCAAATAAACAGCAAAAACTACCGTCATTAATTATGCTAAAACCATGAATTCTCAAAGGTATATAGGTTTATGACAAAGGCAAAATTACAGACTAGCCAGCAGACAATGACCAAAGATGTGCGTTATGATTACGAGCATCTCGCACGCCGCGCTAATTTGCGTTATGTGAGTGACAATGAACCAGGCTACGAGCGTAGACGTTGGGGTCGCGGCTTTACTTATCGTGATGCAACAGGCAACACGGTCAAAGACAAAGCATTGCGTCAGCGTTTTGATGCATTGGTGATACCGCCTATGTGGTCAGAGGTGTGGATATGCCAAGACGAACGAGGCCATCTGCAATCAACAGGGCGAGACGAAAAATCGCGCAAACAGTATCTGTATCATCCGTCATGGAACAACATCCGTGACCAAGCAAAGTTTGATGCGATGATAGGATTTGCAGAGGCACTGCCCAATCTACGCGCGCAGGTGGAGGCAGATTTGGAAGCAGAGTCGCTGTCACGCACCAATGTGCTTGCTGCCGTTGTTAAATTGCTAGAGACCACTTTGATTCGTATTGGTAATAGCCGCTACGCCAAACAAAATAAAAGCTATGGTCTAAGTACGTTACGTAGTAAGCATGTTAGTGAAACCGACAATGGACTGGCGTTTGATTTCGTCGGAAAAAGTGCAAAAGAGCATCATATTGAGCTGCAAGATGAGCGATTGATTGACATCGTGCAAGCATGTTCTGAACTGCCAGGTTATCAAATATTCAAATACTTAAATGACAACGGTCATAAGCAAGTCGTTGACAGTAGTGATATCAATGACTACTTACGGATGCATACGTGCGGCATGGACTGCGAAAGTAAACTGTACAGCGCAAAGGATTTTCGCACATGGATGGCAAGTGTACTTGCAGCAAGCTACCTATATGATGAGCTACAAACGTCTGCAGGCGCTAGCATACTAGCCAGTGCACCAGAAAGCACTGAGCGACAGCAATTAGTTACTGATATGGTAAAAAGTGTGGCAGCAGAGCTGGGCAACACGCCGACCGTATGCCGTGCCTCTTATATTCATCCCATTGTCATTGAGCGTTTTTTGGCAGGACAGTTTTTTGAAACTTACAAACAAGCGCGCCGCGGTCGAACTAAGAAATACCAAAGCTGTGAAGAGAAAGCGTTATTAGGGTTTTTAAGAGCTGATGTTTAAGTGTGAGGTTTTAGACAATAATATTGAAGTGTTAATTCTTTAATAGGAAATTGAAAATATGTGGCAGTACTTTGGCTATTGATTGTAGGTGTCTTTGCGGATTTATAACGAATTAATGATAATTAGTTATAGATTATCTCTATTTCTATAAAATAAAAATGATACGTTATGTATTGAAATAAACGTAAAAATGCGTTACTAATAGAGCATGATAAATACGAACCTATGAAACGGTCTATAGGATGTGGCCGTTTTGCAATCATACAATCCCATTTTACTATTTCACCATTTTACCAGTGACCTGATATTGCTAAAGGATTAGCTTATGAACACCCCCTCTCAAACTCCGACGAATATTGATACAGATACTACCGTCACACCAAAAAACTATACCGATTACTATAATAATTTTGATATGGATACACTGCTGTCAGAAATATTTGGCGAGCATGTGGATGATCGTTTAAATGCTTATATGGCTTGCTGTGGTCGCCATGTACGCGATGGCCGCGCTGACAATGCTGCGTTAGTACACGAAGACACAGCAGGCAACATAACACGCATGAGTTTTGGTGAGCTTGACAAAGCAAGTGCTCAAATCGCTAACTTACTACAGTCGTATGGGGTAAAAGCGGGCGACAAAGTAGCGACTATGCTACCGCGCACGCCCGAGCTGCTAACCGTTGTATTGGCAACATGGCGTATCGGAGCCGTATATCAGCCGCTATTTACTGCTTTTGGTTATGACTCAATCAAATATCGGATGGATAAAGCCGATACCAAAGTCGTTTTTACTAACTTAGAAAATCGCAGCAAGTTTGAAGATTTGGCTGAGCAAACCAAAATGGTATTGGTCGGCAGTATAGAAGATGCTCAGACGTGGGGTGACGATCATTACAGCCAGTCTATGGCAGTGCAGTCGCAAACGATCGAACCAGTGATGCTCGATACGGATGCGCCATTTTTGCAAATGTTTACCTCAGGCACGGTTGGTAAATCAAAAGGCGTCAGCGTTCCGTTAGCCGCATTACCTGCTTTTTACCTATATATGCGTTATGCCATCGATCTACGCGAAGATGATCAATATTGGAACATGGCAGATCCAGGCTGGGCATATGGCTTGTACTATGCCATTACAGGGCCTCTGCTACTGGGCATCGCCACTTATTTTAATGAGGCAGGATTTGACGCGACTAATACCCGTGATTTTATGGTACGTCACAAGATTACCAATTTAGCCTCTTCACCGACGGCATTTCGAATGATGAAATCTAGCGGCGTATTTGATAATAAAGACAACAATGACGTTGACCTTGATACCAATGCCAAGCTGTCTTTGCGCTGCGCCAACTCAGCAGGGGAGACACTGAACACCGAAGTGGTCAACTGGGTCGAAACTTATCTAGACTGTCAGGTAAAAGATCAATATGGGCAAACAGAAACTGGCATGACTTGCTGTGCGCATCATGCGTTAACGCACGAGTCTCCAGTGGGGTCAATGGGAATGGCACTACCAGGTCATACGTTAGTGGTATTAGGTGATGATATGACTGTACTGCCAGATGGTGAGCAAGGACAGTTAGCAGTCGTGGTCAGTCAGTCGCCTGCGTTCTATTTCCGTGGTTATAGCTGGAATGAAAAACAAGCCTTTGTAGAGGATTACTATCTAACAGGCGATGTGGTCGAGCGTCATAGTGACGGTAGTTACTGGTTCTCAGGCCGTGATGATGACATTATTATTACCGCAGGTTACCGCGTCGGACCTACGGATGTCGAAAACACCGTATTAGAGCATGACGCCGTTGCAGAATCTGCGGCCGTGGGCGTGCCGGATGAAGTGCGTGGTCATACCATCAAGTCTTATGTGGTGCTAAAAGACGGTGTCGAAGGCAGTGAGCAAATCGCCAAAGAAATCCAAGAGCTGGTACGCAAACGCTTATCTACTCATGCGTATCCGCGTGAGGTTGAGTTTGTGACAGAACTGCCCAAAACGCCAAGTGGTAAGATTCAACGCTTTTTGCTACGTAGTCTGTCTGCTGCATGAATGAGTTGATAAAGCGTCTATAAATTTAATAGAAAAGTATCTAATAAGAAGCAAAATCTAAAGGAATAATCATGCAAGTTAAACAAAACAGCTTTTTGGTCACAGGCGGTGCATCAGGTTTGGGCGAGTCAGTGGCTCGGGCTATTGTCGATCAAGGTGGTAACGTCGTCATCGCTGACCTGAATAAGTCAGCAGGGCAAGCATTGGTTGCCGAGCTAGGTGATAGCGCACGTTTTGTGCGTTGTGATATCACCAACGGTGATGAAGTGCAATTAGCGGTTGAGCTGGCAGAGTCAGCTTTCGGCGGCTTACAAGGCTCAATCAACTGTGCGGGCATCGTAGTCGTACAAAAGCTTCTAGATCGTGATAACAACCCGGCAGATCTTGAGGCATTTAGCCGCGGGGTCAACATTAATTTGGTCGGTTCATTCAATGTTGCCCGTTTGGTCGCAGCGAGTATCGCCAAGCGTTTGGCCAGTGACAGCGCTACAGATGCCAATGCAGAAAAGAACCATATAGGAAAAAATGCGGATCAAGGTATTATTATCAATACGGCATCTATCGCCGCCTTTGATGGTCAAGTGGGCCAAGCCAGTTACTCATCGTCCAAGGCAGGCGTGGTTGGATTAACTTTACCACTTGCTCGCGAGCTGGCTCGTCACGGTATACGCGTGATGACTATCGCACCGGGTGTCTTCGCTACGCCGATGATGGAATCTATTCCAGAAAAAGCCCGCGAACAGTTGGAGGCGGGCGTACCTTATCCTAAACGTTTGGGCGCTCCCAATGAGTTTGCCAAATTGGTGACCCATATTATTGATAATGCCTATCTAAATGGTGAAGTCATTCGCTTAGATGGTGCCATTCGTATGGTCTAGCTCTTGTTGCTTTCATTATTTTCACACAAAATTGATCTACATAATATGGCATGATTCTTTGATACAGTATTATTAATTACTCTTGAGAGTTAATGATAAGGATCAAGTTTCATGTCATTTTTTTGCAAAAAATCTTACCAATTAAGCGAATCATATCCGCACTCGTTGCTAATACTTATCAGTATTAGCCTCATTTCCTTTGCGAGCACTAGCGCTATTGCCTATAGTGAAAGTCCATCAACATCCAATGATCCTATGCCATCCTCGACAGTTATTGATAAAGTTTTTGTGGATAAATCAGATCGTGTCTTACAGCTCATGGAGCGTGGCAATGTCATACGGTCATACCGTATTGCGCTTGGCGACAGCCCAGTTGGTCATAAACAGCAGGAAGGCGATCAGCGTACGCCGACAGGGATTTATACCTTAGATTATAAAAATGAGAACTCTATTGCGTATCGTTCCATTCATATTAGCTATCCAAATGCTGCGGACAAAGCACACGCAAAGTCGCTAGGCGTCAGCCCAGGCGGCGATATCATGATTCATGGACAAATGAATGGCTTTGGACATTTGAGCTGGTTGAACCAAAGCCGCGATTGGACTGATGGTTGTATCGCGGTTACCAATGACGAGATGGATACCATTATGGCAGCCGTTAAGGTTGGTACGGTGATTGAAATCGTTGAGTAAACGGTTTAAGTTTATGATAATTATAAGATGTAAGTATAAATTGATGCTTTATAAAGGATAGTTTTTCCCTATTTTAAATATCATTGTTTTTAGTAAGGTTTTATGGCGTAACTGTCTTGAAATAATTGTATATATACCTTATATAAATGACAGATAACAGAGGGCACTAGCGTCTAAAATGACCTCTGATAATACGAATTATAAAAGGATATACATATGAGATTTGAGAAATTCACTCAAAAACTGCAGTCCGCCATTCAAGAAGCACAGAGCCTAGCGTTAGGTCGCGATCATACCGGTATCGATCCTGTGCATTTGCTTGGCGTACTACTGCAAGATGAGTCTAATTTATCTATCTGTCAGCAAGCGGGTGCTTCTATTCCAGCGCTAAAAAATGGCGTTGCCAAGGCATTAGACAATCAGGCGACTATTTCGGAACCGACAGGTGACGTCAATCTAAACCCAAACTCGGTTAAAATCTTGAACTTGGCAGATCGTCAGGCTCAAAAAGAAGGCGATGATTTTATCGCGACTGAATGGGTGATGTTGGCACTCGCTGAGCAAGGCGAAACCAAAAAGATATTTGAAAGTGCCGGCGTAACGGCTAGCAAACTAAAAGCGGTCATTGAGCAGCTACGCGGTGATGATACGGTCAATAACCAAAACGCAGAAGATCAGCGCGATGCACTCAATAAATATACGATCAATCTGACTGAACAAGCAGAGCTGGGTAAACTTGATCCAGTAATCGGTCGTGACGAAGAGATTCGCCGTACTATTCAGGTACTGTCGCGCCGTACCAAAAACAACCCTGTACTCATCGGTGAACCAGGTGTCGGTAAAACCGCCATCGTAGAAGGATTGGCACAAAAAATCATTAATGGTGACGTACCAGAGGGTCTGCGCCGCAAAGAAGTGCTGTCGTTAGATCTAGGGGCGCTCATTGCAGGGGCAAAATTCCGCGGTGAGTTCGAAGAACGACTCAAAAGCGTATTGAGTGACTTAGCGAAGCAAGAAGGTAACGTCATCTTGTTCATCGATGAGCTACATACGATGGTCGGTGCGGGCAAATCAGAAGGCGCGATGGATGCAGGTAATATGCTAAAGCCAGCACTGGCACGCGGTGAGCTGCATTGTGTTGGAGCTACGACGCTGGACGAGTACCGTAAGTATATCGAAAAAGATGCTGCTCTTGAGCGTCGTTTTCAAAAGGTTTTGGTTGATGAGCCAACGGTCGAAGATACCATCGCGATATTACGCGGTCTAAAAGAGCGTTACGAGCTGCATCACGGCGTCGATATTCAAGACAGTGCCATCATCGCAGCAGCACGTATGAGTCATCGCTATATCACCGATCGCAAGTTGCCAGATAAGGCGATTGACTTGATTGATGAAGCAGCCAGTCGTCTGCGTATGGAGATGGACAGCAAGCCTGAGTCATTAGGTAAGCTCGATAGCCGCCTCATTCAGTTAAAAATGCAGCGTGAAGTGCTCAAAAATGAAGAAGACGCTGGTGCACAGGCCGAGCGAAAAGTGCTCGATGCCCAAATAGCTGAATTGGAAAAAGAGTATGCTGATCTCAATGAGGTTTGGCAAGCAGAGAAGGCATTGGTCAAAGGCAGTCAGCAGCTCAAAGACGAGCTGGACAAAGCCCGTATCGCCTATGATAAAGCCAGCCGTGAAGGCGACTACGAGACCATGAGTAAGCTGCAATACGAAACTATTCCGCAGCTTGAGCGTCGTATCCATGAGTCTGACTTGGCTGAGCAAAAAGAGCAGACAGGTGAAGGTAGCGGTGTCAAATTACTACGGAATAAGGTAACAGACAACGAAATCGCAGAAGTCGTGGCAGCGGCAACGGGCATTCCAGTCAGCAAAATGATGCAAGGTGAGCGTGATAAGATGATAGCCATGGAAGAAAAGCTCCATGAGCGGGTCATCGGTCAGAACGAAGCGGTCGAAGCCGTTGCAAACGCGGTACGTCGTAGCCGTGCGGGCTTGTCTGACCCCAATCGTCCTTCTGGTTCGTTCTTGTTCTTGGGACCTACGGGTGTTGGTAAAACTGAGCTCACCAAATCACTGGCAAACTTCCTATTTGACTCTGAAGAGGCGATAGTACGTATCGACATGAGTGAATATATGGAAAAACATAGCGTCAGCCGCCTAGTTGGTGCGCCTCCAGGTTATGTCGGTTACGAAGAGGGCGGCACATTGACGGAAGCGGTACGCCGCAAACCGTATAGCGTTATACTCTTCGATGAAGTGGAAAAAGCCCATCCCGATGTGTTTAATATCTTACTGCAAGTGCTGGATGATGGTCGCTTGACTGACTCACAAGGACGGGTGATAGACTTCAAAAACACCGTGATTATCATGACCAGTAACTTAGGGTCGCATAAGATTCAAGAGATGGTAGGTGAGAGCTACGATGATATCAAGGCAGAAGTGATGGATTCGGTTGGGCAGCATTTCCGTCCAGAGTTCGTCAACCGTATTGATGAAATTGTGGTCTTCCATCCGCTTGGTATGTCGCAGATGGCAGGTATTGCCGACATTCAATTAGATCGCTTGCGTCAGCGCATTCAAGAGCGTGAGATGGATATTGAGCTATCAGCCGATGCGATGAATAAATTGGTGGCAGTAGGGTATGATCCAGTTTATGGCGCGCGCCCACTCAAACGTGCCATCCAGCAAGAGATCGAAAACCCTTTGTCATTGAAGCTACTGGCGGGCGATTTCGTTGCGGGTGATATCATCAAAGTTGATGTTGGCGCAGATGACAAGCTGACTTTTGACAAGCTAAGAATGAGCTAATCACTTTAACGTTGACGCTTGTTTGACCTCATTATGTGCGCTAAATCAACCCTTTATCTACAATCGTAGGTAAGGGGTTTTTCGTTTAGACAATTATTTTACGCTACGATTCTTTTACGTTTTAAATCTCTCTTAACTATCAGGACTGTGCTATAAATAAATGACTAGCAATATAAGCGCAAACCTAATAAAGAGGAAAAACAATGACAACTCATATCGAGCGTATTAATAAACCTTTAGCATTGCCACTAGTAATCGCAGCTTTACTGTTCAGTACTGCAGCTTGCTCTAACTCTTCAACAGTAAACACCAGCAACAAAGTGACAGAGTATAAAGAAGTGCAAGTGCCTAAAGCGGATATGCAGGTAAGCGATGCTCAGGTCAGTCTAGAAAAGCCTGAGTTTACAACAAAGTCAGTGGCCACATTTGATGAGCCTTGGGCCATGGCCGCACTACCCAGTACCACCAACAAATCGCCACAGCTACTGGTCACCCAAAAAACAGGCGAGTTATTCATTGTGGATACCGCAACAGGTAGCAAAACACAGGTCGGAGGCGTACCTGAAGTTGCTTATGGTGGGCAAGGTGGTTTAGGAGACATTATACTAGCCCCAGACTTTGCGACTTCTAATGCTGTGTATCTAAGCTATGCAGAAGCAGGGACGGGAAGTGAGAGCAATACATTTGGTGCAAAAGTTATTAAGGCGACGCTCGCAGGACTAGATACTAATACGCCCACACTACAATCTATCACGCCCATTTGGGAGCAGTTTCCAAAAGTGACAGGACAAGGGCATTATAGTCATCGATTGCTATTTTCGCCGGATGGACGTTATCTATATATCAGCTCAGGCGAACGCCAAGACAAAGAACCAGCACAAGATATGAGCATGAATTTGGGTAAAATCATTAGACTTTATGCTGATGGTTCTGTGCCAAAGGACAATCCATTTGTCAGTGACAGCAATGACATTGCCTCTCAGTTCTGGACAATGGGCAATCGCAATGTACTTGGCATTAGATTTGATGAAAATGGCAGGCTTTGGGCCAATGAGATGGGGCCAAAGGGTGGTGATGAATTTAATCTGATTGAAAAAGGAAAGAACTACGGCTGGCCGATTGTCTCAAATGGTCGCAATTATTCAGGTACACCAATCCCAGACCATGACACTCGTCCTGATTTTGAGATGCCTAAAATTACATGGACGCCTGTTATCTCACCATCTTCACTCAGTCTATATACTGCTGGTAGCCATAACGACTTCCCAGCATTGCAAGGTGATTTTTTGATCAGTGGCTTGTCCTCGAAGGCGCTTATCGTAGTGCGTGTCAATGAAGATAATAGTGCTACTGAGCGTTATCGTTATGATATGGGTGAGCGTATTCGTAGCGTGATGGCAGTCGATGGGCAAGTGTGGGCGCTAGAGGATGGTGATGGCGGACAACTACTCAGATTAATGCCTAAATAGTCATTGGATTAGATGATTTATGGTTATGATTTTATGTAGTTATTCTAAAATAAGCATCAAATCTTTTAGAATAAACAAAAGGTTTTATCAAGTTTTATTTTGTAATTGATTGATAGTTAAAGCCTATTTTGTTAAGGTAATATTCCTTGAATTTTGAGACTTGCACATGGAAGAAGTAAAAGTAGGTAGATTGGGGCCTTTTCCACGGGTGAGCAAACCTGTGTTTATTACATCGTCACTGTTGATTATTGGATTTATTATTTTCGGTGCGCTTTTCACCGAAACAGCAGGGGCTGTCTTTAGTTTTTTACAGAACTTTATTACTGATAAGTTCGGTTGGCTATTTATTATATTAGTCAACGTCGCGCTTATACTTTGTGTTTACTTGGCAATGAGTCGCTACGGCGATATTAGGCTTGGTAACCAAACGGAGCGACCACAGTACAATCTGTTTTCTTGGATTGGTATGTTATTCTCTGCAGGTATCGGTATTGGCCTAGTATATTGGGGTACAGCGGAGCCGTTGTATCACTTTATGGCACCGCCGATGGGTGAGGCTGAGACAGTAGAAGCAGCCAAGCAAGCGATGAATATCTCGTTTATGCATTGGGGACTACATGCTTGGGCAATCTATACAATCGTAGCGCTGTCGTTGGCCTATTTCCATTTCCGCCGCGGTCTACCGTTATCGATTCGCTCCACTTTGTATCCTTTACTGGGTAAAAGAATTTATGGCCTATGGGGTCACACTGTTGATATCTTGGCTGTGTTCGGTACGATGTTTGGGGTGGTTACCTCGCTCGGACTTGGCGTCATGCAGATCAACTCCGGACTAGAAAAGCTGTTTGGTACGCCAAATAGTCTGACAGTACAGTTTGGCTTGATTGCCTTCATCACAGCGCTAGCAGCGGCTTCCGTTATGATGGGTCTGGACAAAGGTATCAAGCGTCTTAGTGACATCAACATCGGTTTTACAGTTGTATTGCTCGCGTTTATGGTTATTTTAGGACCAACGCTATTTATCTTTGATAGCTTTATCGAAAACATCGGTAACTATCTGACCGCGATTGTACCACTAGGTACATGGGGCGAGTCTTATAGCGAAACGGATTGGCAGAGCGGCTGGACAGTGTTCTATTGGGCATGGTGGGTTAGCTGGGCACCATTCGTTGGTATCTTTATCGCCCGTATTTCTCGTGGTCGTACCATTCGTGAATTTACGCTTGGCGTATTGTTAATCCCAATGCTTATCTTGTTCTTCTGGTTTACGACTTTTGGCGGCGTTGCTATTCACATGGAGCTTGCTTCTGCTGTGACAGGTATCAGCCCAGGGTTGGTCGAAGCGGTACAAGCAGACAGTGGTAGTGCTATCTTTAAATTGGTTGAGTACTATCCGTTGGCAAAACCTATCACGCTATTGATTGTGGTTATGATCATGCTATGGTTTGTGACCTCATCGGATTCAGCCAGTTTTGTTATCGATATGCTGACAGCTGGTGGTGATACCAATCCACCAAAAATTCAGCGTTTGTTTTGGGCAACGACAGAAGGCATTATCGCGGCTATATTGTTAGCAGCTGGCGGACTTTCTGCCCTACAGGCGGCAGCTATCGTCGCAGGCTTACCGTTTGCTCTAGTGATATTTGTCATTATGTATGCGTTACTGCGCGGGCTCAGCCGAGATCGTCTGATTCTATACCGTGCGCAGCAGCAATTTATCACAGATGAGTCAGCAGATCATAACTCTGCTAACGAGTTCGTCGATGAGCATTTACTCAAAGGTCCACCTAAGATTGTAAAAGGTGACTAAGCAGTAAAGTCGTTATTCAGGTTGTTCAGAGAAGCCCCAATTCAATAAATTGGGGCTTTTTTATTGGTGTCTACAAATGAGGATTATTTAGAATAAATGAACCCCAGTTAAAACAGCTACCAAAGTGTCGATACCATACCTATACATTAGCGACTGTTTTTTGAGTGTTATATTTGATAATTGGCTCATACCTTGGTATGGTTACGCACTTTTTTTTGGGGGAATACCTATGGATCATGTAAAAGTTGGCCGAGTAGGCCCTTTTCCGCGGGTAAGCAAACCTGTATTTTTGACGTCAGCAATATTGATACTTGCTTTTATTATCTTTGGCGCGTTATTCAACGAGCAAGCAGAGATAGTGTTCAATCAAGCAAAAGCATTTGTCTCTTTGCGCTTTGGTTGGTTCTTTATTGTCGTGGTCAATTTAACATTGGTCATGAGTATTTATATGATATTTAGTCGTTATGGCGATATCAGGCTTGGTCATCAAAACGAGAGACCTGCGTACAATCTTGTTTCTTGGGTTGGTATGTTGTTTTCGGCAGGCATCGGTATTGGGCTGCTATACTGGGGTACCGCTGAGCCACTGTATCACTTTATGGCACCGCCGTTAGGAGAACCAGAAACTGTTGCTGCAGCAAAACAAGCGATGAACATCTCGTTCCTTCATTACTGTTTTCATGTATGGGGGCTTTATGGCATGGTCGCGCTATCACTGGCATATTTCCATTACCGGGTAGGCTTACCACTGGCTATACGCTCAACCTTGTATCCAATGTTGGGTAAAAAGATCTACGGTGGTTGGGGTCATACGGTAGATACACTAGCGGTATTCGGTACGATGTTTGGGGTAGTCACGACGTTAGGTCTTGGTGTCCTACAGATCAATTCAGGTCTTGAGACCTTATTTGGTATTCCTAATAGTATTACGGTGCAGATTATCTTGATAGGTATTATCACGATGCTAGCAGGGTTGTCTCTGTTTGTAGGACTTGATAAAGGTATCAAACGCCTAAGTGATATTAATATATTATTCACTATCATATTACTGAGTTTTGTGATTATTTTTGGACCAACTCAATTTATTTTTAATAGTCTGATAGAGAATATTGGTAATTATTTGCATCAAATTGTACCGTTAGGTCTTTGGACAGAGTCTTATAAGGGCGAAGAAAACTGGCAGTCCTCTTGGACGATATTTTATTGGGCATGGTGGATTAGCTGGTCACCATTCGTTGGGGTATTTATTGCCCGTATCTCTCGAGGACGCACCATTCGTGAGTTCATGTTAGGAGTGTTGTTCATCCCTGTCACGATTTTATTTTTATGGTTTACCGCATTTGGTGGTTCTGCAGTAAATATGGAACTTATGGCAGCAGCAGATCCCAGTATTGCTAGTCCAGGACTTATCGAGGCGGTACAAGCAGATACAGGTAGCGCTATCTTTAAGTTGATGGAGTCTTACCCAGTCACTAACGCGGTCAATCTACTTATCGTAGTGATGATTGTGTTGTGGTTTGTCACGTCATCAGATTCAGCCAGTTTCGTTATCGATATGTTGACATCAGGTGGCGATACCAACCCACCAAAAATTCAGCGTTTGTTTTGGGCAGGCTCTGAAGGCGTTATCGCTGCAGTACTATTAGCAGCAGGTGGACTGAGTGCACTACAAGCCGCCTCTATTGTCTCAGGTTTCCCGTTCGCTATTGTGATCGTCGTGATGATGTATTCTTTATTACGTGGCCTGAGCCGAGATCGTTTGATACTGTATCGCAATCAGCAGTGGTTCACTACCGAAGAGTCAGCAGAGCACAACTCTGCCAATGAGTTCCGTGACGAAGAGTTGTTAAAAGGACCACCAGCCATCGAAAAAGAAGTTTAATTCTTAGATCGAATGTTTTAATGTTAATGGTGCCATTAGTCTTCGCCGCCATAAAAATACCCAGCTTATGACAGTTGGGTATTTTTATGTGTGCTTGAGTAGATGTTGCTACTAATAATGCCCTAATGGTTAATGACACTCGCCTTCTGTATAACCGATGGCTTCAGGTAGGTTGCATGCCGAACAGGCATTGCCCGCAGTACGGTAGCTTATCACTGAGCCTGTTTGAGTCTTCACGCAGACAGGCTCATATTGCATGGTGCACATGGTTTTGTTAGAGGGAGAAGCTGGGCACTGGGTAAGCGTATTTTCAATATTATTCGTGCCTGACTGAATAGGGGTAACGCTATCAGGAATATAGCTACAACCTGTTAGTATTAGTACCGATGTAAGAGCGAGGGACAAAATAAGCCATGATGACTTAAACGGGTTAACGAATGCTGATAGTGGTAATTGAGGTAGGTTATGTTGCATGAGGATAATTCCTTGTTTATGTCGTCCAATAGCGTCCTGTTATCGCCTATGAGCTATATAGTGAGACTGCTAAATCATATAATAGCCAATCTATAGTTATCTACTCAATAATCTTTCACAAAAAACCCAAGCCTAATGAGCTTGGGTTTTTATTTGATAAAGACGGTTACTGCTGCCATGCTTAGATATAAGTTCCTAAGAGGATAAGATCTACTTATTCAGCTGGCTTATCATCTTGGTTTAACTGCACATACTTATCGAAGTTTTGCGCATAATCTGTCAAGTTGTCGCTTAGCATCTGGCGATACTGTTTAACATAAAACTCAACAATATCGTCTTTTTCTTTGGCAAAATCATCGCCTTTGACAAAGCCAATAGAAGCAACTGATGCGCTATAGCGAGCAGCTGCATACAATAGAGAAGCGCCTACTTGTCCTGAATGAGCATCAGGGCCTAATTGACTGTTTGCGATGCCGATAATGGCGTCAGCACGCTGATAAAACGCCTGCATTTCAGGAGTGATTTCGACATTGCTGTCTTGAGTGTTACCATCTTGAATATTGTCTTGAGACATAAGCTGCTCCTAGTAATAAGTGTCGGTAATTTTTAGTATATAAAATGGGTTATAAAGACTCTAAAGCAGTGACGCTTATAATCCAGCGTCAGCTTTTAAGATGTCAGCTTTGTCTGTTTTTTCCCACGTAAAGGCAGTCTCTGAGCCTTGACGACCAAAATGTCCAAAGGTAGACGTTTGCTGATACATAGGTTGTAGTAAGTTCAACATACGAGTGATGCCATATGGGCGCAAGTCAAAATGGGTACGAATCAGGCGGATGATCTCATCGTTGCTGATTTTATTCGTCCCAAAAGTATTGACTGAGATAGAGGTTGGCTCAGCCACACCAATGGCGTAACTGACTTGTATCTCACAGCGATCAGCAAGACCAGCGGCGACGATGTTCTTCGCCACATAACGTACCGCATAAGCGGCGCTGCGATCTACTTTTGAAGGATCTTTACCACTGAATGCACCGCCACCATGACGTGCCATACCGCCGTATGTATCAACAATGATTTTACGACCCGTTAGACCCGCATCACCCACAGGACCACCAATCACAAATTTGCCTGTTGGGTTGATATGATAGCGTGTACCAGCATGTAACAGATCGGCTGGTAGTACTTGCTTGATAATAGACTCCATCACCGCTTCTTGTAGATCTGATTGCGAGATACTTGGGTCATGCTGTGTCGATAGAACGACTGCATCGATAGCGACAGGACGATTGCCATCGTATTTTAGAGTGACCTGTGCTTTAGCATCGGGGCGCAACCAAGGCAGATCGCCTGCACGGCGCAGCTCAGACTGACGCTCCATCAGACGGTGAGCGTATTCGATAGGGGCGGGCATCAATACGTCAGTTTCATTACTGGCATAACCGAACATTAAGCCCTGATCGCCTGCACCTTGCTCTTCAGGATCGCTACGATCGACACCTTGAGCGATCTCAGGAGACTGCTTGCCCAGCATGTTGATGACGGCACAAGTCTCGCCATCAAACCCTAAATCTGAATGATGATAGCCAATACCATTAACCGTATCGCGAACCAGACGCTCTAAATCGATGTTTGCTGTTGTGGTGATTTCGCCAGCAAGGATGACCGCGCCTGTTTTTACTAGGGTTTCGCAAGCTACGCGGGCATGTAGGTCTTCACGTAAGATAGCATCGAGGATAGCGTCTGATATTTGGTCAGCCATTTTATCAGGATGACCTTCGCTCACAGATTCTGAGGTAAATAAGTTGTATTCACGCATAATGGGGTCGCTTAATTGCAGGGACTGTAGTCGACAAACTCAGTCATTATTAAATGTATAGAAAAATGAAAGACGAAAACGAATCAAAAAATTAGCATATTTTACCGTGTATCGAGGTAAAACTCTAGCAATGTATGGTGTTGTGAGGTAACTGGTAATGGATTAAGGGCGGTAAAAGTCATCAATGTCGCTATTTTCTTGCCAACGAAATTCAGTATGTTGCGCCACTTGGTAGGCTTTCTCGACGCCATGTCTATCAGCGATAAAACCAAGTGCCATATCCATGCCTGCGCTAACCCCTGATGAGGTATAAAACTTACCATCAATGACCCAGCGTGCTTGCTTGATCCAATTCACTTGATCCGACTGACAAGTCACCCATTGCCATGCCATTTTATTAGAGGTTGCTCGCTTGCCATTTAACACACCGCTTTTTGCCAATAAGGCGCTACCAGTACAGACGCTCAGTACCCAATCAGCCTCATCAGTGAGAGTTGTTAGCGTTTGCAAAAAGGATGAATCGTAGACTAGCTGGCGTGTACCAAACCCGCCTGGTACCAAAACAATATCCGTCTGACAGGCTAATTCGCTGACAGTGACTGTTTGCATAGGTACGTCATGCTTACTGCGGATGATGCCACCAGCCATTGAGGTAAATTGGATACGATAATGCTCAGGCAAGCTCCCAAACATCTCAACGGGTCCGAATAAATCCAAGGTCTCAAAATCATCGAACACTAGCGCGGTAATCGTACGCATGTGGCACCCTTATTTGAAAGTATCTCTTATAAAGTACAGCTATCGTATTATGGCAGCTTGTCACACCATATCATGACATGTCATCACACTATCAATACTTTATCGGTCCATAAAAGTAAAACACAGTGATCAAACGGCAAACAATCAATGGTCATTATAGTTCTAAAAATTTAGCTTTGTCTTTGAACATGCACTCCTCATAGACAGGGCAAGCACCGCATTTGGGTGTGCGTGCTTGACAGGTATAGCGCCCGTGTAAAATAAGATAATGATGGGCGTCAACTATGAAGTCATCGGGTATACGTTCAACCAGTTTATTTTCGACGATTAGCACGTTTTTACCAGTAGCAAGACCGGTACGATTACCCACCCGAAAAATATGCGTATCAACCGCCATGGTGGGTTGACCAAAGGCCGTGTTCAACACCACATTGGCGGTTTTACGCCCAACGCCGGCTAGTGATTCTAAATCTTTGCGATTATCAGGGACGGTGCTATTGAATTTCTCAATCAAATCGCGGCAGGTTTTGATGACGTTTTTGGCCTTGGCATTGTATAAACCAATATTTTTGATATAAGATTTGAGACCCTCTTCACCTAGCGCGAGTATCGCCTCAGGTGTATTTGCCACAGGATATAGTTGCTGAGTGGCAATATTAACGCTCACATCGGTAGCCTGTGCGGATAAAATGACCGCAATCAGCAGCTCAAAGTTACTTTTATAATGCAGTTCAGTGACGGGCTCATCGATGGCCGCTTCTAACTTTTCGAAGAATGGACGCACATCGCGGTTGGGCATTCGCCGTGAAGGTGGGGTATCAGCTGTCTTATGTTTGACCGTTTTACTCATGGTGTTATGGCTATTATCTAATGAAGTGAGTATGCAAAATTATATGATAGTGAGACCAGTTATATTGCTTATTAAGGTATCAATCACGTAATCATAGGGCTACTTGCAGTGAGTCGAGTTCTGCTTGTAGCGCCTCAAGCTCTACTTGCTTTTTGTCATTAGCACGGACGCTAAGCTGTTTCTCTAACTTTTTGATTTTGGTACGTAGTTTGGCAGCTGCAATGGTGTTTTTTGCTTGTGCTTCGCTGATGTTTAGAGACTGGCTCGCTGCATTATTCAGTTTGGCCTCGACCATACTGACCACAGGTCTGCTATTGCTGGTATCAGCCAATTGCTCTGTCACACGTTTGAGATGCGTGTGGTAGCGCTGTCTCAAATCTTCTTGCTCGGCCAGTCTTTCAGGTGCAGATACTTCGCGATCAATAGTGACTAGATCGATGCAGTCGACAGGGCAGGGCGCGATACACAGCTCGCAGCCCGTACACAAATCGGTAAAGATCGTATGCATGTGTTTGCCCGTACCGACAATAGCGTCGACTGGGCACGCTGGGATACACTTGGTGCAGCCAATACAGTCGTCCTCACGGATGACCGCACGAACCTCTGTTGGACGACCAGATGTCATATCTATCGGCCACTGTGATGGCGCAGCGTTCAGGGCATGGCTCTGAGTGTCTACCCCAATCGTCTGAGCAATCGCGTCAGTCACTGGCTGACCACCAGGCACGCATTTGTTGTACGCCTCTCCCTCTAATACGATAGCAGCTGCATACGGCAAGCATCCGTCTGGATGCTCACAAAGTCCGCATTGTGTTTGCGGTAGACAAGCATCCACGCGTGCAATTTTTGTCTGTATCTCAGCGGGCAGGGTATCGATATGTAGTGATTTAAACAAAATCGGTAAGTCTACCAAGCGTGTCTGCTCAGCATGTTGAGCGACACGTGATACTGCTTGCGGATAGTCGTCGGTCTGAGACATGGTATTACTGGCCTTAATGTCAGTCATTATCAGTAGTGTCACTGATAGGAATCAATAGTTAGATAAGTAACGACTTGCCGGATGTGCTATAGACATATCACAGGTCTAACTAGCAGTATCATACGTTTAATAGCTAACCAGTCTATCTATACGGTTTATCTACACAATCTATAATAATCGCTCTTGTCTTGCGCCGCAAAAGATTAACATATTTGCAGTCGTAAAACATCATGATCAAATACCAAGATAGCAACATTAAAAAGACAGCATTACCAAAAAAACAGCACTGCCTTAAAGCCACAGCATCCTCAAAAAGTATAAGCCCAAACCTAACGATGATAATTTAATGCCATCGGCTCAAACCTAATAATGCTAATAGGTATTACAAAACGAGTGTTTGCGTAGCGCTTATTTGCCAAAACGTTTAAGGATAAAATCAATTAATAAATGCATACGATGAGGCATGTTATCACGGTCACGATAGAGCATCTGGCAGCCTCTTGGCTGATTGTTCCATTCAGGTAGTACCCACTGCAAACTGCCTGAGTTAATCAAAGGATTTGCATCATAATCAGGAATAAAGCCTAGACCGATACCATCAGCAATAGCTCCAGTTAATAGGCTGATATTATCAACCCTTAGACGTACATCGTTCATGGGCTGGTAGGTGTGTACTTCTCCAGTCATACGATGTTGTAGATGCCAAGTCGACATAGGCGTGCACAGTACCGTAGGATACTTCGCCAAATCGCTAGGCACTTGAATATCAGACACATCGATATTGCTAGCGGCACAAATCATAAAACGAATATGGGTCAACTGTCGTCCAATCCAATGATCGGCACTATGCTCACCAATACGAAAAGCAATATCAATTGCCTGCGCATCAATATCAATGGTTTGATTGGACAAACGTAAATCTAAGTTGATATCTGGATATTGCTTCAAAAAGGCGTTGAAATGCGGCGCTAAAATATCACTACCAAAGTTGACAGGGGCGCTGATTCTGATAGTACCTTTGGCTTGGTCTTTATCTTGTAGCAAGCAAGATGCGATATTTTCTAGCTCGTCAAAGAGATGAGCACTGCTTTTATAATATTGTTGCCCTGCATGGGTCAGCTGAACACGATGTGCATCACGATTTAGCAATCTCAGTCCCAGATCGGTCTCTAATTTGGCAATGCGGCGGCTCAAGGTGGATAGTGGCATATCAAGCATCACTGAGGCTTGGCGAAAGCTGCCATAGCGTACAACCGCACAAAAGCTGCGCATATCGTCAAGGGAGTAGTTAAATTTCATATTCGGAATCTATGCTCTCGTTATTGCTTGTTTATACCGTATTTAAAATATATACACTGGTGCTTATCTTTTCGCAAGTTTTTTGGAAGTCATATGAGCCGTTCAGCGAATACCACCGCCGTATTGTGTTTGCTACTGTGCACGTTCTTTTGGGGCGCAAGTTTTCCCGTTGGCAAACACGCTTTGAATGAGGTCAATGCCTTGACTTTGGTCGTATGGCGTTTTGGTATTGCCTCGGTATGTCTGTACCTCTATGCAAAATACAAGCACATGCCACTGCCAACGCTCACACCAAAACAATGGGCATGGGCGATTGGTGTCTCTATCATCGGTGTTGGCGGCTTAAACTTGGGGCTATTCACAGGCCTGGCGCAGACCAATGCCAACAACGGCGCCTTGATTATGGCGCTGAGCCCGTTGGTTACTTCTTTGATTGGTTCTGTGGCACAGCGTCAGTTCCCTACGAGAGGCGCATTGTTTAGTTTGGTGGTCTGTCTCTCTGGGGTATTACTGGTACTGACCGATGGCGCATTTGCCAAACTATTAGGGTTTGAGTTCAATCATGGTGATCAAATTATCTTTTTGGGCATGTTGTGCTGGAGTCTATATACCTATCTGACCCAAGGTATCAGTAGCTGGATGCCAATGATTCCTTATACTTTGGTTGGTATGTTATCAGGGCTTGGAGTGATCTCACTTATGGTGCTGTTTAGCGCAGATGTGCACCCTATACAAGAGAGCCTAGCGATCAGTCGCAGTGTCTTTGGTGACCTGATGTTCATTGGTATCTTTGGTACGGTTGGTGGCTATCTACTATGGATTTCTGGTGTTAAGCAAGTAGGCGCTACCAATGCCTCTCTATTTTTCAATTTTGTACCTGTATTTGCCGCGCTCACCGCGTTTGCTTATGGTCAGCAAGTGACTGCTTTGCAATTGTTAGGCATGGCGATCGTGATTGCAGGATTGTTGATACCTAGACTGGTAGAGTGGCAGTATCAGCGTGTGGGCTTGCGCAATGCATGAGCCACTACAGAACTCCCAATATAATGCAGCATCACGCTGATATCAGCGCATTCTAATCTAATAGTAAGACGCCTTGCTCGGTAGCAATTTGATCGATCAAATCTCGAGCGATGCTACCTTTTGGCGGGATTCTGGGTAGATTAGATAGATCAAAAAAGTCAGCATGTGATAACTCTTCTTCTTGAATGATGATATCACCATCGGCATAAGACGCGCGAAACCCTAGCATTAAGTTGGAGGGAAACGGCCATGGTTGACTGCTCACATAGCGGATGTCTGAAACGCTAATATGCACCTCTTCTGCCACTTCGCGGACGACTGCATGCTCTAGACTCTCTCCAACTTCTACGAATCCTGCGATCAAACCATACATGGGTGGCAGTTTTTGCTGTCCATGGCGATGGTGATGAGCCAATAGGATTTGTAGCTCGCCGGTCACTGGGTTTGGGCGAGTAATAGCAGTAATGACGCACGGCTGTACGCGAGGATACTGGCGCAGCCTACATATAGGACAAACCATAGCACGTTCGCCTTGGTTGGCATGCACCGTAGGGCTAGCGCAGCGACTACAAAATTGTGTATCTGCTTGCCAGCTCAATAGTTGTATGGCTTGGCTAATCTGATCTGACAAAGCAACTGGCAAATGTGTCATCAGCTGGCGATAAGGAACAAATACACTATCACTGCTTTCAGCGATGATAGGCAGCGTTACGCCGTGCGCGACTGCATAATCATAAGTCATGGCAGTTGTTGCTTGGGCAGTAAAGGTTTGAGCGTCTTCGTT
The DNA here is from genome assembly GCF_059072655.1 of Psychrobacter sp. H27. NCBI lineage: Bacteria > Pseudomonadati > Pseudomonadota > Gammaproteobacteria > Moraxellales > Moraxellaceae > Psychrobacter > Psychrobacter sp. H27. The sequence goes on along the minus strand of NZ_JCACRX010000001.1, from coordinate 764,564 downwards.
ATCAGCAGTACTGTTGGACAGCCAATGATGCGGCGACAGGCTTTCGTGTAGCGTGATATGACCAACCTGATAACCAGGCTCATCTGAGTTATTGCGACTTGAGGGCAGTTCAATTTGCCACGGCCACCAGCCATCTGGCATTTGACGACATAGAACAGTGTCGCCACTCAGTACGAAAGCATGTGCCATAAAGTTTTCCAAACAGTTTGAGATAAACCTGCATCGGCTTAGATACAGACTTATTTAAAGTAAATGATCTTATCGATGATAGTTAAGATAAATGTCATGGCGGTAACGTTATAACCATGACATTCAGACCACTTTATCACGCAGCAAGTAAGTGGCTCAGGCTTTGCTGACCAATATCAAGGGCTTGCTTGCTAACAGGACGGTTATTCTCAAAGCCATCTAAATGATGATCGACGGCCATAATGACATCAGCGATGCAGGCCAATGTGCTGTCTTCAATGCGTCGTTCGCTTTCTATACGTTGCTCGATATAGTTAGCCAATTGACTCAGCATACTAGCAGGAGTAGGCAGCTGTAAGAAGCGTACTGCACCTGCGACTTGACGCATCATGCCAGGGACGTTTTGAATATTTAACATATCACGCTCAGGCTCTGCCAAGTAGTCATTGATGGCTTGCTCGACACTTGCGATAGCAGTACGACTCTCTTGTATCAACGTATCGTTGGCTGTATTGAGCTGATGCAATGAGATGTGAGGGTTGTTTAGCGGTAGATAAATCGCCCCTGGTGTATGCATCTCTGCCATTGCAATGGCTGCGTTCTCTGCATGCATTAATGCCAATAATAAATGGTCAAAATCATCTGGTGACGGCGCTTGCCAATGACTGACAGCGTCTGCTGCGGTGCTAAGGCTATTGGCAGCATTTGACAGTCCAAGCAGACGTAGCGCTGAGCTAAGCTCAGTCAAAGCTTCGATTATCTGTGCGGTATGCATATCGATTGGATTGATCGAGTCACCACGTGCATAGCTGTCCACATTTTCTTTGATCGAACCAATCTGCGTTTGAATAATAGTATTTAAGGTATCGGTAAGCGCGCGATTGGGACCAAACAAGAAACGCTTCATTTCATCAAGCTGAGTACCTTCTAAATGGTTACTTGCATACTGCTCACGCAAGTGCTGTGCCGCTGCGCTATCACGCTGGCAGGCAAAGCTAACCAAATCAGCAAAGCGTGTGTCCATCACTGGTAAATAGCTGTGAAATTGCTGCTCTAAATAAATTAACGTATGTTTTTGGCTCAAACTTAATGGCATAACCGCTGCAAGATCAGTAACAGCAGTCGTCGCTGCTTGCCAAAATAAACTATTGGTCTGTGACGCTATCAATGCACAGGCAGCGCTCATCGCATCGAGTCTTTGCTGCTCGTTGGCATCGATATCGCCATCTTGATTCAGTAGCGCTACTCCAAGACCACTGCGATACGCATCAGTGAGTAGTTCTGTATCCAAATTAAGTGAGCTGAGCGGTTCGAAATTTTGTTCCGGATTGGCGATAATGACGCTACTGCTGCCAAAGGCAGCAAAGTCTTCGACCACCATAGGCGGTTTCTGCCCGTGAGCATTAAGCTTGTTGACCACGGGTAATAATAAAGTCGGCTCTACCGATTCAGTTAGTAGGACAAACTCGATATAGCGATCCAACGTCATGATGGCTTCTGATAGATCCATGATTAGATCGACATCATTATTATCGCCACTATCATAAAGACGCTGTAGACCATCAACGATGGCATCGTTCAACAGCTCTGCACCGACTAAAGAGATCAGTTTAAAAATACGGGACAGCTGTTTTAGGACACCAATAGAGTCTAATAATAAAGGGGCTTGACTGTTATCGTCGTTGAACTCACTTAAGTGAATCTCAGTATCCTTAAGTGTGGCGACAACCTCATCATGCAACAAATGAAGGGAGGGTAGATTAAAATCAGTAACACTAAGCGTAGGGGCGGTTAACTTCATTTGCGCAGACTGGTCCATAAGTATTTTTCCATAATGTACTGATGAGAATAACAATGGTATAAATTCGAATTATAAAATAGTTGTTAGTGATGTTTTAACGTTTTATTTAATAATAATCAAGACTATATTGTACAATTGTCGATGTGGAGTCAGTCGACGGCAACAGAATATTAGACAATTTTGTTTACAGTATGCATCGTGCTTCGGCACTTGACTGCCTATATTTGTTTGCGCTGAGTTAACGACCATCAGCTGCCAAACGTCAACTAGACATCAGCTAGAGATTGGCGTTGAGTGCAGGGTAGTCTTCTGCCAAAGCGCTATACCAGCTTTGATTGGCGGTCTCGTCTGTAGATGATGCTAGCAATAAATTTGCCAAATCAGCGAAATTTGCATGAGCGGTCTGTCCACCATCTGCTTGAGTGTCCTCTTCAATGGCGAGGGTGACCTGTCCACCTGTCATTGCCAAATACACTTCGGCTAAAATCTCTGAATCCAGTAAGGCACCGTGAAAGGTACGGTCTTGCTTGCCAACGTTTAGGCGACGCACTAGGGCATCTAGGGTGTTTTTTTGCCCTGGGTATTGCTGCTTTGCCATGACCAAAGAGTCAGTGACTTGTACCCGATTGGCAAAGTCATTCAAACCAACTTTCGCAAACTCCATATTTAAGAAGTTCATATCAAACGTGGCGTTATGAGCGATAATCTCAGCGCCATCCATGAAATCATATAAGGCCTGTGCCACTTGATCAAAAGTAGGCTTATCGGTCAAGAATGCCTCAGAGATACCATGAATACGAATGACTTCCTCATCCATACCGCGCTGCGGGTTGATGTAGACGTGTAGTTTCTCACCAGTGAATTTACGTCCAACCATCTCTACGATACCCACTTCAATGACTCGGTCACCTTTTAGGGCATCAAGTCCTGTGGTCTCCGTATCCATAATGAGCTGGCGATCTGCCTCATGACGATGTATTGGTTTTGGTAGCAGCGGTTTGAAATGAGGGTTGGCACGGCTCGTATCCCCATCAAACTTAGGAGCATCAGGATCTATACTCATCGTTTCGCTATTTATGGTGGTATCAGTCATAGATGTTTTGACCTCTGGCATATCATTGATAATCGTCGGGGTATTGGTGTTGATATTGCTGTGATGATGCGTAGCCAGCGCACGATCATCTTTATTTGTGGTAGTAGCTTGATGGGAGTCATAAACCTGCGACTCATCCTCTAATATGTCTTCTTCATACTCATCGTCTGCCATATCTAAACCCAATGGGTCGAACTTCAGCCAATCATCATTAGATGAGTTCTGGGTCTTAACAGACGTCACGTGGTCTTTTTTTTTAGTGCTGTCCGATTCGGCTATTGCTGTATGACCGCTATTTGATGTGACTCCTAAATTTGCCAGCTCATCTGCTTTTTCGTTACCTGCATGTCCAGCATGACCTTTGACCCAGTGCCAGCTCACATCGCGCATCTGGCACAGTTTATCTAGTTGCTGCCATAGGTCTTTGTTCGCGACGGGCTTTTTGCTGGCTGTTTTCCAGCCTTTTTTCTTCCAACCTTCAATCCATTCGGTGATGCCTTTTTGGACATAACTGGAGTCTGTCCAAATCTCAAGCCTCTGCTCATGCGGACTATGAGTTAGGGCCTGTATCGCACCCATTAGCTCCATGCGGTTGTTGGTGGTTTCTTTATCGCCGCCATATAGGTCTTGTGTATTGCCATCACTGAATATGAGATGCGCGCCCCAACCGCCAGCGCCAGGATTACCTTTGCAGGCGCCATCAGTATAGGCGACGGTGGTATTTGCTTTGGCGGCTAGTGGATTGGTCGCATTGTCTGTGATGGATGGCATAGGGTTACTACCGTTGTCTGACATAAAAGAATATTGACCTGATAAAGGATGGGCATAGCATTGTGCTAAAGCATCTTGTTCATGCTATATGTACCAAGTGCTGACGTTGTGAGTATAGCAAATCTATAATAAATAGGGGCAATCACCACGCACAAAATCGCAAAACCCTTCTGTCTACTCACAACATAATAGTAACCTGATTGTTTTCTGTTAAAATAACATTAGCGTACTGCCAGCAACATCACACAAAAGCGCCATAGCAAAAAGTAGCGAAATCAAGTTACCTAGAACCAGTTATAGGTAACTGATTCTAGATGGCTCCTTGGTACTGCTTTGACAACGTTGCTTTGATGATTATGCAATAATGATTCGCTCAAAGACAGCTTCTAATACATAACTGCAGGGTAACCCTATTATGTCCTTACGCTCAAACATTTCTTATAAAAGACTGACGTATCTGATGCTCAGTGTGACTGCCAGTAGCGCGCTCTTTTTGAGTGCTTGTAATGATAGCAGTACTCAAGCAGATAGTGAGGTTGCGACAGACCTGTCTGTCTTTGAGGGTTGCTATACCGTGAGCCAAGACGAGCCTGCCCAGATAAAGGTTAGTCAACAAGAAGGCGCTTGGGTGATGCAGATGAAAGAGCCGGCCACAGCCAAACGTGTTTGGGATAATCCTGAGACATTAGAGGTGATTGACAATAGTAATATACCGCAGTTTTTCTCTATTGATCCCGATAATGTCGATGCAGTCATTGGTCGTCCTGATCGAGTGCTGGTACTGGCCCATGTCAAGTCCTCCTATGCAAATATCGACCCGCTGTTAGACAGTGAGTACTTGTCTTATATTTACCGAGGTGCCAACACTATCTACCGAGTAGAGTGTGATGATATCAATACGGATATTTTAGGCAATCCCCATGCTGATATTATTATCGATAATGTCAATGAGAGTATCTAAAACGGTTTCCATCAGCATTATTGATTAAAGACAGTATTTTTAGATCGTATCTTAAAACCGTATTTTGCTATAAACAGTCATACCATTAGAGTTAAGCAATATGAATTTTTTCAGTTATGTCGTGTTAGGCGGGTTTTCTTATGCAGCGGGTTGGGCGATAAGAACCTATGTATTAGAAAAACAGCCGACACCTGAACAGCCCTATAATCTAAAGCACCCTGCTATTTTGGCATATTTGGGTGGGTTTTTTATCATTATGCTCATTGTTTCGTGGTTGATTGGTCGTTATGCACTTGGTCATGCTTTGATTGATTTACCTTTTATTATTATCAATAGTTTGGTGGCGACCTTTGTCTATTCGTTCGGACTCAATCCAGAGAAAGCGAGATACGATGTCCCTGATTAAAGCATGCCAGTAGGTGGGCTGGCAGCAAAAAGCCACGACCGAATCTTAGATGAACGGTCGTGGCTTTGGTTTATCAGCTTATTCGATACTACAGTCTTATAAGCGTTTAGTACGCTGTAAAACTTGATCGGTTGATTGCTTGGATTAATTGATTAACAGTTATGAGGCTTTTTTTAGGTCGGCGCTGTTTTCATCACTGTCTTTCTTGTCACCATCTTTCTTATCACTGTTAGTTTCTTTATCAGTACCAGCCTCATCGTTACTATTTTTATCGGCGTATTTTTTGGCCTCTGATTTAGCTTTGGCATCTGATTGTTCTTGCTTCCATTCTTTGTATTTTTGCAGATCTTTTTTGGCTTGTTTTAAGCAAAATCTAAGTACCAGTGCATCATCGATATGACCGATGAATGGAATAGAATCAGGAATCAAATCAATTGGGTTTAGCGTATATATCGCACCAACAACGCCAGCTGAAATGGTCTTAAAAGGAATTTTACGGTAATCACCTTTATAATAATCTTTGACAAGACTCATAAATAGCATTAGATCATCACTAAAAGGTTCAAGGTATCCGCTGTCTTCTAGCTTTTCTTTTAGTTTGCTTTCTTTACTGAGTAAATATTCCAAATTAGAGTCAAGCGCTTTGTTTTTGTCTGTTTTTTTATTAAACATAAATTTTGCCTTTTATTATTTTCGATGAATTCGTATTTACAGTAACAAATCCAATCGACCTATATTGTGTGTCTCGGTAGCGAAAAAGTAAATATAGGTAAAGGTTGGGCAACTTGGCTGCTGGTGAGATACGTTACAATATGAGCGCACGACTATAGTAACGGGTATGGACATAAGTATGTCTTGCGATAAATATATATCAGTACAAAATCGCACAGCATAGATAAACAACAAAAATAAAAGTATATAGGCAGTAGTAACGTATGGGTTCAAACACTCTATTAGCTAAAAATGAGCGCTCAAAACTAGCGACTAGTATCAGCACCAGATTAAACCGCCGGCAGTTTTTGCGTCACGTGGGTATCGGTGCAGGCACAGCAGCATTAGCGACTCAAGGCATCTCTCAAGTACTTGCCGCGAGTACTGCCGATGCTAATAATATATCGCAGCTGACCAAAGATGATTTACCGATGGCATTATCGGGTGAGCAGCCATCATTACCCTCACAGTCGTCACTAACCCAAACGCGCTGTATTACCCCAACCATTGAGACACGAATTTTTGCCAGCTCCAATGTGGGCGGCAGTAGCGATCGCAACCAGTTGGCATTGGATCGTATGGCTTGTGCTGGGTTTAAGGTAAACAACCCTACCATTACCAATCGTCAGTATTTGCGCTTTTCGGGTACAGACTCTCAGCGGGCAAGTGACTTTCAAAATATAGCCACTGGTGCGATAGCGGCACCAAAACTCCTACTTGGTGTCCGCGGTGGTTATGGTGCGATGCGACTATTGCCCATGGTTGATTGGGTAACACTTGGGCGTATCACAAAAGAGCGCGGCACGATACTCGCAGGGTTTAGCGATGTGACAGCTCTTCAGTGTGCATTACTGGCAAAAGGGTCAATGAGCTCGCTGGCGGCCCCCATGCTCTATAGTGAGTTTGGCAAATCAGCGCCCGACCACGTCAGTTGTCGGCAGTTTGCCGAAGCGCTAATCAATCCTCGCTTAACCATCAGCATACAAGACGCATCTTTGACCAGTCAGAATTTGCCTAGTATCTTAGCTAGCGGTGAGCCAAAACCAATAACGGGTACTATCTGGGGTGGTAATTTGAGCGTGGTATCTGCATTGGCAGGTAGTGAGTATCTGCCTCACATTGATGGTGGTATTGTGTTCTTAGAAGACGTGGGGGAGCAGGCATATCGTATTGAGCGTATGTTGTATGATTTGTACCTAGCAGGTGTCTTTAAACATCAACAAGCGATTGTATTTGGGGCGTTGTCTGGTGCAGGCGAGGACAGTTATGACAAGCGCTATGATGTTGCCACAGTCATTCGCCAATTGCATGAACTAACAGGATTGCCGGTTTATAGTGGTATGCGTTTTGGTCATATCGGTCAAAAGCACAGCTTCCCACTTGGTGCCACGTGCCAGCTCAGCCCTGATACAGATGGTGGCTATCAGTTGGCATTTAGCGACTATCCAACTATCAAGGCTGACGCTATTCATGTAGAGGGCTTATGGCAGCCTGCTTAAACCTTGAGCGCTCAGCACTAAGTACTTAGTATTTATACTAAGCATTGGGCATTAGTCTCTCACTACTAACTTTAAACCAATAGTCATTAGCATTACTAAATCGCCAGTCGCGAGAACTTATCTTGATATTCTTTGGGGGTGAGCTCTGTTGCACGTTTAAATAGTCGGGTAAATGACGAGATGTCCTCATAACCAACTTGATAGGCCAGTGATTTTATTGAGACATCACCCAATTCTAGTAAGCGTTTGGCCTGTTCGATTCTGACAGCCTGAATATACTCAATCGGTCGCATCGCGACGCAAGACTGAAAGCGTCTGTTCAACGTCCGCGGTGTGATGTTGACCATGGCAGCTAGGCTACTAATCTGTAACGGTTGGCGGAAGTTTTCTTCTATGTAGTCTTGGACTTGTTTAATCAAATGATCCGAATGTGGTTTGTGCAAAGTCACATTGGTATAGCTGTTTTGACTGCCTCTTTTACTATCGATAATTTGGGTCTTTGCCACTTGCGTAGACATCTCACGGCCACAGTAGCGCTCTATTAGTAAAAGCCCTAGGTCATAAAAAGCACTACCACCTGCCGCACAGAATATATTGCCTGATTGAGTACTCGACTGACTTCTTGACTGTGTGACAAACTGGTTTTCTTGCAAATCGACCAGTGGAAAATCTGCTTTAAATTTGTTGGCATAGCCCCAATGAGTGGTGGCTACCTTGTGGTCCAATAATCCTGCCTTTGCCAAAAAAAACGCCCCGCTACAATTACTCGCAATATCAGCATTGGTATTTGCAAGCCGCACTAGGTGTGGCAGCAGCTCGCTGTTTTGCGTCAATACTTTGTCAATAGAATCTCCAATAGTAGGGACGAGCAATAAATCGCACTCTGTCACATCTTGAATATCGCAGTGAGCTTGCATGATCAAACGGTTACTACATCTGATATCCCCGCCGCCTAGACTTGCTATCTGCACGTTAAACCGAGGCTCTACAGACTCATTTGAGAACCGTTGCCAGCTGACGCCTGTAAACGAAAATAAATCCAATGCGCCAGAGAGGACACTACCAAGTACGCCATCGAAGCCGAGGATAATCATTTTAAAAGGTTTGAAGTAAGGCATCAGTCACTAATTCTCCATTGATATATGTACCAAAACAGCCGTTTGGTTGGTGTTTTTGTCCAACTGTGTACGCCATATCTGTCTTATTTGACCATAATTATGTCATAAATGACAATACGGAGGCAGGTTAAATTAGATTAATATCAATTGATAACCACATTTAATTCGTTAGCGAGAATACTATGGCAGCAGATACCCTCCTCAATGATTTTGAGTTACCGTTCCAGTTGTATGACGTACTAGGTACTGAGACACTCACCGAGCACTCAAAGTTTTCAGAACATAGCCGCGAGACGTTTGACGCAGTATTAGAGACCGCAAACAAAATCGCAACCGATTTGTTTTTGCCGCACAATCATATTGCAGACAAAGACGAGCCGCAGTTCGATGGCAAAAAAGTCAGCATGATAAGCGATGTCAAAGTTGCTTTTGATGCGTTTCGCGAATCTGGCTTTATCGCCGGTCGTTATAGTTTCGAAGATGGTGGCATGCAATTGCCTGAAACCGTCATGACTGCCGTGGCAGGCTACTTTATGGCAGCAAACCCGTCGACAACGGCTTATCCATTTTTGACCACTGCCGCAATCAACGTTATCTCCCATTTTGCTAGCGAAGAGATCAAAGCTGCCTTTATGCCGCGTATGCTAACAGGTGAGTTCACTGGAACCATGGCGCTGACAGAGCCACATGCTGGTTCATCACTTGCTGATATCAAGACCACCGCAGTCAAACAAGACGACGGCTCATATCGAGTCAAAGGTAGCAAAATTTATATCTCAGGCGGCGATCACGAACTGTCTGACAATATCGTGCATTTGGTATTGGCCAAAATCCCAGGCGGTCCAGGCGGGGTCAAAGGCATCTCTTTATTTGCCGTACCGAAATATCGCTTGAACGATGACTTGTCTGTTGGCGAGCGTAACGATGTGCATCTGACAGGACTGATTCATAAGCTTGGGTATAGAGGGGCGACTTCTACGGCATTGAGCTTCGGTGATGAAGGCGAGTGCTATGGTTATCTGATTGGTGATGAGCACTTTGGCCTACGTTATATGTTTAAGATGATGAATGAGGCGCGTATCGCTGTTGGTTTTGGTGCGTCGATGATCGGCTATCGCGGCTATCAGTATTCGCTAGATTATGCCAAAGACCGTACCCAAGGTCGGATTGCACCGAATAACAAGCCTGAAGATGATGCGACTGCTATCATTCAGCACGGCGATGTAAAACGCATGCTACTGGCACAAAAAGCTTATTCTGAGGGTGGTATTTCTCTCTGCCTATACGGTTCAAACCTAATCGACCGTATCAATACCTGTGCAGACGAAACGCTAAAAAATGAGCTAACCGAATTGTTAGATCTTCTCACGCCAGTACTAAAAGCATGGCCATCTGAGTATGGTCCTAAAGCTAATGATTTGGGTATCCAAGTGTTGGGCGGCGCAGGCTATACGCGTGAATATCATGCTGAGCAGTTTTGGCGTGACAATCGCCTAAATCCGATTCATGAAGGCACAAATGGTGTACAGGCCTTAGATTTGTCATTTCGTAAGTTGTGGCAAAAAGGTGGTTTGGGTATTCAAATCCTAAAGCGTGAAATCACCCAAGACCTAGAGAGCATCACCACGCCTGAGAGTGCAGCGCTTGCAGGTAAACTGACACCTTATATGGGTCATCTACACGAAGTGCTGGTACATCTAAGCAAAGTGTTGCAGACAGAAGACGCATTAACGCTTACTGGTAATGCCCAAGCATTGATGAATATCTTTGCCTCAATCGTATTGAGCTGGATTTGGATTCGCCAAGCCAGTAAGGCTGAGCAGCTATTAAGCACTACCCAAGATACTGAGCAGCAGAACTTTTATAAGGGCAAGATACAAGCCGCTAAGTATTTCATAGATTGGGAGCTGCCATTAATCAAGCGTGATATCGAGATTTTAACCAACACCAACGCTGTTTGTACTGATATGCAAGCGGATTGGTTCTAAGAACAACTCTAAGGAAAGAGACATGACAACGATAAACAAACAATGGCGCCTAAAAGCAAGACCTGTTGGTGCACCAAGCGCTGAGACTTGGGATTATACCGAAACAGAAATACCGACTATCAGTGACGGTCAATTACTGATTAGAATTGACTATATTTCTATCGACCCTGCTATGCGCGGCTGGCTAAATGATGCAAAATCCTATATCGAGCCGGTACAGATTGGTGATGTGATGCGCGGTGGTACGGTCGGTGAAGTGATCGAGAGCAAACATGAAAAGTTCGCTGTCGGTGACTATGTGGCAGGACATAATGGCGTGCAGTCGTATGCGGTAAGTGATGGTACTGGTTTGCACAAAGTCTATCCCAACCTAGCGCCGTTGTCCTATTACCTGGGCGTGCTCGGTATGCCAGGTATGACAGGGTATTTTGGTCTGCTAAAGACGGGTCAGCCAAAAGCAGGTGAGACGGTAGTGGTATCAGGTGCCGCTGGTGCCGTTGGTAGCTTGGTCGGTCAAATTGCCAAGATTAAAGGCTGCCGCGTCGTTGGTATCGCAGGTGGTGCTGAGAAATGCAAATTCTTAGTCGATGAGCTTGGGTTTGATGCGACGATTGATTACAAAAACGAAGACGTAAAAAAAGCACTGAAGAAAACCTGTCCAAATGGCGTTGATGTCTATTTTGACAACGTTGGCGGTGATATTTTAAATGATGTGCTGACCAAAATTAACCTACATGCTCGTATCGTTATTTGTGGTGCCATTAGCCAATATAACAACACCACAGAAGTAAAAGGGCCATCGAACTATCTGTCATTATTGGTCAATCGTGCTCGTATGGAAGGCATCGTGGTGTTCGATAATATCAAAGAATATCCAATCGCTATGAAAGAAATTGCTGGCTGGATTCAGTCAGGCGATATGAAAGTAAAAGACCATATTGTTGAGGGTATCGAGACGTTCCCTGATACGCTTATGATGCTCTTTAACGGTGAAAACTTCGGCAAACTAGTACTTAAGGTAGAGGGATAGATCATGACACCAAATACAAATGGAATTGCATCAGACGTAGCTAGTAATGTAGCTGGAAAGCGAGTTTTGATAACGGGTGGTGCCTCAGGAATTGGTGCCGCAAGTGCATTGCTGTTAGCCAGTCGCGGCGCAAAAGTGGTCATCGGAGATATGGCAGAAGAGATGGGCGCTGCTGTTGCGCAGCAAGGTCAAGACGCTGGCAATAGTATTGTCTTCAAAAAAGTAGATGTGACTAGCGGTGATGAAGTGCGCGCGTTGTTTGACTTTGCTATGGAAACGCTTGGTGGTCTAGACGTGGTGGTAAACAATGCTGGCATCGATCATAAGCCATCACCGATGCATGAGCTGAGTGATGATGATTTTGATCGTAATATTGCTGTAAACCTAAAAGGCGTTTGGCACTGTATGCGTGCCGCGGTTAAGTGTATGTTACCAAGTGGCGGTGGCCATGTGATTAACGTAGCATCTATTGCAGGTCTACGCTCAGCACCTATGATTTCAGCTTATAGTGCTGCCAAACACGGAGTTATGGGTCTCACCAAATCAGCAGCCCATGAATACGCTCGCGCCAATATTCGTTTTAATGCGGTCTGCCCAAGCTTCATCGATACGCCCATGGTACGCAATACTATGGCGTCTATGGATGAGCGTACGCAGCAAGCAACTATCAAAGCGAGTCCACTGCGCCGCTTAGGAAACGTTGACGAGATCTCTAGTGCGATTGCGTGGCTTGCTAGTGATGAGAGTAGCTTTATGAACGGTCATGCATTCACCCTAGATGGTGGTATGCTAGCGTAATCGTTGAGCGCTTGTGGTTTGCTCATCAGTGCTCAATAATCGCTGTTATGTATGACAGCGATTATCTGCGTTCAGTGAATGAGGCTTGAATATATAAGCTCAAACATACAAGCTCAGTAACTAAATGACTTTAGCTACTAATAGGTATAACAGTTATGTATAGCAGTGAATCTCACACGTATAAAATATCTAAAAATATAAGGAATAATGATGAAAGATTTATTTGATTTAACAGGCAAGGTTGCCCTAGTAACTGGCGCTAGCCGTGGTATTGGTGAATCTATTGCACGCTTACTGGCTTCTAGAGGCGCGCATGTCATCGTCTCTAGTCGCAAAATCGACGCTTGCCAAGCAGTCGCCGATAGCATTGTCGCTGATGGTCATAAAGCAAGCGCTTTTGCTTGTCATGTGGGCGATATGGAGCAAATCGACGCGACGTTTGCACATATCAAAAGCGAGTTTGGTCAAATCGATATTTTGGTCAATAACGCCGCAGCCAACCCATACTATGGTCATATCTTAGACACAGATTTAGCCGCTTTTGACAAAACCGTTGAAGTGAATATTCGTGGTTACTTCTTTATGTCAACGGCTGCTGGCAAAATGATGAAAGAGCAGGGCGGCGGTGTGATTTTAAACACAGCATCCGTCAACGGCTTAGTAGCAGGGGACAAGCAAGGGATCTATTCAATCACCAAAGCCGCAGTCATTAGTATGACCAAAGCATTTGCCAAAGAATGTGGTCCACTCAATATCCGTGTCAATGCGTTATTGCCAGGCTTGACCGATACCAAATTTGCCTCGGCCTTGACGACTAACGATAAAGTCTTGAAAATGGCATTACACTCGATTCCGCTCGGACGTGTGGCTGACCCTGATGAGATGGCAGGTACAGTACTGTATCTGGTATCGGATGCTTCAAGCTATACGACTGGTGCAACTATTGTTGTCGATGGTGGTATGCTGGCTTAATTAACATGACGTCAGTCAAAAGATTGTTACTATCGAAAACCGTATGAGACTAATGCTCATGCGGTTTTTCTCATTCAATTTTTGATGAACTATAAAAGGAGTGCAGTATGGGATCGATGAACAATGACCGTGTACATGCCATTTCTCAAAACAAAACATGGTTGTTTGTACCAGCGACTCGAATCGATAGAGTAGACAAAGCCTTTACTAGTGGTGCAGATGCGGTCATTGTAGATTTAGAAGATGCGGTAGCTCCAGAGGATAAAGCATTCGCACGTGAATCATTACGGCAATATCATAATAGTGCAGGTTATCAGCCGATTTGGGTACGTATCAACAAGGCAGGCAGTGAAGCGTTCTTCAAAGATGTTGTACTGTGTCAGCTAATGCCACACTTAGCAGGTGTGGTATTAGCCAAAGCTGAGAAAGCAGAAGACATTAATAGTGTACATCAGGTCACAAGCTTACCTGTCATCGCATTGATTGAGAGTGCTGTTGGGTTATACCAAATCGATAGCATGGCAAAGGCAGTTGGGTTAGTGGCATTTAGCTATGGGTTTTTAGATTTGTGTAATGATCTGCAGGTGCAAGTAGGGACAGCTGCTGCGGATACTATCGCCAATCAGATTCGTTATCAACTCATTCTAACGTCAACAGTACATCAGTTGTCACCGCCTATCGATACTATTTATCCTGATTTTAAAGATGAAATAGGGCTGAGCGCGCGAGTGCAGCTCTGGTCACAGATGGGCCTATCAGGAATGCTATGTATTCATCCCAAACAAGTGGATGTCGTCCAGCAGGCATTACGGCCAGCAGCTGAGGTGCTATCCTTTGCTCAGCGTGTGGTGGATGAGTACGAGCGCAGCGGGCGGGCAGTGTTCAAAATAGAGGGAGAAATGGTGGATGCACCAGTGATTGCACGCAGTCGTCAACTATTGAACCAGCTACTGGCAAAGTAGCAGGCAAATCTATAATACGATATCATGGATGACATCTATCCATACTTTATAAAAGCATACTATGATATTTATCAACAACCGTATCAGCCTCAATGACAACGAGGTTGAAATCAGTGCGATACGCGCACAAGGTGCAGGCGGGCAGAATGTCAACAAAGTATCCTCTGCCATTCATCTGCGTTTTGATATTCATTCCTCAAGTCTGAGCGACGAATACAAGCGGCGATTGCTAGACAGCAAAGATAGCCGCATCACCAAAGAAGGTGTGCTCATCATAAAAGCGCAGCAGTTTCGTACGCAAGAGCGTAATAAGATTGACGCATTTGAGCGACTGCAGAGCTTTATCACAAAAGCCACTTACGTCAATAAAACCAGAAAACCGACCAAGCCTAGTAGAAATGCCAAACGCAAACGCGTAGACCAAAAAACCCAGCGTGGTAAAACAAAAGCCTTACGCGGTAAAGTGGATTTTTAGAAGGTTTGCTATATTAGATTTTGTTGTTAAGACATATTTTCAGTAGAAGATAATTGCATTAGAAGATATTACGCGGTAAAAGCTATTATAGGTATTTTAAAATGAAAATCGGTATAGGAGATTAGTTATCACCTATACCGCAATCCATTATTACAGATTCGCTAGTTGTTTAGAATGCACCGCTAAGACCAACAAATAAGCTGGTTGAGTCGTCATCATCACCTTGTGAGTGTGTGACGCCAGCATTGGCGTTCAACAAGCCAAAGCTTCTAGACAGGCCAAGTGTCATAGCAACGTTATCATCATCAGTTTCGATCGTAGGCGTCTCAAAGCTGATGTTCGGTAGCGTATTCAAACGTGCAGTCACCGCATCGCGATTGTCACTCAGCTGCTTTCGATAATGAATATCACCAAATACGTTGAGGTTTTCCATCAAAGTATGATTGGCTTTCAGCCCAAGCTTGCCATATGTCGTAGAGTATTTTTGTTCATCGAACTGCATGGCGATGCCAGACATCTCTTTTTCTTTGAGTCCGTCGATTTTTACGCGGCTCGCTGTCGCACCGATATAAGGGGTGATGGCAATGCGACTGACTTGCATAGGGTAGCCTGCCTGTACATTAGCATAGAAGCGCTTGCCATCAGCATTTGACTCAAACTGTTGTCGGTTGCCACCAAGTGTGACATTACGTGTGACATCGACATCCATGTTGCCAAACCCTGCAGCACCATTGAGCTGCAAACCGCCAAGGTTGTTGCTATGGTAGACACCAAAACCAACCTCTCCAAGATCAATGTCACTCAAACCAGTACCGACATCGGAGTCTTCAAAGTCTTTTTGGGTGATATGGCCATATAAACCTGTCACCGCGTTGGCTGAGTTTGGATGAGCAAAATCTACACCAAGCAATACCTGAGTGTTATTGTCACCGTCAAACCCTGCAATCTCTTGATTGGCAACTTCACCGACTGCCCATAGAGCACGGGCAGGTTTTTGCGCGCTATTTTGGACTTGATTGATGTGTGACTGCAAGCGCTCATTGGTTGCCAGTCCAGTGGTCGTCGCAATATGAGGTAAAACGCCTATTAGACTTGGTGCCGTGACAACCGCATTTGCATAATCGGCAATCAATTGATGCGTGCGTCCTGTGGGGTGGATACCATCAGCGAAGAAGTAGTTTTCGTTGGCGTTTACCTCTACAAGATCATCAGGTCCACAAGTTAGAGAGCTATTATTGTCACCGCAGGCTTCATCAGTAACATTGGTAAAGCCATACTGAGCAGGTGATGCAATGATTTCTCGTGACAAGCTAAACATATCTAGGGGTATGATATTAGCCCCAGTACCCGCCACGCCACTGAGCATAAATTGATTATATAGACCAGTTGCGCCAGTTGCAGCCCCTTGGGCGGCTAAAGCGTCTGCGAGCTCTTGTCCTTCTAAACTTGGATCTGGAAGAAATCTAGGCGTCAGGCCAACATCAGGAATATTAGGCACTAAAATGTAGTTTGCGCCATTATCCTTTAGAGTATTAATCGTATCAATCTGGCTGGCTACTGCGCCTAGTATGGTAGCTTGAGCATTATCAGAGTCTTCACCCGCCGCCAGCAAATCATTTGCCCCTGCCCAAACGACATAGAGTCCATTAGGATCGACGTTGTTATCAGCTAAGTAATTACTGACTTGGCTATTGGCAGAAGCAATGGGAACACCACCAGGGAACACTTCATCTTCGCCTGCTCTTGCACCACCAATAGCATAGTTATTACCAGTTTGAGGACTACCAAAAACAACAGGAGTAGCAGTTGTACCTAGCTGTTCAGCAAATGAGGTCGCCCAGGTATTATCAGGGTTAGTAGTGAACTGAGCAGGACCTGGCACAACTTGGCTAAAGTAGCCGCCATCGGTCAAGCTATCACCAAAAAAAGTCACGCTACTATAATCATTAGCGTGAGCAAATCCTGCTGTACATAGCGTAATGGCTAACATGCTTTTGGTGAGCGTTTTGAGCGTAGTCTGACTGACTGCGGGGAGAAGGGTATGACGAGACATAGCGACTTCCTTGTCGTAAATGTAATAGTTTGTCAGCCGAGTGTAACCGCTTTTGGGCAAGCTATCAATCCTTTTGATAGCAAAAATAAAAGAACATAGCGGTCAAAATATCAGTTGCAAAGCTTTAAAAAATCTGTAGCAATTAATTATGGTCCTCTATTATAGAGAAGCGGTAAGTATATGATGCATATGGAGATTGCAACTTTTTAGATCAGCTATTTTAACTGAGCCATCTCTATATTTAACCCAACACATTTCTAATCATACATAGCGTAGAGAGTAGTGCGATATATAAGGCATTACAGAAAAAGCGCTATCAAAAACAGTGCCCGTATAGCTAGGAGTATCAGTGTACGTATAGCAGTCTCAAGTTGATTTTTGTGGACGCAACAACAGAGACAGTCCAAGTGCCACAAAAGCTGCGATGCCAGATAGTAGATAGCTGATACTAAAGTCCCCAGTAATCTCTGCAAGATAACCTGCCAGCACAGGTCCAAGCGCCTGTCCACCTGAAAAAGCAAACGTCAGTGCCGCGAGCGCACTTGCTGCGGCTGCCGCTCCAAAATAATCGCCTGCAGAGGCAGCCATGATGACAGGAACACTCCACACCACTATGCCAAACAAGGCAATTGATAAATACAGCCCTAACTGCCAATCAGTGAGTCCGACCAACAGATAAGCGATAGCCAAGAAGAAAAAAGCCAAGGCAAGACCAAGGCGTCTGCCAATGTGGTCAGAGATCCAACCAAACAACATGCCTGAAAACATGCTAAGCAGTCCAATCCATGCCCAAATGCCACCAGCAGTCGCCTCGCTCAGTTGATAAGCGCCGACCATGCTAGTGACGATAAAGGTGACGTAAACCATATAAGTGGCACCATAAATCGCAAAGATGATACCCAAATGTACGAGTAGCTTGATATTGCTGCGTTCTAGCTTTTTTTTGTTTTTGACAGGTGAGGTAGGGGTGCGTCCAAAAGGGTCTTGCCTCACATCATCTGGATGGTTGCGAATCAAAGTAAAAGTCAGCAAAGCCACTACCACGTTGATAACAGCAAAAATGAGCCAGCCTGCCTGCCAGGATAGTAGGCCTAAAAGGGGCACAAGTTTGGGTACCACAAAACCTGATAGTATAATGCCAAATCCCGGGCCTGCCATGACGAGTCCTAAGGCAAGTCCGCGATGCGATGGAAAAAACCAATGTGACATGACGCTCATCATTGGTAAAACCACACCGCCGCTACCGATACCTGTCAGCACATAGAGTGCACATAATGCCGGAAACCCTGTCGTAAAAGCCATACCAAGCATAGAAACTGCAATAAGGAGCAGACTGGCTGTCGCAGTATTGCGAGTGCCAAGTCGCGGTAGCACTAATGGACTCAGAAGTACGGCGACGAGATAGCCTATTAGGTTGGTAAATCCCAATAGGCCACTTTGGGTGTAATTCAGCCCCAAAGAAGATGACATAGAGGGCAATAGCATACCGAAGGCAAATCGCCCCAATCCTAGTCCGCAGAACATTGCCACAGACCCAGTCATAGCGACGATCCAAGCATAATGCACATTGCCTAGTCTAAGCGGTGCGGTGCTGTTCTGGTTCTCTCGTTGATTTGATCCGTTCGACATCACCAACCTCCAACAAGCTGAAAATTGGCAATATTCAATGCCGTTAAAGGCAGAGCGTAGACGACAGCGTCCCTGTTTTTAGTGTCATTCATTTTACACGCATCCTTGTGTGCTCAATCCTTGTCGATCTTTTATTAAGTATGCTTATCGATTAAGCATGCTTTTGTCCAATAGAAATCAGTATAACGATACGTGAACGTTCGTTCAATGAAAGTTTAAGTAAATTCTTGCAATGAACTAAGAGACAATGACAAAAAAAATACCAGCCCGTTTATATGGCTGGCATGTTTACTGCTATTTTTTAATGACTATCTTTTGATAGTGTTTTTGATTAACCCAGTCGCCGACTCAGCTCAGGAAAACGTTTTATCATAAATAGCATGAGAAGTAGCGCAAGACTGGCAATCGCAGCACCCGCATAGCCGACGCTAGACAGCGAGATGTGGGTGACAGCATAACCGCCAAATAGCGCACCCGTACCGATTCCCAGATTAATAATACCTGAGAACATCGACATGAGCATGTCTTGGGCGTTGACATCCACCATGATGACTTTGGCCTGCATCGAGATGATCAGTAGCATGAGCGCCGTACCCCACAGTATGGCGTTGATACTAAGCGCCCATACTGAGGTCACGACAAACAATAGTGTCAACATCGCTACCAGTATCAATATCGTCGACATCAGCATCAACTGAGTATTGAACCTATCGCCCCAACGACTAAATATAATACTGCCCAAAATACCTGCCGCGCCAAACAGCAGCAACACAAAAGTCGCTGCGTTTTCGCTGATGTCACCAACCTGACGCATAAACGGCTCTATATAAGAATACGCCGTATAGTGGGCGGTAAAGACCAATAAGATAAGCAAATATAAGCAGACCAATAGTGGGTTTTTGAGTAATTCTGGAATTTTTCTAAAAGACCCCTCAAACATACTGGGCAGCGTGGGCAAAAGCCTCGCCTGTAGCACAAATACCACCAGCGCAATGAAACCAATACCGCCAAAAGTGGCGCGCCAACCGAACCATTGACCGACCAAGCGACCTAGCGGCACACCCAATACCATTGCCAATGAAGTGCCAGTCGCCAGTACACTGAGTGCCAACGCTTTTTTGCCTTCAGGAGCCACGCGTATGGCAATAGCTGCTGTGATGGACCAAAATATCGCATGCGATAGTGCAATACCGACGCGGCTAATGAGCAGCACGTCAAAACTCCATGCAAATACAGACAGCACATGACTGGCGATGAATACCGCAAAAATTCCCAACAGCAGTCGTTTGCGCTCAAATCGGCTGGTCAGTAGCATCAGCGGTAATGACATCGCTGCGACAATCCAAGCATAGAGTGTCAGCATCCATCCCGTCTCCGCCGTAGTGATAGAGAAGTCTTGGGCAATATCACTGAGCAGTGCCACAGGAACGAATTCTGTAGTGTTCATAATGAAGGCACTAACGCCCATCAAAAATACTTGAAAATACTGAGTTCGGCGAGCGTTTGCGCTGGCCTCAAGGTTATGTGTCATAAGATCCAATACAAAGCAGGTGCTAATACTACGAGTGATAACTCAAGGTGGGGCAGACATTTGGTAATACAAGGGTCGCGGTGCAAGATAGCAAGTCAAAGAGGATTGTCATAGGTGTTTTCTGATAAGAGATGTTACGTAGACTTTGCTAAAGGAGTGCATGGCATACAGCGCTATTGGGCAATGATATTAGAGCGCTTTAATTCTATCATTTGGATGGATGAGGCAACGTACCATAACGAATATTAAGACATACTTATAACCCAAAACAGCAGCTGCTGATATTTGCAAAATAAGTAAACATATCAGTATTTATTTTCTGTCATCTGATGTGCTATCATCGTTGAACGATCTATCGTGGGTTTAACAGTTTTGACTGACCGATCATGAGGCAAACCTTGTGACAGCATTCAAACCTTGCAACTTCCAGCACGATATAAAACAACTCTGGTAAAGCGCATGAGCCTGTACTCCGACACCCTCATTTGTGCCTGATTTTTTGCCTAATTGGCATATCTCAACCTTTTTTGTCGGAGTTACAGGAGTCTAAGGTGTTCAATATCATGAGCCACATTACTAATCCATCTAAATATACCCGTCGTTATCATCCACGCCATTCTCTAGCGCAGTATATAATTAATCAAATAGAGTCGCTTGAGCTGCGCCCGCAAGATATCGTCAAGCAAATGGGCTATCCTCTCAAACACACCATACCCGCCTATGACCGCCTGCGCCATGTGCTATCGAACAAGCACCTCGGACTCGATGGCAGCTATATGGATAAATACTTTACGGCAGATGAATTTTTGGTAGCACTGTTCGCTGTGCTTGAGATACCGTATCAGCCATTCGCAGAAGACATCGCTCAGATTAAGGATGATGTAGCGAACCATTCCAATACACTACCCAAATATAGCTTGCGTGCCGATGTGGGTTTTACCTTTGTCAGTAGCACAAACTGGATGTCTCGCGATGCAGCGTCGCGTTTTGCGCAAGTATATCTGCCTAATGGTTTTGCCAAATTAGACGATGCTGCACGTAAGTCAGCGATTGAAGAGTGTATCTGTGAGCACTATCAGCAGTATGAGAGCCATTTGCCATATGATGGGGTTATAAAAAGTTATCAGCTGACTATCGAGAAACCCAATCACAGGATCGAACATATAGAGTACGGATTGCCGAAATCTAGTAGCATCTGAAATACTGTGAATATACAATCAGCTTAACTGATTAGTTATATTGACTGAATAATCAGATTGATTTTAAAAGACAAATAGTTTCAAAAAATAAAAAATTTTAAAAGACAGAAAAAAGCCTCACTTTGTCGTGGGGCTTTTTGGTTTTTTTAATTACGGTTAGTGTGTTGAATACCTTCTTGTGCTAAACATTGAGGCATAAGAATCGTTGTACAAGTATCATATTAAACCTCAGGTTTAGAGATAGCACGCCACAAAATAGTGAATAGTGCATCAAACTCTGCATTTATGGGTGTCTCTGTTTGGCGAATGGTATGCATGAGTCCAAGACGACTGATAAAGCCCATAAACACATCGAAGAGTATATGTAAGGGAACGGTATCATTGAGTACCCCACGATTTTGCCCATCTTCTAGTACCGCCAAAAACGCCCCGATCAGCTCTTTGTTTTCGTAGATTGCGATATTACGTATCCGTGATGCCGATACAGATGAGAGCACCATCACTGCATCTGGGTGCGAGTCGACAAAGTCAAAACACACCCACAGCGTTTTTCGCAGACGATCTTGGACGCTATCAATACCTTGCAGATGATCCATGATACGAGCAGCCAATCTGCCCAGCACAATATCCATAATGGTATAAAACAGCGTTTGTTTGTCGCCGAAGTACTTGTAGAGCGTTTGCAATGAGACATTTGCAGATTTTGCAATCTGTGCCATCGTTACCTCATTTGCGTCAAATCCTGCAAAATCTTGACGAACCGCCTTCTCAATTTTCTCCAAAGTTGCAGGCCGCATATCGGATAGAGAGGCTAGAGCTCGAGTTGGGTTGGCATCATCTAACTGATTGGCGACGGTCATACTTATCATTCCTTATTTATCACTGCCTGTTTATCACTACCTATTCAGCATCGATTATTTATCACTACGTTAAGTCATGGTCTATCTCATGCATAGCACTTGCTAGATATCTGATGATATAGCCTGATTGATAAAAGCCTATTTTATCTATACTTAATGAGTAACGATAATTACCATTTTTACTCATTTGATTGCGAATTTATTTTTCATCACCTAGTATAAGACTCAGTTATCAGCAAATACAATGAATTTATAGCCTATAGCTAATGGTAATATAAATTACCGTAATTTGTCTCTTTACTAAAATAACGTAGATATCGTTGTTGTTCACTTAACCTTGTCAAGGATAGACATTATGAGTATCGAAAAATTCACTCCGAACTGGATGACCGAAGAGCATCAGATGGTGCACGACAGTGCCCTAAAAATGTTTCAATCTTGGGATCCCAAAGACGAGCAGTGGCGCAAAAACGGCATGATTGATCGCGATGCGTGGGAAGAGGCGGGAGAAATGGGGTTTCTGTGTGCGGCGATACCAAGCGAGTATGGTGGCGGCGGTGGTGATTTTGGTCATGAGGCGGCGCTTATCTACGCACAGACTGAGGCCAATCAGTCAGGATTTGGCGGCATGGTGCACTCAGGTATCGTCGCGCCCTATATTTTAGACCACGGTACTGAGGAACAAAAACAAACATGGCTACCCAAGATGGCAACAGGCGAATACATTGGCGCCATCGCTATGACCGAACCTGGTACAGGGTCTGATTTACAAAACATCAAAACCTATGCAGTAAAAGACGGTGATGACTACATCATTAATGGTTCAAAGACTTTTATCACCAACGGTCAGCATGCCAATCTGATTTTGTTAGCCTGCAAAACAGACCGTGAAAAAGGCGCACAAGGCGTTTCTCTTATTATCGTAGAAACCGATAAAGTAGAAGGGTTTGAGCGTGGACGCAATCTCGATAAGATTGGTCTGACGTCGCAAGATACCTCAGAGCTGTTCTTTAGTAATGTACGTGTGCCACAAACCAACCTCTTAGGTACGGTAGAAGGTATGGGTTTTATACAAATGATGCAGGAGTTGCCACGTGAGCGTCTGATCATTGCGTTATCAGGTATTGGGTCGATGAAGCTAGCGATCAACTTGACCCTAGATTATGTAAAAGGTCGCGAAGCTTTTGGCAAGCCCATCTGGAAGTTTCAGAATACCCGCTTCAAGATGGCAGAGTGCTATGCCGATTATCTTGCTGCTAGCAGCATGTGTGACGCGGCAGTAGATGCCATGCTTGAGAATAAACTATCTGTACCGCATGCATCACTGATCAAATACTGGGTTACCGAAAAACAATGTGAAGTGCTGGATGAATGTGTACAGCTGTTTGGTGGCTATGGCTATATGACAGAATATCCTATCGCACGTCTATACGCTGATGCCCGCGTACAAAAAATCTATGGCGGTACCAATGAGATTATGAAAGAGCTGGCTTCACGCTTTATGTAGGCGTGTCGCTTATTGATTGAAATGATGGTTTATTTAAAAATAAAAAAGGATTTTTTATGACTGAGACTGCATATATTTACGATGCTATCCGTACGCCACGTGGCAAAGGAAAAAAGGACGGCTCCTTATATCAGGCATCACCGATTTGGCTAACGCGTACTCTATTAAAGGAGATGCAACAACGACACAACTTGGATACCAGTCTGGTCGACGATGTTGTGCTTGGCTGCGTGACGCCAGTGGGTGAACAAGGCTCGGATATTGCACGTATTGCCGTCATTGATGCTGGTTGGGCACAAAGTGTGGCTGGAGTAACCTTGTCTCGCTTTTGTGCCTCTGGTCTAGAGTCTATCAATTTGGCGGCTGCTAAAGTCATGTCAGGAATGGAGGATATGGTGGTGGCGGGCGGCGTTGAGTCCATGAGCCGCGTGCCGATGGGCTCTGATGGCGGCGCTTGGTACATGGATCCACGCGTCAATGACGCGACGCATTTCGTACCGCAAGGCGTGGGTGCAGACACCATCGCAACGCTCAAAGGCTTTAGTCGTAGTGATGTCGATGCTTTTGCCACCGAGTCGCATCGCCGCGCTGCACAGGCATGGGAGAAGGGCTATTACGACAAATCTGTCGTCCCTGTCACCGATCTCAACGGTATGATGCTACTGGATAAAGATGAAACCATCCGCCCTAATACCAATGTCGAGACTTTAGCGGGTCTTAAACCTTCCTTTGTTATGCCAGGCAAGATGGGTTTTGATAGCGTGATATTGGACCGATATACCACGATTGAAACCGTCAACCATGTGCATCATGCGGGCAACTCTTCAGGCATCGTTGATGGGGCCGCGATTTGTTTGGTCGGTAGTGCTGCTGCTGGTCAAAAAGCAGGTCTAAAACCACGCGCCAAAATCACGATGGCATCAGTTATTGGCTCAGAACCTGCCATCATGCTGACAGGTCCAACGCCAGCTTGCCAAAAAGCCCTCGATAAAGCGGGCATGCAAGCCTCTGATATAGACCTGTGGGAAATCAACGAAGCATTCGCTGCTGTCCCGATGAATACCGCTGATGATTTTGGAATCTCGCTTGATATTGTCAATGTTAATGGTGGTGCAATATCCATGGGTCATCCGCTTGGGGCAACGGGTGCGATGCTAATGACGACCGTCCTCGATGAGTTAGAGCGCCGTGACCTCAAGACCGCCATGATCACGCTATGTGTGGGCGGTGGTATGGGCATTGCCACCATCATCGAGCGCGTTTAACTTCTTTCTCAAATAAAATGAAAAACAAGTAGGCAAAAAACAATAGATAAAGAATCATTTAAGGGATAAAAATGATGACAAACAACCAGGCAGCTAACCAGACAACAGATAGCGTGACAGTCATTAAAGCATTAGAAAACTTCTCCGCCCAGCGTGATGACGATGGCATCGTCACCGTTACAATTGACCAAAGCAAACGCAAAATGAATGTCATCGGTGACGGTTTTACGGAGTCGTTCGCCACAATGGTCGATAGCGTTATCAATGATGACTCAGCCAAAGGCTTGATTCTCACTTCTGCCAAAGACACCTTTGTAGTTGGCGCAGATATCGACCAATTGGGTAAGATCGAGACAGCAGAGCAAGCATTTATATTAACTGAAGCGCTCAAAGGGAGTTTGCGTCAGCTTGAAACCTCAGGCAAGCCTGTGGTCGCTGCGATGACGGGAACGGCGCTGGGCGGTGGTTTAGAGTTGGCGCTTGCCTGTCATTATCGCATTGCCATTGATACGCCGAAGGCTAAGCTTGGTCTACCTGAGGTGAAATTGGGCTTGCTGCCGGGCGGCGGCGGTACGCAGCGCTTGCCGCGATTGGTCGGTATTCAAGTGGCACTAGAGCTGATGACGCAAGGCAAAGAGTTGCGCGTCGCTGCGGCGAAAGACATCGGTCTGATTGATGCGACAGCTATCGATCATGCAGATATGCTGGTGCAGGCTAAGGACTGGATTCAAAATAATCTAAGCGTGCAGCAGCCATGGGATAAGAAAGGCTTTAAAATCCCTGGTGGTGATAGCAAACACCCCAAAGTGGTGCCTATATTCTCCATCGCCCCAGCTATGGCCAATCAAAAATCTCACGGCAACTATCCAGCGATTACTCATATTATGTCTTGTGTGTTTGAGGGCTGTTTGGTAGATATCGATACGGGACTTGAAATTGAGTCGCGTTATTTTGCCGCTTGTGTGCTGTCGACTGAATCAAAAAACATGATCAACACCCTATGGACGCAGCTGAATAATATCAAGAAAGGTCAGTCTCGCCCTCAAGGGTTTGAGCGGACACCGACCAAAAAAGTCGGTATCTTAGGGGCTGGTATGATGGGCGCAGGCATCGCTTATGTCACTGCTAAAGCAGGTATAGATGTCGTGCTATTGGATACAGATATTGCGAATGCTGAAAAAGGCAAAGCGTATTCTGCTAACATTTTGGATAAAGCCATCAGCCGAAAGCGCGCTACCGAAGAGAAAAAGCAAACCCTCTTAACACGTATCACGCCAACCGTCTCTTACGATGATTTGGCTGATTGTGATCTCATCATCGAAGCAGTATTTGAAAACCGAGAAATCAAAGCCAAGTGTACCCAGCAGAGTGAGGCAGTGATTCCAAGCACAGCTATTTATGCGTCTAATACCTCAACGTTACCTATTACAGGACTGGCAAAAGCCAGCACTCGTCCAAATCAATTTATTGGTCTGCATTTTTTCTCACCAGTAGACAAGATGCCACTGGTCGAAATCATCGTAGGCGCGCAAACCGACGATGTGACGCTCGCCAAAGCGTTCGATTATGTTTTGCAAATCGGCAAAACGCCTATCGTCGTCAATGACAGCCATGGATTTTATACTTCCAGAGTATTTGGTACCTATGTATCAGAGGGCATCGCGATGCTGGGCGAGGGTGTCCATCCGCGTAGTATCGAAGTCGCTGGATTAAGAACGGGCATGCCTATGCCGCCCCTGGCATTGCAAGATGAAGTGTCACTGAGTCTAGCGTTACATGTCAGCGAGCAGCAGCAGGTGGATATGGCAGCCGAAGGCAAATCTGTCACTGTGCGCCTTTCTTACGAGATACTAAAGACACTGGTCAATGAGCATGGGCGCGAAGGCAAAAAAAATGGCAAAGGGTTCTATGATTATCCAGAAAACGGTAATAAGCATTTATGGCCTGAGCTTATCAACTTGTATCCACCACAGTCAGAGCAACCCTCACAGCAGGACCTAGTTGATCGCTTAATGTTTATTCAAGCCAATGAATCTGCGAGATGCTATGAAGAAAACGTCGTACGCTCGGTCGCCGATACCAATATAGGGTCTATCTTTGGCTGGGGGTTTGCCCCACAGCACGGCGGGACGCTACAGTTTATCAATGCAATGGGTGTCAGTGAGTTCGTCAAGCGTAGTCGCGAGCTGGCGGCCAAATACGGCGAACGATTCGAGCCTGCCCAGATATTGTTAGACATGGCAGCCAAAGGCGAGGCGTTCTCTGATGACTGATGTACATGTATCAAATCATGGTCAAATGGCAGATTGTCTACAAGGGTTACGAGTCGTCGATTTGACTCGTAACCTACCAGGGCCCTTTGCCACGCGCCTGCTTGCAGATCTAGGGGCAGACATCCTCAAAATAGAACCCAAACAAGGCGATCCTGCTCGCGTGTTTGGTGAGCTATTTGCGGCTTTAAACCATGGTAAGACGACTGAGAAGCATGACTTTCATGATTCTAAAGCGATAGATAGTATAAAAGCACATCTTAAAAATGCTGACGTGATGCTAGACAGCTTTCGTCCAGGTATCCTTGCGGACATCGGACTAGATGCCAAGACGCTTCATACTATCAACCCAAAGCTAGTCATGGTGTCGATTACTGGTTATGGTGTGGCAGGCAAAGACACAAAAGAAGAGTCTCACGGAAAAGAAGGTGTGCATCTAGAAGGTGCTTACTTAGAAGACGCCCACTTAAAAGATAACTCTCAAGTAACTCATCATTGGTCTGACAAGGCCGGTCACGATATCAATTTCATGGCTATGAGCGGTGTGCTTGATCAGTTAAAAACAGCAGAGGGCGGGCAGGCCATGCCCAACATCCAGTTTGCGGACTTGGCAGGTGGTAGTGATACAGCAGTGATTGCGCTACTGGCTGCTGTGTTTGCCGCCCAGCGTACCGGCAAAGGACGACATATTGCTATTAGTATGACGCATAGCCTTTATAATCATATGGTCATGCCAAAGGTAACCGGCAAGTTAATCAATCGTTTGTCAGGTGATACTTCAGCAACGCCGCCTATGCCGCAGCACGATTTTTTAGGTGGCGCATTGCCATGTTACCGACTGTACCAAACCGCTGACCTACGCTATATGGCCGTTGGTGCATTGGAGCTAAAATTTTGGCAAGGTTTATGCGAGGTTTTGGATTTGCCTGCCCTTAAAGACATACATTGGCAGCTTGGGGTCATGCCAACTACGCCTGAAAGTCAAACAGCCACCAAAACAATGGCGGAGACATTTGCCAGTCAGACGCTTGAGCATTGGCAGGGCGTATTTGCAGCAACGGATGTCTGTGTGACGCCTGTATTGAATTTATATGAAGCTAAAGCGCATCCATTATTTGCACATCAAGACGAGCATCATACAACGCCTGGGTGGCAGCGAATCTATTAACGACTAGTATGTAGGTAGCTTTAGCGAAAAGTGAAAGTTGGATTAGTAATTGAAGGCGATACCAAGCCGCTGCTGGCTAGTATCGTCTCTTTAGTCTGTACCATTTAGACTGCCTGTCTAAAGTAAAGTGATTGAACGTGTATATTTATAACTGTCTATCTAAAATTGTCTGAATAAGAGACAATACACTCATAAGTCCTAAATTCTTACGGTACTGAAAAATAGTATCACGTTCAAAGGCTCTTAGAGACTGAGAAATACAGACATTCAACACATTAACTTAAGCAAAAAGGCCGTTCTGAATGACCACAAATAACCCATATAATTTCCTACCTTTGCAACCTACTGGTAGAAATGAGAACGATACTGCCAATACCTATGCTCCTGAAGATATGATCAAAATATATGAGCAGCAGTTCCTTATTCAAGTACCCGAAGATAAGCTGACAGAGTTTCTGCCAGCGCTCAAAGCATTTTATGATATTGATAATCATACGTTAGATGTTAGTGCTATTATTTTCGATGCAATCGCAGACTCTGCTATTATTTATAATCACAAAATCAAAGTAGGCGACTATCAACTGCTGGGCGGGTTGGTAGAGGAAGCGATTGAATATGACGAAGACGATACAAGCGCGGATAGTGCGGAAGGTGAAGAGATCCAAGCCTACACGTTAGAGTGCCAGCGTAAATTTTTTATTAATGATGTAGAGATACCTTATCATTTCAATCTATTTATCTACGGTGATGGCTATTCTACATTGACCAAAAAAGACACGGTACTCGAAAAGATGTATTGGTTCGTTAGAGGTCGATTCGAAGAAGACTTGTTAGATGAGGCTGAAGACAACGACAGCTTAGCGTCTATCAATAAGCAACTGGCTGAGTTAGGTATTCGTGCAATGGACCTGACAACTATAGATGAAATGGTCAGCTATGTAGAAAACAGCATCATAGATGATGCCATGGTAGATGAGTTAAATAGGCTTTTAGATGATGCCGAGTAGGGTGAAGCACTATCTTGTAAGATGAGTAGTCATTTGGCACACCATAAAAGGGCGCTCTAGATTATAGATCTAAAGCGCCCTTTGATTGCTATGGTTAAGTGCCTCTCATATCATTACGAATGTGCTGAGATAAAATCGGCAATAAAATTATTAACGATTTCTGGCTGCTCAAGTGCTACCGAGTGACCGGCCTTTGGAATGACAAACATTTTGCCATCTGCTACCTTTTTAACAATATTTTCTGACAGAGGTACTTCATACGCATGGTCTTGCTCACCTGCCAATACCAGCATAGGTACCTGACAGCCCTCAATCTCATCTAGTATACCCGTACGATGAATAACGCCATCGGCACTACGCGCAATGTCTGGTTCTAGCTTTAGCATATGTTCGCGCCAGTACTCACGCTCGCTTGCTCGAGAGGCATTTGCCAAGTAATCATCGCCAAACATTATGTACATAAGTGTGTCTATAAATGGCTCAGTACCTTGTGCACTTAATCCTTCTACCAAAGGTGAAAAATCGGCTAGTTTGTACTCAAGCTCTCCGCTAGATCCAAGTACAATACAACCCTTTAATAAATCTGGACGGCGAGCGGCTAAACGTAGCGCAATAAATCCGCCCATAGAGTTACCAGCGAAGAAACAAGGTCCTAGTTCAAGTGCTTCAATCAAGGCGATAGCATCGTTGGTGTGGGTATCCATATTAACGCTTACAAGCTCTGAACGCGCACTTCGACCTTGATCTCGATCGTCATAACTTATAATGCGAATGGTTTTAGATAACTGTTCTATCTGATGAACAAACATTTTGTGATCAAAA
The DNA here is from genome assembly GCF_059072655.1 of Psychrobacter sp. H27. Taxonomy (NCBI): domain Bacteria; kingdom Pseudomonadati; phylum Pseudomonadota; class Gammaproteobacteria; order Moraxellales; family Moraxellaceae; genus Psychrobacter; species Psychrobacter sp. H27. Next base: position 734,479 of record NZ_JCACRX010000001.1, on the reverse strand, counting down.
AATAGCGAGTGACTTAGTACCAATACTGGTGCATCTTTGGGACCATCATCGCTATAGAACAGGGTGGTTCCGTTGACATTAATATTTGGCATGATCTTTTCCTTGTGTGAACACTATTGAGTCTGATAACACGCATAATAAATAGGGCGTCATATCTACGTTGTGTGATATCTGTGTTAATCCTTTAACCTTATTATTTGTATCAGAGTTCTTTGGTCATTGAAAGCGATGAATGGTAAGGTAGTCTTTTACTGAAGTAAGCATCAAAGTTGATGGGTTGCATCAGTACCATTGTCATTATAAAAGGTACACTACGAATGACTCCGTATACGCCTGTCTGAGAGTCGCTATCATTAATAAGTCACCTTACCGCTATTTACGATTACACGACTCTGTATATATTTCTAGGTTTTTGCCCATCTCTGCTCAAAGGGTTACTGGATTTCCTATATAATGTCAGCAGTCTCGTTATGGACGTCCCATTCAATGTAGACTTTCTTAGTAAAAATACTTCTTATCAGGTAAAACGGTGCTTTATGTTTAACGCTTCCTCGACTCGTCTAAATAAATATATCAGTGAAAGTGGTATTTGCTCACGGCGTGACGCTGACCGCTTTGTGGAGCAGGGTAACGTATACATCAATGGCAAGCGTGCGGCGGTCGGTGATCAAGTGGTCGCTGGCGATACCGTAAAAGTAAACGGACAGTTGATTGAGCCGCGAGAGCCTGATGATTTTGTATTTATCGCTTTGAATAAGCCCGTGGGTATCGTGAGCACGACAGAAAGCTCTGAGAAAAACAATATTGTCGATTTTGTTAGACATGGGGTTCGTATTTTCCCTATTGGTCGACTGGACAAAGACTCTCAAGGACTGATCTTTTTGACCAACAATGGTGATCTGGTCAATAAAGTATTGCGTGCTGGTAACAACCACGAAAAAGAATATCTGGTTACGGTCAATAAGCCGATAACGGACAGCTTTATTGAAGGGCTAGCAGGTGGCGTGCCGATGCTAGGCAAAATGACGAAAAAATGCCCCGTAACTAAGGTTGCGCCCAACATATTCAATATCACACTCATTCAAGGTCTGAACCGCCAAATTCGCCGTATGTGTGAGCATTTTGGTTATGACGTCGTCAAGCTTGAACGTACACGAGTTATGAATGTCAGTCTGAAAGGACTCCCTGTAGGCGATTGGCGAGACCTCACGCCAAAGGAGTTAACTGATTTGCTTAAAGCTGTAGAAAAATCTTCGTCACAAGATAATCATTCAGGCAAAAAATCTCGTAAAGCACCAAGAAAAAAGCCTTATAACGATACCTCATCCAAGTCAAAACCATCTTCAAAATCGGCGGGCGCTTCAAAAGGGCGTAACAAACATGCCAAGGATGATGCCAGAAAGCCCGCAGGGTCTAAAGGCAGAGATGGACGTCCCACTGGTCGCGGCAAGAATGCTGGCGGCAATGGTAAGCCCACTACAAACGGTAAGCGTCCCTCAAAAGGTCGCGGGGCTAAGCGCTCTTCACGTTAACATCTGATTGCTTTACTTATTTTGAAATGCCAGTAAGCTAAATAATTCTAACCTTAACGAGACACTATTATGTTTAAAATAAAAGTAGAGCGTATTGTCAAAAAACCAATCGATGACGTTTTTGAAGCCTTGAGTGACCATGCGAGCTATGGATCATTTAAAGCGGTAGGAGTAGCTAAGTTAGTCACTGAAGGTGATGAGGAGCGTAATGGCGTTGGCGCTTTACGCACCATTAAGACAGGACCCGTTAAGTTTTGGGAGCGAATTACAGCGTTTGAGCGTCCTACTCATATGCAATACCAAATCGAAAAATCTAAACCTATCAAGATGCGACACGACAAAGGCGTCATTGACCTAAAAGACTTGGGTGATGGCACCACACACGTGACGTGGGTATCTGAGGGTCGATTGACGGTACCATTGCCACTAGTTGGTCGTCTATTCGACCGTCAAATGCAAAAACAAGGAACCATAGGGTTTAGTAGTATACTCAAATCTATAGAAAACCGCTAATCTAGTAGTCATATGAGCTCGTCTGATGTAACTTACGGGTAGTGGCTGTTTTATTTGAGCCGCTACCCGTTGGCTTTAATTGGTTTTGTTCTTGGCAGCTTCAATCTCATTAAAGCGCGCTAACTGCTCTGGCGTGGCTTTTTGTTGATACTTCTCTTTCCACTCAGCGTAAGGCATCCCATAAACGAGCTCGCGCGCATCTTCGTAGTCGATGTCAATACCACGCTCTTCACCTGCAGCTTTATACCATTTAGACAAGCAATTACGACAAAAATCAGCAAGATTCATCAGCTCGATATTTTGTACATCTTTACGCTCATCCAAATGCGCCAATAAGCGACGAAATGCCGCAGCTTCTAATTCGATATTTGATTCTAGTTTTGCCATAAGGTTTTCCCTAATTGTCGGTGAGCTATTTTAAAACTAGATGATACTAATGATATAAACATTGCGCAACCTGTGTTGGTGTATCAAAAACGCGCAAAATAAACTCAATCATAGCAGCCGTTTATCAGCTTAAAGCTTTCTAATTATAATATAACTTTAATAGTTGAAATGAGATTTCCGCTTTAAAAAGTTAGCTTGAAATGGTTACGTTCTATTCACGGTGATTTTCTTTAGTAGCCCTATTTGTGTAGCAACTGGATTGTTTAGTCCATACTAAAAATCGCTACAATCGCCAAAAATGAGACAAAAAAAACCCTCATTTCTTATGTAAGAAATGAGGGTTTTAGTGCTCTTTCAAGCCATATTTGGAGCGGGAAAAGAGATTCGAACTCTCGACCCCAACCTTGGCAAGGTTATGCTCTACCACTGAGCTATTCCCGCTAATTATCAATTAACTATCGTCAGTTGATGAAGGCGTATTATACGCAGTTTTCTTTGGGTGTCAACACCTATGACGAAAAAAATTAAAGTTATTAAAATAGGCATGTCCTCTGCCCACAAATGTATGTTATAACGGTTTATTATAATATGTATTCCAAAAGCTTTGCATATATAAATAAGCTGGAACGCATTTTATAATTTCGCTTTAATTACATTCACAGTTATCAATACTTATAAAGATAAGTCATAGGGATAAAAAATGAGTCAACAGTATACCATCGCTGATTATTTGTTTGATCGTGTTGCAGAAGCAGGTGCTTCTGAGATATTTGGCGTACCAGGTGATTTTAACTTAACTTTTTTGGACAATGTACTTGCCTCTGATAAGCTACGCTGGGTAGGTAACACCAATGAGCTAAATGCAGGCTATGCGGCCGACGGCTATGCACGCGAGCGTGGGTTTGCCGCTATGGTGACGACTTTTGGCGTAGGGGAGTTATCCGCTATTAATGCGACGGCAGGTTCTTTTGCCGAGTACGCGCCTGTATTGCATATCGTAGGGGCACCAAGCACCGCTTTGCAAGATTCAAAGCGCCGTATTCATCATTCGCTGGGCGATGGCGTATTCAATCATTTTATTAAGATGGTCGAGCCTGTGACGGTAGCACGAGCGCAGATTACCCCTGAAAATGCCGCCTCAGAAATTGATAGAGTCATTCGACTGATTCTCAAAAAGCATCGTCCAGGTTACCTACTGCTTTCACCAGACGTCGCGCGTCAGCCTATCTATCCACCAACGACCAAGCTGATCGATAGTCAAGAAGATATCACCAGTCAAGCGGCATTATCGGACTTTAAGCAAGCGCTAACAGAATTCTTGCCAAATAAGACCACCACACTAATGGCAGATCTGATGGTGCATCGTTTGGGCTTACAACCACAGCTCAAAGCGTTAATCGCTGACACCGATATTCCTTATACCACGCTGTCTTGGGGTAAGACCTTACTTGATGAAAACAGCGATCGCTGGGCTGGGACTTATGCAGGTGTTGCCTCACGTCCTATTGTCAAAGATGCGGTAGAAAACTGCGAATGTCTCATAAAAGTAGGGGTGCAATATACGGACACCACTACCGCAGGATTTAGCCAAGATATTGACGAGAGTATAGTAGTCGACTTGCATTATGAGCGTGCTTCTATCAGTGGAAAGAACTTTGCACCGATTGCCTTGCAAGATGCGTTACAGGCCTTGCATGAAGTCATGACCTCTGGCATCAATATCGTACCAAAACCATTCTGTGAGCCAGTTAAGCCGCATGAACAAAAAGGCGGGGATAATGAGGCGATTCGCCAAGACGACCTATGGCATATCATTGCTGATTGCTTAGATCGTAATAATCTAGTGTTCTCTGAGCAAGGAACAGCATACTTTGGTATCAGTGATGTGCGTCTGCCAGAGGGCGTGACGTCATATGGGCAGCCAATGTGGGGGTCGATCGGCTATACGTTGCCAGCCAGCTTAGGTGCAGCGGTTGCCTCGCCAGATAAGCGCAGTGTTTTATTGATTGGTGATGGTTCAGCACTACTTACTATCCAAGAACTGGCGGTTATGATTCAAGAGCGTATCAATCCAGTAATCGTCCTAATCAATAACGATGGTTATACGGTGGAGCGCGCCATCCATGGCGAGAACCAATACTACAACGATATTCCTAAATGCGATTGGCAGATCATGCCAAAAGCGTTTGGCGCCACTGAAGCGAATAGTGTATTGCTCAAAGCAGAAACAGCAGGCGAGCTAAAAGCGGCTTTAAATAAAGCTGCCGCGACTACCGATAAGCTCGTAATGATAGAAGTCATCGCTGATAAGCATGATATTCCGCCATTGCTAGCCGATATTAGCGCCGCACTAAAACCAAAGAAGGATTAAGTAACTTGTAAAAGCTTACTTAATAAAAGCGAAAACCCCATTTAGTAACATGGCTAAATGGGGTTTTTTGCATTTTTTTATCACACTAGTCAATTAATCAGCGATGCCTCTTATGTCAATTTGTAGACTCTAGTATCATGGCTGATTGGGCTACGTTTGGCCTTTATATTCAATAGGAGATAACCCCGTCGTGATTTGGTTAAAAATGCTTATTGGTGCGTTGATGGTACTGGCTATTCAATTATTTGCACAAACTCGGTTCTTTTATTTGGCAGCACTTGCGCCACTGTTTCCTACATTTACATTGATCAGTCACTTTATTGTTGGTACTGAGCGTAGTCCCGCAGATTTAAAGGTCGCGTTGATATTTAGTATGCTGGGGGTCATACCGCACCTGATTTATACCTTTGCCGTATTTTTTAGCATCAGTTATATCGGACTGTATAAAGCACTTCTATTAGGCGTCGTCGCTTGGCTGATTGCAGCGGCAATTTTGGTATTAGCATGGCAGTATATTCAGACGTAGAGTTTTATGATAGAGAGCATTCTGTGAGAATAGGGGTGCTGGATAAGATAGAGGAAGTATAGATAGGCAAGCAGAAGGCTCATGATCTAGAATTATCTGGCGTGATGTTTGCTCACAGTGGAATAACGCAAATATTTTGGCAATCGATTACTATTATGCTGCACCACATACTAATATAACAACGATAAAAATAGGGCTTCAAAAATGGATACCTTAAATATCCTATACCTTGTAGGGTCAGTGCTAATCTTTGCCAGTATCATGGCGAGCACATTGTCGGCACGCTTAGGTGTGCCATTGCTATTACTATTTTTAATCGTCGGTATGCTGGCAGGTGAGCAGGGTATCTTGGGTATTGAGTTTTCTCAATATGGGATTGCCAACTTTGTGGGTCAAGCAGCGCTCGCCTGTATTCTATTAGACGGTGGTTTGCGTACGTCCTTTAAATCATTTCGGGTCGGTCTAAAACCTGCGATTACCTTAGCGACATGGGGCGTGCTGATCACCGTGCTGGTGCTCGGGGTGTTTGTCACATGGCTACTCGATGTCGATTGGCGTTTTGGTCTATTGATGGCGGCGATTGTGGGCTCGACCGATGCGGCAGCGGTATTCTCTCTACTGCGTAACGGCGGCGTCAAGCTCAACGATCGTGTCCAAGCCACGCTCGAGTTAGAGTCTGGTGCCAATGATCCCTTGGCTATATTATTGGTAACAGGTCTCATTGCCTTGAACGTTGATCCCGCTGGGCAGACGGTTTTTGGTTTTTTAGTTTTACTGTTGGAGCAGTTAGGCTTTGGCTTGGGAATGGGCTTGATCTTTGGTTATTTATTATCTCGGCTATTGCCCAAGATACATCTGGCAGAGGGTATGTATGCCATTTTGATACTATCAGCAGGCTTGGCAGTGTTTGCCGCGACCAACTTGATTGGCGGTAGTGGGTTTTTGGCAGTGTATCTGACAGGGGTGCTAATAGGCAATCACAAGGTACGCTCAACCGAGCATGTGATGCGCGTGATGGACAGCTTTGCTTGGCTATCACAAGCGGTACTATTTGTGGTATTGGGGCTATTGGTCACGCCATCAAACGTCCTTAATGTCTGGCATTATTCGGTGGCGATAGCGGTCTTTATGATATTTGTTGCCCGTCCTATCGCGGTCTATACGAGTGTGAAGCCATTCAAGTTTAAAGACCGCGAGATTGGATTTATCTCTTGGGTCGGACTGCGCGGTGCGGTACCTATTACCCTTGCTATTTTGCCTGTTATGGCGGGTATAGATAATGCCTTTATGCTGTTTGATATTGCGTTTGGGGTTGTGGTGTTGTCGCTCATATTACAAGGCACGACCATTCCTACTATGGCAAATTTGTTTAAGGTACGTATTCCGACCAATAAAGATCCCAAAGAAGAACACGAGGTCTGGGTATCAGATAAGGCGAGTATTACTTTATACGAGTTTGAAGCGCAATCAGGCGCATTTGCCATTGGCCGTCATCCTATGGGAATATCTAGAAGCATCAACCCCGATGAGATCAGCATCTTTGCACTAGTGCGGGGACAGCAAATTGTTGTGGTGGACGAAAACACAAAGCTAAAATTTGGCGATAGCGTCTGGTATGCCATGAGAGGCAATCATGCGAGTAAAATCGCCAAAATTTTCAATGATACGACTCTAGATCGTAAGGCGATTGATGATTTTTATGGCGATTGGCTACTATCTCCCAGTGTTAAGCTCGGTGATTTACCATTTTTTGCAGAAGTTATGGCGTCCGATACCCTAGTAAAAAAGCTGAAAAAGACAGATGCCAATAGCCAAGATGACATGTGGGAGCAGACGGTCGCCGAGTATGTGACATCACACTTAGGTACCGCACCAGTATCAGGCGATACCATTGTGGTAAATGACGAGTGGTCGTTGATCATAAAAGAAGTGGGTGATAAAGGTAAGCTAAGAAGTATCGGCCTAAAGCACCAACAACCGTCTACTACAGAGATGTGATAGTCATCCTATTTTTATAGCAAGTTCATCATCTTGTTTAAGAAGTCAGCTGCTTGCTTGGGCTGGTTTTCCCGGTACGCCCAGTGATGCTCGACGTCGTAGCTTGCTTCATTGAGTAGGAGTATTTTCATCAGTCCCATACCTTCGTAACGCCTCGCCAGATCACGCGGTAAGTAGCCAACATGATGGCCTGCAAGGATAAGCTGCGCCGTCGCCTCCATATGGTAAGTGGTGGCGCTCAAGGTTTTGGGTCGGATGTGATTAATATGATGTTCAACCACATAGCCTCTTTTTATCCATGGATAATTTTGCTCTAAATCCTCAAGTGTCAAATCATCTGAGTTATAAAAAAGCCTATGCTCGCGTCCGCAGCAGACCACTTGCTTTTCAACAAATGCTGGTTGAAATGTCAGTAACGGTGGAAAGCTGCCAAAATAACCCACACCGATATCGCTCTCGTTACTTACGAGCTTTTCTAACATGCTCTCAGGACTTTGTACGTCGATAGAAAAGTGAATCAGTGGGTTATCACGGTAGCTGCTGGCAAGACGCTGTCTAAGCGCGTCATAAAAAAACTTGGGCATCTGATCAATCAAGCACAGCCTGATATGGCCACCGTGTACTGAATCTAATTGCTTAATGTAATGCAGCTGATGCTGAAAACTTGCGACTGATTCGGTAAAACCCAAACATGCCTCATAGACCGCCGCACCGTCCTCCGTTAGCTTAAACCCTGCTCGACCACGGTGACATAATGTCATGCCCAAACGATCTTCTAAATGAGTGAGATGACCACTGATCACCGAGGTTGTGACACTCAAACGTGATTGAGCGGCAGTCACGCCTTGGCACTCCACGATAGCCATAAAGCTACGTAGTGTTTTGATGTCTATTTTTATCAGCTCATCTAATATCAAAATCGATTCCTTTTTTCAATGACGTACTGTCTTAACGTTGTCCTGCCTCGACGATGTATCTTTTTAGCCGCTGGTATCTGATCAGTATTATCGCTTCTACACTTCTGTTAATAACCGATAAAGACACTTTACTACGAAAAACCAAAAGTTTACTTCTAAATTTTACCATGGTTCCTTCCCTTATATTTATGTATTGTCAATCGTATGTAGCAAATTGTGTATATAAACAAAACAGACAAGGAAGTAACTTATGACATTCAATCAACCATTAAGCGGTAACGACATGCCAAGATTTGGCGGTTTCGCTTCTATGATGCGTCTGCCAACTCAGGCTGATGCCGAAGGGTTAGATGTGGCATTCGTTGGTGTGCCTCTAGATATTGGCGCCTCGAACCGTAGCGGTGCTAGATTGGGTCCTAGACAGATTCGTGATGAGTCAAGAATGATTCGCCCTTATAACGTCGCCACGCGTGCGGCTCCCTTCGAGTCACTACAAGTGGCTGATATCGGCGATGTGCCTATCAATACATTCAACCTGCTAAAAAGCGTTGATATCATCGAAAAATTCTATTCAGAAAAAATCGTTAAGCATGGTGCCATTCCGCTCACGCTGGGCGGCGATCATACCATTGCACTACCTATCTTGCGTGCACTTGCCAAAAAACACGGCCCTGTCGGTATGGTGCATATCGATGCTCATGCTGATATCAACGACGACATGTTTGGCGAAAAAATCGCTCATGGCACACCGTTCCGCCGCGCTGTCGAAGAGAACCTCATCGATGGCAACCGTGTGGTACAAATTGGCTTGCGCGGTACAGGTTATAGCGCCGAAGAGTTTGACTGGTCAACCCAGCAAGGATTTCGCGTCGTGCCTGCTGAAGAGTGCTGGTATAAGTCGCTTGCGCCACTCATGGCAGAAGTACGCGAAAATCTCGGCGATGGTCCTGTTTATTTAAGTTTTGATATTGATGGTATTGACCCTGCGTTTGCGCCGGGTACGGGCACGGCTGAGATCGGTGGTTTGACCTCCACGCAAGGCATCGAAATCATTCGCGGCATGCGCGGTCTTGATGTGGTCGGTGGCGACTTGGTCGAAGTATCACCACCGTATGATCCATTTGGCAACACCTCTGTACTGGCTGCGAACTTACTGTTTGAGATGCTATGTATCTTACCAGGCGTACGCTATGACGATAAGGTAAAAGCCGTCTACTAAAAGCAGACGCTTATTGGCTAGAGTTAGCACATAGGACAGCTATCCGAATAGGGTATGTGAGTAGACAAGGACATGGTTATCAGCGTTTTTGAGCAGCTGGTATGAATGCAATTTGGTTAAGGAAGACCCCAATGAGTAAATCCTCTTCGTTTTTTGGTCAAGACACGCTCTCTCCAAATGAGGCTGGACACAGTTTAGGCTCGATTGGTACGTTTGCGTTATGGTTTGGCGCCAATATTGTGGTGACGACTATTTTGACGGGCATGCTACTCGTACCTGACCTACGGTTTAGTACGGCTATCACTACCGTGCTCATTGGTTCATTGATTGGGGCGATCCCGCTGCTATTGGTGGGTTTGATGGGTCAGCGTACCGGACTGCCTTCGATGGCACTGACGCGCCGTGCTTATGGTCCTGTTGGTAGTCAGTTGATCTCGTTAGTGAATATGGGGGTACTGATTGCGTGGAGTTGTATTCAAGCGTTGCTGGCTGGTATGAGTCTGGACTACGCAATCGAAGCCACTACAGGTTATAGCAATCTGCCACTGTTTGTTATTTTATGCGAGACCGTCGTAGTGCTCATCGTGCTACGTGGTCACCTTGGCATCGAGCTGGTTGAACGCTGGGCTGCATTGGCAATGGCTGCGCTTACCGTTATAGTGCTTTATCAGCTAAATCAACATTACGATGTCTCAAGACTGTTTGAGATGCCTGTTGAGTCGCGTAATGGTATTACCTTAGGTATTGCCTTTGATATTGTCATCGCCACAGCATTTTCGTGGATGTCGTCTGCCGCCGATTATAATCGCAATTGTAAATCCCCAAAAGTTGCCATATGGGGTACGTATTTTGGCTATATTGTGGCAGCCATCGTTGCCATGGGGTTGGGCGCGACCATCTCAGGTCTCTCTATCATGTATGGCATGGAGCAGACTTATGATCCGACGCGCTTGCTTGCTGACTTTGGTTTTGGCCTGCCAGCCGCCTTGGTTATTTTCTTCTCGGTCATGACCACCAATGTCATGGCAGTCTATAGCGCAACGCTTTCTTGTATGAACATTAAACCTAATATGAGCTTTTGGAAGCCTGCCCTTATCATTGGCTTGGTCACTATTTTTGGCGCGCTAATTCCGGGTATTTTGGATCAATTCCAAAACTTCCTGCTGATCGTAGGCGCGCTATTTATCCCCGCATTTTCAGTCATGATTGTCGATTATTACCTTGTTAGTAAAGAAGGCTATACGGCAAAGCTACTTGACGCCACACATCAATTGGGACGTCCTACTGCAAAGATTGCGATTGCAGCTTACGTGATTGGTGCGGCTTTAGCAGCTTACTGGACATTGATTGCGCCGCCGTCATTTGGTGCATCATTACCTGTCTTTATCATTACAGGTGGTCTCTACTGGTTAGGTGCGACGTTGTTTACCCGTCAGAGTGATGCTGTCACTGCAGCTCAAGAGGAGGGCGCATTATGAAACTGATGATGGCTCAAACCAATCCTTTATGGGCTGAACCAGTCGCCAACCTAGACGCACTAGAGTCGCTTTGCCGCCTTGCTGTGGAGGCAAAAGTCAATCTGATCGCACTACCAGAGCTTGCATTTACAGGCTACAACATCTTTGAGCGCCTTGATGATTTAGCGGAAGCGATCGATGGCCCCATTGTCACTGAGGTGGCGAGACTTGCTAATAAATACCAATTGCATGTGTTATTTGGGCTTGCTGAGCGCCGACCTAATAGCGAGCTGAGTAATGTTGCCATCTTGATAGATGATAACGGCAAGCATCTTGCGACTTATGATAAGCGCTATTTGTGGGATCGCGAACACCAGTTTTTTACAGCAGGCAAAAAGTCCTGCGTCGTCGATACGCGATTTGGTAAATTGGGTTTGATGATTTGTTATGACAACGAATTCCCAGAAGTGGCAAGAGAGTTGGCACAAGCAGGGGCACAAATTATCCTGTCACCGACGGCCAATATGCTGCCAAATGCAAAGCGTCAGGTGCTCCAAATACGCGCTCGTGCCATGGACAATCAATGCTTTGTCGCTTGTATCAACCGCTCGGGTGAGGAAGGTAATCTTCAGTACTGTGGCAATAGCATCGTCGCTGGTCCAGATGGTGAGGTGCTCGGCAGACTTGGCTTAGCGGCTGGCACGATGATCGTTGATATCGATCTTGCCCGTATTGATGAAAGCCGTACGCACCAAGATTATCTTAGTGACTTAAATACCAGTGACTTAAATCTCAGCCGCTTGGATATCTCTAATGGAGCTAACTTATGAGTGAACAATCACTAGCGCGTATCAATCCAGAGAACTGGTATCGCACCACCGCGCATAGCGATGGTATTACGCTCATCGATGAGCCGTGGATTAAGCCGTTTTTTCGCTGCAATCTGTGGCACGTGCGCGGGAGTCAGCGCGATTTATTAGTCGATTTCGGATTAGGGGCAGTACCGCTGCGTCGTCATGTCGCTTTACTCACGGATCGCGATATCGTGGGCGTTGCCAGTCATACGCATTTTGATCACATTGGTGCTGCCAGCGAGTTTGACTGCTGTCACGTGCATTCTGCTGAAGCGCATATTCTCGCTGAGCCAGACAATGCCCGTACGTTGGCAGATATGTTTGTCAATGACGAGATGTTTGATGCGCTACCGCCCGAGCCTTACGCTCATTGCGGCTACAAAATTGCTGCACCTGCCAAAATTATGACATTAGAAGATGGCGATATGATCGATCTGGGTAATCGGCAGTTTGAGGTGATTCATACGCCGGGTCATTCACCAGGTGGCATTGCTTTATGGGAAGCGGCCAGCAAAACGCTCATTTCTGGCGATCTTATCTATGACGGTCCATTGATAGAAGATACATGGCACAGCGACATGGCTGACTATGCCAAAAGCATGCGCCGTCTCAATGCGCTGCCTGTACGAGTCGTCCATGGCGGTCACTTTCCCAGTTTTTCAGGCAAGCGTTTGCATGTGATGATTGATGACTGGTTACGCCATCATGATTTGTGATTTATTGCATTTAGCTAGAATCTAAAACAAATTGCTATTCAAAATAAATAGCTACTAAAAAAATAACGACGCTAAATAAAAAGCTATTTCAAATAAAACATCTAACTTAATACTTATTAAATTTTTAGGATGACTGACTCATGACCCAATTGACACAAACATCTCTTTCAGCATTTGACACCCAGCCTCTAACCTGCGGCGAGTTGCTCGTCCAGTGGCTAGAATACTATGGAGTAGAGACCGTCTTTGGCATACCGGGGGTACACACAGTAGAGCTGTATCGCGGTCTACCTAATACCAATATTCGTCATGTGACCCCGCGTCACGAGCAAGGCGCTGGGTTTATGGCTGATGGTTATTACCGTGCTTCTGGCAAGATCGGTGTGTGCTTCATCATCACGGGTCCTGGCATGACCAACATCATGACGGCGATGGCGCAGGCATTGGCTGACTCTATACCGATGCTGGTGATCTCTAGTGTCAATAAAATCAAAGACACGGGAAGCGGGGAGGGGCACTTGCATGAGTTGCACGATCAGCAGGGCATGGTCAGTAAGGTGGCGCTCACGAGCAAAACCATCTGGCAGCCTGAGTCATTACCCAAAGTTATCGCCGAAGCTTTTGCGTTATTTAATGGCGCACGTCCAGGACCAGTCCATATTCAGCTGCCTATTGATGTTATTACCGCTGATGCCAGCCATGTTGCCAAGCCGCCTAGTATAAAGGGTGTAGCTAATAGCCAAGCTGACAAGAACAGCTTTACCCAGCCACAAGTGACAAGACCACTGCCAAACCCTGCGCAATTGGATCTGATTATCGAGTCATTAAAAACCGCAAAAAACCCAGTGCTGCTTTACGGCGGTGGCTGCGTCGATGTCGATCACGATGCGCAACAACTGGCAGAGCTGATCGATGTGCCTACGTTTTTGACCATCAATGCTAAAGGATTACTGCCACCTAGCCATCCGTTAAGTCTAGGCAGTAACCAGTCATTAGACGCGGGTCGAGCGGTGATTACAGAGGCAGATTGGGTGCTCGCCATTGGTACGGAGCTTGGTGAAACCGATTACGATGTGTTCTTTAATGGTGAGTTCAAAATCAATGGCACACTAGTGCGTATCGACTGCGATGCTGAGCAATTGCAGCGTCCGTTTATAGCGGATATCGCGGTATTGTCTGACGCACAGATGGCTGTCAGTGGTCTATGCAATCGTTTAGAAACTCGGATATCAAACGGGCAGGTATTTGACCATCAGGCATTGTCACGAGTGAATGCTGCAAAACAAGCGCTCATAGAAGAGACAACCCCAGACTTTGCCGGTCAAAATGCCTTGCTAAAACTGATTCGGGATGAGGTAGAGGGCGTGATTTTTGTGGGCGACTCAACCCAGCCTGTCTATAGCGGCAACCTTGGTTTTGAAGCATTGGCACCGCGCAAATGGTTTAACTCCTCAACGGGTTTTGGCACGCTAGGTTATGGTTTGCCCGCTGCGATCGGGGCTATGGTTGGTTCAAACCTACCAGTTGTCAGCTTAATCGGAGATGGTGGTATTCAATTTACCATTGCGGAACTTATTTGTGCCGCCGAGCTTGAACTGCCATTGATTGTCCTGCTGTGGAACAACCAAGGCTATGGTGAGATTCGTCGTTATATGGAAGAGGGTGGTCTACCACTGATCGGTGTCAATATCAAAACACCAAACTTTGAGCCATTAGCTGCAGGGTTTGGCGCTGGTTATCGCAGAATTACCGATAAGCAACAGCTGTTAGAGTCGTTGCAATCAGACATCAAAGGCAAGCAGCCAATCATCTATGAGATTGATGAAGCGGATGAGTTTTTAAAAGAAATGGGGAAAACTGTCACTTATTTTAGCTAACGCTATCAATATTAGCGCTACTAATAATAAAACTGATTGTTCAAGGAAGTACGTCAATAATGCCAAATGCCAACAACTTGTCGGAAAATAGACAGAAGCGAATACCGCGCTTGTTAGCAGAATTGACGGCTGTGGTTGGCGTGAGCAATGTGTTGACCAGCCGCAGCCAGCAGCAGCCCTATGTGCAAGGGGCGATTGAGGCGGTGACGGATGCTACCGTGGCTGTTGTGACACCGCCCTCACTTGTGGCACTATGGCGCGCTATTAATATCTGTGCCGCGGCTGACATTGTTGTTATCGCGCAAGCGGCCAATACAGGATTGACAGGTGGCTCAACCCCAAATGGAGAGTATGATCGACCACTAGTCGTGATATCTATGCGGTTATTGGGCGGCGTGCACTTGCTCAATGATGCAGCAGAGTTGGTTGCTTTGCCAGCCGCTACTTTGCAGCAGTTAGAGACCACGCTTGCGCCATTAGGGCGTGAGCCACATTCTGTACTGGGCTCTAGCTGTGTTGGGGCGTCAGTGATAGGCGGTATCTGCAATAGCTCAGGCGGTATGCTGGTACAGCGTGGCCCTGCCTATACTGAGATGGCGTTATTTGCCAGACGCAGTGCTTCAGGAGTATTTGAGCTGATCAATCATTTAGGGCTGGATCTGGGCACGCATCCAGAAGAGATACTTGAGAACCTGCAAACAGGCAGGTTTCAAAAACAGTCAGATAGTACGAGCGGTAAAGCCTGCAACCAGCACTATCAACATAAAGTGCGTGATTGCGACGCGAATACGCCAGCTAGATTTAATAATGATGCGAGCGGTCTATATGAAGCATCTGGTTCAGCGGGCAAGGTTATTATATTTGCGGTTAGAGTGGCGACATTTGCCAAACCCAAGCAAGAGCAAACCTTTTATATTTCGTCCGATGATGCAGATACTTTGACGGCACTCAGGCAGCAGTGGTTAAAAAGCGAGCTGGCTCTGCCTGTCTTGGCGGAATATATGCATAAAGACTACAACGATATTACGCTAGATTATGGTCGTGACACTTGTCTAAGTATGCGCAAACTACCTACTAGCAAGATAGGGTCGCTGTATCGACTGCAAGCAACTATTGGCTATTATCTGGACAAGTGGCATCTGCCAAAGACGTTGCCTGATCGGGTACTGCAACTGACCTCTAGGGTTATGCCGCCATCATTACCTGCCTCGTTGAGCACACAAGCGCGCTCATATCAGTACCATTTGATTATTAAGGTGGCAAATGGCATCGATAGTAACCGTAGCAAAAATAATGACAATAACATTGCCACTGCACAAGCGTTTTTGCAACACCACATGCAGCAGTATCAAGGCACAGTACATACGTGTACAGAAACTGAATCACAAGCGCTATTGGTTTTTCGCAGCGCCGCCACGGCTGCTATGTTCCGTTATCACAATTTAAATCAAAACGAATTTGGCGAGCTGTTATCGACCGACATTGCCTTACCTAGAAATGCTGTAGATTGGGACGAGACTCTACCTGAATACTTACAAAAACAAGTCAGCAAAACCTTTTATCTGGGACATTTTTTTTGTCATGTCCTGCATCAAGATTACTTGTTACACCCAACTACTAATGCCAAGCAGTTCAAGGAAGAGCTCTTAGCATTTTATGACCAGCGTCATATTGAATATCCTGCTGAACATAATGTCGGGCACATGTATCCCGCAAAGTCTGAATTAAAGCAATTTTATAAAAAACTGGATCCAACCAACTCGTTAAATCCAGGTATCGGTCAGACAGAAAAATGGAAAAACTGGCGATCATCGCCCATTAAGGAGAAGTTAAATGACGAATGCTATTGATAAATCGCAGCAGCCGATTTTAGGGAACAATACTGTCGACCCAGAAACGCCGCAGGCAGGGCAGTGGCGCGCAGCAATGTGGAAATTTCTATTGTTCTCAGCATTGGGTATTGCCCTATTTATCATACCGTTTGAGTGGGATGGTAAGGTCACGATTTTATTGGGCGTGTTAACCGATACGTTGCAAGCAGTATTAGGCGGGTTTGTGGTTTATATTGCCATGGCAATTGTGACCATTTCTGCGCTGGGCGCGCTGGCAGTCAAGGTGCTAAAACCCAATCTGCCTGAAGACTCACTGATAAAAAATCTTTTTGATGTTGATTGGTTTTGGCTGACCACCCGATTTTTGGGTATGCTATTTGTGTGGATGATTTATCTACAGATCGGTCCTGAATTTATTATCAATCGTAATACCGGCGGCGTCATTTTTGAAGATTTGATTCCTATCCTCATTCCGTTGTTTTTCTTTGCCATTTTATCACTGCCATTTTTGACTGACTTTGGTTTGATGGAGTTTTTGGGCACCTTAGCCAGTAAGATTTTTATAAAGCTGTTTAAATTGCCGGGTCGCTCAGCTGTCGATGCCATGTCTTCTTGGTTTGGAGCGGCGTCTATTGGTTTGCTGGTCACCATGCAGCAGTATGATAAGAGCTTTTATAGTCAGCGTGAAGCAGCCATCATCGCCACTACCTTTTCAGTGACCTCTATCGCCTTTACCTATGTTGTTGCCAAAACCATCGGCGTGGACAATAACTTTGTCTACTTTTATCTAACCATTGCGCTGACTGGTTTTATCGCTGCAATCATTATGCCGCGTATACCGCCACTATCACTAAAACCCGATACCTATCATGCTGGCAAAAGCATGCTGGACGAAGGTATTCCTGCACAGTACACCACTTATCAGTGGGCGATCAATCGCGCCGTCACGCGTGCACACTCTATGCCGAGCTTGGGTTATGTGTTCAAACGCAGCGTTGGTAACTTGTTCGATATCTACTTTGGACTGATTCCTGTTATTTTTGCTATCGGCACCATTGGTCTTGGATTAGCAGAGTACACGCCTGTCTTTAATTGGCTTGCGACCCCACTTGTGCCATTGCTTGAATGGTTGCAGATTCCGGAGGCCGCAAAAGCCGCGCCAGCTATGATTATGGGCTTTGCAGATATGTACTTGCCAGCACTGGTTGGCAAGAGTATTGAGAGTGAGATGACAAGATTTATCGTTGGTGCGGCCTCAATCACTCAGATTATCTACATGTCTGAAGTCGGTGCGCTTATCTTAAAATCAAATATCAAACTCAACGTATTAGAGCTGTTTTTTATTTTTATGCTGCGTACGCTTATTAGCTTGGTAGTGATTACCTCAGTGGCGCATCTATTGTATTAGACAGATACGTTACGATGAGGTTTGGCTAAACGATACGGCAACTGGTGGTCCTGCTATTTTGATATAAGTGTGTAGGTCGCCATTAGTTATAGGATGCCTATAACCATCATCAGTAAAGTAAACACCGTGAAAAATAAGAGGTAAGAATACTCATGAATACAGCAAACGCTACATACCTAACCAGACAAAAGGCCCAACAGGTCGCCCAAGAAGAAGTGGTATTAAATGCCGCTTATATTAATGGCGACTGGATCGCTATTGACAGCCTCACTACCGATTCTGATAATAAAAATAGCCATGCCCTATATGACCCCAACTCAGGCGAAATAATTGCAACGACACGCTTATGTACTAGCGCTCATGTCGATGCAGCAGTCAGTGCCGCTGCTGCAGCTTATACTAGCTGGTCGCAGAGTGATGTGAGCGTACGCGCCCGTTATCTAAGCGCGATTGCAGCGTCTATGGAGCAGCAGTTTGATAAATTGGTTGGGCTATCGGTGCTAAACAACGGCAAGCCAATTGAGGAGGCCAAGATAGATGTTGGTGATGCGATTGCTTGCTATCGCTATTATGCCGATCTCATCACCGATCAGGCCACATGGTCTGAGGTATCCACGATCGAGTCGGGCATCAGGCTGCTAAAGACGTACGCGCCTGTGGGTATTTGTGCGCTGATTACCCCCTGGAACTTCCCGATGGTGACGACAGCTTGGAAGCTAGCACCGGCGCTAGCAGCGGGCTGTACGGTATTATTAAAGCCGTCTGAGGTGACACTGTTGCCAGAGCTGATGTTAGGCAACATCTTATCCCAGATAGGATTGCCCAAAGGTGTGGTAAATATCTTACCAGGAGCAGCTGAAGTGGGCGCTGCTATGAGCAGTCATCCACGGATTGATAAAGTCTCGTTTACCGGCAGTAATGCGGTGGGCGAAAAGGTCATGAATCAAGCAGCCAAAAACGTCAAAGACATCAGCCTAGAGCTGGGCGGAAAATCTGCCATCGTGGTATGCGCAGATGCTGACATTGATCACGCTTGTGATTTGATTATTGGCGGTATATTTACTAACGCGGGTCAAATATGTTCAGCAACTTCACGCCTGATCGTTCACCAAAGTATAGCCAAGTCGCTATTTGAGACCTTAAAAGTAAAAACGACAAATCTACAAATCGGTGACGGTTTTGATACCGATACGCAAATGGGTCCACTGGTAAGCAAGCAGCAACTAGACCAAGTCAAAAAATACGTTGATATTGCCACGACCGAGCAGCTCACGTGCTTAACGGGTGGCAAGATCATGGATAGCGCAGGATATTTTGCGACGCCAACCATCTATACAGACGTGCCAACGACCAGTCAGTTATGGATAGAGGAAGTGTTTGGTCCTGTATTGGTCAGTACAATTTTTACCGAAGCGTCAGAAGCCATTCGCTTAGCCAATGATAGCAAATTTGCCTTGGCAGCGACTATCGTGAGTGCCGATGAGACTGTAGCGCTAGAAATGGCACTACAAATCCAAGCAGGTCACTTTTGGATTAATGAGCAGCAAATCGTGTTGCCAGAAGCGGGCTGGGGCGGATTTAAGCAAAGCGGTATCGGCCGCGAGCTGGGCGGCGATGGTTTATCTGCTTACCAAAAGAGCAAGCACGTACTGCTGACACAATGAATGCTCACTGATTAGATTGCTTATGCTTCTATAAGATACTTTAGAGCCGTGCCCCTAGCTATATGGTGATTGATAGCTAGGGGCATTAGCATCTTATGTTCTATTGACTAATTTGTTTACTATATCAAGGTTGTTAACGTTATTAAAAGGCATTAACTTTACTGGAGGGCTCATTCAGGATAAAATTGAGCAATCATTCAAATTTATCGCCGTGCTCATTTTCATATGATGTCACGGCTTTTTACATGGGGCATAGTATGTCACGCAGCGCACTCTATAATCGTCAAGACGCTCTGGAGCGAGCATTACAGCTTTTTTGGCAAAAGGGCTTTCATGCCACTTCCCTAAAAGATATCGAACAAGCGCTCGATATGCGTCCAGGGAGTATTTATGCTGCTTTTGGCAGTAAAGATGGCCTGTTTCAAGAGGCGCTAGAATACTATGCCCGCCTAGGACTGACCGAGCTTGAGCGTGTATTGAGCCATCATCAAACGCCTTTATCAGGTTTGGCCGCTTATATCAGGCAGCTGGGCGGTATTCGTGATAAAGCATTGCCGAGCCGTGCTTGTATGCTGGTCAAAAGCTTGTTAGAGCTAGGCGCTCGTGAGCAGGCGGCACTAGAGAAAGTTGAGCTGCTACTGGTAGGGATGGAGACGCGATTTATAGAGTGCTTTAAAAAGGCTCAGCAGATAGGTGAGATAGACAGTCAGCTTGATGCAGTGAGGCTAGGACGACGACTACAGGCGGAGGTCATGGGTCTGCGTGCATTCGCACAGCGTGATGTCGATAGTGCGGCGATTCATAATCTTGCTGAGGATATGGCCTCATCTATAGAAGCGCTGCGACTCGATCATTCGTTAAAAGCCTAGCAGTGGATTATACCTCTCTATCGCTTCGAAGCCTCTAACTGCCTAAGGGTGTGGTAGCCGCCATGGATGCGGGTAAAGATCGTAATCGCGCAAGCAGTCGCAAAGATACTGGCAAGTAGCACAAAATGCTGTGGCCAAATACAAAAAGCGATAAATAGCGCGATGGTTTCGGTGCCTTCAGTGAGGCCGTTTAGATAGTAAAAGCTTTTGTACTTAAACTGAGGTTTATCCAATTTGAATTTTTCTGCGGCAATCGCAAATGCCAAAAAGCTCGACCCAGTTCCTATGAACGCCGCTAGCAATAACGCGCCTGCAATAGCGTTTTGTGCAGGATTGGCCAATATAAACCCAAGTGGCACGGCTGCATAAAATAAAAAATCGAGCGTAATATCCAAATAACCACCTGCGCTGGAGCTTTGTTGTGCATGACGTGCCAATGCGCCATCGAGACCATCAAAGAGTCGATTCACAATAATGGCTGCTAGTGCGCCATACCACAGCCCAAAGGCAATGAGTGGCAATGCTAGCATCCCAATCAAGAACCCAGCGACTGTCAACTGATCTGCGGTGACACCGCGTTGGTGCAAGATCACGACGACAGGACTCAATATCGGTTTGATAATAGGCGTAATAAATTTGTCTAGCATGCGATCTGCCTTTTGTATTTTGCTTATATAGTCAATCCAATATAAAAGCGTTACAGCGTTAACCTCGCTTGAAGTATGACACATACATCTGCACTCGGTTGCCTTGTACCACGCTTAAATTAGATTAACTATACTGTGTTTGGACGTTTGAGCATAATATCCAAGGCTATCGATCAAGGTGAATGATTTTGCCGCCTGCTGCTTCGGCATCGCTCTCATCATGTGTCACCATGATAGCAGGGAGCTTATACGTCTGTATTTGCTCAAACACCAGCTGGCGTGTGTCTTTTCTCAGCTGGGTATCAAGCTTGCTAAAGGGCTCATCAAGTAGTATGGCTTTGGGCGTGCCAAGTAAGGTCCTTAGTAATGCCACGCGTGCTTGTTGACCACCTGATAAGTTATCAGGATGCCGATCTCCCATACCTTCCAAACCCACTTGTGCTAACGCGTGCTCTATTTTTTCGAGTCGTTGCTTCTTACCACCATTTTTATTGTCTTTTGGCATCGCAAAAGCAATATTGCCTGCCACTGACAAATGCGAAAACAGCAGCGCATCTTGATACAGTACGCCAATACCGCGCATATGCGCTGGCAGGTGAGTAACGTCTTGGTCGTTTAGCCATACCGTACCAGTTGCCGTAAAATCCTTGGATAATGATCCTGTCAGCCAGTTCAGTAAGCTTGACTTCCCGCTACCAGAAGGCCCCATCACGGTGAGTATGTCGCCACCAGCGATATGCTCATCCATACTGAGTAATCGCTCGTTTTGACGAAACAGCTGCAAGTCTTTTATCTGTAAAGTTGATGGCATTGAGAACCCTTTATGTGCGTTTTTAACGACTAATATTTTTCATGAATATTGTTTTTGATGACCGTTTTTATGAACGATCAGACTGCTAGCGAGCGCCACTTCTAAAAAATAACTTTGGTAATATCCAAGCCAGTATAAAACCAATGAGCGGCAGCGCCATTTGTATGATGGCATAAACGGCACTGGTGCGCCTACTGGCACCGTTCGCGAGCGTGACTGCTTCTGTCGTTATTGTGGCGATACGACCGCCGCCTGCTAGTAATGTTGGTAGATACTGACCAAAACTAATCGCTAGACCAAGTGCGATAGCAATCAAAATCGGCGCAAACAATTGCGGCAGTTTGATTTGAAAGAATACCTTAATTGGTGCTGCACCTAGGCTGGCTGCCACATGGGCAAAGCGAGGATCTAGACGTCGATAGCTACTGGCAAGTGACAAAAACACATAAGGTAAGACAAATAATACATGCGCAAAGGCGACATTGAAAAATGCTGATTGGTAATTGAGTAATTGCTGCATCCACACCAAGCCAAACAAAAAAGCAATGCTTGGCACCAGTAGTGGTAAGTAAATAATCAAACTGGTCAAGTTTGAAAGATGCCTTGCACGCAACTGCTCAGCTTCTAAACACAATAGGGCAAGTACAATCGCAAATGCAGTGCTGACAAGACCGATAGTTAAGGTGTTAAAAAGTGGCGTATCCATCTGTGCAAAGGCACTATCAAAATGCAACCAGACAAGCTGCTCTGGTAGCATCGCTGGGAATCGCCAATAGCCAGCGATAGACCATAATGCCAGACCGATAAGTGAGAGCAGCATAAAACCGATAACAAAGACAGTAAGGGCACCAGTAATTTTCTGCCATACCGTATCCGCATATCGGCGTTTGCCATTTATCAAAGAAGCACCGCAGCACGCTTTGATGGCTTTTTCACTGCCCAACCAAAAAGCGACCAGTCCTGCCGTCAATGCTAGCTGTAATAGTGCCCCAGCAGAGGCCTTTATACGCAAGGTCAAATCCACATCATTGAACCAGTTCATGATAGAGACGGCGAGCGTGGGCGGGGTGTTAGGACCGAGTATCAATGGCATCTCGACGCTTGCACTGGCATAAGCGAGTACCGCCAATATGGGCAGACGTAAAAAAGGGTATAACAGAGGAAATACCGCCTTAAAAAAAGCAGTGATCGGGTAGTAGCCGAGATTGAGTGCGACTTTATATTGCTGTCGTAGCTTTTTACCAAGCTCAGGCTGTGCTAACGCGCCTAACGCCATTAATAACAAAAATGGTAGCTCTTTTAAGGTCAAGCCCAATACGATACTGATGCCATAAGGGTCATGTGGCAATATACCGTTTGGTGCCAACGCCCAGCCGCTGAGCCATGGAGAGATGAGCCTTGCAAACATCCCAGACGGCGCAATCAAAAACCCTACCGCAATAGCGGCTGCGGCATGAGGGATGACTAAGATAGGGCTTAGTAAGTGCTCAATACGTTGTAGCCAAATACTGTTAAAAAAGGCTGCCAATATCATCAGTGCGAGAATAAAAGCAAGTAGGGTGCTGATGAGTCCAGTAGCAACGCTCAAGGCTGCCATCTGAGTAAGTCCTGGCGTTTGCCAAAGCTCAGTAAACCCCTGTAAGTTAAGCGTGGTTCTATCGAGCGCAGGCACCCAGCCAAAAGCAGGCAACACCACACCAATCAGACCGCCCAATACAGGTAGTATCAATATCAAAACCAAGAGTTTCGGACTCAACGTCACAATACGTGTAAACCAGTCTGTTTGCTCAAGGACAATAGGTTTGGCGCGCGCTTGCGTCTTTGCCATTTTATCAAAACCCTGACTCATGGGCTTACCCCGTAACGCATTTGCCAACCTTGCATAATGGCATCTACCCAGCTTGGATGCGGTTCACTTACCGTACGTGTGATGCTGTCAAAGGGTAGGGCACTTGGGTGTGTTTGCTTACTATCAAACAATGCTTGTTGCTCAGGACTGAGCGTCGACTGGACCAATACCGTTTTGTCACCCCACACGGCAGGGGTTTGCTTATGTGCCTGCGCCTCTGGACTCATCAAAAAGTTAGCGACCAGCTGCGCGGCTTGTGGGTGGCTTGTATTATAGGGAATGGCAACAAAGTGCGTATTACTCAAGCTACCATCACTCATGGCGTAACTGCGTATGCTTTTGGGCAGATCAAACCGTTGGACGGCGGCAGGCACTTCAGGCGCTGAGAAGGTAAAGGCTAAGCTCAGCTCGGTATCATCGACCAAACGGCGCATCTGTGCCCCTGTCTGTAAAAACTGCTCACCATCACGCCACAGCGTTGGATGAAAGTCATTCAAAAATGCCCATAGCGGATCTAGTACAAGCGCGGTGTTTTGTTCAGTGGCAGGCAGGTTTAATTGTGCTTTGGTGTTTTGACCGGTCTCAGCATTGTGCTGCTCATGGAGCATGACCAACGCATATTTTAAAAAGCTCATACCCAAAAAATCAGGCGGCTTTGGGTAGCTAAAGCGTCCAGGATTCTGTGCTGTCCAAGTGCTGAGTTCATCAAGGGTGGTCGGCGGTGTATTGACAGAAAGACTGTCATAATAAAAGGTTAGTGACGCCTGTCCCCAAGGGGCTTCCATACCATCGGTTGGTACACCAAAATCATAATTGACTGTCGGATTATTATTGGGATCGGTTAATGAGAAATTTGGCAGTTTATTTGCCCATTGCTTGAGTAACAATGAGTTTTCACTCATGGTGGCAAAGTTAGCGCCATTAATCCATACCAGATCAACACTGCCCTGATCGTTATTGTTGGCTGACTTTTCTGCGAGTACACGGCTGACAGCCTCACTGGTATCGCTCAGTTTGACATGGACTAAGTTGATATCATATTTATCATCAACCTGCTTGGCCGCCCACTGTAAATAAGCATTGATCTGTGGATCGCCGCCCCACGCATAAAAATAAACGTCTTGGTTCTTACCTTGCGCCTCTATTTGTTGCCATGGCGATAACGCTTGGTCACTCGTGGTGCTGTTGGTTGATGCGGTACTGGCAGAAATACCAATACAAATGCCAAGCATCGCTGCATAAGCACTGCATCTTGTGAAGCGTCTTAGCATCAGTAGAGAAGAGGTTGGGTCCATTGAAGCTTCCATTATGCTTATATGTCTGAGTTGAGCTGATAAAAACTATTAGGGACGCGCCCTAGCTCAACCAGATGATCTCAGGCTTGTTTTGTCAATTAGGTCATTCAATGGCCATACAGGCGGCTAACCACGACGCCATGTGTGATATTTCTCTAACCAGTTCAATACGGTTTCAGGGGCGTGGTTGCGTTTCCATTCGCCAGCAACATATTTGTTACCCTCTGCCCATGTTGGGTAGGTGTGAATAGTACCAAGTATTTTGTTCAGTCCCAAGCCATGTTTCATTGCGAGTACAAATTCGCTCATCAAATCACCAGCGTGCTCGGACACTATCGTAACCCCTAGGATTTTGTCTTTACCTTTGGGTGTAATGACTTTAATAAAGCCTTTGGCAGCGCTATCAGTGATCGCACGATCTAATTCTTCAAAGTCGTAGCGCGTCACTTCAAAATCAATGCCTTTATCGATTGCTTCTTGCTCGTTCAAACCCACGCGAGCGACTTCTGGATCAATAAAGGTCGTCCATGGAATCACTCGGTAATCAACTTTGAACTTCTTAAAGTGACCAAACAAGCCATTGACCGCAGCATACCACCCTTGATGTGAGGCGACATGTGTGAACTGATAAGGTCCAACAATATCGCCTGCTGCATAAATATTAGGATACAGCGTTTCTAGGTATTCATTGGTAACCACCGTACGATCTGTCTCGATACCGAGTGCTTCTAGTCCATAACCTTCAAGACGGGCGCTACGACCGACTGCACACAGTAGCTCATCGTACTCAAGCGCCATCTCTGGTTGTAGATTTTCTTGTAGGCCTTTTTGCTGACTGCTTTGATCCTCATCACCCAGCTGCTGAACGATAATGTACTTTTTGCCATCACGAATCTCGCAGCGAACCGCTTGATGTGATGTCAAAACCGTGACACCGCTGGCCTCTAGTGCGTTTTGAGCAAACTCGGAGACTTCCTCATCTTCTTTTTTCATAAGACGTGTGCTGCGTTCGATTTGGGTGACGTCTGAGCCTAGACGCGCAAATGCTTGTGCCAGCTCAGAGCCAATAGGACCACCACCTAACACAACGAGCTTTTTGGGTGTCTCATCAAGCGTTGCAAATTTCTCCCACAAAGTATCGCTGGTGACATAACCTGTCTCCTCAATACCTGGAAGCGGCGGGACAAAGGGACGTGCACCAGTGGCAAGTACAATAGTGCGTGCCGTGAGCGTCTGAGTGCCACCATCATTGAGGGTGACCTCTACTGTCCATGGATCGATCAGTTTGGCATACCCTTTTAGAACTTCAACGCCCAGATCAGTGTAGCGCTCGACGCTATCGTGCGGTGCAATCTCCGCGATGACATCGTGCACGCGCGCCATGACTTTTTTGAATGAAAAATGCGGCGTGGTGTTCTCAAGACCATACTTCTCACCATCACGCATCTGCTCTGCGACTTTTGCACTTTTAATAATGGCCTTGCTTGGGACACAGCCATAGTTCAAGCAGTCCCCGCCCATCTCTCCTGCCTCAATCAGGGTGACTTTTGCCCTGACGGTCGCGGCGATGTAGCTGGTCACTAGACCGCCTGCACCTGCACCGATGACGATCATATTGCGATCGAATGTTTTGGGCTTATTGTAGTTCTTATAGACGCGTCTTTTTTTGAACATATTTATCACTCCTTTTGCGATCAATGGGAACAAGCCCAATAGCGCAAATGAGAGGATCAAATCGAATGATAAGATCCCTGATAGACTATCAATTTGTGCCAACTGTGTCCCTGCATTTACAAAAACAAAAGTACCAGCAAGCATACCGATTTGGCTAACCCAATAGTAAGTCCATGACTTGATAGCGGTAACGCCCATCAACAGATTAATCAAAAAGAACGGAAATATCGGTACCAATCGCAAGGTAAATAAGTAAAACGCGCCTTCTTTTTCAACGCCTTTATCAATTGCTGCCAGGCGCTCAGGAAAGCGCTGCTTGATGGTATCGCGCAGCAGATAACGTGAGGTCAAAAAAGCGAGCGTTGCACCGATAGTAGAGGCAAATGAGGCAATCAGTAAGCCCTGAACCAAGCCGAACAGTGCTCCCGCTGCTAAAGTTAAAATAGCAGCGCCTGGTAAGGATAGGGCAGTGACGACTACATAGAGTAAGAAGAACCCACCGATAACCAGTAACGGGGACTGTGCCTTATACTCATTGAACTGAGACATCGACCCTTTTAAGCCGTCAAGCGTCAGTAATTGGTTGAGGTCAAAATAAAAAAAGCTTGCCGCTAGTATCAATATTAATAGTATTAAAAATATTCTCTTAATCATGAGTGATCCGGCCCAATAGTGTGGCGAAGGCTAAAGTCGTCGTCATTGCACTATGAGTAGTGTCATGACGTGATGGTAGTAATTGTATAGAGCTACTGCGCTGAACGGTTTACTGGTATGCCTGAGACAAAACGTAAAACCTCAGAACTATAGTATATGACCTGCAACCTGCTGTCTGGTATTTATATTATTTGGTAATTATAGAGTCTAACAGCAGATGCAACCAAAAATTATGCCACAGCAGCGTTTTTGCCCAGTGTCCAAGTGTCATAGTCTCTCATCAAGAACAGTACCAAGCAAGCAGCTAGCATCGGCCATGCGGCAAAGAACAGCAAGTTGTCAAAGGGTTGAAGATAAAGATGGAAGGTGGCAAAGGTCGAGGCAGCATGGAGCAATAAAATAATACCGTATGTCCATTTTTTGAATAAACCCGCGACAAATAACAATATGAGAATGATCTGCAAGCTAGCAACCGCATAAACCATACTAGTGCCCAAGTTTTCTAGAGCGTAAAACTTAGCAAATACATTGGCAGCATGCTCAGGGTTTACGAATTTGTCTAGTGTCCAAACAAGAAAGACAATAAAAACACCCAGTCGAAGTAATAGTAATGAGAGAGGTAAGTGTTTTGGCATGAGTGATCTCTTCTGAGAAAGGGTGAAAGTGAATTAAAAACGATATAAACACAGCTATATAGGTAATCTACGTAGATGATGACAGTGCAAATATCTGCTATTACATGTCAATAGACATAGTCGACATACTTATATATTTGAGTGATTACTCAAATATAAATAAAAGATTACCGCTGAATACCTTAAAATCGCATTGTAGTGGTTATTGAATGACTGTTCAAGCTTATACATTCATAATATGGTATTTATAGGGCTTGGTTACTTTTTTCGACCAAACCAGCAATAGTCGCTTAAAGAAGTATAACCACTTATAGGTGCTGTTTTCTTGATTGTAGACAATGCATTTCCAAGCAGTTTGGTAAGCGAATGTCTACGCCACCTGACTCTAGATAGCAAAACCCCTTCATAGAACAATGATTCTATGAAGGGGTTTTGACTATAAACTTATCTAAGCAGTACAGCAGTAAAAAGATACCTACCACATCAAATCGTCTGGAATCACATAAGCGGCGTAAGGATCATCTTCTTCTAGTACTTCTTCAGCGGTGTCATTAGACACGACCATGAAGCCTTCCATTTTTGTATCGATGCGATCTGCCAATGGACGAGGAAGTAGGGCGTAGCTGTCTTCTAGTCGTGCGATCACGACATGACCTGCTACGATCTGATCATACAGCTTCTGTGTGATAGCAATTTTCTTTACTTTAGACTCATCGACGAACTGATAGCTGACCTCACCATCTGTATCCGCTATTTGATGCTGCTTAATCATTTGGATGATATTAGCCTTTAATGCTTTTTCTTCTAGCGCTTGCTGTTTTTGTTGATTGAGCTGCTGATCTTTTTCAAGCTTTTTTGCTTGGGCATCTGCCAGCGCTTTTTTGGTCTCTAGACTTTCTGAGTCGCCAGTACGCTTGGCATGCTGAGTTTGCTTGCTGATTTTTTTGGCTTTTTTACTATCGACCAATCCAGCCTTTAATAGTTGAGCCTGTAGGGCGTTTTTTGCCATAATTTAATCACCTAAATAACGATACGTAAGTCTTAAATGCTGAATCATAAATACTAAAGGAGGTATTGTAGCAAACTTTAGTAGCGCTTGTGGTTACGCACTGGCTGAAACCGTCCAAATTGGTTATCATCGAATTAAGGGATAGCGTTCTTGACGCTTTCTCACGTATACAGGGCGTAGGTTGGCGGTATATGCCAAGCTATATAAGAATAAATAACACAATCTAAGGATGGATTATGACAACCTCACAGCATATTTTAGCTTGTATTGACGGCTCAGCAGTGACCGAATCAGTTTGTGACTATGCAGCATGGTATGCCAGCAGACTGAACCTACCTGTTGGGCTATTACATGTCAGCGATGTACCCGCCTCAGTCAGACGTGACTTGTCAGGGGCGATAGGGGTAAACAGCCGCCAGTTTTTGCTACAAGAGTTGTCGCAATTAGATGAGCAAAGAGCAAAGGTCGTTAATAGCTATAGCAATGCCTTGGTACAAGACGCAAAAAGTCATATCCAAAATCACTTCGCCGATGTCAATGTGCGCGTGTATCAGCGCCACGGTAAGCTGTTGCCTAGTATTGAACACTTCAAAACAGAAAACCGTGCAATCGTGATGGGACGGCGCGGTGAAGATCATAAAAACAGCCGAATCAATATTGGTAGCCAAATCGAGACGGTGGCTCGTGGATCGGACATACCCATACTGATCTGCTCAGAGACCTTTGAGATACCCAAGTCCTATATGATTGCGTTTGATGGGAGTAAAACCTCCATCAAAGCGGCATGGATGGTAGCAAAAAGCCCTTTATTAAAAGGCTTGAAAGGTCATATCGTGATGGTGGGTAATCATAATGAGGCTGCCAAGCAAAGTATGAGCGGCGCCGCGGCTGAGCTAGAGGACGCAGGCTTTGTGGTTGAAGCACATCACTCATCTGCTGCTGACACTGTTGATGGGTTATTATCATTTCAAGTGGATAATAATATCGATATTATGGTGGTAGGTGCCTACGGACACTCTAAGTGGCAGCAGCTATTCCTTGGGAGCACCACGACAGAAATCATAGCCAGTACGTTGTCACCTGTCATTTTAGTGCGTTAATTGGTATGTCAGTAAGTCCTTGCTGCTTTTTTTTGTTAGGCTGCTTGTTTCTTTATTAGCGAGACACTAGATTAAGCTCACACAAGCTTTTGCTAGGCTATTGGTCTAAGCACATATGGTCTACGCACATAGTGTCATCGTTCACTATTCATTGTCATAAGCGGTTATCTAGCGCGCCAGATAACCGCTTGAGTTGGATGATGAGTGATTCAGCAACTTCACATTATCCTAGGAATACTTTATGCGTATCAATGCAGATTTCTCATGCCGTGCTGCCCTTACACCTGCAAACCATCAATGGGTACAGTCGCCTCAGAGCGGCGTAGAGCGTGTCATGCTAGACCGCGTGGGTGAAGAAAAAGCCCGTGCAACCAGTCTTGTGCGCTATGCACCGAACTCTTATTTTCCGCATCATATGCATCCGGGCGGAGAAGAGATTCTAGTACTGTCAGGAACATTTTCTGCAGACGACACACATTATCCAGCAGGGTGGTACTTACGTAACCCGCCAAACTCAGGTCACAAACCCTATAGCGATGAAGGCGCGGTGATCTTTGTTAAACTGCGACAAATGACATCTGATGAATCAAATCATGTGGCTATCGACACTCAAGATAGGACCAATTGGCAGCGACAAGGCAACCGTGATGTCTGTCCTCTTTTTTCAAATGGGACTGAGCAGGTGAGCTTGCTACGTATAGACGCTGGCGAGTTGCTATTTACTGATCTTGTCAGCGGCGGTGCAGAGTTGTTAGTGTTGGCAGGTGAGCTGCTAGACGAGGGACAAGTATATCAGCGTGATGGGTGGATACGTCTACCTACAGACAAATATGCACAGACCAAGGCAGGACCAAAGGGTGCTACGATATATCTAAAGATGGGGCACCTTAGCCAAGTGGTGGGTTCAGAAATAGACAATACCTAAAAAAATCGTTCTGGAAGCATATTACCCACATAAACGACCAGCGAGCAAAATAGTTGACACACTAATTTTCTATATTTGATGTGTCAACTATACGGCAAGCGATGTCTTAAAAATCGACTTTGTACTCATAACTCTGTGTCGATAAAACACTTCCTCGTATAGTAGTATCAGCCCCTCTATCTGCAGTCATAACTACAGTTTCTCTAGCTCGCGCTCTGTTCAATATCACTCCAGCACATTCACAAATTATCAAGCAGCAATATCTGAAATAAGATAGGCCTACTATCGTCTTGCAAAAATAAGCCATCCATATAGTATCCCATGCCGTTGAGCACATCAGACCCTACTAATAGTCTAAGACGCCTATCAGTGTTTTAAAAATACTTATAGGTATAAAACAGACAAGGAATAAATACCATCTGAAAGTAGCCTACTTGTGTCGGCTAGTATTTATGGCATCATTCCAAAAATCCTATAGGCTTTTCGTTGAAATAAATAGATTTGATTATATCTTGAATAAATAACCGAATATTAATGAGTATTTGATTTATAAAATTTATTTTCAAGAAAAAATTGTAAAAAATTCGCATTATTTAATAGAAGTTAAAAATAGTTATGCGTATTCATAAACAGTACTTATTTTTAGTTTTATAATGATTAAGTGTGCTGATACAAAGAGTTAGCCACATCTAGATAGCATCAAAAACATCAAAAGTTAAGAGCTTTATAATGAGGATTATAGGATATATATTTGTGTCAAGTTAGAAAACTTCAGATTGAGTATGATAAAATCCATAAAAGATACAGGCACTTAGAGGGATTTTGTAACTAGAAATGCGTCAACTCGATTTTTCCTTACTTTGAGAAGGCGTTTCACTTGGGAGTAGAACTGTCATGATTATAAATACTTAGCAGTGACTTTTACATGCTGAAACATTGTTTACATTTAGATAAAAATATAAGTGTTGATATGTATATATAAAAAGCTAATATGGTAACAGTAGTACAAAATTTATGGCTTAATATTTTTTATAACAAGAATGATTATTTTAATAATATTTCTACAAACATATAATGATTTTGAAAGTTTATCTTAAAAATCAAACGTTAATAAATTAAGTGATTTATCTATAGGAGGTCAATTGCTATGAATAGCATAACCGTACTATTATCGGCTAAACCAGCCAATTTAGTAGGTTGCCAGATTATCAAGGCTGCTCAAATGCTGTTTGCCTGTAGCATTACTCCTTCGCTAACGTTAGTTAGCATAGTAACCGATAACATCGCTCTTCGTTCCAAAGAGCATCAATATATCCCTCGTATAACACCGCACTTGCAGGTTTACTTACCCAAAGTAAAGCCCTCTATCGTCCAGCGCACAACACCTGATAAGAACATGTTATTAAAAAATGTGGCTCACTCCATCATCGGTGGTCTCTGTAGTATATTTACTGTTCTGAATAAGTCTATATATGGTCAAACACCATACAGCCAAGAAACCAAAAGCCACAAACCCAATCTCTTTCAATTTCATGCTGACAACATCTTAGTAAAACGAGATGACGTAGAGGCTATGCACCTCAGTATCATGAGTTGCATCAATGCTATGTCAATCACTACTGGTGATACTGAGCATGTCTTCCAAACCATTATCCAGCTATCGCTATCAAAAATTAAGGACAACAAAATTCACTTATGATTCTAGATTGCAACCTAGTTTAGAATTCTTTAATCAAGGATGATTCTATGAAAACTATAACCGTTAAGGCCAACAATCAAGTAGGGACAGTTGCTGAACACACTGTGATCACACAAAACAATATACCCACAGTCATACAAGCTACTGACAAAACGAATTATGAGATTTTTGATGTAGCAGCTGGACGAGCGCCCAGTAATATTGTCACTAAGCGTGTGAGTAAAGACCTACATGTTTCTTTTGAGAATAATAGCCAGAACCCTGATCTGATTATTGAAGGGTTCTACGATATTGACAGCGCGCTCGTCGGTGCTGCTGGAAATGGAAATTACTATTATTACCTTCCTGATACAGGTGACGTGACTGACTACGTTACTGAGATGCAGGTAGGCGAGGTGCAAAGTCACTCTCTGGGCGGAAATGCGTATTCAAGTCCTTGGTGGATAGGGGCAGCGGATGCTGAAGGGTTTGCTGTACTACCATGGCTCATTGGTCTTGCAGGGGCAGGAGCCGCAGCAGCGGCTTTAGGAGGAGGGAGTAGTAATAATAACGATGATAATTCAGAAGTAGACACTACCGCCCCTGATGCCCCAAGTATTGATGCTTTCGACGGTACGACCGTTACAGGTAGTGCTGAGCCTGGCAGTCGCGTAGATATCTTAGATGCAGATGACAATATCATTGGTACGGGAGCAGCAGATGCTACCACAGGTGTCTACGAGGTCACTCTTGATACACCGCTTGCCAATGGTGAGACGATTAACGCCATTGCTACCGATGCGGCAGGTAATACCTCAGCAGAGTCTGATCCAATAAATGCTCCTGACACTACCGCCCCTGATGCCCCAAGTATTGATGCTTTCGATGGTACGACCGTCACAGGTAGTGCTGAGCCTGGCAGTCGCGTAGACATCTTAGATGCAGATGACAATGTTATTGGTACAGCAATAGCAGATGCTACCACAGGTGCCTACGAGGTAACTCTTGATACACCGCTTGCCAATGGTGAGACGATTAATGCCATTGCTACCGATGCGGCAGGTAATACCTCAGTAGAATCTGATCCAGTAAACGCCCCCGACACTAATGCTCCTGATGCTCCAAGTATTGATATTGGTAATGGTGACGCCTTGATCACCGCTGATGAGATTAGTGATGATCAAGTCACTGTCTCTATTGGTTTACCAGATAGTGCTTCTGTAGGTGACACTGTTACTGTTAATGGTATCGACCAGCTAATAACCGATGATGACATCGTAAATGGTATGGCAACCGTAACTATTGATGCACCACTAGAAGGTCAATCACTGCAAGTCACTGCCAGTATCACAGACATAGCTGGAAACGAGTCGACGGCTGTTACAGTTAATGCTACTCGAGACACAGATGATGCGCCTGAAGCGCCAGACGGTGTAGCTATCGGTAACGGAGATGTCTTTATCACAGCTGACGAGATAGAGGGCAATCAGGTAGATGTTATTGTTGATTTGCCAGAGAGTTCGAGTGTTGGTTATACCGTGATTGTCAACGGTGTCGAAAAAGTTTTGTCTAATGACGATATTGAAGCTGGTAATGTTGAGGTGGAAATACCTGCACCAGAGGAAGGAGCTGCATTAGAGGTTTCTGTCAGGATCGAAGATACGGCTGGTAATATCTCCCCTGCTGTAACGGCCAACGCTATTCGAGACACCACAGCGCCTGACACACCGCTTGCAGCGCCAGTCATCACCGACAACGTAGATGGCAATGGCGATTTGCTTGATCCTGCCGAAACCATCCCTGATGATGGCATCACCAACGACAACACCCCAGGTGTGGTCATACCAGATGATGAATTGGCTAACGGCACACCGACATTGTTGGTCGATGGCGAGGCCGTACCAGCCACCTTAGTGGATAACACCCTAACGCCTGACACCCCACTTGCTGATGACACCTATGACATCAGCTACACCATTACAGATGCTGCCGGTAACGTGAGTGCCGCGTCTCCTGCGACCACCATAACGGTAGATACCGTGGCTCCTGGCGGCGAAGCAGATGCCGCTATCGCAGCACCAGTCGTGGTCATTGACGACGAAGCGGATGATGGGGTCAATGCAGAAGAGTTTGCAGATGGTGTTCAAACCCAAGTGACCCTGCCATCTGGCACCGTTGCAGGCGATACAGTAACCTTGACAGTAACCCCTGATGGTGGCGATCCGATCACCGTTGAGTACGAAGTGACTGAAGATGACCTTGATGCCAACGCTGGTAACGGTATTGCTGACGTGACCATTGCAAATGATGCAGACGATGGCATCACTGCCGATGGTGAGTATAGTGTGACCGCCACCGTAACCGACGCGGCTGGTAACGTGAGTGCGCCTAGTAACGCGGTGAGCTTTACCGTTGACACCACAGCGCCTGACACACCGCTTGCAGCGCCAGTCATCACCGACAACGTAGATGGCAATGGCGATTTGCTTGATCCTGCCGAAACCATCCCTGATGATGGCATCACCAACGACAACACCCCAGGTGTGGTCATACCAGATGATGAATTGGCTAACGGCACACCGACATTGTTGGTCGATGGCGAGGCCGTACCAGCCACCTTAGTGGATAACACCCTAACGCCTGACACCCCACTTGCTGATGACACCTATGACATCAGCTACACCATTACAGATGCTGCCGGTAACGTGAGTGCCGCGTCTCCTGCGACCACCATAACGGTAGATACCGTGGCTCCTGGCGGCGAAGCAGATGCCGCTATCGCAGCACCAGTCGTGGTCATTGACGACGAAGCGGATGATGGGGTCAATGCAGAAGAGTTTGCAGATGGTGTTCAAACCCAAGTGACCCTGCCATCTGGCACCGTTGCAGGCGATACAGTAACCTTGACAGTAACCCCTGATGGTGGCGATCCGATCACCGTTGAGTACGAAGTGACTGAAGATGACCTTGATGCCAACGCTGGTAACGGTATTGCTGACGTGACCATTGCAAATGATGCAGACGATGGCATCACTGCCGATGGTGAGTATAGTGTGACCGCCACCGTAACCGACGCGGCTGGTAACGTGAGTGCGCCTAGTAACGCGGTGAGCTTTACCGTTGACACCACAGCGCCTGACACACCGCTTGCAGCGCCAGTCATCACCGACAACGTAGATGGCAATGGCGATTTGCTTGATCCTGCCGAAACCATCCCTGATGATGGCATCACCAACGACAACACCCCAGGTGTGGTCATACCAGATGATGAATTGGCTAACGGCACACCGACATTGTTGGTCGATGGCGAGGCCGTACCAGCCACCTTAGTGGATAACACCCTAACGCCTGACACCCCACTTGCTGATGACACCTATGACATCAGCTACACCATTACAGATGCTGCCGGTAACGTGAGTGCCGCGTCTCCTGCGACCACCATAACGGTAGATACCGTGGCTCCTGGCGGCGAAGCAGATGCCGCTATCGCAGCACCAGTCGTGGTCATTGACGACGAAGCGGATGATGGGGTCAATGCAGAAGAGTTTGCAGATGGTGTTCAAACCCAAGTGACCCTGCCATCTGGCACCGTTGCAGGCGATACAGTAACCTTGACAGTAACCCCTGATGGTGGCGATCCGATCACCGTTGAGTACGAAGTGACTGAAGATGACCTTGATGCCAACGCTGGTAACGGTATTGCTGACGTGACCATTGCAAATGATGCAGACGATGGCATCACTGCCGATGGTGAGTATAGTGTGACCGCCACCGTAACCGACGCGGCTGGTAACGTGAGTGCGCCTAGTAACGCGGTGAGCTTTACCGTTGACACCACAGCGCCTGACACACCGCTTGCAGCGCCAGTCATCACCGACAACGTAGATGGCAATGGCGATTTGCTTGATCCTGCCGAAACCATCCCTGATGATGGCATCACCAACGACAACACCCCAGGTGTGGTCATACCAGATGATGAATTGGCTAACGGCACACCGACATTGTTGGTCGATGGCGAGGCCGTACCAGCCACCTTAGTGGATAACACCCTAACGCCTGACACCCCACTTGCTGATGACACCTATGACATCAGCTACACCATTACAGATGCTGCCGGTAACGTGAGTGCCGCGTCTCCTGCGACCACCATAACGGTAGATACCGTGGCTCCTGGCGGCGAAGCAGATGCCGCTATCGCAGCACCAGTCGTGGTCATTGACGACGAAGCGGATGATGGGGTCAATGCAGAAGAGTTTGCAGATGGTGTTCAAACCCAAGTGACCCTGCCATCTGGCACCGTTGCAGGCGATACAGTAACCTTGACAGTAACCCCTGATGGTGGCGATCCGATCACCGTTGAGTACGAAGTGACTGAAGATGACCTTGATGCCAACGCTGGTAACGGTATTGCTGACGTGACCATTGCAAATGATGCAGACGATGGCATCACTGCCGATGGTGAGTATAGTGTGACCGCCACCGTAACCGACGCGGCTGGTAACGTGAGTGCGCCTAGTAACGCGGTGAGCTTTACCGTTGACACCACAGCGCCTGACACACCGCTTGCAGCGCCAGTCATCACCGACAACGTAGATGGCAATGGCGATTTGCTTGATCCTGCCGAAACCATCCCTGATGATGGCATCACCAACGACAACACCCCAGGTGTGGTCATACCAGATGATGAATTGGCTAACGGCACACCGACATTGTTGGTCGATGGCGAGGCCGTACCAGCCACCTTAGTGGATAACACCCTAACGCCTGACACCCCACTTGCTGATGACACCTATGACATCAGCTACACCATTACAGATGCTGCCGGTAACGTGAGTGCCGCGTCTCCTGCGACCACCATAACGGTAGATACCGTGGCTCCTGGCGGCGAAGCAGATGCCGCTATCGCAGCACCAGTCGTGGTCATTGACGACGAAGCGGATGATGGGGTCAATGCAGAAGAGTTTGCAGATGGTGTTCAAACCCAAGTGACCCTGCCATCTGGCACCGTTGCAGGCGATACAGTAACCTTGACAGTAACCCCTGATGGTGGCGATCCGATCACCGTTGAGTACGAAGTGACTGAAGATGACCTTGATGCCAACGCTGGTAACGGTATTGCTGACGTGACCATTGCAAATGATGCAGACGATGGCATCACTGCCGATGGTGAGTATAGTGTGACCGCCACCGTAACCGACGCGGCTGGTAACGTGAGTGCGCCTAGTAACGCGGTGAGCTTTACCGTTGACACCACAGCGCCTGACACACCGCTTGCAGCGCCAGTCATCACCGACAACGTAGATGGCAATGGCGATTTGCTTGATCCTGCCGAAACCATCCCTGATGATGGCATCACCAACGACAACACCCCAGGTGTGGTCATACCAGATGATGAATTGGCTAACGGCACACCGACATTGTTGGTCGATGGCGAGGCCGTACCAGCCACCTTAGTGGATAACACCCTAACGCCTGACACCCCACTTGCTGATGACACCTATGACATCAGCTACACCATTACAGATGCTGCCGGTAACGTGAGTGCCGCGTCTCCTGCGACCACCATAACGGTAGATACCGTGGCTCCTGGCGGCGAAGCAGATGCCGCTATCGCAGCACCAGTCGTGGTCATTGACGACGAAGCGGATGATGGGGTCAATGCAGAAGAGTTTGCAGATGGTGTTCAAACCCAAGTGACCCTGCCATCTGGCACCGTTGCAGGCGATACAGTAACCTTGACAGTAACCCCTGATGGTGGCGATCCGATCACCGTTGAGTACGAAGTGACTGAAGATGACCTTGATGCCAACGCTGGTAACGGTATTGCTGACGTGACCATTGCAAATGATGCAGACGATGGCATCACTGCCGATGGTGAGTATAGTGTGACCGCCACCGTAACCGACGCGGCTGGTAACGTGAGTGCGCCTAGTAACGCGGTGAGCTTTACCGTTGACACCACAGCGCCTGACACACCGCTTGCAGCGCCAGTCATCACCGACAACGTAGATGGCAATGGCGATTTGCTTGATCCTGCCGAAACCATCCCTGATGATGGCATCACCAACGACAACACCCCAGGTGTGGTCATACCAGATGATGAATTGGCTAACGGCACACCGACATTGTTGGTCGATGGCGAGGCCGTACCAGCCACCTTAGTGGATAACACCCTAACGCCTGACACCCCACTTGCTGATGACACCTATGACATCAGCTACACCATTACAGATGCTGCCGGTAACGTGAGTGCCGCGTCTCCTGCGACCACCATAACGGTAGATACCGTGGCTCCTGGCGGCGAAGCAGATGCCGCTATCGCAGCACCAGTCGTGGTCATTGACGACGAAGCGGATGATGGGGTCAATGCAGAAGAGTTTGCAGATGGCGTTCAAACCCAAGTGACCCTGCCATCTGGCACCGTTGCAGGCGATACAGTAACCTTGACAGTAACCCCTGATGGTGGCGATCCGATCACCGTTGAGTACGAAGTGACTGAAGATGACCTTGATGCCAACGCTGGTAACGGTATTGCTGACGTGACCATTGCAAATGATGCAGACGATGGCATCACTGCCGATGGTGAGTATAGTGTGACCGCCACCGTAACCGACGCGGCTGGTAACGTGAGTGCGCCTAGTAACGCGGTGAGCTTTACCGTTGACACCACAGCGCCAGGTCAACCAACCGTGGTCATTGGTAATGGTGATGATTTAGTTAACGGCTTTGACTTAAACGACGATGGGTTAGTTGAGGTTACTGTGATCTTACCAGACAACGCTGAGGTTGATGACATTGTAACGGTCGATGGTATGGCGACTTTGATTACTCAAGATATGCTAGACAACGGGTATAACTTTGCGGTTGAAGTTCCACAACAAGGGGCAGTACTAACAGTTAACGCGAATGTGACTGATCAGGCGGGGAACGCTGGTCCGATAGGTAGCGACAGTGCTACAGTTGGTGATACCACGGCACCTGCGGTATTGATTCCTGAAGCACTTGATGGTGTCAATGCGGAAGAGTTTGCAGATGGCGTTCAAACCCAAGTGACCCTACCACCTGGCACTGTTGTAGGCGACACGGTGACCTTAACAGTGACGCCTGATGCTGGTAACCCTATTACCGTCGAATATCAAGTGACCGCAGCTGACCTTGATGTTAATGATGGAGATGGCATTGCTGAAATCACGATTCCAAATGGCGTTGATGGTATCAGTGATAATGGTGCCTATACGGTAGTTGCTACGGTGACAGATGCAAATGAAAATGTCAGTGCTCCGAGTGCTGCTGTCGAATTCGATCTTAATACGACCTTTACTGCCCGTGATGATCTGGATGATCTTGATTTAGGAGCGTTGCAAGTTACGTACTATGATCCGATCAGTGAATCTGACTTAGATGTTTTGGGAGTTGCTGAAGGTACTGGTGGTGCCGATAGCAGTCTTGGCTTTACCGTGAGTGCAGGTACAAATGGCACAGTCAGTATCGAAGTTAGTCAGACGGCATTAGTGACAGTAGCGGATGCAATTAATATAGAGGTTTATAATAGTAACAATGAGCTTGTTTACGTTGGCACTACTGGTAGTGAGCCATTGGTGGGTAATGTTATTGGAATCGAGTTATTGGGATTAACTGGCAATGATACATTGACTGCGACAGTTTCTGGTTTAGAACCAGATGAATATACTATTGTGGTGCGAAATAGTGAGAGCGCATTAGGGGCTTTAGTCAATGGTCTTACCTTAGCCGAGTTGGGTGAAGCAGGAGTTGTACTGGGTCCTGATAACCAAGAAGTTGTTTTTACCACAATCAATAATGCATTAGGTCCAGTTTTAGGAGGCACTGTTAATGGTCTTCTCAATATTGCATTAACTGCGGCTGGGGATGAAGGTTTAGGTCTCGATGCTGTAGTAGATATACTGGAAGATAATGTATTAGGATTAGGTGTTTTAGACCCATTACTTGATGACATTACTGCTGTGCTTCTTAGCAATACCCTAACCCTACTTGAAACCACAGATATTACAGCGACAGTAACTGAGTTTGATTATGCCGATGATACTGTCATTACTGGTAATGTGATTGATCCTGATGTATCGAGCTCAGGTGAGTTGGGCGAAGATACGGTAACAGTGGATACAGTACTGACTGATATCGATAGTAACGATAGCCAATCGGAACCTACCTCTGCGGTAGTCGATGGTACAACGGTGTTTACGATACAAGGTCAGTATGGTGTCTTAGTTATTGATGAAAATGGCGACTATACGTATACGGCAAATGGTGATTTTGCGTCGTCAGGTCAATCGGAGACATTTACTTATACAGTTTCTGATGGCGTTATTAGTGATACAGCAGAGCTGGTGATTAATCTTGATGCGGTCGTTGATATGACGCCACCAGAGTCCCCAACGATTGATGAGCCTATCGCTGGCGACAATATTGTTAATGGTACCGAAGCCGCAGCAAGTTTTGCTGTAACAGGTACGGGGGTTTCAGGCGACACAATTACGTTGACTGACGGCTCAAACAATATCTTAGGTACGGCTATTGTCGACGCAGCTGGTGACTGGAGTATCAATGTCGATGAGGCAGAAGTAAGGGCAATGGGTGAGGGTGCTGAGCAATTGAGTGCTACCGCAACAGACCCTGCTGGAAATACGGGCACCGCCGCGACTGCTACTATTACTGTTGATACGACTGTACCAATAGCGTTCGATAATGAGGTGACATTAGATATAGGTTTTGAGTCATCTACCACCAATGCACCTTTACAAAGTACTGAAGTGGGAGGGCTTCTCAATATCGGCGTGCTCGCAGATACCATTGACGTAGATTTACTGAGCGTTGATAACGCGCTGTCGTTCACTATGGCTGACAATACCACTCGCCAAGTAACCGTTGATGGCAGTGGGTCTGCTACACTGAGTCTAGGTGGACTTTTTGATCTCTTGGCTCTTGGAGATAATGATTTTGATCTTTTAGTCTATCGAGTAGAAGAAGACAGCTCTGAGGCTACGCTAACCTTTACGCAGGAGAATTGGCTTCAGGGTTCAGGTGTCTTGCCCGCTAGGTGGAGCGCAGATGATCTAGTTTTACCAGAGTTTCAAGATGGTGGCACATATTATGTGACGCTAGGTAACAGTAGCGGACTTTTAGATGCTTCATTATTAAGTAGCCTTACTATTCGTACCACCTCTGATGTCATTACCAACTATACGCCGCCTGATACAGTCAGTGCTTTCATAGGTGGAAATGTTATTACTGACATAGGTTCTGATGGTGCAGATACGATTACTTCTGGTACCGTTGTCTCATTAGTAGATGGTTTGCCTGTCGAGGTTGGTGGTAGTGCCATTGATGGTATATATGGCACACTTACTATCAATCCAGACGGTAGTTATAATTATGTTGCTGACGCGACATTTACAGGCACTTATGGTGATGTAGATAGCTTTGAGTATACGATCACTGCAGAGAATGGTGAGTCTTCTACTGCAAATCTGGATATTACGCTCGATTACAGTACCAATAGTGGAACGTTTGCTGCACGGAGCATATCGTTAGATGAAAGTTTCACACTTGCCATCGATGACACTATAGAATTATCTGATACGCTACTAACCACTTCGAGCGAAGGGATCGATACTCTAAGCTTTGAGGGTTCAGGTCAAATCATTAGCCTCTCTGACATGATGCAGCCTGATATCATTGATATTAGCGGTATTGGTGCGAATACTTTAAATATAGCAGACAAAGATGTTGAAGCCACTATCTATGTCAAAGGTGATAACGATGATACAGTCAATCTAGAAGGTGATAGTTGGACCAATACTGGACAGACTACCTCAGAAGGTGAGATGTATAACGTATGGCAGTCATCTAATGAGACACAGGTTCATATTGATACTGACATCGTCAATATTATCTAAGACTGGCTGATCTTATTTTAATGCACAGAACGCTTCCAAAATGGAGGCGTTTTTTACGACGTTTTTATAGATATTTTTGAGATAGAGTAAAGTATATTAGGCAATAAATATAATAGCCTGGTTTTTAAATAAGAAAGTAAAAAACCATAAGGCATAATTAAGACATGGACGAACAGAGAGCTACCTGATTGATGAATAGTTATTTCTTTCCAAAAATTGCTATGTCTTATAAAGTGCCGCAAACGATCTTATACGGATTTTTTATTCGTCAGCATTCGCTTAGAGAGCCAATCGATGATGTAGAGCGTGATTTATCAGGGATTGTTTGTTATCAACAAATATTGATAAATTCAGAAGGAATCTAGAGACGATATTTTGGGTGTATTTTTATTATGAAATGTTGGCTTTACGATTGTAAACTTAGAATAGGTGGTACTTATTTCAAGTGAGCAAAGTGAACTCAACAAAGAAAGCAGGTTTTAGTAAAAAAAAGCATATATGACTTAGCTTTACGTATGCATGAAACACTCAGAAATTCTGATTCGATATCGCATATGAATTGTTGCCTTATAGACTAAGGTCTAGTAAGGTTTAGTGCATAGATGTTATATACTTATTCAAGAGCATATCAATAAGAGCGTTCATTGAAAACTAATATGAAAAAATCGCCAAATAGAAAACAATTAACCAGCTGTCATGCAATGCATCACCTTATGACTGTCTTGGTAACGAGCATGTGTCTTAGCATGACTGCTCAAGCAGCAGTAGAGGACTTTCAAATCAATAGTCTGGTCGCACAAGCGATTCAAACTCATCCATTGGTAGGATCCGCTCGCGCCAGTCAACAAGCAACGACTGAAGGTATCAACGCAGCTAAATTAAACCTCTTGCCAACACCAAGCGTTAGCTCAGGCTATGATAGAGACAATGACTTTGTCTCACAGGTGACTCTCCGTCAGCCTCTATGGACGGGTGGTAAGCTCACAGCAGATGTGAACCAAGCCATATTCGATGATAAAGCTGCTGTAGAATATATCTATGAGCAACAAAACTCGGTTGCTAAAACGACGATCGGTGCTTGGCAGAGCTATATACAAGCTGTCGCCACGCAAAGTGTTCATGTTGAGAATCTAAAAGAGCTCGGTGATTTTGAGGCTATGATGCAGCGCCGTGTAGGTCAGGGCGTATCAGCCCGTATTGAGCTTGACCTAGTGACGAACCGCATTTTGCAAGAGCAGACGTCTTATCAAGCGGCAGTAGAGCAGCAACGTATTGCAGCTGCTCGGCTCGAGCAAATTATTGGTCAGCCATTGTCTCAAATGAGCGTGACGAGTATACCGAATATCAAAGTATTGGTTGAGCAGGCCAAGCGGCAATCTGTTGATTTTGAAAGAATGGCTTTTGATAGGGCAGGGTTCTACAATCCTACCGTCGTAAAAGAGCACTACCAGATAGAATCTGCCAAGCAAGGTGTTGAGTCACAACAAGCGGCGCGCTACCCAACGGTCTATGCTCAGTATGAGCAAGCTTATTATCATGAAGATAATGAAAATGATGGGCAGTTTTCTTTGGGGCTAACTTATGCGCCAGGTGCGGGGTTTTCCAATTTTGCACTCGCACGAGCATCACAGGCAGAAGTTAACAGTTTAATGCAGAACCAAGAAGCATCGCGGCGTAACGTGATAGAAAATATTCAAGTACAGTATCAGCAGTTCGTCAGCGCAAAAGATAGAGAGACCTCACTGGTGGCTGCCGTAGCCGGCGCACAGATTGTGGTTAACTCTTACCGCAGACAGTTTATAGCAGGTCGTAAGTCATGGCTTGAGGTGCTTAACGCCGTACGTGAACACAATGATTACCAAGTACAGCTGGTGCAGACCCGAGCAGAGATGTTGGGCGCATTTTATAGTCTCCAAGTAGACTTTGGTATCATGCAGTGGCAGCAGTTTTCTCACAATCGTCAGCCTGTGACTTTGTTCAATCCCGTAGATTCTGTAAAACAGTGGTTCAATAA
The DNA here is from genome assembly GCF_059072655.1 of Psychrobacter sp. H27. NCBI lineage: Bacteria > Pseudomonadati > Pseudomonadota > Gammaproteobacteria > Moraxellales > Moraxellaceae > Psychrobacter > Psychrobacter sp. H27. The sequence continues at coordinate 690,113 of NZ_JCACRX010000001.1, read as the reverse complement.
GCAAGACAAAAGCAGCGCCAGTCGTGAGTTTGGTTATGGCAGAAACGATGTAGAAGAAGAGTATATTGAGATTAGTTTGCCTGCAACTGCTGAGCAGGGACTAAATGATGGCGAGTATCTCATGCTGAATGATGACTACAGCATCACGCCGATAACGGAACAAAGAAGTATGACAAACCGTTAGATAGTCATTTAAGCGCACGTTATATCTTGCATACGCAACCATCTAAAATATTAAATAAGTGATTCATATGAGTGCACAATTACAAAAGACATCATCTCAGTCTGTTGGTCACAATGAGTTGCAGCACGCAGAGCAAGTTGATCTGACTGAAACGCTGACCGAGGCTATCAAGCACTTACTTGGTCAGCAAGGCTATCCGGTAGACAATATTCGTCTGCATGATGTCGTCAAGCGCCATAGTGAGCAATCGGACAGGCAAGGTCAAAGCATTCATGAGCTAGGCGGTGTCATTGCTGTGTTACAAGGGATTGGTATTACTGATACCCCTGAGATATTAGAGCAGCCTGACGCGGCCTTTTTGCCTCTATTGGCATATCGATCAGATTTGGGATGGGGCGTCATCGACGGTCAAACACCGCAAAAAAGCTGGAACTTTAGACAAGCGGAAAAGCAGGTACATACCCGTGTCGATGAGCTAGCTTTGGTATTACGGATTCGTTTAAAAGAAGATCATATTAAGCAGCGTAAAGCGTCGTTTTCTGACTTACTAAAGTCTGACTTGGGCAACTATAAAGGCATTCTAGCTGAAGCTGTTATTGCAACCTTCTTGATTAATATGTTGGCACTAGCCGTCTCTTTATTTTCGATGCAGGTGTATGACCGGGTCATACCGACTCGTAGCGAATACACCCTCATTATTTTGGCGAGTGGTGTGTTCTTAGTCATTGTCTTTGAAGCCTTCATGAAATTCTCACGATCGAGAATCATGGACAAAGTGGTGGTCGGTCTTGATCAGTACTTATCTAGAGAAGTATTCCAACGATTATTAAAAGTACGTATCGACCAGATGCCAGGGTCTGTTGGCTCTATGGCTGCACAGCTACGCGGCTATGAGCAAGTACGCAGCTTTTTTACGGCAAGCACGCTGTTCGGTTTGGTCGACTTGCCGATGACCATTATCTTTATCAGTTTGATCGCCTTTATCGGATCGCCGCTAGTAGCTGTTGTGCCAGTGGTGGCCGCAGTCATTGCGATTACGATGGGGCTGGTTGCCCGCAAACGCATTGATGCCATTGCGTCAGAAGGTGCGACTGCCTCTTATTATAAAACAGGTCTGTTAGTTGAAGCAGTAGAAGGTGTTGAGACCATAAAAGCGGGGGCGGGCAGTTGGAAGTTCCTCTCGCGTTGGCTTGATGTGATGAACGTCACTATCAAAAACGATTTGGATATGAAGCATGCCAATGACAATTTAACGTACTTCACGCAGATGCTGCAGCAAGTCAGCTATGTGGGTATCGTGATTGTCGGCTCGTTTGTAGTGATGCAAGGCGACATGACGATGGGTGGATTGATTGCTTGTTCGATCCTAGGTGGTAGAGTGCTAGCGCCTGTTATGTCTATACCCAACTTACTGGTGCAGTATGCTCATGCCAAAGCTGCCAAGTTGAATATTGAGAGTCTATTTGCATTAGAGCAGGACAATCAAGGCGTTGCCTATCCATTGTCACCCACACATATCAAAGGTGCTTATCAGTGTGATGGTTTGGCATTCAACTATAAAGACAACGACCGTCCAGCCATTAGTGTTCCGCAGCTCTCTATCAAGCCAGGAGAACGTATCGCGATACTCGGACCTATCGGTTCAGGTAAATCTACCTTGCTCAAAGTACTGGCAGGGCTGTATGCGCCGACCCAAGGGCGTGTGTTATTAGACGGTCTTGATATCCATCAAATCAGCCGTGAGACCCTCAGTGAACGCTTGGGCTATTTGCAACAAGACCATCGACTGTTTCAGGGTACGCTGCGCGAAAACCTGCTAATCGGTATGGCAGCACCCAATGATGACATTCTACAAGACACGTTGAATAGGACAGGGCTCATCAATTTGGTATCGAGTCACTCAAGCGGTTTAGATTTGCCGATTAGTGAAGGCGGTAAAGGACTATCAGGTGGACAAAAACAACTGGTTGCATTTACGCGCTTATTATTGACCAAGCCTGATGTGTTCTTGTTGGATGAACCGACTGCGTCTATGGACAATCGACAAGAACAGCGTTGTTTGCAGGTCCTGCGTCAGGAGTTGACACAGGGGCAGACATTTATCGTCGCCACTCACAAAACCGCCTTGCTAGATTTGGTTGACCGACTCATTATTATGGACAACCAGCGTATTATTATTGACGGTCCAAAACAGGCGGTACTCGATGAGCTTCGAAAAAACGACCAAGCGAGAAACAAGACAACTGTACAGCAAAAAGACAAGATTATTCATAAAACCAATCAACCATCATCAGAGCATGCTGATAACACCAAACCTGCAGCATCTAGAGTTAGAAACATCAGTATAAAACCGACTAAAATCAAAAACTCAACAGATGATCAAGGGAAGTAGGCATGTCAGAGTATAAGTACACACCCACCAAGCCCAAGGTTAATCGTTCAAGATTGAGTATTTGGATTGCACTCGTTGGTATTATCTGTTTGATAGTTTGGGCATCATTTGCCAAGATTGATCAAGTTACGCGTGCTCAAGCAACCGTCATCGCCAGTGCTCGAACCCAAGAAATTCAAGCATCAGAAGGCGGCGTGTTGACACAGTTGGCTGTCTCAGAAGGCGAAGACGTCAAAGCAGGTCAGTTACTGGTCGTTCTAGAAGAGGAGCGCGCCAAAGCTGCTGTTGATAACTCAGCATCCAAAACAGCAGCATTAACGGCTAAGCTTGCAAGATTAAATGCTGAGATTTTTGAGAAGCCATTAGTATTCCCTGAAGGGGTGCAACAGTATCCTGAATATGTCCAAAACCAGAGAGCGCTATACGATAGACGTCGTCAAGCTATCAATGAAGAGGTCTCTTCTCTTGAAAAAATGCTGGTGCTGGCACGTCAAGAACTACGTATGAACGAGCCATTACTAGAGTATGGCGATGTTAGTCAGGCTGACGTCATCAAGCTAAGTCGTCAAGTGGCTGATATTGAAGCGCAGATAAATAATAAGCGTAATAAGTACTTTGAAGAAGCACAGGCTGAAATGACCAAAGCTCAAGAAGAGCTGGATACCGAGCTTGAACAGTTACGAGATCGGGCGCAAGTGCTAGAAGAGAAGCGGCTAATGGCGCCAACAGAAGGTAAAATAAAAAATATTAACGTGACTACTATTGGCGGTGTCGTCAAGCCAGGTGAGGTCATTATGCAAATTCTGCCGACCAGTAGTGATTTGGTCATCGATGCCAAGGTCAGCCCTGCCGATATTGCTTATGTCAAAGAAGGTCAAGAAGCAACGGTTAAGCTCGATGCCTATGATTACTCTATCTTTGGTGCGATGGAAGGGACGGTCAACTATATCAGCCCAGATACCCTGATGGAGCAAACGCCTAAAGGAGAAGAGCCTTATTACCGTGTACTTATTGTGATTAATGGCGCAGAATTTAAGGGTCGCGGTGATGAGATTGTTATTAAGCCGGGTATGACCGCTTCTGTTGATATCAAAGCCATGGAAAGAACCGTGTTATCATATCTCACCAAGCCAATTACCAAGACATTGTCAGAAGGTCTAGGTGAGCGCTAATTCATTCATATCAAATCATGACTAACAACAATACAAAAACCCCTAGTTAATCGCTAGGGGCTTTTGTATGTGAACATAACCGCTTAGATGTCTCAAGTATTCACCATATGGTTACTCAGAGCCTCTACTGTTTTGGTTAGACTGATTGATTGGTATCTCGCTATCTTGAATATTCGTCTCACTTCTCAATTGCTGCCGCTCATCGATTCTTTGTTGATTGCGTTTTTTGACTTCGTTGATGGCTGCACTCAACTGATCATTAACTGCTTCCACTTCAGATTTTGCTGAGAGATAGTCTTTATCTACTTTTACATTGCTCTTTTGTGTGGGGATATCCCGATCTAGTAACCCTGCATTATTTTTTGCTTGCTCCATATTATTTTCAGAATTCGCGGGTATAGATTGAGGAGTATTGTCTACTTGGTTTTCTAAAGGTTGGTTTCTTTGGGTTTGTTCTCTTTGAGTAGGAGATCTGAATTTTTGCGGTGTTCCTGGGGTGGTAGTAATAGGTTGTTTAGCAGTGTTGGGTTGTCTAGTAACGTTAGCATTGCTATTAGACACCTCAGGCGAGTTGGTTTCTTCACTCTCTACGGTGATGATAGGTTTGCTGTTACTGGCGGTATTTTTTGAAGCGTTACTATTCTCAACGCCGTTATTGTTTACTATATCAACGTTTACTACCTCATCGCGACTATCGGTACCGCTACCTTCGTTGTCCAGCGTTTTCGTGCTAGTCACAGAGGTGGTATAGATTTTATCACTAGGCGCTGAGGGTGTACTGCTGATAGCGGCTGGCTGATCTGTATTCATACTAATGTTAGCTATTTCTACCGTATCAGCATGATTGGTATTGAAATAAAAAATAAGAAAAACGCCCACATGCACCAATATCGCAAGACTTAATGCCCAAAACCATTTTTCACGAAATTTCATCATTATATGGCGCTACCTATCTTATATTAGTACCTGCACTGATTACTTTGAGGTTATCAAATAATAAGGGTCATTGGTATAGAGCGTTTATTCTGTTTTTAGCTTAAGCATCTTGCATGGCGTCTTCGGTTTCAAATTCAGCCAGCATTTCTGTAATAAGCTGATCTTTTTTGTGCCATACCTGTTCAACCCAGTCAAACATCTGTGCTTTTATCGCTTCATCTGTTTCGTAACCGCCGTTTTTGATCGCCGTAAATAGATCTTCTGGTATCTCGATATGGCGGACATCGACGCCTAGACGTTTGATGTTACCTTTCCATAGGTCACTATAGGTGGGTACGCCATCAGGATAGACAATCGTCATATCTAGCATACCGTCGATCTCTGAGCCCAAAGCACTCAAAGCAAGTGACAGTCCACCAGCACGCGGCTTTAGCAAATGCTTGTAAGGCGAGTTCTGTTTGTCCCGTTTGCTAGGGGTAAAGCGGGTGCCTTCTAGATAATTCAGTAGCGTAAAGGGCTTGTCTTTTAGTAAGGCGCAGGCACGTCTTGCTTCTTCAATATCTTTACCCTTTAACGCAGGGTTTTTGGCGATGGCTTCCTTAGAATGTCGACGCATCATCGGAAAGTCTAGAAAGTAAAAAGCCTGACCAATCACGGGAATATATATAAGTTCAAATTTGGTAAAAAAGCGCGTCAATGGTAGCCGCTTTTCACTGATATATTGCACGATACTGGTATCGACCCACGACTGATGGTTGCTGACCAGTAAGTATTTACCATCTGTATGTACGTCATCAGGTAAACTGATGCGCCAGTCTTTGCGCGGCAATACATTATCGATAACAGCATTGTTGCTATTGATCCAATAATTAGTGACATCGATGACAGCTTTGTCAGCGACAGCTGCTCCAGTAATGGCTTTTGCTGCACCCATGATCCATACCGGCGGGCCTGCCAACATACTATTAAAAGTAATGACACCTGTTGCTGTCGTTAAAGATGCTGCTTTGCCCAAGATTGGGGCGCGTTCGTGTAGCTTTTGGACGATTGATTTCAATCGCATAGTAGATCCTTTTGCTCATACGGATGATGAGATGTTAATAGTATTTGAATGATAAGATATTGGTAGTGTTGTTATCAATTTTAGCAGAAATAAATCTTAGTGTACGAGTGTTAACAACAAATAATAAATAGCGTCTTTGGCAAAAAAAATTCATTTCTAACGTAAAAAGAGCGTACCAAGGAATGACCTTGATACGCTCTTTAGAAGCTGTTGTCTATGTTTTTTTGTCTATGCAGAGTAGGACTGATTAGACATGCATGCCGCGAATGGGATAGTTGTTTTCTGGTTTTCTGACAAATACCAAACCGTTTGCAAGCGCTTCAAGATCAGGTCTAGAAAAAGGTGCATTTGAGATGTCAACAATTTGTATATTGCCTTCGCCGTTCACCACAAACACAGCAGGTTCTGCAAATGGATGATCTGTCTCTTTCGCTGAGCGTGGATCAGAGATATAAAGTCCTAGCGTATTCATTTGCTCGACAGTTAACCCATAGGCGATAGGGAAGCTGATATCTAAGTCTTCTAAATGACCTTCTAGCTGCTCTTTACTATCGCCAGATACAGCAATCACATCGACACCGTTGTCATAAAATGATGGTAGCACAGTCTCTAATGTATTGAGATACTTAGTGCAGATAGGGCAGTGTTTACCGCGGTATACAACCACCAATTTCCAGTCATGACCGTTCTCAGGTTTGCCAAGTTCTGTCAGCTCTCCATTGAGTACTTGTACTTTCATTTCAGGGAAAGTGGCGCCAGCTTTGATTTTTTGAGCATAATTGTCTGACATGTTTTTGTCCTTTTGATTTTTTATGATGGTGTGCTATCAGTGAGTGTGTTCATTGCTTACTTTAACAATCACTATGGATAAGATGTTGATTTATTACAGTACATTACAACACCACGTCATAACCGTACCCAACAGTATCAACATCGAGAGTAGAAATGATGAACACTCATTTCTAAAAAATAATATTTAATCTATATAAGTGCCGCTATTTTGCATCAGCACTATCAGCGATCAGCTTGTCTTGAGTCTTTAAGTCAAAATCTGAAGCATCATGACGCTCATGAAGCTGCTGGGAGGGCTCACCCCAAGTGCGGTTTACTTTGCGACCGCGCTGTACAGCAGGGCGCTCAAGAATTTCTTTGGCCCAGCGGCGCACGTTTTTATAGCTCTCAACTTGTAAGAACTCACCTGCCTCGTAGGCTTCTCCAAGTATCAGATTGCCATACCAAGGCCAAGTGGCAATGTCCGCAATTGTGTATTCATCGCCACCTAGGTAGCGATTTTTTGCCAGCTCTCGATCTAACACATCTAATTGACGTTTGACTTCCATCGTAAAGCGATTGATAGGATACTCAAACTTCTCTGGTGCATAAAAATAGAAATGCCCAAAACCGCCGCCAAGATAGGGGGCAGAGCCCTGTAGCCAAAACAGCCAGTTCATCACTTCTGTGCGTGCCGCTGCGTCTTTTGGAAGTAATTTTCCAAACTTTTCGGCCAGATAAAACAAGATAGAACCACTTTCAAATACTCGGCTACCGGTATCGGTATCAAACAAAGCTGGGATTTTTGAATTTGGATTGACATCAACAAACCCTGATGAGAACTGATCTCCCTCACCGATTTCGATCAGATGTGCATCGTACTCAGCCTCTACAATACCCAAAGCCAGTAGCTCTTCAGCCATAATAGTGACTTTTTGCCCATTAGGCGTGCCTATTGAATAAATTTGTAGAGGGTGCTTGCCACGAGGTAATTCGCCTTCGTGAGTTGGACCTGCGATAGGGCGGTTGACGCTCGCCCATTTGCCGCCACTTTCGGCATCCCATGTCCAAATACTAGGCGGTTCGTAATGATTAGAACTTGACATAATTATGGTACCTTCTAGGTTAATGTGCTCAATATTATAGATAAGACGTGATACAAGTAATGAGTCAGGTAAGGCAATTTTTTAGTCTGGCATATCTGCCAATTGCTTTAAAATATTTTTATAATTCTCGACGCCTTGAGCACCGCTTACCAGATGGCGACCGTTAAATATAACCGATGGCACACTTTGAATGCCTTGCTGTCTTGAATGCTGTACCGATTCACGTACCACATTAGCAAAGCGTTGATCTTCGATAACCGCAAGTGCCTCAGCTCGATCCAGTCCAATATCTGCTGCAATACCTGCAAGTACTGTACTGTCACCTACGTTTCGATTATCGACGAAGTGTGCGACAAACAACGCTTGCTTTAAATCGTGCATACGCCCTTGCTCATCGGCCCAATGTAGTAGCTGATGGGTATTGAAAGTATTATAGGTACGAAAGTCATCTGTGAACTGAAAATTAAAGCCAACTTCCGCGCCTGCGGCTGTCATTCTAGCTCGGCTTTCTTTAACATTCTCAGCAGTTGTACCGTATTTTCCCATGATATGCTCACGGTAATTCCGTCCTTCAGCTGGTGTGTTGGGGTTGAGCTCAAAGGGATGCCAGTGAATCTCATGAGGGGTGTTGGTTTGCTGTAATGCCTCAGCCAGTTGACTGTAGCCAATGGCACACCAAGGGCATACAACGTCTGACACGATGTCTATTTGTAAGGGTTTCTCTAAATGTTCCATATCATCTCTCATTAGCGATATATTAAAATGAAAAACTGCTGCCCGAAGATGTTTCGAACAACAGTATGAAAACATCAAATTGACGGTGTCAGCGCTAGGCTGGTGCTGCTATTAAACAGCTTTATGCCACTCAAACTTTTGGAATGGTTTGTCTACAGGTGTATCAGCCAGATGGTTTGTGTAGTTGCTCATGACTTTTTGAGCTGCACCTAGAATAATTTCTAGAATTTGACGTTTGGTATAACCTGCATCCAAGAACGCTTGAACGGCGCTATCGTCTACATTACCACGACCACGTACAACAGAAAGTGTAAAATCACGCAGTGCTTCTAGACGTGCAGTTGGTAGTGGCGTTTCATCACGTAGCGCATCAGTAATAGCATCATCTACTTTCATGCTTTTAGCGATACCAGTGTGAGCAGGGACACAGTAATGGCAGGCATGCTCAACGTTGATAGTTTGCCATACGACAGTGGTTTCTTCATCATCAAAGCTGCTGTTCAAGAAAAGCTCATGAAGACGCTGATAGCCTTCTAGTAAACCTGGTGCTTCAGCCATAACAGCATGTAGGTTTGGGATCATACCAAAAGCATTGATAGAGGTATCAAGCAATGCTTTGCTTTCTTGTGGCGCACTGTCTTTATCGTGTAGTGTAAATTCGGTCATAATACAATTCCTAGTAGTCGGTTTAAACTTAATATGTTTTAGGGTTTTAAGATAGCCCAAGAGTAATCGTTGATTTGGTATCGATCATTATTTTGAATGATTACTCAAAACTGATGATTTTGCTTAGTAAGAGAATCAATAGAGACTACTATAAATGATATTGAGCAATCGCTCAATAATTATTTGAGTAATCGTTCAACTAAATTGTAATGATTAAATTACATTTCTACAATATGTAGTAATTATGATAATAATATCAATAGCCTAATGGAGTAACACTGTGTAAGTGAGCGCATTTATAAAGTGATAAAAGCGTATTGACGGGTCATAAGCAGCAATGACAAAGAGAGATAATTAAGTCATTGCCGCACCATGACAGTGCTAGAGTAAATATGTACCAAAGAATAGGAGTAGAAATAGAGAGCAGACTGTTATCCTTTTGCTATTTCTTTATGTTGACGTTGACACTTATTGAGTGGGTATGAACTTTGGAGAGGAAGTTAACGAACCTCAGTCATCTCGTGCAGAACAAATGACTCGACGGCATCCTCAGTCGCTGCTGAAAAATCTTTTAGATGCTGGTTTTCCATATGAACCTGCCATAATTCACGCGTTGCCCAACTTTCATGGAACATAAAATGAGCAGGGTTATCGTTATCTTGGAACAGATCATAACGAATACATCCTTCCTCATCACGTGTTATGGGTATCAGTTTCTCAAGTTCAGATTTGACAAGAGCAACGCTATTATCTTTTGCCGTTATATGAGCAATAATCGTTAATACAGACATTTTTAATCCTTTTTATTATGAGTTGTTGAGACAGTTAGAGTGGATTGTATGGGTACATAATTTATCATATCAACATATATTGCTACTTGAACGAACGTTCATTTATGGCTATAGTGTTTGCCAGACAATAAGAAAACGCTTCAAATCATGACGCTTATTTTTGTTCTCTCTACTATTTTTTATGTTTTTTCTACTGCCTTTTATAGTCATCAAACGACTATTTCCCAATAGGATAAGATTATGCTTAAGTTTTATTTTCATCAAACCCCAAACCCAATGAAAGTGGCACTGTTTCTTGAAGAGACAGGTTTGCCATACGAACTCGTCGCTGTTGATACTCTAAAAGGTGAGCAACATACGCCTGAGTACCGTGCCATCAATCCAAATGGTAAAACTCCAGCGCTCGAAGATGATGGCAAACGTGTATTTGACTCTACTGCTATCTTGATGTACTTGTCGGAAAAGACAGGACAATTGGCAGGCAAGCCAGAAGACCGTAGCGAGATGCTGTCATGGCTTATGTTCATTGCATCAGGACTGGGTCCTTTTTCTGGTCAATCGGTTCACTTTAGACACAAAGCACCAGAAAAAATCACTTATGCCATCAATCGCTATCTTCGTGAAGCTGAGCGTCATTACGAAGTGCTAGACACGCATCTACAAGAGCGCGAATATCTGGTTGGGGATGAATATACAATTGCAGATATCTCTGCTTGGGGCTGGATTGATAAGGCAGCGGTCGTACTAGGTGATGCAGGATTGGACAACTATCCTAATCTAAAGCGTTGGTTTGCAAACATTGATGCCCGTCCTGCGGTACAAAAAGCCCGCGATATCCCTAAAGGTATTGATTTTAAGACTGACTTTGATGACGTTGCGGCACGCGCACTTTATCCACAAAATTTTGATAAAAACAGTTAATCAAAGCAAAAGCGGTCAATAAGCCTTATAATATAAAAAGTGATTAAAACCAAGAACTAAGGTTGATTCTACAAACTTTGCCTTAAAATAGGTTTTAAGGCAAAGCTATTAAGGTGAAAATTATGAGTGCTCCGATAAAATTCAATCGTGAGGATGTGATCGAAAAAGCCAAAAATCTCTATTGGGAAAAGGGCTATCATGCAACGTCGATGCGCAACTTACAAGACGTCGTCAACATGCATCCTGGCAGTATCTATGCAGCTTTTGGTAGCAAAGACAAGCTATTTATAGAGTCATTAAATCGCTATGCAGCAGAAGGCGCAAAAAGACTGACCAATTGTATGACACAAAAAGACACGGTGCTTGGTGGACTAAGACACTTTATTCACACTGTGATCGTGTGTAATAAGGCAACAGCACCAAGTGGTATGTGTATGATCGTAAAAACGGTCGCCGAACTGACTCAGAATGATAGCCCAGAGCTACTGGCTCACGCGACAGGGATTTTAGAAGGAATAGAGACCTCATTTGCCACTTGGTTTGAGCAAGCTATTGAGAGCGGTGAAATCAGTGCAGAAAAAGAATCGACTGAATTGGCACGCTATCTTCAGATTCAGATCATAGGTCTGAGAACTTATGCTCAAGTAACTAGCGATGATGCTGCGGTCGAAAGGTACATCGATGATATTTTTAAAAATATAGTGTAAAGAAAGATATTTTCTAACAACAGCACCCTTATTACCATAGTGGTAGTAAGGGTGCTTTTTATTGATGATGCCTATATGGCGTCATGACTCAATTGCTTATTGAGAAGGTTTAGATTCATCAGGATTATCACGAATAAATTTGAGAAGCAGCTCAGCCAACCTTTCACCTTGATCTTCTTGTAGAAAATGTCCACCATTAACGATAGTTGTATGCTGCTGACCATTCGTACCAGGGATGAGTTTTTGCAAAATACGATCGCCACCGCCAGTCACTGGGTCAGAATCACTGAACAGCGTAATAAAAGGCTTTTTCCATTTACTAAGTTTGGCCCATGCGACACGGTTTTTTTCTGAAGCAGGGTCATCTGGCGTAGTCGGCACCAGTAATGGGAACTGCCTAGCGCCTTCTTTATATGACTCATCAGGGAAGGGCGCATCATAGGCATCAATCACCGCTTGCGATAGCGTCGTCGTGGTACCGCTTTTGATTGTACCTCCTGCATTGAACTGAGGCGTATCTTGTGAGAACTGTTGCCATTTACGAAACCCTTCACCAGGATCATGATCACCAGTTGGGAGCATGGTATTGCCAGCAGCTACTCGAGCAAATTTATCTGGATGCTCTGCTACTAATCGTAGACCGATCAGACCACCCCAGTCTTGGCAAAATAACGTAATGTTATTTAAATCTAGCTGATCAAGTACAGATTGCATCCAGTCGACATGTCTTTGGTAAGTGTAGTCAGTACGCGATGCAGGTTTGTCTGACCGACCAAAACCAGGTAAGTCCGGCGCGATAACACGGTGCCCTGCAGCCGTCAGTATCGGAATAACTTTACGATATAAGTAGCACCAAGAAGGCTCCCCGTGCAGTAGCAATACAGGGTCAGCATCTTTTGGACCTTCATCGAGGTAATGTACGCGCAGCTCACCGCCCTCGGTGTCATCGACCATCAGATAGTTCGGAGCAAAATCATAATCGGGTAGATTAGTAAAACGGTCGTCAGGGGTTCTAAGGGTTTTCATATGTCGTCCTTGAGTTGAATAAATAACCGTGCGTTCTTGCACAGAGGTTAGACAGTCTATTAGCAGTGAGTATCTGAATGCTATTCGACTATCACTTGTAATATCAGTGATAAAGCTGTCTGCCTATACACTATATTGATTAAACGTTCAAAATGAAAACTATACCCTACAAGCATTCGTTGCTGCAAACAGTAATAGTGGATGCGTCAGTAGCCTCGATTATACATAAGGTAGGCTTTGCGCTTTATCTTATAGGGCTAAACTAATCGTGACGCCAATATACTTTGACCACGACATCGGTACGACTGAGCGCCAATCGGTCTTTCAATAATGGACGCAATGCTTTGGCAGTATTCGCTTCTAATGCCCCCCAAACTTTATCAATTTGTAGGTGGTTACTAGTCAAATAATCACTTAACCGACTGTCAATGAGCATAGCCAATTCTGATCCCGAGTTTGCTTGATTAGTTACTATAGGTAATACGGTAAAGTGATTGTCCTTGCGGCTTTCAGTATTGCAATCACTATCAGTGTCACTGTTGTCGTTATCAATACCATCAAGGCTGCTACGCATTTTTACAGCATCAAAATAACGTTGATCGGCTATATCTTGCGTCACACAAATGACCAATGGTGGTTTAGGGTTTCCCCATAGCTCCAGTAGACGAGCAACCGTTGGCATAGACGTCTCATCCGCAATCAGTACTGCTTGACCCTCTCGCAAGTGTTCAACTTTTTCTGGGAACTCCCGTTTTGTGACAACAGTCTCGCCTGCTTGCAGTGCAGCTGCCCAGTTACCGCCCGGCGTATCCCCATGTAAAAACACATCGACCAAAGCCTGTATGCCTGTAGGCGTTTGCCACGCTTTTCTCAAAGTGTAATAACAATGAGATCGAGCAGGGCGTAGATTGTTTTCTTCACTATTCTCAGCACTATCAGTTGCTGTCTCCTGAGTCGGCGCGTTGTGATCCAAGTCAAATAAGTAAGCGTAGCCGGCTTCATTTGTAGGTACTGAGGCGGCGCGTTCGACCTCACTGGCGTTGCTGGGTATGGGCATGCTTAACTGGAGGCGCAGCATATTTTTGCTGACTCTATAACTGTCTTGTACATCAAATACTTGCTTGGTCAGTTTGATTGTCTTTTTACCCAGTTTTTTATCAGCTCTTTGTTTGAGTGCAATGTATTGAACTTGTAGCTCATCAGGATGCGTAATGGAGTTGGCAAAGGCGATAAAAAAAGACTGACTCTGATCAAACTGGTTCTGAGCCGTAATCGAGTGATACTCTACGTTTTTTGGTTGCACTTGTATGTCGATACCTTCAGCGTAAACCGTCGTCAATTGTACCTCTGTATTATTTAATTCAGCGGTGGATATAAAGGTAAATGCCTGTAAAAACCCTAACAGCTCATCTATGTGTTCTTCATTAATATGACTGATGATGTCTTTTAATTCAGGGGCGTTTAAGGGGGTATATGGTCTGTCTGTACCATAACTATTACGTTCAGAAGATAAGAGGATATTGGCCATATTGATACTCATCAGAAATTATGGAATAGGAAGTTAAACATTCAATTAGTTAATGATAATTGTTTTTATTATCATTTACGAGTAAAATCATCTTAATTGTCGTTTTCGTTTTGAGAGAGCGATTGTGACTGCCCCTTACTTTTCCCAATTTTGACCAACAACGAGTGCCTATATGTTACGTGCAAACCAACTGACCATCAGACGTCAAGACAATACTTTACTAGACAATGTGAGTTGTGAGATTGACCCCAAGCAGTTGGTGGCGCTAGTTGGGCACAATGGGTCAGGCAAGTCGACACTGATCAAGGCACTGGCAGGAGAGATGACGAGTAGTGGGGGTACGATTACATTAGATGAGACCAATATTAGCGATTACGGCAGTAAAGAGCTGGCACGGCAAATGGCATATCTGCCGCAGCAACTGCCTGACGCTGCTGGATTCACTGTTCGTGAGCTGGTGATGTTGGGGCGTTATCCACATCAAAAATGGCTACAAAAGCCAACTCAGACTGATAGAGATAAAGTCGAGCAAGCGCTAAAGGTTACTCAAACAGAGGCATTCGCGGATCGTATTACGGCAACACTATCAGGCGGTGAGCGCGCTCGTGCTTGGCTTGCCATGTGTCTAGCTCAAGATACTCGCTACTTATTACTCGATGAGCCACTTGCTGCTCTTGATATGCACTATCAAATTGAGGTCATTCAGCTTATTCGTCGCTTGGTAGATGAGCAAGGCTTGAGTGTGGTGATTATCATTCACGACATCAATTTGGCCGCGCAGTATGCGGACCGCATTATCGCCCTAAAAAACGGAAAAGTGTGCCACAGCGGCGATATCGCAAGCACCATGCAACCTACTGTATTACACGATATTTTCAATGTCGATATGCAGCTGCTCAGTCATCCTATAACAGGACAGCTCGTCGCTGTCGCTTAATATCGCATTGCCTCTCTTCTTTTCTCACTCGTCCAAAAAGATACGCCTTTATGCTCTGTGTTCATTATCAGTATCCATTCTTCAAACGCTTGATAGTCATGTTGATGTTAGTTAAGCCATTAGCATTTGTAGTCTCCATAGCAGTAATCCTAATGTTGAGTGCTTGTAGTCACTCAGCATCCGAAAAAAGCATTACCCAACTTGATGAGACTCACTCTGAAGATCACTTTAAATCCCAGAAAAATGAGCCACAACGTAACAAGTCACAAAATAACCCCAGTGACAGGCTCAATATTGTCTCCCCTGACTGGGGTAATGCGGCGACACTGACCGCGATGGGACATGCACCGATTGCGACAGGTGACGTCAGAGTGTGGGATAGATGGGTTGGTAGTCCTAAGCTACCAGCGTCTATAACAGATTTAGGCATTCGCTATCAACCCAATGCTGAGCTAGTCGCGCAGCTACCAGTTGATATGGTCATAGATAACTATTTTTATGAGCATGCTCGCAACCTATATGGCGATGTCCCAGCTGAATCAGTGATGTTTGCAGCGAAAGGCGAGATAGCAACATGGGCTGATTATACCGAACCGACGCGGGAGCTTGGCGTACTTATTGATAATACCAAAATGGCTGAAGACTATATCTTACAGAGTGAAAAAGAGATACAGCTTGCCAGTCAGCAGTTCCAGAAGCGTTATCCAAAAGCAAAAAAGTTCGCTGTTGTACAGTTTGCCGATGCCAACAACATGCGTATGTATGTGGATAACAGTCTATTCAAAGTGGCATTAGACAAAATGAATAAAGAACTTGTGGTCTTAGGGGAGGGCAATCAATGGGGATTTGTCCCTATAAGAATGGGAGATTTGGCTCAGTTAGACGACGAGACGTGCTTACTTATCATAGATCCGCTTAGTCCGATAACCAAAGCTGAGATCAAAGACAGTTTGGTGTGGCAGCGTTTAGGTTACGGAGCTGATCGCTGTATGGCGGAGCTACCGCCAGTATGGATTTATGGGGGCATGTCGTCACTAGTCAGTTTGGCACATAACCTGTCGGAAGTTTCACTAAAAGGCGGGGCAACACTATGAGCGCCAATACCACGAATCATATCAATAGTAACATCGATAATAACGTTGACAGTGTTCATGCTATGACATTACCTTCTCAAACGGAAACGGTTGCGAATTCGCCATCATCGCTATCCGCGTCGACCTCATCAAAACACGCATCGCCGCAGCCACCAAATCGACCAAAACCTTATGTGACGTCATCGAGCAATACATCATGGCGACTGTGGGTGACCTCTATTGGACTGATAGCTTTATCAGGATGGAGTGGTTGGGTACTACTAGATCGAGATTGGACGCGTCCAATTAGCGAGCTGTTTTTGCCAAGTTTGCAACTGGATATTGCCAGTATGGCGACACAGCTCCACTTAGTCGCCACCAGTGTGGTTGCGCTCTTAGCAGGTGGGTTACTGGGTGTTGTTAGTATTTTATTACAGCAGCTGGTCAAGAACCCTCTAGCATCAGACACCACGTTAGGTGTGGAAGTGGGTGCACAGTTAGCCATGCTTATCGTCACTCTATTTTTACCCAGTCTGGCGATTTATGGTGGACTTTATGTGGCCTTTGTGGGGGCTGTCATCAGTATGGGCTTGGTATTCGCCCTATCAGCACCTAGTCGATTTAATCCCCTTATTTTGATACTGGCAGGTTTGGTGGTCAATATTTTGCTCGCCGCAGTGGCCAATGTACTGGTATTGTTCTTTGCGGAGCGCAGTAATGGTATGTTGTCGTGGGCTGCTGGGTTTTTGGCTCAAAGCAGCTGGGATACGAGTTATGCGCTGATAACAACGGCTGTCCTAGCGATGTTAGTATGCTTGCCTTTGTTAAAGCCGCTGACCCTGATGAGTTTGGATGACTCGCAAGCGAGACGTTTGGGCGTACCTATCAATGGTATTCGAGCTCTAGTGGTACTTGTCGTGGCGGTGGTGACGGCGCTGGTTATTAGCGAAGTTGGTTTGATTGGTTTTATTGGGCTTGGCGCCGCAAGTTTGGTCAATGCGCTAGGTATTTCCTCTATTGGTAAGCGTTTGACAACCGCATTTGGACTTGGGGCGTTGTTATTGCTATTGACCAGCAACGTTGCGTTGTTGCTTGAACCGATATTGGATATGCAAATTCCAGCGGGTGCGATGACTGGTATTTTGGGAGCGCCGCTTATTATTTGGCTGATTTTACGTCAGCGCCGCGCGCGGATAGAGACAGTGACACCTATGACCACTGGTCAAAATACGAGCATTGTATTTTGGCGATGGGGTGCTGGCGTGATCGCTATTATTGTAGCTGCTTGTTTATTTGTGCAAGATATCAACGGTTGGGGTCTCAGTACAGACTGGGCGCTCACGCAGCAATATCGTCTGCCTCGTAGCTTGAGCGCTGCGGCAACAGGGTTGATGCTGGCAGTCGCAGGGGTGTTGCTACAAACTCTAACGCGTAACCCTATGGCCAGTCCTGAGGTGTTGGGTGTCAGTTCAGGTGCCGCACTTGGAGTGATTTTAGGGTTTTTATTATTGCCAAGTTTAGGGCTGTCTGCAGGAGCAGGGACGTTACTGATATCAGGTCTGTCCGGTGCGATAGCGGTGTTGTTGCTGGTTATTTGGTTGGCACGTAGAGTCAGTTCAGGTTATCTATTACTGGTCGGTATCGGCATTGCCGCCATGATGGATGGGGTGATGCATATGGTCAAGCTCTCAGGCGACCCACGTTTAGAGGCGATGCTCAGCTGGCTATCGGGCACGACCTATAGCGCCCAGCCCAGTACGGTATGGTACCTCATTGGTATCGCGATTATCTTATTGGTACTGAGCGTGTTGATTATCAAGCCCTTGCGTGTCCTTGGCTTAGGTGCAGGAGTCGCTCGAAACTTGGGTGTGGCAGTGACACCTGTGACGCTATCGCTATTGGTGTTAGTAGCGGCACTTAGCACAGCCAGTACGCTTGCCGTTGGCCCATTGAGCTTTATTGGTTTAATGGTACCTCACTTAGCGACTTCACTGGGCGCTGTGAAGCTTGAAAGGCAGTTACCACTAGCGGCACTGTTAGGGGCAGGTGTTATGGTAATAGCGGATTGGATCGGACGTTATGTTATTTTTCCTTATGAGCTACCTGCAGGTACGGTTGCAGCGATCATCGGTGGTGGTTATTTCTTATGGCTCATTCGTAAGGTGCCAGCCTCAGCCAATAGATAACAGCTGTCTTTAGACAGCTATTAACCAACAATATAAGTGAGCACAGATAGTCTGGAACTATTTGTGCTCAGTAGCTGTGCGTCACTGATCGGTCAACGGTTTTTGATAGTTTCCTTCATCTTTAAATTCATCATTCTTAACTTCGTGCTAATAGCTCTTTTTATCGTGCTCATTTACCGAAAAATTCTAAAACTGGGTTGACAGTAAGTTATTGGTAGTAGATACTACGCTTTATTAATAATAATGATTATCATTTACATTATCATTCAACATAAATGAGCAGTATTTTAAGAAGTAAGCGTCACAACTTACTTTTCAATGTTTATCCAAGACGACTGACAACAACAAGGCTGAAGCTATGGACACGATCTTATTAGACGAATCACTTGATAATGAATGCTACTTAAATCGTCAAGAACAATTTGAATCGAAGGTTCGTAGTTATCCACGTAAGCTGCCATTTGCGATCCAATCAGCTAAAGGTGCTTGGATTACCGATGTGGAAGGCAATGAATATATAGATTGCCTATCAGGCGCGGGCACGCTGGCACTTGGGCACAATCATCCTGTGGTCATAGAAAGTATCAAAGATCTATTAGACAGCAATTTACCGATGCATACATTGGATATCACCACGCCGTTAAAAGACAAATTTAGCGAATTCATGTACAAGTTACTCGCGACCAATAGCGATGAGTATTGCTTGCAGTTTTGCGGACCGACGGGTGCTGATGCGGTAGAAGCGGCTATTAAATTGGCCAAGCAAGTCACGGGTCGTTCAGGTGTTGTCAGTTTCAGCGGTGGCTATCATGGCATGACGCATGGTGCGCTGGCGGTGACAGGGAACTTAGCACCTAAACAAGGTATCGAAGGCTTGATGAGCTCGGTACAGTTTTTGCCTTATCCTAATATGTATCGCTGCGCATTTGGCTTGCCTTTTGAGCAAAGCATCCACGCCCATATGCGCTACTTTGAAAATTTCCTAAAAGATGTAGAAAGCGGTGTGGTGAAACCTGCCGCAGTCATTTTAGAAGTCATACAAGGGGAAGGTGGTGTCAATCCTGCGCCAATAGAATGGCTGAAGCATGTGCGCCGAGTGACAAAAGAGCTGGGCATCATGCTGATTATCGATGAAGTACAAACAGGGTTTTGCCGTACAGGACGTTGGTTCGCTTATCAACATGCGCATATCGATCCCGATATGATTGTGATGTCAAAGGCAATCGGTGGTGGGCTACCACTTGCGGTATTGGGTATCAAAAAACAATACGATGTATGGCAGGCAGGCAATCATTCTGGCACGTTTAGAGGCAATCAATTGGCGATGGCGACTGGCCTTGCCACTCTCAATTACTTAAAAGACAACAACGTTACGGATTATGTTTTAGAAATAGGCGCGTGGTTTATGGCGCAGCTAAAAATACGCCAACAGCGCTATCCAAAAATAGGTCAAGTCAGAGGGCGTGGTCTCATGATTGGCATAGAAATCGTTAATCCAAACCTGCCTAAGCAAAATGACGGTAGTTATCCAGCAGACAGTGAGGTGGCTGCCAAAATCCAACAAGCGTGTTTTAAACATGGATTGGTGATTGAAAAGGGCGGGCGTGGTGGCACAGTACTGCGGTTATTACCACCCCTTAATATAACCAAAGATGAGCTGCAGCAAGTCTTGCAAAGGCTTGATATGGCGCTAGAGGACAATCAATAGTCTTGCCAGCACCTTAGCATGATTCACACTTTTATAAAAAGCTCTGATAACGACTCTAATAACAAGTCACTTATTTGCGATTTATACCATCGTAGAATAAACAAGTGAGGACATTTTGCATTTATTAAACCAGCAAACCAGTGAGCAATATGTCACGCATATGCAAAAAACCAGCGCTGTCATCAAACAGTGGCTAGACGACAACAACGTATATTTGGGCGGCACACCGCAACAAGTGCAAGCAACTAATGCCTTTAGTATCCGTCAGCAAGGCCGAGACATCGACACGATACTCGCTGATATTCAAAGTAATTTTTTACCCAGTTGTGTGTCGACGGCCAATGCGAATTGCTTAGCCCACTTGCATCCACCCACACTAGTCATCGGACAGATTGCTGAGATGATTATCGCGGCCACTAACCAAAGTATGGACTCATGGAATCAAAGTCCAGCAGCGACTTATATCGAAAAAGACTTAATACACTGGTTATGTCAACGTTGTCAGTTTGGTGACATCTCTGGTGCTCTCTTTGATGAACAGATAGGCCATAACGCTGGTGGTGTCTTTACCAGTGGTGGTACGCAAAGTAATCTGATGGGTTTACTGCTGGCACGCAATCGATTCTATAAGGCTAAGGGCGTTGATGTGCAAAAAGACGGCCTGATCGGTCAGCGAAGTGGCAAAATCCTGTGCTCAGCCCAGGCGCACTTTTCTATTGAAAAAAATGCGGCGCTACTAGGTCTAGGTCAACGTTCTGTCATTAAAGTAGCGACTGATGCATCAGGTGCCATGCTGATGTCTGACTTACAACATCAGATAAATCAGCTAGGTACTGACAATGTGATGGCCATCATCGCAACGGCTGGCACAACGGACTTGGGTGCGATTGATCCTCTAATGTCTATCGGAAAGATCTGCCGTGATGAAAATATATGGCTACATGTCGATGCAGCATGGGGCGGGGCATTGCTATTGTCACAGCGCTATCGACACTTGATTGAGGGGCTGAATCAGGCTGACTCTATTACCTTAGATTTTCACAAACATTTTTTCTTGCCGATCAGCTGCGGCGCTTTTCTTTTACGAGACAATCGGAATTTCGAGAGCATTCGCCATCATAGTGAGTATCTAAACTCTGCTGATGATGAACAAGACAATATCCCAAACTTGGTGACGTACTCTTTGCAGACCACACGCCGATTCGATGCCTTAAAGCTGTGGATGGCGCTGGACTTACTAGGAACAGGTGGCTATGCAGCCTTGATTGATAACTGTCTGGATACTGCCAAGCAAGCGGCACAGCTGATTGATGCAAATGAAAATTTTGTACTGGTACATAAGCCTATTATCAGCAGTGTTTTGTTTTACTTTACACCCAAAGATACCGCGCTGTCTGATGACCAACTCGCACAGCTTAATCGTCACATTGCGCAAGAATTATTGGTCAATAATATTGCCAATGTGGCCACCACCCAGTTTGAGCAGCGCCTTTGCCTTAAATTCACCATTCTAAATCCCAATACCCAAATCAATGATATTGCAGACATCATTGAGCAGATGGATATTGCTGGTTTTAACCGACTTAATTCTGAAAGACTAAAAGCTGATGGGAAAAAATAATATGATGCAGCATAGAACGCTTGATCGACTCACACTACAAAATCTAATCAATGCTTACTGTTTTGAGACTGGGCGCGGCGATATTATTGCCTTAGCGCAGCAAGACGATATACAAAAGCAGGCCTCACAGAATAAGCCACTATTAGTTCTAAAGCTAGCGCCTTTAAACACGGTAATGGTTGTACCTATTGATAGAGTGAGTCAATTAGGTCAGCATCGTTTGGCAGACATGCCGCTTATATTAAATAAGCAGCTATCAAACAATCAAACGGATGTCTCATTACAAAATAGCCAATGGACAAAGTCCTCTGCTATGAGTTTGGCATCTTTGATTATTGAAGATATTGTGCATCGTTATAAAGATAAAGCGACGCTAGATGCCAATGGCGTATTAAAGCGCTGGATTGAGAGTTATGAGGGGCTGCAGACTATCTTAGAGCATCGTAATGATGAGATTGATGACATCGTTGACTATCAGCAAGACTTTATTCAAACCGAACAAAACCTTATTTACGGTCATGCTATGCACCCCACACCCAAAGGCCGCGCAGGATTTTATGGTGATGAGTGGGCGAAGTATGCGCCCGAGACCAGTAGCAAAACCCAGCTGCATTATTGGCTAGTGCACCCCAGTTGCATTGCAGAAGAATTCGTAGATGGGGATAGCATTACCACAGCGCTCAAATCAAAGCTACAAGCTGATATGAGTGGCTATCAACAGCAACTTGTGGATGAGCATCCAGACTATAAGCTGTTGCCACTGCACCCCTGGCAAGCCAGGTTTTTGCAGCAGCAGCCGTGGTATCAAAAGCTGCTAGAACAAGGCCAATTGTTTAACTTGGGCGAGCTCGGTTGGTATCTGCATCCAACGACATCAGTACGCACGCTAGCGGCCTTTGATGCGCCTTGGATGTTTAAACTGTCGCTGTCTGTGGCGATTACCAATTCGGTGCGGATTAACCTGCCCAAAGAATGCAAACGCGGTATGCATGCCTGCCGAATCTGGCGTAGCGACTATGGTACTCAGCTCAAAACCCAGTATCCTACGATTGCGGTATTGAATGACCCTGCTTGGATTGCCTTACGTATCGATGGAAAAATCATTGATGAGACCATTTGTATCTTACGTGACAACCCTTTCACAGAGGATGCGCAAGTCACCAATCTTGCCAGCTTAAGCCAAGACCATCCAACCCGTCTTACCAATCGCTTAGAGACACTGTTTAAGTCTATCCATAAACAGACAGATGAGCTTTTAGAACAGGTGGCTGTCCAGTGGTTTGACACTTATTTGCAAGTTGGTTTTATACCGCTTATTCATATGTATTATCAGCATGGTATTGGTTTTGAGGTACATCAGCAAAACAGTCTCGTTGAGCTAACAGGCGGCTATCCTACTAAGTTTTGGGCCAGAGACAATCAAGGATTTGGCTATATTGCTGAGTATGCCACGCCGCTCATTGATGCTTACCCCGAGCTTATTAGCGAAGGAGAGTGTGTCATTCCAGAAGACTTTGCCGACTCAAGATTTGCCTATTATCTAGTTGGTAACAGTATATTTGGTCTTATCACTGCTATTGCTCGTACTCAGCTTGTGAATGAGGAGGCATTAATCACGATATTTAAAGCGTGTTTAATGGCATTAGAGCAACAATACCCACATCGTCCGTTATTTGACTTGCTATTGCGCAGCCCTACATTGCCGTTCAAGGGCAATCTACTCACCAGACTCTATGCGCTCGATGAGCTGACCGCACCTGTTGAGACCCAGTCTATTTATGTCGATATCCCAAACCCTATGATGACGTAGCAAATCATATTGTGATGGCAAAGATAAGCACACGATATAAATTGGGGTTCGATAGAAACGAACACCAGAATTAACGTAACTACCAAATCACTAAGGGGCGACAGTGTTAGATATTATTGGAATTGGCGTAGGGCCGTTTAATTTAAGTTTGGCGGCATTACTGACAAAGACCGACGTAACCGCCAAGTTTTTTGAGCAAAAGGCTGAGTTTAATTGGCATAAAGGCATGATATTGCCGAGCACCACGCTGCAAGTGCCTTTTATGGCAGATTTGGTGACATTGATAGACCCAACCAGTCCGTATTCTTTTTTGAATTATCTGCATACTCAGCAGCGATTGCTTAAGTTTTACTTTTTAGAAGAGTTTAAAATTTATCGTAAAGAGTATAACCACTATTGCCAATGGGTAGCAGAGCAGCTGGCTAGCTTGAGCTTTGATGCGGCAGTGATCGATGTGGCGTTTGACGACAATAATGATGGGTTTTTAGTGACCGTCTATGAGCAAGGCACGCAAAACACCTATCATGCTAAAAATTTAGTCATAGGAACGGGCACACAGGCCACGCTACCACCATCGTTGCAAGACATTGCCAAACAAGCGCCTAACCGCTGTATGCACACCGCTCATTTTGCAGACAATTTTGATTTGGACAGCCTCAATGCGAGTAGCCTTGATGTGAATAGCACCAAGAATGAAGGCAAACTGACCAAAGTGTTAGTGTTGGGGTCTGGGCAGTCTTCAGCAGAGGTATATCGAACGCTGTTTGATCAACAGTTTGATGGCGATGATAGTACTAATGACGACCCTAAGTTTCAGCTAGATTGGATGACTCGCTCGGCAGGGTTTTTCCCCATGGAATACTCCCCATTAGGTTTAGAGCATTTTAGCCCGGCTTATACAGATTACTTTTATCATTTAGACTCAGCAACCAAGCCCCAAGTCACTGCCAAGCAAGACCTACTCTATAAAGGCATGGGATTTGAAACCATACGCGATATTTATCACCGTCTCTATGAGCGCAGTATTACCAATCAAGATCTGCATTCGACGTTGCTGTCCAACTGTGAAGTAATTGAGTCAACTCTGACAACAATGCTAGAAGATCCAGAGCCGACAGATATTATAAAACTGGTGGTTAGACAGCGTGAACAGAATCAAGATTTTACTGCTGAGTATGATTGTGTGATTGCTGGTACAGGCTATCGTTACGGTCTGCCTGAGTGCTTAAATACGCTACTGCCTGCTATCGCACACGATGAGTTTGATCAGCCAGTCATTGATAGAGACTATGTACTGAAATATGTGCTGACGCATCAAAAAGATATTGTGACTAATGGCAAGATTTTTGTACAAAATCAAGAGGTGCATACCCATGGTGTTGGGTCACCAGACTTGGGGCTGGGTGCTTATCGAGCAGGGTGCATCATCAATCAGTTGACAGGTGAGCAGACTTACGACACTGATGCCTTAAAAGTATTTCAAAAATTTGGCGCGTAGTGTTTTATAAAACTTATATTTAACAGAAACGATATTAAAGAACACTAACCACATAGCAAAATAATAACTAGGAGCAAGTCATGCCGACCATCACCCAAAACCTGCCCGACACTTTTAGCATTGAGGCTTATCAAAAGACGTTTGCGTTGAGACCTGTCAAATACCCAGATGATATGCCATTGCTGTATAAGTGGATGCATGCCGAGCATGTGGTTGATCAGTGGCAGCTTCATCTCCCAATGCCGCAGCTAAAAACACATTTTGAAAAAATGCTGGCCGATGATCATCAGCGTCTCTACCTGATACTTTGTGATGATAAGCCGATTGGCTATACAGAGATTTATGAAACGGCTCGTGATCGCTTGTCTCAGTATTACAAAGCCAAAGAGACGGATATGGGTTGGCATATTTTACTTGGGGATCCGGCGGTGGTTGGCAAAGGCTATTTAAAACCAACGGGTATGATGATCAGCAAGTTTATATTTGAGCATACTGAAGCCAAGAAAATTGTGGTCGAGCCGGATAGTAAGGTTGAGGTATATCAGTGGATTGCTGATAGCTTTGCTTATCGCGTACAACGTCTGATTGATATGCCAGAAAAGACCGCCTCATTGTATTTCTGCAATCGCGATGAGTTTTTGGAATCTAGAGGTTATCTGAATTTCTACGGTACTACGGCTTAATGAGCAACGCTCCTATAAATAGGGCATTTACCAATGAGTCGCCTATAAACGAAGCCTCTAAGAGTAGCAGTCATGGTTTGAACGATAAAAAGGTGCAGCAGGTATTACTGACATTACTACTCGGCGGTACGGTGGTGAGTTTTAGTAATAGTGCGCTCAATCCAGCAATTCCTGTCTTTATGTCGGTGTTTGATGTCGATATTGTGATGGGCGGCTGGGTGCTAAATGCTTATGTCTTAGCCATGAGTGTGGGGCTGATGCTGAGTGGCTATTTAAACAAAAAGTTCCCTTTTAAGCATGTTTATTTGGCGGCAATTTTTGGGTTTATGCTGGGCTCAGCCATTGGCATGCTGGCATCTAGTATGAGCTTTGTTATCATTGCCAGAGCCATACAAGGGCTGAGTGGTGGTCTGATTATTCCACTATCTATTGGTATGCTGTATCAGATTTATCCGAAGCAGCAGCATGGCAGAGTAATGGCGCTATGGGGCATTGTTATTATGATGTCGTTGGCGTTTGGCCCTTTGGTAGGGGCTTATTTGGTTGAGCAGTTTGCGTGGTGGACACTGTTTGCCATTACCTTGCCACTCAGTGCGGCAGTCATGGCGATGGTATGGCGCCTAATTCCTGACATACGCTCAAATGATGAAAAAAGCCCTTTCGATACTATCGGGTTTGTCAGTTTGCTCATTTGGCTGCTGGCTATGATGGTTTGGCTGAGCACGCTGAAAATAGATTTTACTGGTGGGTTACTCAGCAGTGACGGCTTATTAAAGATAGCCACATTGGGTTTATTGTCTGTCGGATTTTTACTATCTGCAATGGTTTGGTGGGCATATGAGCGTCGTCAGCGTCACCCGTTATTGAACGTGCGCTTGTTTAACAATAAAACCTATTTGCACAGCAATATCATTAGCATTAGCCAAACAGTCGGTTTGATGCTGTGTCTCTTGCTATTGCCCGTGTTGATACAAGATGTGATGGGCGAAAGTGCGTTATGGACAGGTATTGTTCTGATGGTCGCGACGCTCATAGCCAGTATCACCACGCATTACGCTGGCAAGAAGGTAGATAAGCAAGGTGCCAGAGGGATTGGCATCGTGGGCATTGGGATTAGCGCTCTATCTACCTTGATGCTGGCATGGTGCTTGTATCAGCCAACGCTTTGGCTGCTCATGCTGATTATGAGTATGCGCGGTATTGGAGTGGGTTTGGCGTATCTGCCGACCACGACGGTTGGTTTTAGTAGTTTACCCAAAGAATCAGTCACTGAAGGTGCCGCACTTAATAATATCAGTCGCCGCATCATCTCTACCATATTTATCACGCTGTCCACCATTTATATAAACAGTCGAGGTGCGCAGTTATTAGCAGCAGGCAGTAGCCAAGGTATGGCGAGCGCGATCCAAGAAATACTGGTAGTAATCGCGGTGCTTTTATTGCTCACGATTCCTTCAGCGTGCAAATTACCACGATCCCCATAAATAAATACCCCGTATAGGGGTTTACTTTAACTTATTAATGTAAATAATTATCATTCGCTTTAAATTTATACTTTTATTTGATTCGATTCGATTTTTAGACAGGAAGCTTATATCTATGACCAATAATCTAGCAAACTCTACCAAAAACAATAATAGCCATCATAGTACTGACGTTACTTATGCGACTAAACCGTGGCAAGTGCCTGTCGATTCTAAAATTATGGCACGCGCTGAGCAACGAGTGATCAAGCAATTGCTACAGGCATTGTTATATGAAAATATTATTGATTTTGAATTTGAAAGTGCGAACAACGCTCATGACAGTGCTGATAATGAGACGCTGCTGAATTTTGTTATCAAAGTAGGTGATGATATCAGTTATACCGCACAAGGTTATGTTCATTACAGTTTTGACATCATTCGTTTGAATGAGCTGAATGTACAGCGAGTGGTTAATGGTGTTGCCCAAGACGCCATTCTTGAGCATGTGATTAGTGATATCTTGCTCAATATTGAAGGTGCAGAGCTAAAAGACAGCTTTATCAAAGAGCTGCGCCATACCTTAGTGAACGAAACACAATCTCAGATACTGGCTTCCAATATGCCTGTGCCTATTGATACGCTAACTTACGAGCAACTCGAAGGCTATTTGACGGCAGGGCATCCTTATCATCCGTGTTTTAAGTCTCGTATTGGTTTTGATTTGCAAGATAACTATGACTATGGTCCAGAGTTTGATCAAAACATCGGCGTAGTATGGTTGGCGGTCAAAAAAGAGCTAATGGTGAGCAATACCACTACTGGTATCGCTGTAAATGAATGGGTAAAAGATTATATAGGTGCGGATGAATTTTCTGCCCTCAATGCCAAACTCACAGAAGTATTTACAACCAAAAATAAGCAAGACGAAGGTACAGCTAGTAATGAAGTAGACGAGACGGCTAATAACTATTGCCTGATACCTGCGCACCCTTGGCAATGGCAAAACACCTTGATTCAAGCATTACAACCATTACTTGCCACGCAAGAGGTTATCTATTTGGGTGATGCAGGTCATCAGTACCGTGCTCAGCAGTCTATTCGCTCATTGACGATGCTTGGAAATGGCGATGACAATGGTAGCAATGACACTATTAATGATAAAGCCTACCTAAAGCTAAGTATGCATCTGATTAATACCTCAAGCACGCGAATATTGGCAAAGCATACCGTGATGAATGCCGCTGTTGTCACTACGTGGTTAAACCAACTGATTGCAGGTGACAAGACCGCCCAAGCATTACCTATTGCGTTTTTAGGTGAGACCGTTGGCGTTAGTCTAGACCATGAGGCGTTACGTGCGCGCGGCTATCAGCATCCAAATATGTATGGCGGGCTAGCTGCGATTTGGCGAGAAAACGTGAACCAATATCTATCAAAAGGTCAAACAGCATTTCCGCTCAATGGTGTCAGCTATGTCAATGCTGATGGCTCACATTTGATAGCACCTTGGCTTGACAAATATGGTGTAGAAACATGGATTACGCAGTTAATTAAGGTCACTATCACCCCTTTATTACATATCTTATTTGGTTATGGTGTGGCACTAGAATGCCATGCGCAAAACATCGTCTTGGTACATGAAGATGGCTATCCCATAAATATATTATTAAAAGATTTGCATGATGGGGTTCGTTATTCACCTGAGCACTTAACCCAACAACACTTGCGTCCAGATTTTTGTAGCTTGCCATTTGCTCATGCGGCCTTAAATAGAGGCTCATTCATCGAGACCGAAGATACCGACGGCATTCGGGATATGACGGTTGCTTGCTTGTTTTTTGTGGCGTTGTCAGACATTGCGATTTTTATGCAGACGCATTATAACTATTCTGAAGTTGCATTTTGGCAGCAGGTTGCTGACTGCGTGACCGACTATCAAAAATCTCATCCAGAGCATCAAGTACGGTTTGACTTGTTTGATGTATTCGCTGAACAAACGCGCATTGAGTCATTGGCTAAGCGCCGATTATTCGGAGATAAAGCATTCCCGATTAAATACATCAACAACCCATTGTTTAAAAGTCGGGGGTAAGACGATGTATACCTTATTCCCTGTGCAAATCCCTGTGAAAAAAAGCTCCCTTGATGCAAACCCTGAGCCAAATATCGAGGCCATTCAATGGTCGCTGATTAGTCATTTGGTAGAGTGTTCTCTATTAGAGCAATGGGTGGATGAGCAACTTATTCAAGTGACAACCACCCATGAGTATTTAGCAAATCATCAGACGACTCAAGCTCAAGATGCGCATCAATTTTTAGCGTCGCTACTTTTAGAGTCATTGCCACAGCAATATCAAGATTTTTTTGACCAAGACAACACGTTAATGGTGATGCAGGTTGACCAAGATAGACAGTTATTACTATTGGTAGAGCCTGCTTACGCATCACCGTGGCGATTGTCTAAATCTTGTCTGCCTGTCATACATAACCTTAAGGGCAATATCAATAACACTGTTGATAGCAATCTCAATAACAACCATTATGTAGAAAATGCTTGGCTAGAGCCAGTAAGCTCAGCACAGCACTTGTTAGATACTTTTTTA
The DNA here is from genome assembly GCF_059072655.1 of Psychrobacter sp. H27. NCBI lineage: Bacteria > Pseudomonadati > Pseudomonadota > Gammaproteobacteria > Moraxellales > Moraxellaceae > Psychrobacter > Psychrobacter sp. H27. Next base: position 660,530 of record NZ_JCACRX010000001.1, on the reverse strand, counting down.
TCAATGATGGACAGTACCAGCTTATCTGACGTCGGTGTCTTAAAGCTAAAAGAGAGCTTAGAGGCTTCTTTTATAGCTCAGCAACAGTCCGTAGCAGCAAACATCACAACGGCAGTTTGTCAGTATCCGCATTGGCATCAAACCTTGATTGCAGCGGAGCAGTGGGCCTCACTGATGGATCGTCCGTTTCATCCACTGGCAAAAGGTAAATTGGGCTTTACGGCAACAGAATACAAACGCTATATGGCAGAGTTTAATCAGCCTATCACGCTGGTATGGGTCGCCATTGCCAAAAGCCATGTCATGGTGGCAGAGCATGTTCAAGACATGACAATACAAAATCCAGCGTCTTATCTTTTGGACACTACGCAGCAGCAGAGTTTGATGCGAGAGCTAGATGACAAAGGAATAGCGGATACGCACATTGCGATGCCCGTACACCCTTGGCAAATGACTCATGTGGTTGATGACATGTATGCTGACGATCTTGCCAGTGGCACAGTTGTCGCCCTGACTTTTGAAGCGCTCATCACTTATGCCAGCTCGTCCATGCGCAGTATGCTGATTGATACTAATACGCCAAATAGTATTAAGCTGCCTATAGGTGTGTACGCACTGAACTCAAAGCGCTACTTGCCAGCCCTCAAGCTGATCAATGGCGAAAAAAACCAAGCCATATTGATGCAGGCAAGAACAATAGACCCTGTATTATCAGCACAGCTACGGTTATGGGATGAACGTCTATGGTGGGGTTACATGTCGCCCTCTCATTTGCATGATAAAAGCGCTATAAATCCTTACTTTTATCAAGAAAAGCCCACGCATCTAGGCGCGATGCTACGCCAACTGCCAGCAGATTTGTGTGACGATTCGATTCGACTGTTAACCATGGCAAGCTTGGGTATGTTGGTCTATAAGCAGGGTGTTAGTCATCATTTTTTTGATGGCATTGTTCAGGAGGGCATTCATAGTACTAGCCAAAACAGTGCTCAAGACAGCTTTCAAGAAGGCGCGCCACAGAATAAAAGACCCGCTGTCATAGCGTGTTTTAAAAATCTTTGTGACGTGTTTTTGGGTACGATACTGCGCTGTCTACGCCTAGGGTTTGCGCCTGAGATGCACGGGCAAAATATTGTTATCGTATTAAAATACAATCGTTTTACCAGTCTGTTATTGCGTGATCATGACTCCGTACGTATTTATCTACCATGGTTGGCACGTCATCAAATAGCAGATCCTGAGTATTTAAGCCCACCAGATTTTAAAAACCGTCTATATCGCGAGACGCCGAAAGCGCTGATATTTTATCTACAGTCGCTAGGATTGCTAGTCAATATTCGAGCGATTATTGAGTCGTTGGTTGAGCACTATCATATCAATGAAGAGACGCTGTGGCACGAGGTAATGACCAGTATTGAGGAATCCTTGGTGACTATCGATTTTGATGATGATCAACGTCAGATACTTCGTGACGAGCTACTGAACAATTCATATTACCCACATAAAACATTGCTATTGCCCGTTATTGCCCGTGGTTCTGATCCTCATGGCAGTATGCCAGCTGGAGAAAGCAGGACGAACAACCCGTTCAGGCGTGTTAAAAAATCAGCTAGCCAACGAACCCATTTAACTAACTAATAGCTACTTAGAAATTAACAATGCGATAAAAGTTATCGAGAAACAAAAAAGCTAAAAAGTGCGATAGTGAGAACATTATGACTGAAATCGATATTCACGACCTTATAGATAGCTATAAAGAGATAGGTACTTCAACTATTGGTCATCTGACTGAGGAAGGGTATTTACCAGATATCAAAGCACTCAATCCCTGCACGGCTACCATAGTCGGCCGAGTGTTAACAGTCCAACTAACCTCGGACAACACGGATGTGATTAACCAGGCATTGATTCAAGCAGCGCCTAATGATGTGTTATGTATTGATGCTCAAATATTAGGCATCAAGGCATGTTGGGGAGCACTGCGCACTTGCGCCGCTATCTATGAGAAGCTATCCGCCGTCATTGTCATTGGACAGGCAACGGACTCGGTACAAATTCAACAATTGGGATTTCCTGTATTTGCACAAGGTATCAGTGCTGTGACCACATTTAAAAGCGATCATATACAAGGCACGCTAGCATCGGATATCACCTATCATTTTGGTGAGCAGACCACGACGATTTATTCAGGCGATATCGCCATTATGGACAATGACGGGATCTTCGTGTTGCCCATTAATGTGGCACAGCAGCTATTACCAGATTTCCAAAAAAAGCATAGAGAGGATGAGGTAAAGTTCCAACTATTTTTTGAGGCATATAGTAACGATGAGTTAGATAAACTGTTCAATAGCTCATCAAATTCCTAACGGGAAGTTGTACAGTTAAACTTATGATAGCTACAATCGTCACCCTCTAGTAATGTAAAAATACATATGGAAATAAAAATGATTATCATTTAGAATATCATTCACAAAGTTAGTACATGCAGTAATATTAGCTAAATATGACTCATACCACTATTTATCTATCAACTCATTGAAACAATCTAAGTGAAACAATCATGAAAAGCCATCATCAAGTCGCTCTATCTGTTCTTACCCTCTGCATTAGCCAACAGTTATATGCTCAAACCAATACCAGTGAAGCGGATACCGTATTAGATACGCAGATTTCGAAAGAACTGACGTCAAATTCAGCATCAAATTTATCGTCAGATGAGACACCTAATGTGACTTTAGACACTATCAATGTTACGGCTGAAGCGAGAACAGGTACGGCACTGGCACAAAAAATCAGTGAGATGCCATCAGTCACCCAAGTAATCACCGAAAACGAGATTCAGGTGCAGGCAACAGGCGACCGTACGACTGGTGATATTTTGGCACAGCTGATTCCAAGTCTAGGTGCTAGTAGTGGCTCAACCAGTAATTATGGCACCACTATGCACGGTCGTCCTGTGCAGTTTTTGCTAAATGGTGTACCTCTGAGCAGCTCACGCAGTCTTTCACGCGAGTTAAACAGTATTGATCCTGCGCAGCTTGAGCGAGTAGAGGTACTCTCGGGCGCTACCAGTATCTACGGTGCTGGTGCAGCAGGTGGTTTGATTAATCTGGTGACCAAATCTCTCGTAGGTTACGGTCCTATCAGACAGACCAGAGTGGGTGTCAGTAGCAGTCGTGATTTCGAGTCTGACTCATTGGGTTATCATGTGGGGCAGACGTTAGGATATGGCGGTGAGCGGATGTATGGTCGCCTAGACGTCGACTATGATAGCAAAGGCGGCAAATTCGATAGCCATGGCGATCGTATCAGTCCAGATGTGAACCAAACGGATCAACAAGATACTGAATCGCTGAGTGTGAATGGTAGCCTAGGTATAGAGCTAACGGATACCCAACGTCTTGATCTTGCAGCGACTTATTACAAAGATAAGCAAGATACTGACTATGGCCCAGACTACGGTGATGGCTTGGCAGCATTATTTGGTGCCAGCCCGTCTTTAGAAGCCATTGATGGTGCCAATGTGGAAAATGAGCCATATACCGAAAAAAGCTCGATAAATTTAAATTATAGTGATGATGATTTTGTGGGGTCAGGGTCTAGCTTAAGCTTGACGGGTTACTACCGAGATGAAAAAGGCCGTTTTTACCCTTCTGGTAAAACCGCAGGAGACCAAGCGACTGAGGTATGGCAAGCCAATGGGCTAACTGATGAAGACACATTGAAGAAACTGGCAGGTGCTGCAACATTTGTCACTCAGTCAGAAGCTGATATTGAAGTAATGGGTTTGCGAGCAGCCATGCAAACCGAAACGGAAATTGTAGGAAAAAAGACACTGTTTAGCTACGGTGCTGATTTCGAACGCGAAAATAGTGCGCAAACTTACTACGGTCAAGACCTAAATACGTTCCTTGCTAGTAATGGCTTGACCGCCCAAACCAATGGGCTTACTTATAACGGTGGACCAGATACGACCATCGATAAATGGGGCGCTTTTGTCAATGCAGACGTAGATATAACTGACAAATGGCATACCAGTGCTGGCGTACGTTACCAAAAGCTCAAATCTGAGACTGATACCTTTACGCCCATCTATGAGCAGCTGCTTGAAGAGTATTTTAATAGTTCTGCTATCAGTGCGACAAGCGCAGCTTATGGCATTGACTATCAAGCAGGCGACGTAGAAAAAGGCAGTACCGACCATGACAAAACCTTGTTCAACCTTGGTACCAGCTATCAAATAACCCCAAATGATCAAGTATTTGCCAATTTTTCACAAGGGTTTACGACAGCAGATATACAACGCGCGCTGCGTGATGTGCGTGCAGGATTTGTGGTCAACTCAGACAACGTACAACCAATTGCGATCAACAACTACGAGTTTGGCTGGCAAGGCAAGCATGGTGATACAGCAGCACGCTTGAGTGGATTCTATAACGAATCAGACAAAGTCGTGCGCTTTACTGACAGCTATACCGTAGAAGTTGTCGATACCGATGAGCGTGTCTATGGGGTAGAGGGCTCGCTTAGTCATGATATCAATGATAAGTGGCAAGTGGGCGGTAGTGTGGCCTATACCCGTGGTCAGTATGATAAAGATGGCGACTGGCTAGAATTGGATGCCGTACGTCTAACCCCGCTCAAAGGTACCGCATTTGCCCAGTACCAGTTTGATGAAGGCAGCAATATTCGCCTGCAAGCATTAGCAATTGGCGGTGATGATGAAGCTTTTAAAGACCAACAGCAAGATCCTGACTCTAGTGCATTGCCAGTTACAGGTTACATGACTCTCGATATATTGGGACAAGTAAAAATGCCAGTCGGCCGAGTAGACTATGGCGTTTATAATTTGCTCAATAAAGACTATTTAACAGTCTATCATCAAACGACCTTTGGTGATTTGAACCGCCTACCTGCCTCAGGTACGACTTATGGTTTGAGCTATACCGTTGATTACTAAACAGTAATATTGTCCAAGAAGTATCAGTATTAAAAACCTTTCGTGCTAATTTTTAGTATGAAAGGTTTTTTAGTATAAAAAATTAAATGTTGATAGCGCTTTAATAGGTGTATGTAGCCAGTAAGTATTTACTAGCGCTATATGTTTTTAACCATATCAGGTCAAACACTTGCTAGGTTGATATTTTATGATTGACTTATAGCGTATAGATGGTAGTCTAAGCGTTCTTTGGGGAGTAGCCTGTTTTCGTTCTACGAAAGCGTCCGTATCAACATACTTGGCCACATGCCATGGTACGAACACCTCTCGGTTGGCGAGACCATCGATATATCTACACTGCAGGTCGAGGGTGTGGCTATGTCGTGGACTCTATACTCGACCAGAGATACTCAAATGAACCCTATTGCTCTTCTTTTACTTGCTTTTTCTATGTCTACTGATGCCTTTTCTGTGGCAATTGGTAAAGGCGCAAATCTAAAAAATCCTCGTTTTACCGAAGCTCTGAGAATGGGTGTTATCTTTGGCACTATTGAAGCCATCACACCTATCATTGGCTGGCTTATCGGTCGTTCTGCCACCTCTTTTGTAGACACTGCTTTCATTGAAGCATGGGATCACTGGGTCGCCTTTGTTATTCTTGCTGCTCTCGGTATGCATATGCTGTATGAGGGCTTTAAGCCAAGTAACGAATCAATAGAAGCACCGCGTAGACATTCGTTCTTTAAACTTGCTATAACGGCATTTGGTACCAGTATCGATGCGATGGCTGTCGGTGTGAGCTTGGCATTTATAGAGGTCAATATTTTCTTAGCGGCAGGTCTCATCGGCTTAGCCACCACGGTAATGGTCACGCTGGGCGTGATGTTAGGCAGGATATTAGGCTCACTAATCGGTCATAGAGCCGAAGTGTTTGGTGGTTTTATGCTGATCGCTATCGGCACGTGGATCTTATTAAGCCATCTTCAATAACCACATAAAAACTGCCAACTGCGGACAGATAGTGATGATATCAATCTATTACTGACTTGCAGAAGCAGAGCGCTTGCTGACCTTAAAAAGCTTGTCTGAATCAATGGTTAGGCTTTTTTTGGGTCTAAAACTAACACATCACGCTATAGCTATTGGTAAAAGGCCTGAAAAACTCAGCACCACAAAAGTTGTTGATGATAAACAGGATGGTCATAATGACGATAAGAATGCCTATACCCCACATAGGTAATGTTAACTTCCAATTCGTCAAATTCTGATGACCGCAGTGTTTACAGCGCCAATCAGAGCGCTTTAGTTTGGTATCGCATTTCGGGCACTTGCTATGATTAATAAACAATTTAATCTCCCTTATAGATACATTCTCTCATAAGAGTATATATCCCTGGCACCGAATCAGCAATTGCCTATCAACAATTAGTCGTTGCTAGCGAAGAGGCATGACTCAAGTGTTTGTGCTTACGCTTATACATAGAGTTCTGGTATGCCAACAAAAAACAGCAGACAATAAAAAAGACCTTCAATCTCTTGAAGGTCTTTTTTATTAAAACTTAAATGTGGTGGGCCCAGTATCAACCATATTAAAATATCAAGTTATTGATTTAATTAATTTTATATAAAAATATTATTTCTTATACCAACAGTTATACCAACAAATGAGCTGGGACATATACTCACTGATCAATCAATATGGTAAAGAATTTGACCTAAAATATTATTGTTATCTATTGTTAATATAGCGCCTTCTTATGACTAGAGGCATCTTAATAAGGAATAGTTAGATTATTAGAGGTATAGATAACAAAAAATAGTTAAGACAAGCTTTTGAAGTTTCTTTTAAATGATATCAATTTCTTCTAGCGAATATCAACTACGATAATTTTTCTTGGCTCTATTGAGTGATCGTTTTTAATCATTTTCTGAATATTCTGCTTTAGATTTTTATCGCTATTAAGCTGATGTTGACTGCTTTCTAATATTAGTTGCACATAATCGGGTAGTATCTCTGTTTTATTGTTTTCAATTTGCTCAGTAAGCTTACTCTTTAAAGCACTATTTTTTGAGAACAACTCTTTTAATCTATTTGTAATAGTCTCAATAGACATATAGTCATTCATAGAGTCTTGTTTTAAGTCACAAAATAACTGATAAAAATGAATGCATCTCTCTAAGATTTTTGACTTAGATAGTTTTGTTCCTTTCGGTAAGTTTGCAAAGTTTTCAATATCGAAAGCACTAGCAATATAGACGCCGCAATCTGGCGTTTTTGAGTAAGGGTATACCGCTGATTGGCTATATAACATATAAAGAGGAACACGCTTATTCTGCTTCGTATAATTTAGCAAAGTATTAATTTGTTGTTTAGTGTCATTTGGGTAACTAAAGGCACTACGATAGGCCTTATGCTCATTGGATATTTTTTTAGCTTGTATGACTAGAGGTAAGCTATAATTATCGCCTATGAACCATATTTCCATCTCAAAGTCTGCACCAGTAATTTTGTTTTCTTCAAACCCCAATTTTGACAACTTCACCTAAGTAAAATGCTAACTAGAGAAAGTTTGCTAACACTATGCATAATACAGTGTTGGCAACCTTTTTTACTTCTATCAAAATCAGTCATACCGTATATGAATTTATGATATTGATATTCTTATAACTGCATTAATGAGGTAGTTGGCATCTGACAAATCTCAAGCCAGCCTATCTCGACATTGCAGCTGCCCCATTTAGTTTTCATCTTTTGTACTTGCCAGCAGAGACAGTCCCATCAATCTGCTTAGACCATTTATTGATTGAAATCTCACAAGTTAATGTCTACGGATTTGACAGTAGAGGTCAGTCTAGGATGTCGGTAAAAAGGCGTATGACACGGTTTTGAGTGAGTCTTTCTATATCTTCCACGTTATTCATGAGATACACCTGCTAGATTTAGCCCTTGCAGCATAATATTTAACATTTCAGTTTCATGCTGAGCAATCATTTTTTGATCCCACGCATCTGGTTTACCTTGTATGCAATCAATCATTTTCAGTAGTTTTAAGCTATCGATTTGCCCACTTTGAATATCTCCATTTTGTGAGAAATATTTTACCTTAACATCAGGCATGTCATTACTCACACGTGAATTAAGGCTATGGCTAATCAAACATAAATTACCAAAAGAGTGCAATAGTGAATCTTTTGCGTTTTTATCTTCCAAAAATATACTGTCGTTTCGCTTATTTTGGGGATAAAAATGCTCTACAGAGCTTCTAGCGGTAAAGGTAAACTTAGGATAGTTGCCGTTTAACCAAAGCAAATAATCTAAATAATTAAATACAAAAATGTTGCGTATATTGCCATACCTAAGATACTGTTTAATTAGTATACGTAGATTATCAAGACTCAATCTATCATCGGTATGTTCAGCCGATAGCTTGTTGAAGTCTGAGGTTTGGTAAATGATTTGATGGTAATCATCAGGCTCATCAGTCAAATAACGTCTTAACATAAAGGCTTGAGCTATTTCTTCTAAATGCTTAAGATAAGCGACACTATTAAGGCCTGTTTCATCGTGTTGATAATTCATACATGCATAGTATAAAACGGCATTAAGCCAGTGCTTATAGTTCGTAGTAGGGGTTGAGACATGAAAGGCACTTTGTAACATCACTAGTTTGTCATTGTCAGTCTCAAAGCTGTTTTTGTAGTAGCTGTTTTTTTTATCTTCATTCTTAATCAGTTTATTGAGTGTCCATTGTCCTTTACTGTCTTGAGTATTACGCTTTATTATAAAGTGATCAAAGATAAATTTGCTTTTAAGTAAGGCGTATATAAAGGTCTTTACTTGAGACAAAGGCGTTATCTGATTGTTAGTTTCTATACTTTGATTAGTATCTGAAATGTGAGCATTTTCTAAGCTTGATGGTTTTAAGATAAAGGTTTCAAACTGGGTTAGAAGCTGCTTGTCATCAAGTGCGATGTCTTTTTTATATGAGGACTGCACGTTAACCATGATTCTCAAAGCATGCAAAAGAAAGCTCGAGAAATTCACTAAGCTATAGTAAGTCTCGCTATCGCCGTCATCTTCTTCTTTATCCGCGGTATTCTTAGGGTTAGGCGGACTAACAAAATCATCGTCAAGGATGTCATAAAGAGAAGGAAGTGGCTTTAGTTTATTGTTTTGAGCGTCATTATTACAGCGAGAATACTGTTCATTATCTGGCTGGGAATTATTCGGATTATCAGAGTCTTTATATATCCTAAGCAGTTCATCAAAACCTTTAGGCCGCAAGAGAGTTAAATTCTCTGAAAACAACTTAAAGCGTAAAGTAGTATTGAAGCCATACTGTACGTATTTATTCATATTGGCACAAGCTTCCCAGACATTATGAATCAAGGCTTTAACTGGTTGTTTGTCCGCAAGCGCTATCTCACTTTCGTTTGCCTTTTCAATGACTGACAACAAACGTGCTTTGATAATTTCATGCTTCTCTAATTGCTCACCTCGGTTATTCATAACTTCGAAATAATGATTTAAATCCGTTTCGTCAGGCACAGGTACACGAGCAATCTGTACATATTGAAATAGATAATCACAAAACTCTTGAAGGGTTGTAGTGGGTTGTTGGTTATCATTATTAGGGGCAATAAATTTACTTTCCATTACTTCTCTAATAGACGTATAGCCGTTGATAATAGCGGGGTTTAGCTTAGCTTCATGAAGGTGCTCATAGGTTTCTATATTGTCATTCAGTAGTAATTCTAATGTCTGAGTAGATTTCGGACGGCTTTCAAACTCAATGTTTTGTTCTGTATACCATGACATATCATAGTCGCTATCTATAGTTGTAAAGTAATTCTTTAGATATATGATTAATAAGCTCAGAGTAGTAAAGCGTTGTTGACCGTCAATAACTTCAAACACTGTACGTTTTGAAGATAGTTGTGGTCTTTCAAATACTACCAGTGTACCTAGATAATAGTTCTTATGTTCCTTTGAATTTTTCGCATCAATTTGAGCGTCCATAATATCGACAATAAGCTGTTCAATCTCACTATTGCCCCAAGCATAATTACGCTGATACATCGGAATCAGATAGTGCTCGGTGCCGTTAAGCAGATCCTTTGGTGTTAGTAGTATCAATTGCTCGGTTGCGCTCGGATTATAGTTTTTCATAATTTTATTTTTCTCTATTTATCAGTCAAATAGTTGAGGTGATTAAATAATTGATATATGTCGTTATCAGTTTTTTTATTAGACTCTTTTATGTCATTGCCTCTTAGAGGTTGAACACCAGCGATCCATACTTCTTTAGGCAATGTAGCGTCTTTGATACGTTTGAATAACATACCGTCAACTGCATGATTGTCCATCGTTGCGAGTTTTACCGCAAATTGTCTTAGGCGTATTTTGTATGCCCAAATAAACATGATCTCTATAACCTGTGATAAGTCTTGCATACCAAATTTATCAATATAGTAGATCAAAGTATTATCAAATAAGTTGCGAGTATATTTGTCACCCTGACGCCACTTATCACTATAAATATCTAATATCTTAACAATCTTCGATGCTCGTTCATTCAAGGTTTGGTTATAGACAGTTGCATAGGAATGGTTGTCTTTATTCTCTGAGGCATGTGCTATATCTATCTTTTTAGTGCGTTCAATAAGCGTATCGTAATATTCAACCATTTCAAAGAAACGACGACCGTTGACTATTTTTTGGTCTAGCTGAAATGGGTAGTTCATTGCTTGAGCATCAATATGACGGTGCATATTACTATTATAATCATCGATAAAATGATGCGTGATCATCATAGCTTTTGCATAGTGCGGTAAATTTTGTTTATGTAGAGACACCCCTTTAAAAATATCTACATGACGACTGGTAAAGTTGCGGGCTGGTTTATGATCTATCCAGCGCTTAATCCTAAATAAATGCTGACTAAACAGCCTGTGCAATTCGTCATCTGCTAAGCTTTCCCAATGAGCGACAGTTTGCGCTTTAATATTTGGGTTGAGCCGTTCATCATAGGCACTGAACTCACGTAAATGAAATGCTTTGAGTAAATCATGCGGATACAGCTCTTTACCGCGGGAGTTCTGTGAATCAAAAAACTGAAAGGCTTCTGATTCATCTTCCAATATAAAGATTACCACCTCACACTGATTTAGCAGAAAATCAATATGTTCAATACTTAGCTCACCACGGCTGATAATGCGTATTATCTCTTGAAAATTTGAATGCAAATTGTAGACGGATATATCGCTAGCAAACTCTTGTTTTTTAGCTAAAGCTGGTACGGTATTAGATAGTTCGCCTAATATTTTTCCGATAGCTTTTACTTCTTTAGGTTTGGTTGAATTATCAGGATGATAGTTTTTGATAATCGCCATGACGGTAAGCATTAGCGTTAGGGTGCGCTGTTGACCATCGACAATATTGAGTACGTCTTTATCATCTTTATCTTTAGACTTATGAAGCACGATAGTGCCAAGGCGATAGGCTGGCTTGTCACATTGCATCTTAATATCATTGAATAAGCTTGCGATATTGCGCTGATTCCATTTGTAAGGGCGCTGATACTCAGGGATAGTCAGTAGACATTCACTCAGTAACTGCTTTACTGAGATTATCGTTCTGTTCTGGAGCGTTATTGATTCACTCATAATTAGTAATTATCCTTAAATTTACAGAATTATATAATAAACATTAGTTCTTTAGATAACCTAATTTTCATTTGTTTAAGTAAGATATTTGTCGTTACTAGTCTAGTATAGAGGGCAACCTATAAAATAAATTTACAAGTTGTCCTCTATACTGGCTTTTATGATAAACATATAGGCCTACCATCATGAATGCTTCTTCAAATAATTATCCTTCACAAAATACTTCCTCTATCGCACAAGGCTGTGCAATTACTTTTCAAGGTAATGCCAGTAATAACCTGCAGCAAGACGCTTTTTTCTTTTTAGACAATTGGTATCAAGAAGACTTAGGAGTGATGGCAGTGACTCCAGTTGCAGTGCCCTTCTGCTTGGCAGTGTCTGATGGCGTGGCAAGCTCTAATCACTCGCAGCACTGCTCAAAAGCGGTGGTAAAAGCAGTCAGACGGTTGTGGATTAATCAGAAGAATATTATTTCAGATGATATTCATCAGCTGATTAACCAAACCCAGCACTCATCTAAGCGTCATGGTGCGGCGGCAACTCTCGCGATGGTTATTGGAGAGTTAAATGGTGAGGGAACCATAAAGGCGACGATAACGCATGTGGGTGACAGTCGTATTTATTGGCTACCTAAAGGTGCATCACAATGGCAGTGCCTGACTCGAGATCATAACTTGCTAAATGAAATTATTGATCAACAGGCACAAGAACAAGGTCGCCAAGCGGAGTTTGCAGACTATAACCGAGAGGGAATGGCAGGGAGTTTATATAGCATTACTGAGTGCTTTGTATTGACAGCTGATGACAGTTATCTAAGTAGTGAAGCACCAGAAGGTAGTTCTTGCAACATTAAGGTTAATAGCGGCGATTGTATCTTGGTCTGTACGGATGGTATCCACGACTTAGTGCCAAGCCATGAATGGCAACCTATCAGTGCCAAAACTGATTTACAAGCTTGGCTCATCACTCTTAAGAACCAAGTTTATGACTCCGATGGCAATGCTTATGACAATGGCACCGCGATTTTGGTTCGTTTTGATTGAACCTTTATTTTAATAATGAGTTTGTCACTTCATCAGTCTAATAGAGAAGCCACTATGCCCACACATCCAATCGCCAGCTATACAAAGTCAACACGTCTATTTGCTTTATATCAATGTTTGCCTCGGAGTGAAGCGGATGCTATGTCACTGACAGAGCTTATGCAAAACTATGGTGATGACGCTGATAATTATACAAATGAGCGCAAAAACCTAGAGAACGATCTGATTGGCTTAAATCAAATCTTTAACGATATCTTCTATAGTGACTCCTTAGTCCGAGTGCCAGCATGGGGCCAGAATATCAGTGGCAAGGCGGCACGATTTTATATTGAACCCAGCTTTAGCATTGATATCATTAACGAGCAAACCGTGTTCTTTTGGGAGATGCTGGAGAAATATACCGCAAACTATTTACCAGTATCTTTTAAACAGGGGATCACAGATAAGCTCACCCAGTTACGTCGGCAGGATAAAGATAGTTTCCAGCAAAGTCCGCTAGGGCAATGGCAAAATCATCTCATCACCTTGCCCAGTATCGTGCAAGTGCCTAATCTTGATAGTGATGTGATTGCTAGTATTCATCAAGCTTTTCTACAAAGTCGCCCATTACAAATACGCTATCAAAACAAATGGGAAGGACAGCCAACTCAAAGAGTGGTGTATCCCAAAGGACTGATCTTTATTGACAATATGATCTATCTTACAGGCTTTAATCCGGTAGATGATCATATTGATGATAAGCAGTTGTTAAAAGCGCATCGCAACTTTGCAGTTAATCGTATTACCGAGGCAGTAGTTATAGATGAACTAATACCTGACTGGGTAGGACGTGACATTTTTACATTAGATAGCTTACAGAAGCTAGGCAAGCTAGAGTTTGGTAAAAATATTGAAATCAACTTGGTTTTAAAAGTACAGAAATTTGCCTGTCAGCATCTTTATGAGCGCCCATTATCGATAGATCAGAAGATTACGATTATCGATGACACTTGGTGTCAAGTCAGCGCTACAGTTGCTAATACTAATCGTCTGCAGGATTGGCTGGTAAGTATGTCGCAATTGTCCGTCGTCATTGAACCATTAGAACTAAAGGCAGTTCTTCTTGAGCGTTTAGAGAGTGGGATACAGCTTTATAACCGTAATTAATGTTTTCACTTTAAAGAGGAGCTGAGTATGACAGCAGATAGTATTTTTACAGATAAACAGACTACAAAAAACGATATTAACGAAGAACGTAGTGATGAGTTTCAGATAAAGCCCATACCTTTAGCTACTTTATATACGCCACAAGCAGATAGCTACCTCTTGTCTGAGGTTGGGTTTATTGTTATCGAAGATGGCTGGAATGAACAGTTATTGCTAGCGTTAAAACAACAAACAGGTTTGGACACATTGTTTGCGCTACAAACCACAGGTAAATGTATCGATAGATTCGAGGTAATAGACGGTATCATTACTTGCAAAGAGGATGAGGTCGCGCAGGTGATAAGCGTATTTGAATCGGTACTATCTGATCGGGATAAGGTTGGTATAGATGTTAATGATATCAAAAAATCCTGCGGGGCTGAGAAGCCTGCTAAGTTTATACAGGCGAGGGTAACGGGTGGGGCTGATTCAAAACAAATAAAGCGTGCCGTTAATCATCTGCTCAATCAAATTCCTAAAGGCCTGAGTATTGAGTATATGATGCTTGATATTGAAAGCGATCATAAGCTATCTCTTGATGAATTTTTTATCGTCACAACTACTGTTGAAAGCCGGATTGCTGATGATGCAGAAGTGTTTTACGGTAATAGGACGGTTAATAAGCCTGACCATTGCTGGATGGGAGCGATATATGTGGCTGGTTAGCCTAACATTGACTATACATGGTTTTACTCACGCTGTGAGCGTGTCGGGTAAATGAGCGTTCATTACTTAAATCGCAAGGAGTGCAGAAAATGACAATGACAGATAAAGATTTGTTTGATGATTTTATCCAAGCTCAAGATGCTATCTATTCACAAGTGATTGAAGAGCTGACCCAAGGTCGTAAGAGTACGCATTGGATGTGGTTTATTTTTCCACAGGTGAAAGGGTTAGGTCACAGTAAAATGTCTCGACGATTTGCAATAGACAGTCTGGAGCAAGCAAAAGAATATTTGCAGCATGAGGTGCTTGGAGCACGGTTAATAGAGTGCGCTGAATTACTACTGTTGCACCCTGACAAAAGCGCTTTAGATATCTTTGGTTCACCGGACAATCTGAAGCTGCAGTCTTCGCTAACGTTGTTTGCCTTTGCCGCTGGTAACAAGTGTGTATTTGAGCAGCTTTTATATCAGTTCTTCGCTGGCAGTTACGATATAAACACTATCAAGATGCTAAAGCAAATTAATGACCAGCAATATAAGTAAATAAAACCGAATGTGATTTAACTAGTGCCAAAATTTGATACTTCTAACCATACCAAAAAACATTAATTATCAGTGAGTATAGCGATGAAATACCATATGGACGAATCGTATATAGATGACACACCTAAAGCATTCCTATATCAAC
The DNA here is from genome assembly GCF_059072655.1 of Psychrobacter sp. H27. Taxonomy (NCBI): domain Bacteria; kingdom Pseudomonadati; phylum Pseudomonadota; class Gammaproteobacteria; order Moraxellales; family Moraxellaceae; genus Psychrobacter; species Psychrobacter sp. H27. The sequence goes on along the minus strand of NZ_JCACRX010000001.1, from coordinate 645,341 downwards.
GAATTATGGATCGTTACCCTAAGTCTGCTATTGGTTGTTTTATTATCAGTGAGGATTGGGATAGGCAGGCGCTACTAGAGCTAAAAGAGAAGTCAGAGGCTCGGTTTTTAGTGGGATTGCAAATAGATGATATGGATTTTGATCGCTTAGATATTATAGAGGGCATTGTTAGGTGTCAGCCTGAAGACGTAAATCAAGTAGTTAAGTTATTGAATATCAGTCCACGTGGCTTAATAGGTATAGATGTTAATGATATCAAAAACTTATTCGAAAGAGAAAAATCATATAAATTTATTCAAACTCATATAACAGATGGATTTGACACAGATATGGCAAAAAAAGCAGCCAATGAGTTGGTTAGTCAGCTCCCTAAAAACCTTAATATCAAAGGGCTATTGTTAGGTATGGAGAGTAGCGAAAGCCCTTCACTAGATACTACTGCTTATATAGTGGCATTTATTGAAAAGAACGTTATGGCTGATGAATTATATACGTACTACTGCACCAGTATTAGTGATGAACCTAAATCTTTTCGTTTAAGAGCAATATATGCTGAGGAAGAATAAACTTGTATTGTATTTAGGAAGCTCTCAGAAGGACTAAAAAACTCAAGATGTCTTATTTTTTCGATCAAGCCTAGTATGTATCAACTGTTATTCTATAACGGATGTACAGTCCACTAAAATCCTGATTTAGTCTAAAATTATAGGGGTGTTGAACTCTTAGACATACTAAGAAACCTCAGGGTTTATTAGCAATTTAGGTATTCCATCAGAGCTGACATATACCACAGCATTTTGATGAAAGGTACAACATAATTTGAGGCTAGTCTCATTACCTATCGGATAAGCAAAAAAACTATCTTCTCGCCACTTACGATCCTTGCTTTCACCATAGCCATCAATTACATTTAGACCCTGTTTAAGTAGTTCTGCTTTCAATTTTTGATTGGCTTTTTCGTTGTCTTCAGATGTAAGCTTTTTTCCTAATGGATTCCAAGCTGTAATAAATAATCCGCCAGCAGGTGTAAATGGGTGCAAAAAAGCAACAGCTTTTGAGCAAGGCTTATCAATATTAAGTAAGATGTTATCAAAGCAATAATTGGTTTGATGATAGGCTTCTAAAAGAGAAGAATCTAACATAAATAGCTCGCTGAAATAAATGTGTTTAGTCATTTTTGAGGATAGAAAACGTTAATCCCTGACTTTGATTAAATCACCTTATGGAATTAAAAAAGTATGATTTCCTTATTAAGGATATATTTAAGATTTTGTTGTTACGTAATGCTTTATATATAATCTGTAACTGCATCAAACAGACTCAACGCAATAGTTTATTGGAATTCAATCTCACTCGAATATTCTAGATGTTCTCTATGTACCCCAGCTTTTACTCATAAGTTCACTTAGATCTCTTCTTGAAAGTACATCCGAGCAGTCTCTCCAATCGCTTGTTGAGGGCTCAATAGAAGTGTTATACCTTAGGTCAAAGCCATTAGCTTTTTTCTGTGCGTCGATATATTCGTCCATTTTTTCGCCAAGAAGCTCAATATCATCAATCCATTCATCTTTGATGGTATCAGGTAAAGAACCAAATAAGTTAAATCGGTCTTGCATACGTTCTGATAGCCTTTGGTAAACCTTCTCGTCCACAGTTTGTTCGTTTACCAAATTAAGCATATCAACTTTTGGGCGAGCTTGACCAAAGCGTTTAATACGACCTATGCGTTGTTCTAAACGTGTAGGGTTCCAAGGTAAGTCTATATTAATTAAAGTACCCAGAGTCTGTAAATTAAGGCCCTCACATGCAGCATCGGTAGCAACCATAATACTTAATTGATGATTAGCCACCATTTTTTTCAAGCTTTCACGTTCTACATGCACACTCTCACCATTCTGATATAACAGGCTACGACCAGCACCAGCATAGAGACCAACTGGTGCATTAGGGTATCTAGTAGCTAAAGAGTCTGCAACCCAGCGTGCAGTATCGTAATACTGACTAAATATAATAACGCCATGATCTAGCCACTTCTCTTCTTCAAGATAATGAATAATAGCCTCAAGTTTTGGGTCTTCTTTAATGCTTTCGAGCCGCTGAATCATACGTGTTAAAACAGCTATTTCTTCAGCAGAGTCAACTGTTAACTCAATATTATAATCATCATCTTCTTCCTGAATTGTTCTACCTTCAAGTAGCTTTTTAGCGGTATTTAATCCAGATTGAATACTAGAGCATATCCTTTGTTCCATAAGGTTTTTCATAAACCCGCTACCTTTGCCACTTTTAGATAGAGCTTTACCAAAGTTCCTCGCCTCCACATACGCTTGGCGAAAATCTTCATCAGTTCTAAGAGCTTTATCTTCAAAAAGAGCGTTGAATTTATGCTTATCTGTTGAGAGTGCTCTCTCAGGGTGTATATGAACAGCAATAGCTGTCAACAGGCCAGCTTCTTCAAGGATTTTGCGCTTTCTTAAAATAATGTGACGTACAAAAGGGTTTTCTCGTTGGAAAAATCCAGAGCCCGCAATACTTCTATCAAGTTCTTCCTCTAAATATTCTCTAGAGTCATCAGATAGATCCCAGAAGCTTTGTTTTATATCCCACTTATTATTATTGATTATACCTAGATCATCTCTTATAGATCTAAACAGTTTGCGTGCATGATTTTCATTGGTAGAGTTGACTTTTGGTAAAGGAGATTTGAGCAGCTCCCAAGCAAAGCGCGGCTCTTTAACCCTTTGTTCACCTGAAAGGATACTAAGAACTTCACTAGGTCTATGCCACTTAGAAAAGTCATTTCCTAGTACAAAATTACCTTCGCCTTGATGTAAAATCTTCATTAAGTCCCACAAGTCTTCAGGTTCAGTTTGGATAGGAGTAGCCGTACCTAGTAGTACATGTTTAGAACGTGATGAGATATCTAGCATAAACTGTAATAATTTATTAGGATTGCCAGCTTCTTTACCGTTTCCTTTATAGCTTCTGGCTTTATGTGCTTCATCGAGAATTACTAGCTCAAAATCCATACATAATAAAAACTCTTTTTCTCTAGAGCTCTTACTCATTAATCCTGTAGATATGATTCCTATACGTAAGGGGCATTTGGATACATTCTCTGATCCTGATGGAGATATTATTTGGTTATCAGGATTGAGCCATCTCTTATTTAAAGTATCCCATCTAGCGCACGGCATTCCTAACTTATCAATAAGCTCTACTTGCCATTGTTCACATAATGTTGCTGGACAAAAGATAACAATAGGTTTAGTGCGTCTGTTTTCTTTTTCACTGAGTAAACATAAAGTCAAAGCAGCAGTAGCTAAAGATAGAGTCTTACCTAGACCAACTTCATCAGCTAATAACAGACGTACTACGTTATGGTTGTTATAGTGTCTTACACATTCACTAACAAAGCTTTGCTGCCAAGGTTGTAGAGAAAAACCTTGTTTATACATAGGGGATTCAATAAGAGCGGCTGGTGCTATATCTTCATCATTATTTATTTCTTCGAGAATAATCTCATGACGATTACTTCGACGTCTTATTTCCCGAAGAATAGCATCAGGCAGCTCACGGGCTGCATTCCAGAGGTAGTCGAACTCTTCTTCAATCCACTCAATCCCTTCAGGAGAGTCGTCCTCCCAAAGAATCTCATAGTGTCGCTGCCAACCGCTGCTTGTTTCGTTCATTGAGCCTATAAAACCTAACTTACGCCCATCAGCACATTCAATCACGCCAGCCTTACCATGTAGAAAGCCACAAACACTATCAGGAGCTACTCTAATTACCTGACCATGCTTATGTAAAAACTCATCTAATTTGCGATATCTATTTCGATTTAGTAAAGCTTCGGTTTCTATGTTTTCTTCATTCCAACGACCAATCATTTTAGATGCTCGAAGTTGCGCTATCTTAAGGTCTTCCGGATGAATATCTACGTTACAAACTATTTTAACGTCAGGTATCTCTATAAGAAGCTCGTTTGCAACTTCGAAAAGCGAACTAGTAAAATAGCCCGCTATGCGTTTATAGCTACGAGCGCCTTTTAAGTGTTTAAGCAAGAAAGAGCTGTCTAGTCTATGAGTTCTAGAAGAATACCGTCTTATAGTCATGCTAATACTACCTTGATAAAATAGTCGCTCTAAATTATGTGTTAATCCCCAAGAGCACGCATATTGCGCAATCTAGCACTTAGGGTTTCAGCAGCCTCACGAGTTTTTTTACCAGGAGCTTTATTCTCAATAAACTTCAAGATATCTATCAGTATCTGTCTTGATTCCATAAAGTCTGGTAAATCAACTTGTAGTTGCTTAACAACTGATTGAGGCTCAACTTCAGCAAACAGTTGTTGCAATGCAATGATTAAATGACCAAGCCAAGTAGGACCAATATCAGTGCTGTCACTGACATCTCTAGATTCAAACTCTGGGATTTTCTTAAGCTGTGCTTTATTAGCTGCCATGTTACCCATAACACGAGTATAGTCTTCAACACGGAATGCTTTAGCAAAGTTTTGATAGTTATCAAGCTTAGCAGCACCTGTGGTTTCAATATCCATCATGCGTAAATAAAAGCGCTGGATACCGTTTAGTTTCTGCCAAGTTTGCTTATCTAGACCCTCAGGTACCAGTAAGCTATTAGCCGCTTCAGCCGCTTGTTGGACGATTTCATCAACGACTGTAACTTCACCTTTGGTTCTTGGACGAAGAGCGAACGTAGTAACATCTTCACCACCTATATGAGTAAATGACGTCAATACTTTAAGCGCAGCAGCATAACCTGCCATCTGCAGATCGGAGTCATTAAATACAGGCTCACCCATACTGTCTTTCACATCATCGTTCAGGTGCATCATGGTTTCTATTTGCTTTTGAACCTCACCACGAACTAAAGGAAGGAGGCGTTGCTTGAACCCAGGCTTGTTTCCTGCAGGACGTTTACGTAGCATTAGGATAACAGTGCCTTGCACATAGCCACCTTTTTTAAGCTCAGAGGTGGTTTCAGTAGCGATATACCAAGCCCCAACCACTTGTAGACCTGCCGCCCAGAAAATGCCGACCATGTCAGACCAGACACTGGTGTCCTGATGAGTAAACATCACACACTGCATACCATTGTCAGGCATGTGTTTAGCCATAGCAGAGTAGGCGTCTACCATACCGCGTCTAAAGTCGTCTCCTGAACCTTTGACAGCTAATGCACGTCTAGAATCCCAGGTCCATTCATCAAAAGGGGCGGGGGGATTCTTACGAAGCCATGCGATAAAAAACTCTGTAATTTCATGATAGTTAACGGCATCTGCATATGGTGGGTCAGTCACCCAAATATCGCAGATATTTGTTAAATCCTTTGCACTTTTTGATACTATAGAATGATTAATACTTTCATTTATTGGAGAGCTAGTTATTTTAAACGAACTAGAGCTATATCCGGCCCAAGAACGTGTTGCATAGTTATAAAACGTATTTAGCGCTTGATTAGAAAACACTCCTTTAGGGCCACCCAAACCACCACCTTGAGAGGTAGCCCATCTGCATAACTTAGCATTAAAGTCAGTCATTTTAGCAACAACCATCATACCTAGTTGAGGCTGTTCTGATTTTAGCCATTCTTCTTTGGTAATAGCTTTAATAAGAAGCTGTCTAGGGTTAAAAAGATGATGCCAGTAGGTCCATCCTCTTGTTCTTATAGGTTCATCTGTTTTTTCTCCAGCTTCGATAGGCATATCTGGTATAAGACCTTGCTGTTGCCATTTTTCTAAGTTGTTCCTCACAAGTGCTTCCACTTTAAGCTCTCTTGTAATATCTTCTACTGACACTCCCTTAAAATATGTTGACTGTCTTGAATCATAAATAGTGTCAGCAGTGATCCATTGAATAGCATAGAGGCGCTCCTGAAACACATCGGTTGGAGACGGCTTAAAATCATTAGAGCCCCATTTTCTAAGTTTGTTTTCTGTTTTGCCAGATACATTACGATAGTCACCTCTTATAGTCTTAATAGGTGTTTTATATGTTTTTTCATCTAAGGTGTAAACCATACTCCCATCTTGAACTGTTCCAGATGCAGCTTCTTTTAGTTCTTGGTTACTAACCCCGTTAACTACTTCAATATCAAAACTCATGGAACTTGGGTTGGGTATTAATCTAGCTATAGTTTTAAGTTTAGGCGAAATGACCCAGCTTGGTGAAAGTGGTATCATCCATCCAGTTTCAGGACATTTTGTTTCTAAGCAATATAAATAAGCTTTTGCTCTATTGCCTTCACAATCATGCTCTATTTCTAACTTGGTAATACGGTCATCGATGGACTTAGAGACTAAAACTTGAACTTCATCTATATAGTTTCTTTCTTTAGACGAAGCACCAATAATATTAAAAGCTCCCCAAGTTAACATACAGGCAATGGGGTTTAAGTCTGAAGCGTAAGAGTCACAACCAGTACGAGCAGCTTCAAAAGGAATGGATCCTCCTCCACTGAAAGTATCCCCGACACGAGGTCTATGCCCGTAACGCAAAATACCTAGCTGCTCTACGAGCTCTTCTATTGAATTGGCATTTATGCCATAACTATGTAGATGTGAATTGATATAAGACCAAATATGCGAACTCAACCAGGCTTGATCGATTTCTTCAGGACGTTTAGCCAAGATAGCTTTTTCTTCGTAATTAGACCTCAGTACTAAGTATTCATTTATTAAAGAAATTTTTGTATCATCTGCAATATCACGACGCCAATTAATTCTTATCTCTAATTGATCCAAGTTAAGTGGGAAATTGAGAAATTCAATATCATCGAATGACTCTTCCTCAGGTTTGATATTATGAGTGAAGTATTCCCATGGCTCATCTAAAGTAATACTAGAAGCGATATCTGATGGTTTAATAACATTATGTGCGAATGCTCTTTTTGCTAGGCTTTGAGGATCAAAAGCCATTAACTTTTCAAAAGCTAATAAATCTTTTTCTCTATCATTTGTTTGAGGGAGTAAGCATCCTAAAATAATAGCTCTGACCAATATTAAAGGCTTTCTACCTTTCCAATATGATCCTAGGCCAGTCAAAGTCTGTGCTGCAACAGCTTTACGTTCTCTTTGAGCCTCATAAGAAACTTTATTAGCAGGGAATACAGCTTCGATAAGAGCGGGGGCGTCTTTAAGTGCAAATGGAGTTAGTTCAGTCATTTAATCCTCAGTATCCAAGAAGTCAAATAGGGGCAGGGGTTCATATTCTAGTTTTTTTTTAATATTTTCTTTACGACTGCTTGGTTTTAGTTGCTCACTTTGAGCCACATCTCCTAATGCATGACAAAGCGCAATTCTCCAACCTTTTTTTCCATCATTCAAGCCACCAGTACTGATGGCAGTCATTCCAAATAGCCACCAACGTTCTTCAGGCCGAAAGGCTAACCAGTTTCTAACAGCAACAGGGATGTTTTCAATTGCCATATCTTCTACCGCCCATGCTAAAACACACAGCTCTTTTCCAAAAAGGCGATCAACCATATTGTCGCCAACTTTCCAAGCTGAGGTTTTGATACCATGCGTTTTAAGCCTTGCATTGAAGCTACGTTGGACTTCAGAGCGAATGGCCGTCCACTTGGGCCGGTCAATAATTACACGATCAATCACGGCATGCTCTTCACTTTGAGCTTGCATGCCTAGATATTCACTAATCTGAACCTTTCCACTATTGCCCTTAGGTATAATAACCTTAAAGTGATGTGGGTCACTGGTGGCAGGAACACCGAAGCCAAGAGTAGGTATTACTACTTTTTCATCAGAATCTAATGCCTTTGACATTATCACCTCATTATTTTTTATAAAATAAAGACCTATAGCTTTTTAATGGTCTTGAGTAATATCACTAGGATTTAACTTTATACCAACTAATTCTGCAAATTGTTTAGCTTCGTAGCCGTTGTCGAAATCGATTCCCTCTTTAATGACGACGGTTACAGGAGTATCAGCTTCGCCAACAATATCTCTAATGCTATTAACAGCTTGTTCTATCATTTGAGCAGTTAGTTTACGACCACCAAAACGTAAAGAGATAGTATTTTCAGCTTCACCAAACTCAATTCTTACACCCTTAAACTGAGTAGATTCTTTACCTTTGAATTGATTAATTACTTCGAATACTTTACTAGTTGTATCAATAGTGACAGTTTTACTAGCCTCTAAGTGAGCAGGTTTGCTTTCATCAATTTGTACGGTGGTATCACCACTTTTAGGAATGCTGAACTTCCTATCTTGACTGGCTTCACCGGATTGCGCGTAGACTAGTAGTAAAGCTTCTTCTACACCAATTTCAAAAGGAGACTCGTATTTGTTACCTTCTTTAGGATTGGTGCCGTCTAAAGTATAGAATATTTCGGCATCAGGAGTGCATTGTAGAGTTACTTTACGTCTGTCAGTCAGCGACTCAATCTGATGGCGAATTGTAAGATCCGCTATCCAGCGCTCTGCATTACCTGTTTGAAATTTACCGCTTGAATCAATAACTAAAAAATATAAAGTTGCTTTATCAGTCGTGAAGTGTTCAGGGTCGTCGACTTTGGGGTCTGATGTACTCACTTGTGGGCTAGATGAGTAATGAATAACAGGACTATCCCCAGCATTACGCGCTGTCAAATTTAGTAGAGTCTCACCTGTATCGGCATTAGTGTTAATAGTAGTGATATTGACACTGGTTTTTTCTTTTGGAAAGGGACCTTTTTCAATATAACCATCCTCACCTAGACGCCAGACACCTTGTTTTAAGGCTTCATTTTTCAAAGTGTCCATACCACTACTGCCTGGCATCCAAGGCCAGCCAGCGTTACATTTAGACTTATTTACAACGTCTTTCCATGGTGTTCTACGGTTATTATCACCTGAGGGCCATAGCTCGTATTCAGCCATATTAAAATAGGTTGAATAGTCATCTTTAAGGTCAGCAGCTAACTTGTAGTTTGCTCTTGGACTTGCCATCAGATCTTCAATTTGTTTTTCAGCAGATTGGTCTCCCGTTCCTATGCGCAGGCCATTGTCTATCGTTACTTTTAAGAAGCGCTCTGCGCCATCTATTTCATCTATACCTGGAAACAGGATAGTATTATATGCACCAGACAATGCCTTGTTGAACCTACTTTCTGCTTCTTCACGTCTATCTCTCGCTTCTTCGTATAAGGTATCTCCAGATTTTAAGTTTCTACTAATCTGTTCAATGGCATAAAGTTCACGTAGTCGATCTTCTACGGCATCGGCCATTAAGCTATCTTGCCCAGTTAATACGAGTAAGTTGTTTTTTTCTTGTTGGAACTCAAAGAAATTATTAAGCTCATCACTAGGTACCTTACCATCTGGTTTAATGACAATTAGAACACGAGAGCCTCTTAAATTTAACTCGCTCATACGAGGTAATACTTTTACGTCTAGATAAACGTTTTTGGAATGGGGTTGAAGAATACCGGTCAATCTATTAGATAAAGCGCTATCAATTTTTGGTTGAGGTATATCTTTTGCATTACGCTCAATTTGACGAGATAGATTTTCTGTTTCTTTAATGAAGTAGCGTTGGTCTTCACGATGTAAATACCAAGCCTGCTCTCGAAGCTTATCTATTACAGTCAAAAACTCATCAGGGTTTCTATTTGGTGCAGCTAGGAACTCAATGATTTCACTTTGTGATAATCCAATTCTTCCGCCAACGGCTCTAGAAAGTGATGAGGCTAGCAACAAGGTCATCACTTGCTGCGCAGCATCTGTCTCTAGCTCGTCATCAAGTGTTTCAGCTATGGCATTACCTTTGTCTGCAATATCACGAGTGACTGCGGGTATAAGCTTTGGAGATATTCTGTCGATTTCGTCTTTAACTTGATCATCGTTCAAGTTAAGGTATTGAGTGCCTATCAAAAATACATCATCAGTTTTGCGTTCATCGACGCTTTTGAGAAGACGTGCTGTAAATTGCATCAATCCTCGAGTTTGTCTAAACCCTTCATTTTCTTTAAAGAGAGCAACAAGATGTTTAAAAGAGGGGTGGAAGGGATAGGTTTCACGAATTTGCTCAGAAATCTGTTCAATGCTACTCGCAACTATATAGCCTCCATCTTCAGCTTTCTTAATCTGTTGGGCGTATGCTTCTGCAATTTCACTTATTACACTATCACTGGGCATAACATCTATCAGACGTTTCTTGAGAATATCATATATTTCATTACCAGAGAGTTGAACAGGTGTAATGGTCATGGACTGTCGACGAGTTTCTTGCTGCAGGTTTGACACAGCATCTGACAGTGCTTTAGTGGTGTTACCATAACTGCCTGATAAGTTAGCAATGACGATACAACAATTTGGTAGTTCAAGAGCTGCAGCCATTAAATTACTTAGACTATAAACAATTATATTAGCGAGTGTACCTGTACCATAAACCTGTGTAGAAGCATTGTCTAGATAAGGTGGGAGCTCATCGATCATAATAAGCGTAGGGATATCACCAATGATATCCATCCATTTCTTTTGGTCTACAGCTTTAGGGCCATTTATCCAGTGTTCTTTAATAGCTTCTGCTGCCCCAAGTTGAGTTGCTATATCGCCCCAAATGTAGTTATCTGGAGTGTTGCGTCCGTTAAATGCAGCGATACGAGCATTACCGAAGTTTAAGCGGTTATTTAGCTCTTCGGGTAGCACCTCTGGTCTGATATGAGGGTGCTTTGCAAGTAAGCCTAAAGCAATCATCATATGGGTTTTACCGCCACCCATAGCTTGAGTCAGTTCAAACACAGCTTGATCTGACTTACCTGATAACCTTAGCATGCCTTCTTTAAACAACTGTTCCATACCCTTTGTAACGAAGTTTCTAGAGAAGAACTCACGCCCATCGCCTTCGTCGGTTATAAGGTCTGTAAGGTTTTCAACCCCTTGGCTCATTCTATAATCACTAATTACAGGGTTAAATTTACAAGCTTGTTTGACTGTTTGTAGCATAAAGAACTCCAAATTGGATATAGATTGTTAAGGTGCGATTTTGGCTTATGACTAATTGTTATTGGCTTATGACTAATTGTTATGAAGGGGTTAAAGTAGGCTTTAATCCACTATTATTGAGGGAATTTACTAATTGGTATTTTTATTATTTAATCGGTATTAATATCAAATTCTAAGTGTACCATTTTCATATAACAAAGACTTAACATATCAAACCCCAAGTTTAACCTTCTCACCTAGAAAAAACATAAAATGTAATAACCTCTTAAAGCTATATATTTTATGGTGTTAAGAGATTTTTTGTGTCTAAAATAATGCTAACTGTTTAATAAGATTAATTATTTTACGATTTTAAGCCCCACAACACTAAAGCGTTTGACTCCTAAGTGATTATTGGATAACATGAATTATATTCACTAATATTATATATGTGATGAAAAATAATAAACTTAAGGCTGGGCAAAAACTTGCCAATCCGAGTAAGGATGATTTGTATGTACATCCGTATGCTAAAACTGCTTTATGTGTTTGGCAGAGATTGAGACCTAAGACTACTTATATCAATATGAAGTTTTTGGATAACTTCTACCATCTACCACTTCGCTTGGTTGATGGAGGGGACAATGCTTTTTATTTCTTTAATGATTTCCAAAGAGTAGATCAGGTCTTAAGGTTCGAGAGTGATTACCCATGTTTAATAATCCCTGAAAGTATTAAAGACCTTCAGCAGCTGGCATGGATGGAGGTTATAAATTTAATATTCTTGAAAGGTATTCATCATCCTGATTTGTTTAAAGCACTTAAAAGTACTGCACCTCAAAGTGTTGTATGTCAGCTAATGGGAATTAGACATCTGACTGTAAAGGAGTATTGCCATTTTGCAGGTATTAGCCAGAGTAGTTATGAATATCGCCAATGTAAGTTTGCACTAGAAGAGCGAGTTCTAGGTATCCCCCAAAGTATGAGCTGGTTGAGTGGTGCACCCTAATGAATATAAAGCAGTTTGATAACAGCGAATTACAGAGGGTTTTAGATCATCTAGTGCCACTTGATTCACCGTACTTTATAAAAGTACAAAATCTGATTGTTAATACTCTTTATATTAATCTAGGCTTTTGCCTACATATTGGTGAACATGCCAAAATAGATATGCCAGTATTTGCATCGTCTGAATGTGAAGCTATTGTCGCTATAGTAATCAAAGAAAAAAAGATTGAGGATTGGGCTGTCACTTATATGCTGGTTTTGTTTTACCAGAGGTATGGTCAAGCACATATTGATAATGAAGCATGGCAGCTTATGAGTGCATATCTGCAAATAATTATTATGATTGCTATACGTAAGGATGACCACTCCGCCAAAGTCAATCAGCTAAGTGTGCGTCTAAGGATGGGCTTAAAGGACAATAACCCACAATCTGAGATTGTTAAAAAACTGATTGATATTCATGCTCAACACGTTTCACTGACGAAGGCACTAGCGATGTTACGTCAATATGAAGCCCAGATAAGGAATGATGAAGAGTCAGGCAAAGTGGTTAATCAAAAGTTGGCTGGTAAAATTGGTCAAATAAGACTGGCCTATGAGGTTGTTGCAGAGAACAAAGCATTTGTAGGTAAAACCTATACCAACTCACAAAACAATGAGCTTAGTAAAGAACACTCTAATAAGCGATACCTTGATAGTACTAATGAATCACTACGAGTGACAGTATTTGGCAGACCCCATAAAAATGATAACGTGGCGGACGCTGAGAATATTGCTGATGATGACCCGCCTGCGCTCTTAGATAATGATTTTAAGCCTTCCAGGACAACCGCTAAATCCTCAGAATTGCAGCAATGGAAGCTAAAAAACAACTATCGACATGCCCGCCGTAATCAGTTTCATTTTCCTACCAATCTACGTCAACTAAGCCTACTAAGCTATCAAATGCTATTTGCTCGGGTGTGGCAGCTTTTTATTATTGTCAGTTATAAGCAGCGTCAGGTTTATGCGGTCATATTACTATCACTATTAAGTGGTCGGAAGATCCAAGACGTGATTTATGAGTTAGAACTGGAGAAAAGTCAGCGCAAGTGGTTGAGTCATGAGAGCGGTTCGGCTGCTGATAGTTATGCTATGAGTAACACTATTAACGTAACTTCGAATCGTAGAAGTCACTTATTGCCGCATCGTCAAAGCCATGATAATGAATTTAAATTACCTCTGCCAGCTAGACTGCAAGCAGTTATTGAAAATAAGTTTTTGGTAAATAGTAATGAGGTCTCTGAAGTGCTGGCAAGCTTAAAAACGCAACTAGAGCTACCAGTGTTATCTAATCAGCATATTGACGCTTGTTTATATACAGTTATAAAGAATGAGCTGCAAGAACCATTACATGCCGACATGATTACTGGGGTTGATGTGAAGCACAGCTCGCCCTTATATTACACCAGCATTGAGACGATAAGCTTAGAGAAGACCTACTACAGCGCTATACAGCTATTGACCGAATACTGTAATGCGGATAGCCAAGGTGAGCTGCGACAGCTTAGTATGTCTAGCACGAGAAGTAATCGGTATAAAAAATATGTCGGTAGTGACATGACTTTAAATACTAATATCTGCCAAAGGTTCTTTGATGAGCTTGCTGAGGCAGCTGAGAGTTATAACGGACGATTAAAGCGAAACATCAATATACGGCAGGACCGTTATATTGAGCAGTTTAACGCTTATAGTATTTGGCTATGGCACATTACTATTATTCAGACGGGCATTAGACCTGTAAAGCACGCGCCTGGGCTTTTAAATCAGTTTGACGTTAGGCAAAGGCTGTTATGGGTGTCAGATAAAGAGGAGCGTCATGGACAAGGGCAGGGAAGGCTTATTCCTCTTAGTAATTTCTTAATCACAGCCATTCAAAATTATATTGAATATATCAAGAAATTTGCAGTCATGCATAATTCTATATATCCCAACGACCAATTTCCTATAAATAATATTTTGAATTCTAGTCAGCCACTCATTCAGCTATTTAGCCAAAACCCAAAAGGGTTTACCGGTATTACGCCTAGTAAGGTCCGTTATCAGATAAAACATTTTTTTAGTCACCAAGATAACTGGTTAAGACATCAATTACGCTCACTACTCACGAATAGATCTCCTGAGTATTTGATCTGCGCCTTATATGGTCATGAACATTCAGATCAAGAGGCTATGCATCCAATGTCGTCATTATCCATTAATGAGCTAAAAGAACTATCTGCTGACTTAGATAAAGTAGCAGTCGAGCTTAACTTACGACAAGTTGAGGTGAATATATATGGATAATGCCGTTGCCCATCAGTTAAGAGAAGAAAATAAAAGCAAGAGTCATGAAAGTATCAAAAATGAGGCGAAAGCTTTGATAGCTTCGTATGTTGAGGGCAATCAGATACCCACAGGAATAAACCTAACTGAATACTATCAAACCATTGGTAACATACTTGAAATGCATTTTGATACTGCGCATAGCTATCACTTAGCTAGACAAGGATTTTTAGAATACATACGGAGTTACAACAAAGCTCATGAACTGTGTTTGGATGAACCAGTTGTGCCAGTCGTAGCAGAGCGTGATCATTTAACAATATCCTATGATTGGATGGTAAATGGTGCTCAAGTAAGTCTTGCTAGCCAGCAAATGATTGAAATATGGCAACGAAAAAGAAGGTTCTCAAACAATAATTTGATTGAGTCAGCGCTCTACTGCAGCGTGATGTATGGGGGATTGAATGACTTAGATGTGTTACAAGCTCTGTATCAATGGCTGCTAGGCGAACGTGAGATATATCAATTGCAGATACCAGCAACTGATGAATTACCAGGTTCAGGTGTCAGCAGCGAGAGTTTGGCGATAATTTTACTAAGTATTGATGATGACAATTACGGTTGTTCTCATACGCAAGGTCATGTTTTAGATGATGTATCTACTATAAGCTTACAGCGTTATGTAGAGTACATACCTGACGATATGACACTTTGCTTTTTATATGCGCTGAAAGATAAAAAGCTGAACAGAGAAGGTATAAAATCGTTTGAAACCATTATCAGTGATATTTGTAAGAAGCTAAAACTACAAAATAAAGATAAAAGTAAACCGCATTTATCGCAGTTAATAAAATACGCTGACTATCATTGGCGGCAGATGAAGGGTGCCGATATAGATAGTGCGCTGTCTATTGTTAGAAAGGGAAAAATTAAAACGACGGGCTTAACCACAAATAAGCTTATTAATTATAATCAAGAAGTGATTAACTCAAACCCACAGCCGCTAACTTGGTCAGAGCTATTTGTAGCAAGCTATTCAGAATCAGACAAAAAAATTACCAATAGTAGGGAGTATCCAAGCTTTAGTAAGAATCTTATTAAAGAGGTTCAAGACGCTCTTAAGGGCAGCAAAGGCTCAGCTATTATGAAAGTAGAGCTGTTGCAACAGGAGTTTACTCAACCTAATGCTACGCGTCTTTTAGGGTGGGTCAAGAGCTTATTGAGTGATAGTAATAGTAGGCTAGATACCATTAGTAAATACGTGGGGTGTATTGGCCGGGATTGGCTGATGCTAACGATGGATGAAAATCTCGATGAATGGTCTAACGAGGACTTTGAAGCTGTATATGAAGAGATTATTCAAAGTAAGATTAAGGATGGAAGAAAGCAATCTATTTTGCACAAAGATGCAGGCTTTAATGAAGACAATCTAGATACGGATTACGATTTAGTTGGCTATGCAGACGATGTATTAAGTCAAAGTAGTTTCAATGTCTTGAATAATGAGCATTTAAAGAAAAACAAAGTTTCATGTTTGTATAAGCTCAAAGATACTCAAAAGTTTACTTATGGTCGGTTGAAAGCGTTTCATGATTATCAAAAAGAGTATTGTGATGCCCCATATGTATATTTTCCGTGGGGTAATAGACGGCAGGTTGTGAATGAGAACATGATATCACCTCGGATATATCATGCGATGGAAGAGTATCTGATCACCTCAGATTTAGACTATGAACAGAAAAACCTGTGCTTAGTAGTCTTGAGTCTTGCGTATCGGACAGGAATGCGCATCAAAGAACTTATCGGTGTTAAAGTTCGTGATATAGCTGACATCTATATTGATGAGCATGGACAACGAATAGAGCAGCCGCAAATATGGCTAAGACCAAATCGCTATCGGAGATTGAAAAGTAGCAGCGCAAGCCGCCTTATACCGATTAACAGCCTACTTAAAAAAGACGAGTTGGAACAATTTATTCAGTTATATCGTCAGCAGAAAAGATTGAAGCGTCGTTACTTATTTTCTCAAGGTTCAGGTGATCAGCCGTTAACCAGTATTTTTTTTAGCAATCTCATGAAGTTAATTTGGGATAGATTGCTAGGAGAGCACGACTTCACATTTCATAGCTTTAGGCATACTGCTATTAGTCAGCTGGCGTTAGTACTAAGTAAGTCGCCATTGGCACAGGTGATGACTGATTATGACAATGAGCAGTGCAAGAAAGTAATCAAAGGTATCCTTGGCTATCATAAAAAGCAGGGCGCTTGGTTTGGGCTGGCCAGCCTTTCAGGACATTTAACGTGCGACACAACATTTGAGCATTATATTCATATTGCGCATCTGCTGGTAGGGGAGCAGCTCAGTAACGCTTGCTTAGAGCTACCTATAGCAACTTTAGAGCTAATAACAGGGCTTGGTTATTCTACTATCTATAGACAAGACAAAACTGCTTATGATGCAACGACAAAGACTGTGCAATTAAATAGGATGAGACCATATTTACTTAAAAAAATAGCTGTTAATAAAACACCATTATTTAAGAGTGCAGATGAACCTAATAGCAATGCTAGTCAGCAACTGTTAAACGGTAATTTGAATGAATTTAAAGAGTCGAATACAAGTTCAATTTTCATTCATCCTAAATATGCGGACGTCATAGGTTTTCTAGAGGAGTTGCAGAAGTTAAGCATAAACTCTAAAGATGAGCTGTTACCTGAAGTTGCTATTAGACATGGTATAAGTCTAAATGAGTCTAAATGTTTATATCTGCGCGCTAGTGAGCTGTTCAACGATGACAAGCTATTACTAGGTAGGCCCAAAGGTAGTAAAAATCAGGAGGTAATGATTAAAGCATTGGATAGAGCTTATCAGATGTCTATAAAGGATCCTGAGAAGTTGAGAATGTTTATTGAGATATTTGCACATAAACAAAACTTAAATAACTCATCGATTCATTTTGGTATTAAGGAGACCCAGCTGGAGATGCTACAGAGTTTTATGCTAGTAGGTTGTCAGCTTATTGATGCCAGTCATTGGCAGGTTAGGGCATATAGCGAGCAAGCTGTAAGTGATGTTAAAAAAGACTTGAGTCTGAACAGCTTAATACGTGTCGGTGCTCGTGAGAGTTTTCACGGTTATGAGGTAAGGGTAGTACAGAGAAAACGTAAACACTCTGACAAAAACTTGGCTACCACTGATCACTATTATGCATCATCGGGTGTGTTGAAATATTTGGGCCATACTCTAATGATATTGGTTGAATAATAATAGACTAAAGACGATATTCTAGATATACATCAGAAATTTTTAAAGATAGTAATTTATAGCATAACGATGTTTCGTGAATTCAAATAGAAATATATCTTGTAGCGAGGTTTTGTCAGTTTTGTCAGTTTAATTTGAGGTGATATATGAAAAAAAAGCACAAATCAATCTATGATTTGCTAGGTGTTAATACTTCTTTGGGAGTAAATAAAGAAGCTATCCAGAGCCTCAACAATTCACTTAAATATAGTTCTCCTAAAAATAAGAATGATAGTAACTATACAAAACTATACGATGATCTAGTCCTGTTTTTGAAACAGTACTCTCCTGTAGATATTATTATATCTATTAATACTATAGAGCTATGGCCGCCTAATATCTCATCACTTGTAAAACAGAGTATTCTAGTTAATGCATTTTTAAGTATTAAAGAAAATGACTTTAAATATAATAAAGCTATTAACAACTACGATGAATTTTGCAAGTTCTCTAGCTATTTAATAGACTTACTTCCCACATTTCCGATGTTGGAAGACTTTGTTCCTGAAATAGATTGGGGAGAAGTTAAGGTTAACGTCGACAATCAGTACTTTAATATATTCTATGGTGGCTGTATTGAAAGAGTGCCTGACTTTTTACAGTCTTTCTTAATTATTCATGGTGATAAACGAGAAGCAATAGTAGACATGTTATATGCCTTAGAGTTGCAAGATTATATAATTAACCAACTTAAGCATATTGTCGATCTACCTAAAAATGTTCAAAATGGGCATATTGAGATTCCAAATGTTGATTTTTGGATTGCTTGTCGACAGGTGATTACAAATACTAGTAACTACATTAGCGGGGATCTCAATGGAATAGCTATAAGGTTGGGCAAAGAGAAAGCTTACTCAAGTCTTGACGAATTTACTAATGAATTTATGCAATCACAGGTAAATCAAGATGTATTTGTCAAAATTTCAACAAAAATTTTTCCTTTTTCAATTCGTAATAGTATCTCTGTTATCATAGATAAGTGGGCTTCAAAGTCATCCGATCCTAAAGAAGTGTCATTCCGACTGCTCGACTTCATCAACCGTAGATTAGAAACACTCAGTGAACTGCCATTACAGTTATTTGATGCAGAAAAAATTTACTCCCCCATAATAACCTCTGTATTTTACTTTGATGAAAAATTTTATTTTGTAGTGATTTTAGATGATGACGAAGACACAGCTGGAAAGCTTGAGACTGATTTGCAGAATGCGCTTCAAAGTGAGTACTGGGGTTTTAAAAAATTAAATTCTCCTTATGCTTTCAATGTTAAGGAGCGAATTGGAGACATGGTCTCAAGAGAGCAGATAGAGATCTTATATGTTACAGGAGGTGCCGCTACCGCGGCAGCTTACTACTTACCTCCAAAATCTGGAATAGTCTTTCCTTTCCCTGAATTCATTTCAGTTTTTGATAGTATTGAAAATGCTGATGAGATTGTAAAATTTCTAGGTTTTATAAAAAAACATGACCGTAAGATGCATTCCTCTGTTGTTTCGTTAGTAGACAAGTTTGCAACCTTCAAAGACTCAAATGGAATTTTAGAAAAAGGAGCCACTACCTATGACATTATAGCTTTAGACCCTCATAGTGGCTCTAACTGGCGCTATAAATATCTGGCTAATTATTGGCAAAATTTGATTGTAGACTTCCCTGATAAAATATCTAAGTGGACACCTAGGAGCTCTTACGATGATATCCAATTTTTAAGTGTTAATGATGGTACTAAGTATACTTGGTCAACTAAAGTGTCAAATACATCCATACACTTTTTGGTAGAAGTTGATGAATTCATAAACTTACCTCAAATAAACGGTAGAATGCTCAATTTTTTTGCTGAGAGTACTACAGACGCATTATCACAAAGACGAAACATTATCTCGCAACTTATGATTGTTAATCAGTATCAAACGATTATTTTCAAATGTTTACTTGATAATAATTTCTTGATTGACGATAAAGGTAAAGTAGGACCTACTAGTAAAAATTTCTTTGATAATTTAGTTTGGTGGGTTGATAAAGATACAAGTAAATATGATAAATGTCTAGAAATCAGACTATCTGTAAATATCTTAGCTATGAAAACAGAGTTAGATAACTCGATCAACAGTGAGTTTCAAGGCAAGCTAGCAAAGAAAATAATAAATATTATTCATGAAATAAATAAAAGCTTTATCTCAGATCAAACCATTGAAATTTTAGAAGAGTCGTACAAGAACCAAACCAGAGTAGCTTTAGGTACGATGAAGAGAGCATTTGACTCTCTTGAGAGTTTTCATATTTTACCTAAACCTGAACATTATATAATTGCGAGGAAGGAATTAGCAGAAATAATAAGAAATAAGGGCTATGAGAAAAAGCGATATGAGCTTGCTGTTGCTAAAGATCTAATTAACGATATTTCATCAGACTATCTAAGCACACTACTTAAGCTTCTTTCAAAGTTTGATAAAGATCAGTTGCTGATAAGTTTGTTAGAGAATTACGATGCTTACATTAACTTCAAACATCATCATAGTCATCGTGCATTACAAAGCTTAGAACATGAAGTTGCATTCAATAGGGAAGAATCTGTTTATGAGTTACAGACCGAGTTTGATAAAAATAGTAATCATCATCGTTATCTTATTGAAAGGCTAGTTGCTAATAAGTCTAGTGGTTGTGAAGAACCTTCTAAAGAAAATATGTTACTGATACTTGCCTACGTAGATTGGTTAATGACGTTATACTCTGCTAGTGATGTTATTCATCATGGTATTGATGTTGGAGGAATTGAGATTGACAGCGAATACATTCCACAGGTGTTTTTCTCAGAAAAATCTGGAAAATTTGATCATGAATTCGGAATTGAACAAGCAGGCACTAATTTGGGGATAGGTGTTAATGAAAGTGACGAGGTTACAGGAGAAATTACTGAGAAATTACTAAATCAAATTAACGTGGCATTTATGAATGATTTGGGTTTTTCATTTACAACACTTATTATAACTCTAGACATTCTACAAAGCTGGGCAAGTATTAATCAAATCGACTTAGTAAACCATTATTGTGCTTCTTTCAGTGAATTAGTTTCTGTATGTCTTAAAGAGGTTTCCGAACTCCAAGATTCAAATGGAGTTGTTATAGAACAAGAAATTAGAGAGGTCATCATTTTTTTAACTTTAGATGCAGATAGAGTGGTTAAAAAATTGGGTTCTGACAAAGTGGAATTTGATGTACCTGTATTAGAGTACAACAAAAGAGACCAACGCTTAAATATAAAACCTTTAATTAAAATAAGCAATGATAGCGTTTTATGGAGCGCAGGTTGTGTTTCTAGAACAAGGAATATATGGCTATCTCGAATAGCTGAAGGTTGCTTACCTGCCAATTTTCCTTGGAAGTCTGTTAATACAGTAGTTGATAGCATCAAAAAAGATATAGAAAAAAAACTTGAATTAGTGACCTTTGAAGTATTTAACCGTTACTTCGATTCTAACTATTGTCATCATGGTATAGATTTTAAGAGAAAGTTTAAAAAAGAGGGTTTTGATGATGTTGGTGATTATGATGTGCTGGCATACATTCCCCAATCAAATACTTGGATTATGGTCGAATGTAAATACAACCAAACGCCATATTGTCTACAGGACATGAAGCGTCTTCGAGATAGAGTTTTTAGTATTGGTAAAAAAACTCATGTTCCTAAAATATTTAAGCGATATGATTTCCTTATTCAAAACCATCATAGGATTTGTGAGATTTTAGGATACTCACTAAATACTGAAACTAACCCTAAAATAATTATGTTGTATATCGCTAGGCAAATTTATTGGATTCATAGAAATCCTCCGGTGCCAATTGAAATTGAGTTTATTCAAGTTGATAAGCTAGACAATTGGATTATTAAAAATAAAGATCAGTGGTTTGCTTGAGGTATCTTAATAGAGAGTCTTTATAGAAGAAATCTTAATAAGATCCATAAATGCTACTGACGAAACTATCATTTAAGCACAAAAAAAGCGCTATTTTTCAATAGCGCTCTAATACTACACTGCCATAACTGCCATAACTGCCATAACTGCCATAACTGCCATAACTGCCATAACTGCCATAACTATATAAGTTCCGCCACTCTTGAGTTAATAGAATAGCGTTCTGTTGGTCGACCACCTCGACTAGTACTAGGTATTACTTGCCAACTTAGCCAGTCATGTTCAACTAGCACCTCAAGTGCATTAAGTACGTCATCAGCATCAGTTAAACCTTTCCAACCTTTACGTATGAGCTGGCGAGCTGTGAAGCCATGCTCAATCCAATCGGTTGTGTCAGTTTTGTCGGCTCCCTTTTTGACCATTTTCAGTATTTTATCTGCTAAATAAGAGGCTTTGATATTAGCGCTGTCAGTGACAGTGCTATATATCCTCATCATATGGCTCTCTAATACCTCACACCATGCTAGCGCTGCTCTGAGTGCGTTTATGTTGACTGCACCTAAAGAAGTATTATGCTCAATGCAATCGACTAGATGAAAGACTAGGGCTAATGACGGCACTGTTTTAGCATACTTGATGAGATGCTCAGCTATGATGCTATGCTCAGCTTCGCTAGCTTTGAGTTTAAGCGCATCATACCAATTCATAAACACTTGAAAGGCGTCATCAGTAAATCGGTAGTAGGGGCGCTTGTGGTAGTCATCAATAGGGTTTGCACCGTAACGCATGAAGTCGCCTAGCTGCATACCGTCAATCGTTTCAAACAAATTATAAATCGCATCACGGCTTTGCTTGTCAGGGGGCAAGTCACGCTCTTTACTGTTTGGCAGTGGGTCAGGATAGACCATTAATTGAAAGCGTTGTATAAGTCCGTCATTGCCTAATCCTTTCATCGTCTTAGATAAATAATACTCAAGCTTGTCAGGTTGTATGCCACCAATGACCGATAGACAATGATTGCTGACAGGTACGTGACCTCTACCAATTCTATCGACTTTAAAACTACCTAAGCCGTTAAAGCCTTCAAGAAAAAATGATTTATTTTGACTGTTAGTATCACCGTCTAACGAAGCAAACCATGCTGTCAGCTCATCTCGTATTATTAACATACCGTTCTTATGTTTGTTTTCAAGCTCTCCAATACTCTCTATCGTTCCATCATTTGTAGAGTAGCGTTTCATCTCAGGCATTAGCTCATCACTTTGTTTTGCTTCTGCCAACTCCTGCGCCTTAGCTTTAAAATCGTCTTGACTGATCTCAGCATCGTCATCAGTTTGGTTTGTCAGCTTTTTAGCAAGGTCACTGAGCTGTTTTTCAGTTGCCTTTGTCATATGCTTGTTTATTTCTTTTTGAGTGTCATGCTCAAGCTTGTCATTAACATGGCTCTTTTCAGCAAGTGCTTCTAAGTAGCTAATAGGTTTTAACCCCTCAGTTAAAGACGGTGTTTTTTTACTCGATGGATTACCTACGATTGCACCATAAAAGTTAGGCACTACCTCCCAGTTATCATACATCTTTGGATAAATGCTCAGCTTAGTACCGATCACGCTACCAAACGATACTATCAACGGTACAGCTGCATATTCAATAGGTACGCTCAAGCGCTCAGCACTGTTTGACGCATAATCCCATAGCAGTTTTGGCATCATATTGCTTGTCAGCGTCTTAACTGGTGGCAAGGTTTGGCTGATAGGTTTGGGCTTTGGTTTGTTTAGTGCTTGTAATTTTATGATCTCAGCATCAGCTATTAAGTCATCATAGTCAGCGTCAAACTCAAGCGCGTCATAAATAAGCGTATGCTCACAAATAATGGCTTCAACATTAACGCCTTTAAGTGGTGTTATGACTTTGGTCTTACACTGTGAGGTGGTCATGATGGTTACTTGCTGCACCTCTGCAAAGTGTTTCACCGTCCGATTAAACAAACTTGGTACAAGGCAAGTGAGTACCGTAACATCGATATCTTGCTTGCGATAAGCGTTATAACATCGCACTGCCTCAACAAGATTAGTTATAACTACCCACTTACTATCACGACTCATCGAGCCAATGACAAAAGCGCTCGGTATATCGGTATCAGATATAAAGATATGTTTATTATCCTCAAGCGGTATGCTGGCAAGATTAACTTGCTCAGCTTTGTTATTGAGCATAACTAGACCTAGCGTATTAGCAGTGTCCAGTTGTATTTGCCCTTCTAGTTGTCCAGAAAAAATGGTAATATCACAATGTAGTTTATAGATATCAGCATTTTCATGAGTATTGATAAGAGTTGCCAGAACTTCGTTATCTGCTACGTCTGCAAACGTAGCGAGCAAGAAATCAGCTAGATATTGAGACAAGCCCATGCCGTCAGCATGGGCTTTTTCTTTGATTATATTATTCATTAATATTCTCCTGTGCACTATTGACAGGATTACTATGATTTTCTAGCCACTCTAAAACTTCAGAGTTTTTCCATGCTACCATGGTTGGTGAGAGTCTAACGCTGGCTGGAAACCTGCCATCGCGCGACCATTCGTGCAGTGTTGTGCGTCCAAATGGTAAAAACGGTAAGATATTTTTTGCTCGCGACATGCCCTGAAGTGGAAGTGTAGGAAGAAAAGACTTATCTCTATAAGATAGAGTTTCACTAGCGGACTGACTTGAGACTACTAAATGATTTCTATTAGTTGAGCTTGTCATATCTATAACTCCTTAACGGTTAGTTATGAACAGTAACGGTATGCTACTGCTGATATGAATAAGCTTAGATCATTTTCTATTACCAAAAAATGCAGCAACTTAGGTTTATGTACATAAACTTAAGTTGCTGCATATAAATTTCATGATTTTTTAGGTCTGCCAGCTTTTTTTGCATAAGGTGGAGCTATATCTGATATCCAGCTCTTTATACTTGAAGTATGATTAGGAAGTTGATCCGCATACTCACTCTCTTTCAATGCTACAAAAACATTAATCGCCATGTCTTTCATTCTAATCTCATTATTAATGTCTTGTTCCCAAAATTCTTTAGCTAATTCTTTAGCTTTTTCTTTGGCAGCTTTTTTTATTGGGCTAATACCTTGCGTTAATTTTTTATGCGGACAATCTGTTAGTTTATTACCTAAAAGCGAGCTAATTCTTCTCTCTAACAGAATCAAGTCTTTATGCACAATGATTAAATGAGTAAAATCTATTAGATCTTGTTCTTCTACAAGCTGTTCTTTTGAGTTTTGATTTAAATCATGAGATAGTGTTTTTTTTGTTGTCGGATATAGAATGATAGTTTCGGTAACATAATACCCGTACTTTGGTTTAATAATTAAATTATTAATATTAGTCAAAATATCAGATTCTTCGCCTCCATCGGGAACATTAATCATATTTATGAATATTATTGGGTTTTTCTCACGATCATAAATATCTATATGCTTGTCTAGTAAAAGCGATTTAACAGCACTATGATGTAATTCAAAAAGTACTTTTCCATCTTTAAATATTTCTGACAAAGTATTTTCCATAATTCTAGTTATAATTATATGGTTTAATTCTTTGTCATCGTTACTGGGTACATTAGTTCTAAATATACCTCTGACGATATCACCTTTCAAGTATGCGTAAATAGGTATCTCATACTTAGAGATATTATTTAATAACCTTTCGGAAGAAAATATGTTAG
The DNA here is from genome assembly GCF_059072655.1 of Psychrobacter sp. H27. Taxonomy (NCBI): domain Bacteria; kingdom Pseudomonadati; phylum Pseudomonadota; class Gammaproteobacteria; order Moraxellales; family Moraxellaceae; genus Psychrobacter; species Psychrobacter sp. H27. The sequence continues at coordinate 620,142 of NZ_JCACRX010000001.1, read as the reverse complement.
TTTTATTTTTTACATTTAAGTAATCACAAGCTTCACTCAACGTATAGTGTGTAGATTCCAAAATGGATAATTCCATCATACATAAACCCCAAGGTATATCTATATGTTGTAAAGTTATTAATAATAATTAATTCATCAGTTTAAAATAAACTCACTTGCATAAATGGTGGTTATATAATCTGCCCAATCATTCATCATATCTCGACGATAATCTAAGTACTGAGCGCCATTGTATGCTTTACTAACCTTATTTTCTTGTTCATGTGCTAGCTGTAAATCAATAGCTTCATGCATATAGCCCTGCTCATGTAGGGTAGTGCTCGCTAAACCCCTAAAACCATGCCCCGTCATTTTATATTTGTATCCCATCTGATAAAGAGCATTAATAAAAGCATTTTGGCTGTACGGTTTGCGAGTGTATGGATTATAGAACACGTATTGTTCTGAGAAATTTAACTCTCTGATCTGCTGTAATATATCTATAACTTGTGTCGCAAGTGGAACAATATAAGGTCTATCCATTTTCATCTTATCTGCTGGAATACGCCAAATTTTTTCGTTCCAGTCGATTTCTGACCATTCCATAAATCGAATCTCATTTGTGCGCACAAACGTATAGCATAGAAACCATAGACCTAATTTAACTGTAATATGTCCATTGTAGTTGTCAATATCGTGTAAAAGCTGAGGCAACTCCTTTGAGGTGATGCGACTATGATTTTTAGTTTTATGCGGTTTAATAGCAGCGGATAGGTCAGAGGCAGGATTATATGTAGCTAAACCGATTCTTATAGCATGTTTAAATATTCGTCCAACTTCTGCCATTGTACGGCGCGCCATTTCATTAGCACCACGTGCCTCGACATTTTTACCAATCTTTAAAATATCAGGTGATGTAATGTCGTCGATTAGTTTATAACCGATAACTGGTTTAACGTCACGTGTGTAAGCTGAATAGTTACGATTAAACGTACTTGTGGCTAAAAAGGTTTTACGGTCTGCATACCAAGCCTGAGCAATAGTATTAAAAAGCCTCGATCCATCTTGTTCAGCAATTTTTTCCTTCTTTTTGTCTTTCGGGTTAATGCTTTCACTGATCAGCTGCTTTATTTTTAGATTATGATGGCGTGCTTGCTGTAATGTAAGCACTGGATACTTACCCAAAGTGAGAGATTGCTGCTTTCCTTGCCAGCGATAAGCGCTGACCCAGACTTTGTTACCTGTATGTCTTACCCACAGTTGTAGACCGTCTCCATCGCTGTGCTTATCAGGACGGCTAGGAGTGCATTTTTCGCTTGGAGTTAGTTTGTTGATAATAGTATGAGTTAGTGACATGTTGGTATATCTCCGTGTTGTTATAATCTATACCAACAAATATACCAACTTTCTATATGGTTCGCCATATACCTATATAATTCAAAAACCTCCAGAACACCCATAAAAAAAGGCTTGCCGTATCACTACGAACAAGCCTGATTTAATATATGGTGGGCCCAGTAGGACTTGAACCTACGACCAAAGGATTATGAGTCCTCTGCTCTAACCAACTGAGCTATGGGCCCTAACGTTAGACGCACAATGATACCTGAATTTTTTAATTTTTCAAGTAAAAGATAAGAAGTAATCGAGAAATTATTTATAAGTGATGGTCTTAGTTAAAAACCACTACCAGCCATCGTGAGGCTACGCCCACCATCCACAGTGATAATCTCGCCAGTGACATAATGTGCCTGTATCAAGTACAGCACACTATGCGCAATATCTTCAGGCTTGCCTATTCTTTGCATAGGAATTGAGTCAATAATCTCTTGTTGCTGTGTGAGATCGAGGGCTTGGTCGCCATTAGGATCAGGTAAGATATTCACACCAGGTGCGACACCATTGACGCGTATATCTGGTGCGAGCTCTAGTGCTAGCGATTGCACCATCATTCGATGGGCAGCCTTTGCCATATTGTAGACTGTATAATTGGCAAAAGGTTTATCCTTCGCATGAATATCCAATAAGCTGATAATGCAGCCTTGCTGGTGTTTGAGATAGGGCAGTAGCGTTTGGCTCAATATCAAAGGTGCCTTGGTATTGGTCAAAAACAGCTCATCCCACTGTGCATGATTGATGCCACCAAGTGGACTAGGATAGAATCTTGACGCATTGTGCACCAGTACATCAAGCTGTCCAAAGGCGGACATGATATTTTGGACAAATTGGTTCAATGCCGTGTCATCATTGACTACTGCCAGATCAGCAACGATAACGATGGCACTATTATCACGCATATCGTTGAGTTGAGCTGCTAAACGGTTTGCTGCTGTCTCGCTACGATGACAATGAATAATGACGCAGTAGCCTTGGCTGTGTGCTGCTCTAATAATCGCTGCACCAATACGCTTGGCGCTACCCGTTACCAGCATGACAGGTGCTTGAGTATTCATGCTTGTTCGCTGAAGTGCATTAGGTTCTTTGTTCATAATGAGAATACTGTTTTGAGTGCGTTCTAATATTAGCCGTGTGCCTGTAAGTGATCAATCCTACTTTGGCGTAAGGCTGCCCCAATAGCGGGGCCTTTAAGGTCTGAGGCAATGTCAGTCATACCGATAGCATGAAAGCTATTTAGCGCTAGCATCATTTGACGATGTTGTATGGCCAGTTGTAAGACATGACTACACACAAGTAATTGCGATAGTTTATCTGGCTCCTTGTGAGCGCCGCATGTTTGCAATAGGTCAATCTTGTCAGCAGCGCTTAGACTGTTTATTGCGCGTAGTTTGTTGGCGTGCTGCGCAAATAGGGTAGCGAACTGAGTATGTGTTTTGGGTACTTTGGCTGTGTTACCGATACTATTAATGCTCTTTGTAGCAGTTGATACGTTAAAGTCAGATTCAGAGTTTTCGCTCTTAAATAGTGAAGGGGCAAGGCTTATCATCAATAGCGTCCAACGCTGTGATAAGTTTAAGCGCATTTGACCTGCAAAATACAAGGCAGTCTGAACCGTTTCTCGTATACAAGTGTCTTCCCAAGCATCATGTAGTGGGGCAAAATGCTCTATGAGTCCGCCAATATCAAACAACTGCTGCCAGTATACTTGCGGTGATAGTTGCATGGTGGCGCGACTCGATTCTTGCCAAATGCGTTCGGCACTCAAGTGAGCAAGCTCTCCTGAACTCACTAAGTGATGCATCAGCGTTAAAGTATCATCCGCGATAATAAACCCTAAATCGTAATAACGTCCATAGAATCGAGCCGTTCTTAATACTCGTAATGGATCTTCGCTAAAAGCACTAGACACGTGACGTAAGATTTTACTGTCTAAGTCTTCCAATCCACCATAGTAATCAATGACGTCGCCGCTGATAGGGGTGTCATCCGTGAGACTAGTGACCTCGATAGCCATGGCATTGATGGTTAGGTCACGACGTTGCAGGTCTTCTTTCAAGGTGACATCGGGACTGGCATGTACGCTAAAGCCTTTATAGCCTGAGCCTTGTTTGCGCTCCGTGCGGGCTAGCGCATATTCCTCATGACTGCGAGGGTGCAAAAAAACAGGGAAGTCAGCACCTACTTGCTGAAACCCAGCATCAAGCATCTCTTTGGCAGTAGCGCCAACAACAACGAAGTCTTTATCTTTGATGGGACGTTTTAGCAGTTGATCACGTACCGCACCGCCGACAAGGTAGATTTGCATAAAAGCCTCTTTGTATTGCACTGTAAATCATCAGTTCAATAGCGAACCATAATAAAACCAGTCAATGCTATGAACGAGCACTGACTGGTTTTATTATAACAAAAGAGCCCTGCCAATAAATGACAGAGCCCTTTCTAATAATATATTTGTACTAAGTGCAATGTATGGTAACTAAGTACAGTATACGACTATTTTTCGTTTTCTAGGTCTTGCGCTTCAGTCACAGTCAATGCAGTCATGTTGACGATGCCACGTGCAGTAGCTGATGGTGTCAAAATATGTACTGGCTTATTAGTACCTAATAGAATAGGACCAATAGACGCACTGCCTGTTGCTGTTTTGAGTAGATTAAAGGCAATATTTGAGGCATCAAGGGTTGGCAAAATAAGTAAGTTTGCGGCACCTTTTAGTGGGCTTGATGGCATATCGTTCAAGCGAATATTCTCATTTAGCGCTGAATCACCCTGCATTTCGCCTTCAAATTCAAAGTCTACATTCATGTCAGTCAGCAGCTCATGAACCTTACGCATTTTGACAGCGCTGGTGCGGTTTGAGGCACCAAAGTTAGAATGAGACACTAGCGCAACGCGTGGCGTGATACCGAAGCGACGTAACTGATCTGCTGCCAATACCGTCATTTCAGCCAACTGCTCAGCGGTTGGGTCTTCATGGACATAGGTGTCAGCAATAAATATATTACGATCTTGCATCAATACCGCATTCATCGCATAAAAATCATTCACACCTTCTTTTTTACCAATGACGTTTTTGACATATTCTAAGTGCATTTGATAATCACTGAATGTACCACATACCATGCCATCAGCGTCACCATTATCAACCAACAAAGAGCCGATCAGAGTGGTTTTACGGCGCACATCACGACGGGCAAGTTCAATGCTTACACCGCGACGTTTGTTCTTCTCGTAGTAGCCCTGCCAGTAGTCTTTATAGCGTGGATCATCATCTTGATTAACGATAGTGATGTTTACACCATCTTTTAGACGCAGACCAAGCTTTTCGATATTGGCTGAAATAACCGCTGGACGACCAACCAAGATAGGCTGAGCCAGTCCTTCATCGACAACGACCTGTACGGCTAATAGGATGTTGTTGTCTTCACCTTCACAGTACACGATACGTTTTGGCGCAGATTTAGCACGTGCAAAGATAGGCTTCATCACAAACGCTGAGTTGTAAACAAACTCAGACAGACGCTGACGATACGCTTTCATATCTTCGATAGGCAGTGTCGCGACCCCTGAATCCATCGCTGCTTTGGCAACAGCAGAGGCGATTTCAATGATTAAGTTTGGCTCTAGAGGTCCTGGGATCAGGTATTCGCGGCCAAAGCTTTTCATGGTCTCGATGTTTCTGACGTTGGTGGTTGGTGTTGCCTCAACGTGTGCCATCGCAGCAATTGCTTTTACACAGGCTACTTTCATCTCTTCGTTGACGGTAGTTGCACCAACATCCAATGCACCGCGGAAGATGTACGGGAAGCACAACGCGTTGTTTACTTGGTTTGGATAATCTGAGCGACCGGTCGCCATGATCACATCTGGACGCACAGCGTGCGCTAGCTCAGGCATGATTTCAGGTGTTGGGTTGGCAAGTGCAAAGACGATAGGGTCTTTTGCCATACGGCGAACCATATCTTCTGATAAGGTGCCTGGCATGGATAGTCCAAGGAACATATCAACATCGTCCATGACTTCTTCGATAGCAGTAGCTGTCGTGTCACGAGCGTAGCGTTGTTTGGTTTCGTCAAGGTTTTCACGGCTAGTACTAATAATACCGCGAGAATCTGACACCAAGATATTGTTTTTATTAACGCCAAGCGCACAAATGATATCTAGGCAAGAAATAGCAGCAGCACCTGCGCCTGAACAGACCACTTTGATGTCTTCGATTTTTTTGCCAGTGATTAGCAAAGCGTTCAGCATTGCTGCGGCAACAATAATTGAAGTACCATGTTGGTCATCATGGAACACAGGAATGTTCATGCGTTCACGTAGTACACGTTCAATTTTGAAACATTCTGGTGCTTTGATATCTTCTAAGTTGATACCACCAAATGTAGGCTCAAGCGAAGCAACCGCTTCAATAAACTTGTCTGGATCGTTTTGATCGATTTCAATATCAAAAACATCGATACCTGCGAATTTTTTGAATAAAACGCCTTTACCTTCCATAACTGGTTTTGATGCCAATGGACCGATATTACCCAAACCGAGTACAGCAGTACCATTAGTAATGACACCAACTAAGTTGTTACGCGCCGTATATTTAGAGGCAAGCTTTGGATCCTTTTGGATCTCAAGACACGGTACAGCGACACCTGGAGAGTAGGCAAGTGCTAAATCGCGTTGGTTAGCCAACTGCTTAGTAGGGGTTACTGATATTTTACCTGGGCGTGGAAACTCATGGTAATGTAAGGCAGCTTGTTCAAACTGCTCTTTTTCTGTACTGAGGTTATCCGTATTCGAAGTGGTATCGTCATTCATAATAATTGCCATGGTTGGAATAAATTGGAATAAATTAAATGGTGATGAACATAACGTCTAACCCTCAAAAATTACTATAAGATAATAATTAGAGGGTACAAAGACATTAGACGACTAGCGACCATAGGCATCATGATCGGTGATCAAAGATCAAGTCAAAAAAGCAATCTAGCAAAAATAGTCATTCTAGCACTATTGGCAATTCACTGCCTAGTCAACAGCGGTGAATTGTGTGAATAATATAATGAAATGATATTCGTTATTTAGCTGGTTGATAATGCCAAAAAATACAGTCTAATATCAACCATAATTTCATAATGTTTCAAAATATTACAGTATACGTATCCATTAAGATGAACAGCTGATAGGCATCTGCGGCGTGTCAGGCGCAGGTGCAGTAGTATCCAAATCGGACGCAATATTCTGAACGTCATAAGGATTGCTTAATAAGCGGAAGACTCGATCAACTTCTTCAAATTGCCCTTGTTCTGCAGCAGTAATAGCCCGCTGCGCCATGCTGTTGCGCAGTACGTACACTGGGTTATTGGTCTGCATATCGTTGATGGCTTGCTCAACTGGTAGCTGCTCGATATGCGCCAGATAACGCATCGACCAGTCCTGCCAGACCTGCTGCGCATCAGCGCTCAATTCAGTGGTCATTTTAGCCAGTAGGTCTTGCTCATATGGATGATCATGTGGTGCGATTAGACCGAGTAGCGCGCGAAAGCTATTGGTATAGTCGAGTAAGTTATCTTCTAGTAGTGTTAACCATTCAAAAGCCAAACCTAGGCTCTCGCGTTGGTGTGGTAACCCAAGCTTGCGGCACAGGCCTTGCTGATAATGCTGCATAAAGGTTGATTCGTAAGGACCTAAGCAGTCAGCAAGCGTCTCACGAGTCACTCCCTCTAAGCGCATAAAATGTGGCAGCCAAACATTCAGGTTCCAATGTCCGATAGCAGGCTGGTTCTGGTAGGCGTAGCGACCCGTGTGATCAGAGTGGTTGTTGATCCAAGCTGGATTAAATCGCTCCATAAACCCAAAAGGCCCAAAATCCAAGGTACTACCCGTAATAGACAAGTTGTCTGTGTTCATCACGCCATGCGCAAAGCCAATCAGTTGCCAGTCAGCAATCATACGTGCCGTACGCTCAACGACTGCGGTCAAAAACGCCAGTACAGGCGTCTCGCTATCCCGGCACTCTGGATAGTAAGTATCAATCATATAGTCCGTAAATTCACCGAGTAAGTCAGGCGCAAAGCTTGCAATCCATTCAACATGACCAAGACGGATATGGCTATCAGCGACACGCATCAACGCGGCGCCTGCTTCGATACGCTCGCGACGTACTCGTGTATCAGAGACCACAAAACCCAGAGCATTAGAAGAAGGAATACCAATCTGGGTCAATGCATGACCACACAAATATTCTCGAATCGTACTACGCAGTACTGCACGTCCATCTCCCATGCGCGAGTAGGGTGTCAGTCCTGCTCCTTTGAGGTGTAAGTCTTGTGGTTGTCCGTCATTATCCAGAACCTGAGCCATGAGTAAACCGCGCCCATCACCTAATTGTCCTGCCCATTGCCCAAACTGATGGCCTGCATAGGCCATGGCTAATGGTTTAAAATCAGCTGGCACGTATTGGCCACCTAAAATATCCACCCAGTGAGTCATCAGCTCGTCATTTTCTGCCCAGCCTAATTGCTGTGCCACTTGTGTATTGAAGTGTCCAGCACGTGGGTTGTCGAGTGGTGTCGGCGGCTGCTCATGATAAAGGCGAGTGTCGAGGTTGGCATAGGTATTTTGATAATGCATACAGGCCGTTTCCATTAAAATATAAAAGTGAGAGTTTCACTATAACATAGCTCTTATATGTCATCATTGCACTCTGTCCACCTCTTGTAATCTCTGCCTCAAAAATTAACCTTGCCTACTATTTTTAGTCTACACAATTTTTAGTCTATACCGTTCTTAGCTAGCAGAACGGAGCGATCGCACCTAATCGCCTGATTGTAGTCTATAGTCTTGGGAGCTCATCCAGTAAAGAATATAAATCACAGACAAAAAAATCCCCCTATCTATGAGATAGGGGGAAGGAGAAACATTACTATTAATAATAATCAGCCAGTACCCATTCAATATCGATTACTCGGTAATTGGCTGGCTAAAATTTAAGCTGCCTTTTGACTGACACCAATAGAACGAAATGCGGTTTTGAGGTTGCTATTATGTTCAAGAATTTTTTGCTCAATCTTGGCATAATCATGCTTCAATTTATCATCAGCTTCGTGCAAGCGATCAGCGAATTCTGTCTTTTTAAGCTCGATTGTTTTGGCTTTTAGCGCTTGCCATTCTTCAACGGTTTGCGTGAAAGCATCGTATTCAAACTTAATGCGATCTTGGAAGCTCTTCATCGCATGAGGCAGATCAATACCGCTTACGGTTGCTGTCTCAATTTGCTGCTGCGCCGTTTTGAACTGCATTTGAACTTCAGCATGCTTGATCGTCGTGTCATCCACGGTACGAAGATCAGAAGTCAGACCAATCTTTGACAAACCAGCAATCAACCATTTGGTTGGATCATACTGCCACCATTTCACGCCATTACGATAGTCGTATTGGAAGAAGTGATGATAGTTGTGATAACCCTCACCCCACGTAAAGATAGCCAAGAAGAAATTGTCACGAGCCGTATTGGTATCGGTATAAGGACGAGTACCCAGCATATGGCATAACGAGTTAATAAAGAACGTAAAGTGATGCGTCAGTACTAAGCGTAGTAAGCCTGCGATGACCAATGTGCCCCAGACATCACCCAGCAACCAACCAACAGCAGCAACCATGCCGACATTCATAGCCACGACCCACAGACCATAGTATTTATGCTGAATCTGTAGCACTCTGTCTTTGGTCAAGTCAGGAATATTTTTGTAATCAAACTTGCCGCTCGGGTAGTTACGTAGCATCCAGCCAATATGACTGAACCAAAATCCGCGCTTCGCTGAATACGGATCATCCAAGCGATCATCGACATGACGATGGTGGACACGGTGACCTGAAACCCAGTCAAACGCAGAGCCCTGTACTGCTAAAGTAGAACCTAGCAATAAAAAATTTCTGACAATTGGATGCGCTTTGTAAGCACGGTGCGCAAGCAAACGATGGTAACCCGCTGTGATACTCATGCCAGTCCATACCATAAAGGCACCAAACACACCCCATACAGGTGCACTAACGTCATGAGTAAGCAAGTACCATGGCGTAATGATAGCAGCGGCAATGGGTGTCGCTACCAAAATAGTCGCCGGAATCCAATTGATCGGCGCTTTTGTAAACTCAAACTCGCGCATATCGATGCTTTGCTCTTTTGTCATAGCATCAGTTTGCTCAGAGTTTTTAGCATAATTGCGCTTTGCAACAGGCTGCTCATCCAAAGCCATTTGCGCTTTTTTCTCATCAAAACGAGTTTTAAAACGCGTTACTTGAGTGCTGGCAGTCTTTACAAGCGTATCACCAGATTTGATAGCGAAACGTAAGCCTTTAAGCGGTAAGCCAAGTGCTTTTTTTGCAATCATATAATATCCCTAACGGTATTAATTTAAGTCCCCATAGTACCTGAAAAAACAGATAAAGTGAACACTTATACACTATAAAAATATTGCTAAATAACAATAACTTGTATGAATTATAGACGGTATTGTCCAAAAATAAGAATGACTTATCAGGCATGAAGGAGAAGTGTAACTAACACGCAAGATATGTATTGGCTGTATAGATTATTAAAAACCACCGATGAAGGTTTAGAAATAATAAACAGACCGTTTAAGGCAGCAATAGATGACTAGGAAAATCGGTGATAATAACATCGGTATCCCATTTTATAAGCTGCTCGATAGTATTGATGTCATTAACTGTCCAAGCGCTTACGGGCAGACCATAGCGATGGCTGTGCTTAATAATGGCATGGGTCAAGAGCGGGTAGTAAACCCCCAGTTGAATACAGCCAAGTTGTAACGCGGTATTGGTCGCTCTTGCTAAGGCCTCTGGGGTACGAATAAGGAGCCCTCGTGGCACATGAGACAACAACTTATGACGTTGCAACCGATTATGCAGCTCCATATCAAAGCTAGTCAGCACAATAGGTAAGTTTGCAAAGGTAGTGTTGATGAGCTCTCGCGCCAGTGCTTCAACCAATACTGCATAGTTGGTTCGGTTATGAGTTTTAATCTCAAGCTCAATCACACTAAACCCGCTAAGCACCGTTGCAATATTCGCCAAAGTCATGATGGGCTGACCAAACTGCAATCGGCATTGAATCTCTGTTAGACCCAATTGATCCACACGTGACTGTTGGCCACACATTCGCTCCAAATCATCATCATGAAACACAATTAAGTGACCATCAGCGTTCAGTTGTATATCAAACTCAACCCCTGCCAGGCCCTTTGTTTTCAGGTTTTGAGAGTACTCAAAACCTGAAAACGTGTTTTCTAAACTTTCACCACGTGCGCCTCGATGGCCCAACAGACGCGTATTTTTAAAATTTACCATATCAAATGACTACTGATGGATTTTACGAGTCATCATATATCGTCATAGTAGCAGCGTCTAACAAAATCTTTGATATGACCAATACTGGTTGCATCTATTATCTGTAGCGAAAAACAACGTTGGCATTTGTTATGTTTTTGCAACAAAACACAGGTTTTACACACAATGAGGGGCGCTATTTGTATGTCCATGGGCTACACTAATGACCATTTCAACCAAACACCGTATAATGATGTGGTTTTCAATGCGACAACGTGATTGGTCTACATGATTGGTCTATAAAATCACGCTGTCGTTTGAGTGTTAAACACTGTCCATCAGTGGCGGTAAGAACCAGTAAATTGGGAGTAAAGTAACTATGAGCGTAGCAAATGTAAGTTTGAGCAAGTGGCATAAAGTAGCTGGAATTGGGTTGGTATGTAGTTTGGCGCTTGCCGGTTGTGATCGCTCAGAGGTGGAAGAGACTGACGATGCGGCAGAAATGACGGAACAAGAGCCAGCGGCTACCGATGCGGCAGTTGCTCCTGCAGTCAGTTGTGATGACCCAATGGTACAAGATCGCCTCAAAACTGCGCTCAGAAATACGCTCAATCAACAAGCACAAGCGTTGGCTACCAACTACGCAAATGACGCTGAGATCAGTTTAGCAAGCGGTATTGTCAGTGATAAGACCAATGGTATCGTCATCGATGTGCAGAACGCAGCTATCTTGCAACAAGCCAACGATAATGGCATGACAACTTGCCAAGCAAGTGTCAGCATGACGCTGCCAAGCGAAGATTTGTACCAAGCCAGTCAGATACAAGCAGCCAATAATCAACCAAGCCTACAGTCACGCTTAGCGCAAGATAATATCCGTATCAATAATAATATGCTCGTCGATGATGCCTTTACTTATGTTGTCGGTACACAAGGCGGGCAAGTCCGCACTCGTATTGCTGGACAGCCGGCGTTACTTACGGTCGTTGCAGATGTAATGGCAGGGTCTGTATTAAAAACTGCTATGGACGAGCAACGTGCCCAGCGCGCTGCTGAACGTCCTGCACCTGCACAGAACACGCAGCCAGCGCCCGCTCGTCAGCAGCCAAGAACGGTAACGCCCGTTGAGCCGATCCGTCCGACTCAGCCTGCCACGCCGCCGACCATCAACAACCCTACTAGCAGCCAAAACAGCTCAACAGAAAACAATCAGCCTGCCGCTCCTACTGAGACGAACAAACCAGTAACACCAACGACGCCAAAAGTAGTGCCTAAAGATGAAACCATCGACATGGTCATTATCGAAGACGAGAGCGCTACGTACTAAGCAGTCTGATTTATCCCTAATTTTATCAGTAATTTACAACAGGTAGTTAATAACTATCGTTGAGTAAAAAACCCCGTAACTTAAATGTTGCGGGGTTTTTTGTGAGTAATAAAATAATAACTCGAGGGTCAGTCTGGTCAATTAGTGACTTTCAGAAAAATGCTGCAACACTTTACTGTCCCACAGTACTTCAGATATTTGTTCTGGATCCGTACAGAAGCGCGCGGCGACGAATAGCCAATCCGATAGGCGATTGATAAAGCTAATGGCAGTGTTGCGTATAGCAGACGGGCGCTGCTCTTTTAATAATACGGCTTGGCGCTCAGCTCGGCGACAGACACTACGTGCGACATGCAGTTGGCTCACCAGTACAGAACCTGTCGGCAAAATAAAATCTTTTAGCGGTGGTAACGTGCTATTCATCGTATCGATTTTTTGCTCGAGCCATTCGATATGCATGGTACTGACACCTTCATACTCTGGCATAGCAAGCTCACCGCCGATATTGAACAACAAGTGCTGGATAATGACTAGGGACTGAGAGAACTCCTCGCTAATGGACTGGTCTTTAGTTTGTTGTAATTGTGCGCGTACCAGACCGATGTGTGAATTGAGCTCATCGATATCACCCATAACGCTGAACAGGTTGTTAGCTTTGCTGAGGCGACTGCCATCAGCCATACCAGTGCTGCCGTCATCTCCAGTACGTGTATATATTTTGCTCAAGCGATTGCCCATCTTTATATCCTTAGTAGTTTTTATCATTGAAGGGTGGTAGTTGCATGCTCATTGTAGTATTTTACGCCTGTTTTCGCTAAGATAATGGGTTACGTTTTATGTTTCGGTATTACCGTCGTTAATTTTTGACAATTATAATCATACTATTGCTATGGCTGGACTCGTTCGCTGCAGCCGATATCTTTAATTTCTCTATTTTATTTATGCTAAAAGGTTCTCTTACTATGACCACACCACTTACAGATGCGATGTCTCAACTGTCCATATATGACTCACTGACTAGCGGCAAACGTCAGTTTAAACCGCTCAAAGCAGGGCAGGTGGGTATATATGTGTGTGGCATGACTGTCTATGACTATTGTCATATCGGACATGCTCGTGTCATGGTCGGGTTTGATATGGCAGTGCGTTGGTTGGCACAATTGGGTTATGACGTGAACTATGTGCGTAACATTACCGATATCGATGACAAGATCATCGCGCGCGCCGCTGAGAATGGTGAAGAGATTGGCGTATTGACGCAGCGTTTTATTACGGCAATGCATGAAGATGCGACGGCGCTCGGTTGCGAGATGCCAGATGCTGAGCCACGCGCAACTGATCATATCGGTGACATGCAGCAAATGATTGAGACGCTCGTCACTAGCGACTATGCGTATGCAAGTGATAATGGCGATGTCTATTATGCTGTCGATAGTTTTGCAGACTATGGCAAACTATCGAAGCGTAATCTCGACGATATGCAGGCAGGATCGCGAGTAGATGTCGAAAACGATAAGCGTAACCCATTTGATTTTGTACTGTGGAAAGCTGCCAAGCCTGACGAGCCGCAGTGGGCTTCACCATGGGGGCAGGGGCGCCCAGGGTGGCATATTGAATGCTCGGCTATGTCGACTAAATGCTTAGGTAATACTTTTGATATTCATGGTGGTGGCCATGACTTGCAATTCCCGCATCATGAAAACGAGATCGCGCAGTCTGAGGCAGCAACTGGCTGCGAATATGCACGCAACTGGATGCATGTTGGTTTTATCAATGTTGATGGCGAAAAAATGTCTAAGTCATTAGGCAACTTCTTTACCATTCGTGATGTGATGGCAAAGTACCTACCAGAGACGGTAAGGTTCTTTTTGTTGTCTAGTCATTACCGTAGCCAAGTCAATTTCTCTGATAGTGCTTTGGATGAAGCACACAATAGCCTAAGCAGGCTATACAACGCATTAAAATTAGCTGAACAACGAAAAGAGCAGACAATCGTAGTGGACGCAGGTTTGGTTGCTAGCGCATACGGTAGTGACGCGGGTCAACACTTTATCAAAGCAATGAATGATGACTTCAATAGCTCGACGGCAATCAGCGTCTTGTTTGGTCTCGCCCGCGATATCAACAAAGCCATCAAAGCGGAAGACATAGACACAGCATGGCAGTTAGCGCAGCAATTAAAAACACTAGCGCAGGTATTGAATATCCTACAACAGCCAGTGCAGCAGTTTTTGCAAGCGGTGATTGGTGATCAGGTAGAAGGTGGTCTGAGTGATGCGACTATTGATGGGCTAATCATCGAACGTGCAGATGCCAAAGCGGGCAAAAATTTTGCACGTGCTGATGAGATTCGTGAGCAGTTAAAAGATGCTGGCATTGAGCTTGAAGACAGTCGCGCTGGGACGACGTGGCGCCGTGCCTAAATTGAGCAGTTACCATTTATAATTTAAATAGTGAGAATATAGTTGTAAATTAAGTCAGCGCTGTGCTGGCTTTTTTTTGTACACTACATTAGGTTAAAGCATATCAAATGCAACTTTTATACTCACTTCCATTTTAGACTACTGGCTTTGAAATATGACTACTCTAAAAAATACTACCGTTGATGCTCATGTTGCTGCACCGGCTGTAAGCCATAGGAGTCGACATATAGAGCACCGCAATATAGATCGGCACAATACAGAGCGTCCTAGTGCTCACCGTCATGCACTAAAAGCTATGTTAGGTCTTTTGATTATAGCCATCAGTGCCCTTCATACACCTGCCAATGCAGCAGGCACTAATGCTGAAACAAGCGGCAGTGAACAGAATCATTCGCAAGAAATTAGTAAGCCGGACAATCTAGCGGAGTACGCTGTTCAGCAGGTAAACACGGTCAAAAGTACTGGCGTCAATATCTCCGATATTAGCGAAGAGATATTTGACCCGACAGAGCGTAGCGCAGTACAGCAAGCGGGTACATTGCAAGGCGATACTGGACTCACGGGTGAATATAACGCAAATTACTATTTGCTCAACACCATCAATGAAGGACTACCACCTCTAGACAAGCCGCCCAATCTGGCAACACCACTCGCAACCTTGGAGTTTTTCCAGTCGGCAGTAATGAAGCAGCAGTATGACTTGGCAGCTTACGCGCTCAACATGAATTTGATTAATGAGCAAGATCAGCGTAGTCGTGCGCTTGATCTGACCAAGCAACTGGATTATCTGCTCACTCAAAAAGAGCTATATGTGTTCGATGATATGCCAGATCGCCCCGATGGTTTGATTGAGCCGCCGCTTGGCAATGGTAGCAGCGTCATGGGTATTCCTAGGCGCTCGATTCAACTTGGCTATATTGAATATCGAGAGCGCCGAGTGCCCATTCATTTGGAGCGGGTACGAGTAGAAGATCAAGCGCCAACATGGGTGTTCTCTGCGCAAACCGTTGGCAATATCGAAAATCTGTATGAACAGTATCATCCAGCAGAGTTTGAACGCTATCTACCTATTTGGTTAAAACTAAAGTTTTTTGGGATTGCGCTATGGGAGTTTTTATCGTTAGTGCTCTTTTTCTTGTTGACCATGGGTTTAGGGTGGTTACTGAGTAAAGGCACAGGAAAGCTCATCAATCGATATGTCGATGAGGAGAAATATAACAAGTACACCAATAGTGCTAATGGTGTGACTGACTTGGTCAACAAGTTAACAGTACCATTGACATTTACCATCAGTTTTTCACTCGTTTTTACCTTAGTATCTGGTGGATTTCCTTATCTAGATGCCGTCGCATCCTCCATCCGCCCTCTAATTTGGACTGGACTGGTACTGAGTGCCATGTGGCTTGGTATACGTGTTATCAATTTTTTTGCAAATCGCTATCAAGACTTACAGATCGAAAACTTGGCAGAGGAGCACTTTGACAAAGTTCGTCGTCGTCGCACCTATGTATCGATATTTCGCCGTGTCTTTATATTTGTCATGGTATTGGGGAGTATTTGGATAGGTCTGAGTGAATTTGCCAATATGGAAGGGCTTGGCAAAACATTACTGACCTCGGCTGGTATTGCGGGCGTGGTGCTTGGTATCGCTGCACAGCCTATACTGGGCAATATCATCGCTGGGGTACAGGTAGCGGTGACGCAGCCTGTACGTATTGGCGATAGTGTAATAATGGAAGGTAATTTTAGTACCGTTGAAGACTTGCGTTACACTTATGCAGTACTCAAAACCTGGGATGAACGTCGATTGATCGTGCCAATGCGTGAGCTAATCACCGAAAAAGTAGAGAATTGGTCTCATACCGAAGTACATCAGACTTGTCCGGTATTCTTATACATCGATTATGGCGCAGATATTGAGGCCATTCGTCAGCACTTTATATCAGTGACCAAAGACAATGAGCTTTGGGATGGAGATACTGAGCCTGAAATATTTGTCGTTGATGTGACAGAGAATACCGTTCAGCTGCGCGGTGCAGTTGCAGGAGTAGGTCCTATAGAGGCGTGGACGCTTGCTTGCGAAGTACGAGAAAAAATGCTTGGTTACTTATATGAGCAGCAAAACGCGTACCTACCGACAGAGCGTTTTACCTTAAAATCAGGTGAGTAGCTTTAGAAAAAACTCATCGAGGGTATACAGTACTTATTGATAGGCGAATGCTGCACAGTTTGTCTATCAATATAAAAAGACTCATTTATGTAAAATAATCTGACAAATAGACTATGTCAGAGAGGTGCTTATTTGTTATAATATGGCGTTATTTTTATAGGATAACTGAGTGGTTAGCGATGAGTCGACACTGCGCAGGCAGCTGCAACGACTGATATGTTAAGCCATGAATTCCTACCCATCAAAATAACCACCACTAGGGGTCTGTATGTTGCGAATTGTCGATGAAGCCTTAACCTTTGATGACGTTTTACTATTGCCAGCCTATTCGGAAGTTCTGCCAAAGACTGCTGATCTTTCTACTCGTTTGACCAAAAACATCACGCTTAATCTTCCGCTTATCTCTGCGGCGATGGATACCGTGACTGAGTCTGAAATGGCGATTACAATGGCACAGCTTGGTGGCATGGGTATCTTGCACAAGAGCATGGATATTGAAAAGCAAGCCACACAAGTACGCCGTGTCAAAAAATTTGAAGCGGGTACCGTTGTCGATCCTATCACTGTACACCCAGAGATGACGATTGGTGAACTACTGCGTTTGACACAAGATAATAATATCTCAGGTGTCCCTGTCGTCGAAAAAGGCACAGATAATGTTGTGGGTATCGTCACTCACAGAGACTGGCGCTTTGAAACCAACCTCTCGCTACCAGTTAGCCAGATCATGACGCCAAAAGAGCAGCTGGTAACGGTGCAAGAAGGCGAGAGTAACGAAAACATCAAAAGATTACTCCACGAACACCGCATCGAAAAAGTTATCGTGATTGATGATAACTTCCGTTTGCGTGGTTTGATTACGGTCAATGACTTTGCCAAAGCTGAAAACAACCCAAATGCGTGCAAAGATGACCAAGGTCGTCTGCGTGTTGGTGCAGCGGTTGGTACTGGTGCAGACACACAAGCACGTGTCGAAGCATTGATCGCAGCTGACGTCGACGTGATCGTTGTTGATACAGCACATGGTCACTCAAAAGGCGTGATCGATAAAGTATCATGGATCAAAAAGAACTATCCGCACGTTCAAGTTATCGGCGGCAACATTGCAACTGGTGAAGCAGCAATAGCCCTACGTGATGCAGGCGCTGATGCCGTAAAAGTTGGTATCGGTCCTGGTTCTATCTGTACCACGCGAATTATTGCTGGTATTGGCGTACCGCAGATCTCTGCTATTGATAACGTCGCTAGTGCACTGAAAGACAGCATCCCACTGATTGCTGACGGCGGTATCCGCTATTCAGGCGATATGGCAAAAGCCATCGCTGCTGGTGCATCATGCATCATGGTTGGGTCGCTCATGGCAGGTACAGAAGAAGCACCAGGTGAAGTTGAGCTGTTCCAAGGTCGCTACTACAAAGCTTACCGCGGTATGGGTAGCTTGGGCGCGATGTCAGGATCAAACGGCTCATCAGACCGTTATTTCCAAGACGCCAAAGATGGCGTAGAAAAACTGGTGCCAGAGGGTATCGAGGGTCGCGTCCCTTATAAAGGCCCAGTCGCCGGTATTGTCAACCAGTTGGTTGGTGGTCTGCGCTCATCTATGGGTTATACAGGCTCAGCGACTATCGAAGATATGCGTACCAATCCACAGTTTATCAAAGTAACCTCAGCAGGCATGAAAGAGTCACATGTTCATGATGTGCAGATTACTAAAGAAGCGCCGAACTACCGAGTAAGCTAAACGCTACTCTATAGTCCTATACGGTCTCAAAACCAGCCCAGTTTAAGGGCTACAGTGGTCTTGAGATACAAACAGCCAACAATGCTTTGTTATTGTTGGCTGTTTTTTTTGTAAAATACAAAACAGATTATTACAATAATGATTTTGCCTACATATACGTTAGGCCTTTTATTTTGGACTTGAGGAAGAGACATAATGAGTTATTTTGGTACTGATGGTATCCGTGGAAAATTTGGCGAGTTGCCTATTACACCTGATTTTATCCTAAAGCTGGGTTATGTCACTGGACTGGTTCTCATAGAAAATAATGAAAACCCTGCGCGCAAACCAAGTGTGGTCATTGGAAAAGATACTCGTCTCTCAGGTTATGTTATTGAAGGCGCATTGCAGGCAGGGTTCAATGCGGCTGGTGTTGACGTTCATATGCTCGGTCCACTACCGACGCCTGCTATCGCCCATTTAACTCGCAGCTTCAATGCTTATGCTGGCGTTGTTATTTCAGCCTCACATAATCCTTATTATGACAATGGCATCAAATTCTTTTCTGGTAACGGTAAAAAAATCAGTGATGAGATGCAAGCGTCTATCAATGACAAGCTGACAGCCATTATGAGTAGCGCTAATGGTAATGATGTCACTATGCCTATCATCGATCCTTCGCAGCTGGGTAAAAACAATCGCATTAATGATGCAAAAGGTCGATATATCGAGTTCTGTAAAGGCAGCTTCCCTTATCAATATGATCTTAGTCATTTAACCATCGTGGTTGATTGTGCCAATGGGGCAGGTTATAGCGTAGCGCCTAGAGTGATGCGTGAGCTGGGCGCCACTGTTATCGCTATTAATAACACACCTGATGGTATTAATATCAATGCTGATTGTGGTTCTACGCATCCTGAAGGCCTACAAAAAGCAGTACTCATGCATGAAGCAGATGTCGGTATCGCATTAGATGGTGATGGTGACCGTATTGTGATGGTCGATGAGATGGGTAATCTAATCGATGGTGATGGTATTTTGTATGTGCTTGCAACCCAAGCGACAAACAAAGTTAAAGGTATCGTTGGTACGCTTATGAGTAACATGGGGTTAGAGTTGGCGCTAAAAGCGGCAGACATTGAGTTTACCCGTGCAAAAGTAGGCGATCGCTATGTAATGCAGGACTTAGAAGCCAATGGCTGGATATTGGGCGGCGAGCCATCTGGTCATATTTTATGTCTAGATAAGAGCAGAACAGGGGACGCCATCATCGCAGGTTTACAAGTATTAGCGGTGATGCAGGCACGAGGGCGTGCTCTGAGTGAGCTGGTCGAGGGTTTTGAGGTACTGCCGCAAAAGCTAGTCAATGTGCGACTGTCTCAGATGCAAGACCCATTTCAGTATGAAGAACTGGTTGCTGCTTTTGACAAGGCTCAAGCAACCTTAGAAGGCCGTGGCCGTCTACTCATTCGCCAATCAGGTACTGAACCTATGATTCGAGTCATGGTCGAGTCAGATGACGAAATAGAATGTGACGTAATGGCAAATGATTTGGCTGATCAGATCAAGTCAGTATTGGGTTAAAATCAATACTGAGCTAACAATCACTAAAATAATGACATCATAATTCTATAATAGGGAATGATCATGAGTATGGATTTTACCGACCAACGCCTTTCATACGAGAAAGGCGAGCTTGATCAACAGTCAGTACCAGCATCACCATTTGAGCTTTTTAAGGGGTGGATGGATGAGGCGCTCGCTCAAAAGGTACAAGAGCCTTATGCAATGAGCCTAGCGACATGCGGCGTAGATAATAAGCCTAGCGTACGTATCGTTTTATTGCGCGAGATTACCGATACCGGTATTGTCTTTTATACCAATTACGAAAGCGCTAAGGGACAGGATATTGCAGAGAATCCCAATGCAGAGGTGCTGTTTTTTTGGCACGAGCTCGAGCGTCAGATTCGTATCAGTGGTCCTATTGCTAAGATTGATGCTGATAAATCTGCGAGCTACTTTCAAAAACGCCCGCACGATAGCCAAGTAGGTGCGTGGGTCAGTCAACCGCAAAGTGGTGAAGTTGCCAATCGTGAGGTCATGGAGCAAACGTTTGAACAACTTCAAGAAAAACATCCAACCAATACTACGGTACCGACGCCAGCGTTTTGGGGTGGTTATGAGATTACGGTTGAGAAGATTGAGTTTTGGCAAGGCCGCGCTAATCGTATGCATGATCGAATCATATATACGCAGATTGGCGGCGACGATAGTAAAGGTCACGAAGGTAATACAGGTTGGACAACCAAGCGTTTGCTACCATAGTTGCTAGGGTTTCACGCTATAGACTATACAAAAATAAAAAAGCCACTCTAGACCCAGTTTCTTTGGTATCTAGAGTGGCTTTTTTGCATGAATTATTTAGCTTATTCGGTATTATTTTTTATTTCGCCTTGGTATCGACATCAACGGAGACTGACATCCCAGGACGCAACCGTGCAAGTTCAGGCTGATTTTGGTCTAAGTCTATTCGTACAGGGATACGCTGAGCCACTTTGATATAGTTGCCTGTTGCAGGATTGGCCGCACCTGCACTAAACTCACTGCCAGTCGCTGGTGAGATGTTACTTATGTGCCCCGTAAATTTGGCACCGCCAAGCGCATCGACATGAATGGTTGCAGGTTTACCGACTGCCATACTGGCAATCTGAGTTTCTTTGAAATTTGCAATAATCCAAATGCCTTTCGGTACGATATACATAAGCTGAGTACCTGCGCTAACGTACTGACCTTCTTTAACACTGACCTGGCTAAGCTGACCTGCTTCAGGTGCTGTAATAATAGTATTGTCTAGATTGATTCTTGCTTGCTTGACGCCTGCTTCCGCATTTTTGATGTTCGCATCCAATGAAGGTCGACTGCCACTGGTTTTTGCCCGGCTTTCTTGCGCAGATTGTAGGTTTGCTTCTGCTTGTTGCAAACTTGCCTGTGCTTGAGCGAGTTGTGCTTTGATATGAGCCACTTCTGCTTTTGATACAGCGCCAATAGCATCTAAACCTTGGTAGCGATTGACGTCTTCGCGAGCACTCTCTACATTGATGTTGGCACTGTATACATCCGCTCTGCGTGCTTCGATCTGTGCTTGACTCGATTGTGTATCTTGATCATTAGTAGCGCGGTTAGTGACAGCGACTTCAGTGTTGGCTTGGGCTTGTTCGAGCTGCTGCTGAAACGTTCGGTCATCTATTTTTATCAGTAAATCACCTGATTTCACATTAGCAAAATCTTCCACTGCCACTTGAGTAACATAACCAGAAACTTGCGGGCTGATAATGGTCGTCTGACCTTTGACAAAAGCATTATTGGTCTGTTGCGTGGTAGGTGTAAATGGGGGGAGCTTCCACGCATACAATATCAATACCACACCTATGACAATCAGCACGATCAAAAACGCTAAATTCAGATAGGATTTTTTCTTAGGTGACCATCCAGTGGTGTCTGTAATGGGCTCTTTGGTTGGCATGGGTGTCTGAATGCTATCTGCTGGGTTTTCTGTAGCGTCTGCTGTCGTATTATTGCTATTTGGTATATCAGAATTTGCTGTTGTTTGTGTTGCATCTGTGGTCGTCTGTGCTTGAGTAGAAGACGATGCTATATGTGTATCTGTTGCTGGAGCACCAGTAGACGCCTGAGAGATTTGGTTAAGCTCATCTGGTTTTTTTTGGCTCATGACGTACTCCTAAGTTTTCAATAAAAATACCAAACAGGTTTAAAGGTGATTGTTGGGATAATAGACCGAGTTATTTGTTTTCACGCATTTTTGCAATGACAGCGAGCTCTTTAGCCAGCGGGTTGCGTTTGTGGTAACGGTTATAAATATAATTGAGCAGTAAAATAATCGTAACAGCTGTGGCAAGGACGGCCATCAAAAAGAACAGATCGCTATACGCTGCCACTGCTGCTTGGCGCTGAATGTTTTGTAGCGCTTGGCTGACTGCACCAGCATTTGCTTGGGCAGCGTCAGTGGTCTGACTTGATAGCATATTACGAGTATTCGCTATTTGAGCGCTAAAAGCAGGATCACCCAAATTAAGTGAGCTGACCATATCTGCATAGTGTGATTGTGTACGAACAGTCGTAAACGCTTGAATAGCTGCTGCACCTGCCAAGCCGCCAATCGTTTGGGAAATACCAAAAATAACGGAAAAACTAATAATATAGGCAGGACCACTGGCAATCGCACGCAAAAACCCTTCAAAAACCAAAGGCCCCATAAAATATACGGCGGCAAAGGCAATTAAAAACTGGCTGAGATAAAACATATAAGGTGCTGAATTGATAGACACACCAACATCCATCCAAGAACCCAACGCTATCAATGCTACTGCAAAAATGACAGGCCTGCGTAAATCCATTGGATTGGTGCTAAAAACACTAATGACCAAAGCCAATACACTGGCGGCCAATATGACGATATAAAAGGTAATCAGCTGATCACCGCCGTAGCCTAGCGTAGCAAGTAATCCTGCGGCGCCGACAGTCTGTTCAGAAAGCAAGATTCGCATCACAGCACCTGTCACCATAAAGGCGATAATATTACGGCTACGCATCCAGCGGACTTGTAACATTGGGTTTTTGCGATGGGTTTCAATCCATAATGCAATGCTAATCCCAACGATAGCAATAATAAGCGGATAAATGAGCCAAGGCGTCGTCCACCATAATATTCGACCTTGTACTAGTACAACAGCCAACGCGGCCAAACCACTGGCAAAAAAAGCAAAGCTTAAAAAATCAAGTTTCTCAAATACTCTTTCGATATTACCTGGTGGTAGTTCCAAAAGATTAATCAGTCCAAAGCAAATCAATGCCAAACCAAGTTGGAATAAGAATAAGTTTTCAAGCTGACCATCGATGGCAAGGTAGGGCGAGATGATACGTGATAGAGGAATACCAAACTGCACCAAGCCAAATCCTAGTATCAAGCCACTAGTCCGTTTGACGGTTGGCATGCCTTGTAGGCAATAGAATAATCCCAATATGGTCATGCCACTGGCCACCATGCCGCTAAGTCCCCTTGCGACAATCTCTAGATAATAGGGCTCGATTCTAATACTAGGCGTATCTAGCAAGTGGCTACTAATCAGCCATTGCAGACTTGTGGCAGCCAGTAGGAAGAATAAAGTGATCTTACTAAAAAGTGACATGCCAAATTGCTGACGGATCTTGTACAGCAGGACAGTAATACAAGCGTTGGTCATGTTGTAACTCACAGATATCCAGCCTCCTTCAATAGGCGCTAATCCCATCTCGCCCTGTATTTGAGAGAGGTTTGCAACAAGTAGACCATTTTGGAAGCTGGCTGTGAGACCAATAAATATTCCAATCAGTAGATAAAATACTTTGCGGCGGGTAGGGTGATCAGGATTGGCTGGAGAGCCTACCATGAGTGGTTTTTCATGGGGCTTAAACTGGTATTCGTTAGTCATGGGCGGACCACAATCTGTATAAAGAAATGAAGCAACATAGGACAAACTCCAGACGGGGAGTCAGGACAGTGTCATTGGTGTTTTAAACGTCAAAGGTCAGTCGATTGACTGAGGGAGTATGAGGGGTAACTCAATAATCGCTAAAAAGATTTTATCACGAGTTCGGCGGAGCTTCTGTCATGTGCACGTAAATTATAAGCCACGTGGCAACGTGGTGTCGGTTGTGTACGCCTAACTCTCAATCTCTTACATACCAAAGCGAGTTTTACTTCCTTTATCACTGCACTGTCGTTATTCTTATACTGTCGCTACCACTACAAGCACAAAATAGAGTACGCACAAAAAACAGCTCTATAAAGAGCTGCTTATGTACATCATACGATTGATATGCAGTAGTTAAAACAAAAGTCTAGATAGACTCGTCATACTTTGCTTCTAACTGCATAGCGCGCTGATAGCTATCTATACTGGCAAGCGCTTCAGCGTATTGTTTGATATGAGGATAAGCGTCAAGCTTTTGACGCTTGGCCAAAATAATCAAATCAAATGACAGCATAAAGTCAGCACCGCTGAGCTTATCACCGACGATAAAGGATTTGCCTTCAACCGATGTGTCCAAATATTTGAACAATCTTGTCTTTTCTGTCTCGATATAACCATTCAAAAACTCATTGTCATCGATGCCTGCTTTTTTGGTAAATAGCTCTAGCATCAATGGCAACATGAGTGAGCTCTCAGCAAAGTCGATCCACTGTAAATAGTAGCCATAATCAGAGCTACCAGTTTCAGGGCGTAGACGCTCTGGTGCAAACCTCTCAATCAGTAACTCAGTGATAGCGCCTGACTCAGCATAAACCTGTCCATCGATCTCGATAACCGGAGATTTACCAAGTGGATGCACAGCTTTTAGAGAGTCTGGTGCCAAATGAGTTTTGGCATCACGTTGGTGACTAACAACTTCGTAAGGCACGCCTAACTCTTCTAGGAGCCAAAGCGTACGCAACGAGCGTGATTGATTGAGATGGTGTAAGCGAATCATAATATCGACCTTAGTACATGATGTGATTTATTAGTTTCTGGGTCTTAACCTTTTAGCTTGGCCACAAGACGCGTAGCTGCTTCTTCTGATGAGGCTGGGTTTTGACCAGTGATTAATAGACCATCTTCGACGACAAACGATTCCCAATCCGCTGCTTTTTCGTAGTTGCCACCATTAGCTTTGAGTGCATCTTCTACCAAGAATGGCACAACGTCTGTTAGGCCAACGGCATCTTCTTCTGAAT
Organism: Psychrobacter sp. H27; assembly: GCF_059072655.1. NCBI lineage: Bacteria > Pseudomonadati > Pseudomonadota > Gammaproteobacteria > Moraxellales > Moraxellaceae > Psychrobacter > Psychrobacter sp. H27. The sequence continues at coordinate 595,011 of NZ_JCACRX010000001.1, read as the reverse complement.
TAGTGAAACCAGTGACTGTTTTGCCTTTTACTAAGTACTCACCATCAACTTTGACGTTTTTGAGTGCTGCAGGAGAATGACAAACAAACGCGACAGGCTTATCTTGCTTGACGAAAGTCTCAATCAGATTGATAGAGTTCTTATCTACTGCCAAGTCCCATAGTGGGCCATGACCACCAGGATAAAAGACTGAATCAAAGTCTTCCGCTTTCATATCAGCAAGTTTTTTGGTATTGGCCAAATGCTCTTGAGCGTCTTTGTCGTCTTTGAAACGCTTAGTATCTTTAGTCTGCGTGTCTTCAGTATCACTACTAGGATCTAGTGGTGGCTGACCACCAGCAGGAGAGGCTAGGGTTACGTTGACGCCAGCATCTAAAAATGCATAGTAAGGGGCTGCAAATTCTTCTAACCAAAACCCTGTTTTTTTACCAGTATCGCCTAGACGGTCATGAGAAGTTAGTACCATTAAAATGTTCATAGTTTTCCTTATTTATTGTTTATTGTGAGTGAGCAGTTGAGTCGCAGTCATTAAATGACTGTTAGTATTATTCCTGCTTCAAACGTAATTTTCAGTAGTGATCTTAGCTAGTTATGTTGTTAAGTAGTTATTAACAACGATTGACAACTATCAGTAGCTACTTAACGTCAGCTACTTTGACAACTGTTTTGCCAAAGTTGTCGCCATTTAGCATATCGACGAAAGCATTGGGTGCATCGTCTAAACCATCAGCGATATATTCTTTGGTTTTGACATCGCCTGATTCTACCCATTTACTCATGGTTTCTAAGAACTCTGGGAAGTGATCGCCATACTCTTCAAAGATAATAAAGCCTCTTACCGTTAAACGCTGGCTTAAGATAAGACCCATCAACATACCTAAACGATCTTTACCATCAGGTAATTCGGTCGCGTTGTACTGTGATACGAGACCACATACAGGAATACGCGCATGATCATTTAGCAACGGTAGAACAGCATCTAATACTTGACCGCCAACGCTTTCGTAATAGATGTCGATACCATCTGGACAGGCAGCTTTTAATTGCTCAGCAAAGTCATCAGCTCTATGGTCGATGCAGACATCAAAACCAAGCTCATTGACCGCAAAGTCGCATTTTTCTTTGCCGCCTGCCACACCGATAGTACGTAGACCATATTGGTTACCAACTTGACCAACCGTTGCACCGACAGGGCCAGTAGCTGCTGCGACCACCAAGGTTTCGCCTTTTTGTGGTTTACCAATATCAGTCAAACCCATGTAACCTGTGAATCCAGGCATACCTAATACGCCCAAACCATAAGAAGGGTTTGACATGTTTTTGTCCAATTTCAGGACACCTTCGCCATCACTGACGCTATAGTCTTGCCAGCCTGAGTTTGATACCACCAAATCACCGACATCAAACCCATCGATATTGGACTCGACGACCTGAGCGACAGTACCGCCCATGATGACATCGCCGACTGCTAAAGGATCAGCGTAGCTTTTTGCATCACTCATGCGTCCACGCATATACGGATCTAATGATAGGTATACCGTGCGTAGTAGCATCTCATTTTCGTTTGGCGTTGGAATATCGCTGGTTGCCATATCAAAGTTATCAGCGGTTGGTTCACCATTAGGGCGGCTGGCAAGTTTGATTTGACGGTTTACTTCTTGATTTTGTTGTTTGTCGAAGCTCATGATAGGACTCCTTTATGGTTATTCGTTGTGATTATAATAGTGGTGTTAAATGTAGTAGCTATTTAGCATGGAATAGCTACTACTATAGATAGCATAACGATATGTATTTTTTATTAATATGATAATGTTTCTGACTACGAGGCTTTGCTAGTTACAGCACGCTCCAAGATACGACGTGACACATCTAAGTCGTTCTTGCCATGTTCACCAAGCTTAACCATATTATGGGCTTCAAGCTGTTTGATGATTGGGTCAATTGCTGACTCAGTCAAATCAACGTCTTCTAGGCTAACTGGCAAGCCAAGCTCGCGGAAGAAGTTTTCAGTGTAGACAATAGCGGTCTCGATGATGGTGTCATCATCCTGATCGGTATCAGTGATGTTCCATACATTGCGTGCATACTGAAGTAGCTTTTCTTTTTTGCTTTCTTTTAGCTCACGCATTACTGATGGCAAGACGATGGTTAGCGTACGTGCATGATCGATAGAATGCAATGACGTCAGTTCATGACCAACCATATGCGTTGTCCAGTCTTGAGGTACGCCTGTACCGATTAGACCGTTCAGTGCCATAGTCGCTGTCCACATAATATTTTTACGTGTTTCTAAGTTGTCTGAATCTTGCTTAACCACTAGACCTTCATCGATAAGGATCTTTAGTAAGCTTTCAGCAAAGGCATCTTGAACTTTTGCATTTACTGGATAAGTCAAATACTGTTCCATCACATGGACAAATGCATCAGCAACACCATTCATAACCTGACGCTCAGGTAGGGTAAGTGTTTTGATTGGATCTAAGATTGAGAATTTAGGAAAGGCAAGTGGGTTACCAAATGGTAGTTTTGCTTGACGCTCGCTATAGTTGATCACGCCGCCCGAGTTCATCTCAGAGCCCGTTGCTGGGATCGTCAATACTGCGCCTAAGTCCACAGCTGAGTCGATGTTTTTGCAATACCCAGTCAGCGCATCCCAAGCTTGGTCGCGTGAGACAGTACCGTCTTCCTCAGTGAGTGAGGAGACGAGTGCAACGAATTTGCTACCATCGATGACTGAACCACCGCCAACTGCTAATAGGAAGTCAATGTTGTGTTCATTGACCATATCAGCAGCTTTCAAGAGCGTTGTGAACTCTGGGTTAGCTTCGATACCACCGAATTCAAAAACAGTGCGGTTACCACTTACTGCCAAGGCGTCTTTTACTTCATCTAATGTACCAGTACGCTGCGCTGAACCGCCACCGTAAGTAATCAGAACGCGGGCATCAGTAGGTACTAGGTCTGATAACTGTTCGATTTGACCTTCGCCAAAGACGATACGTACTGGATTGTAATATTGAAAGTTGTTCATAAAATTCCTAATGTTAATGAAATGGTTCTATTAAATGTTTGATATCAAACAATGAGTGGCGAGCAATGCTTATACGCATATACTCTGAATATTTATGCGCATTGTACACCAATTAGACCAGTCGTCTAGGAATGTTTACAAAACTGTCGTATAAAATGTTTTGGTCTAAGACAGTAAGAGGGACAAAAGCGCTAGGGATAAATGGTTATATATAAGAGAGTAGGTAGCGGCGTATGGACAGTATTAAGGTTAAACGCTTATCCGGCATGCTGTTTATATTAAATGCAAATTAATTAAAGACGACTTATCTGAAAACTTACAACAAATAAAAGCTATCCGAAGATAGCTTATTAAAAAGGTGTATGAAAAATATATTAGCTTAAGAACCTATTGGCCTAAATATCTATCGACCCATCTGAGTCGTCGTCATTTGCCATATTTCAGCCAAAGGCGTATTCGTTTGGCTGATTTTGGCCATCAAGCTTGCTCCAAGCCAGGCAAAATACCAGCGCTTGGCCATACTCTCAGCTGAGATATTATCTAGACGAGGTACTGAGCCATCTATCCATCCAGCCTTGATCTGCTCAGTAAGCCAAAGGGTAGTTTGCTGATAGCCCGTGTCGAGTGCTTTGCGCATCGTCTCTGACATATCAGCGACTTCTGCACTTAGCTTGACCACCAAGCATCTCTCGTGGTCGCAGCCATTCTGCTGTGTGTCGTACCAATTTTGAAAGTAGTCATACAGTTTTTGCTGAGCGGTAACGTTCTGAGCATCGATAATATCTAAGCGCGCTTTGTATAGGCTAAAATAGTGACCAATAATAGCTTCACCAAACGCTTCTTTAGAAGCGAAATAATGATAGAAAGATCCTTTAGGAACACCTGCTGTGTCCAAAATTTGCTTTAAGCCAACAGCTGTAAAGCCTTTCTTAGCTACCAATTGGTAGCCAGTAGTCAGTAAGTGCGCCTTGGTATCTGGTGTTGTAGTCGTGTCTGTAACAGTAGACATAGATAGGATAGTCTCCCTTGATAGTGGTACAAATAGAGTAGTCAGGCTTCATTGAGCGTCATATTGTCGGCATATTCTAATAATATTTAGCTGTAGTGGTTACGTTTCATCAACAATATTTACTGACAAAGTTGTCTCGTTTTATTAAGAGCTATGGTAGCATTAGACCAGTCGTCTAGCAAGGTGGCTTTTATTCTTACCAGTCACAAAACAGATAGCCCATTGCTAATACACTATTTTAGATATTGAAGATAAATGTGTCACATAACAAAGTAAAATAAGGATTATTATGTCAACGAACGATACCAGTGCCTACAATGACTTTCATTTGCAATTCATCGCAGGTGAATGGCAAAAAGGCAAAGATGATAGCATTAATACCAATACAAATCCCTATAACGGCGATACGCTCGTAGAGATTCAGCAAGCGACCAAAGATCAGCTGAACGAAGCGTATGATGCTGCAACCCAAGTTCAAGAAGCGTGGGCTGCGCAGACGCCAGCAGAGCGTTCTGCTGTGTTGTATAAAGTGGTCAACATATTAGATCAGCGCCAAGAAGAAATCGTTGATTGGTTGATCAAAGAGTCAGGTAGTACTCGTATCAAAGCGATGGTTGAGTTCGGTGCGACACGCGCGATCACGCTTGAGGCAGCGACTTTCCCTAATCGTGTCCATGGCGAAATTCGTCCATCGAACACGCCTGGTAAAGAAAACTTCATTTACCGCGAGCCTATCGGTATCGTGGCAGTTATTAGCCCATGGAATTTTCCACTACATTTAACCCAGCGCTCGATTGCGCCAGCCTTGGCGTTGGGTAACGCTGTCGTATTAAAGCCTGCTAGTGACACGCCAGTGACAGGTGGTCTACTGCTTGCAAAAGTGTTTGAAGAAGCAGGTCTGCCAAAAGGTCTGTTAAACGTTGTGGTGGGTTCAGGTAGCGAGATAGGGGATGCCATCGTTGAGCACAAAGCGCCAAGCCTAGTGTCATTCACAGGGTCGACATCAGTAGGTAAACATATCGGTGAGCTGGCCAATGGCGGTGAGTACATCAAGCAAGTCGCGCTTGAACTGGGTGGTAACAGCCCGTTTGTTGTATTAAAAGATGCGGATATCGAGCAAGCTGTTAAAGCGGCTGCTTTTGGTAAATTCTTGCACCAAGGTCAAATCTGTATTGCGATTAATAGAGTGATTGTAGAAGACGAGATATATGATGACTTTGTAGAGCGGTTCTTGGCTCATGTTAAAACATTAAATGTAGGCGATCCAAACAAGCCAGACACTGCTGTCGGTCCAATCATCAATGAAAAACAACTCAAATCACTTAAGGATAAAATCGCTCAAGCACAAGAAGAAGGCGCTAAAATGGCATTGAGTGGCGAGATTGAAGGTCAAGTCGTACCGCCGCATGTCTTTACCGAAGTCACGCGAGAGATGGACTTGTCATGCAATGAAGTGTTTGGACCATTAGTAGGTATCATCCGTGCCAAGGATGAAGAAGATGCGTTGTCGATCGCCAACGACTCTATGTATGGGTTGTCTAGTGCGGTATTCACAGCCGATATGCAAAAGGGTCTGCGCTTCGCTCGCGGTATTCGAGCGGGTATGACTCATATCAACGATATCTCAGTCAATGATGAAAGCAATACACCATTCGGGGGTGAGAAAAACTCAGGTATCGGTCGCTTTAACGGCGAGTGGGTGCTTGAAGAGTTCACTAGAACGCATTGGATCTCAATGCAAAATGAACCACGTCAGTATCCATTCTAGTAGCCTTATACTAAAACGACTGGCAACAAAAAAGACCGCTTTGATAGCGGTCTTTTTTATGGCGTTCATCAATCAACTGAGAACAATACATGTGAGAGCCAGCTTGGGCATATCACCATTTTTAAAATGAGGATATGCCTTAGTCATTTATCTAGCATGAAAGCCTAATAGTCCCTCAATCTCTTCGATAGTCATACGTCTTACCAGTGCTTGCTCTTCTACTGACAAACGATTGGTGTGCTCCTTTATCATGGTATGAATACTCCGTGATATCTCAGAGGTTGTGGCGTAATACATTTGAGGCTGATCTTTTGTGAGTTTCGTCAAAAACCGATTAATAAGTTTGCGTTTTTCGTCTGACTTATTCTCTTCAGCTGTATTTTCTTTAGTCATTGTATTCTCCTAGAGGTAAGTTATTTAAGCAGTCAAGCTCTTGAGAGTCAAAGGTTATAGTGATATTTAGGGTATGACATCTTACCTAATCAACATCTGATATATGCTAAGTAGAGTCACTATATTGTCTCACTGTTTGATGCTAACAAAAGATAGTGGATTTATATCATTACTTCAAAAAATATGTCGCCTATTTGTTTCTATGTTTGCTTGCTTCATATCTACTTGCTTGCATGATTTGACCATGTCTATAGCGTGCTCACTTGCCTTTTTTATACTTAAGTTACATTGAACTGTCTATGCAAGCTACTCTAAAATCTTAAACATCATAATTAAAATATATAGCACGAGGTTTAGGTATGTCACATCAGCCATCTGATAAAAATGTCACATTGGTCTTATTTCATAATGATTTGCGAGTAGCGGACAATGCGACATTGTCGACAGCAGCTAACCTATCTAGCAATGGAAAATTACTGCTTGTCTATGCATCATCATTGGCTGAGGGGTTGAATGATATCAACAGTGACCCCGCTTATCATTATGACACTATGGGTAGTGCTCGCGAGCAGTTTTTGCAAGAAAGCTTGGCTGATTTGAATGCCTCACTGACGCAGCTTGGTAATAGACTGCTGTATCTAAAAAAAGACGCTACAGTGCCAGACACGCTTACTCAGTTGCATGAACTGATTGAAGTGCAACAAGTAACGGATATCTGTGTCAGTAAAACCTCTGATTATTATCAGAACCAAGTATATGCTTTACTACAGGATAAACACCCGCAAATACGCTGGCATGTCCAGACAACGGCCACTTTATTTGATGAGTTACCGCTAGAGCAGTTACCCAAGAGCTTTACCCAATTTCGTAAGAAAATTGAAAATGATCATGATTTATTGCATACCGAAGAAGATGCGATCATTTGTCCAACGCCAGAGTCACTGGCGCCAATGCCTGAGAGTATGGCTGACAAGAGTGAGTGTTTTTGTGACGCGCATCAATGCGACTTGCAAGAGGTCGATAGTTTTAGAGGCGGGGAGTCAAACGGTCTCAAACATTTGGAGCGTTATTTTGATTCTGAGGCACCAAGTACGTATAAGACCACGCGAAATGCGCTTGATAACTGGACACAGTCTACCAAACTCTCTGCGTGGCTTGCCAATGGTTCACTGTCTGTAAATACGGTATTAAATCGTCTGCGCCGTTATGAGCGCGATATTGTCGCCAATGGCTCTACCTATTGGATATGGTTTGAGCTGCTGTGGCGCGAGTATTTCTATTGGTATGCGATGACGCATCAGCAAAAGCTATTTTGGTTTACAGGTATCGGTCAGCATATGCCGTCAACTCAGCTAGATGAAGAACGTCTATCACAATGGACGCGGGGTCAAACGCCATATCCGATCGTGAATGCGTGCATGAATCAGTTGAACACCACGGGATATATGTCGAACCGCGGACGGCAACTGGTCGCAAGCTGTTTTGTCCATGAGCTGGGTCTTGACTGGCGTTACGGGGCAGCTTACTTTGAGCAACACCTCATTGATTATGATGTTGGCAGCAATTGGGGTAATTGGCAGTATTTGGCAGGTGTGGGTGCTGATCCAAGAGGGTCCCGACAATTTAACCTTGATAAGCAAGCCCAGCAATACGATCCAGAAGGTGCGTTTATTCGACAATGGCAAGGCAATATTAAAAAGAGCGATGAATAATTGCTAAACATTGCGGATGTGCAGGCTATAGCTTTGAATAGACTAACCATACCATCAAAATAGGTTTAGACCATGAAAAAACCAAGCCCTTATCTCACTTTTGCAGGTGCTATACCCTTTATCGCTTGCGCGCTTTTACTGGCTATAGATAGTGATACGATACCTGTATTGGGAAAGACGACTGAGGTGCTGAGTATATATGGCTTGGTGATTGCTTCGTTTATGGCAGGCGCGCATTGGGGTAATCATCTGAGCTTGGCTGATAATGATAGATGGGCTATTAAATTGCCCTTTTTAAGCAATATGATAGCGCTTGTCTTATGGTTCGGGTTTTTAATACTATCTACGGTCAGTTTTATTTGGTTATTAGCAGCTAGTTTTGCCAGTATGTGGGTGATTGATTATGGCCTCAATCAAGCGCGTATCATTACTCAGAATTATTTTAAAGTGAGAACCTATGTCACAGGAATAGTAATAGCATCTCTAATCGTAGCCGCTCTGCAGCTATAAGTTATGCAATATAGTACTAAAATATTCACTCTACGATTAAGTATATGGTTGTTCTAGCTTATGGTTGATTTAGCATATAGTTGTTCTAACATATGACTATCACTAGATATAATGGTTAGGTGCAACCAGTATTATTGAGCAAGATATTCAAAGGAGGCTACCAATATGGTAGCCTCCTTTGTATTGATAAAATCTATGTACACAGACTACGTTCGTCGATACACAAGTCTAGGCTGTTTCTAACTTGGGTCGAGCCTTTTTGATGGCTTTGATTAATGCTTTTTCAAATCCACCTTCTTTAAATTGTACAAGGTAAGAGTGTGCCGCACAGAAATTACGAACGTCGCGCCATTCGTGTGCTAGCGCTTCTGCCCAGTCACAATAGTGCTTGCCCGCGTTTGGCTCATCTTTCAGAGCTTTTTTGGTGGTGGGGTGCAGTATAAGCTCAGGTAAGACAGCCTCTAGTAGCTTCATTGGTGGACTCATAAATGTATCGTCAACATGCAAGCTTTGGCTAGCAGGGTGATAGGCCAGTAGCGATCCTGCATGAATCATCTCGTTTGATGAGATATAAGCGATACCTTCTGACATCGAAAACTTGAGCTCTGGATAGCGATCGGCGACTGCGTCACTTTCTACCAAATCATCCGCCCAACTCACTTCTGGCACTTTTTTGCGGTGACGGCTGCTGCCATAGAATGTTGCTTGCGGAAAGTCTTTTGCCATTTGGGCGCAATGCACCGTATGGAACGGGTGGACATTGAGAACGGCTTCGACATCTTGTCCATTGTTGGTCAGTGCCATGACTTCGTCTCGAACGTCACCTGTTAAGGCGTAGCTGTCTAAAAATATAAAGCGTCCTGAAGACAGTTTAACAAGTGAGCAATGGGTACCAATGTTCACCACACCGCCAATACGGAATGACCCGCGTATGTTCCAAAATCCTGCCCCTAAATCATGAATTTGTTCTGACATTTATAATTCTCCTTATTCAATATGTTGACTCAAAAAATCACAATGATTTTCAATTTTTATTCTTTAGATTTTACCGTAATCGCTTATAGACATAACAGATTATAAAAATTATAACTTCTAAAAATTATGCTTTTAGATATTGTACCTTTCAAACATAGACTTCTTTAGCATCATCGATTCTCAAGCTCATTACGAGTGTTATCAATGACTGACAAGAGCGCTGCTTCAAATTGACCTTCCTCAAATACCATCAGTCCTGAGTGTGCGCCGCAAAAATGACGAACATTACGCCACTCGTGTGCCAGACCTACTGCCCAATCGCAATAGTGCTTGCCCGCGTTTGGTTCTTCTTTGAGTGCTTTTTTGGTGGTTGGGTGCAAGCCAAGATTAGGCTGTACTGCATTGAATAGCTTTGACGGTGGGATTTCAAAAGTATCATCGACATAGATGCTCTGGCTAGCAGGATGATATACCAGCAATGAGCTTGCATGAACGTTTTCGTTAGGCGCAATATAATGAATACCTTTAGGTATGGAAAATTGAAGCTCAGGATAACGCTCAGCGACTGCGTCGCTTTCTACCAAATCATCTGCCCAGCTAACCTCAGGGACTTGTTGCGGATGTCTGTTACTCCCATAAAATGTCGCTTGCGGGAAATCTTGTGCCATTTGGGCACAGTGTACCGTATGAAATGGATGGACGTTGAGGACGGCTTCGACATCTCTACCTTCATTGGTCAGTACCATGACTTGTTGACGTACATCGCCCGTTAACGTGTAACTATCTAAAAAAATAAATCGTCCTGATGGTCGCTTTATTAGAGCACATTGGACGCCAATATCGATAATGCCATTTTTTATAAATGATCCTCGAATACTCCAAAACCCTGCACCTAAATCATAAATTTCATCATTCATCGATATGCTCCTTTACTGTTCATTTGTTCAATCATTTTACTTATTTATATATAACACTATGCGATTATTAATGGTTTGGTAAATAATGTCTGTACAAGAAAAGATATAAGCAATGTAGATGTGTAAAAATAAAATAGAGTTGTTATCCAAATGTCATCATAGCAAACGAAAACTGCCCATCAGTCTACAATCAGCGATTATAGCTGTTGTCTGATAGCTAAAAGTTACTGTAGTTATTGAGCTTGTTGCAAAAACTATTTTTCACTTTCAATCAGCAAATAGAGTCTTATCTAATAAGAGCAAGCGTCTCCATAATGACCTGAACCTAATTTTTCAATCTAGGTCAAGAGCACTATCAATCGCCAATAACACATTTAAACCTGAGTATATTAATTGATGTGCTAACATGCCTCTCTTATCATTATGATAGCTATTTATCCTCTACGGCTTCATGTCTATGCTATAGCTATAAAAAGTCGATGTCATAAATTCGCGTTATATTTTCCTACCATTTAAGCTAACGACACGCTCGATCTACTGTCATAGCATAACCAATATAGTCAGCTCTCTTGTGAATAATCCTACAGATAAACCCCAAAGCATTGCCACAAAACCATCGCCTTCATCCAGTCATTCAGTGTCGTGGGTTTTGAAGCTTACGATTGGTTTGATAGGTATGTTCGCTTTTTTACAGATATATTCTATCCAAGCGGTACTCCCCGTCATGATGGTGGATTTTGCTGCGACTGAAGTACAAGCTGGCATGATAGTTGGTGCTACGGTCATGGCAATTGCCATCATGTCACCGTTTTTGGGTATGCTCTCAGATGCCGTCGGTCGCAAATCATTTGTGGTTGGTGCGTTGCTATTCTTAGCCATACCGACATTCTTGATCGCCCAAAGCTCCAGCATCGGCTGGGTAGGTTTATGGCGTTTTATGCAGGGGCTGTCCGTACCAGGTATTACAGTGGTGACGATTGCCTATATCGGTGAGGAGTTCGAGGGACGGGCAGTGACCGAGCTGATGTCGTTTTATGTCTCAGGGTCAGTGTTCGGCGGTTTTATGGGCCGGTTTTTGCTAGGGCATTTGCATGAGTTGATCGGTTGGCGTCATGGTTACTATGTCATGGCAGCGATAACACTACTGGGTGCGGTATGGGTCGGTAAGATGCTACCATCGTCTCGTCATTTTGTACCCAACCCCAATTTTCGCTCAGCGATACAAACGCTAGGGGAGCACGTCACCAATCGCTATGTAGTCACCTCTTGTTTACTGGGTGCTTGCGTTTTATTTTCGCTGGTCGGTTGTTTTACTTTTATTAATTTACATCTGACAGATGAGCCATATCAGCTGACGACTGGTGCACTTGCGAATATTTTTGCAGTGTACTTACTTGGTGTTGTTATCACACCGTTGTCTACGTCACTATTACGTCGATTCGGTTCAGCGCGTACCGTACGAGTGGCGATTGTTATCTCGATGGTCGGGGTGTTGTTAACGTTGGTGACACCATTGTGGGGCGTAGTTATAGGACTTGCCATTATGTCATCTGGCGTGTTCATTACCCAGTCAGCGACCATCAGCTATATCGCTGTCAATGTTAAAAAAGGACGGTCACTGGCATCGGGTTTATATTATCTGGGTTACTACTCAGGTGGCACGCTTGGCGCGTGGTTGTGCGGTATGGCTTATGCACGCGGGCAGTGGTCTATGACCGTAGGGTTATTAGTCATCGTACAAATATTGGCATTGATAATAGCCAGCGTTGGGATGGTCAAAACCACGGTGCAGTCAAAGTAGCTGACTGATCTCTACATTATGTATTTGCCCATTATGCTACTTAATGTAAGCCCGCTTTACATGGCGCTGCTTTTTTCTTACTATCTATAACGATGTTATTAACCTAATAAGATTGTCGTTCATTATAAAAACTCATTAAGAAATGAGAATGATTGGGCAAAACATTCCACATGAGTATTTTTACTACTTATCATTACTGTGTATAGTCAAAGAGGTCTAAAACGGGTACAAGGCAGCCGACTGCAGATTGTACAAATAGTACGTCTAGGGAGGATAACGTCGTAGCTGTTTAGCAGCTCTCTGACTATATAACCTATAAATACAACAAACAAGGAAGTCAGATCTATGTCAAATATTTATCACAGCGCGCCATCTGCCTATGATTATCCATTACTGGTCAAGCAGCTACTAAACCGTGCAAAAACAGTATCGCAAGACCAAGAGATTATTTACGCGGACAAGAAGCGCCTCACATATAAAGATCTGTTTGAACGTATCAATCGATTGGCTAATGTATTGGCAAACTTAAATCTCGATGCAGGTGATGTGGTTGCGGTTATGGATTGGGACAGTCATCGCTATCTTGAGTCTTATTTTGCGGTACCGATGTCAGAGTACATCCTACAAACGGTCAATATTCGTCTCTCTCCAGAAAAAGTTCTGTACACCATCAACCATGCCAAGCCCAAAGTACTAATGCTCAACTCTGAGTTTGCGCCACTGGTCAAAGACTATCAATTTGAAAACTCTAGTATCGAGCACATCATTTGGCTTGATGATAATGGAGTAACGGCTGAAGGTGTCTTTGGTGACAACCAAAGCCGTGTCACAGGCGAGTATGAAGCCCTACTAGACGCTGCTAACAGCGAGTTTGATTTCCCAGATTTTGATGAAAATACTATCGCGACGACTTTTTATACTTCTGGTACGACAGGGGACCCAAAAGGGGTTTTCTTTAGTCATCGCCAATTGGTATTACATAGCCTAGCAGAGGCCGCCACTCTAGGTATGCTACCCAACAAACAAGGTGTCAGCTACGGTGACGTCTATATGCCGATGACACCGATGTTCCACGTCCATGCATGGGGTTTCCCATTTACAGCGACGATGGTCGGTCTAAAGCAAGTCTATCCAGGGCGTTATGCGCCTGATACATTGATGGACTTAATCATCAACGAAAAAGTCAGCATCACTCATTGCGTCCCTACCATCCTGCAAATGGTACTTAAAGAAGCCCAAGATCGTGATGTTAGCTTCAATGGTCTAAAAATGATCATTGGTGGTTCAAGGTTGACTGAAGGGTTGGCAAAAACAGCAATGGCACAAGGTATCGAAGTCTATACAGGCTACGGCATGTCAGAAACCGCGCCACTTATCAGTTTGACTGAGTTTAGCCTTGATGAGCCTGAGATGAGTGAAGAAGAAGATATTGCTCGTCGCTGTATGACAGGTAAGCCTGTGCTTATGGTCGATGCTCAGGTCTGGGGTGAAGGCAATAAATCAGTTGGCAAAGGACAAGACAACACAGGTGAGCTGGTACTACGAGCGCCTTGGTTGACCCAAAGCTATCTTAAGAACGATGATGCTGGTAAAGAGTTGTGGGAAAGCGGCTATATGCACACTCAAGACATTGCCTACATACGTCCTGATGGTTATATCAAAATTACAGATCGCCTAAAAGATGTGATCAAGTCTGGTGGTGAATGGATATCATCGCTCGAGATTGAGACGATTCTATCACTACATCCTTCTGTAGCTGATGTATCAGTGATAGGGGTGCGTGATGAGCAGTGGGGCGAGCGTCCACTCGCATTGGTTGTCCTAAAGCCGACTGCCCAAGATACGAGCGCTGATGATATTAAAGCCATTGCAGAAAAAGCAGTAGAGCGCGGTATCATTCCTAAATATGGCGTACCAAGTCAGTTTAAGTTTGTAGATGAGCTGCCAAAAACCTCGGTGGGTAAACATGACAAAAAAGTCATGCGTGAGATATATGCCAACCAAACTCAAATATAATCATATTTATTAATTGAACATTCAACGTTTGTATTTGTCAAAATGTAGTGCATGTTACACGCTTAATAGTTGACCTTTGCAATAGGCTCTGCTACATTTTAAACCGATACGTAATGTATCGGTTTTTTAATTCTGGCAAGGATGACCAGTACACACTCAGACATTGTCTACTATAGTCGGAACCGTGTAAGCCTCGCAGAGTTAGACGTGCAGATAGCGCTCCTAATGCGATGACGACTTGCTAGAGTTTCGATGATAAAATAACATTGCCTCATTTCTCGTTTATGCTAAGGACAGCTATTATGAGCGACCACGCCCAACACCCAGTATCTACCCAAGCAGCAGACATGCCTACATTTGCTGATATCTATCACGACTCCATTATCGAACGAGAGGATTTTTGGGCCCAGCAAGCAAAGCGCATTTACTGGCACAAAGAGCCTGAGCAAATTCTCGATGATAGTAATCTACCATTTGCCAAATGGTTTGTCGGCGGTGAGACCAATCTTTGCTATAACTGCGTAGATCGTCACTTGGTAGATCGTGCCGAGCAAGACGCGTTTGTCTGGGTATCATCAGAAATCAATCAAGAGTTGATAGAAACCTTTCCAGCAGTCATTGATTCGTTTAAAGATCTGGGCAACAACGTCGAGTTTTATACAGACTATACCAAGCGCCGTCTGACGTATAACGACCTATATAAAGAAGTTAATTATTTTGCCGATGTGCTACAGCGCCAGGGTATTGGTAAAGGCGATCGCGTCATCATCTATATGCCGATGATTCTAGAAGCGGCGTATGCCATGCTGGCTTGTGCGCGTATTGGCGCGGTACATTCAGTCGTCTTTGGTGGGTTTGCGGCCCATAACTTGGCCATCCGTATGGATGATGCCGAAGCAAAAATGGTCATTACGGTAGATGCAGGTCTGCGTGATGGTAAGGTTATTAATTATAAAAACCTTGTCAATCAGGGCGTCGAGCAAGCAACAACCAAGCCTGAGCATGTAGTGGTGGTCAATCGCGGTATCCTACCCTTTGAGCCAAAAGAGATTGATGTGGATTATGCAACTGAGCGTCGCCATAGTTGTGAGGCCCATGCAATTGTGGAACCTGTCTGGCTTGAGTCAAACACACCGTCTTATCTGCTTTATACCTCTGGTACGACAGGGACGCCAAAAGGCGTACAGCGTGATACTGGCGGTCATGCCGTCGCACTGACTACCTCGATGGATTATGTCTATGATGGCAAGGCAGGTGAGACGTTTTGGGCGATATCAGATATCGGCTGGGCAGTTGGACACTCTTATACGATTTATGCGCCATTGCTAGCAGGGATGACGAGCGTCATGTATGAGGGCTTACCACACTCACCTAATCCTGGTATTTGGTGGCGTATCGTTGAGGCCAACAAAGTCAATATTCTGTTTACAGCACCCACAGGCGTGCGTATGCTCAAAAAACAAGACGAGAGCTGGATGACTCGCTATGATGTCTCTAGTGTCAAATCGTTCTTTTTAGCAGGTGAACCACTTGACGAGTCAACGGCCAGTTGGTTGACCCAGCATTTAGGCGTACCGATTTTAGATCACTATTGGCAGACAGAGTCTGGTTGGCCCATCTTAAGTCACACACCAAAATTCAATCATAAACCGCATAAGCAAGGATCGCCTGGCTATCCCATGTATGGCTATGAGGCGCAGGTGATTAATGAAGAGACTGGCGACCCCTGCAAAGCGGGAGAAAAAGGCCTCCTTGCAATCAAAGCGCCATTGCCGCCTGGTTGTCTGACTACGGTGTGGCGCAACGACGATCGCTTTATCAGTAGCTACTTTGGTTTGTTTGATGGGCAGCAGTATTCTACGTCAGACTATGCAGTGACAGATGAAGACGGTTACTTTTATATATTGGGGCGTACTGATGATGTGATCAACGTCGCAGGTCATCGGATAGGAACGCAAGAGATCGAAGAAGCCATCAGTATGCATCCAGATATGGCAGAGTGTGCAGTGGTTGGTATTCAGGATGAGTTAAAAGGAGAGCTACCCATCGCATTCTGTGTGCTAAAAGATCAGACGCAAGTCGAAACGACCGAAAACCGCTTTCGTGTTGAGCAGCAAGTCATCGGTGCGGTGGTCAAATCTTTGGGCGGTATTGCAAGGCCAGCAGCTATCTATTTCCCGCAAGCACTGCCAAAGACGCGCTCTGGCAAAATCCTACGCCGATCTATTCGTGCGTTGGCTGAAGATAAGCCTACAGGAGATATGTCGACCCTCGATAACCCAGCCGCTATCGATGCGATTAAGCAGTCAATGAAAGACTATTGAACATCGAAGGTCAATAAGTTGCCTACTGCCTATCAAAATTAGACTAGAGCGTGTCCCTATTTTAAAAATGGTGATAAAAATGAGATAAATCGAAGCCAAACAAGGAAAATAGCTGGTCAATATCGAGATATTGACCAGCTATTTGACGCCGTTTGTAAAAGATTTAGCCATTTTTGGCACATTTAGTGATAAACGTTTGAATTAGGGACACGCCCCAACCATTTAAAAGCTCATGAATCATCATGGGCTTTTTTGTTTCTGCCATTTCCTTATAGCAATCTGCTCACTCATCGCA
Source organism: Psychrobacter sp. H27 (assembly GCF_059072655.1). NCBI lineage: Bacteria > Pseudomonadati > Pseudomonadota > Gammaproteobacteria > Moraxellales > Moraxellaceae > Psychrobacter > Psychrobacter sp. H27. The sequence goes on along the minus strand of NZ_JCACRX010000001.1, from coordinate 578,260 downwards.
TTTTAATAAAACAAACTTAATGAAAATTTTGATAAAGCGCTTGACCCTAAAATTGGTTTATTGCTATAGTCAATAACGATACAAAATAAATCATTTTAAAATTTAGAATTTTAATGATGTTTTATAGATAAACGCTCATCGCGTTTCATTCACCAGTGAATACTCAGGTGCCGTCACACGGTAGTCTCGCAAAAAAGATAAGGATATCTTATGCACCACGTTCAACAGCTCATCAACGGTCAGTTCACACAGTCAAATACCGATGAATGGATTGATATTACCGATCCTGCGACCCAAGAAGTCATCGCAAAAGTCCCGCAAACCACCAATGATGAGATCAATCAAGCCGTTGCAGCCGCCCAAACCGCGTTTGAAACATGGCGCAAAACACCAATCACCACGCGTGCTCGTATTTTCTTAACCTATCAAGCACTTATTCGTGAGCATATGGATGAGCTAGCAGAAATATTGACCGCAGAGCAGGGCAAGACGATTGCTGATGCACGCGGCGATGTGTTCCGAGGCTTAGAAGTGGTCGAACATGCCGCTGGTATTGCCAATTTACAAATCGGCGACTTTGTAGAAAACGTCGCATCAGGTGTTGATACTTATAGCATCTGGCAGCCGCTCGGCGTTTGCGCTGGTATCACGCCGTTTAACTTTCCTGCGATGATTCCGCTATGGATGTTCCCAATGGCGATTGCCACGGGTAATACGTTCATCCTCAAACCGTCTGAGCAAGATCCGATGGTGACTATGCGTTTGGTTGAGCTAGCAATTGAAGCAGGCGTACCAGAAGGTGTGCTGAACGTGGTACATGGTGGCAAAGCAACCGTCGACGCCATCTGTGACCACCCAGATATCAAAGCTGTCTCTTTCGTGGGATCTACTAGCGTTGGTAAGCACGTCTATGAGCGTGCCAGCCAATCAGGTAAGCGTGCACAGTGTATGATGGGTGCAAAAAACCATGGCGTTATCCTGCCTGATGCTAATAAAGAGCAAACGCTCAATCAGCTAGCAGGCGCGGCATTTGGTGCCGCTGGTCAGCGCTGTATGGCACTCTCAGTTGTCGTGTTAGTAGGCGCTGCTGGAGAATGGATCGATGATATTAAAGCCAAGGCAGACAACTTAATTGTTTCAGCTGGCAAAAACGACAAAGACCTAGGGCCACTGATTTCACCTGCCGCAAAAGCCCGTGTCGAGCATTTGATCGGGACTGGGGTAGAAGAGGGTGCAGACTTAATTCTGGATGGTCGCGGCATTAGCGTTGAAGGATTTGAGAACGGTAACTTTGTTGGGCCAACTATCTTTGACAATGTCACAAGTGATATGCAAATTTATCAACAAGAAATCTTTGGACCCGTACTTTGCATCATGCGCGCTGATAGCTTAGATGAAGCGATTGCACTACTGAACGCCAATCCGCATGGCAATGGCACGGCGATATTCACCCAGTCAGGCGCGGCTGCGCACAAATTCCAACAAGACATTCAAGTCGGTCAGATCGGTATCAACTTACCGATTCCTGTGCCATTACCCATGTTCTCCTTCTCAGGTTCGCGTGCCAGCAAACTGGGCGATTTAGGCCCTTATGGTAAGCAAGCGGTGCAGTTCTATACTCAGACCAAAACCGTCACTGCACGTTGGTTCGATGATGAAGCGAGCCGCGGTGTCAATACAACGATTTCAATATAATAACTAATTGACTATATTTGCGGTATAACGTTGATGCTACTTGCGATACTATTGGTCGCAATTTTATTATCGTTATACCGCTATTGTAAGGCGTGCACGCCTTATCAAATGTCTTACTCGCACTTTATCAAGGGGTGCATCAAACAGACTTTTTATTTGATCTATAAGAACAAGGATAACCCTATGGATTTTGCATTGACCGATGATCAGATTGCCTTTCGCCAAACGGCCCGTCAGTTTGCGCAAAAAGAGCTCAAGCCAAACGCTGCTGAATGGGATCGCAACTCGCATTTCCCCATAGATGTCATCAAAAAATCTGGTGAGCTTGGGTTTTTGGGGTTGTATACCAATCCAGAATACGACGGTTTGGGATTACCAAGACTCGACTCCGCAATGGTATTCGAAGAGCTGTCGTGGGGGGATACCTCTGTGGCAGCCTACATGAGTATCCATAATATGGCAGCATGGATGATTGGCGAGTATGGCAGCGATTCGCTATGCAAAAAATATTTGCCCGATATGGTCAGTGGCGAGTGGCTCGGTAGTTACTGCTTAACAGAGCCAAATGCAGGATCTGATGCCGCCTCATTACGCACCAAGGCGGATAAACAAGGCGATTACTACGTACTGAATGGCGAAAAAACCTTTATTTCTGGCGCAGGATCAACTGATGTATTGGTAGTCATGGCGCGTACTGGCGCGGCAGGTCCAAAAGGCATTTCAGCGTTCGTAGTAGATGCCAATAGCGCTGGTATCGAATATGGCAAAAACGAGCAAAAAATGGGCTGGAAAGCCCAGCCGACGCGGACGATTAGTTTCAAAGACGTCAAAGTCCCAGTAGAGAATCTGATAGGGGAAGAAGGTCAGGGTTTTCGTATCGCTATGAAAGGGCTGGACGGTGGTCGTATCAATATCGGTATTTGCGCCGTGGGTACGGCACAATCTGCATTAGAAACAGCAACCAGTTACGTACAGGAACGTAGCCAGTTTGGCAGTCCAATTGCAAGCTTACAGTCCGTACAGTTTAAGCTCGCCGACATGCTGACCCAGACTATCGCTGCGCGTCAAATGCTCTATTTAGCGGCTGATAAAGTCGATAGTAATGATGGGCAAGCTTCTACCTACTGTGCAATGGCGAAGCGCCTCTCTACGGATCTATGTTTTGATGTTGCCAACACAGCCCTTCAATTACATGGCGGTTATGGCTATCTAAATGAATATCCGCTTGAGCGTCACGTGCGAGATTTACGCGTGCATCAGATATTAGAAGGTACCAATGAAATCATGCGAGTGATTATTTCACGTCAGGTCTTACAAGACGAGGCGCTAAGCCAACTGCGCTAATAGGCTGTTATGGTTATTATTGTGACGATATCATACTTTTTCGCTTGACTAAAACAAGGATGTTTTATGACAGATTATACCAATCTAAACCTATCAATTGATGGTAATACTGCCACGTTGACATTGAACAACCCTCCTGCGCATACGTGGACAATGGACAGTTTGCATGCGCTCAAACAACTCATCACCGATCTCAATGCCAATGACGATATCTACGCGTTAATCGTGCATGGCGATGGTGAAAAGTTTTTTTCAGCGGGCGCAGATCTCAATAACTTCTCAGACGGTGATAAAGGTCGTGCGATAAGTATGGCGATTGCGTTTGGTGAGGCGTTTGAAGCATTGTCTGCTTATCGCGGTGTCAGCATTGCAGTGATCAACGGCTATGCGATGGGCGGTGGGCTTGAATGTGCGCTCGCGTGCGACATTCGTATTGCAGAAGCGCATGCACAGATGGCACTACCGGAGACGGGCGTAGGTCTACTGCCATGTGCAGGCGGCACACAAAACCTACCTTGGCTCGTCGGAGAAGGGTGGGCAAAGCGCATGATACTGTGCGGCGAACGCGTTGATGCAGAGACGGCATTACGTATTGGCTTGGTTGAGGAGGTCACTGAAACAGGTGCAGGGCTACTAGTCGCTCAAGACTTGGCCAAAAAAGCCGCAAAGCAATCGCCTGTTGCTGTCAGTTATTCTAAAGGACTTATTCAAGCGGCCAGAGATACCCCGCCTACCCAAAACCTTATTCATGAGCGCGAAGCTTTTGTGAAGTTGTTTGACACGCTGGATCAGCGCGAAGGTGTACAAGCATTCTTAGAAAAACGCAAACCCAGTTGGCAAAATAAATAAGCATTGCTTAAAATGCTTGGGTCATAATACTTATGACATTATTATTTAATTTTTTAACTTTGTAGGTCACTTTTATGACAGCAGCTACCGACGATACCCAAAAGCCTTCGAGCAATACCGAGCAAGAGGCCTCTGTATTATTCAATACTGAACCGACAGATTGTGGTCACCTCATTGGAGTGATGACGCTCAATACACCCAAATCGCTCAATGCGCTCAGCGTTGATATGTGTCAGCTGCTATCAGAGCAGTTAGTGCAGTGGCAAGCTGATAACCAGATAGTCGCGCTGGTATTGAGAGGTGCAGGGGACAAGGCGTTTTGTGCCGGCGGTGATATTCGTAAGCTGTATGACAGTATGTCTACCGATGCGCCAGTGCCCAATCCTTATGCTACTGAGTTTTTCAGTCATGAGTATCGTCTCTATCGTCAAATGCACTTTTATTCAAAGCCGCTAATACTTTGGGGCGACGGCATCATTATGGGTGGCGGCATGGGATTAATGGCAGGTTGTAGCCATCGTGTGGTGACTGAGCGTACCCGTTTTGCTATGCCTGAAGTGACAATTGGGTTGTTTCCTGATGCCTCTGGTAGTTGGTTTTTGCAGCGTATGCCTGCCAAGACAGGTTTGTTTTTAGGATTGACAGGCGCGATGTGCAATGGCAGTGATGCGTTATTAGCGAATCTAGCGGAGTATGCTGTTGCCAGTCATGACTATGATGCTATCATGCAGCGTCTAAAACGAAGTAATTGGCAAACATCAGACAGTACGAGCAATACGGACAAGTTCCATAATGACAGTGCTCATAGCATTGTTAGCCGTGCACTTGCGGCACTACCTGCAGCGGATCTACCCGATAGCAAGCTGGCGACGTACTGGCAGCCTATTCAGCAACTCATGAACAGCGGCGGTCTGGCTGATATCGACGCACTGCTACAAAGCGATGAAGCGCTCGTACAGCTGAGCAAAGATTTTGCAGAAGACAGCTGGACACAGCGAGCAGTTGCTACCTATCGTCATGGTTGCCCAGTGACAGCAGCATTGACTCATGCGCTATATCATAAAGTCGCCGATTTATCGATAGAGCAGGTTTTGTATCTAGAGACCAACGTCGCGGTACATTGTGCGGCTAATCCTGATTTTAAGGAAGGCGTGCGGGCATTACTGATTGACAAGGATAAGAATCCACAATGGTCACGCTCACTAGCAGACTGTCTCAGTGTAGAAGGACAGGCATATATCGATCAGCACTTCGATAACCCTTATCCTAAAGGTCAGCATCCTTTAGAAGGCTGGTTGGATGCCACTGCTTTAGCCAGTCAGCTTGTGCGATAAGCTCAAACGTAGCTAGAAGGGTCATAAGGTCTAGATTACTTACCAACAGGGAGCGCCACCGACTCTCAATAACCGTGTTGTTTCAAACAATCTATGTCAGTTAAGACAATAGGGCTTGCTGGTTTATAATATACAGTGAGTCGCAAATAGTAATCATAACAACCATTATTAACGCAATATAAGTAGGTAGCAATGCCTACGCAATCATCAAGGAGTGATGAGATGAGTACAAAGGATACAAGTACAATAGATAATGACACCTCTAAACCAAACGTTGCTTTTATAGGACTTGGTAATATGGGTGCTCCCATGGCAGAGAACTTACTAAAGGCGGGTTATACACTTTCTGTGTTTGATCTGTCTGATGCTGCTACCAAGCGCCTGCAGCAGGCAGGTGCTAGCGTGGCGCAGAGTCCTAAAGAGGCTGTGAGTAATGCTCAAGTTGTCATTAGCATGTTACCTGCAGGGCAGCACGTGCATTCGGTGTACTTAGGCGACAACGGTTCCAATGGTCTACTTGCAGAGCTGAATAAAGGTACGCTAGTGATTGATAGTAGTACGATAGCAGCTGCTGATGCCAGAACTGTGGCAGACGCCGCGAGTAAACTGGGTATTGAGTTTTTGGATGCGCCCGTGTCTGGTGGGACGGGCGGCGCGATTGCTGGTAGCCTGACCTTTATTGTTGGCGGTAGCGCTGAGGCATTCGCTCGTGCTGAGCCGATACTTGCCGTTATGGGTAAAAACATCTTTCATGCGGGTACGCATGGCGCAGGACAAGTTGCGAAAATTTGTAATAATATGCTGCTAGGTATTTTGATGGCAGGGACAGCAGAGACCATTAATTTAGGAGTGAAGAATGGTCTAGACCCTAAAGTGTTGTCAGATATTATGCTACAGAGCTCAGGTCGTAACTGGACATTAGAGGTTTATAACCCGTATCCACAGGTCATGGAAAATGTCCCATCTAGTAATGGTTACCAAGGTGGATTTATGAGTAAGCTCATGCAAAAAGATTTGAATCTTGCCATGCAAACCGCTCAAGACACTCATGTAGACACGCCGATGGGTGCAAAAGCAACGGAGTTGTATGCATCACATACTCTAGAGAATGGCGACAAAGACTTTTCCAGTATTATGGGGCGTCATGATATCTCGCTGTTGTCTTAAAGACTGCTATAGGGACTATTAGTAATGTTGCTAATAGCTGTTGCTTGTTAATAGGTGGTGCTTATCAATAGACACTTGTGATGTGCCAATAGATACTTGTTAGATATCAAATCAAACAGAAAAGCGCCGCGCTAGGGACTATAGCGTGGCGCTTTTCGCTGCATGATAAGGGCGATATCAGCTCTGTAGGTCATACACGAGGGCTTGGATATCCTGCGCGGCTTGCTGTAGCCGAGGTACATAAGTCAATAATTCATCGAGGGACACGCGTATCGTCGGTGCATGCAGGTACAGTGAGGCCAGATAACGTGACTTCTTGTCTAATATAGGCACTGCTACTGCTACCATTTCAGAAATAAACTCCTCGTTGTCGATACCGATACCAGTATCAGCGATACGATCAAGCTCAGCGTTCAAGGCATCAATATCAGTAATGGTATTTTTGGTGAATTTATCTAGTGGTAATCCTTGTAGTATCTTCATACGGCTGGTAATAGACAATTGACTGAGGTATAGCTTACCTGTCGCTGTACACCACATGGGCGATTTGGCTCCTACAGGAAGGTATATCTGCAAGGGCAGGGTTGTTTGTGCGCGATTGGTATAGATCATGTCCATATGATATGGAACGCCGATACCACAAGTCTCTTTAATTTCGTCAACCAGCTTTTGCAAAATCATCTGGCGCTCGTTAAAGAACAATCGCTGTTGCCAAAGCTCAACACTCAGATTGCGTACCCGCTTACCAGGGATAATCCCACCACCGATATCAACAGTCAAAAAACCGTCATCGACCAAGTTTTGAATCAGACGGTGTATGGTTGGTTTGGGGATATCCAGCTCTTGTGACAACTCGAGTGGAGACAGAGGCTTAGAAGCGTAAGAGACAGCTTCTATGATCTCTAGTACACGGGTAATTGACGATACTTTAGGCATATAAAAGGCTCAGTATTAATAAAAGATCAAAGTATAGAAGCGCACAACGCTTTCATAAGTAGAACAAAGGGTAATAAAAAAAGACGTCTTAGAACAAATTCCTTCTTACCTCTAATTTAGCACAATATAAAGCCTAGACAAGGTTTAGTGATACTAAATAATAGCATTCGTATCATTATTTCCTATATTTACAATTTATTTGTACAAGCAACATAAGATACGTCCAATCACAAGCTGCAACACTCTGTAGTAATAAGCTATATAACTGATATTGAGCTGCACATTATACTCAGTCATTATAGTGAAATATTTTGTAATACCTTTACATGAACATTAACCCCGCCGACACTCATGTCTACACTGTTTGGTTACTTTGAGAGCGTTGTGTAACAGGAATTCGAAGTTTTGCAGGTTGGTGTAGCAATTATTACAGTATCTATGCAATCTTTACATAACGGCAAATAAAAAGCGCATTCCAAGGGGTGACTTTTACGGCCAAAATTGTTTTAATCTCCTCAACAAAATGATGGTTTAAAAAAAGCATAACTATCATTTTTTACGGGCGAGTTACTTTACACTTTAGGAGAATAATTATGAAACTTATTAAACTTACAGCTATCTCTGCTGCTGTTCTAGCATCAACTGCTGCATTAGCAGCTGATCCGGTTATCGTTGTTGATAACAACGATGCGGTAGTATACGAAGCTGAGCCAGTTGCTTATCAAGCAGCAGAGCCTTCTTATGCATATAATTCTGACGCTGGTATCGTACGCAACACTACTGGTGCTGTTGTTGGTACTACCAAAACTTTATTTAACACTGTTACAAACCCAGCTTCTGTAAGCGCTGAGGTTGGTTCTTTGGGTTATGGTGCTAACGTTGGCTTTAGCGTTAACGAAAAAGTTGAATTACAAGCTGGTTGGGCTGGTGGCGATGTTGCTGACTTATTCGGTGGTGATTTTGACGCAAATGACATCAATTATGATGTTGATAGTGACTTTAGCAACCCGTATCTAGGTGTGCAATTGCGTCCTACTGGTAACTGGTTCACTATGGGTGCTGGTATCATCGTTCCTGACAACGATATTGATGTAAGAGCTAATGCTGAAGGCGACGGTTATTACAGCATTGATGGCAACAAATATTATGCTGGCACGGCAACTGCAGAGCAAATTCTTGAAGAGGATTTTGGCGGCCAAAATGTAGGTAACCTAGAAGGCTCTCTAGAACATCGCAATAAATTAGCCCCTTACTTAACTGTTGGCTTCCGCCCTAACATCACGAATAATTTCGGTGTATTTGGTGAAGTTGGTGCAGCATACTTGGGTAAAGTAGACGCAGATGTCCGCTATACTGGTGAAGGTGGTAACACTGTCGCAGCAAATCAAGCTGCTCGTGATGCAGAAAATGATTTAGAAGATAAAAACTGGCTAGAGTGGATGCCAATCGTTAAACTTGGCGCAACTTACCGTTTCTAATCTAATCACAGTGTAAATACTGTTATTAGAAGAGAACAAAAAAAACGACCCTTTTTAGGGTCGTTTTTTTATGTCTAAAAGAAAGCGAAGATAATAAATACGAGAGCATTGTCAGATATGATCAAAAAACGACGACTGTTTGATCTGCTTGCAATACTGCAATTTGGTGATTGGATTGATCGTTAGTATGACTGATAGTAATAAGGTCTTTATTCATATCATCAGTCAAGGCAGGAATGACATCAGAGTAATCCATCCCTAAACCTTGTGCTAATGTGTACTGGTGAACTTTTATAAAGCTTTCCTTTATTTGCCACAGTAACTTAGCCATAGAGTCACGTTTGTTTGTTGGTAATGTCTGCAAAACAGCAATCTCATTATCGGAATAGAAACGCTGTGCGACGTGCCAAGCCACATTATTGTGTTCTATATCGATTCCAGCAGGACGATGGCGACTGATGACTAGAGCTATTTGACTTGATGAAGTCTTATTAATGTTGCCATGATTTTTATCATGGGCACCTGTATGACTAAAACAGACGTAATATTTACTGTTTATAAGTCGATAAGGGAAGCTCGACTCGTCTAAGGTGTCTTCGATGTCTAGTTTCTTAAGTAGGTTTTGTAGAAGGTGCCTGACGCCTTGATGCTGCTGCTCACGCTGTCTACGAGCCATGCTACGTTTCGACATGGGTTTTTGTAGAGATACATAATGCCATTTACAATCACTCAGATTAGTAAGGTCTGTACATAATGACCCAGATGATAACGACCGAACTGACGCGTACAGCGTGCTGTTTATATTCAGACAAGCTAATGACTCGCTCACCTTGGCAGTCACGCACCATATGTCATGACCGAGCTGAGTATATTGAATGTGAGTTATGTTTGAGGCTGGTATTATCATAATTAATCGTTAAGGATTTCAGTCAAAATGTAAGGTTTTTCAGATATCAAATTACTTGACGCTAATTCAAGGTAGGCCGTTCTTTAAACAACTGTCGTGCCCATGAGTTGCAGGTACCCATAGCGCTTATAACAAAATATAAAAAAGCCCAGCAATAGTATATTACTGGGCTTTTTTAAGGATCTAATAGTTTAACTATTCTTAGTAAGACAGCTCAGCACGGCGGTTTTGGGCATAGGCATCTTCAGTATTGCCGGCAGCAGCAGGGCGTTCTTCACCATAGCTGATAACACGGATGTTGTTGGCAGTGACCCCTTGAGCAGCAAGATAGTTACGTGCTGCTTGTGCACGGCGCTCACCTAGGGCCATGTTGTATTCACGGCTACCGCGCTCATCGGTATGACCTGCGATCACAACACCAGCCGCTGGATTTGAGTTTAGTAGACTCACATGCTGGTTAAGGACACTTGCTGCTTGTGCAGTGATTTCGCTACTATCAAAGGCGAAATAAACCACTGCTTGTAAGTTTTCTGCACCAGTAATTACGGCGTTTGAGTTATCAACAATAACGGCACCATTATAGCCAACTTGACCACCTGGAATACCTAGCGGAGCTACCACAACTTCAGAGGTAGAGCGTTTGGTAGCACAACCTGTGGTTAGTGCCACAGCGCTTGATAGCACAGCAAGAACAGCGATCTTAGAAAAACTGATTGACATGACGAGCTCCTGAAATTTTAATTGAATTTGTTTTTTTAAACTGCTTACCATAAAGCTTGAGCAATCTCTCCTATCATATACTAACTGTTAATTTATGTAAGTATTTTTACTGTAAATAACCATAGACAGAACCTATATCACCAGCGATGCTTGCCCCAATTCTCTGGATTTGCCCAGTAGTCAGCATTGAGCCAGTTTGGTAGTTTTTTATAATCATATAAATTGAACTGCCAAAGTGTCGCTGATACTGTGGATGAGGTGATTGATTCAACTTGATTAGCACCCAAGGATGGCTCGCTTAAAATATCAAACGGTGTAAATCCATAAGGTTTTAGATCTATCGAGCTATCAAGAGCAACCAATAGATGTGCTGCATATAGATCACGATAGCGCATGAGCGCAGGAATATATTGTTGTAATGTCTCATGGGACAGGGAAGGTAGCCAAAAACAGACAAGCTCATAACGCTTAGGTAGATGCTGTTTGGTAAGTTCTGATAAAGTCGATATATGCCACGATTGGACTGGCACATTGCTGTTATCTGGTAAAGTCTCTAGCTGTGTTTGCAGCGCTGATAATTCTGTTTTGTCATGTGCAACCCATAACAGCTCAGTGGTATCATCAGTCTGACCCCTCGTTGTTTGTGCCTGCTCATCCATTGAGGCGTCAAATGAGCTACCAAGTGATGGCATAAGGGCATCGACATAGTCTCTAAGCAAAGGTAGAGTGATCTTTGAGGTTTTGGCAGTATGTGTTGTCATATCATGGGCCGTTTATTGAAGGTGGGTCATTAGTGTGTTTATTAAATCATTTTAAGCGACATTATCCAATTGATAACTCGCGTCCATTTGTTTATTTGATTTTTAGATCAACGCTCGCTATGAATTATGCGAGTAAGCATAGCTGCACAGAAAAGGCGCGTATTATCTGTAAATGATAACTCAGTTATCTCAATGTCTACACTTGAAATTTAAGGGTTTAGGTCAATCTAGCTATCAGGCTAGTAAAAATAGTCAGACTAGCGATAATAGGATGACAGTCCCTTATTAATAAGCAATATCAAGCAATGAATTTATGCCATCAACTCAAGTATAAGCCTGATATAAACAAGATTGTTTATAAATAACAGATCGTAAATGACAGTTTGCAAACGTCAGGCAGCTACAACAGTGTGAGCTTGAATGCGATACGTATTTTAAAAAAAGCAATAACAACAGTATTAATATCAACCATCTATATCATTAATAATAGGAAATCATATGTCCACTGCTGAAACTGATGCTCAAATTATCAATCCTGATATGCCTGATGTACCACCGCATGCGCCTAGCAAAATTAACTTAAAAGATTATCAGAAGCCAAGTTTCGATGTTGAGACGGTTCATCTAGACATTAAGCTATTTGAAGACCATGCACTAGTAAACAGTACACTTGAAATGACGCGCCAGACCATAGGAGATCTTGTTTTATTTGGTGAGTCGTTAGAGCTATTAGCCCTTATTATGAATGGTAACGAGCTAACAACTGATCACTACAGCCAAGAAGACGGTAAGCTGATGATTCATGATGCCCCTGATGAGGTTACCTTAGATATTCAGGTGCGTATCTGCCCGCAGACCAATACCGCGCTAGAAGGTCTGTATATGGCGGGTAGCGATGATGACACCATGTTCGTGACCCAATGCGAACCAGAAGGCTTTCGCAAGATTACTTTTTATCCTGATCGTCCTGACGTGCTGGCGATATTTACCACTCGACTGGAGGCAGATAAGCGCTATCCAACCTTACTGGCCAATGGCAACTTAGTTGAAGCAGGCGAAGTCACTGATGCGCCAGAGCGTCATTATGCAATCTGGCAGGATCCCACCAACAAGCCAAGTTATTTGTTTGCTTGCGTCATCGCTGATTTGGATGTGCTGACAGATTCTTATACGACGAGTGAAGGTCGAGAAGTCTTACTAGAAGTGTATGCAAAATCTGCCGATATCGATAAATGTGATGTTGGTATGCAAGCGCTAAAAGACTCTATGAAGTGGGATGAGGTTAATTATGGGCGCGCCTATGATTTAGACCGCTATATGATCGTTGCCGTCAGTCAGTTCAACATGGGTGCAATGGAGAATAAGGGACTTAATATCTTTAACACGGCTTGTGTATTATCTAGTCCTGAAACCACCACCGACGCACGCAGCTTTAGTGTGAAAGCTATTATCGCCCATGAGTATTTTCATAACTGGACAGGTAACCGAATCACTTGCCGTGACTGGTTTCAGCTGTGTTTAAAGGAAGGCTTTACGGTTTACCGTGATCAGTCATTTTCAGCGGATCAGCAGTCAAGCGCTGTGCAGCGTATCGATGATGTAGCCACACTGCGTGCGCATCAGTTTGCTGAGGATGCAGGCCCATTAGCCCATCCGGTACGTCCAGAGAGCTTCGTTGAGATCAATAATTTTTATACAACGACTGTCTACGAAAAAGGTGCTGAAATTGTACGTATGATCGCAAACACATTAGGACCAGACGATTTTCGTACAGGGACAGACGAGTATTTCCGCCGTTATGATGGGCAAGCCGTAACTGTTGAAGACTTTTTGTCCGCACTTAGCATCACTAATGAAAAAGTCGAAGACTTCATCGATTGGTACCGCCAACCTGGTACGCCAGTATTATCAGGTCATCAAACCTATGATAGTACCGCACAGACGCTGACCATCACTTTGAACCAGCAGACACGTCGTGTTAGTGGCTTTGATGCGCCAAAACCACTGCCGATACCTGTAGCAACGGCACTGTTTGACAAAGATACTGGCAGTATTGTTGCTGAGCGTATGCTGCTGCTTGACCAAGCAACGCAAACCTTTGTGTTTGATAATATGACAAGCGAGCCAGTGGTTTCTTTGTTGCGTGATTTTAGCGCACCAGTACAGCTCAATTATGATTATCAAGATGAAGACTTAGCATTTTTGCTCAAGCATGAAACCAATGGGTTCAATCGCTGGCAAGTGACTCAGATGCTAGTCAATCGTATTTTGCTGCAAGGAAAAGGTGAAAAAAGCACCCCTGATGTGTATCTAGAGGCATTGGAGCAGTCGTTGCCTGTCTTGGCAGCTGATGATGAAATGTTGGCGGCAAGGCTACTTGATATTCCCTCAGCACAGGAGCTGGCTTCTGCTATCTCTAAGGATTACAATCCAGCGTTAGTCAAAGAGCAGCGTGATGGACTATATCAACAAGTAGCAGACAGACTCAAAGACCAGTGGGCAGTCTTGTATAATAATCTGCCAATGCAGTCTTATGAAGACAGTGCTAAATCTCGTGGTATCCGAGCTTTGCGTAACGTTGTACTTGATATGGGACTGACTGCTAATGTTGACGGTTCAGCAGACTGGGCACAGCAACAATACGATCATGCCAGCTGTATGACTGAGCGCTTTGGTGCACTCAAGGCAATGGTCAATCATCAATTGGCACATGCAGATCATTATCTCGCTGATTTCTACCAGCGTTTTCAAGAAAACGATCTGGTTATCGACTTGTGGTTTAGCGTGCAAGCCGCTGCTGACAGTGTGACGCCTGACGTGGTCAAGTCGCTACTTACACATACAGATTTTGATTGGAATACACCTAACCGCGTTCGTTCAGTCATTAGTGCCTTTAGCTCGCAACCAACAGTACTATGGACGGCAGAAGGTCTAAAAATGTATACCGATGTTATCAAACAGTTAGATGACGCCAACCCTGTATTGGCATCGCGTTTGCTACAAGTACTAGCACGTTGGAATACATTGGCTGAGCCACATCGTCAAATGGCACATGAACAGCTACTAGACCTACAAAAGAATGTATCATCTAAGCATGTGACTGAGAGTTTAGACAGTGTACTGGGCGCGGCAGACGATTGATTGTGAACCGTAATGCAACGATACAGTCTATGATATAAAAGCAAAGCCAATCCTGAAATGGGGTTGGCTTTGTTTGATTGAGAACTATAGGGCATGTCCCTAATTAAAATGTTTATAACTAAATGGGCTAAAAATGGCTAAATCTTGCCACACGGTGTCAAATAGCTGGTCAATATCTCGATATTCTCTGCGCTATTTTCCTTGTTTGTCTGCGATTTATCTCATTTTCATCACCATTTTTAAAATAGGAACACGCTCTAGTTATTTTTCATTGCTCATTAAGTGTTTTAGAGTTTCAAAATAGCATGTCATAAAGAAAGCCCGTTTGGCACTTGATTATTAGTGCCAAACGGGCTTTTTGTTTTACCAGATAGTTTTTGCTAGACAGTAGGTTATTCTTAAAACCGATTAGCGGTTTGGTAGGACGTCTTTTACCATATCATGTAGGCTACGCAACGCGGTAACCGTGCTGTCCCAATCTAGGCAACCATCAGTGATAGATTTGCCATACTCAAGTTGACTCAAGTCAGCAGTTAGCTTTTGATTGCCGCCTTTTAGATGGCTTTCGATCATCATACCGATAATTGACTTATTGCCGTTTTGAATCTGCTCAGCAACGTTGTTGATGACCATCGGCTGTAGGTACGGATCTTTACCTGAGTTGGCATGGCTCGAGTCAATCATGATCTTACTGTTGGTTTTGCCTTTGGCCAGCTCGTTTTCAACTTGAGCAACTGCAGTTTCATCATAGTTAGGCTTACCGTTACCACCGCGTAGTACCACATGTGCGTAAGGGTTACCTTTCGATTTGATGATAGAGACTTTGCCATCTGAAGACAGACCCAAGAAACTATGTCCTTCTTTAACGGCTTGCATCGCGTTGACAGCAACCGTCATGCCACCATCAGTACCGTTTTTGAAGCCCACTGGACAAGATAGGCCTGAGCTCATCTCACGGTGTGTTTGGCTTTCGGTAGTACGGGCGCCAATTGCCGACCAGCTGATCAAATCCTGCATGTACTGCGGGGTGTTTGGATCAAGTGCTTCAGTGGCGCAAGGAAGCCCTTTTTCGTTGAGATCAAGCAGTAGCTTACGTGCAGTGCGCAATCCTTTTTCGATATCAAAGCTGTCGTTCATATCAGGGTCATTAATCATGCCTTTCCAGCCAACCGTAGTACGGGGCTTCTCAAAATAGACACGCATGACTACAAATACGCTGTCTTCGATCTCTTTTGCCAATACGGCTAAGCGATCAGCATATTCATGTGCCGCCTTGATATCATGGATAGAGCAAGGTCCAATGACCACAAACAATCGTTTGTCTTTGCCGTCCAAGATGTTTTGGATAGTGTTTCGACCGTTTAGGACGGTTTTATAGGCTTCATCTGATAGAGGTAGCTCAGTTTTTAGCTCAGCGGGCGTAATCAAAGGAATAAATTTTTCAATATTCACGTCGTCAATATCTGCATTATGGGTAACTGATGTTGTCATGGTTATATATCGTCTAGCTGATTTATAGGAATATTCATTATGCGGACAAAATGTTTGGTTGACAAGGGTAGTCAGGCAGTTAATTGACTGATAACTGGAATGAGGAATCTAAAACTTAGTTATACTTCCATGCATTTAGGGTGTGTTTTCCAAAATGAGATACGTCTTAGCATTGTATTTAAAACTGCAAATGCACGTTTGGGATTTATTTTTTCTATCTATTAATAACGACTAATCTAAATTTGTACGGTCGATACTCAGATTTTATAGCTTAGGTTTCAGAAATGGAGTCTCATAGCTTAGGTTCTATAAATTGGGTTTCACGTGCGAGTTTAGCTATTTTTATCATCGTCACGTATGATAGCGACATCAGCGGTAGGTGGCTAAAATGTTACTTTAGAGATATGGTAGACAGACCTGCACATCATCTGTGAATACTTATCACTGATTTGTGGCGTTATATTTTATAATAGCGGTTTATTTTTATTCTTTAATACTGAGAGCTTGTCATGACAGATTCTGCTACGTCTCATTCACATACTGATTTAGTCAGCCAGACAGAGGCGGACTCTCAAAGACCGAACAGACACCTCGCACCGCTAGTCATAGGTATCGTGGCAGGCGAAGTGTCTGGAGATAGCTTGGGTGCAGATTTCATGCAGCAGATGAACAATCTACGTGATGATATCGTCTGGGTTGGTGTTGGTGGTCCCAAAATGCAAGCGCAAGGGCTGCAGAGTATTTTCCCATTAGAGCGTCTTGCGGTGATGGGACTGGTTGAAGTCATGTCACAGCTACCAGATTTGCTCAAAGCGCGCCGCGAGCTACTGAGCGCATTTGGGGTGGCTAGTATTGATTGGTTTGTTGGTATCGATGCGCCAGACTTCAATCTACGGGTATCCAAAAAGCTCAAGCCGCAAGGCGTGTTCTGTGTACAGTATGTCAGCCCTTCTATTTGGGCATGGCGTGAGTCACGTATCCACAATATCAAAGCAGCGACCAATCTGGTGTTGTGCTTGTTTCCATTTGAGCTACCAGTTTACGAGCGTCATAACCATCCGGCGATCTGCGTGGGTCATCCATTGTTACGAACTATCGATCAGATATTGATAGACACACCAATCAATCAGCGCCGCAGTGAGCTCGTTTGGCACAATGATGGCTTACAGCAGTTTTTTATTGAACGGTTTGATGATGTGAGTCAGCTTGTTTGTGTGATGCCAGGTTCTCGGCGCGGTGAGATTACGGCTATTTTGCCCTTAATGCTTGATGGTATTCAAAAGTTAATACTGCTAGATCCTAAGCTGTGCTTTATCATTCCGACAGTGGATCAAAACCATCAGTATATTGTCCAAGAGGTTATAGATCAACGCTCAGAGCAGCTACGAGAAGCTATTGTGGTCGTTTATGACGACACCCAACCAGAATTTAGCCAGCAGGCCATGGCAGCTTCAGATATTGTGATGCTAGCATCTGGAACAGCAACGTTGGAGGCAATGTTGCTTGAACGACCGATGGTGGTGGTGTATCAATTAAATAAGCTGACCTATCAGATTGCCAAACGTTTGGTAAAGGTGCCTTATGTGGCATTGCCGAATATACTTGCTGGTGCGCCAATTGTGCCTGAGCTTATACAAGAGCAGGCAAGCGGTGACAATATTTGCCGTACCGTGATGCGTCTACTGCAGCCACGTGCCTATGCTGAACAACTAAAGGATTTACTAGCGACAAAACAGTCATTACAGCAGCAAAGTAACCATGAACCAGCAAATAGTGTGATTGAGCAGTGGTTTATGCAAAATACTAAGACGATCAATCCTACCTAAACAAGAAAGACTTTTTAACATGATGCCCATTCAGAACAGTACAGATCAACATAGTACGGATCAACACAGTATAGAAAACTCAATTCAGACAGTTGATATCAAGATCGAAAATATCGATGTCAAAGGTCAGTATATTCAACTGGTAGCACCCATACATTTATATGGGCAGATGAATACTTCGGAGCTCCTCACTCACTATTTCACCAATGATAAAGAAGCTAAGCAGACAGTACTACAAATTGGTGTCGATGAAGCAGGGCGTGGACCATTACTGGGGAGCGTTAATGTTGCTGCTACAATACTGCCGCCGATGTGGTCAGGACTGATTGAGGAGCAGCCACTCAAAGAAACTCCACTGTCAATACTAACAGACTCAAAAAAATTGAGTGAAAAAAAGCGAGATATCCTCTATCCGCTGGTCAAACAGCATGCCACAGGGTATGTCATCGCTGACATACCAGCGGCAGTCATCGATCAGGTAAATATATTGCAGGCAACCATGCTTGGTATGCGGCTGTGTACGGAGACGTTATTAAAAATAGTTTTTAGAAGTATTTTAGCGGCCACAGTCGCTGAAGACGCATTGCCTAATAACGTAAAGATTGAGGTGCTGTTCGATGGCAATCGTTGCCCTGATCTGAACCCCGCTATATTTGACGAATTAGATATGACGCTATCTGGCGTTGATTGCCAAGCGTGGGTGAAGGGCGATGCGCGCCATACGAGTATTGCCGCCGCCAGTATATTAGCAAAGGTGAGCCGTGATGAGGCCATGTACATCCTTGATGCGCAATATCCAGAGTATGGTATTGCCAAACACAAGGGTTACCCAACGCGCGCGCACATGGAAGCAATTGACAGATACGGTGTGCTATCAGCACATAGACGTAGTTTCGCACCAGTACGAAAGTCGTTAGAAAGTAGATAAATGCAGAACAGCGAGCATTTTAATCATCACGAATGTACCGAAATCCCATAACAATCAAGCGACATATATTATGAATTAATAGACTGTTTTTTAAAAATAATGAGCAAAAGTCCATAAAGTATATTACAATATATTCGTACCAATATAAAAACCTGTAAAATCAATAACTAAGCTTTGGTTTAATTTTTTATTTCCACTATGATTTATATACATAACTATTTTATAGGATAAAAGATGACAGCTCATATCCCTCAAAAGAACCTCGCTTCAGTACTATTTTTAACAGTGTTTTTAACGGCTTGTGGTGGCGGCGGCGGTGGAGACTCCGATAGCAGCTCTGTACCTAATGATCCACCGAGTGAAACACAAGAAGATATCGTATCAGAACCAATTACTTCAGTACCTATCACAGCGTCGCCCGATGAAGAGGAAGAGTCAGCCGGAGATGTACCAGACAATACAAATAAGGAACCCGTAGACAACAACGCACGAGCAGCATTAAGTGCTAATAATCAATTCAGTCTGGCCAGAACCAGCTGTGGTCTAAATGGTCTCTCTGGTGATACAAAACTGGACGATATTGCGATTCAGCATGCAAACTATATCAAATATGTATTTGCTAATAGCACACCAACCAGCTTCAATGCCCATGTCGAAAATGAAATCAGTGATATTGCTAGCGTCACAGGTGACAACAATCCATTCTTTGGTGGCCTAGACTTCTCAGATAGATTGTTAAATGCAAACTACAGTAATGCACAATATGGTGCGACAGAAAATATCGCTCAATCTGTCTATTACAGCTCAGCAGGTAATTTCTTGAGTGTAGATATGGTGGCAACCTCAATGGCAAAATCATTGCTAGCCGCACCGTATCATCTGCGTTCTTTGATGCTGCCAACATCGAGTCTGATCGGCACAGGGATGGTGACTTACAAACCTAATGCCAAAAATCCAACCCTTAATCAAGGCTATGTCTTAGTAAGCCATGCCTCAGCGACAAGAGCGACAAGAGCTAGGTCCGTATCAGGTGTCTTTACTTATCCATGCGAAGGGGTGACTGGTACAGTAACTGCGCTATATAATGAGTCGCCAAACCCTGTTAGAGGAACTGGTCGCAATTTGCGTACTGATCCTATCGGACAACCCGTTTATATCAGTATGCCATCAGCAGATAAAATCAAAGTCAGTAACATCAAGTTCCGTGATACTCAGCGTAATACTGATGTACCGATTCAGTTGATTGATTTTGACAATGATCCGTACAGCAATACCAACTACGAGCTACCAGAGAACGAAGCTTTTATATTACCGTTGACCGATGCACTCAAAAGCTGTGAAGTCAAACGTCGTGCGGACCAGAGTCAACAATGTGGTCTTTATGGTAATACAAAGTATCAAGTGAGCTTTGATATATTGGTTGACAACCAAGCTTCTGAAACCCAATCATTTACGTTTACCACAGGTCAAGTAAATTACTAGTAGGTAAACTAAAACACCAGTTCGGCTATTGAGACGATAGGGTAAGAATAAGGGCTGAAACAGATAACTGGTTCAGCCCTTATTTTGTAAAACACCTTTGACTATCATTGAGCGTGTTATACAACTAATCATTAGCAGTTTTGACTTTAGAACGAGGAGTCTGGCTGTTGCAAAAAGGCTTTTTCATCATTGGTTGAGTCGCGTCCTAACGCCTCGTTACGATGCGGATAGCGCCCAAATTGATCAATAATTTCTTTGTGGCGATACTCAAAGTCCAATGCGGTTGGATCATTCAACTGCTGAAATAGCGGCAGATAACGGTCATGAATCAGTGCTGATTCAGAATGCATAAATGGAATGATGATGAATCTGCGCCACTGCATCGGCAGCGTATCAAAGTAGGGCTGCTGAACCGCTTCTTGTGCCAGTACTATTGCCATACCGTCTTGAGCAAAAGCGTTCGCTTGACCGCGGTATAGGTTGCGTGAAAACTGATCCAACACGATAATCTCTGCTAATCGTCCTGCCAGCGCCGTAACCGAGCTATTACCGTCCAGTGAAGACTCCGCAATACGCCAAGTGACGCATTCACCTTGCACGGCTGCCTGCCAAGTACTACTGAATTTATCCGCTATCTGTTTATCAAAATGATCGTTTTGTTCAAACCAACAGGCTTCATTGTCTTCATTAAACCAAAAATCCAACACTGCACGTGCCTCAGGATCGAGATGAGTCAAATCTATGTCTTTTGGGTCTAGTTGAGAAGAATGAGATCGGCTGGCAGAGGTGGAATAATCGGTTGAGAGTGCCATAAGATATTCTAATTATGATGAATTTAGTCTACTATAGCGCAAATATTTATATCTGTCTGTCAAGATACCAACAGCAGAGTGTCTATTAGGTAATCTATTATGAATGCAAAAAATCTAGAAAATTCTACCAACACAACACTACCACCAACTCCATATTATGTGCTCGATGAAGCGGCCATCATCGCCAATATGAAAATCATCGCGCGTCTGTGTGAGTTGTCTGGAGCCAAGGCATTACTAGCGTTGAAATGTTTTGCTACATGGGGCGTGTTCGATGTGATGCAGCCTTATCTGCATGGTACGACCTCATCGTCGCTCAATGAAGTCAGGTTGGGATATGAAACCTTTGGTAATAATACCGAGGCGGGTAGCCAAGATAAAAAAGAAACACATGCCTATAGCGTTGCCTATAGTGCAGATGAACTGCCAGAAGTATTGAGATACGCTGACAAGATTATCTTTAACTCAATCTCTCAGCTCAATGCTTTTAAAGACCAAGCAGCGGCGCAAAGTATTCCAGTCGGTTTACGACTAAATCCTAAGACCAGCAACTCATCGTTTTTGATTGCTGACCCTGCGCGTCCATTTAGCCGCCTTGGTGAGCATAACAAAGACAAAATTGCAGCGGTGCTTGGTGATATCACTGGCGTTATGATTCATAACAATTGTGAAAACGACAGCTTTGACGCTTTTAGTGAGAGTTTGGCTGATATTGAAAACAGATTCGGTGATGTATTAGCACAGCTTGAGTGGGTGAGCTTGGGCGGTGGCATTCACTTTATCGCGCCTGATTATCCACTAGAAAAGCTCGCTGACAGATTAAAAGCATTTAGCGAAACGTATGGCGTACAAGTCTATCTTGAGCCGGGTGAAGCAAGTATCCATGGTGCGGGTACGCTGGTTACTACTGTCCTAGATACGATGCATAATCAAAAAAACTTAGCCGTCGTTGATGCCTCTATCGAAGCACATATGCTTGATTTACTGATTTACCGTGAGTCAGCACCGATTGCTGCGATCAATAATGCTACTGCTGATATCGCACCTATTGGTAATCCAGCGGAAGCTGCACCGTCTGAAGCTAATGCTGAGTCAGCAGACCATACGATTATCTATGGTCGTTCCTGCTTGGCAGGCGATATCTTTGGTGAGTATGCATTACCAAGTAACTTACAGATAGGGGATGAGATTGCCTTTGGCAATGCCGCAGGCTATACGATGGTGAAGAAAAACTGGTTCAATGGGGTCAACATGCCTGCAATTGTGATTCGTCGTTTGGACGGTCGTATCGATATCCAGCGTGAGTTTGATTACCAAGACTACAAAGCCAGCCTGTCTTAGGAGTTAGTTTTTTAAACAATGCTATTGTCGGTTTGTGATATTTTTAAGTATTAAAAAACAAAGACTTAGTTTGCATTAGTGAGTATTTTAGTATCTCTGCTTTTTATGCATATTTTTTACCGATAAGGGAATAAAAATTGTTATAATCGCCTCGGGCAAATACTGGAGTGGTATTTGCCCGACGGGTGCGTGGGTTTTCCTCGGTCTTCCTTTTTAATTCACGCATATCATTCACTCGTTTCTGTTTTGCATAGCCGCGATCAACGGTATCGACAGGGACACAAAGGAGGATTGTTCATTGAACACAAACCAACAAGCCACATCTAACAAAAAAGACGTACTCATCATCGGAGCAGGCGGTGTCGCTCAAGTGGTCGCGCATAAGTGTGCGATGCATAACGATGTGCTTGGCGAGATCCATATCGCCTCACGTACCAAAGACAAATGCGATGCCATCGCGCAGAGCGTAAAAGAAAAAGACAGCTTTAAACAAGCTGCAGTCTTGCATACGCATCAGGTCGATGCGATGGACAGCCAAGCACTTGTGCAGCTGATACAAGACACAAAAATACAAATACTCATCAATGTTGGCTCAGCATTTATCAATATGACCGTTCTAGAGGCTTGTATCGAAACAGGCACGGCATATATAGATACGGCAATTCACGAAGATCCACGTAAGATTTGTGAGACACCGCCGTGGTACAACAACTACGAGTGGCAACGCAAACAGCGCTGTGCAGACAACAATATCACTGCTATTTTAGGTGCAGGGTTTGATCCTGGTATGGTCAATGCGTATGCGCGTCTGGGCTATGACATGATGGATGCAGGTTCAGTGACTGATATCGACATCATCGATATTAACGCGGGCAGCCATGGCAAATACTTTGCGACCAACTTTGATCCTGAGATCAACTTCCGTGAGTTCACAGGTACCGTTTACTCTTGGCAAGACAGCAAGTGGCAGTCCAACAAGATGTTTGAAGTCAAACGTACGGATGACCTACCAGTTGTAGGCGTGCAAAACAGCTATCTGAGTGGTCATGATGAAGTTCATTCATTGTCAGCGAATTTAGATGTACCAAACATCCGTTTTTGGATGGGTTTTGGTGAGCACTATATCAACGTATTCACCGTGCTACAGAGCCTAGGACTACTGTCTGAGCAGCCAGTAATGACAGCTGAAGGTCAAGAAGTGGTACCGCTAAAAGTCGTGAAGGCCGTACTACCAGATCCAAGCTCTCTTGCGCCAAACTATACAGGTAACACTTGTATTGGTGATAAAGTCAAAGGCAAGATCAACGGCGTTGAGACTGAAGTATTTATCTATAACGTCTCAGATCACAAAGACGCTTACAACGAAGTGGGTAGCCAAGGTATCTCTTATACCGCAGGCGTACCACCTGTTGCTGCTGCGATGCTAGTGGCAACTGGTGAATGGGATGCAGGCACGATGGTCAACGTCGAAGAGCTAGATGCCAAGCCATTTATCAATCTACTAAACAAGATTGGTCTACCAACGCGTATCAAAGATAGCGAAGGTGATAGAGCGCTAGAGTTTGATATTTAATTAGCAAGCGTTATTTAGAAAAGCCTATCTTTTATAGATAGGCTTTTTTGTGTCTCATGTTTACTGTCATTCGTTAGGATTATATTCTCTCAATGCCGCAATACGGTCATCCAATGTTGGGTGTGAGCGGAATAGATTCGCAATACTAAATCCCTGCGTTTGTCCTGATGAGATCGCGAATGCTTTCATACTCTCAGGCATTTGATCTGGTCGCTGTGCAGAGGGACGCAACGCATCAAGCGCACTGATCATTTTTTCGCGGCTGGCAAGTTTTGCCCCCATTTGATCCGCACGGAATTCACGTAAGCGTGAGAACCACATCACGATGGCAGACGCCAAAAACCCAAGCAAAATATCCATCGCAATACTGGTGATAAAGTAACCGATACCTGGGCGATCACTAGTGTTTTTGAACACAGTACGGTCCACGAAGCTACCGATAATGCGCGCAAAGAACATCACAAACGCATTTACCACCCCTTGAATAAGGGCAAGGGTTACCATATCACCGTTAGCCACATGACCAATCTCATGCGCCAATACTGCTTCGACTTCATCTTGATTCATATTCTGTAGTAGACCAGACGAAACCGCCACCAGCGCTTTATTCTTATTCCAGCCAGTTGTAAACGCGTTTGGCTGCGAATTGTTAAAAATACCAACCTCAGGCATGCCAATATTTACGGCTTGCGCTTGTTTTGCCACTGTATCGACCAGCCATTGCTCAGTTGGGTTACGTGCGGATTCTATTACCACCGTACCCGTGGATTTTTTGGCCATCCATTTTGACAGAAATAGCGAAATCATCGAGCCGACCATACCGTAGATACCGCACATAACAGCAAGACTGACATAGTTTAGCCCACCTGCCGTGTACACACCGCCAATCCCAAAAAATCTGGATAGTATCCCAAACACAATACTAAAGACCACGATCACGGCCAAGTTGGTTAATAAAAACAATCCAATGCGCATCATGAGGCTGATTTCCTATATGTAGTAGTATCTGTAGGGCCTCGGTAGACAGTTATCTAAGAGGTTTGTTTGCTATGATAGATGTTACTGGGGTTTTGTGTGTCATACTATTTCAATATTGTCAAAATGCTAAAATAATCATGTTGTCCAGCTATAGCGAGAATTTTTGAGATAATTAGCGAGCTAGGTATATTAGCTCGTTGCCAAGACTGGTTAGCTACAGTACAACATCACCAAAAGTCTTGCCTATCGATCTAAGTATTAAGTTTTGGTCAGATTTTCTTATTTCGATTTCTCCAAAGATAATGATGACCAAGATTAATCTTTAAAAATTATAAAAATGAGAACATCCCATGCAACTAGAAATAAATATTATAGACGCCTTCACTGACACTTTGTTTAAAGGCAATTCCGCTGCAGTTATTGTGACAGATAAATGGTTAGATGATGCTCTGATGCAGTCTATTGCGCTTGAAAATAACTTGTCTGAAACGGCTTTTATTGTTCCTGATGATAACGGTGTTTATCATATTCGTTGGTTTTCACCATTGACCGAAATTGACTTCTGTGGTCATGCGACCTTAGCCTCTGCTTACATGCTGTTTAAGAAAAGCCCGAACGTAAAGGTTATTCAATTTTCAGCAAAAGCAGTTGGTATATTTACCATCGAACAGACCGAAGATCGTAAGATACAAATGGATTTTCCTAGTAGAATGCCTGAAAAAATTGATAATATTCCTGATAGCTTATTGGCAGGTCTATCCATTGCTCCTGCTGAGGTCTATCGCAATGCTCAAGCCTATTTTGTCATCTATGACTCTGAAACTGATGTATTGAATGTCGTGCGTGATAATGAGACATTGAAGCACCTAGCGCCTTATGATGTGGTGGTAACTTGTCAGGCAACCTCAGAAAAGTATCATGATTATGATTTTGTCTCTAGATACTTTTGGCCAGCAAATGGCGGTGATGAAGACCCCGTGACTGGTTCGATTCATACTGGGCTTGCACCTTTATGGGCAGAGCGCTTAGGTAAAAGCGAATTGATTGCCTATCAAGCATCCAGTCGCGGCGGCGTGCTTGACTGTACTGTGGTAGGGGATAGAGTGCTTATTTCTGGCAATGCCGTACCTTATTTGACTGGATTTATCACCGTTGAGGAGTAGATACGTTTGACAGAACTGAAGACCGTTGGACTGTTTGCGCTGACCGCATTGGCTGAGATTGCAGGGTGTTATTTGCCTTATCTATGGCTGCGAGAAGGCAGGTCAATCTGGCTGCTGATACCTGGCGCGCTGAGTTTGGTCGCTTTTGTTTGGCTGCTGTCGTTACATCCGACCGCTGCAGGTAGGGTTTATGCAGCCTATGGCGGTGTATATATTTTTATGGCAATACTATGGTTATGGGCTGTTGATGGTATTCGTCCGACTTCATGGGACATAATAGGTGCTGTGGTCGCGTTACTTGGCATGGCGATCATTATGTTTGCACCGCGTAGTGCCTAGGGCATGTCTGCAATTCAATCGATGGTCATCTAAATGGGCTAAAAATGGCTAAATTTTGCCAAACCGCGTCAAATAGCGGGTTAATATCTCGATATTATCGACACTATTTTCCTTGTTTGACGGCAATTTATCTCATTTTTATGACCATTTTTAAAATGAAGACGCGCCCTAATTAGCAAATAGCAGATAATAAAAAACGGTTCGTCAAATGATTAGATTTGATGAACCGTTCCATATGATTAGTATCTATATATAAAATTAGTGCTTGCCTAGGATACTGCTACTATTGCCGTCTTTCTTAGCTTGTTTGGCGGCTTTCTTTTCTTTAGCTGTTAAAAGCGGCTTCTTTTTGACGTTCTTTTTACTGTCTTGACCTTTGCTCATGGTAACTCCTTTGTAGATAACGCATACTCACCTTAAGCCAATGAAGCTGACTTAAGGTGAGTATGGTTACGATTAAAATAGTCGCTTATTGAATCGAGTATAGGCTTAAGTACTAGTAATAGATAGCACTCGCACAATTCGCCTACGATTCATTTCTTTTGCTTTTTCTCTTAGCCAAATCATTGTTTTAGCCAAGCCATGCGCCAACTGATTCGTTCAATTAATCATGGTATTCATAAGTGCTTACTTACGGATACATGGCGATTTGCTATAATAAGGCATAAACCGATTAATCAATGCGGCAAACTCTTATTTATTAACATTTAGCACCATCGTGCTCACTGTTTTGGTCACCCTATTATGCGTATACGTAAACTGTTTAAATTCGAAAATGCTCATATCGTTCGCAACTGTAGCTCTGAGCGTTGCAAACACTCCATTCATGGTCATAGCTATCAGATTGAGCTGATTTTAGAGGCTAGTCGTTTAGACCATGGGCAAATGGTTTATGATTTTGGTCTACTAAAATCTTCGATCAAAGACATTATCGACAGCTTTGATCATGCGATTTGCTTTTGGAATAAAGACGATCCTGAGTATGTTGCAGCGTGTAAGAAGTTTAGTGCGCGCTGGATTAGCCTACCAGTATCTCCATCGGCAGAGCAGTTCTCACGTGTGATTTTCTTTTGGGCGCAAGAAATACTGCGTCAGACGCAAATGCAAAATGGTGAAGCAGATGTCAGTGTTTATTCAGTGATTGCTCACGAGACGGCGACGGGTTACGCGCAGTGTTTTGCTGATGATGTGGCAAACGAGCAAATGGGTAAACTAGTTCTAGAGGATTTTGAATTTAGTGAGCAAGTTCGTGCTGAATGGAGTGACTCTGATTTGTATACCAAGCTGATTCGTGGTGAGAGTTTTACCAACCCGACAGTGACTATGCAGGTACAGACAGGGCAGGTACAGACAGAGCAAGCACAGGCAGGTTTAGCCTGATGGGTAATGATCAATCAATAGAAAATAGTGACACTGTGCAAACGCTGATACTGAACTCTGAGCAAGATACACAGGTATTGGCCAAGCAACTGGCAGCATTGCCATTAACGGGTAGTGTATGGCTGGCAGGGGATTTAGGTGCTGGTAAAACCACCTTAACTCGCTATTGGTTACAGGCGCTCGGTCATACTGGTGCCGTAAAGAGCCCGACCTATACCTTGGTTGAGCCTTATAGTATCGAGCAAAATAATGGTACAACGAAACCTGTCTATCATGCAGACTTATATCGTCTCCAAGATCCAGAAGAGCTTTCTTTTATTGGCTTTGACGAATATTTAGACGAGCCTGAAGCATTAGTTATTATTGAATGGGCAAGCCGCGCTGATGGCTATCTACCATTGCCAACCTTATATATCGATATGACGCAAGATGAAAGCGATGGTACTGAAAATGACGCCCGTCAAGTGATACTGCGGTTATCGAAGACAAGACAAGCACAAGGTATAGATTTAACAAACTTGCAAATCTGAACAGTGCTTACCAATGCGCTCCAAACTTTCCAAAACATGACAGTCAATAATGCCAGATAGCCATTCCTATACCCGTATTAAAAAACTATCACCGCTGCTCATTAACCAACTAGCAGCAGGTGAGGTCGTAACGCGTCCAGCCGCAGTAGTCAAAGAGCTGCTCGAAAACGCCATTGATGCAGGCGCGACCAATATTGACGTGAGTATCACCCAAGGCGGTATGGGTACGATAGAAGTGGTAGATAATGGCACAGGTATACATCCTGACGATATGGTCATGGCTATCACGCGTCATGCTACTAGCAAAGTCGCTGATGTTGCCAACTTGCACGGTATTACAACACTAGGTTTTCGCGGCGAAGCACTGGCGGCAATGGCTGCTGTCTCTCGTTTAAGTTTGACGAGTAGCCATGATGATAGTGGCATTGGTCGTCAATTACAGGTCGCTGGCGTGCTGGATGATACGCCAAAACTGACACCAGTCGTCCACAATCGTGGTACAACCATTGTCGTAAAAGACCTATATTTTAATGTACCTGCCCGCCGTGGTAATCTAAAATCCATTGCTACTGAGTTCGGTCATATTGAGACGATTGTTCGCGACGTTGCACTAGCACGAGCTGATGTTGCGCTAACACTATGTCATGATAATAAAAAACGGCTATCGCTCTCTGCAAGCAATCATAGTAGTAGTGATAATAAACGTTTGCCACTATCACGTTTAGAGCAAGCCACTGGTATGGCGCTAACGGATAATGCGCTTAACATAACAATAGATTTATCGAGCCTTATACAACAGCCTGTAGCGTACGATAATACGGCGACAAATCAAGCCTCGATTAGCGGCTGGCTGTGGCCGATGCACCATGAGCAAACGGCTCTGCCGAAGCTGATTTATGTGAATGGTAGGTTGGTAAAAGAAGCGTTGATTAGCAACCAAATGCGTCAACTGGCTCAAAGTGCCCAGTTGGCAGGTGTGGGTTACGCGCTTTATTTGGAATTGCCAACCCAGTGGCTAAATATCAATGTTCATCCATCAAAACAGCGCATCAAAATAAGCCCACTTAATAACATTATGGCGCATTTGAGCCATACGATTCGCACTCAGCTAAAAACGATTGATACAGACAAGGTTACATCTGCGCCTACGACTAATACTGATGATGCTGCTGAAGAGGTCTGCTCAGAGCTACCATCAGAACTACCAGATAGTGATTTTTTTATGGGTGGCTCACTTACAGGTCGCTCGTCTGAAATGTTCACATCGAGTACGCAGCCTACAGATACTCACAGACGTCGCCCGCAAGTACAGTCTGTTAGGCAGTCCTATCAGGCAGACCCAACAAGATCAAATCCAATAGAAACGTCATCTCAAAAATCAATACATTCTCACATTAGTGATTCAACAGATCAAAATAATAGTGACGCTCCACATTATTCTGCTGAAATGAAACCGCGCGCATCTTCATTACCAGTTTGCTTAGATATCGTGACTGGTTTGGGTAACGTGGTAACCGCTACGTCTATTAACTCGAACATAGATGACAGTACATTGCCTTGGTGGCTATTTTACAACCAAGGTCAGTGTCTACTAGTAAATGTCAAAGACTGGCAGTCCAAGGTGAATCAATTATTTGAATCGCAATTACTCAATGGCAAGGCATTTAATAAAAATCAGATGCCAAACAGCGCTAGCAATATCAATCAACAACTCAATGAGATCAACTCTCAAATGTCTGCACAGGACTCTATAATGTTTGTGACCGATCTCACTGAGATACTGCAAAATAGTGCGATCAAAGTCATAGACAGCAGCCGTCTAGTAGCGTTGATGCTATCTTCAAAATCATAGCTGTTGAACTGACCTTTATTTTTGCCACCCTCACCTGACCAAAGGCAACGCCATGCACTCTTCGTCTGATATCGTATCTCAAAACTTGCCAGATAACAGTGTGGTGTGTCTAATGGCACCAACCGCTAGTGGCAAAACCGCATTGGCATATGAGTTGTACGATACGGGGCGTTATGAGCTGATATCGGTAGATTCAGCACTCATATACCGTGACATGAACATCGGTACGGCCAAGCCAACAGCGGCTGAGCTGGTACGCTATCCCCACCATTTAGTTGACATCATTGATCCTACACAAAGCTATAGCGTTGCTGAATTTGTCACTGATGTGGCTCGTCTTATTGATGAGTGTCATGAGCGCAAAAAGATACCGCTATTAGTAGGCGGTACTATGATGTATTACATGGCATTACTCGATGGATTGTCTCCAGTGCCTGATAGTGATGATAGTGTACGTGCGCGCGTCGAACAATGGCGCCAGCAAGAGGGAATTGCGGCACTGTATGACTATCTGGGTAGCATTGACTCGCTAAGTTATGAGCGTTTGAACGCCACTGATACCCAGCGTATTACCCGCGCGATTGAAGTCTATTTGCAGACAAATAAGCCGATAAGTGAGTGGCAGCAACAGCCAAAACAAGCGCTGGCACATAATCCAGCTCAGCAATGGTATGCGTTATCGGTTATGCCTGACCGTCCATGGCTGCACGCACGTATCGAACAACGTCTAAATATTATGTGGAATGATGGGTTGGTGACTGAAGTCATCGGCTTACTTGAGAAGTATTCATTGACACCTAACATGCCGTCGATGCGCTGCGTCGGCTATCGACAAGTATTAGAGTATTTGGTTCGCATTGATCATGAGATATTCGATAAACCGCACTTAGATAAAGCTCAGTTTTATGACGCTTTTAGAGCGCATAATAGTCTAACCGAAGATAACAAATCACAACATGGCATTGTACAATCAACTACTCAGTTAACGCCAATCAGTTGTGAGACTGAGGCACTTGCTTGTCAGGAAATGCAAAATAAGGCATTATATGCTACGAGGCAGCTGGCCAAGCGTCAGTACACATGGTTACGAAAAGTCATGCAGTTGCCTAACGCTTCGTTAGATAACGTGGTAGATTTTGACCCCACTACCGAACCTGTTGGTAGTAATATGGTATTACAAACATTTGCCACAATGGCGCAAGCGAGAGATTATCTATACAAATAACTATATATAAACTTTTTGAACATTAATTTGTTGTGTAGGCGTCATCATATATACAAGTTGCCGCTATAACGAATACCGCGTATGTATAAGAAAGTAATCACAATTAGTTTCAAAAACTCGCATAGATAGCTGTTATACTTTAAATTGGCTGAAAATGAAGCAAGAGACGATGTTTCTATGCCGAATTTCTACGCCAACAATCATTATTGATTGACTTTTGTGGATAAAAATAATTAATGAAACAAGTAGTTACTTAATTATTTACAATAACAATGTATTCGCGATAAAGTGGAATAACTTAAGAACAACGAATATTGATTTAGATACGTTTTACAAAGAAAAAATACCATTGTATCTACCTTTTAGCCATTATAATTAAATTGACACTTAGAATAATTGGCATCTAAAACATAACTATATAATATTTAGGAGAGATTTCATGTCAAAAGGACAAACTTTACAAGATCCATTCTTGAACTCACTGCGCAAAGATCGCATTCCTGTTTCTATTTTTTTGGTCAATGGCATCAAGCTGCAAGGTCAAATTGAATCATTCGATCAATATGTTGTACTTCTAAAAAACACAGTCAGCCAAATGGTCTATAAACACGCCATCTCAACAGTGGTACCAGCACGTAATCCACGTAGCAGTACGACTACTGGCTCTACTACACAGCCTCAAAGCACGGCACCAGCTGGTTATCAGGGCGGTGGATTTGAACGTGGTAGCAATTCTACTGGTGGATTTGACGAGCGCGGTTTTGCCTCTAATCGTAGTGGGTTCAACCGTGGTGGTTTTAGCCAAGGCCAAGAACGTGGTTTTGAACGTGGCAGCTTTGGTCAAGGTCAGGAGCGCGGTTTTGAGCGCGGCGGCTTTGGTCAGGATCGTGGTTTCGATGCATCAGCAGACAACACAGGCTTTGAAAATAAGCCAGACGATGGAACAAACGACAGCAACAGCTAAATAGCCATATGATCTTGGTGTGCTGCTTAAAATATACTATCAAGCTATAATTTATCCATTTAAGACCTGCTATGATAGTGGGTTTTTTTTGTATCAATAGCTGTATAGCCATCAGAAAAAGTAAGCTGTGACCTTATTATAAATCTTGTAGATCATTATTAATATGAAACATAGTATAGTAAAATACTATACTGATTCACCATAAAAATAGAGCAGATTCATGAGTGATACTAAAAATAATTTGACCCATGAGCAATTCATTACTACTGCTATCGAAGCGATCAATACCGAGATATCCGCATTGGCGTTACTGACAGAGCAGATCGATGATCGGTTTGCACAAGCATGCGATATTATTTTGGCTTGCCAGGGTCGCGTTGTAGTCACTGGCATGGGTAAGTCAGGATTGATTGGACGCAAAATAGCAGCGACTTTTGCATCGACGGGTACGCCTTCTTTTTTCATGCATCCTGGTGAAGCGGGGCATGGCGATTTGGGTATGCTCGTAAAAGGTGATGTGCTGCTTGCTATTTCAAACTCTGGTGAGTCTGATGAGATCAAAATGCTTTTGCCAGTGGTCAAGCACCTTGACATACCTCTAATCAGTATCAGTCGTGATAAACGCGGTATGTTACCACGAGCCGCTGATATTGTGTTGACGCTTGGTCAATCACAGGAAGCTTGTCCGCTTAACCTTGCACCTACGTCGAGTACGACCGCTACCTTAGCACTTGGCGATGCTCTAGCGGTCGCTTTGGTACATGCGCGAAATTTCACGTCTGAGGACTTTGCACTGTCGCATCCAGCTGGTGCCCTAGGTCGTCAGCTATTGACGCGCGTCGAAGACTTGATGCACACCAAATCAGAAGACCTACCGCTGATCGATCAGCAAGCACCATTACAGCAAGCGCTATTTACGATGTCTGCTGGACGATTAGGTATGACAGTAGTGACTGATGACAGTGATAAAGTTGTTGGCGTATTCACTGATGGTGATTTACGCCGCGGGTTAGAAAAAGGCATTGATCTACAAACACCTATGCATGAAGTGATGGTCAGCAGCCCACGCCGTGCTAACAAGAGCATGCGTGCATCAGATGCTTTGAGCGTCATGAATGAAAACGGTATCAGTCAATTATTGATCATCGATGATGAAGACCATTTAGAAGCAATTATTACCGTACATGATTTATTACAAGCTGGTGTTAAATAATATTATCGATCGTCGATGATGTGATTGATAAGATAAAATACTCAGTAACACAGCCGTTAGGATGAGAAAAGTAATGCAAGACTTAATAAAAAAAGCCGGACAAGTAAAGCTATTGGTTATGGATGTCGATGGAATTTTATCCAATGGACAAATTATCTACGACGCTAATGGTATCGAGACCAAAGCGTTTTCGGTGCATGATGGTGTAGGTGTTAAGTCTCTTGCGCGTTATGGTATCTTGACAGCCATCATTACTGGTCGTAGCAGTGCGATGGTAAATAAACGAGCAGCAGAGATGGGTGTTAATCATGTGGTGCAAGGACGTGATGACAAGCTCGTTGCACTAAACGAGCTGTTATCGTCTCTAGATCCGACGCTTAATATCACCGCTGACGACTGTGCTTATATGGGTGATGACTTACCAGATATCAAAGCGATGCAGACGGTTGGATTTGCTGCGACAGTGCCAAACGCGCATGCAGAAGTTATCAAGCGTAGCCATATGGTGACCACTCGAGCGGGTGGTACTGGTGCAGTACGTGAGATATGTGATCTTATTTTAAAGGGTCATGGACATTATCAAGACTTTATCGCGAGCTATACGCTTGATGAAGCTCAAACTCAGGATAAATAGTCGTGAATACACGTGTTTTAATTGTACTTGCGTTAATTATTGCCGGCATTGCTGGCTGGTTTTTTCAGCAGCAAGGCGACGTAACGCCGCCGGTCAATATTGAGACGACAGATGTCGATTATGAAGCCACTGACATTAAAGCAGTCCAAACGAATGATGAAGGCGAAACTGAGTACGAGCTTACTGCTGAGTCTCTAACTCATAATCCTGAAACTGATCAAGATGAGATGTCAGGTATTACGATGAACTGGGAACCATCAACAGAACAGCGTTATCGTATTCAAGCGGGCACTGCCGCTATCAGTCAACAGACAGGGGAGTTGAGCCTGTCAGGTGGTTTTACATTGGTGAGCGAAGGGGATAAAGGTGCATCCGATATTGAGCCAATAAAGGTGACGGGGACTACGCTAAAAGGCAATACAAAGTCAGGTCAAGTCTATAGTGAAGAACCTGTTCAAATCGAACAAGGCATGAACCGTTTTGAAGCGTCTAGTATGACGGCCAATCTTGAAACGGGCGAGTATGAATTTGGTCAAGTTGCAGTCGCTTTTACACCAGCTGATCGTCAAGACAAAGCACTGTTTTAATCCGTAACCTTTTTATCCATTATGTGAAAATAGCAGCTAGCATGACGTTTGCAATTTCTATCACGAATTATGAAATGAGCCATTATATGAAATCTAAATTTTTGCCTGCTTTACGTGCATCATCACGCTGCTTACACAATTTACGCACCGTGCCAGTAGTCATGTTATTAGCGCTACCGTTGTATAGTCACGCATTGCCATCAGATGCCAACCAACAAATAAAATTGCTAGCGGATAAAGCTACTTATAGTGAGCGTACAGGCGTCACCAGTTATTCAGGTAATGTCATCATTACTCAGGGTACATTTAAGATGACCGCTGATAACATCACAGTTAATCTCTCTCAGCAACGTAGTATCAACTCGGCAGTAGCAACAGGTCGTCCAGCCACTATGCAGCAAGTAGTTACGCAAGAAAAAGGACTGGCTAAAGGCCAAGCCAATAAGATTGATTACAATGCAGTATCTGGCATCATCACGCTGACAGGCAATGCTAAGCTGGTACAAAATGGGGCAAGTTTTGCTGGGAATGTGATTCGTTATAGCTTAAAAGCTGGCGATGTAGAAGCAACTGCTGGTGGTAATCAACGAGTAGAGCTGGTGTTCCCGCCTAACAACAATACGAGCCAAAGCGGCGTACGCTAGTCTATACCAGTATGGTTGTAAGATTAAAATATGAGCAGTCGAAAGAGTCTTTGGCAGTGCTTGAATTTTGTGACAGTAAGAGTGAGCTATGAGCGATAATAAAAATACAAACCCTTCAGCATTGAATACCAATACAGCACCTGTTGCTCGATTGACGATGCAAAATTTAGGCAAACGTTATGGTAAGCGCTGGGTCGTCAAAGATGTCTCGTTTTCTGTTGAGCAGGGTCAAGTTGTTGGGCTATTAGGTCCCAATGGGGCAGGTAAAACCACCAGTTTTTATATGGTGGTGGGACTGGTCAACATGGATAAGGGCCGTGTCACTCTAGGGAAAATGGACTTGTCCAAATATGCTATGCATGAGCGTGCTCGTGCTGGCATTGGATATTTGCCTCAAGAAGCATCGATATTTCGCAAGCTCTCTATCGAAGACAACATATTAGCCATCCTACAAACTCGTACAGAATTGAGTAAAGCTGAGCAGCAGCAGGAGCTTGAAAAACTGATTGGTGAGTTCCACTTAGAACATGTACGTACATCACTGGGAATGAGCGTGTCAGGCGGTGAGCGACGCCGCTGTGAGATTGCTCGTGCACTAGCAGCTGATCCCAAGTTTATCTTATTAGATGAGCCATTTGCAGGTGTAGATCCTATTTCCGTCGGTGATATCAAAGACGTTATCTTAACACTGAAAAACCGTGGTATCGGAGTTTTGATCACTGACCATAATGTTCGTGATACATTGGCCATCTGTGAAAAAGCTTATATCGTTTCAGAGGGTGCGATCATTGCCGAAGGAACATCATCTGAAGTATTGGATAACGATCTGGTAAAATCCGTCTATTTGGGTAAGGACTTTCAAGTATAGTCTAAGAACCTAATATTTTTTCTCATACCTATATCTCTACAGACTGCTGGCTCTAGTATTGTGAATTGACCCATAAGACCAGCAGTAAGCACATTTCCTATAGCTATAATAGCAACCATAATACTTATACGTTGAATATTAACCCATCTATAACACACAGCCTATAACGTTAATGGCTGAGTATTCTATCTCTTTAACGCTTACAAAAACATATCGATACTTCATTCATTATTCTCGACTAACCACCTGAATAAGGCTCATTATTTATGGCAAAAAATAAAAGCAGTTATGTCTGTCAAGAGTGCGGTGCGCATTTTGGCAAATGGGCAGGGCAGTGTACAGATTGCGGCGAATGGAATAGCTTGGTTGAAGCACCAAATGTCAGCATGCCGCATCATAGTAAGAGTAGTGCAAATTCTACACCGAATCGCCCCACACCTCGTAATACGGGTGCAGCAGCTGGTAACTACTCAGGTACTCATAGTGCGGTCATGCCACTTAATGCAGTAAGCGTCACGTTAGATACCCGCTTGCCAACAGGCATCAGTGAGTTTGATCGAGTGCTGGGCGGCGGGTTAGTAGCTGGTTCTGTCGTGCTAATCGGTGGCGATCCTGGTATTGGTAAGTCAACTATATTGTTGCAAACAGCGACCAATATGGCACGTGCTGAATCACTAGCAGGGAGTGCGCTATACGTCACAGGTGAGGAGTCACTTGCTCAGGTGGCCATGCGTGCTAAGCGCCTAGACCTACCTGCTGATAGGCTTCGTGTATTGGCAGAGACCAATGTGGAAACTATTTGTGCCGCCTTGACCCAAGAGCAGCCAGCCATCGCTATCATTGACTCTATTCAGACCATATATACCGATGCCATCAATTCAGCACCAGGTGGTGTCAGCCAGATTAGAGAGTCTGCTGCTATCTTGACACGCTATGCAAAACAAACAGGCACTGCGCTATTTTTAGTCGGTCACGTGACCAAAGAAGGTACATTAGCAGGTCCACGTGTGCTTGAACATATGGTTGATACGGTACTGTACTTTGAAGGTCAGTCTGACTCACGCTTTCGAATGATTCGCGCGGTCAAAAACCGCTTTGGCGCTGTAAATGAGCTAGGGATTTTTGGTATGACTGATATGGGGTTAAAAGAAGTTGCCAATCCATCAGCCATATTTTTAAGTCGTTATGATAAGCCTGTTGCCGGATCTGTGGTCATGGTTAGCCGTGAAGGTACAAGGCCTTTACTGGTAGAAGTACAGGCATTGGTTGATGACTCTCAAGGCTCACCGAGACGGATGGCATTGGGACTAGACTTTCAGCGTTTGTCGATGCTGCTCGCGGTTATGCATCGTCATGGCGGTATTCATACCAGTGGGCAAGATGTCTATGTCAATGTTGTAGGCGGTGTCAAAGTTATAGAGACGGGGTCTGACTTAGCGGTGTTATTGGCATGCGCCTCAAGTATTAAAGAAAAACCGTTACCCTCGTCATTAGCAGTGTTTGGTGAAGTGGGTCTCTCTGGTGAAATTCGCCCAGTACCTAATGGTCAGGAACGTTTGAAAGAAGCGATGAAACATGGATTTAAGCATGCGATTATTCCAAAAGCCAATGCGCCTGCTAAAGGTGCGCCGCAGTTCAAAGGAATCAATGTGATTGCGGTTGAGCGTCTTGACGATGCTATCGAAAGCGCGTTTGAATTATAGCCAATGTTAAGAAGAAAATTGGCTTTATACACGATAATATCCCACCACAAAAAAGCGCCCAGCTCATGATGAACTAGGCGCTTTTATCTGTCTGATTTGTATAGGGCTGATTCAGCTAGGTAGCTAGATCATTGGCTCGAAACTAAGGTCCTGAAACGCGCTCAATTGCGACATTGCCCACACCTTTACTCGTAATACCGAGTTTTTTGGCAGCACCATAAGATAAGTCTAATACACGGTTACCATGAAATGGACCACGATCATTAACTTTTACGACCACGCTTTTGCCATTGGTTTTGTTAGTAACCTTGACATAACAGTTCAATGGCAGTGACCGATGCGCTGCTGTTAGCGCATTCATATCGAAGGTTTCACCACTGGCTGTTTTACGACCATGAAACTTACGACCATACCAAGAAGCTAGGCCTGTTTGCTTGAACTTGCTCACTGAATTAGAAGCGACTGCTGTCAGACGTTCTAATACGTCTTCGTCATTGGTGACCTGTGTCGTGTCGCTAGCCAATAGAGAGCTGCTAAGCGCTAATGAGGTAGGCTGACGTGCTGATTTGACCAGACTTGATGCACCATCATGTTGACGGCTAAGCTCACCAAGTACACGATCGATATGGGAGGCGTTATCTTGCGTAATCATTGCAAGGGAGGTTTTAGCTTCTACAGCATTTACATTTGTAGCAACTGCAGATCCAGCGAATAAAACTGCTGACATAGTAAGTAAACCAGATAAACGCTTATTCATAAATACCTCTATAGCTTATACATTAAAACCTAGCTCTAAATTTTTAGATCGAAAATGATGATGTCAAATCATGCTAACCGTAACTCATTTTCTGAAGTCTTCGTATTAATGTGTCAGCTCACTGACGATTAATGATAAGACCCTTATAGGTTTTTATGTATGGTAATTTTCATTTTATGATCATAAGTAACGGTAAAAATTATCGATGTTACCTAGGTCATGCTCAAATGATAGTTAGTGATATTTATTAAATACTTATGTCTAGCTTTAAAAGTAAATATCACTATACGTCGTATCTACAAAATGTCTGATATACCAACTTTCTAAAAGCGCTAAATTAATGAATGGTTTAAATAGGATTACGTGATGCTTTGTTGTTAAACCGTTAATTAAGTAGTGTATTTGAAAGCCTCAAATCGACAAGATGACAACTATACGGCCGGGCTACAACTAAAATATAATTAAATGCAAAGTTTGTTAGTAGCTATGTACTGGTTATGTATCGAAGTACAGTAAATGAGGTTAACGCAATTTTTTATAAAAAACAAGGAATAAAATATTTTAGCCTTGGTTCATAATCAAATAATGTTGGAAAAATACTTGCTTGCTAACCCATCTCATAAGCAACTAAATAACAACAGCTTATATAGAATACGGAGTCGAATATAGAATATTCTGAGCACAAATTATGTCCTATTTATTAAAAGTAACAAAATATTAACGACCGTGAAGCTATCAATATACTAGGGCTTTTTGTAGTAGAACACAAAGATGTAATGTACAGAATATAAAAGATTATATGGTATGCCTTTATGGATATTTCAAGAATTGAATGCTAGTTTATACCATATAAGTTATTGATTTATAGGTTATTAAATTGATAGCCACGACTGGTTAACCAGACTTGTGCGTATGAATGGACATAAGTAAACCAAATCCTGCCATCAAAGTCACAATAGCAGTACCACCATAACTAATAAAAGGTAGAGGGACACCAACGACAGGTAAAATACCGCCAACCATACCGACATTAACGAATATGTATACGAAAAAAGACATGGCGATAGCACCTGCCAATAGCCTGCTGTAGACATCAGGATGAGTGAGCGCAATATAAAGGGCGCGTGTTAGTAGGCAAGAGTAAATAAACATGAGTAGCATGACGCCCATCAGACCGAACTCTTCAGAGAATGCAGCGATAATAAAGTCAGTATGTCCCTCTGGTAAAAAATGCAAATGCGACTGTGTGCCTTCCAAGTAGCCTTTTCCCGTAAGACCACCTGAACCAATAGCGGTCTTTGACTGAATGATATTCCATCCGGCACCTTGTACGTCAGCCTCAGGATTGAGTAGGGTCAATACTCGCGTACGCTGATAATCATGCAATAAAAAATTCCATGCAAACGCAATAAAGGGTATCGCCAAAACAACCGCAGCAGAAATAAGGCGCCAAGATAGCCCCGCTAAGAACAGCACAAAGATACCGCTTGCTGCTACCAATAGTGATGTGCCAAGGTCCGGTTCTTTTGCAATCAATAGTACAGGAACGATAATGAGCGCCAAGGTAATGGCAATACTGGATGCTGAGGGTGGCAGATCACGTTTTGATAAAAACCAAGCACACATCATAGGCATACCAAGTT
This sequence comes from Psychrobacter sp. H27, assembly GCF_059072655.1. NCBI lineage: Bacteria > Pseudomonadati > Pseudomonadota > Gammaproteobacteria > Moraxellales > Moraxellaceae > Psychrobacter > Psychrobacter sp. H27. Next base: position 537,995 of record NZ_JCACRX010000001.1, on the reverse strand, counting down.
TCATGAATTCTGAGGGTTGCACACTGCCAAATCCAGGTATTCTAATCCATCGCTGGGCACCCATACGCACCTCACCGATGACATCTACTAGCACCAATAGTATAAGTCCTAGTACATAAAATACAGGCGTGAAGGTGCGATAGAGACTGGGCGGTATCTGAGCCATAATAAACATGACTATGAAAGCCACACCGTAACTCACCATCTGGCGTATGACCATACCCACATCCTGACTGGCCGCGCTATACAAAATCGTCAAGCCAATACAACAAACCGTTAGCAATAACAAGGTCAGCCACGGATCGATATGAATACGCTGCCACAGCGTCGGTGCATGACCCTGACCTAGGTGATGGCTTTGACGTGAAAAACGGTATTGAGGATTAGAAGACATAGGCAGAGTTTGACTAGCAATTAGGTAAGAGGGAGACGTCGTCTAAAATGTCTGATAAGACTGTGGTTTATCTATTTTAGTAGAAACTATAGAAAAAACAGTGAGTCGATTTTTAACATCTAGGCAATAAAGTCACATAATTATAAAGATTATGAGGATAAGTGTTAATTACGAATAGCATGCCTCAGATTAGAGGCGATAGTTTAGCCTGCTTGCTGAAAATTTGATAGTATCGATAAAACGTTTTTAGCGGTAGATTCCTGCAATGATAAAATCAAACAACCATAACCGTAGGCAGTTTAGCCAGTCTATTATGGCACTAATTGTCTTTGCAAGCAGTGTCAGTGTACATGCCGCTATTATAAGTGATAATAGTGAGCGCCGTATCGTAGTGCGTCAGAGTAATAGTGACAGTAGTAATGCCTATATCACGCCCTCTAATAATGTTGCCAACCAGCGTCCCGGCGTGACTATGTTGAATGGGACTAAGTCGAATGGGGGAAACTCATCAGGTGGCGATAGTATGCAAAGCTTGATTGCACAAAAGCAGCGTGATTTCAATATTGATGCCAGCATATCTATTGAAGAAAGCAAACGCGTCAGTATCAACCGCCGCCAGCCCATCTACAATACAACCTACAGTAATAATAGCTACAGCACAGCAAGCAATACTTATAATAGCGCTTATAACGACTTTACCAGCATGGATTTCAATGCATGGCTCAATAGTAACAGTTACCGTGCTAGGCAGGTGGCAGAGTACCAAAGCTATCTGAGCTCGCGCGTAGGGGCGCGAAATGTACCGCCATTGTCTCAGCTACTGACCACAGCGCGTAGCTGGCAGAAATGCGGTTATGAGCCCTATCAATTGCCACCGCAAGAGCTGTGGTCGAATATCGTACCGACACTACATCTATATAGCGAATTAAAAAACCAAGGGATACTGCCACCGAGCACTGAGATACGTTCGGTATACCGCAGTCCTGGTCTCAATGACTGTGCAGGCGGTGCAGATGGTAGTAAACATATGAATGCTAGTGCGATAGATGTTTGGGTGCCAGAGTATGAAGATAATCTATGGCGTCTTAGTACTATGCAAGATGGATTATGTCAATTTTGGCAATATCAAGGTCAAGCCTATAACTTCGGTCTAGGGTTGTATTCTACAGGTGCCATCCATCTCGACACAGATGGTTATCGTAAATGGGGCTTCAACCATGCAAGTAGCAGCTCTTCTTGCCGTTACTAGCAAATAATTAGCAGATAAAAACCTAGATTTACATGGTAAAAGTAGATAGAGACGTTATAATATAGCGCTGATAAGTTCTAGGATAAAAGTAGATATAGAACGATAAGCTAGACGCATAAGTTCACTGAAAATTTGTTTGGTATTTATGGTTTATGCTTTAATGATAGTACTTTTCTTACCTATCTTTGTATCCTTGTCGCTCTTCAAGGAAGAAGATTACGTTATCACAAGCAGGGTTTATGACAAAGCAGCGCGCGACACTTAAACAGTACAGTCAGTCAAATAATAAGAACCAAGGCTTTTTTCGTTCAAGATATATGTATGGCGCGTTAGTAGGTACGGCATTTTTATCCGCATTACTTGTTAGTGCCTGCAGCCCACAAACGCATTCTGACAGCCGCTCATCGGTCACAGATAAGAATACAATCAGCCGTAATAATATTGAAAAAAACTCTAAAAATATTGAAGACGGTATTAAAAACTCTTATGCACGTTTGGCATCAAAACGCTCTGATGTCTGTCCGAAGCTAATAGAAGAAGGGCATGGCAGTCAGGTCATTGAGCGCCTTGCAGAAGTCATGGTAAACGACTATTGCGACTATTTTCTATACCCGCGAGATGGTCAAAGCATTTCAGTAGCAACTAACAGTCGTCAAATCGAGGCATTACTGATAGTTCCATCGCTGCATAACTTTGCTAATGGAGATTACCAGGTAACGTCTTATGACAAGCATATCATTCGATTGAGCTATAACGGAGCAACCCATAAGCCCAAAGACCTCAGTTATGATGTTGCAATGACCATTTCTGATAACGCGTACTTATAGCAGCGTCTACCATGAGCTTTGTATCGCAGTGTTTTGAGTTCTAAAACGTCAGCTATGAGGGATGTGTTTCCTGTTCTTCATAGCTGACGTGATTGATTTGTATATGTTCCTAAATAATCTATTTGTTCACTGGTTTATCTTTCCAAGGGTCATCTTGTCCCACAGTTACAATCAGAAAATCATTAGGCTTTAGCGTATCACGCATGGTTTTATTCACTTCTACAAGCGTGACTTGATCAATACGATTGGTATAATCAGCCAAGTAATTATTTGGCAATTGATAAAAATTCATCATTCCTAACAAGCCGTTAATACCTGCGTTGCTTGCAAAGCCCATTGGAAAACTATTTTTTAAGTTGTCTGTTGTCAAGCGCATCTCATCCTGCGTGACACCTTTTTCTAGTGTCTTATTAATAACTCCTAAGCTTGCATCGATCGCCGCGCGCGCCTTATCATTGCGCGTCGAAAACCCAATCTGATAAGGACCTCTTGCTAGCATCGGACTCATCGAACCTGAAATACCATAGGTATAACCTAGGTTTTGTCTAATCTCAGTCATCAGCCGCGCATTAAAATCACTGCCTGCCATGATTTCGTTACCAACTGCAAAGTTGGTTTGCTGCTGCTGGGCCACAGCATCGGTTGCACGTTTACTACCCAGTTGACCCATTAGGACAGTGGTTTGGGTGCTTGGGAATGGGATGTGTATATGCTGCGCTGTAGTAAGGGGTTTGGGTTCAGGTAATTCTGCTGCGGCCTGTCCTGTAGGCAGCTTGGTGGTGATCTCTTCAGCCAGACGTTTCGCTTGGACTAATGTCAAATTGCCCGTCATAGCGATAGAAGCATTTGCTGTCACTAAATACCGATTTTTGAAGTCTAATAACTGCTGCTTTTGGATGTTAGGCACGCTCTCGAGTGTACCGACCGAGGGGTGCGCATAAGGATGGTTGCCATACAATGCATTATTAAAAGCAATGCTTGCAAGGCTGTTAGGGTCTTGTTTTTGCTGCTGTAAACCAACCAGTAGTCGTGCCTTGTTGCGTGCTAGAACATCATCATTAAACGTAGGTTCACTCACCATCTGCGTCATCAAGTCAACAGCAGGTAGCAGATGCTCTTCATCAGATAAGCTGCGTAGTGAAACAATAAACATGTCTTTGTACGCGCTACTGCTCAAATTGATGCCTAAAGTTTCAACGGCTCGCGTGAATGCGTTTTCATCTAAACTCGTGGTACCTTGCTCAAGCATTGTCGCTGTCATGTTGGCGATGCCAAAACCATCTTTGTTGATGCTACCGTCACGCGCACTACCAGCGTTAAAGCGCAGGTCTATATCGACGATGGGCAAGGCGGTGGTTTTTACGAATTTTACAGGGACGCCAGCCTTAGTCTTGAATTGTTGGATTGTTGGTACGGTTACTTTTAGAGGTTCGGCGTTATCAATACTAGTCAGCTTAGACAGTGCCGCAATAGGCGCACTGGCATCGACGGCAGCAGGTACGCGGTAATCTTCAGCACCTGTTGTCCCAGCTTGAGCTGTAGTAGTCAATATACCCAAAGCAAGTACGAGGCTGGTGCTAAGATATGACCATTTTTTCAATGAGCTAGCACTTGATATTTTCTGTCTTACTTGAGAGTCATACTTATTCTGAATCATGATGTTCTTCTTATTAAGAATACGTTTTTGTTGTCATTTTTATTAGACGTTTGATGATAGATAGCAGTTACTTTGCTTGGTTTTGCTTCTCTTTGGGTGGCACGATATGCATTACCGTTAGGTTGTTCTTAACCAAGTATTTTTTGCTGGCAGCCTGAATGTCATCGACACTGATACTGTCGAGTTTGGTTGGTAGCTTGGCAAGCAATCTATCATCTAAACCAATAGACTGTAGCGAGCCTATCATACGTGCCTGTCCCTCCATGCTATCTTGCGCATAAACCAAGCCTGTGACCGTATTGGTCTTAGCGCGGCTGATTTCATCGGCAGCAATGGGATCTGTTTTGAGCTTTTCTATTTCTGACGTTATGGCTTGCTGCGCTTGCTCTAAGCTGACACCTTCACGCGGTGTTGCCTGAATTAAGAATAGTCCATCGCCGCGATCGAGTAAGTCATAAGAAGTACCAACGGTAGTTAGCAGACCTTGCTCACGTATCAGTCGGCTCTCTAAGCGTGCAGATAGACCACCGTCGAGTACGTCTTGAGCAAGGGAGAGGGCATATGCCTGTTTTTCGTCATTTGCGCCTGCCGTCACCAAACTAGGCACGTTGTAACCCATTAAGAGAACAGGCACTTGGACGGCCTGCTCAGACTCTACTTTTTGATACCCTCGAAAGCCCTTTTGAGTGACAGCATTACGTTTAGGTACGTCGCTTGGTGCAAGCGTGCCAAAATAGCGTTTGACTTGCGCGAGCACATCTTGTGGTTGTACGTCACCAACGATGACCAAAGTGGCATTGTTGGGTGCATACCATGTCTTGTACCAGTCTGTTAAATCAGAGAGTTTGATTGATTCAAGCTCACTCATCGGTCCAATGACAGACTCACCCTTCGGACTGTCAGGTAGTGCTAGCAGGCGAAATGACTCGTAAGCTTTGGCAAGTGGATTGTCATCAGTACGTTGACGGCGCTCCTCCATAACGACTTGATGCTCTTTGGCAAACTCTTTATCATCGAAAGTCAGATTTTTCATGCGATCTGCTTCAAGCTCTAAAGCCAAAGGCATGCGGTTAGCAGGAAACAGCTCGTAGTACCCCGTATAGTCATAGCTGGTAAAGGCATTGTTGACACCGCCAAATTTGGCAATCAACCGTTCATAATCGTCACTTGATACATCAGTGGTTCCTTTGAACATCATATGCTCAAGCACGTGTGAGATACCTCCCTTATCAGTTGGCTCATCTGCCGAGCCTACTCGATACCAGATTTGTGTCATGGCGACTGGGGCACGGTGGTCCTCTTTTATAACTACTTTTAGACCGTTTTCTAACTGATACTCATGTCGACCTGACATGTCCATTGCCAGTGCGGATGGCTGTGATTCTTGACTTGTGTCTGAACTAGGTTGCCCCGTACCATTTGCCGCGACTGAATTGGTAGCACTGGCTATAGGGTTAGTAGGCATCGTACTGGTCTGACAGGCGGTCAGTGACGCTGCTATCGCCAAGGCACAAGCAATACGTAATGGGTTGATCGGTAGTGGTAAAGGCAATGGCATGGTATGGTCTACTTATATAAAATGATGACTAAAGAGAATGACGACAGTTATAGTAATAATGAATCGTAGTGCTAAGGAGTCATAGTGATAATGGGCATCATAAAGAGGTTTGAGTGCCTACCATGACACTAGCTGTGGGTCTAAACTCTTGTGTGGTGTTGCAGCCTGCCACAGATAGTACCGTTGTCGTTAATAAAATAGCCGCACTGATATTGGTGATGCTTTTGTAGTGCTTAGATAGTAGAGACATGAGCATTTCCTAATAAAGAGTCGTTGATAGTCTTGGTAGAGTAGGCGAAGTCTATCAAGTTACAAGTCAGAATTTTGTGTCCAAACCTTAAGCAAAACTTTCTAAAATTTTTGAGTGACTTTTAGAGCAGATATATTTTAACGATAGTCTATTATGGTAAGGGCTGAGCACGACTTTAATTATGCTAAAATAGGCTGAAACTCATTGTCACGTCGCTCATAAGCGTATAAAGACATATAAATTTATCTACAATGAACAAATAACTGATAATGATAACTTTTAGGGCAAAATTATGAATAACCCAAACAATAACAACCGCGTAGTCATTAACTTAGATGATGGTCTTGATGACTTAGATGACGATGATATTACCTTACCCAGTCTACCGGTGCAATCGGTGCCCATCGTTGATGATTCTGAGCGCGCAGCTGTACTCGAGGACAGTACGACAATCCAAGACATCTCAAATAACGATGCAGAAGAAAATATTGCTTTGGCCACGCCAATCATTATGACTGAAGAGCATAACGTACCTAAAGGAGATTCTGAAAGCTTTTCGAGTGTCACAGAGACAGATGTTGCAAACAACTCTGATACCGTGTCAACCGTACCCACCATGCCATTGCAAGAGCAGTTGGGAGACACGCCAAGCGTGAGTCCAACTAACAGCAGCAGTATACAAACTGATAGTCCAAAAGAGCCAGTAGAAGAACCAGTAGAGCCGCAAGAGAATAAGAAAAAAGGCAGCTGGTTTAACCGTATGAAAACGGGACTCAGTAAGTCACGTAAAAACTTGGCCGAAGGCATGGTCAGTATTCTTATCGGTGGTAAAGAGATCGATGATGAGCTGTTAGAAGAGGTCGAAGATCAATTGTTGGTTGCTGATATTGGGGTCAACGCGACCAACCGTATCATTAAGAGCCTCACCGAGCAGACTGCTCGCGGTGATCTGATCTATGCACACTCATTATATAAAGCCTTACAAAGTGAGCTGGTTGATATTTTGACGCCTAAAGTTGAGCCGTTGGTCATTGATACCAGCAAAAAACCATTTGTTATTTTAGTGGTTGGCGTTAATGGTGTGGGTAAGACAACAACCATTGGTAAACTTGCCAAGCGCTTACAGGGTGAAGGTAAGTCAGTCATGCTAGCAGCAGGTGATACGTTCCGTGCAGCAGCCACCGAGCAGCTGCAAATTTGGGGTGAGCGTAATGATATCCCAGTCGTAGCGCAAGGGCATGGCTCTGATAGTGCTTCTGTCATCTTTGATGCCATGCAGTCTGCCAAAGCCAAAAATATCGATGTCCTTATAGCCGATACAGCTGGTCGTCTACAGAATAAGACACATTTGATGGCAGAATTAGAGAAGGTCGTACGCGTGATGCGTAAGGCTGATCCCAGCGCACCGCATGAAGGTATGATCGTACTCGATGCTGGTACAGGTCAGAACGCCATCAATCAAGTTGAGTTATTCAACAAGGTTGTACCTCTGACGGGTATCACCATTACCAAACTGGACGGCACTGCTAAAGGGGGCGTGGTATTCAATATCGCTGAGACGACAGATGTGCCTATCCGCTACATTGGTGTGGGTGAGTCTATTGATGATTTGCGCGCCTTTAGTCCAAAACAATTTGTCGCCGCTTTGTTTGAGACCGACGATAAAGAATAAGAGAGCCAGTTAATTGGTAAATTATTTTTAAAAGAATAGGGAAGTAGACGCCATGATCGTTACTACTGCAACTGTTGGGTTACATCGATTCACACTGATTGCTCGTGTCAATGAGAATGGTAAGCCTGTGCTCGTTGAAGCCAACTGGCTGCTGGCAGGTAACTCATGGCATAGCTCAAAATCTGTCCCTAAAATCAAAAAGTATTACGGTATGTCAGATGACGATTTCACCTTTATAGATAGTAATAGCCTAAGCATGAGTGAACCTGCTCAAGCGTTGTTAATAGAAACGATATCCCAACTCAAAGATTACGCTGCTGGTAAGCGTAAGACACTGGATTTACCTTTGGATTTTTCTATGGGTACTGAGTTTCAGCAAAGAGTATGGCAGGCACTGCAGGGTATTGAGTATGGCAAAACCATTAGCTATGCCACACTCGCCCAGCGTGTCAACAGTCCAAAGGGATTCCGTGCGGTCGCGCAGGCTAACGGTAAGAATCCTTTTAGTATCATCGTTCCTTGTCATCGTGTCATTGCGAGCGATGGCAAGCTTGGTGGCTATACAGGCGGGCTGGATAAAAAGGAATATTTGCTAGCGCTTGAAAATGCATGGTATAAAAAGTAGTTTTATTTATTTTTTCCATAGAAAAAAGGGCCAAACACATCAGTATTTGGCCCTTTTTTTAGACTGCTAATCAGATTATGCCTCAAGCTGCGCCATGACATCAGCAGAGAAATTCACGTTAGTATAAACTTCTTGCACATCATCGGCATCTTCTAACATATCAATCATTTTTATGATCTTTTCAGCATCATCGACATTATCGATCTCAGCCGTGGTAGATGGCGACATAGTCACCTCAGCATTATCAGAAACAAGACCAGCCGCATTTAGAGCATCTTGGACTTTACCGAAACTTTCCCATTCAGTAATGACAAGCAAACTCTCGCCATCGTTTTCGATATCAACGGCGCCAGCATCTAGTGCTACTAACATCACCTCATCCTCTAAGCTTACATCATTGAAAGTGATCTCACCGCGTTTGGTAAACAGGTAAGCCACTGAGCCTGATGTACCAAGATTGCCATCACATTTGGTAAAAGCGTGACGGACTTCACTTACCGTACGATTGAGGTTGTCAGTCATGGTCTCGACAAGTACCGCCACACCGCCAACACCGTAGCCTTCGTAGCTGACTTCTTCCATATTTTCGTTATCGCCGCCGCCTGTACCACGGTCGACAGCACGGTTGATCGTGTCACGAGTCATGTTGACCGATAGGGCTTTTTCGATAACGGCACGCAAGCGTGGGTTTTTATCAGGATCAGGATCACCTTGTTTGGCTGCTGAGACGATTTCACGGATAACTTTGGTAAATATCTTGCCTCTTACTGCATCCTGACGGGCTTTGCGGTGTTTAATATTTGCCCATTTTGAATGGCCTGCCATATAACATCCTTAGATTCTACGTATTATTTTTTGTGGGTAAAAAGAATTATAGTTGCACTCTTTAGTATGTGATTGTCTGATTCCATACTATCATTACTTTGTCTGCTTGAGGTAGTAGCGCTACTAGCACGTTAACGATTTGTATGTTGTTAAAGGTGCTTTTTTGCTACACTGTGGCAACTTATAGATTGTACTCACTATGATAAGTGAGCGATATTATAAACCAGTTTTAGCCGTCTTGACCAACTTGCCCTTATCCATCACATTTTAAATCATTGAGTGCTATCAAGCCATTGATTTTATAAAGTACTGATTCTATGAAGCAACCCACTGCCGAAGCTCTGACACACTTGCGTAACCGCATACACATCATCATCGAAGGGACAGATACCCGCTCGGGTAAGCTTTTTGATATTGTTTTGCTGATTGCGATTTTGGCCAGTGTTGCTGTTGTCATGCTTGATAGTGTGCTGTATATGCGCTTGCAATATGGCACCTTGTTTTTTTATGCGGAGTGGTTTTTTACTATTCTGTTTACCATTGAGTATGTGCTAAGACTGTTCTCAGCACCCAACCGCTTACGCTATGCGTTTAGTTTCTTTGGTATAGTGGATTTACTGTCTGTATTGCCGAGTTATTTGAGTTTGATGTTTGTGGGCGTACAGTATCTACTGGTGATACGAGTATTGCGTATTTTACGTATATTCCGTGTACTCAAGCTCAAAGCATACATGCAACAGGCTGGTTTTTTGGCCTCTGCACTAAGGACCAGTCAACAGAAAATTACGGTATTTTTCTTATCACTTGTACTGCTTGTGACTATCTTTGGTTCCATTATTTACGTGGTAGAAGGGCCTGAGAATGGGTTCACCAGTATCCCACTGTCTATCTACTGGGCAGTCGTCACGATGACGACAGTTGGGTATGGTGATATGTCGCCCAAGACACCGCTAGGGCAGGCAATCGCAACCATGGTCATGATCACAGGTTATTCGATTATTGCGGTACCGACAGGTATCTTTACCTCTGAGCTTGCTCGTAATATGCGTCCACAGCTCAATCCAGTGACTTGCCCCAACTGCGGTAAATTTGGACATGCCGTAGGCGCAGACTTTTGCGATCGCTGTGGTCATGCGTTACATATTTAGTGAGCAATTTTGTAGCCAGTAACCAGTTGTGTAGCAACCGTTAAGCTGATTCATTAGGCTTCAATGTATTCGTCAACGAGTGGTGATAGGTCGATTTCGACATCTAGATTGACCAAGTTCCAATACTGTCCTGATATGGTACGATCCAACATCATCGTTGTGGCGGAAGGCTGAAACTGTCCAAAGTATTTCAATGACGTGCGCATTTGGGCAATAGCATCATGATGTATCTGACTGCTGCCAAAATCAAAGGCACCTTCTTGATAAGGGCTAATGGATAAAGGTTTTAGGCCAATCGATAGCCATTTTTCATAGAACTCACCGGGGATGTTTTTGTCATCTTCACGGCGAATATCTAGAGCGACAAGGTCTTGCTCGAGTGCGGTCACATCGCCTTTGATAGCATGTCTTGCGAAACGACGGAACAGTTGGACTTCGCTATCGCTATAGCTACGAATACCGCCAAAATCATAGGCAACTACGCTACCGTCATGACGAAAGGCGAAGTTACCTGGATGTGGGTCACAATGCATGCGGTACAAGCCAAATAGCTGTCCTGCGGTAAAGTGAAACAAACGCTCGGCTATTTTTTGTTTTATATCATTGTCCCACGTTGCGGCAACCGTCAGTGTTTCTCCCATCTCTTCTGTCAAAGTCAAAATCCGTCTGGAAGAATGGCTACTGATAACCTTAGGAATGATAAGTCCTTCATCGTCTGCATGAAAAGCACCAAACACACGTAAGTTATGTGCTTCCTTAACGTAGTCAAGCTCATCGTGTAGGCTTTGGCGAATCTCATTAAAAAGCTGCTCTTGTAATTGCTTGCTCATATTGAGTACGCCGGCAATTTTTAGCGCCATGCGAACTTGTTTGAGATCACTATCACAGTTTTCATCAACATCAGGATACTGGACTTTGACCACCACTCTTTGACCAGAGCTCAAAACGGCCTTATGCACTTGTCCGATAGATGCTGCGGCAAATGGCGTCTCGTCAAACTCACTGAATAACTCTGGCATAGGCGCGTTGAGTTCACGTTCGACTTGCGCACGTATCTGCGCATAGGGCATTGGCGGGGCATCTTTTTGGAGCTTTTCTAGAGCAGTGGCAACCTCAGGTGGAAACACATCTTTGTATTGTGAGGCAATCTGTCCTACTTTCATCACCGCACCTTTCATCTCACCTAAAGTTTCGGCAATCTGAACACCCACATCTTGCATCAAGTCTGAACGAGCTTGCAGTCGCTTTTCTTCATCGCTTGAGAGGTGCTTAAATGAGTTTTTAGCGGCTTTACCGGCGATGCTTGCTGTCATACCAGCGAGTTTCATAAAGCGCTTTCCGGACGTTTTTGCCATTCATATCACCATATAGTGGGTTGTGTGCTCAGCTGTAATTCTATTATTTTCATCAGACAATTACTGTTTGACTACTGTGTGAAAGATAAGAAGAGATTGACAGTATACATAAAGAGATCGATAAACAACGAGCAGCACATTAAGTGTTTATCTGATCTGCATAAATAGTGCGTAGCCAATAGTCGAGTGCCATCTCATAGCCCATATGACCCAAACCACAAATCACACCCACAGCAACATCACTCAGATAAGAATGATGCCTAAAAGGCTCACGCGCATGCACGTTTGACAAATGCACTTCTATAAATGGTTTTTGTGTGGCCAATAGCGCATCACGTATGGCTACAGAAGTGTGGGTAAATGCAGCAGGATTGATAATCACTGCATCGACTTGGTCAGTTTTGTCTGTGAGTAAGCCATGATGTTGGATCTGATCCACCAGATCGCCTTCATGATTTGACTGTATGCACACCAGCGTAACACCATATTTGGCTGCCCGCTCAACCAGGCGTTGCTCGATATCTGCTAATGTCATATAACCATAAATCTCAGGTTCACGCTTGCCCAGTAAGTTTAAATTGACACCATTAACCAATAGCAGTCTACGGGTAAGTGTCTGGTTAGTATCTTGGTAAGCCGTTTTTTGAGATTTAAGAGATGAAGAGGAGGACGTCATAATACTCTCTGTCGCTATTGAAAAATGTGAATGATCTATTGCAATGGGAAAGTTTCTACGTAATAAGCTTGTATAAGCTGATTGACGCTATCCATTTATCATAACAGCTTGCTGAACGGGTTATAAAAAAATTATATAAAAAATTAAATTAGGTATTAAAAAGCGTGTTAAAAGTCTTTATGTTGCTAAAAACCCGTGCTATGATATTTTTTATGCAATAAACATTGCAAGTTTGTTACAGTCGTGAGTACAAAGGATAGGTTGTTCAAAAAAACTGTTTTTTGTACAAGCAATACAAAGATGACTGTAGTGAGAGCAGTACTCTTAAGTTTTTGATTTCATAATCTTAGACCCCGTTTATATGCAATGTTGCAAAGGAATTTGGGGCTAAGCGGACTTTTTTAGGAAGTAATATTATGTCAGCTCGTGAGCAAGGTATCGTTAAGTGGTTTAATGACTCAAAAGGCTTTGGTTTCATTCAACGTGACAGCGGAGAAGATATTTTTGTCCATTTCCGCGCGATTCAGGGTGATGGTTATCGTTCTTTGAAGGATGGCGAAAAAGTTGAGTTCAGTGTGGTAGAAGGTGATAAAGGCCTTCAAGCTGAAGAAGTCAGAAAGTTAGAAGAGTAATCTATTCAGACATTTAAACGGTTTAGTTATAAGGTCTGTACGAACTACTGATATACTACTGAGTCAAGCCCATCTTGTCTTACCATGTTGAGTTAACGGCAGCATATTTGGTAGGTCAGGTGTCGGGCTTGGCTTTTTTTGTGCCTATATGTCTGACAGTTATTTATAGAGACAACGTGGCTATCATTACTGGTCACGCTTGTAGCAGCATAGAGATTTATCGTGAGCTGACTTGTGATTGGTGAGATACAATCAATAAATTTAAAAGGATATTTTTTTGAGTAATTTTACAACGTTCACTGATTTGCCGCTTTCAACCGCGACTTTGCGTGCAGTAAGTGATTTGGGTTTTACGGAACTAACCCCTATCCAAGCAAAAATCCTACCGCATACACTAGCAAATCAAGACGCTATCGGACAGGCGCAGACGGGTACAGGTAAGACAGCAACATTTCTGCTGACCATTATGGAGGCGTTACTCAAGCGTCCCTTTACTACCGATGAAGAGCGCTATTTGGGTGAGCCACGTGCAGTGGTTATGGCGCCGACACGTGAGCTTGCTCAGCAAATATTTGATGACTGTATAGCATTGACCAAGTACACGTCACTGCATAGTGTTTGTATTATGGGCGGTACGAACTACGAAACTCAGCAGCATGAGCTTGAGCGTCAATACGTTGATATTTTGGTAGCAACGCCAGGTCGTCTGATTGATCTTGCCAATAAAGGCATGGTCTATCTTGACCGAGTAGAGGTGTTGGTACTAGATGAAGCAGACCGTATGCTAGATATGGGTTTTATTCCTGATATCAAACGCCTAGTAGGCCGTATGCCGGCTAATACTGATCGTCAAAGCTTACTGTTTTCTGCCACTTTTAACCAAGATGTCATGAACTTAGCCTATCGCTGGTTACATGAGCCACAGTTCGTTGAAATCGAACCAGAGCACAAGACCAGCGAGTTGGTTGATCAGCATTTTTACTTATTGACAGAAGATCAGAAGTTAGAAGCCCTAAAGCGTATTATCAGCGATAAAACTGTTGAAAAAGTCATTGTGTTTGCCAATCGTAAAGACCAAGTTAAGCGTCTTTATCACAAACTGCGTCAAGACCATAAGATTGTTATGTTGTCAGGTGATGTGATTCAGCAAAAACGTGAGAAATATTTGCAGCGTTTTAAGGATGGTCATGCTTCCATTCTAGTAGCAACGGATGTTGCAGGGCGCGGTATACATGTTGATGATGTCAGTCACGTGGTCAACTATACCTTACCTGATCAGCCAGATGATTACGTGCATCGTATTGGTCGTACTGGCCGTGCTGGACAAACTGGTATTAGTATCAGCTTTGTTAGCGAAGATGATGCGTTTAACATACCAGCACTAGAGAAGCATTTAGAGACTAAATTTTCGCTTGAACAGTGGCAAGAATAGTTGCTATGAGTTGAAAACTACTTAGATCATTAAAAATAAGTAGCGTTAGAAATAAACCTAATGAAAAATAAGCCTAATGCAAAATAAAAGCCCTCGATATCACGCAGATATCGAGGGCTTTTTATGCGATTGCTTTTACATAACGACTAATAGCTATTTATGCAAATAATGCAATCAAATATCATTCTGATACAGATGTAAAATCAATGGGCATGATGCATAGACGCAGTGTCATCATCCGTATTATGCCCCATGTCTGGATCGTGCTCCATATCCATATCATGCATACTATGATCCATATTGGACATATCGTGATCCATTTGACTCATGTCATGGATGTCTGTCTCAGACATCATAGTAGAGTGGCTACCATGATCCATTTGTGCATGACCACCTCCGTGTCCGCCATGCATACTTGTCATAGCGATAGGGACGACAGCCACCGCCAACCCTGAGAGCACCATTATCGCGCCGTTTAGCTGTCTTAGACGAAAACGACCAATCTTGTCACGTAACCAGCCGACGGTTTCATGCGTTGCCACCAGCATCGGTATGGTCCCTAAGCCGAACACGAACATTAATGCCGCTCCGCTTAGTGGATTGTGAGCGACCACAGCAATCAGTAGAGCACCATACACTAAGCCACAAGGCAAAAATCCCCATAGCAGACCAGCAGTGAGTGCTCGCGGAAATGTATTGAGTGGAAATACCTTTTGACGAAGCGGGCTTAAGTACTGCCAAAAACGCATACCAAAACGTTCAAGCTTGGTCAAAAATGGTGCGCCTAGCATGGTCGCACCGACAAAAACGAGTATCATGCCCAGTAAGATACGCGGCATGCTATTGCCTTTCATTAGCGGCTCTAACAAGGTAATACCAATAAAGCCTGCGACCAAACCCAGCAAAGCGTAACTGGTCAGACGCCCAAGATGATAGGTGGCAACCAAAGCGCGGCGTTTGGTGGGGCTAACGTCTTTCATAGACAGACCGAATGCTGTCACAAGGCCGCCACACATACCCAAACAATGCGGCGAGCCAAAAAACCCCATCAGCAACGCTGCAACAAGTAAAGCTATAGTCATGGACACCTCTCCTAAAAGTTATACATGCTGTGTCTACAGGCACGGTTATGGTCTAACGAAAGATCATCATAATGTATGAATGAAGTTTAGTTTTTTGGGCTTGTATCTCTATTAGAATGAACCCCGTCTGTGTCAACATTGTCATCTAACGCTATTGGCTCCTCAGATGTTTGAGGCTGCGTTGAGTGATCATGAGCATGCATGGTTTGCCTGCGCTCTTGACGGTCATCTAATATGATACGCTGTGATGCATTGTCCAAATCTTCAAACTGATTTGATTTTACCGCATAACGCACTGCCCAAATAGCAACCACAAACAGCATAAGACTTAGCGGAATTAATAAAAATATACTGAGCATGGCGAATCTCTTAAATAGCAGTGTCTTTTATTATTATACACCCATCTCAGAGGTATGGGATGATCCGTAGTGATTGGTGCAAGCTCTTAGACAGTAGCAAGCCAGCAATATGACCGTGTCGAGACTTATTCATCAGGCTTCATTTCATCAGACTCTTTTGTCGGACGACCTCTTGGCGTCATCAACTGCTGCGAAGTCACATCATCGGCGAGGCGACAGTCCATCTGTGGCCGTATCACATCACGCAGGTAGGCGGCGACTTCATAGACTGCGCGCCGTGAGTGAGTAAGGTTTTGTGCAGGTTTCATCCAGTCGCGCTTAACTGGCAATGGCGCGCTTAGCGGTGTGCTGTTGATGCCATTCAAAGCGAATTGCCTGCGGGCACGTGCCATATGATAGCTATCGGTAATAAGATAAACGTGATGTAGCGGAATCCGTTTGGCCGTAAAGCGTGCATTTTCACAAGTATTCATACTGGCGTTTTCACTTATTAGCCCATCGATACCATGCTCAATCAGCCACTGTCCGAGCCAAGGCGCTTCAGCACCACTGAGTACTATAGGTAAAGGAAGATCGTGATAAGCGCCTGCAGCAGTGCGTGCACGATTCAGGCTATAGCGATTGAGAATGATTTGATTGTTATTGTCATTGGTTAGGCCACCACCTAGCACCACGTAAGCAGTAGGCGGGGAGCTTGTAGCGATAGGCGGTATCTTGGGTAGGGGTAGCAGTGCAAAGACGTAAACAACCGCTTGCGAAAATAGGGGGGTGAACAAACTAATCAATACTAAAATAATAGACGTCGAGCCTAGTATAAAAGTAATATTAATGATGCGAAACAGCTTGAGCATTCGTTCAGCTGAACGTAAATAGTTTCGCCACAAGCGTTTAGACCATGATTGTTTAAACCACATGCTCAGCGTGTCCAATCGAGCCATCAGCATTTACCCAAACTGGCTCACGTGATAGCTGAATAGCAAACTTTTCATATACAAGCTTAGCGATGTAGTGCTGGGCGGTTGCCACATCTGCTTGCGTTGCCTGGTAAGGGGCATGATTGGTCAGTACAAGTGCTTGCTGCTTATGCGTAAAAATAGGCGTGATACCGCCACCTTTTAGACCTGCTTGCTCGATGAGCCAACCTGCAGCAACTTTGACCATAGCATCGGGCATTGGGTAACCAACGATAGCAGGATAGGTTGCTTGCAGTGCTATAAATTGAGATTGATCAATGATAGGGTTTTGAAAAAAACTACCACAATTTGGCAGCTGTTTGGGGTCTGGCAGTTTCTGCTGACGAATCTCTATAATCGCTTGCATCACATCAATAGGAGTAGGATGCTTGCGATCTTGCTGCTCAGCATAGCGCTGCGCCACGGTTTGGACATCGCCATAGCTGGCTAGAGTATTGGTTGGGTCGGTATGTAGTCTAAACCCCACACGGCTAATTAGCCACGTATTTGGCGCACGCTTAAAAATACTGTCACGGTAGCCAAAATCGCAGTCGGTAGTCGATAGATTGTGCCACGTTTTGCTGGGTAAATGATACGCACGTACATACTGTAAGCGGTCTTCTAGCTGCACCCCATAAGCACCGATATTCTGTACTGGTGCTGCACCAGTCAGACCTGGTATCAGTGCAAGGTTTTCTAGCCCATACCAGCCTTGATTGACTGTATATACAACTAGATCATGCCAGTTTTCACCAGCCATTACCTCAATATCTACATAATGCTTGGTTTGAGCAGTCACATGAATACCGCGCATATTTGGCTGCAAGACCACCGCATTTAACGATGCTGGTAATAAGACATTACTACCGCCAGACAACACAAATAGTGAAAGATCATCTGCCGTAGCCTCGGTACTAGATGCCATAAAGTCATCAAGCTGCGCCTCATCTGTCAACGTCACTGCAAAATCAGCCGCGCATGCCAGTGCCATTGTATTGCTATGGGACAAATCAACTGAACGATTGGACAGTACGCTCACTGCGCAATCAGTTGTGGTTGTGGTTTGAGCGTCGAGATCAAGGCGTAGAGCTTGGGTCATAACATAGCCTATATGGCAAATAAATAACAAATGACAAACTGTTCATTATAAAGGATAGCGCATGCAAAAGTCGTAGAAATACAGACTTTATGACTAGCAGGCTTTCCAACTCTCGATCCAAGCTTGTGCGCTTGATTCGATGCGCTCGATTACTTCTTCGAAGTCATCACTTTCCCCTTTATAAGGATCTGGCACATCGCTGCCACAATAGGTAGGATCTTCTTCGCTGAATAGTGCTAATTTGCCCAAGTCGTCCGTTGTCTCTGTGATACCGTCTTTAATAGCTTGCAAGTCAGCCAAATTCTGTGAGTCCATTGCCAAAATTAACTCAAAATCTCGAAAGTCAGTGGCACTAACTTGGCGAGCCACTAATTTATTGATTTTATAGCCATGAGATTTGGCATGGCGCTGTGAACGTGCATCGGGCGTATCACCGACATGTGAGTCACTGGTGCCTGCTGAGTCTATTTTTATCGATAACCCAGCAATGGCCGCTTGCTGACGAAAAACTTCCTCAGCGGTGGGTGAACGACAAATATTTCCCAAACAAACCAGTAGTATGGAAGAGGGAGTACAGGCTTTCATCAGCATAATATGACCTTCTATAACAAAAAAACATGCTATAAGAGTCTAGCATTATTAATGCGACTTTTATTAGCATGTCATTGATTAAATCAGCTACTAGCGTAACGCTTAATACCTTGAATGGCAAGGGTAGAGACTAGACAATAGCGTCATTAAAGAATGGCTGTATGTCTATGTTTATGGAAGCAGCTAATATGGGTGTGACCGTATATCAATCCTGATTATTTTTAAAGCGTTGTAAATCACGGCGTTCTTTTTTATTGGGTTTGTTATCAGGGCGAGCGAGGTTGGCAAGTTTACGCTGCTCAGCATAATAGGCGCGCCGCGTCTCGCTCTCCTTGGTCTCCGAATAGAGTACCTCAGCTGCGCTAGCGTTACCGCGCTGTGCAGATAGCGCCTCGACGACGACGGTCTTTTCGGTCATAGCGGTCGCTGAACCTTGGCGAATGGTTAGCTCATCGCCCACCGAAATCTCCTTGCTGGTTTTTACGCGACTACCACCGTAGTGTACGCGTCCGCTTTCAATCGCTTGCTTGGCGAGCGTGCGGGTACGATAAAATCTTGCGGCCCACAGCCATTTATCTAGACGAATTTTGACCAGAGCTTGACTATTAGTATCGGTGTTTTTCTTCATAATCATCCTTTTGCATTTGTTTTTATATTAAATAATATTAGGGCAACTTTGATATTTGCAAATGGGCATTTATGACTTTGGTTTTATAAAATTGATTTTTATGGTTATGGTTATAACTATGATTACGATACTCAGGATTAAATATCACAATGCAAAAAGCGACCAATCATATGAAAGGTCGCTTTTTGTAAATCATTTGAGGAAAGTAATCTTAGAGGGTCACTTCATGAACGCATTATCTCAAGAATAGTTGATAGCCAATGTTGTCATTGACCGTCGTACAGTCGTAACCAATATCCAAGAGAGCATCTTGTAGCTGGCGTGAGTTACCCTCGGATGCTTGCAGTCCGACCAATACACGACCTTCAGCAGCACCATGATTGCGATAATGGAAAAGCGTGATATTGAAGTCATCACCCAGTTTTTCTAAGAAAGTAAGCAGTGCACCCGGTCGTTCTGGAAATATTACTTGTAGTAATTGTTCGTTTTCGACCTTGGCATGACCACCAATCAAGTGACGAATATGTGACTTGGCAATATCATCATCGGTCAGATCATGAGCGATATAACCATCGTCTGCCAGCTGGCCACTGATGGTTTGACGCTCTTTTTCGCCCTCTTTTAGCGCAATACCAACAAATATAGAGGCAGGTTCCATAGAGTCTGGTGATTTTTTGCTGTCAGCACGGTAGTTAAACTCAGTGATATTGCGACCATGTAGGCTGCGGCAGAAGTTTAAGAAAGCACCCGTTGTTTCAGGAATAGTGACCCCAAAGATAGCTTCCTTTTTCTCACCAATCTCAGTACGTTCAGCGATATAACGTAGACGGTCAAAATTCATATTGGCGCCGCAGATGATACCGACGCAGTTTTTGTCTTGGATGTTATTGGCTTCGATATATTTTTTCATACCAGCGACTGACAGTGCGCCAGCAGGTTCAACGATGCTGCGATTTTCTTCAAAGATGTCTTTGACAGCGGCGCAGACTTCATCATTGGTACAAGTGATGACTTCAGGTTCAACGATGGGACCTGAGTTATCGCTCTTTTGCGTACGCACAACGTCAAAAGGCAACTCACCAATCTGTGCGACTGCCACACCATCAACGAACAGTCCGACTTGCTCAAGTTTGACGCGCTCACCTGTTTCCAGTGCTGCTTTTAGGCACGCTGACTGTTCAGCCTCTACTGCGATGACTTTGACGTGTGGCGCCACTTCTCCCAAAAATGCGGCAACACCTGAGATCAGACCGCCGCCACCGACGGCAACAAATACATAATCCATATTGCGCCACTGCTGGGTCAGCTCAAGACCGATAGTGCCTTGTCCTGCGATTACCAACTCATCATCATAAGGCGGTATAAAGGTGAGTCCTTCACGCTCAGCGCGATCAATCGCATAACGGTTTGCCTGATCGAAGCTATCACCATGCAGGTCCACATTGCCGCCCAGTGCTCTGACGGCATCTACTTTGATATCAGGGGTAGTGGTTGGCATAACAATGATATTGTTTAGCGACAGTTTACGTGCAGAGTAAGCCACGCCTTGTGCATGGTTGCCTGCTGAAGCACAGATGACGCCGCGCGCTTTTTGCTCGTCGCTTAATTGACTAATACGGTTGTAAGCACCGCGTAATTTGAATGATTTAACGGGCTGCAAATCTTCACGTTTGAAACGAATGTCGTTGGTAAAACGTTGGGTCAGCTTGGGCGCCGTTTCAAGTGGTGTTTGAATAGCAACGTCATAGACGGTGGCTTGTAGTATGGCTCGTACCCAGTGTGACAGCATAGTAATCCCTAAACAGAATGAATATAAAAATGAAATAGATTAGCCTATGCTGATTTTGAGTATCTTGCAAGACTCAATTGCAGTTTTCTTAGGGTTTCATGCCCGAATAGGTATGACGTAGAGCTGTGTGATCAACACCTGTAAGCTATGATCAAACCACATGACTAAAATGCACGACAATACATTAGAATTAGGATTGCGCTAACATCCGTTAATAGCATCGGTTATAATAGCCGCGCATTTTACTTCTTTTAAGACCATACGTTTATTTTCCAAGGATTTATGATGAGTGATCAGCAAGCACAAAAGCAAGCCGCGGCCCGCGCTGCCCTAAGCTATATCGAAGACGATATGATACTTGGGGTAGGGACAGGGAGTACGGTCAACTGTTTGATTGAGTTATTGCCGCAACTAAAGCTTGCTGGCGCGGTTGCCAGCTCACAGGTAACAGAAGATAAGCTGCGTGCGCTTGGTATCGAAATCGTCGATTTAAATTTTTCTGGTACGTTAGACATTTATATCGATGGCGCTGATGAGGTTAATGAACATTTGCAACTTATCAAAGGCGGCGGCGGTGCGCTGACTCGCGAAAAGATCGTCGCGGCAGCTTCTAACAAGTTTGTGTGTATGGTCGATGAGAGCAAAAGCGTTGAGATCTTGGGTCGCGCGTTTCCAGTACCGATTGAAGTACTGCCACAAGCTCGCTCTTATGTCGCACGTCAATTAGCCAAATTGGGCGGTGAGCCTGTATACCGTGAAGACTTTGTCACCGATTATGGTAACGTTATCTTAGACACGTATGACTTGGATGTCAGTAATCCAATCGCGCTAGAAAAAGAGCTGAATAATATCGTAGGTGTGGTTTGTAATGGTATCTTTGCGGCCAATCAAGCGGATGTGCTATTAAAAGCTGGGGCAAATGGCGTGACGACACTTACACGCTAATACAGTCTTAAGAATATAATCTCAAGCTTTTATTCAAATAGAAAAGCCGTCCAAATCTGGACGGCTTTTTTATTTTTGAACGTATTAATAACTTATCTTATTATTTACCTTACTAGCTTTTTACAGGCTGGCCTAGGCTAGGCAGTTAGTTTGATTTTGTCTTTTAACAAGAATTCCATCAATGCTTTTTGCGCGTGTAGACGGTTTTCGGCCTCATCCCAGACGACAGAGCGCGGATCGTTTAGCATGTCATGTGAAATCTCTTCGCCGCGATGGGCGGGCAAGCAATGCATAAACACCACTTCAGGGTCGGCTTTGTCCAGTAGAGACGGCGTCACTTGATAAGGGGCGAAACGACGTGCACGGGTGTTTTGTTCTGACTCTTGCCCCATACTTGCCCATACATCGGTGACAATGAGGTTAGAGTCTTTTGCCGCATCTTGGACGTTTTCTACCAAGCTCACACAGTGTGAGAAACGCTCCATAAGCTTTGGATCAGGCTCAAATCCATAAGGCGCTGCCACGCGCAGCTCAAAACCAAACTGATTAGCCGCTTGCATGAATGATGAGCACATATTGTTGCCATCACCGACCCAAGTGACGATTTTGTTTTCGATACTGCCGCGATGTTCATAATACGTCTGCATATCAGCGAGCAATTGACAAGGATGGTAGTCATCGGTCAATGCATTGATAATAGGTACGCTTGAATATTCAGCAAAGGTTTCTACTTTTTCGTGACCAAAGGTACGAATCATAATGATATCAACCATGCTAGAAATCACGCGAGCGGAGTCTTCTAGTGGCTCGCCGCGACCGAGCTGAGTATCATTGGGTGACAAAAATATAGCGTTACCGCCAAATTGCCCCATACCCGTTTCAAAAGAAATACGGGTGCGGGTAGAAGATTTTTCAAAGATCATACCAAGCGTACGACCAACAAAAGGCTGATATATCTCGCCTGCATGTTGCATCTTACGCAATTCGCTTGCACGTTTGATCAGGTTTTCTAGTTCTTGTTTGGTTAAATCAGATAAAGTTAAAAAATGGCGCAAACTCATAGTAATCCTAGCAGTCGATCGCAGTCAGTGAAACGTCATCAGGGTTCAATAGTATCGCATCAGGGCGTATACTGGGTTGACAACAAACTTTTAGTATAGCGTATTTACTTTCAATGTAAACGTGCAATTTTACCAAGATTAAATAGCCTGCAAGCTAGACTAAAAATGATTCGGTAAGCCAAAAAATTATCAAACTCAAACATGTTCTGATCATTATGCCTGTATACGATTCGGGCGTATGCTCAGGCGGCATAGCAGCTCATAGCTAATCGTACCAGCATGTCCCGCGACCTCATCGACACGTGGCGTATCGCCCCAGAGGGTAACGATACTGTCCAGAGCCAGACTTTCTGGTGCTTTGCTGACGTCTACGACAATCATATCCATTGCTACACGCCCAACTACAGGACAGCGGTAGCTCTGATTGCTATTAGCATCGATGACTGTGACATAAGCGCCGTCATTGACCACACGTGGATAGCCGTCCCCGTAACCGACGCTAACGAGTGCCGTTCGGGTATCTTGCTGTGCTTGCCAGCGGCTGCCATAGCCGATAGCGTCATTGGCATAGACCGTCTGTAGTGCCATGATTTGCGCACTGAAATCCATTGCTGGCTGTAAATCTAAAGTCTGCGCACTCTTATCTGTCACAGGCGAGCTACCATATAGGATAATACCGGGACGGACCCAGTCATAGTGGTGCTCTGAGAAGTTAACGATGCCAGCAGAATTGCACAATGAGCCTTGGATTTCTGGACTAATGGTGTCTTTTAGAGTCGCCAGCATACTTGAGAAACGCTCGATTTGCATGGCATTTAATGGATGGTCATGGTCATCAGCATTGGCAAAATGCGTGGCCAGTATCAGCTGACATCCCGCCTCATGTAGACGCTTTGCTGCAGACAGTACGCCCTCGGCATTAAAACCTAGGCGATTCATACCCGTATTGTATTTGAGCCAAACCACGTTGGTTGCACTATTGGCTGGCGGGACATTTCGTAGTGCCCATTCTAACTGTGGTCCATGATGAATCACGCAGCTAATATCATGCTCAATCGCTTGCTGCCATTCATCAGCGCTAAAGGCACCTTCTACGAGACCGATTGTTTTGTTCCAGCCTAGCTGTCTGACTTCTAGTGCTTCAGTCAAAGTTGCAACCCCAACGCCATCCGCTTGCTGTAGTGCTGGTAAAACAGCCGCCACACCATGACCATACGCGTTGGATTTGACCATGGCCAATACTTTGGACTGCGGTGCTCGCTTTTTTACTTCGTTAAGGTTATGAGTGATGGCTTTTGGTTTTATCGTGATGGTGCGCATAATCGCCTTCTTTATGAGTAGAATTATGAAGTGATAAAGCCAGTGCTGCATCAATTGGGCTGATGCGGCACTGGCCATGTTGTTGAACACTAAATATTAAACACTATTTGTTAGACTGCAACTGAGCTTTAATCTTCACAAGGCTTAGTATTATCAATCCGATATTTGTAAGACTGGTTACTCGTCATTCTCAAAGCTAACGCCTTGATAGTACTCTGGCGTTAGATTAATAAAGCGCGTAAATTGCCCTTCAAAGCCCAAGCGAATAGTACCAATAGGGCCGTTACGCTGTTTACCAATGATGATTTCAGCCACACCTTTGTGGTCTGAATTTTCATTATAAACCTCATCACGGTAGATGAACATAATCAAATCGGCATCCTGCTCAATCGCCCCAGATTCACGTAGATCCGACATAATAGGGCGTTTATTCGGACGATTCTCTAGACTACGGTTGAGCTGCGATAGCGCAATCACTGGGCACTCAAGCTCACGTGCCAATGCTTTTAGACTACGAGAAATCTCAGAAATCTCGCCCACACGGTTGCCATCTAGACTAGGAACTTTCATGAGCTGGAGATAATCGACCACGATAGCACCCAAACGACCATCATGATTTTTGGCGATACGTCGGCAACGTGAGCGCATCTCAGATGGTGGTAGGGCGGTACTGTCATCGATGTATAAGTGCTTTGATTGCAAATGCTGAATGGCGTTCATCATTTTTGCCCATTCATCTTCATTCATTTGCCCAGAACGCAAGTGCGTCTGGTTGATCGCGCCCCATGAAGACAGCAGACGCATGACGATAGATTCTGCTGGCATTTCCATCGAAAACACCACAACGGGCAAGTCTTCATTAAACAAAATCCCTTCGGCTAAGTTCATCGCAAAAGTAGTTTTACCCATCGAAGGACGCGCAGCGACAATAATCAAATCGCCCGCTTGCAAACCTTGCGTTTTGTTATTCAGCTCGGCAAATGGCGTCTGCAAACCAATCATGCCGTCAGGGTTGGATTTTAATTCCTGAATCTTGTCAATGACATTAGTAAGTACAGACGTAATGCCGACAGGGCCACGTTGTTCAGCGCGCTTATTATGCTGCTCATTGATACTAAATATTTTACCTTCGACATTGTCCAAAATATCACTGACGCTCTGGTCTTTTGGATTATAGGCAAGGGTCAGCATGTCATTGCCCGTAGTAATCAGCTGACGCAGGGTTGATAGTTCACGCACACGCTGAGCGTAGGCAGTCAGGTTAAATAAGGTCGCCGGACTTTGGCTCAAGATATCTGCCAGATAGCTATCCCCACCTGCGCCTTTAAGCAGCTTTTGCGCCTCAAGCCAGTCGTGTACCATGACGGTATCGTAAGGCTCATTCACGGCTGCCAAATGAGCAACCGCATCAAAGATATATTGATGGCGTCCCGCATAAAAGTCATCTTTGGTGACGATATCGGCAATCTTGTCATATGCCTCTTCAATACTCATCAAAGACGCGAGCAATGCCTTTTCAATATCGATATTGTGCGGCGGTGTCTGATTCAGTAAGTCGTCGGTTTTATCGTTTTCTGCCATGAGTACCTAATGAGTCAAAATGGGTATAAGAAAAGTGTCGGTGATAGTGCAAAACAGATATGGCACACCTCTACGATAGACGTACCAAAACATAGTTTGAGATTTGCCTGCAAATGCTACAATCAGAAGCGAAAGTTTAACACATAATGTGATTTTTTAGGCTGGATAAGCAACTAAATCTACCGTGGTTGTTATGCATAAAATAAGAGATCGCATCCAGTGTCTAAACGTAAAAACTCAAAATATTGACGATAAATATAATAAAATCAAAAATTTAGATAAAATAAGGCGATTGCTATGACAAAAGAGAAACGTCCATTATTAATCACGACAGGTGAGCCTGCAGGTATTGGAATGGATGTCGTATTGAGTTTGGCGGCAGAAGGCAAGCTACAAGATTTTAATCGCCCTATTTGGGTGACCGCCGATGCAAGCGCGATGCAAGTACGAGCAGATGAGCTTATTGCTGCTGGCGCGATTAATAAGGCTCCTATTTGGCAAACCATTGATGTCAATGTAAATGATGTTGATATCACCGCGCTCAAGCAAATACCACAGCTGGATGGAGATGGGGCTTTTATCGTTCTTAACATTCCTTGTGCCGCATCAGTTGTGGGCGGACAAATCAATATTGCCAATTCAGCAATGGTGGCTAGGCAGTTAGATATTGCTCATCAGCTAGCAGTAAATGAAACAGTCGCCGCTATCATCACAGGTCCCTTGCAAAAATCAGCGCTCATAGATGCAGATATCAAGCTATTGGATGGCACTATGTTTAGCGGTCATACCGAGTTTTTTATGCAGCAAAGTGGTTGTGACAAAGTGGTCATGATGCTTGCCAATCAAGCCATGAAAGTGGCGCTTGTCACGACCCATCTGGCACTAAAAGATATACCCGCTGCCATCACGGCAGATAATGTGCGCCAAACGGTACAAATCGTCATCGATGATATGAGAGAGAAATTCGGTCTTGCGCAGCCTCGTATATTGGTATGCGGTCTTAATCCACATGCAGGCGAGGGTGGACATTTGGGAAGTGAAGAGATTGATATTATCAATCCAGTCTTGCAAGCGTTCATTGATGCGGGGGTGAATATTTCAGAGGCAATGCCCGCGGATACGCTATTCACGTCTAGGCATCTCGCCAATTGCGATGCGGTCATCGCTATGTATCATGACCAAGGACTACCTGTACTCAAATCGCACGGTTTTGGCGATACGGTCAATCTAACCTTGGGCTTGCCTTATATCCGCACCTCTGTCGATCATGGTACGGCGCTAGATTTGGCAGGACGGGGCGGGGCGAGTGCGACAAGTTTATACCAAGCATTAAATATGGCTAATGAGATGGCGGATAAGTCGCTTACTAGCTGATACCTTCTTTATGATGCATTGCCTTATAGGTATTGTTCACGTCGTACTTGATGATTTTGGTGCGAACAATGCCTATTTATGAATAATCAGATACAACCTAATATAAGTGGTTCCATTATGGCGGTTTATTTTGAGTGATCTATTAATAGGTTTACAAGGATAAATAGCTGGTTTCCTTTGGGATATACCCGATATCAGCAAGAGAGCATATCGTCACGGTTAGCTATCGAATAGGTGGACATTATGCTTTCTCTGCTAAGATAACCTTCGATGCTAAACCTGATAAAAACTATCAATTAAATTTCGTCACTGACGTTGGTACAGCATTTTCTAGCAAAATAGCTATATAGACTTTTGGGTAATGGATAAAGCAACGCACCAGCCTTTATCGGATGTAGTGAGATCACAACCACTTGCTGTGCCACGGACTATTTCTTATCCGATTATCATTAGTGATTGATCGAATCTATATAAATAACTCTGGCATATGACCAGAGTTATTGGAGATATGTTTGCGCTTTTAAACATATAGTTGCAGCCAACTTATTCTTTAAGAGTCCTAAACTCGATCTAACCTACTTGCTATAGATTATCTATTATATTTCAATGGAAAATAATCGCCAACTTTATCAGGGTAATTTATTTCCAAAAATAACTTAAATGTATTATCAATATCTTCCATCAAGGCTTTGCTTTCCATAGGTTTATAGGTATTCGTGATTAACTCGGTTTGAATCCATAATTCACCCCCTTGCCACATATGTTCCCTAATGTGAGGATCATAATCGATACCTATGTAGAGTTTAATAAACTCAATGACAATATCATCTTTAAAAAAGCTCGTACAAAGCTTAAAGTCCAATTGTTTTGATAAAAAATCAAAGCAATCTATTTCCTTATTTCTTACTTGCTTTATATTATCAATAAAAAGCTCATAAGTTTCTAACTCATCTGAGAGCAGCTTTCTTGAATAAGCCCACTCAATTAAGTAAAAAAAGTAAATTGCATAATATTCTACTTCAATACCAGAAATATCTGAGTGTATTTCAAAATCGTCAAGTTCCATAATTTTGCTCATGAGCTTATCCTAAGGTAAATAGTTAACTATCAATTTTGTTTTTAGTTTTGGAGATAATATAGGGGTAGGACTCCCAATTCTAGTACCAGACTTGTCGGTTCTGTTCGTAAATTTCCAAACAGACCAATATATTGTTTGAGAGCCTGGTTTAATTTTCTGACCAGTGCTATGGATAGTTGCACCATTCTCATTTAAATAGTAATCATTTATCGTCTGGTTAGATGCTTGTGTGATCCTGGAGGCTTCACTAACCACATCCCCTACCTTTTTTAGATGTTTTCGCTTGGGCTATCTTGACGAAAGAAATTAACCACCTAAAATTTGACCTATGCTGTCAAATCCGTACTAACAGAATGGGGTTAGTTTAATCATGCAGCTTGACAGCTTGACAGCTTGACAGCTTGACAGCTTGACAGCTTGACGGTAATACCCCATTGTCCTCATAACAGGTCTTATGTTAGATAGTTCGAGAACAAAAAGATGCCATGTTAGTTGTGCTACATTTTAGATGGCTTATAGATAAAATATCTCAAAAACACGCCCTAATTATGAGCTGTGGTATAATTCGCCATTATAATACCAGCACATTGCTGCCATAGCCCATTTCTCTTTTATACACTAAGACTCTTTTATGTCCAACTCTACATTTGATGCGCAATCTATCTCTAACAGCTTAAAGGCTGCCAAACACCAACCGCGTAAGCGCTTTGGTCAAAACTTCTTGCATGATACCAGCGTGATTCGCGAAATCGTTGAAAGCATTCGTCTAGAGCGTGATGACAATTTGATCGAAATTGGACCAGGTATGGGCGCACTGACTGAGCCTTTGCTAGCAGAAGTGGATGCGATGACAGTGGTAGAGCTGGATCGCGACTTGGCAGACAGCTTGCGTATTCGGATTGGGGCTAACAGTCACCCAAACTTTGAGATCATCAAAGACAATGCCATGCATGTGGATTACCGTGAGCTGTACAGCGAGGTGCGCGGCAAGCTGCGCGTAGTAGGTAACTTGCCCTATAACATCTCGACACCTATCTTATTTCACTTACTCAGCTACGCCGATGTGATTCAAGACATGCATTTTATGCTACAAAAAGAAGTGGTCGAGCGTATCACAGCAGACGTGGGTAGCAAAACCTATGGTCGTTTGTCTGTCATCATGCAGTATCATTGTGATACCGATTATTTGTTAACAGTACCGCGTGGTGCCTTTAACCCACCGCCAAAAGTCACCAGTGCAGTATTTCGACTAACGCCGCATATTAACAAACCCGTAGTAGCAGAGGACGAAGAGCATTTTGCTATTGTGGTACGTGAGACCTTTAACCATCGCCGCAAAACCCTACGGGCTATATTTAAAAAATCAACCTTGCTGCCAACACTGAGTGAAGGCGATTTTGACGCTTGTGGTATTGATCCGCAGGCGCGTCCTGAGACCTTGAGCGTTACAGATTTTGTGAACCTAAGCAATCAGGCACGCAACTTAGAGGTTTAAGTGGTAGAGGGTTGAGTCTTAAAGATTTGAGTTAATAGACTGCTAATTATCATCACATAAAGATCATAGAGGTATTATGAGTTTTCGCCATCAGTATGTCATCGGTGATTTGCAAGGTTGCTATGCGGCTTATCTACAGTTGCTTGAGACGCTAGATTTTGATCCTGACCAAGATAAGCTTTGGTTTGCGGGTGATCTGGTGGCGCGAGGCGAGGACTCATTAAATACATTACGCGATGTCAAAGCGTTATGTGAGCAAGGCGCCGCAGCCACTGTGTTAGGCAATCACGATCTCAATTTGATTGCTGTTTGGCGCGGTGCGGCGAAGCTCAAAAGCAAGGACA
This sequence comes from Psychrobacter sp. H27, assembly GCF_059072655.1. Classification (NCBI taxonomy): domain Bacteria; kingdom Pseudomonadati; phylum Pseudomonadota; class Gammaproteobacteria; order Moraxellales; family Moraxellaceae; genus Psychrobacter; species Psychrobacter sp. H27. The sequence goes on along the minus strand of NZ_JCACRX010000001.1, from coordinate 507,996 downwards.
AAACAGCACCGATCTTTGCCGCTGATGACTGTGATGAATTGCTTGAATGGTTACGTCGGCAGCCGCTGTTGGCTTATCCAGATAAGCATACTGTGCTCGTACATGCCGGTATTCCGCCGCATTGGACTATCGAGGCAGCGGCAGGATATGCCAAACAGCTAGAAGCACAACTACAAGGTAGCCTAAAGCAACTTGATCGACTACTACCCAATCTTTATAGCAAACAAGCAGATGAGTGGCATGCAGGTATTAATGGTTTTACCAAGATGCGTGCAATCGCCAATTACCTTACTCGTATGAGACTGTGTAAGCAAGGTGGGATGCTTGAGTTTGAGTTTAACGCTGGACTAGATGAGCCGATGCCAAAAGACTTTTTGCCGTGGTTTGAGTGGCAAGTGCCGCGCACGCGTAAAATACTGTTTGGTCATTGGGCGGCGCTAAAAGGTGAGATTGATTTGCCACATGCACGCGCGCTTGATGGCGGCTGCGTTTGGGGTAATTATCTATTAGCTTATAGACTGGGTGATGGACAGGTTCTTACTTCAGGTGCAGGGTGCTAAAGATCATACCGAGGGCTATAAACATCTTGATATATAGGGCTAGGCAAGTGATTTGTTTTAAGCGGTCCATTAATACGTTTAAAGGGCTAAATAACTGGCTCTTTTGGTGTGTGCCCTAAAGGCATTCATTTTGAAATTCGTGATATTTAGAAGAAAATTTATGCAACTCACTTTTGGATTCTTCGTTTAAAAAATCATACAAGTCATTATTCAAGACATCGTATGCGCACATAAAAGCACTTCTGTTTTTTTGAGTATAGTCTTGCATCATGTCTATACAAGAAAATGAATTGAGTACATTAAATAGAATACTAGTGTTGTGAGGGGCATATTCCAAAGCTTTTTGGAAATAAATAAGTCCAGAGTAGTTTTCTTTATCTTCAGAAAGATATGGAGCAAGCTCTATGGTTATTCCTTTGAGGTTTAAAGCCTCAGCTATTTCGCTATCTGTTGAATTACTATCAGTAATTACTTCATTTAAGATCTCAAGAGCCAGCTCTGGTTCATCGTTTTGGTAAAAAATATCTGCTTGGGTCAGTCTTTTTTCTATACTAGTCATTAGTTTTTTATCCATTCATCTTTGGTTATACGGTCAGCAACTCAACACCTATATCCACACTGATTAGATACCGATAGCTCTTTGAATAAATATACGACTTTGAAAATGGGTTTAGAGAAAGAATAGGGATGAGTCCCAAAAAGACAGCAGCCTAAGATACTTTAGTGAAGTCTCTATCGTACATGAGTAATGGCATTGGTCTTGAAACAAACAATACACCGATGCCATTACTCGCTTATAGCAGATTTTACTTATTCTTGAACACGCCACATGGCATGCCTAGGGTCAGGCCCCTAAGCTTGTCTGGTCACAGATACTGATTGGTTGACAAAATCCATGGATCCGAACGCCGTTAGGAACGCGACGCTAGACGCGTCGGAACCAACACCGATGCGGGCCATCGTGTCGGCTTCTGCCATACCAGTCGAATCAATAAGATGCCAGCTCCCTCCGAGATAGACCTCCGCCACGGCATGAAAGTCCTGTGGCGTCACATCGGGCGCATAAACGCTCGCGAACCTAGCTGGTATCGACGACGCGCGCGCTAGTGTCACAAGAACATGCGCAAAGTCACGGCACACGCCCTGACGCTGAACAAAGCTGTCAAGTGCGGTGGTCTGAGCGTGGCTTGATCCTGGCACATAGCTAAACGCCGACTCGATCCAATCGCGCATCGCCGCAATCCGTGCACCGCCAGCGAGATTGCCAAACTCAGCATCCACAAAGGCTTGGAACTGATCTGATGGGCAATATCGAGATGGCATCAAATGTCTGATCGTCTCTCCGGGCAAAAGATGGAGAGGCACTTGGGGCAGTACCGATATGTCCAAGGCAGGACGGTCAACTGCAATTTCTGCGAGGTAAGTACAGCTAAAATCTCCTTCTGCGCGAATCCAGATCCGCTCTCCTATGCCATCATCGGCGGAGACCCGTGAAAAATGAGCAACGTCTGATGTCCAAATCTCAGTCGAACGAACCTGTTGATCGACAAGATCGGCAGCTTCGATCTGAAGTAAAAGGTCCATCGGCTCGGATAGACGATAATGAAGTTTGACGTCAAGTTTCAGGATCATGTTTGAACTCACTAAGGATGTTGGTTTGGTGGACTAAGGACAGTGTGGGATTTCTAATAGATACGAGGCGAGGCCTAAGCTGCGCAGGTCTATTGAAACCAAAATATTTTGAGATGAACTGTTTTGTATATCAGAGATTGGCGTACTTAAGTTATGCAGCAATGCCTCACAGAGTTGAATTATCATAGTACCGTTTTTCAATCTCAAAAGGTAAGATATGACTATAGCACTATGCAGACGGGCTTTATTAAACCTGAAACGCATCAAAAATTGATTAGTTATGGACTTAGCGTTGCAAAGCGAGCGCTATGCTCGAAGTATCAACCGTACAAGGGTTGCCAGGTCAATATCCTACATCCTATGCACTGCTATTTTTTGGCTTGTTTGTGTCTACTAGTGCTTGACTCAATACTGCCATAGTGCTCATAACGAACGTTATGAACACTATGGCTTTAAAACCAGTTATTTACCAAGTATCTAGCCATCGAAACTGCCACTCTAATTGGGTAGTTTCGGTGGTTTTTTCGGTTTTGGCAAAGGGGTTTTGGCATCGCCAGTCGGCTTATCATCAGGATCAGCATGATATTCTTCATCGAGGTTATCGCTATCGATGGCGCTTATTGTTTTAGTCGTCTTATCATACTGAATATCATCGGTATAAGGAGCATTGTTCAGCTCTTCATCAGTCAAACCATCATCTAGATCCACGACTTTTTTTGGAGAGTTGTGAGGCTGAGTATGATCACCTTCTGGTTGGCTTTCATAATATATGTCTGTACTTGTCTTTGAGTTTTGAGCTTCATTTTGCTTAGACTCAGGTAGTATTCTGACATCAGATAATCGGCGAACCACATAATTGCTTGGTATTGCCTTTCCGTTCTTTTGTGCTGAGGTATCGTCAAATATCATGTGCCCTTGGCTATCGATACGTGCATAGTCCATCGGCTTATCACGAGGCCAAAAGAAGTCAGAAGGGTGGCTAATGATGTGACCGAACACCAGTTTTGTGAGGCGACTCCACTCAAAAAACCGCACTTCTTTAGAGCGTAGGGCAACAAACAGAGCCAGTGAAAAGCTGACTATGAGGTTGACCATACCGATAAGTGCTACGCCAAGTATAGAAATTAGAATGAGGCTCCAGTTTATTTCATCAGCAGATATATTGAAAAGTCCATGTGCCAAGTTGGCCGAGGCAAAAGCAATATGGCGAATATCAATAGGTAAGCCGAAGATATAGCCAATAGTTGCCGTACTACCCAAGAACACCCCGAATAAAAAGTTGCCCATAATAGCGCCCAGATTGGCTTCTATAAAGCCGCCCAAACGTTTAAGCCATGATTGAGGCAATATATATTTTAAGAACCTATGACGCTGTATACGTGCACCTACATGGTTATACACTGCTAGATTGTCATAGTAGCCTGCAATGAGACCAGATAAGAACAGATATACACCAGCGATGGCAGCGTGGGGGAGCGCTAGCGAGCGAAACGGGTCTAGATCGTGTAGTAAGTGACCAGCTTTTTCTGAATCAATCATTGGCGCGCCTGTGTACTGTAACCAGGCGAAGGAAATAATAAGTGCCACAGGCACAGCCAACATCACGTTACCCATGATAGCAACAAACTGAGTCCGCAAAATATCAACAACCAATTCTGATAGCTTGGTTAGCTGATGAGATTTTTTTCCAGAGCCTTCAGATATCGTAGAGGCGATAGCAGCAGCCGTCATAGCGGGCTGTTTTGTCGCTACTGTGCCACGAATGATATGAATAAATACAAAACCCAAACCATAAATCATACTGTTGATAAACGCCCGTCCCATAGGGGCGAGTGCCAAATGGTAAGCCAATATCTTGATGGTGGCCATAAATGCAATGAAAAAGCCACCAATAGAGGCTTTTTTGAACATTTTTTGATAACCAGATTTATCGGTACTGATGTAATGCTCACCCACGCGGCTGGCGTTCTCGGTGACCTTGCGTGAGAGTAGCTTGGTATTATTATCAATCAAATAGCCAATACTATAGCGCTGTCTGGCAGTAGTAATTAGCGTCTGTATCAACTCGATGACGGCGCGATCTCGTCTTTGGTGATCGTCTGTGACGAGCTCTGTCAAAATACGCATGCGCTGTAAGCTTTGGTCCAAACGCAGCATCATATTGGTCAGGCGAATGGAGATACCTGTCTTGTAGATACGTTTGCGGATAGTGGCAACAATATCTTCACATTGCTCAATCATGACTAACAATGGCGCCGGATCAACTGCATGTTCAGGGGTTATGTCGGTTAAAGTGTCGAGCTCATGTGCTTGTCTGTATTGATTGACAAAGAGTACGGCTTCTTGGTTTTGAGCCACAAAAGAAGCAGAGTAGTTGAGCATTTGCGGGTAGGAGTCCATCAAATCAGGATGCAAGCCAAGTCCACTAATACGATAAGACAAAATAATGATCGCGTTTAAAATACTGTTTTTTGCCGTGGCGACCAAATCTAAGTGCTTTTCTTCTACTCTGATAAGCTCTACCAGTTCATCCCATTTATCTGCCTCAATATTGGCAAGCCAGCGCTCATCAGTACGCTTGTCGAATAGATAACCAATCAATTCGACGACAGAGTCATCTTGAGGTAGTATTGGCAAAAAACGATGACCAACCAATCGTCTTAAGCTATTAAAGAATCCTTGATCTGACATGATGCCAGTATCGGTATACAGTGCGATTTGACGGTATTGGATAATCAGTTTTAGCACAAAGCTAGAGAGACCATCGCCGTATTCTGGATGCTGATGCAAGATATCAATAAGGGCTTGGATATTTTCGTTCGCTAAAGCCGGTTCTTTATCACTGACTCGCAGTTCATCGATTAAGCGTTTGAGCACCGTAGCATCAGGTACATCACTTAGGGCAGTAATCTGTTGTAAAATGCGTTTTAATTCTGACACGTCGCACCCTTTATTGTAGTTGTTTCTATCACTTTTATTATTTAATACTTTGACACTATGCATCACATAATGAGTAGCAATGACTTTATTAGATTTAGGAGATTTTAATTTTGCGTAGCGACACCTTGTCTTGCGTTATTTTAATCGTAACGGCGCATCGATAGTGAATTATTTTGTTAGGATTTATTTTGACAAAAAAAAGGACAGTAACGAGACGGCGTTTTTTGATAATGCCTGATAAAGCCTGATAACCTCAAACCCTTTATTTACATTGACTTTGGTGCTAATATGTCATCTGTGATAACGTTAGAAATAATGTGAAAACGGCTACCAAATGGCTACCAAAGTGGCTACCAAAACACAGGTGATGAGACGATGACTAAAACAGACCTATCAACCGATACCCAAGTCAAAAAAGCAATCAAAGATACTGCCAAGACTGAAAAAACGGTTAGTTATCCTATCGCTGGCTATAAAGGCTTAGAGTTACGTGTTAGACCACAAAAAGACAGCCAAGACGCTACCGCAGATTTTAGACACCGTTACACCCACCCAATTACTGGCAAACGCCCTTACATGACGCTAGGACAATATCCAGCGTTAAGCCTTGCCGATGCCCGTCAATATCATAATGACAATATGCAACTATTAGCAAAAGATATAGACCCAATAGAGCATAGGGATAACCTAAAACAAAAAGACATGGCAGACCGTCAAAACACTTTAAATTACTTTATTAATGAATGGCTGGAAATTCAAAGCAGTAAGAATTTATCCCAATCAACCATTAAGAGTAATAAAATCATTATCAAGGTCATCCAGCAAAAATTAGGGCATATGAAAGTAACGGACATTAGCCCCAGCATTGTTATCAAGTTTATTAAGGACATACAAAAAAAACACTCATACAAAGGTTTAACGGTAAAAACCATATTAAAGAGCATTCTACAAATTGCTAAAGCTCATATGGTCATCGAATATAATCCAGCCAGCGACTTAGGCGGAACGCTAATTAAGCACAAAGTAAAGCACCGCCCATCATTAACACAGCCCAAAGAGTTTGCCGAACTGTTAAAAGATATTGACCAACTAGACGATACAAGCCAGCTATATAACAAAAGCATATTGCAGCTACTAGCCCTCACGTTTGCTCGTATTGGTGATGTTTGCGCTATGAGATGGGCAGATATTGACCTAAACGCTAAGCAATGGATATTAGAGCCACAGAAAGGGCAGGGACGGGACGATATGGTGGACAGTGTATTAATACCACTAGCGCCGCAAGCAATAGCTGTACTAGAGAAAATACAGCCATTAACAAGCGGCTATGACTATGTATTCTATAACTCTAGACGCAAAAAAGCCCAGTATCATCATGCCCAAGAAATTAACAAGCTACTGAACAACTCAGATATGAATAATGGTAAAGGCTACAAAGACATTCATAGCCCCCACGGTTTTAGAGCCAGCGCAAAAACTATGCTGATGGAACGACTAGGCTATGATGAGCTGATAACCGAAATACAATTAGGTCATGCCATGCTTAATAAATATGGCAAAGCATATAGCCGTTTTGATTTTTCAGATGGTAGAACGCATATGATGAACGACTGGGCGAACTACTTAGACAATATCAAGGCTGGCAAGTTTGACAATGTTATTCATGCTGATTTTAAGGGAAAAAAAGAGAAACAAGCCTAAAACAGCACTGCCATAACTGACAAAACCCCCGTATTAGATAGTTTTTAACCAGTTTTGATAGCTTGTGAGCTGTCATACCACTTGTGAGGCTAGGTAGTCATGAACCGAACGACAGCGACTTACACCCTTATGCTGTCACTGCCTCACTCCTATTTTATTTAAGGGTGTAGGGTGTAAATTATGAGTTTGAAAACAGCTAAGGATTTTCTAGATAATTATAAGAAAGATACGGCTATTGAATATATAAACGCTTGTACCTTTCTCGAATTACTTGTCGACTTTGAGCAGTCAAGTTTAGAAGAAGTATTGACTTATTTGAATTTAAAATCATTTCCTCCTAATACTAATCTTTATGCAAAAAAAGGAGACTATATTAGTCCTAGAGCAGTTGATAAAAACAACTGTCAGAGTACTTGTGATTTTTTTGATGAGATTGAAAAAACAGCGAACTTTTCCGTGATTATGGGATTTTCTCATGAAATACGCGAAAGGTACGCTAGCTATTATTTTTCATTAGCAGAATTATTCCAATCCAATGCTTTATATAATATTAGTTTTATAGAAAAGTATGCAGCTCATCAAGCTATAGGTAGAGGTTATTGCTACATAAGTAAAATTTCAATAGGTAACTTATTTAAACCTAACGACCTTGTGACAGGTTTACCAAAAAAGCGTATGGACGAACTTCTAACTTCTCAAAGTATTGTAGAGGTGAAAGTTGATAGTAGTGCAGACCTGCCAAACGCATCTGATATGCAGAAGATAGCTATGGCAAAAATCCATGAATATATGGACGCTCAAATGAACGCCTATAATTCAACATCTACCCATAGAGATGAGATTTCAAAGTTTTTGAACGAAACTGCTTTGAATGTCAGTGAGCAGCCAAATCAACTATTAATAGACGCGCAGAAAAAAATAGCCGAATTAGAACAACAGCTTTCAAAGTTTCAAGCCGCCGCGCCTGATGTTGTGAATATTCCTTTTAGGACGCGCTTAGACTCAATCAATAAAGACTTGCCACAAGATGAACGTGTTAAAAAGTCGTATCAAATCTATAGTAATGATTTTAGCTTTTATGAGGACAAGCACCCCGTAAACACACCTGATGAAATGATAAAGCGTATTCAAGGGCTACTTAACGTCATTAAGAAAAAAGATAATAAAATATTTGAGTTAGAGCAACAGACAAACACGCCAGCTAATGCACAAGCTGAAATTGATAAGCTCAAAGAGCAGTTGGACAAAGCAAGTACCGAACTGGCAGCCGCCAAGACTACGACCCCAGACCAGACACTTGACTGGCAGAACATGAGTGAGCATGTTTATCCGCCTGAACTGCATTTAGCATTGATGATATGGCAGCGGATTTATGCAGATGGGGAGCTGAAAGAAAGCCACCCTCATATCACTTCACATGCTGGTAAATTTGAGCTGATAGCAAAAAGAATGAACCTTGACCCTACAAGAGAACTTGGCAAACGTATAGAAAAGATAACGAATATTGCATACACAAAGAATGGGCAGACATTGTTAGCCGTGCCATTACATGCCGTTAAAGAGTTGCACATGCCACCCCTAAAAGAAAAGACCACCCCATAGCACAATGCCCCTTTTTTTGGGGCTGCTCCATTGCATGACCCCTATAGGCAGCCGTTACTATAACAAGATACATTATGAGGTATTAAGTTATGGCAATCAGCTTAGATTTAGAGGTGCAGAACCTTTTGGCAGCGTGGGGGCAGTGGGTACTGGCAGACGGTACAGGGTTAGGATATTCCAGCCCAATGGCTATGTTAATGCGTGGGCATGTTGTAGAGAAAAGAAAACCACGTACTACCATGTTTATAACTGATGATGAGGCGCTAAAAGTTGAGGGGCTTATCACTATTTTATGTGAGCATAAACCATTAGAGGGCAAAATCTTAATATTGAAATATGTTGAACGCATGAGCGCCAGTAGTATAGCCAAGTATTATTTAACGCCGCTTAAATACGGCAAAGGCAGCGCCAAGCAAGTTAGCTCATATCAAGCAGCCCAGCACTTAGCGAACGCGGAGGGATTTATAACAGGCTTGATATTGAACAAAACCTACAAGCAGAACCAATAACAACATGAGCAGAACATAAGAGCCTTGCAGCAAATGCAGGGCTTTTTTATTGCCTAAAAAATGAGGGGCGTACCCTCACATCATGCCCTTTTCTTAAGGGCGCACCATTGCTACACCCCATACACTGCCTAGCATACTGATAACTCCAGACCACGCCAAACAATGGCAGATATACGGAGTTAAGAGTATGAACCAAGCAACAGACAACGCCCAGACACCCCCAGCAATCCACCCAGACGGGCAAATGCGTATTAAGCAAGCAGCCGCTTTAATTGGTGTAAGTCCTTTGACCTTGCGTAGATGGTGGCAAGCTGAACCGCCTAAGTTTATCAAGCCGTCAAACGTTAATGGCATCTTGCTATTTAAGAACAGCGACATTCTGGCATTTATTGATAGCCAACATGCTAACAGTGAGGTGTAACCAATGACTAAGCAAACTCAAAACCAAATTATCAAAGACCACTTGCTAGCAGGGCAGCCAATAACATCATGGCAAGCAATCACTGAATACCGCATAACGCGCCTTGCTAAATGTATTCATGAGCTTAGACGTTCAGGTATGAATATTCAAAGTAAAACCATCAAAGAGAACGGCAAGCATTTTAGCCGTTACTGGGTAAACAAAGCAGACGGCAAAGGAGCAGCACATGAACAAGTCTAACGACGTATTAGAGCCGCGCCTAGTGGCAGTAGATAGTTATTACCTGTCTGTCATTGATGACCGCATACAAGACCTATCAAACGATGCTGAGAGCCTAGCAACGGCACTTCATGCTATCAATACCGATGATGACGTAAGCGAGGGCGTAATAGTCGCTATACGGTCTGCCTTACTTGCTAATGGTGAGCTGGCAAGTATCGTTAGTGAGATGTTGAGTGGGCTTATTTTACTGCCTGAAATCAAGGTGAATGACTATGAGTGATGACAATTTTATAAACGAAGTAATGGACGCGCTAAAAGACAAAGGCATGCTGATGATAACTGATGACTTTATCGACCAGCTAATCATTACCTTACATGCCAATGTAACCGCTATTAATAGCCTGATAGAGATAGTAGAAGTAGAAAACCAACTACTAGCTTTACGCTGTGCAATACCAACAGGCAGCCGACAAGTGGACTCACTCAAAGAGCTATCCAAACGCATAGCAGAAATCGCTTTCAACGTGGAGAACGTAAGAAATGAGCAAAGATAACAAAACCAATCTAAAAGCCGACCACGGGCAGCACAGAGATAACCAGCAACCCAAACAAAGCCAGCATAGCTTTATCGGGTTTCTATCAATCATGGCTTGCTTATTAATGCTGCTACTAATCGCCTCATGCCAGCCCATAAACGTCCAGACACTCACAAAATTAAAGGTAACTAATCATGAGTAACTCAAACAGCACACCAGCCACATTCAAAGCAGGTGATAGGGTTCTGTGCCCGTCATTGAGCCTTAGCCCGTTTGTACTTCACGATGACCCATACGGCAAGCGCAAACTATTGGCACTCACTCATGATGACAGCCACTTGTACTATGACAAACAGGGCTATTTTGTCCCAGCATGTGATAAACAAACAGGCGATTATCAGCCGTCACTATTCCATGACACGCCAGCAAACCGCCAAGCGATAGCCACGCTATACATTGGTAACCAAACCAACCAACGCACAGTAATAGATATAACCGAAGCAGACGACAACGAAGTTATTGTTATGTCATCTTTTGAGTTATCAGATATTGCTTGTGACCTTGAAAGCGCAGCCGTTGTTATAAGTGACATTGGCAAGCTATTAGCACTCATTCACTATGAGAAAATAGAGACTCACACCGCTATATCAATGGCACGCTTGACGCATGACACCACGGAAACGTGGCATGAGCTACTGCAAAGCCAGTTAGGTTCAATCAATAAAACCCTAGCAATGACAAGTTATGGCAAGGAGGGCAGACAGTGAAAACCTACCCACCAAAGCAAAGCCGTAAGCACGCCAAGCGCAAAAGCTACTACAAAAAGTACAGAGCCACGCGCAAGCCGAACCAATCACAAGCAAGGGGTAAAAGATGACCACTACACAGCAAAAAGCCCATGCTGATAGCACAGGCTTAACTACTGTTTTGGGCGACCACAGCCCAGCAACGGAGCAAACATTAAAAGACGACAAACTGCTAACAGATATTTATAACCTGTTAGAACCCAATAGTTTGTTAGACATTCAACATGAAATCGCACCGACCACAGGCGAACATGCAGGGGTAAAGCAGCAAACTACGGGAACAGTAGGGATAATATTACATAACAGGATTTATGAGGCAATAAGTCTTTTGTGTATAACGCCCAATGATAGCGGCTTGCCTTTCGTCACCGATACCAGTCAATCATGCGCGTTATTGCTTGGTACACCTCAAAATGATTGTGAGCTTGTCATAGTTGATAATTATCAAGATGGGGTAAAGCTCGCTAAACATTTTGCACATGAGCAAATCATAGTAGCAGTGAGTCCAACGCCCTACTTATTCCTTGATACCGTTAAGCACTTTGCACACGATACCCAAGTAACGATATTTCCTAGCATTGAGCATAAGGACAAAGTTAAAAAGCAGTTTGCAGGGTGCAACGTCAAAGTAATTATTGCCCCATTAGGTGTAATGACTCATCTGGAGTGTGGCAAAAGTTATACTGAAATCTTATCTTATGATGATACCCAGATAATAGATTTGCAGTTAGCGGACTGGGCAAAGCCTAAAGCAGTCAATCACACCTTGCCGCCCGTGACCAGTATAACCAAAGACATGCTACCAGAACCGCTTTACAACTATGCAATGAACAGCGCCGAACGGCTCAACGTACCGCTTGAATTTGTAGCCGTGCCTTTACTTGTGGCATTAGGCAGCGTCATAGGTACAAAGGTGGCTATCATGCCTAAACGCCTTGATGACTGGGATATAGTGCCAAACCTGTGGGGTGCAGTTATAGGGCAGCCCTCAAGTAAGAAAAGCCCATCAATAGCCGCCGCAATGAAGCCGATTGATAATCTTGCCAGCCAAGCACGGGCAGCGCATGAACTCGCTAAACAAGAACATGAAACGCAAAAGCTCATCAACGACAGCAAAGCAAAGGCAGACGATGACGCACTAAAGAAAATGGCTAAGCAGCTCGCTACCCAGACCGATGACACGGACGAACCTATCACCAGTGAGGACTTGCACAAAAAGGCAGCAGCCATAGCAGAAAGCAAGGCACAAGATAATAACGTGCCCATTCCGCGCCGTCATATGGTAGGTAATATCACTATGGAAAAGCTGGGCGAAATTGAAAACCAAAACAATAACGGCGTACTACAGTTTCGTGATGAACTATCAGGATTTTTAGCCAGTCTTGATAAGGACAGCGAACAAGAACAAAGGGCGTTCTACCTGTCAGGCTTTAATGGTACAGGCAGCGAAATGGTGGACAGAATAGGGCGCGGCTCGCTATTCATTGAAAATCATTGTTTGTCTGTCATGGGTGGCTTGCAGCCTGATAAGTTAGAGATGTATTTAGAAAAGACCATGAAAGGGTTAGGCAATGACGGACTTATGCAACGCTTTCAAATGATGGTTTACCCAGACCCAATAGCACGGGTTAAGCGAAACGATATAGCAGTCGATAAGGACAGCCGTAACGCCGTTTATGCCTTGTTTGAGGCAATGGACAACCTTTATACCGACAGCCTAGTCAGTTATGGGGCACATGAGCCGAACGAGTATTACAAGCGCCCTTATTTCCGTTTTGACAGTAACGCCTATCCTGTTTTTATGGACTGGGACGACAACTTACAGAACAAAGCTGATGTGGCAGAACATGACGTAATAACCCAGCACTTGCTCAAGTATGGCAGACTGATACCAGCGTTAGCGCTCATCTTTCATCTGGTGGACTGTGTAGAGATAGGCAGACGGTTAGGAGGGGTTAGCCTTGACGCACTACAAGCGGCGATTGCATGGGGCGATATGCTGGAAACGCACATGCTTAGAGTGTATAGCTGCATTACTGATAATTCACACCTCAAAGCGTCTTTACTATCCAAGAAAATATTAGAAATAGTCAAAAAACCAAGTGACAAAACCGACAAAACCAACTGGCTAAGTTATGGCTTTACAGCTCGAAGTCTTAAACGTAAGAACTGGAAAGGTTTAACCGATGATGAGGCAGTGCAGACCGCGCTTGATGTGCTGATAGAATATGACTGGCTCAACTATAAGCAAGTGGAAAGCACGGGGCAGGGTGGCAGACCAACAGAACGCTACTTTATCAATCCAAACTTAAAATCATTCTTATAGTTTCGTCAGTTTTGGCAGTGCAATATGTGGGCGTTATTAATAAATAGCGCCCTTTTTTGTGTCTTTTGAGGGGTTATGTCAGTTTTGGCAGTGCAAAGTTAGAGGTAGTAGCAATAATTTTATGATTTAGCATGTTAAGGATTGTTAAGGTTTAAACCGTTTGAGGGCAGCTAGTAAAGTATAAAAAAGTATATCGAGGTTTATAAATGTTTATCGTAATATCAGTTTGAACACTGGCAACCTGTTGAGGTTTTCGGACACGTTAGGCAATCACTACCAAGCCCTTTTTATAGTGTAAAGAAACTAAGGTTTCCCCTAGGTTTTTGGACATCGTAAAACCCAACAAAACCCAATATTCAAAATAAAAACACGAAGTAGCGAACCTGTCAAAACCGTACATTCAAAATCAATTTGCACCGTCTTGCCTGTTAACATTTGTTAACATTGGCAGACAGTACCACCCCAAGATTAAAACCTCATAAAACCTCACATTGAACAAGCCGACTTGTTAAAACCTGTTATTCAAACACGAATTAATCAATGATAAAACCTGAACCCAAAATATGATAAAACCTTACATTGAAAACCAAATCACACACCGCTCAATGTTGGACTGTGCTTTGCCGTTGGTTAGTTTTCGGAGTCCATAAAAGGGGCAATTTACGGACATCATAAGCAGGGTTAAAAATGACTTTATGGCACAGTACGCACACGCACGAAGCAAGCACCAATTACAGGGTTTTTGCGCGATATAAAAAGGAGTTTTTGGAGTCCATAAAAAGGGGTAATTTCTTAACAAGTACAAGGCAGGTTATTACACACGTTAGAGTTATGGGCACAGTACGCGTATAGGTGCAGTTTGTGCTAATGCTGGCTAGTTTTCGGACATCTTAGAGAGTCGTCAAAATAATACTTGGAGTCCATAAAAAGAATGGTTTTTCGGACTACTATAAAAGACTGGGGGACTTTCTTGAGTCCATAAAAAAGGACTTTCTGCACAGGTATCGAGGGGGGGGTATTGTCTTGAGTGTTGAGCGTATCGACAAAGGACACCGCCACCATTCACACGCGCAAAATAAAAACCGTTTCAAAAAGAGGTTAAAGCAGGTTAAAGGTAGTTTTGCGACAAGTGAACGCCTTTTTTGTAATGCGTAAAAACCTACTGAGCAGATGCACCAATAAATAACCGCCATTGGTGGTAATTAGCAAACGCACAGAAACGCACGAAATACGCACGCATTTAAGTGCCATTGTTGAGTGCGTGCAGTCATTAGAGAAACAACCCCATGAAGCCAAAAAGCAACCCCTAAACTTTTAATTACGCGGACGCATAAAAATGACTTAGGCAGCGGTCACTACTGGTGAAGCCGTGAACAATTACACCGCCCTATGGCTACCAATAGCCAAAAAATAAAATTAATGGCTACCAAAACGGCTACCAAATATATATTTGGTTATGTAATTGCCTTTAAAAACAATATCTTAGGTATAAAAAAAGGACAGTAACGAGACTGTCCTTTTTATCAAAGAATTATAAAGTATTCAAGGTGACTATTTAGCTCGCAGGAACATCAAAATAGCCAAGATCAAAGTTCATCATTGGATCACTGCCAGCTTTGACCATCTGTGCGTGAGCACTGATACGTGGTAGGACACGACCAACGAAATAGTCAGCAAGCTTAGCTTTGTTGGTATAGAACTCGCCTTCTTGACCATTGGCAGCTTCGACCATCAGTGCAAACATGTAAGAGTAGGCTAGGTAGCCAAAAGCATGCATGTAGTCAACAGCACAGCCGTTGATTTCATTTTTGCGTTCGCCAATATTGCTAAGAACCGTTTTGGTTAGCTCTTCAATAGTATCTGCTGCATCTAGAGTGGCTTGCTTGATAGCGTGATCTGCTTGCATGTTATTCACAAAGTCACGAATTTCTTCTAAGAAGTTTGTGACGTACTTACCATTGTTACGAGCAACTTTACGACCCAATAGGTCAAGTGCCTGAATACCGTTAGTCCCTTCATAAATCTGAGCAATACGCGTATCACGAACGATCTGCTCCATACCCCATTCGCGAATATAGCCATGACCACCAAAGACTTGCTGACAATCAACGGTTGCTTCTAACGCCTTATCAGTTAAGAACGCTTTGGCAACAGGGGTTAATAGAGCGACACGAGCAGAAGCCGCTTTTGCTGATTCAGGGTCAGTACTAAATTTCTCTTCATCAAGATTTTTGGCAACGTACATAGCAAAACAACGTGAAGCTTCATTGTTTACTTTGGCATTCAAGAGCATGCGGCGCACGTCTGCATGATGGATAATAGCATCGGCTGGTTTTTCTGGGCTTTGTAGCTGCGTATCACTACGGCCTTGACCGCGATCGTTAGCATATAAAGCAGCATTCTGATAAGCAAGCTCAGAACCACCAAGGCCTTGTAGGCCCATCGTGACGCGCTCGTAGTTCATCATGATAAACATAGAAGACAGACCAGTGTTTTCTGCACCAACCATCCAGCCTTTAGCATTATCAAAGTTCATAACACAAGTCGCAGAAGCCTTGATACCCATTTTGTGCTCGATAGAACCTACAGCTAGCGTGTTGCGCTCGCCCAAGCTACCATCGGTATTAACCAAAAACTTTGGTACGACAAATAGTGAGATACCTTTTGAGCCTTCTGGCGCATTTGGTGTCTTTGCTAATACTAGGTGAATAATGTTATCAGTAAGATCATGCTCACCACCAGTGATGAAGATTTTGGTACCAGAGATGCCAAAGCTACCATCATCGTTAGGAACGGCTTTGGTCTTGATAATACCCAAATCTGTACCGGCATGTGGCTCAGTCAAGCACATAGTACCTGACCACTCACCGTTGTACATTTTTTCTAGATAAGTCTGTTTTTGTTCTTCAGAACCAGCAGCGTTCAAGCAAAGCGTCGCACCAACGGTCAGATTTGGATACAGTGCAAACGATTGGTTTGCCGTGAAAACCATTTCTTCAGTAAGCATGGTTACCATTTTTGGGAAGCCTTGACCGCCGTATTCAGCGTTACCACTTAACCCAACCCAACCTGACTCAGCATACTGTTTATAGGCATCTTTGAAACCTGTTGGGGTCGTAACAACGCCGTCACCCTCAAAGGTTGCGCCTTCTTCATCACCGCTACGGTTGATAGGCAGTAGAATATTCTTTGACAGTTTTCCCATTTCTTCTAAAATCATATCGACAGTTTCCATATCGACATGAGCTAGGTTTTCGTTATTTTGCCAAAATTGTGGCGCTTTAAATACATCATTTAAAATAAAACGCATGTCATTAAGAGGGGCATTATAAACAGCCATAAACATTCCTTTGGTTCAAATGAATAAAATTGGAGGTGTTAAGATTATCAACTGTTCTCTTGATATAACCTTAGCGATTCATACTCAAAGTTTAACAAATAAGCTTGTATGCTAGTGTATTTCTTCGTGAATAGTGCGTGCACCAAAAGTTAGTGGCAGCTATTGTAGTGTTTAAATAAGCCTTAAAAACCATCAGTACGTATCAAGAGTATCTAATTAACAAGTATAGATTATAGTCATAATTATAATTACGCTGACTACCATTTTTTTGATGGCTATCTTTTATATAGTTATAAGCATATGCACAAAATAAATCGGCAACATACCGTGGTATGTTGCCGATAAAATACAGTGTCAGTAGTGCTTAATGTCTAATTAAAAAGCAAACTGTTCAACATCCATGCTCATGAACGGCTCAACACCAGTACCGATACGTTGTACATGGGTCGTAGTACGCGGTAATAATTTAGCGAAGTAGAACTGAGCTGTTTTGATCTTCGCGTCATAGAACGCTTTTTCGCCAGTGCCATTTGCAATAGCGGTTTGAGCAACCAGTGCCATACGCGCCCATAGGTAAGCTAGGGTCACATAACCACTAAAGTACATATAATCAACAGCCGCGCCGCCGACAGCATCTGGGTTTTCAGTAGCTTGCATACCAACACGTGCTGTCAAATCACCCCATTCTTTAATGTGCTTGGCAAGAGGGCGGATGAACTGACCCATCTCGTCATTTTCTTTGTTGTCTTCACAGAATGTTTGAATGACTTTTACAAAGTTTGCAAGTAGCTTGCCTTGTGAGCCTAGAACTTTACGGCCAATCAAATCAAGTGACTGGATCTGAGTTGTCCCTTCATAAATACAAGCAATCGTCGTATCACGTACGTTTTGCTCTAGACCATATTCGGTACAGAAGCCACTACCACCCATGACCTGTACACCATGACCTGCTGCTTCTAGACCTGTTTCAGTCAAGAACGCTTTACCGATAGGCGTTAGGAAAGATAGCATCTGATTGGCATACTTTTGCTCATCGCCATTACCTTTGGCAACGATATCAGCAAACTGAGACATATAACCGATAAGTGCACGGCCACCTTCAGCAAATGCTTTGGTAGTCAATAACATATCGCGAACTGCAGGATGAACAATAATAGGATCTGCTGGCTTTTCAGGAGCCTTAGCACCCTTCAAAGAGCGAAACGCCAAACGATCATTGGCAAACGCAAGGCCACCTTGGAAAGCGAACTGAGCTGCGGTAACCCCCTGAATGGCAGTACCGATACGCGCCACATTCATAAACGTGAACATCGCGTTCAAACCACGGTTTTCTTCACCAATTAAGTAACCAGTTGCACCATCATAGTTCATGACACAAGTCGCAGAGGCTTTGATACCCATCTTGTGCTCGATAGAACCACATGATACTTCGTTACGCTCACCTAAGCTCTCATCATCATTAACGTGGAATTTTGAGACCACAAACAAAGACAAGCCTTTAGTGCCTTCTGGTGCATTTGGCAGACGAGCTAGAACGATATGAATGATATTCTCAGACATGTCGTGCTCACCAGCTGAGATCCAGATCTTGCTACCTTTGATGTTATAAGCACCATCATCGTTAGGCTCAGCTTTTGTACGTACTTGGTTCAAATCTGAACCACACTGAGGCTCAGTCAAGCACATGACGCCAGTCCATTCGCCTGAGATTAACTTTGGTAAGTATTTTTGCTTTTGCTCATCAGTACCATGATGCTCTAGAGTCGCCATACAGCCTTCAGACAGACCAGGATACATGCCAAAAGACCAGTTAGCAGTACCCATAAACTCAGAGATTGCTGAGTTTAGTGACATTGGCATATTTTGCCCACCAAACTCTTCTTCAGCTGTCAATGAGGTAAAGCCAAGCTCACAATACTGCTTATAAGCTTCTTTGAAGCCTTTTGGTGTGGTCACGACGCCATTTTCGAAATGACAGCCTTCAGCATCGCCGCTTTGGTTCAATGGCGATAGCTCGTTTTCAGCAAAGCTTGCAGCTGTTTCTAGATAGCTATCTACAATGTCTGCTTCAATATGAGCATAATCATCAATATTTTGATAATGAGTTGTACTATCTAGAAGCTCATGCATGACAAATTTCATATCACGAATAGGGGCTTTATATTGCATGGTATCCTGTCCTTTTTGTAATGTAGTCGATGATCATTCATAGCAAGCATACGGTTGTGCTATTTTCTAGCACGTTGTTCTTACCTAGCCAATCTGAAAATCTAAATAAGTGACAGACAGCAAAGCAGGTCAATCAGGCTGTCGATCACATAAAATAGTGTTGAAAAGAGTAGTGATTGTTAGGGGCAATAAGAGATTAAATGCGCTCCAACAAATTCACTATAAAAGATAGGCTTTCATAGATGATTATACAAGTTTGGTCACAGCACTGATAAGTCATGAACCCGCCTTGCATCAGTTATGCAATCGACGTTAGGTACCAATGCTCATCAATAACAACCGTATAGGAGTCTAATGTTACTGACAGGATTAACACCATGATAATAGGGCATAAAATAAAAAAGCAGTGTTTAATAAACACTGCTAATTAAAAGGGTCTTAAGACACGAACATTTATATGATTATTCGGTAGTATATTGTTTGAGCAGCATCTCAGTGGCAACATCAGCAGGGATGGGTTTGCTGAACCAATAACCTTGCCCCTGTTTGCAGCCCATGTCTAGGAGCACATCGCGTTGCTGCTCAGTTTCGATACCTTCCGCCACTACTTGCATATCTAAAGCAACGGCTAGATCTAGAATAGCTTTTACAATCGCATGCTGGGTACGATCCGTTTCGATATTGGATATAAAGCTCTTATCGACTTTGATAAAATCAAATGGATACTCTTGTAAATAACTCAAAGACGCATAGCCCGTGCCAAAGTCATCTAGAGCAAGACACACTCCCAGCTCTTTAAGTGAGTTGAGCTGCTGCCTGACGTTATCATGGCGCTGAATTAGGGAGGATTCGGTCACTTCAATATGCAGCTGACAGGCATCAATGTTGTGCTGTACCAGTAGACCACTGACCATATCAAAAAAGTCAGGATGGCTAAATTCAGCCGCGTCGGCATTGATACAGATATGTTGGCAAAAACCTTGCTGCTGCCACTCAGATAACTGTTTGGCGATTTGATTTGCCATCTGTGAAAACAGCTCAAATGATAGCTTGTGCGTGAGAATAGCGTCAATAAAATGTATGGGCTTTAGCAGACCACGTGTAGGATGTTGCCAGCGTACCAAGGCTTCAAAACCCGTAATGGCACCCGTATCTAACGAGAATTTTGGCTGATAGTAGGGAACGAACTGACCGTCAGTAGTCGCCACTCTAAGCTCGGCCTCTAACTGCAGACTGCCTGCCGTTGCCTCTTCAATGCTCTTGTCATACCAGCGAATATCGTCACCGCCATGCTGTTTGACGTATTGTAAGGCTTTTTCTGCCTTCGTCAGTAATCCTGTTACTTGACCATCGTTTTTAGGAAAATAACTGACGCCCACTGAAACATGGCAATAAATATTTGCGTCCGTTGTGGCGCTGTCATTCATAGGGAAAGGGAGTTCGCACATTTGCATCAGTGTATCTAGCTGATGGCGTACCATATTGCCGTCTTTGCATTCGAACAATAATGCAAAATCATCACCACCAAAGTGAGATAAACACCGTAAATGTGCCAATTCGAGTTGCTTAATGCGTTCTACAAAGCTGGTTGTTAAGGAGTTGATACCATCAGGTCCTAATAAGTTTGCCAGATTGCGATAACGGTCGATATTGAGACGTACGATGACCACTTCTTGATAAGTATCTAATAAAATATCGCTGGTCTGACTCAAAAACACCTTACGGTTAGGTAATCCGGTAAGTTGATCGTAGTTGAGCAAGTGCGCAACTTGTTTTTGATCTTTAACAACCGAAGACATGTCGCGTAGCATGCCAACATGATATACCACACCCTCGACAGAGATTTTTCGATAGGTCACATGACAGTCAATCATCTGTCCATAGCGATTAGCCATTGAAAAATCAAGCTCATGAAATCCTGTCTCGCTTAGATTGCTTTTGATGTCTTTTAAAATAAGCTGCTCTTCTTCTGACAAAAATTCAGCAGCGTAAATACCAAGTGGACGACCAACCAAAAATGATTCTTTGTAACCAATCAGGAGCTCATAACTAGCATTAACCGTGAGATAACGCAAATTGCCATCCAATATAAATATGGCATCGTCTATCTGCTCACACAGTTCGGTCATTAATTGCTGTTTAATCGATACTGGGATAGGGTCAAAATTGCTCATAATAATGTCTCACAAAAGATAATGACTCATAGAAACAAATAAAGACTGTGATTCAACTGACTAAAATTGAGCTAAGATCACTTTTAATTCTACACAATATAAAACAAAAGTTGTACTTTAATCATGAATTAAAAGATAATGACTATCATTATTGATTATTTATTATAACTATACAAGGCGAGTAAGGTCGTCAAAGCGACGACAGGTACGGTCTCGGTACGCAACACTCGAGTACCGATTTGCCAAGGGGCAAAACCTACTGACTCCGCTTTTTGGCACTCATCATCGCTAAGCCCACCTTCAGGACCAATCAATAGTTCAATATAGGGTGTCTCTTGTTTAAGTACAGTTTCCAGTATCTCTGGTTTGGCAGGTTGACCTGCTGCCGGTACACTCATTTGCAACCGTAAATCTGCTGTGCTCTCAAGTACTTGATAGTACTTGTCTTTACTGAGTGTAGAGACAATAGGGCTGACTGCTGTCTTGTTGTTTGAGGATTCAGTAGGGGCTAGCCAGTCACGAATAGACAATGGAGCCAGGATAAGTGGCGGGCGGTTGAGACCGCACTGCTCACAGGCTGCTATGGCCACTTGTTGCCAATGTGCCAGCTTTTTTTCAACTTGTGCAGGCTTTAAATTAACTTCACCATGATGGCTGCTGAGCAGTTGTATGGCAGTTACACCAAGCTCTGTTGCTTTTTGAATGGCGTAATCCATACGTTCGCCGCGACTCATCACCAACCCAATCTTGCTGATGATAGGTGCCGTGCGATCTTCGTTAAAGTGAGAGAGTAAGGTAGCAGTTGCTTTCTTCTTACTGATTGTCTGTAGCTGTACCTGATACTCACCACCAAATCCGTCAAACAAGATGCCCTGATCACCGACATTGGCACGCAGAACTCGGCACCAGTGATGAATGATACTGTCTGGTAATTCAATATCGCTACCCTGAGACAGTTCACTCAGTTTAGGCAGTAGCGGGGCATCGGCGTTGTCACTATCAATGGTATAAAAAAAACGTCGCACGAGGTCTTATTCCTATTGTTTGATTGGGAGCGTTTATTATCGGGTCCATAGAATATCACTTGAGACACCTAAAGGCATGGCTTTTATGATAATTATTGTTTAATGCAGCCACTCGGTATATAGACAATACTATCGCACAGTGAAGGAAAAATAAAAAAATAATTAAGATAAAGTGTATCCTATAAAATATAAAAGGTAATAGTCCAAAATTTTTCCAATAAAAAACTGGCACTCCTAAGAGCGCCAGTTAACGATCAATCAATTAGATTTGTACTTAAATATCAACAACTAAGCAGTTGATTTTACTCAGCAGTTAGGCCTAGTGCTTCAACCAAGCGTTTGTTTGGCTCAACTTTGTTCATGCTATAAAAATGCATGGCTGGCACACCCTCGCTAATCAAGCGCTCACATAAGCGATATACCACATCAAACCCAAACTCACGGATGGCTTTGTTGTCGTCGCCGAAGTCAGCCAAGCGTTTACGTACATAGCGTGGAATATCAGCACCACAGCTATCAGCAAAGCGTATCAGATTGCTAGAGTTGGTGATTGGCATAATACCAGCCACCAATGGCTGTGCGTTGGTATTGATACCACGTTTCTCTAGTGTGTCACGCAGATATAAATAGCTGTCTGCATTATAAAAGAACTGCGTAATCGACGCATTGGCACCAGCTTGGTATTTATTTACCAGATTATCGATATCAAACTCAAAGCTACGCGCTTGTGGGTGCATCTCAGGGTAGGAAGCCACTTCGATATGGAAGTGATCCCCTGAATGCTCACGAATGTACTTTACCAAATCTACCGCAAATGGTAGCTCACCCATGCCCACCTGACCTGATGGCAAGTCGCCACGCAATGCGACAAGACGTCTGATCCCTAAGCTTTTGTAAAACTCAAGCAATTCAGCGATCTCAGACTTGTCGTCACCGATACAAGACATGTGCGGCGCAATTTCGGTATCTCCGCGTGCGCTTAGTGCTTTTACGATATCTAAGGTACGGTTGCGGGTCGAACCACCAGCACCGTAGGTCACTGAAAAATACGCTGGTGACAGCGTATTCAACTCATCATAAGTTCTGAGAAGCTTTTCGTGACCCAGCTCGGTTTTTGCAGGAAAGAACTCAAAGGAGAAAGCAGGCTTACTCACAGTCAGGCTCCTTTTAGTATTTATAAGCATCAGGCTTGAACGGGCCTTCAACGGGCACACCCAAATACTCAGCTTGCTTTTCGGTCAGCTTAGTTAGGGTACCGTTAAAACCTGCAACCATAGCAGCGGCTACTTCTTCGTCCAGCTTCTTAGGCAATACTTTGACATATAAATTGTCAAAACGCTCATCAGTGGGCAGATCAGCGAACTTTTCTTCGAACAAGTACATTTGAGCCAATACTTGGTTGGCAAATGAGCCGTCCATTACGCGTGATGGGTGACCAGTAGCATTACCTAAGTTTACTAGGCGACCTTCAGCAAGCAAGATCAAATAATCGTTTTCGTCATCTGAGCGGAAGATTTGATGCACTTGTGGTTTGATCTCAACCCAGCGCCAGTTGTCACGCATAAACTGAGTGTCGATTTCGGTATCGAAATGACCGATGTTACATACAACAGCACCAGGTTTTAGGGCTGCTAGCATATGACGATCACAAACATGGTAGTTACCAGTGGTTGTGACGATCATGTCAGTGTCTTCAAGCAAGCGTTTGTTGATGTTGTCTGCGCCGCCAGTGTTGTCACCGTCGATGTATGGTGATAATACTTCAAAGCCGTCCATACATGCCTGCATGGCACAGATAGGATCAACTTCTGAGACACGTACGATCATGCCTTCTTGGCGTAAGCTCTGCGTAGAGCCTTTACCTACATCGCCGTAACCGATAACCAAAGCGCGGCGACCAGCAAGGAACATGTCGGTAGCGCGTTTAATAGCATCGTTTAAGCTATGGCGGCAGCCGTATTTGTTATCATTTTTAGACTTGGTAACTGCATCGTTGACGTTGATGGCAGGTACTTTGAGTGTGCCGTTGCCAAGCATTTCAACCAGACGATGTACACCAGTGGTGGTCTCTTCTGAGATACCATGGATGTTATCAAGAAGCTCAGCATAATCATCATGGATAAGAGCGGTCAAATCACCACCATCATCCAAGATTAAGTTGGCGTCCCAAAGCTGACCTGACGCTTCGCCGCCAACATGTACTTGCTGACGTAGGCACCATTCATACTCTTCTTCTGTTTCGCCTTTCCAAGCATAGACAGAGATACCAGCAGCAGCGATAGCCGCAGCAGCATGGTCTTGAGTTGAGAAGATGTTACATGATGTCCAGCGTACTTCAGCACCTAGCGCGACTAGTGTCTCGATAAGGACAGCCGTTTGGATGGTCATGTGGATACAGCCAGCGATTTTCGCGCCTTTAAGCGGCTGGTCTGCTTCGTAGCGACGACGCAAACCCATTAGGGCAGGCATTTCGGCTTCGGCTAGCGTGATTTCACGGCGGCCGTAATCAGCAAGGCTAATGTCAGCGACTTTATAGTCAGTGAAAGAGGGATCGATCGTATGGGCAGATGGTGTAGTAGACACTGCGTCCATAATATGCTCCTATCAGTGGTTAACGAATGATAAAAAGAATAAAAACGCAGGTGCCGTTGTTTGCGCTGTGAGCGACTAAAAATATGGTCTCTCGACAGTTAACCGAGCCTAACATAACCTGTGATTGCATAACTTTAGAATATTAATGCAGTAAATCACTATTATGGCGCAACACCTCTCGGAGGTCGTTATTGTAATAGATGAGTGGTTAATTGTCACCTATTGACTGAGATAAATGATAGGCAGTCATGGCATAAGCCTCCGTATACTTTTCATAGGTATAAAAAAAGGCCACCTGTAGATGACCTTTTATATTTAGATGTTTTTTGATACTACTCAGCCAAAATTAGTACCAGTTGTAGGTTAGAGAGGTAAAGTAGTTAATACCGTCAGTATTATAGCCAATATCTGTTATATAATCTTCGTTAGTAATATTATTTAGACGTGCAGTCATAGACAAGTTATCAGTAAGTTTGTAGTTACCACTGATATTCAACAGTCCATAATTGTCCACAAATTGAGCGTCAGTATTGGTAATTCTGCTGTAATAGTTTCCCACATACTGATATTCAGCGCGTATATCTAAACTTGGTAGACGGTATCCGACATATACCAATCCCTGATGCTTAGGGCGATAGGGAAGATAGTTGCCATCATCACTTCCACCACTATTGTCTTTTGCCTTCTGGTAATCATAGCTGCCGCCAAACAGATAGTCGTTCATTTCCCAGTCAGAAGTTAATGAGATACCTTTGATTTTAGCTTCATTGATATTTTGACTAGCTCCTGCATAAGGATTGCTAGGCGTAGGGCTTGCGACGTAACTGATTAAATTTTCAACATCATTATAATAGCCAGTGAGACGTGTAGACTGTAGCAGAGTGTTGTATTCAGCAAAAGCTTCGTAGTTGTCGCTAGTTTCAGGCTTTAGATCGGGGTTACCACTATATACAGGGCTTAAATCATTAAAAACAGGTGCGCGGAAGCCTTTAGCATAGCTCGCACCAACGCGGAAATCAGGACTAAGATGCATTGCACCGCCCAAATTATAGGTGGTTTCATCACCATAGCGTGAGTCATCATCGTAGCGTAGGTTGGCTTGTGCATCAAAGCGGTCATTGGCGATGACATAGCCAGCAAAGGCACTTTTGACATTACGGTCATCAATACTGTAAGCCGTGCTGTCTAAGTCTTGAGTGAGGTATTCGAGACCATAAACACCTTCACCAGCTAGCAGCTTGTTTTTACCAACTAAGCTAATCTGGTCTTGAGTACCATCGAATACATTTGGATACTTAGCATAAGACTCGCTTTTATCAATAGAGTGACCATATTGGAGCTTAACAGAGGCATCAGGCATATATTGCCAGTCGACATAAGCTTGTGCTGCGCCGTTTTCTTGATCAGCATGAGCGTCTTCAAAAGTACCATCGTCATATTCAGTAGTGGATTTACTGTACAAGATGCTAGCACCTGTCAGTAACGTGTCGCTAAAACGCTGATTGACTGCTAAGCTTACACTGTCGCTCTCAAAACCATCATCGTCTTTATTATAAGGGTCATTTTGATTACTGGGATCTGGACGGGTCGCATTGATACCATCTGTTTCGTTGTGACTGGCTGAAAGGCTTAATGTAGTACCATTAGTATTGGCAAGTTGTGCGCTTGCACCGTATACATAATGATCGTTTGAGCCGATACCTGCGGTAACTGACATACTGCTTCGATCTATATTGCCGCCTTTAGTGAATACTTGAATGACACCGCCCATCGCATCCGCACCGTAGATGCTAGAACCTGATGCTCCATAGAGAACTTCAATTCGATCAATTTGATCAGCAGGTAGCAAGTTTAACGCGGCGCCTCCAGCGCTGACTGAGCTATAACGTATACCATCAATTAACACGAGAATTTGTTTGCTGTCGTAGCCGCGCATGTAAAAATTTGAAGTAGTACCAAGACCACCGTTTTGTTTAAAAGCGACGCCTGGTTGACGTTTGAGTACGTCCAAAACAGTCTGACCTTGATAACGTTGTAGCTCTTCCTTATCGATCACCCGTGTCTGCGCAATTACATTACTTGTCTTAGTAGGTGTGCGAGTGGCTGTCACGACAATTTCATCAAGCTCAACTTGTGGTAGGTTACTATCATTGATGGAAGCGTTTTCAGAAATGGCTGCCATTGCGGTATTTACTGCAAGTAAGCCAAGCGCACTTAAGATACTTAGACGAAGATAGGTATTCGATGACGAACGTGAAAAAAACATAATCAATTCCAGAGTAATCCCATAAAGGATGGCAAAAATAAAAGGTAACTATTGTGATGTGATGGGCATTAAAAGTTACAAAAAAAAGCATATAAGTAAGGCTGCGCTCATTATCTATAAAAGTTAGCACTTTATAAACCACTTTAACTTAATATTTATTCAGGGTAGCGTGAGTGGAATTCATGATGAGATGTTGATCCTTTGATCAAAGGTAACTTCCTCTTGATTATGGAGAGAGATGAATAATTAGGATCGCTCATTCACATAGATGACAACAAAAACGCATAATCAAAAGCACTGCTGTTATAAATAATTGTTATCATAGTACAGATATTATATGTTCTTCATCGTGCCACCTATAAAGTTAAGAGGTTTGCCTTGTCTACTAAGCATAATCTGCCGTCTACTACTGCGTTTTTTTCACTAAACGCCATTACTAAAATACCGTTAGCAGTTATTTTGCTTTTGTTGGTCACGATAGTGGGTATTGCGGTGCCCAATAAGGCTTTTGCTCTTGAGGCAGGCGCGCTTGGGGTAGGTGGCGACAGTAGTGAAGAGATGGTAAGTGGACCATTACCTGATTCATTTGGGCGCGATACGCCGCGTGATACCGTGCAAGGATTTATCAGTGCGCTGGGCGAAAACGATTATTTGCTGGCGAGTAACTACCTAAACCTATCTAAGTCTGATAATCCAACGACCGTTGTGCGTCAGTTCAAACAAGCATTGGATGCAGGAGGGCGGTTCCAACCTGATTTGCAGATTAGTAATCTGCCTGGTGGTAATCTCACCGACCAGTTACCACCTAACCAAGAAAATGTGGGTGTGATCAGTATTGGTGAAAAAAACGTGTCATTGTTACTAGAAAGAGTAGTATCCGAAGATAACGAGCAGTACTGGCAGTTCTCAAGTGAAACGCTCGCTTCCGTACCAGAAGTCATAGAAAATACTGAGCCGACGTTGGTATCGCGTTATACCTTTGACTCACTTGACGGCAAAAAACTCTTTGGCTATCAGTTGGCTGACTTGGTCGCTGCGCTAACGATGATTGTGAGTAGTTTTGTGCTCACGTATATTGCTGTGTGGCTACTGTATCATTTACTAAGAATCACTTATCCTCGTGTGCGTGGTACGCCATTACCATTACCGAACAAAGTAATATTACCACTTGCTGTCGTTATTATGGCGCTGATATTGTCAGAGGTTATGGTCTATGCTGGCGTGTCAGTCACGCTGCGTGAGCCTGTCAATCGCTTTACTGATATTGCTTCATGGGTAGCAACCACTTGGCTGTTGCTGCGGGTTATCGATGCTATATTTACGCGCGCGGTCAATCTAAGCTATAAGAAAAACTACACTGAGCGTGTCTCGATACTGGGACTGATGCGAAAAGTGGTCAAAGCGTTGCTATTGATATTTGCGGTCATCGTGATTTTTGGCAATTTGGGTTTTGACTTGACGACTGGTATTGCTGCATTGGGTGTGGGTGGTTTAGCCTTAGCACTTGGTGCGCAAAAGACTATTGAAAACCTCGTTGGTAGTGTCGTGGTGGTGGCAGATTCGCCCGTACGTATCGGTGATTATTGTAAGTTTGGTACTTACGAAGGCACCGTTATCGATATTGGTATTCGCTCCTCGCGCGTACGCACCTTATCACGAACGATTGTCACCGTACCGAATGGTGATTTTTCGTCGATGCAAATTGAAAACTTTACCTCTCGTGATATGTTTCAGTTTTACCATAAGCTATATCTCAAACGTACCGCTGATATCGATGTGGTATTCAAAATGGTCACAGATTTGGATAATTTCCTAAAAGAACATGACATGACCAACCAAGAGTGGAACCAAGTCAATATTTCAGAGCTGCGTCAAGACTGTTACGTGATTCAGCTACAGGCGTATCTTAACGCCAATAACGTCGTTGATTTCTATGACAAGCAAAATGTATTGTTCGTTGAGGTATTGAACCAAGTGGCAAAATACAAGGTCGAACATGCATTGCCCACCCAGCAGCTGATCGTCAATCAGGCTGAGCTTGAACATCATATAGACAGTACGGCAGATGAAACAATAGAAGAAGATACGTCAAATGATAGCAGCGGTAATGGTGATGAGACAACGGTAAGCACAGACAGCAGTGACAATCATGCTAGTACTGGCCTTAACGACAATATCAAAAACGATACCAGTAAACCCAATTCATCTATGGCAACCGTTACCAGAAAAGGGGCGCTTAAAGCATTAAAACATAAAAGCCATATGCTTAGAAAAAGTAAATTTAAGCACACAAAAAACAAATTCAATCTCTCTATATGGAATCAACCATAAGCGCTATGCCGACAGGTGTGAAGTTCAACAGAGTTGTGTTCAATAGCATCATGTTTCATGACAGTAGTTGTTACAACGGCACAGCGGTTTTATTACGTAGTGAGCCGTAGTATGACCAAAGCAGTAGGCTGGCAGCGCTGCGATAGGGTGACCAATGCTGAGTAAGGTTTTTGAGTTGCTTAGGTGTTGGTCGTTCTGCTAATCCTAGTAAATGCATGGCGCCAACTTTGATGGCTAGATCATCAACAGCAAACACATCTGCACGCTTTAAAGAAAATAATAAGTACATCTCAGCAGTCCAGCGGCCAATGCCTATCACAGCTGTCAAGGTTGTTATAACCTCTTCATTTGGTAAGGTTTCCAATGCTGCAAAGTCGATATCATGATCGACTAATGAGCGGACGTAGCGGGTTTTTTGTTTAGATAGTCCTTGAGCTTTCAGGTCTTCGTCCGTCGCTTGATGTATTGCCTGCGGCGTTATTAACTCTGCATTAACCAAACGTTGCCATATACTAGCCGCCGCCGCTACAGATAATTGCTGACCGACCATCGCTCTCATCAACTGCTCAAACCCACCTGCATTGTGTCTTAGACTAGGTGTGCCTACCTGTTCATAGACGGAGGCAAATTTTGGCTCAATAGCAATCAACGCAGTGATGTTCTCCTGTAGCTCTTGACTGTTTTCAATAGTTTGTATGCTCATAATAAGATCGCTTTTCTAATGAGTAGATATTTTGATGGATATCATAGCAAAGAGTGGTGGGTTTATATCAGTAGGCAAGTGGCTAAACGTTAGTAGGCAGAGGGCTAAACGTTAAACAATTAGAAAAATGTATAAGCTACAGACAAAAAAAGGACTACTTGGTTGTAGTCCTTTTTTTAATACCGCTCAATTGTTAGCGAGTAATCTATTCGCCGTCTGCCTTTGGCTTCTTGAGCAATACGAGTACAGCGCCATTACCGCCGTCTTTTGGCGGTGCAGAGCAAAAGGCCAGTACTTCTGGTAATTGACGCAACCACCCGTTGATACAGGTTTTTAGAATTGCTTCACTACCTTTGCCATGTACGATTTTTACCATGGTCTCGTTACTTTGTTTTGCTTGGCTCAGCAGCTTAGTCATGGCATCGCGCGCTTCTTCTATCGTACAGCCATGAATATCTACTGCATCGTACCAGCGCAACTTACCTTTTTTAAGCTGATCGAAAATTTTGTTTTGGAGCGTTGGCTGCTTATAGGACAAATAAGCTTCAGCTGCAACAGGATTCAGTAGGGCTTGCATATCTGACAATCCTGCACCTAAATCACTGGCTTCGCTACCCTGAGCTGCTGCACGTTTTGAAAGTGTCGCTGCATCAGGTTTGCCTGCTTTAGTTGTGCTAGCAGGTGAGCGGACGTTCTTGTCTTCTAACTGATTCACCCCGTGCATGGCTTGCATGAACAGCACCTTATCATCATCGATATGTTCGCTATCGAGCTGTTTGACGGTTTTTTTGACTTGTTTTTGAGTCAATAGTGATACAGGCTCAGTTGGTTTTTGGTTCTCACCTTCAGGTGAATTGGTATCACGACCTTTACTCAATTGGCCTTTTAGTTCTTTGAGCTGGTCTTGCATTTCTTTTGAAAACAGAGAGTTTGACATAAAAGTTAACGTATCGTTGATTAATGAATGTTGGGTTAGCTGATAGCACGCCTGCTTTGTAGAAACTATTTGGTGCTATCGCCGCTTGAATATGTGAGTTACTTTACTCGTCTACTGTAACGCCCGCAAGTAAGGATTGTAACGCTTGTCCAGGATGGTCGGTTTTCATAAACTGTTCACCGATCAAAAAGTGCTGAATTTCATTGTTGAGCATCAGACGAATATCATCGCTACTATGAATACCACTTTCGGTCACGATCAGCGGTTTTTTATCAGCGTTATCTGCATCACTATCAGTAGCGAGTGCTTCGATCAACCTGCTTTTTAGATCAAGCGTGGTTTGTAGATCCACATCGAACGTATTCAAATCACGGTTATTGATACCATAGATATTATGCTCTGAACGTGGCAATTGTAGGGCTCGCTCAAGTTCGGACTGGGTATGTACTTCTATCAATACATCCATACCAAGCTCGATACTTAGCGCGTGCAGCTCTTGTACTTGTGCATCGTCTAAGCAGGCCATGATGAGCAGAATACAGTCAGCACCCATCAAGTAAGATTGATATATTTGATACGCATCAATCATAAAGTCTTTGCGCAGTATTGGCAGGCTTGAGGTGTTGGCTGCTTGAATCAGGTAGATGTCATCGCCCTGAAAGTAGTCACGATCTGTCAGCACGGACAGACAGGTGGCGCCTGCTTGCTCGTACTGCTGAGCAAACAGAGTAGGGGTAAAGTTATGATTGATGACCCCTTTAGATGGTGAAGCTTTTTTGATCTCAGCGATGATACCAACGCCATTGCTCGTAGAGCTGACGGCACGTAAGGCAGCTGCAAATCCACGACGGGATTTATGATCCGCTGCGACCTGTGCTTGCAAATCCTCAAGGGGTAGTGCTGCACGAGCTGCTTTTACTTCTTCTACTTTGGTGGCGACGATGCGTTGTAGTACCGAAGGTATGTCTGAGTGAGTTGTGGTCATACGAGTGTCCGAATATCGTTAAATTGAGTAGAAACTAATGAACAAGTTTATGTTTTATGAATGGCAGTAAACTAATCCTGAGCCACGAGCTGTTGTGTATAAGCAGCCAAAGATTCAAGTTTAAGTAAAGCATCACCATTTTGTATGACTTTTTGTGCTCGGCTGACACCATTAGGGTAGTTACTGGCAAGGCCTGCAGTATATATCGCCGCACCTGCATTCAACGCAATCATGTCACGTGCTTTGAGGACGGCGCGATCATGAGTATCATTACCAGACAGAGCGGCGCGAATAAGCTCAAGGCTTTGCGCTGGAGAATCAACATCGAGACCGATCAGGGTTTGGGATTCGATACCTGCGTCTTCTGGCATCATCTCATAAACAGAGATTTCTCCATCTTTCAGTTCAGCGACTGTGGTCGACGTTGCCAGACTGATCTCATCTAGACCATCTTTTGCACCGACAACCATGACATGACGTGCACCTAGGTTTTTCATTACTTTTGCGATCGGCTCACACAACTGCGCGGTAAACACACCGATGACTAGGTTAGGCGTACCTGCTGGATTGGTCAATGGTCCCAAAATATTAAAGATCGTGCGCGCTTTTAGTTCACGGCGCAC
This sequence comes from Psychrobacter sp. H27, assembly GCF_059072655.1. Taxonomy (NCBI): domain Bacteria; kingdom Pseudomonadati; phylum Pseudomonadota; class Gammaproteobacteria; order Moraxellales; family Moraxellaceae; genus Psychrobacter; species Psychrobacter sp. H27. Next base: position 475,596 of record NZ_JCACRX010000001.1, on the reverse strand, counting down.
AGGATTGGCATAGCGCATGGCGCTGTGATGATTGGGAGCGAACAAAAAGCCAATACCTTCGTTCTCAATACAGTCTTTTGCTTGTGCTGGACTAAGCGCTAGACTGATACTTGCCTGCTCAAGCAAGTCTGAGCTACCAGACTTGGTCGAGACGCCGCGATTACCGTGTTTGGCAACCTGAGCGCCAGCCGCCGCGACCACTAATGCTGATGCAGTCGAAACATTAAATAAATTAGCACCATCACCGCCAGTACCAACGATATCAACTAAATAATCGCAGTTCTTTGGTTCAATATTGGCGGCTAGTGCACGCATGGCACTGGCTGATGCGGTAATCTCATCGATCGATTCACCCTTCATGCGTAGACCTGTCAAGATAGCGCCCATCATGGCATCACTACATCTGCCTTGCATGATGATAAGCATCACTTGATACATCTCATCAAAGGTTAGGTCAATATGCTGAAAAATTCTACCGAGCGCTGACGTTAGCAGTTGATGCGTTTGGTCGTCAGACAGTTTTTCGATACTCTCTGGGGTGTGCGTTTCTTCTGTTTTTGTTGTATTCATTATGATCTCGCTTATGATTATTCTTTATGTAAATCTGTGTGAAATTTGGAATGAGTTTATGCAAACAGTATTTTTTATCGACATGCTTTTAGTTAGATCTAACCAACTTGTGGTAGCTCATCGGATGTCAGGGTAGCCAAACCATGAGTCTGCAAAAAGTTATTGAGCAACTGGTAACCTGCTTCGCTCAATATTGACTCAGGATGGAACTGGACGCCCTCTACAGCCAACTCTTTGTGACGAATACCCATGACTTCTCCGATACTACCGTCACTGCTCTGTGTCCATGCAGTGAGCTCAAGACAGTTGGGTAGGCTACTCTTGTCAATGACGAGTGAATGATAACGTGTCACTTTTGATGGGTTGGGTAGTCCAGAAAATATACCTTGGTCATTATGATACACAGCAGATAACCGCCCATGCATGACTTCACCAGCTTTAACAACTTGTCCACCAAATGCTTGCCCAATAGCCTGATGTCCCAAGCAAATACCAAGTATAGGAATCATCCCTTTGAACACTTCAATCACCTCTAGCGAAATACCAGCGCGATCAGGGTCGCAAGGACCTGGGCCAATAACAATCACAGTAGGGGCAAGGGTCTGAATCTGCTCAATAGTGACCTGATCATTACGCCAAACCATGATGTCTTGTTGCAATTCACCGAAGTACTGTACGATATTGTACGTAAAACTATCGTAATTATCGATCATCAGAATCATGAGCGTTCCAAATTATTGGTTTTTTATACTTCTCAGAATGGGGCATACATATGGGGTAGATATTGATAGAGAGCATCAAATAGCAAACATCAACAAGCCATGATGTTCTCGGCTTCTGGACGCCGCCGTTATCTTACCACTATTTTCTCCGCTATCAAATGTAGGACACATACAAGCTAGGCAACCGAGGCTCGAAATAGATTTTTTATCATACTGATCGACCTGGGTTAATTATTACAAATAAAATCGTAACTTAATATTTTGATAGCGCACCACAACAGAACAATGGCATCATTACGACTGTCATTAGCACTAACTTGGTGCTTTATGTTTACTGTTGGTGCGTTAAGTAAAAGCAAAATAAAAGGCGATTGAATAAATATTACTGCTGACAACTACTGGGTTTTATTATAAGACGCTGTAATTATTGAAAATAAGCATTTGTATGAGCCGATTTTCGATAATCAATTTAATATATTGGCACACCCTTTGCATTGACGCTGCTATGATTATCTATGATTACAAAAAGTGGTCTCAAATGATCGTTAATCAGTGATCGTCAATAAATGCCTGCAGCGTTCAGTATTATCAGTTATATATTGCGAGAATGACGTTAGAATTGACTTAGCGTATTTTAGACCATTAAGATGGAGCGGGTCTAATTAAGTAAACGTCTTAGATCAGCGTCTTGACTAATACGATAAATAGTGCTGATAATAAGCATAATATCGAATGCGCTGTTTGGTATTGAAAAGAGTACACTTGGAATACTTGAACAAGAAAATGGTACCAATAATTTTAAATTGCAATAACGTGACCAACACAACGGAGATTATGTATGTCGAACAAATTATTAGATCTTATTCAATCCTCTAATGCTAAATGGGTTGACTTTCGCTTTACTGATACACGCGGCAAAGAGCAGCACATCAGCTTTCCAGCATCTACTGTTGATGAAGATGTCATGGAAGATGGCAAAATGTTTGACGGTTCATCTATCGCTGGTTGGAAAGGTATCGAAGCGTCTGATATGATCTTGCGTCCTGATCCAGAAACAGCATTTATCGATCCGTTCTTTGATGCAGTTACTGTCGTCGTAACTTGCGATATCATCGAGCCATCAACGCTACAAGGCTATGATCGTGACCCACGTTCTATTGCTCGCCGCGCAGAAGAGTATTTGAAGTCTACTGGTATCGGTGACACGGCGTATTTCGGTCCTGAGCCTGAATTCTTCGTATTTGATGACGTTAAGTGGTCAGTTGACATGTCTGGCGTTAGTCATAAGATCACTGCTGAAGAAGCAGCATGGTCGACTAATGAGTCGTATGAATGGGGCAACATGGCGCATCGTCCACGTGTCAAAGGCGGTTACTTCCCAGTACCACCAATCGACAGCTCGCATGACATGCGCTCTGTTATGTGTGAACGTATCGAAGAAATCGTTGGTGAAGGCCGCGTCGAAGTTCATCACCACGAAGTTGCTTCTTGCCAGTCTGAAATCGGTGTTGCATTCAACACGATGGTACGTAAAGCGGATGAAGTTCAGCAATTGAAATATGTTGTTCATAACGTTGCTCACCAGTTTGGTAAAACAGCGACCTTTATGCCAAAACCAATCGTTGGTGATAATGGCTCAGGTATGCACGTTCATATGTCAATCTCAAAAGATGGCGTAAACACGTTCTCTGGTGATGAATATGCCGGTCTGTCTGAGACAGCATTGTACTTTGTTGGCGGTATCATCAAGCACGCTCGTGCATTGAATGCAATTACCAACCCATCAACGAACAGCTACAAGCGTCTGGTACCGCATTACGAAGCACCTATTAAGCTTGCTTACTCAGCGTCTAACCGTTCAGCGTCTATTCGTGTGCCACATGTAAGTAGCCCAAAAGCGGTACGTATCGAAGCTCGCTTCCCAGATCCAACAGCTAACCCATACCTAGCATTTGCTGCGTTATTGATGGCAGGTCTTGACGGTATTCAGAACAAGATGCATCCAGGCGAAGCTGCTGACAAGAACTTGTATGACTTGCCACCAGAAGAAGAAGCACAAATCCCAACGGTTGCAGAGAGTTTAGATGTTGCACTACAAGCACTGAAAGATGATCACGACTTCTTATTAAAAGGTGACGTGTTCACCAAAGATATGCTAGAAGCCTTTATTGCATTGAAAGAAGAAGAAGTACAACGCCTGAATGTTACTGTGCATCCTGTTGAGTTTGATATGTACTACAGCTGCTAATCATGGATTAGTCTGTTGAGTTAATTCAACAAAAAAGAACCAGTCAAGTTAATCTTGGCTGGTTTTTTTGTGCCGTTAAGACAAGAAAGTACTAGCATCAGATATTGCTATTTGAGATGAATAGTAAAGACGCTTCAAACATTGCTGATTTTGCATCGAAAATATCGCATAATGGTTGGTATATCATTATATTAATAGCAGACACTAATTAGGCTAATTGACTATGACTTTGTTATCAACGCAACACTCTATACGAGGCAACATAAAAGTAGGGCTATTGACGATTGCTGCGATAGCAAGTCTTTATGCACCGCTAAGCAATGCGGCACCCATCTATAAAGTGGTTGATGAGCAAACCGGTCAAGTCACCTTTACCGATCGACCGCAGGATTATGAGCAGCAAGCTGGCAAACAAGTCAGTCAAATGTCTATTACGACAGGCAATGAAACAAGCAGGTCAGCCAGCTCTAGCATGGCAGGTAGCTCTGATGCCAATAGCCTGCCATCGAATGTATCACAAATGGGAGTCACTCCTACGGCCTCTGCTGCCATTACTAAGACCAAGGCACCAGTAAACTATCAATTGGCGATTGCTGAACCTAGCAAAGAAAGAGCCTACCGTCGCCCAGCGCAAAGTATCGATGTCACTGTACAGGTTAATCCTGCGCTACAAGCAGATGACAGCGTGCGTATTTATCTAGATGATAAGGAAGTAGCACAAGGGTTGAATGCGTCGATTGGTACTATAGATGTGCTGCCAGGTGCTCATACGATCAAAGTTGTCATACAAAGCGAAACCGGTCAGGCAATCAAGCAAGTCACACGCACGGTATACGTCATCCAAAACAATACGACACTACAAAACAATAAGAAAATTGCGCAGCAGCTCTTGGCTTATCAGAACTTGCCTTGGTATCAAAAGGTACTGTTGAAACTGCGTCAACAGGAAGTGGCTCAGTCTCAGTAACGACTAATTGAGATAGATATCATTCGCCAAATAAAAAGGCAAGCACCACCGATGATGCTTGCCTTTTTTAATGTCAGTTGATTATTTGAGAGGTAAGTTAACTTACTTGGTTAGCTCGATGGTACCGTTAGCAGTGACTGAGATGGTACTGTTACCAGATTCAAAGCTTTGGCTTGGTACTGACTCGTCTGCCATGCCTGATTTCATGCTCATGGCGCTGTACATAGGACGTGGGTAGTTACTACCGGTGTTCAAATTAACATTTATGACACGATAGCCACGGGCGTCCCAAGCACGGGTAAGGCTCTTGGCTTGCTGTTGAAACGAGCGGGAGGCTTCAGTCATTAGCTTTTGCTCTAGCGCATCTTTTTTGGTATCTGAGACACCAAAGTTCAAATTGTCCATGACCAAGGTTGCTTGTAGATCAGCAATAAGTTGGCTAGTAGCGGCAAAATCGGTACTTTTCAAATCTATATTTGCTTGACCTGTCCAACCGATGATTTTGTCGTTTTTATCGTAGCGTGGATAGGTACGTTGTTGTCCTGTGGTCACAGTAACGCTAGGATAGCGTTTGGCAATTTTCATGGCATTATTAATTGAGGTATTAAGCGTCGTGGCTAGCATTTTGGCGTCCGTTGCCTGCGCCTTTTTGTACAAGCTGGCTCGTACTTCGTCGTTCTGGATTTCTTCTTTTATTTCTGTCTGAAAGGTCAGTTGATCGTAGCCTGTTGGTTCTGCATGGGCGCTTCCCATCATTGCCGTCATTAGACAAACCGTACCAGACGCTAGCGCTGCTTTATTAAGTAACGTGTTTTTCATCATTATCTCCTTAATTGATTTTGTTAATTTTTATATGAATGTCTTACCATCCATTTTTATATGAGAAGCTGTCTCTTTTGTGCTCTAAATGTTGACATGTGTGCAACTTCATTCCCTAAAATAGCAAAATCTGTCTGATTTGCTGTGAGAATTTTGTGAGCTACGTTACTCAGTTATTAAATTAAACCATTAATATAATCGTGGCGGTTTTAGTTTTTGTTATTCTTCATAGCGCTAATAATGTTATGTGTTTTGTACGCTTGAGCGTTTTTTACGAGCTACGGATAATGGGTTAGACACCAAGCTTTGGTCAGTGTCAGAAGAAAAAACATCGTTTGAGTGGGAGCTATAACCGACTTATTAAAAGCAGTTTGGCCGCAGGGGTTGCAAAATAAAAAAATCCTTGTATAATCTACATCCGGTGGCTCCATTGGTAGCCTCGCAACATTGTTCTATGAATCCCGCCAGGACCGGAAGGTAGCAACGGTAATAGTTATAATGTGTGCCGAGGATGTGCTTTTGGAGTCGCTTTTTTTTGCCTAAAATTTGATACTGACATCGATAAAACGTTTTATATTAAAGATACTTTTTATTTAAAATGCTTTTACGATGCGTCCAGCCCTTCATTGCAAAGGGCTTTTTTTTGTCTAAAATTTCATCCAAGCTTTGGTTTGATGTGCTATTTAATTTCTTGTTCAATTCAAAAGCTTCATTGGTTAATATGAGTTAAAATACAATGTATTAACTTTTATTAACATTCTAGACACTTTAAGGTTTGGTTATGAAAATGTTTGTTTGGCTATTCATTGCGTTTGTGGTTCTCGTGGTCGTATTTGGCGTGTCAGTATTTAATAGATTGGTACGCGCACGCAACCAAGCAAAGAACGGCTTTGCTCAAATAGATGTACAATTAAAGCGTCGTCATGATCTGATTCCAAACCTAGTCGAAACCGCCAAGCGTTATTTGAGCCACGAAGAAGAGACGCTAACACGAGTGATTAGCGCGCGTAATCATGCTCAAGACCTACAAAATTCAAATAAACATCAGCCAGACTCACTAGAGCATATGGCGCTATTTGCCAAAGCAGAAGGAATGCTGTCTAAAGCGCTAAGTCAGTTTTCAGCAGTTGTGGAAGCCTATCCTGAGCTCAAAGCCGATAGGATGATCAAGGAGCTCATGGATGAGCTGACCAATACTGAAAACCGAATCGGTTTTGCTCGCCAGCATTACAATGACAGCGTCATGTTCTATAACAATGACCGAGAAGTATTTCCTAATAATCTTGTCAGTACGACCTTTGGCTTTCGTCCGCTCAGTCCTTTAGTGTTCGAGGACAGAGAAGCCATTGCTCAAGCACCGAACGTCAATATGGCCTAAGGCTTCGACAAATTTAGCAAATACTAGGTAGTCTACGATCATGGATTTTTTTGGTGAGCAGCGCATACGTACGCGGCGCAGTCTATTGCTATATGGGCTGTTTTTTTTAATTGTGCTTGCTCATATAGCAGTAGCGCTCGCTGTCATGGGCTTACTACTGACGATATTTACAGGTGGTGTATACCGCTGGGTATTGATACTGGTTATTATCCTGACGCTAGGCAGTTTTTTTGTTGGTAGTTTTTTAGAGTATCAGCGCTTGAGAGCGGGTGGACGTGCTATTGCTCAGCGGGTAGGAGGCGTTAGATTGTTCATTGATAACAGTCAGGTACCCTGGCAGCATAGTCAAGGGGTGACGCATCAACATAAAAGTGAAGACAAGGTTCGTTATAGCGCGCGCCATATCGCAGTAAGTGACGAGCGTGACTTTCCACCAGTTTATCGGCGTTATTATGAAATAGCACAGCAGCTAGCGATCGCGTCGGGACTGAGCACACCAATACTATATGTATTGCCTGATGAGCAAGGTATTAATGGTTTTGTCGCTGGTCGCCACAGTCAAGATATGGTACTTGTCGTTACCCAAGGAGCGCTAGATAAACTATCTGATGAAGCGCTATATGGGCTCATTGGTCATGAGTATGGTCATATTTTGCATGGTGATGCCAATTTTAACCTACAGCTAATGGTAGTGCTGGCGGGTCTGCAGATACTGTACGACTGGAGTGATCCGATCTCCAATCATATCTCTAATTATCGTTACTTTGATAGCGATACCAGCTCCCAGAAGTCACTATCACAAAGGCAGGTTGATGTACTTGCGCGCAGTACAGAAGCGCAAACGGCCAGTTTTACCACACATAGTGAGTGGGTGACATACTGGCAGACACAGTCGCAGCAACAGCAGTCGTCTGCCAAGCGCCAGTCTAGGTGGGTGCAAAATAGACCAGTGATTGATCGACATGCACCGCGCAGTATGTGGACATTGCTGCTGCATGGTTTGAGCTTCTCGAGCATGGCAAGTGCTCAGCTGATTAAGCATAGCTTTAACCGTCAGCGTGAGCTACTCGCTGATGCAACCAGCGTACAATTGACGCGCACACCTGCCATTTTAGAGACATTAAAAGCCATTCACCAAGACTCGCTTGGGTCACGTTTGACTGGTATTGCCGATATCAATGGACTCAGTCATTTTTTCTTTGCCAGTAGTGGTGCTGATTTGGGAGACGTATCATGGTTTGCTACTCATCCAAGCTTAACTGAGCGTATGAGCGCTATTAATGCGGATGCCTACCATGACTTTGCCATACAAGTGGCGACAGAAAAGCGTCTCAATCAACAAAAAATCAAAGAGATATATCGGCAGCGCCAGCTAGGTAACTGGGGCGAGGTAGATACAGCAACTACTCAAAATAGCCTAAGCAGTAATTCAAAAGTAATGGATAAATCACTACGTTACTCATCTTCAAATTTTAATCAAAAAAGTAAGGCTAAACATAAGAGCGTAGATGAGCCCATAAAGGGGTACTGTAATGATAGTTTTTGCGAACAGCGCTCTATTTCTGATAGTCATAAAAATAAAAACAGTTATCAAGCAGACGAAGGTCTTGAATTCACTCAAGAGACAGACAAGATTATCGATGGTAGATTACAAGTAGACGCTGTATCTGTAGATGACGATAGTACGCTAAAGCCATGGCAGGCAAGACCTAATGTTGATTTGCCAAAAAATACATTGATAGAAATCAGTGATAAGCAAAAGGTATTACTACCGCAATACATCATCGATCACAGCCATCATCCTCTAGGCGCGCTGGCATTGATTGAAGCGGTTATGCTTTGCCACCAAAGGCGACCACTATCAACGAATGCGTTTTATAGTTTGATAGATATTTGGGGCGCGGCTGGCGCGGTGGAAACTAACAACTCTAGCGATGAGCAGCTTTTACCACATAGGGTAGATACTAAGCTACTGACGCTAGTGGCCAGTGTAGATCGACGTCTAGATAGCGCTTTGATTGAGCTTGCGTTAAAGCAACTAAGACAGCACGATTTATCTGAGAGATCTATCAAAAAATTAAAGCACAAGAGTCATGATAATCATAGTCATAACAGCCATCAGTACTATAAACAACAAGAAAACTGCCGTACGATGTTGTTGCGTTATCAGCAAGGGATGTTAGGTTTATTGAACCAACAACAAGCGTATGATGTTACCCAATACTTCATTCATCATTCATCTGACAAAAAGTCAGCTAAGGATAGTATTTCTTCAGGCTCGACTTCTTCGAATGATTTGGCAGCTTTGGCGCAGCAGCAGTCACCAACATTGTCATTATGGCAAGCGCTACATTTGCTGCAATTACTACCGATGCTGTCTGAGGTTTTACACGATACAGACGCGCCATCTTTGGAGCTAGAGACACTGAGTTCTGGTATAAAAGACATATATGCCCAGCTAGATCCGTCAGGACAGGTATTTGAGGGTCTCAATACGGCTGAGGTATCGATTATAGTGTTACTGGCTTATCGATTATCAAAAGACGCCAAAGGTCAGATGATCTCAACGCACGCTAGGTCGCGATTGAGTGAAGGTGATGAGAGTGTGGTGCATTATATTGTTGACTTGAGACGTCATGCGCGCTTGATTGATATTGATTTGTCGACAGTTACCGATGCAAATTTACAATGGCTATTATTGACTGTTCAACACTTAAATAGTATACAGTTATTGGCAGTTATTGCTGTCGTTCCTGTTATCACCAAACAGTCTATTAATAGCTCCAAAAGTGCTCAGAATGCTGATAGTGATCAAGAGAGACAACAGTATGACAGTCAAATAGATTATAATGATACTGATGCACTCAGGCCTACTCATAATGACTATCGACAGTGGCTAAGTACATTGCATACTGTGATGCTACACGATACGATAATCAGCCAAGATGAGTATGATTGTTTGCTTGCGATGGCAGAATACTGGCTGGGTGTTCGAGAGCTTTTTTGACCCATGCCGGATTACTTCTTACCTGATAATCCGCGCTTAATAGATAGCATTATGCTTGTGCGATCAGTGCCATCGAAATTACAAACCCATCTATAGATGATATAGATAACATAATCAGGACAGTAGAGTCGTATGAGTGATATCCAAGACCCGCTGAGTGTATTGCAGCGCCGTATGCAGCAACGCCAAATATTAGCGATGATGGGTATCGATCAGTGGGTGCAGCCTGAGTCAAAGACCATCACTATAGAGGATATTGCGGCATCGCCAAAGTATCAATCAAATACTGACCATCCTACTATTGAGTTAACAAGTGACCAGTCGAGAAATACTGAGTCAAAAAATACTGAGTTAGCGAGTGCTGGTTCTATAGACGTAGTAGATCCATCACTGATGGACTATGGTACTGATAGCTCTGATATCGTAAGTTCTGATATTACAAGCTATGACGATATCAGCAGTGATAACGACATTAGTAGTGATTTTAATGGACGAGATGACGGTGTACCACAAGCCAGCGTTCAAAACCCTGTCACGTATAGCTTTGATACGCTGTCGGAATATGATAATACCTCGAGTTACGATGATACCTCAAGTATAGAGACAGACCGATTAGCCATCAACGAAATAGAGCAGTCGACGACCGAACCTGTAGCGCGGCACTCATTTGCTCAAGGCAGTAATAATGATGCTGGCTCAAAAAAGGTAGCGCCATTCAACTTGCAAGGTGGTCGTTACGGTGACTGGGTGATATTGGTAGATATTCAAGCACTCAGTAGTGACAGCCAAAAGCTGTGGCAAAATATTACCCAAGCGCTATCACTCACTCATGAGGAGACATCATTTCCCATTTGCGCTGGTATGGACACAGCTGAGCTTGCTAATGCTAGTCTTGCTGGTTATATCTTTCGAATAGGCCTGCGCGAAGAGATACAAGTTGCTGCGTTGACGGCGCTACCTGACGGTCTTTATCATCCCAATCTTACTATCGTACCGACATTAGACGATATGCTTGCAGACAGCGATGCTAAGCGAAAGTTGTGGGAACAGATATCTTCGTAAGATACGTCTACACTAATACTGCTATACCTTTTTTTATCAACAAACCGAAATAAAATAAGCTTATTTATTTCCCTACACCTAGGATCGTAATTATGTCCATCAACTCAACGCCTACCAACCCAGAGCCCACCAATCCAACTGCTTCTATTAGCCCAACTGGCAGTACCTCACCACATCGTTTACCAAATTTCTGTGCTGGACCTGCGACGATGCCAACAGCGGTATTAGAGCGCGCCCAGAGTGAACTGCTTGACTGGCAAGGACGTGGCCTATCGGTCATGGAAGTGAGTCATCGTAGTAAAGAATACATGGCAATCACTGATAAAGCAGAAGCCAAGCTACGCGCGCTTATGGAGATACCAGACAACTATAAAGTGCTGTTTTTGCAAGGCGGTGCCAGCTTGCAGTTCTCTGCTATTCCATTAAACCTATTGAACGGCGGGCGTGGTGATTATTTGACGACAGGCGCGTGGTCAGGTAAGGCTATCAAAGAAGCTAAGCGTTATGAAGCGCTCGGTTTGGGTGAGATCAACTTGGTTGCAACTGGCAAAGAAGGCAACTTTACTAGCGTGCCGCCTCAAAGTGACTGGAGCGTAAGTGAAAATGCTGCTTATTTTCACTACTGTGCCAATGAGACCATTCATGGTTTGCAGATATTTGAGCCGCCACAAGTAGAGGCGCCAATCATTGCTGATATGTCATCCTCTATCTTGTCACAGCCTATCGATGTGTCCAAATTCGGTATGATCTACGCGGGCGCTCAAAAGAACATTGGTCCTGCAGGTTTGGTTATCGTTATCATTCGTGATGATTTACTTGGGCAAGCTAGCGAGTGGTGTCCTATGCTACTGAATTATGAGCACCAAGCAGATAAAGAATCAATGTCTAACACGCCAGCAACGTATTCTTGGTACTTGGCTGGATTGGTATTTGATTGGTTAGAAGAGCAGGGCGGCGTCGCTGCTATCGGTAAGATCAATCAGCAAAAAGCAGATCTACTCTACAAAACAATCGATGACAGCAGTTTTTATAACAACCCAGTAGACCCTCAATACCGTTCTATCATGAACGTACCATTTACGTTAGCGGATAGTAGTTTGGATAAGGTGTTTTTAGAAGAGTCAGAAAAAGCCGGCCTACTCAATCTAAAAGGCCATCGTGATGTAGGTGGTATGCGAGCCAGTATCTACAATGCCGTACCGCTTGAGTGGGTACAGCAGTTGGTTGACTTTATGATCGCGTTTGAACAAAAACACGCTTAAGCGAGCCAATCAAGAGGTGGCTATAGAGCTTAATATGTACCTCAATGTCTCAACGTCGAAGGACGCAAGTACATAAAATTATAAGTAAGTAGGCGCAACTGATAACGGTTGCGCCTTTTTTGTGAGTCTATTTGCTAGCATAAGTTTAAATATTATGATTGATAATGCGACATCTATGCTGGGCAACATAGCAAACCATTAGGTTAAAAAACCTAAGTTTGTTATGATAAAATTTTGCGATGATGATATTTTGCCGTCAGTACTTCATTTTTTGTACCCAAATTGGTTAGCACAGAGGTCGATTAGAAGATCATGATAATAAAAAATACTCTGCTAAAAGCTGCGTTGCTAACCGCCACTGTCAGCTGGATACCAAGCAGTATCGCTGCGCCCATCACAAAAACAGCGCTTGGACATAATAGCCCTACCGAGTACATCAATGCACCATACATGCCCTATGCCAATCCAAGAGCACCATCAGGGGGTACGCTCTCTCTCGATGCCCGCGGCACGTTCAACAGTGCTAACAAATGGATGACCACGGGTGTGGCAATGATCGGTACCGATTATCTGTACGATACATTGATGACGGGTTCACTGAACGAAGCTTTTACCATGTATCCGCAGCTAGCAAGCAAAGTGACCTACGACCCAGATGATACGAGCTGGATTATTTATCATCTTAATCCTGCAGCCCGTTTTTGGGATGGATCACCTGTGACCAGTTACGATGTCAAAGCAACTTTTGATGCGCTATTGAATAAGGGTCCCATGTACATCCGGAGTTACTTGGGAGATATTAAGAACGTTGAGATTGTCGATAATCAGCAAGTAAAGTTCGTCTTTGCCTCTACTGAAAACAAAGAAATATTACTAACAGTCGGACAGTTTCCTATCTTTGCCAAATCCTCAATCGATGCAAATTTTGAGACCATTAGCCTGACGCCCTTAATGGGCAGTGGCCCTTACAAATTAGGGCGCGTTGATGCAGGCCGTTCAGTCAGTTATATACGTGACCCTAATTACTGGGGCCGTGATTTGATGGTCAATCGCGGTCGCTATAATTTTGACATGATTAAGTTTGTTTATTATCAAAGCGATGAGATTGCTTTTGAGGGTTTTAAGTCTGGTCAATACCGCTTCCGCCCCGAAAACAAAGCCTCGAACTGGGTAAGCGGCTATAACTTCCCAGCGGTAAAAGCAGGACTGATCAAAAAAGAAACGATAACCAGTCAAAACCCAGTGCCGATGCAAGCGCTGGTCATGAATATGCGTCGACCGATCTTTCAAGATATTAGGGTTCGTCAGGCTTTAACAGCGGCTTATGACTTTGAATGGATGAATAAAACTTTGTTTCATGGTCAGTATGAGCGATTGCAGAGCTTTTTTCATGGCTCGGAGCTTGCCGCAACAGGCACACCGTCTGACGCAGAGATGCAGGTACTAACGCCTCTATTGTCTGAGCTTGAACCTATTCAGCGCAAAGCAACAGTAGCCGAATGGCAGCTGCCTACCAGTGACGGCAATGGTTTTAATCGTGCAGGATTGTTAGAAGCGCGGCAGTTACTACTGGCGGCTGGGTTTTATTATGACGATATGAAGTTATATCAGCCTGATGGTCAGCGCGCCCAGATCGAGATGCTGATGACGGGTGAGACCATGGGCCGTGTATTATTGCCCTATATTCGTAATCTAAAGCGTTTGGGGTTTGATGCAAGTTTGCGTCAAGTAGACGGGCCGCAGTACTATGAGCGTATGCGCCGATTTGACTATGATATGGTCGTTGACGTGTTCGCTCAAAGCCTATCTCCTGGTGCTGAGCAGGCTGCGTTTTGGGGTAGCGCTGCCGCTGATGAGCCAGGCAATCACAATAGCGCTGGTATCAAAAATGCTGCCGTCGATAAGGTCGTTGCTGCACTTGGTAGTGCTAAAGACCGCGATGAGATTGTACTATATACGCAAGTGCTAGATCGGTTGCTGCGAGCGGGTCATTATGTCGTGCCACTCTATGGCAAGTCTGGGACCAATGTGGCGTATTGGGATCAATATCGCCATACAGCAACCTTGCCAACCAATGCCGTTGGTATCGACTACTGGTGGGTTGATAAAGAAGCAGAAGGGCGCATCAATAAGTATTTAAAGCAGTAATCAGCATTCAAAGCAATATCCCGCGTCTGTTAACAGCGCAGATCTTATAATAACTGATGGTCAGGTGTGCAGGCTTCGGTTATGGAATAAAATCGATATTAAATAACTCAAAAATAACGAGCAACAAAAATAACTATTGGTAAGGATTTAACATGAGTATCCGTATTCACCCTATTAAAGCATTCAATGATAACTATATTTGGACGTTAATTAATGATAATAATAAACAAGCAATCGTCATTGATCCCGGTCAAGCTGAACCAGTCATTGATTATTTGGAGACAAATGAGCTGGAGCTGACCTCGATTTGGACCACTCACCATCATCATGATCATATCGGCGGCGTTGTAGCGTTGCAAGAGTCGTATCCTATGACCCATCTGGTTGCGCATAGTGAGCATGGGGTTGATGAAGACCAAACGATAAAAGATGGTAGCACAGTAAGTGCATGGGGCTGCTCAGCACAGGTTTGGGATGTATCAGGGCATACGGCTAGCCATATGGCTTATATCTTAGATATTGATGGGCAAAAACATTGCTTTTGCGGTGACACGCTATTTAGTGCAGGTTGCGGCCGTGTCTTTACGGGTACCATTGAGCAATTGCATGATAGCTTTAAGCGTTTAAATGGTCTGTCTGAAGATACGCTGTTGTACCCTGCACACGAGTATACGGCTAGTAATCTACGCTTTGGGCTATCTATTGAGCCTGCCAATGAGCAAATGCAGCAAGCGCTCGCACAAGCTGAAACGAAGACTGCCCACGGCGTGCCAACATTACCAGTGACATTAGAGCATGAGCGCGCGGTCAATGTGTTTTTGCGTACGCAAGAGCCAAGTGTCATTGCTGGGGTTGAGTCCAAAACGAGTATCGATGATGAGAAGTCTTTAACGGTATTTGCGGCATTACGCGAGCTAAAAAACAACTTTTAAAGCACGTTTTTGATGCGGCGACTGCTTTCTTGCTTATACTCAACACAACATAATCCGCTGCTGTCGTTATTACCATCTCTCTCTATCTCATCTAGGAAGTCGCCATTATGGGTCGTTATATCTTAAAAAGACTACTGCTGATATTGCCGACACTATTTTTGATATTGCTTGCCAATTTTGTCATTGTACAAGCGGCGCCTGGGGGTCCTGTTGAGCAGCAGCTGGCGCTTATTGAGCAAGGCGCAAAAGACAGCGCGCTCAGTGGTAATATCGGTGCGGGTAGTGCAGGTGGTAGTGACAGTACTTATCAAGGTACGCGTGGTCTCTCTGAGGAGATGGTCGCTGCAATCAATGCTCAATATGGCTTTGATAAATCAGCACCAGAGCGGTTTTGGTTAATGCTAAAAAACTATGCTCAATTGGACTTTGGGGAGTCGTTTTTTAAGGGTCAAACAGTAACTGACCTTATTGTAGAGAAGCTACCAGTCTCAATATCGCTTGGGCTATGGAGCACACTGCTTATTTATATGATTGCCATTCCACTAGGTGTGTATAAAGCCATGCACCATGGTTCAGGTATTGATAAAGCCACAGCCATGCTGCTTGCTATTGGGCATGCGATACCTGTGTTTGTGTTTGCCGTGATCTTACTGGTGTTTTTTGCAGGGGGGAGCTACTGGAATATTTTCCCGCTACAAGGATTGACGTCTGAGAATTTTGATCAGTTAAGCGCGCTTGGTAAGGTTAAAGACTATTTTTGGCATCTGGCACTACCACTGCTGGCAAGCACAGTGGGCGGATTTGCAGGATTAACGTATCTGACCAAATTTAGCTTCTTAGAAGAGCTGGGCAAACAGTATGTATTGACTGCTCGCGCTAAGGGGTTAGGTGAGCGTCAAGTGCTATACGGACATGTATTTCGTAACGCGATGTTGATCATCATTGCTGGTATTCCTGCTGCTATTGTGGGTATTTTCTTTGCGGGTAACTTTTTGATTGAGATTATTTTTAAATTGGATGGCTTGGGCTTGTTAGGTTTTGAAGCGATTCAGCAGCGCGACTATCCAGTGATATTTGGTACGCTGTTTATCTTTACGTTGGTGGGACTGCTATTACAGTTGATTAGTGATTTGAGCTATCACTTGATCGATCCCCGCATTGATTTTGAGGGACGCTAATGTCAAGCAATCAATCTCCATTAAAGAGTAAGACTGGTAATAGTGAACCAGATAAATTGCAAACCCATGAGCAACCATCTATACCAATGAAACAGCGCTTAAATCCTATTTGGCAAGCAAGGCTCACGCGCTTTCGCCAAAACCGGCTTGGCGTGATATCGCTGTTTGTTTTTGCAGTGATATTTGTCATTTGTATGGCGGCCAATGTCATCGCCAATGACAAACCACTGCTGGTGAAGTATCAAGATGACTATTATTTCCCTGTCTTAAAAGCCTATCCTGAAACCACTTTTGGCGGTGTGTTCGAGACTGAGACCAATTATAAAGACCCTGCAGTGCAGTCGCTAATCGATGAGCAAGGTTACTATGTGATGCCGCCCATTCCGTTTGCTGATCAGACGCCCAACGTTGAGCTTGGTCTGCCTTATCCCGCGGCGCCCAATGCGCAGAACTGGCTAGGTACTGATGATATGGGGCGCGATGTGCTGGCGCGGATACTATATGGGTTGCGAGTGTCGTTATTGTTTGGTCTAGCGCTAACCCTAGCTGGTGCCTTGATTGGTATTATCGTAGGTGCAGTGCAGGGCTATTATGGTGGCTGGGTGGATCTGGCAGGACAGCGATTCATGGAAGTATGGGGCGGTATGCCGCAGCTCTTCATGATTATTATCTTAGTGAGTCTGTTTAGTCCCAGTATCAGCATGCTGTTTGCTATGATGCTGCTTTTTGGCTGGATGGGTCTGGTAGGTTTGGTACGGGCAGAGTTCCTACGCGCTCGTAACTTTGACTATGTACGCGCCGCCCGCAATTTGGGCGTTTCTGATAGTCAAATCATGCTCAGACATATTCTACCCAATGCGCTCGCGTCAAGCTTATCGCAGCTGCCTTTTATTTTAACCGCCAATATCATTGCGTTGACCGCGCTGGACTTTTTGGGATATGGGTTGCCACCTGGTTCACCATCTTTAGGGGAGCTTATGGTGCAAGGAAAAAACAACCTTGATGCCCCTTGGCTGGCTTTATCAGGGTTTTTTAGTCTGACTTTTATTTTGTCACTGCTCATCTTCGTCGGCGAAGCACTGCGTGATGCATTTGATCCGAGGCGCTCTTGATATGACTGATACTATAATTGCTACTAAAAACGACGTATTAGAGACGCCAGAAAAAGGCATTCATCAGACGAAAGGTAAGCTTGTGCTGAGCGTAGATCAGTTGATGATCACAACCGTTACAGGTATCAATTTAGTAGACAAGCTGTCTTATGAGCTACGACAAGGGCAGACTCTAGCGATCGTTGGTGAGTCAGGCTCTGGCAAATCGATTGCCAGCCTAGCGCTCCTAGGTCTGCTACCAGAGAGCTTGACTATTGATGGTACCGTTCAGCTGGCAAGTACATCAGGCATGTCCAAATTACCTATAGCGAATGACAAAGCACGTAACGCAGCTCTACGTCCTATTCGTGGGCAGCGTATAGGCATGGTATTCCAAGAACCAATGACAGCGTTAAATCCGCTGCATACAGTCGCTAAGCAAATTGCGGAGTCTTTACGTCTAAGCGGCGTACCCAAAAAGCAGTGGCGTGACACCAGCATCGCGCTGCTAAATGATGTCAATATTACCGATCCTGCTGATAAGTTAAATCGCTATCCGCATGAACTCTCAGGTGGTCAGCGTCAACGAGTGATGATTGCTATGGCGCTAGCACAGCAGCCTGACATATTGATTGCTGACGAACCTACCACAGCACTAGATTTGACCTTGCAGCATGAGATTTTGACACTATTGGATGATCTCAAACGCCAACATAATATGGCAATGATACTGATCAGCCATGATCTGAATTTGGTCAGGCGCTACAGCGACGAGGTTATCGTCATGCGTCAAGGTCAAACGATAGAGCAGGGTCATACCGCTACTGTATTTGAGCAGCCCGCAGCAGACTATACTCGTACGCTCATTCAGCAAGACTTCGGTCAAGCATTAACGCTAACGGGCGATAACGCAGATACACGCTTGAACGTACTACAAGTGAGTGATCTCAAAGTACAGTTCCCTATCGAAAAAAGTCTATTCGGCAGTACCAAGCGCTGGTTTGATGCGGTCAAAAATGTCGATATGACCCTGCAAAAAGGACAGGCACTCGGTATCGTTGGTGAGTCTGGCTCTGGCAAAACCACCATTGCTCTCGCGCTCAGTCAATTACTCAGTAATCAAGCACATATCGATGGACAGATAATGGTCAATGGGCAAGATATCTCGGCTTTGTCAAAGAGTGCATTGCGTACGTTCCGCTCGCAGATACAGATGGTGTTTCAAGACCCGTTTGCTAGTATCAATCCTCGCATGACAGTCATGCAGATCGTGGAAGAGGGACTGTTGGTACAAGGCGTGGATAAAGGTACTCGTCAGCAAGCAGTGATGGAGAGCCTAGCAACAGTACACCTGCCTTTATCCTTCGCGCAGCGCTATCCACATGAGCTATCTGGTGGACAACGTCAACGCGTGGCATTGGCGCGCGCGCTCATCATGAAACCAAGTCTACTCATATTGGATGAGCCTACCTCTGCACTAGACAGTACCACGCAAGTCGCTGTAGTCAGTCTACTGCGTGAAATTCAAGAAAAACTGCAAGTCAGTTACGTCTTTATCAGCCATGACCTAAAGGTAGTACGCGCACTATGTCAGCACATTATGGTACTAAAACAAGGCACGTGCGTGGAATCGGGACATACCGAGGATATTTTTAACAACCCACAGCACCCATATGCACAGCAGTTACTAAAAGCGAGTACAATTTAAGCTAGACGTATTATTTTGAGTGAAATGTTGAGCGAATCTACCAAATCGAAATTTAGAGTAGTAGCCTGGAGCAACGAGCTGCTAGCAATCAGGACATAGCAGTTCATAATAATAGCGACATACCAAAAAGCGCAGTGGTACAATTATTCTCAACAGTCGCCAGAGCTAACCAAATTTTAACTAAGTTCTAGCTGAGCCTTTTTGTTGTAGGCATAAGTATTTATTCTGCCAATAGTAATCAAACACCATCAACTGGTCACACAGTTGTTATCGCGGTTAAAATCATCATTGAAAAGGATTTTTGTACCCATGAAAAAACAAAACAGTATGACCAAGCTGGTCAATAGCACAGGACTCCAGCATGCTGGCTACTTGGCCGTTGCTAAGACACGTGCCAAAGTACTAAAAGCAGTCTCTTATGTGATACCTATCAGAAGACCGATGTTATTTGTTGGAGAGTCTTCTTGTGACGAGCTGTGTGATATGCTCATAAATGAAGGTAATACCAACGTGTTTATCGTCACTGATGCCGTGCTAAATAAGCTTGGTATACCTGCAAAGATTACTGACTATCTAGATGCAAAAAATATTCGTTATCATGTTTATGATGGTATTACGCCAGATCCAACCTTCAAGGTTGTTGAAGAAGGACTGCGTCAGTCTATAGATGCCAATTGCGATGCTGTCTTAGCTATTGGCGGTGGTTCAGTGATTGATGCTGCCAAAATGATCGCGATGTCTCAAGGCAACAAGTGCAAGCCTCAAAAACTAATCGGCATTCTTAAAGCAAGAAAGCCTTCAGCACCACTATATTGTGTGCCGACCACAGCAGGTACTGGTTCAGAAGCAACGCTTGGTGCGGTCGTCTCTGATGACAAAACACACCAAAAAGCCCTGTCTATCGACCCAAGAATGGTGCCGCTCGCCGCTGCGATTGACCCTGTTATCATGAAAGGCATGCCAGCCCATATCACAGCCGACACGGGCATTGACGTATTGACACATGCATTAGAAGCATGGATGAGCGCTAATGCAAGCGTAGAGACAGACTACTATGCAGCCTCTGCCGTCAAATCTGTTGTGAATTATCTGCCACTGGTGTATAAAGATGGCGGCAATCTAAAGGCTAGAGAGAAGATGGGGATCGCTGCCCATTATGGTGGAATCGCTTTTAACAAAGCAGGTTTGGGTTATGTTCATGCTATCGCGCATCAGTTAGGCGCTTATTATAGTATTCCTCATGGTCGCGCTAATGCCATCGTGTTGCCTTATGTACTTGACGTCAATCGCAAGGCAAGTAAAAAGAGACTGGCAGCACTGGCAAAAAGAACAGGTATGGTACAAGATGGTCAAGCAGGCAATGGTGATAGTGAAATAGCAAACCATCTCATTGCACAAGTCAGAGAGCTGATTGCCGACTTGAATATCGACCCAACCGTTAGTGGTATGCAAACCAGTGATTTTGATGACATTGCAAAAGCTGCTGCAAAAGAAGTCAGTGATACCTATGCGGTACCGACGTATCTCTCAGCATCTGAAATCAAAGAGATATTAACGAAAATTAAGCAGGCAAGTGACAATGAAGCAAAAGAAGACATCCAAAAGGTGTCATAGTTTTTTACTAACACGCTTATGATAAATAAAGAGCCTATTCTTCTTTTGAGGATAGGCTTTTTTAATACGTTTGAGACAATAACGTGATCAGAAGATCTGCCAAATATCTAGTTTTTCTTTATACATCGATCATAATTTTTATATACTGTATTGATTAAAATACAAGATGATCATCATATTATTGTTTAATTTATCTTCTGCTCATTCGTATTTGATAAAAAATAACTTAATAAATTGTAATATGTAACAATACAGGAATGTTATGGTGACACATAGGCGTTAGGATAGTTAAATAACATTACGTTTAGGAGATTTTTATGAATCGCATATTGCCCTCTAAGATCATGGGACTGATTGTCATTGCGAGCAGTGCGCTTTATGCAGGCTGTGCATCTACCGAGAACAGCACCACTGTAAAAAATACAACAGATGCTAATCCCTATGCACCGACTACTCCAGGACTGGCAGTAGCCACAGTAGCTGGCGGGTGTTTTTGGTGTGTTGAAGCAGGCTATGAAAAAATCCCAGGCGTAGTTGAAGTGGTATCTGGCTACACGGGAGGCAATACCGAGAACCCAACCTATAAAGAAGTATCAGCAGGGGGTACGGGTCATACAGAAGCGGCGCAAGTATACTATGATCCCAAAAAAATCACATATAACGGTATAGTGCAAGCATTATGGAGAATTGCTGACCCCACTGACGATCAAGGACAATATGTCGATCGTGGTACACAGTATCGCCCAGCGATTTTTTATAACAATGCTCAAGAAAAGCAAATAGCAGAATCTGCCAAGCAAGCATTGCAAGATTCCGGGGTATACGAAAAACCAGTCGTGATTGAGATTGTACCTACGAGCACGTTTTATCCTGCTGAAGAGTATCATCAGGATTATTACAAAAAGAACCCAATACGCTATAAAGCTTACACGTTCAATTCTGGTCGATACCAGTTTATCGAAAGCGTATACGGCAAAGACTATGAGCTAGATTTTAGCCAGTTTGCACCTACTGCAAGTAGTGCAGAGCCAATGATATCTAGCCAAACGATCAGCAGTACAGTCAGCACAGGGTTCAATCCAGATACCTTTGTGAAACCTGCACAAGATGAGTTAAAAAAATCGCTCACTGATATTCAATATAAAGTCACTCAAAAAGACGGTACTGAGCGCGCCTTTGACAATGAATATTGGGATAATAAAGAACCTGGACTGTATGTCGATGTGATATCTGGTGAGCCATTGTTCTCTTCACGCGACAAATACAAATCTGGCACGGGCTGGCCAAGTTTTACTCGTCCATTAAATACTGAGCTGGTCGTTGAAAAAGAAGATCGCGGTCTTTTTTCGACGCGTACTGAGATTCGTAGCCGCTATGCGGACTCGCATGTCGGTCATGTATTCAATGATGGTCCAGCACCGACAGGTAAGCGATATTGCATGAACTCAGCAGCACTACGTTTTATTCCGCTCGCACAGATGGAAGCCGCTGGTTACGGTCAATGGATAGATGAAGTTAGACCAATGAGCTAGTACCGTTTTTTATAATCTACTCAAATAAAAAGGACGCTAAATGCGTCCTTTTTGCTATTTATAATAGGTGAAATCATCCACAGCATTTAGAAAGCAGGCTGACGTTTAGGTACAGCGCCCAAAAACTCGTTACGAGCTTGGATATTGTGACTGTATTCACCAAGCATCGCCGTACTACGCGTAGTCGAATGCTGTTTGCTGACGCCGCGCATCATCATGCACATATGTGATGCGTCCATAACGACCGCCACTCCGCGGCAGCCAGTGACATCCATGATAGTTTGTGCAATCTGCTCACTCAGGTTTTCTTGTATTTGTAGACGGCGAGCAAACATATCGACAATACGGGCAAACTTCGAAAGCCCTAGTACCTGGCCATCAGGTAGGTAGCCGATATGAGCGACACCATGGAACGGCAGCATATGATGCTCACACAATGAATAGAACTCAATGTTCTGCACCAGTACTAGCTCACGATTGGTCGATGGAAAAACAGCATCATTGACCACTTCCTCGATGCTTTGATGATAGCCTTGAGTCAAGTGAGCAAAGGCTTTTGCAGCACGTATAGGCGTATCTAGTAAACCCGGACGATCCAAGTCCTCGCCAGTCGATCCAATCAGTTGGCGATAAGATTCGGTACTTTCTTTATAATCTGGAGTTGTTATTGGGGTGTTACTCATAAGTTTGGCAGCCATCCAAAATGTGGGTGTAGCTTAACGCTGAGTCCTATCATGTGAGGACTCTTATAAAAATTGTGCAAGCTGGGAAGGGCTGTGATTATACTCGAAATCTGCTGAACTTCATACTGCTGTGGCGAGCGGTTGAGTCTTTAATCAATAAGGAAGTGTTTGGTACTTAATCGCAACAGTGCAGCGTTAGTATTTGAAGTACGATTTTGACAAACAATAAGCTAAATATTAACGTTCACGCGTTTTATTGTGAGGCGCCAATGCTAAAATGCACTTCAATGACTCGCAAACAGCGTTCGTTGATGACATTGCTTGAATTAATAAATCGCTGTTAGGCATTTTTATTTGATTAGCTGGTTGTATTAGCGAATCTACAGACAAGAATCAAATACAGTTTACGACTGTTTACTTAAATGAATTCGTGTATAATAACTCATCTTTTCATTTGTACTATTTAGTAGTCTCAATATTCTAATTACTCTAAATAAATTTTTATTCTAAATCATCTCGATTGATTCAAAAGGAAATCTTATGCTACTGCAAGGACAACGATTTGTCGTAACTGGCATCGCAAGTAAACTCTCTATCGCTTGGGCTATCGCAGAAGCGTTGCACCGCGAAGGTGCATCTTTGATTTTGACTTATCCAAACGACAAAATTAAAAAACGCGTCGATATGGCTGCCGAAAAGTTCGAAGCAGATTTGGTGCTAGAGTGTGATGTTGCTTCTGATGACTCAATCGCTGCTTGTTTTGAGCAAGTGACTGCCCACTGGGGTGATGGTATCGATGGCGTCGTACATGCGATTGGTTTTGCGCCGATGGATCAGCTAGATGGCGATTTTGTCAGTGCTACCACACGTGAAGGCAGCCATATTGCGCATGATATCTCAAGCTATAGCTTTGTTGCATTGGCAAAGGCCGCTCGTGAGTTGTTAGCGATGCGCCATGGCTCTATGTTGACCTTGACTTACGAAGGCAGTATTTCAGTGTTGCCAAACTACAATGTCATGGGTATGGCAAAAGCCAGTCTCGAAGCTAGCGTGCGTTACTTAGCGACGTCTATGGGCGGTGAAGGTATTCGTGTGAATGCAATCTCAGCTGGTCCTATCCGTACGCTTGCGGCTAGCGGTATTAAGTCATTCCGCAAAATGCTTGATGTCAGCGAAAAGATTGCACCACTGCAACGCAATATCACCCAGACCGAAGTAGGTAATGCAGCATTATTCTTACTATCGCCGTGGGCATCTGGTATCACGGGCGAGATTATGTTTGTAGATGCAGGGTTTAATACCGTTGCTATCAGCGAACAGCTGATGATGCTTGATGAACCAGCAAAGTAATGGGTTACACACTGTTTGCGAGTGAGAGTCATGTCTGTTCACTCAGCAGCGTGACTAGCATGCATAACGGTTGTTAAAATAATTCGTTCAGTGATATAAAAAGACAGCCGATAGGTTGTCTTTTTTGCTTATACTATCATTGTTGTTCGCTAGGCCACGCAGTTGTGTTGTCGACTGACTCCCGCACCATCTTATTATTAAGGTAGCATCGGATTCTTATACTATTATCGGGTATTGTTTTTTTGGTGCTAGTCTAGTAGGGTGTGATTTACTAATGTTGACTGTGATCCTCTGGTCGTTCTGACCACAGTCGTAGGACAACAAAGCTTGTGCAAAAATCAGTTTTTATATCTCTGTTAAAAAACGGTCAACATTAAAAAAGCGCTTATCAAAATGATAAACGCTTATTATGTTTACTGTTTGTGTTACACAAGCAAGCGACTATATTTAGAATTGGCCTGCCCTAAAACACTATTCTTTGTCTTACTCTTTGTGGTCTTCGTGTTCATGCATACCTTGCATCATATCGAGCATAGAATCATCAGTACGTTGCTGATCTTCTTTGGCTAAGCCATCTTGGTTGATGTCCTTTGGTGCCATTTTAGTCGTTGCATCGGTTTTATTTGAGTCTGTCATAAAGTGCTCCAGTTTATTTTTATTTGGTTTCCAATAGGAAAACTTACGCCAAGCCTGTACCAGTTATGACGTAGGTAATGTTTAACTCATCTAGTATGAAAGACCAATGCTACGTTGTACATATAAAATATGCGCTTGTTTAGTGACGATGTGTAACCAACCATTAGTGCCAATTTTAGACAGAATACGTTACCAGAGGTAACCGCTTTAATCATATCTATATTAGATATAGATAATAATTAAAAATATATATTAGTAGCATGTGTAGAGATTTTTACCTTAATTAAAATTTGCATTCAAGGTAATGAGAAGAGAGTCGCTAGTAAGAAAAATGCGTCTTTATATTGGGTTTTTTATACCGTCTTTGATTCAATAAGGACATTTTATGTCAGAGCAAAAACTGGACAGCCATCTGCCTAATGATGGCAATGAATATTTATTTACCGATAGTTTTCCAAAGGGTACGGGTAAGGGGTTGATCGTTGTCGCCATTGCGGCGATTATTGCAATAGTTATCTACAATGTATTGCCATTCGATATCAATGCAAATAAGGGTCTTGCCGTA
Source organism: Psychrobacter sp. H27 (assembly GCF_059072655.1). Lineage (NCBI taxonomy): Bacteria > Pseudomonadati > Pseudomonadota > Gammaproteobacteria > Moraxellales > Moraxellaceae > Psychrobacter > Psychrobacter sp. H27. The sequence continues at coordinate 450,124 of NZ_JCACRX010000001.1, read as the reverse complement.
CTGTTTTTTATTGGAGCGTTATGGCTCACAGAAGCTGTGCACGTCACTATTACAGCGCTGCTAGTAGTCGTGGTAGGCGCATTGGTTGGTATACCAGATTTCGATGCTGAGATTGGGTTGCAGAGCTTTGCTAGTCCCACTATTTATCTGTTTTTTGGTGGCTTTGCATTGGCAGCCGCGTTACACGTACAGCAGCTAGACAAAAAAATAGCCCTCAAGATTTTATCGATGTCCGGTGGCAAGCTCAGTACCGCTGTATTTTTGATATTTGGTGTGACTGCGTTCTTATCCATGTGGATATCGAACACAGCTACAGCAGCGATGATGCTACCGCTAGCTTTAGGTATTTTGACACAGGTCGATCGTGAAAAAGACCGAGGAACGTTTGTCTTTGTATTGTTAGGTATTGCTTACTCAGCCAGCCTTGGCGGACTGGGTACGATTGTCGGCTCCCCGCCGAATGCGATTGCGGCAAAAGCGCTAGATATTGCATTTGTTGATTGGATGAAGTTTGGTATCCCTATGATGCTGGTACTGCTACCGCTATTACTGGGTGCCATGTATGTATTCTTAAAACCCAATCTCAATCGCAAAGTCGTGCTCGCCGAAGATGAGCCCATTGCTTGGAATAAGCCACGTATCGCCACTATTATTGTCTTTATCATCACGGCACTGAGCTGGATTTTTTCTAAGAAAATTGGGGCCGCTTTCGATATTACTGATACGGATGCCATTATTGCACTGGCAGCCGCGGTGGCAGTGGTGAGTTTAGGACTGGTGTCTTGGAAGCAAGTATCAGACAATACCGATTGGGGTGTGCTCATGTTGTTCGGTGGCGGGATTGCGCTATCGACTATCTTAAAAGTATCGGGTGCGTCATTGGTGCTGGGTGAGACTGTGGCAAGTGCACTGTCTGCTGCACCGCTGTTGGTTGTCATGATAGCGGTATCTGCATTCATTATTTTCTTGACGGAGTTTGCTTCCAATACGGCATCGGCGGCGCTCCTAGTACCTGTATTTGCAGCGATTGCAGAGCAAATGGGCTTACCACATGAAGTGCTGGTATTGGTCATTGGTATCGGTGCGTCGTGCGCCTTTATGCTGCCAGTTGCCACGCCGCCAAATGCTATTGTATTCGGTACGGGTTTAATTAAGCAGACAGAGATGGTGCGCACTGGTATTATATTGAATATTATTGCGACCATTATTATTGGCTTCTGGGCATATTTTTTCTTGCTATAGTTAAGTAGCCAAAAACCCAGTCATACGTACTGGTGAGAAATTAAACCCGATGTTTAAGGCCGACTTAAGCATCGGGTTTTTTTATGACTTGTTATGCTTCATAAAAGTAAACTACTTATAATTTGCTTTTATACCATAGTGAGTAGCAGTTGGATAAATATTGATGATATACGTCAGTTGTAGCCAGTCGCAACTGATCGTCAATCGATATCTAAAAACAGTACTTAAGAATAATACTTAGGATTATACCTAGGGACAATACTCGAAAAAATACTTAGAAAAAACGCCATAACCTAATGTCATACTATTAAATGGACTTGATCACATGACACAGTATTTATTAAAAATAACGGTCTTTATTATTTTGATTATGGTTGTCGTGCTAGTGGCACTCATAGCACTATATTGGGCACCAGACCGTACTGTCGCTGAGCTAAAGCATTGGCAGCTACCTAATAGTGAATTTATAGACATACAAGGTACGCAGGCACATATGACGCAATCCGGTATATGTCATGCAAACCGTAGAACAGTATCAATAGACGCAGGGGCTGATACCTCTCCTGATACCACTTCTACTAGCACCATTGTTTTGTTGCATGGAACATCAGCAAGCTTGCATACGTGGAGTGGCTGGACAGAGGCGCTTTCTGATCAATACTGTGTTGTGAGTATGGATTTACCAGGATTTGGTCTAACAGGTCCTTATATTGACCAAAGCATACAATATAGCAGTGAGCGTTATGCTGAATTTGTCATTCAAGTGCTTGATCGCTTGGATATAGATCGTGTCATTCTAGCAGGCAATTCGTTGGGCGGTAAAATTGCTTGGCGTACCGCAGCCTTATACCCTGATCGCATAGAACAGCTTATATTAGTGGATTCAGTGGGTTATCCAGCAGTACCCAAACATATTCCTATTGGCTTTAAGGTTGCAGGCTATCCTGCAATAGCGCCTATTTTAAATTATATCTTGCCCAGAAGTGTCGTCGAAAAAAGCGTCGTGAGCGTGTATGCAGATGAGAGTAAGGTCGACGATGACTTAGTTGATAGATACTATGAATTGACACTACGCCAAGGCAATCGGCAAGCCTTGACTCGTCGTCTAAAAGAAACCGATAGTGATAGTCATCAAGAACAAATCAAGCAGTTGGATATACCGACATTGATATTATGGGGTGCAAAAGATAACCTCATACCTGTAGAAAACGCGGCATTATTTCACAGGGATATACGTAACAGTCAGCTTGTGGTGTTTGATGATTTGGGTCATGTACCGCATGAAGAAAATCCGATAGCAACTGTTGATGTTGTGAAGCAATTTTTGATGAATGAGTAGAGACATGAACAAGATAATAAAAACAACAACCATCGCTGCGATTTCAGACATTCATAGTAATGTCTTTGCTTTGGAGGCAGTGCTTGCTGATATCAAACAACGCGGTGCTGATCAGATCGTAAATCTTGGTGATATTTTATATGGGCCAATAGCGCCTCAGGCTACCTATGAGCTGTTAATGGAACATCAAGAAGACATTATTACCATACGAGGTAATCAGGATAGGCAGATTTATGAAGCAACGACAGCAGAAATTGTTAGCAATTCAACGTTGAGTTTTATTGTCACAGAATTATCTAAAGATGCGATTGAATGGATGCGGTTTTTGCCGTTCGATTATCATTTAAGTAAGGATGTCTACCTATGCCACGGCTCACCAACCGATGACATGATGTATTTACTAGAAGATATTAAAACAGGGCAGCCAGTAGTACGTGATGATGCCTCTATTTCATCACTGCTTGATGGTGTCGATAGTGCGGTCATTGTCTGTGGTCATACCCATATTCCACGAACAGTAGTATTATCATCAGGTCAAACAGTTATTAATTGTGGTAGCGTCGGTTACCCCGCTTACGAAGATGATTTGCCTATCATCCATAAAATGCAGACCTATTCACCTTATGCTAACTATGCTCTTATAACATCCATTGATACTCAACAAGGTAAACGTTGGCAAACTGAGCATATCAAGGTGGCTTATGATCATAAAAAAGCAGCTACACTGGCCTCCAAAAATGGACGCGAAGACTGGGCGTTTGCTTTAAATACTGGGCGAGTATTGTAGTGTGGAAGACTCAGCATTATTGCTAGCCGAAATGACTAAAGCCACCAACCATGATCTACCATTAAATTATTATAAGGACGGTGTTACATGCTCACTCTATATATGGTTCAACTTGGTGGTCGTCCCAAAGGGCGTCTGATAGAGCAGCACGACATGTTTTTTGGTGTCGCCAATCAGGTCAGTGGACTGGTAGCAGATATCAACCAACATTGGCCAGAGGTCAAAAATAAATGGCATATTGATTCGTATCGAGCGATTACTAAGGTTGATAGTTACACGATCAAACTGCTTGAGTCAGGTGAGCAAGTCAGTACAGAGGCCGACCTAAAGCTGTTCTTTATCAATTTGGGCGGTTATCAGCGGGGCAGTTTTGAAGAGTTTCATTATAAATTGCTTGTTGTCGCCACCAGTCAGGCACAAGCGATTAAGCAGGCTAAACAAAGCGATTTTTATAAACAGTTCACCTTCACAGATATCGATTCACCTCTCGATGCCGCCTCTCATATCGATGATAAGTTTGAAGTGGATATAGATGATATCTATAACGTAAATGATCTGCTCTCAAATGTTCAGCTGTTGATCGAGCCTATCGCTGAGATAGGGGAGGACAATATTGAGATTGGAGAAGATAAAGAGTATGTGGGATACTTGAGTATCAAGAATCTAAGGAAGTTGTCATAATATGTCTTTAAATATGCACTACAAAAGTGGTCTAATCCGCAAAGCGCGCTGCCAGATATCTGATGACCTACTGCCCATACTTTATCAAATTCATAATAACGCAAAATTTCCACGATTGACGTGGCTAATTGACAACCTTTATGAAAACCCGCAGATTTGTCCTGACGTAGCGAGAGAGTTGGCTAATGAGATGGTTGGGTTTGAAAAACTGATACTGTCGCTACATCTGCCTTTTCCTAGACTATCCCTTCAAAAAATACATGCCTTTTTTGAAGGTGCCGCTGCCAGTCAACAGATTATTTATACCAAAGCCTATCCCAATAGTGATTAATGTTACTAGCTGAGCCTTCTCTGCGGCTTTCAGTATGTGCAATCTAATGTTTATATCCATGCTATCTCAGCTACGTGCGTCGATACTTTTACCACAGCTAAGACAGGCGTTCTATCGCGCATAGTTATAGTGTGAATTTCAGGTGTGTAATCAATACAGGACTCACTTGAATCGCCTGCTATTTGCCTCCATAATCTAATCACTTATTAATAATAAATAGCCTAAGCAAATATGCCAGATACTTCCAATAGAGACAATTTAAGCATTTCTAGTAAAAATGAAATTAATGACACAAAAGTAGCAATAACGCCATCAGCTGATTTACCTGTACTTGCTAAAGACAGCTACTATTTAAGCCGTCTTGAACGAGAGCTGGCGCGCGCTGCGGTGTCCAAAAATAAAAAATCCAATCATGATTCTGAGCAAAAAAACAATCGAGACGATGTGCTGACTAAGAAGCGTGCCCAATACGATAAGATAAAAACGCGCTCTCAAGCAGCAGTACAAGCCCGCATCGACAGTATTCCAAGCGATTTGCCCGCTAAGTTAAATCTTAATCTGCCAGTAAGTCAACGTGCAGAAGATCTGGTACAAGCCATCATCGACAATCAAGTCATTATCGTGGCGGGTGAGACAGGTTCTGGTAAAACAACGCAATTACCTAAGCTTGCCATGCTGGCAGGACGCGGTATTACTGGACAGATAGGGCACACGCAGCCAAGACGCTTGGCCGCGCGTAGCGTCGCAAACCGTATTGCAGAAGAGCTCGGAGAGCAGCTAGGCAATACGGTCAGTTTCAAGATTCGCTTCAACGAGCAAGGATCAGCGCAATCTGTAGTCAAGCTAATGACCGATGGTATTTTGCTGGCTGAGCTGGGTCATGATCGTTTTTTGAGTAAGTACGATACGATTATTATCGATGAGGCGCATGAGCGTAGCTTAAATATCGACTTTATCATGGGTTATCTCAAAAAGATGCTGCCCAAACGTCCAGATTTAAAAGTAATTATTACCTCAGCGACCCTTGATACCAAGCGCTTTAGTGAATACTTCAGTCGTTATGATGCCAAGCTTAAACGGCAAGTCCCTGCACCTATCTTTAATGTTGAAGGGCGTAGCTTTCCAGTAGAAGTTCGTTATCGTCCGCTGACCGATGAACCAGTAAATAGCTCAGAAGATGACAGCTATGATGATTTTGAAGAAAATCTACCGCGTGCGGTGGTTGCTGCTGTCGAGGAGTGTTTTAGCGACGCGCAAAATAAAGGTCATGCCGATCAGGCTGATATCTTGATATTTGCCGCGACTGAAGCAGAAATCCGTGAGATGCAAGAAGTGCTTGAGCGCCATGGTCCACGCCATACTGAAGTGTTGCCACTGTTTGCACGGCAGACCTATGAAGAGCAGCAGCGCATCTTTCAGCCGTCAGGTCGCGGTCGACGTATTGTCATCGCGACCAATGTCGCTGAGACGGCATTGACCGTACCGGGCATTCGCTACGTGATTGACTTGGGGTTTGCGCGTATTTCGCGTTACTCATATCGCTCACGTGTGCAGCGTTTGCCGATTGAAGCAATTTCGCAAGCGGCAGCCAACCAGCGTAAGGGGCGTTGTGGCCGTGTCGCGCCAGGGGTTTGTATTCGCCTATATTCTGAGGAGGACTTTAGTGGTCGTCCTGAATTTACTGAGCCTGAGATTTTACGTACCAATCTAGCCTCTGTGATATTGCAGATGGCAAACCTACGTTTAGGTAGTGTTGACAACTTTGATTTTATTGAGCCACCTGATAGTCGATTGGTCACTGATGGTCACAAGCTGCTTGATGAACTGGGCGCCATCACATCCAAACAAGATACTACGCAAGATAAAAACAAATCATCAAAGCGTCAAAAAGGGCTCGATCATCTTCGCCTAACAGCAACAGGTCAGAAAATGGCACGTATGCCAATCGATCCAAGGCTGGCACGTATGCTAGTGGCTGGTTCTGACTTTGATTGTATTCGTGAGATGCTAATCGTGGTGGCAGCGCTTGCGGTACAAGATCCACGTGAGCGTCCTGCCAATAAGCGCACGCAAGCCGATCAAAAACATGCGGTCTTTCGTCAAGACGACTCTGATTTTTTATTCTATCTAAGTCTGTGGAAGGCACTGTTTGAAAAGGACGAAGACGGCAATAAGCTGTCCGGTAATCAGCGTAAGCAGTTTGCAAAAAAGAACTATCTAAGTTTCCCTCGTGTACGCGAATGGCACCAGACGCATCGTCAATTGGTACAAATGGTCACTGAGCTTAAGTTAACCGATGTCAATGACTCACAAATATCGGATAAAAATGTTGCCAAGAATGACCCAACAGCGATCGAAGACGAAGCGTTAAAAGCTGTCAAATATGCCAATTTGCATAGAGCCTTATTGACAGGTTTGTTGTCTATTATCGCGCACAAAACTGAAAGTCGCGGTGAGTATTTGGCGGCGCGCCAGCAAAAAGCCAAGATATTCCCAGCCAGTACGGTATTTAAACAGATACCGCCTTGGGTGATGGCGTTTGAGATGGTCGAAACCTCCCAAGTGTTTATGCGTACCGTTGCCAAAATTGAACCCGAATGGATTACCTCGGCGGCAGGAGACCTACTCAAATATCATTACTTTGAGCCGCATTGGTCCAAAAAGACAGGACGAGTCAAAGCGTACGCGCAGATTAGTCTATTTGGCTTGATTATTATCAGTAAGCAGCTCACCAACTACGAGCAAGTAAACTTGGTCGAGTCACGAGAGATATTCATTCGTGATGGTCTTGTGACCGGTAATTTCGGTCGCAATGCGCCATTTTTACAGCATAATATGGACAAAGTTGCTCAGGTTGAGCGCATCGAAGACAAGCTACGTCGCCGTGATTTATTGGTTGATGAAGAAACGCTCTACCAGTTCTATGACAAAAAGATTCCTGAGTATGTTGCCAGCCGCAAAACATTTGAAGACTGGCGGGCAGAGGTAGAGAAAAACGACAACAAGTATCTGTTTTTTACTGACGAGGATGTACTCACTAGCCAAGCACCAACCACGGGCGACTTCCCAGAAGTATGGCAGCTGGGTGATCTAAAACTGCCGCTGCGTTATATCTTTGATCCAGCAAGCGATGATGATGGCGTGACCATACGCGTACCGCTTGCCGCATTACCACAGCTCGATGCGATTGAATTGCTATGGGGTGTGCCAGGATGGCGCTATGAGTTGGTGCTACAGTTGCTCAAATCATTACCAAAAGATATCCGTCGCCAGATCGTCCCGATACCTGATACCGCAGATAGCCTATTTGACGAGTTGCAGCAACAAGGCGGGCAAGGGTTATTAAAACAACTGTGCCAAGCGCTCAATCGCCGCGGTATTATGTCTGTGACGCCGGAGAGTTTTAGCCCCTCTACGATTGATCGTTATTTGCAACCACAAATTTGTGTGGTTGATGACAAAAACCGTATCATCGAAAAAGGTCGTGATCTGCAAACGTTGCAGATTCGCCATGCTTCCAAGACTAGCCAAGCGGTTAATGAGCAACAAGGTGCGCATACTGACTTCCCTGAACATTTTGCCTTTAGCAAAAACCATCATAGCGCAGGCGTGGTCATGAAGCAGTTTGCTGCGCTCGTTGCTGATGAGGCAGGAGAAGCAGTATCCATTCACCAGTACACCGATGTCAATGCAGCACTACAAGCGCATCGTATCGGCGTATTAACCTTGATCAAAGGGAAGCTTGGTGCGAAGAAAAAACAGCTGACCAGTCAAGTAGATAAAATATTCAAACTGGCATTTGCACCGCTGGGTGATATGGAAAAACTAAAAACAATCGTTATTGATGCCACATTGGATTCCGCACTCGAAGAGCACTATGTCCTGTTTGACCATAGCGAAAACCTACCAGAGAGCGCTGATGATATTGCAGTGGGTCTGAGTGAGGAGCTACCATTTACCCCTGAAGAATATGCACAGACGCTCGAAGTTGTGCTGAGTAATTTCTTATTGACAGGTCAAAGCGTTATCAAAACGCTCAAAAATGTCTATACGCGCTGGCAACGTATTCGCCAGGGGCTACTGATGCTAGACCGTGAGATATTTGGAGAGTCTATTGATGATATTGAAGATCAATTAGAAGATTTACATTTGGCTGATTTTGTTTACCGTATGGATTATAGCCATTGGCAACAGTATCCGCGTTATCTTGAAGCGCTAGAGATTCGCCTTGAGCGTTTAGAGCACAATTTAGACGCCGATCTTGATGGTGTCTACGCGCTAGACTTGCATATGGAACGACTAGCAGGACGTGCGGATAAGGAAGCCATCAGTGAGTATCGCTGGATGGTGGAAGAGTATCGGATCCAGCTATTTGCTCAGCCGATGAAAACCCGTATGGCGGTATCACCCAAACGTCTTAGCAAAATGTGGGATAAGGTAAGCTAGCATAGAGTATCTTTATATATTAAACCCAAAAAGAGGGCTAGATTAGTCATTACTAATCTAGCCCTCTTTTTTATTGGTAGTTAATGACTGATTCTTTCTGTCAGTACTCCCATGCTATAGAGCATAAACGCAATGGCGGTAAATGCCACGATAAATGGTGTCAGTATCCAAATCACCACATTGATCAGGATGGATGGGAGTAAACCATTAAATAGCTCGATATCTGGGGTAAAAAAATCTGTCATTACATCCACTGCACGTTTGGCAATGGGGAAGAGTAGTGTGCTTAGGGCTAACATGTATAGATATTTACTAAAGCCGGGGTCACTCATGACAACCAAGAAGTAAAACACTGAAAAATAAGTGATGCCTAGTGCCCAGCATTTGAGAGTGTAGCTTAAACGAATCATGTCATTTCCTCCCCAGCATATCTATTAATGAACGTAGATTTATCTACGTCTATATATTCTTTTATTTGAATATATAGTATATGTTATAATACGAATATAAAGACAAGTCAAACAATTTTTCCATATATTTAAAATACGCCATAAATTATTTAATTTAAAAACGATCATTTCTGAAGAAGGGGTTCGAACGATACGATATAAAATAGCCTAAGCAGAAAAACTTATGTTATTGAAAGATAGAATGATAGCTACAAATCACTGCTCGGATTCACACCAAACAGTCGCTTATATTCTCGACTAAACTGGCTAGGGCTTTCATAACCTACTTGCATGGCGATCTGTGATATTTGTGCTCCGTGCCTCTTAATCAGACGCCTTGCCTCCATCAACCGCAGGTTTTTTTGATATTGCAATGGGCTTAATTGGGTTATCTCTTTAAAGTGCTGATGAAACCCCGAGACGCTCATACCGCATCGACTGGCAAGATGCTCGACCATGATAGGTTGATTTAAATGTGCCTTTATCCAGTCAGTAGCTTGGGCGATGCGATGTGTATGACTGCCATCGACGACCAATTGCCTAAGCTTGGTTCCTTGTTCTGCTGAGAGTAGGCGATAGTATATTTCCTGCTGAATCAAAGATGCCAAAAACTTGATGTTATTTGGATAATCAAGCAAGTTTATCAACCGTTCAAACGCCGCCATTATCGTATTGTCTAACTGCCATTTTATGCCTGAGTGACCGCTTGCTATTGTTTGGTTAGCAGGTATTCGCGCTAAAATATCTCTAATCATAGCTAGGTCTAGTTTCATGGATAAGACAATGACAGGGTTTTCGATAGAAGCGTGTTTGATATGCATGCTGAGCGGGATATTGACTGGGCAAAACATCAGGTTGCTATTATCAAACCTTTGGCAGTCTGCTCCTAAGTAAATCTCTCGCTCGCCTTGTAAGACAATACATATGCTTGGCTCTTGTATATAGCTGACAGCTTTGCTCGGCCTATCAGCACAATAAAAGAACAATCCTGCCACAGCTGATTCGATGGTTTTGTTTTTAGGTAGTACTCTGAGTAGTTGATCAATTGTTGTCTGATCCATCATCATTGCTTGTTTTAGAGTGTTGCCTGATAGTATAAAAATTTATAGGATTAGGCAAGAGTTATAGAGGTCTGTTCTAACGCCTATAAGCAGACGTCACTATAATAGTCTTATCGCAACAGCGTAAGCACAACCTCTAATAATATGAAACAAGGAGTTATTGATCATGAAAATATTTTATAAAACTCGCGCGACAGCTACTGGTGGACGTTCTGGTCACACTGGACTAGATGATGGCTCATTAGGTTTTGATTTGGTTTCTTTTCAAGAGCAAGACAAAGAAGGCGTCAACCCAGAACAGCTTTTTGCTATGGGTTACGCAGCTTGTTTTGATAGCGCTTTGAGCATGACTGCGCAGCATATGAAACTGCCTATTACCTCTTCTAAGACTTCTGCGCAAGTAGGTATCGGTATGAAAGCAGATGGCAGTTACAACTTGGACGTAGAGTTGTATGTTGAAGTATCAGGTATCGACGAAGTGCAGGCGCAGCAGCTGATTGAAGCCACGCATCAGGTATGTCCATACTCTAATGCAACGCGCGGCAACGTTGAGACTCGCTTAGAAGTTACTGTTGTCTAACGGTGTTCTATGTTGGCTCTAATTGGCCTCTAGTAGCCATTTGGCAAAAGTAATAGCTCATATAAAAACCGCCCCGATTTATACAAATTGGGGCGGTTTTTGTTTGTCTGATATATATCAAATGACTTGGTCTATAGACTATAAGTGAGCTCATAGCTATGACTGTATATCTCAACGATATTACCAAATGGATCTTCCATATAAATCATGCGGTAAGGTTTTTCGCCTGGATAGTAATAACGGGGTTGTTTCATACGTTTTTTGCCACCGGCAGCGATGATGCTCTCTACAAGCTCCTCAAGATTCGGATCTTGAACACAAAAATGAAAAATACCTGTTTTCCAGTATTCAAAATTATTTTCGGGATCTTCTTGGTTTTTGAATTGAAAAAGCTCTACACCGACTCGGTCAGCAGTAGACAGATGCGCTATATGTAGATGACTCCATCCCTCGCCAAATATTTCTGTACACATCTGACCGACAGGACTATCATCTTCTGCAATTCTGGTAGGGGCTACGATAGTATACCAACCCATGACTTCAGTATAAAACTTGACGGCCTTGTCTATATCAGGAACTGACAGACCAACATGCGAAAAACTTCTAGGATAAACATTACTCATTACTTGTACTCCTATGTGGGTATGACTCAGTGGTATTCCTCATGGTGCTGTTTAAAAATAGCACCATGAGGAATACCACTGCGTTGTAAAAACACAGGCATATTGCAATGAACTGTAAGGTGTCAGGTATAAATAATTTATATATTTCAATGCGATAGTGAGTAAAGGCTCGGTCTAAAATATGGGTGATCAGCAAGATGCGCCAACACTTTAGTAAGTCAGCATGGTCTAAACAGGGGCTCTTTTATTCAAAATAAATACTAAGACGGCGCCCAAAATCACGACGCTTGCAATAATAAATGGCATGGTGAGCTGTTCAGACAAAAATACCACACCCAGCACTGCTGCAATCACAGGTACACACAGCTGAACGATAGCCGCTTGGGTGTTCTTCAATAATGGCATTGCGCTATACCAGATACTGTAACCCAGACCAGAAGCGATCGCTCCTGACGCACAGGCCAGCAGTATCCCTTCACTTGTGATGCTTTGCATCTCAATATTTGCTAAACCCATATCGCCCAAATACATCATGCCCACTAACAGTAATATGGGAACGGCTACCAAACTTCGTACAAAGTTAAATCCTGTCGCTCGCAGTGGTGACACACACGATTTGCCGCGTATGCTGTATACTCCCCAAGCTGCACCGCTCATCGCCATCAGTGATGCAGCCAAGGGTGAGGGGATAGCGGCTGACGGCAGCATCAGATAGACAAACCCTGCTACGGCAATGATAAATGCTAGCCACTGCAATGTACTCAGCGTCTCTTTTTGGTAGATGCCCCAGCCAATCATCGTAAGCTGTACTGCTGAAAACAAAATCAATGCTCCAGTGCCTGTATCAAGCTCTACATAGGCAATCGAGAAGCACAATGCATAAACAACCAAGCTGATGCTACTGAGCCAGCTGCCTTTATCATTCAAAATTGCATCAGTGGCGGCGCTGTCAGTCGTGCGAGAGTGACGTTTTAGACGGTAAGCGTGAATCGCCATAATAAAAGCTAAGCACACAGCCGCACTTAGCAGGCGAATAATCGTAAAGCTCCAAGCGTCGATATAACCCTCTGCCAATGCCATTCGGCAAAAAAGAGAGTTTGCGGCAAAGGCAATTAACGCAATGATGGTATAAATAGTGGCTTTCAAGGATGATTCCTAAAATGAGTAAGTGTGTCTAAATAGACAAGCATTGTGTTTTGTTTTTATCTTAATTTTTGGCCTATAGTCTTGATTTCTAGTTTTTGGTTTTAACTTCTGGCTTTGATTTCTTAGGTATGTCGCTATAACGATAGCTTATTTATTAGTAGAAGTAATAATGAAAAAGATAAAAATTAGAGCGACAGTGGGTTTATAAGGTTAGATATTTTGTCGTACTTGTGACAAAAAATCTTTGTTAAATGAGAATAACGATAGTTGTATTAACGATAAGGTTTGGAGTATAGAGGTAATCTATTTCGCATCAAATGAACCATTAGCAAGACAACCATTAAACACAATAAACCAGATAAATAAATAGGAAGCAGTAGTATGGATTGGGCAAGTATTTTTATTCATGACACCACTTGGTTGTTTGCCGTTGAAATTTTAATACGTGTCACTGTCATGTTTGTATTGATTATTACGTTCTTGCGATTCACAGGCAAGCGCGGCGTTCGTCAGCTCTCTATCTTTGAGCTGACCATTATTCTATCGCTAGGCTCTATTGCAGGCGATCCCATGTTCACCGAAGATCTGCCTATTATTCAGGCGGTATTGATCATGGGTACGGTCATCTCCCTCTACAGGTTTTGCACCTGGGCGATGATGAAGTTCCAGCCTTTTGAAGACCTGTTGGAGGGAAGATCACTTTATATTGTAGAAAATGGCATGTTGGTACTTGATAAAATTAAGCAAGGTGAGATGTCACATGATGAGTTTTTTGCTGAGATGCGCCAGCAAGGGGTTGAGCATTTAGGGCAAGTTCGTGTTGGTCTGCTCGAAGCTGACGGCAATTTTAGTATTTTATTGCACACCGCTGAAAAAACAGATTACGGTATGCCGTTGTTCCCTAAGCAGTATCAGGCAGTCGAAGAAACAGAGGTAAATACTTACTATGCCTGTATGTATTGCGGTTATGTCAATAAGATACCTGACCCTGATCATTGTTGCCCGCGATGCGAAGACAATTGTAGAAACTGGGCTAAAGCATTAAACAACAAAATCGTCAAATAATGAGTATACCGTGCTGTCTTCTATATCATGATGTAAGACAGCACAATAGATTATGACTTTGAAGCCAGATTACTGAGAAACTAAGTTGCTCCTGTAAGTGTTCTAAGTATCAGTGCTTTTTGGTATCGCCGACCACTTTATCCATAACAGCGAATAACAAGCCTGACAATACAAAGGTCATGTGAATGATCACTTTCCACATCAGTTTATCAGCATCGAGCTCACTCATTCCGCTAGAGATATCCATAAAAGATTTCAGAAGGTCGATTGCTGAGATCGCGACGATAGCTCCGATGACTTTGAGCTTTAAACCAGAAAAATCTACTTTCCCCATCCAGCTAGGACGATCGTCATGAGCGCCAGTGTCAATTTTTGAGACAAAAATCTCGTAGCCACTAAATATAATGATGAGTAATAAACTGGCGACTAACGAGATATCAACCAATATCAATATATCTACAATCACACTGGCTTCGGAGGCTATGAGTATATCGGCAAACATATGCCATAGTTTTTGAACAAACTTAACAAATAGTAAAACGATGCCTAATACCAATCCCAGATAAAAAGGTGCCAGTATCCAGCGGCTGTTGAATATTGTTTTTTCTAAGTACAGCTCAAACTTCTTTAGCATGGATATCTCTTAAGTTTTAAAAAACAAATGATATTAATGGTGGGTAAAATCCAACCTGTTTTTAGTCGTGTAATTTTTAGTCATGACACGTAGTGCCTACTCTATGTGTCTATGTGAGTAAGCTGCGCTACTACTTGCTGAACGCGCTGCTCCCTATTCCCGCCAACGCGCTGGAATGGTTTTTTATATTTTTTTAGTTGACTGGTAAAGTAGGCATTTATCTCATCACGTTGGTGCGGGCTGTCACGTAAGTCATCAGCGATCCACGGTATATCTACATCAGTCAATAGTATCAAATCATAGTGATGTGCCAATGCCGCCTGCTCAAGGGCAGCAGGGCAGTCGCCATAGTACCAATAAGAATAAGTCATCAGCTCAAACAGGCTGGTATCGCAAAACAAATAACGGTTTTTATTAGGAGTTTGGGCGACTTGCTTGGCTAAGGTGTTCTCCAGTTGCATCTGTCCTTGTGCGATAGGCAGTAGATCCTCCCACGTACATGTCAGCTGCTCATTATCCCATTTTGCTTGTAAGTAGGTGCGCATGTATTCTGATACCCACACACTGTCGAAATGCGCTGCTAAATCATGACACAACGTGGTTTTGCCCGTGCTCTCTGCGCCTAGTACAGCGACGTTGATGACAGATTTAGGCGTATGCTGCTCGAGGTTGTATGCGGTAGCGCCGTTGCCATTCATAATATGCCCAGATTGCGATGAGAGTGAAGACTACATACTGTAGTGCGGTAAACGTGAAGCCTTTATAAAAATATAGCGGTACTGATATTGCATCCGCGATAATCCATAGTATCCAATGCTCGATTTTACGCCGTGCCATGAGCCACATCGCCATAAGAAACCAAGCCGTAGTGAGCATGTCAGTATAGTCGACCCAAGTAAATAGATGCATGCCAAGTACTGCACCGTCGAAGCTAAGACCGTTATTGATCACTGGACGGAAATAATAAACCAATCCTACAAAAGCTATTGTCCCTGCTGCCAAAGCGGTAAGTATAGGAATATCCTTTGCGTGCAAATGCTCAATACGGACGCGATTGGCGTCTGATTGCTTGTGTTCAATAGACTGATTTTTCTTGTTCTTTGACCAGTTGATCCAGCCATACAGGCTCATTACGGTATAGTAAGCATTGATGAACATATCGCCAAACAATTGCCATTTCCACAGTAGGTACACAAATATAGCAGTGCTAACCAATCCAATAGGAAAGACAAGGATATTGGTTTTGCTGGCAAGTAAGACACTAGCCACACCAAAGACAACGGCAATTAACTCAAGCACAATAAACGTTGTAGAGTAGTCGGCGTATTGGCCAAATAACCAGTTGAAAAGTTCTACCATTAGCATTCCTAAGTATGAGTTTATAGCGATACGTATGGTTGTTTAGAATAGAATGGCGCTAATTATAACGTAGCTATTACGAAATGAAGTCAGTCTTTGCTTATTTATGGCAAGAAACAGATTATTTGTAACAAAGTATTAGAAAAATTATAATATTCAGGCATAATAAACACACTGATTTTAAGTTTACAGTTATTCACTGAATTTGAATGGCTATTATTTTTTCACTTTTATGCTTATTCCAAGCACTATAGTAGTAGACAAGGAAGCTTATCATGACGACTTGTATCACAGGCACAGGCCTGTATATCCCACCTTATAGCATTAGTAACGAAGAGCTAGTAGAGTCATTTAACCAGTATGTTGAAAACTATAATACCGAACATGCTGACGAGATAGCAGCAGAGACTGTGACCGCACTTGAGCCTTCTTCAGCCGCTTTTATTGAAAAAGTATCTGGTATCAAATCACGTTATGTGATGGAAAAAGACGGTATCTTAAATACTGAAATCATGGCACCAGTTATCCCATACCGTAATTTGGGCGAAGAGCTATCAGTGATGGCTGAAATGGGTGCAGCAGCACTCAGAGACGCTTTGGCTGATGCAGGACTTGAAGCCAATGACTTAGACGGTATCATCCTTGCTTGCTCAAATTTCCAGCGTACTTATCCTGCGGTTGCTATCGAAATTCAGAATGAGATCGGCATGGTTGGTGGTTTTGCATACGATATGAACGTTGCGTGTAGTGCGGCAACTTTTGGTCTATCACAAGCCCACGGCTCTATTATCTCAGGTTTGGCCAAGCGCATTGCTGTGGTCAACGTTGAGATTACCTCAGCGCATCTAAACTGGCGTAACCGTGACAGCCACTTTATCTTTGGCGATGTGGCGACTGCCTCTATCGTAGAAGAGCTTGATACGCCAAAAGGGTACGAGATTCTAAACTCTAAACTATTTACGCAGTTTTCGACCAACATCAAAAACGAATATGGCTTTATGGATCGCTCAGAATACCTAGCGGCACAGACAGAGATGTATCCAGATATCAAAGCACCGGTCACTGACAAGCTATTTTTGCAAAACGGTCGCAAAGTATTCCGTGAAGTTTGCCCGAAAGTTTCTGAAATTATCACTGAGCACTTGCAAGAAAACGACATCCCAACATCTGATGTTAAGATGATGTGGTTACATCAAGCCAATGCCAATATGTTGGATTTGATCTTACGTACTGTCGTCGGTAAAGATGCAGATAAGTCAATTGCACCAAGTGTGATTGCTGAATTTGCCAATACCAGTTCAGCGAGCCCTATGATTGTATTCCATCGCCACAAAGATGATCTATCATCAGGTGATTTGGGTGTTATCTGCTCATTCGGTGCAGGTTACTCTATCGGGTCAGTACTGGTGCGTAAAGTTTAATGCCTTAGTTTATTACTAAGGTTTAATACTAAGTGACCAGTAATTAGTACTAAGTAACTAGCAACTAGACAAAAAAATAGCCAAGAATGTTCTTGGCTATTTTTTTGTCTGTCGTTTTTGCTATTGAAATCAGGTCCTGACATCTAAATATAAACAGAGATGTTTGGAAAGATAACATCAAGATTACTGAGAATATCGACAAGAATGACCAGAGGTTTTAATTTAACCCAAAAAATTTGCTATAATCACGCTCTTATTCCCCTCATTTAAATAAAAGTCCTTTTATGAAAGAATCCTTACGCCTGCGTTTAGACCAGATGGTAGACCGTTATGAAGAGGTCACCGCCTTGTTATCAGATCCTAGTGTCATTAGTGATAATAATAAATTCCGTGAATTGTCTGTCGAACATAGCGACTTGATGGACATCACGACGTTATGGCAGAACTATCTGGGTGCAGAAACGGATCAGGCTGATGCAGAAGCAATGCTAGCCGATGCGACCGATCCTGACATGAAAGAGATGATGCAAGATGAAATTGAGACGGCACGCGATACCATCGTAGAGATGGAAGAAGCTCTCAATGTAATGATGCTACCAAAAGATCCGAATGATAAAGTACCTGCATTCTTGGAGATTCGTGCAGGGACTGGCGGTGATGAGGCGGCGATCTTCTCTGGTGATCTGTTCCGCATGTACCAAAAATATGCACAGACCCAAGGCTGGACACTAGAAGTGCTCTCTGCAAACGAAGGTGAGCATGGTGGTTATAAAGAGATTATCACTCGTGTATCTGGCAATAGTGTATATGGTCGCCTAAAGTTTGAATCGGGTGCTCACCGCGTACAGCGTGTTCCTGAAACTGAGAGCCAAGGTCGCGTGCATACCTCAGCTTGTACGGTTGCCGTCATGCCAGAGGTTGAGATTGATGATACCGTTGATATCAATCCTGCTGATATCAAGATGGATACTTTTCGCTCAAGTGGGGCGGGTGGTCAGCACGTGAACACCACTGACTCAGCCGTACGTTTGACGCATATTCCAACCGGTACCGTGGTAGAGTGTCAGCAAGAGCGTAGCCAGCACAAAAACCGTGCGCATGCTATGAAAATGCTAGTCTCTAAAATCCAGCAAGCCAAAGTACAAGCACAGGTCGATGTGGCGGACTCCATACGTCGTGACTTGGTCGGTAGTGGCGATCGCTCAGAGCGTATTCGCACTTATAATTTTCCACAAGGGCGCATGACCGATCACCGTATCAACCTGACCTTATACAAACTCGACTCTATTATGGAAGGCGACTTGGATGAGACTCTGGATGCGTTGTTACGTGAGCATCAGGCTGATCTGATGGCCAGTATTGGCGGCGGTGAATAGTAGCCAATTCTATGTAATATTGGCACTATTATACCCTTGTATAATAGTGCCTGCTTTTATAATAATAAGTATTGATTTCGTTTTTCTGTTTTCGTTTATCCATTTAATTATCTAATAATATTGAGAGTGTCATGTCAAAGCACAATAATCAGAACCAAGACCAAACCCCAACTGTAGAAGATACTAACGAGCTAATCGCACAACTGCAAGCCAAGCTAGACGATATCAG
This sequence comes from Psychrobacter sp. H27, assembly GCF_059072655.1. NCBI lineage: Bacteria > Pseudomonadati > Pseudomonadota > Gammaproteobacteria > Moraxellales > Moraxellaceae > Psychrobacter > Psychrobacter sp. H27. The sequence continues at coordinate 431,355 of NZ_JCACRX010000001.1, read as the reverse complement.
TGCTTCAGGAAAACAGCCGTATCCGAATACATTCAAACGCACTGATTATGCGCAAGACTTACAAGCCGCTTTTGATGGTGTGTCAAAGCAAGAGATCGAAGAGAAAGCTGCGAATGGCGAAAAGACACAGGTAAATGTAGCAGGTCGAGTCATGCTCAACCGTGGCTCATTTATCGTGATTCAAGATATGTCAGGTCGTATTCAGCTATATGTGGCACGTAAAGAGCTTGATGAAGAAACGCGTGCAAGCATTAAGTCTCTAGATTTGGGTGACATCGTTGGGGTGTCAGGCTATATCGGTCGTTCAGGTAAGGGTGATCTGTATGTGCACATCGAAGAGATTACGTTACTGACCAAATCGCTACGTCCGATGCCAAACAAATTCCATGGTTTAGCTGACGTAGAAGCGCGCTATCGCAATCGTCATCTTGACTTGATGACCAACGAGACCACTCGCGATACCTTTATGATTCGCAGTCAAATCGTTAGCGGTATTCGTCAATTTATGCTGAATGAGCGTTTTATGGAAGTTGAAACGCCAATGATGCATCCGATTCCAGGTGGCGCGGTAGCCCGTCCCTTTGAGACGCACCACAATGCTCTAGATATGCCTTTGTATTTGCGTATTGCGCCTGAGCTTTATCTCAAGCGCTTGGTCGTTGGTGGCTTTGAGCGTGTATTTGAGATCAACCGCAGTTTCCGTAATGAAGGGGTCTCAACCCGTCACAACCCTGAATTTACCATGATTGAGTTTTATCAAGCCTACGCTGACTATCATGATCTGATGGATTTGACTGAGCGTATGTTTAATCAGTTAGCAAATGATGTGTTGGGCACAACAGAGCTGACTTATCAAGAAGAAGCCATTAGCCTAAAAGCACCATTTGCTCGTCTATCTATGTCTGATGCGATTGCAAAGTATGCAGAAAACTTCGACATGGCACGTATCAATGATCGTGAATACCTAGCAGAGTACGCATCAACGACGCTGAAACAGCAAGTAAAAGATGTGTTTGGTGTGGGTAAACTACAAACGATTATTTTTGAAGAAACGGCTGAGCATCAACTGCGTCAACCAACCTTTATTACTGAGTATCCAGCTGAGACCTCACCACTCGCGCGCCGTAGTGATGACAATCCTGAGATTACTGATCGTTTTGAGCTGTTCGTTGGCGGTCGTGAGCTCGCTAATGGTTTTAGTGAGCTCAATGATCCAGCAGACCAAGCCGAGCGTTTCCGTGGTCAAGTCGCCGAAAAAGACGCAGGCGATGACGAAGCCATGCATTTTGACGAAGAGTACATCGAAGCATTGTCATACGGTTTGCCGCCGACAGCAGGTGAAGGTATTGGTATCGACCGCTTAGTAATGCTGTTTACTGACTCAGCCAGTATCCGTGATGTGATCTTGTTCCCGCATATGCGCCGCAAAAATGATTAATGTTTAATTATTCGTTAACCAAAGTCGCTTATTGAATGCGGCTCAGTCATAATCAAACTTGTGAGAAGCCAGACGAATGCGCTGGCTTTTTGCTATAATAAATATCGAAAAACAGCATCTAAAATAAGAATTTTAACCACTTGGCACAATGGATAGCTATGTCGCAGCAATATCAAGTTTTAGCTCGCAAATATCGACCCAAGAACTTTCATGAGTTGATTGGGCAGACGCATGTCTCGCAGGCGCTGATTAATGCAATTGATTATAATCGTCTGCATCATGCTTATTTATTTACTGGTACGCGCGGTGTGGGTAAGACGACGATTGCGCGTATTTTATCTAAATGCTTGAACTGTGATACTGGTATTACGAGCACACCGTGCGGGGTATGCGACAACTGCGTCGCTATCGATCAGGGGCGTTTTATTGATCTTATTGAAATTGACGCGGCTTCCCGTACCAAGGTCGAGGACACGCGTGAGCTGTTAGACAACGTGCCTTACGCGCCAAGCCAAGGGCGTTATAAAGTCTATCTGATTGATGAAGTGCATATGCTGTCAACGCATAGTTTCAATGCGCTTCTCAAAACGTTGGAAGAGCCACCTGAACACGTAAAGTTCTTGCTGGCGACGACTGATCCACAAAAACTGCCGATTACGATTATCTCGCGCTGCTTACAGTTTGTGCTACGCCCACTACCGCAGGTATTACTTAGCGAACATTTGGCAAATATTTTGACCAAAGAGCAGGTTGACTACACGCAGCCGGCCATTTGGCAATTAGCAAGCGCTGCCAAAGGCTCTGTGCGCGATGCTTTGTCACTGACAGATCAGGCGATTGCTTTTGGTCAAGGGTCACTGGATGATGCGACTGTCAATGCCATGCTCGGTCTCATTGATGCGGCTGACCTCATCAGCTTGATCACAGATATTTATAATCATGATAAATCAGCCGTTGCCGCACATATCGAGCAAATGCGCGCGCAGATGGTAGATGCGACCAGCATGTTTGATGGGTTGGCTGAGCTGTTGCATCAGTTGGCATTGACTCAGCTGTTGCCTGAGGTCGCTCTCAATGTTAATGAGGCGCAAGCAAAAGATATTTGTACGCTAGCTCAGCATATCAGCCCTGATGTCTTGCAGCTGTATTATGAGATTGTTGTGCAAGCACGTGAAGGCGTCAAGCTTGCTAGTACCCCTATGCAAGCGCTTGAGATGTGCATTTTGCGCTTACTAGCGTTTCGTCCTTTGCCGGTCGATGAAGTACTCAATAATACCTACGACGGGGAGGTATCTGCTACCAGTACACCAGTAATAGAGTCGACTGATTCGCCGTCTTCTTCAGAAAAAACGTCTTTAACTGTCACGACGCATGGCGCATCAGAACCACTACAGTCTTATGAGATTGATGACCAAGCGCAACGTTATGATGAGCAGCAAAGTAGCACTCATGATAACGAGAATTTTCGCTCTGAGTATATTAGTGACCAAGAGTACAACTTAGTACAGTCAGCTGTCAGTACTGAGCCTGAACCTGTTGTTGAGCCTGAACCTGTTGTTGAGCCTGAACCTGTTGTTGAGCCTGAACCTGTTGTTGAGCCTGAACCTGTTGTTGAGCCTGAACCTGTTGTTGAGCCTGAACCTGTTGTTGAGCCTGAACCTGTTGTTGAGCCTGAACCTGTTGTTGAGCCTGAACCTGTTGTTGAGCCTGATGCAAATAATTCTCAGTTACTATTACCATCTGATGAAGACCCGCGCACTTTGTTACGCTGTACGTCCCAAGAACTGACGGGGGAGTGGAACTCGGAAAAATGGGATTACTGGCTGCAGACTGCTCGTGAAGCAGAAGTATTAGCTCAAGATGAGTTGGCACTTGCTCGTCAAGGCACAATGACAGGTCAATGTAATGGCAATGCAACGTTCTTGACTAGTGTGGACAGCAAGCATTTACAAGCGACTTTTCAGCAACTGGCTGCAAAGTTGCAACAGCAATTCACACAGGCACAGATTGATTTAAAAATCGATAATAGCATCATGCAAAGTGATGATAAAACACCAGAGCGTCGTCAACAAAAACGATTAGAGCAAGCAAAAACGGTTGCTGAGACAAAATTGCTGAACACACCAGTGATGCAGTATTTGACGGAGCGGGGCGAGGGCAAAATGGGCAAGGTCCAACTGTATTAAGTTCTAAAAAACGGTTATTAAAACCATTTCAAATATGAATATGTTTTAAATACGGTTTTATATAAGATATCAAGGTGATGATACGCTATCGCCTTGATATTTTTGTTTTTACCGCAGCACAAATGGGCGCTCTTATATAAGAGAAAATATTTAGTAACGATAAGATAAATCAAAAGTCGTTATAATGATTAAGTTATATTAAAAACTGAAATGAAGTTTAGGTGAGAATATGTTGGATAATTTACGCGGTATGGCTGTGTTCGCCAGTGTGGTCGGACATGGTTCTTTTAGTGGCTCAGCTCGTGAGCTTGGTATTACCACCAGTGCAGTCAGTCAGCAGATTCGTTCACTAGAGAATGAGCTAGGTGTTGTGCTATTACACCGCTCAACTCGTAAGCTAAGCTTAACAGAAGCTGGTGAGAGCTTTTATGAGTCTGCAAAAGATGTGGTCAGTGCTGCTGAACAAGGTCGAATTAAAGTTAATCAGTTGCGTGATGAGCTCGCAGGTAGTTTACGTATATCGACGACGCCTGAGCTTGGTGTAAACCATATATTACCAGCGCTATCCACATGGATGGCGGCGCATGATGATCTTAGTGTCACCTATCTGGCAGATAATCACTATATCGATATGATTGATGAGCGTATCGATATTGCGATTCGTATGAGTCCATCGATCAATGATGCAAGCCTAAGTAGTCATCCGCTCACCGATGTACGTCAGTTGCTCGTAGCGTCGCCTCAATATCTACGTCACCACCCTAAGCTTAATACACCAAAAGACTTGGCCGACCATCAACTGATATCTATTGAAATCATGAAAGAGGCCAATCAGGTTGATATGATTCAAACAGAGACTGGTAAGAAAACACGTATCAAAATGAACTCGCGTATTTATACCAATAACGTCTTTATGGCCACGACTCTGGCAAAAGAAGGTCATGGCTTGATTAGAATGATGGAAATGGACATCAAAAAAGAGCTTGAGAGTGGAGAGCTAGTAGAAGTGTTAACTGGCTATCAACTGCCAAGCTTTGTTCTCTATGCGGTCACTCTAAACCGTGACCAACAACCTGCCAAAATCACTCGTTGTCTAGAAGTGTTAAAAAAATATTTCCATGCACATTAGAGCGGTTTGTTTTAGACAGTCGTATTATCAAATAAATAGCTAGAAAAAAGCCTATAGATAATGATATCTATAGGCTTTTTTGATTATATATATTCAAGCATTCCTTAGAATGAGGGTCTTAGTAGGTCAATCAAGCGCTCAGCAACTTGTGTGCTCTCATCACGGCTCATATTAAGTGGAGGTAGTAAACGGACGACATGACCCCCCGTTACATTGAGGATTAGGTTTTGCTCATCACGCGCACGATCTACCAACTGGCTACAGTCCATATCTTCTGGTAGCGCAATACCGATCATCATACCAGCGCCGCGGCTACTCACACCATGTTGTCCTAATGCATTAACGAGGCTTTCACGAATGAACAAACCTTCAGTCACTGCATTTTCCATAATGTCACTATTGGTGAGTACATCGTACACGCTATGTACCACGCGACTGGCTAAAGGTGTGCCACCGTAAGTAGAGCCATGGCTGCCTGCACCAAACAAACCATTAGCACGGCCTCGTACCATACAAGCGCCGACTGGAAAGCCATTACCTAAGCCTTTAGCAGTCGTCAATACATCAGGACGAGCACTGCTATGCTGATAAGCAAAATATTTACCAGTACGGCCATTACCTGTTTGTACTTCATCGAGCATAAATAGCCAGTTGTGAGCATCACATTCTGCCTGTAACTCTTCTAAATAAGTGAAACCATTTGCCGCAGTATTTAGACCACCTTCACCTTGGATTGGCTCTACAAAAATGGCGCAAATATCCTGATGATCCAAAGCTGCCTGCTTAACTGCAGCAATATCACCAAATGGCACACGGATAAAGTCTTCATCTAGCGTATAAAACCCTTCACGAGCCTTTGGGTTGGCAGTAGCTGATAGCGATAGTAATGTACGACCATGGAATGACTGCTCCATCACGATCACTTTTGGACGTGTAAATCCTTGCTTGTGTGCATACAAGCGTGCAATTTTCAGTGCGGCCTCATTTGCTTCAGCGCCACTATTTGCAAAAAACACACTGTCCATTTCGGCAGCCGTACATAAAGCCTCTCCCGCACGCTCTTGCCAGTCAATACCGAACAAGTTGCTGGTATGAATTAAGGTAGACGCCTGCTGCTCAATCGCCTCTGTCACTTGTGGGTGGCAGTGACCGAGCCCGCACACCGCGATACCAGTTAGAGCATCTAGGTATGGCGTATCATCTTTGGTATAGAGCCAACTACCTGCACCACGTGTAAAACTAATAGGTTGACGGTTGTAGGTAGGCATGAGGTAGGTAGCAGACATGTAAGACATCCTTGGTATAGTAAATTGAGTAAAATAGGGGGTTATAATTCGTCAGAGAAGGGCGTGGTTTCTGCAGGTAGCGTATAGTCTTCATTTGCCCAAGCCCCTAAGTCGATTAGCTTACAGCGACTACTACAAAATGGCTTGTATTTATTGTCTTGCCAGGCAGTCTGTGTGCCGCAGCGTGGGCAAGGGTAGGTTTTGGGCGTAGCATGGGAATTAGAGTCAGTCATAATAAAAGTGGGAGCATCCTTAATGTTATTAGTATCATTTACGCGCAGTCTTCTTCTATCATCATCTACATTAGGATGCATTTTGAAGGACTGGTCATCACTATATTACTATTAAATTAGATTGGCTATATAATAGCATGGGGCCGAATAATGACAAAAGACAAATGCTTTAAGGATAATAAATGACAGACAATACTGAGCTCACTCATCAGCAAGCGCGAGCGTTTCAACCACAGAGACTCTCAGCACCGCGTGACTTTGTGATACCTAAAATCATCAACGAAAATTTGAGTGAAAAACCGCTGATACTAGAGATCGGAGCAGGGAAGGGCAAGCACGCGCTAAGCTTTTCAGCGCAGAATCCTGACAAGCATTTAATAGCGATTGAGCGCACCCGTAATAAATTTGAAGCTTTCTCAAAACAGACTACGCTACAGGCCTTATCAAACCTAGATGCGATTCATGCGGATGCTATTGCTTGGACCGTACATGCTATAAAGCCCAATAGCCTGTGCAAGATTTTTATTCTTTATCCTAACCCCGAACAGCAGAACCCCAATCAACAATGGCTAAATATGCCTTTCTTTGAATTTCTATTGTCTCGCTTGCAGGTAAATGGTGAGGTAGTAGTGGTCACCAATATTGAAGCATATATGGACAACGCAGAGTTTCAGGCAACTAAGGTATGGTGTCTTCCAAATTCTCGTTATCAAGTCCCTGCAGATAGTCAGCGTACTCACTTTGAAGTGAAGTATTTGGCACGGCAAGAAGTGTGCTGGGAGTTGAATATCCGTAAGCCTAAATGGTATAAAACCAGATTTGATGATTGGCAAGCGACATCATTGTGTGAAGGAAAATAATCGAGGTAAAAGAAGAATGCTAAATATTAGGTTGAATATAAAATAGCCTAAGCGACTAAAAATAGAAAATGAAGAACTGCTCCTAAAGAGCAGTCCAAAAAATTTCAAACTTAAAGACTAGAATTAACGACTATAGGTAAGGTTTAACCAAATTATTAGAATTGGTATAAGCGTCAAGAACTGTCAAAAGAGTATATGCGCCAATGAATTTGCGACTAATGAACATAAACTCTTTTGGCGGGAGATTGAATTCGAAGGATTGCATTGCGCGAGTGGCTTTGGTGGATAGGCGCGAATGCAATTTACTGTTAGCCCAAATATAACACTTTTCCCCATCCAAGCACTCACTAGGAATATCTTTATTATTTTCAGGATCACTGAAAGGCTCTGTCGCCAGTAAAAATAGCGAGGCAATATCAGAGCGTACTTTGTCACTCATACTGTCGAAAAAGTCGTATCCTGTCATCGCAAGCATCATTGATTGATGATCATGACGGTATCCTGCTCGTAGCAGTCCGCGGGCTATAGTCAGTAAATGATTATCGAATTGGCGGATAGCGCCAAAATCTAACAAAACAAGCTTATCGATGTCGTCGCCTTCGCTGACTCGCACTAAGTAGTTGCCAAAGTTAGGATCTGTCTGCATCTCACCCCATACAAAAATCTCTTGCATCATGATTTCGATAGCAGCTTGACCGATTGCACTGCGGCGCTCATGAGGTAATAGTTGTAATTCATCAGAGACCACAGTGATACCTGGCTCATAAGACATACAAAGTAAGCGCTTTTTAGAGTAGGTACGGTTGATCTTCGGAACGATATAGCGCGGGTCGTCACTTAAACGATCATAAAAGCGCTCTGTCGTTGCGGCCTCTGCTTCGTAATCAACCTCATGGTGGAGTAGGTCACGTATCTCCTCAAACCAAGCATCAAGTGCGCGTGTTTGAGGAACGATATTACTTACTTTTAGCAACTGCTTGAATAAAGCAAGGTCGGAGTTGATGGCATCAGCCACGCCTGGGTATTGAATCTTTAGTACCACTTGTTCACCTGTCGCCAGTACGGTAGCGCGATGAACTTGAGCAAGAGACGCTGTTCCAATAGGAATAGGGTCGACATCTAGCTCGCTTAGTTTTTCACCCAATAATTTATGCAATGTTTTTTCAATCGTAGGCCACGTCAACGTTGCGGTGTCATCATTGAGCGTTTGTAAGGCACGTGTAATCTCCGGCGGCAGTATGTGCTCGCCATAGATTGCTAGCATTTGACCGATTTTGACGACTGAACCTTTTAACTTGCCAAGCTCTGATGCCAGATAATTTGCCTGAGCTTCCATAAACGCTTGGTTACGTGCTGTGCGTGCTTCTTTATTTAAAAACATGCCAGACACGCTATTGCCCGCCCAACGACGACCAATATTCAAGGAGGTTTTGGCAATCGACATTCGGCGATCAAACCCTGAGGTTTTTAGACTATCAATTGATTGCTTGTTGCTAGAAGGTTTAGACGTATCATTTGCCATAAATATAATCATTCATCCAGTTGCTATTGATTTGCGGGTTCGATACCCACAATACAAGGGAGATGTGATGCACGGGTATAAAATTGTACCATATAAAGCACATTGGGTTTATGAGCGTAGGCTGGCTGTTGATAGTTACTTTGTAAGCCGTGAGATGGTTCGAGTATTATTACTGAGCGTTATACGGCGTACCAAAAATAAGACCTAGCATAAAGCTAGGTCGAATAATGATGTAAAGTATACGCACCAATTTTGAAACGACAACGCAAGATGAGCGTTTAATGGCTCTTGATGGGTATAAGCTCGTTACGCATTTTCACGAGTGATGGCATGATGACCAATATCACGGCGATATTGTGCACCGTCAAAGCTAATGGCAGCAGTGACTGCTAGTGCTGCTTGCTGGGCTTCAGAGATATTGCTTGCTAAGGCAGTAATACATAATACACGACCACCATTAGTGACGATCTCATTTTCATGATTATCAGAAAACGCTGTACCTGCATGGAATACTTTGACAGCATTGTTGTTTGTCGAATCTAGTTCTGGCAAGCCTGCGATGACATCGCCCTTCGATGAGGTTTCAGGATAACCTTTTGAGGCAACAACGATACCCAAAGCAGGACGCTCATCCCATTTTGCTTCGCTAGGTAGTTGACCTGATAAACCTTGCACGACCAAATCTACCATCGATGATTGCAGACGCATCAAGATAGGCTGCGTCTCTGGATCACCAAAACGGCAGTTGAATTCGATCACATATGGGTCGCCTGCTTGGTCAATCATAAGACCTGCATATAAAAATCCAGTATAGGGATGTCCTGCGTCTTTCATTGCATCAACAACTGGCTGAATGACGCGCTCAATAACTTTATTATGCACATCTGCGGTCACGACAGGCGCAGGGGAATACGCACCCATCCCGCCTGTATTCGGACCTGTGTCACCTTCAAAAGCACGCTTGTGATCTTGGCTGGTTGCCATGGGTAAGATATTTTCCCCATCGACCATACAAATAAAGCTGGCTTCTTCGCCTTGCAAGAACTGCTCGATCACCACACGGCTACCAGCATCCCCAAATTTGTTGTCCGCGAGCATATCATCGATTGCTTCGTGCGCTTGCTCGATGGTCTCAGCCACGATGACGCCTTTACCAGCAGCAAGTCCATCCGCTTTGATCACGATGGGTGCGCCTTGCTCATCGACATAGGCTTTAGCTGCAGTAGCCTCTGTAAACCCTTGATAAGCGGCTGTTGGGATATGGTTCTGCTCCATAAACTCTTTGGCAAAGGTTTTAGAACCTTCTAGTTGCGCGCAATAAGCAGTAGGCCCCCATGCCTTAATACCAGCCTCGCGGCAGGCATCAACGATACCTGTAACCAAAGGTGCTTCTGGTCCAACAATAACCATATCAATACTATTATTTTGACAAAATTCGATGACAGCGGCATGCTCACTCGCATCAGCGTTCGCAGACGCTAAGACGACGTTTTGGCATTTAGGTTCAAGTGCACTGCCTGCATTGCCTGGAGCGACATAGACATTTTCGACATTGTCATCTTTTGCACACTGCCATGCCAGTGCGTGTTCGCGACCACCTGAGCCAATCACCAAAATATTCATCATACCGTTTGCCCTTAGCATTAAGTTAATAATGAGCTAGTCGTACGCTCGTAAATATGTCGACATATTCTAACAAAAAAACAGTCTTGATTACTATGAGTATCCTTGTGCCAGCATTTAATCTTGAATATTACTGGCTGCGTCATCATTGTCTCATTAGCAAAGGTTATCGACATATCACTGATTCATGAAATGATGTTGTACGCTTTAGCTAACGCCGCAGGTGCGTTAAACTTCACTGTAATAGTAGGATTACATCCTGATTGCTACATATTTATAAAAATAAGAACGAAAAAGGAGAAAATCTGTAGAAGTTATAAAATAATAAGTCACGTGACTGGACACACTGCCATTATATTGCAATTTTTGACAACGATTCTGTGAAAAGAAATGTGCAATAAAAGCAGTTGATACGGATTGATAAACATAAATAAAGAGACAAACCAAATCTATAAAAAGGACGAAGGACAATGCCAAACTCCCTCAGTATCGCAAAAGAGCGCATTAGCCAGATAAGCGATATTGCTACCGGCTATGTACAAAAAGACAAATCACTATTTGATCATTTTATTCATAGCTACTATCAGCCGCTGCATCAAGAGACTGCAGAGGCGATTAGCAATGCTGACTTGGCGGGCATGGCGCTACATCATTTTACGTTGCTCAAAGCCTATGATTGCAGCAAGCCGCAGCTCGCCGTATTTAACCCATTGGCGGAAGAGCAACACTTTCATAGCTCACACACGGTGATCCAAATCGTCGCATATGATAGACCGTTTTTAGTCGATACCATCTTGATGAGCCTTGAGGCTGAAGGCATCGATGTGCACCGCACGTACAACATCATCGTTAGTGTTAAGCGTGATGATGACGGTCAGATTACCTATGTTGAAGGCGCACATGAAAGTGCAACCTCTCATTTGTCATTGATTCACTGTGAAATCGCTTATCAAGATAATGAAGACTTGGATGCTCTACAGCAAATGCTGCTGTCTAAAATCGATACGCTTGATACGGTCGTTGGTGACTGGAAACAAATGCGTGCTCAGCTCAATGACATCAAAGCTGAGTTGTCTAACAAACCATTACCAGAAGTGTTTTATTCACAGCAAGAAATTCAAGCGTTCTTGGATTGGATATTAGATGACCACTTTATATTCTTAGGTTATCGCGAATATCGCTTAGAAGGTGGTCACGAAATCGAAGTAAGCGAACCGACCAATTTAGATCTGTTTGCCATTGGCAATAGTGGACTTGGTCTGTTACGCGGCTCTGAACAAGACAAGTTGTCAGAGAGCTTTAGTCAACTACCTAAAGGGCTAAAGCAGTTATTGACTGAACCGCGCGTATTGATGCTGTCCAAATCAAGTCGTGTATCACCGATCCATCGCTCGGTATATATGGACTTTTTGGGTATCCATAAATTTGATGATAATGGTAAGTTGGTTGGTGAGTATCGCTTTATCGGTTTGCTCACGTCACAAGCGTATCAGCTGACGGTTCAGCAAATTCCGCTATTGCGCGAAAAAGCCAATAAGATTATGGCTATGGCAGACTTGCCACGTGATGGTCACGCTCATCATAAGATGATGCATGTGATCAATACCTTGCCGCGCGATGACTTGTTCCAAGCCAGCGTTGAAGAGCTATATCCAATTGTCTCTGGTATCAGCCAATTACAAGATAAGAAAAGCCTACGTCTATTTAGCCGTATCGATCATTATCAGCGCTTTGTGTCGTGCCTAGTCTATATCCCGCGTGATAAGTTCAACACGGAGCTACGCATTAAGGTACAGAACGTCCTAAAAGATGCCTACAACGGCATGTCATCAGGGTTTACGACTGAATTTAATGAATCTGCGCATGCCCGCGTACATGTCCATGTGCGTACTGTGCCCGGTCAGGTAAATGACGTCAATATTGCAACGCTTGAAGCCAAACTATCAGCACTCATGCAGTCATGGGATGATAACTACCAAAAAATGCTACTCGATAATGTCGGTGAGCAACAAGCCAATGCTTTGAGTCGTCGCTTTTTAGATTATATTCCTGCGGCATACCAAGAGCGTTTTGATGCGCGTACTGCCGTCGAGGATACCAAGCGTTTGGCTGGCTTGACTACAGAGAACCCGATGCTGTGGCATTTATACCAGTCGACAGGCGATGCACGTAACCAGCTCCACCTAAAACTGTATGGTCGCGAGCAACCTGTTATCTTGTCAAAAGTATTACCAATACTTGAGAACTTTGGTGTGTCAGTCATCTCAGCACAGACATATGAGTTTGATTTGCCAGAGCAGCCTATCTGGATGCAAGAGTATGAGTTGACCCTAGAGCATGTCGATACCGTCAATATGCAAGTCGTACGTGGTCAGTTCGAAGACAGCCTAAAACAAATCTGGGCAGGACGTGTTGAGAGTGATTCATTCAATGAGCTTGTACTAACTACTAAGCTTGATACTTATGATGTGGTGGTGCTGCGTGCACTGTCGCGCTATATGTTACAAGCACGCGCGCCGTTCTCTAGTACCTATATCCAGCAAACGGTAGTCAAAAACAGTGATATCAGCGTGGCGTTAGGTAGTTTATTTGATGCGCGTATGAATCCTAAGCATAGTGAAGACGATCGCCAAGCAAAAGCTACGCAAATCCAAGAGCAAATCACCGCGGCACTTGTAGATGTGGATAGCCTAGATGAAGATCGTATCTTGCGTTGGTACTTAGATCTGATTAACGCGATGGTACGTACCAACTTCTATCAGACGGATAATGATGGTCAGCGCAAAGATCGCTTGTCGTTTAAGTTCTTGGCCGCAGATATTCCAAATCTGCCAAAGCCAAAACCAATGTTTGAGATATTTGTCTACTCACCGCGCGTCGAAGCCGTGCATTTACGTGGCGGAAAAGTGGCTCGTGGTGGTCTGCGCTGGTCAGATCGTATGGAAGATTTCCGTACCGAAGTACTGGGCCTGGTCAAAGCACAAATGGTCAAAAACGCAGTGATCGTGCCTGTTGGCTCTAAAGGTGGCTTTATCGTCAAGACCAAGAGTATGGCCGATGGTCGTGAGGCGTTCCAAGCCGAAGGTATCGCCTGTTATCAGACATTCTTGCGTGGTATGCTCGATGTCACAGACAACATCGTTGATGGCACGATTGTCCCGCCAGCCAACACGGTACGCCATGACGAAGACGATCCATACTTAGTTGTTGCTGCGGACAAAGGCACTGCGACATTCTCTGATATCGCCAACGCGCTAGCAGCAGAGTACAACTTCTGGCTTGATGATGCCTTTGCATCAGGTGGGTCAGTAGGGTATGACCATAAAGCAATGGGTATCACGGCGCGTGGTGGTTGGGAGTCAGTCAAACGTCATTTCCGTATGCAAGGCAAAGATATTCAAAACCGTGATGATTTCACTGTGGTCGGTATCGGTGATATGAGCGGGGATGTATTTGGCAATGGCATGCTGCTATCAACGCATACTAAGCTGGTTGCTGCCTTTAACCATCTGCATATTTTTATTGATCCCAATCCAGATACTGCATCCTCATATGCTGAGCGCGCACGCTTGTTTGAGTTGCCACGCTCATCATGGGCAGATTACGAAGCCTCATTGATCAGCCAAGGTGGCGGTATCTTCTCTCGCCAAGACAAAACCATCGCGATCAGTCCTGAGATGAAGTCTCTCTTTGAAATCAGTGCTGATACGTTAACTCCCAATGAGCTGATCAGTGCTTTACTCAAAGCGCCAGTCGACTTGCTATGGAATGGCGGTATTGGAACGTATGCAAAAAGTGTGAATGAGACGCATGCGGACGTTGGCGATCGTGCCAATGATGTGCTGCGTGTGAATGGTAGTGAGCTTGGCGCCGCAGTCATTGGCGAAGGTGGTAACTTAGGTTTCACCCAGCAAGCCCGCATTGAGTACGCCCAAAATGGTGGTCGTGTCTATACCGATGCGATTGACAATTCAGGTGGTGTTAACTGCTCGGATCATGAAGTTAATATCAAAATCCTACTGGGTAAAGTGGTTGAGCAAGGTGATATGACGCTCAAACAGCGTAATGAGCTACTTGAGAGTATGACGGATACCGTAGCAGAACTGGTACTGCGTCAGAACTACTTGCAGCCACAAGCGATTGAGCTGAGTCATATCAGAGCCGCTGCTAATTTAAGTGATCATCAGCGCTTTATTCAGATGCTAGAGGGTGAAGGGCGTCTTGATCGTGCGATTGAGTATCTACCATCAGACGAAGAGATTGCAAAACGTCAAAAAGCAGATAGTGGTCTGACCAATCCTGAGCTAGCAGTCGTCTTGGCATATGGCAAAATGTGGGTGTATGACAGCCTGTTATTGTCCGATCTTCCAGATGATCCATACTTCATTAATGAGCTACGTAAGTACTTCCCAGATGAGCTTGCCTCGCGTTTCTTTGATGAGATGACGGAACACCGCTTGCATCGTGAGATCATCAGTACTTACTTGACCAATAGCGTGGTCAACCGCTTAGGTATTGAGGCGCTATTCCGTCTATTTGAAGAAACTGATCAATCGTTGGCAACCATCGTCCGAGGTTATGTGATCAGCCGCGATGTATTTAATGTATCGCGCGCTTGGAAGGCACTAGAAGCGCTAGATAATCAGGTAGATGCAACACTGCTGTTGAACCTTGAGCTGCGTTTACGTGATTCATTAGAGCGCGGTGTGGTCTGGTTTATCAATGCCTTTGGGCAAAATCTGCAAGTCGCTGATATGATTAGCCGCTTTAGTGACAGTGTTGAAAAACTGACCAAACCAAGTGGCTTTATCGAGCAGCAATTTGCTCAATATCTGCAAGAAGATACCAAGCATTTAATGCAAAAAGAGCTGTCTGATAACGATGCTACGCTATTTGCAATGCTACCGTATCATGTCGATGCGCTTGATGCTGCGTTGCTTGCTGAGCAATATGAGCGTCCTGTCGATGAGATCGCAACTTTGTATTTCGAAGCTTATCAAGTGTTGCAGTTAGATTGGATGATGGACAATATTGCCAATTTACCACAGCAAGACTACTGGGATCGCCGTGCACGTCATGCACTAGTCAATGAGCTGTCACGCAGCTTGCGCCTACTGATGGATGCAATACTATCAAAACCAGATGCCAAGCAAGCCTTTAGTGAGTGGAGAGCACGACACGTTGACCAACTGGCAGCGGTCACTACAGAAATGCAGAAGCTTGACGATATGTATAGTGACGATGCAGACGCTCAAATTGGTCTCTCAACACTATCCGTACTGATGAGTGAGCTGAGTGGCCTAGTAACTAAATAAGTAGTCACTAAGTAACGAGTAGCTGAATGATTAGCCACTAAACACAAAATAGCCGTATGTTCAAAAAAACCACCGAGCGCAATGTTCGGTGGTTTTTTATTTTTGCCTTATGAGACGCGTGCAATAACAAAACGTTAGCTCGCGATTCGCTGACAGCCTTGTCCTGTTATCTGACTGAATCCACCTGAGAGCTTTTCTACTTTGATTTGGGTCAAAATACGATCTTTTAATGCCTGCACATGGGATATCACGCCAATTAATTTCCCTTCTTGCTGCAAATTAGTCAGCGTATCCAGCGCAATATCTAAAGACTCTTCATCCAATGTCCCAAAGCCTTCATCCAAAAATAGCGAGTCCACGCGAATGTTTTGACTGGCCATCTGTGATAGTCCGAGTGCTAGAGCAAGACTAATAATAAAGCCTTCACCGCCTGATAGGTTTTTGGTGCTACGAATCTCGCCGCCTTGATAGTTGTCAATGACATTGAGCTCAAGTGGGCTGTCATCGTCACGCGCTAGCAGATAGCGGTCACTCATTTTTTGCAGCTGAGTATTGGCATGATTAACCATGAGGTCAAAGGTCAAACCCTGTGCAAAGGTGCGATACTTTTTGCCATCGGATGAGCCAATCAATTTGTGTAGTTGTTGCCACACTTGCAGCTTATCCTTTTGAGCATTGATGGCCTCTATCTGTGCCTGTTGGGTGCTTTTCTTGTCCTCATTGTCTTTTAGTCGCTGACTAATAGCGCCAATTGCTTCAATGCGTTTATTAGACGCTTCTTGTGCTTGAGTATGCTGTTGAGTGAGTGTCTCTTTGTCGTCTGTTGTCAGCGGGTTAGCTTGCTTATCTTCCAATGCTTTCTGTGTTTCTTTTAATAAAGACTGCGCTTGCTTTAGCGCATAATCAATACGTTCTTGCTGCTGCTTGAGCGTATTACGTTCATCAATGGGCAGGCGCGCATTCGCAAAATCCGTTTCATTGGTGAAATTGGAGGCGGTAAGTATTGATTTAAAAGCGTCCTCTTGAATATTGAGCGCACCTATTACGGTGGTCACTTGCTCAGTCACGTGAGATTGTTTGTTAAGCAATTGTTTAAGCTCAAGCTCAGAGTTATCGAGCTGCCGCTGTGCAGAGGTTTGCTCGATTTGTGCTTGTTCTAACGCCTCACGCAAACGCTTTTCTTCTGCTTCAGGGTCTTTATCAGCAAAAACATCTTCTCTGTTTGTTTTTAGCTGATAAAGCGTCTCTGTCTTTTCAGTCACGAGCTTAACCAGCTTATCAAGCTCCTGTTGGTTGTTGTCCAACTGGTTTTGTTTGGTATCGATCTGTATGTCTAGACGACCTAATGATGTCGTCAGCGTTTGCTGCGTTTCTTTAGATTGATTGAATTCATCTCTTATACTGAGTAACGCTGCACGCTGCTGACGAAATGTATTGATATGCGTATGGTAATCCGCCTCACTTAGTATGAATTGGTTATCAATACTATCCATCAGAGGGGATAAAGTGAGCTGCGAAGTACGTATCTGTGCTAGCGACTCTGACTGAAATCTGCCAGCAGTATATTTGGTTAACAACTGTACGATATCATTCTTGAGAGTTACCAATTTGGAGAAGTTATCGTGAACCTCTTTGTTAATATTATCTATACTCGCGGACTTAATTTTAATATCCGTCTCAATCTCATTAATATCGCTTGCCAGCTTATGCTGCTGTTGCGCTAGCGCGCTTATGTCATCGAGTATGGTAGATATATTCTCACCAAGTGTTTCGTAGTTGAACAGCGTGTCTTTAAGAGCAATTCTACGTTCAGCAAGTTGATGTTGAATACGATCTAATAGAGGTAGTATATTTACCTGTGGCTCACGTTGCTGCAATGGCAGTATCGTTGCCGCTATAAACGGCGAGTAGCTTCCATCAAGCACCAAACGGACTGACTGATTGGTATCAGCCGCTAGTTTTTGTGCTTGATCTTGTAGCAGGTTTTGCTGATTTTGCTGCTGCTCAAGCTGCTGCTGTTTGGTCGCCTGACTGATACGATGTGCAGATAATCGGTTTTCCAAATTGGATATGGTAGTGTCTAAATCTGTTATATGCTGCTTAATCTGATCCGCTTCGGTATCTGATATCAAATGCGGATGGTTTGTGCGATAAGGATGCTCAAGCGATCCGCACAGCGGGCAGGCTTGACCGTCTTTTAAATCGGCAATGTGACTTTCTAGCGTGGCTACTTTTTGTAGTAGATACAGCTGTGTTTGTTTGTCTTTCCGCTTATCTTTAGCAGCGTGGATAGCAGACACTGTATCATCAATGATGTTAGTCAATTCTACTAACTCGTTTTTTATCACTGGTAGCGTGATATCTATGTTTTTGGTATGTGCACTAATCTCATTAAGCTGACCTGCTTTTAGCCCCATTTGTTCAAGTTGACGATTGAGGTTATCGATCTGCTCTTGTTCATTCCGCATCTCAGATAAAGATTGTACTTCAGTTAAAGTGGTTTGCTCTTGTTGCAGTGCTGTGGTCTTAGTTTGCAGCGATTGTTCTTCGATTACTTGTCTCTCTTGCTGTTCATGCAAGGTCTTAAGACGGCTTTGATACTGCTCTATATCGCTTTGCTGGCTGGTTTTGTTGATGTTTAGGTCAACATTGTCTTGTAGCAATGACTTTAGATGTTTGCAATAACTCTCAAATTTAGCAATATCGCTGTCAATGTCGCTAAGCTCGTTATTATGTGTGAGATAACCTTCTACCTCTACTAACTGAGTTTGATTATGCTCAGCTGACTTTTTATAATCATCTATTTCTTGACGCAAATGTTGAGTGCTCATAGATAAAGCGTGTTGTCTTTGTTCAGTCTCTTCTAAAGCGTACCTATTTTGCGCAATGTCTGTATCCAATTTACGCGCCTTTGCAATATCGGGCAGAGTATCTCGTAACGCGTTACTAGCCGTTTGCACTCGGACTTGTGCGGTCTCTAGACGGGTCTTAGCTTGTTTTTGATGGTCTTTTTGCTGAGGTAATGTCTGATTTATCTGCTGCTGCTCATCTTGCAAGCTTTTTAGGTTGTCGCGGCTATGAGTCAGCTGGCTAAACTGACTATCAAGCTCCAACGCCATATTGGCGGCAGTTAAACGCTTGGCATTAGGGATGAAATCTTGCTGCGCCTGCTGGGCACTATCAAGATTGCGTTGATAGCTACTCAGTTTTTCTTTTGCTTCTGCAACACTATCTAGCCATTTAATTTTTTCTGCCAAATTTTGAATGTCTTGCTGCTGCGTATTTTGAACACTTTGAGATGACTGCAATTCGGCTCTTAATTGACTTTCTTCTACAGTATCTAAAAGCGCTAAGCCATCTAAACCATACTGTAATTTACTCAGTATCTCTTGTTCGGTGCGATGCTTTTCATGAACCTGCTTGGAGATAATGGCATAAATGCTCGTGCCTGTTATTTTCTCTAATATTGCCCCTCTTTTATCAGAGTCTGATTTTAGAAAAGCAGCAAAACTGCCTTGAGCGAGCATGATAGAGCGCGTAAATTGATCAAAATCCATACCTAACAAATTTTGTATATAGGGAGCAGTTTTAATCTTCCCATCTTCTAGGATTTTGCCTGTTTCAACATCACTAACTTCATGTTTAATAGCTAACAAATTTCCCTTAGCTTTTTTATGAGCACGATGTTGATACCACGAGCACTGATAGCGTTTTGAGTTTATTTCAATAATAACTTCTGCTGAGCATTCTCCAGCGCCTTGAGTCATTATTTCATTATAAGCACCTGTTATTTTACCTAGTCTTGGCGTACAGCTATATAGCGCCAAACAAATCGCATCCAATATGGTGGTCTTGCCAGCGCCAGTCTGTCCTGTGATAGCAAAGATACCTTCATTGATAAATGCTGTATCAGCAAAATCAATATGCCATTCACCTTTGAGAGAGTTGAGGTTTTTGAGTCTGAGTTCGATTAGGCGCATGGAGGTGTCTTATTATTAGTGATAGCAGCAGCTGCGAAAATTTAGAAAGATAGAAAATAGAAGTGTGATAATGATTTATCCCTTATATCATTCCGCCTGTTTGTCCTCATGACGTAGATTATAGAGTATCTGACCATAGGCATCGCGCAACGAGTCTTTTTGTGACTCAGCCACGCCATTTAGATTTAAGCAGCGCTCAAACACATCCATTTCATTCAAATCCTGTAAGGTTTCGGAAGTCTGCTGCTGATTTAGTACTTTATTATAAGTGCGGGTGTTTTTAATCTTTAGCACCTCACATGGCAGTCCATCAACCATCGCTTGTACTTGCTCACGTAAGTCACTCACAATCTCGTCACCCGTATAGACCACCTCTAACCAAACAGATTCAGCTGGTGTGAGTGACTCTATCGTTTGTGAGATTATAGTCAGGTCACCAGATATCTGCGCCAGCTGTTGGAATTTTGGAATGGGTAGGGAAACTACTTGCATCTGATTGGCATCGTTTCGGTGCAGCATTTTATTGGCAGTGGTAGTCTTAGCAGGTATTGTTTGACTGCTTTGATCTTGCTGAGTAGAAGTGCCATTGGGAGTCACTGTTTTTTCTGCTTCTGTATCTTCTATTGGCTCGTCAAAACCAAACAAATCGTCCATGAACAGCTCTACTTGGCTAACTGCTTTTTTAGCTGTTTTCTCTATTGGCTTTTCAATTTTTGCGGTTTGGACAGTAGCGTCTGTGCTGACCAGCTGAGGGATAACGTTTAGACTTAAGCTATCATTATCAAAAGATTCGGAATTGCCAAATTGTATAAGTAGTACTTGTTTTTGTTGCTTGGCCTCTCCAAAACCCATGGCAATAGGTGAGCCTGAATAGCGAATACTCTCATGACCACCAACGCGCTGTGGCACATGTAAATGCCCAAGAGCGACATAATCAAAACCTTCATCGAACATATCAGCGGATATTTTGCCAAGTGAGCCAACATAGAGATCACGCACGCCATCATCGTCGGTTGTTTTGCCGCCTGCTGCGAATAGGTGACCTGTGGCAATGATGGGAATATGCCGTTGATGTGCCTTGATTAATTTGGCCTGTTGTGCCTTGGCAATGCTTGCTACTGCATCATAGTGGGCGCGAATACCTTGGATGACATTGGCGTCTTTGCTATCCGCAGACTCACCCGCGCTACTGCTACGCACATCACGATCGCGCAGGTAGGGTACGGCAGCGATGATGCAATGAGGATTGTTATCATCATCACCTAAAACCAATACCTCATCTTCTAAATCATCACAAGCCGTACCAATCACATGGACGTTCAAAAATTTGAGCACATTGCTTGGCGCATCCAAAAATGTTGGTGAGTCATGATTGCCTGCGACAATGACCACATGCTGACAGCACGAGCGCGAGACCCTACCTAAAAACTCATAATATAGCGCTTGGGCTTTATTGCTGGGGGTCATGGTATCAAAGATGTCACCTGCGACAATCAATATATCTACTTGCTGTGTGCTAATGATGTCTTCTAGCCACTGTAAAAACGCCTCGAACTCTTCATAACGCAGACGACCATATAAACGTCGCCCCAAGTGCCAATCGGACGTGTGCAATATTTTTAAAGGTTTAGTAGAGGTATATTTAGAAGCAATAGATGGGGGCATAGTTTGGCTTATTATTAAACGTCAGAACAGGGGTTAGGTAGCTTTCATTCTAGCAAGAATCGTTGGGATTTTCTCTGTTGCCAAAATAAAACCCTGCCAATCATCTATTGGCAGGGTTTTTTATAGTTATAAAGAAAAATATTTTTGCTGATAAGCTTTACATAGTAAGGAAAGGCTAATCAATAATCAGTTGCTCGGGTCCATCCTCTTGCTGCATCGCGAGGTTTGCTACCATCGATAGTGCATGTGCTTGCTGGTCTATAGGCTGTTTAGTAGCTTCGCCTGTGACTCCTCCACGCAGCCAATTCTTAGCCAAAGCCTCACTGTGTTGCTGATTTTGCAAGTTATACCAAGCCAAATCATGATGCAGACTAACCACATCTCCCATAATAAGTAGGGCAGGCGTGGGCAGCTGAGCGTCCTCTTGTTTGGCAACAATCGTGGCAAGCGTACCCGTCAGTACTTGCTGATTGGGCATGCTCGCATTAGAGACGATAGCAATGGGTGTATCAGCGCTACGACCAGCGTCAACCAAACCTTCGGTCAAACGTGCCAGCGAGTGCAAGCCCATATAAAACACGACGGTCTCATCAGTGTTTAAGAAATTTTTAAAATTACTATTGGGTGCGCCAGCCTTCAAGAACCCTGTCACAAAACGTACGGACTGTGAGTGATCGCGGTGGGTGAGGGGAATACCAGCGTAACTTGCCGCGGCATTGGCAGCGGTAATACCCGGTACAACTTGGTAGGGCACATTGTTTGCTCGTAAGCTTTCAATCTCCTCGCCACCGCGACCAAAGATAAAAGGATCACCGCCCTTTAAACGAACGACACGGCGACCTTCTTTGGCGCTATTAACCAACAACTCATTGATGCCAAGCTGTGCGACCGTATGGTTACTGCGTTTTTTACCGACAAATACTTTATCAGAATCACGACGGCAAAGATCCAGCACTTGTGGCGATACCAAGGCATCATAATAGACAATATCAGCCTGCTGCATCAAACGCAGCGCTTTAAACGTCAATAGCTCCGGATCACCAGGACCTGCACCAACGATATAGACTTCACCGACAGGAGGTGCTTTGTTATCTGAATCATCTGATAGCGTAGGCGTTGTATTTACTGGGGCATCAGAATGGTTTTTATGATGAATAGCAGCTGCGGTACTATCTAAATCAGCTTGCAACTGGGCAGTAGCTTCTGTTTCGTTACCAGCAAACATGAGCTGGCTGACCTGACCTTCAAACGCGCGTTCCCAAAACTGACGACGCCCAGTGAGTGTGGGTATTTTTGCTTTTACCTCACTGCGGAAGTCACCAGCCAGTTTGGCCAATTTACCATAGCCTTGCGGGATTAGGGTCTCAAGACGTGCCCGTAATAGCCGTGCCAATACTGGTGCTTTACCATTTGATGAAATCCCAATCACAATAGGGTTACGATCAATAATGGCTGGAAAAATAAAATCGCATAATGGCGGGGTATCGACCACATTGACCGGGATATTTAGCTCAGTTGCATCTGCGTGAATCTCATGGTTCAGCGTTTCATCGTCAGTTGCGGCAATAATCACACGTGCCCCTAACATATAGCGCTTATTATAATTCTCGTAGATAAACTGGTGTTTATCATCCGTTAGCAAAGCTTGCAACTCATGGCTGATATCTGGCGCAAGAATTGTAATGCACGCGCCAGCGCGGCTGAGCAAATCCGCTTTACGCAGTGCCACTTCGCCGCCGCCCACGATGAGCACTTTACGGCCTTCTAATTTAAAAAATAGCGGGAAGGTGTTCATAGTGTCACCATATATTTAACTGTTTATTATAAAGGTTGGAGAAGGTATAAGAGATGCCGCCATTATGAGGTATCGCAGGCATACTCTCACGTAGTGAATTGGCATTAGTATATTCGTTTTTGAAATATTAATTGATATTTTTCTTGCTAATAGGAATAGATGAACTTACTTGATCAAATGAATAAGTAATCTAACACACGCTAACATATCCCAAAATTAGGTTGTGCTAGCATGTCTTAAGACAATTAATCGTATATCAATAATTAGCAATAATTAAAAAGAGTAAGCATACTATGAAATTACAAGACAGGGTCGCGATTTTATTTGGTGGCACGTCAGGGTTAGGTGAGGCAACGGCCAAAGCATTTGCCAAAGAAGGCGCTAAAATAGTCGTTACAGGACGCGATGAGGAAGACGGCAATCGAATTGTCAAAGACATTAGAGATCGCAATCAAGACGTCATCTTTGTCAAAGCTGATGTGACGGAAAAGACCGATATTCAAGCCGTTGTTGACCAAGCATTAACGACTTATGGTCAGATTGACATTTTGTACAACGGTGCTGGTATTCATGACGCTTATGATAATGCTGTTGAGCTAGAAGAGGATTTTTACGATAAATTGATGGCGATTAATGTCAAGGCGCCTTATTTGGCTTCCAAAATGGTGATTCCGCATTTTATTGAGCAGGGCGGTGGCACCATTATTAATGTCGGTTCGCAAGCGACACAAATGGCAGGACCGGGTGGCTCAGCATATGTGACATCCAAACACGCCATTTTAGGGTTCTCGAAGCAATTGGCTTTTGATTTTGGTAGTCAGGGCATTAAAGTGAATACATTGTCGCCAGGTTTTATAAAAACACCCATGACTGAGGGTATTGACGATGAACGTCTAGAGCGTATTCCTGCCGAGCGTGCTGGCAAGCCTGAAGAGATTGCTGCACTTGCTGTGTTTTTGGCATCTGATGATTCTAACTATATGCAAGGTGCTAACGTTTTGATGGATGGTGGCTGGGTACTAGGTCGCAAATAACTTTAGTAGTTGCCAACATAGTCGTCAACAATAACAAACGGTTCTTACGTATCTTCCCAACAATAAAAAAGCCCTATCAAAACGAGAGGGCTTTTTTATTGCTGCAGAATACTGCGAGCGGTTATCAAAGATTATAGCTGAGTATGCAAACCACACTCACGGCTTTCTTCTACTTTCGTTGGGTCAAAGTAGTCATGCTCATTTGGTAGGTTATTGTCTTCTAAGTAGACATCTAGATCAGCATCTGTTTTTTCAAACAATGGCGCTACTTTTAATACACCATCTTTTGACAAGCTAAGCACGTCAAGACCTTGACGGAACTCAGTTTGGTCTTTACGAATCGCATTGAACCATACATCAGGCTTTAGCTCATCTAGTGCACGGCGGAATGGCTCTAGTTTTACTTGCTCAGTGAACTCATCGTGCTGTGGGTTATCGATACCTGGGATACCGTTCATGGTCGCGTCACGGTGGGCAGCCGTTTGTTTTGGGATATAGGTCACAACATTCAAATCAAGGTCACGGATCAATTTGTTAGCAAACTGATAGGTTGCATCTGTGTTGTAGCCTGAGTCTACCCACAATACTGTGATATCAGGACGCTGCTTAGCAACCAAATGCAAAATCGCTGACTCGTATGGACGGAAGTTGGTGGTGATAATTGGATTTTTTGCTTGAGTCAGTGCCCACTCAACGATTTGCTCAGGTGATTTACCTTGCAAGTCTTGGTTGGCTTGGTCAATATCTAGGTTTGGGTGTAGTTGGCTCATAATATGTTCCTTAATGGTTGTTAATATAAAGTGTTAATTAGAAATATTAGGTATGACTATAAAAATTATAGTCAGTGCTAAAACTATGCGACCGATGGCTCTGATGATGCAAACATCGGTAAATCCGAAGCACTTCGACCATCATAGCTGCTAGCAAGCGCTGTAAAGGCTTGCTCAATGCCAAATTTAGAATCAGCTTCTAGGTCATGCTCACTCAGTACAAAGCTATCAACGCCCACACGTAACATATAAGCAATTTGATCACGGCCAAACGCGCCAGCAACACGAATCTCACCGGTGTAGCCGATTTGGCGCAGGGTGCGTGCAAAGCTAAAGTGACGACCATCAGCGAACTTAGGCACATCAATTACTATCAATGCTTGCGCTGATAGTAATTCACTAATGCCTTCTAGTGCATCAGCGTCAGTATCGGCGGTAACCCACAATCCAAGTCGGCTACTGTGCTGTACGATCAGCTCATAAACCTCTTTAATCAGACCACCAGCCTGCGCGCCTGACTCGTTTAATAGGTCAGCAAGCGGTACGATGACGTCAGGCTTTTCTTGCTTTTGTAGTAGCTCAAGCAACGTAATATTAGTCGATACGATACTCTCAGGCAGATCATCCGTAGTGAGCACATGCCAAGTGTCTTGGCTGCTAATGTCTACGCCATGATTGTCCAAAATATGATGATTAGCCATAGACCTTCTCCTTAAATGGATCAATACCAACGCGCTCAACCAATTGACCGAAACTCTCGACGTCATTGTCTGTGCTGGCACGTAAGTCCACGTACACATCAACGATCTGCTGTATGGTGTTGGCGACCTCAAGAGCAGGGACGGATTTGCCTAAGATTTTGCCAAGTTTGGCATCATCGCTAGAGTTACCGCCAAGACTGATCTGGTACCAATGTTCACCTTTTTTATCAACACCCAAGATACCGATATCGCCTGTATGATGATGCGCACAGGCATTGATACAGCCAGACATGTTCAGACGAATCTCACCTAAATCATACAGATAGTCTAGGTCATCGAATTGCTTTTCGATTTGCTCAGCGATGTTATGCGTCGTTGCATTGGCAAGCGAGCAATAGTCCCAACCTGGGCAGACAATCATATCTGTTAGGGTATTGATGTTTGCGCGTGCTAAATGTAGGTCAGATAGCTGCTGCCATAACTCATAAAGATGGTTGGTCTGTACGTCAGCGAATACTAAGTTCTGTTGATACGTACCACGCAGCTCACCAAAGCTGTATTTATCAGACAAATCAGCTAGTGCATCCATTTGCGAATCACTAACATCACCAGATGGTACGTATTTACCATCAACCAAGCCCGCTTTAAGCGAGATTACGACTGCACGGTAACCTGCTACTTTATGCGCTACGGTGTTTTGGTTATACCAATTGGCAAAGTCTTTATCAGCGTTTAGTTGCTGTTGTAGCTCAGACTGTACTTGTAGTGCGTCGAACGATGCATAGTCAGGCTCACTAAAGAAACCAGTCGCTGTTGCAAAGTTCTCATCCGTCAAGGTAAGTGGGCCGTCTTTGGTGTGGGCTTCCCATTCAGCATTGACCAATTTGGCAAACGCTGGACCGCCCATGCTTTCGACCAAAATTTTGATACGTGATCTGTATTTGCTGCCTTTGTCACGGCGGCCATGCAAGTTATAGACACGCAAGATAGCATCTAAATAGCTCAGCAAATGCTGACGTGGCAAGAATTTATTGATAACTTTACCAAGGACAGGAATACGTCCAAGACCGCCACCAACCAATACTTCAAAACCAATCTCACCGTCATCATTGGTTTTTACGTGTAGACCGACATCGTGTACTTGCGTTGCTGCGCGGTCATCATTGGTACCGATCACAGCAATCTTAAATTTACGCGGCAAAAAAGCAAACTCAGGGTGGAAGGTTGACCACTGACGGATAATCTCACAGTAAGGACGTGGGTCAGCAATCTCTTCTTTATGAATACCAGCGTACGGATCCGTTGTGGTATTACGGATACAGTTGCCTGAGGTTTGGATGGCATGCATCTGTACCGATGCCAATTCAGCTAGGATATCTGGCACGTCTTCTAGCTTTGGCCAGTTCAGCTGAATATTGGTACGGGTCGTGAAGTGCCCATAGCCTTTGTCATACTTGCGAGTAATCTCAGCCAATTTTCGCAATTGATAGCTGGCAAGTAAGCCATAAGGAATGGCAATACGCAACATTGGCGCATAACGCTGGATGTAAAGGCCGTTTTGCAGTCGCAGTGGCAAAAACTGCTCTTCTGGCAGCTCACCTGCCAAAAATCGCTCAGTTTGGTCGCGAAACTGGGCAACTCGTTCCTCTACCAAAGTCTGGTCAGCGTAATTATATTGATACATGACGTAATCTCAGTTTTGTTTTTAATTTTAAAATCAGCGACGAAAATGATTTGCGTGTGTAATAGGTTTTATTGCCGGGTGCAATGCGCATAATTCAGCTATACATGATATAAGCTTGCACTCAGAATCATAAATTCCTTTCAGACATATCCATATCCAAACACAGCATAAATTTTCATAACGAAAGTTAGGTAGCCTATGCGTATCAAATTCAATGCCTAATGGTTATTACTCTTCTAACGACTATTACTCTATTTTTTGCTAGCAGCTACCTATATAAGCGACACTTTACAGCAACTTATTTTCTTCGACCATTCTTTTATTTAAGAGGTTTTAAAAATTATATGACTCAAACTCAAGCTCCGACCCAGTCAAAACTCGTTCCGCCACATGGTAGTGACGTACTTAAACCTTTACTATTAAATGATGATGCACGTGCTGAAGCGTTAGAGCTTGCCAGCACATTGCCATCTATTACCCTCAGCTCACGTGAGCGCGGTGATTTGATCATGTTCGGTATCGGCGGCTTCACGCCACTAAATGGTTTTATGAATCAAGCGGACTGGCAGGGCGTGGTAGACAACATGCGCTTGCAGAGCGGCGAAAACGCAGGCTTGTTTTGGCCAATTCCTATCACGCTATCTGCGCCAACAGAGACTGCGGACAGTTTGAGTCAAGGTGACAAAGTAGCCTTAGTTGCTCAAGATGGCGAAGTCATGGGTATTTTGACAGTAGAAGAAACCTACACTATCGATAAAAAGCACGAGTGCCAGCAAGTATTTACAACTACCGATTCAGAGCATCCAGGTGTTCAGCAAGTACTGAATCAAGAAGCTGTCAATATTGCCGGTAGCGTTGAAGTACTTAGCGAAGGCGAGTTCCCAACACTATATCCAGAGATCTATAAAACGCCAGCAGAGACTCGCGAAATCTTAGACGCTAAAGGCTGGAAAACAGTGGCTGCATTCCAAACACGTAACCCAATGCACCGCTCACACGAATATCTGGCCAAGATCGCAATTGAGATCTGTGATGGTGTATTGATTCATTCATTACTAGGCGCGCTAAAGCCGGGCGATATCCCAGCAGAAGTCCGTCAAGAAGCCATCAAAACGCTAATCGATAATTACTTTAGACAAGATACTGTTATCCAAGCGGGTTATCCGTTAGACATGCGCTATGCCGGTCCACGCGAGGCGCTACTGCATGCGCTATTCCGTCAAAACTATGGCTGTAGCCACCTGATTGTCGGCCGTGACCATGCGGGTGTGGGTGATTACTATGGTGCGTTTGATGCGCAAACGATTTTTGAACATGTTGGTAAAGATGACCTTATCACCCAACCACTAAAAATTGGCTGGACGTTCTGGTGTAATGCTTGTAATGCAATGGCCTCTGACAAGACTTGTCCGCACGATGCCTCCGAGCACGTTAAAGTCTCAGGTACTAAACTGCGTAAAGCACTATCAGAAGACATGGATGTGCCAGATAACTTTAGTCGTCCAGAAGTATTACAGATTTTGCGTGATTACTACGCCGGTATCGCTCGCGAAGAACGTGCTGAAGTTAAATTAACAGGGGCGTCTGCGGTATAACGACTGATCATCAGTATAAATAACGCGTACGAAACCAGTTATAAAAAAGGTGTCAGACTTATGGTCTGGCACCTTTTTTTCTACTATTTCCAAACACCAACGCTGACTATTAGATCTCTAGACCTGCTGCCAGCTTTTTATATTCTCCAGCAAGCGAGCCACCACCTGAGCAAAAATAGTTCAGTGCATACTTGTCTGTACTGTCGATGGTGAGAGTGTCATCTTTAAATTGAAAAAAGGCGGTGCTGTCATTTACCTGTGCCTGAAAAATCGTACCGTGAGCGGCATCTTGCCCCATGAGTGTCGCCTTGCCATCGAAGTGACAAGTAGGTTTTTTAATATCGCTGCGTGAACGAACTTTAATGTCAATCTGCTGATCACTCTCTGCTCGTACCATTACGCCAACCCAGTCATAGCCTTGAGCACGTTTATCGTAGTCTGCAGAAGCATAATCCGCTGAAAGTTTGTCTGCAAAAACTTCATCTGCTGAACTAGTGACTGATTTGATACTGCTGTGATTGGCGCTATTCATAGTAGGCGACACATTATTACAACCTATTAAAGTTACAAGGGTAGAGGTGATCATCATGAGTCTACCAGCAGAATAAAAGCGACGGTACGAAAGAATCATATAAATGCCTTTGGTCGAGTAAGAGTATAGATTTTCAAATCACTATGGTCTGAAAACCTTATCGTATACAAACAATGGTACCGATTACCCAAATTATAGTCTACTGAATAAACCTGCCAGCAGTGATGTACCTTTTTTTACTCCTCATGCTGTCAAACAAAGACTGACAGCACTTATGCCAACATCACTATTCGATAAGCGAATTCGTCACTAAGCGTTTGCTATTTATGCTGATAGCATAGCTTTCATCCTCCCCAAAACCCAAAACCCAAAACCCAAAAATAAAAACGTCCTCCAAAATAGTCATTCATAGTGAAAATTATTTTGGCACAAACGTTCTATTACCTTTACTGAGAATCTCATGCAAAAAACAACAAACATTCAGTTCGTGAGTGACCGCCGCCTATCCGCCAAGACTCTTGGTATCAGCAGTATCATTACTGCAGCGGCCATAATGACTGGGTGTAGCCCAACTGAAGCCACACAGAATGATGCCGTCGCAGCTGGCAATAACGACTCACAAGACGTTAGCCTGCTCAATGTCTCTTATGACGTATCTCGCGATTTTTATAGAGACTACAATGAGCTATTTCGTACTGATTATCTCAAATCCCATCCAGACAGCGAGGTAAAGGTCAACCAATCACATGGTGGCTCAAGTAAGCAAGCACTGTCCGTGGCCAATGGTTTGCAGGCTGATGTGGTGACTTTTAATCAAGAAACCGATATGAACTTATTGGTCGAGAGAGGCTTAGTCAGCACTGACTGGCAGCAAGCGTTACCCAATGGCGCTGTCCCTTATACCAGTACGATGGTGCTACTGGTTCGTACGGGCAATCCAAAAAACATTAAAGACTGGTCAGATTTGGCACGTAATGATGTCGAAGTCGTCATCCCTAACCCCAAGACCAGTGGCACGGCACGCTATGCGTTCTTAGGTGCTTATGGCTATGGGCTGCATCAATTTAAAGAAAAGAGCAGCGAAAACCCTACTAAAACTGATGGCTTTATCAAAAAGCTGCTAGCAAACGTAGTCACTTATGACAATGGCGCGCGTGCAGCAACTACCAGCTTCACTCAGCGCGGCCTAGGGGATGTGCTGATTACGACTGAAAACGAAGCGCATTTGACAGCCAAGCAGTTTGCCAAAGGTCAGGTCGATATCGTCTATCCAAGCTACTCTATTACCATCGCCAACCCAGTAGCAGTGGTCACGGCAGTGACTGAAAAATCAGGTAAGACGGCAGCGGCAAATGCTTATCTGAAAGGTTTATGGGACAAGCCTGCACAAGAGCTCATGGCAGAGATGTACATGCGCCCAAGTAACGAGCAAGTCCTAGCCACTCACAAGGATACATTACCTGATATCGAGACGTTTGATCCTGTGACGGTATTTGGCTCATGGAACCAAATTATGGATGGATTTTTTGTCGATGGCGGCCGTTTTGATCAGCTGGCGAGCACCAAGACGAGCAGCAAGTAGCCGCTGATTATCTAATTTGTAGAACTGTCTATCTTGCCTATCATTACTAAGGTACATACAAGAAGGCATATGTAAGGCAAATCGCATTTGTGCCAGTAGCAACACTGTCCATTGCTAAACCAACAGTTATACATAACTCGTAGTGTGATAAATTATTGATATGTTTAGAATTGTCCGCTTGTTATTCCCTTTTGGCAATAACATACGCATATTCATCATTAAACATAATAAGATGGCACTGTTAGCATACTTGCATCACACAACAGACATCTTTGAGGTATTTATGACAGACGTAGCCGGTTATCAACAAAAAAGTAAAACTCTTAGTGCCTTAAGTATTGCTGGCGTTGCCTTGACACTTGGTCTGGCTGGCTGTAGCAATAGCGAGACGACTGATGCGGCTGCTAACGCTGATGGTGCAGCAGCAGAAGGGCAGAGCATTGAGCTACTGAATGTCTCATACGATGTGGCACGTGACTTTTATAAAGACTACAACCCATTGTTTGTTGAGCACTATAAAGCTGAGAACCCAGACAGCGATATCTTAATTAAGCAATCGCATGGCGGCTCAAGCAAGCAAGCGTTGTCTGTTGCTAACGGCCTACAAGCAGATGTTGCCACTATGAACCAAGGCTCTGATATCGAGCTACTTGAGAAAAAAGGCTTGGTTGAGTCAGATTGGGAAAGCAAATTCCCAGACAACGCAGTGCCGTTCACCAGTACAATTGTATTTTTGGTACGTAAAGACAATCCAAAAAATATTCAAGACTGGGAAGACTTAACCCAAGATGGTATTGAGATCGTCATGGCCAATCCAAAGGTCACAGGTAACGGTCGTTATGCGTTCTTAGGTGCATATGGTTATGGTCTACATGCTTTTAATGAAGATGAAACAAAAGCTAAAGGCTACGTCAAAGACATGCTAAAAAATGTCAAAGTCTATGAAAACGGTGGACGTGCAGCAACAACGACTTTCGTTCAGCGCGGCATCGGTGATGTCTTGGTGACCTTTGAAAACGAAGCCAACCTAGCGGCAACTGATTTTGGTGCTGGCCAAGTAGATATCGTGTATCCAAAATACTCAATCAAATCAGAGAGCCCTGTGGCTGTTGTGAAGACTGTAACAGACAAAAAAGGCACTACAGATGCTGCCAAAGCGTATCTTGATTACTTGTGGAGTGAGCCAGCTCAGCAGCTAGCCGCTGACCTATACTTGCGTCCTAGCGTCCAAAGCGTACTTGAGAAAAACGGTGACAAACTGCCGCCAGTTGAGACTTTCCGTCCGAACGATGCCTTTGGTACATGGGATGAGATTATGACAACTTACTTCAGTGATGGCGGTGTGTTTGACCAGCTAGCGATTAATGCGCCTCAGTAATTGCTTGCTAAGTACATAAGAGCAGCTACTGCGCTAGACATTGATTAGCTCGACAGTTAGTTATGAAGCACCCCATAAAGGACATGGTCGTACGCACTATGTCCTTTATATCATAAGCCGACCAATAATAATTTTTATAACAATAGTAATAATGGTCTTACGGTGAGCACCCTCGCTAAGTACCACCAGTTAGGCAATAGGACATCACTATGAGTGCAACATCTTCTTCTGCCAGTAAACCCGCCAATAAAAAGGGTTGGCTAACCCGTTTGCGTCAGCGCAATGTGCTACCTGGGTTTGGTCTGAGCATGGGTATAACTGTCTTTAGCTTGTCGTTATTGGTAGTCCTACCGTTTGCCATGATGGCCTATACCACAACCCAGATGGGGTGGACTGGGTTTTGGGATACCATTACTCAGCCGCAGGTCACTGCTGCTATCAAGCTGAGCTTATGGATGTCGTTTTTGGCGATGCTGACCAATATGGTGTTTGGTACATTGGTCGCTTGGGTGCTGGTTCGCTATGAGTTTTGGGGAAAGTCACTCATCAATGCTTTGGTCGATCTACCATTTGCGTTGCCAACGGCAGTCACAGGTATCTCACTGGCGACGCTATATGCGCCTAATGGCTTGATTGGTCAATGGTTTGCCAAGTTTGATATTCAGGTGGCCTTTACGCCAATAGGTATTTGGTTGGCACTGGTCGTCGTCAGTTTCCCCTTTATCGTTCGTGCCGTGCAGCCAGTACTCGCTGAGCTATCAGTCGAGTTTGAAGAAGCATCTGCGGTTTTGGGTGCCAATCGTCTCACGACATTTCGTAAAGTGATCTTGCCAGAGTTATTGCCTGCCTTGCTGATGGGTGCAGGTATGATGTTTGCTCGTGCGACTGGTGAGTATGGCTCGGTTATCTTTATCGCTGGCAACATACCGATGCAGTCTGAAATTTTGCCACTCATTATCATCAGTAAGCTTGAGCAGTTTGACATTCAAGGCGCCTCTGCGGTCGCACTATTTATGCTGCTCATATCGTTTATTATCTTGTTGACCATTAATATCATGCAGTGGAAACTGTCGCGCCGTGTAGGAGCTCGCTAATATGCAAATATCTAATAGCTACGACTACCAAAAAAACGCAGCGACTAAAGATTCCCCATGGATACGCCGCACCTTTATTGTTATTGCCGTGCTGTTTATGGTCTTGATGCTTGTGGTGCCATTATTGGCTGTGTTTTATGAAGCGTTCAAAAATGGCTGGCAGTTATATCTTGCCTCATTAGTTGATCCTGAAGCACTACAAGCAATCAAGCTTACGTTGATTACCGCCGCCATTGTGTTGCCGATCAATATGGTGATGGGTATTGCGATTGCATGGTTGGTCACACGCTACCAGTTTAAAGGCAAGCAGCTGGTGACCACGTTGCTTGATTTACCATTCTCAGTATCACCAGTTGTTGCCGGTTTAATGTTTGTGCTGCTATTCGGTCTGAACTCTACAATCGGTGGCTGGCTTGAGAGTATGGGCTTTCAGGTGATTTATGCCGTACCTGGTATCATTTTGGCGACACTATTTGTGACCTTTCCTTTTGTTGCGCGTGAGTTGATACCGCTGATGCAGACCCAAGGCGACTCCGAGGAGCAAGCAGCGTTAACCTTAGGTGCGAGTGGTTGGCAGACTTTTTGGCATGTGACACTGCCTAATATCAAATGGGCACTGCTGTATGGTTTGATTTTGACCAATGCGCGTGCGATGGGTGAGTTTGGTGCTGTCAGCGTTGTATCTGGTCATATTCGCGGTGAGACCAACACCATGCCGCTATTGGTTGAGATTGCCTACAACGATTATAACTTTACTGCTGCGTTTGCTTTATCGAGCTTACTGGCCGCACTTGCCTTGATAACGCTATTGATTCAGCAAGTCATGACCAAAATGCAAGAACGTAAGTTTGCAAAGTCTGAGCGCTTAGCGAGTGCACCTGAGCTACCAGTAAGTGCCAATGCAACGACTGCAACAGCTGAGAGTGTTGATAAGTGATAAGTGACGCGATTCAACGATATCCAACTTGGCAGTGTTAATAGGACTGATATAGTAACTACCCAGTACCTTGCTACGATACGATAAAAGACATAATAAGAGATACGATTATGAGCATTGAGATTCGCAACGTTAATAAAAAATTCGGTAACTTTACGGCTTTAGATAATATCAATATCACTGTACCGACTGGCAAGTTGACGACGCTATTAGGTCCTTCAGGCTGCGGTAAGACCACGTTGCTACGTATTATCGCAGGCTTGGAATACGCTGACTCTGGGCAGGTATTGTTTGATGAGTTAGATGTCACCAATACCCCTGTACAAAAGCGCCATATTGGTTTTATGTTTCAGCACTATGCGCTATTTCGCCACAAGAACATCGCAGACAATGTCGCCTTTGGTCTAACACTACTACCAAAAAATGAGCGACCTAGTAAAGCGGATATCAATAAGCGTGTGGCAGAGCTACTAGATCTGGTACAGCTCCCACAAGTGGCCAATGCTTATCCACATCAGTTATCAGGTGGTCAACGTCAGCGTATTGCACTAGCGCGCGCACTCGCTGTAAAGCCAAAGCTATTACTGCTTGATGAGCCATTTGGCGCGCTAGATGCCAAAGTACGTAAAGAGCTACGTACCTGGCTAAAAAACATCCATCATGAGCTCGGTATCACAAGCATCATGGTGACTCACGATCAGGAAGAAGCTCGCGCCGTATCAGATGAGATTGTGGTGATGAACCAAGGGCGAGTAGAGCAGGTAGGGACGTCAGAGGAGCTGATACATCAGCCAGCCAATGCGTTTATCAGTGACTTCTTAGATCTGACATAAGCAGTTGACGAGCCAATAAAAAAGCCTACTTATGTAGGCTTTTTTATTGGCTGCTCTCATCATCTTAGTTACAGTGAACTGAACTGTCGCCATTATGATACTTAAGCAGGTTTTGACTCGTCTTTGTCGATATCACTTGGGGCGAGTTGATCATAAGTGATGTCTAGAATATCCTGACACCACTCTGGTAAATCATCAGCGACCTCATACCACATCCATGTACCGTCACGTACACAGCTTAAGATACCTAATTTTTTCAAATGGTTCAAATGCCGCGATATCGTGGGCTGCGGCTGATCAAGCATGTCTACTAGATCGCCCACGCAACGTGTTTCTTTTTTGAAAAGAATTTGAAATATTTTTAGGCGTGTCGGATCAGATAAGACTTTAAACAAATCAATAGGTCGTATCGTAAAATTATTATCAGACATAGGAAAATTCCAATGGGCTTCGTTTATAGGGGTTCAATATAACAGCAGTCATCTACAAAATCGATTAAAAAATAAGCAAAATTACAGTTCATCGTTAATTCACTACCTTCGACAATATTCGGTTACATGCACGCTTATATCCACTTACATAAATAGATGAAAAAAGACATAGTAATACTGCTGCGACTAAAAAAAGATGTTAAATGTTATTGAAAATGATAATAGTTATCGTTATTATACTGCATATCGTGATTCATCGAATAAGTAGTGGTATTCAGAGGAGCCTGTTCATGTACGTATGTATCTGCAACAACGTAAAAGAAAAGCAAATCAAGGCAGCTATTGCATCGGGTGTCGATACCCTTGATGGTCTAAAAGACACTCTAGATGTGGCAACGTGCTGTGGATGCTGCGAGCCTATGGTTAATGACTACTTGGACGAGCATCATGCCAGTCTCGATGTTTTAGCATATGCAGTTTAAGTATATTTAGCGTAAGCTATTGTATTTCCAACATAAAAATATATATTCAATATATTGCATTTACTCTTTCATTATACATAAGGGGTAGGTTGCAAGCGTCCATATAACCTCTTTGATACACCGACCTACTTGCTACAGACTTGTATCAAGTATCCTGATTAGCAATTGTAGACAATTATAATTCTCAATTAGCATCTTATTCTTAGTTCACAACATTACATGCTATATAGCGCCTGTATGCTACTATATCTGTCTAAGATTGTAAGATGTTTTGTTGACTTTGCTCTTTACTGACCAGTTTACCAATCATGCTGTCCTTATATATTTAATTGTGAATATAAGGTGAAGTGCAAAAAATAAATAGAGGAGTACGCATTATGATAGGTAGCCAAAAAGTTATTGATTATTTGAATTTTTTGCTAGGCGGCGAGCTTGCCGCTCGTGACCAATATTTTATCCACTCAGAGATGTATGCTGAATGGCACTACGGCAAATTATATGATCGTATCCATCACGAAATGGATGATGAGACGCTGCACGCACAGGCGATTGTCCGCCGTATTTTGATGCTGAGCGGCACCCCTAAGATGACAGTCGATAAAATCAACATCGGTAGCACTGTTCCTGAGATGTTGCAGCTTGATTTAGATTTAGAGTACCAAGTACAGCAGCATTTAAAAGATGGCATCGCGCTTTGTGAAGCAGAGCATGACTATGTCACGCGTGAGATGTTGGTTGAGCAGCTAAAAGATACGGAAGAGGATCATGCACACTGGTTAGAGCAGCAGCTGCGTTTGATTGATATGATTGGTCTGCCCAATTACCTACAAAGCCAAATGGCTGAGGTGACTCCTAATCTTGTCTGATATCATAATAGACATGAATAAAACACCATAGCATTTAGTATAAATATGAAAGGGAGAGAGGTAATGAGAGGGGATAAAGAAGTTATTCGCGCACTAAACAAAGTGCTTGGGCAGTCGTTGATTGCAATCAATCAGTATTTTTTGCACGCGCGTATCGCTCGTCACTGGGGATTAGAGGCGCTTAACGATTCACTCTATAAGCAATCTATTGCTGAGATGAAGTGGTCAGATGATTTGATTGCGCGTATTTTACTATTAGGTGGCCTGCCAAACTTACAAGAACTGGGTAAAGTGTTGGTTGGTGAAGATGTGCCAGAGGTCATCGATTGCAATCTACGTTTAGAGAAACAGAAATTTAGTATTATTACTGATGCCATCACTCTATGCGAGACAAAGTCTGATTATGTCTCTCGTCAACTATTAGTCACTTTGAAAGATGGTAATGAGGAATATCAGGACTGGTTAGAGACCCAAGAAGATCTGATTGAGAGTATTGGTGCAGAGCGCTATATCCAATCACAGATCAACGATGATGACGCGCCTTAGGTCATTATTATAGATAAGCATAATATGAACTTGCCAGCGTACTATTGGTTTTGAGCCAGTGATACGCTGGCTTTTTTATGTGTGTACGCTTTGCCTCTAAAAGTAATGATGTCATCTATGACATGATTTTTGACAGCATTGTCTTTTAACGACCTTTAACGATGTGTATTTTTAGAACCGTTATCGTCAATATTCAATATAAGCCGCGACCGTCTTCAGGTTTTAGGCGCAAAAAGTATAACCCTGATAGTATCGTCAAGATCCCCAATATCCAGTAGGTGGTTTGGAAGGCGACTAGCGTATCCATTTGCAAGCGCTCACGCAGGATATTTAGTACCGCTGCACCAAAAGCAATGCCGAAGCTAATAGCTAACTGCTGATTGACTGCCATCAAACTATTCCCGCTACTGGTCTGCGCTCCTTGCAAATCACCAATAGTAATGGTGTTCATTGCACTAAACTGCATTGAGTTACAAGCGCCCATTACGGTTAGTATGGGTATAAACCACAACCACTGCGAGGCATCGTTGAACTGCGCCAATACAATGATGAGAGAGCCCATAAATAAAGTGTTGTATACCAGAACCTTGCGATAGCTAAAACGCTGGATAATTTTGCTAACCCAAGGCTTGATACCGATAGCGCCAACAGCAATGGGGGCGAGCAACCACCCTGCTTGCGAGGGTGAATACTCAAACACCACCTGTAGCAGTAGCGGTAGCAAAAACGGCACAGCACTGATACCAAGGCGGGTAAATAGGTTACCAGTAATTCCAATACGAAAGGTGCGAATATCAAATAAACTCAAGGGAAACAGAGGCGTTGATCGTCGCTTGGCATGCCAGACATAGGCGCCCATCAATAAACTTGCACCCAAACCAAATAATAAGCCATAAAGTCCGCGCCCTGTATGTGAACCAAACTCGACGGCAAGCGTAAACCCACAAGCGGCAGCGGCAAACAGTAAAAACCCTGTCCAATCCAGACGCTTGGTATCTTCAAATAAAGCAGGCACCAGTTTTTTGCCCATGATAAACCCTGCTACCCCCATTGGTATGTTAATCAAAAATATCCAATGCCAGCTGGCATACTGCACGATATAGCCGCCCAGTACGGGTCCTACTAAGGGCGCGACCAACGCTGGTATGACCGCAAAGTTCATGACGGTGAGCAGCTTATTGCGTGGGTATGACTTCACCAATATCAAACGAGCAACGGGCGTCATCATCGCACCGCCAATACCTTGTATCACCCGTGAACCAATCAAAAAATCTAGGGTAGGCGAGGCGGCGCACAGTACTGAGCCAATACAGAAGATCACAATCGCTGATAAGAACACACGACGGGTGCCATATTTATCTGCCAAGAACCCGCTGATAGGAATAAAAATCGCTAATGTCAGTGCGTAACTGATGACTGCCCACTGCATCTTTAAGGGAGACTCACCCAATGCTTGCGCCATTTGCGGTAATGAGGTATTCAAGATAGTGGCGTCTAAAATTTGCATAAACAGCGCTACCGCCAGTACATAGGGTAGATATTTATCTTGTGTCGGGGTAAGCGTTAGCATGTCAATCCCATTAGGGGTCTGATTATGAAGTAGGAAAGATCGTAGGTTTGCGATCAGAGTGCGCCATACAAGCTGAGTAGTATAAGAAAGCCTGAATGATAATAAAAGTGACTCAAGGTAACGGAGGCGATAGCAGAGCCTGCTAATAGACTATGTGGCGCGCTATAGCATTTTCCATACGGTATCTATTAGTCGGCTAACGTCATGGTAGCCATGGAATCGCAACATTGATTACAAGATAGGACTTTAATGTCAGTAGAGGTTGTCGTTATAGTAAAGTCTTGCCAGCCAGTCATATTATCGAGTGACTAAGAAGATAGTCACCAAACAATAAGAGCAAATACAAGCTGAATAATAACGAATAGTCATCACTAAGGATATTTTATGAGTACTGAAACAACTGACAATGTGCAAAATGACAAATACGTGCCACCTAGAGTCTGGACACAAGATAAAGATAATGGCGGTAAGTTTGCTAGCATCAATCGCCCAACATCTGGAGCACGCTATGACAAAGAGCTACCGATAGGGGATGCGCCGCTACAACTATACTCCCTAAACACACCTAATGGTGTCAAAGTAAATATATTACTAGAGGAGCTGGCTGAAGCTGGTATTAGTGGCGCTGAGTACGATGCATATAAAATTGATATCTCTCAAGGTGAGCAATTTGGCTCTGGCTTTGTGGAAATAAACCCTAACTCAAAAATTCCAGCCTTGGTTGACCATTCTGCAGATACCGCGGGCGAGCCTATCGCACTTTTTGAGTCAGGTGCTATTTTGATGTACCTGGCAGAAAAGTTTGACAAATTCTTGCCTTTATCACCAGGCAAAGCGCGAGCAGATTGCCTATCTTGGATTATGTGGCAAATGGGTAGTGCGCCTTTCTTAGGTGGCGGCTTTGGACACTTCTATGCCTATGCACCAGAGCCATTAGAGTACCCAATCAACCGCTATACAATGGAGACTAAACGTCAGCTTGATGTATTAGATACTCATCTAAAAGACAACCAATACCTATGTGGCAATGACGAGGCTGACTACAATATAGCGGATATGATCGTGTGGGCATGGTATGGACAGTTGGTACTCGGTAAGCTCTACGATGCGGCAGAGTTTTTACAAGTACAAGACTATAAGCATGTACAGCGCTGGGCTCATGCCATTGCTGAGCGCCCTGCCGTCAAACGTGCGATAGCATTAGAGCTAAAGCCAATCAACTAACCTAGACGTTGTAAGCTGTCTAAGTATCATAGCAAGGCTGATAAGTGGTTCACTTATCAGCCTTTTTTGCTTTAATGCTGATTTATGGATATAAAGAGGGAGGTACACTTTATTTTATGCTTACATAATGCTACATTAGAATAACAGATAGAAACATTGGTACGTTAAGATAGCGGTTTACTGTCGTAATGGACAGGTGTTTATACTTATTCGATTGATGGGTAATGACTATGAAGGACTATAACAACACGAACACAGGATCACTGCTGAGCTGTTCTGATCATTTGGGCGTCAATGGCTTGAGTGATGATAATGAGGTTGATCACCGCATGGATGTAAAGGGACGAAATTGTGATGCTCATAACGTGGATAGTGACGGGCATTTGGAGTCTGATGCTAAAATAATAAAAAACGCCTCTGTCTTTCGCACAAAAAACAAAATGCGCTTACCCATGATTGCCGCTATCGGGGCTGCATTGTTCGGTACAGCGAGTGTGTCACATGCACACACTGAATTTACCAGTCAAGACTGGCAAGTGGTCTGTGACAATACCCGCACTTGCCGGCTGGCAGGGTATCAAGCAGAAAATAACAGCGAGTTTCCCGTATCTATATTGTTGACACGCCGTGCAGGGGCAGATGCCAGTGTGGATGGCAAGGTAAAACTTGGCGGTGCAAGAGACAGCTCTTCTAAAGCTTTAATGCAGTTGGGTAACCGTCATCGAATATCCCTATCTATCAATGACAGAAATTACGGTGAAACAAAGCCATACTCTACAGCGGCAGGTAACGCTGAGCTCACTCAAGCACAGGTGACAGCGCTCATCAATGCACTGCAGAGATCGAGTAAGATCACATTGACGCTGCGTAACTCACGCTGGGAGCTTTCAGACAAAGGCGCTAGTGCGGTCATGCTAAAAGCTGATGATGTCCAAGGACGAGTAGGCACGCCAAGCGCTTTTATCACTAGTGATGGCATAGCGAAGTCGAATAGCAGCGTACTACCCCCTAGAGCGGTACCAGTATTACGTTTTGTAGAGCCAAGTGGTAAAACTGATTCGAGTAATGACAAAAAATTTGTCATGAAGTCTTCTCAATTAGCGTCATTAATGAAGAGCACGATGAAGGATGTAGATGGCGACTGCCCAAATCTATCGGACAAGTCTCCTTGGCGTGTCAGTCGTTTGAATGGTTCACAATTGCTGGCACAGCATGATTGCTGGACAGCCGCTTATAACGCAGGTGGCGGTGCATGGGTCCTCAATGATAGCAAACCATATAAACCGACATTGGTGACGACCAGTGCCACAAGCTACGACAAAGGTAAGCTGAGCTCGGTACAAAAAGGACGCGGTATCGGCGACTGTATGAGCAAAGTCGACTGGGTATGGACAGGACGCGCGTTTGAGAAAAGCCACGAGAGCACCACTGGACTTTGCCGACTTATCGACGCGGGCGGTGCTTGGCAGCTACCGACCTATGTCACTGATGTCAAAGTCGTCAGATAGTCATATATCGTATGACATCAGCTATTTAATAGTCTCAATATTGATGATATAAAGCCTATTTACTCAGTATCTGAAGAAATAGGTACATATAATTTTTTATTGTGCTATACTGCGTCGCCACGTTAGTTCAGGCTATCGTGAATTATGAGATTGATAACATCGCCTGCGATTTTGGGTCTAGGATGACCATAAGTAATTGTTGCCGATGATTTTGTGTACTTAAATAACCTTTTTATAACAATATCCGTTATTTTTGACTCATATCTTATCTACTGCCCCATAAATAGGGTCTAGATTGGTTGCTGTTTGCCTTTATCTGCTTTGGACAAAGCATCGATAATGAGCGTATATCAAGCAAGGATAAGACACTCGGCACTACCACCAAAATACGTCAGACAGCACGAACGCATTTATTATAAAGACGCTAAGCTATATTGGCTTGGTTTCTAACTATCGACAATTTTATATTGCTCGGTCGTCAGTTAATAAGAGCAGCGTGGTGAACGGTTATCAGTGGTATGCATCAAGTTTGCTGAATTTACAGCAGCTTATACTTACCAAGGATTCTTATGACTGACATCTTATCTACAATTGCCGCTGAAAACGGTATCATCGAAAGCACTGACACGCCAAACACTACTACAAATACTGAAGCGGCTGCTACTGACGCCACTGAAGAAAATAAAGTCACCTTTACCGATCTTGGCATTGCTAAGCCAATTCTTACTGCGCTTGATCGCAGTGGCTATACCAATCCAACCCCTATTCAAGAACAAGCCATTCCTTTTGCACTAGCAGGTCGTGACCTTCTATTATCAGCGCAAACGGGTAGTGGTAAAACAGCCGCATTCGTTATTCCTGTACTCGATCGCTTGAGCCGTGCGACTAGCTTTGACAAGCTAACTAAAGCACTTATCCTAACGCCAACGCGTGAGCTTGCTCAGCAGGTACACGATAGCGTACGTACCTACTCTAAAGACATGCGCGGTTTGTTCTGTGTGCCACTAGTTGGCGGCGCGCCATACAACGGTCAGATCACTGCTTTGAAAAAAGGCGTTCAAGTTATCGTTGCGACTCCTGGTCGTTTGCTTGACCATATCAATGCAGGCCGTGTTGACTTGTCAAACCTAGAAGTATTGGTACTTGATGAAGCGGATCGCATGCTAGACATGGGTTTTGCTGATGATATCAGTGACATCCTTCGTGCAGCGCCAACAGATCGTCAAACCATCATGTGTTCAGCGACTTGGGATGGCCCAGTAGGTAAAATCGCGGCAAGCTTCACTAAGAACCCTGAGCGTGTTTCTATCAAAGTAGAATCTGCACACATCGAAGAAAAAGTGTACTATTGTGATGACTTTGAACACAAAAACAAATTGCTTGATAAGATTGTTTGCCATAAAGATATGGAACAAATCATTATCTTTGCTGCGACCAAACGCAGTACTGAAAAACTGGCAAAACAGCTACAAGAAGCCGGTCATAAAGCAAGCTTCTTACATGGTGACTTGCCACAAAGCAAGCGTAACCGTATTGTTCAAGACTTGCGTAATGGTAAATGCAAAATCCTAGTAGCGACTGATGTTGCCGCTCGTGGTCTAGACGTACCAGCCATCTCACACGTCATCAACTATGATTTACCACGCCAGACAGAAGACTACGTCCATCGTATCGGTCGTTGTGGCCGTGCTGGCCGTACTGGTGTGGCTATCAGCCTATGTAGCATGGATGATCGTCCACAGCTAAACGCCATCAACCGTTACTTAGATCGTAAGATGGAAGTATGTGTTATCGAAGGTATGGAGCCTAAGAAAACGTACGTACCTAGCGAAAACAAAGGTAAAGGTCGTGGCCGTGGCCGTGGTCGCTCTAACGGTGGTGGTCAAGGTCGTGGTCGTTCAAGCGGTGGCTATGCTGGCAAATCTAGTGGCGGTGGCCGTGGTCGTTCAAGCGATAGCGCCTCAACTGGCCAACGTGCGAGTAACGACAGCGGTTATCAAGGTAAGTCACGTGACTCATCTGGCAAACCAAATGAGCGTTCAGGCGGCAAGCCGTATCAAGGCAAGCGTACTGGTGGTCCTAGCCGTGGCGATAGCAATGGTGTTCCACGTGGTGAGCGCGCTGCAACAGGTCGCGGTCGTCCAAGCGGTAGCCAAGGTCGTCCAGCGGGTCGTTCTGACAGCCGTGGCCAAGGTCGTTCAAACGGCGGCAACCGTGGTAACAACTCGTAATACAGCTATATTGAGCGATTAGTGTCATTGATCGCTTAAATATGATAGTAAAAAAGCCAGATACTTGTTATCTGGCTTTTTTGTGCGTGTCTGTTTTTTATGTGGACTTGTCATACTTTTAGGCATCTAGTAAGTACTGTTGCTACTGTGGTTTTGCTATTTCAATCAAAGTGCATTCAGCAAATTAATCATTGATGGCTGCTTGCGCGAGTTTTTTGCCTTGTCTATACTGATTTACTTTTGTCTATTGTCTGTCTTGGAGCACGTTGATGCCTGCCACCTCAAATCTAGCAATCGATAACTTGCCATTGGCCTTTGGTATTATCATGGCCATCATCGGTCTGGTTTTTTATACTCAAGGATTGCCGGGTAAGTTTTGGCGGCGGTTTTATGCGGTATTGCCTGGTATTGTACTCTGCTGCTTCATCCCAGCAACTCTAAACAGCTTAGGGGTATTCGCTGACGGGGTTGGTTCGCAGATTTATGGGTTTACCGCTACGTACCTGTTGCCAGCCAGTTTGCTACTGATGACGCTATCCATGGACGTACCCAAGATATTGGGCTTAGGCTGGAAGGCCATTGCCATGTTCTTTGCTGCTAGTATCGCTATTGTTATCAGTGGACCTATAAGCTTAGGGATTGCAAAATGGGTATCACCTGCAATGTTCACTGACGATACGTTATGGCGCGGGTTTTCTGCAGTAGCGGGTAGCTGGATCGGCGGCGCAGCTAACCAAGCGGCCATGAAAGAGCTGTTTGGGGTCAGTGATGATTTGTTTGGTA
Source organism: Psychrobacter sp. H27 (assembly GCF_059072655.1). Classification (NCBI taxonomy): domain Bacteria; kingdom Pseudomonadati; phylum Pseudomonadota; class Gammaproteobacteria; order Moraxellales; family Moraxellaceae; genus Psychrobacter; species Psychrobacter sp. H27. The sequence goes on along the minus strand of NZ_JCACRX010000001.1, from coordinate 386,542 downwards.
TGATGATTTTGGTCGATGCTACCAACGCCTCATTGTGGCTACTCGCTATTTTGGTGATGGCAAAGCATAGTGCAAAGATTGATCGGTTCTTAAGGGCGGATACCAGTAGTATCGATAAAGTCATTAAAGCTGTCGAGAGCTATGAGCGCGATCATGCCCGCCCAGCGACTATCAATGATTTGATGGTGATGTTTGGCTTATGTTTTGCCATGGTTGGGGTCGCACACTTTGTTGGTGGACAAATTGCTGCCTTCTTTGCGCCATACAAATGGGCAGTACAATATAGCTTTGCCAGTTCATTTTTTTGGATGGTTGTCATTATCACCTTGATAGGGGTGGTATTTTCGTTCACCAAAATTCGTCGCCTTGACCATATAGGCGCATCCAAAGTAGGGACGGTATTCATCTTTGTGCTGATCGCTGCGATCGGTATGCAAATTAATCTGGCCGGGATCGTCTCTCAGTGGCGCTTACTACTCATCGGCTTACTATGGATGAGTATCCACGTCGTGATTATCTTTGCCGTCGCTAGACTCATTCGCGCACCATTTTTCTTTCTGGCAGTTGGCTCCAATGCCAATACGGGTGGTGCATCCTCTGCGCCTATTGTTGCAACTGCATTTCATCCGTCGCTGGCGCCCGTTGGTGTATTCTTGGGTATTTTGGGTTATGCCGTCGGGACGTTTGGCGGTTATATCAGTACCCAGTTGATGCGGTTGGTCGTGTCTTAACCTACAAGTCACTGTTATCCTAACTTTAGTACTAAATAAAACCTGCATCAATGTGGGTTTTTTATTACTAAATACTGGAGAGCTTGAGTTATTGTTTTGTCTATCTATGCTATTGATACGTAAGTCCAGCCATGGCCTTGCATAGGTACGTGTTAGTATTTCTGCTAATCAAATAAAGATAACTAAGAATACAGACAACTAAACATGTCAGGAATCAATACGACTAAATAGGAAAATAGCATTATGGTCAACCCAAAAGAAATAGAAAAGACGGTCAATAAGACTAGCGCAGTGAAAAATGCTCTATACAACCCTGATCAAGAAAATATTCAGGTTAGAGGTGCACGCGTTCATAATCTAAAAAATATTGATGTTGATTTACCGCGTAACGCGTTGGTGGTCTTTACTGGTATATCAGGCTCAGGAAAATCATCATTGGCATTTGGGACATTATTTGCCGAATCACAACGTCGCTATCTTGATTCGGTGTCGCCTTATGCTAGACGACTGATTGATCAGGTTGATGAGCCAGATGTTGATGCTATAGAAGGGTTGCCGCCAGCAGTCGCGTTGCAGCAGCAGCGAGGGACACCTTCGGTACGATCTTCTGTGGGTAGTGTGACGACGATATCGAATGGTTTGCGTATGCTGTACTCGCGTGCAGGGGATTATCCAGCAGAGCAAGAAATACTATATGCCGATGCTTTCTCGCCCAATACACCAGATGGTGCTTGTCCGACCTGCTCGGGGATTGGCCGTGTGTTTGAAGTTACCGAAGAATTATTGGTTCCAGACAACACCAAGACTATACGTGAACGTGCGATTGCGGCGTGGCCACCAGCATGGCAAGGGCAAAATCTTAGCCGTATATTGACCACACTAGGCTATGACATTGATAAACCATGGCATACATTACCGAAGAAAACGCGTGACTGGATTTTGTTCACGGACGAGACGCCAACAGTGCCTGTCTATCCTGAATACAATATCGAGCAAACACGGGAAGCGATTGAAAAGGGCGAAAAGCCAAACTACATGGGTACGTTCACCAGTGCCAAAAATTTTATATTACACTCCTTTGCCACTACCCAAAGCCCGCGTACCAAAAAACGTGTCTCGCAGTTTATGCAGATATCTGAGTGCCCAGAGTGCCACGGCAAAAAACTAAAAAAAGAATCGTTAGCAGTAAAATTTGCAGGTCTCGATATCGGTGAGCTCTCACAGCTTACGCTTACAGATATGGCAAAAAAACTAGAGAAAACTGCGCGTACCAAAATCGCTGATAACACCCCAAACCGCGAAAAGGCTATTGTCGCTCAGCGTATTGCCAGCGATATCCTTTCTCGTGTTGAGGCGTTGACAAGGCTCGGTTTGGGTTATCTCTCGCTTGAACGTACCACTCCGACACTCTCTCCTGGTGAGCTACAGCGCCTGCGGTTAGCCACTCAAATTCGCTCGCAGCTGTTCGGGGTCGTTTATGTCCTTGATGAGCCATCAGCTGGACTGCATCCTGCCGACACGCAAGCACTACTTGGGGCGTTAGATGAGCTGATTGCTGCAGGTAATTCTGTGTTTGTCGTTGAGCATGATGTCAGTGTCATCAGACATGCTGATTGGGTGGTTGATGTTGGGCCAAAAGCGGGTACGCGTGGCGGTGAGATTGTCTATAGCGGTCCTGTAGAGGGGCTACATAACGTCACGCAGTCGCATACGGGTCGATACCTCTTTGCCGATAAGACATCTAATGCTCAGTCAAAATCTAATACAAGGCAACCCTCAGCATGGCTTAAGCTTGCAAGTATCGAGCGAAACAACATAGCAGATTTAGACGTTGAGTTTCCGCTTGGGGTGATGACGAGCGTCACAGGGGTATCAGGATCGGGCAAATCAAGCCTCGTCAGCCAAGCGCTGGTTGATCTTATCAATGGAGCGCTGGGACAAAAAACAATTACAGAGGCGCCAGTAGGTGAGGCTGATTTGCTTGAACAAGAGCTTGAGTCGGTAACCGGCGGGGGGATTGTTGCTGGCATGGAGCATATACGCCGCCTTATCAATATCAATCAAAAAGCGATCGGACGGACGCCACGCTCGAACCTAGCAACCTATACAGGGCTGTTCGATAACGTACGCAAGATATTTGCCGCAACCGAGCAAGCAAAAGCATGCGGTTATGATGCTGGCAGGTTTTCGTTTAATACGACCAAAGGACGCTGCCCAAACTGTGAAGGTTTAGGCTTTGTTAGTGTGGAGCTATTATTTCTACCAAGCGTCTATGCGCCTTGCCAAGTCTGTCATGGACAGCGCTATGATGACGAGACGCTTGCTATCACGTATCGAGACAAAAACATCGCTGAGGTATTAAACTTAACGGTTGAAGCCGCTCATGAGTTTTTTGCTGATGAAGCGCCTATACTGCGTGCCCTAGATGCGTTGCTACAGGTTGGGCTTGGATATTTACGCTTAGGTCAGCCGGCTACTGAGCTATCAGGCGGTGAAGCCCAGCGAATTAAACTTGCTACCGAGCTGCAACGCACCCAGCGAGGTGATACCCTTTATATACTAGATGAGCCAACCACAGGACTACATCCTGCTGATGTGTCCATGCTGATGACTCAGTTAAATGGTCTCGTCGATGCAGGCAACACAGTCATCATGGTTGAGCATGATATGCAGGTGGCTAGCAATAGCGACTGGATGATTGATATTGGACCGGGGGCTGGTGATGCAGGCGGGCTGATTGTCGCTCAAGGGACGCCAGAAGAAGTAGCCCAATCAAAAGACAGTCGTACCGCACCGTTTTTGCTGGTGTGATGTTATGGATATGACGACCGGTCTTTAAATTGGGTTTGAGGGCACGCCCTAGTAGAAAATACTATCCCCAATAACCATCAGGACATTTGGGCAATTCAACCAAAGTGCGACGTAGCGCCTCTGACCATTGATGACGAATCGTATTAAAGTATTCATCATTCTCATCGATACGGCGGTCTACTGGTAAGGTTAAACTATTATTGTCATAAAGCACAAAATCTATAGGCATACCTACTGACAAGTTTGATTGAATGGTTGAGTCGAATGAGAGCATCAAGGCGCGAGCTGCATGTCTCACATCCGTGTTATAGCTGACAGAACGATCCAAAATAGGTTTGCCATACTTGCTTTCACCCAACTGAAAAAACGGCGTGTCTTCTGTGGCTTTGATGCAATTGCCTTCAGGATAAATCAGGTATAGCTCAGGGGGCTGCCCTTTGATTTGACCACCAAGCATAAATGAGCTGGTAAAAGCACCATCGCGACTAGAATTGGCGACTGATTTGGCATAGTTCATTTTTTCACGCATACATTCACCAACCATTTGCGCAGCATCAAACAAAGTGGCGACCGTATTAAGATTACTCTCAAGACGCTGATCAATGTCGTTTTGTAGTTTGTTGAATACCGCTTGCGATGTCGCTAAGCTACCAGCAGTTTGCAGCACCATGAAGCGCTCGCCTTCAATTCCGTATTGATACAGTTTTCTAAATGTCGATATGTGATCAACACCAGCATTAGTGCGCGTGTCACTGGCAAAAACCATACCGTCTTTTAGACGAATGGCAGCACAATAGGTCATAAGGTATCCTCAATAAATAAATGTAATAAAAATAGCAAACGCTATGATAGCTTTGTGACCAGTACAAGACTGTAAAGATTTTCGTAGCCGCCGCCCATTCGTACGCCGCGCACAGGTGCCGTGTCTAGATAATCTCGTCCAATAGCCACATACACGTGTGAGCTTGGCGTGAATGCCTGATTTGAAATATCAAAAGTATACCAATAACCCTCTAGCCACACCTCAGCCCACGCGTGACTCGCCATATGGTTTTCGGTATCGTCGTACAGATAACCGGACACATAGCGCGCTGGAATCTGTTGATCTCGTAGGACACTCAAAAATACATGCGTATGATCTTGGCACACACCTGCACCAATCGCAAAAGACTCTGCAGCAGTTGTGCCCACATGCGTGACATCTTTGACAAAAGGCATTTTCATGATGAGTGCATTTGCCATAGATTTTAGGCTGTCATGGGTAGGCGTTTTTAGATACGGCGCTGCAAATTCGCGCATTGCTTGTGAGCATTTAGTCAGCGGGGTTTGTACCGTAAATAGCAGGTAGGGGACATGATCCATGTCCTCCAAGCGTTCGGTTTCGGTGTTGATCTCAACGACACCAGATGCTTGCATCTGTAAGTTGTTATGTGCCTCGTTACGACTGAGCGTGAGCCAGTCATTACCAAAACCGTCCTTTTGGCTGGTTGCCACTTTAGGCAGCATGACATTCCATTTATGGATGGTTTGGTGCGGCATTTGCATAGGGGTCATGCGTATATACTGTACACTACGCTGCGCCAGCTCATCGTAATAATAGTTGGTTTGATGACTGATTTGAAGTTTCATGGCATTTTCCTTATAGCATCTTTCTATTTTTTGTTTATTTCGTATGTCTCAATAAGCAATTACTCTTAGTTATTGGCTAGACACCTTCTATACACCCTGACGCAGTATGAGGTTGAACTCCTTGCTAATCAGCTCAAAGTCACTAAATTTCTTCGATCGAATCATCTGGTTAGTCAAGCGGATAAGCTCACGCCAGCGTGTGTTCTCTGGTAATTGATTGATCCAGTACTTAAAGTCAAGACTGATCTCTATTGAGTCCTCCTGCAACAAGACGGCTCGCTCAAGCTGTTCAAAGTGACGACCTAATTGCCAAAAACAAGTCACTGTCGGATTCTCTTGCTTCATCGCCGCATTACACGCATGTAGCTGCAAAGTCGCGGCGCGATAAGTACCAGCACTTGATAGACGCTTAATCAAGTTATAGAGCTCAGCCGTATCTTTACCAATGACACCTTTGGCTTCTTGTACATTGTCTTCAATCGACTGCACGATATTGGGAATGATGTTTTGTTCCAGATCAGACACCATTTGTACTTTCATGGCTCTAAGGGACTCTTCACTATCGGCATTGAACCCTAAGTGACTAATCAGATGTTTGACCTGAGATTTTTTGAGATCACCTTTGATGAGCTGTTTCATGACATCGTCATAGTGATAAAGGCGTTCGCTGTATCGACCTAGCCATATTAAATGACTGGCGGTAGAGAGTAGCAGTATCATAGGTGCATCGTCTAAACTCTCGTAACCTGCCTCCAAGGGTTGTACGCGATCATAGTAGTTTGCATGCCCTGAAACGTTGTTTGACGCATTGGCGTCGACTGATGATAAAGATGTACACTTGCCAGCTGGCTGAGTCTCTGAATGACTGTCATCGACAATCCAAGTGTCTTTGATACCGCCGCCTTGTGATGAGTTGACGACTAAAGAGCCCTCAACCATGGCCACGCGGGTCAATCCGCCCGGCACAATATCTACCGTGCCATCACCGTGACTGAGAATAAAGGGACGCAAGTCGATATGTCGCGGCGCGATACCGTCGCTTACAGCCGTAGGGTTGGTCGAGAGCGAGATGGTTGGCTGGGCAATGAAGCCGGCTGGGTTTTCAAGCAAGCGTACGCGATAGTCTTCGATTTCTTTTTTGGTTGAGGTTGGGCCAATGAGCATTCCGTAGCCACCTGAGCCTTGCGTTTCTTTTACCACCAGTTTGTCTAGGTTATCAAGCACGTACTTAAGATCGTCAGGTTTACGGCATTGGTAAGTTTCGATATTGGGTAAGATAGGCTCTTCATTCAAATAAAACTTGATCATATCTGGTACAAAGGGGTAGAGACTCTTATCGTCTGCCACGCCTGTACCTGGTGCATTTACGATAACCACGTTGCCAGCACGGTACGCACTCATCAATCCTGACACACCCAAGATAGAGTCAGACTGAAAGGCGAGCGGGTCAATATAGGGATCATCAATGCGGCGATAGATCACATCGACCTGTACCTTACCTCGAATACCCTGCATATAGACTTTGCTGTCCTCAACGACCAGGTCATAGCCATGTACAAGTGGTACATTCATCTCATGTGCTAAGAAGGCATGCTCATAATAGGCACTGTTGAAACGTCCTGGGGTCAAAATGACGACTTGTGGATCATATTTGGAGGTTGAGCTGGCAAGACAGGCTTTAAGACGGCTAGGGTAGTCGCTAATACCCATAATAGGAGTATCAGCGAACATGTCGGACAGTAGTGTCTCTGATATGTTACGGCTTTCAAGCATATATGAGACACCTGATGGTGTACGCAAATTGTCCTCTAGAACACAAAACTTACCCGACTCGTCTCGAATCAAATCGATACCACTGATATGTGAGTAGATCGGTTTGTCGAGTTCAATACCCATCATCCATGGCTCATAGCAGCCACTGGCATACACATAGCTGGCAGGTACGATATCGGCTTTCATAATGGCTTGGTCATGGTAAATATCATGCAAAAAAGCATTCAGAGCGGTAATACGTTGCTTGCAGCCAGCCTCTATTTGTTTCCACTCACTCGCGGCAATAATACGCGGAATAATATCAAACGGAATCATACGTTCAATATTCTTGGCATCGCTATAGACCGTGAAGGTAACCCCTTTGCGGTAAAAGATGTTTTCTGCCTGTTCGTTTAGATAATTGAGGGCATCCATATTAATGTTATCAAGCCAATTACCAACGGCCTGTGCAACTGGACGATACTGACCTTCGCTTATTTGGAGTTCATCAAAGCTGGGTGCTTGTGAGGGAGTGGTATCTGCTGAATTTTGTGATTGGTTTTGCGCTTGCTCCGAAACGTTATCCTTGTCTTTGTTTTTTATACTGGTGTCAGAGGTGGCTTTGGCTTTATTCGAGTTTTGCGTCTGACTTTGTTCTTTGGTTTGATCTTTTGAAGAGTCTTCTTGAGATTGACTCTGAGACTGGGATTGAGATGATTTTTTGTTCATAAGTACCTCACGTATCCTTGGTAAAGTTATACTTTATGACGACTACGCTGTCTGTGCTAAGCTAGGTAGCACTTGTATTTCGCCCAACAGGCAGTCTATCTCCTGTATGAACTATACAACGGTTACTGAGTAACATACAACAAGAGTTAAATAATAGGTTTTAGAAAATAACAGCTTGATGATGATAAATTTAATTTAATTGTATAAGAATAGGAGCAGGCATGAAGCTACGGGGACGGTTTTCGCTGCTGGCGAGTATAGGACTTTCATTTGGTATCGGGTTGACTGGGTGCAGTAGTGAACCACAGAACCAGGTATTGCCCGCTGGTAGTACGGTGATAGCGCTTGGGGACTCACTCACCTATGGCTATGGTGCTAGTACAGAGACAGCTTACCCTAGCGTGCTTGCTGACTTGAGCCAGTGGGAAGTGGTGAATGCAGGTGTCAACGGTGATACCTCTGCCGATGTGCTGGCTCGAGTAGAAGATATCACCAAACAGTCCCCTGATTTGGTACTGCTTGGGGTGGGCGGTAACGATGTATTACAGCGTATTAAGCCTGATACGACCCGTGCCAATATTGAGCGAACGGTTGACACCTTACACTCTGCAAATATTGATGTCGTCCTTATTGCTGAACCATACCTAAGTGCCAGTGCATTATTTGGTAAGGTGAGTGACAATCCGTTGTATGAAGAGGTGGCTGATGAGAAGGACATACCGCTATACTCAGGCGGCTGGTCAGCGGTACTATCTGATGACACACTAAAATCCGATAGAATCCATGCCAATGCTATAGGATATCGTCAGTTTGCAGAAGGACTGCATGACTACTTACAAGAGGAAGGTTTGGCGCCTTGAGCTTGTTCAGCTCAGGTCTTGAAGTTATAGTCTCTAAAACCTTAACTTGAGACTTCCCAATAAAGACCCAACACAAAAAAGCAGCGAGCGCAGCAATTGGCTCTCTGCTTTTTTATATAATGTTATTAGCAGCTAATTAGTTATTAGTAACGAATAAACAGTCACTTTGACGTATATTAATCTTCATCCTTCATGACAACCACTAAGCCTTTATCAGCATCTATCTTGCCATCACAGATATCTTGATAAGCACTCAATAGACCATCTACTCCGTCAAGCTCTTGAATGTTCAGCCATGAACTGGTCTTTGCCATGCTCATCATAATGTAGCGCATAGAGCGCTCATTGAACGCTTCAGGGCCCCATTCTTTCATACGCTGCTGCACATGACTGGGTGCAAAGAACTGCTGACTACGCGCTTGAATGATGCCCTCAGAATGTCTCGGCTCATCCCAATGGGTAAGACCGACATTGCTGGTGTAACGCATGTTGTCGCCTAAGTGCTTATGTAGCCTACTCAGGATATCGGTATTGGCTGACATATCTACAATAACAGTAGGTTTGGTTTCATCAATTCGCTCAAGAGCGTCATAGCTCAATACACTGTCATAAGCATCAATCGAATCAACGAAGTCTGTATGGCGGTCCGAGGTAAGACCGACGACATGCGGGGCATCTGTATCCTCGGCCAGACCGTATGCCAAACCTATACTGGTCTTGCTCGAGGCACTGATGATAACGATCTGCTCTGCATCAAACCAATCATTACTCTTTAATAAGTCATATAAGCAAAATGAAGTTAGATGCAGTACAAAGAGCAGCATCCGCTGGTTATCATTGGCGCGATCATAACCTCGTTCGTGATTGACGCGCTGATATAAGTTATAACCAGGGGGTAGCTCGGCGCGGTGGGTGCTACCATCCATCAGATTGGTTTGCGTGACGCGTTTGGGCGTGATGATCAGCTCGTTCGCTGGCGGGAAATAACCGAATAGACGTTCACCAACAGGTAGGGCATCGCTACTAGACTCCACAACATCACCAAATCCCCATACTGGAATGATGCCCCATTTTTCAGGCTCGTCACCATTCGGCGGGAAAAACTGCCAATATCGCAGCTGATTACCCATGACAGCGTAAGTAATATTATTAGCCGTAAAGGCAAAGCGATCAACTTTGACACGTACTTCGCCCTCATTGAGGGTACATGCCGGCGTTTCCTGTAAACGTGCTTTAGAAAAATCTGATTTATTGGTTTGAAATTCTCGCATGTCTATCTCCTTGGTAACTATCTGTTTAGGCGTGGGTAGTATTAGTTTGACGCTCTGCATTGATTTGCATGACTTCACCCATCAGTTTGGACATATTGGCAGCAGCTTGTGGCATCGATTTTTTTAGACGCTGCAAGATAGCCAGCTCTTCAGGCGTTCTACTCTCACAGGGCTGTACCAACTTGGTAAAACCATCCAAGCGATTGTTCACCAACCATTCACGTAGTGCAGGCTCTTGTGACCAGCGCATCTGGTTTTGCATTTGTGCCACGATACCTACCAACCAGTCCGTGTCATGATTGGGTAGTGGTACCACGCGGCATAGATTATTTTTGATGGCGTCGTCATCATAACTGGCTTCAATGTGCGCGATAAATGCGGCACTAAATACAGGCTGGTAAGTACGCATGTTTTGTACGATGATGGTGTTATCCTGAAATACGGTATAGGTCTCTGTTACTGGTACCGCACGGGCAGAGCAATCAATATGCATAGTGTTGGTCGTCGTTGGGATATGCGTATCAGAAAAATGAATGGTGTCTTTATCTATGCGAGTGATGCGGCCCTTACGTATGATGTTTTTGACTCGGCGTAGCTGTTTTATCTCCTCACTACTGACGGTGGCACCATGGAACATTTTCGGTCGTACATTTGGATCGATGCGCATCAACACGCCACCTTGCTCTAAACGATCAAACAAATCGCTGATACTTTTAGCTTCAGCAATTGCCTCTGCTTGAGTCGCCTGTGCCCCAATAGTATGCATAAAGAAGTCGCGTGATGGTTGGGTGTTTTTACGATCAATCAACCAAGCATCCCTAGGCATAATCCACGTGATCTGATCGGGATCAATTTGGTTTTCTAATAGCCATAACACCGCATCAATGCCTGTTTTGCCGCCACCAACCACCACATAAACATCGCATGGTTCAGTTAGGTTTGGTAAGTCGTTCAATGGACCAAACTTGACGCCATCAGCAATATCAAAACTTGGCGTGTGGGTTGCTGGCACGGAGGTTTTAAAGTAGGTACCATCGATGATTTTTTTATTGACCTTGACCTTGTGAGTAGTGCCTGACAGCAATGACGTAAAGTGACCGTCTCCTTGATACTCACACATAGGGAAGTACTGGACGCGCCCGCTAGGTAAAAAGGTATGCCGCATGACTTTATCGTAGTAAGACATGATCTCAGCGCCTGTCGCTAGCTCAGACAACCCTTTATTTAAGCCTATATTATCAAGGGTACCGCCGCACAGCTCGCGCGAACTGACGCCATAGAATGATGATGGCTGATGTAGTGTGACAAATGAATAGGCATCATTCCAATGACCGCCTGGCTTATGATGCTTATCAACGATAACGATATTGGCATCTGTCTCTGCTAGCAATACGTCAGCAAAAGCCATGCCGACTGCACCACTGCCTATAATTAGGTAGTCCGTTTCTAGTTGTTGAATACTCATCGCATCCTTGCTCCTAAGGTAATGATTCATCCATGATATTTAATAACAACTGTTTGTATATAACAGTGTTATATACTAAAATAACACTGTTATAATTGTCAAGACATAGTGAGAATCTAATGGACGCTAGAACTAAAATCCTAAATGCAGCCTCCCAACTGTTTTTGGAGGGTGGCGGGAGTGCTTTGAGTGTACGTGCTATCTCTAAGCGTGCAGGACTATCTACCATCGGCATATACAGTCATTTCCAAGGTAAGCAGGGCATATTAGATGCATTGTATATCGAGGGGTTTCATCTGGTACGTGAAGCCATGGATGTCATACCTGATGATGGCAGAGCCAGCAAAGCGCAAGTACTAGAGTCGTGCTTGGGGTATCTCAACGTGGCTGAAAAATATGAAGCGCATTACCGGCTAATTTTTGGAGAGTCTGATGCAGGCTATCAGCCATCAGAGGAAGCCATTGCTGCACGGGACAGCGCATTTGCAAAATTGGTACGAGTCGCAGGATCTTACTTATCCGAAGATACGAGTATGATAGAGCGTCAGCAAATCGCTCTAGACATATGGGCAATTGTGCACGGGTACGTCAGTATCAGTCATCATGTGGTATTTACTGATGGTTTGGACTTGGACTGGAAATCAATGGCGCTGCGTGTGGTTGAAGTACAGCTTGATTCGATAGGTTAGAAGAGGATGAATAAGGTAAAAAATAATACAGTTTTATGAGTAATATAACGCTCATAAATTTGTAAATTAGTATGATATGATAAATATATTACTCATAATCAATAAATTCTATATATAATGAGTAATATATTTATCATATATCTGAGTTGATATGACTGATTTATCACTAACCATACAAGCCTTTCTTGATGATAGCTGGCAAGACATTGCTAAGCTAATATTTAATGATGACAAAGAATTGATAGAGCTTATATATAGTGATGAGACGACAAGTCTGTCTCAAGATAATAAAGGCAGTGATAATTATAGCTATGAGCATTTTTTAGCTGATAATCATTTTGCCGTATCTATCAATTATCCTGTAGAACTATTTGGTACGACAATAACAGAGGGTTGGTTACCTGTCTTAGATGACATGATACCGGCTGGCGCTAGTCGCAGATATTGGATGCAACGTTTAGATTTAACGCGGCTATCAAAGACAGAGCAAGATTATGAGCTGCTCAGGCGTGCAACTATCGCACCGATAGGTCATTTGCGTATCAAAGAGGCTGTCCCTCTACCTACACAAGACGAGCAGCGTTTATTTACGCTGGCTGACATCACGGATCGCGACGTCAATTTTTTGGAGTATGCAAGCGAGCAGGGTGCCATGGCAGGCGGTGCAACGGGTGCTGGCGGTGAGGCCCCCAAGTTACTATTACGCTGGCGTGATGACGAAGCAATTTGGATTGATAATCAGCAACTGGCGGACAGCGAGGACAGGTACTATTTGGTCAAATACCCTCGAGGTCAGCGGACGAGTCTAGACTGTGACATCTTGCGTGCAGAGTATCATTATTATCATGAGTTGACGGCTATGGGGTTTAAGACGATTGATATTGATGGTATGAGGCTAATCGAAGGTGATAGGTATCCCTCATTGTGGTTGCCTCGTTTTGATATTCAGATAGGTCAGTTAGCTTCGCCTTATAAGCGCTTTGCGATGGAGTCTATTTATAGCATGCTGAAGAAGGGTGCTGGTGCTATGTTGGATCATTATGCAGTGATACATGAACTTATTGCAATTATTGAAAGCTCAAACATGGTGGATGAGGGCTTTTATTTTGATAAGCAAGCCTTTGTCATCGAATGGGTACAGCGCGATTTATTAAATATTGCTTTTGGCAACTCAGACAATCATGGACGTAATCATGCTTTTATGCGAGATGCAGACCAGATTTGGCTGACACCTATATACGACTTTGCACCGATGCGTGCAGACCCTGAGGGGATACCGCGTAGCATAAAATGGAAAACGGCAGATGCACGGTCACCTGATAAGCTTGAATCAGGAGGTCGCTATCGCTTTGATTTGATCGCTGAGCAGCTAGCAGACATAGTACCGCCTGAAGTGTTATTAGGCGAGCTTAAAACCACAGCCAAAAATCTGTTGAATTTGAAGACGCGCTTAGCTGATAGGGGTGTGCCTGAGCGCATTTTATCTTTTCCAGCCATTGGTTTTGATTATTTACCCCAAAATTTAGAAGCATGGCGATTGCTGAATTAACATGACCTATATGAACTGTGTGACCTGCATAATTGAGAAACTCAAAGATCGACCGATAGCACAGGCACTATCAAACGTATCGAAGATAAAGGTAGGATGATGAATTACCATAAAGATATTCATGAAGGCAAGGCTTTACTCATCAATAATCACCAAAAACAGCGTGCATCAAAAAACGCGCTGCCACTTGATAGTCATGCACGCAAGGTATTCAAAAACAACGTCGTCGAACAGTTACAAGACGGTATACTTACTCAAGGTGAAGCATTAAAGATATTGCGTGTACAAGTATTAAACGTACGCCAAGAGCAGTTTGCAACGCTCGTAAAAGTATCGCGTAAGACAATATCAGATATAGAAAATGATAATGGCAACTATAGTGTGGATCTGCTTAATCAAGTATTTCGCCCATTTGGCTTGCAAGTAGGCTTAGTACCAATAAAAAACAGATAACATATAACTTAAGAATAGGGGTAGCGACTATGTTTGGCATTATAAAAGACTGGCGTGAGCAGCGTATATTAGACAATAGTGAGTTCACTCATGCTGATTGGGTGCAGGCTGCCAAACGTATCGTTATCTTAGATCGATTAAATGCTGATGAGAGGTCACATTTATTTGATTTAGCGACTTTATTCTTAGCTGACAAATCAATCACTGGTGCCCATGACTTTGAGATTAGCGATGCTGTCAGACAGTCCATTGCACTACAAGCGTGTTTGCCGATCTTGAACCTAAGTCTTGAATGGTATGCTGGCTGGTCGTCTATTATCATCTATCCCGGATCATACAAGAGCAGTAGTACCACAGTAGATGAGTTCGGTATTGTCCACGAAGGTACTCAGCATCGTAGTGGAGAAGCATGGCTGCGTGGGCCTGTCATTCTCTCATGGAAGGATGCCAAACATTCAGGCGAACGCGATGGGCACAATGTGGTTATTCATGAGTTTGTCCATAAACTCGATATGATGAATGGCCGTGCCAATGGCTTTCCACCGATGCAACCCGATATGGATCCTGCACGATGGACAAAGATTATGAGCCGCGATTTTGAGGATTTTCAAACACATCGTAAATCAGGATTAGACCGCTATGGAGCGACCAATCCCGCGGAGTTTTTTGCGGTGCTTAGTGAGGTGTTTTTTGAAACTCCGCAAAAGCTGGTAGATGCTTATCCCGATATTTATGAGATTATGGTGAAGTTTTTTCGTCAAGAGCCTCTCGAGTCAAAACAATAAAACATTCTTTTAAATGAATATATATTATTAAAAATCAGAAAAGGGTAGTACGCTACGATAATTCTTCCTTAATTTTGGTATCCATCTTTGCAGTGTTTAAGTCGTCCATTGATCGTTAATAACCGCAACGAGATAACGTTTGCCTTGATATTCGTCAAATACCAAGCGCAGTACACGCCAGTCCATGCCCGCGTACGCTTCAGTACCATTATAATAAAACTCTACAACCTCTGATTGTGGGTATATTTCTTTTAGGTTATTGATTGAATTACCATTATTGGTTGACTCGTTAACCCTAATGGCTACGTTATCGAACGTTTTACCATTCACCCATGTATCCAAATATGTAGGTAGTGTCGTGATGAGTAAATCGCCAGTGCCGTCTTTTTTGCCCCAAGTAAAGCGAATATTGGACTGATTCAAATACTGCTTATATTGCATGCGACTAAAGACTTTATCAGATTCAGGACGTACATAAGCATACATGGAAAAACGAACGCCACGTGTGGGATGAATGTCATTAGTAATCCTAGAAAAGTCCTTATTTGCCAGTGCGTGTTGTATACGTAATGCTTGCTGTCTAAGGGTTTGATTACTTATGTCAGTACTAATAACCATTGATGGGCTACTTATAGTCTGAGAATTGGTAGTTTCGATGGACTCAGCGGTAGACTGGCAACCAGTCGCAGTCAAAGTAGCTAATAAGAAGCTACTACAGGCCAATGTTACAGGTTTTTTCTTATAAGAAGTGGTCAATATAGCCATAAAAACGGTCCTTGGCAATGAATGAATTAGTTCTACAAATCATCATAGAAACCGATAAAGGGAACAATATAAAAGCACTATGTAATCAAGATCTTGGTAAGTAAACCTGAATGATACGATATTACATCATAGTCCTAATATGGCTATGATGTAATAGACCGTAACACTTATAGGATAAAGCTTGTAGAGACTGACATGTCAACGTATAGAAAGCTAACATTGCTATCAATCATAGGACTGACAACCGTCGGTAGTGCTATAGCAGATGTAACACAAATAGATGACACAAAAGCCGCTATGAAAATCGCTGCCATCACCAAGATGTATAAACAAGACATCGATGACGAAGGTATGAGTAATCCTACCGTGTTACAGCAGTATGCTGATGATGATCTGCAAGCAGCCATACAGCTCGAACAGGATTATTTTGATAAGCACCAAATGTCATGCAATGTGGATTATGATGTGTTGTGGAACTCTCAAGATCCTGACTATAGGCAGGATAAAAAGTTTTCAGTAACTGATAAAGGATTGGTTCACGTCAGCTTAGCGCAAGGTAGCGATATTTATTATGAGTTATCATGTGATGATAAGAATGCCAATTGCCAAGTTGCAGACGTGATCTTAAACAAAGATGGCGATACTTTGCGTAATCATTTGCTTGAAACTTGTCGCTAACAACGGACAAACTAATATTGAAAATACTGAGCCAAGATAAAACACACGGCAAAAAATACAAATTATATTATGACTAATTGCTGTTCAGTCAATTATTAAAATCGTTGGTTTGTTTTCGCATAATGTATATTATGTTAAATGAAGTCTATAAAAGATTGGGTTCATAGATTATGTTCATAGTTCCTTGTACATTAAGTACATGAAAACCAGAATAAGTTAAAACTATTCTATTACTTAAGTTGTCGCAAAATTTGCGACAACTGCTTTCTAAGTATTTAATAAGTTATCGCTATCATTACTATGAACTACCGAATCATCCTCGGTAGTCTCAATTTCGCAAATGACATTTTGCGGAATGATTCAGATCTGGATTAGTACTATTGTCTGCAACCCAACCTTTATTTCAAACTACTTATTACTCTCAATTGAGCGCTAGCCTAGCGATTAAATCCAACCTTCTTCTAACAGGTGCTCAGTATTGCTAACTTTGAACTCATTGCATAAGTCATAAAACGCCATTGGATCTTCGATATTACCGAGCAGCTCACGTTTATTTAGTGCCACAAACAGAGCCAGTGCGTAGGCTGCATTATGAATAGATTTTGCAGGATTAAAAGTAATATCAGTAAAGGCTTGATATTGCATTACCTCTTCATGCAAATGAGGATTTTGCTTTAGTGCATTCACATATAGCCAATCATAAAACGTCGTCAATGGCTCTACGTCCCATTCCATACCGAAGTAGTCGTAACCAGTGAGCTCTCCCGATGTCATCAATCGCTCATCTTTTCTGGCCTGTCTGGGTGCTACGGTCAGCAAGTCTTCGTAAGGACCACCATCTTCAAACACCATGCTGGCTTGAAAAGCATTTTCGACACTATACTGCTTGCCATCATACTCATTAGTGATTTGTAGGCTAAATGGACTCAGCGGAAAACTCAGTTTATTGCCTGATTTGCTGGACAGCTCCAGCACTTGTTTAAACCCATACTTTTTACGAATGACTTGATGCAAGTCATTGATCGTTTTTTTCTTTTGTCTACTCGCAAATCCCACATGCCGCTCAACTCTTACCATATCTGTTTTTACCAGATTATCACTGTTGACTTTGGGCATGAATACAGGTTTATGTTCTATAGCGTTTTGTGTTGGTTCCATAGTAATTCACCTTAATATCAATAATCTTTTATAAGCGCTCTTTTATGTTCGACCTACTATACTCCTAGCTGATTACTCTATTCTCTTGCTCAGCGTTATCCGTTTTGGCTGATAGCTCTTGGTAATCTAATACCACTGCTTGGTCTGAAATAAAACATATCAAGTCAACGCTTGCGGTGGCAGTTTATCTTATTCTTTGTCATTTATCCTACTCTATTTAAATATTATTGATATCCTCTATAGATTCGGCGTAAGTAGTCCATAAAACACTCACTGCTATTCTCAGATTTCTGTAATTAATTATCTGTTACTTGTAGAACTTATTCATTTTTAGGATAAAAGATATAAATACAGACCTCAAAATATACTCTCCTACTTGCATAGAACCGTACTACTACCCTGTTTATTATACTCTATGCAAGCAGAAGGCTACTGATTTAGTAATTAATCGTCTGTAACGCTTACCAAATAAAGTGTTTGGCTTATTTTTTTATAAATTTATGTCTTTAAATAGTGGCTAAAAATGCTCTATAACTCAATTTTTACGTAGTCTACTGGATATATAGGCAAATATGGTACAATTATCCCCAAGTGAACCTTGGGGATAATTGTACGTTTCAGACCTTATAAAATAAGAGATTCTTTATTTTTATAACAAATACCAGTGTCCATATTGGTGTCCAATGACTATTTGTACGTTTTTGAAGAATACTCTTCTTTGGTTATTAACCTTATGCAACTGCCCAATCAAATTTACGGATATACCTTATGGCTGTCGATCACATAAACGATATCAATAAGCTTGAATACCTAGACAAGGACTATTCAGTTAGTGTCTCAGGTGTGGCAGGCTTGAGCATTCGTGTCTATCCAAACGGCAAAAAAGAATACTACCTGCGTTACTCTCATCCGCATATCGAGGGCAAGCGCCCCAGAATGATGCTCGGTAAAGTCGAAGATATTGATTTATATGAGGTGAAGTACAAAGCCGAGACTATCCTCAACATGGTCGCCAAAGGCTCTGACCCTAAAGCTATTCAGCAAAAAGAACAAGTCAACAGATACACACACCTCAAAAATGCAACGTTTTCTGAGATTGCACAAGCATGGCGCGACCACAAAACAGCAGGTCGCCATCAAAATAAGTCTAAAAAATCTGCATTTAGTGACTCTACCCTTAAATTTTGGGACTTATGTTTGGGGTATATGTGTAGCGAGATTGGTGATTTGAGAATGAACGATATTACCAGCGAGATGATACTGAGTGTGTGTGAGTCAATTCAAAACAATGACAATCAAGCCACCTTTGTTGGCGCGAGTACTCGTTTATATACGGAAAAAGTATTCTCATTCGCTGTTGCTCGAGGGTTGTGCGATAGAAATGTGGCGATTGATACCCGTGGTGAGCTTGCACCTGCCAATTCAGGCAATCACTTGCCTGCCATCACCAAACCAGATCAATTTGCGACGCTTCTAAAAGATATGTCTGAATTCAAAGGCGCAAGTAAAATCACATTAGAGGCTATGAACTTATTGCCTTATGTGTTTGTACGTAGTATCGATCTGCGCTCGATGCGCTGGGATGATATCGATTGGGGTACTAATACATGGGCGTTCTCTCCGACCAAAGGCGAAGGACGCGATGACATGGTCTCGCACTTAGTTGTTCCCTTAGCCACGCAAGTGATTACGCGATTACGAAACATTCAGTCAATTACTGGGCATAAGGAATATGTATTTGCCTCGATGCGCGGTTCAAGCAATGCTTATATTAGTAAAGCGACGCTGGTGCAGATATTCCACCGTCTTGGATATAAAGACGTGCAATGTGCGCATGGATTTCGAGCATCTGCTAAAACTTTGCTTATGGAACAGCCTGAGCTACGCTATTCAGATATCGTCACAGAATTACAGCTGGGTCATCGTATCAAAGACACACATGGCGGGGCCTACAACAGACTCGATGAAATCGATACTAGGATACAGATGATGCAAGATTGGGCTGATTATATAGATGAGCTACGAGGTAAATAAATTGCAAGACAATCCTAGAACGTAATTAGGACAAACTTGTACCAAAACCTGTTAGATGTATGAAGAACGTTAGAAACCAACTGAGCCAAACATAAGCAATAGCATGATAATGATCAACAAAACAAACAATTGACCATTAACATTAAGCAGGTCTCACCTATTTATGTTAAATTGCAAAAAACTATAGGATATTGCGCATAAGATAACCACAGTATTATATCCATTCATTTGAGAAGGAGTTTGAAGATGACGTTAGATAACAACGTATTACGTAAACGCACCAGCTTGTTGGGTTCATTATTAGGCGATGCTATTTCTCGCCAATCTGGTGAGCAGACGCTAGATAGAATTGAGACACTGCGCAAAGGCTTTATTCAACAGCGTCGTGAGCCGAATGAGGCACATAAACAGCAGCTTATCGATTTTATTGCTTCTTTGGATAATCAAACCTTAAAAAACGTCATACGCGGCTTTTCTATCTATTTTTTCCTAGCCAATCTAAGCGAAGAGAATTACTTGCGTGAGCAGCGTCATGCGCAGCGTATGCAATCTGAGCAAAGCTGGGAAGGATCATTTCGCCGTACTTTGCTTGAGTGCCGTGAGCGCAATATTGAGCCTGCTCAAATGCAAGAGCTGATTGATCAGCTGAAGTTTACACCTGTATTTACGGCGCATCCTACCGAAGCGCGTCGCCGTACAACGATGAATATCTTACAAAGTCTATTCACGCATAGCGACGCTTTAAACAACGTGTCTGAAAATAGCTTTGCCTACGAGCAAGCTAAAGAACAAACGGCGCAAACGATTGATCTATTATGGTCGTCTGACGAAGTGCGCACCCGTAAGCCGTTGGTATATGATGAGATTAACAATGGCTTGCATTACTTTAATGCCAGTTTGTTCAATGCCATTCCTAAAGTATATCGTAATATCAAAAAAGCCATTGTCGATATCTATCCAGAGCTCACAAACTATCCACTGCCTGCATTTATGAGCTTTGGTTCATGGATTGGCGGTGATAGAGATGGCAATCCTTTTGTGACTTTTGAGACCACAGAACTTGCCGTACTGATGCATGCTGATACCGTGCTGCGTCAC
Source organism: Psychrobacter sp. H27 (assembly GCF_059072655.1). NCBI lineage: Bacteria > Pseudomonadati > Pseudomonadota > Gammaproteobacteria > Moraxellales > Moraxellaceae > Psychrobacter > Psychrobacter sp. H27. The sequence continues at coordinate 366,085 of NZ_JCACRX010000001.1, read as the reverse complement.
TATCAGGTGCTACTCAAAAAACTGCGCCGCCAGCTGATTCATAGTGACACTATTGTCACCGTTTCAGCTGAGGTATATGACAAGATTAAAAGCTATGATGAGCTCGATCAGCGGGTGTTTGACTATAACCTCGATGACTATAGTAATGAGCCATATCGTCGCCTGCTCTCTATAATCCTGACTAAAGTCAAAGCCACCAATCGCCGCATCCAAAGCAAAGGTACGGACAGTGAAGCCGAAAAAGATGCCTATGCCAATCCAGAAGAATTACTAGAAGATCTGCGCATTATCCGTCGAAGTGTCAATACACACGATACGGCACACGCAGAAGGATTACTGCTAGATGTCATTCGTTTGGTCAAAACTTGCGGCTTTCATTTGGCAGCGCTCGATATCCGTCAAGAGTCGTCCTACCATGGCGAAGTGATTGCGGATATATTTGCTAGTGCCTCCAACCTGCCTGATTATCAGACGCTAAGCGAAACCGAACGTCAAGAATGGTTGACGCGCTTGCTAGAAAAACCAGGCACGCCGCTTATCTATACTGACAACCTGACAGACAAGACACGTGAGCAATTGTCATTGATGAATTCAGTCGCTACCTTACGTAAGCTAGTAGGACAGGATACTTTTGGTAGTTATGTGATTTCAATGACCAATAATGCCAGCCAGCTACTAGAAGTGTTGCTGCTCATGCGATTTGCAGGCTTGTGCAGAGTGGATGATGAAGGTCAATTGTCTGCTGATTTGCCAGTTGCGCCGTTGTTTGAAACCATCGAAGATCTCAAAAACATCGATAAAATCTTACCTGCCGTGTTAGACAATCGACTGTATCGTGGTTTGCTACAAAGTGCCGATAACACACAAGAGATCATGCTAGGTTATTCGGACTCTTCAAAAGATGGCGGAATCATCACCTCTGCGTGGCAGTTGTATAGTGCCCAGCAGACCATTAATAGTATTGCTGAGAAATATGGCATCAAAACACGCTTGTTCCATGGTCGTGGTGGTTCAGTCAGCCGTGGCGGTGGATCAACGCACAAAGCCATTGCTGCACAGCCGGCTGGTACACTACATGGTCAGATTAAAGTGACTGAGCAAGGTGAAGTGCTCTATGCCAAGTATGCCAATACGGATACTGCTGTGTTTGAACTGACTATGGCTATCACAGGCACCCTCAAAGCCTGCTCGTCCAGATTCGTGGTGCAACCTCCTGAGTTATCAAATTATGAAGCGCTGTTTGCACGATTGGCAGATGCGGGCGAGCACCGTTACCGTAAACTGACCGATCATACCGAAGGGTTCTATCAGTTTTATTCAGAAGTGACTCCAGTACAAGAAATATCTTTATTAAATATTGGTTCACGTCCTGCTCATCGCAAAAAAGGCCTACCAAGTAAGACCACACTGCGAGCGATTCCTTGGGTGTTTGGTTGGTCGTTAGCACGCTTTACCCTACCTGCTTGGTATGGTGTCGGTAGTGCGCTAGATAGCGTTAAAGCTGATGAAGCTCTCATGAAAGAGATGAATAAGCACTGGCCGTTTTTTAATGTATTTATCAGTAATATTGAGATGGCGTTTACCAAAGCCAATATGAATATTGCACAGGCCTATAGCCAGTTATGTGAAGACGCTGCATTGCGTGAGCAAATAATGGGAGCGGTCATTGATGAACACGCCCTAACCTACTCAGGCTTAAACTCGTTATTAGATCAAGAGGCGCTCTTATCTAGCCAGCAAAATCTAGCTGCCTCTCTTCAATGGCGCGATGCTTACCTAGACCCCATCAACTATATACAGATTGAGCTATTAAAGCGTGCCAGACAGCAAGATACTGTGAGCAGTGAAGATTCTGACGACATTAACGTAGAGGATCCATTAATCCGTAGTATTAATGCACTAGCAGCGGGTTTACGCAATACTGGTTAAGAGCCGTTTTGGGACAAATAAAACACTTATACCAATTGAGGTTTCGTTCGCGAAGCCTCAATTTTTTTAAAACCCTTCAAAAACAGCTTGCTAGATCTCAGTAGTTTAGTGTTGAAGGTACCTTATCAGTTACGCCGTACTGCAGGTCCTAGTGGTGCCATATGGGGTAACGTAGCAAACGCGACTGGCAATGGCGTCACTGGTAGTGGGACCGGTACGAGCACTTCTCAGACAGTATACGTCACTGTCCCGAGTACGGATTTTATGCCCGATCAGTACACCGATACGGTAACCATTACCATCAACTATTGAGGCTCAATACTCACTATCACGGTATAAGGTTTTCTCCGCTTCAGATCTAAAGCCTTCCGCGCTAATCGTAGGCGCGATACTATGTGGATTGGACTGCGCCTGTATGATTTCCTCTTCTTCACGGAACAGTATGTTTTGAGCTTCTTGTTTAAACTCATTATAGTTAATAATAGTGTCTGTTTCTCTAGCATCAGTTATGACATGGCTGGCTTGGATACCTAGGCTCTGGGTGTGTTCTGGGCTAGAAAACAAGGAGAGGTCATGGTAGAGGTCATGGTTTGTAGTCAAACCAGTCCCCGAGTTTGAGGTTTGAGAGAGGGTTGATGAGATGCGATAAGAGACAAATGCGGTCACGACTACAAAAATAAGAAAGACACTAGCTATGGTAAACACAGTGCTTCGTCGTTTACTGTTATTTGTAGGAGATAATGTGCTGGTAGGTCGATTTATACCTTTACTATCTGAATTTTTTAAGCTGTCCATAAGTAAGTACCAAATCAGTCCATATGATTGACGGTTTGCTAATCGCCTTATATGTATAATAATATGGTATTTTTGTTACATTGCAATGTCTTTTGGTACCAATGGGCAGGATCAGATGACCGATGGCACTAAAGTGTCAGTTTTTTACAGCGTTTTTAATAAATTTAGAAAATAGCGGTTAGATGGTGTCAGTTGCTAGATAGAATGTTACGGGATGATGATAGATGCCAACACGATACTACATACTGAATTAATCGTTGGTCTCGCGATATAGTGTGGTCTGTGACTCTTCCCTGAAATCCTCATAAGTGATGGCTGCCTCGGCCTCTGAGGTAGCAACATCGCTGGTAGGCTCTTCCTCTCCCTCATCGCTCACAGGTATGTTTTGTACATCCTCCTCTAGATTGCTTTGTTGTACAACTGGTACTAGCTCGTCGTCGTCAGAGCTGGGTTCTACAGTAGGTTGATTTTCAGCATTAGCAGTAGTTGAATCAGGGTCTACAGCTGGCGTATCGGTTGCAACTGTTGCTTCTGTGCTATTGTCGAGACTACGATCAGCATCAGATGTAGAGGTTGATAATACACCTGTGAATATGAGTGTGAGCACTATTATAGCGATCAGTAATGAACCAAAAATCATACCAATGATGATAGGTTTTTTATTACTGGTGGCAGTACTCTGTGAGGGTGCTGTCTCTGCGATATGTGGTTCTGATGATGACCCTTTAGTATCCGAATCCTCATCAGTAAAAGAAGTATCCGTCTCCTCATTATTGTCTACATACTGATCATCCAAGCTGGTATCGAGGCGCTGGGTTTGCGTATGATCGTTCTTGCTCAGAGCACTGTTAATAACAATATTGTTATTAACAATATTGTTATTAACAGCCTTGTTCCTAGGCGCATCTATACTCGGTCGACTGGTCTGCGACACTGCATTTTGATTCGAAAAATCAAAGGTAGCATTTGTTGTTTTGATATCTACTGGTTCTAAAACTCGCGCTTGATCGCTATTGTCTTCTTCAAAAAGTAGCAGCTCTGTTGCACTCAAAGGCTCAAAAGCAGGTAGCTTGTCTGCTGTGTTCAATGGTTTTGACTTATCCGTGTTACTTATGTTCTCGTCATCTTCAGTGCTTTCAACACGGCTAATAAAACGCTCATAAATGTTGTTTTTGGTACGCTTACGCGACTTTTCTTGCACCAGTTTGGCCAACTCTTCATCAAAGTCAGTACCGATGTTCTTTTTGTCGTCGCTCATAGAATAACACCAAGCCAGTTCGTTCTACTGGCAGTAAATGACTGCTAAAATGAATGATAATTTTCTTGCTAAAATGTAACAGCACCATTAGTTCTCAATATAGTTGCTCACACTCCTATCTTCAAGCACAATTTGTTCGATATCACTAATATTTATGCGTATCATCTCAAATGATTGCATACACACCTATTCAGACAACACCTAATGAAGATTATATATCATGATAGGCTCAATAATATGGATTTAAAACAGCTTAATGCCTTTATTGCGGTCGCAGATTTACGTAGCTTTAGTGCTGCTGCGACAAAAACAGGGCTGTCGCAGCCAAGTTTGAGCCGTCTACTTAAGCAGCTAGAAACCGATATCGGTGTGGTGCTGATTGATCGCTACCATAGACCTCTGCATCTGACTGAAGCGGGCAGTTTCTTTTACGATAAGATAAGCACCATACTGACAGAAATCGAGACCGTGACCAGTATGACCCAGCGCTTATCCGCGCCAAGTACTGCGCTCAACATTGGGTTTGTGCCCTCGGTGCTATATGGTCTACTACCCGAAATCATCGCCAAGCTAAAGCAATCTAACCCTGATATCGAGGTTAATCTAAAAGATATTAGCTCATATCAGCAAATGGAGGCGCTCAAGTCTGGTGATATTGACGTGGGTTTTGGGCGTTTTGCGCATCAAGACCCTTGGATTCAGCAAATACTACTGCGTCATGAGCGCTATGTGGTCGCACTACCCAAATCGCATCCTCTTGCCTATGTAGAGGAGCAGCGGTTGATAGATCTGGCAAACAACCGCTTGATTTTATACCATCAAACGCATTTACCGATAGCAGCCACAGTAACGCCTTCGGCGCACGCTCGTAGTTATTCAGACAACACCCAGTTAGATGAACCAATCAGAGCTGATGCCGGTGAGCAACTTGCATCTAATAAACCAATCACTGAACCTTTACTACATTTATTTGCACAGTACGGCATATCCCCGTATATGACGACGACGGTAAGTGACTTGCAAGTAGCACTAGGTTTGGTCGCGGCTGGAGAAGGTATTACTTTGGTACCTGCCAGCCTAAAGACCGTACGTACCGAACAAATAAGCTATCAACGTTTGGTACACGAAAATGTCACCTCCCCTATCTACTTACATACCCTCAAAGACTTTGTCCACCCAAGTATCTCTAATTTATTGAGCGCCATCTATCAAGTATACGAGCAGCGAGGTATTACTTACCGACCGCAAAAGTTTGTCTCTCAAGCTTAAATGAGCAGATATCGGATAGATATTGTGTTATAAAGAACCGCTAAAAAATAATCACTCACTAATGCTTGATATTAGCGAGTGATTATGCTAACCAAAAAGAATGGCAATGCAAACAAATAGTAATAACTATCACTATTAATAAATAGAATAATCATTCTCCTGAAGCGTATTGGTGTGCTAAAGTCGATACAAGATTAATCGTTATAGAGAAAACAACTCATAAATCGATTGTCTACTGATCATTGGCAAGCTGACACAGGTAAGTGATAATTTGCCGTTTTAAACATTTAGAGGTATTCATGACCACACAACCACTCAATAACCCAAGTACCACTGACGATACGGCCACAGCACAGCAAGAAGGCTTTAGTTGGCGCATCTTTGGTCCAGGTATTTTAATGGCGACCGCTGCAATCGGTGGATCGCATCTGATTTCGTCAACACAGGCTGGTGCCATATATGGCTGGCAGCTTGCAATCATGATTGTTTTGGCCAACGTTTTTAAGTATCCGTTTTTTCGCTTTGCAACGGATTATGTCTACGATACTGGTGAGAGCTTGATTGCAGGCTACGCCAAACGCTCAAAGCTATATCTATGGGTGTATTTTATTCTCTCTATCCTATCAGCGGTCATTAGCACTGGTGCGGTCTCACTGATTGCGGCAGTAATTTTGGGCTTTATGCTACCCGCCTCCCTTGGACTATCGACGATGGCGTTGTCTCTCATCATCGTTGCGGTCTCTTGGTTCTTTTTGATAGCCGGTCACTATAAGCTACTCGATGGCGTCACCAAGTGGATTATGATTGCGCTTACGACAGCGACTATCGCAGCGGTTATCATTGCTGCTGGCAAGCCCACCGTGATGGCAGTAGATTTTGTTGCCGCCTCTCCTTGGAATTTGGCGACATTAGGCTTTATTGTAGCGCTGATGGGCTGGATGCCAGCACCGCTTGAATTTGCAGCGATCACTTCTATGTGGACTTCTGCCAAGGTGAAAGCAGATCACACGACCCACAGCCAAGGCTTGTTAGATTTTAATGTGGGTTATGCGGTTTCAGCGGTTTTGGCGTTGTTTTTCTTATCATTAGGTGTATTTGTCCAGTATGGCTCAGGGCAAGAGATTGAATTGGTTGGCGGTGCGTATATCAACCAGCTGATTAATATGTATACCGCAACTATTGGTGAATGGTCGAGACTACTGGTGGCCTTTGTCGCCTTTATGTGTATGTTCGGCACGACTATTACCTGTGCTGATGGTTATGGACGCGCCAACGCTGAGTGCTGGCGTTTGCTCAAAGGTGAGAGTGAAATCAACAAAAAGCAGATCGCTTTTTGGACGACTTATGCTATCGGTGGCGGGCTCGTGATTATTACCTTCTTCACAGGGCAATTAGGCGCCATGCTTAAGTTTGCCATGATATCGGCATTTGTCTCTGCGCCTATCTTTGGTTGGTTGAATTACTCACTGGTCAAAAAACATAAGAAACTATCAGCAGGTATGAATGCACTATCTATCGCAGGTTTGGTATTCTTAGCAGGTTTTGCATTGTTGTTCTTAGCAAACCTAGCAGGTCTATTCTCTTAAACTAAGATTTATAGTCTGGCTCAAACAAAAGCCCTAATAGCTAAACTATTAGGGCTTTTTTGATGGTTAACTCTCAAAAAAGGAGAAAATATAGGTCTAGTAATTGTAACTAAATGTAAAATATGCACTATTATTTAATACGGTTATTTGAGCAATATGAATACTTATTCTAGTGGAACATCAACATACACATAATGCTATTCATATTATGAATACTGTTAAATATTTTAATATGCTTTTTTAGTTTAGATAATTAATAATTCTATCAGCAAGCTTTTTAGAGGTCAATAATTGGGTATAATCAGTCACAACAACGATAATACTTTCTCTATCTGCAAGGATACTAGCATGACAACTTCTTCAGCAGGCGCGCGCTTTCGCAGTGCTCTCACTCAAAAAAATGACAATAATCAACCATTACAAATCGCAGGTGCTATCAACGCTTATACAGCGATGATGGCTACCCAAGTCGGTCATCAAGCGTTGTATCTCTCTGGTGCTGGCGTGGCCAATGCTTCATTTGGTCTACCTGATCTTGGTATGACCAGTCTCGATAATGTATTAGAAGATGCTCGCCGTATCACTGACGCAGTCGATACACCGCTGCTGGTAGATATCGATACAGGCTTTGGTGGCGCGTTTAACATCGCTCAAACCATTAGAAAAATGGAAAAAGCAGGCGTCGCTGCTGTACATATCGAAGACCAAGTCGCTCAAAAGCGCTGTGGCCATCGCCCTAACAAAGAAATCGTCAGCATCTCAGAGATGGTAGATCGTCTAAAAGCCGCATTAGATGCCAAAACTGACCCTGATTTTGTAGTGATGGCTCGTACTGACGCCTTATCGGTAGAAGGGTTGGATGCTGCGGTTGAACGTGCTGTTGCGTTCCAAGAAGCGGGTGCAGATATGATTTTTGCAGAAGCGCTAACCGATATCGAGATGTATCATAAGTTTACTGATGTATTGGACATTCCTGTACTGGCCAACATGACAGAGTTTGGTCAGACAGATCTATACACCACCGATCAGCTCTATAGTGTGGGCGTCGAGATGGTGCTGTATCCGCTATCAGCCTTCCGCGCCATGAACAAAGCGGCACTGAACGTCTATCAGCATCTACTCAATGATGGCACACAAGACAAAGTCGTCGATACCATGCAGACTCGCATGGAGCTCTATGATTTCTTAAACTATCATGAGTTTGAGCAGACATTAGACAAGCTATTTGCTAGTAACAAGTAACTAGCAATTGGTTGTTATTAACGCTGCGAAGATAAACTACCTCTGGGTGTTTTATCTTCTTAAAATTCGTATTCATTTACCTTTAGGTTATTTATGTCATTGCTTACTTCTCATACTGCTTTTAGAGCGTCACTACTAAGTAGTACGCTGGCGGCACTACTACTCATAACTGGCTGTGATAACACGCCAGAAACCGTCGATAACGTTGACACAACTACCAGTGAAGCAACCGATACAGTTGCGACCCAAGCTGTGCCATCAGATGCTGTCTCTCAAGACGACTTGGTCATGACGACAATTACGTTAGATACCGTTAACAGTCTACTGTTTGCGCCAATTATCAATAGTGGTGCTCTCAGTGAAGAGCAAGTCAGCTGCCTTGAATCGCGTGATAAGGACTTGGGTAAAGCCGAAGTCGATAGCTTCTATAGAGGTCAGTTCACCGATGCAGAGTTAAAAGAGCTAGATAACTTTTATACGTCGGATGTAGGTAAAAAGCTGCTTGCTTTTGGCAATGAGCAATTGCGCGTCATGAATGGCGAAGAAGTCGCAACCCCAATGGCTGACCCCACCCCAGAAGAAATGACTGAAATCCAGACATTTATGGAGTCGCCACTGGGTGTCAAGTATATGGAAATCAATAATGCAGAAGGCGAAGGCAGCGCGATGGAGGTCTTGAACGGCCCTATTGAAGCTGAGTTTAAGCGTTGTAATGTCGACTTAGACGGTCCACAGCCTGAACAGCCTACATAACGCTCAACTGGCGCTATAGTCAGTCATTAACCAATAAGTTTCTCATCAGAAACATCGTTAGAAATACTGTTTTCACCCAAAAAAGCTACCCACAAAAGGAATGTAAACATGGCAGCACAAAAAGAACTTTCAGGCGCAGGTCTACGCGGACAAGTCGCTGGTAAAACCTCTCTATCTACCGTCGGTAAATCAGGCTCTGGTCTGACCTATCGCGGCTATGACGTATCAGAGCTAGCCGACAAGTGTATTTTTGAAGAAGTGGCGTACCTGCTGCTATACGGTAACTTGCCTACGCAAAGCGAGCTTGATGCCTATCAAGCCAAGCTAAAAAAACTACGCGGGCTACCACAAGCATTAAAAGATGTGCTTGAGCGCATTCCAAGCGACGCGCATCCAATGGATGTGCTACGTACTGGTTGCTCGATGCTCGGTAACCTTGAAACTGAGACTGACTTTGCTCAGCAAAATGATCAAACTGACCGTATGCTGGCAGCGTTCCCGTCGATTATCAACTATTGGTATCGTTTTAGCCATGATAATGTGCGTATCGAGACTGATACAGATGATGCCACTATTGGCGGTCATTTCTTGCATTTGCTCAAAGGCGAAAAACCAAATGAGCTACATGAAAAAGTCATGAACGTCTCGCTTATCTTATATGCAGAGCATGAGTTCAATGCGTCGACTTTTACTGCTCGTGTCTGTGCTTCAACTCTATCTGATATCCACTCTTGCATTACTGGTGCCATCGGCTCATTACGTGGTCCATTGCATGGCGGCGCGAATGAAGCGGCTATGGATATGATTGAAGGTTTTAGCTCACCTGATGAAGCTGAAGAAGAGATGATGGGCATGCTGGCTCGTAAAGATAAAATCATGGGCTTTGGTCATGCGATCTATAGCGAGTCAGATCCACGTAACGTCGTGATTAAAGGTTGGGCTGAGAAGCTGGCCGCTGATGTTGGTGACGAAGTGCTATACCCAGTATCGGTTCGCTGTGAAGAAGTGATGTGGCGCGAGAAAAAACTGTTTTGTAATGCTGACTTTTTCCATGCTTCTGCCTATCACTTTATGGGCATCCCAACCAAGCTATTCACCCCTATCTTTGTCTGTTCGCGTCTGACTGGTTGGGCCGCTCACGTGTTTGAGCAACGTGCTAACAACCGTATCATTCGCCCAAGTGCAGAATATACGGGTGAAGAGTTACGTCCAGTGCCAGATATGAGTGCGCGTTAAGTGAAAGATAAATACGTTTTCATAAGTTGAGATAACCAGCTTATGAAAACACTATATTTTTATAGCTGAGTTTCAAATGAAAAATTTTAAAATTAGTATTGATAAATGTAGAGTTATCTTCCTTGATCTTGAGTTTTATGTGCCTGAATCTGGTCGAGATAAAGAAGGTCTATGCTATAACCCATGGGATAAAAAATGCAAATTCTTAGGTGGTTCATTTTTTGTAGCAAATCCCACTAAAGATTTTTCAGCTGAAATATCAGTAGGTTCTAAAGCCATACAATGCCTTTGGCTATGGGACTATAATTCTGAAAAAGAACTATTAACTGTGATATATGAGCTACTTAAAGAAGTCTACGGTTTGGCAAAAAAAGGTAACAATGGAAGAGTTTCTCCAATTCTATGTGGTATAGGTATAACGTCATCTGATGTACCTGTGTTATTTGATTTGTTTAAACGCTACAAGATAATGTCGAACTACGATGCTTTTCAATTCCAGAGTAGTTTCCGAATCATTGATATATCGCAATTAGCTATTGCGACTTTCAATAACAGTTCAAGCTTTGCGTATCCCAAGACAAAGGGACACATACTTAATAAATACCTGCCTGGTAAAAAATTTGAAAGTGGTAAAGCAGTTTGGGATCTTTACGAATCTAAAAAATTTGATGAAATAGAGTTTAGAGTTAGAGATGAAATTGTCTGTACTCATTTAAGTTACATTAGTATTCTCAATGATTATAAGAAATTTAAAAATCTTGAGAAAAATGCCAAAAAAAATAGCAAGGAAATTACGCCATGACTGATAGCAAACAATCTCTAGTTCAACCCATGAACGATGAATTCAAGAAACCACTTCCCGATACTGACCTTTACTACTTTGACACCCGTGAAGCGGTCGAGCGTATCGAAGAAGGTGCTTATGACAAGCTACCATTCTGCTCAAAAGTATTGTGTGAAAATTTAGTACGCCGTTGCCCACCTGAGGATTTGACTGCAGCGCTAAAGCAACATATCGAAGGCAAGCAAGATTTAGACTTTCCTTGGTACCCTGCCCGCGTGGTCTGTCATGACATCTTAGGACAAACTGCTTTTGTTGATTTGGCAGGCTTGCGTGACGCCATCGCTGAGCAAGGTGGTGATCCGTCTAAAGTAAACCCTATTGTGCCAACTCAGCTTATTGTTGACCATTCTTTGGCCGTTGAGCATGCAGGCTTTGAAGAAGATGCGTTTGAGAAAAACCGTGCGATTGAAGAGCGCCGCAACGATGACCGTTTTCACTTTATTAACTGGTGTCAGTATGCTTTTGACAATGTAAACGTCGTACCGCCTGGTAACGGCATCATGCATCAGATCAACCTAGAGAAAATGTCACCTGTCGTACAGGTTGTGTGCAATAAAGCAGGTGAAGAAGTCGCGTTTGCCGATACGCTAGTTGGTACTGATAGTCACACGCCGATGGTCGACGCCCTAGGTGTGATCTCAATCGGTGTCGGCGGTCTAGAAGCTGAAAGCGTCATGCTAGGCAACCCATCATATATGCGTCTGCCTGATTACGTTGGTGTTAAATTAACGGGTAAATTACAAAAAGGCATTACCGGTACGGACTTGGTACTGGCGATGACTGAATTCTTACGTGATGCAGGTGTGGTCTCTACTTATATTGAGTTCTTTGGTGAAGGTGCCCGTCAGCTGACCGTTGGTGACCGTGCCTCAATCTCTAATATGACACCTGAATATGGTGCCACTGCCGCGATGTTCTATATCGATGAGCAAACCACTGACTATCTACGACTGACTGGTCGCAGTGAAGAACAAATAAAATTGGTTGAGCAGTATGCCAAGCAGACAGGTCTATGGGCTGACGGCATGGAAAAAGCCGAGTACGCACGTGTGCTTGAGTTTGATTTGTCGTCAGTAGGTCGTAATATGGCAGGCCCGTCGCGTCCACATGCCCGCGTATCAACTGATGATTTGGTTGCCAAAGGTATCGCCCATGCGCCCGATCAAAAACTACCAGAGCCAAAAGATGGTCTAATGCCAGATGGCGCAGTAATTATCGCTGCGATCACTAGCTGTACCAACACTTCAAACCCACGCAACATGGTTGCCGCAGGCTTAGTTGCCCGTAACGCCAATGCCAAAGGATTATTACGTAAACCTTGGGTGAAGTCATCCTTAGCACCCGGCTCAAAAACGGTCAAAATGTACCTAGAAGAAGCAGGTCTGATGCCAGAATTGCAAGAAATCGGCTTTGATGTGGTTGGCTTTGCTTGTACGACGTGTAACGGTATGAGCGGTGCGCTAGACCCTGATATCGAAAAAGAAATCATTGATAATGATTTATTTACCACGGCAGTGCTGTCGGGTAACCGTAACTTTGATGGTCGTATTCATCCATACGCTAAGCAAGCATTCTTAGCGTCACCGCCACTGGTCATTGCGTATGCTATCGCAGGTAACATTCGTTTTGATATTGAAAAAGACGCATTGGGTAAAGACACGGATGGCAATGACGTCTATCTAAAAGACATCTGGTTCGATGATGATGAAGTCGATGCCATCGTTGCGGCGGCTGTTAAGCCTGAGCAGTTCAATTCTGTATATATTCCTATGTTTGATGAAGCCAAAAAAGACACAGGTAAGGCGTTAAGCCCACTATATGACTGGCGCGAAATGACCACTTATATCCGCCGTCCGCCGTATTGGGAAGGCAAAATGGCTAAGAAAAACAAACTGACAGGCCTACGTCCACTTGCTGTCCTAGGTGATAATATTACAACCGATCATATGTCTCCATCAAATGCCATTCTTGGTACGTCCGCTGCTGGCGAGTACTTAGATACCATGGGCTTGCCTGCTGAGGACTATAACTCGTACGCGACCCATCGCGGCGACCATTTAACCGCACAACGTGCCACCTTTGCCAATCCTAAGCTATTAAACGAGATGGTACGTGATGAAAGTGGTGAGGTTGTCCAAGGTTCACTGGCACGCGTCGAACCAGAAGGCCAAGTCATGCGCATGTGGGAAGCCATTGAAACCTACATGAACCGTGAGCAGCCGCTTATCATCATCGCAGGTGATGGCTATGGTCAAGGCTCAAGCCGCGATTGGGCTGCCAAAGGCGTTCGTCTTGCTGGCGTAGAGGCCGTCGTTGCTGAAGATTTTGAGCGTATTCATCGCCAAAACTTGGTGGGTATGGGCGCGCTACCGCTACAGTTCGAAGAAGGTACGACTCGCCATACGCTAAATATCGATGGTACAGAAACATTTGATGTTACGGGCGAAGTGTCTGCTGGCGGGCTGATGACTCTAGTGATTCATCGTGCCGATGGTAGTACCACTGAGACACCTATTATCTGCCGCTTAGATACGGCTGATGAAGTAAAAATGTACAATGCTGGTGGTATGCTACAACGTTTTGCTAAAGAGTTTATCGAAGGTACGCTAGATATTGTCTAGCATTATCCTGTAGGTTTTAGCATGATGAATAGCAAGATATAAAAGTCGCCGATGTTGTATAACTTGTTTATATGACATCGGCTTTTATTTGCTTTCACGTTCTATACATTGGCTTCCTCATTTGTATCTAAATATTAGGTAGTAGCTAAATATTGAGTTTGCTTAATTAATGGCGTAATATGTACTATATATTGTACAAGTTATAAAGTACATCATGAGAGGAGTGAGCCATGAGAGTCGTTAGTTTTTCAGAAGCCAGAAAGCATCTAAAGTCCGTCTTAGATACGGTAAACGATGATGCCAACGCTACTATCGTAACCCGCCGTGACGCTGATGATGCGGTTGTGATGTCGCTTGATTATTACAATAGCCTGATGGAAACCGTCTATCTACTCAATTCTCCTGCTAATGCGGCGCACTTAGCGGAATCTATTGCCCAATATAAAGCTGGCAAGACTGTCACGCGTGAGCTAATTGATACAGCAGAAAGCAGCGATGACAATGGGCATACGGATAGCGATATTGAAAATACTTGAACTCAAAGACTTTAATCAACCCAAAGGGTCTAATAATGAGTGAGCAACTAGCTTGGACAGATGCTGCGTGGAAGGACTATCTGTACTGGCAAACCCAAGACAAAAAAACACTCAAACGTATTAACAAAATCATCACCGAATGTAAGCGTAATCCGTTTGAAGGTATTGGCAAACCTGAACCTCTAAAAGAGAACCTATCCGGATTTTGGTCAAGACGCATCGATAATGCCAATCGGTTGGTATACGCCGTCGATGACAACTATCTGACGATTATCTCTTGTCGCTATCATTATTGACAAGCGCCCTTAGTCGTTCATACTTACTTGCTAATGACACCGCACCCAATCTTATAACAATATAAAAAGGACTTAATACAGTGGCTCAAACTAATTCTAAAATCAATTCTAAATCTAAGCCTTCTTTTGCTCCGCAACTATCAGTTCCGGCTACCTATATGCGCGGCGGCACCTCAAAAGGGACGTTTTTTAAATTGTCTGATTTACCTGAACGCTGCCAAGTTGCTGGTGAGTCACGTGATCAATTCCTGCTACGTGTTATCGGTAGCCCCGACCCTTATGGTAAGCAAATCGATGGCTTGGGCAATGGTAGCTCTAGCACCTCCAAAACGGTTATTTTATCGGCCTCCTCTAGCTCAGATCATGATGTGAATTATCTGTTCGGACAAGTCAATATCGCAAAGCCAATGATTGACTGGGCGGGAAACTGTGGCAACTTAACTGCAGCCGTTGGTGCCTGTGCCATTGATATGGGTTTGGTGGACGCTGGCAAGATTGCTAACAGCATCGATGACAACGCAGATAGCGGTATTTGCGAAGTCCATATCTGGCAAGAAAATATTAGCAAAACCATCATTGCCCATGTCCCAGTTTATAAAGATGCAAATGATAAGGTACAGGTTCAAGAGACGGGCGATTTTGAATTAGACGGTGTCACCTTCCCAGCGGCTGAAGTAAAAATTGAGTTTATCGACCCTGTAGATGCCACCAGCGACATGTTCCCTACTGGCAACTTGGTCGATGATTTCGATGTGACGGGCTGTGGTCTAAATTCTGACAGCGTCAAAGCCACCTTTATCAGCGCTGGTATCCCAACCATTTTTATGAAAGCGGAAGACTTGGGCTTTACCGGTACGGAGTTGCAAGGCGACATCAATAGCGATAGCGAGCTACTTGCCACCCTTGAGAAAATCCGCGCTACAGGTGGTGTAGCGATGGGATTATTCAAAGACGTGAGCGAGGCACAGATCAGTCAACACATTCCTAAAATTGCTTGGGTGGGTGCAGCACAGAGCTATACGGCCTCTAGTGGTAAATCGGTCGATGCAGACGAGATTGATTTAGTCGTACGCGCCATGAGTATGGGTCAATTGCATCACGCCATGATGGGTACAGCAGCCGTCGCTATTGCCGCTGCTGCAACCACACAAGGCACACTCGTCAATCAAGCGACAGGTGCTGGCGAGCTGACAGAGGTACGTTTTGGTCATCCATCAGGGACATTGCTCGTCGGCGGAAAAACAGAACAAGTCGACGGTCGCTGGCAAGCCAAAAAAGTGTCGATGAGTCGCTCAGCAAGGCGTATTATGATTGGTGAAGTTTTTGTACCAGCGGATGCATTTTAAGCGTAGCCATGGCTTATTTTAATTTACGATAGAGTTTTATGCCAACATCTCCCCAGCCACGCCGTGTGCAATTAGATAAAAAACCTCCCGTCGAGAAAAAAGAACGACGGGCGCTGCTGTGGGATATTCTAAAAAAACTGGCGGTATTTGCTAAACCTTATCGCTTGCTTATTATCGCTACCTTGGCGCTGACCGCATTAGGCTCCTTTACCGCGCAGGTCAACGCGTTTGTGCTGCGTTATACCGTCGATACCTTGACCGAGATTGCCACGCTTGCTGAGCCATGGCAGGCGGGTCTGCGTATGCTAGGTATTATTAGCGCGGTGTTATTGACTAAAGAGATACTGTCGATATTTATCTCTTTTGGTCAGCGTTTTTTTGGTGAAAAAATTCGCATCAATCTGTCGCGCGATTTATCACAGCGCATCATTGAGCGCATCCTGACCTATCGCATGGCTTTTTATACCAGCAGTGAGAATGACAGTGGCAAACTGCAAACCCGTATCGATTACGGTGTCAACAGTCTTACCAGCCTGGTGCAAAACTTCTTTATCGATATGCTACCGCTATTTGCCAATGCGATTGTGGCACTTATCATCATGTTTTCGACCAATTTTTGGGTTGGCATGGTCGGCCTTGTCATCATACCTATTTACTTTTTTATCAGCCAAAAGCAAGCACGCCGTCTGCAAGGCTTTCGTCGGCAGATGCGCGGGTTTCGCGAAGCCAAAAGTGGTTTGGTAATCTCCTTGATCAATTCGATCAGCGTCGTCAAATCTTTCGTTCGTGAGTCTATCGAAGCTGAGAAGCACTTAGCCATTCAAAAAGAAATGACGGATAATCAGCTGCGTATTCGCAGTATTGGTTTTGTTTATGACGCTATCAAAACCTTTATCGAGCAGATTGGCGTCGTGGTTATTATCTTACTCACCGCGTATTTTGTGCTACAAGGTGAGATGACTATTGGTATGATTTTGTTTCATGTCATGCTATTTCAGAATGTCGCCGCCCCTATCCGTCAATTACACCGTATCTACGACCAGATCAATAATGCATTGACCTATGCCGAAGGTTTCTTTGATATTTTAGAAGACGATAAACAAGTCGAAAATATTGCTGGCATCAGTAGCGACAATCTAAAAGGCCATATCGAGCTTAAAAACGTTGATTTTACCTATCCGAATGGTACACAAGCGCTAAAAAACGTTAGTTTTACCATCAAGCCCAATCGTATCACTGCATTAGTGGGTCTCTCTGGTGCTGGCAAAAGCACCATTATTAATCTGTTAGTCAAGTTCTACGCGCCAGACGCTGGCACGATATGTTTAGATGGTCATGATTTGACTGACTGCGATACTCACGAGCTGCGTCAACGCATTGGGCTAGTACTACAGAGCAATCATATTTTTTCGGGTACGATCAGTGAAAACATCCGCTATGGCAATATGAATGCCAGCATTGATGACATTATTATTGCGGCAAAAAAAGCCTCTATCCACGAGCAGATTATAGGGTTAGCTGATGGCTATGAGAGTACCGCCAAATCCTTATCAGGTGGTCAACAGCAGCGTATCGCGCTGGCAAGGATGTTTCTAAAAGACCCACCTATTGTGTTTTTGGACGAGCCGACCGCCAGCCTAGACGCTATCGCCAGTCAGCAGGTCAAAAAAAGCTTAGATCTCATCAAAAAGGACCGTACCGTCATCATGGTCTCACATAACATTGCTCAAATCATCGATGCTGATGATCTGGTAGTCATAGAAAATGGTGAAGTGGTTGAGACAGGCACACATGAAGTACTGTATGCCCAGCGCGGTAAGTATTTTGAGATCTTTAGCGCTATGTCTGATAGCCTAAACTTAGATAAGATTAGCCAAACCCTCAATGGTTAGGCATGGTGAATGCCTGTTTAAATCGTTATAATGCCCCTATTTTACCGCCTATTGCCAGAACCTAAACCATTATGAATTGTGAATTTTCTCTAAAAACCTTTGACGAGCTGACCTCAGTTGATCTTTATCATATCCTAAAAGCACGCTCGCAAGTTTTTGTTGTCGAACAAAACTGTGCGTATCAAGATATGGATGAGGTCGATTTCGATTGCTTGCACCTTATTGCCCATCAAAACGCAGCGTTAGTAGGCTATTGCCGCATCGTCCCGCCCGAATTTAATACACTAAAATCAAATCTATCGGTTGCTGATCCTGCCATCAAAACCAACCACACTACTATGCCAGCTATTGGTAGAGTGCTCGTACTGTCCGAGCATAGAGGTGACGGTCTAGCACGGCAAATGATGACACAAGCGATTGCCCACTGCCGCAAAAAATATGGCAAAAAGCGCCCGATTATTATCTCGGCCCAGGTGTACTTGCTAAGTTTTTATGAGTCTTTGGGCTTTGTGCCTGAAGGCGAGCATTATCTCGAGGACAATATCGAGCATGTAAAGATGGTACTGTATGTCGCCAAGAAAAATAAAGTCAAAAAAGAGAGCACCGACACCGCATCAACCACAACCAAAGTTTTGAGTTTTCTGCTGTTTATTATAGCGGCGCTGTTTATCTTAGGGTTGCTATATCTCATGATTTAAACGGCAAGTAAGGTCTTAATTCTTAACACAATTCAAATTGGTTGTTCCATATTGAGTGTGCTACTTTTAAATGACGATGGCTTTAAAAGGATAACCAGAATCATTGGTTAATAAAGCGGCACACTCAAGGAAGAGGACACAACCATGTCAAATAATCATTCAAATACAGCCAATGCAAATACAAAAAATGCAACCGTAGAGAGCAATGTTCGTCCGGAATACGACGTCGAAATCCAAAAGATTGCCGATTATGTGCTTAATTATTCAATAGATGACGAATCATCGAACGCTGCTGAGGCATGGAGCACCGCGCGTTATTGCCTGATGGACACCATTGGCTGCGGTCTGCTGGCGCTGAGATTTCCTGAGTGTACCAAGCACTTAGGCCCTAATTGTTCCGACCAGATAACACCACATGGCGCGCGTGTTCCTGGTACTGCTTATCGGCTAGATCCAATCAAAGCCGCTTTTGATATCGGCTGTATCGTACGCTGGCTTGATTATAACGATACGTGGCTCGCTGCTGAATGGGGCCATCCTTCCGATAATTTAGGTGGTATCTTGGCGGTCGCGGACTATATCAGTCAGAAAAACATCAGCCAAGGACAAGCGCCGCTCACAATGAAAACTGTGCTTGAGGCGATGATCATGGCGCATGAAATTCAAGGCGTACTCGCGCTTGAAAACTCATTTAACCGTGTGGGCCTGGATCATGTGTTTTTGGTCAAACTTGCTTCAACTGCGGTGATTGCCAAACTCTACCAGTTAACCCGTGAGCGTATCATGGCCGCTATCTCACAAGCCCTCGTTGATGGTCAGGCACTGCGTACCTATCGCCATGCCCCCAATGCTGGCAGCCGCAAATCATGGGCAGCCGGTGACGCTACCAGTCGTGCAGTACGCCTAGTAGATATCACCGCGCGTGGCGAGATGGGCATTCCTGGAGCACTCACCGCATCGCAGTGGGGGTTTTATGATGTGCTATTTAGCCATACCAATAAGGATCTGGCCACAAAGCCACAAGACGAGCGCCGTTTTACCTTTCAGCGTGATTTTGGCAGTTACGTGATGGAAAATATTTTATTCAAAATAAGCTTTCCTGCTGAATTTCACGCCCAGACCGCTTGTGAAGCAGCGGTCATTTTGCATCCACATGTCAAAGGCCGAGTGGATGATATCGAAAAAATAGTTTTGACTACGCATGACTCAGCGATTCGCATCATCTCAAAAGAAGGCGCGCTTGATAACCCAGCGGATCGCGATCACTGCTTACAATATATGGTAGCTGTGCCACTATTGACAGGTGATCTAATGGCGGAGCACTACGAGGACGACTATCACGAGGAGCATCTATCCATCGATGAGCTACGCGGCAAAATGGTAGTAGAAGAAAACGTAAAGTACTCAAAGGACTATCATGATCCCAGTAAGCGCTCTATCGCCAATGCCATTCAAATATTTTTTGCAGATGGTAGCAGCACAGAAAAAGTTGCCATTGAATATCCCATCGGTCATAAACGCCGACGCGCCGAAGGCATTCCTGTATTGGAGGCAAAGTTCCGTGCCAGTCTGGCAACCCGCTTTGTCGACAGCCGTTGTCAGCAGATCATTGAATTGTGTGACGATCAAGAAAGACTAGAACAAACACCGGTAAATGAGTTTATGGACTTATTCATGGCTTACTAACGGCGTATCTTTTATGGTCTTATTTAGCTAATATAACTGCTACCAAGGTATGGACTCTCCCGCCCAATCGACGAAACTGCCTGATTGAGCAGCTGTCATACCTGATAGCACATCTAACAAGCACTTCGCGCTATATGCTGGTGAGAACAGATGTCCTTCAGCGACATTGCCTTGGAACGGCGCGGAGAGCTGAGTATCAACAGTGCCTGGTTGCATGACAACCACGCACACTTCTTTTAGTGACCTGCCCCATTCGATACTTAGATTTTTCATACCCATATTGAGCGCCGCCTTACTCATTCTATAGCTATACCAACCGCCGAGCTGATTGTCAGTAATACTGCCAACACGGGCCGATATGGTCACAAAAATCGCTGGATGCTCAGCACTACGTTCAGCTTTGGCAAGCAATGGCTTGATGTGCTTGGCGATGAGCAACCCTGCTAGCGCATTGATTTGCATATTTTGCAAAAAAAACTCGGTATCTATTTGTCGCAACGCTTTCTCTGGCTGCGCGGTATCTGTATGCAATAACCCCACGCAGTTGATGACCCAATCTAGATGACCGACTGTTTGCTTAATGGTATCGGCCGCTCTTTTGATGCTGTCCTCATCGCTGATATCCATCGGTAGCCAGTGCAGGTTTTCTGTTTCGATATCAGGCTCAGTGCGATGATAAGTGGCAAATATTTGTACACTATGGCTGTGATTGGTTTGCACCAGCTGCTGGACCATAGCTTGACCAATACCGCCTGTACCACCGATAATCAGGTAAATTTTGTCATTCATATGATACTTTTCCTTGTTTATAAGTCTTTATTTATTTTGGCTGATTTTATGAGGGTTTGCTATAGTCAATATAGGCTACAATAATTGCTAGCGATTAGACCGACGTTTTGTTGTATCTTATTTTTATATTGATGTTTTTATACGGATATCAGCGCCTTATGCTATCACCTCAAGACCAATTGACCGAACTAGTACGTGCCTTAGAGAGCGATCAGCATGTGTTTGCTACTGACCCGTTACTTATCACTGAAAAACTACAGGGTGAGGATGGCACACCTATCCAAAAATTGCACAGACGTGCATCTCGTATCGATAGCAATGGGGCGCTCGCTCGGGTACTTGGTAAAATTGATGGTCGCATAAAAGGCATTATGATTGTTATGAGTGTGGTGTGGTGCCTATCAGGGTTTTTGGGATTGTTTACCCTCTTGCAGTCCAACGTCGTGAATTTCTTTTATGTACTGGTCTGCTTGCTTGGGTTCCACACTATTATGCTTGGCGGTTGGCTGGTCATGACACTCATCAACCGAGACCAACAAGCACCCAGTTGGTTTGCCAGCTTTGTCAGTCCAAGCTACCTCATACGCGGTAAAGATGATGTGACCAAAGCGGCCGTCGATCTATATGAGCGACAATTGCAGCATAGCGGTATGCGCTGGTACTTGGGCAGATTCAGCCATCAGTTGTGGCTTGCAACGCTGGCGGGTATGCTGCTTGCGATTATATTTTTGTTGATTGTGCGCCAGTATAGCTTTAGCTGGGAGTCGACTTTGCTCTCTGATCAGGCACTAGTAAGCTTGACTCAAATCCTCGGCTGGTTGCCAAGTATGGTTGGCTTCGATGTGCCAGACAGTACCGCCATTGCACAAAGCCGCCTTGTGACAGACGCCATGCCACTGTCTGTTGCACGGCAATGGGCAGGCTTACTAGTGGGTAGCTTGCTTATGTACGGCATTGTGCCGCGCGCGATCGCATGGGCATTTTGTGCCTTGATGTTCCGCCGCAAAAAAATGCGTTTGGACATCAAGCAGCCGTATTATCAAAAGATAATCAATTTTTGGCAGCGCCATGTGGTTGATGCCGATGACTTTACAGAAGCGCCAGCACCTATCGCACCTAAAGCGACGGTGAGTGCTGGCAAGAAACTGGTTGCCCTACTCGAATACCCCTCAGATCAGCAAACATGGTGGCAGTCAGGTCTTGAAAAATCAGAAAGCATTGAGAATTTCGGTATTGTGGATGACCGTGAGGACATGGCACGTCTCAAAGACTACTTGGATGAGCATCCAGTACAAGTACTACTGGGTATTCATAGCAAGGCATTGCCTGACCGTGGTACGCTACGTAAGCTTGACCAAATCGCCGCTCATGCAACAGATGGACTGATTGTACAGCTACTCAGTGACACTCAACCACTTACTGATACTGATTTTACACCTAACGATGCCCCAATAGACAAACAAGCCGTTCGCTATCAGCAGTGGCAAACCGCACTCTCTGCGCGAAAAATTGGTTTAGTTGACGTTAATTATTAGACTATTGACTCTTTTAGAGTCGTATTTTTAACGGCACTTTTTTCATGGCAATTGTCATCGTAACTAAAACAAGTATGATGGATAAACGGTTGGATTTCTCATGACCCGATAAAAATTAGCGATAAAGGTCATTGAGTTAACAAGGATGTTTTATAGTGGCTAGGAGCCCGATATGGCAGCAGACAATACTCTCTTGACGCTCGGTCAGTATGGTCAGGTATTAGACGATTACAAAGAGGCACTAAACCAAAGCATACTAGCGGCCTCCCCCGAGTCATGGCAGCCGATGCTGGCAAGTATCTTACCTGCACACTGGCAAGAATGGTTATTGCCGCTGGCAGGCGGCCCTTTTTTCTTATTGTTTTTGGCGGAGTGGTTCTATCAGTCTAGACGTGGTAACGGTAAGCACTTTAGCTGGCGCCGTGCGATGACCAATTTTAGTTTGGGCGGTTCTTATTTAGGGTTTGAGCTGATTGTCCAAGCACTGATCGTGCTACCTATTTGCCTGTGGCTGTATCAGTATCGATTGTTCACCATCGAGGTGACATGGCTGACGGCCATCCCTATATTTGTCGCTGTTGAATTTAGCTACTATTGGTTTCACCGTGCATCACACCGTATGAATTGGTTTTGGTCAGCGCATGTGGTACATCATTCAGATGATAATATGAATTTATCGACTGCTATGCGCCAGAGTCTGCTGTACTCAGTAACGGGATGGTGGTTGTTTTTTGTCCCACTGATGATGTTGGGCGTACATCCTGTCTGGGTATTCTTCTTTTACGCGTTAGATTTGATCTATCAGTTCTTTATCCATACCGAGACGGTTGGGAAATTCCCAAAATGGATTGAGTATATTTTTGACACACCATCCAATCACCGCGCCCATCATGGCACCAATAACGAATATATTGACCAAAACTACGGCGGCGTCCTTATTATTTTTGACCGTTGGTTTGGTACTTATGTAGAAGAAGATATAAGCAATAATCCCGTCAGATATGGTGCAGTTGGTGAGGATAGCCATGACAAGATTATTAGTCTGATATTTGGGGTCTTTTACCGCATGTGGCAGCGGTTTTTTCGTGCTAAAGGGTTTAAGAAAAAGCTCAAGGTACTATTACGC
Source organism: Psychrobacter sp. H27 (assembly GCF_059072655.1). Taxonomy (NCBI): domain Bacteria; kingdom Pseudomonadati; phylum Pseudomonadota; class Gammaproteobacteria; order Moraxellales; family Moraxellaceae; genus Psychrobacter; species Psychrobacter sp. H27. The sequence continues at coordinate 342,648 of NZ_JCACRX010000001.1, read as the reverse complement.
CCGCCTAGCGCAATCTCATAGGTGATTTATAACGGCGATGTATCGAAGCAATAGTACGTATGCATAACCAACACTCAACCAGATTTTTTTTACTATATATGGCTATTTTAGTCATCAATAATGATAAGACGCAATTATGAATAATGACAATAAAAAAGATGATCACGAAAACCATAAGCCTGTTGGTCTCTTTGCAGATAAGGCGTTGCCTCGTGACTCAAATAACTACGACAATCTCAATAGTAGCCCCAATAGCTCGCAAGCGGCAATCGATCAGCCAAAGCTGACTGATGACAATCAACCGGTATCAAATGAATCAGCAGCGCCAACTGCAACCAAAAATACGACAAAGAAAACCATTGCCAGTGGCGAAGCACTAAAATTAGCAGTGGTTGGTCATACCAATACTGGTAAGACGTCCATACTGCGCACCTTACTGCGTGACGCGTATTTTGGTGAGGTCAAAAACGAAGCAGCAACCACACGCCATGTAGAACAAGCAAGCCTGACAGACAGTAAAACGGGGGAGATACTGGTAGCATTGTACGATACACCAGGTCTAGAGGATGCATCAGGACTGATGGACTGGTTAGAGGATAATACCGCCAGTCGCCGTGATGGTATTGAGCGTTTGCAGCAATTTTTGGCTGCCGATGTTGCTCAAGGTGCGGATAGCTATGACTTGCCATATGATTATAGCCAAGAAGCCAAGGTGATTCGACAGCTGCTGTCAAGTGATATGGCCATATATGTGGTAGATGCGCGTGAGCCGGTGCTGGGTAAATATAAAGACGAGCTGGCTATCTTATCTTGGGCGGCTATTCCTGTCATGCCTGTTTTTAACTTTACCGACAGTCAAGATGCCAATATTGATGACTGGCAGACCATGCTAGCAAGACGCAATCTACATATCTCTACACGTTTTGATTCCGTTGCGTTTGAGTTTGAGGACGAGATGCGTTTGTGGACTAATCTTGCCACCATGCTTACTCACTCTGAAATGCTTGAGCAATTGATGCAGCGCCGGACTGAGGACTGGGCGCAACTATATGATGAAGCCAATATCATCATTGCGGACTTTTTATTGAATGTCGCCGCATTCGTACGTGAGATTAATGAAGACGATGACCCGATGCCTATATTGGCACAAATGCAAGAAGCGGTTAGACAAAGTGAGCGTGCGATGCAGCACAATCTCCTTAATCTTTATAAATTCTATGATAATGCTGTCGCGGCTACCCCACTTGAGCTGCAAGCCTACCAGCAAGATCCGTTTGACCCTGAATTGCTCAAGAGCTACGGTATCCGCACTACGTCTGGTGCCGCAGCGGGTGCGCTACTAGGGTTGGGTATTGATGCAGCGGCGCTTGGCACGACATTGGGTTTAGGTGCTGCAATTGGCGGTATCGCAGGCGGGTTACTGTCTAACACCAGTAGTATTGCTGATAGGATCACAGGGGTAAAACGCTTATATATTGATCCTGCGACATTGACATTGCTTGCGACCCGAGCGATAGACTTACTCACTGCCTTACGCCATCGCGGTCATGCGGCGACAGACGCCACTCAACTGTTATACAAAGGCGAAAGAGATAGCCTTGAGACATCGTTAAATAATGATGACGATAATGAAGAGGTTCAATCTATTACCGTATGGCCCACACACAAATTGCCAAGCGAGCTAAAAAAAGCTCGCGGCAAACCGCAATGGTCATCGCTTAGCAGTGGCAAGTCCGAACAAGCGCAGTTGCTACGCACAGACATGGCATGGTCGCTGTCAGGTAAGCTGCAATCATATAAGCGCGAATCGTAACCATACACAGTAAGCAAAACCTAATAGGGCTACATTAGTTTTGTGCCGCTAGTTTTTTGCCTCCAATAAAGCACTTAATGCCTCGGTGCCGCGTACGTCTGTTTGCTGTAGATAAATCGGATACAAAGGATACTTGGAAAAATTCTTTTCAATATCCTGCATTAACTGCTGTTGGCGCTCTGCACGGCGGCGCCAAAACTCATCCGATTGAGTGGGCGTTATCAGCTGGTTAATAACTATCGCTGCTGGTGTGAGCTTACTCTCTTCTAGTTGCTCAATAGCTCGCTTAGTCTCTGCCAATGGCAGAACATCCGCAGTCATAACCAATACAATTGCGGTTTGGGTGCGGTCATGTAGTAGTAACCCTGCCTGTCGAAATAATTGCTTGCGCTTCTCTAATACCGATACCGCTTGCTCCCAGCGATCAGATTTTTTTGCTGCAAATGGATTTGGCACTTCTTTTGTAAGGGAGTCGGTTTGATTGCTCTTTTGATTACTTTTCTGATTATGACTGTCCAAATGCGTCGCCACTGAGCGCAGTTTGGCTTGTCTACGCTGCTGCGCTAGTAGACCATCTGTCCATGCTCCCATCATCTCTGGTAGTACCAATAATCTTAAGGTATGTCCCGTTGGTGCGGTATCAAAGATAATATGTTCATAACCTGCACTCGCGGCTGCAACCAAATGCTGACACATTGATTCAAGCATCGCTGCTTCCTGGGCACCAGGTGCTGACTTTGATAGTCTCAAATGCTCACGAATTTTGGGCATCATATCTGGATTGGCATAGGACTTAATCGTACGTTCAACTTGGGCAAAGTGCTCGTCAACGATGACATCAGGGTCTAGCTCGATGGCATCTAGGTAGGGAGAGATGACTGTTTTTTCGTTTTTTAAACGGGTATTTAGGACATCGCCCAAACTGTGTGCAGGGTCGGTTGAGACAATCAATGTTTTTTGCTGTTGGCTTGCGTAATAGCTGGCAAGTGCAGCAGCAGTGGTGGTTTTTCCTACACCGCCCTTGCCCCCGATAAATATAATGGGTTGTGTCGTCAGCTGTTCTACGAATCCATGTAAGGGATGTAATGCCATATCTCTATCTCATTTTTCAAACTGTTTTTATTTTTCTCTAGCTACCAAACCACTAGCAACAACCAACATGATCAAATGGACATCTATCCATACCCATACGCGTATGCCACTCATGAAAATTCTCTAAAAACAATGGCTGCAACTCTAACGTATAAAAGCTGGCAGGATTATCGATACCTAGACTCTCAGCAAACATGAGCAGCATAAAAAAATCTTCTTCATCACGCGCAGCTCGTGCCATCGTCTGTCGATAAGGCGCATGATAAAACTCATTTAGACCAGCAGCAAACCGTTGCCACCATGGTTGGACACTTTTGTTGTCTGCTAGGATATTTTTATTTTCCATAATATACTCGCCCCTTTTCCCATTTATTGTTATCTATCATGCCTATATGATACAAAAAACGCCAGCAATCGCTGCTAGCGTTTTTGTTTGTTAAATATGTTAGACAGCTAAAGGCTTAAACTTCTCCGCCTTTACCTTTATGTATCGACCACTCTTTACGGAGTACGGATAGACTCTCAAACGTCACTAAGACCGTAGCGATCAAGATAATAATATCCATAATGATCAGCAGCCAATTTCCATCAGTAAAGAAGGTTTTTAGCTGAATTAGCAATGCAAAGACAGTCATGACCAACAGGAACGACAACGGTGCTAAGGTGTACCAGACTGGCTTGCCTTTGCGTAGTAAAATGACCGTTACAATCATTAAGGTCAAGGCTGCCATGAGCTGGTTGGTCGTACCAAATAATGGCCAAATAATCATACCACCAGCACCATCAATACCACCAGCACCAAAGGCTAATAGCAAACAGCTGCCAACAGCAAGCAACGTCGCTACGACGCTTTTATTCAGTATTGGTAAATTATAAAACTCACCAAACTCTTGGAAAATATAACGTTGTAAGCGTACGCCAGTATCCATGGTCGTACCTGCAAACAATGCTGCCATAACCGTAAGCATCGTCTGTGATAACACCATATCGATACCCACACCAGCATTCAAAATCGTTGCACCGCCATCAATAAAGGCACCGATAGAACCATCACCAAATTTTTGATAGACCGCTTGCCAATCTCCGAGTGTCGCAAAGCCTGCTGTTGCTGCTAAAATTGCGCCAAGCGCCAACATGCCCTCACCTAATGCACCAAAATAACCAACAAAACGCGCGTCTTCTTCTTTATCAATCTGCTTAGATGTCGTCCCTGTCGCAACCAGACCGTGGAACCCAGATATCGCACCACAAGCAATGGTCACAAACAATAGTGGCATAAGTGACGGTGTATCAACGGGCAACGTTGTATTTATTGCTGGTGCCACGATGTCTGGCGTACCAATAAAAATAGCAGCATATAACAGAATCAAACCGACAAACAACTGCAATCCGTTGATGTAATCACGAGGCTGAAGCAGCATCCATACAGGTAATAACGAGGCGATAGCTGCATAGCTGAACAAAATAATAATCCAGACCGCATTATCAGGCAGTCCAAAGACAGTCTCAGGCAATACAATCGGGAACATAGGGCCAAGATAAATAAGGCCATATAGTGCACTAACACCGATGATAGACACCCAAACGAGATTCATTTTGTAGCGATAAATACACTGACCGATGATAAGCGCAACTACCAAGGCACCCCAAACTGGCAGTACAGCAGATGGGGTTTTGATCATCATGTTTGCAATAGCGACACCAAATACGGCGTTGACCATCAGCAATAGCAAGAAAATCACAACCATCATCAGACTACGGACACGTGTGCCCATGACAGTACCAGCAATAGAGCCAATCGATTGACCTCTGTTGCGCATACTTGCCCAAATGGCAGACATATCATGTACACCAGCCATAAAGATGGTACCAAATACTACCCAAATAACGGCAGGTACCCAGCCCCAAATGACAGCAATTGCAGGACCGATAATAGGTGCAGCACCTGCCACCGATGTAAAGTGATGTCCCCAAAGCACATACTTGTTGGTGGGGACATAATCGACCCCATCTTTCATAGTGTGTGCTGGCGTGGGACGGCTGTTATCCAATGCCAATATCTTAGTAGCAATGAATTTTGAGTAAAACACGTAGCCGCACAGCATGGCAGCAACGCCGAATAGAAGTACAATAGCACTATTCATCTCATCTCTCCCTAGACAAGTAGTAGGTAGCCGTATAAGTTCAAGCTTTTTAAATCAAAATATAAAAAATATGCTAAATTAGTGTGCGGTGAGTGACTCATCTCACCCATAGTTGGATAAATCGTAGGAATGTTGAAAGACAAATATCAGTACAATCTTGCATTTTACAATTAGAGCACGTCACTAAGTAGCACGTAGTGTGGTGAGTCTTTATTTAAAAATTCTGGTTGAATAGTAACCGATTTCGCGACAAATGTAACGTATGTAAGAGATGAAAAACAACAAATAAAGGAAGCGCAATGGCACATTATTTTGGATTCCACCCTTCAGATAAATTAAAAGAATTAATTAGTGAGGCCGAACAAATCGTTGCTTCAGATGAACACGTAGAATATTATCCTTATCGCGACGCGCTTACACACCAGACCGCTCGTGACTTGACAGACAATTTATTAATTGGTTTGGTAGAGATTATTCCAAACCCTGAGCGTCAAGCATCTATGCGTAAAATCGTTGGAACGATTGAAAGTACCACCGATACCCTACTCAATATCTTATTGGGTAAAGAAAATAACGAAGAAGTATTACCGAGCTTTCATTTTTTGAGAGATCATGCGACATTTATCGATAATGAAGGTACCAAACGGGTAGGCTTCAAGCTGTCTGAAGCAAATGCAAAAACCATTGTCGAAGGGTTTGCTGCTATCACACCGGAGCACGTCGATAGAGCCAAATTCAAGACAGCACTAGAAACGATGAACGATGCCACACTAACCCATTTTGTGACTCGCTATGCCGAAACGCTAAAGCTCGGTATGATCAAGCGTAAGTCAGTACCGGTTGCGAAATCGGCAATTGATAAGGGAATGAATATGGCACTCAACAAGCTATTACCCGACTTACCCAATGACTCGCTTAACCGTTTAGCAAATTATTACCGTCCATTTATTGTAGAAAAGCCAGAATAACCCCAAAAGTTAGATTAATTTTGTCCTAAACGCTTTATGACGTTGGGCAAATTCACTAAAATTTGCTAAAATAAGCGGCACTTTTTACCAAAGGCGCACCCGATGACCCAAATCAGTAACCAAGAAATCGAAAAAACATTACGCAACTCAGAGTGCCTTATCAGCAGTATCGAAGTAGCCGCTGCTTATGAGCGCCTAGCCGCTCAGCTTAATCTACACTACGCTGGTCTAAACCCAATTGTAATGGTTGTTATGAATGGCGGATTGATTCCAGCTGGCCAGTTACTTACCCACCTGACGTTCTATCATCGTATGCACTATATCCATGCGACGCGTTATCGTGACAACGAAGGTACTAATGACCTCGACTGGAAATTCAAGCCTGACGTGAGCATTGAAGGCGAGCACGTATTGTTGATTGATGATATTTTTGACGAAGGTATTACCCTAAAAGCCGTTGTCGAAGAGCTAAGTAAAGAAAAACCTTTATCGCTTGAGTGCTGTGTACTATTAAACAAAGAACACGAGCGTAAAGTTGCAGATTTTGATGTTGATTTTGTAGGTATCAACGTGGCGGATCGCTATGTATATGGCTGTGGTATGGATTTCCACGGTTACTTGCGTCACCTACCCGGTATTTATGCTATCAAAGAAGATAAAGTTTAAGCCTTATACTCTTTGAAATGTGTCAATCATAAAAAAGCATCCAACTTGGATGCTTTTTTATTGTATGAAAAACAGAATAAATACTACAATAGCTAAAACTGCAAGGCTAAACCAGTATGACGCTCCGTTGGTGTCTTAACTGCTATTTCAAAAGCATGTTTGGTGCTATATATCGTCACCTTTTTCTTGGCACGTGTGACTGCTGTATAAATAAGCTCTTTGCTCAGTAATCTAGTATGGCTGTTGTCAAAAGTAATTGCCACATGATCGAACTCAGAGCCCTGTGACTTATGGATAGTCATTGCATATGCCGTAGCAATCAGTTCCTCATTCAGTAAGTTGACCGCAATCCCTTGCGTCTTATTTTCAAAAAACACCTCTAAACGGCTCTTATCATCTGAGGTTTGTAAACAAAACCCAATATCACCATTAAATAGTCCTAACTCATAATTGTTCTGTAGCACCATGATTGGGCGACCATGAAACCATGTGTTTTGACCGAGTGGTAGTTTTAGCTCAGTCAGATGCCACTGGGTAAGGTAATTATTAATATAATGATCGCCGCACTCTCCACTATGACCAGCACTCAAAATTCTAAATTCGTTGAAGGTTTCTGTTAGTGATGCGACTGTAGTTTTTACCGAATGTGGCACAGATTTTTCTATTGGAATTTCTAAAAGACCCCTTATTTTTCTCAGATAGTTCTTATAATCCTCTGTGACTTCTAAAACATTCTTTCTACCGCTTAGGCTATTTTTTAGTTTGTTATTTTTAGAGTCTTCTGTCTGGATCATATTTATATGTTGAAAGTTCAATGCGTTATCATTTTTTAGGAGTTGCCAAATTGCTTTTGTGTCTGCTTTTGTATTGTTGATTTCGTAAGCTAATTTACCGATACCTGAATCGGCACTAAATCGGCGACTTTCAGTTAACTCCGCATGTATAGGTTGTAGTAATGGAATGCGGCACAGGTCTGCCAATACTGCTCCTGCATCGACTGCTGCTAGTTGATTGGCGTCTCCTAATAATATAAGTCTTGCGCCTGGTTTTACCGCACTGACAAGATAATTTGCAAGCTCAACCCCTAACATTGATGCCTCGTCAACGATAATGATATCTTCGCCCAGTGGATTATCAGCGCCATAGCGTGGACTACCCGTTCGACCAATACCTAATAAACGATGAATCGTTTTCGCTTCTTGCAATTGCAGCTTTACATCTGCTGCATCTAGAGCCGCTTGTAGAGACTCTTGCATACGCTGCGCTGCTTTCCCAGTTGGTGCTGCTAACGCTAAACTGGCACTATCTGTACTGAATTTAATATTCTCTTCAGTACCCTTACCCTCTGAAGCCTGTTGTAGCGCGATCACTAGCTGAGCCACAGTATATGTCTTGCCCGTCCCTGGGCCACCGGTAATAATACTAAACGCGTTATTGTTAGCGACATTAATCGCCTTTATTTGATTTTCGTGAAGACTCTTAGGTATTGCTATTTGTAGAGGGCTTACTTTTTGATTCAAAATATTGTTGATATTTTTTGCTAAATTAAATTCAGCTTGCCATGTACGATGAAGCCAGAAGGTCACAGACTTTTCAGAATTCTTATCGCTGGTTTTCTTATAAACGATTGGTTTATTTTTTATGCTTAGGCTATTTTTCTTATTGTAGTTATTAGTATCAGCCTCGTCGAATAAATCATGAGTACTAATTAAATGCATGAAGGAAACTAAATCCGTATCTTTTAGTACTTGATATAGCATAGCAACCGTATCAAAACGCTTGTTTAGCATGTCCTTTTCATGATTGCTGAGCGCGAGCTGTGTCCAAAGCTGATCTCGCCTGCTAAATAAAATATCTAATAAATCAAACAAAGACACCTCGGTTCCAGCATCATCACTTGGCTGCACATCATCTATCAGAACAAAAAGCGGCATGGCTAGCATCTCTAGTAGCTGTTGCTGCCAGCCATATAGCGTGACTACTTCATGGTTAATTTGACATTGTAACGGTACTTCGTGCTCAGTAGCTTTGATTGTCAATACAGTATGCCCCTCCTCTAAATGAGTCGCTAGCATCATAAATACAGCCGTAAATAAGTAGCTGTCTTCTAATTTATCTGTTGGGTCATCGGTTAGGCTGCTGCCAGTATCAGCTTCTATGTCTGTGGTCTGATACGATGAGTAGGTTTGTCCGCGACGCAGTAGAATATAGTCACTAATAGTATTGGCCCAGCTTTGTTGTAGGCCAACCGCCGCTTTGCTTTTATTGTTGCTATTATTACTCATGGTATATCTCTTTAATGATCTGGTGAATCAATATAACGTTTTGGGTGTCGAATCGTTATGCAGCGCTCGCTAATCAGGCATACCAAACAACGCATCCAACCCCTTAACAAAATCAATTGGGATATTCCAAGTCACAAGTCCGTAGTGACCGTTGTGTAGTGGTTCGCTCGTTTCATTAGTCTCTTGTGATACGGTAGCAGCAGCTTGAGCGCTGGGATCGTATACTCCTCGTAGAAAAACATACTCTACCGCTCCCAGATACTTGTCCTCATTACCTGCGTAATCAGCGATTCTCATTGAAAGGAATCGATGTAGTGCTACTTGATAAATTGCTGCTTGTAACCAGTATCCTGCTTTAGACATGGCTTTTTTGAGCGTATTTTCATTATAATCGCTTAGGCTATTTCCTAAATAATTACTCTTATAATCGACTACGTAATACTTGCCAGCATGTTCATAAACCAAGTCAATCTCACCGCGCAAGTAACGATACAAGTGCGTTCTATTTTGCGGCACGAGATTGACATGTTTGTCTGTGTCATCCGGTAGATACTGTTGAAATAATTGACTGATATCCTCTGCTTTAAAGCGCTCTGACAGTCCCATATTGAATTCTAACTCGGCAAAACGCTGATTTGCATCCAGAGCACATAAGGGTTGATTGGACGCCAATAAGGGGGTATTTAGTACCTCTTCAATCCAAGCAATCAACGCCTCGTGCTTCGTTGTATCTATTGCGTCAGCGTTAAGTGAGACAGCACTCTCTTCTCGGTTGCCTTGTGCTCTACGGCTTTGATATTCAGCACTGCCATACACCAGCGGTAGCTGATAACTACTGATAGCTCTATCGATCACGCCAGACCACTGCAATTTGTTATTAAAGTCAATTTTTTCGAATATCTCATGCAAAAACGTACCTGCATTAGCGCCTTTTATGAAGGTAAAGCGAATATCGTCTTCAGACTTGAGACTCATCTCATCAATTTTTTCGAGAGACGCATTACTATCAAGGCTACTATTAGGATAAGGCTCTAACGACACTGCAGTGTCTGCCATATCAATATCTATCGCATCATCAATACGCTCATCTACGACAGCCATTGCTTGCGTTGATTCATCTAGCTGACGAGCCAATGCCGTAAAGCTGGTCTTCGCCCAACCATAAAAATAGCTCGTTTTCATGACATCAATAAAAGCAGCATACTCAATAGTTTCTGTCGTGGGTACGATGGTAAGCTTGGTATCTGTCGACGTTACTGTTTTAGCATGATTGCTATTATAAAACTCATTGATATTATGCCCTCTAAGCATGCCTATCGTGCCTTTTAGCCTGTCAGGTAATTCAAATTTTGCGTCTGCAGAGTCAAACCAATAAAATACTGGCCTTAATTCAGGATTTGTATTCTTCTTAGGATCTCGCAACACCACATAAAGTTGCTCACTAGCCCGCGTAAATGCCACATATCCAAGACGGCGTAGCTCATCAAAACCTTCATTTGTCTCGATATCAGTGAAGTAAGCTTCTTTAGTGGCAGATCCTTGTAACGCAGAAAAACGGCGCTGATTGCCTATTGACTGACCTTCTGTGGATTGCTGTACTAACGCTGAAGGCGATTGCTGGGCATTATATAAATACAGCCCATATTTTTCATTATTGCCCGACTTCCTACTGGCGTCTCCCATACCCAGTACATAGACGATGGGGAACTCCAGTCCTTTTGACTTGTGAATAGTCATCAGCTGCACGCCAGACTCTGTCGGTAGCGGATACTGCTTCGCCCAATCACTATTGGGTGCGGTCTCTATGTGTTGCCTAAACCAAGCCAGCAGCTCATGCTCACCCATGCCTAAGCCATACTGTGCCAATACATCCATCACATGGCGTAAATCCATGATATGTCGATCACCTTCTGGATGAGCGGCTAGAGCTTGCCAAACGCCTTGTGACTGTATGGGGCTTCTATCCAATAAATAGTGCAGCGCTAACAAGATACCAAAATGCTGCCAGCGCTGTACCCCTTCCTTTAGATACGTAATAAAATCCTGATAGCTCTTTTTATATTCTATGTTTCGAACATCGCTACTATTTGGATTAATACTATTAAGTCCGTCATCACTCTCAACCACACCTGACTCATGGTCCGTCATCATAGTTTGGACATCTTTGATGCTCAGTCCGTACAGATGGCTGGTCAACACTCGATTGATCATGTCATGACGATATGGATAGAGCATGGCACTGAGTAGCGCTGCGACATCCTCTGCCATAACTGTCTCGAAGATACTGACATCACTGGTGGTCAAGGTTGGCACGCCAAGTTTTACCAGCTCGTCTTCAACCTGTTTTAAATCTTTTTTGGTACGTGCCAGCACCCCAATATCACTGGGTTGAATCGGCTGATCGTTTAATGTCTGACCACTACTGAGCAAGCTAGCAATATGACGTGCGGTGATTTCATACTCACCATAGTCAAGCTCGCTATCTTTTCCATTAGGCAAGTGCAGTACACTCACTGGCTGAGTGGAGAGCACCTCTGTCATCAAACTACTATCTTTTGCGTCTGAATTCTTAAACCAAGACAATTCACTCTGCTTTTTTGCGGCTTTGCTGTGCTGATAATAAATACCACTGCCTAGCTGCGCCAGCTTGTTCTCAGCAGTTGTTGCTGTAGGTATACCAAACCAGCAGTTGAGGGCATTAATCAAACTGAGAGTGGAGCGCCGGTTAGTGTTGAGCGTCCAAATGGTACTTTTGTCAAACTGCGCTTTCATATAATTATAGTTGGTCACGTCACCGCCACGAAACCCGTAGATCGCCTGCTTTGGGTCACCAACCAGTAGCAAAAACTCATGGTTGGATTTTTTGGTGGTGGATTTCTTGTCATTATCCGACTGTTTGCGTTTACTCTTTGGCAAATAGATACTTTCGATCATAATGGCTTGCTCGCCATTGATATCTTGCGACTCATCAATTAATGCAATTGGGTAATGGTGACGTATATAACGCGCCAGCTTATCGCCTTGCCGACCCGTTAATGCTTGGTTTAAGCGCACCATCTGTAGACTAAAGGTGGTCTCCCCTCGCTCCTCTAATATGACGGGCAGTCTGTTGCGTACGGCAAGAACGATATGACGATTAAGGTTGGCTAAAATAGTAATTATGTATTCATCCAGCTTTTTGCTTTGTTCGATGTATCGTTTAAAATCACGAACGACTTGCAGCTCGTTAAATATTAAATTAATTCTTTTTCCATCTTGTTGTACACGAAATTGATTACCAATATTGTCAGTTTTTAGAAAAGCTTGAATCAATCTTTCTGGGTATTTACTTGAGCATATAAACCTATATGCAGCTGCTCCAAAATCTTCTAATGCTTGAATAATTTTAGGCCATGAATCTCTATTGTTTTGCAGCTGTCCCTTTGGAACATCATAATACTCGCCGTTAGGTTTGAAAAAAATATCAAGCTCATCGCTGCGTTCAATAATAGTATTTATAAGCCGCTCGTAACCCTCGAATGAAAAGTCACTTATCACAATCTCATCAATCGGCGCAGAAATAAAATTTAGCGAGCGAGAAACGAATTTTTTATGATCACCTACTGCAGTCAGCTTACCCTGCTGGTCCATAAGCGCATATAGTTTGGGCTGCTCATGATACAAACGGCTTTGAAACTGACGCAGCTCATCGTGAATAATACTATCAGTAACCTGCTCGATACTGCTGTCTTCGATAATCGTCATACCTTGCTGATGACCAGTTTCGCTACTGTACTCGACCAGCCACTTTTGCGCCAAGCTATCGAGCGTACCGACGAATAGCTTATCTAACGTCGTTAATACTAATGCAGTGCGCCGAATCGCCTCTGCCATAGGATAGCTATACACATGATCAAGCAAATAACCGACCAAGTGCAGATTCACGGGATCTTGCATGATGCCATCTAGGCGTACATGTTCGGCTTGCTCTATTAACCACTCTTCACGCTGTTTTTTGACTTGTGCGCGCTTTTCTCTAGCCATCTGCTTATCATGGCTAGCATCCTGATTAAACTCATCAACATCTATTTCGGTATTTGATTCGACGCTTGAATCATTGCTTTCCGACTTACCCTTGTTATTATTGTTATCGTTACTGTCAGGCAGCACCTGCAATAGGTTGGGATATAATTTATCTTTATTATTGGTATCTGCACTCAGGTTGTTGACCCACTGTAATAGCTGATAGAACTCTACCAGACGGTCGTGGATGCGCTGACGCATTTCGGCGGCGGCAGCTCGAGTAAAGGTTGTGGCGATGATTTGCTCTGGCGCACGCCGCGCTTCAATCAATAGTCGTAGCACAATGCCAGTCAGCGTCCACGTTTTTCCTGTCCCCGCTGAGGCTTCGATAAGATGCCGACCCGTTAATGCAACAGCAACCGCTGGCGCTATTTCTTCTTTTTCTTCAGCTATAGCCCCTGAGTCACCCAAAACATCTGAATGATCATCAAATAAATTTGGTTGTACAGAAGGTTCAATAATATCGGCTGTATCAGTAAAATCTGTCATATAAGCGCATACTTTTAATTATTATTAATGAGATCAAAAGAATAAAAAAGACACTAAGCACTAGCTATCCAATCCTTTTAGTGCCGTAAACATCGGCGCATACAACGGCTGCGCCAAGGTGGTCAACGCCGCTGATAAGGCTCTAAAGGCGTCTTGATCACGCAGCACATATTGCCAAATAGCATGCTGCGAGCAAGTATCGTATACCGTATCTAAATGATCATCAGACCTTAACCAATCTTTAAAATCTGCTCGTTTTGGCCAATAATTGCCACTTTCATTATCATCTGCTTGCGATTTTGAGCACTTAGCCAGATAATTGAGCGCATACTCAGGTAATAATGTGATTGGGGTTTGACCCGATAGGTTGCCAAAAATTGCCCATTTCATCAGTTCTATCACTGCATCTTCATAGACGATTGGGCTTAGTTTAAATGCGATGAAATTTTTGTAGGTATCTACTTTTGAGCTAGATTTATTAAAACGCCAAATACTCACGCCATCATTTGCTACCACTTGCTCAGCTGTGGTGCATCTGGCTACTTGCCAATATAGATGGGACAACCAAAACTTAAGTAGATGTTTTGGACTGGCAGAATTGGGTAGTATGTTTAACCACTGCTTGGGCGATTGCTCAGCATAGCCACTTGTTTCTTGAGTATGAACATCCGATTGTGCCGATACTGGTACGGGGCCTTTTATCTTAATGGATTTAGGCAGTAATGTAAGCCATTCATCTATGTCTATCTGACTGTTTGAGTCGTTATTCACATGATTGAGCACAGCCGCCAAATCTGACAATTCAACTGGTTTTTCTATGGTCGGGGTAAGTAACTGCAAATCTGCCATACCCTCTGTTCTACCTATATTAGGTACAATACTCTCACCGAAACCATTAGCGATCAACTGCTCTTCAAATTCTAGACACTGCTGCTGTAATTTTTGTTGTTGATTGGGTAGTGTGGTTTGGCGCGCCACCCCTGCTGGTATGATTTTTTGATACATTAACGTTGAGCTATCTTGCTGAGCCGTGTTATCAGTACGCTTATCGATGGCCAACCCTTTAATTAAATGATCTTTAATCTGATAAGTTGTCAGGTGATCCAAAAACAATGGCTCTTGATGCGCCATCGCTTCCTCACCTTGTACCACATGCACTTTTTGAGTACGCAAAAACGCTTTGGCAGGATGGCGCACTTGATACACCAGCATACCCTCAATATCTATCTCGCCAATGTTAAATACGGTATCACGCACCATTCGGGTGAGCGCCTGAGTCCTATCGCTCATATCATTAGCAGCAGTAGAAGTATCGAGTCCTAGCATATTGGCTAATGTAGACACGGTTTGATGATTTATGCTCCCCAGTCCACCCAAGCGATGACCCAGCATTTGAGCAACGGCTTCGTACTGTGCTTTTGTGGGTAAGCCAATCAGTTGTGGATAATCGCTAGATCTTCTTTTCTGCAGTGTCTCAAACACTGCTTGCCACAGGGGTGCAGGCGGAAATTGTTTTTTCTGAGCCAGTTTGGTTTTGCGCATGGCTTTATTTAGCAACCTATCTAGCTCATCGGCTGCTGCAGTATCAGGGTTACTATCGCTAATATTATGAGACGTATTGCTTGGATCAGCATTGACATTAGACGCATCAGTCTTTCGCTCAGAAACTCCTTCAATATCTACTTCAAACAAACTCTTATGAAAAGGCAGGGCTGGATGCTCAGTAACCAGCCACTGCTTGATGAGCTTTGGTAGATAACGTTTAAGGCTTTCTGTCGTTGGATCGACATCCTCAGACAACGTCTCAAGTGAGTTCACCTGCCACTGTACCTCACCTTGTAAAAACTGTAGCAACTCACTCACTGGGTTGGCAGGTAGGTGTTCATGGGTATCGGTCAAGCTTTGACCATTGTAGAACATCCAGCATGCACTGCGAGCGCATAGCAGCGCATCCAAAAATGCCCCATTGTCGTCATCTTCGCTGACTCTGTCACCGCGACGTGAATTAGTCGCTTTCATCAAATCATACCGGTTATCACGATCACGTCCTGGGAACTCAGAGAGGTCCATATTGAGCATCACCACTAGCTCGAATGGTACGTTTCTAAGCGCACCAAACCGCCCAAAAGTAATCACTCCAGTAGGCTCCGCACTGACCTGCTGACTCTCAAGCTCAGCTTCGATACTGTCTAGCATAAAGCTCAGCTTTAGTGGCAACTGCTCAACGCCTGCCAGCTTTTGCTCCACTTCTCTGTTGTCAATATCACCACTAGAGTACTGTCTGTAGTGACGATTGGCACGTAAGCTTGATTTAAAACCATTCATCGCATTGTAGATGGCACGCATGGTACGCGTTTGGTCAACTTCACCAAAGTAGCGGTGGATCACTTGGGTCTCAATCTGATCTAACCAATCTTCTGCTTTCATTTTTTGTGTATGATCATCACGCCTTGCCACTAAGCCTGTATAGATACGGCAAAGCGCCTCTACAATCATGGCGTCATTTAGGCTGACCTGCGCCAGTGGCAAGCTCATCTCGGGCACAGTAGTATTTGGCCACTCCCCCTCCTCTAAAGGGTACAAGCAGTCACTAAGACTCGCTTCTGGCATCACAAGGCCTAAAGTCAATCTGTCTAATGCTTGAGCAAAACTAAAGCGATAATCATAGTCGTTAATATCTAGAGTTTGTTTCAGATGCCATTCATCAAAACCACGGACAAAGCCTGCTTCTAGCAGCAGATCGCAGCCACGGCTCATCTGTTCACGGGTCAATCCAAAACTCTCGAATAAGGGCGGCAGCATCAGCCAGTCTAAAACCTCGGCCGCCTCAAAACGGGCACTATGACTGCCGAGCAGCTTATAAAACCCAATAATCGCTTCCCATAACTGACGGATATCTGCATCGACAACACCCGTCACCTTCGCAGGCAAGGTTAAGCCATCTTGACCCTTGCCACTAACAAAAATAGAGCCAATCAGCGCATGATGACGCTCGACATCAGGCAATAACACCACGATATCTGATATATGGCGTTTTTTTTCACCAGCTTTAATAGGTTCATTGAGCCAACGGCCAATCATAATACGTAGTACTTCAAGCTGACGCTGCAAATTATGACAGGAGTGAATACTTAGGCTATTATCTTGAGCAGAGATTGCCCACAAACGATCCTTTTCAAAACGCTTGTTTTCTAGTACGTCATCGTCATACCATGGCGACTCTGGCTCAGCACCCAACACTATTTGCTCATTTACGGCTTGAGAGACTGTTGTTGCCGCAGCTTGCTGGGTCGATTGCTCATCAAGCATCAATACGTCATTTTGCAAACGTCGCAATAAACTTGGGCTGTTTTGTATGTCTTGAGAGCGACCAAAATCAGCCATGCTGTGCTCACTTTCATCACTGATACGGCTCAGATTATCATCAAAACTATCGTGCCACTCTACCAAATCCTCTTGATATTGCTCGTTACCTGATAAATTGGCAAGCATGGCAAAAGTATCACGAGACTGCTTGCCCAGACGTGACAGTAAGCTATGTCCATAATCACGTAAAAATACGCTTTCAGGGTTAATGATTTGCTGGCGCTGTAGCCAAGACTTATCGACAATATCCGCCCAGAATAGCTTAGAAGGATTATAATGTAATAGGGTGATCTTCATATATTTAGACAACTGCTGCAAAAAATCGAGCTCGGTTTGCGGCAGTTGCTGAATAGTAAAAATACGCAATACTTTGGGCAACTGAGCACGTTCATTCGCGTTATTATTTTCCAGAGCTGACCAAAAAGTGTTTTCAATGCTTACACGGTGTTGATGCACGTCGGCAAACAGATGCGACCATAAGAATCGCTGCGCTGCCTCAAGCTCTACATAATGCGCCACCAACCACTCCGGCGTGCCGCGTGCGTACTGATCAAAGCGTAATGATAACGCATCTTTATCTGCTATCAATGCATCTACATTGAGCGGCGTATTATGTGACCATAGCGCAAGCCAATCCTCACGGTGGGTCAAGTAACGGTTGAACACTCTTGCTAAATCACTTGCCAGCTGCCAAATACGGGCGTCTTGTTGCGCTTTATCTTTTTGCGCATTGTCTTGTTGTACGCCCTCTTGCGTCGTTCCTACTTGCGGATCATCAATCAAGGATGCCAGTAGCGGATGTACTGGGTGGGTGTCATCCTTAACAATCAACTCTTGATAGTAAGTGAGGTAACCAAACAGGCGCCACTGCATCACCGTGGGCGACAACACAGCAACTTCTGGCACATTCAATGTAGCCGCTTCAGGATCTGCTTCTAACAAATAGGCATTGTGCCGGGTGAGCACATCTTGCATGAGTGTCCATTGATACTGACCCCAAAACTTGGTACGCACCAATGTACTAATCCCAGCGCGGCTGGCAATTGTTTTATCCAACCAATCACCCAATACCATCGAGGGCACAATAACAATAAAGGGCTCAAAAACATGCTGGCTTTTTGACTGATATTGTTCAAGTAGTTGATCGACAAGGTTTTCGGTACGGTGTGACTGAATAATGGTAAACATAGACAATAATCTGATTAAAGTAGGCGTAGAATACGAATGCTAAGAAAGGCTGTTTATTGTAATTTATGGACTGATATATACTCGTAAAATCCTCGTATCAGCAATCAGTCACTGCATGAACAGCGCTGAAGACAACACTCATAATACATATTTGGTAGTCGTTACTGTACTGTATTTCTGCTAGTATGTAGGTCATTCATGCTAATCATCATGAGCAAAAGTCATTATATTGACGACCTAAGCGTCTTGGTAACGATAGTAATAGATATTGAGATGATAAAAAACAACTCTATTTATCAGTGTGCCATTGATGGTTATCGTTTGCTAGTATAAATACCAGTACTGTAATATCTTGCGACACCCATTGTCGCATTGAGCATGAATATAGTTATAAGTGTTTTGACTATGACAAGATGAAGGGCGTGGCTTTTTTCAAATCAGCTGTTACACCCTATACTAAAACGATACTTTTTACAGGGTAATTGAATATTATGCCATTACGTCCTATTGATGCTATTTTTGTCCATCCTAAGCAGCGGTCGTACGTTGTTTATTATCGTGGTGAGCTTTGGTGCCTACCACGTATGAAAATCGATGACAGATCATGGCAAAATAGGCGTCCGTATATTGATGACAGTCGCTCACTATATCTTAGTATTCATCAAGCTATTAGCGATCCTATATTGGCACAAAAACTACGCACATTAGATTTACCTGCTGCAGTGCGTGGTAGCACGTTATCGCGTTTTGAGTTGTGGTGGGAGACACATGGCTTTAAATGGTTAAAAGACAGACTGACAGCGGGACAATCACCATTAGCAGCTCATCAAGCAATGGGCTCTGAAGAAGTGACTGATAGCGAAATCATTTCATCACTTTCCACGGAAAAAGATGTGTTTGCGGATATGTTGGCAGAGTTAACTGATGAAGTTATGGATCACAAGCTTTGAATACAACGCTAATATATAGTGCCTGATACAAATTTTAAGATGACCCCATTAATAGATAGAGAGCAGTAATATATGAAAGACTACAAACTGCTACTGGTTGGATTAATTTCGCTGCTAGTAGCAATTTTTATCGCTCTCTTTACTTGGTTGTGGACCAGTAATCACAAAAATACAGACCCGCTGCCTATCATAACCAGTGAGACGCAACCTGCACCTGCCGCAAACGAAGAAAGCACGGACACCTCCCCTGACAGTACGCTTTCTATTCGTGCAGAACAAAGCCTACAAGTACCGATAGATGACGTTATTGTAAGCTTTGAGTCTCGCTATCCTCATATACAAGTTTTGGCGAATTATATTCCTGCTAATACGTTACTAACGATATCGAACGACGAACGCTCTGATCTTATCTCTGATACAGATATTATTATTGCCAATAACGAGCTGTCCAAAGAGCGTCTCTCGCCCCTACAAGACAAGCTAAAGGCCACTCAACATAGTAGTAATCAAAATCAAACAGGTGCTAATTCGGTCAATAGCAATACGGATAACGATAAGGCTGATAAGGCTGATAAGGCTGACATTACTGCCAATAGCACCAACAAAGAAGCACGCACGCTAACCTCTTTCAATTATGCTCTAAAAGATGATCAAGCACTTGAAGGTGTGGTTTTGACCGATAATCCTGTTGCCGTTAGTTTCCGTAACTTTTTACTCTCAAGTGCTGGTCAAACTATATTAGAAAAATACGATTACTATAATATCAATGGCTATGAGAACAGTGTAAATGACTTATTTGAACCATCTTCACAGGCGAGCAAGGCATCCGGTAATAACCCAGTAAATGTCGCTGATGCGCTTGGTAATAGCGAATCGCAATAAATTATTTGTATTTACCTTTTTGCTGATTGCTTTTACGACTGCTTTTTTCTACAATGTCACTCCACAATGCGCCTATAGCTCAACAGGATAGAGCAATTGCCTCCTAAGCGATCGATCCGAGTTCGAGTCTTGGTGGGCGCACCAATCATTGTATTTAGACATAATCTTATCTCAGCCTGTTTTATCCCGCTCATATTCTATGGTTCTCTTTGTTGACTGCCTATCACTACCCAACAGCACTAATGCCCACTCTTTTATCACCATTAATTTGGTAGCGAATCACTAATACATGGCTTAATACCCATACCACCCTTTTCCCTCCTCCATAACTTTATTGATAGTTTTTTGATATCGATAGTCATTAAAAATATCGTTACGATATCAATCACTACAAAAAAATAAGTCATAAAAATTATAATATCAAAAGTAAGCTGTTGAATTGTTTAACAATATAAAAGTCAAGATAAGTTCGCATATTGGGTACTTAACTAGTAATACTTTCGGTACACTGATAAAAATTAAGGTTGAATAATCGCGCAAAACAATCTAATAATAGGCTCATAGGTTCTAGACATTTATCTAGCAACTTATATCCACTATATTTAGGAAATGACTACAATGACGTATAAGAATGTAACTGTCGCAGGAAGCGGCGTCCTAGGCTACCAAATCGCTTTTCAAGCCGCGTTTCATGGTTTTAATGTCAGTGTTTATGACATTAATGATGAGGTCTTAGAAAAGGCAAAATCAAAATTTCAATTGATGTGTAAGGCTTTTCGAAAAGACTTGAGGGCAACCCAAGAGCAGTTAGATAAAGCCTTTGACAATCTGAGCTATACTTCAGATCTAGCAGAATCGGTCAAAGATGCCGATCTCATGATAGAAGCCATTCCCGAAATCCCCAAGATCAAAATCGAATTTTATGAAAAGCTGGCCAAGCTAGCCCCAGAGAAAACCATCTTTGCCACCAACACTTCAACCTTGCTTCCTAGCCATTTTGCAGAATCAACAGGACGCCCTGCCCAGTTTTTAGCGCTTCATTTTGCCAATAAAATCTGGATGCACAATGTCGCTGAAATCATGGGACATCCTGGCACAGATCCTCAAGTGTTTGATGATGTTGTTGCTTTTGCTACTGCCATTGGCATGGTAGCAACGCCGCTTGATAAAGAGCAGCCTGGCTACATCATGAATAGTTTATTAGCGCCTTTTATAGATGCAGCTCTGCAATTGGTGGCAAAAGAGGTTGCCGACCCGCATACGATAGATAAGACATGGATGATAGTCACTGGCGCGCCGTCAGGTCCATTTGCTATATTGGACACTATCGGTATCAACACTGCCTACAACATCACCAAAATATCTGCTGAAGCCACTCAAAACCCAGTAAGGTTTAAGGCTGCTAAGTATTTAAAAGAGCAGTTGATTGATCAAAACAAACTAGGGTCCGCAACTGGTGAAGGGTTTTATACTTATCCAAACCCTGCCTTTATGAATCCTGATTTTTTGAAATGATAAACGGTATAAAACCTGCTAAATAAAGCGGTAACTCCACCAGTCATCGCTTAGTAGATTAGTAGAGTCACACTGATAACTATTTAAACAAATAAAAACCCTTGTAGTATTTAATCTACAAGGGTTTTTTTGATATCTATAGCTTGGGTATACCATTTTTTAAAGTATCAAAACTCATTGCTCAGTTTCATCAACTACCAATGCCATCAACTAATGATCTATTCATAATTCTGATTAAAGATAACAGACAATTCACTAGCGGCCTCTTGCATCAGTGGCACATAGCTGAGTAACTCATCCATACTTTTTCTAACGGTTGGACCATGAGTAAATAGCGTAGCAAATGCTTGCTGCTCGCCATTGGGAATCATCACCGCACAGGCGACCATCCCCGGAATAAACTCTTCGTTATCTATACCCACCTTGGTCTCACGTGTTTTTACAATTGTCTGCATGAGTTGCTTTTTATCCGTTTGGGTATGGGTCGTGAGCGCATGTATCGACATCTTTTCAATGATACGCTCACACTTGTCATCTGACAGCTGTGCCAGTAGTAACTTGCCACTGGCACTGGCCCACACGGGTACATGAGTACCAGAAGGTAAAAATATTTGCAATGGCCAGTCTGACATGACGCGATCAACATAAACCACATCTAAATCTTGCAAAATCGCAATACCAACTGTCTCCCCTATTTTCGCTGATAGCTCATTTAGTATTGCCAATCTCTCATTTTTAAAATCACTGTTTTGCAACAAGTTCATAGCAAGCTTATACGTGCGCTTTCCGCAAGTGACTTTCCCTGGCAGGTCTAATTGAATAAATCCAAGACCCTGCAATTGATCCAGTAATCGATACATACTGGGTACAGGCACTTCCAAGATTTCTGATAAATCACTCACACTCATTGGCCTTTGAGAGCTTGCCAGCACCTCTACAATCTGCAAAACACGTTCAACACTCGATCCTTTCTTCTTCTTAGCCTCACTCATTAATTACTCCAAACCTTTAGCTGACGCTCAGCAAATAAATTTATTCATTATAACGATAAAATTTACGCTTTTGCGTCTTGTCATTATAAACATATTCTGTTACCTTTCACATAACGAGAAAATATTTATCGTTATGTGAAATTTAATTGTTAGGTATGATTGATTTTGTCGGTAATACGCATGACAAATAAACGACCTAGCAAGCTGATAATGGAAGTCATTAATACAAGGATTAGTAATTATGTCGCACAGTATCCTTCTGCCAAGGACCATGGAGATCGGACGCGATGCTTGCCAAAAGCTACCGCAGATATTAAAGAGTTTGGGTATCAAAAACCCCCTGATTATCACTGACGATATGATGGTCAAACTTGGCTATGTCGATAATATTCAACACATTTTAGAAGAAGCGAAAATCAGTGCTGATGTGTTTTCGGACACTGTTCCAGAACCTACTGAGATGTCTATCAGCGCAGGCGTCTCGCAAGTCAAAGCGCAAGACTATGATGGTCTTATTGCATTAGGTGGCGGTAGCCCTATCGATAGCGCCAAAGCTATCTCAATACTGGGTAAGTTTGGCGGGGTCATGCGTGACTACAAGTTTCCTCGTCAAGTCGATGAAGCTGGTTTACCTATCATCGCTATCCCAACGACTGCTGGCACAGGTTCAGAAGTCACCCGCTTTACCATCATCACTGATGATGAGAACAACGAAAAACTGTTGTGCGTGGGTATGGGGTTCATGCCTATAGCAGCGATTATCGACTATACCCTAACGCTTAGCGTACCGCCGCGCACCACCGCAGATACGGGCATAGACGCGATGACCCATGCCATCGAAGCGTACATCAGTCCCAAACGCAATGCCTACAGTGATCAGCAAGCATTGGCGGCGCTGCGCCTGATTGGACCCAATATCCAAACGGCGTATCACGATGGCAAAGATGACACGGCTCGCGAGACCATGATGCTCGGCTCTACCTTGGCTGGTATCGCTTTTTGCAACTCTTCAGTTGCGCTGGTACATGGTATGAGCCGTCCGATCGGTGCGTTTTTCCATGTGCCACATGGTCTATCGAACGCCATGCTACTGCCAACGATTACCGAATTTGGTATCTCAAGCGCGCCCGACCGCTATGCTGACTGCGCACGCGCATTAGGCGTCGCTAACTCTAGTGATACAGATAATGACGCCAACATCCGTTTGATCGATTTTCTCAAAAACTTAAACAAAGAATTGCACGTGCCCACATTGGCAGAGTTTGGTGTGCAGAGAGCCGACTTTGACAAGCTCGTCAATACCATGTGCGAGCAAGCATTTGCGTCGGGCTCACCCAATAACAACCCACGCATACCCAATCTGGAAGAAATGATTCAGCTTTACACCATGCTGTGGGATGACAGCAGCACGGATCACGCCTAGCACTCTGTGATACCAACACTACTTCCATTTACTATCGACAACCCAATAACACACCTGTTTAAAGGACATAAACTATGCAAACTATCGGACACTTCATTAACGGTAGCTTAGTCAATAACGACAGCCAAACTCAAGACGTCTACAACCCTTCAACGGGTGGCGTCAGTAAAAAAGTTGCGTTAGGTGGTACAAAAACCATCGGCGAAGCGGTCGCTGCGGCGAAAGCGGCGTTTCCAGCATGGAGCAAAACATCACCCCTAAAACGTGCGCGCGTGATGTTCAAGTTCAAGACATTGCTCGAGCAAAATGCGGATGAGATTTGCCGCCTAATCGGTGAAGAGCATGGCAAAATCGTCCATGATGCGGCAGGTGAGCTACAACGCGGTATTGAGAACGTCGAATATGCGTGCGGCGCACCTGAATTACTAAAAGGAGAACACAGCCGTAATGTCAGTACAGATATAGACTCTTGGAGTGAATTTCACCCCTTAGGTGTTGTCGCTGGTATCACACCATTTAACTTCCCTGCGATGGTGCCCCTGTGGATGTTCCCGATGGCGATCGTTTGTGGTAACACCTTTATCCTAAAGCCCTCTGAGCGCGACCCAAGCTCAACGCTATTTATTGCGCAGCTATTGCACGAAGCAGGGCTTCCAGAAGGCATTATCAACGTGGTCAATGGTGGCAAAGAAGCCGTTGATGCCATTTTGCATCATCCAGATGTCAAGGCTGTCAGCTTTGTCGGCTCTACCCCTATTGCTGAATATATCTATACAACCGCAGCGGCACAAGGCAAACGCTGCCAAGCATTAGGCGGTGCAAAAAACCATGCGATCGTGATGCCAGATGCTGATTTGGATAATGTTGTGACCTCTTTACTTGGCGCAGCTTTTGGCTCATCAGGTGAGCGCTGTATGGCGTTGTCTGTCGCTGTGGCTGTCGGTGATGAAACCGCGGATAAAATGATTGCCGCTCTGCAGCCAGCTATCGACGCACTCAAGTTCGGGGTTCACTCAGAGAAAAATAACGACTTTGGTCCTGTCATTACCAAGGCACATAAATCTAAAGTCGTCGAGCATATCAAGAGTGCTGCCGATCAAGGTGCCACTTTAGTGACAGATGGCTCTGATGTACAACCAGAAGGTTATGAAGCTGGATTTTTTGTAGGTCCAACGCTGATTGATCATGTCACAAAAGACATGGACAGCTACAAGTCTGAAATTTTCGGTCCAGTACTGCAAGTCATGCGCGTACGAACCATGGCCGAGGCAATACAGCTCATTAATGATCATGAATACGGCAATGGTACTTGCATCTATACCCGCGATGGTGAGGCGGCGCGTCACTTTATCGACAATATTGAAGTTGGCATGGTCGGTATTAATATCCCGCTACCCGTACCCGTAGCATCACAAAGTTTTGGTGGCTGGAAACGCTCATTATTTGGTGACTTGGCCATGTACGGACCAGACGGTGTGAGATTTTTCACTCGACGTAAAACTGTCACTCAGCGCTGGCCGAGTACGGCAGTGAGAGATGAGAAGCAATTCTCCATGCCCACTTAACCCTATTACCTCTTAAGAGCATCACCTCACCGTTGCTCTCAAAAACATTACATAGTATGTCAAAAAATGGTGCTTGCGTCTTACCCACATCACTCGTGGATAGATAGCGAGCACTCTGACTGTGTCAGTTTGATGGCCTTTCGTATATCGGCTATCAAAACCCATGACGTTCTGACTTTTTGTAGTAACACCATAATATTCTAAGGATAGATAACTATGCGAGAAACTTTTGAATTACCCCTCGTAGGTGTCAAAGTCATCGATTTTGGTCAATATATTGCAGGTCCTGCTGTTGGCATGATGCTTGGCGATCTAGGCGCTACCGTGGTTCATATAGACCCGCCGTCTGGTCCAAAATGGCGTAGTCCGGCTAATGCTGTATTAAACCGCAATAAATTAATGCTAAAAATCGATCTTAAGACTGCTGAGGGAGTAGCGCAGGCTGAAGCGTTGATCTTGGAAAGTGACATTGTGATTGAAGGCTTTCGCCCTGGAAAAATGGCAGAGATGGGACTCGATCTGGTAGCACTGCGCAAAAAACGTCCACAGCTGATTGCCTTATCAATTCCTGGATTTGCCTCAAACGATGAAAACCGCCGTGAGCTTCGTGCCTATGAGAGCATCATTTCAGCAAGCTCAGGGGTATTTACTGATATGGGTCTCAATCGCGTACTCATGGGTATCAACCCGTCATTCTCGCCGCTACCGCTGCCTTCTGCTTATGGTGCCATGCTGGCAGGTTCTGCCGTTGTCTTTGCTCTACAAGCTCGTGAAAACACAGGGCTTGGCGACGCTATTGAAGTTCCGCTTGCAGCGGCTGTTATGGAAGGTCTTTGTTACAATTCGATAGAAATCGAGGACTTACCTGAGCGTTATTTGACTCAGCGTGAGGTTGAGATTCAGCGCCGCCGTGTCGAAGGTATTCCAATGAACATGGGCTATGAAGAGCTACAAGAATTGCTAGACCCTTTTTATCGCAGCTATATGTGCAAAGATGGGCGCATGTTTTACGTGGTATGCCCTAGCCACAAATATCATGCAAAGCGTTGCCTAGAGGTTTTAGGGTTGTACGATGAGTTAATTGAGGAAGGATTAACTGAAGAGGAGGATACTTATGTACCTTCTAGTCAGTGGCAGTCTGATACCTCGCTTGGTGTTTATCCGATGCCAAAATACTGGGCAGATCATATCGCTGAAAAAATGAAAGGCGCATTCTTAAAACGCACCTCAAAAGAGTGGCAAAAGATCTTTGGGAAACGCGGTATACCTGGGGCGCCCCAACGTTGGCTACAGGAGTGGATCCATGATGATCATGCCGAAACCACAGGACTGATGATCGAAGTCGAAGACCCCACTTATGGCAAGATGATTCAGCCAGGCCCAATTGTGTGGCTTGAAGAGTGCGGCGAACAAATGCTGCAACCCAAACCACCGATGCCGGTAGATTTTGATAATGCCTTTAAAAAACTAAAGAGCATCAAGACCAAGCTGCCTTCAGTGAAGGACAGTGATGAGACCTATGGCTGGCTAGATGGTATCAAAGTTCTCGATCTATGCAATGTGATTGCCGGACCGCATTCAGCAGCTTACTTGGCACGGTTTGGTGCAGAAGTCATCAAGCTCGATCCTGCGTCACCACTGTACGATAGCTGGAACACCGTTATTTACGGTATGTCTCAAATGGTAGGTAAGCAGTCGATACTTGCTGATATTCGCTATGGACAAGGACGAGACGTATTCGAACAACTGGTTCGTTCAGCTGATGTCATTGTTTGGAATGCAACAGACACACAAATCAAAAAAGTGGGATTGGATGCTGAGGGTTTAAAAGCATTAAATCCTGAAGCGATCTTCTGCAAGCTAGATTGTTTCAGTGGTGTTCGCAAAGGTCCATGCAGTGACTTCATTGGTTATGATGACGTCGTGCAAGCATCTACTGGCATCATGTTACGCTGCGGCGGCGCTATGGATACGCCTGAAGAACATGCGCACGTCGGTACCATCGATGTTATGTGCGGTTTTGGGGGTGCAATGAGCATTGGGGTTGCGCTCTATCAAAAGTATCGCACAGGTCAAATTGGGCGTGGTCGCACCTCGTTAGTCGCAAACAGCGCATTGCTGCAAATTCCATACTGCTACGACTTTGAAAAACGAGGGTTGTTCGAAGAACCCTCAGGCAGAGAGACCAATGGTCACGATGAATTGACGCGTTTTTACTACACCTCTTCAGGGAATTATTTGCTACTGAATGCTTATGAAGGCGACGTCAAAAACTTTGAGAAAGTCGAAGGTTTGGAAGGCTTTAGTCAGCTCGATAAAGATGATCGCGCGGCCTTCTTATCTAACGTTTTCCAAAAAGCACCTGCTCATGATTGGATAGAACGCTTGCAAGCAGCTGATATTGCTGCGGTCATTTGTGCAGATATCAATGCGTTGCGTGCCGAATACAGCCGCCCTGCAAACAATACGCCAGGCACTGATCGTGGTAGTTACTCTTTCTCAATCTACGAAGACCATCCAAGCGGTCATAGAGTTACGCAGCTTGATCCCTATGCCATTCGACCCTCTAACAGCACGATATATGCGCTTTCTAGACCTGAAAAGTTTGGGAAATCGACCCGTCAAATAATGCTAGATCTTGGCTATAGTGAGGCGGACATTGAAGCGGGTATCGCCAGTGGCAGTTTGAGTGACAGTTGGGGTGATGAGTTTTTACCAAGTTGAATCAAAATTTAGCCCATAACAAAGCATCAAGTGACCCAAAGGATTGTGGAACTTGATGCTCACTTAAGCAAAGAGATATCATCTAAAGGATTAGTCATGAGATATAAAAACAAACCCCCATTAACCAAACTGCCAATAAAAGTCGCAACCAAAGGCTTTTATGAAGGGTTTAACAAAGACGTTACCATCACCGCTAAAATATTGCTTGGCCTACTCATTGTTTGGGCTGTAATATCTCCTAAAAACTCGATGACCGTATTGGGTTCGATTAATAGCTTTTTACTCAATCACTTCTCGACGTGGTACATCCTGGCCGTCGCTTTTTTCTTGATTTTAGCGATGCTTTTGGCCTTTATTCCACGCTATGGCAAGCTGATTTTGGGAGATTCAGGTGACACGCCTGAGTTCTCTAATTTTTCATGGTTTTCTATGATCTTCGGCGCAGGCATCGGCGTTGGTATGTTGACCTTTGCGACCGCAGAGCCCATGTATCACTTTGCCAATAACCCTGAAGTCATCAAAGGTATGGCGACTGGTTATGGTGCTGATAACGTGCGATACGCTTACAAATGGGCTTTTCTACATTGGGGCTTTAGCGCTTGGATTTGCTATTCCTTAGTTGGTCTGTCGATGGCGTATTTTTCTTTTCGGCGCAAACTTCCGCTTACTATCCGTTCGGGACTTGCGCCGTTATTTGGCAAAAAACTCTCCGGTAGGCTTGGTGATGCAATCGATATTGTCGCCGTTATTGCGACTATTTTGGGCGTGGCTCAGACACTCGGGTTTGGGGTTGAGCAGTTTGTATCTAGTATGCACCGTGTCGGTATGGGTGATTGGTTGATCAACACTGATGGAAAGTCGTCAGCAGCAGCGATTATCGTTGCGCTTGTTGTTATCGTTGGGGTTGCCACGCTCTCAGCACTTTCTGGTCTTGGTAAAGGCGTAAAATGGCTTTCCAACCTCAATATGGGCTTAAGTGTTATTCTCTTTGCATTTTTCTTAATCTTTGGTTCAACATTCTTTGGCTTACAGTCCTTTTTCGTCGGTTTGTTTGACTATGTTGTCGCGTTGCCTGAATTGCTCGTGACCGTTTGGCAGCCAGATGGCACACCTGTTGGCGAGACCCTTGCTACCTGGCAAAAGGACTGGTCAGTGTTTTATTGGGCATGGTGGATTGCCTTTGGTCCCTTTGTTGGTGTGTTCTTTGCCCGTATCTCACGCGGTCGCAGTATTCGCGCTTATCTACTTGGTACGGTCGTTCTACCCGCACTCATGTGTTTTATTTGGTTTTCAATTGTGGGCGGTACCGCGATTGACTTAACACTAGGTGGTACGGATGCCATATCAAGCGTAAGACAGGAGTCTCAATTACTAGCGATGCTCGATGTCATGCTCTCACCGACTGCTGCTTGGGCAATGGCCTTGTTGGTTTTAGTGTTACTCCTAACCTACTTAGTGACCACGTTAGATTCAGCTATTTTGGTTATCAATACGATAAACTCAGGCGGTAACGAAGGTCCAAAAGGTCGTCCACATATCATCTTTTGGGGCGTCATACTGGCATTGGTTGTTGGCGTGCTCTTGATCAGTGGTGGCTTGGGTGCGATCAAAACCGCAATGGTTATTGGTGCCCTGCCCTTTAGCTTCGTTATGGTGCTGATGGGCATAGCGCTTATAAAAGCCATTCTCTACGACACCAGTCATGATCGCGCGGACAACGTAAAATCGGTCGATGAATAATCATTCTAAAGCGCATCCTGTATTGCTATGAGTCGCCTTAATGTTTCTACCTTAAGGCAACTTGATTGATCGTTCAACAAATCAATAACGGTTGACATACAAACCCATAACGGCGAAGGCCATAATACTTTTAGCATTAATGTATTATGGATTTCGTCAGGTTGGTTTGTTTCATGTCAACAAGGTCGCTCTTTATAACATTATGCTGTCCTATACATTTGCTACTTCATCTTTGCCACTTCACATGCTTATGATTTAGGCAACATCATTGTTTATTAAGGTTGATAAGTTTGGTGTTCTATTGAAATGAAATATTTGATTAAGCACAAAGAATGATAGTGAGACAAGACCATACACTTCCTGAATAATCACTTTATAAAACCACGATTATTGATATTCATCTTTAGGAGAATGGTATGAGCACTAACATAACCAGAAACAGCACATATATTGATGGGCATGAAATTTCATTTTTAGAGCAAGGGTCTGGTAGTCCAGTTATCTTGTTACATGGTATTCCGACCAATAGCCTTATGTGGCGCAATATCATTCCACAGCTCGCCAAAACACATCGTGTCATTGCCCCTGACCTTCTCAATTACGGGGAATCTGCGAAACCAAAACATGCAGACGTGTCTATCAATGCGCAAAGTAGTATGATTGTAAAGCTCATGGATGCGCTAGGTGCGCCTCAAGCCGATGTTATTGGACATGATATTGGTGGAGGGGTTGCTCAACTGATAGCAGTCAATTATCCAGAAAAAGTTCGCAAGCTTGTATTGATCGATAGTATTTGTTTTGATTCATGGCCTATCCCAGATTTTGAGCCGCTACAAGAGCCTGGCGCTGAATCAGACATGAGTCTTGAGGACTTTGTTAGCATGATGCAAGGTTTTATGCCAAAAGGCGTAGAAGATAAAAGTGTCATGACTGATGAGCTAATTGAGACTTATATCCAGCCTTGGTCAACTGAGGACGGTAAGCAGGCGTTTTTCCGCAATTTGAGACGGTTAAACAAAGAATATACTCAGGCCATCACTGACGAATTGAGCAATCTACCCCATCAGACATTAATATTATGGGGCGATCAAGACCCTTTCCAAAAGCCAAAATATGCGCCAAAATTAGAAGAGGCCATTCCAAATGCTCAGCTCATCTGGATCAATGACGTTGGTCATTGGCTGATTGATGAAAAACCAACTGAGATTGGTGAACACGTTATTCAATTCCTTGGCTAACGTATGAGCGGTAAATAAATATACTACCCTACCCGACAGAGCGCTGTACCAAATAGTAATGACATTATACTATTTGATACAGCGCTCTGTTATATGGCTTACTGTTTCCGATATGGCTATTTTCGGCATTGCTTTTTATCGTTAGCAAACCGTTATCAATACGGTCTTTTACTGATATTACCTATCATCGATATTGTCTGTTTTATAGGCTACTCACCATAGTATCAGGCGATAAAATAGCGGCTAACGCCTCATCACTGAGTAGTTTTTCTTGTTTGACCAGTTCTGCTACACCTGAACCACTCAGCAATGCATGTCCTGCAATGCGACTGGCGTTTTCATAGCCAATATGCGGCACTAGTGCAGTGACAATACCGATACTGTTTTCGACATGCTGTGCGCAGCGCGTTTCATTTGCTGTAATCCCTTGAATACAGCGTTGATCCAACATACGAATCGATTTTTCCAATATACGTGTGTTGTTGAGGAGGTTATAAACGATTAGCGGCTCCATTGCATTTAGCTGCAACTGACCTGCTTCTGCGGCCATAGTGATCGTCGTGTCTGTCCCCATAACCTGAAATGCCGCTTGGTTCATGGCCTCAGGGATCACAGGATTGACTTTACCTGGCATAATGGATGAGCCAGGCTGTATGGCAGGTAGATTAATCTCTCCAAGTCCTGTACGCGGTCCACTCGATAGCAATCGCAGATCATTGCTCAACTTAGACAACTTGATAGACAAGCGTTTGAGCGTACCAGAAAACGCCACAAACGCACCCATATCCGCACTCGCTGCAATGAGGTCTTCAGCTGTCTTTACAGGTAGATCGCTGATAGCAGCCAACTCATCAATTGCTACCGCAGCATAACCCTTTGGTGCATTGATACCCGTTCCAATAGCGGTGCCTCCTAAATTCAGCTCACACAACTGCAGGCAAGCCTGTTCGATTTGTGCGATTTCGCTACCGATATCACTGGCAAAGGCACGGAACTCTTGACCCAATGTCATCGGTACAGCATCTTGTAATTGCGTACGCCCCATCTTTAGAACACCACTGAACGCTTCTGCTTTATCCATTAAACTGCGCTGTAGATTAATGATCGTCTCCTTTAGAGGCGCTGCTACAAATACAATAGCCAAACGCGCGGCACTAGGATAGACGTCATTAGTAGACTGCGAGCGATTGACATCATTATTGGGATGTAGGTACTCATATTGACCGTACTTCAGCCCCATTTTTGCAAGTCCAATGTTAGCAATCACTTCGTTGGCATTCATGTTTGTGGACGTGCCTGCCCCGCCTTGTATCAAATCAACAATGAACTGCTCATGATACTCACCATTGATGATGTCTGTGCATGCATCGGTGATAGCGCTAAGCTTAGCATCGCTGAGCAAGTCATAACGGTGATTGGCTTTGGCAGCCGCTGACTTAACCATAGCCAGCGCTCTAATCAACTCAGGAAAATGACTGATTGACACTCCTGTGATATTAAAGTTCTGATACGCTCGCTGCGTTTGAATACCATACAAGGCAGTCGCTGGCACAGCTTGCTTGCCAAGTAGGTCTTTTTCAATACGGGTGGGTGTTTGGTCGTTACTTAGACGTTCAGTATGGTTCATATATTCGTTCTTCTTATAAATTAATCAAATAGAAAAGGTGGCAATATGATTGTTATATGCTGATCATTTGACAGCTAATTGATACCAGTTGCTAAGCATAAAGGACTAGACGAACATGAGTATGCTCAGCACCGTGTGCTATAGCCGTTAGATCTATAACCAATCAACAAATGCTCTCAATCACATAAAACAGAGCCATCGTAACGGAGAAGATGTAACAAGAAAAACGTAAACATTCTGCTCTCAGCCCCAAAATTTTTGGTGCTCATTGACATAGGTAGCAAATAAGATTGTCCTACAAAGAGAACAATGTTATTTACAGCTGCTTTAAGAGATTTCCTGGAAGAATAAAGCGTAGAAAATACGAGGCACACAATAAATAGGAAAAGAATTTATAGACGCTCTTACTTATAACAATAAACGTTTTATGATTTGAGCATAGCGGATAAAGAAACGCTGTAGGGAGAATGACCATACAGACAACGACTGGCACGAGACTAGATATAAAAAACTGGTTATCACAGACCCAATACTTGCTTTAAGGCAATAATTTGTGGCTGCTGACGGTCTACGTAACGGTAGGCAGGCACCACCTCTCGAGCCAGACTATTATCACCCAAATGATGAATCTGGACTGGTGCCGCACTCCTAATCCATAGACCAGCATACGGAATCAGCGCCACGCCCAAACCAGACTCAACCATTCTGACAATGGCATCAAGATCATTGATCTCCATAATAGTGTTTACTTTGATATCTTGCTGCTTAAAAAACTTACTCAATTTTGCCCCAGAAGAAGACTGCAAACTGTAATGAATAAAAGGGTGTTGCTCAAACGTTTGCTTTAAGCTATGAAAAGGCCATTTCTTGGGTGTGATCAGTACATAAGGCTCAGTCATAATAGACTGAGTAACGATGTCTTTGGGCAAGGTAAAAGCCGGCTGTATCGTAATGGCAGCGTCGATACTCCCTACTGCCAGTTTTTCAAACAACTCTATAGAACGCCCTGGGATGATCTCTGTCTGCATCAGCGGCGCCAATATCGTAATGGCTTTTAGTGCCTCTGGCAAAATACCAACTTGAACTGAGTTGATCGCACCAATTCTAAGCTGACCATAATAGCTGGCAATATCTGTGTCTGAAGGCGACTGCATGGTTGCATAGAGCTGCAATATCTCTTTAGCGATTGGTAGTACCCGTGCCCCTTGCGGATTAAGCGTGACAGCACGAGCAGAGCGAGTAAAGAGCGCCAAACCCAGCGTATCCTCCAGACTTTTTATCTGCGCACTCACAGCGGACTGGGTAAGATTGATGTGCCGAGCAGCCGCTGCAAAACTGTCCAATTCGCAAACTGCAACAAAGGTTTTAAGCTCTCTTATCATTGGTGTCACCGCATGTAGTGTTGATATTTGCTTCAGACTTTTTTTAGGCTCTACGGCTATTATCACTTCTGTACAAAGGCAATAGCAAAAGGCAATAGCAATTGAAGTTAGCGTATAAATGAATACTTCGTTAAGTAGTATAAGCTAACGCTTCATTAACATCTAACAAATTGACAGCAAGGGTTGGCTTATACTACCATTGAAAACTCACTTTATTAATCTTACCTATCACATGTAAGATCGTTTCGGAGTAACCTCATGCAGTGGACTAAACCAGCTTTTCAAGACATCCGTATCGGTTTCGAAATCACTATGTATTTTGAAGCACGCTAAAAACTCATAAACCTGAATACATTAAAAGCCCTAGATGATTAGGGCTTTTACTTTTTTAGCAATTTGGAAATATTGATCTATGTATATTCACGTTTTAGGCTCAGCAGCAGGCGGCGGCTTTCCGCAGTGGAACTGTAACTGCGAAAACTGCCACGGTGTACGCCAAGGCACCATCGACGCACATACCCGTACCCAGTCTTCGATCGCCATCTCAGAAAATGGTACCGATTGGATTTTATTTAACGCATCCCCTGACATTCGCCAGCAGCTATTTGACTTTAAAGCCGCTCAGCCAGCTCGTCATCTAAGAGACACAGGCATCACCGATGTGGTATTGATGGACAGTCAGCTTGACCACACCACGGGGCTATTAACCTTACGTGAAGGCTGCCCCATCTCTGTTTGGTGTACGGACATGGTGCATGAAGATCTCAGCACAGGCTTTCCGCTATTTAATATGCTAAAGCACTGGAACGGCGGCCTACAATACAATCAAATTGACCCAAAACAAAGCTTTCAAATTGACGGTTATAGTAATTTAGAGCTAACACCTTTAGTGATTAGAAGTTCAGCACCGCCGTATTCGCCGCATCGCAATGATCCTCATGATGGCGATAATATCGCGCTGATTGTGAAAGATTTGAAAACACAAAAGCAGCTGTTCTATGCGCCAGGTCTAGGCAAAATTGATGATGAAGTCATGCAAATCATGAAAGCGTCTGATTGCGTAATGATTGACGGTACGCTATGGACAGACAACGAGATGCAAGAGCGCGGCGTTGGCACTAAAACGGGTCAAGACATGGGGCATTTGCATATTAGTGGTGACGATGGCTCGCTGCACTACTTAGATCAGCTCGATAATGCTCGTAAGGTACTTATTCATATCAACAATACCAACCCGATATTAAATGAGCAATCTGAACAAGCGGCGACATTAAAACAGCATGGTGTTGAAGTGGCCTTTGATGGTATGCAGATAGAGCTTTAAGACAAACGGTAAGACAAAGACAGCAATCGCAAGGTAAAAATAATGCAAGAAGAAACCGCAGCACTCAGCCCAGAAGCGTTTGAACAAGCGATTATGGCAAAAGGTCAGTATTATCATATCCACCATCCTTTTCATATCATGATGCATGAAGGGCGCGCGACGCAGCAGCAAATCCAAGCGTGGGTTGCCAATCGATTTTATTACCAAATCAATATCCCGCTAAAAGACGCTGCGATTATGGCAAACTGCCCTGATCAGCGCGTGCGTCAAGAGTGGATCCAGCGCATGATTGATCAAGATGGCGTCTACCCTGATGGTGGCGGGCGCGAAGCGTGGCTCGGTCTGGCTGAAGCGGTTGGACTGACGCGTGAGCAGGTGATTTCGGAAGAATTGGTTTTGCCCGGTGTACGTTTCGCGGTTGATGCATATGTGAACTTTGCCCGCCGTACGTCATGGCGTGAGGCGGCGAGTAGTTCATTGACCGAGCTGTTTGCGCCGCAGATTCATCAGTCGCGCTTAGAGTCTTGGCCCAAGCACTACCCTTGGATCAAAGAAGAAGGCTATACCTATTTTCGTTCGCGCCTCAGCCAAGCTCGCCGCGATGTTGAGCATGGTCTGACCATTACCCTTGACTCATTCAAGACGGCAGAGCAGCAAGAACGCATGCTTGAGATATTACAATTTAAACTCGATATTTTGTGGACGATATTGGATGCCTTAAGTCTCGCTTATGTGCATGACCAAGCGCCTTATCAAAGCGTCACCACTGACCATGTCTGGCATAAAGGATTGTTCAAATGAGTATACCCGCGAGTTTACCTGAGCTGGATCAATCTCTGGTTCCCACATGGCGTCATGGCTATCGCTTTCAGTTTGAGCCAGCACAAAACGCTTATGTCCTGCTCTACCCTGAGGGTATGATAAAACTCAATGACAGCGCCAGTATTATCGGACAGCATATTGATGGTCAGGCATCCATTGCTGATATTATTAAAAAGGTGAAAGCCATGTTTGGCGACGTGCCTGAAATCGAGCAAGACATTATCGAATATATGCTGGTCGCCCAGCGTGAACATTGGATTGACTTAGTATGACTGCACCCGTCGGACTGCCGCTATGGTTACTCGCTGAGTTGACCTATCGCTGCCCATTACAATGCCCGTATTGCTCCAACCCCATTGACTATGCTCAGTACAAACAAGAGCTGACGACAAAGGAATGGTTTGATGTGTTTGATCAGGCGCGGCAAATGGGCGCAGTGCAACTTGGGTTTTCTGGCGGTGAGCCGCTGGTGCGTCAAGACTTAGAAGAAATGGTCGCTTATGCGCACAAGCGAGGTTTTTATACTAACCTCATCACCTCAGGTATGGGACTCACTGAAGCACGCATCGCCAGTTTAAAAGAAGCCGGCCTACAGCATATTCAGATCAGCTTCCAAGCCAGTGATCCATCGGTGAACAATGCCTTAGCGGGTTCCAAACATGCTTTTGAGCAGAAGTATGAGATGTCACGCCTGGTCAAGCAGTACGACTATCCGATGGTGCTTAACTTTGTGATTCATCGACAAAACATCGATCAGATTGACCAGATTATTGATCTCTGTTTAGAGCTAGAGGCCGATACGGTTGAATTGGCTATTTGTCAGTTTTATGGTTGGGCGTTTGAAAACATTGAAGGTTTACTACCGACCAAAGCGCAAGTGGTTCACGCCGAACGCATTACCAACGAATATCGCCAAAAAATCGAAGCACGTGGTATCAAATGCAAACTGATCTTTGTGGTGCCTGATTATTACGAAGAGCGACCAAAACCTTGTATGGATGGCTGGGGCAAGATTTTCTTGACCGTCGCGCCTGATGGCACTGCCCTACCTTGTCATGCTGCCAGACAGCTGCCTATAGAGTTTCCTAATGTGCGTCAAAAACCACTCAAAGATATTTGGTATGACTCAGACAGTTTCAATCAATATCGCGGTGATGAATGGATGCCTGACATATGCCAAAGCTGCCCCGATAAAGAGCGCGATTATGGCGGCTGCCGTTGCCAAGCGTTTATGCTGACGGGCGATGCCAAGAACGCTGATCCTGTGTGCGGCAAATCGCCATATCACTACCTGATCGAAAAAGCACGTATCAATAGCGAGACGCCAACTCCGTTTGAGGAGCTGCGCTTTAGGAACCCTAAAAACTCTAAACGATTAAGTATGAGCAAAGAGCAACTGATTCCCACGCATACGGTCACGGATTAATGATGAATAACCAGCCCATAATTTTTGACGGTCATAACGATCTGTTAACCCGCCTATGGTTAAGCTCGGCTGATGATCCTGTGCATGATTTTATTTATGGTACGCTACCGGGGCATTTAGATTTGCAGCGCTGCCAGCAAGCAGGTTGGATGGGCGGTTTATTCTCTATTTTCTTACCGCCCTACGCTTATGTAAAAAATAACCATCCTGACAAGTTATCCAACCTGTCAAATTCAGACTTTACTCCGCAAGAAATCGTTGATATTTGCTGTGCGCAATTGGCGCTTGCTCAGCAATTACAAGCGCGATCGGAAGGTCAGATTCAAATTTGTACGTCGCTAGCACAAATTCAAGCCTGTCAGCAGAACCAGCAATTAGCTATCGTGCTGCATCTTGAAGGTGCTGAGTTTTTGGCTATTGAGCCTGACTTACTGGATGTTTTTTATGAAGCGGGGCTTAGAAGTATTGGCCCACTGTGGAATAGAAAAAGTCTATTCGGTGATGGTTTAAATGCGTCTTTTCCGCATTCTCCAGACACAGGCTCTGGTCTAACCCGCGAAGGCAAAGACCTTATTTTGGCATGCCGTGATAAGCATATGCTGGTTGATGTGTCACATATGAATGAGCGCGCGTTTTGGGATACGTTAGAGATTGCGAATCAGCCCATTGTCGCAACCCATTCCAATGCGCATGCCTTATGTCCGCAAGCCAGAAACCTGACTGACCAGCAGCTGGCTGCCATCAAACAAAATGGTGGTCTAGTTGGGGTGAACTTCGATGTGGCCTTTTTGCGTGCGGATGGACAGCGAGATACGCAGACCTCACTTGATGTAATTGTCGATCATCTTGCTTATCTGATCGACCATTTAGGCGAAGATCACGTTGGATTTGGCTCTGATTTCGATGGGTGCTTATCACCTGATGACTTATCTGATATCAGTCAAATCTCCAAGCTGATTGGGCGGATGCAACAACGACACTTCTCTGATACGCTTATTGAAAAGGTTACTTCAAAGAATTGGTTTAGTGTGCTAGGTGAGATATGGCGGTAATAAGCCATATAAGGAATCCATAAGAGTGGCTGGCACATTATAAATTCATATACAATTCTATACTTCCTAAATAGTTTATTAAAATCATAACCAACCATAACTTCCTAGGTCAATTACATGACTCCCATATATACCGCATTGGCTATACTAGTTACTTTTATTTGGGGCGTAAACTTTACCTTTATTGCATGGGGGCTTGAGAGCTTTCCACCATTGATGCTCACTGCACTTCGTTTTTTCTTTACTGCTGTGCCATTGGTTTTATTTCTAAAACCACCTAAATTTAACCGTACTTTATTAATATACGCCATCGGTACATTTGTTATGCAGTACGCTTTTGTATTCACTGCCATGCATTTGGGCTCATCACCGGGACTAACGGCACTATTACTCCAGATTCAGATTTTTATCACTGTATTATTGGCTTACTTTATATTGGGTGAGGCAGTAAGTCGAGTGCAAATCATTGGTATGTTGGTTGGTGTACTTGGACTCAGTGTGATTGCGCTAAACCTTGGTGGTGATATGCCTTTAGCTGGATTTATCTGTATTTTGATTGCAGCAATAGGTTGGAGCTTTGGCAATATCGCATCAAAGCAAGCATCAGCGCAAGCAGCCTTAAAAACTGCGCAACAGGGTTCAAAAATGAGTATTGTCTCGCCTAGCACTGACAAAAACAAGGCATCTGCATTATCTGCTCTAGCATTAGTAGTTTGGGGCGGTCTCATTGCTTGCGTGATATTGACTCTATCTTCTCTCATCTTTGAGCCCGAAGCCTGGCAAGTAGCAACGTTTACCGAAGCCTCACTAAAATCTTGGCTATCGCTTGCATTTATTGTGTACATCTCAACACTCATCGGCTTTGGACTATGGGCGCATTTGCTCAGTCAAAATACTGCGTCCAAGGTTATGCCTTTTGCCCTACTGGTACCCTTGTTTGGCATGGTGACCTCCGTGCTGCTCACAGGAGAAATCGTAACATGGTGGAAGATGTTAGCAATGTTATTGATTTTATCCGGATTATTACTGGCGAATGTGAAGCTAAAATTACAAAGAAAGCATCAATCAATATGACGTTAGCTACTTTACTTAAAAGAAGTAAAAAATGCGTTAAAAACATGTGCTCTCATTACACACAAAAAAACCACCCTAGCCATGCAAGCGAGGGTGGTTTTTTTTGTTTTTAAAATTGTGCTTTCTAATACATCTCTAAGTCTTACGCAGTCCAACCTTCCAACACTATCTTGCCATGCGCTTGTTGACTCTCTAGCATTTGATGCGCATGACGCACATGTTCAGCCGTGATAGCGCCAAGATTGTGAGCAACGGTGGTTTTGATCTCGCCTGCATCAATCATGTTGGCAACGTCCGTCAATAAACGATGCTGTTCAATCATATCTGGTGTCTGGAACATAGAGTGCGTAAACATAAATTCCCAATGTAGGCTCAGACATTTAGTTTTAAGCGCCTTAATGTCTAATGATTCAGGATCATCGATGAGTCCTAATTTACCTTGTGGCTTTAAGCATTTGATAATCTCTGCATAATGCTCATCAGTGTTGTTTAGACTGATGACATAATCTACTTCTCTGATACCTGTCTTCTGTAGCTCATCAAACAATGGGTTACGATGATTGATCACATGATCTGCGCCTAGACCCTTTAACCACTGTACACTCTCCTCTCGTGATGCCGTACCGATGACTGTGGCAGAGGTCCGTGTTTTTAATAGCTGCGTTAAAATAGAACCAACCCCGCCCGCTGCACCAATGACCAATACTGAAACGTCATTAGCACGCTCATCACTACCGTTTTTATCTGCCGAGCTGTTAGTAACAGGCACTTGCAGACGCTCAAACAACATCTCCCAAGCCGTGATTGTGGTGAGTGGTAATGCCGCTGCCTCAGCAAATGATAGCGATGCTGGCATGCGCCCAACGATGCGCTCATCAACTAGTTGATACTCAGCGTTGCTGCCTGAACGGGTCAGATCCCCCGCGTAATACACCTTGTCCCCGACTGAGAATAAGCTGACTTCTTCGCCAACCGCTGTCACGATGCCCGCGGCATCCCAACCAATCACTACATACTCACCCTCTGGTGCAGGACGTGATTGGCGGATCTTATAATCCACTGGATTTACGGATATGGCTTTGACCTCTACCAGAATGTCATGGCCTGTCGCAGTTGGCTTATCAAGGGTAATGTCTTGTAGCGCTTTTTCGTTATCGATGGCGAGATTGTCTTGATAGCCAATGGCTCTTATTGTCTGATTTTGCATTGTTTTTATTCCTAATAATAAATAAATTGAGTAGAGTCCTCACGCGAACAGTACCGAAATACATAGCGTTTAACAGGAGGCAATATATTTCTAATACAACGACTGTAACACCTTCTGTGTTTGGCGTTCTAGCTCTGCAATGGTGTCTTTATTTAACGCATCGGCATGCGGTTTTCCAAATTCGCCTCTGGCATCACCATGTGCGCCATCTTTGATATCGTTATCAAAGTATTTGCCCGTGTCGTCCGCGAACTCATCTGAGACAGCCAATGCTGTTAGGATATTTGCGCCTTTGTCTGCTGATGACCAATACTCACCATACGCTTCATCGACCATTTTGGTATTCAATAGCGACCCTGGGTTGACCGCAATCACGTTAATGTTATCGCTGGCAACCCTATCCGCTAAGTGCATACTCCACATCGTTAGTGCCAGCTTGCTTTGCGCATAGGCGGCTTTATCATCTAGACGCTCTTGTCCTATAAATGCCTTATATGATATTGGAACTTGAGCAGCCGAGCTTAGATTCACAATACGCGCTTTACTAGACTGCTTGAGTAAAGGTAGTAGCGCATTAGTCAATTCGTAAGGCGCAAGGTAATTGACCACAAAGCGTACATCTAGACCCTCTTTAGTCATTGCTGATGACGTGGTATAAATTCCTGCGTTATTTATCAATACATCCAGCGTTGGTAGTTTTTCGTTAATGTCTGCGGCCATCTTCAATACAGCGGTTAGGTCGGAGAAATCAGCGACAAACCCATCAATATGATCTACCGCGTCGCCTGTTGCCACTGCTTGGACTTCTGCAATGACACTGGCAAGTTTGTCAGCATCGCGGCCATGCAGGTAAACGTGATGTCCAGCTTCTGCCAAATGTAAAGCAGCCAACTTACCAATGCCGTCCGTGCTACCAGTGATTAAAATAGTTTTATTTTTACTCATGATCGCAACCATCCTTATTATTTGATTATTTAACTTATGGTTATCTTATTAGGTACACGCTACATTTTATCCGCCGTCATGATATCCATTGTTATCAAAGTGTTGTACTTCATACCGCTACTACTGATCATTTTTCAGTATTATTTTTAAAATAGCGAACGCTCTATCTAACTGTTTACTATATGAAAATCATAAAGATAGCCAATGTCGACTGCCTATCTATGGGCATCTATATATATAAAGATATGATGGACAAAAAAACGCTAGTAAGTGAGTACTTACTAGCGTTTAAATAACGGCTTAAGTGCCTTTTACGAGTTGTCTGTCCAAATCTTCAGTTAGCGTCAACTATCGCAGATCATCAATGACAGCCAGCATAGCAATGAGCGAAGCCTCCCCTAGCTGCATAGAACGCTCCGGTGACCACCCTTTCTCTTCATCAGGCAAATTATCATTGTCCTTGAACGGCATCTCTAACGTATTGGCCAGACAATCAAAACGCTCAGCGACCCAGTTGGTTGCAAGTGTCATATTTGCCTTACCTGGAGCGTCAACGTCATAGCCGATCTCCGTCTGAAAGTCTGCACTGGCGAGTGTCAATACCTCTGAGAACCGATCACGAAGATGTGCCAGACGCTCATTGTAACTTGGCGTGCCTTGAGAGCCAGCAAGGAATACATAAGGTAGTGCCTCGTCACCATGCACATCATAAAACAGATCAACGCCCGTCTCTTCCATCTTCTTGATCACATAAAACACTTCAGGGCTTTTGTCTAAACTTGGATTTGCCCATTCGCGATTCAGATTGGTTCCGGCAGCATTCGTACGTAGATGCCCGCGCACACTACCATCGGGATTCATATTGGGTACGATATAGAAATTGGCTTTGTCCAATAACTGTCTACTTGTTGCGTTATCGCTGTCTAGCAAGCTATACAGCAAACCTTCAACCAGCCACTCAGCCATCGTTTCACCAGGGTGTTGACGCGCTGTGATCCAGATATTGCGTTTATTAGCATCACCGTCACCGATTTTTACCAGAGTCAAATCACGCTTGTCGAGGGTGTCACCTAAATGTTCTAGAGTAACTAACGGGTGCGTCTGGACGGCGGCCAATAAGTCTTGATGACGCTCATAGCTATAAGGGGCAAAATAAGCAATTTGGATGGTTTCGCACTCTAACGCTGCTACGATGGTCAATGTGCCCTCCTTATAAGAAGTTGGCAGACGAAACCAATGTTGACGATCATAAGACGCTACTGCTTGGTAACCCTCCCACCCTTCTACATAAGACGCCTCTCCTGCATTGATAATGTTGAGAACATACTCTTCTCCAACCTCACCTGAGAGGCGAAAGTTAAACCACTGAAAAAATTCTTCACCAACGTCCGGACGAATAGCCAGTTGAATGTTTTTGTTATCATCTACAGTGATAACCTCAATGTTACCGGCGTCGAAATTGTCCGTAATATGCATAATGGCTCCTTATCTCATTATTATGATCGTACTCTATCGGTTTGTTATAAGCTGATGGTTTTACCTCAACACTTATTTTGCTAGCGTCTATAACCGTTACACTTAATTGGTCATGGTACAATTCTTTTCAAGTCAAAAGCTTGCTAAGCTGACGGTACTAGCGCCCTATGTCTAAAAACACTAGGATATTACACCCACTATTGCTCAGTCAGATTGCTTCTCATACCATCAAACATTTATATCCCCACAACAAAATAACGGCCTTACATTAGCAAGGCCGTCATCAGCTATACAATCCATTTAGAAAGAGTAATCGGTCCATAACATTCTGACGTCGCGCTCAGGGTCATTAACCGCTTCAGAGTCTACATCGAATCTCATGGTTGTTCGATCTGTAAGCTTATAGTTATCCCAGCTCACCTGCCCAGTACGAGCAAACTCAATCCAGTTTTGGTGTATGGTATTGGCAAGTTTTTGCGGTGGCTCATCGCCAAC
Source organism: Psychrobacter sp. H27 (assembly GCF_059072655.1). NCBI lineage: Bacteria > Pseudomonadati > Pseudomonadota > Gammaproteobacteria > Moraxellales > Moraxellaceae > Psychrobacter > Psychrobacter sp. H27. The sequence continues at coordinate 298,716 of NZ_JCACRX010000001.1, read as the reverse complement.
GAAATTTTTGGCTTGCTCGCTACCGAGCGCGTTAAAGGTAAAAGGCACATCCACAAAGTGTGCCGCGCCTAGCCGTCCATCGAATGCTGGTGACAACCACGAAAAGTTATAATGCCATACTTTATTACCGTTTTTGATTAAATGCTCAGCAAAGCTATCGCCAACAGACTTGTCGCTATTGGTAGGTGCATATACCTTAAGTGGCTTACCATTCAATGATAAGTCATTTAGCAATTGAGATCTTTGTGTAGAGGTAATCTTATCAATAGCACCTCCTGGTACAGAGTAAAGCCTTGCCTCTTGATCGGTACTACCGACAATCACTGGATTGACATACTCCCACACTTTCGAGAAGCTCAAGTGGGGGATTCTAAAAGCAAATGCTCTTAGGCGACTTTCTCACGAAGGTCACTTGTTTTCTGTTTCAACGGGCGACCTTTACCGCATCCTCCCTCCGCAGACAACACGGCATGTCCTGCCGCTAATATATTACGAGCCGCATTAAAATCAGCGTTCGCAACATACCTACATTTGACGCATTCAAATTTGGACTGAGTTTGTCTGTTTTCCTTGGCGATATGCTTGCATTGAGAGCAGGTCTGGCTAGTGTATCGTGGGTTTACCTTAATCAGTAACCCTCCGCGCCATTGCTGCTTGTACTCAAGCATATTGACCAGCATGCCCCAGCCTTGATCTAGGATGGATTTGTTTAATCCTGACTTGGCTTTGACCTGACGACCTTTATTCTCCACCGACCCGCTGGCTGATTTCGACATATTAGCGACCTTTAAATCCTCACAAGCGATCATGGCGTGGCTTTTGCTGATACTGGTGGTGATTTTATGTAAGTAGTCATGGCGAATATTGGCAATGTGGCTGTGGAGCTTTTGAATCTTGCGGTTTTGCTTTTTCCAGTTCTCACTGAATTTTACTTTCTTTGCTAGCCCTCGTTGCAGTTTGGCAAGTTTGAGTTGATTAGTTTTAAAGCTGTTTTTAGGTTTGATGACATCACCGTTTGAGGTGGTCAGTAGTTTGCTGATACCCATATCCAAGCCAATGGCGCTTTTAGAGGGGTGGCGAGGGTTCTCAGTCAATTCACGTTCTGTGCCAAACGACACGTACCAATGCCCCGATTTCTTGCTGATGGTGATGTTTTTAATCGTGCCAGTAATGTCTTGCGATTTTCTAAACCTCACCAGACCAATGCCATTAGGCAGTTTTACTCGATTGCCCTCAATACGGCAGTATTTATCAAACTGCACCAAGCGAATTGAGTCGCAGCCATCGGATTTGCGCTTAAATTGTGGCATCAATGGTCGTCGTTGAATCTCTGTGCCATCAGCCAGTTTAAAAAACTTGGGTTTGCGAGGTTTCTTTTTATTTTCTTTTAATCTGGCATGTGCTTTAGGATCAAAGAAACGTGACCAAGCCGATGCCAGATCACGTACTTTTTGTTGTAAAGACACCGCGTTTGAGCTGCTTTTTAAGAACTCGAAATTAGGGTTGTTCTTTAAACCTATAATTTTGTTAACAAGGTTGGTGGCATTGATAAACTCATCTTTAGCAAACATCTCAAATGAGATCGCTAGCATTTGATTCCAAACAAAACGTGCAGAGCCGACAAGATTATTTAAAATAATCTCCTGCTCTGCATTAGGCTCAAGCCTAAATTTGTACGCTTTGTTGATTTTCATAAATGCTTTCTTTATTAATGAGTGTGTGTTTGGTCGCGTTCCTATTTTACAAGCGCTTGTGGTGATACGCCATTAGATATTATTAAACAGTATATTCAGAATCAGCGATGCTAGCCAGTGATGCGAAATTCACTTCCACCCTAGTGTCGGGTGGAGGTGAATTTCGCTTTTTTGGTAGATGCATCTGCATATTTTATCAGGTCTTTCATTGGTGATTCTTTGATGATATCACCATCGTTCACAGGCAAAAACGCCGTACCACCCCAAGACATCATGCCCCACTCGTCTCTATCTTTTACTGTTTTGCCAATATTAATCACTTCAGAGACCAAATCGTCAAGTGGTACCTGAGAGATATCGGTCGTCGTAGGTGCTACCCCAAGCGCTTCAGCAAAAAGTGTACTGACTCGACTCGGTAGTTTACCGTGACAACAATCGTGTCGTTTTTTGCAAAGCTAGTACCGTTATAGGCTTCCTCGCCTGCATCTGCTCGTAAGGCTGCGGTGCTTTAAATCTAAGCGCTTTTGTGAAAGGATTATGTGCATAAGGAATACCGTAAAAGGTAGTAACGCCATTATCTGCTTTGCCTTTTAACTCACCTTGAGAAACAGTAATGTTCATTTCTTCCCCTTCATTATTTGCAGCAAATGCAGAAACCATACTAACACTCAACAGTACAACGCCTACCTTTTGACACACCCTACTTACCCTGTTACTCATCATGGCTGCTACTCCCTTTTTATTTTATGTCGATTGCCTACCTGCTATCTTCTGAATAACCATCAAAACAGCGACTTTCCTCTAGGGCGTGTCTTCATTTTAAAAATGGTAATAAAAATGAGATAAATTGCCGTCAAACAAGGAAAATAGTGTAGATAATATCGAGATATTAACCAGCTATTTGACGCGGTTTGACAAAATTTAGCCATTTTTAGTCCATTTAGATGACCATCGATTGAATTGAAGACACGCCCTAGAATAATACTGTTTTCTTGTGCAGGTTTTTATGAGACAAACGTAAGGGTTTTATCGTTTGCGAGTCCGTTCTGATGAGACGATAAGAGTCATACTCGCAACTTTTGAGAGACTACCACTATACATTACTGAGAAAACGCAGAACTGCTGTATCAACATTTAGCCAAACTGAAAAGCCGATAACTGCGTTTTAAGCACTTGCTCGGAGTAAATTTTGGCGCCTTTATCATTACCTGCCGCACCTGCTATCACCATCAGCGGCAGTAAATGCTCCTCTGCCCCTAATGGATGTGAGTCAAGCGCGTGAGGCGCCATCGACCAGTCTCTAAGCGCTACATCTCGCTGCTCTGAGTCAGATTCAATCGTTTGGGTCAACCAGTCATCGAAAATCTCTGATGGCGCTGTAAAATGCGCATCACCGTAGCCCCTCATATTATGAAAGCTCATACCGCTTCCGATGATTAATACGCCTTCTTGACGTAATGCCTGCAGTGCTTGACCTGCCGCCAGATGCGCTTTTGGGTCTAGATCATTACGCAGTGACAGTTGTACTACTGGAATATCCGCCTCGGCGAACATCACCTTTAGCGGTATAAAGACCCCGTGATCCAAACCGCGTGACGCATCTTGTTGGTGCTGTATACCTGCTCCGTCCAACAGCTTACTAACTTGATCGGCGAGTACAGGGTCACCTGATACAGGATAAGTCAGCTGATACGTATGATCAGGAAAACCATAGTAATCATAAATGAGATCAGGCGCTATGCTCGTAGTAATTGTAAACTCAGGCACCTGCCAGTGCGCGCTAATGATTAAGATAGCCTTTGGACGCTCCGGAAGTCGAGTATGAATACCTGTCAAAAAGTTTGCCATACTATCCCATGTGTTCGTAGGCTGCCAGTCCATAAAAAAACAAGGTCCGGCACCATGCGGTATAAATAGGACAGGCTGAGTAACTGTCTGGCCAGATGAATGTGCTGTCATAATTCTCTCCTTGTCCTATTCATTAAAGGTGACTGTTAATAGTAGGTCGTTTTATATTTACTGGCTTTGGTTTTTACTGACTTTTATCTGTACTGATTACGATTACAGGTAAGCTCTTAAACATAACTGTCAAAAGGTGATCTCTAAAGCCAACTATGACGCGCGTCCTAGCTTTGCTGCTAATACTTTGTCCATACTAAAGGAGCCACCACCTTGTACGGCCAAAGACAGTAAGGCAACCATCAAGGTCAATGCATACTCGTAGCCACCGTTAGCAGAAAATAGCCCATTGCTGATGTGGACAGAAAAAATCGCCACTAGCATTGTGAATGCAGAGACCAGTGCAGCAGGTCGTGTGAGTAACCCGAGTACTAGAGCGAGTCCACCGAAAAACTCAGCGCCGCCAGCCAATATGGCCAGCAGCAACCCAGGCTCCATGCCCATACTGCTCAGCCACTGTGCCGTTCCTGCCAGCCCATTGCCATCAAACCAGCCAAAGAGCTTTTGGGCACCGTGCGCCATCAAGATTATGCCGACAGGTACACGAAGAATTAGGGCAGCAACCCCAGTTTTAGAGGTCAATATTGTATTTAGTAGCGATGATTTCATTGGTGCTTACTCCATAACGTATTAGTGCGATAAGTGATTTAATATTGGTATAAACATACTTTACTATCGTCGCTATAAAAGAGTAAGCCCACTTATATTGAATGATTATCAACACAGCGTTTATAGTTGGCCTGGTATTAGGATGTATAAAAAACATGGGGAAGGATATTGATGTGATGTGATGTGATGTGTGTACGTGTAGTGATGCTTAGAAGACCTCTAGCGAGACTAGAGTTGGTAGCTTAAGACTGTAAGATGATAGCTTATCGGTGTTCAATGACAAGCTATCACCGCACTACTTGAACGCTTAAGGCAACAAAAGCAATAAAGACAAAAAGAACAACCATACTGATATAGGAGCATCTAAATTACGTGTTGTCTGCGAGCACCATGATGGGCTGCCCATACTCAACACCCTGCCCACTTTCAACCAAGATTGCCGTGACAATACCACTCTTATCACTTACAACTGGTAGCAAACGGGTCAACTCATCAATAAAGCAAACGGTTTGACCTTTTTGAATATGGTCGCCTTCTTTAATAAGATCATCTGTTGTAGCGTCCTCACTTAAATAGACCTGCCCCACATAGGTCGCACAGACTTGCCTTATTTTACTGTTTGGTTTGTTGGGCTTAACAGTAGCGCTAGTAACATCGTTAATAGCTATATGACTTGGCTTACTTGGCACTTTTAGAGTATTGACCACTCTAATGGACTGATCACCATCAGCAATAGTGACTTCGTGCAATTGACTATTTTCAACCAATGTGACCACACGCGCTATTTGCTCTATATCCATAATAGATTCCTTTACTTAATGTTTAACTGAGACCGAGATATTTAGTAGGCAGAGATAGTGATACCTTTGAGTTCTAGTTGTTTCTTGATTTCTTGTGCAAATAAAATAGCGTGTTCGCCATCACCATGTAAGCAAATACTTTGCGCCTCTACTGGTACGGTCTGACCACAGACACTGGTGACCGTCCCTGTAGTAATCATCTGTAACACATGTTTGACCGCATCATCTGTGTCAGTTATCAGGGCATTGTCTTTGCTACGAGAGACCAATGAGCCGTCTTTTTCATAGTTTCTATCGGCAAATACTTCTGATATGGCTTCTAAACCATGTTTTTTGGCTGATTTGACCAAATAGCCACCGGACAAACCCATGACCTTTAGGCTTGGATCAAATCGTTTGATTTCACTCACCAAGATATCGGATAAGTCTTCAGCAATAGCGGCTTGGTTGTACAACGCACCATGCGGTTTTACGTAGTCCAAAGTCACGCTGACCAAATCACAGAGCGCTTTGGTTGCACCCAACTGGTATGCTAACAAAGCACGATAATCGGCTTCGCTTAACGGCTCATGAATACGGCCAAAGTTTTCTCTATCGTTTAGACCAGGATGTGCGCCTACGCTCACGTTGTTTTCTTTTGCCAACTGCAACGTTGCTAGCATCTCGCTGTAAGAACCAGCATGAAGACCGCAGCAGACATTCGCTGAGCTAACTATCGTTAATAATTTATCGTCTTGCCCGCAGCCTTCCGCCACATCAGCATTTAAATCAATTTTCATTGGCATACTCCTTTATTTGATCGATATAGTGTTGTCTGTTTTGCTGTTCCTTTAACGCTTGCTCTAATGACACAACGACGAACTGACAGGTTTTGCCAAATCTGATCTGTGCCATTAGGCCTATGTCTGCGCGGATGACAGTCGCGATTTTGGGATAGCCGCCAGTCGTTTGACCGTCTGCCATTAGCACAATAGGTTGGCCTTGTGGCGGTACTTGAATCATGCCAATATCAACACCGTGTGAACTCATCTCTATAGGCTTACTACATTCAAGTGCGGTTGCCCCTTGGAAGCGATAGCCCATACGGTTACTACTGGTTTGTAGTTTCCAAGGCTGTGTTTCAAAGGCTTGTTGAGACGACTCAGTGAAGCAATCATACTCGCTACTCTTTATCACTCTAATAATATCGGTTGGTACAATGCGGGCAACGCCAATCACAGGTAGGCTTGATTCGGTTTTTACTGTTAAGGTGTCATCGGCTTTTAGGTACCTGCCCTCAAATCCGCCAAATTCTGCTTTGAGATTGGTGCTAACCGACTGCAATACTGGCTCAATATCAAAGCCACCATGCACACATAGGTAGGTATACATGCCTTGTAGCGGTCGCAACAGCTTAAGCGTTTGCCCTGCTGTCGCATTGATACGCCAATAACAGGGAATACGCTTGTCGTCTAGATAGGCTTCGTATAAAGCACCTATTAAGCAAAAGCTGACGTTTTCTTCAAACTGTATGGTCAGCGCGCCAAGCGCTATTTCAATAGCAGGCTCGTTTAGCTCATTTTTTATCAAAGCATTGCCAGCTTGTAGCGCCCAGTTATCCATTGCGCCGTTTCTACCCACGCCCATGCTTCGGTAACCTACTCGACCCGAATCCTGAATGCTGGCAAGGGCACTCGCGGTTAAAATTTTCATCGATACCACCTGTCTATATATCTTTTGAATTTATGTGGCTTTTATTTACCGCTTATTGATGAATATCAATCGCGGTAAAGGTCAAGGTATCACCAGCGTTCAGCAACGTTGGCACAGACTTGGTCAAGTCAAATAAAGCAGTATCCGTCTGACCTAGTAACTGCCAACCGCCTGGAGACTCAAAAGGATAAACCCCTGTTTGCTCGCCGCCTATACCAACTGAGCCTGCTGGCACTTGGGTCCTAGGTATGGCATGTCTTGGGAAATACAGCGAGTCAGATAAGCCGCCAAGATAAGGAAACCCTGGCTGAAAACCGATAAAATAAACGGTATAAGTGGCTTTGGTGTGCAGCTCAACAACGTCTTCGACTGAGAGATCTAGACTATCTGCCATGGCTGCCAGGTCGGGGCCGTATTTACCACCGTAGTGCACTGGTATCTCGACATGCTTACCATCAATAGTTTTGGAAGGGATGTCATTAAGTAGCGCTGATATTTTGTCTTTAAAATAATTCAGCTCAGCCCATGTCAATGGCACAGTAAATACACTAAGCGTATTCATCCCAATCACCACTTCGACGACTTCTGGCATTTTTTGGATACTGTCTGATAGCGCCCAGCATTTTTGCTGTTTTTCTAAGGTGGTTGGTTTAGGAAAAAACAACGCGAGGTTGGTCTCACTGCATATTTGCCATTGTAGTTCCATTAGCACGTTCTCCATTATTTTTATCTGCTATAGTCAAATCATCTATAAATTGTATACGGTGTCAGGCTCGATTAGTCTACGACTTGTAGTACTTTCACTCACCTTCCTTCCAAATTATATTGGACCGACTGTATCCTGATTCTGACGCTTCTGATGCTAATGTCAGATTTGGTTTTCATTTTTGTGGGCAATACCTGATTTTATATATTGTCTTGTATCCACTGTTCTAAATAATGGATGCTCATTAGACCTGTGCAGAACACTTCATCTTCAAAGAGTCGTTGATGCAAACCAATATTGGTATCAATACCGGTGATTTGCGCTTCTAATAATGCCGCACGCATTTTTTCTATCGCTTGTTCTCTTGAGCGGTCATGTACGCATATCTTAGCAATCAAACTGTCATAAGAGGGCGGCACGGTGTAGTTAGATTCAGCATGACTATCTACTCTGATGCCAAACCCTGCTGGCATGTGGCAGTAGTCTATGCGCCCCGCATTGGGCAAAAACGTCTGCGCGTTTTCAGCATTGATACGACACTCAAAAGCGTGTCCAGTCATGGCAATATCGCTTTGCTTGTGAGCAAGCGTGAGCCCTGCCGCTACTCTGATCTGCTCTTGGACAATATCAATACCCGTCACCATCTCAGTGATAGTGTGCTCGACTTGCACACGAGTATTCATCTCGATAAAGAAGAACTCGTCATTTTCGTATAGAAACTCAAACGTGCCTGCGCCTCTATATTGCATTTGTTCGCAAGCGGTCACACATGACTGCCCTATTTGCTCACGCTGTGCTTCTGTAATGCCGGGAGCTGGCGCTTCTTCTATGACTTTTTGATGGCGACGCTGCATTGAGCAATCGCGCTCGCCCAAATACAGTGCATTGCCGTGAGTATCGGATAGAACTTGCACCTCAATATGACGAGGGGCTTGTAAGTACTTCTCCAAGTAAACGATGGAACTGCCAAAGTTGGCTTTGGCTTCTGTTTGGGTCATAGCAATAGCAGACAACAAATCAGACTCTTTTTCGACCACGCGCATACCACGTCCGCCGCCACCACTTGCCGCCTTAATAATGACTGGATAACCCGCGTCACTGGCAATCTTAATAACCTCATCTGAATCGGTAGGCAACGCGCCGTCAGAACCAGGTACACAAGGCACGCCTGCCATCGTCATTTGTTTTTTTGCTTCGACTTTGTCGCCCATGTTTCTGATATTGTCAGCCGTTGGGCCGATAAATACGAGACCTGAGTCTTCAACCAAAGCGGCAAAATCCGCATTTTCGGACAAAAACCCATAGCCTGGATGTATGGCTTGCGCGTTGGTCAGCTTGGCAGCTGAAACAATCGCTCTTTGATTCAGATAGCTATGAGTGGCACTAGCAGGACCGATGCATACTTTTTCATCTGCCAAACGTACAGGTAGCGAACCTTTGTCCGACTCAGAGTGAGCAATGACTGACTGAATACCCAGCTGCTTACAAGCGCGAATGATACGTAGCGCAATCTCACCACGATTGGCAATCAAAATTTTTGTGAACATATTTATTTCCCTAAAAATATAGTATCAAATACAGCGTTTGTGTAATGTTTATGCGATGTCAGTTCGCTTTAACTGTCTGGCGCTATAGTAAATAAGGGCTGGGCATATTCTACGACGTCACCTTCCTCGATCAGAATTTCTTGAATCGTACCGTTAGCTTCCGCCTTTACCTCATGCATCATTTTCATAGCTTCAATGATACATAATGTCTGCCCAGCTTCCACATGATCGCCTACCTGAAAGAACACCTCAGCGGTTGGCTCAGCACGAAGATAGAACGTACCGAGCATGGGAGACAGTACTTTGGGCTGAGTGTCTGCTGCCTTGACGCCAGCCTTATGTTCACCCTCTACATCGGTGTTGGTAGCGCTGCTATGTTGATGCGCATCAGTTTGCGGCTTTAGATGTGCTGTTTTAGGGTGGCTATTATTGATATTGGTGTGGTTTGAGCTGTCTTCACTATGGTTAGACTGACAAACGATAGAGATACATGCATTACCTTCACTCACTTCTAATGACTGTATATCGGCACTTTCTGCCAGTTCGATGAGTCTTTCTAGATCCGCAAAATTGATATTCATATGATTGGGCATTCCATTAGAGTGAAGTAAAAATTATTATTCTAAGTCTTTAAAAGTACTATTTGATTTGTGTCCTCAATGACCTGAGCTTAATCTATGGGACGTCAGATAAGAACAATAACTAAAAACAATGATCTGGCTAAAACCATAACGCACCCTATCCCTTCAAACAACTATTGGACCCAAAAAAGTAATTTTCTCAAAACGCTGCTCAATAAAATCATCACTTATTTAAATAACGACAGCCTGTAAAGAAAATTAGACAGCAACGATCACAAGCTCTGTTACAGTGTCTGCTGTTTGGTTATGCTGGGACTGCCTAATGCATGACCTATACTTTCAATTCTCGAATTTATTCAGTCGCCATAGTAATCATGACCATAAGCACACGGTTCGGTACTTGGATACCGAACCATTATGATAAAAGGAATAAGTCTATCCATGATCCAATTTATTGAACGACATCCTCAGCTAATTAGCTTGGGCATGGTACTTATTTTTATTATGGCACTATTATGGCTGATACAGCACTTATTGATTCGTTATGGTAAGCGCGCATTGGCATTGATCTCTCGCGCTGATTTTTGGCTAAGAGAGCATCTGGCACGCCTGCCAATGATGGTACGACTACAACGTAGATACCCAGCGCTATTTGGCTTTGTCGCAGAACGTTTTGCACGTGGTCACTTTTCGGGCTTGATACTCACTGTATCAACGCTGTTGAATATCTATATTTTGGCGCTGTTTGCAGGGTTGGTTGAGGATGTGGTGAGTGCTGACTCTATCGTGACCACCGATCTGTTTGTGTCGCAGCATATGAGTGTACTGCGCGAATCCGGCATTATAGATTTTTTTATTTTAATTACCAGTTCAGGCTCTACTCCCGTCACCTGTTTGATCATCTTACTGACTGCTATTTTATGCATGATGTTGCGTCAGCCTTATATCATCGCCGGTTTGCTGATCTCGACCATTGGCAGCACTGCTTTTACTTTTATAAATAAGATGGTCTTTCAGCGTGCTCGCCCGATTGATATTTTGTTGCAAGAGCATACCTATTCGTTTCCAAGTGGACATGCCACCATCAGCATTGCACTGTATGGGTTTCTTGCGTACATGATGATTCGTTTTAGCCAAAGTTTTGTTCGACAAGTACGTGTCTTGTCACTTGCTCTATTGCTATTCTTGCTTATAGGACTGAGTCGAATCGTACTCAATGAGCATTATCTTAGCGATGTGATGGGTGGGTTTTTGGTAGGGTCATTGTGGCTAATCATCGCTATTAGCATAATGGAGTGGCTGACCGCGCGGGGCAAAATTAATTGGCGTATTGTATGGTCAGCGCGTCAGCGCTATATGGTGTGGTTCAGTGTCGTCGCTGTGCTGATTGCTATCTTCGTTTATGCCAATATTTATCAGTTTCCGCTACTTGGGTAATAGTGGAAACTGAATGGCTTTAACAGTATTAAAGTTTACGAGATGCTTAGCGCTTTACAATTGATCAGATGCAGTGCTCCTTACGATTTGGCAAAATCTTCCAAATCAATCACTTGATGGCAGTAATGGCGCATGATGTGGTGATCATGACTGACCATCACTAACGTACAATCCTGAGCTTGGCACTGTGCCACCAGCAAATCCAGCGTTTCTTTTTGAGTGATGGGATCGAGTCTGGAGGTGACTTCATCAGCAAAAAGCAGTACAGGGTTGAAGAGCAATGCACGCAAAATGGCTACCCGTTGTAACTCCCCGCCCGAGACATTGAGCGCATTACGTTTAAGAATCTGCTTATCAAGCTTTAACTTCTCCAATAATTCAGGCACGCGGCTGGCATCTAAACGATGCTTTTTAATAACATCATTAAGCAAGATTTGCAGTGGTACATGCGAGGAAAAAGCAGCAGGCGGATCTTGATATAGCTTGAGCACTTGATGGCGCTTGGGTTTACTTTGCCACGAGATGGAACCGCTGGCAGGTTTAAGCAGGCCGCAGAGCGCGTCCCCTAGTGAGCTTTTGCCAATGCCGCTACCACCAATCACCCCAAGTACTTCAGCTCGCTTGAGCCTAAAACTCAACCCCTCAAACAACACCTGTCTGCCGCGTGCCAAGCTCACATCTTTAACGGTCAATAAGGGGTGCTCTGCGATGATTGCGCTCTTTTTTGCGGGCCAATTATCAGGGGCAGCCGCGATGAGTTGTTTGGCATAGTCTGATGTTGGTTGGCTTAATATCTGCTCGCCTTTACCTTGCTCTAGTAGTTTGCCTTTTTTCATCACCATGATGCGATCATCAGCACCCAAACTCAGCGCTCTTGCTACATCGATATCATGGGTGATGGTGAGCAACGTACCGCCATCGCGGGAGACGTTTTTTAGTAGGGTAATCACTGCTTGTTTGTTTATCTCATCTAGACCCTTGGTCGGCTCATCGGCGATAACAATATACGCGCCGCCCGAGGTGGCAATCGCAAAAGACGCGCGCTGCGCCATACCGCCTGACAGCTCGTGCGGATAGTAATCGGCAAATTTACCTAGCCCTAGTGCTTCTATCTTCTCTTGTGCCAATTGCTTACTGACCTTACTGTCTTGCTTGGCGACAAAATACAGGCTCTCCCACACCTGACTGAGCACATCCATGGTGGGGTTCAGCGAACGGCTTGGCTCTTGTGGCAGCATCGCCATGCGGCGTCCCCAGTATTCGCGCAGTTGCGGCTTAGTCAACGCTTGGTTTTCGATCAAAATATCGCCGCGGCTCACTAGCTCATCAGGCAGTGCGCCCATGATGGCTTGCGCTAGCAAACTTTTACCCGAGCCTGTTTCACCCAAAATAGTCAGATTTTGGCCTTTATATAACGTAACGCTGATGGGTTCAACCAAGCCCAGCCCAGACTTGGTAAACACTGCCAAGTCGTCCGTTTTTACCAATACATTGGTGGCGACCTTATCAACATTGGCAACATTGAGAGCATTGTCTCCTGTAGTATGCGTGATCATTTCATTTTTCCTGAGAGTAATTGTAGGCTTAATACCAAAATAAAGACGGCAATGATAGGCTGGAGAAACACAAACGGCGCTTGATAATAATACGGAAACAGCTCCGTCATCATCAGTCCCAGCTCAGCGGTCGGCGGACGCAAACCAACATTGATAAAGCCTAGCGTGGCAAGTGCCAACACCGCATTACCTGCCGCAAAAGCACTTAGAGTGGCAACAACGGGCAAAATCTTGGGTAAAAAATGTCGTTTAAAACAATAGAAAAAATCCATACCCATCAAACGCGACGCTTCGATCTCGCGACTACTGGCGATCGTTTGGGTCATGGCACGCACCATGCGAAAGAACTCAACCCAGAGCACCAAAGAAATGCCAAGATAGAGCGACCAAAAGGTGTTAGGCGCAATCGCTGCAAACAATAAGACGAACAGCAGCCCCGGTAGCGCCATGATAATATCGCATAAAAAGGTACAAACCTTGTCCACCCAGCCGCCAAAATAGCCACTGAGCACGCCCATCAACAGTCCAAAAAACAGCGCAAAACCCACCGATAGGACAATCAGTAAAAATGACAGACGGATGGCAGACGCAACCCGTGCCAGCATGTCGCGACCAAAATGATCGGTGCCAAACCAATGGTTGATACTGGATGATTGCAGCATATTGCCAAGGTCTTGTATATCAGCATCTATCGGATAGTACAGCGGCTGCAAAAACGCAAACACCAATAACAAGATGAGTAGCAATCCACCAAATTTTTGTACTGGTTGTAGGGCATGAACCCCGCTAAAAATAGTCATAAAATCATAATTCCTCATGTGGCTTTGGTTTGTGGCTTTAATTTATGGCTTGGGTTTGTAGTTGCCATTACTGTTGAAGCGTTTTGATAACGGCTTTAACAGTAATGATTAACGTGCCAAATCAATACGCGGATCAATCAACCCACTGAGCAAATCCACCACCATATTGAGTACCACAAACATACCGCCCATAATCAACGCGGTGCCTTGTATCATCGGCACATCACGCGCGACGATGGCATGCACCAACGCATGACCACTACCGGGCCAAGCGAACAAACTCTCCACAATCACCACCCCTTCTACCAAATACACGAGCTGTACTGAGTGATAAGCCAAAATCGGAATGGTGACGTTACGCAGACCATGCCGACAAAACGCCGTCCATTTATTCAGTCCTTTTAGCTTGGCAAAATCATAATACTCAGACGTTTGTACCTGTACCATCGCATGGCGACTGACGCGAATCGACACCGCAGACAGCCCAATCGCCAAGGTCAATGCTGGCAAAATATAATGTTGCGGCGTGCCATAACCTGCTGCGGGTAGCCATTTTATTTGGACCGCGAGTAGTGTGATGAGCGCAATACCAATGATAAAGATCGGTACAGAGCGCAGTACCGTACTGGCCACCAACGTCAGACGATCAAACAGACCGTTGGGTTTTTGTGCAGCAAGCAGGCCAAGCGGCGGCCCAATAAAAACCGATATCACCAATGCCGTCAGCGCCAAGGACAGCGTATGCCCGAACTGATGCGCAATCTCAGCCCATACTGACTCGCCACTGACTAAGGAGTGACCAAGATTGAACTGAACCAAATCAAACAACCAATTAAAGTAGCTTTGCCACCACGGTTGATCCAAACCAAGCTCTGAGCGCACCAGTGCGGCGGCGGCATCGGTCTGATCGTAACCGTAGCGACTGGCCGCGATGCGGTACGCCATATCACCGGGTAAGCTGCGAGTCAGTACAAAGGTCAATGTACCGACCGACCAGATAACCAAGAGCAGTTGCAGCACTCGATGAGCAATATATTTAAACATAGTTATCCATTACAATTTTCTGGTGTTATAAAGAATTGGCGTTACAAATCAAATGACAGTAAACACGACTTACCAAGACAACTTGTTTAAATAAAAGTTTCGCTCCAGACCATCGATTTCTAAGCCCTTCAGTGACTTATGCGCAGCGGCATTTTGTTGGTAATACACCACAGGCACGATAGGACGCTTATCAAAGATGATTTGCGAGACGCGCTGTTTGGTCGTTACATCATTGCCTTTAGTCGTCTCAAGCATCAATAAACGCTCGGTCAGCTCTGGGTTTTGCCAATTCATCACGCCCCAATCGCTACCTTGTGGGTCAAAATCTTCAACGAGTGAGCCCACTGGATCAGGTATCATGCCGTAGTTGCGCGCATAGAGTCCCATCTCCAGCGTACCGTCTTGATGACCTGATGGAATCTCTGAAAAATTACCTACGGACACATCCACATCAACGTCGATTTTTTTCCACTGTGCTTGTAAGGCGGTGGCGATAATGGGTAATTCAGGACGATCTGAGAATGTACGCAACGTAAATGCAAAGGGCATGCCGTCTTTTTGGAGCATGCCATCACTACCCTCGATAAAACCTGCGTCTAATAAGCGCTGCTTGATGGCGACTGGGTCAGGCGTTTGAGTCGGGGTATTGATTTGCCAGTCTTTAAATATCGGTGGCAGTATTTGCGCGGCGACGGCATTGTCAGTATGCATCACAGATTGGGCAATGCCTTGTCTATCAATCGCATCACTAAGCGCTTGACGGACACGCACATCGCTAAAAAACGGATTGTCCGCATTGACTTTATATTCGATAGTACGCGCCAGCGACTTTGACTGAACTTGTAGGTTAGGGTTTTGCTTTAGGCGGGTTAGACTCGCTGAATCTAAGGTAAAAACCAGATAGTTGGGTTTGCTCTGCGCCAACAGAGTACGCATTTCGCTACGACTATTGGCTAAGTAAGTGATGTCCTGAATTTTGGCTTTCTCACCCCAGTAATCAGCAAACGCTTTTTGCTCGATTTTTTGTGGTGGCTCAAATTTGGTGACATAGTATGGCCCTGTACCGATAAGCTGAGTGACCTCGTTATTCTCATCAAACGACGAGGTCGCCAAAATGATACTGGTTGCATGCGCCAAATAAGCAGGGAAAGACATCAGCGGACGCTCTAGGCTAATCTCAACCGTTTTGTCATCAATGGCTTTGATGTCTGATATTGCAGCCGACTCTAGAGCAGTGGGTTTACTGAGCGCGACTTGCAAGCTTTTGACCACAGCATTCGCTGTCAATGGCGAGCCGTCATGAAATTTCACCCCATCACGCAACACAAACGTCCATATATCCCCTTTCTCATTGGCTGACCAGCTTTGCGCCAGCATGGGTTGCAGCTCTGCATTTTGTTTGGCATCTACTAGCGTTTCAGCAATCTGCAAACGCTGAAAAATAAATCCAGACTTACTGGGATCAGTAGAAGTCAGCTCCCACGGCGTCACCACGATTAAATCTTTTTGGGTGTCATCTTTTGCTGCGGTATTCGCCGCGTTGTTACCTGCGGTATTCGCGCCAGCAATGACATACCACACCAGTCCTGCCAACACCACCAGTACCGAAATCAAGCCCATTTTCTTCATATATATTCCGTTATAATATAACATTTCAAAAAAATCGTTATGTTATAACGAAACCTATTTAAGGTAAACCTTTTTCTCTTGTGGCTACGTGATAGACCCTAACCTGCCTTGTTATCTGAAGGCATTGCTAATATGTCACGTTGAACCACATCCTATCTTGGCTTTATTTATTTTAAATGGACGACTATCAATGGGGTTGATTTGGTTTTCTATTAAAAGAGCATAATTCTGGTGCGGCGACACGCTTTACTATGAGTCAAGCAAAAGCGTAAGATAACTGACGAGAGAATATTGATAACCGCTGTAAGGAAAACCTGAATAATGGATAGAATTGATGCGATGCGGGCATTTGTATCGGTAGTGACTGAGGGCAGTTTTAGTAATGCCGCAACAGCCATGCAGCTGTCGCCGCAACTGGTGAGCAAATATGTGTCAAAGTTAGAAGAGCGTTTGGGTATACGTTTATTGAACCGCACTACCCGTCAGGTTAGCTTGACTGAAGCAGGGACTCATTACTTTGAGCATGCACAGCAAGTGTTACTCAGTATCGATGATATGGAGTCCAAACTAGGTGGGCTGCAGCAGAACCCAAAAGGTACATTGAGAATAAGCGCGCCTGTATCCTTTGCCCTCAAACACATGGCACAATTGGTCACAGATTTTCAGGTACTTTATCCTTCGGTTAATGTCGATTTGCAACTGAACGATCGCAAAGTAGATATCGTCGAGGAAGGGTTTGATGTGGCGCTGCGCATCGGTCAGCTCAAAAGCTCATCACTGATTGCTAAGCAAGTGGCGCCTATCCGCGTCATTTTGTGCGCCGCGCCTGACTATCTTGACAAATATGGCGTGCCTAGTAAACCTGAAGACCTAAAAAACCATCGGTATTTGCATTACAGTTATATGGAAAAATATGGCAAAGAAGATATTTATCAGTGGCTAGATACCACCCATCAGCTAAGCCCAGAGCTGACCAGTAATAACGGGGATTTGCTTGTCAATGCCGCAGTGGCTGGCGCTGGAATAGCATTACAGCCCACATTTATTGCGAGTGAAGCACTGAGTAAAGGAGCGCTTATGATGGTCTTACCTGATTACGAACCCGAGACGCTAGGATTGTATGCAGTGTATGCCCATAGAAAACTGTTGCCGCACAAAATCAGGTGCTTTATTGACTTTATCGAAGGGTATTACGGTTCACCGCCCTATTGGGATGAATCGATACAACACTTGTAGATAACTATTAGCGACCCTCACCAAAACACCCTATGCACTGATAAATATCTAGGGTGTTGTTTAATGCGCTTGGTAGCATGACAAATCTATCGTGAGCTGTATTATAAATGTCATTAAAAATAGCACCCCTCTCAATTCATCACTCTCAAAACTCGTATTTGGCCATCACTTCTATTTGCTGACCTGCTGGCATCCATGGAAAGGTCGTGACATCTTGATTTCTCCACTCAATACCCAAATCCAAATCTGGTAGATACTCATAGATAAGATTGGCGCTTTTGACACTGGCAGAGGTGTCTGCAGCATCATTTACGTTCACCTCACCATAACGCAAGTTACCACGCAGCTTTTGAGTAAATTGATGCTTATAACCGACACTATAGCCCGTTTGTGAGATCAGTTTGCCATTCTCAGCGTCACAATCGGCACCGCCATTCATAATAAGAGGTCCACCGACACAGACGGCAGAATAGGCACCCATGCCTTCACCATTGAACACACTGCCATGAAGCGAATGCTCTCCCAAAGCCAGCTTGCCTGCTAATGAGATACCAACGCCCACATCTGAATCATCTCCATTCTCAGCTTCACGAGCGGTCACCGCCACATTATAATCAAAATCAGCTACCTTATCTTTGTAGCTGACCACCATATCAGGCAGGCTAGCATCGTCATAGACAGGATCTTGAGCGGTAAAACGCAGTCCCTTATAAGTATAATGCACCGTCAAATCTGGACGAATATATGAGCCTCCACCTGAGGCTGTGCCGATACCTGTACCCCAGAAGTCAAGCTGCTCGGTGGAGAGTGGCGCGACTGCCAAAAACTGACCATTCCACGTTTTACCCACTGTTAGATCATTTACTTGAATGTAAGCATGGCGCAAACGTAGGTTCGATCCACCCTTGGCATAATCTCCATAGAAATCACCTTCTATAAACCCGGTTAGTTTTTTGTCCTCGACAGATTTAGTCGTCTTGACGTTAATGCGTGACTGGCGTAAGTTGCCCTTAAACTCCGAATCCTTGCCATCAGGAGAGTTAAACAATCCCTCCGCCTTAATATAACCACCGATACTCAACGTGGTATCACCCGTCGTCACAATATCTATCGCTTGTGCAGAGGCACATGTTGCCGCTATAGCCAAACCTACAGATAGCTTCTTTGTAAAAAGCATCATTCATCCATTCCCTGTTTTATGTTGATATCCTTATCAATCCAAATTGCTGTAACGTTTTTTGCGCCGTCACCATTAACCTCGTCACCATTAACCTCGTCACTATCAGCTCCGTCGCTATCAGCTCTGCCACTATCAGTAGCTATTTTGCGCTGCATTACCTTTTGTACAAAGGTTAGCTCCTCTTCACAAAAACAATCACGATGTGATCGACGTATTGGGCGCTATGCTTCTTGGTCAATACTCTCTAATGCTGCTATTGCGTTTTTTTGCGACTCATCAATTGGCTTTTTTTGTCCGCTCAGTTTATCGAGATAGACCAGCACTGACTCACCAATTGCAACGACTGCCTTTTGCGCCGTACTATAATAGGTATATTCGTGAATTAGACTTGAGTTACCGATTTTTTTGACCTTGATGCCAATCCATACCTCATCAGGATAAGCAACCGATTTGAGATATCGACATGACGAGGCTGCCATCACCGAAGACGTCTGTTCGTTAAATAAACCAAGTCGCCTGTTGTAATAAATACGAGCGTTTTGAGCATATTCGTAATAAACCACATTATTGACATGACCAAAGGAATCCATATCTCCCCATTCCACTTGCTGAGGATAGATAACCGTAAAGTCATGCAATGGGTGATTGTCATTGCTTGTGACAGTCTCTTGTATTTCTGGGAACGCTGGTGCAGCTTCCATAATTTTTCTCTTTTTATTAGACAGATTCTGTTATATAGATGATGAATGTGACTCAGGGTGCTCGTGACACACACCTCCCCCGTCCCTAGCATTTAGTCAGACACTAGGGAGATGTAGGTTTTTTCTATTATTAGCGTCACTATGATGGTAATAAGGTTGTTCGGTTAGATTAAATGTTCTGAGTACATCGAGCGCATGCGTTTTTTATCAAGTTTTCCAACGCTAGTTTTTGGCATTTCTGATAAGAATTTTACTTCGCTTGGGACGCCATATTTTGGCAAATGACCTCTCTCAACCGCTTGATGACCCAGTGCCAAAATATCTGTCGATGTTGTATCGATATAATCTGGCTTTAGCACGACCAATGCGAGAGGACGCTCGCCCCAACGCTCATCTGGAACACCAATCACTGCGATATCAGCGACGCTCGGATGAAAGGAAAGAATTGTTTCGACCTCAAGCGAGGATACCCACTCACCACCTGACTTGATGACGTCTTTTAGTCTATCGGTAATGCTGAGCGTGCCATCAGCAGTCATACAAGCAATATCCTGCGTATGCATCCAGCCACCTTTCCACAGCTCATTACCTGCATCGGGATTTTTGAAATAGCTTTGGGTCAGCCACGGTGCTCGTATCACAAGTTCGCCCGTCGATTTGCCATCCATTGGTTGAGGTTTACCATTCTCATCCCAGATCTCCATCGATACCAACATGATGGGCGAGCCTGACAGACAGCGATAATTGAGATTGTCCTCCAAGGTCATCGACTCTGTTTTGTCATCGAATACTGCTCGAGACAGTACAGGGCATGATTCTGACATCCCAAATCCTGACATAAACTCGATACCGCACTCGATAGCTGCTTTGGCCAAGCCTTCATTTAGCTTTGAGCCACCTAGCAGTAGTTTTAGATTCTCAAATTTGCGGCCACGTTCTGCCATTTCTTTGAGGAGCATTTGTAATATTGCAGGGACACCGTGTGACAACGTGACCTTGTGCTCCTCAATCAAATCGACTAACTTTGGTGCCAGATACCGTCCTGGATATACTTGTTTTAGCCCGATCATGGTAGCGCCGTACGGCCAGCACCATGCATGGACATGGAATAAGGGCGTCATTGGCATGTAAACATCGTTATAGCGCGCGCCCTGACCTTCAGCATTGAGCGCTGATGCCAGTGTACTTGCCATCGTCTGTAGTACGATCTGACGATGAGTGAAGAAAACTCCTTTTGGATCACCTGTCGTGCCACTGGTATAGAATGTGGTGGCGATGGTGTTTTCATCGAAATCTGGAAAATCAAACTCATCACTAGCGGCTGCCAACAGCGCCTCGTACTCACCATCGACATAGTCAGGTAGCGCTGCTTTCTCACCCTCTGCATCATCCGCCCACATCACATGCTCAATAGAAGGCGCATCGTCACGGTAGTCTTTGATCATTGGTGCAAATTCAGCATTTAACAATAAGGCTTTTGGGGCAGCATGGTTGACGGTGTACAGCACTTTTTCTTCAGACAGACGCACATTGACGGTCTGTAAAATCATACCCGACATCGGTACGGCAAAATACGCCTCAAGATAACGATGACTGTCCCAATCCATGACCGCGACCACATCACCTGCCTGCAATCCCATGTTTTTTAGGACATTGGCCAAGCGATTAATACGCTTAAAAAACTCAGCATAAGTATAAGTGACTTTGTCCGCATAGCTGATGGTTTGGTTAGTAGAGGCGATTTTGGCACGGTTGAGCAGCTGTTTAATAATTAACGGAAACCCATACGCGTCTTCGGCTTGATGGTAGTTATCGTGTTGGTTGAGTATGGTTGTCATAATGTCTTCCTTGATATTAAATAGTCCTTGATATAGTCAATCCTCTATAAAAGAGTTACCGCGCTGCCCTCACTTGAAGTATCACATAGTCATCTGCGCTTGGTTGCCTGGTCTCTCTTTTAAGCTAAATCAACTATAATCAGTAATTCGGTGTGCGCCCTTTTAATATCAGACGCGCTCTATCACCATGGCAAGTCCTTGCCCGATGCCAATGCACAAGCTAACCACTGCGTATTTACCGCCCGTACGCTGTAGCTCTCGAGCGGTACTCAAGGCAATTCTTGCACCAGATGCACCCAGCGGATGCCCAACCGCGATAGCGCCGCCATTGGGGTTAACGCGTTTATCATCAAAATCAATACCCAATCCTTTTAGACAACCCAGTACCTGTGAGGCAAAAGCCTCATTAATCTCAATGACAGACATATCATCAAGGGTTAAATTCGCACGTTTTAGCGCCAGCTTAATCGCTTCAACAGGACCCACACCCATAATATTGGGTTCAACACCCATCGCCCCTGATGATAAGATCTTGGCAATCGGTTTGAAGCCTAGCTTTTCTTCTGCTTGTTTTGAGCCGATGATGAGCGCAGCAGCACCATCATTGATACCAGACGCATTACCTGCCGTAACAACACCATTTTCATTTAAAGGTTTAAGCTTTTTTAGCGCTGCAATGTCGGAGCTGGCGCGAGGGTGCTCATCATCTGTAACGACTTTTTCGGGCAATTTCTTACCTTGGGGGGCTGTGATAGGCGTTATCTCATTGTCAAAAAACCCTGCTTGCTTGGCAGCTTGGTATTTGGCTTGTGATGCGGCTGCAAATTTATCGGCTTCCTCGCGCGTAATACCATATTTATGAGCAACGTTGTCACCCGTCTGCGGCATGGTATCACTGCCGAACTGCTCAATAATCTTTGGGTTGGGAAAACGGCTACCGATAGTCGTATCAAATACCTTAAAGTCACGGCTAAAGGGCTTTTCTGTCTTTGCAAAGACGAAGGGCGCACGCGTCATGGATTCAACACCACCTGCCAATATAATGTCTCCTTCATGACACGTGATACTGCGTGCAGCATCGACCACGGTAGATAGACCTGACGCACATAGACGATTGACGGTCTGACCTGGCGTTGTGACATCTAATCCTGCTAATAGAGCCGCGTTACGTGCGATATTGCGAGAGTCCTCGCCAGCTTGGTTGGCACTGCCTAGCAACACTTCATCAAAAACATCACTAGACAACTGATGCTTTTCGACCAACGCTTTCATGACTGCAGCAACGAGATCATCAGGGCGCACGGTTGCTAAAGCACCAACATAGCGACCAAATGGGCTTCTTAATCCGTCATAAATATAGGCATCTAACATAACGTTTCCTTGTCGTATTTTTTAACTCTAAATAATGGTTTGGCGACAATACTTTGTCGTTCGTATTAATAGGTGGTTTGCTGAGTAAACAATGACACAGCTAGTTTGGCACGGCGTTGCAACCAAGGGCTTGGGCGGTAACGCGGATCACCTGTAAGCGCATAGATACGCTCTAAAATGAGTAATATACGCGAGGCACCAAGGTGATCACCCCAAGAGATAGGACCATGCGGATAACCTAGCCCAAGCTTGACGGCATTATCAATATCCTCTGGCGTGGCAATCCCTTGCATTGCGATATCACAGCCAAGATTGATCACCATCGCAACCACACGCTGCGCCACAAAACCTATACTTTCGGTAACCAGCGTGGCACTTCCCGTATCTTGCATATCTGCTTTGCTACTATCTGAGTCTCTATTACCTGTGTTGCTAAATAGCGCGTAGGCCTGTGCTACAAACTGCTCTTGTGTCACAAGACTTGGCATCAACGTACGATGTTTTGTAAGCTCGGTGAGCATATCAATGGCAATCGCTTGCTTGGGATCGATGTGATAGCGAATCGCCGCATTGGTCGTATCCTCTCCGTAGATGGCGAGCAGCACCAAACTATCAGGACTCGGCTTGTCGTTGTTATCAATAAGGACACCACGATTATTTAGATAGTCGACCAGCTGTGTTTTGTCTTCTGCCAAATCAACCCCAATCCAAACTGAGGTGATAGTGGCATCAGATGCTAGTACTTTGGACGTTTGATTGTGAGCGCTATCCACTGAAACCTTTTGACCGTTTTCGTAGTGGTAAAACCCCTCACCAACCTTACGGCCGAGCTTTTTTCCTACTAGCATCTGACGGGTTAATGGATGCGGACGGTAGCGCGCTTCTTGGTAGTATTGCTCATAGATCGACTCCATTACAGGGTGCGACACATCAACGCCAGTCAGATCCATCAGCTCAAACGGACCCATACGAAACCCAGCGCTATCACGCAAGATACGGTCGATTTGCTCAAAATTTGCGACGCCCTCGCCCAGTATTTTTAAGGATTCAGTACCATACGCTCGGCCTGCATGATTGACGATAAATCCTGGTGTATCTTTTGCGACCACACCCAGATGTCCCATGCGTTTGGCCAAATCGCTCAAAGCCTCAACAACTGAATGCTGCGTAGATATTCCTGGGATAATCTCCACGATTTTCATCAGTGGCACTGGGTTAAAGAAATGAAAACCGACCACGCGCTCTGGATGGTCACAGTCAGCGGCAATCGCTGTGACAGATAGCGATGAGGTATTGGTCGCCAAAATAGCATCGGTATTAACAACCTCTTCTAACTGGGCAAACAGCTGTTTTTTTATGTCTAGATTTTCGATAATGGCTTCAACCACAATTTCAGCGGTAGCAATCTGACTCAGTTCTTGGACGACGGTTAAGTTGCTTAACATCGACTGTAGCTCATCATCGCTGAATTTTCCTTTGGCAGCCAGTTTTTCAAGTGTACCCTGTAGTGATGCTCGCCCTTGTTCAGCTGCGCCTGCTTTGGCATCATATAAAAGGACTTGGATACCCGCTTGGGCAGCAATTTGGGCAATGCCCATGCCCATGATGCCAGTGCCAACAATGGCCAATGTGTTCACAGTCATAATCGTTCTCTATATAATTTATAATAGGATTTGGTCGGCGTGGACCTCAACAGAAATAAGGGGCGTGATGGCGTTTAATAGCCTTTATACTCTGCAGGACGCTTCTCCAAAAAAGCTTTGGCACCTTCTTTTTGATCATGAGTATCAAATAGGATTTGAAATGCCTTACGCTCTAACGCCAGCGCACTATCTAAAGGCATGTCGGGACCGAGCATCGATACTTCTTTAATCTGAGTCAATGCAATAGGCGAATAACCTGCCAGCTGCTTAGCAATCTCAATCGCACGGGTGAGCGTATTGTCGTCTGCGACCACTTCAGATACCAATCCCATTTGGTCAGCTTCATCAGCGCCAATCATGTCCCCTGTCAGTATCATCTTCATGGCTTTGTGTTTGCCAATAGCACGAAACAATCGCTGAGTGCCGCCTGCACCTGGCATAAGTCCTATTTTAATCTCGGGCTGTCCAAATTTAGCAGACTGTCCTGCCACAATAATGTCAGCATGCATGGCAAGCTCACAGCCACCGCCAAGCGCATAGCCGTTCACCGCGGCGATAATCGGCTTTTGGCAATCAGTAATCGCACGCCAATATCGCTCACTACGACGTAAGTACACATCGACTGTCTTAGCCGTTAAGAAATCATTGATGTCAGCACCTGCGGCAAACACCTTATCACCACCCGTCAGCACGATCGCTTTGGTTTGTGGATCGTCATTTAATTGAATGAACAGCTCTGCCATTTGTTGGCGCAATTCAGTATTTAGTGCATTGCGCACTTTGGGGCGATTCAATGTGATAACACTGACACCCTCTCCTTGTTTTTCACAAATAATGAGTTGTTCTTCCATGATTGCCTCTTTTTACATTTGTTTACTTTATCCAAGATAATAAAAACCATCTCTTCAAAATTAATAATACCGCACAGCGATATTTGATACCAATATATAGCGTTTATTTTCATTTGTGAAGTAAAAACTGGCTAAATTTCAAAATATTTGTTCAATCTCTTATGAATACTACTTGTATTTAAACCGCAATGCGGTTTTTTAAACCAAAACTATTGTAATTTAATAAATCATCGATTATGCTGTTTGCCTAAGACAATTAGATTGTTGTTCAGTATTAATCATATTGTTTATCAAAATCTAAGATTTCTCCCAACTCAGGACGCTCATAAAACCACTACTAAGAGTAACGGTTAATCAAACAAGGAAGATTCACATGATTAGAGATAAAGAAACTCTCGACCACATTACCCAAACCATTCGTAACTTCGTAAACGATCAACTCGTCCCATTGGAGCATTGGGTGGCAGAGAACGATCGTCTCCCAGAAGAGATTATTGAGCAGATGCGTGAGCTGGGGCTTTTTGGGCTGACTATTCCTGAAGAGTACGGCGGACTAGGTGTCACGATGGAAGAGGAGGTTACATTGGCGTTTGAACTAGGCCGCACCTCCCCTGCGTTTCGCTCGCTTATAGGGACCAATAACGGTATCGGCTCATCTGGACTGGTGATCGACGGTACTGAAGCACAAAAGCAGAAATACTTACCCAGGTTGGCCAGTGGTGAGATTATCGGTTCGTTTTGTTTGACTGAACCTGAGTCGGGCTCAGACGCGGCGTCACTGAAGACGACTGCTATAAAAGATGGCGATACTTATATCATCAACGGTACCAAGCGCTATATCACCAACGCCCCGCAGGCTGGCATATTTACCGTCATGGCACGCACAGATCCACAAAACAAACGTTCTGGCGGGATTTCAGCGTTTATCGTTGAGAGTGACACACCTGGTATTACCTTGGGCAAGATAGACAAAAAAATGGGGCAAAAAGGCGCGCATACCTGCGATGTGATCTTTGATAATTGTGTCGTGCCAGCAGACGCGCTAATTGGCGGTGTTGAAGGTGTTGGGTTTAAGACCGCAATGAAAGTGCTTGATAAAGGTCGCCTACATATTGCTGCCGCCAGTACTGGTGCTGCCACTCGTATGTTGGACGACGCCCTACACTATGCCGTCGATCGCAAACAGTTTGGTCAGCCTATTGCCAGTTTTCAGCTGATCCAAGGCATGCTTGCTGACTCAAAAGCAGAAATTTATGCGGCTCGTTCTATGGTGTTAGATGCCTCACGTCTGCGCGATGAAGGCAAAGACGTCATCACCGAATCGTCGTGTGCCAAGATGTTTGCCACCGAGATGTGTGGCCGTGTGGCTGACCGAGCTGTCCAGATTCATGGCGGCGCAGGCTATATCGCTGACTACGGTATCGAGCGTTTTTATCGTGATGTGCGTCTCTATCGTTTGTATGAAGGTACCACTCAGATCCAGCAAGTTATCATCGCTCGCAACATGATCAAGGAAGCCAGCGAGTAGTCTTGATTGACCATTAGGATGTATCGCGGTATTGGCTAGGATGCCGGTACCGTCTTTTTTTGTACTTCGTTACTCTTTTGTTCTCACAACGATAAGGATATACATTGTGAAAAGTGCGGTTATGACGTCAGACCCAAGCGCAAGCGCTGTCCAAAAACAACCTTGGAAACTGGCCTTTGTATTTTGTTTTTTGGTTCTGTTATGTGATGGGGCTGATATTGGTATTCTCGCCTTTACCTTATCCAGCCTAAAACTGGAGTTTGCATTGACCAATGTGCAGGCAGGGGCGCTCGGCAGCTGGTCTCTATTTGGTATGGCTATCGGTGGGTTTTTTGGTGGCTGGGCTTGCGATCGGTTTGGCCGAGTACGGGTGATTGTTCTGGCTACTGGGATGTTCTCAATACTGTCTGGGTTTAGTGGCATGGTACAGAGCTACGAGCAGTTTATAGCCCTACGGACCTTTGCTTGCTTGGGTCTGGGCAGTCTTTATATCGCTACTAATACACTGATGTCAGAGATGGTGCCTACCAAGCATCGTACTACTGTCCTTGCTGCCTTGATGACTGGATTTACTTTAGGCTCATTGGTTATCACCAGTGTATCCGCTTGGATCATCCCCAGTTATGGTTGGCGCACATTATATCTGTTGACTTTCTTGCCCCTTATTCTCGCCGTCGCGATGTATTTTCTGGTTCCTGAACCTCAATCTTGGAAGGACGCTCGAGCATTGAAGTTGAGCGGCGCACAAGACCCACTCAAAAAAGCCGAGAACCCATACAAGGCAATATTAGACAACCCAAGACACCGTATCATGTTTATTCTGTGGTCGATGAGCTCAGGGCTATTACTGTTCGGTTATTTTGGCGTAAGCAACTGGTTACCCTCTTACCTAGAGACCGAGCTTGGAATTAAGTTTAAAGAAATGGCGTTATATATGGCCGGTACGTACTTGACCATGATGTTTGCCAAAGTAGTCGCAGGATACATGGCAGATAAGATCGGTCGCAAAATCGTCTTTGCCTTTGGCACCATGGGTACCGCATTGTTTATCCCGATATTGGTCTATATGCATACCCCAGCCAATATTGGTTGGCTCATGATCACCTTTGGTTTCTTATATGGTATTCCTTATGCGATTAACGCCACTTATTTAACCGAAAGCTTCCCTACTGCTATTCGAGGTACGGCTATTGGTGGTGCGTTCAATATTGGTCGACTGGGTTCTGTAATTGCGCCTGTTGCGATTGGTTATATGGCGATGCACAATTCTATCGGTGCTGGTCTACTACTGATGGCAGGTGCTTATTTCTTATGTGGTCTTATCCCAACGCTATTCATCAAAGAAAAGCAGTATGACCCGCAACAAGCGTAGTCGCACGTTGAGTGTAGGAGCATTTGTAACGATGCTCTTAGTAGCTTATATCGCTACCACTCATACCGCATAGCGAAACAATCTATACATATCGTGCTATGCTGAGGGTTCAATGATAACTTATTATAGTATAATTGGATGGATAGACTGCCCTCAGCACGTGGCTATAGACTTATACTATCAGCCATTGTAAGAATCAATATAAACGCTTGTATTGGCTCATAGATGCGCTAGGTAGTGAAATTATGATGTTCGTATGGACTTAATTGGGAATAGTAGACTGCATATGACGAATGATACCCTTGCCAATGAAGATGCTAACAATGAGATGCATATCGAGCTGTTAGAGCCCATTGCAGAGATGCGTGACAAAAACGACAGACAGTTTGTCACTGCGCTCGCTCGAGGGCTAGAGCTGCTGCGCTGTTTTACCCCGCAGCGTCCCTATCTGGGCAATCAAGACTTAAGTCAGCTGACAGGGCTACCCAAAGGGACCATCACTCGTCTGACTTATACCTTAGTCAAATTAGGCTATCTAAAACAGTCTACCAATAGCAGTAAGTACCAGCTCTCTACAGGTGTACTTGGGTTTGGTTATACGATGATGACCAACATCTCTATCAATAACCTTGCCACCCCTTATATGGAAGAGCTGGCAGATTATGCCAATAGCGCTGTTGCCATGGCGACCCGCGATCGTCTGATGATGGTCTACCTCAATGTCGTACAAGGTG
The DNA here is from genome assembly GCF_059072655.1 of Psychrobacter sp. H27. Lineage (NCBI taxonomy): Bacteria > Pseudomonadati > Pseudomonadota > Gammaproteobacteria > Moraxellales > Moraxellaceae > Psychrobacter > Psychrobacter sp. H27. The sequence goes on along the minus strand of NZ_JCACRX010000001.1, from coordinate 270,208 downwards.
CTGGTAGCACCACCATGCAGCGCAATGTCGGCTCTTATTTACCTATTCATTTAAGCTCGATGGGACGGGCCTGCCTAGCCAGCATGCCACCTGCTGAGCAAGAGTTTATCTTAAATGCTATTCGTAGTAAGTATAAGGATGATTGGCTCAAAATCAGACGAGGATTAGATAAAGCCTTTCAAGATTACGAAGAGTACGGCTACTGTTTTTCGATTAGTGAATGGCAAAAGGACGTCAATGCGGTCGCTATTGCGCTGATGCATCCGACGGAAGGGCTACTCACCTTTAACTGTGGCGCGCCCAGTTTTATCCTGAGCCGTACCAAGCTAGAAGAAGATATTGCCCCTCGTCTACTGCATATGAAAAACATGATTGAGAGTAATTTGTATATTAGTTAGTTGTTGATAGTAAGATCGCCTTCGTATCAGTAGCTGACTAGAAGTTGGTACTTACTCTTTCATAGCACATTCTATAGAGCTAACATCAACTTTACTTTGAGAAATGTAAGGTTAGTTTCATCACTGCTGGTGAAGTTAAACTTACCCTTTGTGACTTCATTGAATCTTTCAAAATAATAGTTAAGGAGTGGGTCATATTTATCACTGTGTACCCAACTATAGAACTTTGACAGTTCATAGCCTAACTGCATGCTAAGATTTGAGCGAACTCTAAGCATAGCATCATCTTCTAAATCAACGATGTTCATTACTTGAAGATTAGTCTTAATTTCTTCAATTATAGGCAAGAGGGAATCTTTGTAATTATCAGCTATTTCCATAAGTTTAGGATCAGTAACTTTCGCTTCGAAGATCATAATTAGATCATTAATTTCGCCATTATAATAATCGTTGTCTAAGCGTTTTTTAGACTCATTCCTAAGAATATAAAGCTGTTCAAGTGGATCGGATTTTATTTCAATCGTTTGGCTTGAAAGGCTTTTCTGATATTCACTGAATAAACTTTCTATTTTGTCAGCAATAACATCTAGATATTCATACCGAATAAGGAGAAATTCTAATAACTCATTTATGTTAAGACTTAGCAATAGATCCTCTTCGTTTACGTCTCTACTGTATAAGTGGACACATAAATCCCCGTTATTGGAAAAACTTTCAAAAGGCCAACTAGCAAAGCGTTTCGAGTTCGATTGATTTAAAGATACGGGGTGAGCGCCAAAACAAGCTCTTATTGTCTTGAAATAATTGTTATCATCTTCATTAGGGAACAATCGCTCATCAAAACACTTCTTCTCACCTGAAAATGGTATACTTTTTTCGCTTATAAATACTCTGTGTAGCTGTTTGATTGATTCAAATATAAGGTCAATCGAAGATATCAGAGAATAGACCTGCATAGATTTTCTATCTATATTTTTATCAAACTCAATTATGTTTTCCAAATGACGAACTGATACTGTGATCCAGTCCAAACAAGAACAGACTAGATTAAATAGATTCTTACCACCTTTATCTTTATATATTTGATATACAAAGCTTGAGTTAGAATTTACTAAATCACGGAAGTCTCCGATCTTATCAATACTAATGACATTTCCCATTTATTACTAACCTTATAATTGGTTAAAAGGTATACATCCTTCAGCTCGGACTAGCTAAACTTTAACTCATAACATTACTTAGGCTATTTATCTACACCTGCTACTTGTATTCTCTCAACCAAAAAATCTACCGCCGCTTTTACCTTGGGTACTAGGTAGCGCTGTTTTTGATACAGCAGATAAACCGCCATATCCGAATGCTGAGTGATGGTTAACTTGTGTTCAAAGGTTAGCTCTTGCAGTGCGCCTGACTCAAGATACGACGCCAGCGCCCACCGAGTGGACATTAAGATACCTTCGCCATTACTGGCTTTCTGTGCCAGCCATGGTCCGTTATTTGAGATCGCAACCGCAGGCCCTGAGACATCGTGCCACTGATCATCTACATGACACAGCCACGGTGTTGGGCCGTTTGGCGCTTTAAAGTATAGACCACGATGATCCTTGAGTTCCATCACATGTTTGGGAGTACCATGCTTCTCTAGGTAGCTAGGAGAGGCAACGGGAATAAAGCTATTGTCCATAAGCCTGATGGCCAGCACACGCTCGTTTGGCGCGTAGCCACCGCGAATCGCAATATCAACGTCATCACGTCCGAGTGCCGATAGCTCGTCACTCAAGCTGACATCCAATATAATCTGAGGATATAGAGCACTAAAATCATCTAGTAAAGGCAGCAATATCCTTTCACCAAACCCTACCATTGAGCTGATGCGCAAACGCCCCATTGGCGTTGTTTGGTAACTCCGAACCGTTTCTTTGCTTTGCTCTAGTTGGTTCAGTATATGCTGCACATCATTATAGTAGACATGCCCCACTTCGGTCAGCTTAACCATTCGAGTCGAACGCTGTAATAGAGTCGCGCCCAAACTCTTCTCCAAATCAGACACGCGTCTTGATAGTGAAGATGGCGGTACGTCGAATGCCTTTGCAGCCTCGGTAAAGCTTCCCGTTTCGACCACTTTACTAAAATATCGTATTGCACGTAATTGATCCAACTAACTTCTCCATTCACTATCTAAGCTTGAGTAGCCAAGTATTTTGGCTCTATTGTTGTCTTAAAAGCAATAGTGATTGACGTTTTATCCTATATATAACCATGTTAAAACCAGTAATAATGTGGTTAACTTGAGCGTCACGACTAAAACGCGATTAAAACACGACTAAAAATAACCCATCACGTCAACAATGGAAGAATGACATATGATTACTTTGCACGGTTTTGCTGCAAGCAACTATTACAACATCGTCAAACATACCTTACTGTACAAACAGATACCTTTTGAAGAAAACCTAATCTTCGCTGGTAGCGACGAGCTACTGTCAGTCAGCCCCGTGGGTAAAGTACCAGCCATCACCACTGATGACGGACTCAACATTTCAGAGTCGAGCGTGATTTGTGATTTTATCGAAGAGACTCACCCTGATATACCGCTATACCCTGCAGATGCTGGTGAGCGTGCTGTGGTACGTCAAATTATGAAAATAGCAGAGCTTTACTTTGAGCTGCCAAGTCGCCGACTCATACCGTATGTGTTTTCGGGTGCTGCAGCGCCTGAGCCACTCAAAGCTGAAGTACGCCAAGTGTTGGAGCGCGGTATCGGCGCTTTAAATAGCTTGTGCCAGTTCTCACCTTGGATTGCAGGCGAGCAGTTCACCATGGCTGACATCTACGTCCATTACGTGAACCTTATTGTTAACACCTTTGCCTCAAGCCAGCTCGAATGGGATGTACTGGCACAAATCCCTGGTATGAAAGAGTGGAGCACCTCTATGAGTCAGTCTGATATTGCCCAGACTGTCGAAAAAGATCGTTTGGCAAATATGCCTGAATTTATGCAGCATGTACAAGCTCAGATACAAGCGACCCAAGCTAAATAAAGTATGAAAGTAATGAGCAACAAAAACACCCACTATTAAAATAAGTGCGTTGATTAAACAACATTCAAGACCTAACCAACACACTAATATAAGTGGCCCAATACCTATAATTATTTGCAGGAGCAAATCTTATGACTGATAAAAATATCCAACTGACCTCGACCGTTAGTGATGACAATAAATTAACCCTAGCGCTACAAGATATCGAGATGCCAACCCCTGGTGCAGATGAAGTCGTTGTACGCATTGAAGCCGCCCCATTGAACCCTTCTGATTTTGGGGTGATGTTCAGCGCCGCTGATATGTCAACTGCTGTGCAGTCAGGCACCGAGCAAAGCCCAGTCGTTACTGCCGATATACCTGCCAAATTTATGCCATCGCTGAAAACACGTGTCAATGAAGACACTCCAGTAGGTAATGAGGGCGCCGGTACCGTCGTTGCAGCAGGGTCGTCAGAGGCGGCGCAAACATTGATGGGTAAGATGGTTGCTGTGATCGGCGGTGGTACTTATCGTCAGTACCACTGTGTCAATGTAAAGAGCTGCCTTGAGTTAAAAGAAGGCACGACTGCCAAAGAAGGTGCGTCTTCTTTTGTGAACCCACTTACTGCGCTAGCAATGGTCGAAACCATGCGCGCTGAAGGTCACAAAGCCATTATTCATGCCGCCGCTGCCTCTAGCCTAGGTCAAATGCTCAACCGCATCTGTATGGCAGATGGTATCGATTTGATCAACATCGTGCGTAAAGAAGAACAAGAAAAACTACTGCGTGATATGGGCGCAAAGTACGTGGTCAACTCAAGCAATGATACGTTCCTGAAAGATCTGACAGCAGCGATTGTCGAAACAGGGGCTACTATTTCATTTGATCCTGTGGGCGGTGGTCAATTGACCAGCGATATCCTAAACTGCATGGAAGCGGCCATCACTCGCGATGTGGAAGAGTATAGCGTATACGGCTCAAACACCTTCAAACAAGCCTATATTTATGGCGCTCTCAACCGTGGACCTATCACGCTAAATCGTAACTTTGGTTTTGCTTGGGGTGTTAATGGTTTCTTACTATTCAATGCACTCGGCAAACTAGGCACCAAAACCGTTATGTCGATGCGTCAGAGAGTTGCAGAAGAAATCACCACCACGTTTGCAAGCAGCTATACCCATGAAGTGACGTTAGAGGAAACACTGCAGCTAAAGTCAATCGCCACTTATGGCAAGCAAGCCACTGGTGAGAAATACTTGATCACACCTCAAGGCTAATCACATCTATACATTAAGCCCCTAGCAACAGGTTGCTACCTATAGAGAGTGAAACGATACACCTAAAGTGAGATAAGGCAGATACTGATCATAGTATCTGCCTTATTTTGTGTTTGGACTAAAAATTCCTTAACACTGTCCTACTTTAAAACTTTCTTACTCTAACGCTGTCTTATGCGCTCAATCAACCAAACAGCGTCGACATGACAAGTCGGCATAACAAGTTTAACCAAGCACTTCTCATCGCCATTTTACTGTAACCAGCGTCATACTATCTTTGAAAAACCATCCGTTAACATTCTTACCAAACTTTTGGTTGCATCTATTGCATATAGCGCCTAGTATTTCGCCCCGTCAAAACACTCTATTTTTTAAGATACAGACTCAATAGATATATACATTTATTATCAAGAAGGATGCGTTATGCCAACCAAAAAAACCACAATTATCGATGGCGGCATGGGACGAGAATTAGCGAAGCGCGGCGCACCGTTTCGTCAACCTGAATGGTCAGCACTGGCGATGATAGAAGCGCCCGAAGTCGTTCGCGACGTACACCGCGCTTATATCAAAAGCGGCGCCGATGTTATCACCACCAACAGCTACGCTCTTGTGCCCTTTCATATTGGCGCAGAACGCTTTGCGCAGCAGGGGCAAGAGTTAGCCGCATCAGCAGGCGAAATGGCACGTGCAGCAGTTATCCTAGAAGGCACTACAACCCAAATAGCAGGGTCTATCCCGCCATTATTTGGCTCTTACCGTGCCGATTTGTTTGATGCTGACCATGTAGAAGACATTGGGGCTCCGCTTATAAATGGATTGAGCCCGTATGTAGATTTTTGGCTCGCTGAAACCCAAAGTCTGATCGCAGAATCTATCGCTGTTCGTGAATTACTAAGTACGCTAGACACGGATAATAAGCCAATTTGGATTGCTTTTACTTTAGAAGATAACATGGATATCGATGTACCACGCTTGCGTTCAGGAGAGACAGTAGCAGAAGCAGTTGCGGCAATGGCAGACCGCGACGTCGAAGCGATCCTGTTTAACTGCTGTCAGCCTGATGTTATCGATCAAGCATTAGATGTTGCCCAAAGCACGTTGCAAGATAAAAATGCGACCCATATTGAGCTTGGTGCCTATGCCAATGCCTTTCCGCCGCAACCGAAAAACGCCGCAGCAAATGATACGCTCAATCAGGTACGTGATGACCTAACGCCACCTGCCTATCTGCATTGGGCACAAAAATGGCAAGCACAAGGTGCCTCATTAATCGGAGGCTGCTGCGGTATTGGTCCTGAGCACATTCAGGAGTTGAGCAGCTACTTTTCGGGTACGCCTTCTGCATAGATACAACACCCCTTAAGCACAATGCTTAAGCACAATGCTATTGAGTATGACTCTCTACAATTCACAATATCTATAATATCGAAGCTGATTACCCTCACTGCCATCGCGGTTAGATCGATGGCAGTATAGATATTTTGGCTGATGACAAGACGTGCTCAAAGTGGCAAGTACCAGTATTTTAGCTTTCGATAAACAATACAATAATTATTCCGATATTTATCACTAACTGATACTGCCTGCCTGACAACCCTTTTACTCTTGCATCTCTCACAAACTCAACGCTATAACCTAGAACTTCAATACACCTTCCTCTACATAGCTTGATTCCCTATAGACCAACTTTTTATAGATCAATTTTCTATAGACCAACTTCCTGTTTTTCTATTTGACCAAACATCGACTGTCGTCCAGTCATATTACACAGACTTACACCGTTAATTCACCATAAACAATTATCGGCTAAATAGTTACCTAATTTTGTATTAGTATTCATTGATATTGATTGAGTCGTTGGAGATACACACCCCTACCTTTGCTACAAGCACATTATGTCTATAAAAGCCCTATTTCTATACATAACTTTCACCTGCTTCATATGCCTAAGGACTAGATATGACTGCCAAACCAGAAGCTTTGACAACAGCAATGCTCAGTTTTCAATTGATGACGCGGGCTGAGCCTCCAGAGCTAGTTATTGCCACTATCAAGTCTTTATTAGCAGTTAAAAACGTTCACGATGAAATACTTATTATCGATAACAACAATACAGAGTCGGCGCTATATGAGCCCTTAGCAGCATTTTGTAACGGCTTGGATGATGCGCTAAATGTTCATTTTTATCATGTCGATCATGTCGCAGGATTTAAGGCAGGGGCTTTGAACTTAGCACTGGGGTTGATGGATCCAAGATGTACTCATATTGTCGTTGTCGATAGTGATTATCAGGCATTACCACATGCTAGACATGCTATCGCGCAAGCTATCGCACAGCACCCTGACCATACGCTACTCCAGTTTCCGCAGTTCTATCGTAATGAGGGACAAGTAGATGCCCATAGCGAGTTAAATCATTACTTTAATCATCACTTATATCGCCCTTTTAATCGTACACGTGCTTTATCAACGGGTACGTACGCAGTGATTCGGCGTTCGGATCTTCTGACCATAGGTGGCTGGTCAGGGGCGTCTATTACTGAGGATGCTCAGATGGGCGTCCTCATGCATCAACAAGGGTTTCGCAGTCAGTTCATACCAGAGGTGATTGCCACAGGTCTACTGCCCAATACACTACATGATCTCATCTGTCAGCGACGACGCTGGATATATGGCAATATGCAAGTGCTTACTGATTATCTATCAACGCCACACTCTTCTCAATCAACACCTCTTTCTAAGTACAAAAGCATTGGTGACCATCTAGGATACATACGGGCTCATCTGTCTCAGCTGAGCGCTTGGGTAAATTTCACAGGATCTTTTATCCTTTTGCATGTTTGCTCTTTGTTTTTAATCGCCAATCTACTTTCGATGGGTAATTCTGATACAGCTATGATTGCCCCCTTATACCTAGTCTATGCAGGGTACGCGTTTTTTATTATCAGGCGTCTATGGGCATACTGCCGTGATCAGACGCCTTTGAATAAACAACTAGACCGCAGTCATCAACCACGCTTTGTAAAAGGCGTACGAGCCTGGCTGATGCACTTAAATTTTTGGGAGATTGGTGCATTGTCATGGCTACCTGTGTTGTGGGGTCAGAACAAACCGTTTGTCTGTACACCAAAGCACAAGGACGTCCGTAGCCGTTATTCATTACTTCTAAAGAACATCACAGCCTTACCAAAATTACTGCTGATCGTAAATATCATTACCGCAGTGGCTGTTGCCCCGTTCTCACCGCTTTACTCCCCTGTCTTATTCATATGTGCCATGCTGGTTTGTATTTTGAAGCTTGCAGCAGCCAGTGTAGCCATAAACAATTTTACTGATATCGCATCAGGCACGCCTAGTATGAATGAAACGCTCAAGTACACCTTGAGAACAGCGCATAATAGGAACAAAGTCGTAACCACTTCTTATATGTCAGCGTTATTCAAAGACAAAAAAACCATCGACTCATAGAGGTGGATTTTAAGCATTATTAGCTTGTTTTTTACTATATCAGCCTGTTTTTTATTGTTTGTATATTAGGGCTACTGTGTATCGTCTTACCGATAGCCAAAACGTTTATCATTATAAAGGTCTTAATAACATGACTCGGTCTTCAACCTCGCCATTACGCATCGCTATCATTGCGCACTCACTGTATCCTATTGCCCAGCCCTATGCGGGGGGTCTAGAGATGATCACCCAACTCATTTGTGATGAACTGGTGGCACAAGGGCATGACGTACTACTTTATGCGCACGAAGATAGCGAGACCAACGCAACGCTGGTACCATTATTGACTCGTCATGAATTTGATGACATGGTCTATGACAATGAGCACGAAGCAGTAGCTATGGATCGCGAGGAGATGTATCAGTATCTTGCTTATCAGATAGCCCTACGAGATATCATCGAACGTGACGAGCGCGGTGAGATCGATATCGTACACAACCATAGTTTGCATCACATCCCAATGATGACAGGTCAAGCGCTTGGCAAAAGGTTTTTCACCACTTTTCATACGCCTATCTTCCCGCAACTGCGGTTGGCACTGTTGACCCTTCGTGCTGGTACAACCACTCAATTTACAGCCGTGAGCAACCACCAACAGCGACTATTTTCTGAGTTTGTCCCCTCACACACCGTTTATAACGGTATCGACGTCGAGTCTTTTGTTGCCAATACTGAATCGAGTAAAAATAGTGATAAAGAAACCTATTTCTGGTATGGACGTATCTGCCCCGAAAAAGGCACTCACTTAGCCATGCAGTACTGCCTAGAAGCAGGAAAAAATCTCGTCATTGCAGGACCTAAAAGCAACGAAGCGTACTTCGATCAATATGTCGCTCCCTTATTATCTAAAGACAGTGAACGTGGCAATAACAAACTATTTAGCTACGTCGGTCACGCCACTAAAGACGAGATTAATCACTATTTGTGTCAAGCAACCGCCATGCTGTTCACCAGTACTTGGGACGAGCCTTATGGATTGATCTTGGCTGAGAGTTTAGCATGTGGTACGCCAGTCATTGGTTTTGATGTTGGCGCCAGTATCGAAATCATTACCCCAGATACCGGCATCATTGTACCTAAAGGCGATAAAGCTGCTTTTATTAGTGGCTTTTCTATGATTAAGCAAATATCACGTAAGGCTTGTCGCAAACGCGCATTGCAATTTTGTTCCGTGGCGGCTATGGTCGAAGGTTACTTGACACTTTATAAAGCAGCGCTAAAAAAAGATAATTCCATAAAAGATTATCCGAGCGCTGATAGTAGTGATCAAACCAGTAGCCATCAAATACAGTCTGATATGGTGCATGACTCTTTTGAGGTTTCTAATGATGACACTCATTCATCCGTTGCAACAGACCATGAGCTGGTCAGTATTGCAGGAGGAGCATAATGCGTATTGGTTATTATGCTCATCATCATGGCTCAGGGCACTGCCGACAAGCCGACAAACTCGCAGCGCTACTACCTGATGATGTCAGAGAACAACTGATAGTATTCACAAGCTTAGAAGCGGATACTTATCGCTTCACTTCGATCAATGAGCAGCAGATCATGCGGCTGTACCCAGAAGATGAGCGTCGTGATGACGTGCTAACAGGACGGGCTGGAGAATACTGGAAACCTGCAGGTCTGCACTACTCTCCTGTAGGTAATACTGATATTCAAAGACGCAGCCATCAAATACTCGATGCTATTCATCACTATGATATTGATCTCATGATTATTGATGTCAGTGCCGAAATCGCTATGCTATGCCGTGTGGCCAGTGTCCCTTATCTGTACGTTAGACTGCCAGGTATCCGCGATGATACTGCCCATCTAGAGACATTCGCGGGCGCGCTTGCCTTGCTGGCACCTTATCCTCAGAGCCTGGAATCCACCCATACTGCTGAGTGGGTCTGCGATAAGACGCTATATCTTGATTTTATCTATACACACAACACCCAGTCACACACTCGTGAAGACTTTATAGACATACTGACGCAGCTAGACACGAATAAGCATCTCTCTACAACGGTTCAATCTACCAAACCTGCATCAATATATGAGTCCGAGCCTACGATATCGGCCATACCTATAGCGACTATTCAGCCTATCGTCACGGTTATAAAAGGCTATGGTGGACATCAATCAATCGATGAAAAGTTGCCCGAACTTCGTGGACTGCTGCCTCAAGCACTGATTGTCTCTCTTGGTCCTATTGATGATGATAAACGAGGTTATGTCGATATCTCAGCGCAAGTAGATGACGTCACACCATTTATTAATCATAGCGATTATTTGATTATGGCATGCGGCTTGAATGCCGTGGCGCAGGCGTATCATTATGCAACCCCTCTTGTCGTTATACCTGATGACCGACCACATCAAGAACAAGTGGTCATGGCACAGGCATTACTCGCACAAGACAAGGCATTGAACTGGGAGCAGTTTAAAGCCTTGATGATAGCTCAACACGGTAAATCTGAATATTCTGATCCTATTAGCCAAGCATTGAGCCAAACATCAGAAAAACAATATAGGGAACCAGTGAGTAATGATGACATAGATGAGACTCGTACATTGATGGCTGCTCAAGTTTTTATGAACAGTCTATATGCTTATCCTAGTACAAAACTCTGGTTTGAGAATTGGCTACTTACTAATATTCGGTTAAAGCCTGAATCAACCACTGAGTACTAATGCATCAAACACAATAAGTAATATAATAGCGAGACGAGCATACACAATGACCACTATTAATAATGCCAGCATAGCACCAATAACTGTCATCACGACTTGCTATGGTCGTAACCGCCACCTTTATAACTTGCTCAGCAGTCTAGAGAACAGTAGCATAAAACCAGCTGAAGTCATCATCGTCAATGATGATGCCGATTGTGACCGACTTGCTGAGTTTTCATTGAATATCATAAAGTTACCGACTACTATTCAATCATCTACGAATGATAACTGCGATACACAGACTGCAGCGTTTGATATCGGTCACAATCGCAATCTTGGGGCGCAGCATGCTATTCATGACACCCTGATATTCTTAGATGTCGATTGTATCGTCGTCCCTACATTTATTGAGCACATGTATCACAAGCTCATGCAACATCCCGATGCGCTACTGATGGGACAACCACGCTATCTTACCCGACCTTTGTCAGATGTAGAGAGTGTACAATTACAAAGCAATCACTTGTCTCTTTCTTTTCTAAATGAGTTGTCTGTTTATAACCCTTATCGGTATAACTTCGATGAGGCAGACTCAATTCCTACCGAAACTGGGATAACAGCGATCAAGAGAACTGATGATTACGGGGCGTTTTGGAGCTTATGTTTTGCTATTAAAAAACAGACTTTCGACGATATTGGTGGCTTTGATACTCAATATACAGGCTACGGAGCAGAGGACACAGATTTTGCCTTTAGCGCGCGTCAGTTGAATATTGATTTTTACCTTACTGCCGATGTGATCTATCATCAGCAGCATAGTGTGTATCGACCGCCCCTCAATCACTTAGATAGTATCATTATCAATGCCGATCGTTTTTATCAAAAATGGCAGTGTTGGCCCATGGCAGGATGGCTGTCACAATTTGCTGACATGGGGCTGATTGATTGGGCAGAAGAACAGTCTTCACCCATAGCTGTGAGACGGCAGCCTAGCGACGATGAAGTAAAGCATGCCCACTGTCCAAATGCGCCTTATGTTTAACTGTAACCGACACGCTCGGTGATAACGATCTTAGTATCGATGGATAGATACCCTAGGCGGTAATGCGCTCATCTCCTGACGTTCAAACGCCCAGTTGTGACCGTGCCAAAAATGAGCCGTTTTATCATTGTTGTTAAAGCCGATTAAGAGTAGCTCTAACGGTAGCTCTGTTTTTTGGGTATGATGCACATACTCTCGAGCTGCTAGCATCAATCGATATAACAAAAAACCTGACGAAGGTGCTGACGAATGAATATCTACAAAATATGGATAGTCAGCAACAACTGCATGACGTTCTGATAGCACGCTACAATAAGTAGGGCTCATCAACAACTCTTGCATTGGCAAAGGAACATTCAAAACGCGATGAGTGACAATAGGGTCATCGTCAGGGTTTGGGTCGTCAGTCAGCGATGGAAACGGATAAGATTGATTGCTCGTCAATATACCTAACGGGGCTGTTTTTGCCATTTGCTCCATCATGGAGAGGTTATTGCTTCTAGGCGGTAAGCCAAAATGCAGTTTGCTATCGCCAATTTGCCGAAAAAATAAGAGCTTAGGTAATAAACTTATTGCCTGATGGTTGGCAAAGAAATCAGCGTGGATAAAATGGTTAAATAGCACTAGGACATCATCAGGTTGTAACAATCTCTCAAGCTGCGCTGTCGTGATTGCAGGATTGTTTGCAATTACGACAACTCGCTTGGATTGTTCTAGTGCTGTTTGTATGACGACTGGTAGCGTTAAAAAAGCCTCTTTCACCTTATCTGTGGTGCTGGATATATATTTATTTTTATCCGATATCGATACGCTGCGTTGGTGCATTGGGGTATTTATATTAGACATAGTAGCCTTATTTGATATAGCGTTTTATATACTACTCTACTCTCACTGTAATTTTTCATGGATCGATTTGGCACCCATACTAAGTAGGAAAAACAACCACCTCATCACCTTCCTGCCATGGTTGAAACTTAGTCATAGCTTGGACAAATAATGGATGCTCAAGCCAATGTTGTAGCCACCGCTGTAAGTTTGGATAGGGCAAATTATAGAAAACCTCACGATCCACATGGGCAAACTGACGCACAAAAGGCATGATACCGATGTCTGCAATGGTTGGACTATCTCCTAATAAATAGATATTATCAGTCAACAAGCTCTCTAAGACTTGTAAAAACACTTCTCCCTTCTCTCGGTACTCGGACTGAGTCATCTCAGGGTGACGATCGGCATATTTGTACCGATCAAGCCACTGTTTAAACTCATTATCGTTTTGTGCTATCAGTGCATTAGCCTCAGATGAAACCTTTTCGTCGAGCAGCCCCTGAGGATCGTTTTGCTCAAGCGCCCACGTCATGATCTCTGCACTCTCTTCAATGACGGATCCATCTAAAAGCTGTAACACAGGGACCGTGCCTTTTGGACTAATCGCTAGCATTTTCTCTGGTTTGTTCTTTAGCGTGATTTCTCGTAGCTCTACGGACAGCTCGGCGAATATTAGACCAAGACGAGCGCGCATAGCATAGGGGCAACGGCGAAAGGTGTATAGGCGTGGCAGTGAAGCATTCATAGTTATTTCCATAATAAACAACGGGTTATATTTCGCTGACTTTTTATTGTATGAGTTTATAGACTCTATTTTACAGCAAAGGTAGTACTGTCTTTACCTCTAGTTATAACTGTTCTTGACTATAAGTAAGATAGATTTTGAGTAATCTTATCAAATTATAATATCTCTGTAGGCACATATCAAAAAACGCCCCCATTTGGGAGCGCTTTCTTTGTTATTTACTAGTGGCTAATGATTCTTAAATCACATTGTCATCTATAGAAGTTTGTACATATAGCTTGGCAGAGTTAGCACCATCTTGATATAAGTCATAACCCACTTGATCAGATGTAGCTGATTTAGTCATGCCCGATATATTAACCGTGTCTGTACTATCGCCTTTGATGAATAGCTCATTGTTATTATCAGTGATACTAACCACATCACTCAGTCCCAAGCTCAGGGTTTGAGAGGTGTCATTGGTCATATCGATAGTCTCAAAATTAACGACTTGAGTCATATCATTACCAGCAACAACATTGAGATCATTAATTAACAACGTATCATTATCTTGAATATTGGCTGAGCTTTCGCCTTCGCCTCCATCAACGACAAGATCGTTCCTGTCAAATACTACAGTATCGCTACCACTACCACCGAACAACGAGTCTATACCGCTCAAACCAATTAGAGTATCGTCTCCATCGCCACCTTCTATCACTTCAGCTTGGTTAGTTCCTACTAAGTAATCATTATCGGCAGTAGTGCGCGATGGAATACTGTTAATTGAGTCTGGGCTTTGAGGCGCTGCGTACTCATTGTAGTTTAGCGTTACCGTTGAGCTGGCTGTGTCACCATCAGAGTCCTGATATTCGAACGAGAATACATCAATGTCGTCTGCATTGGGATTCACGATATCAGCGATATTGTCTGCTGCATTAAATGTATAGCTCCCATCGGCATAACCAATAAACACACCATAATCAGTTTGGAACTCATAATTAGTTGCATCGCTGTCAGTATTAATGGTGGTAATTGTGCCATCACTATCTGTTGTCGATACACCAGACCAAACAATACCAGTTCCAGTCGAGTTAAGGTAGTTAACTGTATCAGCACCAACTGCAACTTTTCCTTCAACGACAATATTATTACTTAACTTTGGTAGCGGATTTAGCGGCGTTAACTTGCCAATAACATCATAAGTATTTTCTTGACCTTCTTCACTATTGACCACGAAAGTACCTGCGTCATCCAATGCAGGGTTATAGTCAGAACCATCTAACACGAGATCCGTATCAACGATGCCATCATTATTTGTATCAACTCTATCTATGACTCCGTCACCATCAGTGTCCTCAGCACGCTGACCTGTAGTACTATACACAATATAGTCAAGTCTGCCATCACCATTAATATCGACAGCATCATTTATGTTATCACCGTCAAAATCAATACCATCTGAAACTAAGTCTCTATCAGCATCAATATAAGCAATATCGTTATTGCCAAGAATAGTATATCTATAACCATCTGGTGTATTACGTGTATATTCTGCATCTCCTCTATCACCCAAAATACCATTACCATTTAAGTCATAGTAGAAAGTGCCATTCGCGGCTTGATCAATAAACCCACCTATTGAGTTCCCGACTGCAGAATATATTGACTCATCGACTCTACCATCACCGTCATTATCAACACCATCATAGCCTTGATATATTTTCAGGAAATCTTTGTTTTTATCGGAGTCAATACTGGAATCTGTATCTTGATTGGCAAGTGTGATATCAAGTTGATACTGTTGACCAGCGATATCAATAATTTTCGAAGCATTTGGTATCACAATAAAATCGCTCTGTACAAAAACATCTGAGTAAGTGTCAGTGTCCAACCCAAAGGTAGCAGTCGTGAAGCTATTAATTGTTTCATTGTGTTTTAATAAGTAATCGACATTTACCGGCTCAGAGTTACCATTTACATCCATTGTGAAATCAATGTTTAGCGTTGTCTCAATTAAAACACCACCATTTCCAAATACACCAAAGTTGATATGTGAGAAGTCACCCAAATCAAGATCGGTTTCGAACTTAATCTCTTCACCAGCACCTTGATAGTCAAGATCTTCACGAGTTGTATAACCAGCAGGAGGTGTCTCTTCTCCATTTTGATTAGCTGGTACACCCCAATAAATAGCTTCGTCGAGCGTATCTACGTAAGTATTACCATCTGCCGCCTGATATGTGGCATCTAGTTCAGCAAACAATTCACCAACTGTACCGCCATAATCTCTAGATGAGACAGTATTACCAGGGTTTGCAGATGACGGATTATTAGCAATCAAATAACCAGAAGTTGTTGGCTCAGTAAACAATGAGTCAGTAAAGCCCGTTTGTAAACCACTAATAGTAATAGTCTCTTGCTGTACATCAATATTCCACACCACAGGTTGAGACGCTGGAGAGTCATCTTCAATGATAGCTAACAGCTCATCAGATTGTACTAATGACTCAATAGCCGACGCATTTTCGAACACCTCAACACCGAAGTTGATAGACAATATACCTTCTACATCATCACCTTGCGTATGATCTACAGGAGCGGCCAATGTAACATCATAACCAAATTGATAACCGTCAGTAATGACTTCTTTATTACCATTTAGGCTTATGGTCAGGACATTCTGTATTTGGGTGACGTTATTACTGTCTATGTATTCATATTCACCAATGATATTTCCTGTGGCTGAATCAATTCTAAAAATAACAGGGTTACCTTGGCTCATAATATTGTTGCCAGTTGTTGGCAATGTAAATCCAACCACGGCATCTGCTAAGTCTGTATCGGTGTCGGTTACTCTAATCCAATTATCAACCGTATCAGATGCAGAGTCAGTGGTATCTAATGTTGAGTTTGGATCGCTATCTGGATTGCCACCTTCTAGCCCCTCTTCAGAAACACGACCAGGAGTCGCAACTTCAGTTCTAGTAGGTTGATCATAGTCGATGGTGACGGTAGCGGGATCAGAGGTGAGGTTCGTACTATCAGATACGGTATAACTAATAGGTGTTGGGTTACCTACAAATCTTTCTTCTGGCTCAAATGTAATGACACCTGTAGTTTCATTAACGCTCCACTTACCCTCATTCGCTACAACAACCGATTTACCATCAGTGGCAATGATGCTTCCAACTGGGGCCTGGGTAATAATGACGGTTGCTGGGTCAATGTCATTTTCAGGGTCGGTGTCGTTACTTAATACATCAAGAGTCACATCAGAACCAAATGTTTGGTCTAACTTTTTATCATCTACCGCTACTGGGGCATCATTCACCGGCTCAACCGTGATGTCTAAGGTGGTGCTGTCAGTGTTGCCCTCAGGGTCGGTCACTGTATAGCTCACTTGGGGCACGGTGCCGTTGAAGTTAGGCGCTGGATCAAAGGTGTAACTGCCATCTGCGCTTAGGGTCAAGTCACCAATTGCATCACCATTGTCATCAGTGATGGTTGTTGCAACACCCAGCTCTAAAGCAACTTGGTCGCCACTGCCATTAACGTCTACGGTGGCTGAATCTACAGTTAGGGTGTTGTTACCGTCACCATCAGTATCGTTAGTAAGGACATTGCCGGTTAAGTCAGTGTCCTCAGGCGTGCTTTCAACTTCAGGGCTCGCGACCGGTATATCTTCTACTGGCGTTACAGTGATGTCTAAGGTGGTGCTGTCAGTGTTGCCCTCAGGGTCGGTCACTGTATAGCTCACTTGGGGCACGGTGCCGTTGAAGTTAGGCGCTGGATCAAAGGTGTAACTGCCATCTGCGCTTAGGGTCAAGTCACCAATTGCATCACCATTGTCATCAGTGATGGTTGTTGCAACACCCAGCTCTAAAGCAACTTGGTCGCCACTGCCATTAACGTCTACGGTGGCTGAATCTACAGTTAGGGTGTTGTTACCGTCACCATCAGTATCGTTAGTAAGGACATTGCCGGTTAAGTCAGTGTCCTCAGGCGTGCTTTCAACTTCAGGGCTCGCGACCGGTATATCTTCTACTGGCGTTACAGTGATGTCTAAGGTGGTGCTGTCAGTGTTGCCCTCAGGGTCGGTCACTGTATAGCTCACTTGGGGCACGGTGCCGTTGAAGTTAGGCGCTGGATCAAAGGTGTAACTGCCATCTGCGCTTAGGGTCAAGTCACCAATTGCATCACCATTGTCATCAGTGATGGTTGTTGCAACACCCAGCTCTAAAGCAACTTGGTCGCCACTGCCATTAACGTCTACGGTGGCTGAATCTACAGTTAGGGTGTTGTTACCGTCACCATCAGTATCGTTAGTAAGGACATTGCCGGTTAAGTCAGTGTCCTCAGGCGTGCTTTCAACTTCAGGGCTCGCGACTGGTATATCTTCTACTGGCGTTACAGTGATGTCTAAGGTGGTGCTGTCAGTGTTGCCCTCAGGGTCGGTCACTGTATAGCTCACTTGGGGCACGGTGCCGTTGAAGTTAGGCGCTGGATCAAAGGTGTAACTGCCATCTGCGCTTAGGGTCAAGTCACCAATTGCATCACCATTGTCATCAGTGATGGTTGTTGCAACACCCAGCTCTAAAGCAACTTGGTCGCCACTGCCATTAACGTCTACGGTGGCTGAATCTACAGTTAGGGTGTTGTTACCGTCACCATCAGTATCGTTAGTAAGGACATTGCCGGTTAAGTCAGTGTCCTCAGGCGTGCTTTCAACTTCAGGGCTCGCGACCGGTATATCTTCTACTGGCGTTACAGTGATGTCTAAGGTGGTGCTGTCAGTGTTGCCCTCAGGGTCGGTCACTGTATAGCTCACTTGGGGCACGGTGCCGTTGAAGTTAGGCGCTGGATCAAAGGTGTAACTGCCATCTGCGCTTAGGGTCAAGTCACCAATTGCATCACCATTGTCATCAGTGATGGTTGTTGCAACACCCAGCTCTAAAGCAACTTGGTCGCCACTGCCATTAACGTCTACGGTGGCTGAATCTACAGTTAGGGTGTTGTTACCGTCACTGTATAGCTCACTTGGGGCACGGTGCCGTTGAAGTTAGGCGCTGGATCAAAGGTGTAACTGCCATCTGCGCTTAGGGTCAAGTCACCAATTGCATCACCATTGTCATCAGTGATGGTTGTTGCAACACCCAGCTCTAAAGCAACTTGGTCGCCACTGCCATTAACGTCTACGGTGGCTGAATCTACAGTTAGGGTGTTGTTACCGTCACCATCAGTATCGTTAGTAAGGACATTGCCGGTTAAGTCAGTGTCCTCAGGCGTGCTTTCAACTTCAGGGCTCGCGACTGGTATATCTTCTACTGGCGTTACAGTGATGTCTAAGGTGGTGCTGTCAGTGTTGCCCTCAGGGTCGGTCACTGTATAGCTCACTTGGGGCACGGTGCCGTTGAAGTTAGGCGCTGGATCAAAGGTGTAACTGCCATCTGCGCTTAGGGTCAAGTCACCAATTGCATCACCATTGTCATCAGTGATGGTTGTTGCAACACCCAGCTCTAAAGCAACTTGGTCGCCACTGCCATTAACGTCTACGGTGGCTGAATCTACAGTTAGGGTGTTGTTACCGTCACCATCAGTATCGTTAGTAAGGACATTGCCGGTTAAGTCAGTGTCCTCAGGCGTGCTTTCAACTTCAGGGCTCGCGACCGGTATATCTTCTACTGGCGTTACAGTGATGTCTAAGGTGGTGCTGTCAGTGTTGCCCTCAGGGTCGGTCACTGTATAGCTCACTTGGGGCACGGTGCCGTTGAAGTTAGGCGCTGGATCAAAGGTGTAACTGCCATCTGCGCTTAGGGTCAAGTCACCAATTGCATCACCATTGTCATCAGTGATGGTTGTTGCAACACCCAGCTCTAAAGCAACTTGGTCGCCACTGCCATTAACGTCTACGGTGGCTGAATCTACAGTTAGGGTGTTGTTACCGTCACCATCAGTATCGTTAGTAAGGACATTGCCGGTTAAGTCAGTGTCCTCAGGCGTGCTTTCAACTTCAGGGCTCGCGACCGGTATATCTTCTACTGGCGTTACAGTGATGTCTAAGGTGGTGCTGTCAGTGTTGCCCTCAGGGTCAGTCACTGTATAGCTCACTTGGGGCACGGTGCCGTTGAAGTTAGGCGCTGGATCAAAGGTGTAACTGCCATCTGCGCTTAGGGTCAAGTCACCAATTGCATCACCATTGTCATCAGTGATGGTTGTTGCAACACCCAGCTCTAAAGCAACTTGGTCGCCACTGCCATTAACGTCTACGGTGGCTGAATCTACAGTTAGGGTGTTGTTACCGTCACCATCAGTATCGTTAGTAAGGACATTGCCGGTTAAGTCAGTGTCCTCAGGCGTGCTTTCAACTTCAGGGCTCGCGACTGGTATATCTTCTACTGGCGTTACAGTGATGTCTAAGGTGGTGCTGTCAGTGTTGCCCTCAGGGTCGGTCACTGTATAGCTCACTTGGGGCACGGTGCCGTTGAAGTTAGGCGCTGGATCAAAGGTGTAACTGCCATCTGCGCTTAGGGTCAAGTCACCAATTGCATCACCATTGTCATCAGTGATGGTTGTTGCAACACCCAGCTCTAAAGCAACTTGGTCGCCACTGCCATTAACGTCTACGGTGGCTGAATCTACAGTTAGGGTGTTGTTACCGTCACCATCAGTATCGTTAGTAAGGACATTGCCGGTTAAGTCAGTGTCCTCAGGCGTGCTTTCAACTTCAGGGCTCGCGACCGGTATATCTTCTACTGGCGTTACAGTGATGTCTAAGGTGGTGCTGTCAGTGTTGCCCTCAGGGTCGGTCACTGTATAGCTCACTTGGGGCACGGTGCCGTTGAAGTTAGGCGCTGGATCAAAGGTGTAACTGCCATCTGCGCTTAGGGTCAAGTCACCAATTGCATCACCATTGTCATCAGTGATGGTTGTTGCAACACCCAGCTCTAAAGCAACTTGGTCGCCACTGCCATTAACGTCTACGGTGGCTGAATCTACAGTTAGGGTGTTGTTACCGTCACCATCAGTATCGTTAGTAAGGACATTGCCGGTTAAGTCAGTGTCCTCAGGCGTGCTTTCAACTTCAGGGCTCGCGACTGGTATATCTTCTACTGGCGTTACAGTGATGTCTAAGGTGGTGCTGTCAGTGTTGCCCTCAGGGTCGGTCACTGTATAGCTCACTTGGGGCACGGTGCCGTTGAAGTTAGGCGCTGGATCAAAGGTGTAACTGCCATCTGCGCTTAGGGTCAAGTCACCAATTGCATCACCATTGTCATCAGTGATGGTTGTTGCAACACCCAGCTCTAAAGCAACTTGGTCGCCACTGCCATTAACGTCTACGGTGGCTGAATCTACAGTTAGGGTGTTGTTACCGTCACCATCAATATCGTTAGTAAGGACATTGCCGGTTAAGTCAGTGTCCTCAGGCGTGCTTTCAACTTCAGGGCTCGCGACCGGTATATCTTCTACTGGCGTTACAGTGATGTCTAAGGTGGTGCTGTCAGTGTTGCCCTCAGGGTCGGTCACTGTATAGCTCACTTGGGGCACGGTGCCGTTGAAGTTAGGCGCTGGATCAAAGGTGTAACTGCCATCTGCGCTTAGGGTCAAGTCACCAATTGCATCACCATTGTCATCAGTGATGGTTGTTGCAACACCCAGCTCTAAAGCAACTTGGTCGCCACTGCCATTAACGTCTACGGTGGCTGAATCTACAGTTAGGGTGTTGTTACCGTCACCATCAGTATCGTTAGTAAGGACATTGCCGGTTAAGTCAGTCACCAATTGCATCACCATTGTCATCAGTGATGGTTGTTGCAACACCCAAGTCACCAATTGCATCACCATTGTCATCAGTGATGGTTGTTGCAACACCCAGCTCTAAAGCAACTTGGTCGCCACTGCCATTAACGTCTACGGTGGCTGAATCTACAGTTAGGGTGTTGTTACCGTCACCATCAGTATCGTTAGTAAGGACATTGCCGGTTAAGTCAGTGTCCTCAGGCGTGCTTTCAACTTCAGGGCTCGCGACCGGTATATCTTCTACTGGCGTTACAGTGATGTCTAAGGTGGTGCTGTCAGTGTTGCCCTCAGGGTCGGTCACTGTATAGCTCACTTGGGGCACGGTGCCGTTGAAGTTAGGCGCTGGATCAAAGGTGTAACTGCCATCTGCGCTTAGGGTCAAGTCACCAATTGCATCACCATTGTCATCAGTGATGGTTGTTGCAACACCCAGCTCTAAAGCAACTTGGTCGCCACTGCCATTAACGTCTACGGTGGCTGAATCTACAGTTAGGGGTGTTGTTACCGTCACCATCAGTATCGTTAGTAAGGACATTGCCGGTTAAGTCAGTGTCCTCAGGCGTGCTTTCAACTTCAGGGCTCGCGACCGGTATATCTTCTACTGGCGTTACAGTGATGTCTAAGGTGGTGCTGTCAGTGTTGCCCTCAGGGTCGGTCACTGTATAGCTCACTTGGGGCACGGTGCCGTTGAAGTTAGGCGCTGGATCAAAGGTGTAACTGCCATCTGCGCTTAGGGTCAAGTCACCAATTGCATCACCATTGTCATCAGTGATGGTTGTTGCAACACCCAGCTCTAAAGCAACTTGGTCGCCACTGCCATTAACGTCTACGGTGGCTGAATCTACAGTTAGGGTGTTGTTACCGTCACCATCAGTATCGTTAGTAAGGACATTGCCGGTTAAGTCAGTGTCCTCAGGCGTGCTTTCAACTTCAGGGCTCGCGACTGGTATATCTTCTACTGGCGTTACAGTGATGTCTAAGGTGGTGCTGTCAGTGTTGCCCTCAGGGTCGGTCACTGTATAGCTCACTTGGGGCACGGTGCCGTTGAAGTTAGGCGCTGGATCAAAGGTGTAACTGCCATCTGCGCTTAGGGTCAAGTCACCAATTGCATCACCATTGTCATCAGTGATGGTTGTTGCAACACCCAGCTCTAAAGCAACTTGGTCGCCACTGCCATTAACGTCTACGGTGGCTGAATCTACAGTTAGGGTGTTGTTACCGTCACCATCAGTATCGTTAGTAAGGACATTGCCGGTTAAGTCAGTGTCCTCAGGCGTGCTTTCAACTTCAGGGCTCGCGACCGGTATATCTTCTACTGGCGTTACAGTGATGTCTAAGGTGGTGCTGTCAGTGTTGCCCTCAGGGTCGGTCACTGTATAGCTCACTTGGGGCACGGTGCCGTTGAAGTTAGGCGCTGGATCAAAGGTGTAACTGCCATCTGCGCTTAGGGTCAAGTCACCAATTGCATCACCATTGTCATCAGTGATGGTTGTTGCAACACCCAGCTCTAAAGCAACTTGGTCGCCACTGCCATTAACGTCTACGGTGGCTGAATCTACAGTTAGGGTGTTGTTACCGTCACCATCAGTATCGTTAGTAAGGACATTGCCGGTTAAGTCAGTGTCCTCAGGCGTGCTTTCAACTTCAGGGCTCGCGACCGGTATATCTTCTACTGGCGTTACAGTGATGTCTAAGGTGGTGCTGTCAGTGTTGCCCTCAGGGTCGGTCACTGTATAGCTCACTTGGGGCACGGTGCCGTTGAAGTTAGGCGCTGGATCAAAGGTGTAACTGCCATCTGCGCTTAGGGTCAAGTCACCAATTGCATCACCATTGTCATCAGTGATGGTTGTTGCAACACCCAGCTCTAAAGCAACTTGGTCGCCACTGCCATTAACGTCTACGGTGGCTGAATCTACAGTTAGGGTGTTGTTACCGTCACCATCAGTATCGTTAGTAAGGACATTGCCGGTTAAGTCAGTGTCCTCAGGCGTGCTTTCAACTTCAGGGCTCGCGACCGGTATATCTTCTACTGGCGTTACAGTGATGTCTAAGGTGGTGCTGTCAGTGTTGCCCTCAGGGTCGGTCACTGTATAGCTCACTTGGGGCACGGTGCCGTTGAAGTTAGGCGCTGGATCAAGGTGTAACTGCCATCTGCGCTTAGGGTCAAGTCACCAATTGCATCACCATTGTCATCAGTGATGGTTGTTGCAACACCCAGCTCTAAAGCAACTTGGTCGCCACTGCCATTAACGTCTACGGTGGCTGAATCTACAGTTAGGGTGTTGTTACCGTCACCATCAGTATCGTTAGTAAGGACATTGCCGGTTAAGTCAGTGTCCTCAGGCGTGCTTTCAACTTCAGGGCTCGCGACCGGTATATCTTCTACTGGCGTTACAGTGATGTCTAAGGTGGTGCTGTCAGTGTTGCCCTCAGGGTCGGTCACTGTATAGCTCACTTGGGGCACGGTGCCGTTGAAGTTAGGCGCTGGATCAAAGGTGTAACTGCCATCTGCGCTTAGGGTCAAGTCACCAATTGCATCACCATTGTCATCAGTGATGGTTGTTGCAACACCCAGCTCTAAAGCAACTTGGTCGCCACTGCCATTAACGTCTACGGTGGCTGAATCTACAGTTAGGGTGTTGTTACCGTCACCATCAGTATCGTTAGTAAGGACATTGCCGGTTAAGTCAGTGTCCTCAGGCGTGCTTTCAACTTCAGGGCTCGCGACGGTATATCTTCTACTGGCGTTACAGTGATGTCTAAGGTGGTGCTGTCAGTGTTGCCCTCAGGGTCGGTCACTGTATAGCTCACTTGGGGCACGGTGCCGTTGAAGTTAGGCGCTGGATCAAAGGTGTAACTGCCATCTGCGCTTAGGGTCAAGTCACCAATTGCATCACCATTGTCATCAGTGATGGTTGTTGCAACACCCAGCTCTAAAGCAACTTGGTCGCCACTGCCATTAACGTCTACGGTGGCTGAATCTACAGTTAGGGTGTTGTTACCGTCACCATCAGTATCGTTAGTAAGGACATTGCCGGTTAAGTCAGTGTCCTCAGGCGTGCTTTCAACTTCAGGGCTCGCGACCGGTATATCTTCTACTGGCGTTACAGTGATGTCTAAGGTGGTGCTGTCAGTGTTGCCCTCAGGGTCGGTCACTGTATAGCTCACTTGGGGCACGGTGCCGTTGAAGTTAGGCGCTGGATCAAAGGTGTAACTGCCATCTGCGCTTAGGGTCAAGTCACCAATTGCATCACCATTGTCATCAGTGATGGTTGTTGCAACACCCAGCTCTAAAGCAACTTGGTCGCCACTGCCATTAACGTCTACGGTGGCTGAATCTACAGTTAGGGTGTTGTTACCGTCACCATCAGTATCGTTAGTAAGGACATTGCCGGTTAAGTCAGTGTCCTCAGGCGTGCTTTCAACTTCAGGGCTCGCGACCGGTATATCTTCTACTGGCGTTACAGTGATGTCTAAGGTGGTGCTGTCAGTGTTGCCCTCAGGGTCGGTCACTGTATAGCTCACTTGGGGCACGGTGCCGTTGAAGTTAGGCGCTGGATCAAAGGTGTAACTGCCATCTGCGCTTAGGGTCAAGTCACCAATTGCATCACCATTGTCATCAGTGATGGTTGTTGCAACACCCAGCTCTAAAGCAACTTGGTCGCCACTGCCATTAACGTCTACGGTGGCTGATTGTACGATCAATAGACCACCCTCAGGCGTGCTTTCAACTTCAGGGCCGCGACCGTATATCTTCTACTGGCGTTACAGTGTCTAAGGTGGTGCTGTCAGTGTTGCCCTCAGGGTCGGTCACTGTATATCTTGGGGCACGGTGCCGTTGAAGTTAGGCGCTGGATCACTGCCATCTGCGCTTAGGGTCAAGTCACCAATTGCATCACCATTGTCATCAGTGATGGTTGTTAGCTCTAAAGCAACTTGGTCGCCACTGCCATTAATTGCCACTGGGGCGGTTTGTGGGTAGTCGATGGTGACCGTGGCTTCGTTCGATACCAAACCGTTGATGTCTTCAACGCTATAGCTGATTGGGGTTGGGTCTGCGGTAAAGCCATCTTCTGGGGTAAAGCTGATTGCCCCAGTGTCTGCATCCACACTGTATAGCTCACTTGGGGCACGGTGCCGTTGAAGTTAGGCGCTGGATCAAAGGTGTAACTGCCATCTGCGCTTAGGGTCAAGTCACCAATTGCATCACCATTGTCATCAGTGATGGTTGTTGCAACACCCAGCTCTAAAGCAACTTGGTCGCCACTGCCATTAACGTCTACGGTGGCTGAATCTACAGTTAGGGTGTTGTTCAGGGCTCGCGACTGGTATATCTTCTACTGGCGTTACAGTGATGTCTAAGGTGGTGCTGTCAGTGTTGCCCTCAGGGTCGGTCACTGTATAGCTCACTTGGGGCACGGTGCCGTTGAAGTTAGGCGCTGGATCAAAGGTGTAACTGCCATCTGCGCTTAGGGTCAAGTCACCAATTGCATCACCATTGTCATCAGTGATGGTTGTTGCAACACCCAGCTCTAAAGCAACTTGGTCGCCACTGCCATTAACGTCTACGGTGGCTGAATCTACAGTTAGGGTGTTGTTACCGTCACCATCAGTATCGTTAGTAAGGACATTGCCGGTTAAGTCAGTGTCCTCAGGCGTGCTTTCAACTTCAGGGCTCGCGACCGGTATATCTTCTACTGGCGTTACAGTGATGTCTAAGGTGGTGCTGTCAGTGTTGCCCTCAGGGTCGGTCACTGTATAGCTCACTTGGGGCACGGTGCCGTTGAAGTTAGGCGCTGGATCAAAGGTGTAACTGCCATCTGCGCTTAGGGTCAAGTCACCAATTGCATCACCATTGTCATCAGTGATGGTTGTTGCAACACCCAGCTCTAAAGCAACTTGGTCGCCACTGCCATTAACGTCTACGGTGGCTGATTGTACGATCAATAGACCACCCTCCGCGTCAGTGTCATTGGTCAATACGTTATCTATTAAAGTGACATCTTCATTAATACTCTCTACTTCTGGAATTGCCACTGGGGCGGTTTGTGGGTAGTCGATGGTGACCGTGGCTTCGTTCGATACCAAACCGTTGATGTCTTCAACGCTATAGCTGATTGGGGTTGGGTCTGCGGTAAAGCCATCTTCTGGGGTAAAGCTGATTGCCCCAGTGTCTGCATCCACATTCCAGCTGCCTTCGCCATCTACCACGACTGATTTGCCATCAGCGGCAATGGTGCCACCGGCTGGTGATTGGGTGATGATGACGGTGGTTGGGTCAAGATCTTCTTCAGCATCGGTGTCGTTGGCCACCACGTCTACCACGACAGTCTCACCAGAGTCACCAGTGTCTGCATCGTTCTGTGCCACTGGGGCGGTTTGTGGGTAGTCGATGGTGATGGTAGCTGGGTCAGACTTTAAGTTGGTGCTGTCCACTACGATGTAGTCTACAGGTGTTGGATCACCTGTATAACCGTCCTCTGGTGTAAAGGTCACAGCGCCTGAGGTAGGATCAACGACCCATTCTCCTTCGCCTGTGACCGTCAACGTAGTTACTTCATCACCATTGTCTGGGTCAATTAGCTTGACGGTCGTTGGGTCGATATCGCCCTCAAGGTCGGTGGCGTTATCTAGCACATTGATGACGACTGGCTGACCAACACTGCCTGTTTGAATCTCATCTTCAACGTTTGGCGCCGTTGGTGGGTAGTCGACGGTTATAGTGGCTTGATTGGATTTGTTGCCAGTCAAGTCAGACACTATATATGCCACTGGAGTTGGATCAGCAGTAAAGCCCGCCTCTGGGGTAAAGGTCACAGCGCCTGAGGTAGGATCAACGACCCATTCCCCTTCGCCTGTGACCGTCAACGTTGTTACTTCATCACCGTTGTCTGGGTCAATTAGCTTGACGGTCGTTGGGTCAAGGTCACCCTCAGCATCGCTATCGTTATTCAAGATGTCGACAGTCACAGGGGCATTCAAAGGACCGACGCCTACGTCATTCTGTGCCACTGGGGCGGTTTGTGGGTAGTCGATGGTGACCGTGGCTTCGTTCGATACCAAACCGTTGATGTCTTCAACGCTATAGCTGATTGGGGTTGGGTCTGCGGTAAAGCCATCTTCTGGGGTAAAGCTGATTGCCCCAGTATCTGCATCCACATTCCAGCTGCCTTCGCCATCTACCACGACTGATTTGCCATCAGCGGCAATGATGCCACCGGCTGGTGATTGGGTGATGATGACGGTGGTTGGGTCAAGATATTCTTCAGCATCGGTGTCGTTGGCCACCACGTCTACCACGACAGTCTCACCAGAGTCACCAGTGTCTGCATCATTCTGTGCCACTGGGGCGGTTTGTGGGTAGTCGATGGTGACCGTGGCTTCGTTCGATACCAAACCGTTGATGTCTTCAACGCTATAGCTGATTGGGGTTGGGTCTGCGGTAAAGCCATCTTCTGGGGTAAAGCTGATTGCCCCAGTGTCTGCATCCACATTCCAGCTGCCTTCGCCATCTACCACGACTGATTTGCCATCAGCGGCAATGGTGCCACCGGCTGGTGATTGGGTGATGATGACGGTGGTTGGGTCAAGATCTTCTTCAGCATCGGTGTCGTTGGCCACCACGTCTACCACGACAGTCTCACCAGAGTCACCAGTGTCTGCATCGTTCTGTGCCACTGGGGCGGTTTGTGGGTAGTCGATGGTGACCGTGGCTTCGTTCGATACCAAACCGTTGATGTCTTCAACGCTATAGCTGATTGGGGTTGGGTCTGCGGTAAAGCCATCTTCTGGGGTAAAGCTGATTGCCCCAGTGTCTGCATCCACATTCCAGCTGCCTTCGCCATCTACCACGACTGATTTGCCATCAGCGGCAATGATGCCACCGGCTGGTGATTGGGTGATGATGACGGTGGTTGGGTCAAGATCTTCTTCAGCATCGGTGTCGTTGGCCACCACGTCTACCACGACAGTCTCACCAGAGTCACCAGTGTCTGCATCGTTCTGTGCCACTGGGGCGGTTTGTGGGTAGTCGATGGTGATGGTAGCTGGGTCAGACTTTAAGTTGGTGCTGTCCACTACGATGTAGTCTACAGGTGTTGGATCACCTGTATAACCGTCCTCTGGTGTAAAGGTCACAGCGCCTGAGGTAGGATCAACGACCCATTCTCCTTCGCCTGTGACCGTCAACGTAGTTACTTCATCACCATTGTCTGGGTCAATTAGCTTGACGGTCGTTGGGTCGATATCGCCCTCAAGGTCGGTGGCGTTATCTAGCACATTGATGACGACTGGCTGACCAACACTGCCTGTTTGAATCTCATCTTCAACGTTTGGCGCCGTTGGTGGGTAGTCGACGGTTATAGTGGCTTGATTGGATTTGTTGCCAGTCAAGTCAGACACTATATATGCCACTGGAGTTGGATCAGCAGTAAAGCCCGCCTCTGGGGTAAAAGTGACTGCTCCTGTTTCTGGATTCACGCTCCACGTGCCTTCACCCGGTACAGTTAGACTGGTGACTTCAAGTCCAGTGTTTGGATTGATTAGTTTGACACTAGTTGGGTCAATATCGCCCTCAAGGTCGGTGGCGTTATCTAGCACATTGATGACGACTGGCTGACCAACACTGCCTGTTTGAATCTCATCTTCAACGTTTGGCGCCGTTGGTGGGTAGTCGACGGTTATAGTGGCTTGATTGGATTTGTTGCCAGTCAAGTCAGACACTATATATGCCACTGGAGTTGGATCAGCAGTAAAGCCCGCCTCTGGGGTAAAAGTGACTGCTCCTGTTTCTGGATTCACGCTCCATGTGCCTTCACCCGGTACGGTTAGACTGGTGACTTCAAGTCCAGTGTTTAGATTGATTAGTTTGACACTAGTTGGGTCAATATCGCCCTCAAGGTCGATAGCACTACTTAACAAAGTAATAGTAACCGACTGCCCCAAACTACCAGCTATAACTTCATTTTCTACCAATGGCGGCGTATTATCTTCAATGAGGGTGTCATCTCGACTGTTGCTACTTGTACTCGCTAATAGTCCGGCAATTCCCAATCCAGCAGCAGCAGGTATCCACCAAGGGATGACAGCTGCATAGACTTCCCCGCCCAATGCTTGCCCTTCCACGTCACCCACTTCTAATTGAGTAACATAATCATAGGTTTCACCAGTATCTGGAATATAGTAGTAATACTCACCATCTTCAGCAATACCTAGTAGAGCACTATCTGCACTGTCGTAAAAACCTTCAACAATAAGATCGCTCTCTTCGCCTTCTTTTTCAAATGAGACATGGAGGTCGTTCTTAATACGTTTAGTAATAATATGGTTAGGAGCACGGTTTATGGCATTGTCATGAAACTCGTAATTCACTCTTTCTGAGGCTTGAATAACTGTAGGTATGCCATCTTTTGTGACGACTTCTATCTGGCTTACAGTCTCAGTAGTATTATTAGTTTTTACGATGATAGTATTCATTGGTTACCCTTTTTTAAATGCTTTGTTGCCGCTTGAAATACTTTTATGATGCGGCTTTATTTATAATATAAATATACTTGTATCAATTACCCACGCGTTCTTCGACCACAGCGACAACACGGCGGTTAAGCTGACGGCCAGCAGCTGTATCGTTGGTAGCTCTAGGCTGTAGTTCACCATAACCGATAGCATTTAGACGTTCAGGATCGATACCAAACTGAGTAATCAATACTTCTTTTACGGCATCTACGCGTCGTTGTGATAGTGATTGATTATAGCGTTCGCTTGCCCGACTATCGGTATGCCCCTCGATAGTAACCATAGTGTTTGGGTATTGAGCCATGAATTCTGCGACTTCAGATATTTTAGAATAGTATTCAGGCTGTACTACAGATTTGTCCGTTTCAAACAGCACTTCAAGTTCGATGGTCACTTTTTCAGCTAATACTGGTACTACTGGCAAAGCCTCAGGTATCGGCGTTATAACTGCTGTTGGTACTGCGCAGTTGGGTACCACTCGGCTAATTTGATGAGTTTGATAACGTTTGGTTTCTAGTAATGGTAAAGCACTATCACTCGTTATTTGTTCCAGTGTGCTTTTGCCAAAAGCATCCATGTCAACATAGAAAAAGTATGTTTGTCCACCATCAAGTTTATAGTCTGTCTTATCTGCCAACAAATCATTGTCTTTAAAACCAGTAGCATGAGCACTTAACTGATTGCTACCAACGCAAGAGTTAACGGCCGTATAATTGCCAGGGTGCAAGCTCACCTGATATCTATTATTGACAGAAATATTGGCACTGGTTTGTTCTAGGTCATCATCACTTTTACGAATAAACACCAGTCTCGTTTCATTAGCATTGACTTCTTTTGCTAGCACATCACGAAAATCCATGTCGACTTGATTATTCCACATGACGTTATTCACTCTACGACTGTCACCTTCATTATCAATACCACTGTTGCCTGTGACAGCACAGCCAGAAACACCAAGTAGAATAGTAGGTAAAACAATAGTAGCCATAGCTTTCTTTAGTACTTTTTCCATGATGATTTCCTGATTAATAATTTTTGGGTAGGTATTTAAGTCTTACTTTAACTTCAGTTGTTGCACAAATCATGCCATGTGTTTGTGTGATGAAAACCTTTAAATATACGCAAGCTGCAAAATATTCGCGGTTCATTATCTGACATAGACGATACAAATAAAAGAAACTAACCGACTGTTATGTACTCTTATGGTAAGTCCATCACTGTGTCATCAACACTATAAAACGGATCTTATGCATTTAGACTGAGCCGCATTCACTGATACTTAGCAATTGGCAATTTACTAAGGTTTTAGCGCCAGAACTATACTATTCCATTCCAATGCATAGCTAACTTCCCACAAACTACAGCCTGCTTATGATTGGTGACTTTCTCAAACCCCAATGGTAAAAGACTCTACCCTACAACCTAAAAGTATATTTAGCATTAATGCCGTAATAATATTGATAACGAAAATGATTATCATTACAATAGACGCTTAACATACTTGCTGGAAAACCCAATGCAACTGTCTCGCTTATATTCTGCTTTATCTCGCATCAATACTGTAAAAACATCTCGCCACACGCGATCATCAAGCGCGCGGCACTCAGCCTATCTGTCTACATCAATACTATTATTAGGCGCAAGTCATGCAGCATGGGCGCAGACAGATATAAACACTGATTCTTCGTCTGTCTCTCCCAGTGTGGTGCTTGATACCATCGTCGTCACCAGTAGCGCCGATGCGTCAGCGTCTGGACTACCGAGCGCTTATGAGGGCGGACAAGTCGCAACCGGTAGCCGTGTTGGACTCTTGGGTAATCAAGATATTATGGATACTCCTTTCTCCACCACCTCATACACCAATGAATACATCACCAACCAGCAAGCACAAAGCGTAGGCGATCTACTCAAAAAAGACCCAACCGTGCGTGTCGCTAGAGGTTATGGTAATTTCCAAGAAGCGTACTTTATGCGCGGCTTTGTGACTACCTCAGATGACACCATGTTCAATGGTCTATACGGTATTCTACCAAGACAATACATCGCAACTGAACTGTTCGAGCGCGTTGAGGTTCAACGCGGAGCATCAGCGATGTTAAATGGTGCTGCACCTAGCGGTAATAATGCGGGCGGTACTATCAACCTACTACCTAAACGGGCTGACAATGATCCTCTGCGTGAGATAACGGTTGGCTATGGTCAAGGTGATCAAGGTAAAGTCGCAATAGATGTCGGTAATCGCTTTGGTACGGGTGACGCCATTGGTGTGCGCTTCAATGCCGCCTATCAAGATGGTGACAGCGCTATCGATGATGAATCCTCAACTTTAGGACTAGCAGCGCTTGGTTTGGATTACAGAGCCGACAAGTACCGTTTATCCGCCGATCTTGGTTGGCAAGATAATAAGCTCAATGAGACGCGTACCAATGTCACGTTAGATGGTGTCACAGATGTGCCAAAAGCGCCAAAAGGTACGAAAAACTGGGCACAGCCTTGGACCTACTCTAACGAGGAAGACATCTTTGGTACTATTAGAGGTGAGTATGACTTTAATGACAGTATCACAGGCTACGGTGCCTATGGTATTCGAAGCAGTGACGAGTCCAACTCCTTGGCAAACCTCACCGTCACGGATGCCGACGGCACAGGCACGACTTATCGCTTCGATAATACTCGTGAAGATCTGGTGCAAAGTGCCCAGCTTGGACTACGGGGTAAGTGGCAAACAGGTAAGATTGATCACAATTGGGTACTAGCCGCTGATCTTTATGATCAAGAAGAAAAAGGCGCTTACGCTTTTGACTTTGGTAACCAACTCGCGACCAACCTCTATGATCCTATTGATTATGCTAATAACGCGTGGTCAAGTGCTGCTATTTTTGGTGGTGATCTAGATAATCCCAAACGTACGTCTGAGACCGAGCTACAGAGCGTTGCGCTCGCTGACACGCTCTCATTTTTTGATGACAAGCTAAAGACTACGGTAGGCGTGCGTCATCAGAATATAAAAACGACAAGCTATGACTATAATACTCAAGCTCAACTGTCTGCATATGATGAGAGTAAATGGTCCCCAAGTATCGGCATTGTCTATCAGCCGAGTATGGATTGGTCTATTTATAGCAACTACATCGAAAGCTTGGCTAAAGGTGCTACAGCACCATTGAATGACATCGATGGTAATACCTTGACTAATGCCGGGCAAAACTTAGATCCATATGTCAGTAAACAAACTGAAGTGGGCGTTAAATATGACAATGGTATGATTGGCAGCAGTCTAGCATTATTTAGTACTGATGAGCCACGTGCCTATATCAATGACGCCAGTACGTTTGTCGAAGCGGGTGAAAACCGTCACCAAGGTGCTGAGTTGACGGTCTTTGGTAGTCCAAGTGAGAACATGCGCCTCAATGCTGGTGTCAGCTACTTAAGTGCTAAGCAAAGAGACACGGGCAATGACGCACTAGATGGCAATAGAGTCATCGGCATTCCTACGCTTCAAAGCAATGTCAACCTAGAGTATGATTTAGCCGCAGTTGAAGGGTTAACGTTAACAGGCGATATTATCCACACAGGGGCACGTTACGCAGATGCTGCCAATACTCTAAAAGTTGATGGTTATACGACCTTAGATTTAGGGGCCCGCTATCGCACGATGCTTGGCGGACAAGATGTCACCCTCAAAGGCATGGTCACTAATGTCACGGATGAAGATTATTGGCAATCAGTCGGTGGTCTGCCAGGTTATGGTTACTTAAATGCTGGCGAACCCACTGCATTAAAAGTATCCGCAACGTTCGATTTCTAGACATCATTGAGTTCCATAGAAGGGACTAGGCGCGACCTACTCCCTTTTCTGCTATCAAAAATTTATACTATTACTGAGTCATTATGTCTTCTCGTGCCAGCACTTCTTTGTATCATATGATTTGGGCAAAGTATCGCTCGCCCTTTTTAAAAGTCATCTTACTCAACTTAATCAATGCTGCTGTTAGTGTCGGTATTATTGCTTATATCAATCATACCTTTATCAGCCAGCCTGTATTCAATACCTTATCGTGGGCAAGTTTAGGACAGTTTGTATTACTGGTACTATTATTGTTGATGACCACCTTTGTATCGCAATATGCACTGACATGCTTGGGGCACAAATTCGTCTATGAGCTCAGAACCAAACTGGTCAAGCAAATCATCGATACCACAGTTCCTCAAATCGATCATCTGGGTAGTGCACGGCTACTCGCCAGTCTATCCGCAGATATTCAGTCTATTACCGTCGCTTTCGTGCGTATGCCGGAGTTGGTACAAGGTGTTATTTTGGCTGTTGGTGTTGGGTTTTATCTGGGCTGGCTTTCGCTACCACTATTACTGATCGTGATGTTTTGGATTGCAATGACGATTTGGATCAGCACTATTTTGGTCAAGCATGTGTATCATCATCTAAGAGCCATTAGAGAGATTAACGATGCGCTGTATCAAGACTATCAGTCAATCATCGATGGTCGTAAAGAGCTGGCACTCAACCATCACCGTGCCGAGCAACTATACACGCATGACTTTTTAGAACACGCGGCAGCTTATAAAGAACGAGTGATCAAGTCTGACACTTATCATTTGTCAGCCGTGAACTGGTCTAATATTATGATGTTTGCCGCGATTGGTGTGGTATTTGCGGTGGCCAATTACCTGGGTATCTCGATGGGTATCGCCACTACCTTTTCTTTGACCATCCTATTTATGCAGTCACCACTGCTCCATGCTGTCGGTGCCTATCCAACCCTACAAACAGCTCAAGTTGCCCTAGACAAAATACAATCACTAGCGTTAGCTGAGCACCAGCCTACATTTCAAACAAGTGGTACTAGCCAGCATTGGCAGACCATCTCGCTAACTGATGTAAACTATCGCTACCATGTTTCTAGTAACGGTGTTTCCAGTAACGGTGTTTCCAGTAACGGTCTTCCTAGTGACAGTACCTCGAACAATACCGCTTTCAATGACAGCGAGGGTGACCATACCACTGGCAACGTTACTAGCAATATCTTAAAAGGTGTTAATCTGACGCTCAAACGAGGCGACGTGGTGTTCCTTATTGGGGCTAACGGAAGCGGGAAATCTACGCTTGCCAAGATTATTACGGGTATCTTTACCCCTACTACGGGCGCAGTGTATATCGATACACTGCGCGTTGAGCCGCACAACAATGCTGACTATAGACAGCTATACTCTGCTATCTTTAGCGATCAGCATCTATTTAAGCAACTGATTGGTCAGCAAGGACAGCAGCCTGATGAGTCTCTAGTAAGTGCGTGGCTGCATAAGTTGAACTTACAAGACAAAGTCAGTGTGACTGACAATCAATTGTCTACAGACAAGCTGTCACAAGGACAACGCAAACGCTTGGCTATGCTCATCGCGGTCGCTGAACAAAAAGATATCTTACTACTCGATGAGTGGGCGGCTGACCAAGATCCTGCGTTTCGCCGCGTGTTCTACCAGACACTGATACCTGAACTAAAAGCATTGGGTAAAACGCTGTTTATCATCAGCCACGATGATGGTTACTTTGAGCACGCTGATCGGTTACTGCTAATGAAAGAAGGTCGCCTCACTGAGCTCAATGCTGAAGAAAGACAACGCGCTAGTAAGGACGCCATTGCTATGTTGTCATAAAGACCATCTCGGTACAGAGCCAACTTAAACAATAGAAAAAAGCGGGGCGTCTCTTAACAAGATGCCCCGCTTTTTTAAATAAGAATAATTTTTTGAACCATTTATTTTAATAATCTGTGCAAAAACCCAACACGAGAAATCACTAAAAAGTCTAATAGCACAATCACCACAATCGCAATAATAGCGGTTGGGAATATGATAGCCACTATTAATAAAGGAATGGCGAGCGGCCACCACACTGTAAAGTGCTGCCCACGTGCTGGCGGGTTTAACCCACTGCTCTGACTAGCATGACGCGGGCGACGTTGCCACCACATGACATAACCGCTGACACAGATAGCGATTACTGCAAGGCAAAATAGCACATTGGCAAGTACACTCCACCATCCAAGCGTACCCATATGCAGCGCAATACCAGCCGCCATAAATTTACCAAAAGCATTATAATCATCGAAGCGTATATCCGCCAAGATATTGCCCGAATAGCGGTCGATATGTACCGTACGGTCTGCTGTTGGACTTTTCATATCATAGCTCATTGAATCTTGGCTAATGGTCCAGACGCCTCTACTGCCTTGTGGTAGGTTTAGTTGATAGCGCCCTACAAACCCCATCTCACGAGCGAACCGATCTACCGTATCTATCATAATAGGTATATTGGTAGCGATACCATTTTCACCCATAGTTGTGCCTGATGCTGGCATCGGCGTCAGTTCAAGGACCCAAGGCACTTCTTTAGTGCTTCCTGAGTTTAAGGCGCTACCATGTGTAGGTACGTCAGACGCGGCTGCACCATGTACATGTGGTGCTGCTGCAGATTCCTGCATGGTGCTATGTTGGCTATGATCAATAGATACTGGCACTGGTGCCACACCCCACTTACCCGCAGGGAACTGGCTCCATGCTTGCACGACTCTCTCGCCCCATACGCCTGCCCATGCCATTCCTGAAATACAAAAAAACAGCAGTAATATAGAGACCCAACTGCCGAGCGTGGCATGAATGGTACGCATAAAAGACCGTTTTTTCTTACTGGTTGCC
Organism: Psychrobacter sp. H27; assembly: GCF_059072655.1. Taxonomy (NCBI): domain Bacteria; kingdom Pseudomonadati; phylum Pseudomonadota; class Gammaproteobacteria; order Moraxellales; family Moraxellaceae; genus Psychrobacter; species Psychrobacter sp. H27. Next base: position 233,714 of record NZ_JCACRX010000001.1, on the reverse strand, counting down.
GTATCGTTAGGTATTAACATCGCTTTGACGGACTTGCGTTTTTGCCACCAGAGGTACCAGCCAGACAATATCATCAATATAGTCAAGGACGCCGCGGTCTCTAGGAGGTAATCACCAACTTTTCCAATCAACAAATCACTGTGAATATCATTAAAGGTGCTATATAGCCCGCTATTAGACGGTGTACTTTGGACGATATCAGCCGTATAGGGATTGACCGCCACCATGTTGCTGTGTTCGTCTGATTTTATCTGAAACAAGGCGACCGTATCTGTATCGCGAGGCGCGATATACTTAACCAGTGTGCTATTGGGCAAAGTGCTCAGCGCGTTTTTGGCTTGGATAGAAACAGGTGCTTGGCTGGTCAACTCTGGTATAGCCACGGTGAGACGATCATCATCACGGCCTGCAGTGTTGGACATGAACAGCATACCAAGTGCAGTGATGGCCAAAACAATCAAAAAAGGCGCCGCGAATATCCCAGCATAAAAGTGCCAACGCCATACCGTAAAGTAGCGTTGGTTGTTCGTGGGTTTCGGCATAGGTTCGTTCATAAATATGGCCTTTAGCGCTTTTTAGTCACTGATAAACAAGAGCGCTCTATCAGTAGTTGCCCTTAACAATGCTTACTGGTTTACTTAAGCCCAAATAGACGCCTGCATCATACGAGAAAAGCCCTATAAACGCTATTACTTGTGGCAGTAATTATCGATAAGTTACGCCTTTTAGCGGATAGACGGTACCTACTAGCGTTGATGATGATAACTACTGGTCATGTACAGACTATAGACACAGCACCATCTCGCTTAATATCCCTCTACAACCTTTTTATTTGTAAATTTTAATGATAATGATTATCGTTAATGTTATTATTCCTTTTCTTCTATTTCTGGTACTCAATAACACCTTACAAGGAAACATGATGCGTTCTGTCTCAACGTCCAAATCCATTCGCCAAAAACGTTTAACCTTAGCCGTCCAACTGGGACTAGCAATGGGTCTGAGCCATTCAGCCTATGCTGAGAACCCCACAAACAGTATCGAAAACAATACGGCTAACAATACTGAAAATAACGTAATTGAGACAAGCGTAGAAAACTCTCTAGATACTAATAAAGTGGGCAATGACATAGCGCCATCGACTACCTTAGACGCTATTACCGTCTATTCAGATGGCTATCGCAGTACCGGTACCAAAACTGCATTGGACCCAGACGATGCGCCAATGAGCTATACCAGAATCGATCAAGACTTATTACAAAAACGACAAGCAGATAGCGTTAATGCGGCTCTACGTTATGAGCCAGGCGTGAGCACTGAAAGCCGTGGCACAGTATCGATATTTGATGAGTACAACATCCGCGGGTTCAAAACTTACTCTAATTTTTATGATGGACTGAGACTACCCTACGATGGCGCTTGGAACCTTATGCCGCAAGTCGACGTCTATGCGACAGAGGCAGTAGAAATTATCAAAGGACCAGCATCCTCGCTTTATGGCTACGCAGCACCTGGAGGTATGGTCAACCAAATAGCCAAGACACCCAAAAGCACACAAGAAAATGAAGTACAGCTGCGATTCGGTAATCAAAACCTAAAGGAAGTCGCCGTCGATAGCACAGGTCCCATCACAGACACGCTGAACTACCGACTAGTGGCGCTAAAACGTCAAAAAGACGGTCAAATGCAAACCACTGAAGAAGAGCGATTGCTGATTAACCCATCGCTTGAATGGCAAGCGACCGACGATGTCTCTGTACTTGCTAATTTGTTTTATCAAGATGATCCAGAGATGGTGCCCTCTACCCCATTACCTGCTATCGGTACGGTCTACAAAGCAAGCTATGGCAAATTGAACAGTGACGCCTATGCAGGTGATGAATGGAATAAATTTAGCAAAGAAGTCTTTATGCCAAGTGTCACCGTGAACTGGGATATCAATGATCAGTTGACCTTTAAACACATCACGCGCTATACCGATGCTGAGGCGCAGCAGCGCAATATGTACAATAGAGGGTTTGTAGAAGGTAGTGACACGATTCTCAATCGCGTCGCCTATACCACTGATGAGAACATGAATAACTGGACCACAGACAATCAACTGGCCTATACATTTGATACTGGCAACACCTCACATAACTTATTGTTTGGTGCTGAATATCAAGAGACAGACAGCAGCGCGATTTACTATGATGCTGGTGCAAATGGCACGCCAAATCTTGACTTGTCTAATCCAGACTTTTCACAAATAAATACGGCTACGCTACCGCTGGATACCTATCGTCAGACACAAGATATCGAACAAAGCCAGCTTGGATTCTATGTGCAAGACGAAATGAAGTGGCAAGATTTAACCGTTGTCGCTGGACTACGTCACGACAACTTTGAGAGTACGACTAAGCAAACTGACGCCTCTCAAGGTGCAGTTTATAATAACGAGACGTTTGGTAATGATGCATCAGAGACCAGCGGCCGTTTTGCTGCGATTTATGATTTTGACAATGGACTCTCCCCATTTGTCAGCTATTCAGAGTCGTTCCAGCCTGTGGTTGGTAGCAACTTTACTACCAATGAACCCTTTGACCCTAGCACTGCTGATCAGCTCGAAGCTGGGGTGAAGTACTTGTCTCCAGATCGTGCGACCAAAGGAACGTTAGCCGTATTCGATATCACACAGCAAAATGTCGTCGTCACCAATCCCGCTGACTATCGACAGAAAGTTCAAACGGGTGAGATTGAATCACAAGGGTTTGAGATATCAGGCAGTCGCATGCTTAATGACTGGGTAGACGTGGCTGCAAGCTACAGCTATACCGATGCTGAGATTACCGAAGATGAGTTCAATCCAGATGTGGTCGGCAACACTCCTGCCCAAACGGCGAAGCACAAAGCCACGCTATGGGCAGACTACTATGCGACAGACAAACTGACTCTAAATGCTGGCGTTCGCTATGAAGATGGCATGCAGATCGATAAGCAAAACTCAGACGAGCTCCCAAGCGTGACGTTGGTCGATATTGGTGGTAGTTATCAGATTAACCCTATGCTCGCGCTGGGTGCTAGTATCAATAATCTGTTTGACAAGACTTACGTCGGCGCTTGTTACGATACCGAGAACTGCTGGATGGGACCTGAACGCCAAATGTCCGTCAGTCTAAAAGCCAATTTTTAAACCTTATGAGCTCAGTTATCGTTAGAATGGTGTTTGGCAGTCGACCATTCTAGCGATGTGTTTTTAAGATAATATAGATTTTTAAGATAATAGAGTATCAAAGCAGTGCTCTTGCCTTATAAACTATCAAACGAACGTACATAATAGTTTGAGCACCAATGTTATACGCGAAAAGCTACACGCGCTAAAAGAAGGAAGATAATATATGGCAAAACCAACCCCTAGATTACTTGATGTTATTGGTAGCAGATACCTCACCCCAAACATGTGCCGTGTCACGCTTGGTGGCACAGGACTGACTGATTTTCCAGTGGATCAAGAAAGCGCTTATATCAAACTGATGTTTCCTCAAGGCGAGGATGCAAAGCCAGTGGTACGTACCTACACCGTCAGCGTTCAGCGCGATGATGAGATAGACGTTGATTTTGCCTTACATGAGGCTGCAGGCCCTGCATCGACGTGGGCACGCAACACTCAAGCTGGTGATCAAGTACTAGTAGGCGGACCCGGACCCAAAAAACTCATCAACAGTGACGCCGATTGGTTTTTGTTAGTCGGTGATATGACGGCGCTACCAGCAATCACGGTCAATCTGGCACAATTGCCTGCTGATGCACGTGGCTATGCGGTACTTGAGATCACCTCTGAAGCTGATAAGCAAGCACTCAAAAAACCAGATAACGTCGAGATTCATTGGGTAATTAACGCGCATCCAAATGCAGATAGCAGCCCTTTGTTTGACTCGGTCAAATCATTGACTTGGCTTAAGGGACAGCCTGCAGCTTGGGCGGCTTGCGAGTTCCATAGCATGCGCGCACTGCGCCAGTATTTTAAAATGGAGCGCGACATACCAAAGACGCATTTATATGTGTCTAGCTACTGGAAAGTCGACAGCACAGAGGATCAGCATAAAGTGGTGAAAAGTCAGGATGCCCAAACGGCAGAGCAATAAATACAGATTTTAAATTCAAAAAAGGCGTAGCTCATATGAGTCACGCCTTTTTTTATTAAACCTCACCTATCATGCCTCAATCACCTTCCCCCTCTTCCACCCGACTAATCGTCAGCCCCGTAAAACCAAATAGCAGCGTCAGTAGCAGTGACAAATAACAAAAGAACGCATACGGTAGATACTCTAATACTGGCACTCCTAATGCCTGACTGATAAACACCCCGCACACACTCCATGGTACCAGTGGATTAATCACCGTCCCTGCATCCTCAATCGTCCGCGACAAATTCTTAGGATGCAATTGCAGGCGCTCAAACGTCGAACGAAATGCTGTACCGGATAATAGAATACTTAAATACTGCTCACCAATCAGCACATTGATGCTGAGTGCCGACATCGCTGCTGCAAAGATCGCTCGTCCTGATGTCGTCAGTGTATTCTTAATACCAGACAGTAATGCTGGCAGAATACCCAGTGCCGTTAACAGACCGCCTAAACTCAGCGCCAATATCACAATCGCCTGTGTAAAGAACATACTCTGTACACCGCCACGCGACAGCATACCGCCCACCTCACCCAGCTCTAATGACTCAGCAGGCGCATAGCCTGCAAACAAATAACCACCCAATTGACCAAAGCTTGGTGAACTGTGGATATAAGTAATAATCAATGCTGCTGCAATCGTACAGATAATTGTATAAATCGCATTGACCCGAAACAGTGCCAATCCAACTAGTATGATAAACGGCTGTACCGAATACCCATGTACCAAACCACTGTCTATCAGCTGTCCTTGTAATATAGTCACTTGACTCAGATCAGCGCCGGTCGTCTGGTCTGAAAACATCCAAAACAATATCACTGTCAGTATCCATGCAGGGACTGTCGTATACATCATATTGCGAATGTGCTCAAACAGATCAATACCGACTACTGAGGACGCAATCGTACAAGTATCAGATAAGGGCGACATCTTATCACCGAAGAACGCCCCTGATACCACTGCCCCAGCCGCTATCGCCACATTGGCATCAAAGGCATTACTCATGCCGATAAATGCCACACCAAGCGTTGCAGCAGTCGTCAAACTACTGCCTAGAGCAATACCGATAATAGAGGTTAAGACAAAGGCAGAGATATAGTAGTACTCAGGTGAGATCAGCTCAAAGCCCACATACATGAGCGTTGGAATAGCCCCTGACATCATCAACGCTGCCACCATGAGACCGATAAAGAAGAACAGATAGATGGCACCGATACCGCGCATGACCCCTGAGGCCATTTGCGCTTGCATGTCGTCAAAGCTGAGACCTTTAGTCATACCGATAGCCAGTAGCACACAGATGGCAAGGATAAGAGACAGGTGTGGTACCCAGCCAAAGCCGATCATGGTGATGCCCATGATACCGATGACGATGGCGGAGATGATAAAGGCGAGCTTGGCACTGATCTCGGTAAGTGGTTTTGGTGGCATGACACATCCTTAAAATGCCAGTAGATACTGGCATTAGAGTGGGTTTGAATTTGGGAGTGTTAATTTTATAGCGTTAAAAAACGGGTTTGCTAGCGAATAACCGAATGGCTTATGCGTTACTTATCAAGTAGTTTATCGGTCTTAGCCGCCATGACGAAGTCATTACGATGCAACCCTTTGATGCTATGTGACCACCATGTGACGGTCGCTTTGCCCCACTCTACCAGTATGCCCGGATGATGCCCTTCTGCTTCAGCGATATCTGCCAGTTGATTGGCAAATGCCATCGCTGCGACGAAATTTTTAAATTTGTACTGACGCTGCAATTGCTGGATGCCATCTATCTCAATCAATGACCAATCAGGAATTTGTGTTAATAGCTCACGTGCCTCAGCATCGTCGACTTTCGGTGCGCCAATGCGGCAGGCTTCGCAGCTGCTTTGCGATAGTGCTGTCATAATAAAATCCTTTTAAGTTGTTTGTTTTTAATAGCTGTTTCTCTAATACTCGTATATCCATATTGAAATAGCTTTAGCGCTACTTCAATACTCCGTACTGAAATGACTGCATTGATGTTTATGTTTATATTTGAATTTTAACGAGTTTTTTCTGGATAAGTCGGCTGAAACAACCCAAGTGACATCGCCTGCTTGACCGTCCCCATGATGTCACTATCGACGATATCAAATAGCATGTCTAATTCGTCAATCACATAGTAAATCGGCTGTATTTGATCGATACGATAAGGCGTACGCAATACATCAAGCAAATCAAATGCACGGTGCTCAGGTTGGGGGCTAGGCTGCTGTTTGGATGTATCTTGTACCGTCTGATCAAGCGCATAGATTGTTTCAGAAGGTGAGCTTAAGATACCGCCGCCATAGATTCTACGGTCCTCAAGCTGACTACCGACCAACCCAAACTCGATAGTAAACCAATAGAGCCGTGCTAAAAACCATCTTTCTTCCTTGGTCGCACTCAGACCCAACTTACCATAGGTTTCGTTAAACGTCGCAAATGCTGGATGGGTCAATAGCGGACAATGGCCAACAATTTCATGAAAAATATCTGGCTCTTCGATATAGTCCATATCGCAGGGCCTGCGAATAAACGTCGCCACAGGAAAAGATTTATTGGCGAGCAGTTTAAAAAACTTACCAAAGCTAATCAATGCAGGCACCGCTGCGGTTTGCCAACCTGTGGTCGCTTGCAATACCTCATCGATGTCTTGCAGTTGCGGGATACGAGTCGCCGATAGATTCAATTTGGTCAAACCCTCTAGATACGCATTACATGCGCGGTTGGGGATTTGCTCAGCTTGACGCGTAAGCAACGCTTGCCACATTGAATTTTCATTATCACTATAATGAATATGACCGTTGGCATCTGGCTGATGTGAGATATAGGGCTGCTTTTTATCGGTCGCGTTATGATGAGCAGACGTATCACCGCCCTGCTGATTGGCCACAGAACTATTGACACCGATGGCTGTATTAGGAGAATCTATCTGTGAGAGGCGTTCCATGCCTGTGTTCCTTTTATCGCAGTGAGTACATTACCTTTATACTTACACTTGTCAGTAATGTACTTATTGAAGAGTGCTTATATCGGACAAGCCAAACTCCTTTTGCCTTGTCCGTTTGTTTTTTAAATTTTTTCTAGATGTAGCGTGGCCTACGGCGTTTCTGTTTCTGATTGATTGGTCTCTTGCTGACCGACCGTGCCACGACGCACTTGGTCACGCTCTATCGATTCAAACAACGCTTTGAAATTACCTTCACCGAACCCATCTGCATAGTCACCTTTACGCTGGATAAATTCAAAGAACACTGGGCTACCCAAGATAGTTTCGGAGAAAATCTGTAGCAGTAGACGCGGTGCGCCGCCCTCTGTCGTGCCGTCTAGCAAGATACCGCGCGTTTGTAGATCCGCGACGTTTTCACCGTGGTTTGGCAAGCGCTCACTAAGCATTTCATAATAAGAGGCAGTAGGTGCAGTCATAAGCGGAATACCAGCGGCTTTTAGCTTATCGATACTGGCAAACAAGTCATCACTAGCCAGCGCAATGTGCTGAATGCCTTCACCATTGAAATGCATCAAGTACTCTTCGATCTGTCCACCGCCCTGCTTGGCTTCTTCATTGAGTGGAATACGGATTTTTCCATCTGGCGCGGTCATGGCTTTACTGGCCAGTCCTGTATACTCACCCTTAATATCAAAATAGCGAATCTCACGGAAATTAAAGATACGCTCATAGAATTTTGCCCAGTACGCCATGCGTCCACGGTAGACATTATGTGTCAGATGATCGATGACTTTAAAACCATGTCCGACGGGATTTCTGTCCACATCTGCAAAAAACTCAAAGTCAACATCATAGATAGACGCCCCCTCTTCATAACGGTCAATCAAATAGATTAATGAGCCGCCAATACCCTTAATCGCTGGTAGCCTGAGCTCCATTACGCCTGTTGGCACGTCTACGGGCTGCGCGCCCATCTCAATAGCACGCTCATAGGCTTTTTTGGCGTCTTTTACCCGAAATCCCATGCTGCAAGCGCCTGCGCCGTGCTCTTCAACGAAGTAACTGGCTTGGCTTTTTGGCTCACGGTTTAGGATAAGGTTGATGTCCCCTTGACGATATAACGCAACGTCTTTTGATCTGTGATTGGCCACATGAGAAAAGCCAAGCTGCTTAAACAATGCATCGACCGCATAAGGCTGCGGGGATGCAAACTCGACGAAATCAAACCCATTTAGTCCCATTGGGTTGTCAAATAAATCTGCCATTGCAATCATCCTTAATGTCAATTAGTAGTAAAGTCGATTAATGAGTAGTAAATAGTCAATCAATAATGAAAGTCGCTAAAACGGTTCGTAATGAATCTTTATTGTTGACGTTGTATTTATATTAGATTAGCTTTATTTATAAGACTAATTGTTTTTTATGATTTATTTATCAGGTTTACTTATGAATATTAGCATTCGCCAATTAAACGCCTTTATCAAAGTCGCTGACAATGGCAGTTTCACTCGTGCCAGCGAGCAGATGTATCTGACCCAGTCTGCTGTCAGTGGACTGATCAAAGAGCTTGAGTCTGGTCTTGGTATCGTGCTGTTTGATCGCACTACCCGCCAGCTGTCTCTGTCGGCAGTGGGACGGCACCTACTGCCACAAGCGCGGCGTATCTTAAATGAGATGCAGTTGTTCGAAAACGAAGCGAGCAGCTTGACCAGCTTGGCACAAGGTCAGGTACGCTTGGCAGTATCACAGTTTGCCGCGTCCTCCCTGCCGGCGGTCATCGCTCAGTTTGCCAAACAGCATCCCAATATCAGCGTGTCATTATTGGATTGTTCAGCAGAAAATTTGCTCAAGCATGTTCAAGATATTGAGGTTGATTTGGGCGTGGGGACTGAGCTGGGTGTCTTTGAGGTAGAAGACGATATTGGCGCTGACTTGTTGTATCAGCTACCCTTTTGTGTGGTCATGCCAGATAGTCATGTATTGGCCGAGCAAAATGAAATCACTTGGCAGGATTTATTAGATATTCCACTCATCACCCTACAAGGTCCGTTTCTTGAGCAAGTGACCGCAGAGCTCGATGATTCTATCTCCGCTCACGTTCAACAAGCTAGATACAAGGTGAACTTTATGTCCACCGCGCTTGAGATGACCCGCCAAGGGTTTGGCATTACCTTATGCCTCCCCTATATGCCTGAGGTTATTGATTGGGTCAGCGCTAATGGTCTACAAATGCGACCACTCACGCAGCCTGTCAAGATGCGGCAATTCTTTATCTATCAACGAGCTTCTCGGGCTTTGTCTCCGGCTACGGTTGCCTTTAAGCAGTTTTTGCAAACGTACTTTGCCACCCACTACAACGACTTGCATCAGTCTGACACACTGGCGATTAAGTGATAAATCACGACTCAAACGCTTCTGCTAGATAGATGGACAGATGCGCAAAAAAGATATTTGGTGATTTATTTGGTTAATTATCAAAGATAGCGCACTCTCGTGTTGAGTTCATCGGCAATTTGCTCTATGATTTTCGGCTGCTTGGTTTATATTCTTATAAGGAAATGGCATGTTTGAACGTATCGATTATTACGCTGGTGATCCAATTTTGGGTCTGATGGAAAAATACTCAGCAGATAGCAATCCTAACAAGGTCAACTTAGGTATTGGCATCTATTATGATGAGAATGGCGTACTACCTGTGCTCGACTGTGTAAAAACAGCCGAAGCGCGTATTGCTGATCCTGTCTCTCCTCGTCCCTACTTACCAATGGCGGGTTTGCCTGGACACCGCAAAGGCTGTCAGGAATTATTGTTCGGTAAAGACGCCCAAATTTTAAAAGACGGTCTGGTCGCAACGATTGCCACTATCGGCGGTTCTGGCGCTCTAAAAGTAGGTGCCGAATTTATCAATCAATGGTTCCCGCAATCTAAATGCTATGTGAGCGATCCTACGTGGGGCAACCATATCGCTATTTTTGAAGGTTCTGACGTTGAAGTAGGCAAATACCCCTACTACGACAAAGCCAATAGCAGCATCAAATTTGATGAAATGATTGCGTTTTTTGAAACAATGAACAAAAACGATGTCGTCTTGCTGCACCCTTGCTGCCACAACCCAACGGGCTTGGATTTAACCCAAGCACAATGGGATACGGTACTTAATGTCATCAAAGCGCGTGAATTGATTCCATTCATGGATATCGCTTACCAAGGGTTTGGCGAAGATATGGACAGCGATGCTTACGCTATTCGTAAAGCCGTTGAAATGAAGCTGCCACTTTTTGTCAGCAACTCGTTCTCTAAGAATTTGTCGCTATATGGCGAGCGTGTTGGCGGTCTGTCAGTCGTCTGTCTCACCGTAGATGAAACCGAGCGCGTATTTGGTCAGCTAAATGCGATGGTACGTCGTATCTATTCGAGCCCGCCATCACATGGTGGTCGTGTGGTCGATATCGTCATGAACGATGAAGCCTTACATGAGCAATGGGTGAGCGAAGTCTATGCCATGCGCGATCGTATCAAAGCCATGCGTCTAAAACTAAAATCAGTCTTAGAAGCAAAAATTCCTAACCGTAACTTTGACTACATCACTCGTCAAAACGGTATGTTTAGCTTTACTGGTCTGACGCCTGAGCAGGTCGAGCGCTTGCAAAGCGAGTTTGGTATTTATATGGTATCTAACTCGCGTATGTGTGTGGCTGGCCTAAATACCAGCAACATCGACTATGTCGCCAACGCAATGGCAGACGTCCTAAAAGGCTAGCGTTATCAGAAAGCTATCGTAATAAATAATAAAAAAGCCGAGCAATTGCTCGGCTTTTTTGTGCTTACCTTTTGCCCTTCTAATCGAAGTGTTTGATCAACCAAGCAGAGTTAATGCTAAAAATAACACTCGTTTTACTTAGGCTATTTTTACAATAGCGTAATGACAGCCCCTCGTAGGATGAGTCATAAAGCACAATCCACAAAAAGCTTGCAATCAATATATCAATAAATTACATTATACGTAAGTAATTAACTATAACGTAATTCACTATATTTTTAGCAAGGAGCAAATCATGTCAACGATTGACAACAACCTCACCTCTTTTATAGATATAGCTGCTGACTCTGACTTTTCTATTCACAATCTACCTTATGGCATCTTTAGCGACACTCAAGATAGCACTCGTCGTGCAGGCGTTGCCATTGGTGAGCATGTGCTTGATTTGTCCGTACTAGAGACAGAAGGGTTATTGAGTTTACAAGGCGGCCCTTACTTTGACCAACCTACCTTAAACGCCTTTATTGACTCTGGCCCAGACAATTGGGCGCACGCACGCACGACTATTCAAACGCTACTGTCTAGCGACAATGCCACCTTGCGTGACGATGCCGAATTGCAAAAAAAGGTGCTGCTCAAGCAAGCAGACGTCACCATGCATCTGCCCGTTCAAGTACCAGGATTTACTGACTTTTATTCGTCTAAAGAGCACGCCACCAATGTCGGTACTATGTTTCGCGACCCAAACAATGCCCTACTCCCCAACTGGACCGAAATGCCAGTCGGTTACAACGGGCGCGCCAGTACTGTCATCGTTAGCGGCATGGATATCGTGCGTCCATCAGGTCAGTTAAAGCCAAACCCTGATGAGCGTCCTGTTTTTTCTGCCTGTAAGCGCTTAGATTTTGAGTTAGAAACGGCGTTTATCGTGGGCAAAGGCAATCGTATCGGTCAACCAATCGCTGTCGATGAGGCAGCTAGTCATATCTTTGGCATGGTACTACTCAATGACTGGTCTGCTCGAGATATTCAAAAGTGGGAATATGTACCGCTAGGACCATTCAATGCCAAAACGTTTGCCTCCCAAGTCTCCCCTTGGATTGTCACTATGGAGGCATTGGCGCCGTTTAGTACCGCGTGCCCAGTCCAAGAACCTAAGCCACTTGCTTATCTAAACGAAAAAGACAGCGATAGCAGTTTTGATATCACTCTATCCGTTGAGCTACTGCCTGAAAATGTAAAAACGGCTACGGTCATTTGCGAGACCAATTTCAAATATATGTACTGGTCAATGGCACAGCAGTTGACGCACCACACTATAACGGGCTGCAAAGTAGAAGTCGGCGATATGATGGGTTCAGGCACTATTTCAGGGCCAACGCCTGATTCTTATGGCTCGATGCTAGAGATTGCATGGAATGCTACCAAGCCCGTCACACTTGAAGGTGGGGCAACCCGTAGCTTCATCGAAGATGGTGACACAGTCATTATGAAGGGCTATAGCGAAAAAGACGGCATTCGTGTTGGGTTTGGTGAAGTACGCGGCACCGTGCTGCCTGCGCTTAACTTTGACTTTAACAAATAGCAGTTGATGAATAGTAACTGAGAAGAGTATTCATCGAATGACACTGATATAGAAATAGTAAAAAGGCGTGTAAAAGCTCATGTAGGCTGATAGGAAGAGAAGCGCATTCACTTAATCATAGTTATGTGAATCAAGCCAAATGAGTGACACGCCCTATCAAAAGGAGTTTGATATGAGCTTTCAAATTGAGAAAATCCATCATGTGGCTTATCGCTGCAAAGATGCCAAAGAAACGGTCGAGTGGTACCAAAAAAACCTCAACATGGATTTCATCTTGGCATTCGCAGAAGATCATGTGCCGTCAACCAAAGCCTTTGACCCTTATATGCATGTCTTTTTGAATGCTGGTAATGGCAACGTATTGGCGTTTTTTGAAGTACCTAACCAACCAGAAATGGGCTTTGATCCCAATACTCCAGACTGGGTACAGCACCTAGCGCTAAAGGTAAAAGACCGTGATGAGCTAATGGTTGCCAAAGAACATCTCGAGGCTGCAGGTATTGACGTCATTGGCGTAACCAATCACGGTATCTTTCACTCCATCTATTTCTTTGACCCAAATGGCCATCGTTTAGAGCTGACCTATGATGATCCGACCTCAGAAGATAAGGTCTCGATGATTACAGATGCCATCAAACAAGACATGTTAGATGAGTGGTCACGTACTAAACGCGCGCCAGCACATACGCAGTTTTTACACAGTGATGAGCTGGCCGAAGCACGCGACGTTGCACCCGTTGGTGAGTAGCACGCTATACTGTAGTGTTCTCAAAGCACTTTAGTATAGTGGCTACGCAATTTGATAGCGCTGTGCAATTGTCAATATCTGCTCAACCACATTGCTTTGCGTGCTTATCGGCAACTGCTCTGTGGTACCGATAATAGTAATGGCATACTCTATAGGTAGGTTGTCACTAGGCATCTTACTCTCAGTCGCGGACTGACTCTTAGTATGACTGGCAATCGTCGGCAGGATCACAGGAATGGTAATGGCGTTAATACCCATGAGCATATCACCCGTAACGGTCGCATAGCCCTGAGTACGTATCTTGGTTTGTAGATGGGTAAAGCGCTGCCATTTCTCTAGGCTATCGGCTGAGTTTTCATCCGCTTGCCATTCAGCCATGACCAGCGGCTGGATCACACTCTGAGGTTGATAGCTGGCAAACAGTTGCCCTGTGGCTGATGTCGTCAAGGGCATCCGTGAGCCGATACGCGTAATGATACTAATGGGACTATCAGGCTCAACGGACTGAATAATAATTGGGCCTTCGCTAAACCATTTAGCAATTTGTACACCGCAGTTTAGGGTGTCTTTGATTTCATTGGCGACCTGTGTGAGACGTGCCAAGATATTGTTTTGGCTCAGTCCAGTGTATCCCAATGCAGCCAATGCCTGCACTCTATCACCGAGCCCATAACGCCCATCCTCAAGCTTACACGCGTAGTTTTTGCGGATGAGACTGACCAAGTAACGATGCGATTTTGCTGGATGCATGTTCATGGTTTCAGCGATGTCTTTTAGCATCATAGGCTCATTGTGATCAATGAGCACATCAAGTATCGATAGCCCAATCTCAAGCGACTGCACCCCGCTCTGGTTTTTACTGATGCCTAGGTTATCTAAAGCGTTTTTGGCTGCTGGCATGATGGGCTCAATTATGTTTATTTGATTATATGCGTGATGGTTGTTTGCTGATGGACTACTTAGCCAACCAACAATGAGAGATAAGTTTCATCTACATAGAGTTTTTGTATGACCATTCTATAGTAGTCATTTTTTACAGTACATACTCGTCACGCACTCATTTGATATACCAATAACCTATCACAATAAGGACATAAATCATGATGACACTTTATGGCTATTTTCGTAGTGGCACCGCTTATCGTACTCGTATCGCCCTGAATCTAAAGGGTTTGGATTACGAGAATATCGCCATCAATCTAGCTCAAGATGAGCAATTAGAAGCAGCCTTTAAAGCTATTAACCCTCAAGGATTGGTGCCTGTCCTGCAAGCTGATGACTTACTATTATACCAAAGTCCAGCTATCTTGGAGTGGTTAGAGGACGTCTATCCTGAGCACGCGTTATTGCCTAATGACACTACTGGGCGTATGCACGTGCGGGCGCTTAGTGCGATGATTGGCTGCGATATTCATCCGATCAATAACCGCCGCATTTTACAGTATTTACGTAATGAGTTATCAGTAGATGAGGAAAAGGTGATTGCGTGGTGTAATCGCTGGATTACTGAAGGATTTACCGCTTTAGAGACACGCTTAGCAGCAGATAAAAATCGCGGAAACTACTGCTACGGTGATAGACCGACTCTCGCAGACTGCTATTTGATTCCACAGGTTTCCTCTGCCCGACGTTTTAAGGTAGACCTCACTGCGTATCCCAACATTGTGGCTATTGATACGCATTGCCAAACCATACAAGCCTTTATGGATGCCGCTCCTATGATGCAACCTGACGCACCAAAAAATTAAGAGATATCAAAAAGTTAAAACGGATAAAATCGTAGACACAATACAGCAAACAAGTGTATAGTTAAAACCAACTTAATAAGGACATTATTTCGTTAACTGGTAATTGCAAGTGAGACTCAATATCAACTGCCCCATCACTTAAAGCTTTTCTACAAGGATCCGTATGAAATATACTACCAAAGCGCTAATAGCCGCGATGACATTATGTATGAGTGCAAGCGCCTTTGCCTCCAGTCACCGCGAAGCCCCTTCCATCACCAAGACCCCAAAAGTCGACGCGTCTGACTTTTATATGTTCAATAGCTATGAGAATAATCGATCGGACTACGTGACGATTATTGCCAACTACCTGCCTCTACAAGATGCGTATGGCGGGCCCAACTACTTTGCTCTAGATCCAGATGCCCTTTATGAAATTCATATCGACAATAACGGCGATGCGGTCGAAGACATTACCTTTCAGTTTGATTTCACGCAAAACCTAAACAGTATTGAACTTGATACGGATAACGATCCATCAACAGCAAATGTCGCTATTCCTTTATCTAATGCGGGTGATGCTTCAAACTCTGCCAATGTACAAACCAGTGAAAGTTATAATGTCACGATGGTCAAAGGCGATCGCCGTAGTGGCTCGCGCACCTCACTAGGCAATTTTGATAAACCATTCGATTATATCGGTACTAAGTCTTTTAAAGAGATAGACTACCCTACATACGCGCGAAGTTTTATTAAACCATTAAACCTAGGTAGCTGTGGTACAGGTAAAGTATTCGTCGGTCAGCGCGCTGAAGGTTTTGCTATTGATTTAGGTAAAGTATTTGACTTAGTAAATCTAAACCCGTTAGACACGCGTACTTCCGGAACAAACATACTGGCGGACAAAAACGTCACCTCTATTGCGATGGAAGTACCCAAATCTTGTCTCGTCAATAGCACCGGTAACGACCCTGTGATTGGCGCTTGGACGACGGCTAGTGTCCGTCAAGCGACCCTAGTCAATCCATCTCCTGAATCTGGTATTAGCACAACTGCCAAAAAAGGCGGCGCCTGGACGCAAGTTTCCAGATTGGGTATGCCGCTCGTCAACGAAGTGGTCATTGGTCTAAAAGACAAAGACAAGTTTAATGCCTCAGAGCCAAAAGATGATGTAGATAATTTTGCCCCTTATGTATTTTATCCAACGCTGCCAAAATTGATTGAAATTTTGTATGGCGATGTCGGTGCAGTAGCGCCAACGAACTTCCCACGTCAGGATTTAGTCACGGCATTTTTGACGGGTATACCTACTGTCAACAAGCCTGCTAATGACAATCAAGTACCTGCAGATATGCTACGCTTGAATACCAATATCGCAGCTGTGGCGGCTGACAATCAAAATGACTTAGGCTTACTCAGTATTATTGATGCTCAAACCGATGGTCTCCCCAATGCTGGTGCAGATACTGCCGGATTCCCGAACGGTCGACGCCCTGGTGATGATGTCACTGATATTGCCTTGCGAGTATCGATGGGCGCACTCTGCCATTCTGGTTTAGATGCCAAGGTTATTCCCTGCGCCCCTACTGATGCCAAAGCTGGCAAAGGTCTGTTCACAGATGGCGCACTCAAAACTGCTAAAGGGTTTGATTCAGTCTTTCCATATCTGAAAACCCCAACCCCAGGTGCCCGAAGCTCTACCACAGATGACCAATAAGCTGAAATTCAACCAAGGAGAAATACTATGCGCTATGTAATGTTAGCCGTATTGATCACTGGATCAGCTGCGCTTGCTGGTTGTTTCAATGATAACGATAGTTCATCAAATATAGGGAAAAGTGACGTTGCAGTAGACCAGGCAAAAGCTGAGCTGGCTGCTAAAAGAACCTCTGATGTGATTGACGCTAGTAACCGTCCAGACACTGATGAGCCTCAGGATATCGATAGAATTATTCTTCCTGAAGCCAATTTGGCTGAGCCTGTTGCTGTCACAGACGCCAACGCTTCACTATAGTGTGATATGAGATTGTTCCAGCACCTAATCAGCCTACTGATTAGGTGTTTCTTTATATATTGAGCCAAGGTAATTTCTATGCATTGGATTAAGACACTTGTCAAATTACTGTTTTTAGTATTTGTCGGTAGCCAAGCGGTTTATGCTGCCCCATTTATTCCCACGGACGATCAACAAATTCTCGCCACTCTACCAGAAAACTCGCCGCCACCTCGCTACCTAAGCTCAGCTGACTTTGCCTCTGACAAACAAGAAAGCAACCTTAATCAGACCAGTCAATTGCTCGAGCGTGCTTATTTACAAGGTGACCCAAGGGCACTCGGGCAAGCACGTGCGCAATTAGACCAGAGTACAGACAACAGTATAGATGCTTTGATGCTACAGGCGCGAGCATTCCAATCGGATCACAAATTCGCTGAAGCAAAACAGACGTTGCAGCAAATACTAAATCAAGAACCCGCTCATCCAGATGCTCTGCTGACGCTTTCTTCATTACTGCTTGTACAAGGGCAATTTACAGAAGCGATGCGCTACTGTAAAAAACTTGACGATCCTGACCTGCGTGTCTATGAGCTGGCATGTGCCGCTCAGATACAAACCATGACAGGAGAGCTTGACACTGCAAAAACAACGCTCAATGGTCTAGCCACTATTGCACCTGGTCTGGACGCTTCGACAGCGCGCTGGGTGTATCTGATTCAAGCTGACGCTGCATTACGTAGCCACGATACAGTGCTTGCCACTCAAGTATTTGATGCGATAGATGATCAGACCGTACCTGCACTTATGGCGCGCGCTGATTGGCTACTCAGTATTGGTGAATACAAAAAAGTCCGTGAGCTGCTAAAGACGCATACCGAAAAAGATGCCCTGCTACTACGTCTGATTACTGCTCAAATGGCGCTCAATGACCCAAAAGCCAAGCAAAATTTAGCATTAATGAAAGAGCGCATTAACGTCTGGCAAATACGTCAAGAAGATGCCCATATGCGCGAACAGGCCACCTATGCGCTACTTGCCAATCAAGTGGACTCAGCCCTACAACTGGCAAAAGAAAATTGGCAACAGCAGCGCGAAACGGCAGACATCGTACTGTACGCTACCGCAGCGATAAAAGCTGACAGCCAAAAAGATATCGAACTGATACGCGAGTTTATGGCCGATACGCAGTTTGAATATCCTGCATTAGAGCGTGCTCTACGTGAGGGCAACATAAGCGATTGTCTACATTGCCAAGCTGCAAGTGAACGACAATCAAGCCTACAAGCGGCAAACGCTTCTGTTCACAATGACCACGTTCACGGCAACCAAGTTCACAGTAACCAAGTGAGTACCAAAGCGTATACATGGATACCAGTTGAGCCTAAGGATGAGACTTTATGACCATTCTTTGTAGACTTATTTGGCATCATACGTACCGCTATTTGACTGTATTACTGCTCATGCTGACCTGCACCCTAGCACAAGCGCATGAGTCTAGTACCGCCTACCTAAATCTCGCACTTGAGGATGCTGACAGCACGACTGATATTATATACGATGCTACCTATGAGCTATCACTACGCGATTTGGCATTATTAATAGATATCGATGCAAACTCTGATAATCAAGTGAGCTGGGCAGAAGTGACGTCACAGACGCCGCTCATAGAGCAGCTTATAACCTCTAAAGTAACATTGGCTCACGCAGCGCAAGCATGTCAAGTAGCACGTTTTGCACCATTAGCTGTCAACACTCGTGGCGGTTTTAATTACTTATATACTCGTTTTTCATTGAACTGTGATCAGCCAATCGATAGTCTTGATTATCAGATATTGGCAGGTATTGATGCCAATCATCGCTTAATATTGACACAAGCGAACACTGACACACCCTTGCAAGTACTGACGGTCGGACAAAGCCCATTGGGCACAGAAGCAGATTCTGGTTGGATGGCAATAGTAACAAACTTCCTAAAAAGTGGCATACACCATTTGCTAATCGGTTTGGACCATTTGCTGTTTTTGTTCATACTCCTCATTCCTGCCGTATACATACGTCAACAAAAACAGTTGGTAGCTGTCTCCAACCCAAAAGCGGCGTTAATCGAAGTTTTTTGGATCGCCACATCTTTTACGCTTGCCCACTCCATCACATTGAGCTTAGCAGCATTACAAATCGTTAGTATTCCTGCGCGCTTTATTGAGTCTGTCATCGCGCTGTCTATTGCGTTTGCTGCGCTAAATAATTTGGTACCGATGCTACGCGTTCGAGCTGTTTATTTGGCTTTCTTTTTTGGACTCATTCACGGTTTTGGTTTTGCCAATGTACTGGTCGATTTACCACTTGCCACAAGCGCACGCGTATTGGCGCTATTGAGCTTCAATATTGGTATCGAATTGGGACAGCTAGTATTTATCGCTGTGGTCTTTCCGATAGCACTATTACTACGTCACACGCAGTTCTATAAATGGGGTGTGTTTTATATAGGATCATTGATTGGTATTTTGGTGGCGCTATGGTGGTTTTTTGAGCGGGCCTTTTAGCGCTTCGCTCGCTCATAGACCAATGACATCGGTACGATAGCATCGACTGCTACGTCATTTTGTTGTATTGGATTGAGTTGCCCTGCTCTTACTTGGGTCGTTGCTATGGCATCGATGATAGGACTGCCCGACGATTCAAGTAACTGCACTTCGGTAATACTGCCCGCTGTGTCGACGTGTAGCTCAAGCATTACAATAAAGACGTCACCCAACTCCCTATCGACACTACGCCATACTAGCGATGGAATACTAGTAATAGGTTCCTGTCCCTCAATCCAGCTGCCATACTCTGCCAAAAAAACAGTCTCGTCAATTGCCTGACTAGCATCATTGTCTGATGCCGATCGATCCATAGTTTGTTCTTCAGCTTGAGCAGCAGCCAGCGCTAGCATTTTTCTGACCGTTTCGTTAGCTGCTTGTTCTTGCCACTGCGCCTGTTCGTTGCGTTTTCTATTGGCTCGTTTGGCTGCTGCCTGCTTCTGTACGGCTTGTTCCCTATTGTATTTCTCTGTCACAGCACGAATCATATAGGACAGATAATCCTCTTCTTCGGCTTCTGCTTGGTTTGCTTGCTTAGAGGTCTTCGCTACTTTTTTGGACTCTACTATCGTGAGGTTTGCTACCGATGATGATGTATCAGGCGGCATATTTTTTTTGGCTGATTCTTCTGATGACAGTATATTTTTGTTTTGTTGCTGTTGCTGTTGCTGTATATGATGTATGAAAGGTTCAGGTGTCGAGGATTTAGGCATAGAGGACTCAACCTCTAAAGTTTCAGTCTCAGAGGTTTCGGGTGTTTTTGCAACTGACAATGGCTGAGTAGGCGCTAGCGCTTCTGTTGATATGGTTTCAATAGGTTGTCGCTCTATTGAAGGCGACTGCATAGTAGGCGCATTAGGCTGTGCAGGCTTTGTCGTCGCTGTTTTAGGTTGCATGTCCGTACTGATTGACTCTTTGGGCTGTGGCGGTTTTTTGGGCTGTGAAGACAGTGTAATAAACTCCACCTCTATAGCATTGGCGCTGCTAGTGTCTGTCAGCGGTGGTGGACTGTCCATAGATACCATTGCCCACACCGTAACCCCGTGCAGTAAAATAACGAACACAGTGATCCAAGCAGTGATAGGACGGGCAAATGGGTTTGGTATCATCATAGCTAATAGAATACGCATTAAAAACAACCCTGTATATGGATTTGTTTGATGATTTGATAAATAAAAAAGCGTGCGAGATCTACTGCCCATTCTCTTGCATTTTCAATAAACTCAGCTGACAAGACGTAGCAGACTGAGCAAGAAACACCAATATAACAACCAATAACAGCTAATAGCAGAATCGTTATGCCATCGTTGGTTTAAACACCTATCCATCAGCCACAAAAAAAGCAAGATATCTAATATCTTGCTTTTTATAGGTTACTAAGCATCATAATCCGAAACCTTTTAGTCAAAATGGAAACCTGCACCCACTGCGCCGCCTACGTTGCCTTGGGTATCTGCTGTTCCGTTCACTTTGATAACCCAGCGACCATCGTTAGATAGCTTAGAGAAACCAATCGCTACGGCACTTTCTCCATTGTACGTACCGATACCGCCGCCGATCAGTGACTTACCTGAGATATAGGCTTGAGGTAGTGAAGACATGGCCATCGCAGCCGATATACCTGCATTGGCATCATCTTCTACTTCATCGATCTTATAGCCAAGATCGCTCATATTGCGACCTAGTCTACTATCGAGCGCACTCAGCTGACTATAGTTGACGGCATCTGTTGCCTCGACACCATCAGCGACTCCAGTCATGCGCTGATTGCCAGCATATAGACCTTGGGCTGTCATACTCGGTCCATCTTGCATACTGATACCATTACTATTAATAACTGTCGTCCCAGCTGTGACACTATCAACGCTGATATTACCATTCAGATCAAACTTAATGCTACTGCCCTCTGCTGTGGTGGTGATGTTACTGCCACCTGTGAAGCTTAGGACACTGCTGTCTCCGATTGATTTATTGATGTCATCGCCACTGTCTGCACCAAAGCTAAGTCCTGCATCGAGTCTATCTGTGTTGGTCTCAATGTTGGTAGTATTGGTTGTGATATTGCTGGTGTTATTAGCAATATTCGTCGTATTGGTGGCAATACTGGTCGAGTTAGTAGCTATACTTGTGGTATTCACTTGCACACTTTCGTTGATCTCAATCGTCCCTTGTCTAATAGAAGCAATGGCACCGTCTATATTGCTCTGACCTGTTCCACCGATATCGCTATTAGTGAAGGTGCCACTCTCAGCATTGTAGACAGTACCGCCGCCAATGATGCTACTGATACCAACTCCTTGGGTGTAGAGCTGGCTACCGTTGATCGCATCCTGACTGGTCGCTGAAACCTCACCATTTTGAACATTGGTGACTTTGTTATTAGCAGCATCAATACCACTTTTCGTGATGCTTGGACCATCAGTTATGGTCAGTCCATTATCACTGATGGTGGTATCACCAGTAGTGACACTGTCCAAGGTAATATCTGGATTTAGATCAAAACTGATGTCATTAGGATTGCCAGGTACAGCTGCTGCACGTAAACCTGTGCTAGCATCCAAGGTGGCCGTATCATTGACTAACGTTCTAGATACTTTGATATTACCATCTCTACTATTTAGGTCGATTGCATCTCCTTGTCTTACCTGAGTCGCAATATCACCTTGAGCGGTGATATCCCAACCTCGATCCAAGGCAATGGTCACTTCTCTCAATTGCCCAACGTTTACAGCATCAGAGTTTAGCTCTCCTCTACCAACATTGCTGATAGGGTTGCCGCCATTGTCCAGACCACGACTGCTGAGTGTGACCGTTCTGCCCAGACCACTATCAATGAAAGTAAAGCCTGCGTTATTCATGATGCTATTGCCTATTTGCACACTACCATCATTACCAAGATCTAACTGGTTGTTGAGCTGGACTGCAACACCAGTCGCAGAAGCAGTAGTGGTTATATTGCTATCACCTGTGACATTGATCGTATCGCCTAATGCAAACTGCTGATCGTTATCACTATTGCCATCACCAATCCTGATACCTTTGGCGATTTCATCATTGGTCATAGTGAGCTGTGCAAAGTTTACGGCATCAGTTGGTGCAATCCCCTTATCAACTTTAATGATTCTATTATTACCGTTATCAAGACCCTCGTTGCTTAAGGTAATGGTTTCGTTAGGACCATCAGTGATGGTCACACCTGCATTGTTAAGTACAGTGCTTTCCATTCTCACACTGCCGTTTCGACCAAGTCTCACATCTTCAGCCAACTTAACGTTTAGGTTACCATCTTCATCAGCGACCACACCGATGTTATTATCAGTTAGCGCTGTTGCACCTCCCTTAATCGTTAAGGTTTGTCCTAATTTACGATTGACAGTGACTTCGGTGTCATCTCCTGTGAAGTTCAGTCCCAAGTCAACTGTACTGTTGGTTGCATTTAACTGTCTAACATTGACAGCGTCCGTATCTTCATCACCATCGGCTACCTCAGTGATTCTGTTACCGCCATTACCCAGTCCTTCATTACTCAAACGAACTGTACTGTCAGTGAAACTGACACTAGTGAAGGTGACGTCATCTTTTGTAGCGACTCTAATACCACCATCCTCGGCACTCAGAACGATGTTGTCGCCTGTGAGGAAGTTAGCAGTATTGTCCGCTTGGTTCAGGGTTTTGACCTCGTCACCATCGATTTGGGTGACCACCGTTTGTAGCGCACTATCCGCTTTACCCAAACTGGCTTTACTGTCATCGCTCAAGTCAACGGCATAATCAGTGATGTTGGTCATCTCGTCTGTTTCACCCGCTGTGACGGTGACTGCAGCAGATCCAGCTGAAGCGCTGACGCCATTAGCATTGACGGTGTAGACATCTTGACCTGTATTGCTGTCAGTTGAAAAGTCCACACTGGCGACATTGGTGCCTTTCACCACTTTGGTTCTAGCAGCGCTCGATGCACGATTCACATCACCGATGTTTGCGGCATTGAACTCATCACCTACTCCGCTTGCGACGTTGGTGATTTGATTGCCACCATTATCCAGACCGGTATTGCTGAGCCTGACGGTGCTACCACCCAAGAAGCTCACACCACCTGTATTGAGTGAGGTATCTCCTGTGGTTACGCTGGTAAGGCCGGTTAAGTCTTTAGCTAGTTTGATATTTAGGGTATCACTACCATCAGCATTTACGCCAATATTATTGTCCGATAATGCCGTGGTTGCACCACCTTTTATCGTTAGCTTTTCACCGAGTTGACGGTTAACGGGCATACCCGTATCACCGTCGAAGTTCAGACCTTTTTTGACCGCAGTATTGATACCGTCGTTCAGATCATTCAATTGCTCTTGGGTAGCCGCCTGACCACCAGTGTAAGCAGTGTTTGGATCAAAAGTTGTGTTGGTCAAACCTGAGATAGTCCCTGCTATACCGTCGATTTGCACAGGATTAGCCATACCGATATTGATAACGTTGGCTAAGCCAAATTTGGCACCGTCTGCAGTCGCTGTCACGTCAATGTTGTCGTCAGTTGTCACCCCAATTGTCTGACCAAGGGCATAAGTTCTTTCTATACCATCAACGTTGAATTTGATGCCTTTAGCAACTTCTTTGTTTGTATCAAACAGCTGGCTGCCATTAATAGCATCTTTACTCGTCGCCGTGACATCACCATTATCCACATTCACAACTTTTTTGTGAGCCGCATCGACACCGCCACTTTTCGTGATACTCGGGCCATTGAACATACTTAGACCATCACTGGTCAACGTTGCCTTAGATAGTGGATTTGTACCTATTACTTTCACGCCAAGCCCGCTAACCGTTGTCACCCCGCCCATAGCTAGGCCACCTGTGACCATACCCAAGCGATTAACTTGAGTACCACCAAAGATATTACCTGTACTAACGCTACCGTTGTTGCCTAGATCAAGATTGTCATTAAGCTCGAACGAGACATCATTGCTGTTTGCGGTTTTAGATACAGTGATGTTGCTATTCTTACTATTGAAGTCTACTGAGTCGCCAGGCTCTACCGTACTTGCGGTAGTACTGTTACCTTGTGCACTAATGTCCCAGCCTCTACTGGCTGTTTCTGTGACACTGTTTAGCTGACTGAGGTTGACTGCGTCATCTAACTCAATAGCATCACCCACCTCAGTGATTCTGTTACCACCATTATTAAGACCGGTACTGCTCAGTCTGACGCTGCTGCCACCTAAGAAGCTCACACCACCTGTATTGAGTAAGGTGTCTCCTGTAGTGACGCTAGTGAAGTCAACTACAGCGGCTGTTGCAACTTCGATATCACCATTCTTATCGGTGAGAACGATGTTCTTACCGGCTAAGAAGTTGGCAGTATTGTCCGCTTGGTTCAGGGTTTTAACCTCGTTACCATCGATTTGGGTGACGACAGTTTGTAACGCGCTATCCGCTTTACCCAAACTGGCTTTACTGTCATCGCTTAAGTCAACGGCGTAGTCAGTCAAGTTATTGCCATCAGTAGTATTGCTTACTTTTACTGCTGACGATCCTTCTGATACTTTGGTACCATTAGCATTGACGGTGTAAACGTCTTGGCCTGTATTACTGTCAGTTGAAAAGTCCACACTGGCCACATTAGTGCCTTTGACCACTTTGGTTCTAGCAGCAGCAGATGAGCTGTTGAGCTGGCTGACATTGACGGCGTCATTTGGACTCTCACCATCGTCAACATTTACAATCTTTTTATTTCCGGCGTTGATACCACCAGACCTTGTTACGCTTGGGCCACCGATAATGGTTAAGCCATTCCCAGTTAAAGCAGTACTAGGAATACCCAATGGACCATTTACAAATACTCCTGCACCATTGACTGTCGTACTAGCTAGTACACTACCTGTTTTGACCCCTAAGCCATCTACCGTTGTACTAAAGTACGAGTTGCCTGTTGTCAGACCAGAGCGATCAAGTGTCGTAGTGCTACCAAATCCAAAGGGAACATTTGATCCCATTTCCACGCTACCGTTATTGCCTAGGTCTAGGTTGTTATTAAGCTCGAACGAGACACCATTACTGTTTGCGGTTTTGGAGACAGTGATGTTGCTATTCTTACTATTGAAGTCCACTGCGTCGCCAGGTTCTACCGTACTTGCGGTAGTACTGTTACCTTGTGCGCTAATGTCCCAGCCTTCATTTGCAATGTCTGCAACCGCTTTTAACTGAGATACATTCACTGCATCAGTGTCTGCTGAGCCACCTGCCACATTGATGATACGACGTTCGCTTCCAACAGCGCCCACTGAGACTGTGCCGTTATTGGCATCAGCAGCAACGTTGGTTAAAAATGAAGCACCACTTTGTACTGCAGCAATAGAGTTTTGACCTAAAGACACGCTGTTTAGAGCATTGGCACTAGAACCTTTACCTAGTGCAACGCCGCCTACAGCCTGAGCTTGCGCACCAAGACCAAGTGCAACGGTGTCTTGGGCAGTTGCTTTTGCTTCATAGCCTATTGCAACTGCACGACTTGCATTTCCATTTGTGGCTCGTTGACCTATCGCAACTGAATTAACACCTGCTTTTGCATCTTGACCACCCGCGAAGCCATTGAATGAAGATCGTGCACCTTCACCAATGACGGTCGCATTTCCTTTTCCAAACGCATTTTCTCCAATAACGGTTGAGCTACTACCGTCTGCATTGGCATTAGAGCCAACGGCCAGAGCATCAGTACCTGTTACTGATGTGGTGTATGGCTGTGCATTGCTAGAGCGGATAGGAAAATCAATGTCAGCAACGACAGCATCTAACGCTTTTAGCTGAGATACGTTCACTGCATCACTGTCTTGACTACCTGCTGCAACATTTACAATCTGACGAGTGCCGTTGGCACTACCGATCGAGACTGCACCAGAATTTGCATTACTTTTAGTGTTTTTGATTGCCATCGTATCTGCTGTACTTACGCCTGTTGGGATGTAACCTACCACACCGCCTGCAACATTAGCCACTGAACCTGCACCTAGTGCGACTGCTCCTTTTTCGCTTGCTGAGGCGCCGATACCAAAGGCAGAAGACGCAACACCAGATGAAGAGGACTGTACGCCAACAGCGGTAGATAGTGCACCTTCAGATAACGACTTTGCCCCAATAGCTATAGAGGCGGCACCACCTGACTCGGTGTTTACCTTATAGCGCGGCGTCTCAACCAAATCACGTCCTGTATAGGAGAAGAAAGTAGTATTGACATCGCCGCCATTGATTGTGGATACTGAGGTCCCATCGATATTGGCTTTTGAGGCATCATCTAGATCATCGCCGCCAATGGCGATAGAAGAATGCCCTGTTGACACGACGTTTGCACCGATGGCGATAGACTGTTGTCCACTCGCTACGGTGTTCTGACCGCTTTGACCGCTACCAATAGCAATAGCTTGCCCGCCAGTAGCACTAGCATTACCACCCATTGCCATAGCATTGGGTCCGGTTGCGCCATCGTTATTGGCATTGCCAGAGGCAGTTGAATTGACACTATAGTACTTGGTTTTGTGAGCGGCGACGGTATTGGTTAAACTATGCAGTTGTGAGCCATTGACCGCCTCTTTACTACTAGCACTAACCAGCCCATTATCTACATTGGTTATTTTCTTATTACCAGCATTGATACCAGTGGATGAAATAACAATACCGCTGTTAAAGGTAGTACTTTCCAAACCCGTCAAATCTTCTGCTAGTTTAACGGTCAAAGTATCACCTATACCAAAGACCCCGATGTTGCCATTCGTTAGCGCTCCTGTTGCACCGCCCAAAATATTGAGCGTCTCACCATTACTGCGTGTAATAGTTGTAGCATTATCGCCTTCAAATTTTAGTGCTATTGAACTTCCGGGGTTGCCTTGACCTGAATTGTTATGGCTGTTGTTACCAGCGGTGTGGCTATGGACACCATGACTACCATGACTGTGACTATAGTTACCATTATGGTGATTTTCTGTGCCTACAGCGCTTGCCTGCATGCCGAATCCAGCCGTTATGAGCCCAAGTGCTATGGCACTCAGGCGTAGTGTATTGATAGTAGATGAACGAGATGTCGTGCTGATGGTTGTGTTAGCACTGACACTAGATTTGGAAGATTTGCCATGCCCTTTTGCATACTCACCGACTGCGGTAAAGCAATTTAGGGCTTCATTCCAGATGACTTTATAGATGCGGTTCATGATATGTACTCCCTTACAGATTTGTCAGATTTAAAAAATCAGAGATAAAATCCATCTTGCAAGAGAGTCGATATGACAAAATAAGACGAGTTATGTGTGCGGTAGTAAAGCCTTTTTAAGTATTACTGATATTAAGGTTTAAGAAGTAAGACGTTTCGTTTTGTAAGTTATGTATCACTCTCTTATATATTAGTATTACCGAATATATAGAGAGAGACAATACCGTTCGTCCGTTATTTAATACCGTTTGTCTTTTATATTCATATTAGTGAATATAACAGACTTTTATTATTGAGTGTATTTGTCAAGACGATGCTTCTTTATAAACATAAGTCCATAATCTCATACAGGTTATGGACTTATGTACACTACATATATGCATGAGCGAAAACGATTCATTTAAGCTGCTTTTTAATACTTTATTTTCTCTTTCATAGGCAAAACGATTTGTACTATCAATCCTTTGATACCATCCTGTCGGTTGTAGGCCGTGATAGAGCCTTTGTGCGCCATCACAACAGCGTGAACGATAGCCAATCCCAACCCATACCCCCCAGTATCACGATGACGCGCAGAGTCTAACCGCACAAATGGCTGAAAGATACGTTCTAGGTCTTTATCCGCTATACCGCCGCCTTCATCTTTTACGCTGATTTGAATGGCAGATCGACCATCATCTGTCTGAACTGCTTTCATCTCAGCAATGACTGTCGAACCTGCAGCAGTATGCATAAAAGCATTGCGGATGATGTTTTCGAGCGCGCTATGCAATTGCTCCTGATTGCCCTGTATTGTCCAAGCATCTTTTGCGTTTTTTGTACCCGTAGACATCAAACCTTCAGGTGGCTGCCACTGCCAGTAAACCTCTTTATGCTGAAACTCAAAACACACATCTTGTCCGATATCACTGATGATTTCAGTCAAATCGACGGCGTCACTTTCTAGATTGTCGATCGTATATTGCTGCATTTGTAGTGATTGAATATGAATGATTTGCTCAATCAGCTCATTCATCCGCGTGGACTCTTTGTCAATACGGTCAAGATAGCGATTGGCATTAGGGGCAAAGTCGCGAGTCAGCTCAGTTGCCACATCAAGTCGTGCAAGTGGTGAGCGTAGCTCATGAGAGATGTCGCTTAGCATTTGTTTGCGCGCTAGCTCACTCTCAGCCAGTCTCGTCGACAAATGCGCCACGTCTTTGGCCAGTAACCCAAGCTCATCATCACCCATTTTTGACAATGCTGGATTGGCTTGATAATCCCCATCAATCATACGGTGAACCGTGCTTTGTACACGCCCGATACGCTGGATCAATGTACGGCTAAGCCATACACAGATCAACACACTAAAAACGATAATCAAGAGCAGACGTATAGGAAAATTGCCGTGTTGCAACGCAACGACATCTGAGAAACGCAAGTGCGGGCGCAGCTGTATGATAACTGACTGTCCATCGGGTAGCTCAACCGAGATATCGGCCAGCTCAGGACGAGCATCTATCTCTGCAATTGCAGCACTACTCGAGGTTAATGGCTTCAAAATCTCATGCAAGACCGTTGGCGGTTTTTTTGGTACCTCGTCATTATAATTTCTTGGTCTATCGTTGTTGTCCATTCTGGGCTGCGGCATCGGTGGTATAGCACGCTCAACTGACTGCTGACCGTTCTGTAGCCGCTCTTGTGTTCGATCCTCTCGGTCTCGATATCGCGGGAATATAATAGCGCCCTGCTCGTCGTAGACTCTGATTTGATTCATCAGCCGTCTGTCCTGACGATACATCTGCGTGACCGTGGTCAAATCGCCTACTCGTAGTGCTGCAGCCATCTCTTGACGTTTAATTAATAGGCTCTCAATTTGGACATCCATCCGAGCAGTCAGCTCCTTTTCGGCCAACCAGCGCTCGACCACAATGGATAAAATAGAGGTAATCAGGATCGTCAGCAATAAGCTCAAAAACAAACGCCAAAACAGCGTCACACGCACCTTTAGCTTGGGTGACTTTTGAGCGTTTTTGTTAGTGTCCTGCTGGGGCGCTTTTATTGATGAGTTTGTCATTAGAGCACCAGTTGATAGCCTTTTCCACGCACCGCTTTAATTGGTTCGTCATGAAAAGGCTGTAATTTTTTGCGCAAACGAGACACATGCACATCGAGGCTACGGTCAAAAGGCTGCAACTCACGTTGCAAGACATTCTCTGATAACCATGCCTTACTTACCACTTCTCCTTTTTGCTTAAGTAGTGCCACAAGCAAGTCAAACTCCGTTCCAGTCACTTGTAACGCCACGCCGTCTATCTCGCAGACACGCTGGTTTTGGTCGAGATATAAGCGACTCTCTGGTAGCGGTGTATGCTCAGATGTGGTGGTATTGGTTCGTTTGATCACCGCATTGATACGTGCCAGCAGTTCGCGCGGGTTACAGGGCTTGGTGATATAATCATCAGCGCCTAACTCCAAGCCAATAATACGATCGATCTCCTCCCCCTTTGCCGTCAGCATAATCACAGGAATATCACTGATACTTGGCAGTTGACGCAATACGCTCAGCCCATCTATTTTGGGCATCATGATATCGAGCACGAGTAAATCGTAGGCAGCATCGTCGTGCGCCACCGCTTTTAATCGCTGTATAACCGCAGCGCCATCGTGAACACAGTCACAATGGATGCCATGATTGTACAAATACTCTTGTAATAACTGAGTTAACTCTTCGTCATCATCACCTATCAGTATATTTGGCATACGCCTCTCCTTTTACTTTTGATGATTTCAATTGGCTTTCATTGGTCCGGTTACCCATATTATCAGGCATGCGCGTATCAGTTCGCTATAAACGTTACCTTTCTTAATACTTCATAAATGTTCGTAACCTTCAACTGTCGTAATATAGCTCCTATCAGCAGCGAGTGCCGCAGTCTGGAAAAGGATGCTCGCAAGATAAGATTTTAGTGTCTACTAAACCACACTCAACTTCATAAAGGATCTCATCATGAAAAAATTATTATTAGGTTCAGTATTAGCAGCTTCTAGCGTGTTTACCGTGACCGCCTGTACTAGTGTTAATGCAACCACCGATACAACACCCGCGACTCAAATGCAACAGAAACATAAAAATGGCGCTATGAAAGGTCCAATGTCAAAGCTGGATCTAACGGTCACACAGCAAGCCCAAATCAAAGCCATCATGCAAGAAAAGCGTGGCGATCGTACTGCTGATCGTGCACAGCATCAAGCAGAGCGCGCGCAGATGGATCAGCAAATACAAGCTTTGACCAACGCAAGTACGCTAAATAACGCTGCGCTAAACCGCTTGGCTGATCAACAAGCTGCCAAAACCAAACAACGTTTTATCGAGCGTGTACAAACTCAGCATGCTATCTCTCAAGTCCTAACGGCTGAACAGCGTGCAAAAATGGAACAAATGAAATCAGAAAGACAAGAAAAAGGACGCAAGCACTCAAAAGACCGTAAAGGTCATGATGAGCAACGTCCAGGTATGTAAGCGGTTACCCCTGTACTGATCGGTACTAATTTGTCTTTGTATTGCTTATCGACATAGTACCCATCACTATATGAACAAAAAAGCGCATCGTACAAACGGTGCGCTTTTTTATTGAAAATCTTTCTGCTCATCAACGACTGGTCTTACGCATTAATCAATCGAACTAAGACGCTCTTTGGCCATCGGTAGCATGTTAAATATCATCTTACCCACTACCGTGCCATTACCATCACGGTAATATTGCAGTAACTCTGGCGCGTATTCTCTAAGATCGATACTATTGCTTGTATTCGGCGACTGAACATCACGTGGTAGATTTGGGAACGCCATATTTTTGGTATTGATAGCAGCGTACTGCTGCAACACGTCTATCATCATATGATTGCTTTTATCAGAGGCGTTGTCGATATCAAGCTTGCGATGGACATGCTGCCATTTGAGCTGACCCTTTTTATCAAAACCATATAGCTCTTGTACCTCTGTGTGGGCAGCTGCTTGCGCCTCTGATACGTCATCGTTCATTTGTTCTTTTATCATCGCTAGTATTTTTTGTACCATCGCTTTGCTAGTGAATGCCTGTGGGTTTTGAATCGTCTCAAAGGCTGTCATAGGCGCCGCTTCTTCAATGAGTTCTGGATATTGCTTGCTGATACGATCATAGAAAATCTGCATATAACTCTTATAATCGTCACGATAATCATCAAAACTCTGTACTCGGCGAATAATGGATTCGCTTGGCAACATTGCTGATAGCTGATGGGCAGGTAGCTTCGGGGATACCGACGTAAGTGTGTTGGGCGCGACATAATCAAACTGACCAACTGGGGCTGCATCATAAGTCATATCTAACGCGGCAAAGTGGCTTTTTATTACCGCACGACCAAACCCTTTGGGCAATGTACCATCATCGATGGCTATTTTTAGCCATTTGTTACGCCATTTTTCTCCAAGCTTATCGTCTAACAGCTCAGAGTTGATCAGCGCAAGGTTATCTGCCCATAGATAAATATCACCGTTTTTTAAATCAACGTAAATAGGCTGATTGATACTACTATGGTGGTTGCGCGCCTGATACTGGGCGCTGGCGAGCATTGTCGTCTTACCCGCGAGTGGTTGGTAGATTCCTTGCGCATCGATAGATAATGGTTGTAGCAAATACTCATCAAGCAATTGCGCTTTTTTGTTATCTAGTGGTTTTGGTTTGTCCTCATAATCATCGAATAGCGCCTGATACTCTGGTGCAACCTTGATAGTGCTATCATAATGATGATCGTTCCAAGCATTGTAAGCCTTTACGCATTCGACGTACGACTGCTTGATTTTATCACGCTCAGCATCGTAATCAGTCGCTAGAACTTCTTTGTTTTGTTTTTCTGCCTGCAGTATTAGCGCTGCATACGTTTGGTCATGCGCCTCCTCACAGTGTTGATCCACATAGTCTGCTTCAGCCATGTGTCGGCGCTCTGTAGCAGTCAACGGTCGGTTATTGCTGATTCCATTACTTATTTCAAGGTTGCTATGGTAGCTAAATGATTGACGGCGCTGTTTTTGCAACGCATTTGCCAATGTCTTTTTTGCAGTACTAGGTAATGGCTTAGCTGCCGTATTTGGTTGACTGATATTAGTTGCTTGGCAACCTGTTAGTAGTAGTGCCCCTGATAGACAGGCACTGGTCAATAAATGATTGGCTTTCATCATAGATGGCAAACGTAGAGTGATGGTTTTATATATTGTTTTCATTATTTATTCCTAATAGATATGAGCGTAAATGCAGTGAGATAATGCAGCTGAGTCGTTATTTATTATCTGTATCATCTTCGCCGTTGTCAGTACGGCTCTGCTCGATGGCCTCTTCGCCATAGTTACGCTCATAGTCACCACTGTTATAGTCATCACTATTATAATAATTCTCTAGCTCACCATTCTGATAGTCATAACGGGCATAGCGTGCCAGCTGTAGTCTGTCTTTTTTCTCACGCTGTGCGGCTATCCATGCATTACCATCGATAGGAGCGGCTGCTTTTGGACCAAACGATTCCACTAATAATGGCGTTAATGCATGACGATTAAAGCTGGTTTTGTCATAACGTATTTGACTGAGCATAGTCGTCGTAGAGCCCATAAAATCGCTACCAATATTGACACGCTGCTGCTTGGCAAGTAGGCGATCTGAGCTGTCTAAGTAGTAGTAATTGATTTGATTAAATGAGATGGGGCCAATAGCTTCGATGAGCTGCAACAGTGAGCCCACATCAGCACTTTGATAGCCTTTGTTGTACAGCTGCGCTTTGGCAAGTGCAGTCTTTAGCATAGCGCCATCAGGGTATTGTTTTGGATTGGCATCGACATGCGCTTGTAGCGACTGCGTCACATACTTTAGCACTTTACCAATCATCTCACCGCTTTGCTGACTACCAAAATAGACTTTTACTACGCGGGTCGCGCCGACTTCTTTGGCAAATGCATCACCATCAATATCTACCGCGCTAAAATGCTCAGGTGCCAATTCTGCCATGCTTTGTTGTATAGCGTTGAGCACGGCGTCATACAGTACTGCTGGTGGCAGCTGAGCGGTAATACTTTCAGGTAAACCAAAACTTACCGTATGTGCAGCCATTTGTTCAGGTAAAGGGGTGTTTTCAGGATTGACTATGGCGACAAGTGGCATAATGGCCGATGGGTCGACTGTGACCTTGCTGTTATTAAAATCAAATGCGAGAGGAACCTGTATAGATGAGCTGATCGTTGGTGTGGCGTAATCGTAGCTATAGACACTTTGTAATTTTCGCTGCTTGGGGTTGTATTGGCTGACGCTATTGAACGTCAAGTTCTGATACTGATAGGCGTTAGTTGCGGCGATTTGTTCTGGCGTACGGTGGAACATGGTCAGTATATTACCAATCAACCCAGTAGAAGACATCGAGGGCTTATCATCAGCTGATGCCTCTGTCTTAGCCTGCTGTTTTGCCAATTGCATGGCTTCATATTTTGCAGCCATTGTCTTTGGGTTTAACCTTGACATACCTGAGAGCGCACCTCCTGCGCCACTGCCATAGTAGTCATAGTCCTCATAGTTGTCACTGCTATAGTAGTCATCGCTGCCATAACCGTCTTTATCATAGCCATACTTATTGTCAGCGTTGGGATCACCTACTGGTTCATTTTCACCGGCTTCGGCCAATATCGCGGCAATGGCTTTTCTTTCTACCTCGGCAGGATCACTCTCACCGTATTTGTCTTTGTAATAGTCAGACTGCAATGAATCGTCATAATCATCGCTATAAGGCTGATATTCATCGGCCATCCCTTCAGGCTGATAGGCATAGGTTTCTATGATCGTTCTGAGCAAGCTGGTTGATCCTGCATCGATACTGTCTGCATCGATGAACGGTACTGACTGATAGTTCGCTTGGGCGACGGCCACATGCTCTGTCGCTAAGTGCTGACGAATCGCAGCTAGTAAATGCGTCTTGGCTTGGTTCTCAGTACTAGGGTATTTTTCTTGATCAAACAATTGCGCGTAATGCTCGGCCTGAGCGTCTTGACTGGCTGTAAAGGCGCGTCCTTGGCGTTGACTCTGCGCGGTATCTGCACTGCTAAAGTCTATCAGTGTGCTGGTCGACCCTGTATTCGATGATATAAGAGATGCAGATTGACAACCTGCGAGCACAAGCGATGCACTACTCACTAACAGTGCGATAGAAGTCAGTTTGCAGGTTTGATATAAACGATCATTATGGCGCTTAGTATTAGAAAAACAGGTAGGTGCAGCCTCAGTAAAACGCTGTTGATTGCAGGTGTTCAAATGACGTAATGGCATAGCAGTCTCTTTTTATAGATAGACTCATCAATAATGAGTGTACAGTAGTACTGTTATTTATATCACAAGACGTTACAGTTTAGTAAGCGTAGCGTATATTTTTTAAAGGAAAACTTCAATGAGAAGTAATCTCCTCTATACAACGAGGCAATTATGCTAGGTCGTGCTTGAATGAAAACAACTGAAATTACTGACAGAGTTGCTCATCTTGTATCAACACCTCATTGTAGAAGCTAATAAACAACTTTCTACTATTCGTTATTTTCGCTATCATTCAGACATCTCTCTAATGGTTTATCTTTACTCGCCCAAAAAGGACTTTGCGATGTCACGACTCCCTTTTCATGCTGATCAGACTGTTCAGCAGATTCATTCAAAAACTAGAAACCAGCTAAAAACTAATATATTGCTAATCACAAGCGCCTTGCTACTGTCTGTTTCAGCCCATGCACTTGAGCCAACCGTTCCGGCAAATAGCGCGACGGTCAATAATACCTCTATCAATACCAGTGCAATAAATTTAGCCATTATGGCGGACAATCCAACCGTCCTATCTGAAACCAAACGCATCACACGAGCCAAAACCAGCACTCTCAAAACCACGTCCAATAATGCCAATAGTGATCAGGCCATCTACTCTGAAGATGCGATTCACCATCCGCTATGGGTAAAAAACGGCATGGTTGCCACCCAAGAAGCACTTGCCTCTGATATTGGTTTGCAGATTTTAAAAGACGGTGGCAATGCCGTCGATGCTGGGGTCGCGGTTGGCTTTGCCTTAGCAGTGACCTTACCGCGCGCAGGCAATCTTGGCGGTGGCGGTTTTATGATGATTTATGATGCCAAACAAGGCAAAACAGTCGCCCTTGATTACCGTGAAAAAGCCCCAAGTAGCGCCTCTCGTGATATGTATCTCGACGATGAGGGCAACGCAGTTAGTGACTTATCTCGTTATCATGGCTTAGCCGTTGGCGTGCCAGGGACAGTAGCGGGGCTGTTAAAAGCACTAGAAGAGCATGGTACGATGAGCCGCGAGCAAGTTATGGCACCAGCGATTGCCTTGGCAGAAGATGGTATAACAGTCACCGCAGGCTTGTCCGAGTCGCTCACTGCTTTGAGTGATCGCTTGCAAAAATGGCCAAGCACCAAAAAAGTGTTTTTCAAAGCAGATGGCAGCGCTTATCAGCCAGGCGAGCGGTTAAAGCAGCCTGAGCTTGCGCAATCATTAAAACGGATTTCGGCACAGGGAGTAGACGGATTTTATAAAGGTGAAACCGCACGTAAAATTGTCAACGCGGTCAATGAAGCAGGCGGTACTATGAGCATGCAGGACTTAGCCGATTACGATGCCATCGCCCGCGAACCTGTCAGAGGCAACTACCGTGATTATGAGATTGTATCAATGCCACCGCCCTCCTCTGGCGGTATTCACATTATTGAGATATTAAATATTTTAGAAGGTTATCCCCTCAAGGACTACGGTCAAAACAGCGCACAGACTATTCATTTGATGAGCGAGGCCATGCAACTGGCGTATGCGGATCGTGCTGAGTACCTAGGGGATTCTGACTTTATCGATGTCCCTGCTAGCGGCCTAACGTCACAAGCCTATGCGGATAAACTGCGCACGTTAATCGACCTGAACAAAGCCACGCCAGCATCGACCATCAAAGCCAACAACCCGCTACCTTATGAGAGCGATCAAACCACGCATTTCTCTATCGTTGATAAAGACGGCAATGCCATCGCCAACACCTATACGTTGAACTTCTCTTATGGCACTGGTCTCGTGGCTGACGGCACAGGTATTTTGTTAAACAATGAAATGGATGATTTTTCTGCAAAGCCGGGGGTACCCAATGGTTACGGACTGCTAGGCGGCGAAGCAAATGCCGTTGAAGCCAATAAACGTCCGCTCTCCTCGATGAGTCCGACGCTGGTGTTTAAGGACAGTAAACCTTATATCGTCACGGGCAGTCCAGGTGGCAGTCGTATCATTACCACGGTCACCCAAATCATCTCCAACGTCATCGACCACGACATGAATATCGCGGAAGCAACGCACGCGCCGCGCATTCATGACCAGTGGTTGCCTGACGAGATTCGAGTCGAAAAGGCACTGAATATCGATACGATCAAAAAATTGGAATCTATGGGTCACACGGTCAGTCCAAAATCAGCCATGGGCTCCACGCAGTCGATTATGCTCACACCAAACGGCGTTTATGGCTCTTCTGATCCCCGTATAGTTGATGCAGCGGTGGTTGGATACTAGATCAAACTGTTTTTAATTATCAATAACATAGCCCTCTATACATTATGTATAGAGGGCTTTTTAATATGCCATTTGGCCTATTGGAAGTCGTATAGTGACTTATTTCACTCAGATTAAACCCTTGCAATCAGTGGCTGTCTGCCGCAAATAATGATATTATTAACGACCCCATTTAAAACGTATCAAGATGGCTGTCGAAGTCTTAATTACTTTTCGACATCGCTATAACCGATTGATAATAATCATTTATTTATAGTTAAAGCTTGTTCTTGATCGTACTAGTAAGAGTCTTCTATGGCATTTGTACACCTTGGCATCCACAGCGAATACTCCATCACCGATTCTATCGTGCGTATCAAACCGCTCGTAAAAGCGGCCGCAGCCGACAATCAGCGCGCGCTAGCACTGACTGATTTGTCTAACCTGTACGCCACAGTGAAGTTTTATCGTGCCTGCCTAGGCGCGGGTATCAAGCCCATTATCGGTAGTGACGTCATCATGGACAATGAAGACACACGCCTGACCCTACTTGCGATGAACAATGAGGGCTATCAAAACATTACCCGTATCGTGTCGCTTGGGTTTACCGAAGGTCGCGCTGATCCTGTCAATCATGGCACACCTGTGATTAAGCGTAGTCATATTCTGGAGCATGCGGCAGGTGTCATTGTACTACTGACCGAAAAATCAGACGTAGGCCAAGCACTAGTTGGCTCGATGCCAGAAAAAGCCGATGAGCTGCTCACTGAATGGCAAGCAAAATTTGACGATCGTTTATACTTTGCCATCAAGCGTACCAACCGCTCAGGCGAAGATGCTTTTATTAGGGCGGCCATTCACTCAGGTGCCAAGCACAACATTCCTATCATTGCTCATAACGATGTACGTTTCTTAGCGCAAGAGGATTTTGATGCACATGAAGCACGCGTGTGTATTGCAGGTTCTTATGTCTTAGCAGACCCCAGCCGCCCGCAGACCTATTCAGATGAGCAGTATCTAAAAACCCAAGACCAAATGGCGCAGCTGTTTGCTGATATTCCGCAAGTGGTTGATAACACTTTAAGTTTGGCCACTCGCTGCAATGTAACCTTGACGCTAGGCATTAATGTATTGCCCGACTTTCCTGTCCCTGAAGGCGAGACGATTGAGTCGTTTTTCCGTGCAGAGTCCCAGCGCGGTCTTGAGCGGCGCTTAGATAAGCTCTTTCCAGTCGAGGCACGTACAGACAATTGGAGCGACTTTCGTCAAAGATACGACGAGCGCCTAGTATATGAGCTGGATATTATTCTATCGATGGGCTTTCCCGGTTACTTCCTTATCGTAATGGACTTTATCCGCTGGGCAAAAGCCAATGGCGTGCCTGTTGGACCTGGACGTGGTTCTGGTGCAGGGTCTCTGGTCGCCTACGCGCTCAATATTACCGATCTCGACCCCATTCATTACGATCTATTGTTCGAGCGCTTCTTGAACCCTGAGCGGGTATCCATGCCCGATTTCGATATCGACTTTTGTATCGAGGGTCGCGATCGCGTGATTGATTACGTGGCGCAGACCTATGGTCGTGATGCGGTCTCACAAATTATTACCTTTGGTACCATGGCTGCAAAAGCGGTGGTGCGCGATGTGGCACGTGTACAAAGCAAATCGTACTTTTTGGCCAATAAAATATCCAAACTGATTCCCAAAACACCCGGCATCACCCTCAGCCAAGCGCTTGAACAAGAGCCGCAGCTTAAAGACTTAATCTCTAACCCTGATAATATGGATTATGAAGATGCCATTGAGATCTGGGAGATGGCAATTAAGCTTGAAGGTGTCTGTCGAAATGTCGGCAAACATGCTGGTGGTGTACTGATTGCACCGCATAAGATCACGGATTTTAGCGCCATTTATTGTGATGATGATGGGCACCGCGTCAGTCAGTTCGACAAAGACGATGTCGAAGCCGTCGGTCTGGTAAAATTTGACTTTTTGGGTCTACGTAACTTAACCGTCATCAACGCAGCGGTTGAGAACATCAACTTGCGCCGTGTCAAAGAAAACGTGCCCGCCTTAGTTTTAGAAGACTTGCCATTAGACGATGTCAAAGCCTACAAATTACTGCAAGATGCCAAAACAACAGCCGTCTTTCAGCTAGAAAGTATGGGCATGAAAAAGTATCTGGCCAAACTGCAGCCGACCAACATCGAAGATGTGATCGCCATGTGTGCGCTCTATCGTCCTGGTCCACTTGATGCAGGCATGGTAGAGATGTATATCGACCGTAAGCACGGCCGTGAGGAAGTCATTTATGATCACCCGAATCTCGAGCCAATTTTAGAAAACACCAACGGCGTTATTGTCTATCAAGAACAGGTGATGCAGATCTCACAGGTGATGGCAGGCTATAGTTTGGGCGGTGCTGATATGCTGCGCCGTGCGATGGGTAAGAAAAAACCTGAAGAGATGGCAAAGCAGCGCGATATCTTTGTGACTGGGGCAACTTCGCAAGGTATCGACGAGGTCACCTCAGGCGGCGTGTTTGATCTGATGGAAAAATTCGCAGGTTATGGCTTTAACCGCTCACATTCTGCCGCTTACGGGGTGCTCGCCTACCAAACGGCTTATCTAAAACAGTACTACCCTGCCGAATTTATGGCAGCGGTATTAACGTCAGATATGAACAACACCGACAACGTGGTGTTCTTTATCAATGATTGCCGCGAAAATTTTGAGTTGACGGTGGTCAATCCATCGGTCAATCGCAGTGAATGGCACTTCGTCGCAGACACCCCAACCAATATTATTTATGGTCTTGGAGCGATTAAAGGCGTGGGTGAAGGGGCTGTCGAGTCCATCGTTAATGCTCGTCGCACGGATGGACCTTTTAAAGACTTATATGATTTTTGCCGCCGTGTGGACATCAAAAAGGTCAATAAGCGTACGCTCGAAGCATTGGTCAGCGCAGGCTGTTTTGATGACTTTGCAGCGACGCTACGACCCGACTTACCAGCCGACGAAGCTTTCGAGATTCGCGGTGCATTGATGAGCCAGCTACCAAGCGCAGTACAAGCGGCTGAACAAGACCGTCAAAACAATGAGCTTGGCATGATGGACTTGTTTGGTGAGATGGATGGGGTTGTTGCCGCGCCGCCGCTCGTGATGACGCCAGAGCTGATTTGGGGTGACAAACATCGCCTAAAAGCGGAAAAAAATACGCTGGGGCTATACTTAACCGGTCATCCAATTAATGAATACTTGGATGAGTTAAAACGCTATACCTCAGGCGCTCGCCTCAATAAACTGGCAGATACTGGCTACAACGGCAGCTGCTATTTTTCAGGACTCATTATAGATATCGCAAACTTCGGTAATCGCAACGTGATTACGTTAGATGATGGCACATCAAGGCTAGAAGTCAGTTGCTACGCTGAGCGATTCAACCGTGTCAAAGAACAATTGAAAATCGATGAAGTCGTCATCATCAAAGGCAGCATCCGCGAGCGTGACGGGCGCTTGTTTGCGCGCCTTGATAGTGCCATGAGTATGGTCGATGCCCGCTTGCGTTGGCTCAAAAAAATCAGTATCAAAGTTCATGGCAGTGACATTGACCTGCTCACGCGCTTGCAGCCATTACTCAAGTCAGCCCAAGCTGACATCATACCTGAACCGCGATTAACTTATAATCAAGAACAAGACGAACAAGGCGGTGCTGGCAGTAACGCCTACGATCCTGCCATGGGCGGCAGCTTATATGATGAAAATGGCAATGATCTGTTGGCACTAGAGAACGATATGAACCATGATGCAATGAACCAAAACGGCCTGCTCCAAAGTTATGCAAACAATGCATTAAGTAATACGGATGCCTCTATCAATGACAACTGCCTACCACTTGGACTAAGCATCTATGACGTATATGGTATTGCCAATGTAGGACTGTCCGAGCACTGGCGCGTCTACCCAAATGATGACAACTTGCAACAACTGAAGACGTTAGTTAGTGAAGATAATTTACACTTTCATTACAGCTAAAATGTACAATACCCTCAAAAATTTACTATAGTAATCTTATAGCTTTAACTTTTAATAATTGGATAAAAGCCATGACTGACATGACAAATAATAATACAACTGGTCAGACTGATGAAGAGATTGTCAATCATGAACAGTTTGAAGACATGCGTGACTTACTAGAAGAAGATTTTGTCGATTTAATCCACGTATATTTTGTGGACAGTCGTCAAAGAATTGAGACATTACGCACTGCCCAGCAAGAGAATGATAATGCTACTGGTTTTGAGGCAGCTCATGCCTTAAAAGGTGCGAGTGCAAACTTAGGTACCACTCAATTAGTCCGCCTGAGCAGCGAGCTACAAGAACACTGCCGTGAGCGCCATATCAGTGAGCACGCAGATCTGATTGAAGACATCGCTGTCGCATTACAACGCGCCGAACAAGAAATCAATCAAAGATTGGGGTAATAATGAGTAATGACGCTTTATTACCTGCTGAACAAACTCATACAGTGAATGATTATCTTGACTGTTTGCAAGTCGTTATGGTCAATACGACCTTGCCTGCTAATATTGGCTCGGCGGCCCGTGCAATGCATACAATGGGCTTGTCTCGCTTGACAGTTGTCGATCCCAAACTACCGATTGATGACACCAGTGTCTCGCACGCAGCAGGTGGTAGCGATCTGTTGTCCTCTGCTACGATCGCGCCTACCCTAGAGACTGCTATCTCGGATTGTCAGTTGGTATTTGCTGCTAGCAGTCGCAGTCGTCATCTGCCTCGCCCTGTCGTGACACCCACGCAGGCCGCCAAGATCATGTTTGACTTTATTGATGCACAGGCAGCTTTAAGTACAGATGATAGCAATAGTGATACTGTATCTGCTGCACCTTCTAGTAAACCAAATATCGCTATACTATTTGGACGTGAAGACCGCGGATTGACTAATGAAGAATTGGCTTATGCAGACTACCACATCCAAATCGATGCCAATCCTGCCTATCCAGTACTAAATGTCGCCTCCGCAGTGCAAGTTATCGCTAGCTTTATTTTTGCTTATGCTCAGACACACGTTCAGACAGCAGATGATTTAGATACAGAGTCAGATGATACTACTCAGCCGACACTTAATGTGCATTTACGTCAGCAATGGGACGAGCCTGCTATCACTCAGCAGCAGCTACAACAGCTCACTCAGCGTACTACGGATCTTATGATCAATCGTGGTCTGGCAAATAGCGAACATCTAAAATCATTGCCATCGCGCCTGTCTCGACTTGGCTCGCGTTTGCAGCTTGATCAAAAAGAGTATCAACTATTAAGTGCTTTGATTGCGAAACTCTCAAAAGACTAAGGTAAGTTATTGCTCATTACCTCAGTTTATTTGATAGCGCCTTACTATATTTTAGGGCATAAAGCTGTTATAACTTGAGAGAGACTAGCGGCTATACGTTTCCATTGTTATCCGAATATCATGACCACAGATGAGAGACCCTGCTATGTTAGCAACGGTGCTCTATAGACAAATAGATAGGACGCTTTATGTCAGTGCCAGCCAAATTGTTCAAAACACTTGCCAGCATCAAAAAAGATCTAAAAGAAGATGTTGAAGCAGTATTTACCCGTGATCCTGCAGCACGTAATAGCTTGGAGGTTGTTTTGACCTACCCTGGTATTCATGCGCTGATATTGCATCGCGGTGCGCACTGTCTGTGGAATCATGAACAGAAACTGGCGGCTCGTGTTATCTCTTATGGCTCACGTATTATTACCGGTATCGAGATTCACCCTGCCGCCAAGATTGGTAAGCGCTTTTTTATCGATCACGGTGTCGGTGTCGTTATCGGTGAGACCGCTGAGATTGGGAACGATGTGACCTTATACCACGGTGTCACTCTAGGCGGAGTATCTTGGAATAATGGCAAGCGACATCCAACGCTAGAAGATGGCGTGACCGTTGGTGCTGGTGCAAAAGTTTTGGGACCATTTACGGTCGGTAAAAATGCCAAAATTGGCTCAAATGCAGTCGTAGTCAAACCGGTGCCAGCAGGTGCAACGATGGTCGGCAGTGCGGCTCGTATGATCTCAGATTA
Source organism: Psychrobacter sp. H27 (assembly GCF_059072655.1). Taxonomy (NCBI): domain Bacteria; kingdom Pseudomonadati; phylum Pseudomonadota; class Gammaproteobacteria; order Moraxellales; family Moraxellaceae; genus Psychrobacter; species Psychrobacter sp. H27. Next base: position 190,313 of record NZ_JCACRX010000001.1, on the reverse strand, counting down.
CCACGATGAAAAAGGCAATCCGCTTACGACTAAGGTACAAGATGCCAAGCAGCAAGAAAAAGTTGCGAAAGCAGGTGACAGCAACGATCAAACTAAAGATACTACCCCTACTGCCAAACGCACTAATACCTTCCGTGCTTACGGTATTGACCCCTATTCACAAGACCCTGTTGCGGAAGCTTTTGCTAAAATGCTTGAACATATCCAACAGTCAGAAAATCGCCTCGATCAACTACAGTCAGCGATGTGCGATATCGATCCCAATTTTTGTAAAAAAGAGTATGACAAACTGTGTCTAGAGGATTTAGATGTGATTGGTCGTGCTGATGTAGAAGATATCAATGATGAAAAAAATCGCTAAGACAATCGTTAGAAGTAGGCAGTACTGTTACCGTATAAACTGATAACAAATGCTTATACGAATTGTAGAAAAGACACAATAAATTCAAGGCGGTCTTAGATAAAATCTACCATATCCGCATACATGGTAGATTGACTTGCTTGACTTCCTAGCAAATTCCAATCTTTCGAATCGCTGACTTTCATCTCAGAGTAAGCTGCACAAGCTAAGAAGTTCTCTGATGAGTTGATAACTTAGAAGACCTTTGTTCGTCCTGTATATCCAATATTACTCAATGTATACAACAACGATATAATCAAAATTAGATTGTGCTATATCTCTGTGCCTGCGCTATACCAGATATTTAATAGTTTTTACTAAATAAATATATCCTGACCTCACCGCTTCTTGTGAGCTTTGATTTATCATATTGTTAAAATTAGAAAAAATTATTTAGCAGCCTTTCCGCACTGTTTACTTCACTAAAGCTATCAATTATTTCATTTTAACCGTCTGCGACATGTATTTAGTACTTTTTAGTATTAGTAGTAGGTTTGAAATCGCCCAAGTAATCGTAAATAAAAATCTTTTTAGTAATTAATAAATTGATATCGACATACTGAATGGGGTGGCACTTCTCTTTATTGTATTCAAGATATTGATAAAACTCGTCCCTCTGTTGACCATTCCACTTATATCCATAAGGCATATTTCCTGAAAACGTTCTATGACTCTCAACTTTATGACCATCTATGGTCAATCTTAATATCTTCATTTTACTTGTGTCGGTATAACTACTTCGTAGATACAAACACCCTTCCTTTATATTATTTGGTTTTTCTGCTTTTCTTTCAGCGATATAGCGCACACCCCAGACCTCAAAAATAAAGTATCCGCATAATAAAGTTATGATGATAAGTTTTTGATGTCCGAGATAGATACCGCGGATTTTTTTACTATAACTTTTCATCCTTCTCTTCTTATAATTTTTAGGTTTCATCAATAACTGGGGTTAGTTTAAAACTAGCTATATTTAAATGTAATAGACCAACGTTCTTTACCACAGGGTATTTATCTTCGGTAAGGGTTTTAAGGTGCTCGGAAGGCGTGTTATCGCAGGCAGATAAAGTAGAGATTATTATTACTAATAAACTCGTGACTATCTTTTTCTTCGAAAAGTTCATTGGTTTTTGCATAGGTAGTAGTGTCTTGAAGATTACATCGTCACTTATACTAACAATTGCCTATATAATCGCATAGTTTTTATTAGATTTTTGTCTAGGAAAATGATGGGCTGAGGCAGAGTGAATGCTGAATAGCGATAGTTTTAGGTGAAAAGATATAATAGCAGTTAAGATATGGCTACTCATTAGAAAAATTAGAGCTTGGTTAAAATCAATTCTTCAACCCCTGCTTCCTCATGCGCTTTAAACGGATAACGATCTGCCATTACTATCCAACTAGGCATTGGTTTGGATGCTAATTTTCTGCTTAGGCTATTTTTTATATTAGCCAATTTAATCATCAGAATATCAATATCCATTGTCACCCGGCGCACTTGATTCGGTTTAGTCTGTCGGCATCTATTACAATCGCCTTCAAGCGTTTTAAAAGTTTGCTGTAGTTGTTGCAGGCTTATCGGTGTGGTCAATGTTAGATGGACACATTGATTGGTATAGTCAGGTTTTGGTAGCTCGATAGTCGCGGTAAAATCAGGGTTTTGAAAAGCAGTAGATAGCTTTACCTCACCCAGCGCTGCCAAACTCTCTCGAGCAAGCGGTAGATACTTCTCGGCTTGATAGTTGCTACCCAGCGCTAACACCACCTCTACCACAGACTGCGCTTGCAGAGTTTCAGGTGCGCATTGTGTTAGCGTTGCCACATTCAACTCCATCGACGTTTTATGCATCATCGGCTTGGCTGTCATCAGCGTCTGTAGTAGCTGGCTCGTTGATTGACGGTGGTGCATAGCGTGTTATTTGCACCCCGACCGCGTCGGCTTGAGTGATAGCAGTCGGCTTGGCAATACTTAACGTGATTTTTTGACAGTCATATTTTGCAAATAGCTTATCAGAGATCTGTCCCGCCAAATGCTCAAGCAGCTTTGCTTGTATCTCTTTGCACCACTCGCTCACATCATCGCAAACTTCTTTATAGCTTAGCGCATCGCTCACATCATCTGACAGTGCAGCAGCGCTAATATCAGTCTCAAGTGCGATATCAATGAGCAAAGGCTGAGTAATGGCTCGCTCCCAGTCGAAAACGCCAATCACGGCTTCAACTTTTAAACCCTTTATAAATACGACATCAGACTGGGTATGGAACATACGTCTATCCTTATTTGCGAATTTTTATTTGAGTGATGAATCTTTTGTCCAAAACTATTGCAAAGCTTCTTCTCGTAAGCGCGCCGCCTTTAACACTTTACTTGGACGATGTCGCCATAGATCGATGCTAAATAATAGCAGACCTAACCAAATCAGCCCAAATACTGCTAAACGATGTAAATCAAACGGTTCTTTATAATAAAATACCGCTAAGAAGAAGATAAACGTCGGCGTCAGATAATTCATAAAGCTTAAGATACTATACGCGACAAGCTTGGTAGACTTATTAAACAATAGCAGCGGTATCAGGGTGATCGGACCTGCAATCATAAGCAGCCAAATATTTGCGCTAAACCAAAAGCTTAGCTGGTGACTAACCACATCAGACTGCCAAAACCACCACAGGCATAACGGTACCAACATCGCCGTCTCAACAAACATAGCATCCACAGCAGTTAATGGCGTTTGTCGCTGGATGGTACCATAAGTGCTAAAGCTAAACGCCAAAATCAATGATATCCATGGCAGGCTACCAATCATCACCACTTGAATGACGACAGAAAATAATGCAAACCCAATAGCAACCCACTGCAAAGGGCGCAAGCGCTCTTTGAATAATACCATTGATAAGGCGACGCCTACCAACGGTCCAATAAAATATCCCAAACTAGCCTCAAGGATACGGTCATGATTGACCGCCCACACATAGGTGAGCCAATTAGTGGCGATAATCAGACCAGATACTAGTGATAGCGCAATCCATCTTGGGTTTTGTTTGAGTGTCTCTATCCATCCCCAGCGTTTGGTAGCCACTAACACAATTAGTAGGCAACAAAATGTCCAGACGATACGATGCCCAATGATCTCAGTCGCATCATAGTCAGACAGTTTTTTGAAGTATAACGGAAATCCGCCCCAGATAAAAAACGCCATAAGCGCTGTGACGATACCGCGTCTGGTGGTAGTAATGGGAGCAACAGGTTTTTTGATGACATTTTGGGTAGTCATAATATAGGACAACTTTTTAGAGCAAAGCGCGCCCTCACCTAGTTTCGATTGCTATTATCGATACCATGGTGAAAGCGCAGGGTTACTACAGTGAGATTATAAGGTAAAAAGCAATGTACTCATGTCAGTAGTGACATGAGTACATTGCTAACGATGTAATATTAAATTTTTATTGATGCGCTGTGTTGTCAATCAAGAAGATGACACTAACTGGCATTTGATAATCTATTGGGCACCAGTATCCACTTGATCAACGTCAATAGACATACCGATTTGGTTGGCAAGCGTCGCAAAACCTGGGAAGCTGGTATTAACTGTCTCAACCCCTTCAATGGTAATTTGCTTGGATGCACGTAAACTGGCAACAGAGAAACTCATCGCAATACGATGATCATGATGCGAGACAATGTGACCACCACCAAAAACAGGCTGGCTGTTATTTATATCGCCGTTCTCAGTAGCAGTGCCTTTGCCTTCGATAATCAGCCCATCATCAGTCACGGTACAATCGATACCAAGTGTGTGTAGCCCTTCTGCCATTACGGCAATACGGTCTGACTCTTTGACGCGTAGCTCTTTAGCCCCAGTCAATACGGTACGCCCTTGCGCACAGCTAGCCGCGACAAACAGCACAGGGAACTCATCAATCGCTAGTGGTACCAGATGCTCTGGTATCTCAATACCGACCAAGTTTGAGCTGCGAATGGTAATATCAGCCACTGGCTCACCGCCAACGTGGGTCTCATTGCTTAGGCTAATATCTGCATTCATTAATTTTAGAATATCAATGACACCCGTACGTGTCGGATTGATACCGACTTGTGTCAGTGTCAGTTCGCTATTTTGACTGATAGCAGCAGCCACCATAAAAAATGCAGCAGATGATATATCAGCAGGAACCGCAATATCACCACCTGTTAACTCACCGCCGCCAGTGACGCTGATACGATTGCCTTCTACAGTCACAGGATAACCAAAAGCCGATAACATACGCTCGGTATGGTCGCGGCTGACCTCAGGCTGTGTGACGGTTGTCGTACCCTCTGCCCACAGTCCTGCTAGGAGCAAGCAAGACTTGACCTGCGCTGACGCAACTGGCATATCATACTCAGCACCTTGCAATGGCTTACCGACCGTGTCACGACCAGTGACACTGAGCGGCGCGGTGCCACTGTGACCCGTACTCTGAATCACTGCCCCCATTGACCGTAGCGGTGCCGCCACACGCTCCATCGGGCGTTTATTTAGACTGGTATCACCCGTCAACACACTATCAAACGATTGCGCCGCTAAAATACCAGATAGCAGACGCATACTGGTGCCTGAGTTGCCCATATATAGTGGGGTCTTGCTTGGCTTTAGGCCATTCATACCGACACCATGGATGATCAAGTTTCCATTGTCAGGACCTTCGATAGTGACGCCCATATCACGGAATGCTTGCAGCGTTGCAAGGGCATCCTCTCCTTCCAAAAATCCGGTCACATTGGTTATGCCTGTGGCAAGACTGCCAAGCATAATGCTGCGATGCGAGATGGATTTATCACCAGGGATCGCAATGGTGCCAGAGACAGTGTTGCTAGGGGTAATATTATAAGAAGCTGACATGGCAGAAGTATCCGTATAAGGGGTGCTGGCTAACATATGGCCAAAATGTCGCCGTGCGGCTTGCGCACGGCCTAAAAGTCCCATCAGGGCGGTTGAATCTTGATCAATGATGAGCTGACGCATGGTTTGCAGATAGACACCATACTCATCAAGAGCACTCACAATGGCGCTTTGATTGGCAAAAAATATATCATGCCACATTTTAGGGTCGCTGGCGGCAATACGGCTAAAATCGCGAAACCCGCCAGCGGCATATCGAAACATATCTAAATTATCATCATGGCTCGCCAACTGCTCAACCAAGTTAAAGGCAAGCAAATGCGGTAAGTGACTGGTATGTGCCAGTATACGATCATGATGATCGGCTGGCATGGACATCACATTGGCACCTACGGCTTCCCACAATAGACGCAACCTTGCGATTGACCTTGTGTTGGTAGTCGGTAGTTCGCAGACAATGACGCTATGGTTGACAAACAAGTTGGCGCGTCTGGCATGATACCCTGAATTTTCAGCCCCAGCAATCGGATGCGCAGGCACAAGCCCTACTGGCAACGAACCAAACACGACTTTTGCAGCATCAATGATATTGACCTTGGTACTACAAACATCCGTAATGATGCAATCGGTAGCAAGCTGTCCATCATCCATTGCTTGCTTGATATCGACAAACACTGCTTGTACTGCCTGTACTGGCACAGCAATTATAATCAAATCACTGCCGCGAGCAACATCTAGAAGGGTGGCGCTACCAGCATCTAGTAAGCCGTGCTCAATAGCCTCAGCAATACTTGGTGCATGTCTGTCCACTGCTACCAGACGCTCACTGAGACCATTGTCTTTGATGGCCTGCGCAAAGCTGGCACCAATCAGCCCAAGACCGATCACACAAACTTGTTTAAACATAGGTTGGGGTATATTCAAAGATGGTCGAATGTTGTTTTTTTTCTGATGACTCACGGCTTTTCTCATTGAACACGCTAAGATAAACTTAGATAAAGCATACCCTAACGTTATAAAATTTAATGATTCATTATCATATTATTTGGTTAAAACCCTCTATCAGGCAGCTTAATCTTCGGTCAATATAGAGCGCAGCGTATCTATCAAACGCAGATTGTCTTCAGCCAAACCTACCGTAATGCGTAACCAGTTAGGTAAATCATAAGCTGCCAGTGGACGGACGATGACACCTTGCTCAAGTAGTGCTTGATGAATGGAATCAGCAGTTATATCTTCCATCTCAACTTTTACCTCAACCATAATAAAATTGGCATGCGACTTCACAAAACCCAGACCTAACGCATCAAACTGCTTTTCTAACCAGCGCATTTGCTCGTCGTTCATCACACGAGTCTCTTCGATAAAGTCTTGATCAGCAAGTGCCGCTGCTGCTGCTGCTAGACCTATACGGCTGACATTGAACGGTTGACGAATACGGTTTAATAAGTGCGCAACAGCGACTGAGCTTAGGGCATAACCCACGCGCAACCCTGCTAGTCCATAAGCTTTAGAAAACGTACGGACGATAACCACATTATCAAACTCATCTAATAGTGCGCGGTTATTACTTTCAGGGCTATATTCGATATAGGCTTCATCCAATACGATCAGTACTGAGGGTGGCACACTGGCAACAAATTGACGTAGTGCTTTTTGCTCTAGCTGAGTACCCGTTGGATTATTAGGGTTGGCAATAAAAACAATTTTGGTATTAGGATTATCCTGAACCGCTTGGCTCATGGCTTTTAGATTGTGACCAAAACGCTGGGCAGGCACTTCAATATCCATAGCGCCTTGCATCTTCGCTAACATCGAATACACCACAAAAGCATACTGGCTATAGACGATAGCGTCATCAGTGCCAACAAAACTACGCGCCAAGATATCAAGTAAATCGTCAGAACCATTACCAAGCGTAATCTGATCAGCACTGACATCATTAAAGTCAGCCAAAGCTTGCTTTAGGTAATAGCCATTGCCATCAGGGTATCGTGCCAGTTGACCCAATTGCTCGGTCACTGCTAGGGTCACACGCGGTGAGCACCCCATTGGATTCTCATTGCTAGCCAGCTTGACCACATCTGAGACACCATACTCGCGGGTCAACTCCTCAATCGGCTTACCTATTTGATAAGGTGTCAGTGCCAGAATACTGTCGTAAGCAGGCACAAGTGGTAGTAAATCTGACGATGTCGATTGAGAATCTTGCATGGTTCATTCCTAGATGTTGTCTCTAAATGCTGCCTTTAAAATACAATACCCACTTATTGTATATTTATACCAATAAGTGCTGCCTAAGTATTTTATAGGACGGCTTTTGGATACGAGCCTAATATGCGCAAATCTTTCACCAATGGGCGAATATCATTAATAGCTGCACTGACATTTGGATCATTGATATGACCATTCATATCAATAAAGAACACATACGCCCATTTGTTAGGACGCTCAGGACGGGTCTCGATACTGGTCATCGATACGCCGTGATAGGACAAAGGCTTTAATATCTCGATGAGCGCACCAGCTTTATCATGCGCTGACACCACGATAGAGGTTTTGTCCTGCCCAGATGGCGCGATGGCTTCATGACCGATGATTAGGAAGCGCGTGGTATTGCTTGGGTTGTCTTCGATGTTTGAGTAAAGCTTGTGCAGGTCATACTCTGCCGCTGCCACATCACCTGCAATCGCTGCTGAATGCCACTCGTTTTTTAGACGGCGGGCGGCTTCACCATTGCTCGATACGGCAACGCGCTCAACATTGGGAAAGTTCACATCTAGCCAATGGCGACACTGAGCAAGCGATTGCTGATGTGAGTAAATGCGGCTCAAGCCATCAATTTTGGTGTGTTCAGCAACTAAGAAGTTTTGATGAATCGGTAGCTCAACTTCACCAATGATCTTTAGGGTAGAAGATAAGAATCCATCTAAGGTATGATTGACCACCCCTTCTGAAGAGTTTTCGACAGGGACCACGCCATACATCGCGGTACCCGCTTCAACTTCACGGAACACATCCGTAATCGTCGTCATAGGCACGGTATCTGCGGCCTTACCAAAATGCTTGAGCGCGGCGGCATGCGTAAAGGTACCGACTGGTCCCAAGAAAGCAATACGCTGCGGCGCTTCTAAATCCAAGCATACTGACATGATTTCACGGAACAAACGCGCCATTTTTTCGTCAGCGATAGGACCGGTATTACGCTCCATTACTGCTTTTAGTACTTGTGCTTCGCGCTCAGGACGATAAAAGATAGGGTTACTGGTATCATCAGTGGCAATATGGTTTTTCTTTACTGTAGCGACTTGCTGAGCCAGCTTGGCGCGGTTATTGATGAGTGTTTGGATCTCGCAGTCGACTGCGTCAATATTTTGACGAATATTGTCTAAAAACTCTTTTTCAGTTGCGGTATCGCTAGCGCCTGCGGTGGTTTGATTTAGATTGTCCATATTTTGATCTGGTGACTGCTCGCTCATTACCGCCCATCCTTTTTAGATTTTATCACTGTTAGGTATTGCTATTGTTTAGGTGTCAATACTGCTTAATCTTACTGTCTTTTATATACTCTAATTGCTAGGCGCCTCAATTATTAGGTGCTTCAATCATTAAATGTTTTAACTATTAGGTGCTTTGACTGTCTTTACATATCAATGACTATATACAATGGTATTTGTGTATAGCCCCATGATGGAGTCATTCGAAAGTCAGTTACGCATTAGCGTCATTTGCTGCTGATACTATATGCATCATCAAATACAGCTGCTCGATATATAGCCGGCTCTACTATAACAAAAACTTGAGTCAGTGCCCATTCGTAAATACGCATAAATATCCCAATGCCATTAATATTAGCACAGTTAAGGCACATAACAGCGTCACACCGCACAACTCTGGACAAACACATGCTCAAAACTGTGTTACAGTCTCAACTCAGCTCCCTACCCTGCTACATATAAGAGGAGCATCATATCATTACCAAAAAAAAGGATACCTAATGAGCGCATTACAACAGCTACGCACCATGACTACCATTGTTGCTGATACTGGTGACCTTTCGGCCATTGCACGTTTAAAACCTATCGATGCGACCACCAATCCAAGTCTAATTACCAAGGCTATGATTCACCCTGACAATCAAGGCATGCTATCAGAGACAATGAGCCGTCATAATGGTGATGTTGATGCCGTGATTGATGCACTGACCATTCAAGTGGGCTGTGATATTTTAGAGCTGATTGAAGGACGGGTTTCAACCGAAGTTGATGCGCGTTTGTCTTACGATACTGGGGCGACGATAGATAAAGCACTTGCCTTTATGGACGCGTATCAAAAAGCTGGCGTCAACTCAGAGCGAGTCTTGATAAAAATGGCAGCAACGTGGCAAGGCATTGAAGCAGCACGCTATCTTGAGACCCAAGGTATTCACTGTAATTTGACTCTGTTGTTTGGACAACATCAGGCTATCGCTTGTGCAGATGCTGGCGTGACCCTAATCTCACCTTTTGTGGGACGTATCTTAGACTGGCAAAAACGCCAACAGAACCGTCAAAACGTACCAGCTTCTGACGACATGGGCGTACAATCAGTCAAGCTCATCTATCAATACTACAAACAGCATGGTTACCAGACGCAAGTAATGGGTGCCAGCTTCCGTTCGACTGAGCAAATTTTGGCATTAGCAGGCTGTGATTTGTTAACTATTGCGCCCAATCTCATTGATGAGCTAGCAACCATGGACACTGAGGTGACACGCCAGCTATCGCCTAGTATGTCAATGGACGTACAAGCAATGACCCAAGTCAGCTTAACCCATGAGGAATTTAGCGCCGCCTACCAAAAAGATAAAGTCACACAAGACTTATTGCCTAAAGGTATCGATGGCTTTATTGGTGCACGTGATGAGCTTGCCAAAGCACTAACTGCAATCCGTGGGTAATAAAAGAGACAAGATTCACACTGGTGTCACACAAAAGATATTTGCCTGCCCACAGTAAGTTGGCTATCATGAGCGACTTCAGATAACAAGAAGCAAGGCTTAAGTATGAAACGGCTATCAATGTTATTGGCAGGCTGTGCTTTAGCGTTCAGCGCCCATGCAGCCAATTGGGTAGAAGTGTCCAAGAGCGGCTCTGGATCGGTTTTTAGTTTAGATTTGGACTCTATTGAGAGCTCTGACATCAAGATCATTGATGAAAAAGAGGTCGAAAATATCACTGTCTCTATGCTAAGAACCTATCCTAAGCAAAAAGAAAAAGATACAGTGAAAGAAAAAACCATTCATCATAGTGACCAGCAGCTCCTGATTTCTTGTAAAGACGCCAGTTACTACAAAAGGGCTTATGTCAATTATGGTGCTGACAACAAGGTCATCAAGTCATGGCAATCAGAAAAACCCATACTGACCACCAAAGACTTTAAAGTCACGACACCAAAGACAGTCGGACGCACACTGGTTGAACGCGCTTGCAAAAGCTACGAACAAGATGAAGCATAATACATTAGACCAATCATAAAAAAAGCGCCCTGATTATTTTCAGGGCGCTTTTTTGTGGCTGACAGCAATGACTTGCGATTGATCTTGGTCTTTTAGTATTGGTTTTAGGCTTTTAGTACCGTATAGACGGGGACTGGAAACGCGCCATGCAGATCTACTAAATCTAATAATACCAATGCACCTACTACCGTATGCTCCGCTGATTGACACAGCTCATACGCTGTCGTCAGCGTACCACCAGTCGCCAAAATATCATCGACCAATAGTACACGCTCAGGTGGCAGATTGTTTTGCATCTCAAGCGTATCTTTACCGTACTCAAGCGCGTATGCCTTATTGGCAACAGGTGGTGGCAGCTTGCCTGGTTTACGGAGCAAGATCATACCTTTACCCAAATGGCCTGCCAACATACTGGCAAATACAAAACCGCGTGCCTCAACAGCGCCTAAACAGTCCACTTCATCCATCAAACCTTCTGGTAACGCATCAAGTAGTGCATCGATGACAGCATCAACATGACTGCGCAGTAACGGGGTAATATCATAAAAATCAATGCCAGGTTTTGGAAAGTCTGGTACTGTGCGAATAATCTGCCAAAACGGATGGTCAGTGTTGAGCATGGTAGTCGTCTCATTTTCAGTAGTGGCAGATGCGGCGGCGGCATTAATACTCATGTTAACCCTTAACTTATGTGTTTATCTGGTTTGAATGATGAATGGGTATGGCTTCTATACTAATTGGTTAATCGTATATCAGCGTTAAATAACGGGTGACTCTGTGAATTTAGCGGCGATTATTATAGCATAACTGGCTTTCGTATTGCGGACTGGCGCCTTAGATTGTATTACATCACAGCAAAATAGAGCATATGCTATCCTTGATAAAAGGCAAGTCATCTCAATATACAAGTGTAAACTTAACTATGAAAATAACGGTTATATGCTAAACTACGTGCGTTTTTGCAGTCTAATATGATGGCTGTGATGCTACACATGAGTGTTTATGACGCACTATAACACTAGTAATGATCGATAGGACTATTTATGAAACGTTATGAATGTATTGTCTGCGGCTGGATATATGATGAAGCGCTTGGCTGCCCTGAAGAAGGTATTGCACCTGGTACCAAATGGGAAGATATCCCTGATGACTGGACGTGCCCTGAGTGCGGTGTCGGCAAGCTTGATTTTGAGATGCTTGAGCTGTAATAGACGACCCTCTAATTAGGACACTTCATGACAAAATCAGATGACATCAATAGTGCCAAATTGCGTGAAACTTCAGACACAGATCTAGACAATACGCCAGATTTTTATCCAGCGCCTGAGTGGCAAAAGTTTGGGGATCACCAATGGCGAGACTCCGATCTTAGCAAACACCTCTACCAAGCGATGATTGATATTGGTGATGGTATTGAGCTATGTATCGAAGCTGGCGGCAACCCCAACAACCCACCTTTGTTAATGATTATGGGGTTGGGATCGCAGATGGTATTTTGGCCAGATAATTTTATCAAACGCTTTATTGATGCTGGTTTTTTTGTGATTCGTTTTGATAATCGTGATATTGGCCTGTCCTCTAAAGTTCAGATCGATGGTCTGCCCCGTATTAGCCAGCTCAAAATGATGATGCGCCTACAAACGGGGCTGTCAAATAAGAGCACTCAGGTTGCCTATAACCTGACTGATATGGCAGAGGATACCGCACGTCTGATTAAAGTTCTAAAACTCGGTAGAACGCACCTGCTTGGGGCCTCTATGGGCGGTATGATTGCACAAATTGTGGCCGCGCGTTATCCAAGTTTGGTTCAGCGTATGGCACTGATGTTCACCACAACCAATCGTGCTTTTTTAAAACCGCCAAAGCCCAAGCAGCTATATACGCTCATCAATCGCCCAGAGAGCCACTCTGAGCGTGATATCGTACGCCATAGTGTTTGGTTTATGAAGACAGTTGGCACGCCCGGTCATGTCAATGTGCGTATGGTCCGCGAAATCGCTAAAATTCGCTATCAACGCAACTTTCATCCCCTTGGTACTGTACAGCAGCTCAACGCGATCTTGGCATCAGGCTCTATCAGTCGCTTCAGTAAGCAAGTCAAAGCACCGACTATCGTACTGCACGGTAGTGCTGATGGGCTATTACCTGCATCACAAGGCCGAGTAGTCGCCAAAACCATTCCTAATGCTACGTTTCATCTGATCGAAGGCATGGCGCATGATATTCCGGAGTACTATCAGCCTTATATGGTCGATTTGATCAGCAATCATTTATCAGATAAATAATCATTTATCTATGATAAAGAGCTGACGACTAGCTGTTGTGAAAAAGAGTGTACCCCATTCTATGGCTGATAGGGGGTACACTCTTTCTTTGCCTATCTATATAGGCACGGCGCTACTCTACTCACAGCTGATGGCAGTACCTTCTTTATCAATGCACATCTTATTGCCATTTTTCAGGTTACCAATCCATGCCTTGCCATCTGTGAATAAAAATGACGGCTTGCCTTTGTAGCTATCATTAGCCAATACCTCATCACTCGTAAAGCGAAAGGGAATGACCAGCTCACCGCCAAGATTAACAAACCCCCACTCATCACCAATACGTACACCAGCTAATTGCTCAGAAAATGCTCGGGCTTCATCGAATGAATAGGTAATCATCGTAACGCCACTATCATCTACAAAACCCCACTTTCCATCTTGCTGTCGGGGTTGCAACGTCGTAAAGGGTCTAGGTGTGGGTCGCTCCGATTGTGATGATGATACATTGGTATTGCTAGACGTGGTCGGTTGTTTAGTTGTCTGACTGCTACTCCGAGCGTTTGGATCGTTAGTCGCATTGCCGTTTTTGTCCAACCAGCTGGTTGTGCTGTTTTTGCGGACGCGCGTCACACCATTACGATAGTCATCAATCTCATCGATTGTCGCTGAAAACGAGACAACGGTACTGTTGGACGTGTCAATAACGCCATAGTTGCCGTCCTTTTTTACCACGATACGCCCATCGGATACTGGGCGCGCCCATCCTTGGTTTCCTGTGATCATATCGTACATTACCGGTATAACCTCACGGCCCTGCATATTGAGATAACCGACATGGCTGTTGCGTAGCACAGGTAGTAGACCGCCTGATATCTTATTGGCATCAACTTTTTGATAACGTGATAAGTCGACAACTCTTTTGCCCTTGCTATCAATCAAAGCCACTGGCGCACCAAAATCTTTCTCTGCTAAAAAGTAACGACTACTAGCTGTACAGGAGACATTTTTGTAGTAGCTTTTGGGAAGCTTACAGCTGGCTGCTTGTGCGCTTGGTATCAAAAGTATAGCACTAGAGAGAACACCAATAGCAACGCTAAACTGCGATACTCTTAGGGAAGATTTAGAGGTTACATTTGACGGTATATTTGACAAAAAATGTCGGAGCATGAGCAAACCTAGGCAAATAGTATAGAGTGTTTGGTATAGCACATTGAGCGCTAGCCACATCATAAGGCATTAGACTAACAAATAGTCATGTGCACGCCAACGCCATTCCTGTAAGGATGTGACTCGATTATATAAGCGCTGTTGTATAAATATCAACACCGCCACATAGCGCATAAACTCTCAAATAGTTTATAAGTTCTTAAAAACTTGAACTTTTGGAAATTAATGCTCGTGAATGTCTGACTTTGTATCTGCCCTTTATTTAAGCACTTTCACTACCTATCGTAGTAATCTTTCTAAAACTAAAATAAATTTTGGTTTTACCATTTCATTTCTCGCCCAAAACCACGACAATATGCCTTTGGTCAACCGACATATGTGCCGGCTAAAATAATAATATAAGGACGATTTATGGCAATTGCTTCTTCACGCGCCGCCCCTATTGGATTGGTTATTGGTTGTATTATTTTTGGTTTGGGCAGTCTGATTGTCGCTCATGTCGATATCGGTGGCTGGGCGATGTCGTTTTGGCGACTGGCCATATCAGGTGTCGTATTTGCCATCTTAGCTAAAGTAATGGGACAACGAATACCTCAATCAAGGCGTGCTATTTTTTATGGTTTGTTATCAGGTGCCTTTTTGGGATTAGATTTGGCGCTTTGGCACGAGAGTATCTATGCCGTTGGTCCTGGTATCTCGACCCTACTCAACAGCTTACAGATCTTTTTCTTGGCTGCAATCGGGTTCTTATATTTCAATGAACGCCAATCTATCGTACAGATCATCAGTTTGTTTTTGGCGATGTTGGGCGTGGCCATGATTGGCAGTCCTGAGTTTGCGCATAATACAGCTGCTACTTGGGGCTTTGTTACTGGTATTGTTTCAGGCGCGATGCTGGCCGCATCAATGACCTTTATTCGTAAGACACACGATACCGAACCTGTACCGATCTTTATGCTGATGCAGCTGATCAGTATTGGCGGTGTTTTAGCGATGATCATACCAATGTTCGTATTTGATACTGGTCATATATTGCCCAATACATGGTCTGAGATTGGCTGGGTACTTGTCTACGGTACAGTGATGCAGTGCTTGGCATGGGGTCTGATTGCCTACTCGATTCCGAAGCTGTCTCTGGCACTGACTGGATTATTACTATTGACTGAACCTATCGCTGCTCTCGTGATTGATTACAGTTGGCTGGACAAACCTATCAATAGCTTACAATGGGGCGGCGCCTTATTGACTATGTTTGCCATTTATTTAGGATCACTAAAACCCAAGCCTCGCGCACTACGTCGTTATGGGTTTTTCTCAAAATTTTATAGGCGGGACTATAAGTAAAACTGCTTTTTTGACTGAATACGGTCAGCCAATAAAAAGCGCCCACACTATCAATAGTATGGGCGCTTTTTATTGGCATAATACATTATATTTTATTTAAGCATTTCAGATTTACTTATTATATAGTCTAATTATTTAGCCAATGATTGCTTAGTTGCTTTGGTCTCAGCGCTTTGGTTAAATAACGCATTTAATACGATAGCAGCCAAAGTAGCCGTACCAATACCGCCCAGATCAAAACCACCTAAGTGCAAGCTAAAGTTTCCCGTACCCATGATTATGGTCACTGCCGCGATAATGAGGTTGCTGTTTTTACTGAAGTCGATCTTGCTGTCTATCCATATTTTTATCCCCGCCACCGTGATAAGACCAAATACCACAATAGACGCACCGCCCAATAACGCAGCTGGTATCGTTTGGATAATCGCCCCAAACTTTGGTGATAGACCCAATATAATTGCAACGATACCTGCAACGACAAATATTGTTGTGCTATATACTTTGGTAACTGCCATCACACCAATATTTTCCGCATAAGTGGTTACCCCTGTACCACCAAATCCAGCCGAAAAAGTCGTGGCCAAACCATCCGCCAAAAACGCTCGACCCATATAAGGGGTGACACGAGCCTTAGTCATGCCTTCTACTGCCTTAAAATGCCCTAAATTTTCAGCTACCAAAATAAAGGCAACAGGAGCAATTAAAATAATAGCGCTCATCTCAAAACTTGGGGTATGAATACTGGGTAACCCCAACCATGAGGCAGCGGCGACCGTACTAAAATCAATTGGCGTACCAAACCCTAAGATATTGGTCATGACAAAATAAGCAAAATAGGACAGCACCAAACCTACCAGTAATAACAGACGACGTAACATGCCGCGCGTAAATATCGCTACACTGCTAATGAGTAATACCGTCAACGTGGCCATCCAAGCATCAAACTGATTGGCAGAGACACCCTGAATGGTCACTGGTGCCAAATTCAGACCAATAATCATAACGATGGCACCAGTCACAATGGGCGGCATCAAACGCTCAATCCAGCCTGTACCCGTTTTCATCACCAGCAAACCAATTAGCGCATAAATAATACCGCAAGCCATGATGCCGCCTAGCGCGACATTCAAATTATCATTGAACCCTGCCCCTGCATAAGCGGTCACCGCAATGACGGGCCCAATAAACGCAAAGCTCGATCCCAAGTAACTTGGCATACGTCCACCAGTGATCATAAAGAACATCACCGTACAGATACCAGACATCAAGATAGCCAGGTTAGGATCAAACCCCATCAATAATGGCGCAAGTACGGTCGCACCAAACATTGCAAACGTATGCTGTATCCCTAGCAAGACACTCTTTGATGGTGGCAGATATTCATTAATACCAACTGGATCACGGTCTAAGTTACCTTTATAGGCTCGCCATGTCGGAAACCAGCGACCATTTTCAAAATCTGGATTGTGTGGGTAGTTTATGGCTGTTGAATCAATACCTGCAGCCTCTAATGCATTGTGAGCTGACTGATCTTGAGCGCTGTTCTCTGAAGCTGATGATGGATCTTTTTGTGATGGCATGCGCGCTTGTCCTATGTGAGCTGAGCTAAAGTAATAGGCTAAAATAACTAATGAGATAAAAACTGAATGAGGTTGATAGACTGACCAACAAAACCGCGTAAGTTACAGATGATTTAAATCGAAGAAACCTAACATCCCCTATCAATAATATGTCATCTTAATTCATTCATTTATGTTGTAATATGACAAACCAAAAGTATTATTTGGTATGATAGCCAAGTCTTGATAGCTGCATAAGGTTGAAAAGTGTTGTCAAAAACATACTTACCCTTTTGCACGCTAGCATACTCAGTAGCGATATTTACTTACAGGATGTTACATAGTCGTTGGCTCCGAGCATGATAGCGGAGTTTCAAAATAAATAAAAGTTATTATTCAGTCATCACTTGTACTCTTTCGTGTTAAACCTTTTATAGACAGTGTCTCGCATGCCCCTATTAATGGTGGCTGCGGGCGATAACCGTCTGTTATATTCTCAATAAAAGTGCTCAATGTAATCGTGAGGATTGCTAAGGCTCTTAAATTTTTCGGTAACTTATTATGATTAGTGTTTTTGATTTATTTAAAATCGGAATTGGTCCATCAAGCTCACATACTGTCGGGCCAATGGTAGCCGCCAACCTGTTTTTGGACTCATTAACCAAACAGATAGCATTGACTGCCGTTGCTAAGATAGAAATCGAGCTTTATGGCTCGCTGGCGGCAACAGGAAAAGGGCATGCCACAGATACGGCTATATTACTAGGATTACTAGGTCATACGCCAAGCACTATTGATACGCGTATGAGTAGCAGTTACTTGTCCCCTATTTTTTCTGACAAAATATTGAACATATCAGGTACTCACACCATTGCCTTTGATACAGAGCAGGATATTCATTGGTACGATGACACTGTATTGCCCTACCATCCTAACGCACTGACACTGCGTGCCATATCAAACGATGGCACTCGCTATCAACAGACCTACTATTCGATTGGGGGCGGCTTTGTTATCAATGAAGAAGATGCTACCGACCCAGACGAAGATCACGCCAGCCCAACCATCGATAGCGTGCCTTACCCGTTCAACAACGCAGCAGAACTTCTAGAGCAATGTCGTCAGCATGACTTGAGTATTAGCGAATTGGTACTGGCAAATGAGTGCCACTTCCATGATAAAACAGAGATATTTGCTTACTTAGATAGTATTTGGGAGGTCATGCAAGACTGTGTAAAGCAAGGCTGTGAAAATGGTGGTATCTTGCCAGGTGGCTTAGATGTTAAGCGCCGTGCACAAGATTTGCACGTACAACTGTGCGCTGAAAAAGATCAGCCTATCACCAAAACGGATAAACTCGCCGCTATGGATTGGGTAGACTTATACGCACTCGCCGTCAATGAAGAAAACGCCAATGGCGGTAA
This sequence comes from Psychrobacter sp. H27, assembly GCF_059072655.1. Lineage (NCBI taxonomy): Bacteria > Pseudomonadati > Pseudomonadota > Gammaproteobacteria > Moraxellales > Moraxellaceae > Psychrobacter > Psychrobacter sp. H27. The sequence continues at coordinate 171,772 of NZ_JCACRX010000001.1, read as the reverse complement.
GGTCGTGACAGCACCAACCAACGGCGCCGCAGGTATTATTCCTGCCGTACTGCACTACTACCGTGACTTTTTGCCCAACTATAGCCAAGACGGCGTTCGTAAGTTCTTGCTGAACGCCACCGCTATCGGTAGTCTAATCAAACAAAATGCATCTATATCTGGTGCCGAGGTCGGCTGTCAAGGTGAAGTGGGCTCTGCTTGTGCGATGGCAGGATCTGCATTAGCAGAGATCATGGACGGCACACCAGCCAAATGCTTAAACGCCGCCGAAATCGGTATTGAACACAACCTAGGCCTAACCTGTGACCCTATTGGTGGTCTGGTACAAGTACCTTGTATCGAGCGTAATGCGATGGGTGCGGTCAAGGCGATTAATGCTGCACGCCTAGCTTGTAGAGGGAATGGTCAGCACTTTGTCTCTTTGGACAAGGCCATAGAAACCATGAAGCAGACAGGCGCAGATATGTCTGATAAATATAAAGAGACTGCACGTGGTGGGCTTGCTGTTTACGCTGATAACAGAATTCCTACTGCCACTCGCGGTGTTAGTGTTAACTACAGTCAATGCTAATCTGAGTTATTGGTTGTGCTAATAGTAGATAATAACTGAAAAAAGATACCGTACTAACAATAAAAAAAGACCTCTAAAAAATTAGAGGTCTTTTTTATGGATAGCATCATGACATCAAGTTCATAAAACTAAATCATGACGTTAAGTATTAGAATTACTCAGCAGTTTTTGAAACCACTTCATTTAGAATCCAAACAGGCTGCACCATGTTCGATCCTTCAGCAACGACTGCTTCTTGGCGTACATCTAGAACATAACGATAGTTTGGCTCATAAGTAAAGCCTTGAATGTTACCATTTAGAGTCGTGTAGTTTTTCTGATAGGTTTGACGATACTGTAAGCACTGTGACTCTACCATACTGCCATCTGTTGCAGTCAGATCACAAACTGCTTTGCGCGGTGCGATCTCAACTTCAAAACTTGGGATATTAACCACTTTTACATTCATAGGCTGCCCTTCAACAACCATCGTGCGCTCGTCATCCATGCTCATAGTAGAGCAACCAGAAAGGGCGAAAGTTGTCATCAATGCTGCGAGTGCTAGTTTTTTCATTGTGTGTTCCTCAAGTGAGTGGTAATAATTATTTATTGTGTGTCTAGATTTATTACTGAAACTATTTTTCTATGACAGCTATGTTGCTAATTAAGCGATAACAATCCAAGTATACTTTTTCACAAAGTCTCTTTTTATTATCGATATTATAAGTATCTTATAAACAGTGCCATTTATTTACTTAGGCAAGTATATGCTGCAAACCGACCTACTCTCTATGACTGCTTTGTAAACTAACGTCAGCTTTTGCAACTCATGTTAATAGTACGTATTAAATAACAGAGTGTTTTGATACTCGGCATACATTAGAATGCAAAAAGGATTAGAAACTAAAAAGGCCAAAGCAAGTATTGCTTTGGCCTTTTTTTAACGTATTCGAGAATTATTTTGGGTTAGAGTTGTTAGCTACGATAATCAGCATTGATCTTGACATAGTCGTAAGACAAATCACAGGTATAGACTGTGTCGCTAGCTTCACCACGAGCAAGATCAATATGAATAGTAATCTCAGCGCGGCTCATGACAGCTTTGCCCGCCTCTTCCGTATAGCTCGGCGCAACACCACCATTTTGGCAAATCATGACCTCATCTAAATATACATCAACTTGCTCAGTGTCTAGGTCGTCGATACCCGCATAACCAACTGCTGCTAGGATACGTCCCCAGTTTGCATCACTTGCAAAAAAGGCGGTTTTTACTAGCGGTGAATGCGCCACTGCGTAAGCCACATCGCAGCACTCTTGCGTGGTCTGACCGCCAGTTACCTTGACCGTCATGAACTTAGTCGCACCCTCACCATCACGTACAATCAACTGTGCCAGACGCACAAAGACTTGGGTCAATGCGTCAAAGATGGGCTGATAATGTGGATGTGCTGGACTATCAATAACATCTGAGCTGGCAGCCCCTGTTGCAATCAATACACAGCAGTCATTGGTTGAGGTATCACCATCGACGGTAATGCGATTAAAAGACTGCTCATTAATAGCGCTCAACATCTCTTGCAATAAGTCAGCGGCAATATTGGCGTCCGTTGCTACGTAGCCAAGCATGGTTGCCATATTTGGGCGTATCATGCCTGAGCCTTTTGACATACCAGTGATATGATAACTGGTACCTGACACATCAATCTTTTGGCTAGTAAGTTTAGGAATAGTATCTGTCGTTCGAATACCATTAGCGGCAGCCAGCCAGCTATCATCAGCTAAAGTTGCCAACGCATCATCTAAACCCGCAATGACTGCATCACTATTTAACGGCTCGCCAATCACACCAGTAGAAAACGGCAATATCGCATGATTATCTACGCCTGCTTTATCAGCTAAGGCTGTACAGATGTCAACGGCGCGGCGTTTGCCATCAGCGCCTGTACCTGCATTCGCATTACCAGTATTCGTGACTAAATAACGAGGAGTGGACTTGGCAAAGTGCTCACGTAATATGCGTACAGGTGCGGCACAAAATGTATTTTTGGTCGTGACAACTGCCGTGGTCGCTTGTTCCGCAATTTCTATGACAACCAAGTCATCACGGTTTTTGTAGCGCACGCCTGCTGCGGTCGCACTGAGTCTAATGCCGTCAATCGGATAGATGGTATCAGGTACTGCTACGTTTCCAACAGCCATAATAAAATCCTTACTTTTTAATTGTTATCGTTGTTTTTAAGGGTAACGTAATAAACACTATAGGCATATTACGGTTTTTTTAGATCAAATGCCGACCAAATTGGTGCGTGGTCAGAGGGTTTTTCCATAGCGCGTAGCTCATAGCTGATTCCAGCATCGATACACTCACTAATAAGATCAGATGTGCATAGAATATGATCAATACGTAAACCGCGCTTAGGCTCATCATTAAAACCGCGACTGCGGTAATCAAACCAGCTATATAACTCTGTGCTCTCGGGATAATGCAAACGGTATGTATCAGTCAATTCACGTGACATCAATGCTGAATACCACTCACGCTCTTCTGGCAAAAACGAGGTCTTTCTATTTTTCAGCCAGCGCTTTGCATTAACCTCACCGATACCAATATCAATGTCTTCTGGTGCAATGTTCATATCACCCATTACAATGAGTGAGCGACCTTCTGCCTTTAGCGTATCAATATAAGCCATCAAATTGGCATAATAAGCGCGCTTCATCGGAAACTTGGTCGGATGATCTTGACTCTCTCCTTGTGGAAAATAGCCATTGAGCACATCTATCTCACGTCCTTCGATCTCATAGCGCGCATGGATAAAACGTTTTTGCGCCTCTACATCTTCACCAGGAAAACCTTTTTGTACAAATATAGGGGCAGTTTTCGATAGTAGTGCCACACCATAATGTCCTTTTTGCCCAAAATACTCTACGTGATAGCCCAAGCCTTCTATATTATCAAGTGGAAACTGATCATCATGAACTTTGGTCTCTTGTAGACCCATGACATCAGGATCGATTACTTCGCGCACCGCCTCAAGCTGATGCTGGCGAGCACGGATACCATTAATATTAAAACTGACAAAACGGGTCATAAATTGTCCTATACTGATTGGTTAAAATACGATGCTAATAAAAACGAATGCGCTATAAATGTCTATGATAACAGACCTCGTCTGTTCGAGCAGTTGCATGGCCTTATATCTTAAGCTAGAGTAGCTCTTATTATAATAATATAATAGACGCTTTTTTATTGGCACAAACATATATAGCGTCTTCATCAAACAATACTTATTAAAATACTGAGCACTATTATGACAATGACTGATCAAAAAAATAAAAATGCAGCCCTTAATAACACAGCCCCTAATAACAATATCGAACCACTGTTTGCTAAAGACTATAACGTCTACATCAACCACACTGATGCTGGCGGTATAGTTTATCACGCCAACCACCTAGTATTTTTTGAAAACTGTCGCCGCGATTGGTTTACCAAGCTGGGTCTTAATGGTTATTTTTTGCAGACTGATGATGGTGATGTACAGCATTTTGTCGTGAGTCAGGCAGATTTACAATACAAAAGAGCCATTCTCTTAGATGAAATCATCAGTGTCCGTATCGATAAAGTAGAGCTAAAACCTGCCAGCATGATATTTTATCAAAGCATTCATCGAACCCTATCTGATGATGACACTGCCAAAACAACCCGTAGTCAGCTATTAAGCAGCACCAAGATCGTCATCGCCTGTGTACAGAATCTTGTCAAACCAGAGCCAATGGCCAATGAGCAAACAGACAATAACAAAACTGACACGACAGTGAATACAACACCAATGCGCCCTATTCGTGTACCAAAACAACTGCGCGATAGTATTGGGCAAGCGATTAGCGTGCAAATGAATGGACACCAATAGTACTTTATGAGTATAGATACTAGTAAGCCCTTACTTACATTTGACACTCTTTGGGTATGTGGCAGACGAGCAGTCAGCATGTCTGATAATGAAGCTACAACAGGCACACGAACAAATGCTTTTGCTCTGCAAAAAATATATCAGAACTGGTCAGATAAGCTAAAGAACAATACGACGCCCGATGACCGGTCGACCCATAACAGCGCACTAATCAATGGCGCAAGTGGCGAACTACATTCAGGTCAAATAACTGTTTTGACAGGAGCTTCTGGTAGTGGGAAATCCGTATTGTTACGCGTACTTGCAGGCTTACTGCCAATGAGTGCTGGTGATATTCTCTTACAGAGTAACAGCGCGTCTTGTAGCAGTGACAGTATTGAAGTCATTGAGCCTACAGAATGGCGCAAACAAGTTGCTTTACTTGCTCAGCACCCGCAACTGATGGAAGGTCGTGTCCTTGACAACCTAAAGATGCCTTATCAACTACAAGCACATCAGTCTCAAAGCTTTGATATCGACTGGCATGTTGCCCAGCTTGAGACGCTCAATAGAAATGCAGAGTTTTTGCAGCAAGAGGCCTATCATCTATCTGGTGGTGAGCGTCAACTCGTCAATACGTTGCGTCTATTACAACTGAATCCAAGAGTATTATTACTAGATGAACCAACAGCTGCACTGGATGTTGATACCTCAGCACAATTGGTAACTCTGCTGATGAGCTGGTTACAGGCCAATAAACAGCGCACATTATTATGGGTCACTCACGATACTAAAGACATCATGCCGCTGGCCAATAGACATTGGCAAATGCAGGCGGGTGTCTTAACTGAGATATCTTGAGACAATTATCCAACGCTAGATAAGCAGTTTAATCCCCCTTGCCCCCACTTTTTTACTCGTTTATTTTTTCGTATCTAGAGTTGATCCAATTTAAGACTGCTACAAGACAACCGAGTACAGATATATATGTCATACTTTAAGCGAGGTTAACGCTGTAGCTCTTTTATAGTGGATTAACAATATAATGAGCACCTATGATTGGTACAGATGACATGCAAGTATTACTAACTTATGGTGATATCGCTCTTGCCAGCGGTCTAATTATTATCGTGCTTTTGGTGTCATGGCAGCTGCGCTTAAAACTGACAAAGACACTCTTAATCGCGGCTGTCCGTACCATCGTGCAGTTGAGCTTTATTGGTCTGATCCTGGCGTGGATTTTTGCACGTGAACAATGGTATGAAGTTTTGCTGATTTTGACCATCATGACGCTTATTGCCGGCAGTGCTGCAAAAAATCGTGTTAAACGCAGCTATAAGGGTTTACTAACTGACACCTTATTAGCAGTGAGCACCTCGGCTGTGCTCGTTACCGCGATAGCTATTGTGGTTATTTTAGGGGTTCAGCCTTGGTATACACCGCAATTCATCATTCCTGTACTAGGTTTGATACTGGGCAATTCTTTGACGGCTATCTCGTTGACCAGCAACCAGTTGATTGAAGCTTTTCACGAGCAGCAAGGGCGTATTGAGATGATGCTCAGCCTTTCTGCGAAGCCATTTGAGGCAGTACATGAACAGATACGCGCAGCAATAACCAATGGTATGACCCCAACACTGAATTCTATGCTAGTCGTCGGTATTGTCAGCTTGCCAGGTATGATGACCGGTCAGATACTGGCAGGTGCTGATCCTACACAGGCTGTTCGCTATCAGATTGTCACTATGTTTTTGATCTGTGCAAGTAGCACGCTTGGTTGTACTATCAGTGCTTTATTGATTTATCGACGCTTTTTTAATAAGCGCAAGCAATTTATGCTCCCCCAGTAGCTTCCTCTTTCTCTCCTCTCTATGAATTAACGATCAGACTTCACCGCTCTAAAGCGTTTATAATATCGTCGAGTAGTACTGGCTCCGTGACAAATCTCATCGTGAGGCCGATTTATAGAATAGTCACTTCCTATTCGCACATCCATTGTGATAAAAAAGCACCTCTCATATCTGCCAGATACTTGTACGTCATATATTTTTCAGTTTTTTTAGCTTTATGTATAGACTGCTCAGTTTTGCTTTCTGTTGTTGTTTTCAACGCTATTCATGCTAATGTATTGCTTAAATGTATCGTTTTTTTGATACCTGAGTTGCAAAGAGCAGATAATACTTACCTGAAATATCTATAATTTCTCTTAGGTGATTATCTACTCGTTCAACGTTACTTAATTAATTAGCCAATTGCTTTGGTAATTAAGAAGCATTGAACAACAGCAACACAAGTGAGTAGCCAGTCGATAGACAAGGACGTTGTCGAACACAGCAGAAGATAAAGTAGGTTACTGCTGTTTTGTTATATTTACGTGCAGATGGCTGCTTTCTTACAACACTTTAACCCATCCTAAATTGCAAGGACGCTGACCATGATGCCGAACAAACCTTGGCTTTCTCAATATCCCGCAGGTGTACCAAAAACTATTGATCCTGATAGATACAGTAGCATTATGGAGCTGTACGAAGAGTGTTTTGACCGGTTTCGCGGTCATCCGATGAGCATCTGCATGGGTGTGACCCATACCTATAATGACGTCGACAAAGCATCACTGGCAGTAGCAGCATGGCTACAAGAGCAAGGTTTACCCAAAGGTAGTGTCGTGGCACTTATGATGCCAAACGTACCCCAATACTTACCCACAATGATCGGTATCCTGCGTGCAGGTTACATTTGCACCCCTGTCAACCCGCTATATACTGGAAGAGAGCTACGACATCAGCTTAATGACTCTGGTGCACAAGCAATATTTGTGGTCGATAACTTTGCTCAGGCGCTTGAGCAAGTCATTGAAGAGACCTCTATCAAACGTATTATCTTATCGAAAATGGGCGATATGATGGGACTAAAGGGTATTTTAGTGAATACCATTATCCGTCAGGTCAAACGCTTAGTTCCTAAGTACAACCTCAACGACCCTAAATATCATGTCACCAAATTTCCTGACGTATTGAAGAAAGGTAAAAACCTACCTTTCCAGCAGCCAAAAATGTCGTTAGACCAAAAAGCATTCTTACAATATACAGGTGGTACCACAGGGCTTTCTAAAGGTGCTATTTTATCGCAGCGCAATGTTGTGGCAGCGGCAATGCAATCAGAAGCATGGACACGACCTATCACCTCGGAGATCAATGAGGTATATATTAATATGGTTATGGCGCTACCGCTGTATCATATTTTTGCTTTTATGCTTAGTCTACTGGGTATGCGCTCAGGTTATACCTTCGTATTGGTACCCAATCCGCGTGATATTCCTGGGTTTGTCAAAACCTTATCAAAACAACCGTTTCATATCTTCCCCGCCGTCAACACTCTCTTTAAAGGGCTATTAGATAATCCAAACTTTAAAGACTTAAACTTTAGCTCGCTTCGTATTTCACAGGCTGGCGGCATGGCTGCAACCGAGCAAACTGCCAAACGTTGGCTAGAGGTGACTGGCTGCGCAATGATTGAAGGTTGGGGTATGACGGAAGGTGTCGCCGTCGGTACAGCGAACGTGATTACAAACCGTGAGTTTAATGGCACCATTGGCGTGCCTGCCCCTGGCGTAGATGTCATTATTATCGACGAAGAAGGCAATCAGGTAAAACTGAACGAAGGCGGCGAATTATGTATCAAAGGGCCTAATGTAACTTCTGGATATCTAAACCGAGACAGTAGTGGTGATTTTACTAGTGACGGTTACTTCCGTACTGGAGACATCGTTAGTATGGATGATAAGGGCTATATCAAACTATTAGATCGTAAAAAGGACATGATCTTGGTATCAGGATTTAATGTGTTCCCAAATGAGATCGAATCTGTCATGCTCGACTGTGATGGTATCCTTGACTGTGCAGTAATCGGTATTCCTGATAGCCATCAGGGTGAGGCTGTCAAAATATACGTGGTTCCTGAAGACAACAATGTGACTAAAGAAATTATCAAAGATTTTGCACTAGACAACCTAACTGGCTATAAATGTCCGCGTCATATTGAGTTTGTCAGCGAATTGCCGAAAAGTAATGTCGGTAAAGTACTACGTCAAAAACTACGTGAAAAACATAATGCTGAGCACCCTCAGCTATAAGTGGTCTATATTGATCCCGAACATCATGTCATATTAATTCATGATTTCAGAAAAAAAGCCTCACATTAAATGCGGGGCTTTTTTCGTAGTGATTTTTTATATACAAGAACTTATAATGCTGTAACAGCTCTACGATGCTGTTGATTTCTGGCTCGTATTAATTTTTAGGCTTTCAGATCTCAACAATAATTTTATCCATTCAAAATAACCACTTATCTTCTTTAGCTTGCAACATATTTTTTTTGTTATATCAAACTCAAATATAAACTATTAAGTTCTTGTATAGCAATAACAAAATTAGTTGTAGTTGTGTTAATGTAATGCCGCAATGTGTCACTATGCTTTCTATCGATTTAATTTGATTCTAAGCTAAAAACAGGACAAATTATTGCTACCGCTCTAAATGAATGTTTTGATTGTAGAATCAGTAACCAGTCGTTTAATCTACTCAGATGTCTGTTGTTCGAACGGCTTACTCTTAGTAGTTAAATAAAACTTTATAAAGGCCTCTGTACGTTAGCAGTATGTGAAAACAAAGGATAGCACTCGACAATGCACTGCTTATAAGGCAGTGACTTATATTGTTGACATGGATGTGACTACTTCTCTATAGAACCTTAGCTTATTTTAATTTAAGGACGCTTGGCATGACAGTAGATAAACCTTGGCTTGCTCAATACCCAGACAATGTACCCAAGACCATTAATCCTGACCAATATGAAAGCCTCATAGAGCTATATGAAGAGTGCTTTAACCGTTTTCGTATGCATCCTATGACTATTTGTATGGGTGTTACTCATACTTATGGTGACGTTGATAAGGCATCACTTGCAGTGGCGGCATGGTTACAAGCTCAAGGCTTACCTAAAGGCAGCGTCGTGGCACTCATGATGCCAAACGTCCCACAATATTTACCAATCATGATTGGTATCTTACGCGCAGGTTACGTCTGTACCCCGATCAACCCACTATATACTGGCCGTGAGCTGCGTCATCAATTAAACGACTCTGGTGCTCAAGTTATTTTTGTCGTTGACAACTTCGCTCAAGCGCTAGAGCAAGTCATTGAAGAGACTAATATCAAGCGTATTGTCCTCTCAAAAATGGGCGATATGATGGGCTTGAAAGGTATTTTGGTAAATACCGTTATCCGTCAGGTGAAACGCTTAGTACCTAAATACAACCTTAACGATCCTAAGTACCATGTTACCAAATTTCCTGAAGTGCTTAAGAAAGGTAAGAACCTCCCTATTCAAGCACCTAAAGCCACCATGCAGCAGAAAGCTATTTTGCAATATACTGGTGGAACAACAGGGTTATCTAAAGGTGCCGTGCTGACTCAGCGTAACGTCGTCGCTGCTGCTATGCAATCAGAAGCATGGTATCGTCCTGTTACCTCGGATATCAACGAGGTATATATCAATATGGTAATGGCATTGCCGCTATATCATATTTTTGCATTCATGCTTAGCTTGCTTGGTATGCGTTCAGGTTATACCTTTGTGCTGATACCTAACCCACGTGATATGCCAGGGTTTATCAAAACCTTGTCAAAACAACCGTTCCATATTTTCCCTGCTGTAAACACTTTGTTTAAAGGTTTACTTGATCAGCCAAATTTCAAAGATTTGGACTTTAGCTCATTGCGTATCACGCAAGCCGGTGGTATGGCGGCAACCGAGCAAACAGCAGCCCGTTGGTTAGAGGTGACTGGTTGCCCTATGGTCGAGGGCTGGGGTATGACAGAAGGGGTTGCTGGCGGTACCGCCAACGTCATTACTGATCGTAAGTTCAACGGTACAATCGGCATACCAGTTCCTAGTGTCGATATCATCGTCGTCGACGAAAATGGTGAACGTGTCGCCATGCATGAGGCAGGTGAGATGTGCATCAAAGGCCCAAACGTCATGTCAGGCTATTTCAATCGAGACAATACCAATGATTTCACAAGCGATGGTTACTTCCGTACTGGCGATATTGTGAGCATGGATGAAAAAGGCTACTTCACTTTACTAGACCGTAAAAAAGATATGATTTTGGTGTCAGGATTCAATGTATTTCCAAATGAGATTGAAGCGGTCATGCTTGATTATGATGGTATTCTTGACTGTGCCGTGATTGGTATTCCTGATGAAAACCAGGGTGAAGCCGTCAAAATCTATATCATACCTGCAGACAATAATGTCACTAAAGAGGACATTAAAGAGTTTGCATTGGATAATTTGACCGGTTACAAATGCCCGCGTCATATTGAGTTTGTCAGTGAACTACCAAAAAGCAATGTGGGTAAAGTACTACGTCAAAAGCTGCGTGAGCAGCATATTGCAGACAACCCACAAACACTATAGTACTCATACTATGATTTTTGGATAAGTACAAAACAGCCCACTATCATAATAGTGGGCTGTTTTGTTTGTCATATCTAGTATTTTGTCATTTTTCTCTACTAGCTTAATTTACTCATTACTTGCAATGGCAAATGTTTCATCGCATGACTGACCATTGACCACGGTAGACTTGGTACACAGGCTTCATCTACTTCCGCTTCAATCGCTGCCACAATCGCTTTGGTACCAGTATCTGCATCGACCTCGAATGGCAATGGCTTGGAGCCCTCGTTGATCTCTGTACGGATATACCCTGGATAGATAGTAGATACTTTGATGGGCAATTTAGTCAATAGCATATCCGCGCGAATACCTTCTGCTAAGTGAGCCAAGCCAGCCTTGCTCGCGCCATAGGTAGTTAGATGTCTAGGCAGTCCGCGCATGGCTGACATACTTGATATCACTACTAAGTGTCCACTGTTTTGGGCACGAAAGATGCTCATTGCCGCTTCACATTGTGCCAATGCTGCCACAAAGTTGATATCTGCGGTACGGCGATTGGTCTCAAAATGCCCTTGACCAATTCGGCGACTGTCACCAATGCCAGCATTGACTACTACGCGCTCAATACTACCGAAGTCCTCTGTAAAAGCCGCAAATACTTGGAAAATCGCATCATAGTCACTGACATCTAAAGCACGATACTCAATACGGATATCAGGGTATTGCGCCGTTAGCTCTGACTTTAGCTGCTCTAAACGATCCGTACGGCGCGCACATATTGCCAGGTTATACCCTAATTTGGCAAAAAGTCTCGCCATCCCCTCGCCTAAACCTGAGCTTGCCCCTGTGATAAGTACCGTTTTACCCTTGCCTACTTGCTGCCTGTTCAGACCTTTTAAGTAACGTGCAGGTTGAACTGCACCGACTAACTGGTTTTTACTATTGCGGGCACTTTTGGCAACCAAATTTATCAATTTATTTTGCATATACAGTCCTTTGAATATCAGTAATGAATAGCGTTAACGTCATGTCCGCTTGTATCAGTGCATCTTATCAGCACAGACGGTGTACTTCACGCACAAACAATGTACTTCATTTAGGTATACACAACATTGTATCACTAACAAGTTTATCGCCATGTCACAAACGGCTTGCCTTCAGAGAATAAATGGCTATATTCATTTAAAGACAGCAAGCGAGTACTCTGTTTTTTTAGAGTGATCGATGTCACACCTGTATTAACCAAGCTTTTATTCAACTGGTAGGCTGTCTGGCTACCTTGACGTAACAACTGCGCAGTGATTGCAGCAATAACACCGCCTGACGTAAATACAAGTACTGTACTGTCCTGATCTAAGCTCATATTTGCTATTTTTGTACGTACTTGCTCAAGCGCTTGCTGCGCACGCTCACTAAACTGTGGCCAACTTTCAACATAATCTTGATCATTGTTACCACCGTGCCAGCGCTGCATTGCCTGATCGAATAATTCTGCCAGTCGCGTGGCTGGTGATTCCGCTTTAGCAATTTCAGCTGAGATATCGGCTCGATTACTGAGTCCGTCAGTTGACTTAATAAAGACGTCCTTGTGATTAAACTCATCGAGTTGTGGCACGATATAGCTATTGGGCTGATCAAAATCGATTGCTGGCATCGTAGGTTTGCCATCGCCATTATTGGTACAAACAAAGGGCTGATAGCCCTCCCAAAAATGGCGTGCTGAATCTTGCTGGCGAACCAAATTACCAGTGAATATTGCATCTATACGGCGCTGCGTTGCAGCGTAGTGCTGACCTAGCATTTTTGCTTGAATACTACCTAACTCTGAGAGTTGATCGTAGTTTTCTTGACCGAAAGAAGCCTGGCCGTGACGGGCTAAAAGTATGGTTGTCATAACTTACTACCTTTTATCATATTTACCAAAGTACAGTTTATTCAGGAGTGTGAGATGATTTTGCAAAATACCCCTTTGGTAAAATACTTTTAACAACCTTCTGTACAGGGCTTGGCAGCTGCTCGATGGTAGCAGCGTCTACCCCTCTGTCTTCTAAATGCGGCTGAACGTGTGTATTGAACAGCGCTTCGCCTTCATATTGCGCAATCAGTTTGAGACATTTGGCGTGCATGACGTGTATAGCAAGCCATGCATTTTTGAATGCTGGATTGGTGGTTTGTTTGTGATAGTAGCGATAGTAGATTTGCTGAATAATACCTGATAGACGGAATAGACCGAATACTTCATAAAAGGTCCAGTTATCTATCTTGAGTCCAGATTTTTCTAGATAATAAGCAACTACTTCATCACGCGTCATCATGCCTTCTAAGTGAGTTGGCTGGCGACGGAACTGCTGCATAACAATATTGTCATCTTCTTCAATCCAGTAGGCCAATGCACTACCCAAATCCATTAATGGATCGCCAAGGGTTGCCATCTCCCAATCAAGTACACCAATCACCTTGGTCGGCTCATCCGCATCGAGTATGACATTGTCAAAACGCCAGTCATTGTGAATAATGCACGTTTTGCTATCCGCAGGTGTGTGTTTTTTAAGCCACTGTCTGACCAATGCAAAGCTCGGTACGTTAGGTGTTTTTGCTTTGACGTAACGTTTATCCCAGCCACTAATTTGGCGCTCGCAATAACCATCACCGCGTCCTAAATCGACCAAATCAGGATGCTCTGTATAGTCTATCTGGTGTAGCTCTACCAACGCATCTAAAACATTGGTACAAAGCAGACGAGTTTGGGCAGGATCCAGCTCAACGCCTTTTGGTAAGTTGGCTCGAGGAATGATACCTTCCATACGCTCCATCACATAGAAATCAGCACCAATGACAGCTTCATCAGTGCATAATGCAACCATTTCAGGTACATAAGGATAAGCGTCTTTCAATGCCTTTTGAACTGTATGCTCACGTACCATATCATGAGCAGATTTTGCTTTGGTACCTTTTGGTGGACGGCGTAAGATAAGATCCTGGTTTTTACCTTCACCTTCATATTGTAATCGATACGTCCAGTTTGACGCTCCGCCAGAGAACTGAGTAACTTTAGGCTCGCCTACGACATCGACACCCTGACTGCGAAGCCATTCGCTCACTGCTGTAGCATCAAGCTCTTCACCTTCACGTACGGCACCGCCTTTATCAAGTACTTTACTATCAGTTGCCATGAGACATTCCTTATCGTGTGATCATGTATTTTTATAGCCAGTAGTCAACTATTTAATAGCAATGAGCTACTGTTAGTGATGAAAAATTCACTACTAAATCGTTAATAGTGAATTTTCAATTTTTTTATTTTCGGCAATAGTGGTATGAGCAACTTTAGGTTTACTCACACCTATTGATGAGTCTTAAGCTTTGTCAGATTTAGAACGACTAAAACCTTGACGCTTTAGCTCTAGCTTGGCGATCATCGTTTGGTGTACTTCATCAGGGCCATCTGCGAGGCGTAATACACGAGCTTGGGCATAGAACCCTGGTAGCATCGTGTCTTGACATACACCCATGCCGCCATGAATTTGAATCGCCATGTCGACCACTTCTTGTAGTACAGTTGGCGCGACTACTTTAATAGCAGAGATTTCAGTCAATGCCGCTTTGGTACCTTGGGCGTCCATTTTTTGCGCCGCGTAAAGGGTTAATAAGCGTGCTTGATCAATCTTGATACGGGCATCGCTGATACGCTCAAAGTTGCTGCCCAATTGTAGTAATGGCTTACCAAAAGCGGTACGTGACATACCGCGCTTAACAGCCAATTCTAGTGATTTTTCAGCCGCACCGATACAACGCATGCAATGGTGAATACGACCTGGTCCTAGGCGGCCTTGTGCAATCTCAAAACCTTTACCTGGTCCACCGATAAAGTGACTGACTGGCACACGTACATTCTCAAAGCTAATTTCACCATGACCATGCGGCGCATCATAATCACCGAATACTTTGAGCATGCGCTTGATCTTAACACCCGCAGTATTGACTGGAACTAATACCATCGAATGCTGATGATGGCGACCGGCAGTTTCGTCAGCGGTATATGCCATAACAATCAAGATATCAACTGCAGGATCACCAAGACCCGATGACCACCATTTACTACCGTTGATAACGATTTCATCACCATCAACCACAGCAGTGGCTTGCATATTGGTGGCATCACTTGACGCCACATCAGGCTCAGTCATACAAAAGACAGAACGTGTCTCACCTTCTAACAACGGCGTGAGCCATTTGTCTTGCTGCTCTTGTGTACCATAACGCCATAGTAGCTCCATGTTACCGCTATCAGGCGCATTGCAGTTAAATACATGTGGCGCAAGCAAACTACGACCAGTCAGCTCTGCAATAGGCGCATAATCAGTAACCGAAAGACCTGCACCTAAAGTATCATCTGGCAAGAACAGGTTCCACAATCCTTCCTCACGCGCTTGTTTGCGTAAGTTTTCATAGGCTTCTGGCCATTCCCAGTTCTCCCAGTTACCGTCAGGGTTTTTCTTATGACACTCTTCCCAGAACTGGGCTTCGATGGGTTCAATATGCGTTTCAATGAACGCTTTGACTTTGGCATGCATGGCTTGACCATGTTCTGTTGCGGTAAACATTAAATTGTCGTTAGACATAAATGACTTCCTTTTCTTTATTGATTGTCTAAATCGAGTTTTGATAAAAAGCGCTGTTAGACCTTTAGCGCAAGCTTTAGTGTACGGACGTATACTGTTTTTAGTATGCTACATTTATAACACAGCAATTATGAATAAACAGCAAAAAGGCGCGACCAGCTAGGACACGCCTTTTACAAAATACAAACAATGCGTAGTTAAGAGTAAAGCGACTAAAACACTAACTATTAGACATCATAATGATATCTAACACTATTTTAAGATATTCAGACGACTATTTAACTCAAAACGTGCTAATGCATCCGGTAATTTATCCACTGCAATGCTAAGGGTTGCTTCGGCAGCTTGCGCCAGACCCAGCTTCTCTGCAAGCGTTGGCTTTTGGCGTGAATGCAATGAATACACTTCACTGTTTTCCATACGCTCCAAAATATAGCTATCAGAGGTCTGCAAGCTATCAACGAGGTTGAGCTTCAACGCGTCTTCGCCATACCAGTGCTCACCTGTGGCTACTTTGGCAACATCCAACTCTGGGCGGTAAGCATTAACGAAATGCTTAAATAGCTCGTGCGTCTGCTCTAGCTCTTCTTGATACTTAGCACGATCTTCGGCGTCGTTTTCTCCAAACACAGTCACCGTACGTTTGTAGTCGCCAGCGGTAAACATTTCATAATCGACGTCGTGATTTTTGAGCCATTTGTGGAAATTTGGCAATTGTGATACCACGCCGATTGAGCCAATAATCGCAAATGGTGCGGCCACAACATTGTCTGCCACACACGCCATCATATAGCCACCGCTCGCTGCCACTTTATCAACACATACTGTCAGCTTTAGACCGGCGTCCTTTAAGCGCACCAATTGCGCGGCTGCTAGACCATAACCATGCACCAAACCGCCGCCTGACTCAAGACGTACGATCACTTCATCGCCTTTATTAGCTGTACTGATAAGGGTACTAATTTCTTCACGTAAATGATTGACGGCAGTGGCTTTGATGTCACCGTCAAAGTCAAGTACAAAAACTTGTGACGCAGTGTCAGTATTTTTTTTCTGCTTTTTGCTTTTTGTCTTTAGGGCTTGCTTGGCTTTTTTTGCCATTGCTTTTTTGAATGCTTTAAGCGCGGCTTTGCCCTGGGTCGCTTCCATCAAATCTTCGCGACGCTGTTTTTGGGCTTCATTTAGATGTCTTACTTTTAGCTCAACCGGGTTTTTAGGGGGATGAAATAGCATGATTACAAATCCTCAAGTCAGTAGATATATCAATATAGATGTTTTTATTCAGGTGCGGTTGATATGCGCACGCTTGTTGGTGTTTTCAAGCAAAATGACAATATTTAACCTAATCTAGATATCGCTCAATGAATACAGCCGATACCAGTGCATGGCTGCACTTTGATTGAACTCAGCTGGTTGTATAACAAGGGCATATTAGGCATAATATGCGTTTATATCAAATTTTCTGCAGCCAACGTGATGACCCTTTGTCTTGATCGCGTTGTTTGTGTGTTTTTTTTGCAAATCGCTTGAAACGCACAGCAATGGCTGCATTACTGTATTTCGAATTGGGCTGATAACTGGATAACTATATTATGACGCAAAGCACTATGACGCATAGCGAATACCGAGACGAATATTGCGGAGCCGTAACTGAGAGCTTACTTGAGCAAACCATTAGCATCGTGGGCTGGGTACATCGTCGTCGCGATCACGGTGGTGTGATTTTCTTAGACATGCGTGACCGCGCTGGTATCTTGCAGGTCGTGGTCGACCCTGACACACCAGAAGCTTTCGCAACCGCTGATGCGGTACGTCCTGAATACGTACTAAAAATCACTGGCCGCGTACGTCGTCGTTATGAAGGTACTGAAAATAATAATATGACCAGTGGCCAGATCGAGCTATTGTGCAAAGAAATTGAAGTATTGGCTAAATCTGAAACACCGCCATTCCCATTGAATGACGAAAAAACCACGGTATCAGAAGACTTGCGTCTAAAGTATCGGTATCTTGATATGCGTCGTCCGCAAATGCAAGAGCGTATGGTGTTCCGTGCCAAGGCAACTTCAGCAATTCGTCGCTATTTAGACGATCATGGTTTCTTGGATGTCGAGACGCCTATTTTGACTCGTGCAACGCCTGAAGGTGCGCGTGATTATCTCGTACCATCACGTACGCGTCCTGGTAACTTCTTTGCCCTGCCGCAGTCACCACAGCTATTTAAGCAATTATTAATGGTGTCAGGTTTTGACCGTTATTATCAAATCGCTAAATGCTTCCGTGATGAAGACTTACGTGCTGATCGTCAGCCTGAATTTACTCAGGTGGATATCGAGACGTCTTTCTTAAACGAAGAAGAGATCATGAACATCAACGAAGGTCTGATCAAGCATTTGTTCAAGACCATGATGGACGTTGAGTTTGAGCAGTTCCCTCGCATGACTTATGCTGAAGCAATGCGCGACTATGCATCAGACAAGCCTGATTTACGTATTCCATTGAAACTGGTCGACGTTGCAGACTTGATGAAAGACGTTGATTTTAAGGTATTTGCTGGCCCTGCTAACGATCCTAAAGGTCGCGTTGCTGCCCTACGTATACCTGGCGGTGCTTCATTGAGCCGTAAGCAAATCGATGCTTATACTAAGTTTGTTGGTATCTATGGCGCACGCGGTTTGGCTTATATCAAAGTCAATGATGCAAGTAGCATCAACAATGGCGTAGATAAAGAGTCTGGCCTACAGTCTCCGATCATCAAAAACATGACTGATGATGTGCTTGTTAGTCTAATTGAGCGTACTGCTGCAGAAGATGGCGATATTATCTTCTTTGGTGCAGATAAAGCCAGTGTCGTAAATGACGCAATCGGCGCATTACGCCAAAAAATCGGTCTAGACCTTGAAATGGTAACTTGTGAGTGGGCGCCGCTTTGGGTGACTGACTTCCCAATGTTTGAGGAAACTGACAACGGTCAATGGACATCAATGCATCATCCATTTACTAAGCCTAAAGGCTCAGTTGAAGAGTTGAAAAACAACCCAGAAGCTGCGCTTTCTATCGCTTATGACATGGTATTGAATGGTACAGAAGTTGGCGGTGGTAGCTTGCGTATCAATACTTACGATATGCAGCAAGCTGTCCTTGATGCTTTAGGTATCGGCGAGCAAGAAGCAGAAGACAAATTTGGCTTCTTACTTGATGCATTGAAATTCGGTGCGCCGCCGCATGGTGGCTTGGCTTTCGGTTTGGATCGCTTGATTATGCTTATGGTAGGTGCAGACTCTATCCGTGATGTGATTGCCTTCCCAAAAACCAAAACTGCTGAGTGCCCATTGACCCAAGCACCTGCTGAAGTTGATAGCAAACAGTTACGTGATCTTGGTATCCGTGTGCGTGAAAAAGCACAGGCTGATGCCAACAAACCTGCTCAATAAAACCTTTGATGATGCGTAGTTGCTATCTACCGTGCTTGTTACGTGATTCATTGCCATGTGAGTGGTTATGAATCCGTATCATATTTTCAAATTCGTGCCACTGTCTGTACTGCAGATGCTGGCACGTTTTGTCGCTTGGGTTATCGTTAAGATACCTAATCTAAGTATCATGCGCACCATTCGTATCAATATGGCGCTGATTACTGGTACCTTGTCTGAGCAGCAAAAGCGCGCACTAACTAAAGACATCATCTACCATCAATGTTTGACCAGTATCGAATCTATCAAAAGCTGGGCGATGCCACCTGAATGGAGCATTGCTCAGATTCGTGACGTCCATAATAAAGACATTCTATTAGAAGGGCTTGCCAATCCCAATGGCATGCTTGCCATCGTACCCCATCTTGGTACCTGGGAGATGATGAACGCCTGGCTCAATCAGTTTGGTTCGCCAACTATTATGTATAAGCCTGTAGACGGCAGATTCGCTAATGAGTTTATCCTGCAAGGTCGTGCGCGTCTTAATGCCACGTTGGTACCTACCGATGGTAGCGGCGTAAAAGCCGTCTTTAAAACCCTCAAGCAAGGGGGCTTTAGTATTGTACTGCCAGACCATGTCCCAGATCCCTCAGGCGGCGTTGTCGTGCCCTTCTTTGGTGTCAAAACATTAACCAGCACCCTTGCCTCAAAATTGGCGAGCAAAACCAAATGCGCCTTAGTTGGTCTCGCATGTATTCGTCGTACTGATGGACGCGGTTTTGATATTTACTGCTATCAGCTCGATAATTCTGCTTTATACGACCGTAATGCTGAAGTGGCGACTCATGCGCTCAATCAGGCTATGGAGCACATGATCAACGATCATTGCAGTCATTATATGTGGGGCTACCGACGGTTTAAACGTATACCTAATTTAGGCAACCCTTACCGAAAGGATAAAGCAAAACTAGCAGCTTTTATTCAAGCACATCATGCTACTACTGATCGTTCCAACAATGATCTTAACGGCTCTCAGCGATAGCACCGAGCTTAATAATCGCTAGCAACAACCGTGCTATCATGTAATGATTTAGACATATCATCAATCACAGTTATGCTAGTATTGCCTAACTTTCAAATTCTTTTCTTTTTTATTGATCCTATATCCACCTTATCATTATCTCATCACGAGTGTATTATGACATCTGACGTAACCAAAGCCGTACCTACAGACCCAGCGCAGCGCAGTAGCGGCACTACTGAACAGCGTTATATTATTTGTATGAAATGGGGCGATAAATATGGTCCCGAATACGTCAATCGTCTCTACAACATGGTAAGCCGTCATCTGACACTAGATTTTCAAATGGTTTGTTTGACCGATGACAGTACAGGTATCGATCCTGCGATTGCTTGTTACCCCATACCTGAGATGGATTTGCCTGCAGGTCCTGAACGTGGCTGGAAAAAGCTCACAACCTTTAAGCCTGAGCTGTATGATTTAAAAGGTGTGGCACTATTTTTGGATATTGACATCGTCATTGTTGATAATATCGATGCTTTTTTTACTTATGTAGCAAAGCATGAAGATAGTGTGGTCATCATTCGCGATTGGAAAAAACCATGGCGTATGATTGGTAATAGCTCTGTCTATCGTTTCAATATTGGTATGAACACCTACCCTGATCTATTGGCAAACTTTGAGCGAAATTTTGAGACCATTCGCACTCAAGTACGTCATGAACAGGCCTACCTGTCTAACTACCTGCGTGAGCATCATCATCTAGAGTATTGGGATAAAACATGGTGCGTGAGTTTTAAATACCAATGTATCGCGCCCATTCCGTTTAACTTTGTGCGAGCGCCCACACTACCTGACGATGCAAAGGTTGTTATATTCCATGGCGAGATTAATCCACCAGACGCCATTGCTGGTAGCGGCGGCAAATGGTATCGGCATGTGAAGCCAAGTCCTTGGTTAAAAGAACACTGGCAGTAAACGTTTAGTCATTAAAATATCAAATAATTGAGGTCAACTACTGGAAAATGGTATGGCGTTGTATTTAAGGTTACCGACCACTGCTAGTTTCAATATTGATAACGAGCTCGTCGTTATTAATGCTTTTAATGCTAATGAAGCAGAGCAAAGTTTGCTTGGAAAAGACGTCAATATTATCGCCTCAGGTCCATCAATACAGCAGCTGGTATTGTCAGATTTATCAGACACACCAACTATCTTTGTAAACGGCAGTATCAGCCTTACCGCAGAGCATGATTTCAATGATATCGTCGGCTATGTTATCAGTGATGCCCGCTTTATCAATCATCAACCTGAAATTCTACGGCAGCATTATACGGGGCAACCTTTATACGCGACATTGGCTGTCTTTGAAGCAATGGCAACCACTCACCCGGACATCATGCGCACTTACCATCATGCCATGCGAGTATTGTATCCGGTGGATAGACCGTGGGGGGTTAAGTCAAATAAGCTATCATTCAATAAGCTTATATTTAAGAAAAAACGACTGAATAAAAAAACGCCATTGTCTTACTTTATAAACCATCCAAACTTTGTCATTGCGAGCACTCATAGCGCTGCTGAAATTGGCGTTTCTCTTAATGTCACTCATGGATTTGTCGAGGCAGGTACCGTTGCTTATGTCGCCACCCAACTGGCTTTTTCTCGTCTTGCAGCTACTATTCATCTATACGGTATTGACTTACTCAATAGTGATCAACCGCGTTTTTATGAAAACGATGGCAACAGTGCGCCAAGTACATTGAGTAAAGTTATGAGCGAGCGCATTGTGCCTTCCTTTAACTTACTGGGTAGAGCGTACAGAGCACATGGGGTTACTGTTATCAATCATTCGCCCGTCTCCAAAGACTTATTTAATGGTCTATAATCTTTTTTCTAACTTTCATTACCTAGTAAATTCGATATGAGACCAAATTCCAAATATTGCTGCGCGATATGTTTCGGCAATAGTTGCTCATTTAATGGCACTATATAACGTATAAGATTGTCTACCGCTTGATCGATAAGTATGGCCAATCCTTCAATGTCTCCAACAGCTATCAAGTTTTTAGTTGGTAACAGCTCCCTTGGACCAAAAGGACAGTCGGTACTGATCACGGGTACACCAAGTGCTTGCGCTTCGACAATAACATAGCCAAAACCTTCGAACTTAGAGGTGACTAACATCAATGCCGCTGACGCAATCAGAGGATAAGGATTGGTCTGAAAACCCAAAAACCTAACATGGTTATTAATATTAAGCTCAACTGCTAACGCCTTAATCTCTGTTTCAAGCGTGCCTTTACCCACCAGTACTAGCGGCAGCTTCTGCGCCGTCTGTGCATAGGCCTGTAATAGCTCGCGATGCCCCTTCATAGTGTCAAATGAGGCAACATGAATCATATACTGTTTATGGGTTAAACCAAATGCTTCAATATGTGATGTTTGCGATGATTTGCTTTTGATCCAAGCAGCGTCGCAAGGATTATAGATTGTTGTGGTAGCAGTCACTTCTCCTAAAAGCGAGACTAAGTCTTTACGTGCACCTTCACTGACGCAGCTACAAGGGTGTGCACCATACACCATTTTTAAATGATTAAGAGTCTGTACTGGTGTGTCTAATAACTGATGCTCGAACTGTTTAGATAGCGCTGTATGTAGCACGTTTACGACATTTGGCAATCGGCTATACGTCATGATCCAGTTCAATTTATAAATGTTAACCAAGGTTAGATTTGGTGTTCCTATTTGACTAAGCACATAATCGTCAATACGCGTCGCAACTTTCTTATAAGCCTGTGCCTGTTTGGAACCTGGATCAAGATTTTGCTCAATGAACACTTCATCGTATGGTACGACATGATAGTGAATACCAGTATCTAACGGCATATCCTGAGTCCCTTCCAGACATAGTATATGTACGTTATAGCCCATCTGTACATAAGTACTCGCTAGCGTAGTAACCATACGCTCAGCACCGCGACCTTCAAGCGCTTTTAGAATAAATAAAATAACGGGTGGCATGCGTGTCTCAGCTTAGCTTGGTAAGCGTATTAGTATGATTGATTGACCAAATAAGTGTATCAATAGCCATATTTATTGCAGCATTCTGGCTTTATATGCTAGTCTCATCTACCTTTATCCTCCTGATTTTAATTAATTAAGTATAGGCGTAACTGGTCTGCCTGCCCATAGCAAACTTGTGATAAACATTGTTCTTATAAATTGATGAAGCCTTGGTAACACTGATATCAGTAAATATCGTAGCTGAGCTAACGTCACTACTAAAAATAATAGCATTTTGATAAAATGTATTCCCAAAAGGTAGGATCTATTATGAAGCAGTTTAATGAAAAAGTAGTAGACGTTGTCATCGCTTGGGTGGATGGCGCAGATCCTATCCTCAAACAAAAAAGAGAGCATTATAAGTTAGGTAAGGCAGTAGCGTCAGATGCGACATCTGCGACGCGTTTCGCAAGCGACGATGAGATATATTATAATATTGCCTCTATCATCAAATACATGCCTTTTTGCCGTCATATCTATATTGTCACCGATGAACAGAAACCTGCATTTATCGATGAGTTTGCCAAGCAGAATATCTGCTCGACAGATAAAATACGTATCGTCGATCATAAAGAAATATTTTCAGGTTATGAGCAGTTTTTGCCTACGTTTAATACTCGGTCAATTGAGACAATGATATGGAATATCGAAGGGCTATCTGACTATTTTATTTATATGAACGATGATTTCTTTTTTAATCAGCCTGTGACGATAGATGACTTCTTAGATGGTAACCACCTGATCATTCACGGTCAGTGGCGCAATAATGCTGTTTTGAGCGCTAAGCTTAATTTCCGAAAATCTCGCTTGAAATTATTTGGTACCCCCGTTCAACCACGCCATACTATAGCCCAAATGTTAAGTGCTAAAATATTAGGTATGGATCAATTTTTTGAGATACACCACTACCCTCATATTGTTGATAGAAATATTTTAAAAGCTCACCTGTTAAATAACCCTAAACTGCTAGAAGAACAGATAAAATATAAATTCAGGGATGTTGCACAGGTCAATCCTATAACCCTGATGAATCATCTGAAAATTCAAAAGAGTGAAGTACATTTAAAATCTGATACCTCTGTCAATTATCTAAAAAATGAGAGTAGCGTAGAAGATTTTGTTCTTGCATTAGAAGACAAAACCATCAAATATGGTTGCATTCAAAGCTTGGACCTACTCAAGCCAGATTTGCACAATAAAATCAGCCAAGCCATGACACATAAACTCGCAGCTTATCTACCTACGTCTGTGGTAGCAAGCATTAATGAATAAGTCTAAAGCAGGTTAGCTCAAGCTTGAGCAGCTACCAATCTTAAACAACTATAAGAACTAGCCAATTTTGGTTTGAACCAATAAAAGCATAAACATTACTTGGATATATTATGAAAATAACAGTCGTAGGTACAGGCTACGTAGGTTTATCAAATGCAATGCTACTGGCACAGCACAATGAAGTTATCGCTGTCGATGTGGTTGCTGAAAAGATAGAGATGTTAAATACCAAGCAATCTCCTATTGAAGATGAAGATATTGAAGACTTTTTATCGCATAAAAACCTCAACTTTTCTGCGACGCTGGATGCCAGTACAGCTTACAAAGATGCTGACTTTATCATCGTTGCCACACCAACTGATTATGATACTAAGACCAACTATTTCAATACCTCCACAGTAGAAGCGGTCATTGAACAAGTACTCTTAGTCAACCAGCAAGCGACTATTATCATAAAGTCTACAGTACCAGTGGGTTATACAGCAAGTATCAGAGAACGTTACGCGACTGATCGCATTATTTTTTCACCTGAATTTTTGCGCGAAGGTAAAGCACTACATGACAACCTTTACCCTTCTCGAATCATTGTAGGTGCACAGTCTGAGCAGGCTCACGTGTTTGCCAACTTATTGCTTAAAGGCGCAATCAAAAAGGACGTACCGCTATTATTTGTAGAATCTACCGAAGCTGAAGCGATTAAGTTATTTTCTAATACCTATCTAGCGATGCGCGTGGCTTATTTTAATGAGCTTGACACTTATGCTCAAACCTTTGGACTTGACACCAAACAAATCATCGAAGGTATCGGCTTAGACCCACGCATTGGTGATCATTATAATAATCCTTCATTTGGCTATGGCGGTTACTGTCTCCCCAAAGATACCAAGCAGCTACTGGCAAATTACGATGAAGTACCAAGCAACCTGATAAAGGCTATTGTCGATTCTAATAGAACTCGCAAAGATTTTATTGCTGATAAAGTTATCGAAAGACAGCCAAAGATCGTAGGCATACATCGCTTAGTAATGAAAAGCGGGTCAGATAATTTTAGAGCGTCTGCGATCCAAGGTATCATGAAGCGTATCAAAGCAAAGGGGATTGAAGTCGTTGTCTATGAACCTGTGTTGAAAGAAGATAATTTCTTTAACTCGCGGGTTATTAAGGACTTAGAAACCTTTAAATCAATGAGTGATGTGATTGTCGCCAACCGCTTATCTGATGAGATAAAAGATGTGGCGGACAAAGTATTTACTAGAGATCTATTTGGGAACGATTAATGAAAATTTTGGTCACTGGTGCGGCGGGCTTTATTGGTTTCCACTTAATCAAAGCATTATTGGAAATGGGCGTATCTGATAGCGAATATTGTATTATTGGTATCGATAATATCAATGACTATTATGATGTAGATTTAAAAAAAGAGCGTTTAAGAATATTAGGTGAGATAGCATCGCCAGACACATTTACGTTCATCAAGTTAGACCTTGCTGATCGCGAAGCCATGTCTGAGCTTTTTGCCACCCATCAATTCGATACCGTTGTTAATCTGGGCGCTCAAGCAGGCGTACGCTACTCTATCGAAAACCCAAATGCCTATATCGACTCAAACGTGGTTGGATTCGTCAATATATTAGAAGGGTGCCGTCACCACGATATCAAGCACTTGATTTATGCAAGCTCGAGCTCTGTTTATGGTATGAATATCAAACAACCATTTACCACCGCTGACTGCGTTGACTTTCCTATCAGCTTGTATGCGGCTACGAAAAAATCAAACGAGCTGATGGCACATAGCTATAGTCATTTATACAATATCCCTACCACAGGTCTGCGCTTTTTTACGGTTTACGGCCCTTATGGTCGACCAGATATGGCATATTTTTCTTTTACTAAGAAAATTTTGGCGGGCGAACCCATCAACGTCTTCAATAATGGTGTTATGCAACGTGACTTTACGTATATTGATGATATCGTCAACGGCATTATTCGTACAATCAACAAAGCGCCCTCTCCTCAGTGTTCTACTATCACAACAGCAACCGCCCCCTACAAGATTTATAATATTGGTAACAATCAGCCAGTCACGCTGCGGCGTTTCATTACTGCTATCGAAGACGCATGTGGTAAAAAAGCGCAGGAAAACTTATTACCCATGCAAGCAGGTGATGTGCCTATTACCTATGCTGATATAGATGAGTTAGTAGAGGATATCGGCTTTAAACCTGAGACTAGTATCGAAGAGGGTATTAAACAATTTGTCGATTGGTATCAACGATATTATTCAGTTTAGATAAGCAGTGATAATCTTTAAGACTTATATTATAGAGATTAAAACGCTAGCATCTTTGTATTTTTTCAAAGGATTTTGATGACATGACCACACCTGCAAACTGGCAAAAAAAACTGCTATTACTGTTTCGAAGCGAAAAAAGACTAAATGCAGGTAAGGTTGTCAATAACTATAATGACAAAAGTTTTGATGAGATGAAAGCGACAACGATTACTGAGTCGATGTGTGATATTAAAGCGTTAACCGATGAGCGCAAAAGCACAGATTTAGAAAGTCATTTAAATAATTTGAAATATAAATCACTTGGTGAATCTGAGCTCTGCTTTTATCATAATACTCTTGTTATCTTGATACGCCGTAAATATAAGATAGCTAAAACGTTTGCTGAATTTGAGAGATTATGGGAGGCGGAAAGCGGCTACTTATTAGAGCACCTCTCGCTACGCTGGATTGTTTCTGCCTGCGACACATTCATTGACCATTCAGACGATACTTGTAGAGCAGCTATCTTGATGAATGTCGTGACTCTCATGAATACTTTGCGCACTTACGAAACCAAAAACTTCCTGCAGTTACCCGCTACTTCTGAATCTCTGCCATTGCTAACTGAAAAAACCGATATGCTTTATGCAGGTGATCTGCCTCTATACGATGGTCTTACTTATTTTCGCATCGGCACTGATGACAGCTTGAGAAACATGCGCAAACGTTATAGTAAATTTCAGAAAGTCGATAAATTAGCCACTAGAATACTATTATCTGTTTTTGAGAAACTACAGCATACTGATAGTGCGTTTGCCACATTACGAGCATTACACAGAGACGATTGGTCTAAATGGTGGTTGGATTAGGCTACCTTTTTTATACTTTTACTCAGAACCACTGCTTTCGATTTTTATCGATGCTACGACTAAGAAGAACCTAATTACTGCTTGCCATAAACTCTATATATTGTTGAGCAATATTCGTTGGTAGCAGCTCATTATCGAATGTGGACTCATACACACTAGCATCTATCATTGCCTCATCCATTTTTTCTGCTAAAGCGTCAATATCTCCTACAGGAACAAGATTGTATGATGGTAATAGCTCACTTGGACCTGATGGGCAGTCTGTACTGATGACAGGCGTGCCTAAAGCCAGTGACTCAGCAATGACTCGTCCAAACCCTTCGAATATTGATGATAACACCATAAACTTTGCCTTCCGGATATAGGGATACGGATTCTTTTGAAAACCTAAAAAATGTACATGATGGTCTAGATCTAAAGAGGCAACCAACATCTTCATTTGCTCTAACAACGCTCCCTCACCTAACAACAAAAGCGGAACCATTTTTCTTGTTTTTGCATAGCTTCTAAGTAAGACCTCATGAGCTTTTTGAGTCTTAAAACTACCGACATGAATAATATAACTATTAAACTCTGGCTCAAACTCTGACGCCGATTGCATGATCTGTATTTGGTCAATCGGGTTATATATTGTCGTGGTATTTGTAACACCTAATGTAGACTGAAAGTCTTTTTCGACTCCTTTGCTAATACATATGCAAGGATGCCGAGAATATATATTGCTTAACCTTTTCTCATTTGCTTTTTTGCCTTGGCTTCTAAACAACTCAATTTTTTTAGAAAGATTATTTCTAATTACGTGTGCAATATTAGGTAGCTTGCTGTGGCGCAAGACCATATCAGCTTTGTCTAAATTCGCAAGCGTCAGTATTGGAGTGCCAATCTCTTTGATCACGTATCTGTCTAATACTTTTGCAAAGTACCAGTGCCTCAGTTGTTTAGTAGGTATAGACTTATAGTCGTTCAAGTCAATCTGATGATAGGAAATATCATCGCTGAGTTCGTAAGATGTTTTAGATTTGAAGCGTAGAATATGGACGTCGTAACCTAACTCATGAAAACCTTGCCCAAGAGTTAAAACCGAACGTTCGGCACCCCCGCCTTGTAGGCAATTAATCACAAGTAACACTTTTTCTTTCTTATTCAGATCTTCTTTTATTTCTATAGTATTATTAATCATGTATCAGGTATTCTTAAAGATAAGTATTTCGATTTAAAAAAACAGTGATATCACTGTTTTTTCAGTTATTGCTTCTGAGTGAACTCTGCGTATTTTTCTGCTATTTTGACTGGTAGCAGCGCTTCATCAAATGGCGCACAAAATGCTTGTGGATCACTCATAGCTTGACGCATTTTTTCAGCAATGGCATCAATATCACCCATTGGCATCAAGTTACTTTCTGGCAGTAACTCACTTGGACCTGATGGACAGTTGGTACTAATAACAGGCGTATTTAGTACGAGGGCTTCGGCAATAACCAAAGCAAAGCCTTCCCAGTCAGAGGTTAATATTTTGAATTGCGCATGCTTAATATAGGGAAAAGGGTTGTCACGAAACCCTAGAAATACCACTTTGCCTACTAAACTCAACTCTGCCACCAGCTGCTCTGTCTCAGTCTTGTGCTTGCCCTGACCTAAGAGTAATAACGGCATAGATTGATCAGTCTGTGCGTAAGCCTTTACTAAGATATCATGACGTTTTGCGTCTTTGAAACTGCCAACATGAATAATATAGTTTTGATATTCAGGAACAAAAGCATCAGCCTGCTTTTGAATACTTTCTCTATCAATTGGATTGTGAATGGCAGTGGTTGGCGTAATACGACCAAAGCTCTTGATAAAATCTTTTTGCGCGCCCTCACTCACACACACACATGGGTGCTTTGCGTATATCTCCACCATTCTTTGCTTTAATTGCTCAGCATCGTGATTTTTATTAAACTTGTAGAGTAATGACACTGTGTTATGAATAATATAAGTGATATTAGACAGCTTGCTACTACTTAGAATACTATCTGCACGATCTAGATTAGACAAAATGACGTCAGGCTGACCGATATGTTGCAGAACGTATTTATCAACAGCGCGCGCAAACACTCTATCGCGTCTTTGTGCCCCTGGTATTAATTTGTAGGGCTTAAATTTTAGGACATGATAATTAAGGTTCTGGCTCAAATCATACTGTACCAGTGGCTTGAATCTTAGAATATGTACTTCGTATCCTAATTCATAAAACCCTTGCCCCAATGTCAACACAACACGTTCCGCACCGCCGCCTTGTAAACAATTAATAACGAGTAACGCTATTTTTTTATGCTGCTTCATAAACGACAACCTATAGAATAAATCTTTGACTTTTTAAAAAGGTTTATCACTGCTTCATTAAAAACTAGCGTTTGAATAGTTTTGAGAAAAATGACTTAGAGGCATGTGGACGAGTTACCTTATTGCCAATATAACCTTGCTGAGATTTTTTAGGGAAATCACCAAAAGGCTCAACCCGATAATTATCTAAACAATATTTATTATCAAGCGCTTCATTATAATAGATATCAAAAACCTCGGACAAATCCTCTCTTGGGTGCGGCATTACCTCACCATCAAACCAATGCTCAATCCCTTCTTTTTTCACTCTTGGCAGTGCATATTTATGACTAAATTGCGTACCCATATCTGAGTAATGCAAAATCCTAATATCTTCTAATGCTAGGTCCTCACCGTCTATACAGTTGTAACTGTCTTGATAAGGCTCAATCAGTTGTGTATTTTTTTTGAAGACAGCCATCATCTCTTTATGGCTTTTAGGATCTTTCCTGAGCCTTTGTGTTGGTAGAACAATACTTTTTGCAGCTTTACAATCCCATACGCACGTGCATAGTCGTGTCATATCAGCATTTGTCTTGGCAGCTACTATAGACTGCCCTTCAATAGGGTGCTGCCATAACTTTACTAGATCATCTAATATGACAACATCGGCATCCATATAGATAGCTCGTCCAGAATAATTACAGTATTCCGGAATTGCCCAGCGAAATCCTGAAAACGGCGTTGACCATTTGATGGTATTCCAACCATCACCAGTCTCAGGATTGGAATACCAATAGCTGCTAGGATCACGCGACAACTGCATCCACACTATCTCAACAGGTACACTGGTATGTTTATGAATACTATAATCTAATACCATCATCTGCTCTAGATCACAGTTATTTGGGTCACAGCCAACAAAGACTTTAATAGTATCTTCTGTGTTCATAATTTTATCCGCTTACTGGAGAGTTTGTTCTATTCTAATTTCCATTAGAATAAAGCACCTCAATACTGACTTCTACTAATGCAATAACGCTCAAATATAACGTTCAGCCTACTCTTTCCAATACTTCTCAATCCATCCTACTGGCAAAATAAAATGACGCAAATGACGTAGTGGTCTTTTTAGGTTTTTGGGCTCAGTCAGTCTTTTTAGATGGTCTTTGGCATTATTGGCCGCGTTTTTGTTGTATCTACCTTCAATAGCATGGGTTGGATACAAGTCGCCTGGGAAGATAACAATACGAGCGCCTTTAGGAATCTTTGGCTCTTTAATATAGTTAAGTGGAAATGGCTGACGGCACTTACGTCTAAAATGGGCGACCCATGCCTTTGGAAACAGTTTCACGCCACCTGGCGCATTACGAGTAACAAAACGCTGCTCAAAACGATATTCATCAGCGATACCTTGTGGATCTGCTTTGAACTTCTCTTGTAGTGACACAAGTGAGCCTACCTGAAATCTAAAGCAAGACGTCTGTCCCAAGCGCTCTAATGGATTACTTGGGTTATAAGATAAAATCACGTCATCTGGCGCGCCATATTCAAAGAAAGGGTCAAGACTATCTACTATAATGACATCCAAATCTACAAACAGTACTGTGCCTGTCAAATCACCTAGCTTTTCACCCCACAAACGAGATTTTGGCCATTTACCAAGTGTATTGGTTGGCATACTAACATCAAGTGGTGGCAACTCTTGACACTCAATCTCTGGACGCACATCGGTTGTATCATCGGTAAAACAAACAAAACGAAACGGCGGTGTGATATTGCGAGACACCATACCATAAAGTTTATTGGCATAATCAGCACCGTACTTTGTGCCCCATTTGATACAAATAATTTGCTTGATGTTTTTATTATCTACTATATTAGAATCTGTTGGCATTGACTGCTCGCTTTAATCTTATGAATAAATATGATGGCTATATTAGCATAAAAAAAAGACTGAACAATTATGTTCAGCCTTTTCGGTCTTCAAAGTAGTGACATTGTTAATCAATAAAGCTTAACCAGTCCATATACTGTTCATTACGACCATGCACCACATCGAAATACAAGGTTTGTAGTTTTTCAGTGATTTCACCGCGGCCACCGTTACCGATGATGCGATCATCATATTCGCGGATAGGGGTCACTTCAGCGGCTGTACCTGTCATAAAGATCTCATCTGCTAGGTAAAACTCATCACGAGTAATACGACGCTCAACGACTTTAATTCCTAAGTCATCAGCAAACTGAATAATAGTACGACGCGTGATACCATCAAGTGCACCGCCCGCTAGATCTGGTGTATGTAACACGCCATCTTTTACCAAGAACAAGTTTTCACCAGCACCTTGGCAAACATACCCTTGCGGATCCATCAAGATAGCTTCGTCGTAACCATTACGAGTAACTTCTTGGTTTGCCATAATAGAAACAGGATAATTGCTTGATGCTTTTGCCTTACACATGGTCACGTTGGTCATGTGATGCGTAAATGAAGAGGTTTTTACGCGGATACCGTTTTTGATACCTTCTTCACCAAGATAAGCACCCCAATGCCAAGCGGCAACCATAGCATTGATGCTGTTTTCACGTGAAGACAAACCAAGTTTTTCTGCACCAACCCAAATGAGTGGACGAATATACGCTTCTGCTAAGTTGTTTTGTTTGACTACGTCCTTATGCGCTTGCTCTAGTGTCGCCGCATCAAAAGGCACATCCATTTGGAAGATTTTTGCTGAACCAAGCAGACGCTCAGTATGCTCCTTTAGGCGAAAAATAGCCGTGCGATTGTCAGCCGTTTGGTAAGCGCGCACACCTTCAAACACAGCCATGCCGTAATGCAAGCTGTGTGTAAGCACGTGAACTTTAGCATCTGGCTGTTCAATTATTGTGCCATTCATCCAAAGCTTACCATCTTGTGTTGCCATATTCATTTTATAGTCCTTATGCTAGCACTGACGTCTAACTTTTTTAGGTAGGTTTTATTTAACAGTAGTGATTAACACCCTATGATAACACTGCAGTGCTTTTATTTATTGCTTAAAATCCAGCATTATTATGATAAATGGCTGACAGTGCTATGACGATGCGCGACCGATTATATCACTGGCCGT
Organism: Psychrobacter sp. H27; assembly: GCF_059072655.1. Lineage (NCBI taxonomy): Bacteria > Pseudomonadati > Pseudomonadota > Gammaproteobacteria > Moraxellales > Moraxellaceae > Psychrobacter > Psychrobacter sp. H27. Next base: position 138,915 of record NZ_JCACRX010000001.1, on the reverse strand, counting down.
GTTGGCAAATGAAATCTTTTGGTTTGGGAGCACATGGCTTTTAATTACGCTTTTAAATTATCATAGGGCTCTACAGTGTAAGCGTCTCTGTAGCTATCAGCAAGACCCTAATAATACAAACCTCGGTATCACTTGTTGGCAGATTCGACACCCATTAGGTGTTGCCACTGTGCTTGTACCAATGCACGTGTCTCCTGCCAAAGTGACTCATCGACCAGCAACGACTGCTCCGATAATGCCAGTTGATGCGTGGCAGCACGTATCCTGAGATAAGCATCGCTTAAGTCTTGACAGACCTGCTCTTGCCATATACCAAGTAAGGCCACCTCTTCGAAGATACGAACGTTGTCGCTCCACTTGGTCAAGCTTGGATACTCATGCGAATAAGCCAATACCGCAAACTGTGCCAAGAACTCAATATCTACGATACCGCCTGCATCTTGTTTAAGATGGAACTTGCCTGCTTGTTGTTGCCATTGATTGGTACCCAAATGCTTCTGCATTTTGATACGCATACTGGTGACTTCACTACGTACTTGATCCAATGTCCGTGGTAGCGCCAACACATCTCGGCGAATATCACAAAAAAGCGCCGTCACCCGTCTGTCACCACAAATTGCTCGGGCACGTACCAGTGCTTGATGCTCCCACGACCAGGCTTTGTCCATTTGATACGTTTCAAACGCATGGTAAGACACCACCATCATGCCAGCATTGCCTGAAGGGCGTAGACGCATGTCAATCTCGTATGCTCTGCCATCTCGCGTTTGGGTATTGAGATAGTTCATCAATTTCTGTACCAAGCGCGCAGCAAATTTCATTCCGCTCACTGATTTTTCGCCTGTGGTCATGCCCCGCTCTTTTATCTTATGCAAAAACACCAAATCCAAGTCAGACGAGTATGAGAGCTCTAAGCCGCCAAGCTTTCCGTAGCCTATGATAGCAAATCCGCAATCAGCTTCAGTGACAGGGTCTCCATCTTGGCCGATAGGATAACCATAACGGTTGACGATCTCGGCAAAAGCACGCTCTAGTGCAGCCTCCAGTACTACTTCGGCAATATACGTCAAAGAGTCCGATACTTTCATGATTGGGCGCTCAGCCAATACATCGCTCGCAGCCACAGCCAATATTTGGTTTTTCTTGAATAGTCGTAAAACGCTTAGTAGCTCTTCTTCGTCGTTCGGCTCGACGCGCAGTAGCTGTTGACGCAAAATATCACGCAGTTCACGCTTGTCTGGCAAATGACGGTAGCGCTGCTGTAAAAAGGTGTCTAGCAATACAGGATACTGTGCCAGCTCTTTTGCAATCCATGGGCTGGCAGACAGCATCGGGATCAGCTCAATCGTTGCATTGGGGTTTTCTGCAATCATGACCAGATAGATGGAACGACGGCAAATCGCTTCAAGCAATGAAATCAGTCGAGGCAAGGCGGCATTAGCAAGTTTTTGCTGCTCTTGATGGGCCAGTAGCGCATGGACAATAACAGGGTAAGCATCATCTAAGCGCTCTCTTGCTTCCTCACTTAAATTCACCACCATCTTTGATTGCCAAAAGCTCTGCAATAGCTCGCGATTATCTTCTGTTAATACCTCATTTAAACGAGCAATTTGTTCATCTAAGCGTTCGGGCTCGAGATCAGTGTCTTCGTTATCAGGTACTTGACGCTCGGTGACCATACGCTCAAATGGTACGTTGACGAGCTCTCGGTGACAATTAAGCTGATCTAGCAATGCACGCCAGTTTTCAAAATTGAGCGTCACGGCTAGATTATGCTGCCACTGCATATCATGTGGTAAGCGCTGGGTTTGCTGATCATTGATGGCTTGAATGCCATGCTCAAGCCGGCGCAAGAAACGATACGCAGCTTGTAAGTTATCGTAGGTTGACTGCTCTAGATATCCAAGCTCACGCAACACTTTCATTGCTTGTAGACAAGGTTTTGTTTGTAGCTGTGGATGCCGGCCACCATATATCAACTGAAATGCTTGTACAATAAACTCAATATCCCTGATACCGCCCGCACCAAGCTTGATATTGTCTAGATCTTCACGCTGTGCTACTTGATTTTGAATGAGAGACTTCATCTCTCTAAGTGCCGAGAATGCACTATAGTCAACGTAATAACGAAACACAAAGGGTTTAATCAGTGCCTGTATCTCATCATAAAACGGCTGTTCTATTTGTCCAACGACGCGCGCCTTTAACCAAGCAAAACGCTCCCACGCCCGCCCATGCATCGTGAAGTATTTTTGTAATGCCGACAGGTGAATGGCCAAATCACTACCATCACCCCATGGTCGCAGGCGCATATCCACTCGAAACACGAAACCATCAGCCGTCTTGTTATCGAGTAGTTTAATAATGCCTTGACCAAGCCTAGTCATAAAACGCTTGTTGTCTATACTACGTGTGCCTTTGGTTTTGTCACCATTGGTCTCACCGCGCGCTTGATGCACAAAAATTAGGTCGATATCACTTGATAAATTCAGCTCCTGAGCGCCAAGCTTACCCATAGCCATGATTGCCATGTCATCAATCTGTACATTACCTTGGACATTGATAAAGGTTGGCTCACCATATTTGGCAACTAAGTGCTGGTAGGTATAGCCTTTAGCAAAAGAAATACAACCATCTGCAAATTCAGACAACTCATCGGTCAATTGCTCAAGACTGATCATCTGTAAGGCGTCTTGCCAAATCCAGCGCATCATCAACAGTGTACGCAGATTACGCAAGCCGCTCATGACTTTGGCTTCATCAGCGAGTTGGTAGTTTTCATCCAGCGTATAATCTTGTATCAGATCATCAATTTGTTGACGAGTCAGCGTACTACTCAAAGGGTAACTACGCAAAAACGTCTGACATGAAACCGTTCGGCTCTCCCAAATCTGATAAGCAAATTCACTTGCTGTTTGTAGTACTTGTAGTTGCTCCGCTGTCGGCTGATAATCTGTACCACTGTTCATACGTGAGGGCATAGCAGGTAACATAGTGACAAAAACTCCTTACATAGAATGGTAAGACTACGTGAACCAAGCTCATAAGTTTATTGTTTTTTCTTACGAGACAGTCACAACGTCAAATAGATATACTCGGTATATCAGCACAAAAGATAAAGGCGCGTTTAGTAATTAGTCGCTCTATTTGATGTGAAGCGCTTTATGGTAGCATACTAAAATGCGTCGCTGATCCGTCACTGTCGTTACACCACTATAGCGACGTGGCAATGTATCTAAATGCTCTTCTCACCAATAAAAATAGTATTTTGATATAATAGTGTTTAAAGACTATATACCTGACCATAAACCAATGAAGCAAATCAAAGAAACAAACTGCTGTCTACAAAACAGTCGCAACCACTCACTACTATCTTCTAATTCTCATAACACTCTTATTGACAATATGTGATACCGCACCTTATGACTACTACTCCATTACTGCTCATCACTGCTGATCCCGCCCACCCACTGGCGCACCTAGCACTACGTTATGCACACGCTTATCTTATAGAGGCCTCAAACCATTCTGAGAATAGTAGAATTGACGATAACGACATAAACGATAGTGACAATCCTAACACCAAACGGGCGTTGCTCAATGTCTTTTTTTACGGCGATTCAGCTCATACTGCCAACCGTCTACGTTGGCAGTCAGCAGATCAAATAGATTTAACAAAAGAATGGCAATCGTTGGCTGAGCAGTATCAATTATCACTACCCGTTTGTGTCAGCACTGCACTGAGCCGCGGTGTGAGTGACGCTGACAACAGCACACGACATCAGCTAAAGGGTGCCAATCTTGCTGCAGGATTTACGCTAGTAGGACTCAGTGAGCTTGCTCTAATGATGCAAGATGACTGCCGATTGATACAGTTTTGATCGCATTACGATGACGACTGTCAACAGCGACAAACCTATTTAGGAATATAACATGAAATTATTAATTCAGTTGCATACGCCCACTGAAGCGGCTAGTTATGAGGGCTGTGCACTGGCGCTAACACTAGCAACATTTGGGCATGAGGTGCAGTTATCATTGGATGCGCCTGTATTTGGTTTGTTGATGCAAACGGAGTCCCGTTTGCACGGTATGATTCAGTCGCTTGATCTTTACGATATGCCCGCAGCTTGGCTACCTGACGATGTCTTTAGCGGTTGGGTCATTGGTATGCTACCGACAGATCTAGCATCACAGCTTACACTGGTACCAGAAATCATCAGCTCGCAAGACTTTGAGCAGATTTTAACTTTTTAAATGACTATATCATCAGAAAAATAACAAAACACATCATCGGATACTTTTATGGCGACTTTATATCAATTACACAGTACGATGGACACGCTCAGACGTAGCACTGAAGAGATGTCTCGCACTTGGCACAATGGCGACAGCATTGTTTTACTTGGTACAACAGTCGCTTTTATCGACTGGCTAAGTGCTTATTTAAATGATAATGAGATAGATGGCATCACTGCTATTTATGCCTTGACGGATGATGTCGCGCAGCTCTCGGCGAATACTACTGGCAAGCTAAATTTAGATACCAAGTTAGCGGGCACTTTAACAGACGCTGAATGGGTCAATCTGACTCAGGACCGTCAATTTGATAAAGTGGTGACCATTGCCTTATGACAGATCACAACTCCAAAACTAGTAACAACGTGATGATAGCAGCCACTGAGGCTGCATTGGATCAAGATGGTCACTTATGTGACCACACCATTTGGACGCCTGATATCGCGCAGCAACTGGCTGACACATTAGACGTTCATTTGAAAGCTGAGCATTTACAGGTTTTGCAGCAAGTGCGTGCATTTTTTGACAAGTTCAACCACGCGCCAGCCACACGCCCATTGATAAAATGGCTACAAAAAACCTTGCCAGAACATGACATTAGCAATCAAAAGTTGCAGCAGCTGTTTCATACTGGTTTGGTTGCACGTCATGTCAACCGCTTAGCGGGTCTACCCAAACCGCCAAACTGCCTATAATACATATCATTGCTTATTCTGTTTTTATGAAACAAGGATAATCAATCCTATCGGTCTTATCAGACAAATCGCTATTCGTTAAAGTAACTACTTTGGGTCGTAGACTGTCAAACTCTCATAACCGACACTACGACCTTCATCACCCAAAAACCCTTGCTGTCGCCATATTTCATACAGGCAGATAGCAACGCTGTTGGATAAATTTAAACTGCGCGAATCAGCCAGCATGGGTAGTCTTAGCCAATTATCAGCACCAATATCCTCACGTATATCCTCTGTAAGGCCTGCCGTTTCAGAACCAAATACCAGTGCGATATTAGGTACTACGTCGTCATTAGCCTCTTCAGCAGCTACTCGCCCGCCAAAATCATAATCGTAAAAGGGCTTACTCAGCTTAGTCGTCAACGCGGTAATGACATGGCAGTCCGCTATCTGTAACGCCTGCTTCGCTGCTGCCCAGTCATCATGTACTTGTAGATGCGCATATTCGTGATAATCGAGTCCTGCGCGGCGTAGTTTTTTATCATCAAGCTCAAACCCTAGCGGTTTTACCAAATGTAGTTGGGCACCACTATTGGCACACAGGCGAATGATATTGCCTGTGTTACTCGGCATCTTTGGGCCAACCAGCACGATATGAATGATCATGTTTATTTACTCCAAAAATGGTTAACGCTCTGTTATTTAAGTTTATGAGCGACAGGTAATTAAAAGTTACAGTTTACTGCCAATAATTACATTTTGATACTGTGCAGCGTTTTTAACTTTCTCTATGATGTCTGTAATGGATAACGCGATAGCATTTAAGTGTGACTGTCTCATCCAATACCCCTTCAGTGACGCTTAAGCAGACCGCTTTGCATCACTGTTGTTATTTATAACCATCCATTTATCTTTGAGGATACTATTATGAAAAAAGTAATCATCGCATCTTTAACTGCTATGTTCGTTCTAACTGGTTGCAACACGTTCAAAGGCTTTGGTCAAGACGTATCAAGTGCTGGCGATGCTGTCACTGGTGGCGCACAAGAAGTACAAAACAAAATCTAAGGTCTGATTTTTTTAGATTTGTTAAGGGCTTACCATTTTTTGGTAAGCCTTTTTTATTTTTGACCACTTATTCTTACATGGCCTTTGAGTACATCTTGTCACACGAAAGTGAATACTAAACATTATAAAAAAGCACGTAGTATCTGATTAAGGTAGCGCTGCCCTAACAGTGTCGGTTGTAACTGCGTATCACTGTCTATCAGCAACCTTTGTTTTATCAAACCAGCCACTTGCTCATTGATACTATCAAGATTCAGCCCCGTTCTTTCCTCAAACAATGACCAAGCCACACCTCCATGCAACCTCAGCGCATTCAACATAAACTCGCTTACCAGCTCATCACGATCAATCTCTTGCCAGCCAACCGTTTTGGGTGCGCTTTGCTTGATATGAGACTGCTCAGTGATATCTTTAGAACCCACGTAATCCTTCGGCATACGTGACTTACTGAATCGATAAATACCTGCTTCTGCTACTAGGTCAGTCTCTAGCATATTGCTTTGCGTTGACGGCTCATTGTTTAGGTTATAACCAACCGTCACTTTGCCATGCGCCCCTGCACCTATTGCTAAATAGTCGCCAAACTGCCAATAGTTTATATTATGACGGCATGGCTTGTCTGATGCGCCTGCCCATGCCGACACTTCATAGTTGCTATAGCCTAATTGCTGCAATAGCGACTGACCTGCTTGTTCAATATCTGCCAAGTTGTCTTCATCAGGTAAGACCGGCTGACTGCGATAGAACACGGTATTGGGCTCAATTGTCAATTGATACCAAGAAATATGTGTGGCGCCAGCGTTGTGTGCCATTTGAATGTCATTAAGAGCTTCTTTCATGGTTTGCTGCGGTAGACCGTGCATCAAATCGACATTAACACGCGTAAATCCAGCAGATTTGGCAGCTTTAATTGCTGATAATGCTTGCACAGGGTCATGGATACGTCCAAGCGCTGTCAGCTTATCAGCAGCGAAGCTCTGTACGCCGATAGACAGCCGATTGATGCCAACCTCTAGATACTGCGCAAATGGCGCATGCTCAAGCGTACCTGGATTGGCCTCCATCGTGACTTCTATATCTGCTGCAAACTCAAAACATGACCGTAAACCAGAGAACAATCGCTGATACTGAGCAATAGGTAACAAAGATGGCGTGCCACCACCGATAAATATAGAAGAAATTTTGCGACCTTGCACCAGTGATTGCTGCATTGCGGCATCTAGCAGTAACGCATCGACATAGTCATCATACATGGAGATCTGACTGTCTACAGGCAACTCATGCGAATTAAAATCACAATAAGGACACTTCTTCACACACCACGGAATGTGAATGTAAAGAGACAATGGAATGTCAGTCACGTCTACCGCGATAGTAGCCGTCGTTGGTTCAGTAAGACTTAATGTATTTAGGTCGTTTGGCATGCTTTCTGTATTCACTTTGGGCATAAATAAACTTATTTTGTAGTGAGCAATAATAATCGATATCAAAAGTAACGTTAGGATAGCGACTAGATGGGATAAAGAAAAGCCTATCTATCATAAAACTATTAACAAAAACACGTATAAACGCTCTATTCACCATGACAACTTATGGGCAGTATATAGAGACTCTATTAAAAACAGCCTCTACTAAGAATAGACACGATTTAAAACATGTTTGAGGGTGAGTTAATAGAAACTAACCCTAATAGTTTTAAGAACGAATTAAAGAATAAACAAAAATTCAAAGGATAGATATATGGCGTATTGGTTAATGAAATCCAACCCTAAATTTTTTGGTATTGAAGATTTGCAGCGCTTGGGCACCGACGGTTGGGACGGTGTTCGTAACTACCGCGCGCGTAACTTTATGCGTGATGATATGAAAGTTGGTGACAAGGTTTTCTTTTATCACTCTAGTGCCAAACCCTCTGGTGTGGCTGGTATTATGACCGTGAGCCAAGCAGGCTATCCTGACCCTAGCCAGTTTCACCCTGAGCATCGACACTACGACCCTATTGCGACCGAAGAAGCGCCGCGTTGGTACATGGTAGATCTCACTTTTGAGCACGCTTTTACCGAGGTGTTGCCCTTATCAGAGCTAAAATTCTTGCCTGCGCTCGAAGATTCCTTACTACTGAGAAAAGGCTGTCAACAATTAACAGTGATCCCATTAGAACCCAAGCACTGGCGCGCGATTATGAATATGGCGGAGACACTTGAGATATTACCAGAGCAGACAACGAATCATTGATTAACTTATTGATTCAACATATCACTTATCTGTGATAAGCAGTGAAGTACAAAGCGTCTATGATTAATATGTATATAGACCCTTCAAAGCGTTGACATCGTAGCGCCGCTTCTTTACCATCTTATCTATATATGACCTGTCAATCCACTGCTTGGATCGACGGGTTATTTTTATTTTAGTGTCTTTATTTTAGAACCCTTATTTTAAGACCTTGATTTTCATTGCTGTGCGTGGTCTCTATAAGCTTACTCATATCGTTTATCAGGGCATCATCATTGGCACCACTTTTCTGCTCATGCTACCACTTTAGTTTTGATGCATTGCTCTCTTAGGATTCATAACAGTGTTGGCTTATTCATAATAACGCTCTTAATAACAATTACCGCAAAGAATAAAAAGTTGCTCACCATGGTTTTTCCATTGTCTTTCAAAGATTTTAAAAGCTACAGTTTACGCCTAGGCGTACTCGCCCTACCTATCTTGATCACTCAGTTTTGCCAAGCAGCACTTGGTGTTGTTGACGCTATCATGGCAGGCCAGGTGTCTGCGCTTGATTTGGCAGCAGTGGCAGTTGGGTCTGGTATTTGGCTCCCACTGTTTTTGTTAGCGACAGGTATATTAATCGCGACGACCCCTCTGATTGGTGAGGCGGTTGGTCAAAACCAGCATGATCAGGTTCCACATATCACGCAGCAGTCCTTATGGACCGCAGGGGTGATTGGGATTATTGGGTTTATTGTTGTCAATTTGGCACCCAATGTTCTGGGTCTCATGGGTGTACCTGAGAATATTCAGCCGATCGCAACACAGTATTTGCATGGTGTGTCCTTTGGTTTCCCTGCACTAGCAGTCTATGCCGTACTGCGCAGCTACTGTGAGGCACTGGGTCGACCTGAGCCTGTGACTGTCATTAGTATTATTGGTCTGATGGCCGACATACCGCTCAACTATATCTTTATTCATGGTTTATTTGGTATGCCTGAGATGGGCGGAGCTGGCTGCGGTGTAGCGACCGCATTAGTATTATGGATAAATGTGCTTTTATTAGCCGCTTATACGGGCTTTACCAAGCGAAAAGAATTTGCCACTACTCGCTTTTTTTATGGTTTTACACGTCCAAATCGTACACAGATTAAAAAACTTTTAAAGCTTGGTATACCTATTGGTATTTCTATCTTTTTTGAAGCCAGCTTATTTAGTTTGGGAGCCTTGGTTATTAGTCCATTGGGTGAGATTGCGACAGCAGCGCATCAGGTGGCTCTATCCGTGACCTCACAACTGTTCATGATACCTATATCCGTTGCTATGGCACTCACTATCATGATCTCAAATCGATTTGGTCAAAAAAATCTCTTGGCACTACGCCAAGTGCAAGCTACTGGGCTTATTTGGACAGTCCTGATTGCTGTTGTTTGCATGCTCGGTATATGGTTATTTAGGCCAGAATTGGCAGCTGCATTTACTGATAACCCCGTTGTGAGAGCTCAGTCTATGCACCTGCTTATCTTTGCCCTTGCCTACCAGCTCTTTGATGGCTGGCAGGTCAATGTCGCTGGCATATTACGCGGTATGCAAGATACGACGATACCGATGTGGGTGACGCTCTTTTGCTATTGGTTGGTTGCATTACCGCTGGGTATTTATTTAGTGCGTTTCACTGATGTTGGTGCACAGGGGTTTTGGATGGCACTCATAACTGGTCTGTTTTTATCCTCTATCCTATTGACACTGCGTCTACGTTACCAACAAAAACGTCTGACAGCACTGTGGGGCTAACATCGATGATAGAGCACCTTATCTCACAACATGACTGGCGCTACTTAGTGACATAGACTATGATAAATCGTAGAAGATTTCTTGCTAAACAAAGCGCTTACGTCAAAATATGTAAAAATTCTCAGTTAACAACTGTACATTGATTGCTCATTGACCTGAATCTAGGTATCATTAGCAACTAATTAGACAATATTTAGTTACACTATTTCTCGAATTTAGTACAAGGCCAGATAAAAACTATGGATATTGAAAAAATACGCACCCTCATCGCCCTTATGGAAGAAAGTGAACTGGTGAATTTAGAAATCAGTTCAGATGATGAACATATTAGTTTGACTCGTCACTATGATGCGCCTGTACCAGCTATGATGGCAGCCCCTACTGCTGGCACTGCACCAATGGCAGCTGCTGATGCAAAACCTGCGGCAAGAGCTGGAAACGTCGAAAGCTCACCTATGGTAGGTGTGTTCTATTCAGCACCAACGCCGAATGATCCACCATTTGTAAAAGTCGGGCAAAAAGTTCAAGCAGGTGATACCTTAGGTATTATCGAAGCCATGAAAATCATGAATCCACTTGAAGCGACTCAAAGCGGTATCATTGATGAAATCTTGGTAGACAACTCTGAAGTCGTACAGTTCGGCCAACCTGTCATACGCTATAAAGCGTAACGATATTTGCCATACTTTATTTCATAATGGCTGAGTTTTGGTGTACTTATCGTATCAATATTGAATAACACGATGCTATATTAAACTTGGTCAATGACTGACGCTTCGACAAGGATGAACCCATGATAAAAAAATTGCTCATTGCCAATAGAGGTGAGATTGCCCTGCGCATCGTTCGAGCTTGTAAAGCGCTAGGTATTGAAACAGTAGGTGTCTACTCTACCGCTGACGCCAATTTGATGCACCTGCGCTTTGTTGATGAGGCAATTTGTATTGGCAAACCTAATGCCAACCAAAGCTATCTGGATATCAATACCATCTTAACCGCTGCTGAAATCACTGGCGCAGATGCTATCCACCCAGGCTATGGTTTTTTGTCTGAAAATGCCGAATTTGCTGAACGAGTAGAAGAAGCAGGATTGACTTTCGTTGGTCCAAATGCTGATCACATCCGCTTGATGGGCAATAAAGTCTCTGCTATCAACGCGATGAAAAAAGCAGGCGTACCGACTGTGCCGGGCTCTGTTGGCGCTGTGACACTCCACAATGCTGAAGAGCAGGCACGTAATATCGGTTTTCCATTACTGATCAAAGCCGCCTCTGGTGGCGGTGGACGCGGTATGCGTGTGGTTGAGCGCTTTGATGAGTTGGTTGGTCAAGTACAAGCTGCAAAACAAGAAGCTGAGCTATGGTTCGGTGATGATACGGTCTATATGGAGCGCTATCTACAAAACCCACGCCACGTAGAAGTACAGGTACTTGGTGATGGGAATGGTAATGCCATCCATCTGTATGACCGTGACTGCTCATTGCAGCGTCGTCACCAAAAAGTACTAGAAGAAGCGCCTGCACCAGATATCCCAGATGATGTACGCGAACCAATTCTAAAAGCTTGTGTGAAAGCCTGTGAGCTTGTGAAGTATCGCGGTGCTGGTACGTTTGAGTTTTTATTTGAAAACAACGAGTTTTTCTTTATTGAGATGAACACTCGAGTGCAGGTTGAACATCCCGTAACTGAGATGATTACTGGTATCGATGTCGTTGTCGAGCAGCTCAAAATCGCCGCTGGTTATGGTCTATCTTATCGCCAAAGTGAGATTGAAATCCAAGGTCATGCGATCGAGTGCCGTATTAATGCTGAAGATCCAGCGACCTTTGTGCCGTGCCCTGGTACTATTAGCCAATTGTTCACACCAAGTGGTTCTGGTATTCGTTTTGACTCGCATTTATATCCTGGTTATGAAATACCGACTTATTATGATTCACTGATCGGTAAGCTTATCTGTCACGGTCAAACGCGTCAGCAAGCTATCGCTAAGACAGTACATGCCCTTGATGAATTAATCATCGAAGGTATCAAGACCAATATCCCACTTCATCGTGATGTGATTTTGGCGGATGATCAGTTTGTTCAAGAAGCACAAAACATTCACTATCTTGAAAGAGAGATGTTGAATGCGGACAAAACCAAGAAATAATCATAAATTACAATAGTTAGAGCTTTGATAGCTAGAGGCTAGATAGTTAAAGACTTTAATCCGCTTATTAGTAATCTGTAAACCAGACTTATTAGAAACTTAATACGAAAAAGCCGCTATATCGATAGCGGCTTTTTTCTGTCGTTTTAGAACAGGACGATTAGAATTCTATGTGATAGATAATTTACTATTAATACCACCTACTATGGCAAAACTCTATTGAAATTCATAAAGCATTCTTTTCCATCAGGGTCAGCGCACCACTGCATCTGATTGCCATCATGATTGATAAAGGCAATCAACGCTTCATCAGTCTGGTCTATCTGATTGCCCGAGCAGTCTACCTCGTTATTATCATAGACGGTCTTGATCGCGATAATAGGCAGCCCCTCTTCGCGATGAGTGATTAAGTAACGACCATAGGTCCACTCCTTGCCACTAGACGCTCGCATCTCGTTATCAGCACCAAAATTGTACAACTCGCGGCACTGCGCAGACTTATTTGCTGAACTAATAAGGTTCTTGTTAGTAGTGGGCGGAATCTTTAAAACTCGCTCTTCGTTTTGGGTCAGTATACCGCCATCTATCCTAGCCATCACTTTAGGCTCTACGCTGCTGGGTTTTTGCTCACTCACAGCCGGTTGCTTAGCCCTCGCCTCTTTAGTCATAGTGATAGGACTATCCAAATCAATCTCCCATTGTCCTGCAATAGCAGGGCTGATATGAGTAGTGATTGTTGGCTCAGTAACCGCTTCACCGTTTGCAGGTAATGAAGCTAGAATAGATGCCAATGTGAACGAAGCAAATGTGGTAGGTTCCATGGTTAACCTTTTATTTATAATGTTTTAATATATACATTAGCGTAAGTCGTAGACACCAAAAACACAAGTAACATTATGCTATTAGTCGCAGCATCATATATAAAAAGTATTCAAAAATATCTGCATAACCGTAGGCTATATCCATAAGAAGATAGAACATTGACCAACGCTCAGTCTTCTTTTTACCCAAAAAATAACGCCATAACTTTGCTTGTTAGACACAAGGAGCTATGGCGCTATATATTTATGAAGTTAAGATCAGCGCAGGTCACCGGACTACTCAGTGATTGCTGTTTAGTACACTTTTTAGTATTAGGCTACCTCTGTACTCAATGCTTGAGCAAAAGCTGACAGCGCCCCTTTGAGCATCGCTGATACCGTGCTACTACATGTACCGATACCAGAGTATACTTCACCATCTACATTTAGCTGAATATAGGCAGCAGCATTGGCATTAGTCTTGTTGTCACTGTTGGTATCGTCATCGATGCCATTACCGCTGTTATGGTGCGGGTTAATCGCATGCTCAGCATAGTTAATGATATGCAAAGACTTACCCGTATGCTGTGCAAGACCATCAATAAACGATGATAATGGGCCGTTACCAGTACCATCAATATCAATAGTGTCACTATTCATCTGTACCTGACCACTAAAATACACCTCGCCGCCTTTGTTATTGACACTATAGTCTAATAGCTCAAATTTACCTTGCTGTAAGTAAGTATCTTCAAAGGTCTGTAGGATTTCATCGTTTTGTAATTCTCGGGCCACCGCTTCAGCCTGCTTTTGTACCACGCGACTAAAGTCAATCTGCATCCAGCGCGGTAAATTAAAGCCATAATTGCGCTGTAGAATATAAGCAACGCCACCTTTTCCTGACTGACTATTGATACGCACCACATCTTGGTAGCTACGACCAATATGTGCAGGATCGATTGGCAAGTAAGCCACATCCCAAACGTTATCCGTCTCGTTTTGATGATTTTCATTATAATCGAGAGACTTTTTGATGGCATCTTGGTGTGAGCCACTAAATGCCGTAAAGACCAACTCGCCTACATAAGGATGACGTGGATGCAACGGTAAATTATTGCACTCACTCACGACTTGTACGATTTCACTCATATTACTAAAGTCAAGATCAGGATCGATACCTTGGCTAAACAAGTTCATAGCCATGACCATGATGTCCATATTACCGGTACGCTCGCCATTGCCAAGCAGAGTACCCTCGATACGATCAGCGCCTGCAAGTACACCCAATTCAGCTGCCGCTACTGCACATCCGCGATCGTTGTGCGTATGCAAACTAATAATGACATGCTCACGCTGGGCAAGATGACGACAGAAGTACTCGACTTGGTCAGCAAAGACATTGGGCATAGATGCCTCAACAGTCGCTGGTAGGTTAAAAATAACTTCTTGACCGTTCTGCGGCTGCCACACATCACAAACTGCGTCGCAGACTTCTACAGCATACTCAGTCTCTGTCTGGCTAAAACTCTCAGGAGAGTATTGAAATACCCAATCCGTCTCAGGATACTTTGCCGCATACTCTTGTAGTAGCTTGGCACCGGCAATAGCAATCTCTTTGATTTCAGCTTTGTCTTTGCCATAGACTTTTTCGCGTTGTACACGACTGGTTGAGTTATAAACATGAACGACTGCGCGTTTTGCGCCTTTCAATGATTCAAAGGTACGGGCAATCAAATGCTCTCGCGCTTGTACCAATACTTGCAGTGTCACATCATCAGGTACGTGGTTTTCTTCAATGAGCTTACGAGCAAAGTCAAACTCAACCTGTGCCGCTGATGGAAAACCAATCTCAATTTCTTTAAAACCAACATCGACTAGCGTCTTAAAAAAACGCATTTTTTGTTCAATAGTCATCGGGTCAATCAATGCTTGGTTACCATCACGCAGATCTACGCTTGCCCATATCGGTGACTTTTCGATTGTTTTGCTCGGCCACGTCCGATCTGGCAACGAGGGTGCAAATGCAAATGGACGGTATTTACGAAAGTCAAAAGCAGCACTTTTTGGTGTGATCTTTACAGTCCCTGAGACTGCAGTGCGAGTGGCTTGGTCAGACATAATCAATCCTTAGACGGTATCGTTATTTGTATATTTAGTGGGCGATTAGCTGCTGGTTAGATCAATACTAATCATACAAGATAGCTAGTGTTTATATCACAATAATAGCAAAGTTTGATGCTCAGAAACCTGCTTTTTTTCACTCTATTTATTGTTATTTTAGTGGATAATACTATAGTAGGCTCTATAATGGAGTTAATTCACTATTGAGACAATAAAAATGCAAGACAACCAGATCGAGAATACAGTAGTAGCAGATATAGACGAGATCGATAGGCAACTACTGCGCTTATTACAGACACAGGCGCGCATGAGTGTGACTGAACTTGCTGAGCGCGTTAATCTATCTGCCACGCCCTGCGCGCGGCGAATCAAACGCTTAGAAGATGCAAATGTTATCACAGGGTATCAAACCAAGACCGATGCACAAAAACTCGGTTATCCACTTGCTGTGTTTATCGCTATTAGTATGGATCGTCATACAGCCGAGCGTTTCGAGCAGTTTGAGCGCAAAGTTCAAAGTTTTGAGGAAGTGATTAGCTGTAGTATTGTCACAGGACGCACAGAGGACTATCTGATTAAGGTAAGAGTACGCGATATGGCACATTACGAAGAGTTTTTGTTACATCGACTCAATCGTATCGAAGGCGTTGCCCAAGTACATACCAGCTTTGAGTTGCGAGAAGTGTTTAGTCGGAGCGTGGTTTAGAGAATCTAAGCCACTGATCCAAGCCACTGCTAGTGTAGGACGACGGAGTGTTAGCATTATTATCCTGCCCTGCCAGCAAGGCTGTGACCAATAAGCCAAAAAACTGCCCTAGTGCATAGAACAGCGTCACCAATGCAATCACTAAGTCAGAGTGGGCAGCAGTGACATTTGACACAATGTGAGTATCATCGCTACCCTACCAACAAAGATTAATTACAAAAATCTCAACCTTACAATAGCGGCATTACCATGTAGCCTAAATGTCCCATCAAACCAGATATTCAGGCACTCATCAATAGCAAAAACGACAAACCTATGATTCACTAATCGAATCAACATTTACGAGACGTTTAGCGTTGGCATTTCTGTCTCATCTTGTCCTAGCATCTGTACACGTTGATCACTGAACATATCCATATCAGGGGCTAACGTACGCATAAACCGATCAAAATACAGCATCTGCTTGGTCAACAGCGCAAAATCACGCGGGAAATGAATACCGTGACGCTTACCCACTTCGACGATCTCAAGCATCATTTGATTCAGCTCATCTGCTTGTTCTTTGCTGTTGAAAGGCACGCCACTGGTAAACGCCTTATCTTCTGCCATGATGGTTGTCATCATGCGCTGTAAGTCATTGCCCAATGCAGCCACATCGACTTTGTTGTCGCCATGCGTCATTTCCATATCAATCATATGACGGGCCATCGCTTGATAGTCATTGTCTTGCATCGCTTGCATCATACCCATGCACGCGCGCCAGCTCTCAGCTTTTAGTTTACCAACGATACCAAAATCTAAAAAGCCAATACGGCCGTCGGTCAATAGCATCAAATTACCAGCATGTAAGTCAGCATGGAAACTGTTGCACAGCATGAGACTGGCAAACCATGTGTTTAGAGTATCTGCCATCACTTGCGCAGGATCGCTACAGTACTGACGCATGAGTGACTCATCGACCATCGAGACGCCATATAGTCGGCTCATTGTGAGTACACGCTTAGTCGTCAACGCTTCGTATACTTGCGGCGCCACTACGCGCGTATTACCTGACACCGTTAGGAACTGCTGAAAATCACGGATATTTTGTGCTTCAGCGATAAAGTCAGTTTCGGCAAGCATACGCAGACGAATCTCATCAATGATCGGTGCGATGCTGGCAAATTTCATCGACGGCATTACAATTTCGAGCAGTTTAGTCACCCCGTGCAAGACACCCAAATCGGTCTGCATGATGGTCTCGACGCCAGGTTTTTGCACTTTTAGCACCACTTCATCACCGTTATGCAACCGTGCTGCATGCACTTGGGCAATAGAAGCTGATGCGAGGGGCTCTGAGTCAATATGTGCAAACGTATCATCAAGGGTCATACCCTCAGTCGCTAGTTCTTCTTTTAACACTTGCTCAATATAAGCATAAGACAATGGCGTGGTCTGATCCAGACAGCTCTGGAATGCCTTGACATACTCTCGTGGAAACAGCGACGGTGTACTGGCAATAAACTGACCAATCTTAATATAAGTAGTGCCGAGTTGCTCAAAGGTTTCTTTGAGGAGCATCGCGTCAGGTTTTTCCCCTTTTGCTACTCTCAGCGCAGACAGACCTGCCACACTCGCTGTCTGGCGAACACGGTTGACGACATTAAAGGTATGTTTTAATAAATGCGGACGATGAATTTTCATAAAAAACAACTATGGTAATAAGAAGGATGTTTGAAAATAGATAATATGATAAAAGTATTTATAAAGGGTTACAGCACTAGCATATTAATTAACACTGCTACAGACAGGGCATTGGGGGTCTTTTCTATAACCCATCAGCCGCTGCTGCATTTGACTACCATCCCATATGAGCAGCTTGTTTGTCAGTGGATTTTTGGTTAATCCCAAATACTGTAAGGCGGCATTGGCTTGCAGATTACCCATGACGGCTGTAGTACTGGCGAGCACACCCGAATTGGCACAGGTACGTTCATCAGCGGCATCATCGCGCACAACTGAGCCAAACACGCAGTGGTAGCAGCCTGTATCGAGCTGAGGCTCAAACAACGCCAACTGTCCTTGCATTGCAATTGCTGAAGCTGATAACAGCGGGATTTGATAGCGGACGCTGATACGGTTGATACTATCACGCGTCGCAAAATTATCAGTACAGTCTAAAAGTAAATCAGGCTTGTTTGTTGCCATACCTAGCAGCTCATAAGCATTGTTTTCATCTAAACGTGCGACTGTCCCGTGAGCTTGTGTCAGAGGATTGATACGCGCTAACATGGCAGCTGCACTCAGTGCTTTAGATTTGCCAATATCTTCTGGCAAAAACAACGTTTGTCGTTGTAGGTTACTCGCCTCAATCTCATCATCGTCAATCAGATGAACATAGCCTACCCCTGCACGTACTAGTGTCTCAGACGCTGGGCATCCAAGACCGCCTGCCCCTATCATAACCACGCGTGCTGATTTTAATCGCAGCTGAGCATCCATATCCCAACCGTCTAATAAAACGTGTCGAGCATAACGGAGCAGCTCATCATCGGATAGCGGTACCACCTCTTCTACCATATTTATCTACAACCTATAATCAAAGAAATCTACTACCAAAAAACTTGTCTATTGAACTTGCCCTAACGTGACACGGTCATTACCACCATAATCTTGTACCGTATGCACCGACTCAAAATCATTATCCAAAAACAACTGTCGAACAGCAGCACCTTGATCATAGCCATGTTCGATAGCCAATAACCCATCTGTACATAGGTATATCGGTGCCTGCTGGATAATATGCTCAATATCCGCCAAGCCATGATTGGGCGCACTCAGTGCGCTTATCGGCTCTGCCTTTAACGCAGCCAAATGCTCATCTGTCTCATCGATATATGGTGGATTAGAGACAATCACATCAAACTGCTGTTCAGCACCAGTAGCGAGTGTCTGATACCAACTGCTTTGGACGAACTCAATATCAGCAACGTCATTGCTCACAGCATTATGCTGAGCAACCTTCAGCGCGTCGAGCGATAAATCGACCGCAACAACTTGCCAGTTAGCGTGCTTAAGTTCATGAGCAAGACTGATAGCAATACAACCTGAACCCGTCCCCAAATCTAGCAAACGCTTATTATTAATACATGTCGGCTGAGCATTGATCCACTGTAGTACCTGCTCGACCAATACCTCGGTATCCGGTCTAGGAATCAGAGTATGCTCATTGACATTAAAATTAAGTGACCAAAATTCTTGCTGCCCAGTCAAGTACGCAAGCGGTATGCCTTGCTGCATCTTATTCACACCATCACTGAACTGTGCAAGCTCGCTGTCACTCAATTGGTAATCTTCATCCGTCATCAACGCTATCGCGGGCTTATCAGTGACATGTAACAACCAGTCAGTTAGCCAAAACGACGGCAGCCGGTTGCTCGTATTATCATTCGTCAGTTGTCCAATGTGTTGCTTAATTTGACCGATGGTTGATGCTGACATAAGTCACTCTTAAAAATAATAGAAAGATCAGTAAAGAGCCTAAACTACTCTGATGCGCGCGGTGGCTCTTTGGTATCAGTCAGGTTTGGGTTTGCCTTGGCTAATTTATCACCGCTGCCATCATCGTCGCCATAAATGTCATCGTTATCACCAATGACAATATGTTTATCAACGAAATAAATCAGTGCCAAGATAGGAATACCAATCGCAAAGGTAAAAATAAAGAAGAACGGATAGCCCATATTATCGACGATAGCACCAGAATAACCACCCATGACCTTAGGTATAAGCGTCATCAGTGAAGAAAAAATAGCATACTGTACGGCAGTAAAGCGAATAGAAGTCAGTGCCGACAAGAAGGCAATAAATACAGCACTTGCCAGTCCTGCAGCTAAGTTATCAAAAATGACCGCCAAATACATGAATGGTAAGCTGCCTGGATTATACGTCAATAGTACAAATAACAAATTGGTCGCACAGGCTAAAATAGCACCAATCATCATAGCGTGCATAATACGGAAGCGCTGGGCTAAAATCCCGCCCAAAAACCCACCTCCAATCGCCATAATCACACCGACAAGCTTCACGGCATTCGCAATGTCCGTCTTACTAAAGCCCATGTCTTGATAAAAGACGTTTGAGATCACGCCGGCTACGATATCAGATATACGATACAGACCAATCAACGCCAGCAGCAACAGGGCTTTTTTGCCATAACGACGGAAGAAGTCTAAAACAGGCTCAATCCATGTGGCCATCGCCACTTCTTTTTTGACTAATCCTACTTGTACCAATGCGTAGCCTGCTACCATCGCCGCCCCTAAACTCACCAGTAAATGGAAAGTTTCTACAAAGAAACTAGAAAACGCGCCTTCAAATTCTGGTAGGACTTGTCCCATCACTATGTAAGCAGCAATAAAGGCAATCACTGAAAACACAAACAACGCCACCAGTCTGACGTAATCCTCACGAGTCTCAGCGACCAGTGGGGCTTTGTTGATGATTTTGGGTTGGTTGACGATGAAGTACAGTAGTAATAATGGGGCACAAGCAACCAAAGCCAAAAAGTAAAACTTGATAGCCGGCATTATCATTAACGGTATCAACGCCACTGTGCTATCAAATACTGTATTGATTAAGATATTAATTAAGTAAATAAAACCGAATAGCAGCCCTGGTATCAGCAGTAACGCAGAATAAATAAGAAATACTTTCAAATTGCCTTTTTGCTTGTTGTTTTGTAAAACGTCAGCCGTCGGCTCATAACTGGCAAATGTCGTCAAGACCCCTAAAGTCATGACCCCTGCCATGATATAATAGGTATTGCGCCATGCCTCGTAACTGTAAAAAGTCTCATTTGAGCCAAAATAGTCCGCCAAATACAACGCGCCTGCCCCAGCAACGATCATACCAATACGGTAACCTGACACATAAATAGAAGACAAAATAGACTGCATAGACGGCGGTGCAAGCTCGATACGGTAGGCGTCAATCACAATATCTTGCGTCGCAGAAGAGAAGCCAAGCAACACGGCCGCACCTGCCATATAGACCAAAACATCTTCACTGACAGGGTTTACCCTTGCCATTAGAACGATGGCCAGCACAATGAGCAGCTGTGATACCACCATCCAACTGCGGCGGCGCCCGAGCCATTTTGTCAAAAATGGTACAGGTAGCGCATCGATTAATGGTGCCCAAATAAACTTAAATGAATATCCTAATGCCGCCCAACTAAACATGGTAACGACGCTACGATCAATTCCTGCCTCTCTGAGCCATAATGATAAGCTTGAGAAAATAAGCAGAATAGGGATACCCGCTGAAAAACCCAAAAACAACATGATAATCACACGAGGGTCTAGATAGGCTTTTGTCGCCTCGCCCCATGATTTTTTAGCAATTGATTGATTGGGCGGCACAGATTTGACAGCAGACATAATAACTCACCAACAATTGAGACAAGGAACACAACTGCACACAATTCTTATCACTCTTCAAAATCAGTTACTCAATAAAGTAGCGATAAAAAAGAATCGATAGAAACTGCTCGACGTTGTACCAATATAAAGTTGTACCAATATAGATATGACAACAAAATCCAGTTATGGTACTTGAGAACCTTCACCTTGACTAGATGTTTTTGCACTAACTCACTGACTATACTGCTTGTACGATAGCTTATGTTTCGTAGTAGTCACGCAGATTATAACAATATTTCTCTAAGGTTAAATTATCCCTTATTTTTCTTGCTACATTCTCTCTTAAGCCATACCTGACAACGTCATGATATATAGGTAATATAAAGGTAGCTATAAAATTGAAATAGATCTAATTGATTGAGCGTAATCTGCTGGTTTATTCTCAACTAGCGATAACGAGTACAGGCGTTAATGACGATTTAGATAAACAAAACATCAAGCTTTTTACGATTAATAATTTAAAACTTATAATTCTTATATATTAGTTTTATAAATACACAGTGCTTCGCTATGCTCTATGTATAAACAATGATTATTTCGATTAACTGTTTGTTCTTTCTATTATCATAGCCCAGGAGTTTTACCATGTCCGATTCGACCAATACCCCAACTAACAAAGACGCTACGCAGGATACTGCTGGTTGCCCTGTGGATCACAACAACGCACCAACCAATACCACTTATGATCAAGGAGATGACAAGGGACCAACGATTCATAGTGAAAACGTTGACAAAACACACGCGCCTCAGCGTCCTAGCATGGGCGGCTGTCCTGTCATACACCAAGCTCACACCACTACTGCTTCTGCTGCAACCGATTGGTGGCCAAACAGCTTGAATTTAGACATATTGCATCAGCAAGACAAAAAGACCGATCCTATGGGAGCGGATTTTGACTATAACGAAGCATTTAAGCAACTTGATCTAGAAGCGGTAAAAACAGATCTAAAGAACCTAATGACTGAGTCACAAGAATGGTGGCCAGCAGACTGGGGACACTATGGCGGTTTGATGATTCGCATGGCATGGCACTCAGCCGGTACGTATCGCGGTGCTGATGGTCGCGGTGGCTCTAACACGGGTAACCAGCGTTTTGCGCCATTGAACAGCTGGCCAGATAACGTCAACCTAGACAAAGCGCGCCGTTTATTATGGCCTATTAAGAAAAAATACGGCAACAAACTATCTTGGGCTGACTTGATGATTTTGGCAGGTAACATGGCTTATGAGTCTATGGGTTTCAAAACCATAGGTTTTGCTGGTGGTCGCGCTGATACTTGGCATCCAGAAAAAGACATCTATTGGGGTTCTGAGCGTGAATGGTTAGCAGATACAGAGAACCGTTACGACAATGATGAAGACCGTACCTCGCTCGAAAACCCACTAGCAGCAGTACAAATGGGCTTGATCTATGTTAACCCTGAAGGTGTGGACGGCAACCCTGACCCACTAAAAACAGCTCAAGATATGCGTACTACCTTCGCTCGTATGTCAATGAATGATGAAGAGACTGTGGCATTAACAGCTGGTGGTCACACCGTGGGTAAATGTCATGGTAATGGTGATGCAACAACCCTAGAGGATGAGCCAGAAGCCGCTGATGTGAAAGAGCAAGGTCTAGGCTGGCGCAACCCTAAAGGTAACGGCAATGCAGGTAACACGGTCTCAAGTGGTATTGAGGGCGCCTGGACGACCAATCCTACTCAGTGGGATCACGGCTACTTTGAGCTATTATTAAACCAAAACTGGGCATTGACCAAAAGTCCAGCAGGTGCATGGCAGTGGGAACCAACCGACATCAAAGAAGAAGATCGTCCATTAGATGCTCATGATCCAAGTGTACGCCGCAATCCAATCATGACTGATGCCGATATGGCGTTGATTAAAGATCCTATCTATCGTGAGATCTCTGAGAAATTCCACAACAACCCAGAGTATTTTGATGAAGTATTTGCCAAAGCATGGTTCAAGCTGACTCACCGTGATTTGGGACCTAAAGCTCGCTATTTAGGTGCCGATGTACCAAGCGAAGATTTTATCTGGCAAGATCCTATCCCAGCAGGCAATGCAGAGTTAACTGCTGATGATATTGCAACGCTAAAATCGCAGGTATTAGATAGTGAGTTGAACCGCCGTGAATTTATCATTACCGCATGGGATAGCGCACGTACATTCCGTGCCTCAGACTATCGTGGCGGTGCCAACGGTGCACGTATCCGTTTGGCCCCTCAAAAAGACTGGGCGGGTAATGAGCCAGAGCAGCTACAACGTGTACTTGAAACATTAACACGCATTCAAGCTGACTTTGACAAAGACATCAGTTTGGCCGATCTAATTGTGTTGGCTGGTAACGCGGCTATCGAGCAAGCAGCAAAAGAGGCAAGTGTAGACATAACCGTTCCATTTACACCGGGTCGCGGTGATGCCGATGCATCAATGACTGATGCTGAATCTTTTGCTGATTTAGAGCCATTACATGATGGATATCGTAACTGGGTCAAAGAAGATTATGCCGTTTCTCCTGAGGAGATGCTACTTGATCGCTCTCAGTTGATGGGATTGACAGCGCCTGAGATGGTTGTATTGATTGGTGGTATGCGAGTCCTTGATACCAACTATGGTCACAGCCAACATGGTGTCTTTACGGAACGTGCTGGTGTTCTCACCAATGACTTCTTTGTTAACTTGACAGACATGAACTACACTTGGCATCCTGTAAAATCGGACGACAAAGCAAGTGATACTGTTGATAACTATGAAGTGCGTGAGCGCAGCACTGGAAAAATCAAATGGCAAGCACGCCGTGTCGATCTAGTATTTGGCTCAAACTCTATCTTACGTGCTTATGCTGAACTATACGCACAAGACGATAATGTAGAGAAGTTTGTTCGTGACTTTGTGAGCGCTTGGAACAAAGTGATGAATGCAGATCGCTATGATGTTGCTAAGTAAGCGTTATTTATTGGATTAACGAAAATCAAGCAAGTCTATAAATCATGAACAGCTACCTTCTAGAAGGTAGCTGTTTTTTGTGCTGAAAATTTACCCGTTTGAAGTCTATTTTTTAGAAAGCCGTAATTTTTCGTGCTTTATAGACCGCTTATCCTTCATAAGACATTTGTCTTTTATGAGTGACTACCATCTTATAAGCCATTCACGTTTTACTAAAATAAATCATCATAACCCTTGTTGAGAACTATGTCACCACATTAACTACCCCTATATTCATTATTATCATAAATTGATAGCTATTTATTATATACAAGAATAATAGGTTTGTTTTACACTAGCCTATTGCGGTATATTCGTATGTTTTTACTTTCATATACAGACCTTTCAAACATAGACAAGGTCTATATAGTTATACAATAGGATTAGGTTATGGCAATCGACGTAGTGGTCAACCAGCGACATTTGCAGATTCAGCTCAAACAGTTGGAAACAGTATGGCATACGGTGATCAATGGCTATAACTTAAGTCAAGCAGCGACGGTACTACACACGAGCCAGTCGAGCTTATCTAAGCATATCGCAGCCCTCGAAAACCAACTAAAGACCGAAGTATTCATTCGTCAAGGCAAGCGCTTGACAGGTTTGACCACTATGGGTACAGCACTCATGCCTCATATCGAGTCTATCTTTGCTGAAATCCGTACCATTGAAAATTTGAGTCTAGATTTTAACAATCCCAATATAGGCACGCTAACGATTGCCACCACTCACACACAAGCACGCTATGTGTTGCCGCAAGTGGTCAAAGAGTTCAAAGATCGCTTTCCCAAAGTAAATCTCATCTTGCAACAGGCAGATCCTGAGACCATCGCGCAGATGGTGATTCGTGGTCAGGCGGATATTGGTATCGCAACCGAGTCGTTGCTGCAAAACAATTACCTCAGATGCTACCGTTACTATGATTGGACGCACCGCGTTATCGTACCGAGCGATCATGAGCTTGCTAGTCAAGAATCTATCGACTTGCCTACCCTTGCCAGCTATCCCATTGTTACCTATCATGGCGGCTTTACTGGACGCGGCGCCATTGATAAAACCTTTGAAGAAGCAGGTTTAGAGCCGGATATCGTACTAGCGGCGCTGGATGCTGATGTGATCAGTACCTATGTTGGACTGGGTTTGGGGATTGGCATCATCGCAGAAATGGCGTTTGAACCCAGCCATTATCAGAACCTAACTGCCATACCAGTAGACCATTTTGGTCGCTTTACCAGTTGGATGGCAGTAAGAGATGATGCCGAAATCCGCCAATACGGCCGTGCCTTTATGGAACTGTGTCAGAAACAATTCAACAACTAAAACAACCCTACCAAACCGTTACTGCTAGCTTGCGTCACCTTTACCCAACTTATGCATAAATGATAAAATAGAGTCTAAAACGTCATCCAACGTTTTATTTTTTATTTATGCATGTATTGCTGGACACCTAGACATTTAATGACCTAAATATTTGAAGATTTAGGATTTGATGACTACTGGGTGTCGATCACTGCATGTCCATTTGCTCTTATGTAACAGGTGATACCGCTCATGGAAAAACTCGTAGCGATCATTATGGCAGTTTTTGCCGCCCCTTTGCTTATCGGCGGCGCTTATCTGCTCTCTCTAGGCGGTAGTCCTTACTATCTTTTCGCTGGCGTTATCATGTTAACGACAGCTTTTTTATTGTTCAAAAAACATTGGAGTGCTTACGGACTCTACGCCCTCTTTATCGTGGCAACCATGGTGTGGGCACTATGGGAATCTGGATTTTATTGGTGGGCGCTAGCACCTCGCGTTGGTTTCCCACTGATATTTGGTTTGCTCATGCTATTACCATGGGTAGCTAATAAGATGCGTGGACATAAGGCTCAAGTAGCCGCGAGCACATCATCAACCACAGACTCTGTTAAGAAAAGTCCCCTATATTATTGGGGTCTGCTCGCTAGTGTCGTTGTGGGCGCACTGCTCTCTTTTGGGAGCTTGGCAAATAACGCTACTGACAAACTAGGCGAGCTTGATTTGTCTGCGACCGATAAAAGCAACCAAGATGACAGTACAGATGAAACGTCAGCCAATCTTGGTGATCCACTATCCAATGGTCAACAAACGCCAGATGGCGAGTGGAGCGCGTATGGTCGTACAGACTACGGACAGCGCTACTCTCCTCTGACACAGATCAACACTGATAATGTCAAAGATTTAGAACTGGCTTGGCAGATCCAGACAGGTGATGTCAAAGGTCCTAACGATGTCGGTGAGACCACCTATCAGGTAACCCCGCTCAAAATCGGCAATGCACTATATCTATGTACACCTCACAACTGGGTTATGGCATTAGATGCAGACTCTGGCGAGACACTATGGAAGTTTGACCCTCAAGTAGAAGAGAATTTACAGCGTCAGCACCAAACATGCCGCGGCGTCTCTTACTATGCGGGACAAGCTGGCACTGATAATACGCCTGTGATTGCTAATGATGTCGCTGCGACTAATGAAGCGGATACTCGCGATACGATGGTTCAAAAAATTGCTGGCAATACATTTGACAATGCCTCTAAGCAATGTGATGCCAAAATATTTATCCCGACGTCAGATGCCAAGCTATATGCACTTGATCCAAATACTGGACAGCGCTGCCAAGACTTTGGTGATGATGGTGCATTAGATTTGATGCATAACATGCCATTTACTCAGGCAGGATACTACTACTCTACCTCGCCGCCAGTAGTAGCAGGCGACGTTATTATTGTAGCTGGCGCTGTCAATGACAACTATGATGTCAACTCGCCTTCTGGTGTGATACGTGCTTATGATGTCAATACTGGTGAGCTCATGTGGAACTGGGATTCAGGTGATCCCGAAAACACCGCACCTTTTGATGTTAATGATCCAACCCAAACTTACAAAACCAGCTCACCAAACTCATGGGCGATTGCTAGTGCTGATGAAGAGCTTGGGTTGGCATATTTCCCAATGGGCAACCGTACTCCCGATCAGCTGGGTAGCTACCGTAATGCTGCTGAAGAAAAGTATGCAACGTCTGTGGTGGCGCTAGATATCGAAACGGGTGAAGCGCGCTGGGTTCAGCAGTTTGTGCATCATGACCTTTGGGACATGGATACCCCTGCTCAGCCTACGTTGCTTGACTTAGATACTGCTGACGGCGTTCAGCCTGCGTTGGTCGTACCGACCAAACAAGGCGACGTCTACGTCTTGAACCGTGCAACAGGCGAGCCTATTGTACCGATCAAAGAACGTGAAGCGCCGCAGGGATATCTGGTAGCAGGCGAGCACGCCGCACCGACTCAGCCATACTCTGGTTTGAGCTTTGAGCCTGAAATGATGACTGAAAAAGACATGTGGGGCGCTAGTCTCATTGATCAAATGATGTGCCGTATCGAGTTCAATCAGCTCAACTATGATGGTCGCTATACACCGCCATCAACCAATGGTAGCTTGGTCTATCCTGGTAACTTTGGTACCTTTAACTGGGGCGGCATCGCGGTCGATCCTGAAAATGGCGTGATGTTTGGTATGCCGACGTATTTAGCATTTACCTCAAAACTCATTCCTAGAGAAACGCTAGGCGATGCGGAGACCAATAAAGGTGAGCAAGGGGTCAATGCCAACGAAGGCGCAGACTATGCAGTCGAGCTAGGTCCTTTCTTATCGCCACTAGGCGTCCCTTGCCAGCAGCCACCATGGGGTACGATAGCAGGTGCTGATCTAGCGACTGGCGAGATTGCCTATCAGCGCAAAAACGGTACGGTACAAGACCTGTCTCCTATCCCAATTAAACTGGAACTAGGGGTTCCTGGTATTGGCGGACCTATGATCACCAAAGGCGGCGTTGCGTTCTTATCAGCGGCGACCGAAAACAACTTTCGCGCTTATGACCTAAAGAATGGTGATGTGCTGTGGAATGTTCGTATTCCGGCGGGTGGTCAGGCCACACCAATGTCTTACCTAAACTCTAAAGGTGAGCAGATGGTACTACTGGTTGCTGGTGGACATGGTTCAGTAGGTACAACCATTGGTGACTACGTCATGGCTTATAAACTTGGTGACCAGTCTAAATAGCTGACAGACTGAACAGTTACTCAGCTATATGACGTCATGTTGATAAAGTATTGATGATTCATATCATAATTACTTTATCAATAACCAATAAAAGCAGGTAACCTAGGTTGCCTGCTTTTTTGTTCTCTATGATGGTGCAATATTGCTTGTACTACCTCTATATCGTATGACGACGTTATATGTAACGCTTAATGGTTAATAAGTGATTATTAAGTGGACTTAAATACTGAGTTAGCTTACTTTGTTATGATTGATTAACACCGACTAGCAGCACTTGAAACTATCACTAATCATGAGCATATCGGTAGACAGTAATTTACACACTACTGGATAATTTATGAATAACAACATCCCTTTATCTTTTTTAGATCTAGCACCCGTACCTGAAGACCATACTATCGCTGAAGGTATCGCCCAAACGGTTGAAACCGCACAGCAAGCAGAAAAGTCTGGCTTGAATCGTTATTGGATGGCAGAGCATCATAATATGCCAGGTATTGCTAGTGCAGCAACCTCGGTACTTCTATCGCATATCGGTAGTCAAACCAAGCGCATTCGTATTGGCGCGGGCGGCGTCATGTTACCTAACCATGCACCCCTCGTGATCGCTGAGCAGTTTGGTACCTTGCAAGCGCTCTACGGCGACCGTGTTGACTTGGGTCTGGGACGGGCACCTGGTACTGATGGGGCGACGTTTCAGGCACTTCGCCGACAAATGAAAGACGCTGAGCGTTTTCCGCAGGATGTACAAGAGCTGATGTACTTTTTGGGCAATGATACTGACGGTAGTCCTGTACAGGCATTTCCTGGTGCAAAATCAGGCATTCCTATTTGGATATTAGGCTCTTCTCTTTTTGGCGCGACTTTGGCCGCCCATTTAGGACTGCCTTACGTGTTTGCCTCGCACTTTGCACCGCAGATGCTTGGACAAGCAATCGCTGCCTACCGTGAACAGTTCAAACCATCTGCATATCTGGACAAGCCTTATGTGATGCTGGCTGCGAACTTATTACTTGCTGATGACGATGAAACCGCTGAATATCACTTTACTTCAGCGCAGCAAAGCTTTGTGCGGTTGCGCCGCGGTGAAACCGGTCAGATGCCAAAACCCACTTACGATATGGACAGTATCTGGAGTCAAGCAGAAAAGATGATGGTAGACAATGCGCTATCAGTGTCTTTCGTTGGCTCTGTTGAGACCGTTAAACCTAAATTGTCTGCGTTTTTGGCAAGATACCAGCCGGATGAGCTGATCGTGACGGCCAACATCTATGACCAAGCTGCCCGTATCCGTTCACTTGAACTTACACCGGAGCTAAACTTATTTACTTTACAATGAAATGAGAGACTTGCATAATTATTAGTAAACCTAAAACTGGATCTTTGACATGGAAGCAACTCCCATTATTGGCGCGTCATTGATGATTGGCTCATCAATATTTATGTATATCGTGGCGCTCCTTGCAGTACTGGCTATTTTTGCATACCTTACCTATCGTACTAGCCCTAAACGCAAACAGCGCCGAGAAGATAAGCGCAATCGAGACAATTTAAATCGATAACAAAAAGCCCTTTCTCAAATAAGAAAAAGGGCTTTTTTTGGCTCAAAGATATGCCAACACTCAATAATGCTGTTGATTTAAATGTAACCGATGTCCTTAATAAAATAAATACTACATCAAGCCAAGCGCACGTAGCGTTGCCGCCCCAAACGCCATTCCGAACATGCCAACGACCGTAGTAAACGCTAAAATATTTGCTGCCAGTATATCATTGCCACCCATCGCTTTTGCCATCACATAACTGGCTGCTGCTGTTGGTGAGGCCACCATCAAAAACAACACGCCCATATGCACACCTGACAAGCCAAATGCCAGTCCAATCGCGACGGCTACCAATGGTGCAACAACAATGCGTCCAATACTAGCCTGCATGGACAATCCTGACGCGCTCAGCATTGATTTCAAATCAATGCTCGCACCAGCGCAAATCAATGCCAATGGTAATGCGACTGCTGCCAACAAGTCACCAGTCTTATGTATCACACCTGTCAGTGGTGGCAATGGCAGTGCCTTATATGCAAATGCTGATAGCAATGCCAAGATAAGCGGATTGGTAAACACCTTCTTAATAATCATAATACTGCGACTGATCAAGGTATCATCTACGCTTTTTGAAACACGGCTCAAGGTAATGACTGCTAAAATATTGAACAGTATCGTCACCACGCCCATATAAACAGCACCAATACTTAAACCTTGCGCGCCATAAGCGTTGGCAACCGTTGCAAGACCAATAATTGCCATATTACTACGGAAAATACCCTGTACGAACACGCCTTGATCTTCAGGACGTTTGACAAACCGCTTGGCATAAAGCTCTGCGCCAATAAACAAAACAAAGGTTACCAAGATACCAACGAAGATTAGCTTAATTTGCTGACCATAGTCGACATCACTATCGACCACGCTAAAGAACAACAAGCACGGCAAGCAGTAGTTAAAGACAAAACTTGATGCTTGATCGATAAAAGTTTGGCTGGTCTCACCTCGCCTTTGCATAAAAAAACCCAACCACATCAGTGCAAGGTTGGGAAAGACAATGGTAATCGCAAAAATAACAGCATCGATCATAAATAAGCTCAGTTCGCTGACAAGCCCGACATCATATAGGCATCAGCGATATAAATTAATAAATAGTAGTGAGATTTGGTGAATTTGGCAACCTAGTTTCAGTGACCTAGTATAGAGATAAAGTAGCCAGTAAAACAAGCTCACATACTTCTTTCTTGTCAGAACGATGTATATCTTGACAAACAAAAGCCTGTAACGAAGTGTCATTACAGGCTTTTTATATCATAGGTGCTTTATTATAAAAGACTTTGTGGCATACCTATTATGAGTCCAATGCCGCCTTTGCTTTCTTATGTTTTTTGACCGTCATCGCCAATAGCTGTATAGCAGCAGGTGTCACGCCACTCACTCGTCCAGCCTGAGCAAGCGTCGCAGGACGCACTTGCGTGAGTTTCTGTACGATCTCGTTCGATAGACCTGAGACAACGCTATAATCAAAATCTAGCGGTAATGCTGTGTTCTCTAGTCGCTTCATCTGATCGATGTCTTCCTGCTGACGATCAATATAGCCTGCGTATTTCACAGAAATCTCGATCTGCTCGCCCACTTGTGCATCTACTGTTGAATCAGTAATAGCAGCGATATCCGCAAAGTGAATCTGCGGACGCTTCAGCAAATCAAAGGCTGTCGATTCTTTAGACAGCACCTCACCTGTTTGCTCAGTCACTTGCTTACCTAATGCATTACTAGGCGTTGCCCACATGTCTTTTAGACGCGAGGTTTCTGTCGAAATGGCTTCCATTTTCTCTTGATAGGCCTGCCAGCGCACATCATCTACCAGTCCTAGCTTACGACCTGTCTCAGTTAAACGCTGATCGGCATTGTCTTCACGTAGCAATAGACGATACTCTGCGCGGCTCGTGAACATACGATATGGCTCGGTCGTACCGTGCGTAATCAAGTCATCGACAAGCACACCAAGATAAGCTTCATCACGGCGCGGTGTCCAAGTGTCAAACTCGCTGTTATTGGTCGTCACGAGTGCGGCATTAGTACCTGCTAGTAGACCCTGTACGCCCGCTTCCTCATAACCCGTCGTACCATTAATTTGACCAGCAAAATACAAGCGATCGATAGACTTGGTCTCAAGCGTTGGTTTTAAGTTCTGCGGATCAAAGTAATCATATTCAATTGCATAGCCTGGACGTGTGATATGAGCGTTTTCTAGTCCTTTCATACTATGAATAAATTCTAGTTGCACATCAAACGGCAAACTGGTCGAAATACCATTTGGATATAGCTCATGCGTGGTGAGACCTTCAGGCTCGATAAAGATCTGATGGCTGTCTTTATCCGCAAAACGATGGATTTTGTCTTCAATCGATGGGCAATAACGCGGGCCTACGCCTTCGATTTTTCCAGAGAACATCGGTGAGCGGTCAAGGTTCTCACGGATGATGTCATGAGTACGCGCGTTGGTATGGGTGATATAGCAATTGACCTGTTCAGGATGCATAGAGACGTCACCCATATAGCTCATGACTGGTAGTGGCGTATCACCCGGCTGTACCGTCATCACGCTAAAATCAACGCTACGGGCATCGATACGCGCTGGTGTGCCTGTTTTTAAACGACCTACTGGTAGTTTAAGCTCACGCAAACGATCTGCAAGTTTGATAGACGGCTGGTCTCCTGCACGGCCACCCTTTGAGTTTTCCATACCAATATGAATGACACCGCCCAAGAAAGTCCCTGAGGTCAGCACCACTGTTTCAGTCTTAAAGACAATACCTGTAGAGGTCACAACTGCTGTCGCACGGCCATTCTCTACCAAGATATCGTCAGCGGCTTGCTGAAATATATCTAAGTTCGGCTGGTTTTCTAATGTATGGCGAATCGCCGCTTTATACAGAATACGGTCTGCTTGCGCACGCGTGGCACGAACGGCAGCCCCTTTACGGCTATTTAGTACTCGAAATTGGATACCTGCTTTGTCCGTTGCCAGCGCCATTGCACCGCCCAACGCATCAATCTCACGCACCAGATGCGATTTACCAATACCGCCAATCGCAGGATTACAACTCATCTGCCCGAGCGTCTCAATATTATGCGTCAACAATAAGGTCTGTGCGCCCATACGTGCAGCCGCTAGAGCAGCTTCTGTGCCAGCATGACCACCGCCGATCACTATCACGTCATAATGTTTTGGGTATTGCATGTTTGCCTCACTTGACTCATAACGCTGCTTGGTACCACATTTCATTGAATAACATGGTAGTCGGCAAATAAACGTCAGTCGTATTTATAAAAAAGATAACGACTCAGATAAGTCGTTCATAATTGGTTAGATAACCTGTCATTATAACAATTTTTTGACGCTTAAAAAACGCTAGGACAAAAACTATTATAATTAAGCGCAAAGATATTTATACCAGTAATGACGATGTTGACAGTAACACCGTCATTACTGGTGCAGCCACCATCACTTTAGCGGTTAGCTTTTTAGTTTATGATGATATCTTAGCCATTACCGTTACCACGGCTCAGCGGTACTATTTGATCCGATTGACCACTAGACAGCATATGATGACTGCCATACCCTTCTGGGTTGATTTGTAAATAGGCATTCATTTGACCAATGGCATCACCGTCATCACTCGCCAAAATCTGCGCTTTGATGAGCTCAACTGGCGGTAATGGTAAGTTTTTGAGCAGGGCCAAGCGCTGGTGGTTATCACCCTTATTAACTACCAATTCGATAAGCTGACGGGCATCGATTGGCAAATCTGGCGTGTTTTGAGCCAACAATGCCAAATGATAAGCACCTGCCGGATCTTGGTCCACAACAATGCGCTGTTCAATAGCGATATAGGTCGCTTCAGTTGCCCCGCCCGCCACACTAAGCTGATGAATACACTTGAGTGCTGAGTATGACTCATTATTAGCAATCTCAATAATGCGTGTCGATTCATTTTTTAAACGCTCACGGCGTTTTTCAATCGCTGCCTGCTCAGCCGCTTCTGTTTGCTCATTTGACTGTTCATTGGTTTGATTATTCATAAAGCTCTCTTATTCATCCGATAATTATTATTTATATAGCTTGTATCTTAGGCACTATATGGGGGTAAATCCCATAAAAACAACGAAGCCTAATGACATAGGCGCGTGGAAATAATAATAGGGACAAGAATAGATAGGGTATTAGTGACACTAATAGCAACAATAAAAAAACCCAAACAGCCATTAATGACCATTTGGGTTTGCTGTGCTTGTACCTTATAAAGGCTAATTGGACATCAAAGACATCCAACCAACACTCTCAAGTATTAAGCAGCAGGGCTGTTTGCTTCAACCAATGGCTTTAGCTCACCTGATTGATACATTTGCAAAATAATGTCAGATCCGCCCATCAGCTCACCATCGATCCATAACTGTGGGAACGTTGGCCAGTTAGCAACTTTCGGGAGTGTTGCGCGGATTTCTGGGTTTTCTAAAATGTTTACAAATGCAAATGGACGACCAATCTGAGTCAACACTTCAATAGAGCGTGCAGAAAAACCACACTGCGGAAATTGCGGCGTGCCTTTCATGTAGATAATGACTTTATTGTCACGGATTTGATCACGGATCAATTGTTCAACGTCGTTTGCAGCAGTATTTGGGGTTTGCTCACTCATAAAAGCTCCTATTGATAAAGCGGTTTATTAAAATGATTATTTATATAAAAATAATTATGTGAAGATATGGCTGATACATGGGGTGACCGCTTGTATATTACAAGCGCCCTTTCATATTGTTTTAGCCAGTTGTTGTTTACTAAATCTAAAAGCTCTAGATTCAACAGCTCCTAGATTCGATAACGTTATGGACCAACCGCATTAGGCACCAATAATACCACGGCGTTGGCCATGATGCCTTCTTGTCGACCAGTAAATCCCAATTTTTCCGTCGTAGTGGCTTTCACACTGATATTGCTAATATCTGTTTGCAAGTCGCTCGCAATATTAGCGCGCATCGCTTGGTTGTGCGGTGCCAGTTTAGGCCGTTCACACATCACCGTGATATCGGCATTGCCTAGGCTATAACCTGCCTCTTGTACTTTGCCATAAACGTAGCGTAGCAATATACGCGAGTCTAGGCCTGCATGGGCGGCGTCTGTATCAGGGAAATGCTGACCAATATCACCAAGTGCTAAAGCGCCAAGTAGTGCGTCAGCCAAGGCATGCAAAACCACGTCGCCGTCAGAGTGTGCCAGCAAACTGTGCGAATGCTCAATGGGCACCCCTGCCAATACGACGTATTGCTGCTGCTGACCGTTGTTATGAAACGCGTGAACATCAATACCTTGACCGATTTTTATCATTTTCATTCCAAGATGAGTTAGACGTGATTAAAATAATTCAAAATGACTATCTGAATTTTCAAAGTGGTTTTCCCAATAGCTAGATAGCATCGGTCGCCACCAGTTTAAATTAACTGGTATAATATGACGTTTATTTTATCATAATACCAGATTCAAAAGACAAGCTGACGCTGTTGTGCTGAGACTATACATTATAGAAATTGCATAACTCTTGGCGTCGGCATTTACTTTGGATAACGTATAAATAGTTGAGCCGTTCTATGTCAGCCATACAAAATACCTCAAGCGCAGTCGTTTCTGAGTCTTTTAATGCTCATCGCCCGTTGACACTTGCCGACGTCGAAAACCCTAGCACCAAACATGTGATTGTTGGTATGTCAGGTGGGGTCGACTCCTCTGTGTCAGCCGTATTACTTCAACAAGCGGGTTTCAAGGTTGAAGGCCTGTTTATGAAAAACTGGGAAGAAGACGATGGTACAGAATACTGTACGGCAATGGACGACCTAGCAGACGCGCAAGCCGTATGTGACAAAATCGGTATGAAGCTACATACTGCCAACTTTGCTATGGAATATTGGGACCGTGTTTTTGAGCATTTTTTGGCAGAATACAAGGCTGGACGCACCCCTAACCCCGATATCTTGTGCAACAAGGAAATTAAGTTTAAGGCGTTTTTGGACTACGCGTTAACCCTTGGTGCAGATTATATCGCTACAGGTCACTATACGCGCCGCAGTGTGAATTACAAAAATGCCGAGGGTGACGAGGTTGCCCAGTTATTGCGCGGCCTTGATAACAATAAAGACCAAAGCTATTTCTTACATGCGGTTGGCGGTGACAAAATCGCCAAAACACTATTCCCAGTTGGTGAGCTTGAAAAGCCAGTGGTACGTCAAATTGCCGAAGAGCATGACCTAGCGACGGCTAAGAAAAAAGACTCTACAGGTATTTGCTTTATTGGTGAGCGCCGCTTTAAAGACTTCTTACAGCAATATCTGCCTGCTCAAAAAGGCGAGATACTTACGGATGACAATAAAGTCATCGGTACTCATGATGGCCTCATGTATTACACACTGGGTCAACGCGGCGGCATCGGTATTGGCGGGGTCAAAGACCGTCCTGAGGAGCCTTGGTTTGTATTGGCAAAAGACTTAGAAAAAAACCGTTTAATCGTTGGTCAAGGGCACGAGCATCCAATGCTAATGAGTAACGAACTAAAAGCTTATAAGCTCGATTGGACGAATGGTCTGCCGCCTGCTGATGTGTTTAGTGACGAAGGTCTAGCCTGTATGGAAAAGTCTCGCTATCGCCAGCCAGACCAGGCATGTCGCGTGTTTGCGACCAATGCTGATGGCAGCGAAGTGCGTGTCATATTTGATGAGCCACAGCGCGCCGTCACTCCTGGTCAGTCAGCCGTATTTTATATCGATGACGTATGTCTGGGCGGCGGCGTGATTGAATCTATCGATGCACCTTGTGGATTCTAATTACTTCTTAAGACCCAACTTGAGGTACAGATGTTGATGCAGTGAATAGATTGATTTTAACGAGCCTCAACATCGCTTTATTTGCATAGACCGCTTTTTTAATAACATATTTCTGCTATATTACGCGCAGCGATTTCGATGTCGTTTTTTGTATGGTAATTTTTAGCCAGACTCTTGCAGTTTTTTATTTCATAACTACTGAGGCATAACCATGACCCCACTTACCGCTCTCTCTCCAATTGATGGTCGTTACGCATCAAAGGCTGACAGCTTACGTCCTTATTTATCTGAATTTGGTCTAATCAAAGCCCGCGTTACGGTAGAGATTCGCTGGTTGCAGTCATTGGCTGACAACAACGCAATTGGTGAATTAGCAGCATTTGATGAACAGACCAATGCTTTTTTGAATGCGATTGTTGATGACTTTAGCGAAGCAGATGCTCAAACGATCAAAGACATCGAAGCAACGACCAATCACGATGTAAAAGCGGTTGAGTACTTTATCAAAGACAAATTCCGTGGTCAGGATGCCTTAATTGATTCGCTTGAGTTCATTCACTTTGCTTGTACCAGTGAAGATATCAATAATTTATCATACGCATTGATGCTCAAAGACAGTCGCGAGCTCGTCGTTGCCAAAATGCAGCAAGTGACTGACAGCATCGTTGACTTAGCGATCACCCATGCTGACCAACCAATGCTATCACGCACACATGGTCAGACCGCTAGTCCAACGACGCTTGGTAAAGAGATGGCAAACGTCGCCTATCGCCTTGCTCGTCAAATCAAGCAAATCGGTCAAGTAGAGCTACTTGGTAAAATAAACGGTGCCGTTGGTAACTATAATGCGCATTTTTCAGCGTACCCTGACGTCGACTGGCAAAGCCATGCTGAAGCCTTCATCAATCAGCGTCTAGAGCTGACTTTTAACCCTTATACGACTCAGATTGAGCCGCATGACTATATTGCTGAGCTGTTTGATGCTGTTAAACGCTTCAACACAATCTTGATCGACTTTAACCGAGATATCTGGCAGTACATTAGCTTAGGCTATTTTAAACAACGCCTAAAAGACGGTGAAGTTGGATCTTCTACCATGCCGCACAAAGTTAACCCAATTGACTTTGAAAACTCAGAAGGCAACTTGGGCGTTGCCAATGCGATGTTGGCACACTTAGGTGAGAAGCTACCAATTTCACGTATGCAGCGCGATCTATCCGACTCAACGGTACTGCGTAACATCGGTGTTGGCCTAGCACAGAGCATGATTGCATTTGATGCCTGCCTAAAAGGCGTGGGTAAACTTGAATTGAATGCGCAGCGTTTGAATGATGATTTGAATCAAGCGCAAGAAGTGTTGGCAGAGCCGATTCAAACTGTCATGCGTCGCTACCGCGTTGAAAACCCATACGAGAAGCTAAAAGCTTTAACTCGTGGTAATGCTATGACTCGCGAAGCGATGCTGACGTTTGTCGAGAGTGATGAGCTATCGGCAGTTAGTGATACTGACAAAGCAAGTCTACGCGCATTGACGCCAGCCACTTATATCGGTAATGCCGCTGAACAAGCGCGCACTATTAAAGAATGGATTGCCAAGCTTTAATAGCAGCAAGCGGATACCAAAAAATAAGAGTGTTTAAAATAATTTACGCGCTCTTATTTCGATAATAGCATTGTCTGGTTCAGCTAATGTCTTACTGGTTTTGTGACCACACAACAGCCTTACTTTGAATGCTATGATATTAGTTTAAAATTCATAGTTGATAAGTGAGGTTTTATTTTTTGTCATCATCGTCATCACTGTCGCCTGGTATGATGGCTTTGCCAACCGCTACCGTTCCTTTTACCACGCCTTTAGTGGTTTTATAAGCAACTTTAGCGGGCACCGTGACGATTTTGTGGACACAGGCTTGTAGCAAAAACACGCTAGCGATGATTGCGATCAAGTGCAATTTTTTCATAACTTTCCTACGATTTAGTGGCTACTCTGATGATAACCATCAGATAGACCATAATCATAGACTATTAAAACCTTCCTATAAAGCGTCCCTTATTATTAATATTGTACGTATTTAAAATATGGATTTATCAATGACTTCTATTCCGCTTTGTCTACCTGACACCATAACGCCTGAGCAGTTTCTAGCAGAATACTGGCAAAAAAAGCCACTCCTTATTAAGCAAGGGTTGTCGCAACTGATTGACATGTTTGAGCCTGATGACATGATCGGTCTTGCCCTTGAAGAAGACGCTAGCGCACGCCTACTAACTCAAGCAGCCAGTAAAAAAGAAGGTCAAGCGCAGTGGCAGCTCAAAAAAAGCCCGCTAACTGAAAATGACTTTGAAGACTTGCCAGAGCAATGGACGGTATTGGTACAAAATCTCGAACAATGGTCACCAGAGCTGGGTCAGTTGTGGCAAGCATTTGACTTTATTCCGCAGTGGCAGCGTGACGATATTATGGTGTCTTATGCACCGCAAGGTGGGTCGGTCGGTAAGCATTATGACGACTATGATGTGTTTTTGGCGCAAGGTTATGGCTCTAGACGTTGGCAGTTGGGCAAATTCTGTGACGAGCAAACAGCGTTTGTTGCTGATGAGCCGCTGCGTTTATTTGATGATATGGGCGAGATTATCTTTGATGAGGTACTAGAAGCAGGTGACGTGCTTTATGTACCGCCTAAATTATCGCATTTTGGCGTGGCACAAGACGATTGTCTGACTTTTTCTTTTGGGTGCCGCCGTCCAAACTTGATGCAAATTATCGATAGCGTGGCAGATATTGCGACCAACGACAGCAGTTTGTTTGTCCCGATGCTACTGCCACAAGCACTACAGAACTCAGGTGAGCTGCAAACGGATAGTATCGCTGCTATCAAAGCGCAGTTGCTAGAGATGCTACAATCTAGTCGCGGTGACGACATGATTCGTCAAGCAGTCTTGGAGGTGGTCAGTAAGCGTCAATACGATGCGCTGATGCCAGAAGAAGCGTTAGATACCGACGAGCTCATGCAAGCGCTATCAGAAGGTGCTAGATTACAAGCAGACTATAGCAATCGCCTTCTCTATAGCCAGACCAATGATAGCACCGTGCTGTATGCCAACGGTCAACGTATCGACGGGCTTGATGAAGCGGCAATATCAGTACTGGTACGCTTGGCTGATGGTGAAACACTGCAACATAGCGACGTGACGGGTATCGATGCAGATGATTTGAGCGAATGGCTAGAGAACGGCTGGGTATGGGTGGATATTTCTGAATAATACTCAGTAATAAAATTTCGGTTAAATAACGCAAAAAAACCGCTATCTGATAATTACTCAGATAGCGGTTTTTTCTTATACATTTTATGCAATTACTGGTTTGGTACTTATAGCGCTACCAAACACCGCTTAGCCTTTGTGAAGATTGCTATTATGAATAGTTACTATAAAAGCTGAGCGAATTCGTAATTAATGCAACTATTCTACTCTGTACCAAGCTCAAGCAAGCTCGCATTACCACCAATTGCTGTGGTATTGATAGTCTTAACACGCTCAGTGACAAACCGATGCAAATAGTCAGGCGTTAACATTTCTGATAAGCCTTCCATATCAGTGACACTGATAACTTGGGTTAAGATACCATCAGTATTGGCCAGCTCTTGACTGATCGCCTGTACTTCGCTGTGACTACCAGACACTGCTACTTGCGCAAGACGGTCGATGTATAAAAGTGTGACCGTTTGCGAGTCGTTAGCGACGCTTAGCACGTCTTCGCTGATACCAGTATCATGTAGTATCTTAGCCGCTTCGCTACACATATCATCTTGGCTTGGGCAATGTAGTATGACTTCATTACCTGTCAGTAGCGCAGCGATAAGTTGTCCTAGTACGGCCATGGCTCTAGCAGACTCACCGCCAATGACCATGGTTTTACCACGGCCAGTCACATACAAGTCGTTTGACTCGCCAGTTGCACCCGTCATGCGGTGCGTCTCATCTAGACTAGGAGCCGCACTCAATAGATGGTTGAACAAACGCTTTGCTTTATTAGCATCACCAGTGAGCAGCGCCAGTTTTGACACTGCCGCTTGCAGGTACGTTGCGCGATTGACTGCGCCAAGTAGTCGCCAAGATTCACAAACCTGGGCATGATTTTTTTTGAATTCAGTCGCCATGTTGCTACTCCTTATGCGAGTTCTGTTTGAGTGGTAGATTGGGTGGTTGTCGCTGTCATGCTAGCGGCTGGTTGTGCAGCATTGACTGACTCTGATTTGAGCTGCATCAGACGCGCAACATAGTGCGGTCCGCCAGCCTTTGGACCAGTACCAGATAAACCACAACCGCCAAATGGCTGGACGTTTACAACTGCGCCGATTTGGTTACGGTTGATGTAGGTGTTCCCTACAAAAGCACGACGCTCAATGTGCTCAACCGTATTTTCGATACGGCTATGGATACCCAAAGTCAAACCAAACCCTGTATTATTGATGGCATCAATCAGCTTATTCAGATCACGCGCTTGATAACGCAGCACATGTAGAATGGGACCAAAGTGCTCACCGCCGATGACGTCAATGCTTTTGACTTCGATCGCGGTTGGCAGTACAAAGGTAGATTTTTCTTGGCT
Source organism: Psychrobacter sp. H27 (assembly GCF_059072655.1). Lineage (NCBI taxonomy): Bacteria > Pseudomonadati > Pseudomonadota > Gammaproteobacteria > Moraxellales > Moraxellaceae > Psychrobacter > Psychrobacter sp. H27. The sequence goes on along the minus strand of NZ_JCACRX010000001.1, from coordinate 97,513 downwards.
GACCACTGAACTTGAGCTCATTGGCGTTTGCGCCAAAATATTCGCTGTCGGTTCAGCATCCATACGCGCAATATGCGCCTCCAAACCATGCTTGGCGTCAGCATCAATTACTGGACCTACATCTGTCGCAGCATACAAAGGATTGCCTACAGACAGCTCAGCCATATTGCCTTGCAGTAGCTCGATCAAGTCATCAGCCATCTCTTCTTGCACGCATAGTATGCGGCAAGCTGAACAACGCTGACCCGCTGAGCCAAATGCTGATAGCACCGCATCTCTCACGACTTGCTCTGGCAATGCTGTTGAATCAACAATCATAGCGTTCTGACCGCCAGTCTCAGCGATAAAGACAGGCAACTCACCGCTGGCTTGTGCATGATCATTCAAGCTTTGGTTGATACGCTGGGCAGTTTGCGTCGAACCTGTGAATATCACCCCTGATATGTTGTCAGCAGTTGTCAATGCGCCGCCTACATCACCTGCACCAGTAACTAACTGTAGCGCTTCAGCTGGTACGCCCGCTTGATACATCAACTGTGCACCAAAATGAGCAATTAAGCTGGTTTGTTCGGCAGGTTTAGCCACGACAGTATTACCTGCTGCTAATGCTGCTACGATTTGACCTGTGTAAATCGCTAGTGGGAAGTTCCACGGACTGATACAAACAAAGGTGCCTCGTGGCTTATACACTTGACGAGATTGCTTACCAGACAAATCGGTAAACTCATGTACAACATCGTCTAATCGTTCTGCTTCATCAGCATAAAAACGGCAGAAATCAACGGCTTCTTTGATTTCATCGATGCTGTCTTGCATGGTCTTACCTGCTTCGACTTGGCATAGTGCCATCAGCTCAGCATAGTTTTCTTCAAATAGTTCACCAATCTTACGCAAGATAGCAGCACGCTCAGCGACCTTCACGTTTTGCCACAGACTTTGTCCAGCAACAGCCACATCAATCGCTTGACGCGCTAGTGCTGCATTGGCATATTTGACTTCACCAGCGCTTACATCGTGGTTCCAAGGCGCAAGTACAGTCTGCGCATTCAGCTGATGGATGGCACCATCTACTTCATACTCATTGATCGCTTGACCATTAATGATAGGTGTCGCTGACCATTTGTTATTTAGATGACTATCAATAGCTGATTTGAACGGCAGCCATTGCGACTCAACAAATATATTAGGGCCAAAGCTTGCACGTCGCTCACCATAAATCTCTAGTGGTAACGGGATATCTGGATTGTGCAAGGTGGCATTAGCAAGTAGCTTGTCGTACGGATGTACGGTTAGCTTTTCAATTGGATAAGACTTGTCTAGCAACTGATGGACAAACGAGCTGTTAGCCCCGTTTTCAAGCAAACGGCGTACCAAGTATGGTAGCAGGTCTTTGTGCGCGCCCACTGGTGCATAGATACGCACAGGGATCTCGTAAGCTTGCAAGATATGATCGTAAAGCGCATCACCCATACCGTGCAGACGTTGGAACTCAAAGTCTCTGTGCGCGCTCATGGTCATGATTGACGACAGTGTATGGGCATTGTGCGTGGCAAACTGTGGCCAGATAAGACCGCGCAATTGCTCTGACAATAAGAAACGCGCACAAGCTAGGTATGCGGTATCCGTACCTTCTTTGCGTGTCCATACTGGATAGCCTGATAGACCTTTTTGCTGAGCAAGTTTGATCTCAGTATCCCAGTAAGCACCTTTTACCAGACGTACTGGAATACGGTCGCCTACTTCAGTCGATATACGAGCAAGCCAAGCCAATACAGCGATAGCACGCTTAGAGTAACCTTGCACGACGATACCCAAACCATCCCAGCCAGCCGTCAAATTATCACGGTACAAAGACTCAAACAGTTTTAGAGAAATCTCAAGGCGATCTGCTTCTTCAGCATCGATACTGATATCGACATTGACTTCGCGCGCAGCTTCAATAAGCAATAGGCAACGCTGACGCAATAGCCCCATAACTTGAGCTTCTTGCGTGGCTTCATAGCGAGGATGCAGTGCTGATAATTTAATAGATACAGACGGCTTAGGCATGCCTTCTTTGACTTTAACATTAGCCGTTGCTCTGATCGCATGCAGGTAGTCATTGAAGTACTTTTCAGCGTCTTTGTGCGTGATCGCCGCTTCACCCAACATATCGAACGAATAGGTATAGCCTCTATTACGATATGGTTGGCTGTTTTTGTTGGCGTCTTCGATAGTTTCACCCAATACAAACTGGTGACCCATGATACGCATGGCTTTTTGCATGGCACTACGAATGACAGGTTCACCCATCTTTTTGGTCATGCGATCCAAGAAACCTGATGCAGTGGTGCTGCTGTCGATACTGACAACACGGCCTGTCATCATCATGCCCCATGTAGAAGCATTGACCATAAAGCCATTGTCGTTTTTGATGTGCTTTTTCCAATCAGCGACACTCATTTTGTCATGAATCAGCGCATCAGCCGTGTAATTATCTGGTACACGGATCAATGCTTCTGCCAAACTCATGAGCAAGATACCTTCTTGGGTATCAAGGCTATACTCAAGCAATAATGAGTCAACCATCTTGACGGCTTTGCCATCGTTACGCACATGCTCAACCAGCTTGCGCGTCTGCTCAGCAGCAGCATCGCGCTCTTCTATACTAGGCTTGGCAAGTGGCAATAAATCAGACAACCAACGTTCTTCATCAACGCTATATAATGGCGAAACACGCTTATGTAGCTCTGCTGCTGATTGCGCAAGATACTCTGGCGACAGCAAATCAACAGGATTGAACAAAATCGGCTCTTGCGGGGTAAACTGGTCTACTGGGTTCATAACAACTCCATAACTATCGTTTAAAAACCATAATAAATGGTGCTTTAGGAAGTCTGATCGTCCTGTATAACTGCTCGTAACCGCTATCAAAAAATAGAGGTTATTGACGGATATTCACAGCAATAATCAAAAGACCAAACGGCGCCATCACAAAACTAGAAAATCCAGCACATGCTGGAGACGGTTAAGTAGGTCGTTCGACCGTTAAACGGGCTACGTTAACAATACAAAGGCAACAACGAAAAATTAAGCGGCATTAGTGCCTTCTTCTTGTTAGTAGTGAAAGGAGTGTGATGACCAGATATCGCTTGAAACAACCTAAATCTGTCATCTTTATGTGCTAATTCACTGTAAGAAAAACCTCTACGGCGTTGATTGAGGTGATGCGCTTAACTCGGCTATAATATCATGAAAAAAAATTTCAAACTAACGAATTTTTCTTAATTTCATAAATTAATATATACATAAATAACAATAGCTTACAAGCAATTTATTGACTATGACGCTTTGGTTATATATTTCTGTTTACTATTGCCTGTTTTTTGGCATGTCAAAAGCCAGTACAAACATCCAAAATGTGAGGGTGAAAGCTGAAGCTGTAGATCTACATTACTGACAAAGAAAAACCCTCTTTATCATTGAATGACAAAGAGGGTTTGCTTTTTAGATACTAGCTAATGTTTGGTTATATCTTACAAGAAGACAATCTTGACCAATAGGATAATAGTCAAAATCCATACCGCGATACTGATATCAGAGAACTTGCCTGCGATAGCTTTTACCGCAGTAAAGGTGATGAAGCCTAGTGCAATACCATCAGCGATAGAATATGTCAGCGGTGTAAATAACAACACGACGACTACAGGCGCCGCTTCTGTTAAATCGCTCCAGTTGATGTCTTTTAGAGTGCCCATCATCAGTACAGCAACATAGAAGATTGCACCAGCCGTTGCATACGCTGGGATCATACCTGCTAGTGGCGAGAAGAAGATACTGAATAAAAATAGCACACCAACAGTCACTGCCATTAAGCCCGTACGGCCACCTGAGGCAATACCGGAGATGCTCTCAATATAACTGGTCGTCGATGACGTACCCAGCAAAGAGCCTGCTACTGTCGCTGACGAATCAGCCAATAGTGCTTTGCCCATATTAGGAATGTTGCCGTCTTTGTCGGTCAGCTTGGCTTGGCTAGTGGTTGCAATCAAAGTACCCGCAGTATCAAATAAATCGACAAACAAGAAAGCAAAAATCACACTGATCATACCCACATCGAACGCACCTGCAATATCAAGCTGCATGAGCGTTGGTGCGACTGAAGGTGGCGTAGAGATAATACCCGTGAACTGTGTATAGCCCATTAGTAAGCTAATCAGAGCAACCAATAAAATACCGATGGTAACCGCGCCTGGTACTTTTTTGTAAGACAAGCCGATAATAACCACAAAACCCAATGAGGCCATAACAGGTCCAAATGACGTCATGTCACCAAGACCAACCAAGGTTGCATCATGATTGACAATAATGCCAGCGCTCTGTAGAGCAATGAACGCCAAAAATGCACCAATACCAGCGACTACGCCGTTTTTGAGAGAGTTTGGAATCGCATTAATAATTGCTTCACGGATCTTAAATAAGCTTAACAGTACAAAGATACAACCCGACAAGAACACCGCACCTAGCGCTGTTTGCCATGCATAGCCCATGCCTAGCACAACCCCATAGGTGAAAAAAGCGTTGAGCCCCATTCCTGGTGCTAACGCTACTGGTAGTCGGGCATATATGCCCATGATAAAACAACCTATCGCTGCAGCTACACAAGTCGCTACAAATACTGCCCCTTTGTCCATCCCCGCATCAGCTAAAACATTTGGGTTCACAAAAATGATATATGCCATCGTCAAAAACGTGGTTATACCAGCGATGATTTCTGTTTTGATCGTGGTATTCTCACCGTTGATCCCAAAATAGCGTTCAATTGCATTCATAAGTGTCGCCCCCGACTGGCCAATAAAAAGTCACCACTACTTAAAATCAAACGTAACTTCAGCAAAAATGACGACGCCACAGTGAGAATAATGTAGTAACAAAGCGTAACATATTAGACCAGTTATCTTACAAACTCAATCGTTGATAATGCCTAATTCGTATAAAAACACAATTCGAGATGCCACTGGCGTAAGGGCTAAACGTCTATACAAATATGCGACTCTCTATATTACTCTAAGTGTATCGAGGTATATCAGTTGTCAATAAAAGCGTTCGTTGCTCTGCAATTATTTCTATATATACTCGCTACTTGCCATTTGATATATGCGCTATCTATTTGTTTAACACATTAATAATGACCTTTCTTTCATTTAGAAGTAAACTAGGGGGTTATTGTGTCGATACCTTAATCATAGCTCGACCCCTATGGGCGATTATCTTTGCTGTTGTAAACATAGCATTGCCTTGAGGGCGACCAATAAAGCATAAGCGTTATATTTTGAGGTTGGTCTGGTTCATATACTTTTATTCAATCCAGCTGTTGTCAATTATCCGTGAGTCCATTACATGCCTGAATCATTAAATATTATTGATCTTATTACCCAAGCCAGTTTATTGGTACAGATTGTGATGGCGTTATTGCTATTAGCGTCTTTATTCAGTTGGGTTATTATTTTTCGTATGAGTGCGCGTCTCGGTACGGCCAAAAACTTTGATCAGCAGTTTGAGACTTGGTTTTGGTCAGGTGAAGACTTGGCAAAGCTATATCAAGGTATCCAAGGCTCACCTGATCGCCAAGGGCTTGAGCAGATTTTTTATGTGGGGTTTTCAGAATACCTCAGAATGCATAAAAAGCGCCAACCCAAAGACGATATTATCGATGGTGTCGAGCGTAAGTTGCGCGTGGGCCTAGGTCGCCAGCAGCAGCAGCTAGAGTCAGGACTGACGGCGCTTGCCAGTATCGGTTCGGTCGCGCCTTATATTGGCTTATTTGGTACTGTTTGGGGCATTATGAATGCCTTTTTGGGGCTATCGCAAACGGAGCAGGCTACCCTAGCCTCTGTTGCACCCGGTATCGCCGAGGCATTAATTGCAACGGCGATGGGCTTATTTGCCGCTATTCCTGCGGTACTGGCTTACAACCATTTCACTGCAAAATCGAGTAACCTTTATGACTCACGTGCATTATTCTGCGATGAGATGACAGGCATGCTACAGCGTGAGACTAGCGTTCAAAGCACTGTCAACAGAGAAACTCAAGTGAGTGCCAGTCAGGTGAATGGGCTATGAAACCAAACCCCTATCGCCGTGAGAAAAAAACACTCAATGCAGAGATGAATGTCGTGCCTTATATCGATGTCATGCTGGTGCTGTTGGTGATATTTATGGTGACCGCACCGATGCTCATTACAGGTGTCGATGTTGATTTGCCAAAAGAGCAGACCAATACGATGAGCCAGAGCCAATTACCCGTTATTGTCTCTTTGACTGATAATGGTGAGATTTTTGTCAGCTATGAGAGCAACATCGATTTACCTATGAGTGAGCCTGAGCTGATCAACACACTATCAAACTTACAGTCTCAGAGCGGTAGTACCAACGCCGAGCCATTGCAAGTGATGATCAATGCCGATCAAAATAACCAATACGGCGCTATTATGACGCTAATGGCGACCTTGCAGCAGGCCGGTATTGAAAAAGTGGGATTGTTGACTGGTGCGCCTCTACCAACGCCTGCGCTCCAATAGTGGTACGCTCCATAAATACTGACTCAATAGCCAGCCCGATAATTCTCGTTTCTGATAACTACCGTTCATGAGTATCTATACCATGCATAATGCGCCTGCCGTCTATGTACCTACCGAACCTGAAAGTAACGGGCTGACCCTACCTACGTTGCTCAGCTTGCTAGCACATGGTCTTATCATCGGTGTACTGGTTTATAATTATCAAACCGCTGACGTCGAAACCTCTGGTAGTATCGAAACCGTAATGGTATCGCCTGAGCAACTCGCTGAGATGCAAGGACAGATACTGGCCAACCGTGCAGCAGCAAGTGCCATGCAAATGGAAAGTAGCACCAGCGACTCGCCCAGTAGCGCTCAACCGCAAACATCAAGCAGTAGTACCAGCGCGCAAAGCGCAAGCCAGCCAGATTCTCAGCGCGTTCCTGTGTTTACACGATCTGACGAGCCAGCCAGCCAGCCCATGCTCATGAGCGAAGAGCAGCATCAGCGATTGCGCGAACAAAACCAAGAGTATGAGCGCAGAATGGCCGAGTGGGCATCTCAGTTGGACGAGACAACCATGGAAGAGCTCGAGCAAGTTGAACAAAATAAAAGAGAGCAGATGATCGAAGAGCAAAAAAGGCTTGGGGATTTTCGCCAAAAGCAAAACAATCCACCTAAAATAAAAAGACCTACTGCCAACGATCGTAATATAGAGATTGATACCGATGGCTCTGGCAATGCAGGCCGAACCTTTAGCTTATCTGATGGTCAGTCAACCATCACAGGTGATACCTCAACGGCTAGCACCTCTAGAGGCAGCAGTCGTTCCGCCTCCAGTGGTAGCCGCGGTGCCAGCAACAACGAGATTATAAATCTTATCAAGCGTAACTATACACCGCCTACCGCAGCGAGAGGTTCCACCCAGCGTGCTACTTTGACCATCACTGTCAATGCCAATGGCGACGTCATCAATGTTACCGCCTCCGGACCTGATAACACCGTCAACGAAGCCGCCAAACAAGCCGTACTCAATACAGGTAGCCTACCCATCAATACTGATGATCCTAAATACCCTACTTTTACCATACAGTTCAGAGGTAGCAACTAATCAGTTGCTAGCGTCTTGTATTATTGATAACGTAACGTTAATCGGCTTGTATCGTATCGGTTTTTTCTATTTAAATGCGTGCCTTATTGACTATAAAAATGAATATCATACTACTGTTAGGAGCTCCATTAACTCATGCGTACTCATAAAAAACTACTCGTCTCTTTATTGACTGGCACCTCGGCACTGCTTGCTTCGCAAAGTTTGCTAGCAGCACCTGTCGTACTAGAACTCGACTATGATATTCCTGTTCAACAGAACCAAGTCGCGTTTGTACCATTCGCAGGCGACTCTGTTTTATCTCCTATCATCCTAAACGACTTGAGCAACACAGAGCTGACAGTCACCAGCCAAAACTTGCCGCAGCAGCCGCGCAGTAGTAGCGAGCTGGCAGGTACGCTACCTGTGTGGCAAAACATGGGCATCCCTTATCTCGTTGTCGGTAGCACCCGCACCAATCGTGGCAAAGTCGTCACCGATTACGAGGTTATCGATGTTAAATCTGGCCGCGTGATAGAGGGTAAGCAAAACCTAACGGCAGATAACAACAGAGAAAGTATGCGTTACGCCGGCCACGTGATCGCAGATAAGGTCTATGAGCTGATTACTGGTATTCCAGGGGATTTCTCGGGACGTATTGCCTACATTGAAGAGACAGGCACTGGCAAGCAAAAAGTCTCTCGTCTAAAAGTAATGGATGCTGATGGGGAAAACGCCAAAACCATTACCGAAGTAGCAGGGTCTATTTTCTCACCAGCATGGTCACCTGATGGCAACCGTATCGCCTACTCTGTACAACGTGAAAAGTCGTACCCTGTCATCTACATTCAGAACGTCAGTGGCGGCGGTGCCAGCGTATTGACACCTTTTTCTGGTAGTAACCTAAGCCCATCATTCTCTCCTGATGGTAGCAAGATACTGTTCTCCAGTAGCTTTGAGGGCAGCGCTGATATTTATGAGATGAGTGTCAGCGGCGGTACACCTAGGAGACTCACCAACTTGCCAAGCAGTGAAGTACAACCAAGTTATGCCCCTGATGGTAAGTCATTTGTCTATGTCAGTGACAAAACAGGGTTTAATAAGCCGCAAGTCTATCGTTATGAGTTTGGTTCAGGGCGCACAACCAAAGTGTCCAATGGTGGCTATGCAACCAGTCCACAGTTTAGTAGTGATGGGACGCAAATTGCCTTTTTGAGTGGTCGATCAGCCGCTATTATGAATAACAGTGGTGCGGTAACGACCAACCTTGGTAATACTGGTATCGACGAAGCGCCAAGCTTCTCGCCCAATGGTAAACGTGTGGTCTATGCGTCGACCCAAGGCGGTAAAGGTGTATTAACGATTAAATCACTCAATGGTGGTGCAGCCTTCGGTAAGTCAGGACAAGGCATCATTCGCTCACCAGTATGGTCATCAAGTCCAAAATAAATTTGCAATTTTATTGTCATGTAGCTATTCAAAGAAGCCTCAATCATGATAAGTATGGTTGGGGCTTTTTTGTGGGTGTTTGAAGTACAGATGCAACTAGATGGACTGTTATCTAATGATATTCATTTTCTAAAATCTCTCTATTTAGGTTAAGCCTTTCTTTCTAAGACGTAACAATCACGTAAACCTGCTAGTACCAAAAAAAACATTGCATTCACTCATAATTTATCTATATCCTAAATAGACCTGACCAAATGGTCAGACTTTAGCAATACTAGCCAACAAACATAGGTTTTTTGGCTAGTATTCAATCGGATGTGTGCCCCCATTGTATAAATCGATAAAAAACTGCTCAAAGGTTAGATATTAATTCTTATCTAATGACCTCCATGTTATCTGAGATCCATTTGATTGCCATGTTATCTGATATATGCCGTTGCGCGGGTGCCAAGTAGTTATTTTAGGAGGAAACCACCATGAGTGAAAACGTTCCAGAAAATACCGATTTACTATATAAACTACATGACCGTCCAACCCCTATCAAAGCATTCTTAGGTGCTATACAACATGTGCTAGCAGCCTTTGTTGGTATTATCACTCCCTCCCTAATTATCGGTGGTACTCTAGGTTTGGGTGAGCATATCCCCTACCTTCTCAGCATGTCTTTGATTGTTTCTGGGGTGGCAACCTTTATTCAAACTCGAAAAGTAGGTCCTGTGGGCTCTGGGTTAATGGCGTTACAAGGTACCAGCTTTGGGTTTTTAGCGGCGGTATTGACCGCAGGGTTTGTGGTAAAAAACCGTGGCGGAAGTCCTGAAGAGATTTTATCAGTTATCTTTGGCGTCTCATTTCTCGGTGCATTTGTTGAGATATTTTTGAGTCAATTTATCACCAGGCTCAAATCATTTATGAGCCCTATTGTTACAGGGTGTGTGATTGTCACGATTGGTTTGTCTTTAACCAAGGTAGGTTTGACTGATTTGGCAGGCGGGTTTGGTGCGGAGGATTTTGGTAGTATTCCAAATTTACTTTTAGGTGGTGGCGTACTTGCAAGCGTCGTGCTCATCAGCATTATTAATAACAAGGTTATTCGCTCAAGCGCTATTTTTATCGGTTTGATGCTTGGACTCGTCGCTGCTGTCTTTATGGGCCGTATTGACTTTTCATTGGTGTCTGAGGCGGCGTTTTTTACCGTGCCCGTACCGTTCAAATATGGCTTTGGTTTTGATTGGCAGGCGTTTATTCCTATTGCCTTTATGTACATCATTACCAGTATTGAAACGTCTGGCGATCTGACGGCTACCTCGATGATATCAGGGGAACCGATCAAGGGCCCTCTGTATGAAAAACGCATTAAAGGCGGCGTATTAGGAGACGGTGTCAACTCTCTGATTGCGGCGGTCTTTAATACCTTTCCGGTCACCACCTTTAGCCAAAACAACGGTGTGATTCAAATGACAGGGATTGCGAGTCGCTACGTCGGTTTTTATGTTGGTGGTATATTGTGCTTGATGGGACTGTTTCCGGTGCTTGGGGCTGTTTTTACGCAATTACCTAAGCCAGTCGTTGGCGGTGTCACGTTATTGATGTTTGCTACTGTGGCGACTGCGGGTATCCGTATTTTGTCTACCGTGAACTTCACCCACCGTAATGTATTGATTATCGCCACCTCTCTAGGTTTGGCAACAGGTATTGCGTTCGTACCTGATGTACTGTCACAAACCCCGCAGTTTTTTCAGAATATCTTTGGCTCAGCGGTGACGATGTCAGGAATTGTCGCGATTACACTTGATATGATTTTACCGAAGAATTACGGCGTTGAATTTGATACAAAAGCGCAGCACCAAGATGACTCTCTAGAGCAAGTCCAAGAAACAGCTTGATAAGCCTCTGTACATAGTGCTTGATTGACTACGCTTGGCTGACTGATCTTATCTGGCTGTTCTTAACTGACTGAGCTTGACTGACAACCTTTCATCACCAAACAGCGAAAAACACAGTATCACTGCTTGGTGATGAAAGGTAGACTACTCAACGTAGACAACCCATACGACATAAAGCCTGTGACTTTAATCCGTAATTATTCTAGCCCGCAACCTCGCAGAATAAAGGGTACTAAAAACGCTTCTGCGCGTGCCTGGTCCTCTGCATCATAAGCGGTCTTGTCCATTAAGCCGACAATTTCTATCTCAAATTCTGCATAGCGCTGGGTCGTCGCCCATATCAAAATCAAGAGTTGCAAGGGATCCGTAATACCTATCTTTCCTTGCTTATGCCATTCTTTCATGACTTGTGCTTTATCGTTTACCCAGTCCTTCATCGTGGTAGACATAAACTCGTGTAAGTGCGGCGCACCGCCAATAACCTCAATAGCAAACAGTTTATGACGACTCGGGTTGGCAAAGGCTTGTTGCAATTTGGTACGGACGAACTTTTCAATGACAGTTTTTGGATCACTCTCTACGGTCATAGTGACCAAGCCCTCATTCCATTCCTGAATGATTGAGCGCAGTACCGCCATGTACAGATTTTTTTTGTTTTTAAAATAGTAATGAACATTGGCTTTGGGTAGCCCTGCTCTATCCGCAATTCCTTGCATCGTAGCACCGCGATAGCTTTGGAGCACAAACTCCTCTTCGGCTGCTGCCAGTATTAGAGATTGATTGTGTGCACGCGTCGCTTGCTGGCTTCGATGCGAGGGCGCGTCAGTAGTAAGGGTATCTTCTTTTTGGTTGTCTTTAGTCATGGTAGTGGTATCTCACTCCGAGTGGCAGGTTCGACAAAATAGTCGTTATTTTTCCTGAGACGTTTGGTTATCAATGCACAGAGTTGTGCAGCATTATTCTCTGGATAAAAATATTTCCAATAAAACAGTTGACCAATTAGTCAGGTTTTAGCAAAATGGTAACTATAAATTCATCACATTACTACTAAAATCATGTTGCCATGATTTTTTACCATTGAATTGTTAGCATTCATGCGGTAAAGCAGTTTTTTATTATCAATGCTATCCCACACAAATCATGGTTATTAACGATAAAGAATTAAATGCAGCAAGTGAAATATATACGCATGCAAAACAACATGGATATAGCAAATGGATATAGTAAAACGTCTACTGCTACCGTCACATTTATGCCCATAACCATAATGTATAAATCATTATTAGACAACCGTTACCCGATAGGTAAACGGCCTGTCATATTATAAAAGGATATCATCGTGAGCTTAACCTTAGCGCAATTTAATGATCTGTCTCAAGAGTTGGCTGTCGAGCACCTGCTAACGTGTTGTACCAGCAGCACGTGGGCGAGCAAACTTGCTGATGCGCGTCCTTTTACAGACTTGGATACACTGCTAACGAGTAGCGATACTATCTGGCATGAGGTACAAACCAACGAGGCCGACTTGCTAGAAGCGTTCGATGGTCATCCACAAATCGGTAACGTGGCAACCCTAAAAGAAAAATATCGCAATACGCAAGGTAGCGCCGCCCACGAGCAGTCAGGTGCTAATGATGCAGCTGACGATGTGCTCGAAGCACTTGCCAAAGGCAATCAGGACTATCTGGAAAAGTTTGGTTTTATTTTTATTGTCTTTGCCACTGGCAAAAGCGCGCAGCAAATGCTTGATTTACTATTGGCTCGTCTGCCTAATGAGCGTACCACTGAGCTGGCGAACGCAGCCACTGAACAAAACAAGATCACACGCCTACGTCTACATAAATTATTCGGTCAGGCATAGATAACTGCGACTTGATGAACCGTAAGATCAACATTCATACAATGGTTTATTCATCAATCACTCTAGACTCATTCACATCGCTACTGAATTTACATCGCTAATAAATATAAAGGAAGCATCATGTCTGCCACCCTATCATCACATATCTTGGATACGCATCTTGGTAAGCCTGCCACCAATATCGCTGTCACTTTACACCGTATACAGGACAGCGGCGGCGCCACCCTACTTGCACACGGTACGACCAATGAAGATGGCCGTGTCACCCCAGATGCTTGGCAATTTGTTACCATGCTCGATAGCGCAGCGCAGCAGCTAAGCATCGGACGCTATACCGTGACTTTCGATACTCAGTCTTATTTTGATGCCCAGCAGTTGACTGCATTTTATCCGCAAGTCATTATCGATTTTGTGGTGAATGATGCCAGTCACTATCACGTGCCGCTACTACTGAGTGCCCATGGTTATAGCACGTACCGTGGATCGTAGCCTATAGAGCGTGGTGTCCTTTAATGTGTATTCGCGTTATATGATCATAACTCATTGCTGACATTTTGCTGACGTTGCCACTTTATCTCATTACTTTATATCCAAGCGATCATAAACCATGGTCGTTATTAATTATCAAAAAAGCTTATCAATATATTTTATCAAGACACGGTCATATTAAAGGACAATTACTACATGGGTGCCTATCTTCTCGAATGGTTGAGTTTATTTTTCCGCTGGTTTCATGTCATCGCTGGGGTAGCATGGATTGGTGCCTCATTTTATTTTGTGTGGCTAGATCTGAGCCTACGCAAGCCGCCACAGTGGAAAGCAGACAAAGGTATCTCAGGCGATCTTTGGGCCGTACATGGTGGCGGGTTTTATGAGATTGCCAAATACAAGCTCGAACCAGAAGAGATGCCAAAAACCCTACATTGGTTTAAGTGGGAAGCATATACCACGTGGCTAACGGGTGCGGCGATGATGTCTATCGTCTATTATGCCAATGCAACTGCCTACTTAATTGACCCAAGTAAGGTACCTTTTACCAGTATCGGCGCTATTGCCACAAGTTTGCTGTTTTTGTTTGGTAGTTACTTTATTTATGAGGTCATCGTCCGCAGTCATTTGGGTAAAAACGCCCTAATATTTAGTACGTTGATTTTTATTCTTTTGATCATTGCCTGTTGGGGTTCGTACCAGCTGTTTAGTGATCGCGCCTCATTTATCCATATCGGTGCTATCTTGGGTACGGTGATGGTCGGTAATGTGTTCTTTGGTATCATGCCGGCACAGCGCGCCCTCGTAGATTGCGTAAGGCGCGGCGAAAAACCGGGTAAAGAAGTGGCTGAATTGGCGCTACAAGCCAAAAATAGATCATTGATGAACAACTACTTTACCCTACCACTTATCTTTACCATGATCAGTAATCACTATCCAATGATGTATGCTCACGAGCAAGGTTGGTTGGTTTTGGTCTTCGTCGGTATCATTACCGCGACTGCCCGTCATTACTTTAACCAAAAGCACTTGGGACACAAAAAACCGCGTTACCTAGTCATACCAGCGATACTGACCGTATTGCTCATTATCTGGATGCGACCTGAGCCGATTGAGCCAGCGCCTGCAATGCCTTCTACTGCCTCAGTAACGTCTACGACGACTGATAGCACGCCACCAGCTGCAAGCATGACTCCTGACTCAAACACTGATACCGCTACTAATGCTAATGCCAATCCTAATAGTAGTACTAATAACAGTGTTACCGATAATACTGCCACTGCTGAAGCCGTACCCGTAAGCGCGTCAGCAGATGACGCGATGATGGATGTGGTGCATACACGCTGTAGCACTTGTCATGCCGTACAACCAACGCAACAGGGGTTTGCCGCGCCTCCAGCAGGTATTATCTTACAGACACCAGAAGATTTGAGAATACATAAAGCAAAAGTCGTCACTGCGGTACAGACCGGCTACATGCCACTTGGTAATATCACGCAGCTGACAGATACAGAGCGCCAGCAGCTTGTCGCATATGCATCATCGCTTTAATTTACGATCTAAGAAAAGCTATGGCCAGTAACCTTCAAATAAACATTTAAGGCTCTAAGAGATATAGGAACATCGATAATGACCCAAAAGATTACCAGTGACTTTGATCTAAGTACATATCCACGAGATCTAAAGGGCTACGGCGACAATCCACCAAAAGCAAACTGGCCTGGCGGCGCGAGAATCGCCGTACAGTTTGTACTCAATATCGAAGAAGGTGCAGAGAATAGCGTCATTCATGGCGATGGACAATCAGAGCGCTTTTTATCTGATATCTTGGGCACACCAGAATTCAATAACCGTCATCAGTCTATTGAGTCTGCTTTCGAGTACGGTAGTCGTGTCGGTGTATGGCGTGTATTAGACGTCTTTAAAGAGTACGGCGTTCCTATCACCACATTTACTTGTGCTGCCGCTGCCGAAAAAACGCCGCACATTATTGAGCGTGTGTTAGAAGACGGTCATGAGATTGCCAGTCATGGTCTACGTTGGATTACCTATCAGGACATGTACCGCGAGACTGAGCGCGAACACATTCGCTGTGCTACTACTATCTTCAAGCGTATGCTAGGTAATCAGCCTCTCGGCTGGTATACCGGACGCGATAGCCCAAATACTCGCGAGTTAGTCGCTGAGCAAGGCGGCTATGTCTACGACTCTGACTCGTATGGGGATGAGCTACCCTACTGGCTCAATGTAAAAGTGCAAGATGGCAATGTCATCACGCGTAAGCCGCATCTGGTCATACCCTATAGTTTAGAGACTAATGACATGCGCTTTTCTTCAAGTCCAGGATTTACTCATGCAGAGCCGTTTTATCAGTATCTCAAAGACAGCTTTGATACCCTTTACGAAGAAGGCGCGCATACCCCGAAAATGCTGACGATTGGTTTGCACTGCCGAATTATCGGACGTGCAGGACGCATCAAAGCGTTAAAGCAGTTTTTGCAATATATCACCAATAAACCTGACGTATGGATATGTCGCCGTGATGACATCGCCAAGCACTGGTACGACAATCACCCTGCCACGTCAGACAACACTGCCAACTGGATGTGAGCGCCGTCATTATCTTGATATATTGACCATATAAGACAGACCGCATACGATAAATACAACCTAATATAGAATAAAGGAAATAACGATGAGTCAAAGTAGTTCAGAAGTCGGACAAATTCTCTCAGCAAACAATTTACCTGAGACATTGCCATCATTTACCAAAAAATCAAACGTGGCTGACAGTCGCTTAGGCGCAAAATCACTGTTTGCGACTGATGATTTTTTTGCAGATAAAAGCCGTATTCTAAATCCGGATGCGCCTATATTTGTGGTTGGTAAATTCGATAACAATGGTAAATGGATGGACGGCTGGGAGACGCGTCGCAAGCGTCATTTGGGTTATGACTACTTGGTTATTCAACTTGCCCGCCCAACCAAAATCGCTGGGCTCGATATCGATACCAGTCACTTTACTGGCAACTTCCCCTCTTCTGCCAGTGTCGATGCTTTGTATGCACCAGAGCTATTACAGCAGACTGATACTGAACTTGCCAACCTAAGCAAAGAAGACTGGGACGGTAAAAACTGGCAAACGCTTGTAGGTATGACGCCGCTACAAGGACACAATCATGAGTTTGTCGAGATCGATCATGAGCAAACGGTGACCCATATTCGTTTGAATATCTATCCAGATGGCGGCGTTGCTAGGCTACGTGTCTACGGTGATATCCAGCTTGATGCGAGCCTCAATACTCAAGGCGAGTTGCTCGATTTGGCAGGTGCGCTAAATGGTGGTCGCGCGATTGCTAGCAATGATGCGCACTTTGGCGCAGCCAGCAACTTACTGTTACCGACCAAAGCACCCAATATGGGGGATGGCTGGGAGACTCGTCGTCGCCGTGAGCCAGGTAACGACTGGTGCATCATTGCCTTAGGTCAAGCAGGTATCGTTGATTCTATTGAGATTGATACGGCTCACTTTAAAGGCAACTATCCTGACAAAGTCTCGATCCAAGCGGTCTACTCACCAAACACACCAGAGCAAACGCTAGTGACTCAAAGTATGTTTTGGGAGACGTTACTTGAGCCGCAAAAGACCAATGCTAATGACGTCCATACTTTTAGTAAAGATAAGCTTCAGATAGACCAGCCTATCACTCATATTCGAGTGAACATTTTCCCAGATGGTGGTATCAGCCGCGTGCGTATATATGGACAGATTGCTGACAATGCCGCGGCCCAGCCCAACGATAGCGAGACTACCTAATGTCTGTCACATTAACCGCCATACCTTTGACGAAGGAAAATTTTGCCCCCTATGGTTCGGTGATCGAGCGCTATAGTGATGATGAGCAAACCGCTGACAATACTTATGAGATCAATAATGGCTATGCCGTTCGCCATCATGCACTTGCTGAAAGCCAGCTTGAGGGTGGTACAGTAGGTATGAGTATCTTTCGTGCCAAAAAGCGCGAGAACCCTATTGTCCTCTCCGTCATGGAATACCACCCACTTGGAACACAAGCGTTTGTGTCTATGGAAGGTCAGGACTATGTCGTCGTTGTTGCAAAAGCGGGTACACCGCCCCAGTCTGCTGAAGACCTCGCTGTATTCTATGCCACCTCTCATCAGGGTGTGCAATATGACGCTAACGTCTGGCATCATCCACTACTGGCTCTAGGGCGTGATAGTGATTTCCTGGTGGTTGATCGCATCAATGGCGACGGTAACAATTGCCACGAGATAGATATTACTGACTGGCATGTATTTATTAAACTAGCAGACGAGTGCAGCTAACCAGCTAATACGGCACGTACGATACAAACTAAAAGCCAGCTAAGTCCTATTAGCTGGCTTTTTTATGTTTGGCAGATCGGCAAGTCCTATCTATGTTGACTCAAAGGTATTTTATACAGCCCAAATTAGGGCATAAAAAGGTCTATTTTGGTGCTTTTATCACGTGCTTTTTCATCCAAAAGCACTGTTTTCTATATTTACTCAAATATATAGAAGATGCGTCTGGCATTTAAGAAAAACTAAGGGCTATTTTGCTTATTTTATACCCTGATAATAGCAAATAAGCATAAAAGCCAGTAAATGCTGCAGAGCATATATTTTATAGGTTCGTGGCACGATTATTGAATACTCTTTAGGGGTAAGCGTATGAATGATACTTATTGATTTCTACTTAAAAACAGAACCGGTCAATAGCACGCTTATTGTTAGTTGATAGTGATTTTCAAACAACAACCTATTTTATGAATTATCAAAGATAAATTTAAGGTAATTAATATTCCATCGTACATAAAGGAGTTACATTTTGCATTTTGATTTACGAACGAGCCCACTCTCCACCTCTAAACTGTCTAATCAGAAACCATTTAGCCAAAAGCCGTCTTTGCTTAAACCGTTGTCAATGGTGGCAGTTGCTGTCGCCGCTTTCGGTAGCATGTCTAACCTCCAAGCTGAGACCTATTTTACCGATACGAGCGTTTCTGTACTTTACGGCAGTGACTATGACCTTGTAGAGGATGGAGAGCTGACGACTGTTACATTAGAGCATGTCTCTGCGCACGACTGAGGCGGTGTATTCTTCTTTGTCGATCGAAATCAAGGTGCCAATGATATTGAAAACAATAGATTTAGAGAAACTTATGGCGAGCTGTCTCCTACACTAAAAATGGCAACTTTTAACGATAGCTTTATAAAGCAAGTTAATTTAGCCGCTACTTATGAATTTGGCTCAAACAGTACTGGCTTTGATCAAGACAATTATTTGGTTGGTATTGGTGCCGATCTAAATATCCCTATTCCAGGGACAACGTACGCGTCTGCAACGCTATACCATGCTTTTAATGACAATATCGATGATGATCAACAAATCACCTTGACCTATGGTTGGGAGCGTAACAATTTTGTAGTGGACGGCTTTATCGATTATTCATTTAATAACGATGATATTGAAGATAATATTCATATCAATCCGCAAATCAAATACAATCTACAGGAGGTGCTCGGTATTGATAACCGCCTAGAAGTCGGCATGGAGTATAGTTATTGGAAAAACAAATACGGTGTCGATGGTGTCAATCAAAGCGCCCCTAGCGCCTTAGTAAAGTTCCATTTTTAACATAGGATAAAGATACCTTTATTCGTAAAAACCCCTGCTTCTATCTGGTAGAAGCAGGGGTTTTTATTTCTGATTAGACATCTACTGGCTGCGTTATTGGTGCAAGCATACACTGATGTATTTGTCCTATAAGGCAGCGCTGCGATAGCGACTCACACCTGCAACGACTGTCTGTTCGATCACTCTATCATCACCCAGCATCATCAGTACAAACAGCTGCTCCTCGAGTGATTTGGTCTGTGCCATACGTCGCTCCATCAGTTCCGTCGCACCCATATCTATGATGACAAAATCGGCTTCTTTATTGGGCATAAAATTACCGATCTTATCATCCAATAGCAGCGACTGTGCATTGCCCAAAGTAATCTGATACAACCCTTGATGCGCTGATAACTGATTGCTCTGTAGTTGCTGAACTTTATAAGCCTCTGATAATGTCGTCAGCATAGACAGACTCGTGCCTGCCCCAATATCGGTGGCGATACTGACACCGGTATAGCTTAAGGTCTTGGGTAAATCGAACAGTCCACTACCCAAAAATAGATTGGACGTCGGACAATGTGATATCTGTGTGCCAGTCGCGCGTAGGCGCTCATACTCTGATGTCTCAAGGTAGATCCCATGCGCCAAAGTCGTACGACGACCTAACAAACCCATATCATCATAGACATCGAGGTAACCTTTGTGATTGGGATACAGCTGCTGCACAAAAGCCACCTCATCGCGGTTTTCTGCTAGATGCGTCTGCAAATAGACACTATCGTAGCTGGCATACAACTCTCCTGCCAGCCGTAGCTGCTTCGGTGTCGAAGTAATCGCAAAGCGCGGGGTGATGGCGACATGCTGACGTCCGCGCTCATGCCAGTTATCAATGATGTCTTGAGTATCGCGGATACTTTGTTCAGCAGGAACGCACAGTTGCTCAGGCGCATTTTGATCCATCAATACATTGCCCGTGATCATACGTGTGTTGAGCTTGTGGCTCTCGGCAAAAAACGCTTCGGCAGATAGCGGGTGACTGGTAGAGAAAACCATGGCACTGGTCGTACCATTGGCCAGCAGTTGGTTTAAGAAGAACTGCGCAGTGTCGTGCGCTACTTTTGGATCAGCAAAATTGGCTTCGGTGACAAAGGTATAGTTGTTGAGCCAGTCGAGCAGTTGCTCACCATAAGCGGCAATCATATCGATTTGCGGATAGTGCACATGGGTATCGATAAAACCTGGCATGATGAGTTTATCGCGATAGTCATGCATTTTAACTGCTGGCTTGCCCTCTGCATTAGCATACGTCGATAAGATAGTCTCGCTATGACCGTACTCTACAATGCGTCCTGTCACATCATCTACAACAAGCGCACCATCAGCAATATATTCAGGGTAAATGCGCTCGCCTGCAATCACGGGTAATAACATTGTGCTTTGATCAATGGTTGATACCTGTGCATGATCAGGTTGATTGGTGTTCGCTATTTTAGAGGGTGTACGCTCAGTACGATCGCTTTCGGTCAAATAATGCAGCAGTCGAGCTTGATAAATATGTAGGGTCATTTGGTGGTCTCACATGGCTTAATAGTACTGAGCATCTTGATAAATAGTACTGAGCGTTTTGATTGTTTAATAAAAAGTGACACGGTTTTATGAGGTAATTAGTTCCTTCAAAGAACAGCCTGATGATAACGCTGTAGCAACTGTGCCACGATAGAGACTGCTACTGCCATCGGTTCTTTGCCGCCGATTGATAGTCCAATGGGCATGACGAGCTGACTCACTAATGACTCACTATAACCGCGCTGAATCAAACGGTCTCTAAAACGTTTGGCTTTGGTGGCCGAAGCAATGCAGCCGATATAAGGTACTGGGATATCTGAGCGCTTATCATCAGCTGAGCTGCTATCAGAAATAGTATCTAATGCTGCTCGCACCAGCTCAAAATCAACACTATGGTCATGCGTCATAACCAAAATAAAACGCTGACCGCCCTGCTCTATAAATGGACGCACAAAATCTACAGGATCGTCATCGATATGCGGACGGATATGCGCTGGTAATTCGTAAGAGGTTGGTTGGGTTGATGCTGTTTTGTTTGATGCTAATGGTCGTGCTTCAGCATCGTTATGTGATATTGAAGTGTGGCGGTTACAGTCTGTCTGATCTGCTTTATCAGTATTTGGCTTGTTGTTTAAATAACGCTCAAACATCTCTGGGCGACTGTCTACCCAATCTACCTGACATGGCAATTCAGCAAGGATGGTCATGAGTGCTGAGGCCACATGCCCTGCCCCAAATACCAGTAATGACATCGGCGGTATCACATTAAAGCATTCAAACATAACGGTGACGCTACCGCCGCAACACTGTGCCAATTTCGCACCCAGCGGGTAATGCTTGGTATAAACCGCGTCTCGGCGCACCGCTTTAGAAGGATTTGGCGCGCTTGTATCATTGACTTCAGATACTTTTGGTTTGACTTCCTTTGATACCGTTGCTGAAATCTCACCGTTCAGTAGCTGACGAGCAGTAGTAATCACATCGTGCTCGAGACCGCCGCCGCCCAGCGTATCTACGATGCCATCCTGCGTGACGATCATTTTGGCCTGTAGCGCACGCGGAGCCGAGCCATTCACAGCCACAACCGTTGCCAACACATGAGCGATACCTTGCTGTTGATATCGCGCCAGACCTTCATACCAGATCACTGGCGGTGCTAATGACTCACTCACTGTGCGCAGGACCTCTCGCCCCTGCGACATTCGGATGCTCTATCGCTTCTGGCTGCTCATCGGTCTGTTTGCCTGTCACCTCTTTTGGATCGATGTCTTTTGCATGGCGCACATCTTGCGGCATGACCTTGTCGTTATAAAGGTCGCCATTTTCTTCTACACCTTTGGCAAGGCTATCCATCGTATCCTTGTCCGCTTTGGTCTCTAGCTCCCATGAGGCACCTTCCATACGCATCACTGCTTTTAGTACCGCTTCTGGCGTTGCAGGCATGGTCAGTTCTGGATTCTTTCTATAATCACCGAGACTTGCGACGGCATTGTTGAGTGCGCACCAGACACTGGCTGCTAACATAAACGGCGGCTCACCAACGGCTTTAGAGTTATAGATAGTTTGTTCTTCGTTTTTGCGGTCGTATAATTTAACATTCCACTGTTTAGGCAAATCATGCGCAGTTGGAATTTTATAGTTGGCAGGACTGTCAGATGCGAGTTTTCCTTTATCATTCCAGATCAGCTCTTCTGCTGTGAGCCAACCCATGCCTTGCACAAAACCGCCTTCAATTTGACCGATATCAATGGAAGGGTTAATCGACTGCCCTGCATCGTGTAGCACATCACAGCGCAGCACTTTGTACTCTCCTGTCAGGGTGTCAATCTCAACCTCAGCACAGGCGGCACCTAGCGCAAAATAAAAGAACGGACGTCCCCACGCTTTAGAACGATCATAAAATATCTTTGGCGTTTTGTAGTAGCCAGTAGACGATAGACTGATGCGATTCTGATACGACAGCTGAATCATTTCAGCAAAAGTTAGCGTTTCTTTATCACCGATATAGACATGGTTATTTTCAAAACGTATGTCTTCTTGTGCCACCTCAAAATGCTCAGCTGCAAATTCAACAATGCGCGCTTTGATGCTCAAGCAAGCATTCTGTGCTGCCTTACCATTGATATCTGTCCCTGATGACGCAGCAGTTGGTGAGGTATTGGGTACTTTATCCGTACGCGTCGCTGATACCTTGACCGTATCCAGATCCACATCGAACTCATTAGCGACGATCTGGGCGATTTTGATATACAACCCTTGCCCCATCTCTGTACCACCGTGATTGAGATGGATACTGCCATCGGTATAAATATGTACCAGCGCACCTGCCTGATTGAGCGTCTGCACGGTAAATGAAATACCGAATTTGACGGGCGTTAGCGCGATGCCTAAGCGCTTGTCACTGCCTTCAGCAGCAGCTTTTTGATTGGCTTGTATGATTTGCTGACGGCGATTGTCATAATCGCAATCTTCTGCCAGCGTGCTCATGATGGTCGCCAAATCAAAGTGCTCAATGGTCTGACCATAATGCGTACTTTGACCATCTTGATATAGATTGGCTAGGCGCACTTGTAGCGGATCTTGACCCAAGGTATAGGCAATATGATCCATCATATATTCAGCCGTCATCAGCCCTTGTGGTCCACCAAACCCGCGATAGGCTGTATTGGATACCGTATGGGTCTTGCAGCGATGACCTGCCACATGAGCCGCTGGATAATAATATGCATTATCACAGTGGAACATCGCTCTATCGACGATAGCATCAGACAGATCTGGCGCATAACCGCACAGACCAGCCAGCTGCATATCGACGCCTAGTATACGACCTGACTCATCCAAGCCCACCTCATAGCGGTTGGCAAACTCATGACGCTTACCAGTTACGACCATATCGTCTTGACGGTCTAGACGCATACTGACAGGGACATTGTGGCGCTTGGCAATGATACCGCACAGACAAGCCCATGCCGCGGCTTGCGTTTCTTTACCACCGAAACCGCCGCCCATACGGCGCACGACTGTGTTTACCGCATGAAATGGCAAGTCTGTTACTTCAGCGACCAGTTGCTGCACTTCACTTGGATGCTGTGACGACGTGTATACTTCTAGCCCGCCATCATCACACGGCACCACGTAAGACACTTGCCCTTCAAGATAAAAGTGCTCTTGCCCGCGCATATGAATATGACCTTCGATACGAACTGGCGCGTTCTCAAGCGCCGTCGCCGCATCGCCGCGCTTCATAAAATGACTCGGACGCACAAAAAACTCTTGTTCTAGTGCCTTATCGATACTCAGCACCGCAGGCAACGGCTCATACTCGACAATGGCTTTAGTAGCCGCTTTTTTGGCAGCACGGTGACTGCTCGCCACCACTACAAACAGCGTCTGACCCACATATTCCGTAATATCGTTCACCATGAGTGGCTCGCCATCGAACACCGCACCGATATCCGTTTGCGCCGGTAAATCCTGGAAATTTAAAACATCTACAACCCCATCAGCCTCTCTAACAGCGCTCAAATCCATACTCAGGACACGTGCATGAGCATGGCTGCTCTTGCCAACTGCTAAATGTAGCGTACCTTGTGGTTTTGCAATATCATCCACGTAGGTTGCCGTCCCCATGACATGACTGATCGCACTATCATGCTTGGCCGAGGTGCCAATTTTGTTTTTTGGCGGACGCACACGGCGGATACTATAACTGTCGAATAAGGACGAATGATGGCTCATGGCAAGTCTCTTCTATTAATACGCTTTTATTGATGCTGTTTTTGATTTTTGACAATGATGACGATTAGGCACTCTCAGTCTGCATAGCTGCTGCCAACTGCTTACCGCACTTCACCAATAGACGCTGTACCACATGCATGCGGTATTCACGGCTGGCTCTGACATCAGTCATTGGTGTCACATCAGCAGATAAGCGTTGGGCTGCCTTCTCAAAACTTGCCACTTCAGTAGCTTGTCCCATAAGTGCTTGCTGGCACTTGGTCGCTAACAATGGTATCGCTGCCATACCACCAAGGCCTAGCTTAGCACTCTCAATGATTGCACCATCTGCTGACACATCCAGTCGCGCCGCAAGCAAGCACGCTGAGATATCATCTTCGTAGCGCTTGCTAATCTTATGAATAAATAAGTGCTGATTGTCTTGTAGCAAAGGAATATGAATAGCGACGACGTAGCTGCCTGCTTGCAGCTTAGTCTTTTTATAATCTAAGAAAAATTCTGATAACGGTAGGATTTCATCCATATGAGACGAGCCGCTTGACGCTTCAGTATTAGTCGCACAGTGACGCAAATGAATAGAAGCGTCCAATGCTAAGAGAATCGGCGGCAGATCACCAATCGGCGACGCGTTGGCTATATTACCCCCAATGGTGCCCATATTACGAATTTGTGGAGAGGCAATACGCTCAAACACTTGCGCAAAGGTTGGGAAGTGTTGCTCAAGCACAGGCAGCATCTGTTGATAGCTCATGCCAGCACCTAGCACTAGTGACTGAGCTACCAGCTGTTCGCTATTTGACTTATTACTGTTTGAGTCAGATTTTGAATCAGGTTTTGCGTCAAGTAGCGACCATGACTTTAGTGCCTCAACGCCTGAGAGCTGAATAATGACGTCATGATCGATTAGATGCTGGGTTACGCTGAGCCCTAAATCCGTACCACCTGCCCAAATCGTTGCCTGCGGATTGGCTGCCAATACTTGATTAAGCTCATCTACTGTTTTAGGCATATACAACTGTCGCCCAGCATCAGTCAATGCAGCTTCAATATTTTGAGACGCTGTAGTATCTGGTTCGACTTCAGTTAAGGCAGTATGAGAGGCTGCTGATTGTTTTGTACTACTCATGGCATCTGTCGCCAAACTGACCGTCAGATCTTTCACCGCTGACTGCTCTACCTGTCTTTGCTGACCGATATCACCCATCAGTAGACCCGCTTCAATAATCGGACGATAACCTGTACAGCGACATAGGTTGCCAGATATCGACGCGACGACCTCATCATAGCTTAGTGGCTTGGCATCACTTTGTTCACATTCATTCTGATTGGTTTGCAAACGCTTGTTTTCGTAGACACAAGCCAGCGACATCACAAACCCAGGGGTACAAAAACCACACTGCGATCCATGACACTCGACCATTGCTTGCTGGGCAGGATGCAACAAGGCACGATCAGGGTGATGCTCAGGATTGTCTGCTAAGTAAGCCGCTGTCATTACATGATGACCATCCATGAGCGAGACTAGCGTGATACAGGCATTGATAGTATAGAACGGCGACGTAATGCTTTCATTACCGCCGTTTTCGACATCAGACGACTGCTGGTTGGTTGTGGGTAGACGCTGAACCATCACCGTACAGGCACCGCAGTCACCACTACCGCAGCCTTCTTTTGTGTCCATTTGGCCTTCATACAATCGTAGATACTCAAGCACCGTCGTATTGGGGTTAAGCTGGGTTAGCTCTTGGATTTTTCCATTGAGATAAAAACTAATCATAGCAAGGCTCGGCTAAAATAATGAAGATAAAAATAAGGGATTTGACGGCTCAAACACTCAGCTTAAGCGCTCGACTTGTATCGTACTGCAACTGTTCTCGTATCACTCATGGGTGCTACAGACTTTAATTTATTGACTGCTCTGTGGCACACTTGCAAGATACCAATACATTGACGACAGTACACTTTTATAGTAAATAAACGGATAAAAAATATCAGCAATTTCGCTAGAAGTTTAGAAACTAATGCTAGAGATATAATTTTAAAGATATAAGATACCTGACTATTTGGTCAGCTTTCAACATATTATCACTATTCTTATTTACAATACAACCCATTAGGATGCCTACCAATACTACCGAATAGTTGATATATAGACAGATGCTCAATGGCTCTGATTGATATGTGTAGTAGCAAATATACTGCCACTATGCATTCGTTTTAGCCATATAGGCAACAGACCGAGTAGAGTGATCAATAAAGCAGGTTGCCATTGAATAAATAATCCTTTGAAAAACAAGGTCAAACACATATATCTTGTCTAAACTTTTATAGCTGGCTGGTTTTTATATATAATAGCTAAAATACATCCAACATTTTGCTGCCATTATTTATGATAATCGGTAGTAGAAAAATATCACTGGTCAACACTGCCCTCGAGATACGATCATGAAGTCATTTAGCTTTATTTATTTGTTGGTAGTGACGATAATGCTGACAGGGTGTCAGGCATTTCAGTTTGTTGACAGCCCCATCCCTGTGACTGCTGCCCCTACTACTACGCTAATTGCTCAATAGAGACTCGGTACAAAAACTCTCTCCAAGATAAATTTGGCATAAAAAAAAGCAGACATTATAAGGTGTCTGCTTTTTTCTTCTACTAGTCTGTTAGCTATCCGCTCGTCTAGCTTTTAGTATCAGTTGGTTGGTGCTTGATAATAGTCTTTGCCAAATGATCACCGAACCAAATAGCGGTGTCGATATCCCCTTTTCCTGGTGTCTCTTCAGGTGGACCATCAAGCGACTGCGTCATCAAACCCAAAAAGCTAGATAAACGGTTTAAGTCATGTGACTCATGACCTGTCGGCATCAGGGGCAGACCGATCCAGTTCATGCCATGCTGCATCGCATATAACGAAATTTGCTGTAGTACAGCAAGCTTATCACCGCTCAAACCGCCCGAGTTGGCAAAGGCTGCGGCCCACTTGCCTTCCCACTTACGGTTGTACCAGCGCTTTGAAGTCTCATCCATAAAGGTCTTAAATTCAGCGGTCACGCTACCCATATATACTGCACTACCGAAAACCAGCAAATCTGCCTGATCTAAATAGTCCCAATCAATATCATAAATATCGACTGCCCTTGCTTGAGCTTGCGGCAATTGCTGATGCGCACCTTCTACGATCGCTTCAGCGACACGCTTGGTATGACCATAATTACTATGAAAAATAACAGCGATTGATACGTTGGGCGTGCTATCAGTAGATGTTTCAGACGATTTAACAGGTGTATTCATACATACTCTAATAATAAATAATTGGTTGGATAATAAAGATTGTAAAATATCGGCTACTTAGCGATGGTCAGTAGCTTGTGACATCGCTTTGATTGGTAAAGGCGTCATCATTATCACTGATAAGCAATCAAGTGCTGACAGGCGACTCTAAGCAATTGATTACTAAATCAACCACTTTCATGGACAAAAGCGTCGATGACAACATTTCTAAATGGTAAAATCTCTAAATGACAAAGCTTCCACATGACCTGTATACGTCAGCGTACACGTATCATCATATATGCGATGAACTTCATTGAATTCAAGCCTATTGTATCAGACGTATTTTTATTTTTGAGTTATTTGTTAGATTCTAACCTATCAAACTATTAGGCTACGCGGTTTACCAAACGAGGCGCTATGCACGATCAATACAGCCTAGAGTCTTACCTTAAATAGACGTAATGGCCTTCATACGCTGATAACCCTTATGTTTATTAACTACATAGACGACTATCAACCTCGAACAATATCAGCAATTGACTGCTATATTCCAAATAATTATATGCTAATTCAAATTATTCTACTCGCTTCAGGTTTACATTACGCCCAATAGGATTAAGATGTAGCGCTTCTCTTAATTTGACCGTATGACCACTTTCAGCTCTGTAGACCTACATACATATAAAACAGAAACTCTCATAAAAACGATATCTGATAAAACTGTCGGATAAGGAAGCTATTACCTTGACTACTACTCTCGTTCAACCTGTAAACGATACAAAAGACCCCATTGTCAGAGACGATCTTGCTCTGAATGCCCCGCAAAAACCCTTGATCATAGGGGGCGGTATCGTAGGATTAATGGTGCTTGTGTATCTACTGGCCACCCAGCATATCTCTCAATCATTGCTACTTGGCATTGGCTTGTTGCTTGGCTACACCCTCTTTCATGCACGCTTTGGCTTTACCTCTGCTTTTAGACGCATCATGGCGGTAGGCAATGGTCAGGCGATGCGCTCACACATGCTGATGCTAGCGGTTGCCGTTACTTTGTTTGCGCCCATACTTGCTTATGGTACGACGCTATTCGGTGGACCTGTGGCGGGTTATGTCGCGCCATTAGGTGTCAGTCTGATCGTCGGTGCATTCGTGTTTGGTATCGGCATGCAGCTTGGTGGAGGCTGTGCCTCTGGTACGCTCTACGCGGTAGGCGGCGGCCGTTCAGTGATGTTTATTACCTTTATCTTCTTCATCGTAGGCGCGACGATTGGCGCTTATCATCTGCCATTTTGGACAGAGGAGATGCCCGCAGCTGCGCCTTTTTCTTTGGCAACCTCCACAGGTCTCGGTTATACAGGGGCATGGCTCTTGTCTCTTGCGATATTCGGTATCATCGCGTGGGTGACCCTGATTGTTGAGAAAAAGAGAAACGCACCAAAGATGGCGCCCGTACCCTCTGAGTCTGGCTGGAGAAGGATCTTTCGCGGTTCTTGGCCACTGTTTGCTGCCGCTATCGTATTGGCTCTACTCAACGGACTGACACTGCTCACGCGTGGTCAACCGTGGGGGATCACCTCTGCCTTTACATTATGGGGTTCTAAAATTGCAAGCGGCTTTGGTATGGATGTCGCCAGCTGGGGCTACTGGCAGGGTGCTAATGCAGCAGCTCTAGAAGCTTCTATCTTTGCAGATTCGACCACGGTACTAAATATCGGTATCATCGTCGGTGCATTTATCGCTTCTGCAGCGGGCGGCTTGTTCAAATTTACTAAGATTACTACAGGTAATTTTGCAGCGTCTGTCATTGGCGGGTTGATGATGGGATATGGCGCACGTTTAGCATTCGGCTGCAACATTGGCGCTTATTTTGGCGGTATCGCTTCTTTTAGTTTGCATGGCTATATCTGGGGCATACTCGCAATGGCAGGTACGTTTTTAGCACTCTATTTACGCCCTGTATTTGGCTTATCTGTGCCAAAATCTAGCGATTCTGTTTGTTAATGCAGATCTTATATTAATACAAATTTAGTTCTTAAATAAAAAAACAGCAGATTATTCTGCTGTTTTTTTATTGCGTGCTGTGCGGTGTATATATCTAGAGCGCTTCTAACGACGCACGATGACCAGTGCCATCCGACCCGTTGCCGGCTGCTGCATGTGTGTCTGACGACGGTAAGAATAATAGTGAGTATTTGCGTAACTACAATCAACTGGCAAATCATTCATAATGGTAGCGCCAGCCGCTTCTAACTGCATGGCAGCAAGCTTCGGTAAATCCAGCTTGACCTTGTCATCGATAGATGGGATAGAAAACAGCATCGCAAAATTATTGATATGTTCCTGTGATAATGTCTGATGCTCTATGCACCCAGCCAATAGCTTATCTCGAACGTCTGTATTTACTTCGTAGTTAGCCTGACTGATACAGACCCCTACCCAAGCCTGTATAGCCCCTGAATCGGTAAAGCGCTTTACCGTCTCTTGAATGACGCCGCATGCCAGCCCTTGCCAGCCTGCATGGATCGCCGCTATTTTGCCACTGGTAGGCTGGTATAAGACAAGCGGCACACAGTCTGCCGTCATTATTGCTAGTCCGCGCCCACGTTGTTGGCTGACCATTGCATCAGCAGCCAATGGCGTCATACTCAATGTTGTCATATCAATATCGTGGATTTGCTGTCCATGGACTTGACTGACCCAATGTATACTATTGATCCTGCCATACTGCCCATCTAGTGATGACTCACTTGCCAGCTGCTCATTGATAGCAGCCAATAAACTCATACGGTTGCCCAATACTTTTGCCGCATCATCATTGACATGAAGACCTAGATTCAGCTCACCATAATTTGACTGACCCTCATACCCCGTACGCTGGTTTCTGGTAACAGAGTCATCCCTATCATCATACGCAAACGCAGCCGTCTGAAAAACAGCCACTTCGTCCATTTGCGCAAGCATTGTCATTGGGAAGTTATTTGTTGTCGGAAGCTTGTTTATCATGACTGCTCTACCCCTTTATCCACCGATTACCTCATGATGAGGTTGGTTGTATCACTGCCGTAGACTAGATAGGTGTCATACCTGTGTACAGCAATGACTCAACAGTAGCATTGTTTCAGCAGGTTTTACTCTTCATCATAACCATCGCTTAATACGGCTATTAGTTTTTGCATGTCTTCTGGCAGCGGCGTAGTAACTTCGATGTCTTCACCAGTCGCTGGATGAACAAAACCTAAAGTATAAGCATGCAGTGCTTGGCGCGGGAAATTATTAATGGCTTGACGCTGTGCTTCGGACAATCCTGCACGCAATTGACGACGTCCACCATAAACACGGTCTCCTACTAGCGGATAAGTCACATGACTCAAATGCACACGAATCTGATGGGTACGACCCGTCTCAAGCCCCACATCTAGCAGGCAGTAGTTGTCATTAAGGGGCGTCACTTTCAGCAAATGCGTCACCGCTTCACGGCCTGCTGTCATAACTGTCATTTTGGTACGCTGCGTACGATGGCGTCCAATCGGTGCATCAATACGGCGATGACGCAGCAAACTTGCTTGGTCACCTGCTACCACACACTTATAGTGACGATAGACAGATTTATCTTTTAGCTGCTCCATGAGTGCCATTTGAGCAGGTTTGGTCTTACCAATAAGCAGCAGCCCAGAGGTGTCCTTGTCAATACGGTGTACCAGACCAGCACGCGGTAGATGGTGCTGCTGCGGATAATGGTATAGCAAGGCATTGACTAAAGTGCCAGTTTGATTGCCTGCCCCAGGATGGACCACCATGCCGACAGGCTTATCGATCACCAGTACCTCATCATCTTCGTAGACCACATTGATATCAATATCTTCTGGCTGATCTTCGCTATGCTGCTGCAGCGTCGTTGATAGATGTAGCACATCATCTGCTTTTACACGGACCTTTGGCTTTTGCACTTTGCCGTTATATAGCAAACTGCCGTCAGTTATCCAGCCTTGTAACTGCACACGCGAAAAGTCTGAAAATACTTGCGAGGCGACTTTATCAATGCGCAAACCAGACTCTTCTTCTGTGACGATGTGTGTCATATCTACGACTACTGGCACCGCTTGACCTGCTACTGGCGCTTCATCATCGTCGCTATCATCTATATCATCTGCATCGCCATCATCAATGCCATGCTCTTCAACACCATCATCGTCGATGAGCATATCGTCGTTATCCAGTATTTCATCATGTGCTTCATCAATCATTGTCTGATTATCAGGTAGCTCTTCATTATTTAAAACGTTATTTGGCATTGGTGGCTCTTGTGCTGATGAATCAGTCTTTGACGATTGATTCTGTGATAAATGGGTAGTCATGGCGTTATTGTTCATAGCGAATTTATACATATCAAGACCCTTAACAGATAGTGATAAGGCAGCCTTAAAAAAAGTAATAAAAAAAATTATAAAAAGTTGGCGTTTTTTGACCTTTAGCTGCCGAACAAAAGCAATCAGGACTCAAAAAATCGAAAACAATATCGCCATAGTGTACCATGTCACGCGCCCAAGCCCTATAAAAGTGGCTGGTATCTATCGATTTTGAGCGTTTAACATTTACCCCTTAGCTCTCTGGAACATAACATTGCTGTAATTTACTGTATATTTGTTCCAGCCAGTGATATTCGATATCGCTCGTGATAGCCGCTCATGTTAAACTGCTTGTAAAATACCTATGGCGAAAAAATAGACGAAGCTGACGTTATTCTATAAAGTGTAGCCATGTTTTGCTGTATGCTATGCCACTATATTTGAATGCTTTGTATTTGAATGACCTGTTGACATGCCGTATTTGAGTGCCGTTGTATTCTATCGACAACGTTTGCTCTCTATACCGTTTGACTGTGATAAAACACGCATGCGCGGCTGAACATTTATAAATTTTTCATAGCTTAATCAGTTCTATCAGTAAAACACGTCATAACAAAAACTGCATTCGATAAAAACCTTATTATTCGTGAATTGTTTTTATCACTAACCTTTTATATAGCATGATAGCGCTGCTGCTATTATGCGTCTTGTGTCGGAGAAGAAGTATGCAAGCTGTTGGCAATACGTTTATCAAGCTGTCCTCAATAACCTTACTTGCGCTTAGCGTCAATCTAGTGGGTTGCCAAACTTTCAAAAACCTAACGGGTGCCAAAGACGTCGATGCGGTAGAAACTGCAGAAAAATCAGAGCAAGGTTATTATAGCGATGCCGTTGCTCAGATTGATAAAGGTCGTTATCTTCAAGGTATTGAAGAGTTGACCAATTTGCGTACTTTTTACCCAACTGGTCAATATGCTGAGCAAGCATTGCTCGACATGATGTACGCACAGTATGAAGCTGATAAATACGAGATGGCAGCGGCAAGTGCTGAGCAGTTTATCCGTTTATATCCGTCTAACCCGCAAGTCAGCTATGCTTACTATGTACGCGGCGTTGCCAATATGGAAGGCTCATCTGAGAGCTTAAAGCTATTTAAACTCAACCAAGCAGAGCGTGATACTGCGTATTTGCGTATTGCTTTTGCCAACTTCCAAGAGCTTATTAACAAGTATCCAAACAGCCCTTACGCACCAGATGCCGCTCAGCGTATGACCTTCATCTACAATCAATTTGCTCAAAGCGAGATGAGCGCAGCCAACTGGTATATTGAGCGTGAAGCTTATGTGGCCGCTGTCAACCGTGCCAAATGGGTGTTCCAGTACTACCCACTTAGCGAATCGATTCCAGATGCCCTAGCCGTCTTAGCCTATAGCCACGACAAGCTTGGTCTAACAGATTTGGCAGACGAGTACAAAACCCTCTTGCAAATCAACTATCCAGACATGTTGACCAGCAACGGCAGTGTGAAGCTAAGCACCAAACGTGATCGCTCTTGGCTCAATAAAGTGACTTTTGGTAAGCTTGGTCGCTCAAACACAACTGACAACTCAGTGGCAACTGGCGAATATAATGGCGCGACTAAAACTCAGATGATTCGCAATGCCAATCAGCTCAGACTACCAAGTGATAATGGCATAAGCGCTGCTCGTGCAACCACTGCCAACACTACGACGGCCTCAGGCAACAACGGCATCAATGTAGGTCTAGGTCTGCCAGAAGCATCAGCTGAACGCGTGACCAGTCAATCAAGCACTGGCTCTACGGCGAGAGAAGCCAACGTTGATCCACAAAACATCAACCCAACACGCCGCACCACCCTAGATGGTAACAGCAATAGCATACTACTGACCCCATCAGATATGGACGACGAATAATCACGTGCAGTGACTGGGTTAAGTCGACACCGTCTGTATGATTAATAATAAGGCCAACACTATGTTGGCCTTATTTTTCTAGTGGTATGCTATTCGCTATGCCCCAATATAATTGACCTATGGTAAACTGTTTTTTGTATGAGCATCCCTAACCATATTCTTGAACAATTAAATAGCCAAGCTGACCTGATCAGCATTATTGGTCGACATACCACGCTCAAACGTGCTGGTAGTGAATATAAAGGCTGTTGCCCCTTTCATGGTGAAAAATCACCCTCATTTTATGTCAATCCACAAAAAAACATCTACCACTGTTTTGGCTGTAGTGTTGGTGGCAATGCCATCAGTTTTTTGCGTGATTATGAGAGCTTGACCTTCATTGAGGCGGTCAATGAGCTGTCCAAACAAACAGGCATTGAGGTACCAAAAGAAGAACAACAAAACGTCAGCTACCAGCGCCGCGCACCCAAACCTGTGACTCCGCCGCAGGAACAAAACCGTTCTAGCGCAGCCGTAGGTCAAGCTGTCAATCGAAGCCATCCAAATGCTAGCGACTCAAGCAAGAGCAATATAAAGCAAGCCCATTCAGATCATAGTCACGCAGATCAGAGCCATGCAAATCATAGCCATGTAGATAACCGCGACCAAAGCTACATGGATCAGCCCAGTTATCCAGATGCTCAGGGCTACGATAATTTCCCGCCGATAGATGCTTACGATTCAGTGCCATACGCAGCGGACTCATATCCGTCCGATTATTCACAGGATGATGGCTACCCGCCAGCATGGCTGACGGATACCGATGCAGGCATAGCTAGTATTGAGACGACTGACCAAGATGGCAACCTATACGAGCTGCTAGAGCAAATTCAACAGTTTTATCAGCATAACCTAACCACTCACCCTCATGCCAAGCAGTACTTTTTGTCTCGTGGACTCACTGAAGAGACTTTTGAGACTTTTGGTTTAGGCTATGCGCCATTTGGGTGGCAACATCTTGAGCACCAGTTTCCACAAGATATTGAAGGACTCAAAGCCTTGGGACTAGTGCGCCAGTCGGAATCTGGTCGCGACTATGATCTGCTGCGCGATCGGGTGATTTTCCCTATACGTGATAATCAAGGTCGTACCATTGGTTTTGGTGGTCGCGCGCTCGATGACGAGGTCAAGCCCAAATATATCAATTCCTCAGACTCGCCTGTCTTTCATAAGCAGCACGTACTCTATGGCTATTACGAATCGCGTCAGCAGCGTGCCAACGACTGGCTGGTTGTCGAAGGCTATATGGATGTTATCGCGCTTTACCAAGCTGGTATCTATGGTGCTGTCGCGTCAATGGGTACGGCCATCAATGAAAGCCAGATATCACGTTTATTGACTCTAAACCCAACGCTTACCTTGAGCTTTGATGGCGATAGTGCCGGACAAAAAGCCGCTTGGCGTACGCTTGAGGTTGCTCTGCCTGTATTGGCCGATGACAAGGAGCTACGGTTTTTGACCCTGCCTAACAATCATGATCCTGATACGTTTATCAAAAGTCAGGGCAGCGATGCCATGCGTGAGCAAATCGCTAATGCCATGCCGCTATCACAGTATATTTTTGCGTATTTGAGTGAGCGCTATGACATGAGTCTGGCTGAAGGCAAAGCCAAACTCATGTCGCAAGTACGCTCGTTGACCACCGCCTTACCTAAAGGCAGTAGCTTTCGCTATTTGCTCAACAATGATGTGTATCAAAAGCTGGGCGGCAAGCGCAGTCAAAATGTCGAGGCCAAAGATGCATTGTTAGATTTTGATGGTGACATGACCATCAGTCAGCAACTGCAGCTTTGTTTTTTGTTTCAGCCGCGCGCGTTAGTCGATGATCCTATTGAGTCAATATGGCAACAGTCTGGTCTTACAAGACTAAAACTGCCAGCCCACATACAAAAAAAGGCCGCGAGCGATGCATTGCGCGCTATCGCATGGGAAGACTTGCAAGATGCTGCGCTATTGAATGTCGTCACGACCATCAAGCGTTGTATCACGCACTTACCAACAGACGCCAACGCAGCGGCACACTTTGTATTATCCAACCTTGATCATACCAATCAAGTGACATTGAGCGGTAGTTGGGGCGGGTTTTATAGAGCGCTAACCGCAAGGAACGTCCTCAGTCTTGATGATTTGATTGAAGAGCTAGTAAGCTCACTACTTGAACGTAATATAAAGAAAAAAATGCAAGAGCTGATAAAAAACCCTGATCATATCAAACAAGCAATCGTACGTATGCAAGCCCAGCATTTGAGTAATTGGCTGCGCGCGCAACATGCCGAACGCTCATCACAGATGGTCACTGTCCAGTCTTAATGCTCAATTTCAAATGTCGACCCTTTAAAAGTTTAGTTACTGCCCCCACTACTAATGATTATACCCAGTAGCATGAGCAGCTCCTATATCATTCAACTGATAATAAATAATCAGTAAAAGTGGCTAGTAGCTATCACTAGCTCGTGCTTGAGAGCTGCGGTCTGTGTTAAACTGTGTCGCTGTATATTGACAGCACTGCTTGGTAAATGATTGCGAGCATGCATCGTTAAGCACAAATTTTAGGTATTATTTTTACGTATCCGCTTTTAGATACTATTTTTAAGTACTGTATTTTGAGTACTATATTCTTTTAGGTACTGTATTGAAGTTTTTTAGCTTTTCTAATTTTTAGCTGTTTTTTAGCATAGTTATTTTTTTAGCATTGTTATTGTAGTGTTTTGAGCCTTTATTCATATCAACTCATTTTTGATATTATTGACAACCTCTACGCCATATTTTGATCAATCGACTGATAAGATCAACGCAAAGAGCGAGCGATAGCGCGTCACAATATAAAAATGTCCGATGCAAGTAAGCGAGTATTTATGAACGATAAGTCAGTTTCTAAGTCCACATCTCAACTGGCCACCTTAATCCAAATGGGCAAAGAGCAAGGGTATCTTACCTACGCTGAGGTGAATGACCAGCTGCCCGACTCTATTACCGAAAGCGATCAGATCGAAGATATTGTGCAGATGCTAACCGATGTTGGTATCAAAATCTTTGAGTCTGCTCCTGATGCCGATGACATCTTGATGAATGATGATTCAAGTGACGATGACATGGCAGCAGATGAAGCAGCAGCGGTACTCGCCTCTGTTGAGACCGAGCCTGGCCGTACCACTGACCCTGTCCGTATGTATATGCGTGAGATGGGTACCGTTGATCTACTGACCCGTGAGGGCGAGATCTCTATTGCTAAACGTATCGAAGAAGGTATTCGTGACGTGCAGCATGCCATGTCTTACTGGCCGGGTACCGTACAGTTCGTCCTTGATGAATATCAAAAAGTACAAGACGGCGAAAAAAAGCTGTCTGATGTCATCACTGGCTTCTTAGACCCTGAAACCGAAGAAGACAAAATCGCTGCTCAAGAAGCAAAAGAAGCGGCGAAAGAAGAGCGTGAGCGCATCAAAGAAGAAAAAGAAAACCCACCAGTTATCAAAGCCAAGGTCAATGCCAAATCCGAAGCCCTTGATGATGAAGACGAAGATGAAGACGACGTTGAAGAAGAAGCTGAAGAAGAAACCAGCGGTCTTGATCCAGAAGAAGTACGTCTACGTCTAGAAGAGATCGAGCATCTATTCATCAAAGCCAAGCAAGCCTTGCTAGATTATGGTCGTGGTAGCGTGCAGGCAGATACTGCGTATGCCCTACTTGCTGAACGCTTCATGATGTTGAAGCTAAACAACCGTCTGTCAGATCAAGTCATGGCAATTATGCATGATGTCTATGATGATGTGCGTAAGCAAGAGCGCCAGATCATGCGTCTGGTGATTCGCCGTGGTCGTATGCCGCGCGAAGAGTTCCGCAAGACTTTCCCAAGCAATGAAACCAACGTTGATTGGCTCATTGAGCGTATCAAAGGTAAGCCTGCATTTGCTGGTACGCTAGAAAAAGTCACTGATGACGTCATCTTATTACAACGTCGTATCCGTGACTACGAGCAACAGCTCGACATGAAAATCCATGACATGAAAGATGTGGCACGCCGTATGGCAGTTGGTGAAGCAAAAGCTCGCCGTGCTAAGAAAGAGATGGTCGAAGCCAACCTACGTCTGGTTATCTCTATTGCGAAAAAATACACAAACCGTGGTCTGCAGTTCTTGGATCTGATCCAAGAAGGTAACATCGGTCTGATGAAAGCCGTTGATAAGTTTGAATATCGTCGCGGTTATAAGTTCTCAACCTATGCTACGTGGTGGATTCGTCAGGCAATCACCCGTTCTATTGCTGACCAAGCGCGTACCATTCGTATTCCGGTACATATGATTGAGACCATCAATAAGATCAATCGTGTCTCACGTCAGCTGCTACAGGAAATGGGACGTGAACCAACGCCTGAGGAATTAGGCGAACGTCTAGAGATGGACGAAGTCAAAGTCCGTAAGGTGCTCAAGATCGCTAAAGAGCCTATTTCTATGGAGACGCCTATCGGTGATGATGAAGATTCACACCTAGGTGACTTCATCGAAGATGGTACGATCTCAAGCCCTGTCGACGATGCGACGTCTGCTGGACTACAAGAAGCCACTCGTGATGTACTCGGCAACTTAACTGAACGTGAAGCGCGCGTGCTCAAGATGCGTTTCGGTATCGATATGCCAACGGATCATACGTTAGAAGAAGTCGGTAAGCAGTTCGACGTCACGCGTGAGCGTATTCGTCAGATTGAGGCAAAAGCACTACGTAAACTGCGTCATCCATCGCGCTCTGAGCATCTGCGTTCGTTCTTAGAGAACGACTAATACTCAAGCCAGCGACACAAAAAAGCCGAGTTTATCTCGGCTTTTTTGTGTTTAACGAATCAACTACAGCGTTATCAACTGCTCACACAGGTTGCTACATTTTAGGCTGACCTGTGGCTATTGAAGTCAATATTGATGTTGATGCTAATGCTGTTAGTGTGACCACAAAACCCACCGCTAGGACGCCGATATGATTGTCCGCCAAACCCCAAACGCACTCAAAATATTTTTTACCCTGCGCGGCTCTATTGTTCCCAAGATCTATCCGCAGATTTTACTGACCACTTTACTTAGCACGCTGATAACGGTTATCCAGCACTGGTACCCTAACTCGTTCCCTTATTATGGTACGGCGACCTTTACCTTGATAGGTATTGCACTATCGTTGTTCCTTGGATTTCGGAACAATGCCAGCTATCAACGTTGGTGGGAAGCGCGAACACTATGGGGTCAGCTGGTCTACGATTCTCGTAGCTTAGCGCGCCAAGTGCTGTCCTTTATAGATGAGGACAATACAACTGCCATAGAGGATGGCAAGGATAGCAACGAGACTGCACGCAATACTCAGCGAACGATGATATATCTGACCATTGCTTTTGCCCATGCTGTGCGCCACAGGCTACGTGGGTCGTCACCTTGGGAGGATATCGAGCCTTTTGTCGCAGCGATCCATCATGATGGTATGCATCAAGCAAAAAATGTGCCTGACTATATAATGCGCTTAATGGGTAAGCAGCTTGGCGATATTCGGCGTCAAGGAATGGTATCAGAGCAAGTCATACAGAACATGGATGAGCGCCTGACCTCGATGACAATTGTACTGGCAGCTTGCGAGCGTATTCACAACACCCCGCTGCCATTTGCTTATATGCTACTGGTACATCGCACGACCTATCTGTATTGCATTATGTTGCCCTTTGGGTTGGTGGCCTCACTCGGTTGGGCGACCCCGTTGATTTGTGCAGTGATTGCTTATACCTTTTTTGGTTTGGATGCGCTTAGTGAAGAGTTAGAAGAGCCTTTTGGCTTTGCCGCGAACCAACTACCTTTGACTGCCTTGTCACGCACTATCGAGATTAACCTGCGAGAGGCATTGGGAGAGACGGATATCCCGCCTGATATCACTCCCATCAACGGCTATTTGCAGTAGTTTTTATCAATAGCTATTGATGGCTATTAATAAAAGCCATTTGGCTTATTACCTAGCTTCAAAACAGACTAAATACAGACTTCTCTTGAATAATTGCCCATAGACCACTATAAACAGTGCATATATTTTCTACCTAATATAGCCATTCCACTATAAAAGTAGACAGCGTTGACCTCACTTGAAGTATCACACATACATCTACACTCGGTTGCCTTGTACTACTTTTAAATTGAATCGACTATAGCTTGACTGATTCAAATGCCATTTACGACCATACTGAGCCTGTCTCAGATTTTTGCGTTATGATTTTGGCATGACTCAAGCAGATGTCTGACTCACTGTATGTCTATAGCGGTGATTTTTTCATTATTTACTACTAGTTACTGATTAACTTTTTCTTATTTCCCTATACAAGCGAGGCTCATATCATGAGTGATGATTCAAACGACAATAATTCAAATAACCCAACCAGCAATCAGCCATCAGTGAAAGTCACTGATCTGACGCCAAATAAAGGCGTTCTAAAAGGCAAAAAAACGGATATCCAAAATCCAGAGCTTTGGGATTTTCCAATGAACTACCCATTAAGTATCATTGGTCATGAAGGCGAGCATGAGAGCTTACTCAATGAGATAAAGCTCATCTTGGGTAGTCAGTTCCCTGATTTTGATCTGGCGTCTATCGAAGTTAAGCCATCAAAGACAGGTCGTTTTCACTCAGCACGGGTCAATCTATACCTAACGGCTGCTGAGCAAGTCAACGCGCTTTATGCGGCACTTGATAATGCAAAAACGGTTCGTATTGTTTTATAAGTGGCATAAAAAACTTTAACGCCTTTTTAGTCCAAATCGTCACTCGCTAGTAATAAGATACGGGTGGCGATTTTTTGTGGTTTGATGTACAATCTGCGCCCGCATTATTGTCGTCATGACTGCCTTTTTCAGTCAACAATAACCGAGAGAATGAAAAGCGAAACGTCACGATATTTTTACAAAAAATTTATTATTGACCGCATTCGCGTCTAACCCTTATCCCATCGTCCTTTGCCAAAATTTAGACTGCCTACAACCTTGTAGCAACATAGTTTTATTCTAAAATCAATATAGTATTTTCAAAATTTTCCCGCTATATTGTGCCTACCAATTAACAAACACGCTATATGTAGTACTCAGTGATTTTAACCATCACTATGAGTAGTGGCAGTCTTTTGTCCAAAAAATGACCTATCACAACCCCGCATAATAGCGTTATAAAGAATGTCTGCCGCTCCTTTGGCGCGCAGCATCACTATAAGCAATCAAAATAGAGGCCAACATGACACATATTGATAAAATCCAAGTAACCAAGCGTGATGGACGTTTAGAGCCTATTAATTTAGACAAAATTCATAAGGTAATAGCGTGGGCGGCGGATGGATTGGACAACGTCTCTGTGTCGCAAGTTGAGCTAAAATCCCATATTCAGTTTTATGAAGGCATCAAAACCCGTGACATTCACGAAACCATCATCAAGTCTGCTGCTGACCTCATCTCTGAAACCACGCCTGACTATCAATATCTCGCCGCGCGCTTGGCGATCTTCCATCTGCGTAAGATTGCTTATAACCAGTTTGAGCCGCCGCACCTATATGACCATGTCAAAACTTTGACTGATGCTGGCAAATACGATCAACATATCCTAGCTGACTATAGCCGTGCTGAATTTGACGAGCTAGAAGAGTATCTGGATCACTGGCGCGATATGAATCTTGCCTATGCCGCTGTTGAGCAAATGGCTGGTAAATACTTGGTACAAGATCGCGTGAGCAAGACTGTCTATGAAAGCCCGCAGTTCTTATATATGCTGGTCGGTATGTGCTTGTTTAGCCAATACGACAAGTCAGATCGACTTGATTTCGTCAAACGCTTCTATGATGCGACCTCAGAATTCAAAATCTCCCTACCGACACCTATCATGTCAGGTGTACGTACGCCATCGCGTCAGTTTAGCTCGTGCGTACTGATCGAATGTGGTGACAGCCTAGACTCAATCAACGCGACCACCAGCGCCATCGTACGCTACGTGTCACAGCGCGCTGGTATCGGCATCAACGCAGGTCGTATCCGTGCCCTTGGTAGCCCGATCCGTGGCGGTGAAGCGCAGCATACTGGCTGTATCCCATTTTATAAACTGTTCCAAACGGCGGTGAAATGCTGCTCACAAGGTGGCGTCCGTGGCGGTGCTGCGACCCTATTTTACCCACTATGGCATTTGGAAGTTGAGTCGTTACTGGTACTCAAAAACAACCGCGGCGTCGAAGACAACCGTGTCCGTCATATGGACTACGGCGTACAATTAAACAAAACTATGTATACCCGCCTCATCAAAGGTCAAGACATCTCGCTATTCTCACCGGGTGATACCCCGGGCTTGTACGATGCGTTCTTTGAAGATCAAGACAAATTCGAAGAACTATATACCAAGTACGAGAATGACCCAAGCATTCGTAGCCGTCAAATCCCAGCTGCTGATTTGTTTAGCCTAATGATGCAAGAGCGCGCCAGTACGGGTCGTATCTATATCCAAAACGTCGATCATTGCAACACTCATAGCCCGTTTGATCCGACGGTTGCCCCGATTCGCCAGTCAAACCTATGTATGGAAATCGCGCTACCAACCAAACCACTCGATAACATCAATGACGAAGAAGGCGAAATCGCGCTTTGTACGCTATCAGCGGTTAACTTGGGTAAAGTCGAAAACGTCAGCGACATCGAAGAGCCAGCTGAGCTAATCGTGCGGGCGCTTGATGCCCTGCTCGACTATCA
The DNA here is from genome assembly GCF_059072655.1 of Psychrobacter sp. H27. Taxonomy (NCBI): domain Bacteria; kingdom Pseudomonadati; phylum Pseudomonadota; class Gammaproteobacteria; order Moraxellales; family Moraxellaceae; genus Psychrobacter; species Psychrobacter sp. H27. Next base: position 54,908 of record NZ_JCACRX010000001.1, on the reverse strand, counting down.
AGACTATCCAGTAAAAGCGGCTCAAAACGGCAGCATGCGTCGTCGTACGCTCGGTGTAGGCGTAATCAACTATGCTTACTACTTAGCTAAGAATGGCGCACGCTACTCTGACGACAGCGCGCTTGGTCTAACCCATCAGACGTTTGAAGCGTTGCAGTTCTATCTCTTAAAAGCGTCAAACAAATTAGCAAAAGAGCAAGGTGCGTGCCCTGCATTCAATGAGACTACATATTCACAAGGTATCTTGCCAATTGACACGTACAAAGCCGACTTGGACAAAATCTGCCAAGAGCCGCTACATCTAGACTGGGAAACGCTACGCGGCGAGATCACTGAGCACGGTCTACGCAACTCTACCCTAACCGCCTTGATGCCTTCTGAGACTTCTAGTCAGATCGCCAACGCGACCAACGGTATCGAGCCACCACGTGGTCTGGTCTCTATCAAAGCGTCAAAAGACGGCATCTTGAAGCAAGTCGTGCCTGAGATTGATAAGCTAAAAGATCAGTACGAGCTACTATGGCAAATGCCAAACAATGACGGTTACCTAAAGCTGGTCGCTATCATGCAAAAATTCGTCGATCAAAGTATCTCTGCCAATACCAACTACGATCCTGTTCGTTATGCAGGTGGCCGTGTACCGATGAAGATATTGCTAAAAGACTTGCTAAACGCTTATAAAATGGGTGTGAAGACGTTGTACTACCATAACACTCGTGATGGTGCGAACGATGCCCAAGCGGATATGGAAGATGATTGTGCTGGCGGTGCTTGTAAGATCTAGGTTTGCAGGGGAAGTTCTAAAGGATGGCGGGTTTGGCTTCTTAGTTAAATCCCGCTATTCAGTATTAATTTATTCAGATGGATTTATAAACACTATTTAAAGGACTAAGATAATGGCTGATTATAAAAGTAACCACCTACAAGAAGTACTTGAAACACATAAGATGAAGCACATAAAAGATGTTTTTGATAAATATAGAGATAGACGTAATGAAATTAAAGATTTCTTAAATGCCGAATACGGTAGCAGAATTTATAGTCCTTTTGATTCAGGATCTTATAGTAAACATACTGCTGTTAATACAAAGTTTGACTTAGATGCAGTTGTACCTTTTAAATATAAAAGCTTCAATACATTAGAAGATATGTTCAGTGACATTTATGACAAGTTAAATGATAAATTTAATGATAGAACTACGGTTCGAAAGCAAGGTGTTTCTATTGGACTAGCCTTTGAAGAAGATGGTATTGATATAGATATTGTACCTGCTCGAGAAACACGAGTAGATGGCTATACTGAAACAAGAAACCTAAACCTTCATATCAACTCCTTAGATCCATCGGAGACTGGATATTTAAAAACTAATATCCAAAGTCAGATTAACCATATAAATGGTAAGGACAATGAACGAAAAATTATTAGATTGCTGAAGATCTGGAAGTTTCAGAATTCTAAAAAATATAAGTCATTTTTCTTTGAACTTTTAGTTATCAAAGCTTATGACATTACCTCACCTATAGGTAATTTATGGGAGCAATTTAAGACTGTACTCCAATATATTGTAAATAATATTGAAAGCTCTACATTTAAACTGCTTGACCCAGGTAATAGTAACAATGATTTAATGAGTACATTAGATTCATATCAAAAAATATCATTAAAAAATGATTTTGAATGGATGCTAACCAATATTGAGAACAACGAAAAACAAATTGAATACTATTTTGAGAAAAATAAAGAATTTTCTGAAGAAGCTAGTAATAGTAGTTTGAGCTATGGTGTTGCTGGAGCTACTCCAGTTTCTACTCCTTCATCTAAACAGCGTTTTGGTTAGATATGAGATTTTCTCAAGAAGAACTACTAAATACTATCAGTAGCATAAGCTATATCTCAAACTTACAAGATCTTAAATTCAACAAAGATCTTGTAAGTTTTAGCATAGCTTTTAATCTCGAAGGTCTCGATGAGGAAATAACTTTTGAAGTAATAATCAATCCTCAATATCCATTTAAATTTAGTGATTTTGAAACAATAATTTTTCGGAATATTAATCTTATTGAATATAGTCATGTAATGGATGATGGCTCAGTATGTTTTCATAATCGACACTGTATTGATTTTAAGCAAAAATTAATACAGGACTTCGATGCAATTAAAAATTGGATTACTAAATATATAGTTAAAGAAGAAACAGATAGTCATTATGAGCATATAATTGTCAACAGTAGTTCTTTCTATGATGGTTATTATTCTTATCAGTTTACTGATTTAAAAGAAGGCTTCAAAAAAGGAGAGTTTGGGATAGTTTCTCTCAAACCATTAACTAGCTCGCCATACTATAAAAGTCGTATGAGTAATTATTTAGCTCAAAGTTTTATTGACCATTCAAGTTTTACGGTCAAAAATTGTGATTGGAACTCCCACTACATGAGTGCTAATCAGAGTGACCAAGGACTGTATGTCTTTATTGAAGATGCTCCAGCTGTTAATCAGCGATTTTCTTTTGATAACTGGAAAAGTTTCGAAAGTCTAATTAGCCAAGATTTTCTAAAGTATCTCTCTAGATATGTGATTAGTGTAAGAAGCACATATAATCCCAAATTACCAATACCTTTATTTATAGGTTTTTATACGAAAGATAAAAATATACATTGGCAAGTAGCATTGATTAGTATCGACGAGAGTATCCTTGAAGGTTCAACTGATATAAACGGTAAGTATATTTATAGACTGAAAAATAAGGATATTACATGGGCAGTAACAAATAACTCATCTTACTCTTATTTTTTTGGACGTGGAGCCTTCAACAAAGCTTTAACTGATGCAAAGATATTGGTTATTGGTGTGGGTGCAGTTGGAAGTAATGTTGCCAAAATTCTAACGAGGTGTGGCTGCAGAGACATATCATTAGTTGATTATGATATTAAAAAACCCGAAAATATTTGTCGTTCTGAATATGAGTTTATATATGCTTATGCTAATAAGGTAGATGAGTTACGATCTTTACTTTATAAAATATCGCCTTTTATCGATATTATAGCTAGTAATAGCCTTTTTACAGAGTATTTGAAATCTGATTCTTACGTCGAACTTTTTGCTGATAATATCAGAGCAGAATTATCAAACTATGATTATATATTTGACTGCTCTACAGATGATGATTTAATGCATATTTTAGATAAAATTGATATTACATCCATTATTATTAACTTATCTATTACCAATCATGCTCAATCACTCGTCTGTGGTGTATCACCAGATACTTATAAGTTCGTTAGACATCAGTTTGATAATATTTTAGAAAATGACGTCGAAGATTTATATAATCCTTTAGGCTGCTGGAGTCCTACTTTCAAGGCTTCTTACAACGATATTTCTACACTTATACATTTTGCTCTAAAACATATCAATATCATGGTTAGTAACAAACAGCTGAATAGCTTTGTAATTAATCAAGATAATAATTATGAGTCTTTGAAAGTGAGTAAGTTTTGACTATTACCAAACACTACAAGAATTTAAAATTAGTAGTCGAAGATAGCTTGTTAAAAAGTATTTATCAGTCAAGCTGTGGACACTACCCTAAAGAGTATGGTGGCTTTTTAATTGGCAAATATTCTGATGATTTTAAAACCTTGTATATTGAACAAACAATCACAGCAGAGATTTTTAAGAGTAGTCGAATTGAGTTTACTAGAGAGTCTAACTATCTGAAATCCGAGTTAAAAAAATTATTTATAGACAAAGGACTCTACTATATTGGTGAGTGGCATACTCATCCAGATGGTGAAGCATGGTATAGCACAACAGATTTAAGTGCAATGATTAGCATTGCTCATGAAAAAGATGTGAAAATTGACAATCCTATCTTGCTTATTTTGAGTATTACTAGCGATAGTTTGAGGGATTTTAATTTCTTTGTTCTTAATAACAATAGGTTAGAGCTATATGAATAAGATTGCACTACCAGAGTTGTTTGCAAGCATGCAACAGCAAATGTCTGCTCAACTAAGTACTAATAGAGCTTTCATACATCATCCTGGTTCAAAAGGTGACTCTTTAGAGAATGCATGGATTGAATGGTTGAGAAGTTACCTGCCTAACCGTTATAGCGTAGATAAAGCAATTATCATTGACCATCTAGGAAACACGAGCGATCAAATCGATGTAGTTATTTATGACAATTACTTTACTCCATTTATTTTTACACAAAATGGTTTCCATTATGTTCCTGCCGAAGGTGTTTATGCTATTTTTGAGGTTAAGCCTGATATAAAAGGTAATGTTGGTTCAGATAGTTACATAGAGTACGCAGGTAAAAAAATAGAGAGCGTTAGACAATTAACTCGAACATCTACTTCGATGATTAACTCTGGGAAAAAGTTTCCACCTAGACCATTGACTAAAATACTAGGTGGATTTTTAGCTACTACAAATACCTATAGTCATAAGAACAACAATACTATTAAGCAACATCTTGAAAAATTAGATGGATTAAAGGGAATAGATTTAGGGTGTGTTGTGGACTATGGCAGTTTTTATGTTGATTATAATGGTGAAGAAGATATCACAGAAGATGATTTCTCTAAGCGAATAAGTGATTATTATGAGTCTAGACAATTTGATGATGTGAATTTTAGCAAAGCTGAAAATTCATTAATTACTTTCTTTATGCAATTAACTCGCTATCTTCAGCAAGCGATAGGAACTATTCCAGCTATTGATTTGCAAGCTTATCTCAATGTAATAGGTGAAGAAATAGATCAAGAACTTTAAACGCTATCAAAGAACCAACACCAAAAACGGAGGTCATGTGCAATATACCGCAATCATCAAAGACGGTGGTTTGTTTATCCCAAACGTATTTTCAGACCTAAACGATGGTGGCTCGCATATCGTACAAGTCGAGGTTGATATTGCAGAGGTGCGTCAGCAGTTAGGCATGAATGAAGCACCAAAGGCAACTGTCGCCAAAAAAAGCGTGGCGAAAGCAGCCAAAAAACCAGCATCAAGAGCGGCTAAAAAAGACTTAAAAACAACAGCGGAAGAGTCGGATGTGAGTACCCTACGCAAAAGCGCGCTTGATGAATTAGAAGCACTCGATGATAGTGAACTGAGCGAGATATTCAAAGCCTATATGAACGATGGGCAAGAGTCGTCACAGATATCACTAGAGAACCTCTGAGCTAAAACGATATAATCCAAAAACGTGTCATAACATCAAATCAAAACCAGTCAAACCCATATAAATTAATAACCGTATCAATTATAAAGGCAGTCCCATGACTTACTCGATTTTTTCTCAAACGCCAAACAATGCGCTAAAAGAGCCGATGTTCTTTGGTCAGCCCGTCAACGTGGCACGCTATGACCAACAAAAGCACCCTATCTTTGAGCAATTGATTGAAAAGCAGCTATCGTTCTTTTGGCGTCCAGAAGAAGTCGATGTATCAAAAGACCGTATCGACTTTAGTAATCTGTCCTCGCATGAGCAGCATATATTTTTGAGCAACCTCAAGTACCAGACCCTACTCGACTCTATCCAAGGTCGTAGTCCAAATGTGGTGCTACTGCCGCTGGTGTCTATCCCTGAGCTTGAGACGTGGATTGAGACATGGTCGTTCTCTGAGACCATTCACTCACGCAGCTATACGCATATCATTCGTAATATCGTCAATGACCCAAATATTATCTTTGATGACATTATGCAAAACGAGCACATCTTAGGCCGTGCCTCTGATATCGCCCAGTATTATGATGAGCTGTATCGCAACTCACAGCTATATAGCTTGTATGGGCCAGGTACGCACAACATCAATGGCGAGCAAGTCACGGTTGATTTAAGATCGTTGAAAAAGCAGATGTATCTATGCATCATGGCGGTCAACGTTCTAGAAGCCATTCGTTTCTATGTGTCGTTTGCTTGCTCGTTTGCCTTTGCTGAGCGTAAATTGATGGAAGGTAATGCCAAAATCATTAAGCTAATCGCTCGTGATGAAGCGTTGCATTTGACTGGTACGCAGCATATGCTAAACCTCATGCGTAACGGTCGTGACGATCCTGAGATGGTCGAGATTGCCGCAGAGTGCTATGAAGAAAGTATCGAAATCTTCCGCAAGGCTGCTGAGCAAGAAAAAGAATGGGCAGGCTATCTGTTCAAAGACGGCTCAATGATTGGTCTAAACAAAGACATCCTTTGCCAATATATCGAATACATCACCAACTTGCGTATGGAGACCGTCGGCTTGCCAGCGGCGTTCCCGAACTCAAAATCAAACCCAATTCCGTGGATCAATACGTGGTTGTCGTCTGACAATGTGCAAGTAGCACCGCAAGAGACCGAGATTAGCTCGTACTTGGTTGGTCAGATTGATTCAGATTTGTCAGATAGTGATTTTGATGATTTTGAATTATAAGAGCTTTGAGTTGTAACCGTTTTACGTTTTAATAGCAGTAACAGCAAAGACGTATCCCAATAGGATAAATTATGACGTGGGTAATGACCAGTAAGCAGCAATTTTACTTGCATGACGATGAAAGTCTGCTTGATGGTCTGCTGCGCACTGGTCATGAAGTCAACTATCAATGCCGTGAGGGCTATTGTGGTAGCTGCCGAGTCAAGCGTATTGCCAGCTCGCATACGGTGGACTATCCGTTTGATCCGCTCGCCATGATTGAGGACGATGAGATCCTACCCTGCTGCTGCCGAGTGCAAGGGGTTATTCATATCAATCATGACCCCATTGAAAAGTCATAATATAATGGTAAACACAAAACCCTAAGCTTACGACTGTCAGCGTTGCTAAAAATCGTTCGAACCGTCAAAAAAAATCGCGCCCCTTTGGATAAGGAGCGCGCTTTTTTATGCGACCAGCTAAATCAATATGCTAGTGAAGAGCATATATTATCAATACACCTTACTGTGCCGACGTATCTTGTTCAAACAGTTTCATCAGCTCTTCGCGCATACGATCACGCTCTGCTTTTGACATCATTGGCGCCTCTTCATCACTTTGAATACTTGGCTCTGCTTCCATACCGCCCATACTCTCTCCTTGCAGTACCACAGGACGCTCGATAAGCTCTTGGACAGGACGCTCCTCTAGCATGATTTTGACTTGTGCATTTTTGCCTTGGCGTAGTATCTGTGCATCCAGTTCAGTATTTGGCGGCTTACGAGCGACATACTGGATCAAGGTATTGGCATCGGTCATCTCGACACCATCGATGGTTAGGATAATATCACCAACACGCAGTCCACTCTTGGCAGCAGGACCACCTTGAATGACATTTAGCACTTCTACACCAGTTGAGGTTTCAAGCTGCGTTGGGTCACGTAGTTGTGACTGAATCTCGATACCGAGCCAGCCACGACTGACGCGGCCGTCTTTAATAAGCGCATTCATCACTTGCTCAACGAGCGCTGTAGGAATCGCAAAACCAATCCCCATCGAGCCACCAGAGCGTGAGAATATTACGGTGTTAATACCGACCAGCTCACCACGCGCATCGACCAGTGCCCCGCCCGAGTTGCCTGGATTGATTGCCGCATCTGTCTGGATAAAGTCTTCGAATTTATTGACCCCCAGTCCAGTACGTCCAGTCGCTGAGATAATTCCTTGGGTCACCGTTTGACCGACCCCAAATGGATTACCAATAGCTAGGGCCAAATCGCCAACACGGATTGGGTCTTCACGGAAACCAAGGGGCGTCAGTCCTGTCATATCGACTTTGATCACTGCCAGATCACTGTCTGGATCAGTACCGATGACTCTAGCACGGCTCTTGCGACCATCGTTGAACGCGACTGTAATCTCATCGGCTTTCTCGATCACGTGAGCATTAGTCACGATATAGCCGTCTTCTGATACGATAACCCCTGAGCCTAGATTGGTCGACCCTTGATCTTGTGACGGTCCGCTATGGTTCTCAAAGAAACGGCGCAATACAGGATCATCCATATAAGGATGCTCCATCATCGCTTGGGTCGTATAGATATTGACCACCGACTGTGATGCGCGTGCCACTGCGTTGTGATAAGAAGATATCGGCGCTGGCGTGTCTGCCACTGGTGCTGAGGCTTGCTGCTCAGCTGGCGTGGTTCTTGGTGGTTCCCATGTCGCCTCTGATGTCGACTTCATACTCATAAACAACCAGATAAACGCTGCTAACACTAGCAACAATAAAACCCAAGGCAACCATTTTAATAGGGATGCCTTGTTATGGGTGTTCTGGGATGACGACATATAGAACCTCTATAAATGTAATGCAAACAAACAGTGAAAAATGAAATTATAAGAGATAAAGTAAGTTGGTTGCGACTGATCGCATCTCATTGTCTGGCTAGGCAACGGATGCACAGATAGGCAGACTTACATGTATAAATTATAACCGCAATGCCGTGAAATAGTAACGTATCGTGTACCGTTTCAGTTATCCATCTTGTCTACTCTTTTGCAGGGTCATGTTAAAATAAAAACCATGTAAAATACTTGCCACAGAGACCGATACGATAAGAATAAGGAAACCTAATGACCCAAAACACGACTAAATCTTCGACCAGTAGCATCAGCGCACAAGAGCTGACCCAGTTCTGCGATGAGTATTTATCTACCAATGCATTTAAAGACTATGCGCCAAACGGACTACAAGTTGATGGTGGACGACCGATTCAGCGTATTGTCACTGGCGTAACTGCTTGTGAAGCCTTGATTGATGCCGCCATTGCCGACAATGCTGATGCCATTATGGTGCATCATGGTTACTTTTGGAAAGGTGAACCTGCCCCGCTTACAGGTATGAAGGGTCGACGTGTCCGTAAACTCATGCAGCATGGCATCTCCATGATTGGGTATCATTTACCGCTCGATGCGCATCCTGTGATTGGCAACAATGCCCAGCTGATTGATGTTTTAGGTATGACAATGACTGGTGCGCTCTATCCTCACGAGTCGCACCCTGTTGGTAATATTGCTACTTGTGCACCGCAAACTACTGATGATCTTATCGCCACAATTACTCAAGCATTAGGACGTACGCCACTTCATATCTCAGCCAATTATGAAAACAACGCAGATGCTCATATACAGAGCAGACTGATCAGACGAGTGGGTATTTGCACCGGTGGTGCCCAAGATATGATTGACCAAGCGGCGGCTATGGGCTGTGATGCCTTTATATCAGGAGAGATATCTGAGCGCACCACACATAGTGCGCGAGAGTTGGGTATCGACTATTTTGCTTGTGGTCATCATGCAACCGAGCGTGGCGGTATCCAAGCATTAGGCGACGTCATTGCCAAAAAATTCGAGCTGCCAGTAACATTTATCGATATTGATAATCCTGCTTAAACAGTCAGTACAGCTCGCATAGACAGTTACATGATAGAAAAACAGATTGAAATCGATGATTTTAAACTTACTCAAATTCATTTTTTATTTGTTTTCTACCATTATTAGCCTTTTTGTGAATAACAAGTAATTAATTTATGGAAATTTAACCGCTTATGTCTCTATTGTTAAGTTTTATCGCTTTTTTCTTAACTCTACTTGAATAATACAATCGGTAACCGCATATTACTACCTGTAAGAAAGAACGTTTTGTCATGAAACTTCCCATTATTACAGCTTCCGGTTATGGCACTAGAGTGACATTGGCCCTAATCTAAGATTTTATTACGCATCATAAGTAATTGTATTTTAGAATATTGGTCAATCAGACACGATGTATGCACTACATTTTGGCAGCATCGTGTTTTTGATTTTAGTGTCGCGGTGACAGTATGACATGGCTTATCTGTTGTTTGATAGCTACTGTACTTACTCTTATCGCTGGACAAAAAATTTTGTAGCAAGCCGCCTTATTACTAATAATACAAGGTGTCGCCAGTTTTCAAAGTTGCATAGTAAAGGTAGACGGAGATATTTATTTTAACCTCAAAATATCCCAGTACTGTTATTACTATGTCATTGTCCCAATGACTTATTCATGACCTTACCTATGTTTGACATATAGTTGTTTGACCATTAGCCACATCGAAATATTGATGAAGGAATCATCTGATCCATATCCTTCTTATAGTCGTGCGTCCAGATTTTGAGACGACTGTTGTGATGATATAGAGGATACCTGAATCCCTGGTTAATGATCGCTCACATCGCTAACTCTTAGAGAGAGTATGCTAGTGGCACTGTATTCAAGCAAGATGATATGTACTTGTTTTATTCAAAAGTACCCTATCGTCTGAGACGCTATATCGATAGGTGCAAGATGACGTGCACTTGCCTTTATGTGTTTTTGCGGTAAGAAGGATGGCTAAAATCAGGAGACATCCATGCAACGTATTACTTATCGTGTAAAAGTATCTGCGCAAGGGGCCAAACGCCGTATTTCTTATTTACTGCGTCCATCTAAACGCCTGCTTAACACCAAAAGTAACATCGTTTCATCCGTTACCCCTACTGCGTCAGGGCGTTTTGCCAGAACCAAGAAGCTGGCACAAGTATCCAGTATAGCACTACTCTCTCTGCCAGCAGAGAGTCTGACCACTATGAGCGCGCCTGTGCCAGCCTATGCCAATGTCATGCTGGAGAACACCTTAACCATTGCCGCAGTACCAGGCGATAGTACCTATTTTGCGACTGATGGCTTCCAGCATGGCTTTGGTTTTGATTTGGTGCGCACTTACGCCGACGAGCTTGGTGTTGATATTGACCTAAAAGCCTATGCTAATGAGGAAGCTGCGCTAAAAGCTATCAGATCAGGTGATGCTGATATGGCATTGACCACTGCCAGCACTAAGCTAAAAAGCCAACTTAATCTATCTTCTATCAATGTCAGCTGTGGTTATGATGCCAGCTTGACTAAAAATGGCTTGCATCCAAAAGTCAGCTGGACGTTTAGCTCATCTAATGACCCACTATCCAAAAAAGCCAGTTATTTTTTATGTGATAGCATCAAGCTACAAAACACACAGAAATTGGCAGCATTCTACAATCAGAACTTGCTAAAGGACGCTTATAGTCAGGATCATTTCCAAAAAACTTTGACAGAAAAACTGCCTGATTATCAATCATCGTTTGAAGAGCAAGCGCGCAACTATAATCATGACTGGGAATTGCTAGTGGCTATGGGTTATCAAGAGTCTCATCTGGATGCCGATGCGGTGTCACCGACTGGCGTACGTGGCCTGATGATGCTGACCAACAACACTGCAAAAGCGATGGGCGTATCAGATCGTGTTGATCCATACCAAAGCATTGGTGGCGGTGCACGCTATCTAGAGCAAGTCAAAGATGACTTCTCTGATGTGCCCAAAACTGATCGTATTTGGTTTGCACTTGCAGGTTATAACATGGGTCCCAATGCAGTCAAAAGAATTCAGCGTGAACTACGTGCTCAAGGTATTGATGATAAGAGCTGGGCGAACGTCTATGCTTATTTAGCAGATAACAAAGCTTCCAACAGTCGCTACGGGCAAGCAATGCATTATGTCAGTAACATCAGAAGCTACCTTGAGACCATCAAAACTCAAACTGTCTAGTCGATAGATCTCTATTGGATAGAAACTTGTAAAACTAAATATCCAAAAAAAAGCTGCTCTTATTAAGAGCAGCTTTTTTGTTATACGGTCAATCAAAACGATATCTAGATACCGTATCTAAGGTCTCATTAACGGTTGGGTACTGTCAGACGCTGACCACGCTGCAACATAGTGTCAGCAGCGATGTTATTCATATCAGCCAGTTCTTGCGTTGATACACCATACTTACGTGCTAGACCGATCAAGCTATCGCCTGAACCAACGGTATAGCTTACAGTTACTTTTGGTACTTTAAGGGTTTGACCACGCTGTAACTGTGCGTTAGTTGCCAGATTATTCGTCGCTGCTAAATCCTCAACAGAAACTCCAAATTGACGTGCCAAAGCAATTAAACCATCACCTGATTGGACTTTGTAGTTTTCGGTGTTACTCAGTTTTGCTCCGCTACTCGCAGAGCTGCTGCTGTTACTACTAGTAGAACTACTGCTAGAGGCACTTGCAACACTGCCACCAGCAGGAATCGTAATCGTACGACCCAGTATCAAATTAGAAGTGGTCGTTAAGTTATTCGCTGATGCCAAATCGCTCAAGCCGATGTTATAGCGTCTCGCCACACCAGTTAGCGTATCACCTGATTTTACTTTATAGCTAACCGCTTTATCATTGAGCTGACGATCAACCAATTCTTTAGAAACAGGTACTTTTATCGTTTGACCACGTTGGAGACGTGCTCTTGCATCAAAGTTGCTGTTAACAGCAGCAATCTCTGCGGCACTAACACCCACACTATTGGCAATGCCAATCAAGGTGTCACCTGATTGTACCTTGTAACTGGTGGTCGCTACTGAGCTTGCGCTACTGGCATTACTAGAGCTTGACGTACTTGCTGTATCAAAATTAACACTAGATGGTACTTTTAATGTCTGACCAACATATAGTGAGCTGTTGGTATTGATACCATTTAGGCTGGCTAATGTGTCTGTTGATACATTGAACTGACGCGCTAGAGCAATCAGACCGTCTCCTGATTTTACTTTATAACTCTTGGTTGCGGCGCTTGACTTGTTCGACCGAGTAGAAGGTGCCGCAGGTGTTGTCGCCGGTGCAGTCACTTTGCCCGGTATCAACCACAACTTTTGTCCTCTAAGCAGATCTGCACGACTACTAAGATTGTTGTAGCTGGCAAGCTGCGTAACTGATAAGCCAAAGCGATTGGCCGTACCGATGAGCGTGTCTCCGCCTTGTACAACGTAGCTATCAGGCTGGCTGGCTGCAGCATTATTGGCAGCAGCTAATGGCTCGATAGATTTAGCATTGTATAGATACAAGGTACTACCAGACAATAAGTTGGCACTGGCGTCTATTTGGTTCCATTCTGCGATATCACGCCAGTTTACCCCAGCACGGCTCGCAATATTCGATAGCGTGTCGCCACGCTTGACAGTATAAGTGCTGCGCGTACCTTGCGGTTTCGGCTTGCTGGCCGATGACTTTGCAAAGCTAAGTTTTTTCTCTGCACCACTTGCTTCTAGGATAGACTGCTGCGTTTGAACGGCTGATAGGTTAATATTACCATCAGCATTAATTACGTTAGTTTCAGAGGTGCTTCTACGAATTTGATTGGCAATGAAATCACGCTCTTCTTTACTCAGTGGTGGCTCTTGGACAATCGTATTGTTCTGAGTGATTTGAGCTGAAGTGGTCGGTAGACTGTTGCTACTCTTAAGCTCAGCATTGATTTTTTTGGTCTCAGCATTGGTCAATGGTGGCTCAGTACGCACTGAGGCACTACCGCTATAAACAGAGCTGCTCGTCGTTTGAGCCGATGGTGAGATATAGCTTGTCGTTTGCTGAGGGACGCTCGCGCTAGCAGCATAATCAGCTAAAGCGCTGCTGCTAGATGGTAGTGATGATGAGGTATATGGCTTGTTATTATAGCTTGGTGTCGTTGACGCCGGTGTGCTTGTATTACCAGATGCCAATACGTTACCTGTACCATTGCCGCGCAATAGGCTCAGTTTAGCATCAGCATTTAGGCTAACATCGTTAGGAATAATGACACGCTGCGGACCTGAAGAATCAACACGACCTGAGGTCAATGCCGTATTGAGTCGTTCGAGCTCATCATAAGTCACACCTGTGAGCTGTGACACCTCAGACAAGCTCACACCATAGTTGACTGGTACACTACGGAAATGCTGACGATTGGCAATAGCGGGTAGATATACGCCATACTGTTCAGGCTTGGCAACGATTTCGGCAACTGCCAAAAAGCGTGGTACGTAGTTCATGGTTTCTGTAGGCAGCTGCAGTGACCAGTAATCTGTTGGCAAGCCGCGTGCAGCGTTCGCATCAATGGCTTTTTGTACACGACCAGGACCTGCATTATAAGCCGCCAGCGCAAGCTCCCAACTACCAAATTGGTTGTGCAGTGCGGTCAAGAAGTCATAAGCGGCACGGGTCGACTCAATCACGTCACGGCGACCATCATAAGTACTGCTTTGGTTCAAACCATAAATACGGCCCGTACTTGGAATAAACTGCCATAGCCCTGCAGCGGCTGCACTACTGGTGCCGCTTGGGTCATACGAGCTCTCAATAACGGGTAGCAAAGCCAGCTCTGTCGGGATATTACGTCGCTCAGCTTCTCGTACCGTATGATAAATATAACGGCTGGCACGCGCTGTTAAACGGTTTAGGTAGTCTTGTCTGCTAGTAAACCAGCTTTTTTGTCCTTCGATACGCTGATTATAAATCGGCTTACCACCGTTCATACGGTAACCGGCACGCAGGCGATTCCACAAATCACCATACTGTTGAATGGCAAGCTGGTTGCCCTCCACCATTGTCATGTCAGTTGCTTCTAACAAATCTGCCAACTCATCTAAACTCTCTGCGTCCAAAAACGCTGTAGAATAATCGGTACTATTCGTCGCCACTTGAGTAGCAGGACGTTTAGTAACAACAGATGAGCTATTAGTCGCACCTGTGTTTTTTACTGCTGAGGTGTTGCTACACGCACTGATGAGTAACGTTGATACTGCAAGCGTCAAGGGTAACGCGACAAACGAGCGAGATTTTGATAGCACAGTAGACATGGTATTGGAGGTTTCCTAACGACAGAAAGTGATAAGATAAAGTTGATAGATAGTATAGTATGCAACGTAAAGCAAAAACCAGCCTAATATAAAAGATAGTAATGATCGTTTAAAGAATCGTTTAAAGCTGGGACCTTTTAAAGACTTTTGATGTCAGACCTTTAATGTCAAAATCCTTAGTCATAGGTTTTGACATCGACAATCAGACTGGCTACTTTTTCAAACAAATAACCGTTTTTTGCTTTGTCTGACGGATATGCTTGGCTACCTACTCTTTTTGTTAACAGGTAATAGGCAGCAGCTAACTACGCTTGTTCTGAGTCAGACTTAGTTAATAGCTACTTGTGATACTGCGCGCAGTAGTATGGCATTACCAGTAGATACCGTCAGCGTCACGCGAGAGGTGGTAACAAACGATACTGGCTGACCGTTTTTGATCCAGCTTTCGTTTGTTGTGACATTGGCTTTGGCCTGATCACCTGTGATGACCACATTATCTACTGATATGTCATAGCGATAATTCGACGTATCGTTCCAGCTATTCTGCAATAGTCTCAAGTAGGCGTCTTTATCTAGGCTAGTCGACTTACCCTTTCTAGATAAAGAAATCAGCGCATCATCAGATACAAGACGCGCCACTTGATTGATGCTTTGGTTATTTGCAGAGGACTTCATTGCTGCTGCATAATTTTGCACCAAGGCTTCTGTCATCGTGGCAGCTTGTGCACTGATGCTAATAGTGCTGGCTACTGCTACTATCGCAGTGATGCTGGCGCCTTTTACCAAGAGAGCTAATAGCCCATTACCCAATAGTTTTTTCATGATAATCCTTAGCGATATTTTTCGTTAGCGTCATATAGTGACGATCAACGCTCTTTATCATTTATTTTGGCAGTACGTTTTTATAGATATATCTGTATGATTATACTTATATAATATGCCGAGCCTATCATCGAATTCTCACAGCCATGTGACACCCTGTGTAATTATTGCGACTAACAAAACGCAGAAGTCTCACATTTGCGGCTATGACACCGCACGTCATTAAAACGGTTATTTTTATGACGTTTGGTACCATAACATTTGATCTCAAGGGCTCTTATAGTGGCTCTTAATACTAGATCAGCTCTCAATACTAGAATTTGGCGTCGCTATTGCTATCGTCATCTTGCTCGTCGTCACTGAGCTTCATACCCAAACGTTCTACACGTCTGTCCATCATTTGTCGAGCTAAGGCCTGCATATCTTCTACGCGATCTATCTCATCAACAATCTCAAGCCCTAGTAGTGTCTCAAAGACATCTTCTAACGTGACCAAGCCTTTTACTTCGCCATATTCACCGACAGTAATCGCAATATGAATACGGTTTTTTAGCATAAGCTCTAACAAATCGAATAGCTTCATTTTAGAGAACACAAAAGTAATGTCTCTTTTAAACTGAGTCAATGGCTTATGCATAGCATGATTGACCTTGGCCAATAACATGTCAGTCTTTAGGACAAAACCTGTAATATTATCTAAGTCGCCATCATAAATAGGCAGTCGAGAAAAGGTCAGTTTTGGGCGATCAACCAATAACTCAGCCACTGTTTTGTTCTCTTCAAATGCAAGCATCACTGAGCGCGGCGTCATGATGTCTTCGACCTTTATAGCACCAAACGCCAGTAGATTACGAATAATACGTGACTCTAATGGATCGATCTGACCTGACTCTTCACCAATGCTAGCAAGTGCAGCAAACTCGCGACGGCTAAACGTTTGCGTCTCTTTGCCGCGTACCAATAGTTTAGTCAAGCGCTCTGATACCCAAATAAGTGGGTACAAAATCATGATAATACCGCGGACAAAATATGCCACCATGCCACTCAGCTGACGCCAGTAGACTGTACCTAGTGTTTTTGGAATAATCTCAGACAAAAACAAAATGGCAAGCGTCATAATGGCAGAGAATAAACCGAACCAAGCGCTACCAAATACGATCGTAGCCTGCGCACCAGCCCCAATAGAGCCAAGCGTATGAGCGACCGTATTTAGGGTCAAAATAGCAGCCAATGACTGATCGATATTGTCAACTTTAAGGCTCTTTAGCATCGCTGCTTTTTTGGGGCTTGTTTCTTGCACATCGGCAATAAACGATGGCGTCATGCTAAGCAGAACAGATTCTGCAAGCGAACAGACAAAAGAGACGCCAATAGCGAGCAAGACAAAAAATATCAAGAGAGAAACACTGAGCGCAGTTGGTGCAGCAGCAGCGGTTGTTGTGGCTACAGCACCAGCTGCCCATACAGACTGCGGTAGCATCAATAACGCTAACGCAGAAAAAAATGTATAACCAATTTGAGAACTATGCTTCATTCTCGGGGGAGGTTCTGCAGATGCGTCTTCACGATGAGCGCGCGGACGACATAAACGAGGTACAAACATAAAAGTGGTGAACAAGT
The DNA here is from genome assembly GCF_059072655.1 of Psychrobacter sp. H27. Classification (NCBI taxonomy): domain Bacteria; kingdom Pseudomonadati; phylum Pseudomonadota; class Gammaproteobacteria; order Moraxellales; family Moraxellaceae; genus Psychrobacter; species Psychrobacter sp. H27. The sequence goes on along the minus strand of NZ_JCACRX010000001.1, from coordinate 37,822 downwards.
TAGGTAACCTAAAAAGAGAAAAGGGAATATGGCATAAAGAGCAATCGGTGTCGGTTAGTAGCGTACTACAAGATACCTAGAGATTATTATAACGTTAATTATATATAAATCAGATACGGTGTTAGGCTTATTTAGTCTACTCTGTAGTACTTTTACTCACCATCTACCTCGCTACACTGCATGAACCGACACCACTGCTCAAAGCTGACTTAGCACTGCTCCAAAGCTATATTTCGCTTCAATAGACAGCAGACTAAATACAGGCAATCATTGCCATTTGATAGTAGCATTGATAATAGCATTTCACAATAAGTCGCTATTTTTAAGTTTTTATTTTTTGGTCACTTTTATTGCTTATTATTTCCTCAATATTACTGAGCGGGTCACTGCTGTTTGAGGCTCCTTGTAATGCTATTTATAGCTTCGTATTTGCGTATCCTATACTTGGAATAGTAAAACGTCGTTGTGACACCTGTGTGCTGCTAGTATGCCGCTACGCTAACAAAAACACGCTCAGCCTATGATTAACAGTTACCAAGTCGGGTATTTTTTGTTACTATGCGTCTAATTTTATTGTTATCTACGACTTACTGAGAGATATTATGAGCCTATTTATTCAAGCTGCCCATGCTGCCCCAGAGACTGCCGGTGCTGCAGGTTTATTCGGTCAGATTTTACTGCCTGTTGCCTTTTTTGCCATTTTTTACTTCTTGGTTATTCGCCCGCAGTCTAAGCGTACCAAAGAGCACCGTGCAATGGTTAATGCCTTGAGTGTTGGTAATGAGATCATTTTTGCTGGTGGCTTGATGGGCCGTATCAAAGCGATAGAGGGCGATTATGCCGTCGTAAGCCTAAACAACAATACTGACGTAAAAGTACAACGTGCTTCTGTTATTTCAGTATTGCCTACTGGCACAATCGAAGGCGTATAGTCACTACTGTTTCTTACTAGTAATGATTTGATGGTCATCTCACCACTGGGTGTCATGACAAAACAATGACCGTATATCATTTACGGTCATTTTTCGCTGTTAAGGCAGTAAAGTATAGTTGCCATATAGGCTGATTTTTTGTCTATATACGTTGGCTCTTGAGACATATTGGTTTTATCTATTTGCTTAGTGATATTTTTGGTGACTAGATAAAGATACCTCTGTATTATTTGCTTTACTGTTTTATGCTTTACTATCACCGCGGATGATCGCAATGAAGCCTGCCAAATAGACAGTCAATCATTGCTGTCGCTAACTTCCCATCTGCTAACTTGTGGCTCACATCGCCAGTCGTTTATCAACCTAAAGAAGTGATTATGCAATATCCCGCTTGGAAATACTTAATTATTGCCGTCGTGCTACTCGTATCCGGTCTGTATGCTGCTCCTAACCTCTACCCTGACGAGCCTGCAGTGCAGATTACCAGTGCAGCAGCTGGCACACAATTGTCTGAAGGCATTTTGACCCAGTCTCAAAGCTTACTCGAAGAGGCAGGACTAGACAATCATGATGGTACATTTGAGGGAAACAGTGCGCTGGTACGTCTCAACAACCCAGTTGACCAGCTAAAAGCGCAGGAAGTACTCCGTCAAAACTTGGGTGAGGACTATGTAGTAGCTCTCAACTTAGCACAGACGACCCCGCAATGGCTGCGTGATATCGGTGCAAAACCGATGAAGCTCGGTCTTGATTTACGCGGTGGTGTTCGTTTTGTACTAGAAGTTGATATGGACAAGGCACTTGAGCAGCGTTTGACTAGTGCCAGTCGTGATATGCGACGCGAGCTACGTGCTGAGCGAGTGGCGATCAAAGGTATAAAAACTGAAGAGCGCGGTGTTGTGTTGCATTTTGCTGATACTGATACTCGTAACCGTGCACAGAATGTGTTGCAAGGCTCGATGAGCAATACGTTTAATCTGCAATCTTCTATTGATGATCAAGGGCCTGCGTTAGTGTTGTCGTATAATGATGCAACGCTTGATGAGATCAATAGCTATGCGGTCAATCAGAACTTAACGACCCTACGTAACCGTATTGCTGAGCTAGGTGTCACTGAAGCCTTAGTACAGTCGCAAGGCGCTAGCCGTATTGTGGTTGAACTACCAGGTGTACAGGATACCGCTGAAGCAAAACGTGTCCTTGGCCGTACCGCAAACCTTGAGTTTCGTATGGTGGCAGACGACGCCGATACCTATACAGGTGGCATCCCTCCTGCAGGCACAGAGGCCTTCCCGTTTGAGACACTAGATGGTCCACCAGTATTACTAGATCGCCAAGCGATCGTCACAGGTGACAAAGTAACCAACGCTCAAACTGGCGTTGATGAAAGCGGCCTACCTGAAGTAAGTATCACATTGGACAGTGCTGGCGGCAAGCTCATGCAGAACGCCACTCGTACCGCTGTTGGTCAACAAATGGCTGTATTGTTTATTGAAAATAAGCAAAGAATTATTTACGAAGAAGATCCAGAGACTGGTGAGACGACTGAAGTTCGTACGCCTTATGCTGAAACTAAAGTTATCAACCGCGCTAACATTCAAGCGGTACTGGGTTCATCATTCCGTATCACTGGTTTAGACAGCAGTGCTGAAGCAGCTGAGCTTGCTCTATTGCTACGTTCAGGCGCACTTGCGGCACCAATGTATTTTGTAGAAGAGCGCACCATCGGTCCATCGCTGGGTCAAGAAAACATTGATAAAGGCTTGTTCTCTACGCAGGTTGGCTATCTTCTAGTCTTTGCGTTTATGATTATCTTCTATCGTCTGTTTGGGGTGATTGCCAACGTGGCACTCGCCGTGAACGTTATTATTATCATTGCTATCATGTCAATTTTGGGTTCATCACTGACTCTACCTGGTATCGCAGGTATCGTTTTGACCATTGGTATGGCCGTTGATGCCAACGTACTGATTTTTGAGCGGATACGAGAAGAGATAGCAAATGGCGTACGGCCAAAGTCCGCTATCGTGGCAGGTTTTGACCGCGCATTTAGTAGTATTTTTGATGCCAACATCACAACCTTATTGGTCGCGTTTATCCTATTTGCGATTGGTACAGGTCCGATTAAAGGCTTTGCGATTACGCTAGCTATTGGTATTGTCAGCTCACTATTCACCGCTATTTTGGTGACACGTGCACTGGTACAAATTGCTTACGGTAAGCGTAAATCCATCAAAAGTCTGAGCATCGGTTAGGAGAATACTATGGCGATCGATAATAACAACCCTTTAGAACAGCAGAACAACCCTGATCGAAATGGCTCGACTGGTGAGGCGACTAATGCAAATACGCGACGCCGCAAAAAACCGCGTCGTGATGGTAAAGGTAGCAACACTAAAACCAATAATCCAACTGCCACAAAATCTGGCAAAAGCAGTCGCAGCGGCGGCAAAGATAACAAAGACAGTCAGGCATTATCTACTGCGACTGATCCCAATCTAGTATCAGGTGACGCCGCTGATGATGCTGCAGCCGTAGCTGAAGGTGGTATCAAAGCGGTTGGTAATCAGCGTATTATTCCTTTTATGAAGATAGAAAAGCCAATGGCGCTATTATCTTTATTTATGGTTATCGCTAGTATCATTGCTATCGCTGTCAATGGCTTGAATTTAGGTCTTGATTTTACTGGTGGTGTCTCAGCAGACGTGCGTTATGAGCAACCTGTCGAGCAGGTAGCCGTGGTACAGGCGCTGGCAGACAGTGGGTTTGATGATGCTGTCGTACAGTATCTAGGCACTCGCGAGGAGCTACTGGTACGTTTGCCGCCACAGTCAGATAACGTCGACGGACTAAGTGCAGATCTCACTCAAGCATTGGCATTACCTGATAATACTGCTGATATTAGCAACGTCAATATCATTGGTAGCCAAGTGGGTAATGAGGTTTACTTAAACTCAGTTATGGCGCTAGCACTAGCACTGGCCTGTATGCTGGGCTATGTTGCCCTACGCTTTCAGTTCAAGCTCTCTTTGGGCGCTGTACTGTCTCTTTTTCATGATGCCGTCGTAACTATTGGTGTGTTTGCATTGTTTGGCTTTCCGTTCGATTTGACAGTATTGGCTGCTATCTTGGCTTTGATTGGTTATTCATTGAACGATACGATTGTTGTCTATGACCGTATCCGCGAAAACTTCCGCCGTGTTCGAGGTATATCGCCCAGTCAAACTGTCGATTTATCTTTGACTGAAACCTTACGCCGCACGATTATGACCATTTCGACCGTCTTGTTGGTCGTATTGGCCATGTTGTTCTTGGGCGGCGATGGTCTATACTGGTTCTCAGTGGCGCTATTTATCGGCTTGCTTGCCGGTACATACTCGTCGACTTATATCGCAAGCTCGATTCCATTACGTATGGGTCTATCGCGCGATGACTTTATTGTGAAAGTAAAACCAGAGTTCGAAGAAGAGATTGTTACTTTTAATGATCCAAAGATGTTTGAACAGGACAATGTCTAATAAGCCATATTAGCTGTCTAGCAAATTGGTTGAGCTCAGACGCGAACATAGCATATTATTGGTCTTTATATTATCGCTACTCAAATAGTCATAATAACAGTCACAATCTTTAAAAGCGTCTAAATAAGAGCACCTGACTCATGAATGATGAGTCTAGGTGCTTTTGTCTTTATAGCTATTTTGTCTCACTTCTCATAGGTATAGCACTGCTGTTTTGCTACAGATTAAATAACATATTACTCTCTTTATCACCTCAGTATAAACGAGCTACCAATGTCAGCCAACGCTTCAACATCTAATGCCATGCCGCCTATTGATACCAGCTATAAGCGTATCATCGCGATTGCCCTGCCTGTACTATTGGCCAATCTGGCTATGCCACTGCAAAGTGTTATCGATACATCAATCGTAGGCAATATGAATGACACTGCCAAACTCGCTGGTATGGGTCTGGCAATACAGCTGTTGTCCTTATTGCTGGTCAGTTTTAACTTTTTGCAGTACGCCTCATCGGGACTTTCCGCACAGGCATTGGGACAGTTGGCTAATAGTACTGACCGTATTACAGCAACCTCTGCCACCCCTCTGCTGTCTATCTTACAACGTGCGCTGTTGTTAGCCTTTATCATTGGCGCAATATTGCTACTCGCAAAACCATGGCTGATTGATTATGGTTTACAAGCACTGTCAGCCAACCCGGAGAGCGGTCGCGCGGCAAAAACCTATCTAGATGTACGCTTTTGGGGCGTGATAGCGGAACTCATGAACTTTGCATTTATTGGATGGTTTGCAGGACAAGGTAAGACACGATATATGCTCTACCAACAGGGTTTTATCGCCATAATCAATATCGTACTGACCTTATTTTTTGTGTTTGTAATGCAGATGGGTTTGGCTGGTGTTGCTCTAGGTACGACTATCGCATTTTGGTTAGGCGTCGTAATGGCATTGTGGTTAAGTCGTCATCACCTAACGATATCTTGGAGCGCTCTATTTAGGGCTGATAGCCAACATTTCACCAAAGAAAAGATGCTTAGGCTATTTTCTTTAAACAAAGATATTTTTGTACGTACACTTATTTTGACGCTAAGCTTTGCTTGGATCACTCGCTTATCTGCTCAAAGTGGCGACGTCATACTGGCAGCCAATGCTATTTTGTTACAAGTATTAAGTATCTCAGCCTTTGCGCTTGACGGCGTTGCTGTCTCTGCCGAAACCTTGAGTGGACAGGCCGCTGGTCGACATGACTGGCCACGTTTTCGTCTGATCGTCAAACGCACAGGTGTGGTTAGCTATGCTCTCGCTATCATGTTGAGTGCCATTTGGTGGCTTGCAATGCCCACATACTTAGACTTTATGACCAATATTGAGCCAGTATTTACCCTCGCTTATGAGTACCATTGGTATGCTGTGCTATTGCCTCTTGTCGGCGTGGGCGCCTACTGGTTGGATGGTATATTTTTTGGTTTGACCGCGGGTAATGTCATTCGAAATGCGGCACTGATACTGGCTGTTGTTTTCTTTCCATTGAGTTGGTTACTTTATCAGCAATGGGATATGACTGGTATTTGGCTCAGCGTGTGGTGTTTGTTGCTATTGAGATTGATCATTTTAAGTGGGTTTTTATACCGTGCGCATCAGTCAGGTAGTTATGAGATGCTACAGCCTGAAGCATAGTAGTTATCGACTAAATGCCTGCTTGGTTAGCCACCTTATGCAATGAGTGGTTTATCCTTAGAACGTACAAATCTATAAATCTATAAAAAATTAGCGAGACAAATTTAGGATGTCATGTGAGTACTCATTCAAATAAATTAAGCCAGCAACACAACAGTCACTACGACTGGGCTGAGGGGCTCAAAAAGAGCTTACCCGTTGCTATGGGGTATCTGCCTGCGGGTATTGCCTTTGGTGTGCTGGCACAAGTTGCCGGTATTCCTATATGGGCAACTATCATGCTCAGCATTGTGTTGTATGCTGGTGCCGCACAATACGCTTGTCTACCCATGCTAAGCGCAGGCTTACCAATCGGTAATATCGCAACCAATATCGCAGCGATCAATTTACGTCACGTATTTTACGGTATGCCATTATTACAGTATTTACCTCAACACAAACTCGCCAAAACGTATTGTTTGTTTGCCCTAACTGATGAGACATTTTCGGTGATGACCAGTCTGCCCCATGAGTCACGACGGGCATTGATACTGCCTATTAGCTTATTCAATCAAAGCTGGTGGGTGCTCGCGAGTGCTATTGGCGTGGTCATTGGTAGTACGCTCAGTGATTTAGTACCGCATTTAGATTTTGCGTTGGTTTGTCTGTTTGCGATTTTAGCTTATGAGCAGTTTCAAAGTATCAAGCGTTACTTTCCAATTGGTATTGCCGTGATTGGCCTAATTATCGCCTCGCTATTTACGAGCGATTGGTTGCTATTAGTAGCCATTACTATCTGTATGATCATGATTTTGATACGTGGATTTTGGATACAACGTCAAGAAATAGGAGCGCCTCATGACCAGTAGTTATCTTATTATTGCAACACTTGCCATGGCCGCTGTCACATTCATCACTCGTGCATTGCCAGCGCTAATACCTAGAAAAATTTTAGACACGCCTTGGCTACATCGATTGAATGAGAGCTTGCCGCTGTCTGTCATGGTCTTACTTATCTTGACCAGTCTGTCTTATCAGAATTTACCAGCAGATATCACGATCAACAACTCTGAGCTCCATTTATTGATGGCTCAAGTTGGTGCGCTTATTTTGGTACTATTTGTTTACCATATTAGCCGTCAACTTTTGGTAAGTATGATCGTTGGTATTGCTGCAATCAATGGTTTGTTTTGGATACTTAGTCGATTTTTTAGCTGACTATATGACGTACGCTTGTACTACTATTAGTATTTTTGATTGTGCTTTACATACAAAAAAGCTGGATTCTACTCAGAATCCAGCTCTTTTTATAACATCATTCTTCAGCGGTATATGACTTAGAGCTCTTCAACACCCATCATATCTACTGGGGTATCGGCCACTATTTGCACACCCTTTTTGCCCGTTTTAGCGGTGTCATTACGCTGCTCTTGCAAGTGATCAAGATACGCTTCATTGATCTGACCTGTGATATAACAGCCATTGAATACTGCACAATCAAAACCTTCAACGCGGCTATGCTTGGTGTCTTTTACCGCATCGATCAAATCATCTAAATCTTGGAAAATCAAACGATCAGCACCGATGATATCACGTACCTCTTCGACACTATTACCTGAAGCTATCAGCTCACTACGCACTGGCATATCGATACCGTAGACATTTGGGAATTTTACTGGTGGCGCAGCACTCGCAAAAAACACCTTATTTGCACCGGCATCTCGTGCCATTTGGATGATTTCATGACAGGTCGTACCACGAACGATAGAGTCATCAACCAATAGTACATTTTTACCTTTGAACTCTAATGGTACAGCGCTAAGCTTTTGACGCACTGATTTTTTGCGTTGCTGCTGACCTGGCATGATAAACGTACGACCGATATAGCGGTTTTTCATAAACCCTTCACGATACTTGACGTTCATTTTGAGTGCCAACTCCATGGCTGACGTACGTGACGTATCTGGAATCGGGATAACCACATCGATGTCATGTCCGTCGCCCCATTCAGCAAGAATCTTATCTGCCAGTTTTTCACCCATGCGTAAGCGTGATTTGTAGACTGAGATGTTGTCCATAATTGAATCTGGGCGAGCAAAGTACACATATTCAAAGATACAAGGCGTGTATTCTTTTTGCTCTACGCACTGATGCGTATGCAATTTATGGTTCAAGTCGATAAAAATCGCTTCGCCTGGTTTTACATCACGAACGATAGTGAATCCTGACCCTGTTAGCGCTACTGACTCTGAGGCGACCATATACTCGGTACCGCCGTTCTGTGCCATGCGCTTACCAAAGATAAGCGGACGGATACCGTTTGGATCACGGAATGCCAGCAGACCATGACCAGTAATCAAAGCCACAACGCCATAAGCACCCTCACAGCGTTTATAAACCGCTTTTACTGCTTCAAAGATATCATCAGCGCTCGGGTGAGTCTTGCCAAGATTTTGCATCTCGTGCGCCAGTACATTTAGCAGTACTTCAGAGTCTGAGTCAGTGTTTAGATGACGACGATCTTCGATATATAGCGATTTGGCCAAACTCTCAGCATTGGTCAAGTTGCCATTATGTGCAAGCGTAATACCATAAGGTGAGTTGACATAAAATGGTTGGGCTTCAGCGCTGCTAGAGGTACCAGCCGTTGGGTAACGAACGTGACCGATACCAAATTTACCAACCAGTTTCATCATATGACGATTCATAAATACGTCACGTACCATGCCATTTTCTTTACGTAGATAGAGTCGCCCATCTTGCAAAGTGACAATACCTGCTGCATCTTGCCCGCGATGCTGTAGCATCGTCAAGCCGTCATAAAGTATCTGATTGACTGGCTCATGAGCTGCAACTCCAATGACTCCACACATAATAGCTATATCCTATTTTGACCCACACATTAGTACGACAATAACGGCAAATGCAACGACAGCATGTTGCTAAAATCACTCACTGTCGTTCGCCGCTAACCTGATGATTTTGTAAGACACTTAACGATAGTTTCTGATAACTTGTTTTTGATGATCCGCGACACGCACAAACATTTAGAAGTATAAAAAGAATGAAAACTTTAGAAAATTACGATTGATTAACTTGATCCCAAGCCATGCCTAACACATCTGAAACCAAGGCTTTGCCCATGGGTGCATAGGGCATGAGTTCAGGGGCAAGTACTGAGGTCTGCCATTGCGGCATCTGCACCAATAGTGGTGCACTGACACTCAAAATGACCAATACCATCAAGACATTTTTGGCAGCACCAAGTACCCCGCCAGCCATTTTGTCAACCACACCTAAGCGTAGGGTTTTTAGTACACCTGAGAACACAAAAGCCACCAAGTGCATGATAGCCAATATTGCAATCACTACCAACAAAAAAGCCAACGCCATTTGTAACACAGGGCTTTGTACGATACCAGACAGTTGAGGCGATACTACTCCTGCTAGGCGAGTTGCGGCAATAAGCGCAATGAACCAACCTACCAAGCCTACTGCTGTTTTGATCAGTCCGACTTGAAAGCCACGCCACAAGCCAATCAATACAACGATAGCAATCACAATATCTAGACCGCTCATACTTTGCGCCTCACTATCTGCTTCATGTGATTAGCCTTCCATGGCATCATAATACCCACCGATTGCTTGAATACACGATTGTACCAGTCCAGGACCTCTATAGATCAGTCCTGTATAGAGCTGCACCATGTCTGCACCCGCTTCGATTTTTTTGACGGCTTTGGCGCCACTATCGATACCGCCGACACCGATCAAAGCCACTTTACCATCCAGCTGATCGGAGAACTGCTGCAAAATCTGAGTACTAATATGGCTGACTGGTCGACCTGAAAGACCGCCCATTTGATCGCCATCACGCAAGTCTTCGACACCCACACGACTCAATGTTGTATTGGTCGCGATCAGACCATCGATTTCAAAATCTAACAACTGCTGTGAGATATAGTCGACTTGTAGAGGCTCTAGATCAGGGGCAACCTTCAATACTAATGGCACATAAAAACCATATTCAGTGGCTAACTGACTGTGACGGTTCTTAATCGTATCCATCAGCTGGGTCAACGCTTCTCCACTTTGCAAATCACGTAAGTTCTTGGTATTTGGCGATGAGATATTGACCGTAATATATGACGCATGAGGATAAACACGCTCTAGACAATAGACATAATCATCTGCTGCTTGCTCTACTGGCGTATCAGCATTCTTGCCAATATTGATACCAATATTACCTTTATACTTGCAGCGTTTGACGTTATCAATCAGATAGTCGACGCCTTCATTATTAAAACCCATACGGTTGATAATAGCGTCTGCTTGTTTGATTCGAAACAGTCTGGGTTTATCATTACCCACTTGTGGTCTTGGGGTGACGGTACCTACTTCTATAAAGCCAAATCCAAGCTCAGCTAAGGCATCAATATAGTCACCATTTTTGTCCAGACCTGCGGCAAGACCAACTGGATTAGAGAATTGCAATCCCATACAGTCTGTAGGCTGCATCGACTGACCATATGCCAGACCTAAGACACGCGCCTTATGTGCCTTGTCCAATAAAGACAAAGTCATCTCATGGGCATGTTCAGGATCCATATTAAACAAAAAAGGACGAAGTAAGGCATAAGACATAATGACGACAGACCCTGCTCAAAAGCAATAGTGAATAAAGAATATGAATAAAATCAAGCGCAGCGATTATATCAGCTTAACAGAAACAAGGGCAAAGTTTCATACGGTAAATTTCCACCCCAAAGTAACTCTTAGCATTCCTAAGCATTTAGTAAATGACGATAATAAGTCACTGCCTGTTCAGTGGATCAACATCAAAAAATACTTCTTTCGGCATATTAAAGCACTAAGGTACTGGGCGACCATCAGTCAGAGCAATCCAACCACGAACGATACGATATAGATGCCAGATAAAGGTAAAGGTCATAATCAATAGGCCAAATCCAGCCAATAATATGGAACCAATAGCAATATTACCACTATCAGCCAACACACTGACACCAAAGCCACCCAGTGCAAAGGTGATGATGATAACACCAATGACAAACCAGACAATACTGTACCAAAAGGTTTTGATTTGCCAATCAAAATGCGTGGCTAGCCATGACCCATTCGCATCATGGCGCTTGGCATAGTTCATCACAATCGGCACAATCCATAATAAACCAGCAGTAAAGTAACTGATCACATATAAGAAATAAGTAATGTGGTTGTAAGTCACCAAAGAACGGTGCTTGTCTTTGCTCATACTGTCACTCATCGTAGGCAATCTTCCTTACTGAGTTAGCTATCTAGATATTTTTTGTGGTACCTATTTGTGGTTAGCAGTGGCTAATAAATAGTTAATGGTGCCAGTAAATGGCGTTTCAATGACATTCAAGCTAAAATAATACTCAAGCTAAAATGGCACCTAATCTAAGATGTTGGACCCAGCACGCCGTCTTAAGCACTGCCCATCGCTCATCTTAACTGATATATCACGTTTAGCACACCACACTATGAAGTGATAGTGGCTTGCACTTCAATGGATTTGTCCGTTAGGTTTTGCTGCATAGATAATTGCATGAACTGCCAACCTTGCTGCTCAAGCTTACCAAGTGCAGTACTGACAACAGCTTGACTAGGATGTACAAACCTCAACTGCACCGAATCGCCAGCAGCAACGACTTGAGCGTCCGTAATACCTGAATTATTGAGTAGCGCACTGATGCGATTGGCAGGCGGCATGTCAGCCACGCCGTTAGCAGTATTATTAGCATTCAATGCATTATTATCGATATTACCTGCTTGCGCACGCAACCAAAAATAATCAGATACTTGTTCTTGGTAATTACTTTTGCTGGTTTTTGCGGCTTGATGAATACTATAACCGCCATAGCCGCCGATAAACAACAGCAGAAACACGGACAATACGGCTAACGCTAGCTGGTCACGTGGTGGTAGAGCCTGCCAGCGTGTGACCAGCATGTTTTGATAAGTGCCAATCCGATCTGAAAGTGCATGCGTTGTAGTATTGGGTGTAGAGGCAGCTGCACTACGTTTGGTACGGCGCTGTAGTCGTTTCATATTTTAACCTTTATTACCGATACCTAGATGAGTTATGACGCTGCCACATTGTCTGTTGCACCACTCCCTTCCACTACATTTACAGTAATCTGACCACTGAACTGGCCTTGCTCATTACTATTCACTTGTGCAAGCTTAGCACTTAATCCCTGTGCAACCAGTGTGCTCGTAAACTGATCTAGACTACCGCGATCAGGTGCAATGAGCGTGAAACTGAGTGTTGATGGTTGCATGACTAATGATTGCGCGCGTAGCGAGGACTGCTTGATCAAAGGTGATATCTTTGATAGTGCGGCTATATGCGACTCGGGTGCTTGGCTGTCGCTCATCAGCTTGGGTTGCAGTTGTACTTGGAGTTTGGTACGTGTACTGAGTGGCTCATCAGCGAACCAAGATTGATACTGCGCCGCGATTTCGGTCTTAGTTGCAGCAGTGGCCTCATTGTACTTGTACCACTGTACGCCATCGGTTGCCATCTGTAGCACCAAGGCCGCTAGCGCAACCATCATTGCCACTCGCAGATAAGGTGATAGCTGCGAGTCAGTTGATTTAATAAAAAAGTTAAGAGCATGACGTTCAGGAGAGTCAATGGGTTTAGGTATACTCGGTAGCGTCGTCAATAGCAGTTGAGCATCAGCGATAAGCGCTGTTGTTTGTGCGATGGCGCTGGTTGTCGCTGACATCGTCTGAATATCTTGTGTACCCGTAACAGCAGTCTCCTTAGACTCTATAGCCGTGTTTAGACTATCATCTATCGACTGGTTGTCTACGAGACTCGAAGCCTCAATAGACGATAGCATCATCACTTCACTTAAGTGCGGCAAACGCTCCAATATCAGCGGTAAATAGCTGACAGCCATACCTTGGCGCACTGACTGACGCAATAGCATCGTCTGCCCATCTTGGTACAGTGTCACTTGCTGACCTGCTCCCTCCTCTGGTGGCGGCAACAATAAAAAATCAGGAAGTAAGGCAACGATATTCATGCCAATAAGCTGAGCACTTTGCTGCCAGGACTCAATATCGCTTTGCGCCAGTGCATACAGCTGCGTAGTATCAGCATGACCTAACTGGCGAATAGCCAATTGCTCAACAGGTGTGAGCGAGGTCTCTTCAAACAGATACTGCTTACCGCTGTTGCCTAGCTGCTTGAGCTGAGTAGCACTAAGCTCGGTATCTACCTGCAGTGCATAGCTTGAGGGAAAATATAGGCAAAGTAACTTTTGGCTATTGGATTTATAATGGCTATAGACCGTTTGCAGCTGCTGCCAGCTGTCAACCATTTGCCACTGCTGTACCTCTTCATGCCAGACAGCTAGCGGACTATGCTGCGCTCGTAACCAAACGTGTAACACTAAACGTGTCCTCAATTATTGATGCAATTGTAACCATACGTTCATGAGGCAGAACCCCAAAGGCATCTGCTAAATGTCCAAGTTTTTTAGTATGGCTGATCAGGCACAAACCGATCCACTTCTGTTGCCATACCTGTCATCACAAACTCCATCTCAAACACTCTAGCTTCTGCCAAAGAGAATGACTCAGGAGACTCACCGGTAAGCAGCCCCGCTATATAAGCAACAATCGACATATGGCAAACCACTACCAGACACTCCGCCTCAATATTAGCGATATCTATTAGCGCCTGACGAGCATTATCAGAAGGCGTGATGTTGGATTGGATAGATGATGGTGTTTTTGGCGCGCGCAACTGAAATGCAGACAGTGTCTGTTGCGCGCGTTCATAAGGACTGACTATAAAACGATCTGGGCTATAATGAGTGGTCACGTACTCCGCCGTTTGCACTGCTTGCTGCCGACCAAAATCAGTCAACTGGCGCGCACTATCTGGACGCGTCTCATCTTCTGCTTGACCATGACGTACTAATATAATTTTCATAACCTTCCTTGGTGCATGTGGCGGCAGTGTATTTTACCTAATAGTACTTTGCCTAAATGATAGGTCTTACTTGCTATCAGCATCGCTATCGTTGGCATTGTCTGTGGCGCTGTTTTTCATATGAGCGGTCAGCGCGGCATTGCTATGGTCATGAGCCATCACAAACTCAACATCACTACGGAATCCTGCTTCCATCAAATGTAGTGCCACACCTAGTGCTGCCTTATCTTCATAAATCACGGCATAGAGTGCATGGGTAATGGGCATATAGATGCCTGCTTTAGTGGCTTTTTCGTGAACCTGCTGAATCGTATTGACCCCTTCAGCAGTTTGGCCAAGCTTTTTGACAGCGGCGTCAATACTCATACCGCGACCGAGCATATTGCCGATACGGTAGTTGCGGCTCAATTCTGAGCTACAAGTAGCGTATAAATCCCCTACTCCTGACAGACCTAAGAATGTCAACGGGTTTGCCCCTTCTTCAACACCGAAACGACTCATTTCTGCCAGCGCACGGGTCAGTATCATTGCTTTGGTATTCTCGCCCACTTCATAGGCAGCTGCCATACCCATAGCAATGGCATAGATATTTTTTAGCGCACCGCCAAGCTCAACGCCGCGGATATCATCACTAGCAAACACCCTAAAAAATGCACTATGTAGCGCGGCTTGTACCGCATGGCGTAGGGGTTCAGACTCACTTGCAATAACCGTAGCAGATGGCATATTTTTCATGATTTCGATAGCCAGATTCGGTCCTGACATGACACCAAAGTTCACTTCAGGCAATACTTCTTTAATGATGTCGCTCATCATCGCAAAAGTGTCTTTCTCCATGCCTTTTGTCAATGAGACAATAGACTGTCCACTGATAAAAGGTGCAATACTCTTGAGAGTCTCACGAAAAGCTAAGCCCGGCACGGCAATAAAGATGATATCTTTTTCTTTGACACTTGTCGCCAGATCATGGCTGTATTTTAGACGGTCATCAAGCTTATAGCCTGGTAGATACTTTTTATTGGTCTGGGTTTTTGCCATTGCTTTAACCGTGCGTTTATTGCGTACCCATAACGTCGTATCACAACCATTGCGCGCGGCCAAATTCGCCATTGCTGTACCAAAGCTACCACCACCCAAAAATGCCAAGCGCAGCTTGGTAGGGTTACTATGAATATCTGCCATATCCTTTGCAACTGCAGACGCCACTGGACTCGGTATTGATTTTTTACGACCGATGCCTGACTTACTTGCACGCTCTAATATACCTGCCAGCATACCATTTTGTTTATCAGACGTATTGTTGCTCGTCTCATCACTAGCGCTGCTATTGTCTTTATTGCTGTTGTTAGGGCTTGTCATGTTCTTTTATCCGTGTTGACTGACTTATTATCAATAGAATCTATCTTACCCCTGATATCTTAGATACACAGGTTGACTGTCTATTTTGGCAATACTATTACCAAGAAATCCTATAGGGTCAAATCATGACTCGAAGCGTACTAACGGTTCGATATCGATAGGTTTGCGGGCAGACTCATTTTTGGGGCTTGTGCCAGTATAAACAAAAGCGGTCACATAATCATCTGGCCCTACGCCAAAATAGGCTTTTACTGCTGGCTCGTTACATAGTAGTCCAGTACGCCACACCGTACTAAACCCTTGGGCTTTTAGCGCCAATATAAGGTTTTGCACCGCAGCGCCAGCACTAAGCATTTGCTCAAATGGTGGGACTTTTTTATGCGCTTGCATTTGAGTAACCACAGTTATAATCACTGGTGCACGAAGTGGCATAGTGTGGGTTTTTTTGATGGTCTTCTCAGACACCTCTTCACCATCTTGTAATGCCTTTGTTTTTACGGCTTCAACCAGAGCATTGCCAAGCTCATGTCGCGCGTCACCTTGCGTCACAATAAATCGCCATGGGCGCAATTTTTTGTGATCTGGTGCTGTTGCTGCGCACTCAATAGCAGACTCAATCTGGTCACGCGTCGGTGCTGGTGTATCTAGATTGCCCATACTGCGTCTTGAATTGATCCAACCTATTAACTCATCACTGGTAGATGACATATCGCTTCCTGATACATTTTTCACGGACAGCTTATTGTCTAGCGTTTCTAGATTATCTTCATTTGTCGTAGTCATTTTTTATCCTTACTTATTATTATCTATTTTTGCTAATTATTTTTAATATTTATCACTGACTGCCTAATTCTTATTACTCAGCAGTTCTAAAAAATAGATCTTTAACAGTACTTTTAGAGGTAATAAGCATGAAATATCAGCAATACAGCTTTAAGGAAAACTATGCAGCATCCTCGACACGGTGCTCCATACGTAGGTAATCTTCTGATTGCATCTCAAGCAAGCGCGAGCGAGTACGCTCAATTTCAAACGCCAGCTTTTCTCCTTGATACAAGTCCAAAATTGATTGTTCTGCTCGTACCAATAGTTTTACACGGCGATCGTAAAACTCGTCAACAAGGTAAATAAAACGGCGCGTTGGATCACGCAGATCATCATCCAAGGCGGGAACTGAATCGACCAATACCGTACTGAACTGTTTGGCAAGCTCAATAAAGTCAGATGCTGAGCGCGGTGCCATGCACAGATGGCGGAAATCACAGAATAGAATATCATCAGTACGCGCATTGACTTTTACTTCGCGACCATTAATAGTAATAGGATCATTACTAATTTTTTGGTTATCAGACAGGCTGGCAAAGCGGTTGGCTAACCAGTGATGGTTGGCTTTGGTCATTGGCGACTCGTATAACTCCGCTTGTTGGAGCACTCGCAGACGGTAATCAATACCAGAGTCAATATTCATCACTTTTGTATGGCTTTCAACTTCTGCAATCGCTGGCAAGAAACGGTCACGGTGCAGGCCATCTTTGTATAGTCCAGCGGGTTCAATGTTGGATGTGGCGACCAAGGTAATGCCGCGATTGAATAGCATGGTGAACAAATCACCCAAAATCATAGCATCGGATACGTTAGACACAAAAAACTCATCAAAACAGATGATGACCGCTTCTTCATAAATAATATCGGCGACCTTTTCGAGTGGATTGCTTTCACCTTGGAGTTTATTCAACTCTTGATGAACGCGCTGCATAAAATGATGAAAATGCAGGCGCATTTTGCGCTCAATGGTCAATGAATCATAGAACATGTCCATCATCCACGTTTTACCGCGTCCCACACCGCCCCACATATATAACCCAGTTGGTGCAACAGGCTTAGACTTCAAAAACCCAAAAAAACCTTTCTTTTGCGGCGCACTATTGATGAGCTGATGGTATATCTCATCAAGGGAACTCATGGCCTGAAACTGCTGCTCATCACGGGTAAACTCATCTGTACTGACGGCTTTCTCGTAACGTTGCAATGGAGATAAACTCATAATACGACTCATCGTTGGATTCAATAAATATCAAAATTAAATAACAAAACAGTGGGATAGCCAAGCATCTGACAAGAAACACTACCCGTCAACACATTTCACATCAAGGTACTTCATTCAAAAACATTGGCTGTGAGATGTACTACAAAAAGCATCTTCAAAGACAAAGCTGTGAAATAACGACCTTTGAAGAACAATTATAAAGCCAAAGCTAGCCGTCATGCCCAAAGCTATGGGCTTCTAATAATTTTTTGAGCTCTGACAGGCGTCCATGGAAAAAGTGTCCAGCACCATCGACGACGCTAACCTCAAGCCCTAGACGATCTGCAAACGCTTGCATATTGTCAGGTTCAATCACTTCATCAGCATTGCCATAAATCTCAAAGGTTTTGTCAGCGGGTAGATCAATGTCACTACTGTCGTTTTTTTCGACTGATGGTGCAATAAGGGCAATTTTTGAAACTTCAAAATCACCCACTCCCCATATATGCGGGGCTTCAAGCACTTGCTCAGCCACGCGGGCTGTAACATATCCACCAAAAGAAAAACCACCAAGCCATAGTTTGCGGGCATTGGTTTGCTCGGCGATCCATTGTAGCACGGTCATTGCATCGACGACTTCACCTTCCGCGTAATCGTGCTCACCTGTCGATTGACCTACCCCGCGGAAGTTGAAGCGCACCACATGCATGCCATTATCACGAGCAAAGCGATACATAGTCGTGACTACTTTGTTATTCATCGTACCGTCAAACAGGGGATTAGGATGACACAGTAGCGCCACGGTATCAGTGTTTGGGTCATTCGGATTGTCTTGTTGCCATAGTGCGTCGACCTCGAGCACACCAGCAGGAGCGGGAATCAATTGCATAGTATTACTTTTTAATAAAAAATGAATGGCTCAATTATGCTAGATATGATTTATATTTCAAGTAATTTGCTGTGTACGGTCGTGTCTTGTTTTGTTTTAAACGAATGAAAGTTATTTTTAGCCTTGGGATTTAGGCTTTAGACCTCGCTCATTTCACTAAACGCACTTATGGCAGTGTCTCTTCGCAATATCGCTGCAATACAACACACCATAAGCGTCTAGACATTTAATATATCGTTAGGTTACATTCATAAAGCTTTACTTATAATCATGATGTTTTTTTTGTAACCTCAGGAATCATTTATGAATACTTTTAATAAAACCGCCAGTCTAGGTGCGTGTTTCGCGGCTATACTGACATTGAGTGCGTGTCAAAGCACACCATCATCGCCTGTGATTCAACGTGCCAATTCCATTTATGAGACTACTGGTATTAGCGATACTAAAGTAAAGGCGCAACAGAATGCCATAGATAGTGCGCAAAAAACCTGTCGTAGCAAGCAAGTGATTATCGTAGAAGATAGCGTGCAATATAACGGTATCTTGAATGAGCGTACTGGTCGCATGGTTGGACAAATGGGTGCAGTCGTTGGCTCTATCTTTGGTACAGGCACACCTAACTTGTCGCGTGATGATGACTATGAATATACTATTAGTTTTCGTTGCCAATAAGCCAACAACCTACTTTATACGATAGCCACCTTACGGATGGTAAATTTACGAGTCATCTGCTGATACTGCTGATATCATAGACAATCTGATGCCAATCAAATAGCCAACAAGCTTCGATGTCGATAATATATCGCTCAAAGCGTGTTGGCTTCGCTTTTTGTATACGCCCTTTTGGGTTAAACTGTTCATATTCTACTTGTCACTACCTCATCAGTCTTTGTATTTCAATCATCTTCGGTCTCATATCATGCGCAAACCCAATCTTTCAAATATCAAACCCGCCAAAGTATTAGCGCCTGCTAAAGATTTGGCAACATTGGAAGCAGAACTCGCTGAGCAAGAAGACCATTTAGAAGATACCGTCCTACGCCTGAGCGACTATTTATCGGCGGTTGAAATGGTCATCAAGCAAACCTTTGATCACCGTGTCTGGGTCAAGGCGGAAATCCGCAATTTATCAAGTAAGGGCGGTCACTATTACTTTGAGTTGGCAGAAAAAGACGATGCTGGCAAAGTAATTGCCAGTTGCCGCGGTAATCTTTGGCGTTTTAAAGCGTCTCGTGTGTTGGCTAAGTTTGAGCGCTCAACAGGCATGCCCCTTGAGCGTGACTTGACTGTCCTACTCAAAGTATCGGCAGGTTTCCATGCCCTATATGGCTTTTCTATCACCATTGAAGATATTGATCCTAGCTATACGCTAGGTGACTTAGCACGGCAATATGCAGAGATGGTTGATCGCTTGACAGGCGAAGGCCTACTGCATCTTAACCAACAGCTTCCGACTCCTTTTGATATCGAGCATGTACTGGTCATCGCACCCGAAAAGGCTGCTGGATTGGGCGACTTTCAAGCCGATGCAAATCGCTTAGCGAATACAGGCGCTTGTCAGTTCCACTATCATCATGCGACCTTTCAGGGCAATCACGCGCCTGCCGAGATACGACAAGCGATTGTTAGCGCCCAACAGGCGTTTTATGATACTTACCAGCACCTACCAGACTTGTTAGTCATTATTCGTGGCGGCGGTGCAGTTGGTGATTTGGCTTATCTGAATGATTATGAGTTGGCAGCGTTGGTTGCTGAGCTACCTATTCCTGTCTGGGTCGGTATCGGTCATGAGCGTGACCGAGTTATCTTAGATGAAGTTGCGCACACAAGCTTTGATACGCCTTCCAAAGTCATTGCTGCTATCCATAACCATTTAGCACAGCTCGTCTCTCAGACGCTACAATATCAAGCGCAAATTAAGCAAGCCGCTCAGCGCCAATTGAATACTGCCGAGCAACAAACCACGCGCCAGTTGAGCCAAATACAGTCGCAAACTATCGGACAGCTCACCGCTCTACAAAAAGACAGTGATTATGCGTGGCGCAGCATTCAACAAAGCGCGCAGCGCCAAGTGAAGCAAGCCGCCAGATTGACGACTGAGCGGTATGTACAGACGCAAAACTTAGCGCATCAGCAGCTCACAAAGGCCGGTACTCGTAGTAAAAATTACCAAGAGTTCATTATGCAAAACGCGCAACAACAAGTGATACAAGCGAAGCGTGATAGTGAACATCTGCGAGACATTGTACTATTACATCGACCCTCTCGCGTGCTCAAGCAAGGCTATACCATGCTTATGGATAAAAAAGGCAAACAAACACTCACCAGCAGCGCCCAACTGTATCCTGAGCAAACGGTCAATATCATTCTAAAAGATGGTAGCGCAACAGCACAGATTATAGATTTAACTATGGATAAAGAAGTAACAGAAACCTCAGGCACTTTAACTTAACAAAATAATAATATCTAAAGAACACTCGTCTACTTACCTTTAAACATTAGGAAATTTTATGACCACCCCTACTCGCAGACGCAAAAAAGCCGCCCCAAAAACTTTTAAGGCGGCCTACGATATTTTGAAAACCAATGCAGCCGAACTACAGCAACAAGACGAGCCTGACATTGACAACCTGATGACCACCGTTGAAGAGTCTATCGCCGCTTATCGCGTGTGCGAGACTCGCATCAATGCGGTTCAACAAGCATTGGATGCCGCCTTTGCTGAAGAAAACCCTACTAGCGACTCCAAGCATAATCAGTCTGATAGTTAGACAACAGAATGTTTTTCTGGCTTACTCTGGTTCATCCACCTCAAACACTTGACGAAGATAGGCAAGATACGTGTCATTATTGATCATGGTCTTGCCTGGGCTATCAGATAGCTTGGCTACTGGCTGACCATTGCACTCCACTAATTTAAGTACGATATTGATCGGTGTAATACCCATATCATTGGTTAAGTTAGTACCAATGCCAAAGCTGGTTTTGATACGATGTTTAAAGTATTGATGCAGCTCCCACGCCTTCTCTAAGTTCAAGCCATCACTGAAAGTCAAAATTTTGGTCTTTGGGTCTATTTTTAGCTTCTCATAATGGGCAACTGCTTTATCGCCCCAAATATAAGGGTCGCCACTATCGTGGCGTAGCCCATCAAAGAGCTTGGCAAAATATAAGTCAAAATCGCGCAGGAACGCATCCATTCCGACCACGTCAGTTAAGGCAATGCCTAAGTCGCCACGATACTCATGTACCCATGCTTCAAGTGCGGCCTTTTGTGAGTCACGCAGACGCACATCCAATGCCTGAAATGCCTGCATGAACTCATGTGCCATCGTCCCTATTGGCGTCATTCCAAGCTGCTTTGCCAAATATACATTAGAGGTACCGCTCACGATCTTTGGTTCAGCGCTGTATAACGTCTCCACCACATGTGCTTGCCAGCGTTTACTAAAACGTCGACGCGTGCCAAAATCAGCAACGATAAACGGCGGTGTATCGACACCATTGTTTGCTTGCTCTACCGCATATTGGTGCAGTAGCGTGACCTTTTCATCGAGGCGGCGCTGTCCTTCTTCAATCACGCTATCATTCGATAGTGCATTAAAATATAGCTCATTGACGATAGCGAGCACAAATACTTCAAAGAACATCGCTTGAATCATCGGTCCTTCGATATCGATAGATAAGCGCCCTTTTTCATCGGTACTGACCGTAATAAAACGGCGCTTTAGCTTAAACAACTCAAGATAATCGACGAAATCTGAACGCATAAAGCGCAAACTGCGCAGGTAGTCCAGTTCATCTGGTAAAAAACGCAGCTCACATAAGCTGTCTAGTTGCTGCTCTAAGTCTTTTTGGATATCAGCCAATGGATAGGCCGTGTCTTTATTATTGCGGCAGCGAAAACGATAAACACCATGTGTCTGAGGGAACTGATGCAGCATGGCTTGTAGCATGGTAAATTTGTACAAGTCATTATCAAGCAGTGAGGTAATGATCGGGGTATAGATAGCAGTCATGCTATGGCCTTAAAAGTGCAAAATGAGAAACAAACGTCACTGAATAGACCAAGCGACATTGTATCTGAGATATAAACTGTATTTGAAATATAGACTGTATTTGAACTATACATAGTATCTAAATAATAAACGACAAACCTTTATCAAGCGCGTGTTATCAAAAAGCCATTAAGTATAACGAATTTTGGTGTTTATTTCAGAGTTCACTATAGATTGCAGCAAAATTAGTACAACCTTCAAATTAGTGAGCTGGCATATTGGGCATATAACACAGAAAACGCTAAGGCTTAGCTTAGCGTTTTTTATTTATTTTAGATCAGAGTTTTCTTAGTATT
Source organism: Psychrobacter sp. H27 (assembly GCF_059072655.1). Lineage (NCBI taxonomy): Bacteria > Pseudomonadati > Pseudomonadota > Gammaproteobacteria > Moraxellales > Moraxellaceae > Psychrobacter > Psychrobacter sp. H27. The sequence continues at coordinate 15,098 of NZ_JCACRX010000001.1, read as the reverse complement.
TATCAAGTCTTATTAAGTATTAGGGCTTATCAAGCTTTTGCACTCATGAACTGCTCGACATAGTCATCAACAGGATTATGCCGTAACTCACTTGAGGTGCCAGTCTGTATCAGTCGTCCACCATTTAAAATACTAATGCGCTGACCGACTTTGATGGCTTCATCAATATCATGAGTGATAAAAACAATGGTTTTGTTGAGTCTGTCTTGCAGTGCAAGCAGCTGATCTTGCAGCTGGGCACGAATAAGTGGATCAAGCGCAGAGAATGCCTCATCCATCAACAAAATCGGATTGTCGGTTGCTAATGCTCGGGCCAGTCCAACACGCTGCTGCATACCGCCTGACAGCTCGTCTGGGTAACTGTGCTCTACATTGGTAAGTCCCACTTCATTTAGCCAGTGCCGTGCACTCTCATTGCGTTCATTCACACTCATTTTGCGGACACGTAGCCCATAAGCGACATTTTGCATCACTGTCATGTGCGGCACCAAACCAAAATGCTGAAATACCATACTAACCGTCTGCTGCCGATAGTGCTGCAATTGCTTATCATTAAGCGACAAAATATTAGTAGCGGTTCCTGAAAGTTCTTCTGCTGTTGGGTCGAGCGTTTCTATTCTTCCTGCACGGCTTTTAGTATTTGTCACTGCCTGAGTAATACGATCTGCATTAAGCGCAGTATCCACCCATATCTCACCACTAGTAGGATCGATCAAGCGATTAAGATGACGTATCAACGTAGACTTACCAGAACCTGATAGCCCCATGATGCAATGTAGCTCGCCTGCTTTGATATCCAAGTTAATATCGTAGAGACCCACCGAGTAGCCAGTTTGTTCTTTGACAGCAGTACTGTCCATACCCTCAGCCAGTAATGCCAATGCAGATTGTGCTTGTGTGCTATCGGCATTATAAATTTTGCTGATATTTTTTAGTTGGATATGATTCATCATTGCTCTCACTATTGCCTGATTTTTTATTATTGCTTTAGTCACTGACGATTGGATAAACAACTATCCAATGGGACGCCTACCTGCCCTAATCGTTTTTTGGCGTGCACGCTTGCCTTGACCAAACGCTTGAGTAATACGGTCAATGATAATGGCAACGATAACGATAGCCGTCCCTGCTTGCAGTCCTTGCCCGATATTTAGGGTTTGGATAGATTGCAATACATCCTCGCCAAGCCCTGGGGCACCAATCATCGACGCCAGTACCACCATCGCAAGCGACATCATCACCGCTTGGTTGATACCTGCCATGATACTAGGCAGCGCTTGTGGCAGTTTGATCCAAATAAGTAGCTGCAAATGCGTACTACCAAAAGAGCGTCCTGCTTCGACCATTTCGTGATTAACTTGAGTAATCCCTAGTGTCGTCAGACGAATCAGTGGTGGCAGTGCATAGATAACCGTTGCAAACAATGCAGGCACTTTACCAATGCCAAATAGCATCAGCACTGGAATCAAGTACACAAAGCTTGGCATGGTCTGCATCACATCGAGTACTGGCGTCACAATCTTACGCAGTAGCTTACTGCCTGACATCGCAATGCCGATAGGAATACCAATCACTACGGTGACCAATACTGATACGATAAGTAACGCCAAGGTATCAATTAATGCGTCCCATAATCCAAAAGCACCAATCAAAAACAGCCCCGCGCCGCATGCCAACGCAAACCAAATCTTGCGAACACCAAACCATGCCAGCACAGCCACCAAAGCGATAATCAGCCAAGGCGGAATGATGGTCAGCAATCGCTCGATAGGTAAAAGTAAATACGTAAGCGCGGCTGTGCTAATAGTGCGAAATACGTCTCCATAGTTTAGAACCACACTTGCCAAGGCGTTATTGAGCGGCGTCTCAAGTGACCATGAAGGGAATATTGTTGCTTGGGCGGAGCCATCGATGCTAGCGGTAGTAGTATCCTCAGTAATAGCACCATCTAAGCCGATACCTAAGTTTGAGGCAAGGTTGGTACTGGCATCTCCAGACAACCACTCACGCCAAACGTCTGGGTTCTCACGCAAAAACACCAGCGCCTGCTCATCCCCACTACGCTTTGTTTCGCTCATCTCTAAGATCGCACCATTGAGCTCATCAGGCGTAAACTGTACCTGCTCGAACACCTCTGCCAGCTCAGGATTAGATTTAATAAATGGCGTAGATACTGCGATGCCTAAAGGCGATACAGGAAAGCCTGATACACAGTCAGACGTACCGTCAGCAAGCAATAGATCTTGCCAGCAGGCATCTTTATGAACAGGAAATTCCAACGCGGCAAAATCATACTTTGCCATGAGTCCCGTGGGCTGCCAATAATAGAATAATAGCGGCTTATGCTGCTCAAAAGCGGAGGCGATTTCGGCATCGAGCGCCGCGCCAGTACCAGGATGAGCATTATTAAAAATACTGTCTAGACCGGTGTTTTTTAGCAACCGTGTATTGAATATCTCGCATGTCCATCCAGAGGGACAGTTCATAAAGCGCGATTTATTTGGGTCTTCGGGATCTATAAATAGGTCAGCATATTTGGGCAGGTCTTGATAACTGCGCAGTCCTGGGTTTTCTTCTAAGACGTATTTTGGGACGTACCAGCCTTGGGTCGCACCGCCTTTTAGCGTATCACCAATGACAGCGACTTTATTTTGTGCAATGGCGTCTTCCATAATTGGTGAACGACCAATCCATTGCTCACCAATGATTTGGATATCGTTCTGCGACAGTGCCGTCTCTAGCGCAGGGCCTGCTCCTGGCACTTCCTCAACTGTACAATCATAGCCATCTTCTGCGATATATTTGAGTACACCAGAGATAAATTGACCGCTCTCCCAAGTAAGTGCTCCAAATTTGATAGGTGATTCACAAGCTGCAGATGCTGATACGGGTAGCAACAGCGCGCTCATACACAGTAAACTTAACGCGATCCATTGACGCATGCTTTGTCCTATTTTTTTTGTATTAGCATGAAGTAAGCATCGAATCAGCAAAGCCTTATGATGGCATTTTGTGGTGACATATCGATCAATGACATTTATGAATCATGCAAATATTATCTACTGTTGTTTAGACTTACTACAAAGTGTATCGATTTATGTGAGTGATGACAAATGCTTATTTATCGATAGATATCATGGTTGCGATGATTGATTTTGATACCACAAAGATAGACACTCTGGTACTAAACACTCTTTTTCTGATTGCGTTGATTGATTTTTGAACAAAAAAAACAGCACCTATCTAAATAGGTACTGTAAGTTGTAAAATATGAATTATAAAATAGTCTAACTAAGATATTTTTGAACCGTCTATTTTAGAACAAATATTTCAAAGGTATTTCTTTTAAAAACCAACCCTCTAGAAGAGATTATTTCAAAATTTGTTATTTCACAAACTATCATTTTAAAAACAGCGCCATCGCCTTTTTAAACAGTCCACCATAAGGCGGCAGCAAGAAATTGAGACCATTAAGCTTGGTTTGTACAAAGACAGGCTTCATATGGCTCAAACGCTCAAAACCAGCTTTGCCATGGTATGCGCCTGTACCAGAGTCACCAACCCCGCCAAATGGCAAGTCATGCTGGGCAACATGAATAATCACCTCATTAATACATAGACCACCAGAGACTGTATTATTACGCACATTCTCCACACTACTGTAGTTATCACTAAAGACATACAACGCCAATGGCCGTGGACGTGAGTTGACAAAATAAATCGCATCATCAAGGGTTTCGTAATGCACCAATGGTAAAATTGGGGCAAATATTTCGTTCTGCATAATATCGCTATCAGGTGCAGGCTCACTCACGATGACTGGCGGCATCAGACGTGTTTCTATATTAGGCTCCGCAGTGGTAAGGGCATGTATCTCATCACCAGTTAGTGCATCTAGATAGCCCTTGACCCGTTTGAACTGCTCACCATTGATGATACGCGAATAGTCCGGATTTTCTTCGATATTAGGATAGTGTTTTGCCATCCACTCTTTTGCTAAATGGATGAACTGGTCATGATGTTGACGCGGAATCAACACGTAATCTGGAGCAATACAGGTTTGACCGGCATTTAATGTTTTGCCCATCATCACGCGATTGACCACAGACTCTAAGTTGGCATCATCTAATACAATCACTGGTGATTTGCCACCAAGCTCAAGCGTCACTGGCGTCAAATTAGGTGCAGCAGCAGCCATTACCTTTTTGCCTACAGCAGTCGATCCTGTATAGAGCAGATGATCAAATGGCAACTCGCTGAAGGCTGCAGCAATATCAACCTCACCCAGTACCACACAGATCGTATCTGGTGAAAAGTAACGAGCAATAGCATCCGCGAACGCCTGAGCGAACTGCGGCGCCGCTTCGCTCATCTTGACCATGATTCTGTTGCCCGCAGTGAGCGCATCGATCATTGGGCCAATGGCTAGGTATAGTGGATAGTTCCAAGGCACCATAATACCAATCACACCCAACGGCTGCGGCTGGATCTCATTATGTGCTGGCATATATAGGGCTGAGATAGGCGCGCGATGCGTTTTCATCCATTTTTTGCCGTGTTTTTTGGCATGACTAATACCCGTAAAGCTCGGGAACAACTCGGCAAACTGGGTCTCTGATTGGCTGCGATAACCAAAGTCAGCACTGATCGCCTTTGCAAAGCTCTCTTGATTATCACTCAGCATCACTTCTAAATTATCCAGATGAGTCTCACGCTCTCTCCAGTCATTGATTGGCTGCGTACGACTCAACATCTGCAAGCGTGAAAACTGTGCTTTCATCTCATCGATAGTAGTAGCAGTGCTCAGTGCTTCGGGCATACGCTGTAGCACAGTTCGGGCATCAGCTGATGTCTGCTCAGGGGTGTGTTGATTGTTATCTGTCATTTTTCTTCCTTGTCGTAGTCGTTTATGCTCATATCATTTATGTTCATATATTATAATGCAGTCACGGCGCTATATTGGGTTATAGGTACGGTCTTACTAGGCAGACCTTTTTATTTTGTATTCAGGTCTATTTTATGATCAGCTCTATATAGTCCTATGTACTTTTGACTATCTTACTTTTAAATGTCCTGCTGTTTACTATACTGCTTTGACTGTAGATTCTATCAAGTTCCATTTGTGCTACTTTAATGTAGCGCATCGACTGCGCAATGAACAGCATCTTTGATTGACTACAGGGTTTGTATCAATACTGTTTTTTGACCTTTAACGCAATGATATACAAATATTTTTAGCGCCTTCTCGCACTTCTTTTTTATGAGCGTCGGCCACCTTTACAGGCAGCGTGATAGCATATAATTTTGAGCGACAGTTGCTAAAACTGCTACACTGCCTATTTATACACCATACCTTTACGCCAAACCGTTGTGCCCCTTTACACCAGACAATAATAAGACACTCCCATGCCAAACGACACGCAACAACTTAATGACACACTGATCAGTAAATCTCTATCAGCAGCCGACTACGTCTCTACGCTTGATGCGATGCTATCACGCACACTTGCTCGTATCGATTTAAAAAAACAACAAGAACAGCGTACCCCTGATGAGTTGTGGATCGTGGATCATAACGACGTCTATACACTCGGACAAGCTGGTAAAGAAGAGCACATATTACAGCGTACCGATACGCCCATTATAAAGACCGATCGCGGTGGTCAGGTGACATGGCATGGTCATGGACAATTAGTGATTTACTGGTTGTTTGACTTGGACAGCCTTAAATGGAGCGTGCGTCATCTAGTCTCTCACGCAGAGCAGGCGATCGAGGATGTCGTCAACGACTGTTTGCATGGCTCAGCATCATCTAGTGATGACCACATCAGCGCTCATGCCCGACGTGATGCCCCTGGTGTTTATCTTTACGCTGACCCTACCGATACCGACACATCAACCAACAGCACCTCGTGTGATGACACACCTCTTGATCATAAAATTATGCTGGGCAAAATAGCCTCATTAGGTTTCAAGATTAAGCATGGCTTTAGCTATCACGGTATTGCGATTAACCTCAATTGTGACTTATCAGCATTTAATGCGATCAACCCATGCGGGTATGCAGGTATGCAAATGCTACGCCTATCGGATTTTGTAGATATGCAAAAAGAGACACAAAACCGAACGGCTCAACAAATAAGTAAGGCACTGAGCTATGACGTCGTTACTCAAAAACTCATCGACAATATTGCAAAACGCCATGCTGGTTTAATTAAATTACGAGCGATTGCACCTAAATAAGTGCTTTGAGTGTGTTCTTGCATAATCTTTTTTTGCATAATGTCTTGCACGCTTAGACTTACGCATTGTGAGAAAACTTGATTCAAACTTGCTATAATCGCATGCAGCATAAATCGGATGCCCCAATACGATGTTGTGGCACTCAAAGCTCAACCCCTTATTCAAACTTCTAAAACAAAAGAAAATGGAGTATTTTATGGCAGATTTTAATAAAATCTTGGACGCAGGCGATGTAGACGGCGGCATTATTAACGCCGTTGTTGAGATTCCAACTGGTAGCAACCACAAAATCGAATGGAACCGCGAATTGGCGGTATTTGAGCTTGATCGTGTTGATCCACGAATTTTTGCAAAGCCTTGCAACTACGGTTTTATCCCGCAAACCCTTGACGAAGATGGCGATGAACTGGACTTGTTGATTCTAACGGAAGAGCCATTGACCACAGGTGTTTTCTTAAAAGCCAAAGTAATTGGTGTGATGAAATTTGTTGATGATGGCGAAGTTGATGACAAGATTGTTGTTGTTCCTGCCGATGATCGCAACAATAGCAACGCCTACAACAGCTTGGATGACCTACCAAAACAAATCATCAATCAGCTAGAGTATCATTTCAACCACTATAAAGACCTGAAAAAACCAGGAACCACTGTGGTCGAATCATGGGGCGATGTCAGCGAGGCCAAAAAAGTCATCCATGAAGCCATTCAACGCTGGAAAGATCTATAATTTATCAAAAATTGGCATCAATGCTGACACAAGATAAATAATAAAATACCGCAATCATAATGTGATGGCGGTATTTTTTTGCTTGAACATTGTTTGTGTAACATGGTTATAATAAACCGACGATACTCTCCTACTCTATGTGGCATCTATTTGACACTAAGGACAACCATGTTTAATCCCGACCCTATCACAAAGCCCGTCAATACAAAGCTGCCCAAAGCAATCATTACAATGATCGAAAAAAACAACTTGGTCATGGCGATCAAGACATTGGCAGCTGATGAAAACATCAGTATGGACGAGGCCAAGGTACGGATTGATGCTTATGAGACCAAGCTAAAAATAGAGCAGCAGCAAAAGCTAAGCACCATTGCCAATAAACAAGGCATTCCTAATCAAGCCATTAGCTTCGATAGAGAACAAGACATTGAAGAGGACTCTGGACCGCTAGTAAAAAATCGGGTCAAATCGACTAAATCAGAGCAAGGGTTTAAAAGTCTGCAAGCGGGTGTAGACAGTCAATTGAATGATTTGGGTTACAAAAAACCGTTGCTCCCCTACTGGCTAAAACGCGTGCTCGTTATCGCTATCATAATGCTGGGTGTGTTTTGGATATTATGGCGGGTTTTTGGTTAAAAAATATTAGCTCACCATATGTAACGTAGCATTACTTGTCCGTCATTCGTTGAACTAGAGCCTGTACCACTCTTCAATCGCTTGGTGCCCAGCATCCAGCCCGACATCATAGCTATAGCGAATTTTAGCTTTATTTTTAGACAACCGGCTCGCCATATTTTTTAAGTCAGGTGGACAAATCTCTAAAAGCGTCTGTGATGGCGATGTATGCAAAAATTGCACGGCATCATTATAGCGTTGGGTTCGTGTCAATAAGCTTTGAGCAAAACCTTGGCGCTGCTTAGCGTAGTATTTTGCCAGTAACTTATCGCCTTTGAGACTCGCTTTATAGTAGTTTTTGGGGCGAGTACGTACAACCATCATCTTAGCGACGCGGTCCTGCTTGGCAGTCCAATGTACGGGTAAAGCATCAGCCACACCGCCATCAAAATAAGGCTCACCAAATATCTCAACGGCTTGCCTGGTCAGCACCGGAATAGAACTTGATGCTCTTAACCCCTCCAAAATATTTGCTTTACAAGCTTTGATATAGGTCGCTTCTCCTGAAATAGCATGCGTCAATACCATATAAAATTCAGCATGATTGGCAAATAATTGCTCCTGATTTAGCGGATATTCCTGTTCAACAACGTCCCACATCCACTTCAAATCTAATAAGTCACCGCCTCTAAAAAAACGACCATAACGAATAAATTCAGATCGAAGAGAGTGATCTAAGTAAATGTGCAAGGTACGACCTTCTTGTGCAGCCAAATAGTTAGCGACGTTGGTTGAACCTGAGGAAACACCCACACAAAGGTCAAAAGGATTGAACTGTTGCTGTAAAAAAGCATCTAAAACGCCACTGGTAAATGCGCCGCGCATTCCGCCACCTTCAACGACTAATGCCTGCCGATGTTGTTTGATCATTAAAAACCTCTGATAACTCACGCAGCGCACACTTACCAGCACACTAGGTGAGAAAATATATACAAATAATTTTGAGTTTATAGTCGGGCTATCAAGTCATTATTATCACTATAAGAGACTTTGTAGTAAATAGTCACGGGTACATTCTGACTGATATGAATAACTGAACGCTATGGGTATCTAGGTACAGGAGTCTACTATCACCTATTTATATTATGTGAACATAAATGACAAACCCAAACAGATAGATATTAGTTTGCTCAATTAATACTTTTGGTAACAAATACCAACTTTACAAAAATAATCCTAATACAAACAAACAGTCATAAAATGGACTTTTTTTTACCGTTTATCGGATAATCGATGATATAAGCCAGAAATATAAAAAAATACCGTCTTTATAATTGGCATTTGTTCATAAATAATATATATTCTATGTTGTTTTGATTTTGGGGAGATACACTTGTGATAGTTTCTGGTGACAAACTTATATGCATCATTGGCAATCCTTTTTTTGAAGAAGGATCTATATATACGGTTGGCGATGTCGTGACCAAGGATTTATTTGAAATAAAAATAGGGCTCGACGAATACTGGTATGCCAAAAAATGTAACGAAAGGATATGTGTCCATTTTAACTCGAACGAAACGGCGATCAACGATGCATGGTTCCAGCAAGTCAAATAGGCGTTGAGTAGACTAACTGTAGACACCATTTTATAGCTTATAACCTAAAAACCGTCTGTAAATTACGGACTCCTTTGCTGACCCTCGAAGTTTTTATAGATAGCCATCGATCGTCTCTGATCACTCTCAAATAAATATTCTTAAAATCAAAAGCAAATCGAAATATCATCTAAATATCTCTCTCACGGCAACTGAATAATCAAACAAGCTAATCATTAGATCACTCAAAAAGTCAGAAGCATAAAAAAGGATACCATCGTATCCTTTTTTCATTTGCTTAAAAACTCAAAAAGTTTCTACTCTAGTGATATTCACCAGGCAAAATCTTAGCAAAAGCGCGTTGAGCAAGGTTTGGCTTGCTGTCTTTGGTCTGTGCTGCAGTAGAGCTTGGGAAGATACGATAACCAATCGACTGAATACCGACGTTGAATGCTGGTACCAACGAATAGGTCGCTGATGCAAATTTACCCATATTACTAGCGATACTGTTTGGCTTATCAACAATAGCTCTTGCTACCATCAATGCAGCTTCGTCTGGCATAAGCGCAGGCATATAACGATACAGCTTAGTTGGAGCAATCATAGGCGTACGTACCAATGGCATAAAGATATTGGTGACTTTAATGTTATCCCCTTTCACTTCTGCTGCTAGGCAACGACTAAAGGCATCCAATGCAGATTTTGATGCCACATATGCAGAAAATCGAGGACTATTTGCCAATACACCAATTGACGATATATTGACAATCTGTCCAGTACGGCGACCAATCATCGTGGGCAAAAACCCAAGAATAATTTTGACGGCACCGAAATAGTTAATCTCCATCGTACGTTCAAAGTCATGAAAACGGTTGACAGACTCATGCACCGAACGACGAATCGAGCGACCAGCATTGTTTATGAGTACATCGACATGTTTAAAATCAGTCAGAATTTTATCACTGGTTTTTTCGATCTCATCCATGTTGGTGAGGTCACATGGATAATAACTGGCTCTACCACCAAGTATTTCAATATTTTCTTTTACTGTTCTAAGCTTGTCTTCAGTACGTGCAAGCAAAATAACGTGGGCACCGCACTCACTTAATAAAAAAGCGGTACGCTCGCCAATACCGCTTGACGCGCCTGTAATGATAATATTCTTACCTTTCACTGCTTTGGTTATTGCTTTTTTCGAGGGATTAGCCATAAAAAGTCCTTTTTGTCTGTCCTATGCCAATAAATATTCGTTTATAGCATAGCAAAAAAATATCGTATAAAGTGAACAAAACACCAGTAATTGACAGCTAGTACGATGATTATGCAGGTATGCAGTGGTATATAATCATACAATAGCGGTAAGATTTAATATTCTGCTATGTACTAATTGAGTTTGAGGAGGATATATTTTGATAGAAACGTTAACCCATTATATCGATCTAATTGCCAAAATAGTCGAAGTCATTGGGGTTCTTATAATGTTTTTTGGCATATTTTTTGCGTTTTATAGGGCATTTCGACTACCAGGAGGCTTCAACCATAATACGTATGTCGATATCAGGCAGACTGTTGGTAAATCTATCCTATTAGGCCTAGAGGTACTTATCGCTGCTGATATCGTCGCCACTGTGGTCACAGAGCCATCGTTACGTAGCGTAATAGTATTGGGTATTATCGTACTTATTAGAACGTTTTTGAGCTTATCATTACAGGTAGAGCTAGAAGGTCGGTTCCCTTGGCAAAAAGAAAAACCGTTGCCGAAAGAAAACCTCGCCACTACCCCTGCTGAGAATACGACACCTATCGATAAAGCATAGGAAACGAAAAAGATACGCTTATGCAGTATCTGCTATACAAGTGTGATGATAGATACTAGATGAGCATAATAGCATCGCGGTCTTCTACTACTTATGCGCCTGCAAAAAAGTCTCAACCACTCGAAATTGTCCAGCGGTGCTCTCTTCGCCATACATTGCTTGCCGAAAGGCGTTAGAGTTCGGAATACCTGTCGTATACCAAGCGATGTGCTTACGGGCTATACGGCAGCCAGAGTACTCACCATAAAAGTCATAGAGCTCTTGTAGATGCGCCAGTACAATCTCTTTTATCTCACTGATACTTGGGGCATCCAGACGCTCGCCCGTACGCAAGAAATGCTCAATATCACGAAATATCCATGGCTGCCCTTGCGCCGCACGACCAATCATCACCGCATCACAGCCCGTCATCTCATAGACATGCTGGGCTTTTTGCGCGCTATCAATATCGCCATTAGCGATAACCGGAATACTGATGCTGTCTTTGACTTCTCGTATGAGCTCATAACGCGCTTCACCCGTATACATATCCTCACGCGTGCGCCCATGAATGGCAATCGCCGTAATACCTGCTTGCTCTGCTCGCTTCGCTACTCGCAAAATATTCTCGCGACCATTCTCAAATCCCAATCTTGTCTTTAGCGTGACAGGGGCATCCACCGCATTGACTGCTGCATCTAATAGACGCGCGACCAAATCCTCATCTTGTAGTAAGGCAGAGCCTGCCAGCCTACGGCAGACTTTTTTGGCAGGACAGCCCATATTAATATCAATGATCTGTGCACCGTTATCGATTTGATAACGAGCCGCTTCAGCCAATTTGTCAGGCTCCGCACCTGCTATCTGTGCAGAGATAGGGGCAATCTCATTATTAAAATTGGCACGATATAGTGATTTTTTGCGTGCATAGAGTGCCGTATCTGCGATAATCATCTCACTGACCGCATGACCTGCACCGAATGATTTGCACAGACGGCGAAAAGGGTTATCCGTCACCCCTGCCATCGGGGCAACCATCAGACGGTTTTCGATAGTCAGACCACCGATGACTAATGGCTGCAATAACGGATGGTCAGACACTGAGGCGGACGAGGATAAAACTGAAGAATCAATAGACATAAAAAAACGGCTTGATTTGTAAGGAAAACAAGCCGTTATTCTAAGGAATCTTATATTTATTGCAAGCTATTACGGTAAATAGCTTGCCTGATTTATAATTACTATTGACGCATTCATTCTATTATTTGTCGAGTACACTGCCCTGCTCTAGGGTGATATCTTCATCATGTTCTTGCATACGCCATGGTAGGCTATCAGGTGATACATTGAGGAAATGCAGGTATTTTTCGAACTGATCGATGATGTCATTAATCACTGACTCAGACTGGTAGCCGTATAGATCATATGTTTGACCACCGCGGCGTAGATAAACCTCAGCACGGTGATGATGCTCTTGCGGTAAGGTATCCGCGGTGCCCTCAGTATAATAATCAGGCGCATCATGTTCGGATAAGCGCACTTCATACCAAAACTCAACATCGTCGCCACGCTGCAACTCAAGTACCGCACGGTTATTGACTGCATCGTAATTGACTTCAGTGGTCCAGCCTGTCTCTGCAAACTTAGATGATACTTCCATCATGGATGGCATAATCACTTCTTTGATATAACTCAAGACCTTATCGCGCGTTGGTTTGTCAGTCATGTAGTCAATACGCTCGCGCCATGCTGATGGTTTGAGTAGATGCGGTGGCAGTTTGTTATTTTGACCGAGGCTTTGATTACGGTGGCCTTCGATACGTAGGGCACGCCACATACCAAACATTGAGATTAGAATAATAATGGCAAACGGTAGCGCACTGACGATAGCTGCTGTTTGCAGTGCTGTTAGACCACCTGCGATCAAGAGTACCGCTGCTACGGCCCCTTCAGTCACTACCCAAAAGCTGCGCTGCCACCACGGCGTATCACTACGACCACCAGCCGCTAGTGAATCAATCACTAATGAACCTGAATCTGACGACGTCACAAAAAAGGTAATAATTAATAGAATAGTCAATGACGACACAAACTCAGTGAATGGTAAGTTCTCTAATAGTTTAAATAAAGCAATCGCTTGGTTGTCCTGTACATCGCCAATGAGCGAGTTATACCCATCGACCATAATCATATGTAGTGCAGTATCACCGAACACAGCAAACCAAAAGAACGTAAAGAACGTTGGTACCAGCATCACGCCCAATACAAACTCGCGAATGGTACGACCACGGCTAATCTTGGCAATAAATAGCCCCACAAAAGGCGCCCATGCGATTGTCCACGCAAAAATAAACAGCGTCCAGCTACCGATCCAGTCGCTGTTCTCATAGGCCTGTAAACTAAAGGTACGCTCAACGATATTGCCCAAGTAGCTGCCTGTATTTTCCATAAAGGCATTCAAGATAAAGATGGTCGGACCGACAATAAACACAAAAATCATCAGTGCTGTCGCTAGCACCATATTTAAAATAGACAAGCGTTTGACACCCTTATCCATACCTGCCAACACAGACAACAGAGCCGCTGACGTCACTAATGCAATAGCAATCACCTGCACAGTGGTGTTCACTGGAATTAGATCTGGCAACAGGTAATTGAGTCCCGCGTTGATCTGCGATACTGACAAACCGAGACTGGTCGCAATACCAAACATCGTGCCCAATATCGCAAACACATCGACCGTGTGACCGATAGGACCATGAATCTTGTCACCGATGATTGGATACAACGTTGAGCGTATCGATAATGGTAGACCGTGGCGAAATGCAAAATACGCCAGTGACAACCCCACTACCCCATAAATCGCCCAAATATGAAATCCCCAGTGAAAATAGGCAATTTGCATCGCTTCTTTTGCCGCCGCAATCGTTTGTGGCTCCGAGAGTGGCGGACTGGCAAAATGCATCACTGGTTCTGCTACCCCAAAGAACAGGAGCGCGATACCATAGCCTGCTGAAAAGAGCATAGCAAACCATTCAAGAAACTTGTATTCCGCTTCAGCATGGTCAGGCCCCAGCTTGATACTGCCATAGGACGAAAATGCCAATACGATAATAAACATCAAGAACAGTGCCACTGCCAACATATAAAACCAACCGAACGTCTCAGTCGTAAAGGCAAGTACATCGTTGAATAAAGCACCTGCTGCTTCAGGATTGATCGCTGTACCAATGACCAGTAGCAGCATAATGATGGCAGCGGGTACAAAGACTGGTAATAAAATAGTAGAACGAGGTAATTTACTCATGAAAAGCGATTTCCCAAAAGTTGATTTTGCCTTTTTTATAGTTATTCATTGGTAAGGACAAAGGTGAATGTAAGATAGCTAATAGATAGTTTATGGTTGTGCGTTAAATCTAAATTAGTTAGTAATGAGTCGATTAACGATAAGTTAGTAAACACGCATCATATCTATCACATTCTTTTCAAAAACCCTAGACGACCAGCTGACTCGTAACATGACCTTAACGCTCGTTACATGACTATTACTAAGCAACAAAAAAGACAGCTTGCGAGCTGTCTTCTTATCTTGTACACCACTTATGTTAATGCGCTATGACTTAGACCTACATATCGCTATAGATATTAAGGTCATAAAGCATGGTATTTATATCACAAAACATGGTACTGCGATTACGCATCATTGATTGCTGCAGCAAGTTGCTTTGCAATATCGGCAAGTTCACTTTGATCAGCTTGTGCCACCGCATGGCGACCCAGCTCATGAATACTCGAGGGGATTAGATGTATGTGATAATGAAAAACCGTTTGACCTGATTGCGCACCATTCAACTGCATTTGGATGATACCTTCACGCTCGAACACTTTACGCTGCGCTTGCATGACTTTTTTGGAGGTCATCAAAACAGCGGCAGCATACTCTGGCTCAAGATTAGCCAAATCAGCTGTTTTTTGCTTAGGTATGACCAATACATGACCTTTTGCTTGCGGCATAATATCCATAAAGGCAAGGGTTTTATCGTCTTCATAAACCTTGTGGTATGGAATATCCCCGTCCAGCATTTTGGCAAAAATATTATTGTCGTCATAAGCAGTCTTTT